>JAJCZU010000011.1 GCA_029262235.1 Candidatus Eiseniibacteriota bacterium | reverse complement strand
CGTGGCGACGTGGCGCGGATTTGCTTACGTCGCGTTTGTCATCGATGTCTTTTCGCGACGGATTGTTGGTTGGCGCGTTTCGCACCGGCTGCGTTCGGACCTTGCGCTCGACGCGCTTGAGCAGGCGATCTACGATCGCGCCAGCGAAGCGTCCGACCGCCTCGTTCATCACAGCGACCGCGGCGTTCAATATCTTTCGATTCGCTACACGGAACGACTCGCCGAGGCCGGCATCGAACCTTCCGTTGGCAGTGTCGGTGATTCGTACGACAACGCGCTGGCTGAATCCGTGATCCGACTCTTCAAGACCGAAGTCATTCGCCGAAAAGGTCCCTGGCGGAACAGAGAGCACGTCGAGTTCGCGACGCTCGAATGGGTCGACTGGTTTAACCATCGACGATTGCTGGAGCCGATCGGATATCGTCCGCCGGCAGAGCTGGAGAGAATGTATGATCAGGGTCAGCTCGAAGAGCTCGAGTTGGCAGGAGTCACGTAACAGAGGCTCCGGAATAACCGGTGCGGTTCAGAACTTCAGTTCGGGGGTGTACTTCGTCAATGTTGTTGCCGGGTCGCAACGAAGCGTACGCAAGGTTGTCTTGGTTCGATGAATGCAGTTGTTCGTCTGGTGCGCCAGGCACGAAAGGAGAAGGAATGCCAACGCCTAATGGAAAACGAATCGCCAAGCCTATGAACACCGTCGGCATTCTGAGTGCGATCGGACTCTTCATCAGCATAGTCGGTTTACCCGAATCGTCTTACGCTCAGAACTCCATCGAGATCGATCTTGACGGGCAACTGGGCAATGGGCCGGACACGGTTTTCGCAGCGGTATCGGATACGATTGCCGCTGAGATCTGGATTACGCCGACACCGGGCGTGTACCTCACACAATTCGGGTTCTTTGCGTGCGAATCGGGAGCCATACTAACATTTGAAGAGGGAATCATCGAGGTATCAGCAGACACTGCAAGCGTGGAACCCGATGATAGTTGTGTAGCATTTTTCGCATTCGCTCCGCAGGGATTGTTTCCGCCATTCCTGGCAGCTACCGCAAAATACTCTGTAATGGCCGGAACGACAGGATCGCTCTCCATCGATCTGGAGGACACAGCATGGGACAACGGTGATTTCGACGTTCGCCAGTTCGACTCCTCTGTCGGCGCCGTCGTGCAAGTCACCACGACTGCAACCGAGACCACGCAATGGGGCCGAGTGAAAGAACTGTTCCGATAATCCCAAACACTAACAATCCGCGGAGTCGGGACTTCTTGCGGAAGTCAAGCAGGCTGAACGGCCCCGATCTTTCATCGTCACCGTTACGTGACTCGGGGGCTCTACTGGAGAGACATTGAGACAGGTAGCGGAACCGATCCTCGTCCCGCCATTTCCACAGGGCCGAGGCCAGGCAGAGCGAGCCGCGATTGAGGCAGTTTCGGCCCGTTTCCACCCAACATCGCCCCCAACCCAAAAAAAGAGACCCCGCATGACCTGCGAGGTCTCCCACTCTGGCTCCCGGGTGGGACTCGAACTGGTGACCCGGCGGTTAACAACCCACTCTCTACCAGCCTCCGACTCCCCCTCCTCCTCCGGATTCCTCACGCTTCAAGGACGGGATCGGATGCGCGCGCACTACAATTTGTGAGCATGGCGGGTGGCGCGCCGGACGGGGACCCCTGCCGAGCCTGCCGAGGCAGGGGTGGCCGGGCGCGACAGGGTGTGGCGAGGCGCCACAGGGACCCGCCATCCTCCCACTTCTTTCAAGAGCACGGCCAGTCCGAATCTCGTCCCCACCATTACCAACCTTCGACGGTCTTCGTTTTGATGTCTTCGGCAAGCTTCTGCACGGCGCGCTGCTGGGCGTCCTCTTCCTCTTCCACTTCCTCCCCGTCGACCGCGAGCGCGAAGTAAGTCGACCAGCCGAGCATGCGCGGGAGTTTCCAGAGCGTCTTCTGCTTCTTGCGGTCCTCGTACTCGACGCGGGCGAAGATCTCCACTTTGTACTGCTGGACGTTCTCGCCGGAGTCGTACGAATAGGGCGTGCGCTTGTAGTCGACGATCGTGCCGTAGATCACGGAATCCGCACGTTTCTCATCGGTGAGTTTGAGCTGCTGGTTCTGCTGGAGCACTTCGATGATCTCCTGCGTCAGCAGATCTTCGACGCCTTTTTCGAGTGTTTCGTTCTGGAAGATCGGGACGGCGACGGTGCTGATATGGGGATTGGATTTCGAAGAGAGGCTGTAGCCGCATCCGGTGATGAGAAACACAAGGAGAAGAAACGAGAGTGACGGGGTGCTCGGCGGACGGGAATGAGCGACCCGTGTCGGAAGACGGAAGTCAGCGACCCGTGTCAGGAGACGGGCGACTCGCGATCGATGCCGTACTGCTTCATTCTGTAACGAAGTTTGTCGCGGTTCATATGGAGGATTCTGGCGGCGCGGGTCTGGTTCCCCTGCACGCGTTCGTTGACCTGACAAATGATCTCCTTTTCGATCAGATTGAGCGTCTCTTCGAGCGGGAATCCGTCGGCCGGGATCTTGCCGTCGAGAACGTTCATCATGGCCTGCATGCCGGGGTCGCTTCCCCCGACTGCGTCCTCTTCGAGTCCCAGCATCGCCTGGTCGACGCGTTCTCCCTTATTAAGAAGCACGGTCCGTTCGATCAGGTTCCGCAGTTCCCGAATGTTACCCGGCCAGGAGTATTCATGCAATGCGCGGAGCGCGCCGTCGGTAAATCCGTGAAACGATTTCCGGAACTGCTGATTGAACTGCTCAAGAAAGTGCGTGGCAAGCAGCGTGATGTCGTCCCCCCGCTCACGGAGAGGTGGCAGCACGATCGGCACGACTTTCAGGCGATAGAAGAGGTCTTCGCGAAAGCGCCCGGCCTGGACTTCCTTCGCGAGATTGCGGTTCGTGGCCGAGACGATGCGAACGTCGACGGAAATATCCTTCACGCCGCCCACGCGCCGGAACTGGCGTTTTTCGAGAACGCGGAGCAGCTTGACCTGCATGGCAAGGCTCATCTCGCCCACTTCGTCGAGAAAGAGCGTCCCGTTGTCTGCGAGTTCAAGCAGCCCCTTCTTCTGCTGATGGGCGTCCGTGTAGGCGCCTTTCTCATGGCCGAAGAGTTCACTTTCGAGCAGCTCTTCGGGAAGGGCCGCGCAGTTGATGTCGAGCAGCGGCCCTTCCGCGCGATTTCCGAGCTGATGCAGAATGTGCGCGATCAGTTCTTTACCCGTTCCCGACTCGCCTTCAATCAATACGGTTGTCGTGTCGCTCACGGAAACCTGGCGCAGCAGATCGATCACCTGCTGCATCTTGCTGTTTTCGCCCGTCACGAAGTCGATGCCGAATTCCTTGCGACGCGACTGCTGCATGCGGTCGAGCACCTGTGACTTCTTCTGCTGATGCAGGATGCGGTCGATCACGAGCAGCAGATGGTCAAAGTCGACGGGTTTCGGCAGATAGTCGACGGCGCCGAGACGCATGGCGTCGACGGCCGATCGGATCTCGGCGTTCCCCGTGATCATGACCACCGTAGCGTCGGCGCGGAGAGCCCGGATCTGCTCGAGGACGTCGAAGCCGGAGTCTTCGCCGAGATTGATATCGAGAAGCACGATGTCGGGGTCGCGCTCGGCGAAAGCCTGGAGCGCTTCGGCGGCGTTGGCCGCGGCCGTGACCGTGTGGCCGTCGGCCTCGAGCGTTTCGCTCAGGAAGTGGCGGATGGAATCGTGATCGTCGACAACGAGAATGGTGCCCTTCATGCGCGCACCTCCGCGTCGCCCGGCGGCGCTTGATACGGAAAGCGCGCCACGAACTCGGCGCCGTGGCCCTGTTCGCTTTTTACCCAGAGCGCGCCGCGATGGCGCTCCATGATCTGGTACGAAATATAGAGTCCGAGTCCCGTGCCCCGCTTCTTGGAAGTCTGGAACGGTTCGAAGATCGTTTCGAGTTCTTCCGCCGGGACGCCGGGGCCGTTATCGCGCACCTTGAATTCGATACCGGCGGGGCTTCCTTCGCGCGGGAGCATCCCCTCGTGCGGCGATCCGGACGAGAGACTGCAGCTCAGGCAGACTTCGCCGTTCTCCCCGGCGGCCTGAATGGCGTTCCGCCCGAGGTTCAGCAATACCTGCGTGGCAAGGTCGGGATCGAGCGCGAGCCCGGGAAGCGTGTCGTCGGTGTCGATGCGCAAATGTACGTCGGCGCGCTCCGCTTCGTCCTGGAGAAGCTGATGCGCTTTCTCGAGCACGGCGTTCGGGTCGACTGTGCGAAGCTCGGGCTCCGGCGGACGCGCCGCGCCGAGCAGGTCGGTCACGATGCGGTTCAGGCGTTCGACTTCATCGGAGATAATCGTGAATGTGGTTTTCTGTTTGGCGGAAGCGAGTTCGAGCGTCTTCTCGAGGAACTGCACGCCCGCGTAAATGCCCATGAGCGGATTGCGGATTTCATGCGCGATGCCCGAGGCGAAGCGGCCGATTGTCGCAAGCCGGTCGAGCTGCTGCACTTCGGCTTCCATGCTGTTCAGATCGCTCACGTCTTCGAAATGACAAAGTGCGCCGTAGAGGTCACCGTCTTTTCTGCGAAGAACCGTAGTGCGGCACCGGATGGCATTCGCGTCGTGCTTCTCCGACACGCGTCCCATGACGTCGGCTACCGAGCGCCCCATTCTGCACGTGCTCTGCATGATCTGACGCACCACGCTGTCTGCGGGCAGTACCGACGTGAACTTCTGGCCGAGCGATGATTTTCTGTCGATGTCGAGAACGCGCGCCGCGGCGGAATTCATCTCGCGAATCGTTCCGTCGAACTCGAACAGGATCACACCGACGCTGAGCGCTTCGATGACGTCCCACCCGATTCGATTGCGGCGGTCGGCGCTCGAAACCGGATTCATGAATTCGGATTCGATGGAGTCGCCGATATTTTCTGAAGGTACCATTGTGCGGTCTCTTTCAGCCCCTCTTCGAACCCGGTCGCCGGCTCGTAGCCGAGAGCTTCGCGCGCGAGCGAAATGTCCGCTTTGGAATGCTTGACGTCGCCCATGCGCGCGTCCTTGTAGACGGCTTCGGTATTCGTTTCGTACGCGAGCTGCAGTTTGGAGAGCAGATAGTTGAGGTCGTAACTCCCCCCGCACGCCACGTTCATGATCCTGCCTACGGCCTGCTTCCGTTCTGCCGCGAGCAGGTTCGCCTGCACGACGTTCCCTACGAACGTGAAGTCGCGCGTCTGCCTGCCGTCGCCGTAGATGATCGGAGCTTTGCCTGTAAGAAGCGCGCGGCTGAAGATCGGAATGACGGCCGCGTAGTCGGAGTCTTCGTCCTGATACGGTCCGAACACGTTGAAGTACCGGATGCCGACGAACGGCAGCCCGTATACATCATGAAACACTTTGCCGTAGAGCTCGCCGACATACTTCGAAACGGCGTACGGGGAAAGCGGCGTGGGGCGCATGTCCTCGCGCTTCGAGTCGCCGGGCTGATCGCCGTAAACCGAAGACGAAGACGCAAACACGAAGCGTTTCACTTTTGCGTCGCGCGCCGCGCAGAGCAGGTTCAGCGTGCCGTCGATATTGACCGCGTTCGTCGAAACGGGATCGGCGATCGAGCGTGGCACGGAAGCCAGCGCGGCTTCGTGATAAACAACGTCGATATCGCGCATGGCGTCCGTAACGGAATCCACGTCCCGCAGGTCGCCGCGATGAATCGCGACTTTCCCGTCGAGGTCGTCCAGATTCTCCCTCTTCCCCGTCGAGAAGTTGTCGAAGACTTTTACCGAATCGCCGCGATTGACCAGCGCCCGCGCGATGTGTGAGCCGATGAATCCGGCTCCTCCTGTGATGAGATAGTTCCCCATGGCAGTTGTCAGTCGCTCCTAAAGAAGATGTATTTTTTCGCTGGTTTGCCCTTTAAGCGCATTCCTCGTATCGACGATGACCCGACTCTCCTTGAGAATCATCTCGTAGTCGAACTGCTTGTGCGCCGTCACGATCACCACGCAATCCGCCGCCCGGACCACTTCCGGGGTCAGGGCGAGAACCTCGCACCCTATGTCGACCTGGCTCGGATCCTCGAGGAACGGGTCGCACGCCGTGAGAACCGCCCCCTTCTTATTGAGGAGGCCGATGATGTCGAGCGCGGGCGATTCCCGAATGTCGTCGATATTCGATTTATACGCGAGCCCCAGAATCAGTACTTTCGACCCGCTGATGCTTTTCTTCTGCTCGTTCAGCACGTCGCTGATCCGCGAGACTACGAAGTGCGGCATGTAGCCGTTGATCTGCCCGGCGAGCTCGATGAAGCGCGCCTCGAAACCGAACTGCTTCGCTTTCCATGACAGGTAGAACGGGTCGATCGGGATGCAGTGGCCGCCGAGTCCCGGACCCGGGTAGAACGGCATGAAACCGAACGGCTTCGTTGCCGCCGCATCGATCACTTCCCAGACGTTCAGCCCGAGCGTGTGCGACATGAGCGCGATCTCGTTCACGAGCCCGATGTTGACCGACCGGAACGTGTTTTCGAGCAGCTTCACCATCTCCGCGACCTTCGTCGAAGAAACCGGAACGACCGTGTCGACGCTCGCCTTGTAGAGAGCGATCGCGTGTTCCGTGCAGACCGGCGTGACGCCGCCGACGACCTTCGGAATGTTCCGCGTCTGATAGTGCGGGTTCCCCGGGTCGACGCGCTCGGGCGAGAACGCAAGATAGAAATCGCGCCCCACTTCGAGCCCGCTTTCACTGAGGAGCGGCAGGATCACTTCTTCCGTGGTGCCCGGATACGTGGTGCTCTCGAGCACGATCAGCTGTTCCCGGCGCTGGTGCTTCTGGATCTCCATGACCACCGCATGGATGTAGCTGATGTCGGGGTCGCGCGTTTTGCGAAGCGGTGTCGGCACGCAGATGTTGATCGTGTCGAGCTCTTTGATGACCGAGAAATCGCTGGTGGCGCGGAAGTGTCCCTTGTCGATCGCGTCCTGCACTTCGCTCGACGGCACGTCCTTCACGTACGACCGGCCCGCCGCGAGCTCCGCGAGTTTTCCTTCGTTGGTGTCGATGCCGACAACGTCGTAACCCGCCTTCGCGAACTCCATCGCGAGCGGCAGTCCCACGTAGCCGAGTCCGATCACCCCGAGCTTCGCCTGTTTCGTACGGATCTTCTTTTGAAGCGCCGTTTCCTGAGCCGATGAAACACTCATGTTCGTTTTCGTTTCCCTTTAGGCTGCGACCGCGGATCCGCCCTGCCGCTTCACGCGGTAGAGAGCCCGGTCGGCCGATTCGAATAGCGATTCCCGGTCGTTCCCGTCGCCGGGAAAAGTGGCGATGCCGATCGACGCCGTAAGCGTCGTTTCGTCCGGGAGCCGGTGCGTGGCGATCGCCTTGAGCAGACGTTCGCCGAGTACGCGTGCGCCGTCGCGGCTCGTGCCGGGAAGGATCAGAACGAATTCGTCCCCCCCGTATTTCGCCGCTCTATCTATGGATCGGACCTCACGGTCAAAAAGCTTTGCCACTTTCTTCAAGACCCGGTCTCCTTCGAGATGTCCCCAGAGATCATTGATTCGTTTGAATTGATCGAGATCGATCAAAAGCAGCGAAAATGTCCGATCGAACCGGCGCGCGCGAGCCACTTCGCGCGTGATCGTTTCTTCCGCCGCCCTGAAATTCGCGAGTCCCGTCAGGGGATCTGTCCGCCCTTCGCTCTGCACGGTCAGGAAACGGGCCCGATTCTCGAGCGCGACCCGGAAACCTTCGATCGAGCCGGCCCCTTCCCACGCTGCGGGGTCCCGGGGGGCCTCTTCCACTGCCCGGGTCAGATACACGGTACCACGAATCTCGCCCTCCGAGCCCAGGCGAAAGGCCTGCACCCCCGGGGCGCCATCCGGGGGCGATTTCGCCGTGCGGCGCACGATCTTACCGCTCTCCCGCACGTAATGCGCCCCCTCCGTCCCTTCGACCAGGAACACAGAGGCCCCGCGCACGCCGGGCAGGCTCTCCCAATAGATAAGGAAGGATTCGATGAAGTCACGATGCGCCACGTCGCCGCCGAGCGCCATGAGCTCGATCCAGGCCGTGTCCGGACTCACGAGTCGTCCTCGATGCTGCGGGCCTTCTGGAGCGAACGCCAGGCTGCGTAGAGCGCCCAGAGCGCCGCGAAGGCGATCAGGGCCGGCATGAGCCAGACTGTGATCGAGGGTTCCGCCCGGGGCATGATCCCCCGGATATAGACGAGGAGCGCCTGCCCGAACAGGACCGCCAGTACGACGTAGAGAATGCTGCGGATGCGGAGGACCGTGCGCGATCTAGGAACGCGGCGACTGCCCCATCGTCTCCTCAAAGCCGGCAATCGCTTGATCTTCATCCGTGAAAACCTCGAGAAGCGTGACGAGTTTCGTCGTGAGCAGAACGCTCTCGACCCGCGGCTGTGTGTGCATGAACTTGAGCGTGCCGCCCGCCGCCTTGATCGCCATGAACCCCGCCAGGAGCGTGCCGAGCCCCGAGCTGTTCATCCACGGGACACCCGCCATGTCGACCAGCACGCTTCGGCTGCCGCCGCTGATCGCGTGGTTGATCTCCCGCGACAGCGATTCCGACTGCCTGCCGCCGAGAAGCTTCCCCGCCGGCCGCAGGATCGTAACCCCGCCCTGTTCATCTCTGCGAACGTCCACGCGTCATTCTCTCCCGGCAGTGATGCCCGAATGTGTACCCCTGCATTGTATGGATTTACGGCTCTATTGGCTACCCCGACGCGCGCGATTCGGATCCAGGGGGGGCGCGATGGGAGGGCTGGCGAAGAACGGAGAAATCGGTCTCAGGATACGTAGAGGAAAGAAATACCCCCGCCAAGACTCGAACTTGGGACACCCGGTTTAGGAAACCGGTGCTCTATCCACCTGAGCTACGGGGGCTGAATCGTGTATGCGAATTCGTGTCAGCAGGTTACCACAGGGGGGTGTGTTCAGTGCAAGAGTCATGGACATGAGGGGGTGCAATGTGAGCGGGGCACGCCAACGCCGACTACTCCTCTTCCCGAAAGTGAAAGCCGAATGATGCAACGGCATCGGCCCAGAGATTCGGGATCGTGCCCGGCTCCACATCCTGCGATCGCGATGCTGCCGCCGCGCGTTCAGCCAGTTCGCCAAGGGACGGGCCGAGATCTACATAGAGAGTCTTCCATAGCGAGTACTTGATCTCTGCATTCGCATCGCCGAGACGATACGCTTCAAGCTGCTCATTCGCGTGCTTCGGATTGAACTGGTTCCGGACCCACAGATGCGCCCAAATGGTTCTGATGTTTCCCACCCAGAAACGCTTCGGGTTCAACATGGTCGCCATCTCAGACCCTACGCTGATGCCGAGATACGGAATACGATGTTTGTAAATGATCGCAGGTATGGCCTCAGGGTTCTGACAAACATCCAGTTCCTCCGCCAGTGCGAAGATCTCTTCAGGGGCACGATCCTCCAGAATCTTCGGGCCGAGACCGTGTTCATGAGCGGAGTAGTTCCCGGTCCCGTCATCGGTCAGACCAAGAGCACAGTGGACGAATTGCTCAATGCGTCGGCTTTCGAAAAGGTTGCGCATCGATTGGGAGATCTCTTCCCTTCTATCGTAATGTTCGCGCACTTCGCTGAAGTCAAGATGATGAAACGGGTTCATTTCAATTCCTATCTGGCGGCCACGTTGTCAAGTTGGTCTCCCCTATTCTCAATCCAATCCATACTTCGATTTCTGTTTCTGTAACAGCATCTTCTGAGCACGTTCTTCCAGGTTGGCAACAGATTCACGCATCTTAGAAAGCTCATCTGCCTCCATCAGTTTCACTGCGAGCATGTCCAGGTTTTTCTCAAACTCAATCCTCGATGATTCGGTCTGCTCCTTAGATTGGCCATCTCCAAGGTACTTCTTTGCCAGACGAGGGTCCGAGAGAATGTTTAGAGCGCCAATAGCTATGATTAACATCTCGTAGTCGTCTTCGCTGATGAGCTCTGACCTCAAGTATTGTTCGCCGTTTCGCAACTCCTTCTTCTTGTCAGGATGCTTTTTCTCCAGAGCTCCGAGAGCGTCAAACTCCGAAGCCTCCTTAATGAGCTCTGCGGTAAGCCTGCTGGCTCGTGCATCAGGATCTTCTTTCGAGCATCCGAGGAAGACGCATGCAAGAACCAACAAGGCCAGAACAGGGTAGCGCATAACGTATCGACCTCCTGGTTCCCATGGACCTGGTATCTGACATCTGTTCCGTTCATCCGCCCAGCCGCTGGATCTCCGCTAGCAGATCCTCCACAAAAGTACTCGATCCCTGATCCAAGTTTACTCCGCCGAGTGCCAGTACCTCATCGTACGCCTCGTCATAATCCTGCAGCGCGAAGTACGACTGCGCCAGGATGAGACGGAGCGCATCGGCGTCGAGATCGGCGTCGTACTCGAAGGCGTAGCTGGCGTTGCCGGTGAGCACTGCGTTGGCGGCATTGACCGCGCCCTGATAGTCTGCGGGCACCTTGTCACGGAGCGCGACAGCGAGCCCGGCCTTCACGTCGAGGCTCGTGACGCCCTGGCCCTGCGCTGATGAGAACTTGGATGCGGCCTCGTTGAGGTCGCCTTCGCTCAGGGCCACCCAGCCGAGTCCGTGCAGGGCTTCGCCATAGTTCGCGACGTCGGCAAGCGCCGCCTCGAAGTCACTCTTGGCGTCGGCGAAGTTGCCGCCTTCGAACGCGTCCCAGCCGTCATCGGTATGCGCGGCAGCGCGCTCGGCGGGCGTCTCGTCGGGGCCCGTGCCACCTCCGCCTCCGCCACCATCGCCCCCTCCCCCGCCGCATCCGAACTGCGAGAAGGTAAGGAACGAAATTGCGGTCACACACGCGAGCCAGATTCGAAAGTTCCCAGTCATGTTCCTGCTCCCCCCGGTCATCGGACCAACACCATGCGACGCGTGGCTTCGGAACGGTCCGTCGTCAGTCGATAGAGATAGACTCCGCTCGCGACATCTCCCCCGGAATCGTCGGTCGCGTCCCACACGATGTCGTGCACTCCCGCGAATAAGCGCTTCGCAAGGAGCGTGCGAACCCTCACGCCGGCGACGGAGAAGATCTCGAGCTGCGCGTACTGCGGTGAGCCGAGCTCGAGGCGAATCGTCGTCACGGGATTGAACGGATTCGGCTGACTCGGGTAGAGCCGCGCGAACCCGGGACCGATCACGGGGCTCGTGCCCGGCGCACCGATCGCGAGCTTGTACGTGCCGAGTTCGCGGATCGTGGCCGACACGGTGCCCGTGCTCGGATCGACATACGAAGCGAGCGGGCTTCCTGCCGGAACGCGGGTCAGATAGAGACGGTCCGGTGAGACGTCGAGCTTCTCCCCGGCGTATCGATACGTCAGCGTTGCGGGCTGTCCCTGCAGCGCATCGGCGGGACTCAGCGTGTAGGTGAGGTCGGCATCGGGAAACTGGAGTACGTTCTTGGCGAACTCCGGCGTCCCTCCCACGCTTCCGCTTTCGTGCGGGATGGTCAGCACGTAGCCGTCGTTACGTAGCGTGCCCGCTTCGATGTCGAGCATGAGCCGGCCGTCCGGGCTCTCGACCTGTGCGCCCGATCCGGCAAGCACGTAGGCTGCGCTCATCGCGGCCGCGACCGACGAGGAGTTCCCCGCAAGATCGCTTGCCGTTGCGGCGACAGTCATCACTCCCGAACCGTTCAGGGTGTAGTCCCCCTTCCAGATATGTTCGTCCGCGTCGTTCAGGCTCATGGCGACGGGATCGTCTGCGACAGTGACATCAATCGTGCCGCCGTCGAGCGCCTCCGAAGCGACGAGATATACATCGAGGTAGTCCGTCGCGTACGGGTTCTGGAAGATCGCCGTCACGAGCGATGGCGCGGTGTTGTCCTCCGGCGCAGCCGACGCCTGCGCAACGGACGAATAGTTCGGCACCTCGTCATACGCGAACGCGCCATAAAAGTGAGTGACGCCGTTCGCAAGGCCGGTGTGCGTGAAGCTGACAGCCTGCCCCGACCCCTCGGTGAACAGGCCCGACGCGCCGTTCGGTACAGCGGTGCCATCGGTGATCGCGCTCACGGCTCCTGATGTTGAGTAACGCAGAACCGTGCCCGCAAGATCGCCGGCATTCGGCTGCGTCCACGAGATCGTGATCTCGCCCTCTCCCCCCTCGGCGGTCAGGCTTGCGACAGCCGACGGCGCCGAGACGTCCTGCGGTGTTCCACTTCCCGTGACCGCTGCCGCGTAGTTCGGTACTTCATCGTGGGCGAACGCGGCGTAGAAGTAGGTCGTGCCGTTCGTGAGTCCCGTGTGCGTGAACGATCCGGGTGACCCGGGGCTTCCCGCGAACTCCCCGGAGCTGCCGTTCGGTGCTGCTGCTCCGTCGGTCGGACCTGATGGCGCCGATGTCGTCGAGTAGCGCAGAAGCGTCGACTCGAAGTCGCCGTCGTTCGGGTTCGTCCATGAGATCGCAGCCTGCCCGTCGCTCGCAGCAACGGAGAATCCGCTGACTGCGGCCGGTGAACTCACGTCCGCCGGCATCGCGGATGTTGTCGTGGCCGCGGCGTAGTTGTTCGCGGCGTCGCTCGCGAACGCGGCATAGAAGTAAGTCTGCCCGTTCGTGAGCGCGGTGTGCTCGAACGAACCTTTCGAACCCGGTGATGCCGAGAAGACGCCACCTGATCCGTTGTCGACTCCGGTTCCATCCTGCGCGTTCGCCGGGAAAGCCGAAGTCGAATAGCGAACGACCGTCTTCGTGAAGTCGCCGGTTGCCGGGTTCTGCCAGTTGAGGGACACCTGCTCATCACCCGCCGAACTCGTGAACGATGTCACCGCAGCAGGCGCCTGCGTGTCCCCCGGGTTAACCGTCGTTGTTACGGCCGCGCTGTAGTTCGGGACCTCGTCGAACGCGAACGCCGCATAGTAATACGTCGTGCCGTTCGTGAGCCCCGTGTGGTTGAAGTTCCCCTTGCTGCCCGGAGAATCCGAGATGACCCCGTTCGAACCGTTCGGCACTGCCGTTCCATCCGTCGGTCCCGACGGGAACGCGCTCGTCGAGTATCGGATCAGAGTTCCCGAGAAATCAGCGTCCGCCGGATTCGTCCACGAAAGCGTGGCTTCGCCGTTCCCCGCGGATGCGGTCAGCCCGGATGGGCCAGCCGGGGCAGCTAGGTCTGCTGGCGTACCCGAAGCGCTCGTATGCGAGGCGTAGTTGGGCACTTCGTCGTATGCGAAAGCCGAATAATAGTATGTCGTTCCGTTCGTGAGCCCGCTGTGCGTGAAGTTGCCCGCAGTGCCAGGACCTCCCGCGAAGAGGCCATTGTTGCCATTGGGTACAACCTTTCCCGCGGTCGGGCTACTCGGCGCGGTAGAGGTCGAGTACCGAACAAGTGTTCCGGCGAAATCTGAGGTAGAGGGATTCGTCCACGTGAGGTTGAGCGAGCCGTCGCTACGGAATGCGTTGAACCCGCTAACGCTGGCAGGAGCAGCACCGTCCGCGGGCGTACCCGAAGCGCTCGCACCTGATGAGTAGTTGGGGACTTCGTCATACGCGAAGGCCGAATAGTAGTATTTCGTGCCGTTCGTTAGCCCGTTGTGCGTGAAGCTGCCTGCGGTGCCAGGCCCTCCCACAAAGAAGCCGTTGTTGCCGTTGGGGACGGCTGTTCCCGCCGTAGGGCCGCTCGGCGCAGCAGAGGTCGAGTAACGAACGAGTGTACCGGCGATGTCAGGAGTCGACGGATTCGTCCACGTGATATTGATCGAGCCGTCGCTCCCCAATACACTTAACGCCGTTACGTTGGCAGGCGCAGTTGCATCGAAAGGCGTGGCAGACGTCGTCTTTGGGGGAGAAAAAGTGAGACCATTCGTTGCGAATGCCGAATAGTAAATCGGAGCGCTGCTTGCTAAGCCAGTGTGCGTGCCACCATCAACCTCCCCGGGATTACCGAAGAAGAAGCCGTTATTGCCGTTCTCGATGGGAACTCCGTCGATCGGGTTCTCCGGATAGCCCACATAGCTGTAGCGAATGAGCGTCGACTGAAAATCGATGTCAGTTGGGTTTGTCCACGAAAGGCTTACCGATTCGTCTCCAGCGACTGCGCTGAAAGCAGTCAGCTGACCTGTAGAGATCTCGGGCAGAACAAGGCGCCCGTAACCGTATTCGTGGTCCATGCCCTGAACACCCATATCAATGGTCGAGCTAAGCAGCTTGGTTCGCAATTCATCGACAGTGCACTGGGGATAGACCGACTTCAGCAATGCCGCTGCGCCCGCTACGTGGGGCGACGAAGCTGAGGTTCCGGGCCAGTGTCCGTAAGTTAGACTATTGCAGTTATCAGGTCCTGAGATGTCCGGCTTGATTCGGCCATCAGTTGTCGGACCTTTGGAGCTAAAGTCTTCGGGGGGGCCAGTAGTCCAGTCTTCTCTATCGATGGCACCAACAGCGACCGCATGAATTGCATCGGCGGGCGAGAGGATACTCCGATTGGCACCCCCGTATTGCTGAACCTCTCCTGAGGTGATGAAGATATCGAATAGATGATCCACCGAAGATGACCATTCTTCGATCACGACCCAGTGGACGCCTGTGTATGTTGGCGTGTATATCAGCATTTCCTTAGGTTCCAGGAAGTAGGTAGACTGAGCCGTTGTAGACTGAGCAACCAGGTTCTGGGAAAAGTCTAGGAGGTGTAGATCATAGTCATCGTATGTGGCCGGCCAAGCGCGCCACGTGAGAGCAACGGTAAGCGGAACACCGGCCTCGATCCAGATGGGGAGAAGCTCATCTGATTGCAGGTAGTTGTGGTAACCGTCCGCGTCGTTATCCGAGAATTTTCCGTAGTAATGTTTCTTCGCGCTGTTGCCGGCAGAGTTAATCCAGAGAATCCCATTCTCATACGCATTGGTTACGTAGGATGCTAAACTGCCGGTTCCATCGCCCGGGTGACCCGTGTACCCGAGTGACACGTTCATTACTTCAATATCAAGGGAAATGCAGAGGTCAACCGCTGCCGAGAGATCCGTGTCGGACGTGACTTTAATAAGATAAAGGTCTACGAGTGGGGCGACATCGATCAGAGCCTCCGCGACAGCTATTCCATGATCAGTGCCAGATTCGATACTCCCACCGCCTACTACGTAGGTCTTCGAATCAGGTGGTAACTCTCCTGCCGAGATAGCTGCGGACAACCCCAGAAATCCCCCGTCTACAACCGCAACCTTAACCCGGTGGCCATAGATGTCGCTGCCGAAATAGAATTCGGAGTGGTAGTTGCTCGCGCCTATCAACCCCACGCCCTCGCTCACAACAACTCCCTCACGAGAAGCTGCGAGAACAGGCTCCTGCCTAGGCTCTGTGAAGAATACGCCAGGAACTGTACTTAGAGCACGAAGTGAACCGATAGGTATCATCATATCTACGGAGTGCTCAGAGCGAGAACCCAGGGATGCGCCGAGAGAGAGCAACTGTTGATCCCGAATTGTGTGTGTGGTTTTGCCGGGGGCTGAACGGATGGTCACGGCGACGCGATCATCGAGGACTTCCATTCCACGAACAGAGGCGAACGACGCTGCCTCAACTTTTCCGGAAGCTTCCCGGATCTCTAGGAGCTGGAAGAGAGAGCCCGCAATCGGCAGATTCGGCTTCTTTGCCGATAGTGAACCCGGAGCCTGCTGAGCCTTGGCGTTGGTCGCAAGAAATGTGAACAGGAATGTGAAAGCGATGATTCTCGTCAGGCGTGAAGAACCGGCCATCATCTCAACCCTCCTGGCTCAGGTGGCATTGCGAGGCCACGACCCATCCGTGACTCTGACAATGAGCCTTCATCAATACTAGACTCGGTGCAAAGCCATTGAGTTAAGTAGTTTCCCCTTTGGGGCCGTTACGCTCATCGAAAGGATAGCCCCTGCTACCAAATTGCTACCGTATCAACCCTGATAATACCGAAAAAGACCCCACATAACTAGTTCAAGTAGAAAGCGCCCCGATCGCGTTAAGCAACCGGGGCGCTGGTAATTAACTGTGATGTCGTCGCTTGTGTGACTCGGGCGAAATTCCCGTTATTAGTCTTAGGAAACCGGTGCTCTATCCACCTGAGCTACGGGGGCTAAAGGAGTTACGGATTTCTGAGTACCGTTGGCCACGGCACTGGCTACGACTTTCCACGATAAACCCTCTTGGCCTCGCGGTAAACCATGTCTTCTTGAGAGGGCCGTGTTCCTACCGAAAGAGTTCCTTGACCGCGCCCCAGTTCGAAATCTCGATGGGCGTGGTTTCCTCGGGATGGCCGAAGACAGTCCCGACGTTGTTTTGAAAAATGCAATCTGTAAAATTTGAAGTGAAGCAGCCGTTCGGCTGAACAATCGTGACAGTCACGAAGCCGGAAGGTCCATCGTAGTCATAGCTCGCGGTCCCGTGCAGAAAGGGAGGAACAAGGCCGACAAATTCGAAGTCAGTCGCCTGAACGAGCCACTCGTTGGGGCCGAACATTAAATCCGGCTCCGTCGTCCAGCCGGTTGCATGCGAATACGGATTCCAGCTCGCAGGACCGTCATGCGATAGCGTGAAGTTCGCTGAAAAGATGGGCCCGTTAGCCGGGTGTGACACCCAGGCGTCAATCAGGACGGCCTCGCCGCTACTCGCGGCCAGAGTATCGGGGCCGGTGCCGAGCGCTCCGTCGGTGTCCAGTTCGACACCCTGCCCAAACGCCAGGCCTGCAAGCAGGATCGACATCGAAACAATGCGAGTGCTCAGCCTCATTTCTATCACCCTCCTTCAGTATCAATGTAGCACACGGCTCAAGAGCCCGCAGTGAGCAACAGGTGCTGGATACCGCTAGCTGCCCTGCGAAATGAGACCTGCCATATCGTATTCCCGATAGTCGGAACATTTACAGTTTGGATATCTACTTGTATAATGGTAGCGGGTTCCAGGCGCTCTGACGGCGCGTGGTGCCTACAGGCAGCTCTTGCGTTTCGTAGCCTGCGAAGGAGAAAAAATCATGGCCCCCTGTTACCTGCGAATCCTTCTTGCGTTCCTTCTTATTGTGACTCTTCCATCCGCATTGCTGGCAGGTACGGGACCCTCCGCATCCGAGTCCTCCCTCACCGTTGCCGTAGGCGTGCACCCGAACAGCGCCTGGGGCGGGGACCCTCTGTTCTGGTGTCCCGGAGGAGATGGAGATACGATTGTTGTTACGGTGCAGGTGAATGACGCGAGCAGTGATCCGTGTGAAGACTGCGATGTCGAGCTGCTGCTCGATGTTGAGCATGACGTACAGGACGAACTGGGAGCCGGTAGTTCCGGGCGGGTCTGCGGAACAAACCCAAGGACGCTAACGACCGATGCAACCGGGCGGGTCACCTTTCCTGTTACAGGAGGCGGATGCGGGCGGTTCCGTTTCACGCTCTCTGCGACCGCGACTTGCCCGGGCGGGACCATCGCACTGGGGCCGATCGTGCAGGGCTATTGCATCCAGACACCCGACTTCAACGGGAGCCTTACCGTAAACTTCTTCGATACCTTCAAGTATCTACCGCCGCTCAGCTTCGGTACGGACTTCTGGTGTGGGGATTTCGTTCCTGGTGGAGTGCCGCAGGTGAATTTCTTTGACACATTCAAGTATCTGCCCCATCTCGCGGGTGGGCATAGCTGTTCAGGATTTTCAACGGCCTCCGCAATACTGGGAGACTGCCCCTAGGGCATGACCTGTCCCGGTGGACGCGCTCTCAATTCGACCGCGCGGCCGTTACTCTCCGTCGTAATCGATCAGGCAGTGAACCTTGTGGCCCCCGAGTTTCGAGCGGCCGTTCAGGAACGAAAGCTCGATCAGGAACACGAACGACTCCACAATTCCGCCCATCTTCGTGACGAGCGCCGCGGCCGCCTCGGCGGTTCCCCCGGTCGCGAGCAGGTCGTCGACGATCAGGACGCGGTCGCCCTTCTCGATCGCATCGACGTGCATCTCGAGCGCGTCGGTTCCGTACTCCAGCTCGTACTCGTGCCGGATCGTTTCGTACGGCAGCTTGCCGGGTTTTCGGAGCGGCACGATTCCCGCGTTCAGTTCGAGCGCGATCGGTGTCCCGAACAGAAAGCCGCGCGACTCGATGCACACGATCTTGTCGATGCGCTCCGTTCTGAACGGCGCCGAGAGTTCTTGGATCGATTGCGCGAACGCCGCCGGGTCGCCGATCAGCGTCGTAATGTCCTTGAACGTGATTCCCGGTTTCGGAAAGTCGGGGACGTCACGAATGAAGCGTGTGAGTGCAGTCATGTTTTCCTCCAGACCGCAGACGATACCACCCGCCCGCCGCCCCGAGCAAGTGCCCGGGCCCTCCGGCCGCCGCGCCCAGAAACCCGGGAAGTCAGCGGCCGTTCGAATCCGCGGGGATCCGGTCCGGAAGCGGGCAGGAACGTGGGAGATCAAGGTGTCGGGGCTCCCCGCAGCCTGAGCCCCATTGGAGGACCCGGGGCACGGCGCGGTCTTCTCAACTTCGATGATCCAGGGTCCGACAGGGCGAAGCGAGGAGAGCCCCGACACCCCGGTCTCCCCATCGCCTCCTCCGATTCCTCCCTACTCCCCGCCTTCATCGAACAGACGCCTGAGTTTCCCCAGTGCGTGTGCTTCGATCTGCCTGATCCGCTCGCGGCTGAGCCCGAGCTGACGCCCGGTTTCCGCGAGAGAATGCGGCTCGTCATCGTCGAATCCGAACCGAACGCGCAGGATCATTTCCTCGCGTTCTGTCAGGCGCTGCAGCAGGCGATCGAGACGTTCGTGTTCGAGCTGCAGTTCCACGAGGCGCGCGCCGCTCGGGACGCGCACGTCTGTCGATTCGCGCACGATCTGGTCCACGGTGTCGAGGCTCGCCATCGAGTCGAGGCTTTGCACGTTCTCGAGAAGCTTCCGTGCCATCTGGCACTTCTTGCGGGAGAGATCGAGTTCTTTCGCAAGCTCGTCGGTGGTCGGCTCGCGCCCGAGTGCGGCGCGCAGTTTGCGTTCGGCTTTGCGAAAGCGGGTCACGAGCTGCACGACGTAGATCGGAATGTGAATCATGCGGCCGCGGCTGGCGAGGATGCGCAGGATTCCCTGGCGAATCCACCACGCGGCGTACGTGCTGAAGCGCACGCCTTTGGAAGAGAGAAAACGGTCCGCGGCGCGGATCACGCCCAGGTTCCCTTCTTCGATCAGGTCGAGAAACGGGATACCCTGGTTTCGAAACTGCTTGGCGATCGTGACAACGAGGCGGAGATTGGCGATGATGAGCGTGCGGCGCGCTTCCTGATCGCCGGCCTGGATCCGGTCGGCGAGTTCCTTCTCTTCATCGGGCGTAAGGCGCGGAATCTTCCCGATGTCGTCGAGGTAGACGCGAAGTGCTTCGGTTTCCGATGCGTCGGCGCCCGCTCCGAAACCGTACGGCCGCCTCGATTCGGGGCTTTTCATGGGGGGCTGCGCTTACTTCGTCCTTTCGATCCGTGATTGCATTATTCTTCATTATCCATGAGGTTCGCGGAATTGCAAGGGGAGCCGGTCCGCACGCGCTCGCAAAGAATGAGGAGACTGGCATGTTGACGACGATCGTACTTCTCGCACACCTGGCGGCCACGCTCTTCATGACGGGCGTGATCTGGTACGTGCAGGTCGTGCACTATCCGCTCTTTCGCCTCGCCGATCCCGCACGCTTCGCCGAGTTCGAAGTGGACCATTCCCGGTTCACGACACGCGTTGTCGTGCCGCCGATGCTGCTCGAACTGGCGAGTGCAGTGTGGCTCGTCGTCTTCCCGCACGCTCTCTATTCGCGGCCGCTCGCCGCGCTCGGGCTCGCGCTTCTGCTCGTGATCTGGTGGTCGACCTGGACGCTGCAGGTTCCGCAGCATGTCGTTCTGAGCGACGGCTATGACGAAGCGGCGCACGACAAACTGGTGCGCACGAACTGGATCCGCACTGTTTTCTGGACGCTCCGGAGCGTGCTCGTTCTCGTGGTTGCGGGACGGTTTCTGATGCTGCATTCGTAGATTGTGTGCAGGCGGAAAGAGCCATGCCGAACGGCGTGTTTAGCGGCTTCGCAGCGCGGTCGTGACTTCGTTCGTGCAGGCGCCCGTCTCTTCGAACTCACGCACGTTCTCGCACGTGGTGCGGGCGATATTCTCGAGTGCGTTCCGCGTGAAGAATGCCTGGTGCCCCGTGATGATGACGTTCGGGAAGGTCGTCAGGCGCGCGAACACATCGTCCTGGATGACCTTGCCGGAAAGATCTTCGAAGAAGAGATCCGCTTCCTCTTCGTAAACGTCGAGTCCGAGGAAGCCGAGACTGCCCGACTTGAGCGCTTCCACGACGGCCTTCGCGTCAACGAGCGCGCCGCGGCTCGTGTTGATCAGCGTGGCCCCCCGCTTCATCCGGGTGAGCGCTTCGGCGTCGATCATGTGATGCGTTGCGGGTGTCAGCGGGCAGTGCAGCGTAATGATGTCCGATGACGCGAGCAGTTCATCGCGCGGCACGTACCGCGGGCCGGTTTCCGCGAACTCCGCATCCGGGTACGGATCATGTACGAGCACATGGCAGCCGAACCCCATCAATATGCGCGCGACGATTCTGCCGATTTTGCCGGTCCCGATCACGCCCGCGGTCAGGCCGTTGATGTCGAATCCGAGCAGACCGTCGAGGCTGAAGTTGCCGTCGCGCACGCGATTGTAGGCGCGATGCACTTTGCGGTTCAGTGCCAGCAGGAGCGCAATCGTGTGCTCCGCGACGGCGTGCGGCGAGTACGCGGGGACGCGTGCGATCGTGATTTTCAAACGGGCGGCGGCATCGAGATCGACGTTGTTGAAACCGGCGCAGCGAAGCGCCACGAGCCGGACCCCGCGAGCCGCGAGCACCTCGAACGTGGCGGCGTCGAGTTCGTCGTTCACGAACGCGCAGACGGCTTCGTGACCGTCGACCAGTTGCGCCGTCTTGCTGTTCAGGCGTGCCTCGAGGAACGTCAGTGCGTGGCCGAAGCCGGCGTTTTCCTGTTCGAGAAACGTCCGGTCGTAGGACTTGGTGCTGTAAACGAATACGTTCATGTCATCCGGTTGCAACCCATGGGGCGCGTGTTTCGAAAGTTCCGGGAAGCGAAGACCGGGCCTGGGCAGAATCGAGAAGTGGTCGGGGCGAGAGGATTCGAACCTCCGGCCTCCTGCACCCGAAGCAGGCGCGCTACCGGGCTGCGCCACGCCCCGACCAATCTAGTGAAGCACGAATTTGATGAGGTAAAAGCCACCTATCAGAAGAACTATAAAGGCGATGGACAGTATATTAAAGTACTTATCGATAAACTCCGTAATCGGTTCGCCGAATTTGTGGATCAGGCCCGCGACGAGGAAGAAACGGGCCGATCGGCCGACGATCGAGGCCAGGATAAAGGTCACGAAGTTGATCTGGAAGACGCCCGCCCCGATCGAGAAGATCTTGTAGGGAATGGGCGTGAAACCGGCCACGAGGACGAACCAGAAGTTGTACTGGTCGTAGATGTCGCCCACTTTGGCGAATTTTGCCTCGCTGAAGCCCGGAATGTGCGTGAAGAACCACGGTCCCGCTACCTCCCAGAAACTGTGCCCGATGAAATAGCCGATCGCGCCCCCGATAACGGAGCCCACGGCGCAGAGGATCGCGAATCGGTACGCCTTGGCCGGGATTGCGATACAGAGGGCGATGAGCAGAGGATCCGGCGGCACCGGGAATACGGACGATTCCGCGATCGCGATCAGCAGCAGTGCGAGCACGCCGTACGGGGTTTTCGCCCAGTGCAGTACCCAGTCATAGAGTCGTCGAAGCACGTGATTCCCTTTCCGGATCCGCGTCGGGACCCTCCGTCGCGATAAACGGCACGAACCGGCATTCGCCTGCCCGGATCCGGGTGTCGACACCCGCGGACCTTCGCACCACGATCAGCTCCTGTTTCTCTCCATCGGCCGTGACCGGGGCGACCAGGATACCGGGATCCGCGAGCTGGTCGAGCAGCGGCTGCGGAATGGCCGAGCAGCCGGCCGTTATAATGATGCGGTCGAACGGCGCGTAACGCCCCCAGCCGTGATAGGCGTCCCCCGCCGCGACGAGAATGTTCGCAAGACCGAGATCCGCGAGCACCCGGTTCGCACGGCGCGCGAGTTCCGGGAGGCGCTCGACGCTGTAGACGGTCTTCGCGAGAAGCCCGAGCACGGCGGCCTGATAGCCGGAACCGGTGCCCGCTTCGAACACCGTCTCCTCCCCCGTGAGCGCGAGCAGTTCGGTCATGCGGCCCACGATGTACGGCTGGCTCAGCGTCTGCCCGTGGCCGATCGGAAGCGCATGGCCGCCGTACGCCTGGAACTCGAGCGCCTTGTCGGCGAACACGTGGCGCGGCACCGCGCGCAGCGCCTCGAGAACGTGCGGTTCGGTAACGCCCGCCTCCTCGACATCACGCGCGACCATGCGCGCGCGCGCGTTCTTGAACTGCTCGATCCCCGGTAGTCGTTTCAACGCGTCGTCCACTCCCGCGTTCTGAGTTCGGCCATTGCCGGTTCGTCCGTCATGTCGAGATGAAGCGGCGTGATCGACACGAGACGATCGTGAATCGCACGAAAATCGCTTCCTTCTTCGAGATCGCAGGTCGGTGTGTCGCCGCCGATCCAATAGTAAGGCTTGCCGCGCGGATCGATCTTTTCGACCACCGTGTCCTGATAGACGCGATGCCCGATGTGCGTGATCGCCACTCCCTGAATCCCGCCCGCGGGCAGGTCGGGGAAGTTCACGTTCCAGTACGTGCGCGGCGCCGGCGGCTTCTCGATCATCTGTTCGATGATCGCGCCCACGAACGGGAGACACGCCGCGAGTCCATCGCTTCCGCGTCCGGCCAGTGAAAACGCCGCGCTCGGAATGCCGAGCACCGCCCCCTCGATCGCCGCGCCGACCGTGCCCGAATACGTCACGTCGTCGCCGAGGTTCGGCCCGTGATTGATGCCTGAAAGAATGAGGTCGGGAAGTTCGTCGAGAAAGCCCTTGCCCGAAAGCAGAACGCAGTCGGTCGGCGTTCCCGTTACCGTGAACCAGTCGGGCCGGATCTCTTCGATGCGAAGCGGCTTGTGCAGCGTGATGGAATGGCTGGTCGCGCTCTGCTGCGCGGCCGGCGCGACAACCGAGACCTTGCCGAACGCAGCCGCCGCGTCCGCGAGTGCAGAGATGCCGTTCGCGTCGATGCCGTCGTCGTTTGTAATCAGTATGCGCATGACTCTCAATCGTCCTGCAGGCGAAGCGCGCGCAGCAGTTTCAAGAAGCGAACCGTGTCGTTCCACGCGTCGATGTGGCTCGTTTCGTCATCGTAAATCGTCGGAATCGGAACGCCCTCGATGCGAAAGCCCGCCCGCGCGGCTTTGATCAGCAGCTCGGTTTCCGTTTCGTAGCGCGACGTCTCGAGCTTCACCCGTTCGAGCACGGGGCGCGTGACGAGCCGAAACCCGGACTGGCTGTCCGGCAGCTTCTTCCCCGCCCATCGTGAAGCCAGCCACGTCGTGATCTTGTTCGAGGCCCGTCGATGAAGCGGCATGTCCGAATGCCGCCGCGTGCGGGAGCCGACGATCAGGTCCGCGCCCGTCTCTTCGAGGCGCGCGACGAAGTCGGGAATCGATTCTGGCGGATGCTGCCCGTCGCCGTCAATGGTGATGACCGCATCGTAGCCGTGCTCGATCGCCCACGAAAAGCCCGTGCGGAGCGCCGCCCCCTTGCCGCGATTCTCGTCGTGCGCGACGTACGTAACGTCTGCGCTCGCCTCCGCCAGCCCGCGCCCCACCGCATCCGTGCCGTCGGTCGAGCCGTCGTTCACGATCAGTGTATGGGCGCCCGGCGCATGCTCCGCAATTCCGGCGACCAGCGCGCGCAGCGATGTCTCGACCTGGTACGCGGGAATGAGAACGAGAATCGAGTGCATGAAAAAACGCCTCGCGTTTACGGGCGCCGGCTTCGAAAAAAATGGTCGGGGCGACTGGATTCGAACCAGCGACCCCTTGTACCCCATACAAGTGCGCTACCAGGCTGCGCCACGCCCCGACCTTTTCGATACAGATGGAAGAGAATAGCACCGGGGTGGGAAAGGCACAACCGGGAGAAAGAGGGTAAGTGAGGGGCGATGAGGGAGGTGAATCTCCTCACCTTCGCCCTGTCGGACCCTGGGTCATGAGTTGTGAAGCGAGGGCGCCGTACCCCGGGTCCTCCAATGGGGCTCAGGTTGCGGGGATCCACCTCCCTCACCGCCCTCAACCCCCGCCCCGAAGGGAAGAATGGGGAGAGGAATAGGAAGGGAAAAGAAGGGATAAGAAGGAAGAGGGAACGGAGAAGGCAGAAGCAGAGATGCGGGAGCGGTGGCAGAAGGTCGGGAAGCTGGTCGAAATACGAACGAAGGTCGTGCAGGGATGAAGACGGAGAGCAGGTGCGCAGGGAGCGGCACTGGTCAGATCCGCTCCTTCTTATCCGCTCTTCTCCCTCTCTTGCCCCCCTCCTTTTTCCTCTCGCTCAAAAGAGGGGTGGAGTGAGCGGCGGGACGGACGGATCCCCGCAGTCCCGAGCCCCATTGGAGGGCCGGGGGTACGGCGCACTCGTTTCGTTATTCTTGTCAGCCGGCCCGACTGGGCGTGGGCGAGGAGATCTGCCCGACCCGCCGCACCAACACTACCCCTCCGGCAATGTCCGCAGGAGGTCCTCGAGGTCGCCTTTGATCGCGCGGATGAGATCGGATTCGTCCTGCACGGCGAAGAGCGTGGCGTCTTCGAGCACGCCTTTGCGGTTCAGCTTCTTCTTCGCGCCGGCGATCGTGTAGCCCTCGTCATAAAGAAGGTCTTTGATGAGACGGACCATCTTGATGTCCTTCTCCTGATATACACGATTCCCGGCGCGGTTCTTCTTCGGCGACAGGCATCCGAATTCGGACTCCCAGTAGCGAAGGACGTGCGGTTTGACGTCGGTCTGATCCGCGATCTCGGTGATGGAGTAATAGACCTTTGCGGGGGGCTTTCGTTTCATACGGCTTCTCCCTTCCATTGTCATCTACCAGACTTCTGCTTTGAGGTCGCGGGTCATGAGATCCGCCATGGCGTCCATCGGTTTCTTCCCGTGGAAGAGAACGCTCTCGACCTCAAACGTTATGGGCATTTCAATATCGTGTTCGCGCGCGAGTTCGGCGGCGATCTTCGTCGTGCCGACGCCTTCGACGACCATGACGGAAGCGCGTTCGGCGTCCTCTGCCGACCTGCCGCGGCCGATGGCTTCGCCGAAGCTGCGATTGCGGCTGTGCGTGCTGATGCATGTCGTGATCAGGTCGCCCATGCCGGCGAGTCCCGCGAACGTGGCGGGGTCGCCGCCGAGCGCGACACCGAGGCGTGACATTTCCGCAAGGCCGCGTGTAAGAAGCGCGCCTTTGGAGTTATCGCCGAAGCCGAGTCCGTCGCAGATTCCGGCGGCGAGAGCGATGATGTTCTTGAGCGCGGTGGCGGTTTCGACGCCGACGATATCGTGGTTCGTGTAAACGCGGAAACGGTCGGTCGAAAAGAGGTGCTGTGTTTCTTCGGCCGCGCTCTGTTCGTAGCTCGCGGCCACAACAGTTGTCGGTACACGGCGCGCGACTTCTTCGGCGTGGCTCGGACCGGCGAGCACGGCCACACGTTCGCGCGGGAGCGAATCGCTTACGGCTTCGGAGAGCCGGCGCTTCGATTCGGGTTCGAAGCCTTTCGCGGTGAGTACGACGAGCGGCGCGCGCGGCTTTGGCGCGAGGGCGGCCATTTGGGCGGCCACTTCTTTTGCGAGGGGCGCGGTGGCGCGTGACGGCACGGAGAAGACGACGGCTTCGGCATTCGCGGTGGCTTCCGCGAGATCGCAGGTGAGTTTCAGGTCACGCGGTACGGCGACGCCGGGCAGGAACGTACGGTTCTCGCCGGCGGTGCGAATGCCGTCGAGCTTACCCTGGGTGCGCGACCAGAGCGTCACGTCTTCGCCCCGCCCGTGCAGTACGAGCGCGAGCGCCGTGCCCCAGCTGCCGGCGCCGAGAACGCAAACCTTCACGACTTGCCCCCTCCCCGCTCCGGCTTGAAATCGAACTTGTTCTCATTGCCCGAGAGAATGCGCGCGATGTTGGCGCGGTGCCGAAGGAGTACGAGCGTGGACACGACCACGCAGAATGTCAGAAACGCAGGTCGCACGGGGAGCCCCTGTATGAAGGAAAGCGCGAGATAGATGAGGGGCAGCGATGCGGCCGCCGCGATCGAACCGAGCGAAACCATGCGCGAGAAGGCCAGGGCCACGAGAAAGACGGCCAGGCACACGAGGCCCGCGTACGGCATCAGCGAGAAGAGCACGCCGCATGCGGTGGCGACTCCCTTGCCGCCATGGAAGCTCAGGAACACGGTCCACGAATGCCCGATGACCGCCAGCAGGCCGGCCATCACGAGCACCCAGTCGGCGCCCCCCATGCGCCTTGCGAGCCACACGGCCGCCGCGCCTTTTCCGATGTCGCCGATCAGGACCAATACGCCGGGGCCGGGGCCCGCGGTGCGATAGACGTTCGTGAAGCCGACGTTCTTCGAGCCCACCGTGCGGATGTCGACGCCCATGAAGAGCTTCGTCACGATATACGCGAACGGGATGGCCCCGATCAGATACGAGCCGAGGACGAGAATGATTTCCGCTGGTCCGAATCCCGTCATCGGCGATCCCGCTTCCGGATGTGAATGAAGATCGGCGTCCCTTCGTACGGGTAGGTCTCGCGGATCACGCGGATCAGATACTTGCGGTAGAACGGCGGCACGGCTTCGGGCTCTTTCGCGAAGAACAGGAACGTGGGCGGCGCGACGCCGGTCTGCGTGCCGTAGAAGATCTGGTTCTTGCCGCGGCCGGCCGGCGGCGCGTTGCGAATGAGCGCCGCTTCAATAATATCGTTCAGTTTGGATGTCGGGATCTTCTCGTGACGCGCAATTTCGACTTCGCGCGCGACATCGAGCGCCCGTCCGATGCCTCTACGCGTTTCGGCCGAGGTCGAAACGATCGGCGCGAACTTGAGAAACGGCATGCGGTGCGGGATTTCTTCTCGAATCTTCTCGAGCTGTTCGGGCAGGTCCTTGTCGGTCTTGTTGAGCAGGAGCACGACCCCCTTCCCCGACTCGGCCGCGAGAGAAGCGACCCGCGCGTCCTGGTTCGTGATCGGTTCCGACGCGTCGAGCATCAGGAACAGAATGTCGCTTCGTTCGATCGTCTTGTTCGTGCGGAGCACGGAGTAGTAGTCGATGTCTTCGGTGACGCGTGACCGGCGCTTGAGGCCCGCCGTATCGACGAGGATGATGGGCTCCTTGCGCCACATGATGCGCGAGTCGACCGCGTCGCGCGTGGTGCCCGGGATCTCGCTCACGATCATCTGCTCGCGCCCGAGGTACGCGTTCACGAGCGACGACTTCCCGACGTTCGGCTTCCCGATGATGCCGATCTTGAGACCTTCGACTTCGGGCTTCCCGTTCCCCGACGGAAGCGCGTTCACGATTTCGTCGAGCAGATCGCCGATACCGATTCCGTGCGTGGCGGATACGGGGTACGCCTCGCCCATGCCGAGTTCGAGGAATTCGTAAAGTCCGTGGCCGATGCTGTCGTTGTCGACCTTGTTCCCGACGAGGATCACGTTGCCCATGTCGCGCCGGAGCGCCTGCGCCGTTTCCGAGTCGTCGGGGAGCACGCCCGCGATGCCGTCCACCACAAACAGCACGAGGTCCGCTTCCTGAATCGCGCTCCGGATCTGCTCGACAACGAGCTTGTCGATACGCGTTGCGTCGCGGTCCGGCAGGTAGCCGCCCGTGTCGACGATGCGAAACTGGCGCCCGTTCCATTCGGCCGTGCCGTAGTTGCGGTCGCGCGTCGTTTTCTCTTGTTCGCTGACAACAGCGTGGCGCCCGCCGACGAGGCGGTTGAACAACGTGGACTTGCCGACGTTGGGACGCCCCACGATGGCGACGAGGGGTGTGGACATATGCTTAAGAATCTCCTCGAAGTGACTTCGACTAAACTGTAATGAGATGTTCGCTAGAGTCAAGCAAAAAGGGCAGTTAGGCTGAAATGGAGCGGGAAACGGGGCTCGAACCCGCGACCTCCAGCTTGGGAAGCTGATGCTCTACCAACTGAGCTATTCCCGCATCAACGACTTACGGCGTCATGATCTGAAACTGCTACGGAGTGTACCTGTTGCGCCCCTCTAAATACCACATCATCGCTCAGCTTGCCATACCGTTACGGGGGCGTAACGGTGGATTGTCCTAGGATCTACTGGAGTGCGGCCAGGCTGCCTCCGCGCTCAAGCCATTGGCGCGCAAAGGTGTGTCTCAGTTGATGGACGTGGAACCTGGGGATTCCCGTATTGTTTCGAATGGCCTTGTTGAAGGATCCAAGGCTGAGTTCAGCATACGGCAGAGCGACTAGTCCCCGATGTCCACCTTCAGTAGCTTCTTGAGTTTGTCTCGTCGGTCGATATTCGCATCAACAGCACCGGACCTGGATAGACCGTTGGACAGGCCGATCAAGGCTCCTTGGATTTCCTGGACACTCCTGCGCGGGTAAACCCAACGATAGAACCCATTCCAGGCCCCAGTGAACTCTGCGGCATCCTGGCGAATTGCGCTTGACACTTCCAACTGGACATCTTTGGCGACCACCCCCGGATTTGAGTAGACGTCTGCGTAAAAGATGAGGTGTGTGGCGATTCGGGCTCGAATCTCTCGCAAGTGGTGATACGGTCGAATTAGAAAGCGATCGATCGACTGCCCCATGACAAATACCAATACACCGCCAACAATTGTCAGGCCAGCGGTTAGACAGATCTCTAGAAGTTTGTCCTCTCTCTTTGGTGCCTCGTCTGCCTTTTCCGAATCCGTACGCACTGATCCTTTTGAGACCTGATCATGTTTCTCAAAGACGGTGGAGTCTACTGTTGCAGATATCTTGTCAAGAATTCGAAGCATCTCTGTGCGACGTTTTTTCATTTCACTAATCGCATCAAACACGGTTTCATGCGCCGAAATCACATTGGATTTTGAATATACAAAGAATCCGTTAATTGCGTGTTGCAGCGAATCTTGAAGCGGCTCTACATCAGTCAGCATCGAAACTGCTTTGCTATAACTACTCGCTAGTTTATGTAAACGTTGTGCTCTTACATCGGACGGTTCAGCTTGATTGGATGCGCCCTCGTTGATCAAAGCCCATCTGACATCGGAGTCCAATGCTTCCACGGCAGCCCTAAGATCATCGCGCCAGATGACCCTCTGCGCATCAACTCTATGGCGCTGAGCCTGAGCACGGCTCTCGCTATCGCTCCAAATAGTATACGCGAGGGAACCCAATGCTATTGCAATCGCGAACCATGACGTCATGCTAGCGACTTTGGCCTTGCTCAAGGCAGGGGATTCCGCGGCCTTGTATTCTCGCGTTCTAGTCATTTGATTCTCCACGAGCTGTCTGGACGAGGTTTTTCAGTTCAGCCTCGATCACGTCATCTGTTAGGCCGAGCGACTCTCTCAGGGATCGTGTTGCTTCGGAGAGCATCCTATCCGCCTCAACAAACATGTCACGGGCCCTTTGCAGTTCCGCGATCATTCTATCCTTGCCCGGCCGAGTATAGAAGTCTCCATCTCCTCTCTCTCTGAAGTAGGCGTGAGCAAGCCAGTTTCTAGTCTTGAGGGTACTCGATAGTAGGGAGTCGAGTTCTGGATCAACAGCAATGTGGTCTCGCATCTCATTGATGAGCGTGCCAAGTGTTCTCTTCTCGAATCTCAACTCCATGAACTGATCAAGCTCGCTCAGTGTAGTGATGCGACCGTTAGCCCGATTTACAGTCACCATTCCGTTCACCAATTCGTGTTCAAGCACCTGAGCCATATACATGGCGAGTCCATAGTTAGCGTACACATCACGGATGTGATCGCTCTTAGAGTATTCACTCAATGTGGTGCCTCCAAATTATCAGGAGTGTCTGACACCAAAGTACCAGTGACTAAGCCTTGAACCGCACCGGTTATTCCGGAGCCTCTGTTACGTGACTCCCGTCAACTCGAGCTCTTCGAGCTGACCCTGATCATACATTCTCTCCAGCTCTGCCGGCGGACGATATCCGATCGGCTCCAGCAATCGTCGATGATTAAACCAGTCGACCCATTCGAGAGGTGCGAACTCGACGTGCTCTCTGTTCCGCCAGGGGCCTCTTCGGCGAATCACTTCAGTCTTGAATAGCCCGATCACGGATTCAGCCAGCGCGTTGTCGTACGAATCACCGACACTGCCGACGGAGGGCTCGATACCGGCCTCGGCGAGGCGCTCCGTGTAGCGAATCGAAAGATACTGAACGCCGCGGTCGCTATGATGAACGAGGCGATCGGACGCTTCGTTTGCGCGATCGTAGATCGCCTGCTCAAGCGCGTCGAGCGCAAGGTCCGAACGCAGCCGGTGCGAAACGCGCCAACCAACAATCCGTCGCGAAAAGACATCGATGACAAACGCGACGTAAGCAAATCCGCGCCACGTCGCCACG
>JAJCZU010000010.1 GCA_029262235.1 Candidatus Eiseniibacteriota bacterium | reverse complement strand
TCGGGCGTGTCAGTTCTCCTCGCCCTCGCCCTGTCGGGCCTGCTGACAAGATAGTCAAAACGAGAATGCCGTACCCCCGGCCCTCCAATGGGGCTCGGGCTGCGGGGAACCGACACGCCGCTCGCGCGGAGGCCGACGCTTTGATCGGCGAGTGCCCCCCCCGCGACATTTCCGCGCGCACGGAGTACGGAAGAGGAGGGAAGAACGGATTCGATTTGTTTTGGCGGTCGGAATGCGCTGGCTCGGGCGTGTCAGTTCTCCTCGCCCTCGCCCTGTCGGGCCTGCTGACAAGATGGTCAAAACGAGAATGCCGTGCCCCCGGCCCTCCAATGGGGCTCGGGCTGCGGGGAACCGACACGCCGCTCGCGCGGAGTACGGAAGAAGAGAGCGCGGGGCTCAATGCTCGATACTCTCTCTTCTTTGTTTTCCTCCTCCGCTCCGACTTCCGCACGCGCGCGCAGACCGGTTCGCCGAGTCCCGAGTCCGATAGCCGTACGCCGAGGGCGAGGGCGAGGCGAATCCGGTCAAGCGCCACCCGAGTCCGATAGCCGTACGCCGAGGACGAGGGCGAGGCGAATCCGGTCAAGCGCCCATCAAGCGGATATGTTTTTCGCGATCTCTTCGGCGAGTGCGGCGAGTGTGTCGGCGCCGGGCTGGGTGGGCTTCCACCCGACACCGAGGCCGGAACCGTCTTCGTGTTTGGGAATGATATGGAAGTGGACGTGGAAGACGGCCTGGTGGGCGGAGGGCCCGTTGTTCTGCAGTATGTTGTAGGCGTTTGCGCCGGATGCGGCCATCACGGCGCGCGCGATGCGGGGGAGTACACGACCGACGGCGGCGGCGGCATCGTCGGAGAGGGCGTCGATCGTTTCCGCGGGTTCTTTTGGAATGACGAGGGCATGACCGCGACTGATCGGGTTCACGTCGAGAAATGCGAGGACGGTATCGTCCTCGTAAATCCGATGACAGGGGATCTCGCCGTCGATGATCTTCTGGAAGATCGTCATGTGATGCAAGCGCGCGGGATCGCGCGGACTAGCGGATTTCTTTGTGAACGGTGTGACGGCGGAGCGACGGATTGTACTTCTTGATTTCAAGCCGTTCCGGATTCGTCTGCTTGTTCTTCGATGAAATGTAACGCGACGGCGATTTGCCCTCTTTGCGCGCTTCGGTGCACTCGAGCGTGATTTTTACGCGAGCGCCTTTTTTCTTGGCCATGATGCGGCTCCTTTTGACGTCGGCACGCGCGATCGCGCAGCGGGCCGTTTGAAGTTGAACACAATATTATAGAGAGTTTAGGGAGCTGGGCGCAAGAACCTCGTGCGCGGAAGTGCTCTACCGGAAAAGGATGACTTTGTGGGTCACGCTTCGGCCACCGGACTGGGCGCGAACGAAGTAAGTGCCTGCAGGGACACGCGTTCCGGCTTCATTGCGGCCGTTCCACGTGATTGCGCCTGCTCCGGCGGCTCGTGAGCCCGTAATGAGCGACCTGACGCGCCGCCCTGCGATATCGTAGACCCCGATGGTCAGGGGGCCCGAAGACGGGAGGGTCCAGCGGAGCGTGGTTCCGTCCCGGAACGGGTTCGGTTCGGCGGGAGCCATCGTGAAGCGTCCTCCTGTCCCCTGGCCGGTGAGGCCGGAGCTGTCGAGGCTGCCCTTCAGCCACGAGCTACGGTAGCGGGCCACGTAGGCGCCTGCGATCGAGGCTCCGTCGGGGGCGCCCTCCCATCGCAGAATCAGCTCACCGGAGGCCTTGCCGTTCGGCACCGCCAGAATCCGGAAACTCTCGTCGCGCCGCTCGCTGATGAGATCGTACCCTTCGCCCGCGCTGATCCGGTCGGTCACCTTCGCAAAGGGCGTATTGCCTTCTTCAACACGAAGAACGAACCAGGCAGCGCCGGGAGCGGCGCCGTTTGCGAGAACCTCGAGGTCAGCTCCTGCGCTTCTGACGGCAAGGGGCGGTCCGTCGCCGTGCGAATCGCCTGCCTGACCGCCACGGTCGAAAGATCCGCCGAGCAGGATCCGGGCAAGCCTCACGATATCGCTCACGTCGATGAAGCCGTCCCCGTTCACATCGGGGATGCCGAGCTCGACAATCTCCGGGAACAGGAACGTGCGGGCGAGCACGTGCTCCACGAGCGCCGCGAGATCGAAGAGGTCGATGTCGTCGTCGACGTCCACGTCGCCCGGCTGATACTGGCGCACCGCGAGCGAGACCGCGATGGTTGTCATCGGCGCGCCGGGATCGTTCGTATAGAGAGTGATCTCACCGAAGAGTTCCCCCTCGGCCTCGTCCGGATCGACGACGACGGACAGATCGAACGAAGCGCCCGGGGCGATCGTCCCCGACGTGAAGAGAAGGTGAATGGCGGGGTGATTCGGCTCTGCACTCCACGAGAGCGTGCCGGTTCCGTCGTTCGTAATCGTGAGATCGGAAGAGAGGGCCTGCTCGGGATTCAGGGGATCGAACGTGAAATCGATGGCGTCGGCGGAGAGGTTCAGGCCGGCGCCGGGTACGATCGTGAAGGGGCCCGAGAGAAAGACGACGTTATCGTCGGTCGTGGCGCGCACGCGATAATCGCCCGCTACTTCCTGGCACGCGGTCACGTTCCATGCCAGCGAGCCGTCGGCGATCGGGGCCGAGCCGATCGAGCCGCAGACGCTGTTGTCGGCGAAGAGTTCGAGCAGAACATCGCCTTCGCAGAAACGGGACGTCCACGTAATGACGGCGGCGTCTCCTTCGGTCACGTTCGCGGGTGTGTCGAGATCCAGCGCGCAGACCGCGTTTCCGAAACCGGACACGTCGATCGTGCCGCACGAACCACCCAGGGTGAGCGCGCAGCTCTCGCTGTCGGCCACGGTCGGGGCGAAGCGAACGGTGAAAGAACGCGCCTGCCCGGCGGCGAGCGAGTAGGAGTGGTCCCCTTCCACGATTACGAACGGTCCGCACCCGGAGGCGATCGTGCCTGTCAGAAGACCGCCGCCGCCGTTCGTGATCGTGATCGTTTCTTCGGCCGTTTCGTCGATGTTAACGGAGCCGAATGTAATGGCGGCCGGCGTAACGAGACACGACGGCGGCCCTTCCGCAACGCCCGACAGCGAGAGCGTTCCGCACCCTTCGCTTCCGCCGAGGTCGAGTTGACAGGAATAGGATCCCGGGCTCTCGATGTTGCCGAACACGACGACGAACGTCGCTTCCTGGCCCGGTTCGAGTTCGATGGACCCCGGGTTCGTGACCGTAAATACGCCGCAGGAAGCGGGCACGGTCGCGGTCAGAATCGCGGTGCCTTCGTTACGAATCGTGAACGTGTCTTCGGTCAGGCCGCCTTCGGGAATCGTGCCGAAGTTGATCGAGGCCGGTTCGACAACGCATTCCGGCGACCCGATACCGGTACCGGAAACGTGTACCGAGTCACAGCCGGGTCCGGTGGCGATGGTGCACGAAAAGAAGCCGAGGGTATCGGGGACGAACGTAACGGAGACTTCCCTGCCGAAGCCGGGCTGCAGTTCGAAGTCGCGGTCGTCCGTCGCAACCGTGAAAGCGGTGCACCCGGACGGCAGTGAGTACGAGACGGGACTCTCGGAATTGTTGCGCACCGTAAACGACTGCGTGAGCGAATCTCCGACGAGTACGTCCGCATAGTCGAGTGTGGTTTCGAAGACCTCGCAGATGTTTCCTGTGCCCGTAAGCGTCAGCGAATCGCATTCGTTCCCCAGAGGATACTCACACGAAACCGGCCCGTTCACTTCCGGTTCGAACTCGAAGCGAATCACGGTGGACTGCTGGAATCCGAGGCTGTAGTCGACGGGGCCGCCGACGGCGCGGAACGGGCCGCAGCTCGCGGGTACGGTGCCCGTCATGAGCCGTCCTCCGTCGTTCCGAATCGTCACGTCGACGATGCCGGGTGAGCCGATCCCCTTGATGACGCCGAAGTCGTATTCAGAGGGAAACACGACGCACTCGGCGTCCTGATTACCACTGCCGACGAATGTCAGCAACGGGCAGGTCGCGAGTCCGAGCTGCAGCGTGCACGTGTCGTTTCTGACCGTCGTCGGTATGTAACTGACAGTCATTTCCGTCGACTGGCCCGGACCCAGAGAGAAAGTACGCCCGTCAAGGAACTGAAACAGTCCCTGGCAGTCCGCGAGCGAGCCGCCGATGGTCGTTCCGAACGATTGATTTTCGATCGTGAAGGTCATCTCCGCGGTGTCGCCGAGATCGACTTCCCCGAACTGGAGCGTGTCGGGCACGATGACGCAGGGAAGGTCGAGAAGTCCGCGCCCCGTGAGCGTGATCGGGTCGCAGTCGGTCACGATGAACGCTTCGCAATTGTACAGGCCCGTGTCGGGCGGGGCGAAGCTCACGACAAACTGGATCGAATCCCCGGGCGCGATCAAGCCGGGCGGCGGTTCGATCTCATATCCGAAGCCGATGCAGTTCAGTGGATCGGAGCCGGGGAAGTCGTACGCGCTGCCCCCCTCGTTCTTAAGATAGAAGGAAAGTTGCGCTTGCGGTGCGCCCACGATCTGATCGCCGAAGTCGATCGTCGTCTCGGAGACGATGCAGTTCGCGCGCGTCCCTCCCGTCATCAGGAACGGCTCGCACGAAGGGTTCCCGAGGGCGAGTTCGCATTCGTACGTGCCGTGCGACGGCGGCGAAAACGTGACCGTGATCTTGTGCGACTGGCCGGGCTGAAGATAGGTGGCTCCCTGGCCCGCGGTCACGGAGAATGCGTTGCACGCGGCGGCTGACGGGTTGAGGAAAAGAATCCCTGAAGTTGCCGTGTTGATGACGTCGAACGTGCGCTGGCTGGACTGCCCCGGGAAAAGCGTGTTGCCGAAGCCGATCGATTTCGGATTGTAGGCGCAGCTTGTGGACGGCCCGATGTAGTCATACACCTCCAGGTCGTCGAAATAGACATCGACGTCCGTTGTGGACGGGCCGCCCACCGCGATCAGCACCTGATTCACGGTATTGGTCGGTATCAGATCCATGCTGATCGTCTGCCAGTCCGCGGCGTCGGAGATCTCGACCACATTCAGAGCCGGTCCGGCTTCCGCGTAGTCGATCTGCATGTAGACCCGCACCTGCTCCTGCGTATTCGGGTACTCGGAAGGTGTGAAGTGAACGCGAATCGCGCTTCCTGAAAACGCGCTCGACGTGTAATCGCGAAAGAGAATCTGAAACTCGAGCACGGAGTCGCACCCGGAGTTCTTGTATCCCATGAGATTCGTGGAAAGGCACTGGGCCCCCTTCCCGTTCCCGGGCGGGTCCATCATGTTCGCGTGATCGATGTTGTCGCTCCAGTTTGTCGAAACGCCGGCCCGCGAAACAAACGTCGTGGCAAACGAACACGTCTGGCCCACCGGCGAATACGTCGTCCTCTGCACGCTGTTAGAAAGCGCGAAGAGGCAGTTGCCGGACGGGCAGTCGAAGTCTTCGATCACCGTATAGCCGCCGCCTTTGGAACGAGTTTCGTGTGCGGGCGCTTCCGGCGCGTGTGCGCGCGCGGCGTGTGCGCGCGCAGCGTCCGGCACGACGAAAAACGGCTCGTCGAGCTGGATCGTTTCCGCGTTGGCAACGGCGACGTTTCCAGAGAGCGTCGCAAGGAACAGCGGAAGGAACAGCGCAAGGAACAGCGTGAAGAGCGTGAACGGCGTGCGGCGCGTGCTCATGGCGACACCAGATGGACGATCGAGTTCTGCACCACCACGCTCCCGCTTTCGATCGAGAACCCGGACGGGTCGGCGATCACGACGCCCGTGAGCTGCAGGGAATCTTCGAAGGTCGGTTCGCCGATGTCGGCTTCCAGATAGAGAACGACATCATGCCCCGGTTCGATCGTCCGGACGCTGTCGTCGCTGAACACGATCACGCGCCAGAGGTCGCTTTCTTCGAGCGGATTGTCGCCGAGGTTTACGATCGAGCTGGAATCGGCTTCGAGGAACAGCCGGCTGCTCTCGTCGACTACGATGCGGTTCAGGCTCGTGACGAGCCCGGGCGGAAAGGCCAGGTCGAACTGGAAGCCGCCGACGGGGTCCGGATTCGCGAGCACGATCGGGATCGTGTGGGCGGCCTCACCGCGGCGCGCCCACGTCTCGAGAACCTGTACGCCGTACTGTGTCGGCGTTGCGGACGGCGTGAGATACACGCTGAGTGCGCGATCTTCTCCGCGCGCGATGCCGCGCGCGGTGCGCGCGCCGAGGGCGCCCGACTCCACGATCCGATAGACGTACACGCGGAAGTCGCGGGGCTCGTTCCCGACGTCGAGTTCATACGTTTCGTTCGCCAGCGCGAAATCCGACTCCGGTTCGTTCACGAACAGCGTGTCGTCGATCACGAGCGGCGCATTTTCGAGTGAGTCGTTGCGGATGAAGGGATCTTCCGTCACATCGAAGATCAGAACACGAAGGTCGGCGACAACGGCATCCTGCTCACTGTCCGCGAAGAGCGCGGGAGCTTCCTGGATCACGAACTGGAGCGGGGGTGCGTTTCGATCGATGCCGGCCGGGTCGCCGGCGCACGCAAGCGCGAGGGTCGCCGCGGCTGCGGGAAAAACGAAATGATAGTGAGGGAAGCGCATGTCGAGGCCCTCGTACCCTGGGAAGGCGTGTAGTAAGCGTACCGCTCTCGAGCCACACCCGTCAATCGGTTGCCGCAGCAGGCGCTCGAGAAAGTTGCCGCAAACATGCTATCGGAGCGCAACATCGCAAAGTTGCGTCACGATACGTGAAAAGCGCGAAGGATTTGCGAGGAGCGACTAGAATCGTCTTGCAACCGCGAAAAACGGAGTGGTAGCGTAATGGAACATATGAAAACCCGGAAGCTCGCATGCATGCTCACTCTCGTATTCCCGCTCTTCATCGCGGGATGCGGCGCCGGATATCGCGGTGAAGTGGAAAGCAGCATTGCCAGAGAAGACTGGGAATCGGCTCTTCCGCACCTGAAACTCGCGATCGCCGAGAACCCGGAGGATGCCCGCGCCTGGCGTGAACTCGGGCGCGTCCGTCTCGGGCTCGGCAAGCCTGACGAAGCGATCGAAGCTTTCACCCGGTCCGACGCGATCGATCCCGACAACTCCGAAACCCTCCTCTATATGGGCGCCGCGCATGAGGCGAACGGCGCGTTCGACACGGCACGCGGCTGGTATGAAAGCGCGCTTCGTGCGGACGGGCTTTCGTTCGACCAGCGTGCGAAGCTTCGCGTCCGGATCGCGCGCGCGACACGCGAGTCGCACAAGCTCCGGGCCGCGCAGCTCATGAAGCAGCCGAACGAGATCTCGCCGAACACCGTGGCGGTGTACGACTTCGCGGCCTCGGACACCACCTCGCCCTACGCCGCCCTCTCCAAGGGCCTCGCGGCGATGCTGATCACCGATCTCAGCAACGTATCCTCCATTCGTCTCGTGGAACGTCTGCAGACGCAGGCTCTCGTGCAGGAAATGCAGCGGTCGTCGGGAAGTACGGTAGACGAAGCAACGCGGATTCGCGCCGGGCGGATGCTCGGGGCCGCGCGGTCGGTTTCGGGTTCCCTGAACCTCTTCGCCGGCGACGAAGTAGAGGCGCTCTTCTACGTGGTGCGGAACGAGTCGGGCGATTATGCCGGCACCGGCTCGTCACGGGGAGCGATCGGGGAGGTGCTGCGACTCGAGAAAGAGATCGCGTACGGCACGATCGAAGGGCTCGGGATCACGCTGACCGAGAGCGAGCGCGCGAAGATCGGAAAGATCCCGACGACGAGCTTCCCGGCGTTCCTCGCTTTCAGCCAGGGGATCGACCTGGAAGATCGGTACCGTTATCTCGAAGCGCTGCGCAAGTACGAACAGGCGGTGCGCCTCGACCCGAACTTCGAAGAGGCACGGACGCGCCTTACGGCCGTCAGCGGGGCGCAGTCGAACGGCGACTATGCGATGGATACGGATCAGTTCCTGAAGGCGATGAACACGGGGGGCGGCGCGACGAGGATCGGACCGGACGGCGCGCCCGGTGTCGGCGCCAGCCGCGTCGGATCGACGGCCTCCGCGGGAGGATTCGCCGAGCGGAACCTGTTCGGGATCGAACCGGGCGACGAAAGCGGGAACACAGGAGTTCCCCCGATCGGCCCCGGCGGCGCCGCCACGATCACGATCACGGTCCCGGTGAGGTCGCCATGAGCGGGAATGTGAACCGCCGCTGCTTGAGCCACGTCATTCGCTTCAGCCTCTTCCCGTCGCGCGCGCTTGCCCTCGCCTTTCTCTGCGCGCTCGGTGCGTCGCTTCTTCCGTGGACCGAAGCCCTTGCCGGCGGCCCTCAGCTTCAGACGGGCGTCGCGATGCGGTCGTGGTCGATCGACTGGGACGACGACAAAGTCGACGTATCCCAGTTCTCGGTGCCCGTGCTTCTCAAGTCGCCGCTCGGAACGGACGGCCTGGGGGTCACCATCTACATCGCGGGCGCCCGCTCCGAGGTCGACGGCCCCGACAACCAGAAACTCGGCGCGGCCACCGACACCGAACTCAAGTTCGACTACCTGATGCCGAACGAACGCGTTCTCCTGTCAGGGGGCGCTTCGCTGCCGACGGGCGACACCGATCTCGACGCCGACGGTGTTGTCGTTTCGCGCGCCGTTTCGAATCAGATTCTCGGCTTCCGCACGAACCGCTATGGAGAAGGGCTCGACTACTTCGGCGACGTCGCGTTCGCGTATCCCGTGAGCCAGACGATGTCGATCGGGGCCGGCGGCGGTTTTCGCTACAAAGGGAAGTACGACTTCGCGCCGGAGACGTCATCCGCGCTGCTCGACTTCGATCCGGGCGAGGAAATCTTCGTGTCCGGCGGCATGAGCTATCTCGGGCGGGAAGCAGCGGCTACGACGACGTGGAACATGGACATTACGTTTCGGACGTACGCGGAAGACGAGATTGCGACGGAGCCGGTGTTCCAGGAAGGCGACGAACTCGAAGTACGTGTTGCGGGCTCGCGGAGCGGCGAGCGGTGGAGCGGCGGCGGCATGCTGCGCCTCGTCGATAAATCAGACCATGAGTTTCTCGGCGACTCCGAACTGCTGGCCTTCGGTTCCCCCGTGGAGGACGTGCTGCTCGGGAACGTGACGGCGGGCATGCTGCAGGTTTCGTTTTCGCTCGGTTTTCGTGTGACGCCCGCGGTCACGCTTACGGCTTTCGCCCACTCTTCCCGCTTTCAGGAGGTCGTTGTTGCGGATCCGTCCGGCGGGGATGACTTGATCAATCGCGGAAAAGCGGCCGCGCACGAACCGGGCCTTGCGCTCTCCTGGCGGGCGAATGAGACTCTACGCGTCCATTTGACCGGTTCGGGGCTGACAGGCTGGGCCGAAGACGGCTCTATCAAGATCAGGGGCTTCGACGCTTCCGCCGGAGTAGTCATCGGTCGTTGACCGCAAAAAACTTCGAATCCTTAATCGATTACACCTGAACCGTTTGTCCCGCCCAGGGCCGAGTCACGGCCGCTGTCGACCTCGATTCTTCGCAAGCTCCGTCAAAATTCGGAATCCCGTCCGTTTGATCTGACCAGACAACGAAGGTCAGACATCAAAGACAAGAGGACCGAAAGGAGAATCCGATGAAAGCCAGAACACTGTACACCGCACTCGCCATGGCACTTTTGCTCAACAGCTCAGCCTACGCCCTGATCGAAAACGGAGTGGAAGGCGAACGGCGCGAAGACTCGAGCGCATTCGATCTCCCGAGCTCCGACGCTCTGATCGAAAACGGAATCGAAGGTGAAATGCGCGAAGGCACGAACGCCCCTTACGGCGGCGGCTCGGACAATTTCTACAACGCGATCATCACCGGTCTTCTGTGGGTGCTTCGTGCGTAGTGGGTCGGAAAAATCAGCTCCCTGAGCGGCCGTTTCCCAACCGGGAGCGGCCGCTTTTTCGTGCCGGCAGCAACCGTTTCGCCTGATTCCGCCCGGGCCGTTCGCTAGATCGCGTCTCTTTCGAGCGGGCAGCTCATGCAGCGGGGCCCGCCTCTTCCGCGTCCGAGCTCGGCGCTCGGAATCGTAAGCACTTCGAATCCCGATTTACGCAGCTTCGTATTCGTGTAGTCATTGCGGTCGTAGGCGATCACGACGCCCGGCTCGATCGCCAGCACGTTGTTGCCGTCATCCCACTGCTCGCGTTCCGCCTGATAGTCGTCGCCGCCTGTCGTCTGCAGCTTCACCTCGGGAATGCCGAGCGCGTGCGCGAGGAGTTCGAAGAAATCCATTTCGTGGGAAACGCGGATATCGTTCTTCTCGTCCGGTTCGATCAGCCAGGCGTTGATATGGTCGGCCACGCCGGGATAGATGCTGAACGTCTCCTCGTCGAGCATGGTCATCACCGTGTCGAGGTGCATGTACGCGCGCTCGGACGGAATGCGCGCCGCGATGACTTTCGTAGCCGCCTTCGCGGCGAACAGAGAGCGCGCGAGAATCTCGACTGCCTGCGGTGTCGTGCGCTCCCCCATTCCGATCAGCACGGCGCCGCGTCCGATTACGAGCACGTCGCCCCCCTCGATCGTCGCCGGGCCGTAGTCCTTCTCTTCGTTTCCGTACCAGCAGCGGAATTTCTCGCTTGCGAACATCGGGTGATGGCGGTAAACGCCGATCAGGTGCACGGTCTCGCGCCGGCGCGCCGGCATTTTCATCGGGTTGATCGAAACGCCGTCATAGATCCAGCACGACGTATCGCGCATGAACAGGTGATTCGGAAGCGGAGGCAGCACGAAATCGTTGTCGCGAAGCATTGCCGCGGGAAGCCCCTTCGTTTCGAGCTTGAGCTCGCCGCGGGTCAGGCCGCCTGTCAGGTAGGTCTCGAGCTCGTGCGAATCGAGTCCCTTGAGGTAGCGGTGCAGGTTGTCCGCAAACACGCCATAGCGCTGCTCGTGTACCTGGCGATCGAGGATCCATTCCCGCGCCTCGGGAATGTCGAGTGTTTCGCGCAGAAGATCGCCGAAGAAGAGAACCTCCACGCCGCGCCCGGTCAGCGTTTCGACGAAGTTCTCGTGATCGCTCTTGGCCTGCTTCACCCAGAGCACGTCGTCGAACAGGAACTCGTCGCAGTTCGCGGGCGTAAGTCGCCGGAGCGAGAGGTCCGGCTTGTGCAGAAGAACGCGGCGCAGACGGCCGACTTCCGAGGAAACGTGAAACGATGACATGGTGCGAAAACCTCTGTGGATGAATCGGTGCGAAAAGTTACTATAAGGAGAGTGTATCGGTGCGCGCCCGGAAATGCCAATCCGGGATTGCTTTTCGGTCGGGGGGGTGCGATTGCTTGCAAGGGACGAGTTTCTGAAGGTGTACGATCTGCTCGACCGCGGCATGTCCGAAGGCGACTGCGGGGTTCCGTGCGACGCGTTCTGCTGCACCGGCGCGGCTGTCAAATACCTGCTTCCCGGTGAGGAAGAACTGTTCGGGCCGCGCCACCCCGGTGTTCCGCTGATCGCGAAACCGTGGTACGTGCAGGTGGTACAGTCGGAATGCTGCTGTGTGCGGGCGCACCGCATGTTCGCGTGCCGCGCGTTTCCGTTCCGCCCCGTGATCGACGGAGCAACGGGCGCGGTCACGGATCTCGTGAAGGTGAAAAACGAGGCGTTCGCGCCCTGCTGGATCGAAGAGCCGCTCGCCGACTGGAAGGTGCGCGCCATGCAGGCATGGGAGATCGTACTCGGCGACGGGGACAATCGCGCGCTATACGGACGCGTGCAGTATCTCGCGGATCTTCTCGATCGTCTGGGCGACGCGTTCTTCGAAATTCCGCCCGGCGAACTCGATCACTGGTTTCTCGGCAAGGTGAACGAAATGACCGCGCATGAGCGAGATCATTTATACAAGAAATATTTTCCTTCCGCTTAACGTTCGAGGTTGTTTTTGCGAAAAGAATCATTCGGTTGCCGCGGCAACCAGGACAAGATCGGTGTGCTGATCGCGCAGCTCGGTACGCCGGAAGAACCCACGGGGCGCGCGCTTCGCCCGTATCTGAAACGCTTTCTCGGCGACCCGCGCATCATCGAAAAGCCGCGCTGGCTCTGGTGGCTGATCCTGAACGGCATCATTCTTACCGTGAGGCCGAAGCGATCCGCGGCGCTCTACGCGCGCATCTGGTCGCCCGAATACGGGTCGCCGCTTCTTCACTTCACGAAGCGCGTCGCGGAAGAAATGAGCGTGCGCGTGCGTACCCTTCACCCGACGATCGAAGTCGCGTTCGGCATGCGATACAGCGCGCCGTCGCTCGAAGACGCCGTCGACGATCTCATCGCGCGCGGGTGCAGCAAGATTCTGCTGTTCAACATGTATCCGCAGTATTCGGCAACCACGATTGCCACGAATTACGATGCCGTTTTCAAACACATGCTGAAGCGCCGGAACGTGCCGACCCTGCGTGTGGCCGAACCGTACTACGCGCACGCGGAGTATGTGGACGCGCTGGCCGCCACGATAAACGAGGCGCTCGCGAAGATGAGCGAGCCGCCCGAGAAGCTTGTCTTTTCGTATCACGGCATTCCCGAAGAGTATGTCGAGAAGGGCGATGTTTACTGCTGCCATTGCACGGAGACTTCGCGCGAGCTGATCCCGAAGCTGAACATGCCCGCGGAAAACGTCATTCATACGTATCAGTCGCGTTTCGGGAAAGACCCCTGGCTCGTGCCGTACACCGACGAAACGATCAACGCGCTCGCGGAGTCCGGCGTGAAGCGCATCGCCGTCGCGTGCCCCGGGTTCACGGCCGACTGTCTCGAGACGCTCGATGAAATCGGGAACGAAGCGCGCGAAGACTTCGAGGAACGCGGCGGGGAACATCTCGAACTCATCCCGTGCCTGAACGATCATCCTGTGTGGCTTGACGGAATGACGCAGCTGATCGAGAAAGAACTCGGCTCGTGGCTTGAAACGGCGAAGCGCACGTCCGCGATGGACTGCGTGGTGGCGTGCCCCGTGCGCGTCGAGAAGAAACGTGTCGCGAAGAACGACGTCGCCAGGGCGGGGGCGTGATGCCTGCACAGGCACGCTCGTTACACGCGGCACAGGCGACCACGCTGGCGCGCCCGGCATGAATCCCGGCAATCCCGTCTTCCGCGAGTCCTCGTTCCCGAGCGATCCCGGGGCATCGAAGCGCGCGATGACGCTCGAAGGCACGCTCGCGAAAACCACGATCTCCGTTGTGCTCACGCTGATTGCTGCCTACGTGTCGTGGCTCCGCGCGATTCCGGCCACGATTTTCATGCCGCTCGGCATCGTGACGCTCCTGCTGCTGATTCTGATCGTCTGGAAGCAGCACCTCGCACCGTTCCTGACTCCCGTTTACGCGCTGTGCAAAGGAGCGATCCTCGGGTCGATTTCGCTCGCCGCGGAAACGCAGTTCCCGGGAATCGTCTGGCACGCGGCGATTCTGACCGTGGCCGTGCTCTTCGTGATGCTCGTTGCGTGGCGCATGCAGTGGATTCGCGCCACGCATCGCTTTCGCGTCACCGTGCTTTCGATCACGGGCGCGATCTTCATCGTTTATCTCATCAACTTCGTGCTTTCGTTCTTCGGGATTCGCGTGCCGTTCCTGCACGACGCGACGCCGATCGGAATCGGCATCTCGCTTTTCACCGCGACCATGGCGGCGCTGAACCTGGTTCTCGACTTCGATTTCATCGAGCGCACCGTTCGTACGAAAAAGAGTCCGAAGTACCTCGAGTGGTATGCGGCGTTCGGGTTTCTGATCACGCTGATCTGGCTTTACGTCGAAATTCTGCGCCTGCTGCAGAAGTTCGGCCGGCGCGGGGCGCTCTACGGGGGGCGCTGACAGCGCGCAGGAGCGCGATCGAGTCCCTGCATTGTCATCGACTTCGATTCCCGCTATGCTCGACCCCATGAATCGAATCAGCCTGGCCTCTATCGCCGTACTCCTGATCGCCCTCGCGACGTTCGTCCCCGTCCGCCACGCTTCGGCCGCCCCCGTGATCGACGTTCTGATCGACGGGCGCGAGCTTCCGCGGCGCCTTCTGCACGGCCGGACGACCCTGGAGCTGCCCGCGGGGCGTTCCGCCGTTCTCTACGTCAAGTGGGTGCCCGGCATTCACGGTCCGCGCGGACCGGTCGAAAACGTGGCCGGGTTCGAAGTGCGAAGCGCGGCCGGTGAGGTCGTTCCGTGGGAACGCGACTGGTCCGACCCGTTCCGCTTCTTCATCGACGCGCCGGCAGCCGGCCGCTATACAATTTCACTCTCCTATATTACGAACCAGCCTTCGACGAACTCACGCAGCATCGACAGCTTCGGGTATCCGAACCAGGGCGTGATCAACGCAAACACGGTCGTGGTCTATCCCGAGGGACCGTCCGTGCAGGAGATCGAAGTGCGCCCGCGCTTTCTGCTGCCCGACGGCTGGAAGCACGGAACCGCGCTGAAAGAGAGCCGCGACGAACGCGGACGGAAAGCGAACGGCGATACGCTGGTATTCGAGACGGTGACGTTCGAAGACTACATCGACAAACCGCTGATTGCCGGTCGCTGGCTGAAAACGATCGAGCTCGCGAACACGAAGAACGCGCACTGGTACCTGCACGTTTCCGCGGACGAGGCCGAGTCGATTCCTGACGACAATGACTCGTTGATCGCCCCGATCCGCAAACTCTGCCTCGAAACAGAAGCCCTCTTTACGCGCACGCACTTCGCCGATTACCACTTTCTCCTTTCGCTTTCGGATCATCACAGCCTGGGGATCGAGCATCGCAACTCGAGTTTGAATTCGGACAAGGCCGACACGTTTCTCGACAAGGCGTGGATCGAGACCGGAATCGAGACGCTGCTTCCGCATGAGGTGGTGCACGCGTGGTGCGGGAAATACCGGCGGCCGGCCGGCATGATCACGCGGGACTATCAGGAACCGAAAGAGACGGGCGAGCTCTGGGTTTACGAAGGGCTCGATGACTATCTCGACCGGCTCCTGACGTGTCGCGCGGGCTTTCGCGAGCCCGAGATCACGCGCAGTGAGTTCGCGTATGGCATGGCGACGCTGATTCACCAGAAAGGGCGTGCCTGGCGGCCCCTGTACGACACGGCGAGTTCCGGCTGGATCCTGCGAGGCGGTTCGACCTACTGGACGTGGCTCCGGCGCGGGCAGGACTACTACAACGAGGGCGCCTATATCTGGCTCGAGATCGATGCGCGCCTTCGCGAAATGACGAACGGCGCGAAGACTCTCGATGATTTCTGCGCGCGGTTTTTCACGCACGGCGATCCGAACGCGCACGCTGTCGGCTTCGATCGTGCGGAGATCGTCGCGATTCTGAACGATCTCGCGCCGTTCGACTGGGCGGCCCTGATCGCCGAACGTGTCGACCGGGTGTCCGGCGAAAAACTGCCGGAAGGGATCGAGCGCGCCGGGTGGAAGCTCGGATGGACGGACAAGCCGTCGCTGCTCGTGAAAACGATCGAGAAGATTTACAAGTACAGTCGTCTCTATGATTCGGTCGGCTTTACGGTCGACAAAGAGGGAAAGATCGGTTCGATCGTGCCCGGGAGCGCGGCGGATCGCGCGGGGCTGCTGAAAGACATGGTCATTCTCGGTGTCGACGGCCGACGCTTTGCGAGCGACCGGCTGATCGACGCGATCAAAGGCACGCCCGCGAGCGGTCGCTTCGAGCTGCTCGTCGACGAAGCCGAACGTCTCCGCAATGTCACGGTCACGTACGGCGACGGCCTCCGCTACTATGCGCTCGAACGCGACGAGTCCAAGACCGACTGGCTGAGCGAGATATTGAAGCCGCGTACGAAGTAGCGCAACCGGCGGGCATCGAGGATGCGACTGCGAGGGACTCCGCATGAACGCGATTCGACACGAACGCCCCCGGGACTCCGCGCGCATCGACTCCGTGATTCTCGCCGCGTTCGGGAGCATGGATGAGGTGAAACTCGTGCAGCTCGTTCGCGCGCGTGGGGAAGCCGTTCTTTCGCTCGTTGCCGAACGCGACGACGAGATCATCGGCCAGGCGCTTCTGACGCCGATCATACTGAAGCCCGCCTGGCCCGCCCCCCTTCGCCTCTTCGGGCTGGGCCCGATTTCCGTCGCCCCCGAGTATCAGCGTGCGGGCGTCGGTTCGTCGCTCATGCACGCCGCAATCGAAGAGTCGCGCACACTCGAAGCCGACGCGATCTTTCTGCTCGGCGACCCCGGCTATTACGAGCGGTTCGGCTTCCGCGAGACGCACATCGGAAACGAGTACGGCGTAACGCGCGAGTTCATGGTGCTCGAGCTGCGCGAGAAGTGCCTGCGCGACGTGCGGGCGACCGCACACTACGTGGCGGCGTTCGGCGAGGCGGGCGCGTAAGGGGGGGCGGAGGGGGGAGTACACCCATCACAGGCCCGGTGTGGCCAGCCTGGAGGACCTAATTGTCGAAGGTGTACAAGGATAGCTACGATGGAAGCAGGGCTTTGGTTATTGGAATCAACAAGTACCTGCACGCCTCGCCGCTCAGCTATGCATGCAATGATGCGGAGAAGGTCGCGCTGGCTCTTACGGAGAGGTTTCACTTCCCTCAAGAGAATGTTCGAATTCTGCTAGATGAGCAGGCGACAGCACTTTCTATTAAGAAGGAGTTCATGTCGTTTACGTTAGAGGAGGTCGGCGCGGACGATCGGGTGGTGGTTTTCTTTGCCGGTCATGGTCACACCGCGGAGAGCCATAGGGCGGCTGTCGGGTTCCTCGTTCCATACGAAGGGGATACGAGTGATCTAAACACGCTCCTGCGGTGGGATGACCTGACACGCAACGCAGACCTTGTACGAGCGAAGCACCTTCTGTTCATTATGGACGCTTGCTACGGGGGGTTGGCCGTTCCTAGGACCGCTAGAAGCGGTTGGCGATTTGCAAAGGACATGCTTCGACGTCATTCTCGGCAAGTGATAACGGCAGGAAAGGCAGATGAAGTGGTTTCGGACGCGGGCGGTCCCAGGCCAGGCCACTCCGTGTTCACCGGGCACCTACTGGATGCAATGGATGGTGCCGCGACAACCCCCGACGGATTGATTACGGCTAGCTTGGTAATGTCGTATGTCTATCAGAATGTTGCTCGGGATCTAGATTCAAACCAGACTCCGCATTACGGTCTGCTAGATGGAGATGGTGACATGATATTGAATGACTCTGAGTTGCCCCGACTGGAAGGGACGGACGGCACTGACGTTGACATTCTTGTTGAGTCCACGACAGTCGAACGAGAGCAAGTAGATGCGCTCGATGATTCGGAGGTAGGCTCACTAAAAGCAATGCTTGCAGACTCCAGCGCTCGAATCAGTTTGTTTGATAAGGTTATTGAGGAAACACGACAAGTCTTGACATTAACGAACCCAAAGGAGTTTCCCGTACAGGGAGTAACAGTTGATGACGGTGAGATTGGGGGTAGACTGAGGAAATACGAAGCAATTGTGTCGCGGCTAAATGTGGCAGTCATCCTGCTATCCAGGTGGGGAGAGGCCGAGCACAGGGGAACACTCAGCCAGGTGTTCTCGCGCCTACCTGATGCACATGCGCCCACTGGGGGGTCGGTTCTGTTGCTTGGGTTACGGTGGTACCCTGCGACGTTTCTCTTGTATTCGGCAGGAATCGCTGCCTTGAGCGCTGAGAATTACGAGAACCTTCGCTGCATTCTAGAGGCACCCGTTGGGGACGAGCGGAGCGGCGAAGGAACGGTTCCTATTGTGTTTCCGGCGGTTCGTGGGATGCTCGATGCGAACCGGGCGAGAGCCTTCAATATGTTGCCTGGGCATGAGCGACACAAGGTTGCGAGGAGTGAATATCTGTTCAAGGTTGTGCAACCGGGAGTGGAGGACCTGCTGTTCTTGGGGTTGGACTATGAGCGTTTGTATGACCGTCTTGAGATTCTACTGGCGTTGACTTATGCGGACCTTACCAAGGATAAGCGCATGAGCCTCTGGGGTCCACCGGGACGGTTTGCGTGGAAGTACTCAAGTCTTAGGGAGGAACGAAATCCCTATAATGATCTACTTGTTGAAGCCGGAAAGATGAAAGAGAGTTGGCCACCTTTGGTGGCTGGAATGTTCTCCGGCTCGTACGATCGCTTTGTAGACACGGCGACTCGATACAGAGAAGAAATACTCGACAAGCTGGGTTGGTTCTGACCTGCCTATTTGAAGGTGCGTGCTATCCCCGTCACCATCATCCCTCCCATTGACCGCCATTTCCCGCCGTCCTATAGTTACGCGGACGTGCCGCGACTGATCCCCCACCAAGGAGAAGTGATTGAGCGACTTGAGCGGTAAGATCCTCGCCGGTCGTTACGAGATCCTCGAAAAGCTCGGCGAGGGGGGATACGCGCATGTCTGGAAGGCGAAGCAGCTCCAGCCGGAGGGCTTCGTCGCGGTCAAGATCCTGCTCGCAGAGCACGCGGGCGACCCGGACCTCGTCGACGAGTTTCTGCGCGAAGCGGGGCTCTATGTCGAATTCCGCGACGACCCGCACGTCGTCACGATCCTCGAATGCGGCACCGACCCCGAAACGAACACGCACTATCTGGTCATGACGCTGCTCGACGGCACGGTCGAGGACGAAGTCAAGGCGGGCGGCGCGCTCGACCCGGACAAGGTGTACCGGATCGCCGAGCATATGGGGCGCGCGCTCAATTCAGTCCACGGGAAGAACCTCGTTCATCGCGACGTGAAGCTTTCGAACATCATGCACCTGGCGCCCAGCGACCGGTACGTGCTGACCGACTTCGGAATCGGCATGGTGCAGGAGACGGCGGAAAAAACGGCGAACACGCAGGATATGACATCCGCGGTCGGCACCTGGTCGTACGCCTCACCCGAGCAGATTCAGGCGAAGAACAAGAAGGACATCGGCCCGCCCTCGGACTTCTACTCGCTCGGGGTCGCGCTCTACCGTGCCGCGACGGGCGAGTATCCGTTCCCGCCGAACTTCCCCCAGGTCATGATCGATCACGTGAACACGCCGGCACCCGATCCGCGCGCGAAAAATCCCGCCATCCCTGCCGGCCTCGCGCAGATCATTCTGCGCTGTCTCGAAAAGAACCCGGCCGACCGCTACGCATCCGCGGCGGAGTACCTCGAGGCCGTGAAGCATGCACGGGCAGGCGGAGTGCTCGACGTCGAAAACGACGGCGCCGCGGTCGGTGGCGCGGGCGGGCTCATGTCGCTCCGCAATCTGCTCGTGGGGGGAGTCGCGCTCCTGATCATTCTGGCGGCCGCGGGTTTCGGACTCTTCGGCGGCGGAAAGAGCAGGAAGATCACGATCGATTCGATCCCGACCGGCGCGACCTATAAGCTGTATCAGGGCGAGAAGATGCGCTTCTCCGAGCCGATGCGCGAGGGAACCGTCCCGGCGCAGATCGAGGGGCTCGAACCGGGCGCCTATGCGATCGACCTCGTACTCGAAGGGTATTTCCCGGTCGACGGACACGTTATCACGGTCGAAGCGGGCGGCCAGGAAATCGCCCCGATCGCGCTCGACAAGGCCCAGTCGCTGCAGGTCACGGCAACGCCGGTCGGCGCACCCGCTTCGCTCACGTGGCTCGAAGGGGACGGCGCGAGTTACGCCGCCCGCCCGACGCCCGCGACATTCGAACCGCTTCACCTGGGTCAGCACAGGCTCGAAGTGACGCACGAGGGCTTCGTCCCTTACATGGACACGGTGGTGATCGGCGACAGAAACCAGGCTGTCAGCGTGAAGCTGGAACCGACACATCGCGTCACGCTCTGGGTGTTCAGCGACCCGGCCGGCGCGAAACTCGCGATCAACGGCGCCCTCGTCTCGCAGCCGACGAACTGCGAGGTACGGGAGATTCCGTCGGGGCCGCAAACGTTCCGCCTGACCCGCGAGGGGTACGCCCCGCTCGACACGACCGTTGTCGTAAACGCCGTGGCGGCGATCGACACGCTTCATTTTGCGCTTACGAAGCGGACCACGCCGCCCCCGCCCACAGAACCGGGGCTCACGATCCGGTCGAATCCTTCGGGGGCTCGGATCTCGCTCGACGGAAAAGACACCGGCCAGACGACGCCGCACACGTTCAGCGAATACGTGCCCGGAGCCGTGAAACTGGCCCTGACCCGGGGCGAATGCTACAGGCGCTACGAGGCCACCGTGCAGGTGGCGGAGGCGGGCGCCGTGCACGAGGCAGCGCTAAGCGGTTACCCGGCAAAAAGTTACACGATCAGCACGAGCCCGGGCTACGTCGAGATCTATGTGGATAACGGGTCCACACCGGTCAATGCGAGTGGAATGCCCCCGTGGAAAGTTACCCTCAGCTGCGGGACGCACTCGCTCCGGCTTCGAAACGACAAGGCAAACCCGCCCGTGGATGTTACCTTGAAGTATGCAGTTAAGCCGGGATCGTCCGTCAGCCAGCTCGTTTTGAACTGGAAGGAAAAGAGGGTGATCGAGCGCAATTAATCCGCAACTTCGGCCGTGGTTCGCCTGATAAAGCAGGCATAACCATATGACCGGAGGAACAATCCATGTCTCACGTCAATCATCAGGTGGAAGAAATGAGAATCGTACTCGCCGTCATCTTCATGGTCGTTGCCATGAGTCTCAGCTCGTGCGCCTCGTCGAAAAGCGAAAGCGGAGGCTCCGAGGACCTCACGTACGCGGCCGGAGCCGGATTCGTGTCCCCGTCTACGGGATCGCAGATGGAGCTGGCCCTCGCCTCCTATAATGAGTGGCTTTACCTGAACTTCGACCGTGCGCTGCAGCTGGCGAGCCGCGTGCAGGAAGATCCGGCGGCCGACCGGGCGGCGCGCGTCGAGGCGCTCAAAACGGTGTGCCTCTGCAATTTGTCGAACGGCAACGAAGCGGGCGCACGCGACGCCATCGTGAAAATGCTGGAAATCGATGATTCTGCGCGATTTACGCCCGAAGGCAAGTACCCGCCCCCCGTCTACGACCTCTATCACAAGGTGAAGGACGAAATGCCGGGGACGATGGATATTCGGACGATCGCGATCGGCGATTTCGAGAATAACTCCGTATATACCAAGGGTTTCAAGAACTACGACCTCGACCTGTTCCGCCCGGCACTGACCCATTCGATCATCACGGACCTCTCCGCCTCGACCGACCTCAAAATCGTCGATCGCCAGCGTACCGAGAAGATCGTGGAGGAGGTACAGCTCGGCGGATCGGGTATGATGGATGCGGAGTCCGCCGTGCGCGCGGGCAATCTGCTCGGCGCCCACTGCTTCGTATTCGGGCAGTACATGGTGCTCGACAAGAAGAAAGTCCGCATCGACATGCGCGTGGTGCATACGGCGACGGGCGAAATCATTGTCGCCAAACAGATTACGGGCGAATTCAAGGGGAAGCCCGAAAAGTTTCTGGCGCTCGAGCAGGATCTCGTAACGGAGATCGCGGGCGCGGTGGATCAGGTGATCAACGGCGTTCCGGCCGAGAAGAGCAGCTACAAGGCTGCCGCGGACGCCCATTTCATCACGAAGAAAAAGGAAGTCAAGGGTCGGGACGGGTACGCCGAGTCGCAGTTCGCGATCGGCCAGGCGGTTCAGGACGAGGAACGATCGGACTACAGCGCCGCTCTGGCCTCCTGGAAGCGCGTTCTCGACATCGACCCCGAGAATAAGGACGCCAAACAGCGCGTTCTCGTATTGACGCAGTTAATGACGAGTTAGTACGCAACTTTCATCCGCCGTGGAGGGATAAGATGGCTGAAGACCAAAAGCAAGGTCAGATCGAAGAGTGGCAGCAGTATCCCACGTTTCAGGAACTGTTGACCGACTACGAAAAGTTCGTCGAGCTTCGCCAGAAATGCGCGAAGACATGTCAGGCCCTCGGGCACGTGATCGAAAACGGATCGCCCGAAGAGAAGGACCTGGCTCAGAATTCGATCAACGTATACGGATACGCGATCGGGTTGCTCGAGGAAACGATCAAGGCCCGCGACAAGTTTCTGGATGAACAGGCGTAACACGGAAGGAGAAGTGACATGAGTATCGGTGGAATCGGAGGCGGCAACTTCAACCCGGCGGACTTGACGAAGTTCGACCCGCCCAAGCAGAGCAAGTTCAGCAAGTTCAGCAGCATTCTCGGCGGCGCGGCTTCGGCCATCCCGGGTGTGGGCACGGCTCTCGGCGCGATCGGCGCGGTGGCCGGCGGCGCGAGTGGCGGCGCAAGCACGAGCTTCAATCGCCAGTACGAACTGCTGCAGCTGCAGAACCAGATCCAGCAGGAAGCACAGACGATCAACATGATCTCGAACATTAACAAAGCGAAGCACGAAGCTTCGATGGCAGCGATTCGAAACGTCAAGTAATTCGAAGGAGCATGGATTCTATGGCCAACGCGGACCTTGCCGTAAAACCGAGTCGTGAAGAGAAACGTTTTCTGATGGAAGCGGCGCTCCTCATGCGCGACGCGGACCGCCTCGACGAGGCGAAGACGATGTTCGAAGGAATCATTCCGCTTGTCGAAGACAAGCACCTGCCCATCATCGGGGTCGGGACGATTCATTTTGCGAAGGGTGAGTTCGACGACGCCGTCGAACAGTTCGAGAAGGCGACCGAGATCGACCCGACATGCGCGATTGCGTATGCTCATCTGGGTGAGGCGCTCGCGTTCTCGAAGCATCTCGACGAAGCGCAGCTCGCGCTTCAGAAAGCGACCGAGCTCGATCCGTCCGGAGAAAACGGCGGCGAGATGGCGCGCACCATTCAGAAGTTTCTGTCATACGGCCTGCTCTAGGCCCGGCGCGCTTCTGAAACAGTACAAATGCTCAGCATGAGCGAGGGTTCAGGATGAAAATCGGTGGGACACCGCCGCCGGGCGACTTCGGGAGAATTCCCGGGGACGATTCGAAGCCGGACAAGGCCAAAGGCGCCGACAGCAAGTTCGACAAGAAGCTGCAGGGCTCCGGCGACAATACGGGCGCCGCGGGCTCCGATGCCGCCGGCCAGGCCGGCAAGTCCGGAGCCGCGCAGGAAACGCAGGCCGCGAAGCTGAAAGCCGTTGTTGGCGACGTCGACACGAGCGACCCGAAGCAGGTCGAAGCGGCGACCGACAAGATGGTCGACTGGGTGCTCACCGAGCGCTTCGGTCCGGCCGTTCTGAAAGCGAAGGGTGCCGGTGCGCTGCGCGCCGCGGTCCGGGAACAGCTTCTCGGCGACCCGAACGGATCCGCCCGCATGCGAAACATGCTCGACCGGATGAAGTAACCGGATGTACTGAATCGTGGTGTAACCGCTCACACCGGCCTCGCCTCTCTTTCTTCGATTCCCCTTCATCTTTTTTGCCGATCTTCCGATATATAGTTCGTGAAACGGACTTCATTCCATAACTCGGATCAAGGCCCCCGCGGTCCCTGGGTCCATCTCGGGGCGGCGTTTCTGCTTTGTCTGGCGGCCGCCGCGCTCGTGATTCTGTGCGTACTGGCGACGCCGGCTCATGCTGACGAGAGCGGGCAGGATCTGGCGACGGACGGGAGCGATGACGAGAGCGGTGACTGGAACGGCGACGGCATCGTGGATCTGCTCGATCTCGACGCCGCGGTCGCAGGAAGTGCGATTGCAGGCGGTGCGATCGACCGATCCGATCTCCTGGCCCTGATCGACCGGATCTCACCGACCGTGACGGGCGGGCTGGCTTCGGGACTGCCGTTCGCGTCGGAGCCGGAATCGCCCCTTCGCATCATGCAGGCCGCGCCTCCGTGGGTGATCGAAAACGCCGCCCATTGCGCCCGCCTCACATGGGCCGGGCCGAGCGTAGGCGCGGCGGTCATCGAAATCCCGCGTGACGGGGGGCCGGGGGGGTCCTTCGCGGCTTCGATCGCTACGGACGATATCGAAACGGCCACGTCTCTGTTCTGGATCGACAACAGAGTGCGGTTCACGGTTTGTGCGAGCGAGCCTTCGGCGCAGTCCGCGATCGTGACCTCGGTCGGAGCGCCGGGGACGCCGGGGACGCAGGAAGCGAATGCCGCCGGGCCTGTTTCGGTCACGATCGGCCCCGTGCTGATCGTGGAAGACGGCGTGCGCGTCGTCTACACGGAGAAGGTGACCGTGCAGCTCGCACGGACCGAGCCAGGGAACAGCGAGAACGGCGCCCCGGTGCGAACGGGGCTCCTTGCGTCCTACCCGAATCCGTTCAATCCGGCGGTTACGATTCCGTACGAACTGGCGGTGCCCTCCCGGGCGACGCTTTCGATCTACGATGCCCTCGGCCGCCGCGTGACCACGCTGATCGAGAACGACCAGCTTCCCGCCGGTCCCGGCTCCGTTGTCTGGCGCGGCAGGGACGCGAACGGGCGCTCGGTATCGAGCGGCGCCTACTTCGCGGTGCTCACGAGCGGCGCGGTCCGCGACGTCCGCACGATGATTCTGCTACGCTGATCGCTCCCACGGAAGGAGCGTCCCATGCAGAGCTTGAACCCGGCCACGGGTGAACTCATACAAAACTACGAAGAGATGACTCCGCGCGCGGTCGAAAGCATCGTGCGGGAGACGCATGACGCGTTCCTCGCGTGGCGCAGGACCGACTTCGCGACGCGCCGCGAACACATGACCCGCGTCGCGGGCCTGCTGCGTACGAACGCCGGCGAGTATGCCGATCTCATGACGCGCGAGATGGGGAAGACGACGAAAGAGGCGCTGCTCGAGATCGAGAAGTGCGCCTGGGTCTGCGAGTATTACGCGGAGCATGCCGCCACGTTTCTCGCGGATGAAGAAGTCGCGGCCGGTGAGGCGCGCAGCTTCATTACGTATCAACCGATCGGCGTCGTGCTCGCGATCATGCCCTGGAACTTCCCGTTCTGGCAGGTCATTCGATTTGCGGCGCCCACAGTCATGGCCGGCAACGCCGCGCTTCTGAAGCATGCGGCGAACGTGTCGGGCTGTGCGCTTGCGATCGAATCGCTGTTTCGCGAGGCGGGCTTTCCGCGCGATCTCTTTCGCACGCTTCTGATCGAACCGACCGGCGTCGGCGCCGTGATCCGCGACGAGCGCGTGCGCGCGGTCACTCTGACGGGGAGCACGAGGGCGGGGAGCGCCGTGGCGCTGCAGGCGGGCGCGGCGCTCAAGAAGAGCGTGCTCGAGCTCGGCGGCAGCGATCCGTATGTCGTGCTCAAAGACGCGGACATCGCGCACGCGGTCGAAGCGTGTGTGACCTCGCGCACGATCAACGCGGGCCAGAGCTGCATTGCGGCGAAGCGGTTCATTATTGTGAGCGCCGTCTACGACGAGTTTCTGGCGGCATTCACGAAGGGCATGCGGAGCGTGACCATGGGCGACCCTCTCGACCCCGCGACCGACATCGGGCCCCTCGCGAGCACAGCGATGCGGGAAGGATTGCACGCGCAGGTTTCGCGCTCGGTCGAACAGGGTGCGAAGCTCGTTCTCGGCGGCGCGATTCCGGCCGGGCCGGGCGCCTTTTATCCCCCCACGATTCTCGCGGAAGTTGCGCCCGCCATGCCCGCGTACGAAGAGGAATTGTTCGGCCCCGTCGCGTCAGTCATTCGCGCGCGCGATGAAGCCGACGCGATCCGCATCGCGAACGACTCACCGTTCGGACTGGGCGGCGCCGTGTTCACGCGCGATGTCGAACGCGGCCTGCGAATTGCGCGCGACGAAATCGAAACGGGAACGTGCGTCGTGAACGGCTTCGTGAAGTCCGACCCGCGACTGCCGTTCGGCGGCGTCAAAGAGAGCGGCTACGGGCGCGAGCTTTCGCCGCTCGGGATTCGCGAATTCGTGAACGTAAAAGTCGTGAGCGTCGGGAAGTAGGCGGCTACAGCTTCGTGCCGCAGAACTTGCAGAATTTCGCGTCGTACATATGCCCGTCGCGCGAACAACCGGGGCACGCCTGTGTGCTGATCGGCTGATTCTTCATCGCGCTCGCCATTTCGACCGACACGATCCCCGTCGGCACGGCGATGATTCCGTACCCCATGATCATCACGAAGGAAGCGAGGAACTTGCCGAGCACGGTTTTCGGCGCGATGTCGCCGTACCCGACCGTCGTCATCGTCACGATCGTCCAGTAGATGCTTTCGGGTACGCTCGTAAAGCCGTTCCCGGGCCCTTCGATCATGTACATCAGCGCGCCGATGATCAGCGAGATCGTGAGCACGGTGCCGAGAAACACGATGATCTTGCGGCCCGAATGCGCGAGCGCGACTTTGAGCGTACGCGCTTCACTGATGAAGTGCGCGAGCTTCAGCACGCGGAAGATCCGCAGGAAGCGCAGCGCCCGAATCACGAGCAGCGACTGCGCGCCCGGCAGAAGCATGCTCAGGTACGTCGGCAGAATCGAAAGCAGGTCGACGAGCCCGAAGAAGCTCACCGCGTAGCGAAGCGGCCGGCGAACCGAGGCAAGCCGAAGCACATACTCGACCGTGAACAGAATCGTGAACGTCCACTCCGTAATCCGGAGCGCCACGCCATGATGCTGCCGGATCGACACCACACTTTCGAGACAGACCGCCGTCACGCTCAGCATGATCGCGATCAGCAGAACGACGTCGAACGCCTTCCCGAGCGGCGTATCCGCTTCGAAGATGATTTCGTGCAGTCTGGCGCGCGTGATCATGCGGCCAGTATCGGGTGATTGTGAAGGCGTTGCAAGCAGAAGGATCGTGAGCCGGGTCAGGAGAGGTGCGCGCAGGCGTTTGTTTTTGTGCTATAATGAGCGTCTCCCAGGGTTACGTTTACCCGCTCCCGTTACATATAAGAGAGGTCTCATTATGCCGTCCAGCCTGCGCCGCGCATGCGGTTTCATGGTGATTTGCGCCATTTCCGCCCTTCTGGCCACTTCGGCCGACGCCAAGCGCGCCCCGATCGGGGCCGAAGCCGCACTCGAAACCGAACCGGTTGCGCCGCGCTATCTGAGCGGGAACGCCGAGATCGAACAGGGGTCGGGCGTCGTGCGCACGATCTTCAATGCCGCCGTCAAGATGCCGTCCGGACTCGCGCCGGAAGCGCAGGCTCTGCAGTACCTCGCGAACGAGCGCGCGCAGTTCCAGCTCGGTGATGTCGAACAGGAACTCGTGCATCACATGACACGCACGAGTGCGGCAGGGAACGTCGTTCGCTTTCGCCAGACGTACCAGGGTGTGCCGGTGCATGGCGGGAACATCGCCGTGACGCTCGATCGCGATGACACCGTGACGTTCGTCGTGAACGACGCGCAGCCGAACGTGTCCGTCGCGAGCGTAACGCCCGCGATTCCGTCGGCTGACGCGAAGCTCGGTGCGATGCAGACGCTGGGCATGACGGGTGTAACGACACACGAAACGAACGACCTCGTGATCTATCGCAAGGCGGGCGCGGATCATCTCGCGCATCGTGTCGTGCTGCACAGCGCAAACGGTCCGAACGGCGAGTGGGAAGTGATGATCGACGCGCAGACCGGCGCCGTGCTCGCGAAGAAGAACCTCGCGTGCTACGTGCCCGTCGACGGTTCCGGTTTCGTGTGGGACGGGGACCCGCTTTCGACCGCGGGCGTTTCGTACGGCGGACAGTATGTTGACAACAACGACGCGACAAACGGGTCGCTCGACGCCGAGCGCCAGACGCGCACACTGAAGGACATCGATCTCACGGCTGGAACGCATTCGCTCAAGGGCCCCTATGCCGAGCTCCAGGATTTCGAATCGCCGTTCCGCGGGCTTTATCCGAACGCCTCGTCGACATACACGAACAATCGCTTCCAGGATCGCTTCGAAGCCGTGAACGTTTATTATCATGTCGACACGATGATGCGTTACATCAATGAAACGCTGGGCTGCACGGTAGGGCCCTACCAGTACGGCACCGGCGTTCGCTTCGATCCGCACGGGCTGAACGGGGCCGATAACTCCTACTATCTGACGAGCAGCGGCCGTCTTTCGTTCGGCGAAGGCGGCGTTGACGATTCCGAAGATGCCGACGTCATCATTCACGAGCTCGGTCACGGACTGCATGACTGGATCACGGGCGGCAATCTCTCCCAGGTGAACGGTCTCAGCGAAGGCACCGGCGACTTCTTCGCGACCTCGTACGACCGCGCGCTCGGGCACTGGACTTCCGCGAACGCGCAGTACTACTGGGTGTTCAACTGGGACGGCCACAACCCGTTCTGGGGCGGTCGCACGACGAACTACGGCGCTTCGTATCCCGGCGGCCTCACCGGGTCGATTCACACCGACGGCCAGATCTGGGCCACGTGCCTCATGCGCATCTACGACAAGATCGGACGCGAATTGATCGACAAGGCCGTGATCGAAGGGCTCGCGTCGACCGGCTCCAGCACGAACCAGAACGCCGCCGCGAACGCCGTCTTCCAGGCCGCGCTCAACATGGGCTAAACGTGGACGACCTGAATGACATGCGCGACGAGTTCATCGCAACCGGATACACGATCCCGAGCATCCCGACCGGCGTTGCCGATGCCAGCGACACCGAAACGACCCAGCCCGTCCGCGCGTTTTTCGCCGCGCCGAATCCGTTCACGAGCGAAACACGCCTGCACTTCCGCGTAGGCACGCGCGGCGGCGCCGCCGTCGACGTCGCCATCTACAATGTGGCCGGCCAGCGCGTCAAGACGATCGCCAGCGGCCACAGAAGCGCCGGCGCCTACAACGCAAGCTGGGACGGACGCGACGAATCCGGCACGCCGGTGCAGTCCGGCGTTTACTTCTACCGCGCGTCGATCGACGGCAGGCAGAACGTGGCGCGGCTGGTGCACATGAAGTAGGGGTAGGAGAGAACAGAACGTATGAGAAGGCCGGATTCCCTCCGCCTGCTCGTCCTGGCGTACGGCCAATGGGACTCGCAGGCTCCGGGAACCGGCCTTTCTCATTTTTCCGTGCTCTCTGAGAGCGGCGAGAGGAATCCGGAGAAGAGGCGATGGGGCGTGATCCGGAGAACAACTCCTCGCGCTGTTTTCATGTCTGTTGGTGAACAACTTGCGCTTGCCCCCTGCTACACGCGGCGTGAAGAAGAGAAGAGGAGCGAGAATATGAGGAAGGCCGGATCCCTCAGCCCGCTCGTCCTGGCGTACGGCCAATGGGACTGTTAGGCACATGCGGATTGGCCAATTCCCGACCGCCATTTCGGCGGTAAGAAAACAACCACCGGTCTCCCGCGTGGTAACGATCGCAGGCTCCGGGAACCGGCCTTTCTCATTTTTCCGTGCTCTCTGAGAGCGGCGAGAGGAATCCTGAGAAGAGGCGGTGGGGCGGGATCCGGAGAACAGCTCCTCGCGCTGTTTCCATGTCTGTTGGTGAACAACTTGTGTTTGCCCCTTCCTCTTGTCCTTCCGCCTCCTTCCCTTCCGCCCCTTTCCAAGGCCGATGTTTTCTTTCAGGGCCGTGACGGACTTCCCGGATCCCGCGAGGCTCCGTACTTGGCCTGTCAGGCCAGCCGAGCGGGTCGAGGGAAATCCGAACGGCACTGAACGCAAGACGTCGACCCCATCCCACTCTCTCCTCCCCATCGTGTATGCTTGGGCGTCGCCAACTTGGCGCGCGTGTCCGAAGGAGCCTGCATGAGCGACTATCATCACAGCGAATTCTGGAACGAGGAGTATCGCGAGAATCCGGCCAATGTGTGGGTGCCTGACCGCCTGCTTGCGGGCGAAGTCGAGGGGCTCGTGCCGACGACCGCGCTCGATCTCGGATGCGGTTCGGGCCAGAATGCGCTCGCGCTCGCTGAGCGCGGCTGGCGCGTGCTCGGCGTCGATTTCTCGGACGTCGCGATTGACATGGCCCGCGCCGACGCCGCAAAGCGCGGCCTCAGCGCCGACTTTCTCGTGGCCGACACCGCGAGCTGGCACCCCGTGCACTCGTTCGACCTCGTAATCAGCACGTACGCGCTACCCGGCGGCGGCAAGAACGCCGCGATCATCGCGAACGCCGCCCTGGCGCTCGCGCTCGGCGGCACGATCATCATCGCGGACTGGGACAAATCGATGGCGAAGGTGTGGGGATTCCCCGAAGACGAACTGCTCTCGCCCGCAGAGATCGCGGCCCACATGCCCGGGATCTATATCGAGAAGGCCGAAGTGCGCGAGATCGACGCGTTCGAGAAGGAAGACCCCCGCTACGTCGAAGGCGCGAAGGCGAAAGCCGCGCTCGTGCGCGGGCGGAAGTGACGCGGAGGGGGTCTTGATGAATCGCGAACACGGCATTCTGCAGGCGGTCGGCAATACTCCGCTGGTCGAACTGCGCCACGTCGTTCCGCGCGGATCGGCGCGGGTCCTCGTGAAGCTCGAGAGTGATAACCCCACCGGCAGCATGAAAGACAGGATGGCGCTTGCGGTCGTGCAGGGTGCGCGTTCCCGCGGGGAGCTTGTGCCCGGCGGTACCCTCGTGGAGTACACCGGCGGGAGCACCGGCACGTCGCTCGCGTTCGTCTGCGCCGCGACCGGACAGGCGGCCACGCTTGTCACCTCGGACGCTTTCAGCCTCGAGAAACGGAATCACATGCGCGCGCTCGGTGCCCGCGTCATCGAGATTCCGAGCGGCGGCCGCGGCACGACCAAAGAGCTGATCGAGAAGATGATTGCCAGGGCGGACGAGCTCAGCCGGGAAGAAGGCTGCTTCTACGCGGATCAGTTCCGCAATCCCGACGCCGCGGACGGATACGCTTCGCTGGCAACGGAAATCCTGGATGCGTGCGGTGACGCGCCCGACGCGTTCGTGCAGTCCGTGGGCACCGCCCAGTGTCTGACCGGTGTTGCCCGGGTACTTCGTGCGGGGACCCCCGGCGTACGGATCGTGGCTGTCGAACCCGCGGAGTCGGCCGTACTTTCTGGAGGAAAACCGGGCGCTCATAAGATCGAAGGTGTGGGCCCGGGGTTCGTTCCGCCGGTCTGGAAGCACGATCTTGCGGACGAGATCATCACTGTCTCCACAGACGAAGCCATGGGGATGACCCGGCGACTCGCACGCGAAGAGGCGATCTTCGGTGGTACGTCGTCCGGCGCGAACGTGGTGGCGGCGCTTCGGGTTGCGGAGCGACTCGGGTCCGAAGGAACGGTAGCGACGCTCGTCTGCGATACCGGTCTCAAATATCTGTCGACGAAACTCTACGGGCAGGAGTGATGGGAAGGCGCTGCGCGCGGCGCGGCGGAAATCGCAGACCGCTAAAACATCGTGTTGTCGTTGGCCGACTTCTCCGGAACAGTCTGCAGCACGTCCCAGTGCTCGACTACCTTGCCGTTCTCGTCGAACCGGAAGATGTCGATCCCCGCATAATCCTGATCGCCGGGCCAGGTCTGGTGACAGTGCAGCACGACGTAGTTCCCCTCGGCGATCGCGCGCTTGATCGTAACGTGCTTGCCCGGGTACTCCGCTTTCATGCGTTCAAAATACGCTATAAACGCTTCCTTTCCGTCGCCGACTTCGGGGTTGTGCTGCGTGTAAGTGTCGCCGATATACTTCTCGGCAGCTTCGCGCGGCTTGCACTGATTGAACATGAGATCGTAGAGCGCCCTGGCGTTCGTTTTGTTTCTTTCGAGGTCGTTCATGCGATTTCTCCTGTCGTCGATGTTTCCCCTCGAAGCTCGGAATGCGCGCGCCTTACGGCGCCATTCTCACCACTTCCGTATTCCCCCGCCCGAAAAGTTTCCTCATCCATCCCCAAATCGTGCGGATCAGCAGTACGAACACGACCAGGAACGCGATCACGAAGAAAAACGTGATCACGGGGTGTTTGACTGCGAGCCAGGTGACGGCGATCACGAGGCCGTCTTTCGTCAGGCTGAGTGCCCAGTTCGTGAACGGCTCGGGGGAAGTGTTGGCGGCGAGGCGTGTACCGGCGGCCGTGCTGTGACTCGCGAGACCGACCATCGCGCAGACGAGAAACGCCGCGATCTCCCACTCCGGTTCGAGCGCGCCGATGGCTGCCGCTCCGATCAGCGCCGCGCCGAGCGGGCGGATGACCGTGTGCACGCTGTCCCAGATCGAGTCGAACCACGGGATTTTGTCTGCGATGAATTCCGCAAGCGTGATCACGGCCGCCGTGCCGATCACGATCGGGTGAGCGAGCACGGCCAGCGCTTCGAACGCCCCTGTCGGCGCGAAAAAGCCGAAGCGAATCCCGAGCCCGACGATGAGTACCGTCGCATACAGATTCAAACCCGACGCGAACGCGAGACCGAACCCCGAACCGAGCAGTGAAATGATATCCATCAGAAAACCCTCAGCGCCATGATACCTGTTCGACCGTCGAACTTCGCGAGTCTAGTTCGAGTCCGGCGAGAGATCGACCACCGGCCCGTCAAGCAGTGCTGAGACGAGCACGATTCCCGCGAATCCCAGGAGCGCCCAGAACCCGATCTTCACCAGACCGGGCGCACCTCCCCGGGGCGAATCGAGTTTCATGAGCTCGATATTCTGAAGCGCGACCTTCACGACGCCTGCTTCACCGGGCTCATCCGTCCGAAACAGCAGGCTGTCCCCGTCCACAGACCAGACCGTGCCCGTGTACTTCGTGCCGTCGATCATCCAGAGCACCGTCTCTTCCTGCACGACGACGACGCTCTCCGTAATCGGGCCCTCTCTGTACGCATGCGTGCAGCTGCTCACGAAGAACGCGATTGCGACAAACAGCGCCAGGTTGCGCATCACCTTCCCCCGATCGGCCCGAACTGGATCTGCGAAGCGATCACGGCCAGCACGCCATATGCGATCGAGATCCCAAGAACAATCTTTACTGTCCTCGAAAGGGACTTGCTGTCATGGACCGCGTATTTCAGCGTGCGGATCTCGCCCAGTGCAATCCACTCGCGGCCGCCGTCTGGATTGACGAGCAATACTCCCCTGTCTCCTGTCGCTTCAATCATCCCGCGATGCACTGTTCCGTCCATGGTCCATACGATCGCGATCTCTTCGAGGATCAGGTCTTCGATCATGATCGGTGCGTCGCGGTACGCGCCCGCGCATCCCGAGAACGCGATCGCAAGCGCCCCCAGTACGAGAACGAATCGACGACCCCACCATGCGCGATCCTTCTTCATCTATCTCTTCTCTTCTCTTTCTCTTCCCTTCTCTTTCCGTTCCCCTCTTCTCTTTCTCTTTCTCTTCCGCTTCCGCTTCCCTTCCTTATTCTTCCACTCCACAACCGACGTTTTTATTCAGGGTCGTGATGTGCTTCCGAGAAGCCCGCTCGGCCTCCGTACTTGGCCATTTGGCCAGGACGAGCGGGCTTCTGGAAGTACAAGCGGCCCTGACCGGAAAACATCGGCAGCAAAAATTCAGAATACCAGAAAAATCGGCTTGCCATGTGGTTCCGCAATGGTCTAGGCTTAAACGGTTGGCAAGTGAACCCGAGACGGAGGTACGAAATGACGGCATACAATACGAATTCAGTGTGCCGGTCGGCCGTATTTCGTCCTGGGGGGAAGCTCATTCGCTAATCACTTCCAACCATTTTCTGCGAGTACGCCGCCGTAACAACATGTTTCGGCGGCTTTTTTGTATGTAAGGGAATCTGCTCATGAGTTCCGAGAATCTGAATAGACGTTCGAGCGTGCCTGAGGTCGGTGTCGGCGAAGCGTTTCGCGGTCTGCTGCCGCTGCTCGGCGAGCACAAGCGGGCGCTGGCCGTGTGCGTGGGGCTGCTGCTCAGCGTGACGGGCTTCTCGCTCGCGTGGCCGTGGATCGTGCAGCATACGATTGACGGGCCGCTGGCGACGCAGCGCGCGCTCCCCGAAGCGGCGCGCTCGTTCCGCGGCGTCTTCATGCTGGGCGGCGCGGTGCTCGTGATCCAGGCGATCACGCTCGTTTTTCAGTATCAGCTGCGCGTGCGGCTCGAAACGATCGGCCAGGCGATCATGCTCGGCCTGCGCAAAAAGCTGTTCAACCACATCGTGAACCAGGACATGTCGTTCTTCGACGAACTGCCTGTCGGGAAGCTGCTGTCGCGCGTCGAATCGGACACCGAGTCGCTGCGGCTGCTCTTCACGAACGCGGTGGTCGTTGTGCTCGGCGACGTGCTGCTGATCGGCGGCATCTGGGGCGTCATGTTCTACAAGGCGCCGCGCGTCGCTGCCGTGCTGCTCGTTACTCTGCCGGTTGTCGCGCTGCTGTTCTGGACGTTTCACAAGCTGACGACCGACCGCTTCTTCGAAGTACGGAAACGCACGGCCGATCTGACCGCCACGCTGACGGAGATGATTCACGGCATCAGCGTGATTCAGATCTTCGACCGCGAACGGTACGCGCGCAAGCGCGTGTTCGATAGCTCGGAGTCGAAATTCGCCGTGCAGAGCGTCACGGAGGTGATGGCGATCGTGTTCTTCAACGTTCTCTTCTGGACGGAGTACGTGAAGATCGCGCTGCTGCTCTGGTTCGGTTCGACGTGGGGTGTTTCGCCCGGGATCATCGTGCTCTTCCTGCTGCTGATCTGGAAGGAATTCGAGCCGATCGGACGGACGGCCGAACAGCTCAGCTCGTTCCAGAAGGGGATTGCCGGCGGGCGCCGGATCTTCGGTCTCTTGAAGCGCGCGCCCAGGATCACGAGTCCCGCGCCGGGCGAAGCGGCCGCATGGAACGGCATCAAGGACGAAGTGCGTTTCGAGAACGTTTCGTTTTCGTACGACGGAAAACACGAGGTGCTGAGGAACGTTTCGTTCGCGCTGCGCGCCGGGACGACCACGGCGCTCGTCGGCGTGACGGGCGGCGGCAAGAGCACGATCATTTCGCTCCTGTTCCGCTTCTACGACCCGCAGCAGGGCCGCATCACGATCGACGGCGTCGACATCCGCTCGTTCGAACTCAGCGAGCTGCGCACGCGCCTCGCGCTCGTGCTGCAGGACATCGTGCTCTTCCCGGGCGACGTGCGGTCGAACATTTCGCTCGAGTCGCCCGCGATCACGGAAGAGGACATCCGCGGCGCGGCGCTCACGGTGAACGTCGACTCGTTCATTCAGGCGCTGCCGCACGGGTACGACACGGAAGTGAGTGAGAAGGGTGCGAACTTCAGCCGGGGCGAACGCCAGCTGCTTTCGTTCGCACGTGCGCTCGTGACCGATCCCGAGCTGCTGATTCTCGACGAAGCGACGGCGTCGGTCGATCCGGAGACGGAGCGCGCGATTCAGGGGGCGATGGGCCAGCTCGTCTCGGGGCGCACGTCGCTCGTGATCGCGCACAGGCTTTCGACCATTGTGCACGCGGATCAGATCCTCGTGCTGCGCGAAGGCGAAGTGATCGAGCGCGGCGCACACGGCGAACTGCTCGAGCAGGGCGGCTACTACGCCGAACTGTACGAACTGCAATTCGAAAAGGAAGGGAGCGCGATTCATGAACCGAAGTGATTTTCTGTGGCTCGCGCGCTTCTATAAACACTACTGGGGGATCGTGCTGTTTCTGGTCGTCGTGACGCCGCTTTACGGCATGGTCAACGTGTTCGTGCCGCGGCTCTTCGGCTACACGATCGACACGATGCACTCGGGCCCGGAGGGGCTGACGGGGATCGCACTCGCGATCGCGAACCGCGGCGCCGGATTCGGGCTGACGCCGGCACAGTCGTTCGCGGCTACGTTCTTTCTGCTCGGGTCGTCGACGTTCGTGATCTACGCGTGCCTCATGAGTACGCGCGCGTGGATGAACTGCCGGCTCGAATGGCTCTTTCGCCAGGACGCGTTCGACCGCCTTACGACAAAAGGCCCCGACTTCTTCCGGAAGTTCGCGACGGGCGATCTCGTGACGCGCATGACCGACGACGTGGCGGAAAAGCTCAGCTGGTTTGCGTGCTCGGGAATCTTTCGCCTGTACGAGGCCACGCTCGGCATTCTGTTCATTGTCGCCATGATGCTCACGATCGATCCGTGGCTCACGCTTTTCAGCGCCGGGCCGCTGCCGATCCTCATTCTGATCTTCTTTCGAAGCGGGAAGCTGCTCGACGATCGTTACGATGCGCTGCAGAAAAGCATCAGCCGCGTAAACGATGTCATGGAATCGTGCTTCTACGGTGTGCGTGTGGTGAAAGCGTATGCGCGCGAGGAGTCGCAGGCGGCGAAGTTCGACCGCGTGGCCGAGGCGCGACGCGATGCGGAAGTCGCGGCCGTCAAGATGACGACGATCATCGACTCGCTCTACAACTATATCTGGCAGTTCGGCGTCGTGATCGTGCTCTTTGCCGGCGGCTATCGCGTGGTGCAGAGCGAACTCACGGTCGGCGAGATGGCGACGTTCATCTACTACGTCGTCTGGCTCGTGTTCCCGATGTTCGATGTCGGGCAGTTTCTGGTGAAGTCGCGCCAGTCGGGTGTCTCGATTCATCGCCTGCGCGACATCGAGCGCATTCCGGCGATGGTGGAGCGCGATTTCGAAGGGATGGGCGAGGGCGATGAGGCGGGAAGCGGCGCAGTGATGTCCGGCGTTGCAGAGGCGGCGGCCGGCGGCAGTGCCAGCGCGGCGACTCAGAACGCCACCACCGGTCCCGCGATCGCGTTCGAGAACGTCAAGTTCGGCTTCGCCGGCGAAGGGCGCCGCACGATTCTCGACATCGACGACCTCCGCGTCGCCGAGGGCGAAACGATCGCGCTCGTCGGGCGTGTCGGCGCGGGAAAGACGTGGCTCGTGAACCTGCTGCCGCGCGTCGTGGATGTCGACGAAGGCATCGTTACGATCGCCGGGCGCGACGTGCGCGACTACGATATCACCGCGCTCCGATCGATGATCGGCTACGTGCCGCAGGATCCGGTGCTGTTCAGCGATTCGGTGCGCAACAACATCGTGTTCGGTCGCGCGGGGATCTCCGACGAACGGATCGAATGGGCGCTCGAGATCTCGCGTTTCCTGATGGATGTCGCGCGGTTCCCGGACGGGCTCGAGACGATGATCGGCACTCGCGGGCTCGCGCTTTCGGGCGGGCAGAAGCAGCGGCTTTCGCTGGCGCGCGCCCTGGTGACCGAACCACGCATTCTGATTCTCGACGATTGCACGTCCGCGCTCGACGCGCAGACGGAACGTCTCCTCTGGGACAGGCTGCATGAGGTCATGCCGGGACGAACGGCCTTGCTCGTGACGCACAGGCCGGATACTCTACGGCGTGTCGATCGCATCTTCGTGATGAGCGAAGGCCGGGTTGTCGAGCGGGGCACGCACGACGAACTGATGGCCGGCGCGGGCGAGTATGCGTCGATTTATCATCAGTACGAACTCATGGAGAAGGTCGGGGAGGCGCCGCCCGCGGAGCATGACATCGCCTGAACGCATACGCGTCCTGCACATCATACAGAACCTGCACTACGGCGGGATGGAGCGCCTGATCGCCGAGATCGCGCGGACGATCGATCGTGACCGCTTCGAAACGCACGTTCTGGGGCTGCAGTACCTCGGCCGCTTCTCGAACGATATGGACGAGAGCGTCACGCTGCATACGGGCGTAAAGCTGCCGCGCTGGTCGATGCTCTGGCCCGGGCCGCTGATCGACCAGATCCGGGCCATCAAGCCCGATGTCGTGCACACGCACTCGGGCGTCTGGTACAAGGCGTCGCTCGCGGCTCGAAAAGCCGGCGTTCCCCGCATCGTGCATACGGATCACGGGCGTGCGCTCCCCGACAGCTGGATGCATCGCAAGGTCGATCGGCTCGCAAGCGGGCGAACCGATGTCGTGATCGCCGTTTCGCAGAAGCTCGGCGACTATCTCGCGAAGCATGTCGTGGCGCCCGGGTGCCGCGTCGAAGTCGTGATCAACGGCGTCGACACGGACGTATTCCGGCCCCGCAGCGATACCGGCATGATCCGCGCCGAACTCGCGCTCCCCGCCGCCGTTCCCGTCATCGGCAGTATCGGGCGCCTCGAGTACATCAAGGGCTACGACATCATGGTCGAGGCGATGGCGATCCTCGAGGACGCCTGGGACACGCGCGCCGACGGCCCCGCCCCCCATCTCGTGATCGCGGGCGACGGTTCTCAGCGGGCGGCGCTCGAAAGGCGCGCGCAGGAGCTTCGCATCGCGAAGCAGATCAACTTTCTCGGCTGGCGGAACGACATTCACGAGCTGCACGCCACGTTTTCGCTCTTTACGATGTCGTCGCGCAGCGAAGGCACGTCCGTATCGCTTCTCGAGGCGATGGCGAGCGGGCTCGCGCCTGTCGTGACCGATGTCGGCGGCAATCGCGCCGTGCTCGGCAAGGGTCTCGCGCACCGTATCGTGCCGCCCTCGAACCCCGAAGCGCTCGCGGAACAGTGGAAGGACGTACTCGTGAACAGCGCAGCGCGCGAGAATGACGCCGCCGCCGGGCGCGCGCGCGTACAGAGCGAGTTCAATCTGGAGCGGTTCGTGAGGGCGTACGAGAAGATCTACGAGGGATAGGGGGCTAGTATCGATACACCCATACAGTACTGTCCGTCTCAACCGTCCAATAGTCGCTGTCCCGACTGATCTGGCGTAGGCCAGTTCCTGCGATGCTTTTGATAGGGTGTAGGTCATCGTTTTGTGTTGTTAGGCGTGCGAAGTATATGTAGCTCATCTGTCGCCCAGATGATTGTGCGGCTAGTGCGATGGACAATCGATCGAAGTCCAAGGCCCAGCGCACTCCAGTAACTCGCTCGCCATAGTCCGTGTCGATAATCGGATCACGTGGGACCGCAATATTCACTTCCCGAAAACTTCCCGTGTTTAGTTCGATCAAGTGCCCCACGCGCCGAGGCTTCGACCCTCGGTCGTGGCCGACGACAAATGCATAGGGTTGACCGTCCGGACCGATTCCGATATCTCCCCGAAACGAGAATGGATTCCAGTCAGGATCATCAACCAGCCGCTGCCTGGTGGTTTGGGGGGCACCTGTCGAGATGTCTTGATTTTCCATAGTAATCCAGACCCACTCGATGGAAGTTGCGTTTGTGTACTTGGAGGAGACGATTATCAGAGAATCAGGCGGTAGCAACAGTGCGCCGTGAATCCTATGTCCAGGGCTGATTGGTATAGGTACTCGCGTTGCATCCTTCTTCCTGAGATCTCTGAGTTCAAGGAAGTAGCTCCCCCCAATGCTAACCGGGGTTGCGTATCGTCCTCCCCCTAGTCGTACGGGAGCGCCGTAGAGACCGCCAGGAATGCTGTTCAGTAGCTTGTTCTCGTCATAGATGCTCGAAGGTCCGACGGCATCACCGGGATATCGTGGCCGGGTCGTCCAGAGTCTTCCATCATCAGACACGTAAGAGTCTCCCCACAACGTATATGATGGCCACAATTCCCAGATCGTGGTCCCATCGGATCGTATGGCTTTGCGCCCTCTAGGCATTAGATAATTTCCGCCACCTGTTGCAATAAACCAGCTGTCGCGTGAGCGGGGAGACGCGTAGTTGTTTCCGACCGGGATGAAATTGGCTGCTCCGGTTGGCCGAAACCAGACTTCGCGGTTCATCGTGATCACGTGCGGTGCAGGTATCTCCGAACCGAAGACGCAGATCGGCTTCCCGGATTCGTCCATTCGCCATTCAGCCGCAAGCTCGGGCTCGTCGGGATAGGAATCGGATACCACGTCGTTTCGCGGCGGAACCGGATCGTGTTTTTCAACTGAGAGAGAGTTGTTGTCAGGGCGTGTGCAACCAAGCACAAAGAAAAGGGAGAGAGAAATAGTAAAGACAAGTACAGATTGGAAGATACGAATCATCCATCGATAGTAGCATGCTTTTTGACGCATGCAGCGAAACGGACGCTCGTAGCCGCAGGCACTGGCCGCCCTACACACGCTTCTTCGTCACGAGCCCCGCGATCATGCCGATCGATTCGAAGCACTCGTCGAGTTCGCTCTCTTCGAACGACACGCCGAACTCCGTCTCGATGAACGCGATCAGATTGATGAAGCCCATCGAGTCGATGATCTGTTCGTCGATGAGGTGTGTTGCGGCGGTTACGCGTGCGGCGGAAACACTTTCGATATGGGCGATGAGGCGCGCTTCGATCTGTCCCCTGTTCATGCGGACACCTCCTCTTCGACGAACCACGGCTTGACGGTCTTGCCCTTCTTGTACGAGAAGATGTGCAGCGTGGGCAGATGCGGCAGGCACGCGTCGAACTCGGGTCCGTTGTACGAGAGAAACAGACTGCCGGCGAACTTCTCGCCGAACGGCCAGGTCTCGGAGATGCAGGCGCCGAGATACCGCCGGGCGCCGCGCTCGGCGTCGCCGCCGCGGTAATGGCGTTCGGCGGCGTTCGTGAGTTCCGCGCGCAGCGGGTGCGTGGTCCACGTTTTGTCGAATGCGGCGCTCTCCGCGTGCGCGACCACCTTGTTCAGGTCGAGACCCAGCGCCTGCCAGACGTCGCTCTGCCAGATCGAATCGATCCCGCGCTCTTTCGCATACTCGGCAACGGCCGAATAGTACTCCTTATAATGCGCCTCGGGCACTTCGTTCACTCGTGAATGAATGTCGTTCAGCAGAATCGTAAGCTTCGCGGGGATCGTTTCGATATATTCGGCGCTCGCGAGCATCTCGAGCATACGATCGATCGCGAGGCGGTCGACCTCGCCGAGTTCCGCGCGCTTGCCGCAGCCCCAGTACGTCAGAAAGCGAATGGGCGCGCCCGACTCGAGCGACTGCTGCACAGTGCGCACCACGGCGCCGCGATTGTTCGGCTGCGAGCGCTTGTACTTCCATGCCGTCAGGCGTTTCACGATCTCTTCGCTCAGCTCGCCCGAGAGAATGCCGCGCAGCTGGCGCATGGCCACTTTGCCCGTCGGCCCCTTGGGCAGGTGCGCGAGGTACACGATCTTGTCGGGGCGATAGTGCGCGGACATCATCTCGCTCACGTGATGCTTCACGTCTTCGATCGCGGGCGGATGCGCATAGTCACGCGGAACGCAAACGGTGGTGATCGACTCGCCGACGATGTCGTCGGGGTCGCCCATCGTTTTCGATTCGAGAATGCTGGCGTGCTGCGCCACGATTTCGTCGACTTCGTTCGGATTGATGTTGAGACCGTTCTTGATGATGATCTCTTTCCTGCGCCCCGTAATCAGCAACTCGCCGTCTTCGAAGTAACCGAGATCGCCTGTGCGTATGAAGTCGCCCTGAAAGATTTCGCGCGTGGCTTTCTTGCGCTTCAGGTAGCCGATCATGACCATCGGCCCCTTGATCAGCACTTCGCCCTCTTCCGACGTGTGCGCGCTGCCTGCCGCGCAGTCGATCTCGATCTCCGTGCCGAGCGGAACGCCGACGGAGTCATGCCGGTGCCCGGGTGTGCACGGGGTCGCGGTCGCCCAGGTCGTCGTTTCGGTCAGGCCGTAGCCTTGATACACCGGCATCGCGAAGCGCTCCTCGAACGTCTTCCAGAGCGATTCGGGGAGCGGAGCCGTCCCGCAGAAGGCGTGTTTGATGCGCGAAAGATCGACGCCCGCGCCGTTCGGATAGAGCCGCAGGAGCATCGCCATGATCGAAGGCACGAGGCTCGGCACCGTCACTTCGTGCTCGGCCACGTGCTGCCAGTAGAACTTCGCGTTCTTGAAGCTGAAGAGGTCCGCGAGCACCGCGCTCGCTCCGGCCACGAGCGGCAGGATGCCGGTCATCATGATGCCGTTCATATGATGAAGCGGAAGCACGCCGTAGAAGCGGTCCGTTTCGTCGATTGCGTAGTGGTTCGCGAGCAACTGCGCCATCGCGATCAGGTTCGACTCGCTCAGCATGACGCCCTTGCCCGAACTCGTGGTGCCCGACGTGTACACCGTAATCGCCGGCACCGGATCGTCGGGGTCGCCGTTCGCGGCCGGGGACGAGCCGTTGCGTGCGGCCTTGCCGCCGCCTGCGAGCGCGATCGTTTCGCCCGCGATCGTTTCGCCGGCAGCACCTGCCCCCCGCGCCTCCCAGTCGCCGACCACATCCCCGATCACGAACTGCGGCGTTTCGCGAAAACGTTTCGCGAGTTCCTTCGGTTCGTCGGTCAGAATCAGGGTCGGTTCGGCGTCGGCCAGAATGAACGTGAGTTCGTCCGGATGAAGGTGCGGGTTGATGGGAACGATCGAAGCCCCGGCCGTCGCCGCGCCCGCCAGGATCGGCACGAACGCGATGTGGTGCACCGTGAGCAGCGCCACGCGGTCACCCGCGCTGATTCCCTGCTCAACAAGCCAGTCGGCCGCGCCGGCAGCGAGTGCGGCCGCACGGGCGTAGTCGAGCGTTTCCCCCATCGACGGATGGATGATGTATGGCTCATGGGGGCGCGCCGAAGCATGCTCCATGAGAATGGAAAGTAATGACTGGTTCAAACCGGTTCGGCCCCGCATCCGAAAAAATTAAGGGAAGAACGACGTATCCCCATGAGTATCGGCCCAAAATGACGACTCTTGAGCCAGCCTGGCGGCACGCGTCTCCTCGGTACTATAGTACTCCTTGCGAGCGGGTAGCTGCCAGCCAACGAGCCCGAGAGACCCCAGAATCGAGCCCAGAGCGGGCGAAAAGTGCGGGAAAAGGGCGATATCGAACTTCATTTCGCCTGCGAGGGCGCGGGTGTGGCTCACGAGGGACTGGACGATGTCGCGATCGTTCTCCTCGATCCAGAGGTCGACGCATTCGAGCTTGCGCGAATTCCGGTCCGACCGGTCCCACAGAATGGCGTAGCCGCGCAGCCGCCCGCCATCACGGCAGCCCAGCAGAATCATGTCCGGTCGATCTTTTCGAAAGCAGTACCAGTTGATCGCTTCGGCTGATCGAACCGCCGTGGTCCGATACTGATCGCGCGTCCGTCGCCAGAGATCGTCGCATTCGTCGCCGGCCTGCGTCAGCCGTGTAACCGGCAGCGTTTCCCGGTCGAGGCCGCGCAGGCGGAAGTTCTGATACGTGTTGATCATCGGGCGAAGGGCGCCGGACAGCGGCCGGAGCGCCCCGGGCAGGCGGGCCCGCAAAAACGGTTCGGGGTTCAGCGGGAGCAGTCCGCACGCGCGTGACTGGCCGGGCGAAGTGAGCGTATGGAGCGGGCGAAACTTGAGCGACTCGAGCATCGGCACCACTTTGTCGTTCGGCGTCGTGTTGAAGAGAAGCGTGCGCTTGCCGGCCTGAATCGCGCGCAGCATGAGCTTCATCGACAGATTGCGATGGGCCTCGTCCACGCGCCATGTCGTCGCGTTCAGCGCCGGCATCTCTTCCCCCAGCACCTGGAACGCCATCGGGATCACGCCGAAAAAGCCCCCGACGCGCTCGCCGTCACGCACGATCCAGCCGCGCGGGGTGTCGGTCTCCCGGGCCGAAGGGTTCCGGTCCCACCAGAAATCGAAACGCGATATCCAGGTCTCGGGCGTGTCGGGGTCGCCGTCGAACCCTGCAAGGAACGCCGCCAGCGCCTGATACGATGCGGGGGTGACGGGAGCGATTTCGGGCATGGGGCCTCGTAGACTTGCATTGAAGAGCGATTCTGTTCGACTATGCTTCCAGTGTAGCAATTCGAACCAGGAGAATAAATGGCGGGCATTTTCGGGATCGTGAGCAAAGGAGCGCCGGTCGGGGACGTTCTGGCGCGCATGGGCGCCCTCCTGCGGCATAGCGAGTCCGAAAGAGTCGATTCGCGGGTCATGGAACGGCCGGGCGCGGGCACCGGCGCGGGCACCGGCGCGGGCTCGGGCGCGGGCTCGGGCGCGGCACCGGCCGCCGGCCTCGGCGTCGTGCATCTGGGAACCGTGCACCCCACCCCTCCCATCGCATACGACGCGAAGAGCGGGGCGCTGGCCGTCATGGACGGGGAGATCTTTGCGGACGAAGCGGGCGGCGCCCCCTGCCCCGAGGGGATGACCGAAGTCGAGCATATGCTGGCGCTCTTTCTGCGCGGCGGCCCCGCGGCCCTCGCGAAAACGGACGGGCACTGGTCGCTCGCCGTGATCGAGGCCGACGGAACGACCACCCTGATCGCGGACCACTTCGGGAGCCGCCAGCTTCTGTACCGCAGGCTCGCGGGGGGCGGCATCGCATTCTTCACGGAGCTCAAAGGAGCGCTCGCCCTGCCCGGGGAAACGCTTCGGTTCGATCCGCACGGGATCGCGCAGCTCTTTCTGCTGCAGGCGCCGCTCGGGGAGACGACGACGCTCGAAGGGGTCACGCTGGTTCCGCAGGGCGCTTTTGTCAGGCTGCGGGCGCACGGCGCGTTCGAGACGGGCACGTACTGGTCGGCCCCGCCGCCCACCCTCTACGACACCGTGCCGCCCGGCGACTGGATCGAAGAGTACGCGTCGCGCCTCGAGCGATCGGTTGCGGTACGAACCTTGAAGCCGCCGCTCACCGGGGCGACGGTCAGCGGGGGCCACGACTCCCGGCTCTATGCCGCCGCGATTCCGGAGAGCGTCCGCCCGCTGCACACGTTCACGTTCGGTCACCCGCGCTGCTACGATCGTCGCAGCGCGCGCAGGATCGCGCGTGTTATAAAGAGCACGCATCACGAATTCGACATGAGCCGCGAAACGTATTTCGCGGGGCTGCACGATTACATGTGGAGCACCGACGCGATGGTGGCGTGCCGGCACGGCCAGATCGCGGCCCTTCGTCCGGCGCTGAAAGAACATGTGGGCGCCGTGCTCGAAGGCGTGCCGGGCGCGGCCATGAACTTCTACATGCAGTACTTCCAGGGGTTCGGCCTCTATGCGCCGATCGACGAAGACGAATACGTGCGCCAGCACTTCGCCGCGCGCAACAAGCTGCCCCCCGCCGACGCCGCGCGTCTTCTGACCGGGCGTTTTTCGAGCGCCGCCGCCGAGTATCCCGGCGAGGTCTACCATAACGCGATCGGCAGGGGCTTCCCCGCGTTTGCCGGCATGCGCGCGATCGATATCGCCGTGCGGCAACGCCTGCGCCGGTTCAGCAACATGGGGGCGTGCTTCCTGCGATCGACAGTCGAAATTCGTCAGCCGCTTTACGAACATGCGCTCTACGAATGTTCGCTTCGCATGCCGCCGGCGCTCTATGTGAACGGACTGAAAGCCTACGCCGACGTGTTGCGGCGGCTCGATCCGAAATTCGGGCGCATCCTGGTCGACAAAACACGGCTTCCCCCCGACGCGACGCTGTTCGACCAGTTCTGGTGCTGGCGCAAGAACGGCGCGCGCAATTTTCTGAACCGTTTCGCGGGCGGGCGTTTCCGGCCCTATGATGCGAAGCGCACGTTCAACAACCAGGGCTGGGTTTCCGGCGATTTCTGGAAGAGAATGAAAGATGTGATCCTGTCCGAATCGCTTGCCGGGCGCGATCTTTTTGACGCCGACGAAGTACGGAAGTACGTGACTTCGTTCGATGAGAAGCGGCGTATTCCGATGGATGCGCTCTGGACGATCTATACTCTCGAACTCTGGTGCCGACGGGCTTTCGACCGAGGAGGAGAAGCATGAAGCAATGGCAGACAGTGGCGGCCGCCGCGATCCTGACATGCGTGACGGCCGTTCCGGCACTCGCCACGTTTTCGATCGTGGCCCGCGATCCCGATACGGGTGAAATCGGCGTGGCCGTGCAGTCGAAGGCGTTCAACGTCGGCATGGCCGTGCCGTGGGTTGACGCGCAGGTCGGCGCGATCGCGACGCAGGCCAGCACGAATGAATCCTTCGGGCCGCGCGGTCTCGCGCTCATGCGTGCGGGACTCTCCGCCGAAGAAGCGCTCGCGCATCTCCTCGCGCACGACGAGGGGCGCGAGAATCGCCAGGTCGGCGTCATGGACGCAGCCGGCGGGATCGCGCAGCACACGGGCGCGAGCACCATGGCCTGGGCCGGCGGCGTGACCGGCGAACATTTTGCGGCGCAGGGGAACATTCTCGCGAGCGAAGAAGTCGTGGCGGCCATGGCGCGCGCGTTCACCGAGACAAAGGGCGATCTCGCGTACCGCCTGCTCTGCACGCTCGAGGCCGCGCAGGAAGCCGGGGGCGACAGCCGCGGCAAGCAGTCCGCGGCGATACTCGTCGGGCGCCCGAGCGCCGCGCACCCCGAGTACGAAGTGCGCTATGTCGATGTGCGCGTCGACGATCACGCCGAACCCATTCGCGAAATCCGCCGTCTCTATCATATGCTCGAAGGGAGCGACATGGCTCTCGCGCACATTCGCTACGCGGAAGAGTATCGCGCGGCGGGGAACGAGACGGCGGCGCAGCGCGAGCTCGATCGCATTGGCCTCATTCTGCAGAATGCGCTCGCGCGCGAAGAGACTTCGCCCGGTACGTTGAACGGGCTTGCCTGGTACCTCGCGACGAACAACACGAATCTCGAGGGCGCGCTGAAAGCCGCGAAGCGCGCGAGCGCGGCGGAACCGGAATCGTGGGAGATCCTCGATACGCTCGGCGAAGTCTATTTTCGCATGGCGCGCTACGATGACGCCGCCAAGGCCGGCGAGAAAGCGCTCGCCCTTTCGCCCGGCGACCAGTACCTCGAATCACAGCTCGACCGGTTCAAGAACAGACGGACCGATCGCGAGCCGGGAGAATAGCGTGGCAGCACGACCGATCACGGATCGAACCATTACGAAACGGCCGAAACCGAAGGCGAAGCCGTCGATGAAGCCGGCCGGAAAGAAGCGTGCGCGGGCAAAGTCGCGCGTGCTGAAGCTCGCGCCGGTGGGGAACATGGTGATCGCGCAGAGCGGCGGCCCCACGATGGTGATCAACGAAAGCGTGGTCGGCGCGGTGCTCCGCGCGAAGCGGTCGAAGCACATCACGCGCATACTCGGCGCGCGCCATGGCATTCGCGGGATTCTCGATCGTGATTTTATCGACCTCGGGCGCGAGAGTGAACGAACGCTGGAGGCCGTGCGCAAGACGCCGTCGTCCGCACTCGGATCCGTGCGTCATAAACCGACTCCGGAGGAATGCCGCGAGGTCGCGCACATCTTTCAGAAGTTCAACGTGCGCTACTTCTTCTATATCGGCGGAAACGACACGGCCGAGGCCGCGCATATCGTGACCGAGGAGTGTCGCCGGTCGCATCACGACTTCGTTTGCTTTCATATTCCGAAAACGGTCGACAACGATCTGCGACAGAACGATCACACGCCGGGCTATGCGTCCGCGGCCCGTTTCATCGCGCAGGCGTTCCAGGGGGACAACCTCGACAACCGCGCACTCGGGGGCGTCAAGATCGACGTGCTCATGGGGCGCCACGCCGGGTTCCTGACGGCCGCCTCCGCGCTCGGGCGAAAGCATGAAGACGACGGACCGCATCTGATCTACTTGCCCGAGCGGCCGTTTTCGATGACGGGGTTCGTGAGCGATGTCGATGGCGTGTACAAGAAGCGCGGGCGATGCGTCGTGGCCGTGTCCGAGGGGATCGTCGACAGGATGGGCGACCTGATCGCGGCGAAGTACGCGACGGAACGCGACGCGCACGGCAACGTAACGCTCGGCGGGTCCGGCGCGCTCGGCGATCTGCTGGCGCGCATCGTGAAGGAGACGACCGACGTGTCGCGCGTGCGCGCGGACACGTTCGGCTACATGCAGCGATCGTTTCACGGGGTGCGGTCGGTCGTAGACGAACGCGAGGCGTTTGCGGTCGGCGCGAAAGCCGCGGAGTTCGCGCTGCGCGGCGAGCGTTCGGGGAGCGTGGCGATCAAGCGCGTGGCGGGAAGCCGCTATCGTGTGGAGCTGAAGCGCGTGTCGCTCGGCAGCGTGGCGAAGCACGCGCGGTCCATGCCCTCTTCGTTCATCGCGAAGTCGGGCACGGACATCACATCCGCGTTTCTGAACTACGCGAAGCCGCTCGTCGGCGCGCTCCCGCGTGTCGGCAGGCTGCGCGAGATCGTCGTCAAAGGTTGACGCCTGCGTACGGAATGCCCGTCAGGTGCGCCATGTCGCGATTCCATGTCGACAGATCCTCGAGCCGGAACTCACCCAGGTGCGCATGGCCGCACGCGCGCGCCATGACCTGCATCAGTTCAACCGTCGCTTCGAAGTAGTTCTTCAAGCGCTCGGCCGATTTCTTCACGATGAGCCGCTCTCGCAAATGCTTCTTCTGCGTCGCGATGCCGACCGGACAGTTGTTCGTGTGGCACGCACGCATGCCGAGGCACCCGATCGCCTGAATCGCGCTGTTCGCAACCGCTACCCCGTCCGCGCCGAGCGCCATCGCCTTGATGAAGTCCGCGTCCTTCCGAAGTCCGCCCGTTGCAATCAAGGTCACATCGCCCCTGTCCGACTTGTCGAGATGGCGCCGCGCCCTGGCAAGAGCCGGAATCGTGGGGACGGAAATGTTGTCCTTGAAGATCGCGGGCGCCGCGCCTGTTCCGCCTCCCCGCCCGTCGAGAATGATGTAGTCGACGCCCACCTCGAGCGCGAAATCGATATCATCCTCGATATGCTGCGCCGACAGCTTGAAGCCGATCGGAATCCCGCCCGAAACATCGCGCACCTGCTCGGCGATCGCGCGATAGTCGGCCGGAGTCTGGAGATCCGCGAACGTCGAGGGGCTGATCGCCGCATGTCCCTCCTCGAGGCCGCGCACTTTCGCGATCTTTCCTTTCACTTTCTCGCCAGGCAGATGCCCGCCCGTGCCCGTCTTCGCGCCCTGACCACCCTTGAAGTGAAACGCCTGCACCCGCTTTACCTTCTCGATATCCCAGCCGAAGCGCGCCGAAGCGAGTTCATAGAAGTAGCGTGAGTTCGCCTGCTGTTCCTCCGGCAGCATGCCCCCCTCGCCCGAGCAGATGCCGGTGCCCGCCATCTCCGCGCCCATCGCAAGAGACACTTTCGCCTCTTCGCTGAGTGCGCCGAAACTCATGTCGCTCACGAAGAGCGGAATCGCGAGTTCCAGCGGCTTCTTCGCGTTCGGGCCGATCACGAGTTTCGTGCCCACCGCGTGGTCGTCGAGCAGAGGCTGCCGCGCAAGCTGACCTGTCAGCAGTTGAATGTCGTCCCAGCGCGGAAGCTCCGTCAGTGGAACGCCCATCGCCGAAACCGGTCCGTGATGCCCGTGCTTCTTCAGTCCGTTTCGCGCGAGATCCTGAATGTAGTTGTTGAACGGCTCTTCGCTCGTGCCGTGCACGTCCGCGTAAAGGCCCAGATAGGAATCGCGATCGTACGGCTGCGGATTCGCCTTCGCAAATGCCGCGATCTCCTCTTCGTCGACCAGGAGCGCGTCGGCCTTTTGATCGATCCACGAAGAGAATTTGTGCAGAGCCTCGTTGTTGTTGTATTCGCTGACGCCCGTGTCGTAGCGGTAGTCCCAGCCGTGCACGCCGCAGATCAGGTTGTTGCCGTCGATGTGGCCATCCGCAAGCAGTGCGCCGCGATGATGACAGCGACCGTACAGCACCGAAACTTCGCTGCCGTATCGGATCACGACGAGATCGACGTTCGCCACCAGTGCGTACGCGGGCTCATGCTCTTTCAGTTCACTCCACTTCGCGATCCGTTTCGATTGTGCGGGCATGTTCTTCGTCGGCAAAACGAGGGCTCCTTTGTCATGCGGCGTTCTGAATCGGGGTGCCGCGTGATTGTAACCCGTACCGGAACGAGAACGCAAAAACGGGGAGAGCCGAAGCCCTCCCCGCAGTAAATTAATCGCGTATCACGTATCACGTATCACGTATCACGTATCGCGTATCGCGAAGTGCCCGAGTCACGCCGATGGTTCCGGCCGAAGGCTGGGCCCGTCGACTTGCGCCGAGAACTAGCGGAAGAGTTCCTTTACGCCCCCCCACGACATTTCTTCCGTCGCGGTCGAAACCGTTTCGTAGCGAAGCTGCGCGATGGCGCCCGATCCCGAGAACGAAACTTCGAGTTCCGTGATCGCGCCCTTGCCCGAAAGGTCGATCGTCTGGGCCGAGTTGTTGCCCGCGCTTGTCGCGCTGACGACCACGCTCATGACGTTGTTGCTGATTGCGACGTCCGCCGTTTCCGTCGCGTCGATGTCGATGATCACGATGTCGAGCGGAATCACCGGAGCGTCGAACGCGAACGTGATTACGCCACCGCCGTGTTCGTCGTCCGGGTCGTCAACGAAGCCGTCGCCGCCCGCGTCCACGATGTCTTCCGCCACGATCAGCAGGTTGCCGTACGCGACGCAGTTTTCGTAGGGCTGTCCCTGTTCGCCGCCCGACCCCACACCTGGCCCGCCGCACGTCTGATTCGGCGTGCCGAGATCCGGGTCTCCGCCCGTCGGATTGCCCGAGTCGAAGATGATGGCCGCGTCCGGTCCGCCACCCGTGTTTACGACGCCGACCGTGAGGTTCGCCAGGTCGGTGCCCGATGCCGTGCCGCCGCCCGGCAGATCGCCCGCGATCACCTTGCCCGCCGGAAAGCCTGCGAACGTTTCAGTCACTGTCGCGCCCATTGCGCCCGTTGCGTACAGAAGCGCCGCGAGCGTTACGATCCCGACGAGCGGATTGCGTAGTACCAATTGCATGTGGATTTCTCCTCCAGGCCGGTTTTCGAGTTGAATCTGGTTTAAGCAGTGCGTGGGGGAGGGTTCTGCTCTTCCTGTCTATGACTCTTTACGGACAGGGAGGGTCACAATTTGCTGGAAAATTGAATGGGAGGCGGATCGGATCGGATCGGACGGAGGGGGAGCGTTCGCTGCTGTCACTTCCCTCGATCCGCTCGCCTGGCCGAATGGCCAAGTAAAGAGGCTCGCGGAATCCGGGAAGCGACAGCAGCCCCGCTCTCTCGCCGGCGATCGGGATTTAGGGGGGAGAAGAGGAGGAAGAGGCGGATCGGATCGGATCGGACGGGAGGGGGAGCGTTCGCTTCTGTTCCGACCGCTCGCAGTCACGCCGCCGGATTCCCTGCGCACAAGGCAGTGCGGGTTTCCGGAGCCGGCGGCGCCGACTGACGGGCGCGCGGGCTTCAGCTCCCCACAGGCGGAGCCCCATTGGAGGGCCGGGGGTACGGTGTTCAAGTTTCGCTTTTCATGAGAGCAGGCCCGACAGGGCGACGCCGAGGAGAGGCTGAAGTCTGCGCGCCCGCGCTGACGCGGCAGGCTCCGGAAATCCGTACTAGAAGTTGATCTTTCGCATGACGAAGCGCGGCAGCGTGCGGATGACGCGGAGGATGAGGCCCCAGATCGGGGGCGCGTAGACGACGGCCTTCTTCTTTTCAATGGCGCGGATTACGGTGCGGGCGACGGCGTCGGGATCGCCGGCGAACGGCGGCGAGGGGAGTCCGGCGGTCATGCTCGTCTTGACGAAGCCGGGCTTTACGTTCAGTACGTGCAGTCCCGAGGCGTGGAACTTGTGGTCGAGGCCTTCGAGATAGTGCGAAAGCCCTGCTTTACTGGAGCCGTACAGAATGACGGGTTTCCGGCCGCGGTCTCCGGCCACTGACGAAAAGACGCAAAGCAGTCCTCCGCCGCCGGCGATCATTCGTTTGCGCGCGTTTTCGCAGAAGAGCACGGTGTTCGTGTAGTTCACGGTCATGAGGCGTGCGAGAAACGCGGGGTCCTGTTCGAGTTTGTCCTGGGTGTTGAAGAAACCGGCAGTTATGACGACGCCGTCGAGTTTGCCGAGCGCCTTCTCTGCTGCGTCAAGCGCGTCGTCGAACATTTCGGGCGCTTCAAAGTCGAGCGCCCCGAACCCGGCTACGCGGCTGTCGGAGCGGGCGCGCAGGTCCGCGGCCGCGAGCTCGAGGTCGCCGATGTCGCGTCCCCACAGATAGAGCTGGTCGCCGCGATCGGCGAGCGCCCGCGCGAGCGAACGCCCCATTCCCTTCGTTGCGCCTACGATTGCGATTCTCAAGGCCGGTCTCCCATCAGTCGAACGGACTGCGCACTGCGTATGCGCGCGCCCGGATTCCATTTCTCGCGCACTTCTTTCCATTCGTCGAGGCGCGGTTCCATGGCGGCAAAATGTTCGGCGCGCATGAACGCGTCCTTGCAAAGATACACGCGGCCGCCTTCATCGATCACGAGCTCGTTCAGTCGATCCACGAGCTCGCGGGTATTATCGCGCACCGCGATGTCGAGCGCGATGGAAATCCCCGGCATCGGAAACGAAAGCATGCCGTCGCTTTCGGCGCCGCAATCCTTGATAACCGACAGGAACGACGAGCCGCCGAGGCGCGTGAGCAGTTCGAGGAAGCGTTTCGCGGCACCGGGGCGCTCCTTTTCGGGCAGCACGCACTGGTACTGCGTGAATCCGCGCGGCCCGTAGATACGATTCCAGTCAATGATCGCGTCGAGCGGATAGAAGAACGTATCGGGGTGCGCGATACCGCGTGTGCTTCGAAAGATGTGCTTACCATAATAGAGGGTGTTGAACGCGCGCACGGTGAGCGGATTCAGCAGGAATTCGGGCAGTACGAAGGGAACACCGATCCGCTTCTTGCGCGGCGGCGGATAGCTCGGGGCTTCGTCGGGCTTCGCCCAGCGTCCGCGCATCAGAATGCCGCGTCCCATGTTCCTGCCGCGCGCGAGGCAATCGATCCAGCCGACGGTGTACGGCCACTCCTGCGCACTCGCCTGCAGCCCGGCGAGGAACGCGTCGAGATTGTCGATCTTCTCGGTCTCCTGCAGGATCCAGGGGCTGGCAATGCGCTTCATCGTGAACGTGACTTCGAGAATGTGCCCCGTGAGGCCCATGCCGCCGATCGTCGCGAGAAAGAGATCGGCGTTCTCCTCGCGTGAGCACGTAAGGATGCGCCCGTCGGCGAGCCGCATCGTGAGGGCCAGTACGTGCTGGCCAAAGCATCCGTCGACATGATGATTCTTGCCGTGCACGTCACCGGCGACCATGCCCCCGAGCGTTACGAACTGCGTGCCGGGCGAAACCGGCGTGAACCATCCGCGTCGCAGGAACAGTTCATTCAGCGTGTAGAGGGAGAGCCCGGCTTCGGCGCGCAATATTCCCGTATCGCGGTCGAACGAATGGATGCGGTCCGCGAGAGGCGTGGCGACCACGACCGGTTCGGATTCGGGCGGTATCGCCGAGTCGCCGTAGGAGCGCCCGAGGCCACGAAAAAGCACGGCCCCTTCGGAGGCTTCACGCAGCTCCGTCGTGAGCACCTCGCGACCGGGCGCGTACTGCCGCCCCCATCCCGCGATTCTGCCGCGTGCGAGACGCGGCGGACTCTCGTTGATTTCCGGTTTCTCGGCCAAAAAATGCGGTCTCCGTGGTTCTGATGTCTACCCCGAAGGGGCGGGGTCGGTTCATTCGCCATCCGCGTTCTCCGAATGTCATCTCAACGGAGAATCGGCTGAATCGACCGGATTCGCAAGGTGTAATCGGGATTCGACTGCGCGGGTCGCAATCGGGCTACGTCAGATCTTCGGGTGTGATCGTTTCGCCGTCGGCAAGCCGCCCGCGCACCTTCTCATACACACGGGCATCCTCTTTCCGTTTCTCGTCCGAACGCCTGCCGAGCGATGCCATTACCGGGCGGACGCGGTGGTTCTTCGCGAGCAGTTTTTCCTTCCGGGCGAGAAACGCCCAGTAGAGATGTGTTACCGGGCAGTCCTTCTTCGGATGAAACCGGCATGATCCGCAGTAGTCGCTCATGCGGTCGATGTATGCGGCACCGCTGACATAGGGCTTGGTCGTCATGATATCGCCGGTCGCGAACGTGCCCATGCCGAGAACGTTGGGTTCGACGACCCAGTCGTACGCGTCGTGATAGGCGACCCAGAACCAGTCGGTGAGTTCGCGCGGCTTGATGTCGAGCAGCGTGCCGAGATTCGACAGGATCATGAGGCGCGTGATGTGGTGCGAATACGACTCGCTCCAGACGTCGGCTATGACCGTGTCGAGGCAGTGCAGTCCCGATTGCGTACCCCAGAACGCGGCGGGCAGATCCGTGCGCCCCCGCAGAAACGAGGGAGCGGCTCCGCCGTTTTCGATCGGTGTCGCGCGACCCTCAATGGTGCGAAAGCCGTCTGTTGCGATGTGCACGTGACGAACGAACTCACGCCAGCCTGTGACCTGACGCGCGAAACCCTCTTTGCTCGCGAGCGGAATGTCGAGATCGAGAACGTCATTCAGGACCGTTGCGGGCAGCAGTCTGTGCAGATTGACGAGGGCCGAGATCCGGGTGTGGAACAGGCCGCGCGACGCGGTCGACATCGCGTCCTCGAACGGGCCGAAGTGTTCCATGCACGACTCGCGCGCCCAGCGCCAGAAGCGGAGCGCATCGCGGTGACTCGCGGGCAAAGCCGTCAGATCCAGCGTCCCGGGATGATCGGCGAAGCGCGACTCGACCAGCGCGCCCACTTCTTTCGTGATCTCGTCGGGCCGGAACCGGGGCGGGTCCGGAGCCGGTGGTTCGCCGTCGTAGCGCTTGCGGTTCTCCGCGTCGAAGCTGTACCTGCCCCCCACAGGTTTTCCGTCTTCCATCAGAATGCCCGTGTCGCTGCGAACGATGCGGTAGAAACGATCCATGCGCCACGGCGGGCCGCTCGGCGCCGCGCGCTCGAACTGTTCCCGGGTCGTGAGCCAGCCCTCGTGAGGCAGAACTTCGATTCGTTCGTCACGCACGAGCGGGGCGAGTTCGTCGCGGAGTTCCCGCTCGGCGGGCTCCATCATGCGGATGGGGCCGAGTTCCTTTGTTATCGCAGCAAGCCTGTCCCGGTAATTCCCGTTTGTGACTTCATAGCGAACCGCAACACCCTTGCCGGCCGCTTCGATCGCAAAGTGCCGCATGTTCGCGAGTACGAGCGCGAGCTTCTGCTTGTGATAGGGGCGCCGTCTCGCCTTCGCGACGCTCTCGATCAGTATGACGCCGAGGTCGCCGCGATTCTCGTTTGCAAGCGGTCCGATCCCGTCATTCAGTTGATCGTAAGGAACATAGATCCAGCGGCGCAGCCTGTCTCTATCGCTCGTCCCCGCCCGCGCGGCTTCTTCTAGTGCTTTTCGAAAAACCCGCAACTCGATCCGTCCTCCCGTTTCCTCGCGTACACGACTCCCTGGCGGAAGTGATCATAGCAGGCACCTTGTCGTTTGCCTGTCGGCTTTCGGTCCCGGTTTTCGGCTCTCTTTATGAAGGAAAGAGCGGGCGCGCCGGGGCGGAATTGTTTCGCAAACGGGGCTGCGCTCGCCATGCAGGAGCCGAATCATGCCCAGACTGAACATCGTACTCGCACTTCTCGTCGCCCTCATCATGGCAGCGTTGCTCGCGGATGCGTCGACTGCCCAGGCCCAGACCTTGATCGACGATTTCGAGAACCGCGACTTCTACATCCAGGCGCCCGGGAACACAGTCTCGCAGACGATCGCGGTCAACGACCGTGCGCACTGCCTGGCCGCGAATCGCAAGTTGACCGCCACGGCGAACGGACCATCGAGCCTCGTCATCGCCTCGCTGAACGCGGGATTCGTATACGACGACGCGACAGTGATCGATTTTCTGAACGGCGGCGAGATGAAGTACGTGTATGAACTCGCTGTGCCGACGGATCTGACCGAAGGCGGCACGGTCGACCGGATCGACATCCGCGTGACGGAATCGACAACCGACATCGTGATCTGGTGCTGGCGTTACGCGCCGGGCGGGGCGGTTGCATCGACTGAGTACATGAACGGGCCGGGGACGGCGAGCTTCCCGCTGCTGCCCGATCACTTCGATACGGCCGTCACGCGTATCGAGATCATCGTCGAGCCGCTGAACGAGTTTGATGACGGGCGCATGCAGATCGCGGACATCCGGTCGAAGCGCAATGCCTCACTTACGGCGCAGTTCCTGGGCGACTTCGTGGCCACGCAGATTCCGCCGATCCCGTCGTCGCCGCTCGTCTTTCGCGCGCTCGATCTCGTTTCGCAGCCGCTCTATCAGGCGAACGTGGCGCTGAAGTATGCGGAAGTGCAGGGCATCGCGCCGTGCATGCGATGGGAGTGGGGCGAGGCACCGTTCTATGAGGGCAATATCGCCGTGATGCGCGCTTACTGGGACACGTTCGACGCTTTCGACAACATGACGACGACGGTTGCTGTGGATCTCGCGCCGATCGCAGGCAACACACCGGAGATCATGGGAACGCCGACGGTTCAGCTCGGGACCGAAGCGTGCGCCGTCACTTTCGATGCGCTGATCCGCGACGGCGGCGGCGTGCCGATCGCGACCTCGCGCACGACCATGTCGTTCATGCTCGGCAAGTATCAGGAGCTGACGTTCGAAGACGAGATGATCACGCTGAACAAGCGCGCGAACGGCACGGGGTTTGATGTCGATTTCCGGCTCGACGGCTACAACATCGAGATGAACGAGCCGATCTTCGAGATCATGTGGCACTCGGACTACTCGACGTCGGTGCCGACGGAAGTTGCGGAGGGCGTGCACCCCGCTCTCGACGCCGGCCGGCCGTTTGCGCTGACCGCCGTGCCGAGCATTACGCGCGGCTCCACCGAAATACGCGCGACGCGTGCGCCCGGGTCGTTGTCCGGCTCCGCGCCCGGCTCTGCGCTCGACATCGCGATCTACGACATTGCCGGGCGGCGCGTGCGCACGCTGCATCTTGCCCGCGGCGCGTCATCGATCGCGTGGGATGGTCGCGATGATGCGGGAGCAAGCGCGCCGTCGGGCGTCTATTTTGCACGCGGGGAGAATGTGCGAGGAACGCAAGCCGTGCGCGGGTCGCAGGGTGGGGGCGGCGGCAGCGCTCAGAACCCTGTCGTGAGTGCCGCCAGCGCACGCATCGTCCGCATTCGCTGAGCGCGGCCCGGGGGAGCGGGGGCCGGCAGTTTGCGCGAGATCACACCGAGCTGTACGGCCACGCGTTCGATGTGATCGAGCAGGAAACCGAAGCTGCGCCAGTCCGTCAGGTGCGGCATCGCGGACAGGATGATCTCGCTGAGCGGAGTGCAATCGCCCGCGAGTGTGTTCGCGACGGCGGCCATCGCCTCTTTGGCGTCGGACGGAACCGGCACGCGTTCCGGCTGGGCGAGCGAAGCCGTATACGGTTCGCTCGCACTCGCCAGCAGTTCCCGATACGCGAGCAGCTTTCCCGCCGTGAATCCGTCGTCCCGCAACTGGTACGCCATCGCGAGCGAGTAGCGGCCCGTGAGCTCCGGTCGCAGGCTGCCTTCCGTGTTCACGAGACCGCCGCGCATGTATTCCGCGGGACGAACGTTCATCTTCAGTATCCTGGCACTCAGCTTTCGCACGGTACCCTCCTTCTCCTGGCGCCATCTTCGCGTGCGCCCGTTCCCGGCACCCGGGGATGATTGCCGGTTCGTGTGTTTAAGCCATCAAACAGAAGTACGCAGAAACGAGCCGAAACCCGCCAGAGAAATGTTCTGGTATGCTAAGTGAAGGAATTGTGGCCGGATAGGGACCCCGAAGGAGATCCGTGTGAGCAGTCGATTTGCGGGAGCGCTCGAAAAGATGGTGCGGGAGTGGGAGAAGGCGTCAGGTGTGGTCGCCGTGCTCAGCGTGAACCGCAAGATGGGTCTGCTTGCTGCGGACGAGGACGTGCTGCTCGATGCCGTGCGCACCATGCTTACGCAGTTTCGCGACGTGCCCGGCCTCGAGGACGTGGAGATTCAGGCGTTTCGCCGCGCAGACCAGGTGCTGCTGATCGTTTCGCGCGCTGCGAGCGCAGAAGATGCGGACACTCCCTGGGGCGATGACGTACTTCCGGCGAATGTGCGCAAGGATCTCGACGCGATCGGCGCGCGCACGCTCTGGACGCACGAGGGAAACGGTCGACTGCAGTGCATGGTGAAGCTCGGGCATTAGCGTTTCGAGGCAACAGAGCGCGGATCGCCCGCATCGCGTCCCGGGCGTTCCGCCGAATGCTCGCTGCTACAGACCAAAATAGCCGCGAACGCCGGTGAGAGTATTGGCGGTTGCCACCGAGGCCAGTATCAGCCCCATGACCCTGCTGATCACGCTTGCTCCGGCGTTGCCGATCAGGCGATGAATTCTACTCGCCGCCAGCATGAAGATGAGAGTCAGGAGAAGAACGGACAGCATGACAAGCGAGGTCTGTGCTTGCTGCCATAGATCGAACTTTGCGTTCTCGGTCATAAGCACCGCGGCGAGCATCGCCCCGGGACCCGCAATGGATGGGACGGCAAGCGGAAAAATTGCCGTCTCCTCATGCCCCTCGACAAGTCGTGTTTCCTCTTCGGGCTTGCTCTCGCCAAATATCATGGAAAGCGCGAAAAGGAAAAGTACGATCCCCCCGGATATTTGAAAGGCCGCGAGCGGAATCGACATGGCGGTAAGGATCAACTCGCCGACGGCCACGAAGAAGACCAGGATCGCCGCCGAAACCGCCGTTGCAATGAGCGCGATTTTTCGCGTGTCCTTTGCCGTATATCCACCCGTGACTGCGATGAACACGGGCACCGTTCCAATGGGGTCGATCACCGCAAAGAAGAGGATGAATGTCGCAACAAGATCAATCATTCAAGTCCTGTGGCAAGTTCGATTCACGATTGCTGTGAGCGCCGCGGGATCGTGGCAATCACTTCTTTCCGTTGGCGGCAGCAAATCTGCTACCCCTCGAACCCGTGCTCCTTCATCCATTTGTCGGTCGCGTACTTCGACATGTAGTTGCGGATCGAGTCGGGCAGAATCGTGATCGCTTTCTTCACTTCGGGGTGGCGCTTCACGGCTTCCATCATCGCCCACACCGCCGAGCCGGAGCTGCCGCCGATCAGCAGGCCCTCTTTTTGAATCAGTTCGCGTGCGACGCGAAAGCTGTCTTTGTCGTTGCAGTAGATCCACTCGTCGACGAGGCTGCGGTCGAGCACGTCGGGGATGAAGTCGTAGCCGATTCCTTCGACCTGATACGACTTCACTTCGTCGCGCCCGCCCAGGATCGAGCCTTCGGGATCGACGCCCACGACGATGATCTTCGGGTTCTTCTCTTTCAGATACTTCGCGACGCCCGTGATCGTGCCGCCGGTGCCGGCGGTCATAACGACCATGTCGAGCGAGTCGCCGAAGTCGTCCCAGATCTCCTTACCCGTTCCATAATAATGGGCGTCAGGATTGTCGACGTTCGCGTACTGGTCGGGGATGATCGAGTTTTCGATTTCCTCGTTCAGGCGTTTCGCGACACCGAGCAGCGAGGCGGGATCGTCGTGCGCCGCTTCGGTGGGCGTTCGAATGATCTTCGCGCCGAGACGCTCCATCGCGGTCTGCTTCTCCTGGCTCATCTTTTCGGGCATCGTAATAATCAGCTTGTAGCCCTTCACCGCGGCCGTCATGGCGAGGCCCGTGCCCGTGTTGCCCGACGTCGGCTCGATGAGTGTGGTGTCCGGTTTCAGCTTGCCCGATTTCTCGAGATTCTCGATCATGCGGACGGCGATGCGGTCTTTGACGCTGCCGCCCGGGTTCAGGAATTCGCACTTTCCGTAGAGTTCCGCGCCGAGATCGCTCCCCACGCGGTTCAGCCGGACGACCGGCGTATTGCCGACGACCTGCAGGATGTTGTCGTAGATCATTGAATTTACTTCCCTTTTAGGCGGCTAGGACGATTCTGATTCGTCTGAAGCCACGATCCATGAACAAGATTCGGAATTTCGAAAAAATGCGGGCATGAGAAAGAATTCTATTCGATAGTCTCGTACCCTCTCACCATTTTACTCTCGAAGTGTCGGTGAGTTAAAGCACCACGGGGAGAGCGCGATGCGTCTTTTTTTCGAGGCCGGCGTCTTTCTCAGGAGCGAAGCCCCCCTGGAGTCTGCGATATGCGTGATGAAGCGTGCATTCGAAACGAAAGCCTGGTCAGTGCGGCGACCGATGGTGGCCCGGGATCCCTCGGCGGCGAGGCGACCCCTCCGATGACCGGCTACCTGCACCTGATGATCGTCTACTTCGTCTGGGGGAGCACGTACCTCGCGATCCGCCTCGGCGTGGCCGCCGACGCTGGCTTCCCGCCGTTCTATTTCGGCGCAACCCGCTTTCTCGCCGCCGGCCTGCTGCTGCTCGCGTTCGCGATGATCAAGCGGCGGCGCGTACGGCTGACCGGGCGCGAGCTGCGCGTCCTCGCCGTCACCGGCGTGATGCTCTGCCTCGGCGGGAACGGCCTCGTCGTCTGGGCCGAGCAGCGCGCCGAGTCCGGTTACGCCGCGCTTCTCGTCGGTTCGATGCCGATCTGGGTCGCAATCGCCGAGTCCATTCTCGATCGCAAGGCGCCGACCGTGCTTCTCGTTCTTTCGCTCGTATTGGGCTTCATCGGACTGGGTGTTCTAACATACCCGGTGTTATCGGATCCTCATGGTGAGACCGACGCCCTTTCCGTTGTCGCCCTTCTTGTTGCGCCGATGCTCTGGGGGCTCGGCTCGCTCTACTATCAGCGGAACAAGCTCGACGTCGCGCCGTCCGCCGGCGCCGGTGTTCAGATGCTCTTCGGAGCCGCGGCGATCTTTGCCGTCGCGCTGATCCAGGGCGAGCCCGCCCCCGATCCGTCGCGCACCGCATGGCTTTCGTGGTGGTATCTCGTCATCTTCGGCTCCGTGATTGCGTACACGTCGTTCATGAAGGCGCTTCGCCAGCTGCCGACGAGCATCGTGATGACGTACGCCTACGTGAATCCCGTCGTCGCGGTGTTTCTCGGCTGGCTGCTGCTGCACGAAAACGTGACCGCGTGGACCCTGGCCGGGACCGCGCTCATACTCGCGGGCGTGGCCGGAACGTTTCGGGCGCGGAAGCGCGCGTAAGGTGAGCCGGCACTGGCGCGGGTCCGTGCGCGGCGTCGGCTTCTCCTCGCCTTCGCCCTGTCGGGCCTGCTCACACGCAACGCGAAACCTGTCTGCCGAACCCCCGGCCCTCCAATGGGGCTCAGGCTGCGGGGAACCGACGCCGCGCCCGCCCCGCGCTATGCACGGACTCGCTTTCTTGGTATGGTTATAAAGTAACCAGCGCGATCAAGAAAGGAGGCTCGCGGATGTCCCATGACGGCCGCAAGCAATTGCCTCAGATACTCGTCCTCGCAATCGCGGTAGCTCTCACAATCTCGATCCCTCCACGCGTTTTCGCCGCCACCTGGAATGTCTACGAAAACGGTACTGGCGACGCGCCGACGATTCAGGCGGCTTTCGACTCGACCGCAAACGGCGACACGATCGCGATTCATTGCGGAGACTATGCAGGCGCGAAGCTCACCATCTTTCTCGACTCCCGCAACGTGCGATTCATCGGACAGGGAGGCGACCCTTCCTGCGTGCGGATCCGCTTCGACATCGCGATGTACAGCGACGTGACCTATTTCGAGAACCTGACTTTCGCCTACGGCTCCTCGATGCTCATTGATTTCGACGAGATACCGGGTGAAGGTGCCGTCGGGAAATTTCAGGACTGCGTTTTCGATTCGTCCAATGTGGGAATGGCATCCAGCGCGTCATTTACTGATTGCGTGTTCCAGAACGGCGTCCGCAATGAGGGAGGCTCCGTCGCAGGGTATTACGATGGGAAAGCGACCTTCAATCAATGCGTCTTTCGTGACAATGATGCGGAGTACGGTGGCGGTGCTGTTTACGCGTGGCTGTATGACATGACTTTCAACGATTGTCGCTTCGAGAATAATTCGAGCAGCGATCGAGGGGGGGCCGTTTTTGTAGAAACTTCGGCCTCTGTCACATTCGAGCGGTGTGAGTTCGAAGGGAACGTTGCCGGCACCGATGGTGGTGCCGTTTCCGCCAGGAGAGGGCGCGTGAGACTGATCGAATGCCTTCTCAAGAACAACGCGGCCGACTGGCATGGCGGAGCGGTTGCGATCGATACTTCGCAAGCGAACAGCCTCGCTTTCTCGATCCTTTGGAATTGCACGCTTTGGGGCAACCAGACGGACTCGCTGGGCGGCGGTGTTTACTATGACGGCTGGGCATCCCCGCAGGGTGGTTTCGCGATCATAAACACGATCATCTCGGGGACCGCGCAGGGGGAAGCGATTCATGTCGCGGATCTTGCGCCCAAAGTTTTCTGCACCGACATCTGGGGAAACCCTGACGGCGACTGGACGGGCCCACTCGCGGATTCTCTGAGCGTGAACAACAACTTCTCACTGAACCCGAAGTTCTGCGACGCGGCCCTGGGCAACTTCGACTTGAAGCCCGCCTCGCCCTGTCTCGACGTGGTCGGTTGCACCTACGGTACTCTCGTCGGATATTCCGGCGCCGAGTGCACGGCGCAGGCGACAGATGTAGCAGGCGCGGGTGATGCTGATGGCGCGCAGGACGATTCGTTCGTCGGAGGCGCCGCGTTTCTCGCGACACCGAACCCGTTCCGCGGCGATGTGACGCTGCGTTTCGCGTCGCCCGCGGCGAGCGCGACCGAACTCCTCGTGTTCGACTTGCGCGGTCGCAAAGTGGCGCGCACGCCCGTCCTCGCCGGCGCACGCACCGCAACATGGGACGCCCGTCCTCGCCGGCGCACGCACCGCAACATGGGACGGCCGCGACGAGAATGGCCGCAACGTGTCGCCCGGCATCTACTTCCTGCAGTTGTCAGACGGAACGCAATCACAGACTGCAAAGATCACGCTTCTACGGTAGAATTGCGAGATACTCGATCGAGCACCTTCGCGCTTGTGCAGCTTCCGTTCCCCTCTCGCTATCAGCGGGATTGCGGATCCGAGTCGGTGCGCGCGTCGGTTCCCCGCAGCCTGAGCCCCATTGGAGGGCCGGGGGTTCGGCAGACAGGTCTCGCGCATCATGTGAGCAGGCCCGACAGGGCGAAGGCGAGGAGAAGCCGACGCCGCGCAAAGGCGAGGAGAAGCCGACGCCGCGCGCCGACGACGCGTCCGAATCACGCCCACAATCCCAAGGAGATCGCCCTGCGCCCCGAAGACTTCATTCTCGCTTACGAAGCCGCGCTTGCCACACAGGACTGGAGCAAGGTCGCGCCACTGATCCATGAAGATGCCTGCGTTACGTTTTCGAATGGATCCGTACATCGTGGCAAGTCGGAAGTGAGGGCGGCGTTCGAGAAGAACTTTGCGGCGATCAAGAGCGAGTCGTATCACGTCGAGAACGTCGACTGGATCCGAAAGGGTGAAGAGCTGGCGGTCTATCGATTCGACTTCGCGTGGTCGGGCTACATCGGCGGGAAACTCGCGAGCGGCGCCGGGCGGGGCACTTCGGTTCTTACGCTCGAGGCCGGTTCGTGGCAGTTGCTGGTCGAACATCTGGGCCCGGGCCCGGCATAGGCCTGCGCACTGCCGGACTCACGGTCCCGGAAAACGCTCCTGCTTTCTACCATGGTCTCGGCCTCGGTCTCTTCTTGATCATCTTGTGAAACCGCTTGTTCTTCTGCTTCTCCTCGATCCGGGCCTGCTCGTCGCGGCGCGAAGCGAGATGCCGCAGTTCGCGCGACAGTTTGTGGTAGCTCGTAAGACGCTTCTCGGAGAGTTCGCCCGCCTCGACCGCGGCGCGAATGGCGCACCCCGGCTCGTTACTATGCGCGCAATCGCGAAAACGGCATTCGTCCGCGAGCGCCGTGATATCCGCGAAGATGTCGTCGAGCGCGGACTCGTCCCCCCAGAGCTGAATTTCACGAAGCCCCGGCGTGTCGACCAGAATGCCGCGGTCTCCGAGCGGAATCAGTTCGCGGCGCGTGGTCGTATGTTTCCCGCGGTCGGTCCCTTCGATCACTTCCTGCGTGTCCTGGCGCTCTTCGCCGAGAAGCGCGTTGATCAGTGTCGACTTGCCGGCGCCGGACGAACCGATGAACGCGGCAGTGATGCCGGGTCCGAGAAAGATTTCGAGGGCCCCGATGTTCGTTTTGTCTTTGGCGCTCAGCGAAATGACCGGCGCTTCGCCCGCGCACTCGATCACTTCGTCGCGGAACTGCGCGGCGTCTTCGACCAGGTCTTCCTTGTTCAGCAGCACGACCGGCTGCACTCCCCCTTCGTGTGCGAGCGCGAGATAGCGTTCGATGCGGCGCACGTTGTAGTCCATGTCGAGTCCGCAGACGATGAAGAGCACGTCGACGTTCGCCGCCACGTACTGTTCGGCCACTTTTTCGCCGGGCATTTTGCGTGTGAGGATCGTGCGGCGCGGAAGAATGGCGCGGATCACGGGGCTCGCGGTGTCGCTTACGACTTCGAGCGCGACCCAGTCGCCGACAACCGGCTGCCCCGCCGCGCCCTCGGTGTGCCACGTCTTGCCGGGAATGACAGCTTCGTGCTCACCCGTCGCCGTGAGTACGGTGTAGCTCTTCTTGCGCGGGACGGCGAGGCGCGCGGGCTGCGTGCCCTCGTGTCCGGCTTCGAGAAACGCGGCCTGCCACTGCCCGTCCCAGCCGAGCGCGCGCAGTTCCGGCGGAAGATGCGTGGGTGTTTCGTCTGTCACAGGCTGGTCCGTCTTCTCACCTGGTGTAGCTCCGATAAAGAGTCGTAACGAAAAGGTCGGGCTGTACGAACCCGCTGCCCCAGCTCTCGGGATATTTTGCCGTGAGGTTCATGGCCTTCACTTGTTCGAGCGTCTTGCCTTTCTTGACGGCGGCCTCGACAGCGGATGTGGTCTCCTGCAGCACGCCGCGAAACACGAGCAGGTCGTTTTTTGCCGCGAGCGGCCCGTGACCGGGGATGATCACGGTGTCATCGTTGATGAGGGCCAGCGCGCGGTCGATCGCGGGCAGATAGCCGGCCGCCGTACCGCCGCTCGTCACGTCGATGAACGGAAAGGCGCCGTTGAAGAACACATCGCCCATGTGCAGCACGTTGTCCTTGCGGAAGTAGATCATCGCGTCCGTGTCGGTGTGAGCGGGGCCCACGTGAAACACTTCGATCGCGCCGCCGTCCCAGTAGAACGTGACGTCTTTCGAGAACGTGACGACGGGGAGCGCCGCGGCGTCGTATGCGGGCGTGGTTCGGTCGAAGAGATCGTTGAAGTGTTCGGCGCTCATGCGCTTGCGTACATTATTGTGAGCGACCAGGATGGTGCCGTCGCTCTGGAAGTTCGCGTTGCCGCCCACATGGTCGCCGTGCCAGTGCGTGTTGACCAGAAAGCGAACGGGGCCCTCCGAGAGCGACTCGATCGCCTCGCGGATTTTCGGCGTGAGCGGAGCGAACTGGCTGTCTACCATGAACACGCCCTTCGGGCCGGTACAGACGGCAATGTTTCCGCCGGCCCCTTCGAGCATGACGACGCTGCCGGACGCTTCGTGCTTCTTGACGACGACATCGTCGAACTGGGCGGCGGCGGGCGGCGCGGCAAGCACGAGCGCCAGGGCGGCCGTGGCCAGGATGGTTGCGATTCGCGACATTCGGATCTCCTTAGAATACATGTGTGCGATGCGGGCGCGCGGCGCCGTATCGTCGGGCCCATGGGGTGCAGGGGCACCGTCAGTATAGCACTTCGCCGCGCCAGTTTGCGGCTCTGCCCGCGGGGAGGTTCGTGCTACGATCCGGGCATGAACTCCGCGAGAAACGAATGGCTCGTGACGGCGGCGCTGCTCGTAATCGCCGTGTCGATCTACTTCGCCCCCGCGCTCTTCGGCGGCAAGGTCGTCTGGACGGCCAATACCGTAAACTGGTATCCGTGGAAGACGACGGCCACGCGGGCTGATTTTGAATCGCCCTCGTTCACTCCCGACTTTTCGATTTCGTACTACCCGCGGCGTGTCGTTCTTGCCGAGGCGTGGCGAACGAAGACCTGGCCGCTCTGGAATCCGTATTCGTTCTGCGGCGCGCCGTTCCTGGCCGATATTCAGACGGCGGTTTTCTATCCGATCAACTGGCTGCTCGTCGGGCTCGAACCGATTCGCCAGTTTCCGCCGTTTCTTTCCGTTCACTTTATAATAGGCGGCCTCGGGCTCTTCTTTCTGCTGCGCGTGCTGGGTGTGGCCGGCATTCCGGCGGCCGGCGCGGCGCTCGCGTTCGCATGCAACGAATACTTCTTCAAGAAGATCGGTCTTCCGACGTTTCTGGCGACGGCGGCATGGGCACCCTGGGCAATTGCCTGCGCCTATCGTGTGGCGCGTGCGCCCACGGCCGACCGGATCGCGGCCGCGGCCCTGGTCTGGGCGATCACGTTTCTCGCCGGGCAGCCGCAAACGGTGATCCAGATCGCGTATGTCACGATGATCCTGCTTGCGGTCGATTTTCTCGTACGCCGGTTCGGCCGCTCACCGGCTGATGACGGCAGCTCGCCCACTGACCATAGCGGCACGCGCGCCGGCCATGGCATCACGCCCGCTGCGCACAGCATCACGCCGCGCGGTCTCGGCGCGCTCTTTCTGGCGGGCGGTCTTACCGTACTGCTCGTGTCCGTTCAGCTTCTGCCGACGGCCGAACTCGCGGGTCGTTCGGCGCGCGCTTCCCTTTCGTACGCCACGATGCTCTCCGGCTCGTTCCATCCCGTGGAATGGATCCGGATCGCGATTCCCGATTTCCTCGGCACGCCCGTGACGGGAGACGGCTGGTCGAATCTTTTCTCGCGCGGGAACAATCACTTTCTGCGGATCGCGTTCAGCGCCATTTCCGCCGGTACGCCGATTGCGATCCTGGCGCTCTGGTCGTTGTTCGTACCGGGAATACGGAAGCGCGTTCTGCCGTTCGCGGTGCTGTTCGTGCTGGTAGCGCTCGTCGCGTTCGGCACGCCGCTCCTCAAGCTCGCGTACGAGTACCTGCCGGGCTTTCGCTTCTCGCGCGTCGACCGGGCGGGGTACTTTCTGATCCTGTGTCAGTTCGTCATGGCGGCTTTCGCGGCGCGTTCCCTTCGCGACGACAAGGCGGGGGTCATGCGCAAGGTATTCGGCGGCGCCATCGTGCTCGCCTTTGCGGCCACGTACTTCTGGGTGCGCGGCCACGCGCCGTACATGCCGTACGAACTCGGATCCCTGCGCGCGCTGCCGCCGCCCGCGACGCTGGCGCCCGAACAGGCGGCCGCGATCGTGACCCGCACGCAGTCCGCGGCGCTCTTTGCGTGGGGCACGGCGCTCGCGTTCTTTCTCCCCGCCGGAAGAATCGCCGCTGCGCTGCCGTTCATCCTGGCCGCCGCCCAGCTTTTTCAGATCGGACTTCCGTATCGCGGCCTTCGTGATGTCGACGAAATCCTGCGCGACGATCCCGCGATTGCGGAGCTGCGCACGAGACTGGACGAGGGCGACGCCGGCGGCGGTCGTTTCGCGCGCTTCGGACGGGACGCGGGCGGCTTCTATACTTTCTCGTCCGTGATTCCGCCTTCGACGAACGTGCCGTTCGCGCTTCGCGACGTCCAGGGGTACAACGCGCTCTCGCCGCGCGGTCTCGGGGATGCGCTCGAACGGGCAACAGGTGAGAACCTCTTCTCGCACGGGCTCTGGGCGGGGCGGCGCATCGTGGAACCCGAACAGACGCGCTCGCTCGAGCATCCGTTGTTCGATGCGCTTTCCACGCGCGTCATCGTGAGCCATCTCGCGCCCGGACAGCCGGAGGCCCCACGCGCGAAGGGCTGGACGTTCGTGAGCAGGAACGGGTTCTACACGTGGGAGAACAGGGAGTTTCTTCCGCGCGCACGGCTCGTCCCGCGCGGCGAGGGAGTGAACGCGGACGAGCTGGCGAGGCGCGTGGACGCCGGCGCGTTCGATCCCGCGCACGAGGCGATCTGGGCAGGCGAGGGATTGGTGAACGGGAGCACGACAGTTCGCATCATCGGCGGCGCGGGCCGTGCGCGCGTGACCGAGGACGAATGGAATCAGGTGACGATCGAAGTGGCCGCGGATCATGACTGCGTACTCGTTCTCGCCGACTCGTACGACCCGGGCTGGAAAGCCACGATCGACGGCGAACCGGCGCCGGTTCTGGCCGCCTATGGACTCGTGCGCGCGGTGATCATGCCCGCGGGCGCGCACACCGTTCTCTTCACGTACGGGCCGAATGCGTTCCGCCTGGGCGGCGCGCTTTCTCTTGCGGGCCTTGCGATTCTGGGAACGCTCTTCGTGCGCGCGTTCCGCGCTTTCCGCGCCCGGGGTGCGCGATGAGTCCCCGGCGCACGAACACGATTGTGCTGGCCGGGATTCTGATCACGACCTTCCTCTACTTCTGGCCGTTTTTCTTTCAGGGTAAAATATTCTGGACGACCGATCCGGCCCGCTGGACACCGTGGAGTGAGGTCAAGGAGCATGTAAAGCCGCACTTTCAGCCTGACCTCGCGCTTTCGTACTATCCGCGCCGCCAGTTCCTGGACCTCGCGCGCGAGAACGGCGAATTTCCGCTCTGGAATCCGTACTCGTTCTGCGGCACGCCGTATCTCGCCGACATTCAAACGCAGGTCTTCTATCCGATCAACTGGCCGCTCTTTCTGCTGAGTCCCGAGAAGCAGTTTCCGCTCTATCTCTGGATTCATTGCGTGATCGGGGCCATCGGGTTTTACGTACTGACGCGCTCGCTCGGGATCGTGCCGGTGGTCTGCGGACTCGCGGCCGTGGCATTCGGCTTCAATGAGTATTTCTACAAGAACTTCGGGTTGCCCACATTCTTTGCGGCCGCGGCGTGGGCGCCATGGTGCCTCTGGATCACACTTCGCCTCGTGCGAAAACCGAATGCCGCGCACGCGCTGCTCGGGGCCCTGATCTGGTGTCAGGAGTTTCTCGCGGGGCAGCCACAAACCGCGGTTCACACTGTCTATGCCACACTTGCGATTCTCGCGATGAACCTGTTCCTCCGCGAAGGAAGTACGGGGCGGTGGCGGCGCGTGCTCGGTTACGGAACGATGATGTGCGTGCTCGCGGTCGGCCTCGCGGCCGTGCAGATACTTCCTACGGCGGAACTCGCGCGTCACTCCGCACGCGCGGACCTCTCGTACGAGACCGTAGCCTCCGGTGCGTTTCAATCGGTGGATCTGCTGCGCCTGCTCGTCCCGGACTTCTTCGGCTCGAGCCAGACATCGGATGCCTGGGGCGCCCGGTTCGCCGACGAGGAAGAACATTTTCATCGTACGTCGTTCACTTCTCTCTCGGTCGGCACTCCTCTCTTTCTGCTCGTGATCCTGGGGATCGTGTTCGGGGTGCGAAAGGAGAATCGCGGCCGCGTTCTTCCCTGGCTCGTCCTGCTTCTCGTTACGTGCGGCCTCGCGTTCGCGACACCGCTTCTTGCGATCGCGCATCGCTTTCTCCCCGGCTTCGCGGTCGCCCGCGTCGACCGTCTCGCGAGCTGGATCGTCCTCGCGCAGTTCGTCACGGCCGCCTGGGGCGCCCATTTTCTGCTGCGTGAATACGGGCGCGTGTTCTGGATTCGCGCGTTCGGCGCCCTCACGATCCTGGTTTGCGTCGCGGGCTACTTCTACGTGCGTTCTCATGCCGCGGAGATGCCCGCCATACTGCACGCGGATCTTCTCGAAGGACTGCGCGCCGGGGATGACCTTATGCCGGAAACAGCCGAAGGAATCGTGATGCGCACCGGATGGGCCGCCGGTTTCGGGGTCGCCACCGGGCTGATACTTCTCATTCCCGTCCCCGTCGTTCGCGCACTGGCGCCGCTGGTTCTGGGAGCGTCGCACCTGTTCTGGGTGGGGCTTGCCTACCAGGGAGCGAAAGACCCGGGCGCGGCGCACAGCATGACGCCGTCGATCGAGAATCTCACGTCGGTGCTGAAAGAGGGAGATGCCGGCGGCGGCCGCATGATGCGCTTTCAGCGAGACCCGGGGAGCAAGGACGTCACCTCGAGTGTGCTTCCGCCTTCGACGAACATTCCGTTTCGGATTCGTGACGTGCAGGGGTACAACGCGCTTTCGAACCGCCTTGTCGGGGAGGCGCTGGAACGGGCCACCGGCGAGAACCTTTTTTCGCACGGGATCTGGAGCGGCCGGCGTATCGTGGCGCCGCAGTCGGAGTTCGTGCTGAACCACCCGATCTGGGACGTCCTGGCCATCCGCGCTCTCGTAGCGAAGGGCGCTCCGAGCCGTTACGGTTTCAGCGGGCAGGGATGGACGGTCCGTGGCACGGACGACTTCACGGTATGGGAGAGGGACGAGTACCTGCCACGTATCCGGCTCGCCCCCATGGCGCACGGCGTGACGGATGAGCAGATGCAGCGGAAGCTCGCGCACCGGATTATCCCGGGACGCGTCCCCCCGATCGATCCGGCACGCGAAGTGCTCTGGGTGGGCGAGGGCGCGATCGGTTCGCCCGAAGCCGTTCCCGGTTCCGTTCGTGTGATTTACGACGGACTGAATCGAATCGAAGTGGAAACAAAGGCCACGACCGAACAGATGCTCGTGATCGCCGACGCGTATATGACAGGCTGGGAGGCGACCGTTGACGGCGGGGCCCGCGAAATCGTACCCGTATTCGGTATTGTCCGCGGCGTGGCCGTGCCGCCCGGCACCCACACGGTCATCATGGAGTACAAGCCACACTCGTTCCGAAACGGGCTCTTCGCCACGGGAGCATCCTGGATCGTCATGGCTCTTGTCTATTTTCGAAGCCGCCGCCGCGGCAAACCCAATGGAGAGATTGATGCCTGAAAAAATCGTCGATCAGTTTCAGAAAGAGCGCGCACGGCTGAATGATATCGTGCAGCAGTACAATGGTCTCGAAGGGAAACGCTTCTACAGCCTGGACGGCCAGGTGTATCGCGACGGCGCGCTGCCGAAGAAGACGAAGGAGCTTCTGGGGCTGGTGGCGTCCTTCGTTCTGCGCTGCGACGACTGCATCAAGTATCACACGATCCGGTGCCATGAAGAGGGCGTGACGAACGAAGAGTACATGGAAACTTTGACGATCGGGCTGGTGGTCGGCGGGTCGATCACGATTCCGCATCAGCGTCGCGCCGTCGAGGCGTGGGATGAACTGCAGCGGGCGAAGAGTTGAGGAAGGATGGCGATGACTCAGTTCACGGATAATTCGTATCTCGTTCCGTTTGACGGGAATTGGAAACTGGCGGACGCGCCGACCGGCCCGCCCGACGACGGAAACGACAAGAAGAAGCGCAAGAAGCGGCTCGAGAAAGTCGTCGGCGAAATCGACACGTTGCAGCGGAAGCTGTACGCCGAGAACAAGCGCGCCATACTGCTCGTGTTTCAGGCGATGGACGCCGCGGGCAAGGACAGCACCATTCGCGCGGTCTTCACGGGTGTCAACCCCGCCGCGTTCCAGGTTTCGTCGTTCAAGCAGCCGAGCACGGAAGAGCTCGACCACGACTTCCTCTGGCGCACCGCGCGGCGGCTGCCCGAGCGGGGGCGTTTCGGCGTCTTCAATCGCAGCTACTACGAGGAAGTGCTGGTGGTGCGCGTACACCCCGAGTACCTGAAGGGCCAGCGCCTGATGGACCCGACCCCGAGCGACGAGTTCTGGGCAAACCGCATGCAGTCGATCCGCGATCACGAGCTGCACCTCGCACGAAACGGGACGCGCATCCTGAAGTTCTGGCTGAATGTTTCGCCCGAGGAACAGAAGAACCGTTTTCTGTCGCGAATTGACGACCAGCGCAAGAACTGGAAATTCTCTGAGTCGGACCTGAAGGAGCGCGGCTTCTGGAAAGATTACATGCACGCGTACGAAGAGGCGCTCCGGGCAACGTCCGCTCCGCATGCGCCGTGGTACGCGATTCCGGCCGACGACAAACCGTTCCTGCGCCTGACCGTGGCCGAAACGATTCGCGACGCGCTCGCGCAGATGGATCCGCAGTATCCCGAACTCGCAAGTGAAAAGCTCGGCGAGCTGGGCCGGATTCGCGGCGTGCTGACGAAAGACGACTGAGCGCGGTGCGAGCAAGGCGCGTGACCGGCCACGTGCGGCGCGCCGACGTTCGCGAATGTACTGTACAACGTCCGCGCCGAACTCTAGATTGGCCGCAGGGAGAAATTCGCGCCGTTTTTGTGCGTGAAGGAGGGTCGGGGTGAGGCTTTGCGTGTTTCGACATGGGATTGCGATCGATCGCATGGATCCCGCCTGCCCCGAAGACCCCGAACGAATGCTGACACCACGCGGCATCGAAAAGACGCGGCTTGCGGCGCGCGGTCTCGCCTGGCTCGGCGTCGAGGCGGAAGCGATCTATTCGAGTCCGTATCGCCGCGCCCGTGAAACGGCCGAACTCGCATGCGAAGCGCTGCCGCTCGCCCCGATCGAGATTCGCGAAACCGACACGCTGCTCCCGTTCGCGGATCCCGACGACTTCCTGAAACTCCTCGCGCGCGACAACCCCGACTCCGCTCTCTGTACCGGCCATCGTCCGCACCTCGATAACCTCGTCAGCGCGGCACTCGACATGGGTTTCACGTTCTGCACGCTCAAGAAGGCCGGCGCGGCGCTGATCGAGTGGGTTCCGCAAAGCGGCGGCGAGCTTCTCTGGCTGCATCCGCCGAGGACGCTGCGCCGACTGGGAGGCGAGTCTTCATGATACGGCGCCTTTCCAACGACGGTGCCCCGGCGGAGATCGAACAGGGGGAAGTTCTCGGCGCGATCGATCTCGGCTCGAACAGCTTTCACATGATCATCGCGCGCGTCGAGGAAGGTTCGTTCAGCGTCGTCGACAAGATGAAAGAGACCGTGCGCCTGGCAGACGGCCTCGACGAAAACATGCAGCTCACGAAAAAGGCGCAGAAGCGCGGGCTCGAATGCATCTCGCGTTTCAGCCAGATGCTGGCGACCGTGCATCCCCAGCGCGTCCGCGCCGTCGGAACGAATACGCTGCGGCGCGCCTCGAACGCCTGGGAGTTCATCGCGAAGGCGTCCGATATCCTCGGCATTCCGATCGACATCATCTCCGGGCATGAAGAAGCGCGCCTGATTTACCAGGGCGTTCGCTATTCGCAGGGCCTCTCCGACGACCGGCATCTGATCGTAGATATCGGCGGCGGCAGCACAGAAATCATCATCGGCGAAGGCACGCGCGTCATGCAGGTTCACAGCCTCGACATGGGCTGCGTGCATTTCAGCCGCAAGCATTTCAAGAACGGCAAGATCACGGAGGAGTCGTTCGAGAAGGCCGACCTCGCTGCCGCGCTCAAGCTTCGCCCGATCAAGGCCTCGCTCAAGTCGCTCGGCTGGGCCGACGCCATCGGCACGTCCGGCACCAACAACGCGATCTACGATCTTGTGGGCGCGAATGATTTTAGCGGCCCGTTCATCACCCCGGGCGGTCTCGATGAGCTGCGGGAGCATCTCATTGCTGCGAAGCACGTCGACAAGATCGAGCTGACGGGCCTTGCGCCCGAACGCCAGCCCGTGCTGCCCGGGGGCCTCGCGATCCTGATCGCCGTCTTTCGCAGCCTGGGTGTCAAGTCGATGGATCGGTCACTCGGTGCGCTGCGCGAAGGTGTGCTGTTCGATCTCATGGGCCGCATGCGTCAGCGGGACGTGCGCGACCTCGAGATTCAGCGCCTCATGACGCAGTATCGTGCCGATGCCGAGCACGCCGGGCGCGTCGAAGAACTTGCGGTATCTCTGCTCGACCAGACACAGGACAAATGGAAGCTCGACGGTGATGCGGCGAAACAGTTGTTGAGCTGGGCCGCGAAGCTGCACGAGATCGGCCTTGCGGTTTCGTACTCCGGGTATCACAAGCACAGCGCGTATCTGGTTTCCGCGAGTGACCTTGCCGGCTTCGCTTCGAGCGAACAGCGCATCCTTGCTCATGTCATTCGATGCCATCGCAAGAAGCTCTCCGATCAATATTTCGAAGAACTCACGGACAAGGAAGCCGATCTCGCCATTCGTCTCGTGATCCTGCTTCGCATCGCCGTTCTCGTGTATCGAAGCCGCTCGCCCGAACTTCCGTCCGACCTCGAGCTTCATATCAAGAACGGGGGCAAGAAAGTCGTTCTCGATATCTCAGAAGACTGGTTGCACGAACACCCGCTTACGCTTGCCGATCTCGAACGCGAAGAGAGTCTCTGGAAGGGCACTTCGTTCCGCTTTGTGCTGAACCCGGTGTAGCGAAGCGCTTCCCCGGCGAAGAGCAACTGTCCCGGCGTGTCGTGTGCCCCCCCTGCTTCCCCCCCGCTTCCTCCTACTTCCCTTCGTGCAGCGTACAGACTGCGCCGCCCGGATCCTGCACCACCGCGTAGCGACTGCCTGCCGCGCCGCGCGGCTCCGCGATGACTTCGCCCCCGTGCTTCGTGACACCGGCAATGCTCTCGTCGATGTCGTTCACGGTAAAGTACGGCATCCACTGCGACGGCAGGTGGCTGTTGCCGCCCTTCTTGTGGCAGATGCCGGCCGACGCCTTCCCGGCGTACAGCACGCTGTAGTCGTCGTAGTCGCCGAGCGATACGGCCTCGACTTCCCAGCCGACCACGGCGGCGTAGAAATCGCTCACTTCTTTTGCGTTCGGCACGGTCAGGTCGAGCCACGCCATGCGCCCGGGCGGCTGGGGGACGGACGGCTCGTGTTTCGTGTCGTGCTGGTCGATGAGGATCGGATTGTCGTCCGGATCGACGAGCGTGATATGGGCGGGGCCCGCGTCCCCCTTCGCCTCTTCGATCAGCGCAACGCCGTTCTGCTTCAGGGTCTTCTCGATCGCGCGCACATCGCCCGGATTGAACGTGAGCAGGTTCTTCTCGAACATTCCCTGGAAGAGACCGATCACGATATCGCCCGCGCGCAGGATGAGCCAGTTCTGTTCTTCGTCGCCGTCGATCTTCTGAAAGCCGAGCTTCTCGTAGAATGCGCGCGAAGTGGCGATATCCTTCACGGCGAGGCTGACGGAAAAATTACCGAGATCCATTTCTCTCCCCTATCGGCTGCGAGGTTTCCGCAGCGTTACAGTTCCACGACCGGAATCGCGCAGAGCATGTCGTACGTTTCCCATCCGATGTCGTCCGGGAGGCGTCGATAGATTTCCATGCCCGGCAGGTTGTCCGGCTGATAGCGACTGCGCGGCAACCAGTAGCGCCAGAGGTACTGGTTCACGAGATCGAGCTCGACCAGATCCCCCCGCGCGTGAATGGCGGCGACGCGGCAGGCCGGGAAGCGGCGTTCGCCCATCGGCGCCGGCACGGGCCACTCGTCCGGAATCGCGACGCACCAGTCGAACCGGCAGAGCGAAAGCGGCGTGACGTCGGGATCGTCCTGCGACATCCCGTACAGACGCGGCGGCATCGTGGGCGAGGCGTGCGACCGGTACCACGCGAGCAACGTGTCGTGCGCTTCGACGACTCTCGGCCAGTTGTTGTACGCGTCGAAGACACGAACGTAGGCCAGTCGTTCTTCGCTGCGAGCGAGAATTTCGACGGGAAGCCGTGACGCCGCCTTCCGCAGCTCTTCCGAACTATACGAGGGGAACTGACCCACCACTTGACCGATCTTGCGAACTTTGAGGGGAATGTGCCGGTCCCACGAGCCGGGCGAGATTGCGTACAGCCGTTTGAACGCGCGCGAGAAACCTTCCGCGGATTCGTACCCGCACGCAATGGCCGCGTCGATGACCCGCAGCTTGTGATCGGCGCGCATCAGGTCGGCCGCGCGTTCGAGACGAATGCGATTGACGAACTGGTTCAGCGTTTCGCCGACCGCACTTTTGAACACGCGATGAAAATGAAACGGAGAGAAGTGCGCGATCTTCGCAAGCGCTTCGAGCGACAAGTCCGATTCCGGATTCTCGCTCACGTAGTCGATTACGCGGTTGATACGGGGGAGGTAGAGGTCGTCCATTCCCTGCGCGATCTAGCCGTACTGCTGGCAGAGAGATTTGAGCAGTTCGTCCTGCGCGTCGAACGGAGGCGTGCTGCCCGGAGTCTGGAGCGAATACGTGCCGTCCGGCAGCATCTCCCAGGCCGTGCAGTTGTCTTCGAGCATGGCCTGGATGCCCTCTTCCATGACACGCGAACGCTGCTTCTTCCCTCGTACGGGAAACGCGATTTCGACGCGGCGAAAGAAGTTGCGCGGCATCCAGTCGGCGCTGCTGCAGTACGTCTGCGGGCGTCCGCCGCCGCAGAAGCTGAACAGGCGATGATGCTCGAGAAAGCGGCCGACGATCGACCGCACCTGAATATTTTCCGACACTCCTGTGATACCGGGCTTCAGGCAGCAGATGCCGCGCACGACGAGGTTCACGCGAACGCCCGCCTGCGACGCGCGGTACAGCGCGTGAATCACGCCGCGTTCGACGAGCGAGTTCATCTTCGCCACGATCCACGCGTCTTTCCCTTTGCGCGCGTTCTCGGTTTCCGTGTGGATCATTTCGATCAGCCATTTGTGCAGGTCGAACGGCGTCTGTATCAATCGCTTGAGCTGGCCCGTTCGACTGACGCCCGTCAGCTGCTGGAAGAGGGCGTGCACATCTTCGCCGATCTCGGGATCGCTCGTCATGAGTCCGAAGTCCGTATATGTCTTCGCTGTCGAGACGTTGTAGTTTCCCGTGCCGAGGTGCACGTAGCGCTTGAGTTCGTTCGCCTCTTTACGGACGACGAGAATCATCTTCGCGTGCGCCTTGAATCCCACGACGCCGTACACCACTTTCGCGCCCGCTTCCTGCAGGCGCGACGCGAGTTCGATGTTTGCCGCTTCGTCAAAACGCGCGCGAAGCTCCACGATACAGGTGACTTCCTTGCCCGCCCGCGCCGCCGCGATCAGGGCTTTCGTAATCGGCGAGTCGATGCCCGTGCGGTAAATCGTGATCTTGATCGCCATGACGTGCGGATCTTCCGCCGCTTCGTGCAGCAGATCGAGCACGGGGCCGAAACCCTGATACGGATGGTGCAGAAACACGTCGGTCTTGCGCAGCGTGTCGAACATGCCGCCGCGCCCCGCGAGCTTGCTCGGAATGCCGGGAATGAACGGCGTGTATTTGAGCTCGGGACGATCGACCAGATCGTAGATTTCCTCGAGCCTGTGCAGGTTCACAGGCCCGTCCACGCGGTAGAGGTCCGTCTCTTTCAGCTCGAACTGGTTCAGTAGATAGTCGACCATTTCGTCCGGGCACGACTTCGAAACCTCGAGCCGCACCGCGCTCCCGAAATGGCGCTGCGGGAGTTCCCCCTTGAGTGCGTGCAGGAAGTCCTGCACTTCGTCTTCGTGAATCCAGAGGTTGCTGTTGCGCGTGGCGCGGAACTGATGGCACTCGGTAATGCGCATGCCGGGGAACAGTTTCTCCACATGCAGATGCATCATCGAAGAAAGCAGCATGAACCCGTGCGCCACATCGGCGACTTCGTCAGGCATGCGAATGACACGCGGCAGAACCCGCGGCGCCTGCACGATGGCATAGCGCCCCTTCCGCCCGAACGCGTCCTTGCCTTCGAGCGATACGATGAAGTTCAGGCTCTTGTTCAATATGCGCGGGAACGGATGCGCCGGATCGAGTCCGATCGGCGTGAGAACCGGCAGAACGTTCTCTTCGAAGTAGCGTTCCGCCCACTCGATCTGCGGTTCGCTGAAATTCTGGCGGCGATACAGAACGATGCCCTTCTCGGGCAGCTCGCGATCCATGATTTCATGCAGATTGCGGTACTGGCCTTCCACGAGCTCCAGAACGATTTCGCGACAGCGCGCGAGTGTCTCCGAAGGGCCCATGCCGTCCGGGCCCGTGTTCGAAAGGCCGAGGGAGATCTGTTCCTTGAGGCCGGCCGCGCGAACCTCGAAGAACTCGTCGAGAATGGACGTCGAGATCGTCAGGAACCGCAGGCGCTCGAGAAGCGGTGTCTCCGGGCGCATGGACTGGTGCAGCACGCGCTTGTGAAACTCGAGCAGCGAGAGTTCGCGGTTCAGATAGAGATCCGGCGCGTTCAGGTCCGAGATCGGGATCGGCTTGTTCGAGTCGTGTAATGCCATGACGTGCTCCGCGCGGGTCGTTCTGTGATAGTAATCCTATCACAGCTTTTCGACGCGAGGGGGGCGCAGGTTTAGGAGGGCCTGATTGCGGGCGTCCGGGCAGGTCCGGGACTGTCGGCCATCGGGGCCCGGCTCGTCGTACTTGCACGGAATTGTACGGGGCCTGGCGTTCTCGTTTGTTGCTTCCGTTCCGCCCGATTCGTGGAGTTCACCTTTTGGTTAATTAACCAAAAAGTGAAATTGCCAATCGTGATGAAACCGGGGTGGCGGCCGATCACTCTCCCATGCCCGACAGTCCCGAGTCCGGATTCCACACGCCGAGTGGAGCTGAAGAAGGACGGGTGGTGCGGCGGACGGGCGCCCCGGCCGGGAGTATTCCCGGCCAGGGGCTGTCCGCCGTGACAGGACCCGTCCCTCTTCCTACGGAACGACTTCGATGTCGATCCGGATGACGTCGTCCAGGTCGGGATAATCGTATTCGTCGTCGACGAGGCGCACGATGTTGTCGGCATCTGCCGCGCCCGTGTTCGCGCCGGCCTGCCGCGGGGCCTGGTCCGGTCCGGCGCCCGGCCACTGATTCGCTTCGGTGCCCGCGTCCCAGAGAGCGAACATCGCCGTGATGTCACCCGAAAGCGCCGACCCGCCGGCATAGAGATCAATGCCCATGTCGTCCGGCGCGACGAAGAGATCGTTCGACTGCACGAACATCGTCGCGAGCGAGAGACGGTCACCGTCGGACGCGTCGAACTCGAACACGTACGTGGCGCCCGGGGTCAGAGCGCCCGGCCCGGCGGCGCCTGTCGGTGTGTTGAACACGCCTGAAGCTTCAATGCCCGCCCGGCTCATGACCGCAGTCGAAAGCGCGGCCGGATCGCCGTCTTCCGCGAGCGCTTCGATCCCGTTCCCGCGATAGGCGACGTTGTCGTCGAAGAACGGACCGTCTGTCGTATGCACGGCCCAGACGCCCGGTGCGAACGGCGTGCCGATGCCCGTCATCGTGCCGAGGTATGCCGCGAGACCGGCTGCGCTTCCGTCTTCGGCCAGCGCTTCCAGCCCGTCACCGGCGTCGGGCGAACCCGCCGTGAAGTACGGATTCGCGCCCGCATGCACGACGAAGATCCCGGGCGCCATCGGCACGGCGAGCATTTCGTTCGTGGATGTCACGAGCGTGCCGACCGAAGAGACGTTCTCAATGCGAACCAGGAACGTGTTGCCGCCTTCGTGCGTGATCGTCACTTCGATCATGTCGCCGACGGCCGGATACGTGAACGCGTCGCTCACGAGGCGCACCGTGTTGTCCGCGTCGTCGGCCCCCGTGTTCTCGCCCGCCTGACGTGGCGCCTGGTTCACGCCGAGGCCCGGCTCTTCGTTCATTTCCGTGCCCGCGTCCCAGAGCTGGATCTGGTCGGTCACGTTGCCGCTGATGGCGTTGTCCGACCCGTCGAACAGCGCGATGCCGTCGCCGTCCGGGGCGAAGAAGAGGTCATTCGACTGCACCATCATCGTCGCGAAGGAGAGCGCCTGTCCCGGAGTTGCGCCGACGCGGAATTCGTACGCCTGGCCCGGCCCGATCGCGCCCGCTTCCGCCGCGCCCACCGGCACGGAGAACGCGCCGCTGACGGGGAAATCGAAATCGCCTGAAGTGTTTGTGATCGTCACGCGGAAGGTTTTCGAGGTGCTGCCTGGATTCATGGGGCCGTCGTTATCGTCGTCCCCGCAGCCTACGAGCGGCGCAATCATCAGCGCCACAACGAAATAGAGCAATGTCTGGAGTTTCCCGAGCATGCGGTTTCCCTTTCTTGGTTTCCCTGAGCTTGCTAGCATGGTAGAGGAATCGTTTTAGATCCACAGAGCTTACGAGGGGCATTCCGAAGTGTGACCGGGCCAGGCTCTCAATAATTTTTGAGCGGGCACGGCACAGTTCCGGCCGGGAAACGTAATTCATGGCGAGAAGTTTTGCAAGGCGATGGCGTCGGCTGCTGCACCACGGGGGGACATCCTCCGAGGGCGGTTCCGGCGGTGCGGGCGCCGGGCAGTCGGGGGCCGAAAACGCTCCGGCCACACATGCCATTCCGCCGCCCCCCCTCGATCTGCTCGAGCGCGCCAAATCCCGCGACGGCGATGCGCTCGGCGCCTTCTTCGATCATTACTTCTCGATGATTCACGGACTGGCTTTTCATCTGGTCGGAAACCGGGAGACGGCCCAGGACGTCACGCAGGAAGTTTTCCTGCGCGTGCACCGGGCGATCGATCGGATCGATACGGCGCGCGACCCGAGGCCGTGGCTCACGACGATCACGTACAACGTCTGTCGTGATCTCTGGCGGAGCGAGAAGAGCCGCCGCACGAACCAGACTTCGTCGTGGGAGGACGAGCCCGGACTGCAGGAGCGCGTGGCGGCCGATCAGGATTCGCCCGAAGGAGCGGCGATACGAAACGAGGAGCGGGCGATCGTGCAGGCCGCGCTTCGCGAGCTTCCCGAGGGGCTGCGCACCGTGGTCGTGCTGCACGATTATCAGGGGCTGGCGCATGACAAGATCGCCGAACTCGTCGGCGCGAGTCACGCTGCCGTTCGTAAACGGTACTCGCGCGCGTTGAAGGCGCTCGCCACGATACTGCCGCCTCTGCTGGAAATGCCGGGTGAAAGGCCCGAGTCGCTATGAGTGAACGAGAAGACATGAACGAACGCGACGAACAATTGACGCCTGAAGAGCTCGCCGTGCGGGAACGCGTGCGTGCGCTCGGTGCCGGGGCTGCGCGCGCAGGCACGGACGCCGACGCCGAGCCTGAAGCCGGCGATCGTCCCGGTGATAGTCCCGGCGAACGCCCCGACGCGGCATTCCGTGATTCGTTGCGCGCGGACTTCGTTTCGGGCGCGATCGTGAATCGGGCGCCGCTTGTCGATGACGCCGTCGCGCGTTCCGATGCGAGCCTTGACGACGCACGCGCCGCGCGAGCCGACGCTATGGACGATGCGGAAGCCGCGATCTATCCCGATGGCCGCCGCACACGGCGGTCGCCACGCAAGGGCGCCGCGCCGAAGCGCGTGCGCACGAAGCGCCCACTCTGGTATGGCGTTGCCCTCGCGGTTACGGCCGCCCTGCTGCTCTATGTCGCTCTCAAGCCGCGCTCTTTCATCGAAGTCGCGGACCTTCAGCACGTCGGCCCGATCGTCGTCGACGGCATACGCTTCGAAACCGGCAGCGCGATCGATGTCCGCAGCGCCATCCGTCCCGGCGCGCACGTGCGCGTGGGCGAAGGATCGGAGTTCGTAATCTCGTTCGGCGACGTACTGCTCTTCCAGGCGTCGTCGGGCGCCGACTTTACCGTGCCGATCGTGTCCGCGTCGGATCCGACGAGCTGGTTCGGTTCGCTTGAAGACGGCGAAGTGCGCTTCATGACCGGCAACGACTTCCCCGGGCACACCATCGCAATGTCGACGCCGGAGGGAATCGTGGAAGTGAGAGGTACGATGGTTTCTGTTTATCGCGACGAAGGGGCGACCTGCATCTGCGTGCACGAAGGAACGGCCATGATCGGCGCGAGCAAAGACGACATGCAGCCGATCGCGGCCGGCCAGCGCCTCGTGCTTCCGCGCGACGCCGCGCCGTTCGTCGATGACATCGCGCCCCCGCACGAAAAGGACCTCGTCGATTTCCAGAACGAATGGATGGCAAAGTACCGCGGGCAGTAGGTGAAGTTTCTGATCTGCCGAAGTCCTACGACCCCTCACACACTTCATCACTCGCGCCGATCACACCGCACGTCACGCTGTTTTCGGCGGTGCACGGCGAGGTGTGCATCAGCGAAAACGTGGTCTCCTCGCAGAACACGGGGTCGGCCTGGATGTCGTTCATGGCCGCGGGCGCGAGCGGTGAATAGTCGGCCGTGATGTTCTGATAGAGCGCGTTGCAAGCAATTGTGGGAAGCGTGGTGCCGAAGACGGCAATACCCCAGTTCGCGCTCCGCACGACGATGTTCCGCATCATCATGGGCGCCGAGTCGAACGAATAGAGTCCGCAGTCACCCGTGTCGACAATCGTATTGCGCAGGACAGTGGGGTTGGCGCCCGCGTTGCACGACACGCCGAAGAGCCCCGACCGAATCAGGTAGTTCCGCTCGATCAGCACTTCCGCGACCGCGCTCGGCATGTTGATGCTGTTGGAGCGCGCGTCTTCGATCCAGCAGTCGCGCACTTCGGTGCCGGCGCCGCGAATCGTGATCCCGTGCCGATACGTCAGGCCGGGAGCGGGTTCGATCTCGATTCCTTCGATCGTGACGTTCATGCATGTACTTTCGATCGAGATCGCGTCGGTGCTGATTCCGGTTCCGAACTGCAGCACGGGCCGCTCGCCCGAGTCCGTCGCGCCGCGAATGACAAGGTCCGACTTCGCCGCGATCACGATCGCTTTGTCGAACGAATACATCGCCGCCGTGAGCTCGATCGTGTCGCCCGCCTTCGCGGCCGCGATCGCCTCTCCGATCGTCGCGAAATCGCCCGGCACGCGAATCGGTTGATCGCCCGGGTCGACCGTGTTGTCGTCGCCGCATGAGAAGCCGAGTGCAAGTGCGAGCATCAGCGTCACTCCGAGAATGTGCGCGTTGTTCCGAAACATGTGGATCTCTTCTCCCTCGATTGAAAACCTGTCGGTTTACGGTCTCGCTACTTTGTATACGATCTCGTCCTCGGCCCGGTTTCACTCTGAGCGGATTTTCTGCCGCGCCGTCCGCTCGCCTATTATAATGAAGGAAACGATCGCGCGCCTCCCTTCCGCGGACCGTTCCATTCGTTGACATCGCACCGTCTCGGCATGCTATTCTCAACTCGTGGTTGCGTAAGGGGTTAGGGCACTATCGGTGAATCAAACCGCAGAACAGCTTGTCGAGCAACATCTTCCGCTGGTCGAAGCACTGGCGCACAAGATTCTGCGCTCGCTCCCGAGCTTCGTCGACGTCGAGGATCTCGTCGGCTTCGGCCAGATCGGTCTGATCGAGGCGAGCCGCCGATTCGACGCGGGACGCGGCGTTCTTTTCAAGACGTTCGCGTATTACCGGATCCGGGGCGCGATCTTCGACGGCATCCGGAAGATGACGTGGTTCAACGCGCGTGATCACGCAAAGGACCGCAAAACCGTCACTTACGAGGCTGCGAGCAACGAGATTCTCGAAGACTCGGCTGAAAGCGAACGAAGCAGACCCGGTTTGATCTCCGTAGAGGAGCAGATCGAGCAGACGAAAGACTTGATCGAGAACATAGCCACTGCAAAATTGCTGTCGATGGATTCTGACGAAGCCCCGATCGAAATCGCGGACGAAACCCAGGATCCTCATGATATAACAGAAGTTAATCAGATTGCCGGACTCATGAGGGCAGTGGTCCACAAGCTCGACGACAAAGAGCGTTCCGTGATTGAAGACTACTATTTCCATAACAAGACGCTCGAGGAGGCCGGCGCGAAGGTCGGTTTGTCGAAGTCGTGGACCAGCCGGCTCCATGCGCGCGCGCTGAAGAAGCTGCTGAAACTGTGCGAGGAGCAGGGGTTGTCGGCGCCTGGGGGATAAGAGGCTGGCGGGTCCTGTCGCGCCCGGCCACCCCGATCTCGACAAGCTCGATCGGGGTCCCCGTCCGGCGCGCCACCCGCCAGGCTGTTATACGCCAGGAGTCCGGAATCCTGCTCATCGAGCAGTTTCGCCGGAGGCGCGAAGAATCAGGAACGGAATTGAGGAGCCGGAGTGCGGGAGGGGATCAGGGGCTGGAATCAGAAGCGGGGAAAGTGGATCCTGCTAATCCGGATCCGGGGCCCGCGGCCCGATCCTGCGCAACTTCCGGCCGCTTTCGGGAGATAAGTCGGCGTAAGGAAACGAAATCAGGGCCGCGCGCATGGAATTCGAGGCTTTCCCTCGCTCCCGCCCGGGCCCGCCGACGTACACAAATCCCTTCCGCACTCGCGAACGATGCGGGAAACTGGATCGAGCCGAGTTTGGGGACGGGTGGCGCGCCGGACGGGGACCCCTGCCGAGCCTGTCGAGGCAGGGGTGGCCGGGCGCGACAGGACCCGTCCCAAAGACCCAGGCACAGATCATTTCACGAGGAGTTTTATTATGGTCGACGGAATTCAAGGAGCGGGCGGCGATGCGATCCGCAAAGCAGCGGAGGCCGGCGGCAATCTCGCGTCGCAGCAGGAACAGTCGACGAAGAGCAGCCCCTCCAAGTTCGACGAGGTCATGAAGCAGAAGGACGTCTCGCCCGCGCACGAGATCGAGGCGCAGAAGGCGGTGCTCGAAACGAATGTCGAGATGCAGATCAACACCGTGACTGAAACGGAAATGACGAGCTATCAGGCCGACTTCGACAAGAAGGTCTCGGGCCTCGATCAGCCGGAGCAGGTCCGCTATTTCGCTGTCCGCATTCGCGAGTCGAAAGAAGTCTTCCTCAAGATGAAGAACCAGACTTCGGAGGTGCCGAATGGCCCGATGAAGGACAAATTGGTCGAAAGACTCGACGAGTTTGGCGTAGAGTACAATAAGATGGAAAGCATGATGGACAAGATGTCCTCGGGGCACGAGTTCAGTCAGGGCGAACTGCTTCAGATTCAGATTCGCGCGCACAAGATTCAGCAGAGCGTGGAGGTTCTGAGTAAGGCCGTGGAACACAGTGTCGGCGGCATGAAGACCATCTTCCAAACGAACGTCTAACAATCACGACCCGCACCTCCGGGTCGCACGCCTCAAGGGGGTTGATACCGATATGCGAAGACGACACGCCCGGGCACGAGCCGTACTGGCTTCACTCCTGTTCGTCTTACTTGCCGGATGCAATGAAGTGGAGCTTCATTCGGGGCTTACGGAATCTTCGGCGCAAGACATCATCGTCGTCCTTCGCAACGCCGGAATCAAAGCCACCAAGGTCGTGCAGGCCAGCGGCCAGGATCGCTCCTGGACGATCATGGTAAGCAGCGGTAACGCGAGCGAAGCGTGGCAGCTCCTGGTCGAAAACGAACTCCCGCGGATCGAACCGAAAGGGTTCGCTTCGTTCTTCGGCCAGGCGAAACTCATCCCGACAGAAACAGAAGAAAAAGCGATCTTCCTGCAGGCGCTCTGCGGCGAACTCGCGCAGACGATCGAAGCGATGCCGAACGTGATCGACGCGCGCGTGCACATCTCCGTGCCGGAGAGAGATCCGCTGCGCCAGGTGATCGAAGGCCAGCCGACACCGGAAGCGACCGCCGCGGTCATGGTGAAGTACTGGAAGCGCTCGGAGAACATGCCGCCGGAAGAAACGATCAACGCCCAGGACATCCAGCGGATCGTGGCGAGCAGCGTCGAGCGACTCGACGAACGCAACGTCAAAGTCGTCATCAAGGCGAAGACCCCGACGACGCCGCGCACGGCCAGCGCAGGCGGGGCGGACCCGGCCGCGTTCTTTCTGCCGCTTGCCGGAGCTGCGGGCCTGCTGCTTCTGCTCTTGATCGTGATGGTTCTGCGGGTTCGCTCTCTTTCGAAACAGATCTCGGGGCTTCGCCGGGCGCCGCAGGGAAAAGCTCCGGAGCCCGAGAAGACATAACGCTTAAGAACACCGTACTGCCGGCAGTCAGGCGCCTATGACAACGATCCAAGCGAATCTCGACGCCGCCACATCTTTCGCGCGCGGCTTTCTGCTCGCATCGCACTGGGCGGAGTTCGCCCCTGACACGGATGCGGCTACCCGTGTTCCCCGTCTGGCAGGCCAGAATCTCGAGCAGGAGTTCGAAGCGATCGGACTGCTGCCGACGGATCGCCGCGCCGCGCTCGGCAACGTGTGGCTGTCGTCCACGAAACGCATGCGCATGGACGAAGTGCTCGGCGTTCACTGGAGCTGGCTCACGGACGAGCTGCTGCAGGAGATTTCGCCGGCCCTCGTACTGCTTGCGCTCGGCTGTCTGCGCGGCGACGCTCCGAAAGAGCTGCTGCGCGCGATCTGGCCGAAGATGCGCGGCGCGAAGTCCACGGACCTCGACGTCCCGAAGCCGCCGCCTGTGCTCGCAGCCGCGCTTCGCCGCACGGTACATGCGCCGTTCACGCTGCTCGGCGACCGCCCGCGCGAGGAACAGCCGGCCGCCGGGCTGCTGCTGCTGAAGCCGCGCGAGCTGTATCTTCTGGTGCAGGACCTGGGGCTCAGGGAGATCTCGCGCGCGGGAGGCAGCACGCACCGTGAAGGCGTCGTGCGGCTTCTGAAAGATTATCAGTCGGCGGAAGTGGCCCGCATCGCGAAGCTGCTGAAGGGCCAGGCGCAACCGGACGCGGAAAGCGCGGACGAGGAAGAGAACCGTGTGAGCGGCGTTGCGGTCGATCTCGTGAAACAGGCGGTCGAAGCAACGGGTGGCGAGGGCGACGTTGTCGGTCTCGTCGGCCTCGGCAAGCTCGCCCTCGCGCTTGCGGGTGAACCGGCGACGTTCGTGCGCGTGCTCGCGCAGCGCATGCACCGGGATCTCGGCGAGCGGCTCGTGGCCTGGTACGAAATTGCGGCCGGCGCCGGCCCGGCACACGAAGATGGTAATGAACGCGAAAGCGCGCTGCCCGAGGTACTCGATCGCATGCGCGCCATCCTGACCCAAAGCACGTCGGGATCGCTCGCCAAAGGGGACGCATGAAGGGAAAGATCGTCAAAGGGGGCGACCGTCCGGAAGACGCGCCGCGCGAAAGCGTGGCCCCGGCTCCCTCGAAGAAGCTCATCAAGAAAGACGTGCACTCCGCGCGCGAAGAGGGAAAGCAGATCCTCTCGGGTGCGGAGGAGCAGGCGGAATCGATTGTTTCTGATGCGCAGGCCGAAGCGGACGCCATTCGCGCGAAGGCGAAGGACGAGGGGTACGAAGCCGGCCTCGGCGAACTGCATGCGCTGACTGCGGAGTTTCGCGCGCAGCGCAAGAAGCTGCTCGAAGATTCGCGCGACGACGTTTTGAAGCTGGCGGTGAAGATCGCGGGCAAGATTCTCGGGCGCGAAGTCGCGCAGAGCGAAGACGCGCTCACGGATATCGTCATTCGCGCCATGCGCGGAATCGGTACCGAGAAGAGAATCGAAGTGCGCGTGAACCCGGACGATCTGAAGGCGATTCGCAAGAACCGCAAGAAGCTGCTCGACGAAGTCGGTCCGAACAAGGAGATCGAGCTTCGCGAAGATCACACGGTGAGCCCAGGCGGCTGCATTGTGGAGAGCGACCTCGGGATTATCGACGCGCGCCTCGAAACGCAGCTTCGCGTGCTGGAGCGCGCGCTGCTCAACAAGAAGGGCTAGGTCATGGGCAAACTCACCGACGGACTGGATCTCGGCAGCTTCGACCAGTTGCTCGACCGCGTCTCGTCTGTCGAGGTGAAGGGGCGCGTGACGGGCCTGATCGGAATCGTCGTAAAGGCGGTTCTCCCCGAAGCGTCCGTCGGCGAACTCTGCTACATCCATAACGCCGCGCACGGCGAACCGATCCCCGCCGAAGTCGTCGGCTTCGAACGGAACGAAGCGCTTCTGATGCCGCTCGGCGAACTTTCGAACATCGGCATGCAGAGCGAAGTCATTTCGACGGGCGACTGTCTTCGCGTTCCCGTGGGCGACCAGCTGCTCGGGCGCGTGCTCGACGGCCTCGGCCATCCGCGCGACGCGAAAAAGCACGGGCCGCTCATTACCACGGAAACGTATCCCGTCATCGCCCGCCCGCCGGATCCGCTCGTGCGCGAACGCGTGCTGCACCCGCTTCCCGTCGGCATCCGCGCGCTCGATGGCGTGCTCACGGTCGGCCGCGGCCAGCGCGTCGGCATCTTCGCGTCGGCCGGTGGCGGGAAGTCGACGCTGCTCGGCATGCTCGCGCGCAACACCACCGCAGACATCAACGTGATCGCGCTGATCGGCGAACGTGGTCGCGAAGTAAACGATTTTATCGAAGAGTCACTCGGCGAAGAGGGCATGAAGCGTTCCGTACTCGTCGTGGCGACCTCGGACGAACCGTCCCTCGTGCGTCTCAAGTGTGCGTACGTCGCCACTGCGATCGCCGAGTACTTTCGCGACAAGGGCAAAAACGTCATGCTCATGATGGACTCCGTGACGCGTTTCGCACGCGCGCAGCGTGAAGTCGGTCTCGCCACGGGAGAGCCGCCGGCGCGCGCCGGTTACACGCCGTCCGTCTTCTCCGAACTCCCGAAGCTGCTCGAACGCGCGGGCAATTCCGATGTCGGTTCGATCACCGCGCTCTATACGGTTCTCGCGGAAGGCGAGGACAGCGAGGATCCGGTCGTCGAAGAAACGCGCTCCATTCTCGACGGGCATGTCGTGCTCACGAAGAAACTCGCACAAGTCGGCCACTACCCCGCCATCGACGTCATGAATTCCAAGAGCCGCGTGTTCGGCGACGTGACGGAGAAGGATCATCAGAGTGCCGCCGCGAAACTGCTGAAGCTCTACGCGACGTATCAGCAGAAGCGCGACCGCATCGAGATGAACGTCTATAAGAAGGGCTCGGACGCCGTGACGGACGAGGCAATCGACAAGATCGAGCAGATCAACGAGTTTCTGCGCCAGGGAACGCACGAAAAGATCACCTGGGACGAAACTCTGGAACGTTTGAAGGCGATAGAGTAACTGATGGCGAAGAAGCCCGAGTACGACCTGCAGTTCTATCTCGACCACATCATGGACCAGAAGGACGAGGCGTTTCAGAAGGTCGGGCAGGCCCAGGCGAAGGTGGACGAGGAAGAGCAGACGCTGGCCGGGATCGCGGTCGAGATCGAAGCGCTCGACGCCGACCGCAAGGCGAAGCAGAAAGATTACTGGGACGGCATGCGGAAGGGTGAGATCACCGCGGGCGCGATTCAGGCGAAGAAGTATCACCTCGACGCGCTCGAACAGGACTATCGGGAACTGCGCCGCAAATATCTCGCTCAGGAACGCGCCGTGCAGCGCGCGAAAAAAGCGCTCGAGAAAGCACGCGAAGAGTTCGAAGAGATTTCGAACGAAGTGAAGGCGCACGAAAAACTGAAGGACACGAAAGAGCGCGAGCACAGAGCGAAGATGCGGAAGAAAGAGGAGCGCAGCATGGAAGAGATCGCCACCGCGCTCCACGAGAAGAAAAGACGGGAGCGAGACAGATGACACGCGTAGACGGAGCCGGCTCGACCAGACCACCGGACGATTCCCACAAGAAGCCGGAGAAGAAGAAAAAGCCGGGCGCGCCTGCGTTCAAGGACGTCATGGGCAAAAAGGCCGGCGACGCGAAGTCCGACTCGATGAACCAGGGTGTCAGCAAAGACGCCACGAAAGGGTTCGAGGAGAAGCGGGGCGCGGTCGAGGGCGAGCGCGGTCTCGTGCAGAACAATAAAGGCGAGAAGGACAAGCAGGAAAAAATTTCGGACGACAACGTGCAGGCCGTGGGCCAGACCGAGCAGTCGCACACTTCGCAGGTGCAGGAGGCGAAAGAAGTGCAGGGCGCGAAGCCGACCGCGCTTCCGCCGGAGCTCGTGAAGAGGATCGTCGAGTCGGTACGCGTCGGACAGAACCGGGTGGGCGCCACGGAGATGCAGATCGGGCTCAAATCGACCGTGTTCGAAGGCATGAACGTGAAGGTGTCGTCCCAGGACGGCATCGTGAACGTCGTGATGGAAGTCGAGCAGATGGCCGCGAAAGATCAGCTCGAAGCCGAGATCACGAAGCTGCAGGAGCAGCTCGAGTCGAAGGGGCTCGTCGTGGGCGACATCGAAGTGCAGCTTTCCGACTCGGGGCGTTCTTCGTTCGGAAGCGGCGCCGGGAGCGACGCGGACTCCGGCTCGTTCGGTGCGGGGCCCGGCGGCCAGACCGGCGCCGGCGGTGCGGGCGCGGGTGGCGGATCGAATGCGGGCGGCACGAAACCGAAACGCGAATCGAATACCGACTACACTCTGTAGCACGACACGAGCACGAGCACGACACGCCGCCATACGACAACGCCGCACCGTGGCAGGCACGGGCGCAAAAGGATACGCGAATCATCGAAGCACGCATTCAGAAAGAGAATCCGCACATTGCGCGAAGGTTGACGGGCGAACGCGCCCGCCTCGAAAGCGAAGTCGCGCGCGCTCTTCCGAGTGAAGCCGAGCGCGCGGCCATCGCCGCCAGTACGCGCGCCGCGTTCGGCGCGGCTCAGGGGAGTGTCGTCGAGATCGTCGTGAACGAGAGCGGCCTCGCCGACGTGGTGCCGAACCCGGTGCCGGGGCCCGTACGCGTGCGGTTCTATTTCGGCGCCCAGGGTTCGCCCGGCGCGGGCGCGATCGAAACGACGCTTTCCGCCGCCCGCCACCTCGTATCGCGTGTGATCGGCGTCGACGCGGACAAGCTCGGGGAGTCGGACCTTCTGACGCATCTCGAGTCGGGCGTGCTCGCGTTTTTCGTCGAACGTTTTCTGCACGGCACGCAGGAAGGCGCTCCCTCCCTCCAGCCGCTCCAGCCCGTGACCCTCGACGCGGTCGTGAGCGAGAACACGGCGTTCGAATGGGGTGATGGCGGCCCCGAAGCGTGGTACGCCTGGGCGGGCGCGATCACGATTGCGGGCGAGGCGCTGCCGTTTCGCCTGACCGCGCAATGGAAGCGCTTTCAGAACGCGCGCGCCACGTACGACGCGCAGGGCGAATTGTCCGCGGACCGCCGCCGGGCGACGCTGCGCGGCCTTGCGCAAACCCTCGGCCACAAGATGGTCACGCTCACGGGCAAAGTAGGCGAGGTGCAGCTGACGCCGGGCGATGTGGCCGCTCTCGAACGAAACGACATCATTCTGTTCGAATCGTCGGGCATCGCATGGGAAGACGACGCGGTTTCCGGGACGCTGCGCGTTTCGCCGGAAGGATGCGGGAGCGCGAACGGTTCGCTCGTTTGCGCGATCGAAGAAGACGGCGCGGCCATTCGGCTCGCCGTACAGCAGTTCATCGAAGGCGGCGCGTTTCTGGATGCCGCGGAAGGATCGGATACGGAAGTGACCGAATCGGAAGACAGAGAACGAGACGAGGACGACACGCAGGAAATGGAACCGGTCACCGATGACGCGGACGGCGAAGGCGACGGCGAGGCCGGCGCCGAGGCCGCAGGCGAACCCCCTCCCCCTGCCGTGGAAGGCGCGGAGCTGGCCGCGGAAGTGCCCGTTGTGCTGCGCGTCGAACTCGGCAGCGTGCGCATGACGCTGCAGGAGCTTTCGCAGCTCGGCAGCGGTTCGATTCTCGCGCTCAAGAAGGACCCGGACGCACCGGTTTCGCTCGTGGTCGAGGATCGCAGAATGGGGAGCGGTGAACTCGTGACCGTGGAAGGCGAACTCGGCGTTCGCATCCTGTCGCTCGGATAGTGGCGATCACGGCACACATTCTGCCGCTGGCTCTTCAGCTGCAGACCGCGGACTCGTCGATCGCCGGGGCGTTCCCCGCAGGCGAATCGAACTACATGGGCATGCTGTTCCGCATGCTCCTTTCGCTGGCCGCGATCTGCGTGTTCATCTACTTCGTCGGGCGTTATCTCATGCCGCGCCTCTTCGGCATGCGGACGCCGGGCGCGGGAGAGCTTACGCTGGTCGACCAGGTGCCGATCGGCGCGGGGCGCGCGGTCTGCATCGTGCGCGCGGTCGGCAGGTATTATCTCATCGGCGTCGCGGAAAAGGGCGTCGACCTGATCGCAGAACTCGATGCGGACGAAGTCCGGTCGCGCTACAAGGGAGAAGCGAATTGACGAGCGTTCGGAAAGCGACCCTACTTTCGGCCCTTGCGCTGCTGGCCGCACCCGCAGTCAGTTTCGCGCAGTCGCCCTCGGCGGAATTCGGCAGCCCTCTCACACTCATGATGATCATGGGCGCCCTTTCGCTGGCCCCCTTCGTACTGATCATGATCACTTCGTTCGTCAAAATCTCCGTTGTGCTTTCGATCGTGCGAAACGCGATGGGCACGCAGCAGATTCCGCCGAACCAGGTCGTCGTGGGCCTCGCGTTCGTGCTTACGATCTTCATCATGATCCCTGTCGCCAAAGAGGCGTATCAGGAATCCGGCATCTCCACGCAGTCGCAATCGAAAATCTTCTCCGAAAGCTCGATCAAGGAACTGTTCGACGCAGGGAGTCGAGGCAAGGAACCTGTCCGCCAGTTTTTGATACGCCATGCGCACAACAAGGACCGCGCGCTCTTCGTCGACCTCGCGTTTCGCCTTTCCGGTGACGAGCAGGAAGTGATCGACGCGTCGAGCTTTCAGGTGTTGATTCCGGCATTCGTCATCAGCGAATTGAAAGAAGCGTTTCAGATCGGGTTCATCGTGTTCATTCCGTTTCTGATCATCGATATGGTGGTGGCGAACGTGCTGCTCGCGCTCGGGATGATGATGCTTTCCCCGACCACGATTTCGCTGCCGTTCAAGATCCTGCTGTTCGTGCTCGTCGACGGCTGGTACCTGGTCGTCCAGGGGCTCGTGCTCGGCTACGTGAGGGGGTAGGCGATGGAACTCACATTCGTCATGCAGATCTGCCGTGAAGCGCTGCTGCTGATCCTCGTGCTGTCGGGGCCGCCGATTCTGACGAGCCTCGTGGTGGGTCTGGCGATCAGTATCTTTCAGGCAACGACGCAGATTCAGGAACAGACGCTCACGTTCGTCCCGAAAATCGTGCTCGTATTCGCGATTCTCGGCCTCATGGGGCCGTGGATGATCAGCCAGGTGATCCTGTTCACGCAGCGGATTTACTCGGCGATCCCGAAGATCATCGGCGTTTAGCCGTGAACTCGCTCTACAGCCAGTTCGGGCTCCCGATGCCGCCGGGAGAACTGATGGTGCTCGTGGCGCTGACCCTCGCGCGCACCGTACCGGCGCTCTTCATGAACCCGTTTCTCGGGGGTCAGCTCGTCTCGACCCGGATCAAGATGGGTCTCGCGATGGCGTTCACGATCATCCTGCTGCCGATGCTGCTCGCGATCGACCGGCCCGTGCCGCAGGGCATTCCGTTTTTCTTCCTGATGATCAAAGAGGTCGTGATCGGCGTCACGATCGGCTTTATCACGTCGGTCGTGTTTCTCGGGTTCGGGGCTGCGGGCCGGCTCGTCGATACGCAGCGCGGCGCGAACATGGCCGAGAGCATGGTGTACCAGCTGAAAGAGCGCGCGTCCGTGTTCGGCAACTTCTATGTGCAGGTGGCGATCGTCGTGTTTCTGATTCTCGACGGCCACCATCTGTTCATCAGCGCGTTCATCCGTTCGTTCGAAATCCTGCCCGTCTGGGAGTTCCCGAACTTCACGGGGCCGGGTGAGCCGATTGTAACGGACCTCGCGCGTCTGACCGCTGATCTGTTTACGATCGCGATCCAGCTCGGCGCGCCCGCGGTGATCACGCTCTTTGTAACGGATGTGTCGTTCGGTATCGTGAATCGCGCGTCGCCGCAGGTGAACGTCTTCAATCTGTCGCAGCCCGTGAAGATGTTTCTGGGAATCGTGATGATCGTGATCGTGCTGCGCATCCTGATCGACCAGATGCAGGTCTGGATGGGGACGATGCTCGCGTTTCTGGGCAAAGCAATCGGATACCTCGGACAGTAGGAATTCGCCATGGCGGAAAAAACCGAGAAACCAACACCAAAGAAGATAAAAGAGGCCAGGGAGAAGGGCCAGGTCGCGAAGAGCCAGGATCTCGTGACGGCCGTCGTCTTCCTCGCGGTTTTTATGGTGTTCGTGCTGACGAACGGCAAGAACTCGATCATATTGAAAGAGGCGATGCGCAGTTACTTTCAGACGGCGTTCAACGCGCCGCCTCTGACGGCTGACTCGGTGCACGACCTGCTTGTCGCCGGCATGATGGTGATGTTCAAAGTGCTCGGGCCGTTCTTCGCGGCCGGGTTCATTCTGGCCGCGTTCGTTCAGTTCGTGCAGGTGGGGGCGCTCTTCACGATGAAGGTGCTCATGCCGAAGTTCGACAAGCTGAACCCGATCAACGGGTTCAAGCAGAAATTCTTTTCCGCGCAGACGTACATCGAGCTTTGCAAGTCGCTGCTGAAGCTCTCGATCGTGGGCACGCTCAGTTACTTCACGGTGCGTGCCTCGCTCCGGGAACTCGCGCTCACGGTCCGGCAGCCGATCGAAGCCAGCATCACGCTCTGCGGCCAGCTTCTCTATGACGTCGGGACGAAGGTCGGGATCGCGATGATCTTTCTCGGCGCGATCGACGTCTTCATTCAGCGCATTCAGCACGAGAAGAAGCTGAAGATGTCGAAGGACGACGTGAAGCGCGAAGGGAAAGATGCCGAAGGCGACCCGCAGCTCAAGGGCAAGCGGAAACAGATCCACCAGGAGCTCGCGACCCACAGCATGGTCGAGAACGTGAAGAAAGCGAGTGTCGTAATCGTGAACCCGACCCACATTGCCATTGCCATTACCTATAACAAGGACAAGGACGGGGCGCCGCGCGTGACCGCCAAGGGCGAGCGTCTGACGGCGGAGAAGATCATCGAGGTGGCGAAACAGTTCGGGATCCCGATCATGCGGAACGTACCGCTGGCCCATGCCCTGAACGAGTGCGAGCTGGGCGACGAGATCCCGGAAGGCCTCTACACGGCGGTGGCCGAAGTACTGCAGTGGGTGTTCACACAGAGCAAGGGAGGCGAGTAGCGCAAGAAAATTCCATTGGCACGGGAGATTTCGCGTGGCGCTGAAATAGATCAATTATCGAGTCGAAAAGGGACGGGGAAATCGTCGCGGCCATCTTGCCAACCAGGCCCCGCGCGGGTTATCCTTAACTGATTCAACTCTTCCGGCTGTCGGGTGGCAGCACGCCGGTTTCTACATACACACGTTTGATACCGCCAATGACCTGGTCGGCAGCCCTGAAAATGGCAAAGCTGCATGCTGGTCCGGTCCGTTGGTCGGCCATAACAGTCCGCAACCCCACAAAGGGAGGAAACTCACCATGGGAATGGGTGGTGCCAACTCTATAGGTACGCAGGTCAATCGGTACCTCGACGCCCTCGGAATGCCCGATGCGTTCGGTGACCAGATCGGCATGCTCGTCGATATGAAGACGGGCAACATGCCCGGTGCGATGCGCAACGCTGTCGATCTCGCCAGCGGCCTCAGCACCGGTCAGATGGATCAGCTCCAGGGAATGAAGGGGAACATCGCGTTCTCGCGCGCTTTTCAGCCGCGCTGTCATTTCTCGGGGCCGCATCTTCACAAGCACCGCATGACGTATCCGATGCATGAACGCGTCGGCAAACAGGCGCACATGGGTCAGAAGTACGATACCGGGAAAAAATTCTTCGGTATGAAGATTCAGGGGCGCATTTCAGGCAAGCAGTACATGGGCTCGTTCTTCAAGCCGGTACGCCTCGGGAAATCGGGATATCTGTTCCGGGGACGCACGTACGCGAACCTCGGCGCGATTAACAAGGACATGAAGGACGGCAAGGTGGACGGTCTCGCGACGCGCCGGATGACGGTGACGGGCTGGGCGCGGACGCCGATGATGAGCCGTATGCCGCATATGCTCGGCAGCTGCTTCACGCCCGGCCTCAATATCGCGGCCCAGCTCGGCAAGATTTTCGCGGCGGGCCCGGGCCTGCTCGGCGGAATTCCGCAGGACATGATGGGACCCGGCGGGGCCCAGGGTGGGGGCGGCGCGCAGGGCGGCGGCGGAGCTCAGGCCGGCGGCGGCGCGGGATCGAGCGAAAGCGTTCTCTCGAATCCGAACCTCAGCATCGAAGACAAACTCATGCTTCTGATGTCGAAGCTCTCCGATTTCCTCGACAAGCAGATCGAAGACAAGATGGGTGAGCTCGAGAAAGCCACGCAGGGCGGCCAGGGCGGCGCGCAGGGCGCCGGCGGTAAAGGCGGCGGCGGTGGCGGTGGCATCGGCGGCATGTTCGGTTCGATCGGCAAGATTGCCGGGGGAATCGCAGGAACCGCATTCGGCGGCCCGCTCGGCGGCATGATGGGCACGCAGGCCGGCGGCATGCTCGGCAAGATGCTCGGCGGAATCGCCGGCGGTGGCGGAGCTGGTGGCGCAGGTGGCGCGGCCGGAGCCGGTGGCGCAGGCGGAGCCGGTGGCGCGGATGGCGGCAGCAAGCCGAACGTGCAGAAGCTCCAGACCGAACTCCAGTCCCTCATGCAGAAGCGTCAGCAGATGTTCCAGACCATGCAGAACATCATGAAGTCGATGCACGATTCCAGCATGGCGGCCATCCGTAACCTGAAAGCTTAGGCAGAGGAGGATATACTGTGTCTGAGAAAGATCTGAAAAACCAGACGGAAGGCGCGGAACTGGAAGCGGAGGAAATCTCCGACGATGATGCGTGTTCCGTTGAGGAAATCGAAGAGTCTATCAAAGGGTTCCTGCTCGGGGATCTCACGCTTGCTCAGCTCGAAGGCTTGAGCGCCGAAGATCTCTACGGAATCGCGGATATGGGTTATGACCTTCTTGAAGAAGGCAAAGTGGATGAAGCCCGCAAGGTCTTCGAAGGGCTGAACGTCTACAACCCGTTCGATCCTTACTTCCATTCGATTCTCGGCTCGATCTACCAGCGTCTCGGCGAGTCCGACATGGCGCTGCGTCACTACGAGTCGGCTGTCGAACTGTATCCGGAAGACGTGAACTCCTGGACGAACGCGGGCGAGATCATGCTCGAGAAGTCCGCGGAGCTCATGCAGGCCGAGAAGACCCGCGAAGCCGCGGAGACTCTCTTCAAAGAGGCGATTCACTGCCTGGACCAGTCGATCAAGCTGGATCCCGAAGGCGAGAATCCCTCGTCGCTGCGCGCGCGCGCCCTCGTGGGTGTGATCGCCGGCACGATCGAAGCGAAGAAGAAAGCGTCGTAGGACGAGTTTCTTTCGCGACGGTTCTCATGTGAGCCGAAGGGGCGGTCCATCGCGGGCCGCCTCTTTTTTTTGTGCGCTCGTTTCGGATGCTGTCGCGGCCGGACATCGCAGTCAGCCGTCGCGGTCGGACCCGCCGGACTTCTAAGTCTTCACCCCGGTTCCCTCACCTAGTATAATGAGCGGAAGTTGTCGATGCTCTCTCCGCACCTTTCTGGAGACACACCGTGCGCGTTCTCTTTCTGCTCAACTCCCTGAACGTAGGCGGATACGAACAGCTGATGCTGGACGTGTTCTGTCATATGAGACGCCAGGGACACGAGATTACGACGTGCTGCCTCAAGAAGAAGGGCAACCTGGCCGGCGAGTTCGAGCAGAACGATATCCCCGTGATCGCGGACTTCGTCCGGAATCGGTTCGACATGCTGGCGCCCCTGCGCGTGCGCGATGCGCTCAAGGGAGAAGAGTTCGATCTCATGTTTCTCGAGATGGGCCGGAACGCCCTGCTCGCGGGCGAGTTCATTGCGTCCGCGCTCGGAGACCCCGTGCGCGTTTCGTCGATTCACGGCACGGGCGTGCTCGAACAGGGCGGGCTGTTTCGCAAGGGGCAGAAGGCGCTTCTGAACCGCCTCGACGGCATCGTCTCGTGCGCGCACACGCAATCGCAATATTTGATCAACGGCGAGGGGATCGACAAGTCGCTCCTCAAGGTCATCGTGAACGGCGTCGACCACACGCGTTTCGCGCCGGACGAACAGGAGACGGGCCCGCTTGGCGACGAAGCGCGTCGCAGCATAGCCACCGTCGCGTCGCTGACTCCCGAAAAGGGGCATCTGGCGTTCGTCGAAGCCGCTGCGATCGCGCTGAAGACGGTTCCCGACGCGCGCTTCTACATCATCGGCGGCGGTCCCGAGAAGGAGCGCATCGAGAACGCGATCCAGTCGCGCGATCTGCAGGAGCGCGTCATCATGCTGGGCATCCGCCGCGATCTGCCCGCGCTGCTGCCCCACTTCCGGGCCGTGGCGCTCGCGTCCGTTCCGTTTCGTGAAACGCTTCCGATCTCGACGATGGAGGCGATGTCGTGCGGCACGCCGACGATCAATACCAATGTGGGGAGCGTGCCGGATCTCGTCGAACACGGAGTGACGGGGCTTCTGGTCCCGCCGGGCGATGTCGAAGCGCTCGGCGCCGCGTTCACGGAACTTCTCGTCGACGAGCAGAAGGCGACCGCGATGGGGCGCGCCGCCCGCAAGCGGGTCGAGGAGCACTTCACGATGGTGCGGGCACTGCAGGAGTACGAGGAGTACTTCTTCGAAATCGTAAGCCGCGGGCGGGGAAGCGCGCGCGACACTCTCTCGAGCGGAACATGAGACCCGTTCTCTGATGCAACCGGCCTTCCTCCTTTCGATGTTGCTTGTCGCCGTGGCGATCGTGCTTTCGTTCGCCCCGCTCGACTCGCTCTGGAGCCTCTCGAACGGCGCCGATCTTCCCTCCCTCATGAAACTGATCTGGATCGTATGCGGACTCGCCATCGTGCCTTGGTCGTACTGGATGGAACGCAGCTACGCCCGGGCGAAGCGGCGCGCGATGACCGTGCCCGACGGCGCCCCGTTCGTCACGCTGCTGCTCCTGGGCGCGGCCGTACTCTTCACGGTTTTCCGGTCGGTCAATCATTACCTCGGTGACGGCTGGCTTCTGCTCGGTTTCGTGCTCGACGACTGGTCGCCGCTCGAACGCCGGCCCGGCTGGGGCACGATCATGTTCCACCGCGTGATCGCGGCGCTGCTCGCCAAACTCGGCATCACGAAGCCCGACCTTCCCGCGTTCCAGTTCGTCTCTTCCGTTGCCGGGCTGGTTTACGTGCTGGGCGCGCATCGGTTCGCTTCGTTCGTTGCCAGGCTGCGCAGCGGCATGACGGCGCGGGCGACCTACTGGATCGCGTTTCTGCTGATCACGGGCGCCGGGTCCATGCAGCTCTATTACGGGTACGTCGAGAATTACTCGCTCACGAACGTGTTCATCCTGCTGTTTCTCGTGGAGGGCGTGCGCGCGATACACGGGGCCGGCGACTTTCGAATCGCGCTCCTGCTTCTGGTACTCGCGTGCGCGCTGCATCTCGGCGCGATCATATTCTGGCCCGCCGTCCTGTATCTGCTGCTGCATCTTGTGGGGGAAAGGCGATGGCTGAAGCCGGCCATGCTCGTTCTGCTGGGGCTGCTCTTCGCCCTGTTTCCCACGATATCCGAACTTCAGATTCATCGCATGTTTGTCTCATGGACCAAGATCAGGTATCACGCGTTCGGATACTTCTGGCCGGGCCACGGTATCTTTCTGGGCAACCTGCTGCTCGTCGTGCTTCCGGCCGCCGCCTGCGTTCTTCTGTTCGTGCGCCGCGGAAATATCGGAACCACGGAGAGCGAGGGCGCGGCGAAGAACAAAGGCACGCCTCTTTCGCCGGCATCAGCGGTGAAGCAGCGAAGCGCCGACTTCTTCCTTCTTGCGAGCACGATGAGCGCGCTCGTGTTCGCCTTTTCGATGCACCCCTATCTCGGCCCGCGCGACTGGGATCTCTTCTCGTTCTTCGCTGCGCCGATGTCGCTCTGGGCGGCGTATCGCATGGCGTTCGCACGGCGCGACTTCGACGTGGCGCGTCCGCTCGCCATCGCCGCGGCCGGCGTGTTTCTCTCCGCTGCGTGGATCGCGGGAAACGCGCAGGAAGAAACCGTGCCCGGGCGCGTGTTGCGACTCACGTACAACGACCCGAATCACTGGGTGAAAGTCAGGCGGCACCAGGGAATCGCGGTGGCGCAGGTGCTCTGGGAGAAGGGGCATCGCGCCGAAGCGACGAAGCTTTACGAGAGGGCGGCCGCGTTCGACCCGGAGCGCTACCGGCCCCGGGTGAACCTCGGCATCATTTACTGGGGAGAGAATCGATACGCCGAGGCGAAGCCGCACCTCGAGGCAGCCGTCGTGCAGAACGATTCACACGTTCCCACACTCTACTATCTCGGCTCGACCTATTTTCATCTCGAAGAGAGAGATCTCGGGGAACGACAGTTCCGCCGTGTTCTCGAGCTCGATCCGGGGAACCCGTCCGCCGCGAGCTATCTCGGCCGAATCACGATGTGGCAGGGGAAATGGGACGAGGCGAAGCGGCTGTTGCTGCTCGCGTCCTCGGCTACGCCGGATGACGCGAATCTGAACGTGTGGCTCGCGCAGACACACGCGTCACTCGGGGAAACGGATGCCGCGATCGCGGCCCTCGAACGCGCGCTGACGATCGATCCCGCGCTCACACGCGCGCGCCAGGAACTGACGCGCCTCCAGGAATTGCGGGATGCCGAAGGGAGCCCGTAGGCGGATGCGGCGACGCGTTTACTGCGCGTCAGGATCGGCGAGAACGCGGTCCGAGTCGTTCGTAGCGAGCAGATAGACGAGACCCGCCACGCCCGCGCCGAAAATCCAGTTGAACGGTTTCTTGTACCAGCGCTTTCCGCCCGGCTTCTGCGCCACGACGGGTGCGGCCGCGAGAACCGGCGCGGTTTCGACGGGGGTTGTTTGAACGGGCGCGGCTGCTTCCTTCGTCTTTTCCATCGGGGCGGCTTCGACCGGCGAGGTATCGGTCGGTGCCTGTGCCTGTGCCTGTGTCTGTGTCTGTGCCTGTGTCGGTGCCGGGGTCGGCGTCGTGGTCGGCGTCGTGGCCGCCTGCTTCTCCACCGGGGCTGCCTGCTGCGACGCTGGTGTGGGAGCCGGCGCGCATTTTTCCGTCGCTTCGCGGTACGCCTTCATTTCGGTCGCCGTGAAATCGGACTTCGCGACCACGAGGGGGTATTCAGTCTCATACATCTTGCAGAAGGCCTTGACCGCGTTCCCCTTCTTGTCGCGCCGCGCTTCGCAACGCGCCTTCAATAGATAGGCGGTGGCGAGTTCTTCGAGAGAAAGATTCCCGCCGTCGATCGCTTTGTTCAGCTTGTCGAGTGACTCGGCATAGTTCCCGGCGTAGAATTGAAGGCGCCCGAAGTGAAGCGTTTCATTGGCATTGGCTGCCTCGGCGCCGGGAAGCGCCCACGTAATATGATTGGCAAGGAACGCGATCAGGAAAAGCCAGGTCAGTCGTTTCATCATGCACCGTTCGTGTGGACGGGACGCGCCCGCCGTGGACCCTTTCACTCATTCGGAGAATCGGCCGCGGCTCGAAATGGATGAGGATTTTGGCGACGGAGCGCGGGGCTCGGGACAGAACGGATGACACGACGAGGGACAACAGGATGCAATCCGACAAAATCAGACGATTGAGAAAAGAATATGCGGAAACCGAGCTGTCGCGAGCTTCGGCCGAAGATGATCCGATCGCACTGTTCGGGCAGTGGTTCGATGAGGCCGTGCGCGCCGAGCTTCGCGAGCCGAATGCGATGACGCTTGCCAGTGCGGACGCGAGCGGAAGCCCGAACGCGCGGGTCGTGCTGCTGAAGGAATTCGACGAACGGGGCTTCGTGTTCTACACGAACTACGAAAGCCGCAAGGGCGTGGAGCTGGCCGCAAATCCGCGCGCGACGCTCGTCTTCTACTGGGCGGAACTCGAACGCCAGGTTCGGATCGCGGGATCGGTCGAGAAAGTGAGTGCGGCGGAATCGGACGAGTACTTCGCGTCGCGCCCACACGGTGCGCAGCTCGGGGCGTGGGCGTCCGCGCAGAGCAGGCCGATTGCCACGCGGCGCGATCTGGAGAGGGCGCGCGACGCGCGCGAGAAGGAAAGCGGCGGCAAGCCCGTGACGCGCCCGCCGTTCTGGGGCGGGTATCGTGTCATTCCTGCGCGGGTCGAGTTCTGGAAGGGACGCGCCGACCGCCTGCACGACCGGTTCGCCTTCACGCTCACGGCGCCCGGCGTCTGGAAAGTCGAGCGCCTCGCCCCGTAGATGCTCGTTCGGATCCGCGGGACGCGTACTCTGTCGCGCGCGGGTCTACGGGTCCGCGTCGCCCGCGTCCTCCGCCTCCTCCGCGGTCTGCGGGTAGCGCGAAAGATCCCGCCCCGGCCGATCCACGCTCGCACCACGCTCCGGATCGAATCGCTGAAAATACACCTCGGACTCTCCCCACAGAAAATCGAGCCGCTCGCTGCTTTCGAGCGTGAAGAGATCGGGCCGGTAGTTCGTGAGCGGATAGGTCACGGTTGCGATCTTCGTGCCGGGCCGAAGCTGCCCGGCCAGGTGTCCGATCAGAAGCTGTATATAGAAGTCGTGCGCGCACGTCCCATAATAATAGAGAGCAGTTGCGTTTCGATAATCGACCGCGAGAAGGTCCGCGTCGAGAAACGCGATGCGATCGAGGCCGAGCCTGCGCGCGAGCCCGTTGCCCCTGGCGACGAAGACCGGCACGCGGTCGATCCCGGTTACGCGGGCTTTCGTCAAATGCTCGAGGAAGAACGTCGTGGTGCCGCGTCCGCACCCGAGATCGTAGATCACGTCATCCCGTGTCCAGCCGGCGCGCGCGGCGATCCGCTCCATCGTGGGAAGCGGCGTTTCTCCATACGTGTGCGGATCCGGCGTGTAGCCCGTATTCGCGGCGCCCGCCGGATCACCCCCCGCGCCGTCCCCGGTCAGCGTGCGTTTCCCGCGCGCCTCGGTTTCACGGTCCCAGAAGTCGCGGCTGACTCGAAACGGGTTCTTCGCGAGGTAGAGAGCCGCGAGCCAGAGATCCTGACGCCAGTAGCCGTGCGGGTAGTGATGAACGGCGATATGGACCCAGTTCCAAACGCGCTTCATCGAAATGCGGAGCGGAGAGTGCATCAGCGCGAACCGTAGATCATGCGTCGCTCCGCAACCTGCTCCTCGCTCCATTGCGACTCGTCGGCGAGCTCCTCGTATCGCTTCTGCGTAACTTCGGTCAGGGCGGGCGGCAGCGCGGCGCGAAAGCGATCGATTTCGAAGAGCGTGAAGCCGGCATCGCGCAGCACATCGAGCACATCGCGGACCGTACAGTCGACGAGCAGCGCGGTCGGGTGAAGTTCGACGTAGACGTGCCGGACGCTCTCACGGAGTGCGCGCTTCATGCCGAACAGCACTTTCCCCTCGCCACCGTGGACGTCGACCTTGATCACGTCCGGCACGACGCCCTGTTCGGCCGCCCATTCGTCAAACGGCACGGCGCTCACGATCTCTTTCTTCGCCGGGCCTTCTCCCGCCATGCTTCGATCGCTGAACGTGATCGTGCCCCGCTCGTCCGAGAGTGCGAGGCGATGCACACGCGCGCCCAGTTCGTTCAGCGCGACGTTGCGCGAAAGCGTGCGACAGAAACCGGCATTCGGCTCGAAGGAATGAATGACGAGGTCGAACGGCAGACAGCCCGCGTAGCACGTGTAGAAGCCGAACTCGGCGCCCGCGTCGATGAACGTCATTCCCGGTTCGAGAACGGATCGCAGGTGCCACGTAACGGACGGCTCGTAAGTCTTCCCCGCGACGGCGCCGGGCAGGTACAGAAGGTCCGGATCGTACATCTGAAACGTAAGATCGTGAACGGTGAGAGTGCCGGTTCGATTCGGTCGCAGAGAGCGCGGATGACGGAGCCATAAAATGAAGCCGGCGGCCCTGTGGTACATGCCGGCGGCAAGATCGTAGACGCGAAGGAAACGAAGCGTGCGCACGATCGCGTGAGTGTCGCTCCATTGGCGGGGAGCCAGCAGCACGCCGCTCACGCCACTACCCTTTCTGCGCGCCGCGTCCACGGCTGGTGCTGATGCGTCGCACCGTTTTCGCCGCTCGATCGGGGGACCCGTCGTCTGCCCGGCGTTTGAACGCGATGATCCCGGCGAAGTTGTGCCACTTGAGGAACACTTCCGTGTCGGAAAAACCCGCGGCTTCGAGCAGTTCGAAATTGCGTGACAGCGTGAGAGGAAACATGACGCCGCGAAGACTGCGCGCCTTCTGGAGAATCATTTCGTCTGTCAGGCCCTGGCGTCGCTTCCAGTCCCAGTGCAGTTCCATCCACATGTCCTCGAGGCGGGGGCTTTCGGCCTGGATCTTCTCCGCGAGGATCAGCGCGCCGCCGGGCGCCAGGGCGTCGTAGATGCGTTTCATGAGCACGGATCGATACTTGAGCGCCAGAAACTGGAACGTGTAGAGAGAAAGGACGAGATCGGTTCCTTCGAAACGCTCGACTTCCATGACGTCCTTGTGAAGAAATCGGACGGCTTCGGATTCGCATTTGGCGCGGGCGGACTTCACCATCGCCTCGCTGCTTTCGATTCCCAGGAAGCGCACGTCGCGTTTGGACGCGTGCTTCTCCGCGAGGCGGTGCAATGTCTCACCGGTCGACGAGCCGATGTCGTAAACGACGGCGCCGTCGGTGATCAGCCACTCGCTCATTTCGATCACCATGGACTGCAGTTCTTCGTAAAGCGGGATGCTCTTGCGTACATGGTCGTCGAAGTGCGCGGCGACTTCTTCGTCGAATTTCCACTGGCCGGGCACCGAGGTGATCAGGCCGTCGACTTTGATCCGGTGGGACATGCGCAGAGCTTAAACGATCGGGGCGCGGGCGCGCTACAGAATCATTCCGTATCGCCGAGCTTCCGGAGAGCGGTCTGAATGGTCGCGAGCGGAACGATCGGGGCCTCGGCGTGGATCCCCTCGCAGTCCCGTGCGGTCTCCTGCCAGGCGCGGTTCGATTTCACGTTTTCGGGCCACCACGGAAACGCGGCACACTGGCGCGGGCGCACTTTGTAGATCGTGCAACGCTTGTCTTTCAGGAAAGTGCAATCTTTCGTGATGGGATCTTCGAGAAGCGAATACTTCGTGCCGATCCGGCGAAGATAGCGGCGGCCGAACATGTCGACGTCGAGATCGAGGTGAGCGGCGATCGCCTCGATCTCAGTCTCGTCGACCCACACGAACCCTTCGGGTCCGGTACAGCACTGCCCGCATTCGGTGCATGCGAAACGCAGACCGTTCGCATACCAGGGCTGATCACGGCGTTTCATTGCCCCGGCCAGTCGGGCCGCAGGATCGCGTACAGGTACTGGTCGTGGCGTTCCCCGTCACGATAGATCGACTCGCGCTCGACCCCTTCGCGCGTGAAACCGAGGCTTTCATAGAGCTTGATGGCCCGGTCGTTGTATGCGAACACGCCGAGGCCGATCCGGTGCAGGTTCAGCTCATGAAACGCGAAATCGAGGGCGAGCTTGCACGCCTCTTTCCCGTAGCCCTTCCCCCAGTCGCGGGCTTCGCCGATCCCGATGCCGAGCTGTGCCGTGCCGTGCGTCCATTCGATGTTGTCGATCGAGATCACGCCCACGAGCACGCTGTCGCGCACGGCGCGAATCGCGAAGTAGTATTCGTCCGACGAGTCGTCCAGTTCTTCGAGCCATTTTTCGGTGCGCCCGTGCGACCACGGCGCGGCCGGGTTCGAGCTTCCGAGGCGCTTGAAGTCGCTGTGCTCCTCCCACCCGAGCATGCGTTCGATGTCGTCTTTCGTGAGTGCGTTCAGGCGAACGGTCTCACCCGAGAGGAGTCGTCTCAATTTCATTGCGTTCCCTCAAGTTCATGCGATAGCGGCCACCGAGCGCGATGCCCGCGAGCCCCGAAATCACGACGGCCACGCTGTACCAGATCGGCGCCATTTCGGCCGACGTGTACCCGGAAAGGGTGGCCATCAATCCGTACAATGCGGCGAGGAGGGCGATATGGCGGCGCATGCGCACCTGCGCGATCGCGGCCGTGGCGAAACCGCCGAGAAATGCGCAGCCGAAAATGATGACGATCTGGCCGACCGCGACGCCGGTTCCGATCGCGACGCTCCTAAAAATTGTCAGCCTCAGCAGATTGCTCAAAACGTTGATCAGGATGTAGCCTGACAGGATCGCGGTGAGACTGCGGAGCATGCGGACCTCCTCGTTCTTATAGAGTGTAGACTTCGCAGCGCGCACGAACAAGAGGAGCGGTTTTGAAACGAGTACGATTCAGGGGAAACGGGGCGTTCGGAGGGCTGGGGGCGCCGGGAGCGCGGGGAGCGCGGGCGGCTCTGCTGGCGCTCGTGATCGGGATTCTGGGATGTGGCGGAGACACGGCGCGCAACGGGGGCTTCGACGCGGCCGATCCGTACGCGGGGCTCGAAGGCGAAGCCGTCGGGTCGCTCGCCGTATGGGATCGTTTTCTCACCCACGCCGGCTCGCTGAGCGGCGAGGAGAGGGCCGCCGCGCTCGACCGCCTCTGGGGCAATCTCGAAGCCGTTCCGGTCTACCGGGATTCGACGGCGCTCTTCCTCTATCGCGGCGAGGCCGACCGGGTCGTGCTCTCGGGTGACATGAACAGCTGGAACCCCGATCGCAGCATCAAGATGAAGCGGCTGGCCGGCACGAATCTCTGGCACGCGCGCGTGAATTTCGAGCCCGCGGCGCGCCTCGACTACAAGCTCGTGATCGATGGCAGCCGATGGATCGTCGACCCGCGCAATCCGCGCACGATGCTCGGCGGCTTCGGCCCGAACTCCGAGCTTCGCATGCCCGGCTACGAAGCCCCCTGGTTTCTCGACCCGCGCTTCGACCGGATCGGGGGCGCCGCGCCGGCCGGGAAGCTGCACGAGCACACGATCTGGAGCGAAGTGCTCGATGAGAACCGACGGTTTGCGGTCTACACCCCCCACGGCTGGAAAATGGAGCTGCAGAAACCGTTGCCGTCCCTCTACCTGAACGACGGCGGCGATTATCTGCGCCTGATCGACACCCCGGAACTGCTCGATCGGATGATCGCGCGCGGCACGATTCCGCCCCTCGTCGCCGTCTTCATCGACCCCGCGGATCGATCAACTGAATACGTGCCGAACGAGAAGTACCTCGCGTTTCTGACCGATGAACTCGTTCCGTTCATGCAGTGGGAGTACCGAACCGATCCCGGCGCCGGGCGCACGGCGATTCTGGGGGTCTCGATGGGCGGACTTTCGTCGGTGTACGCCGGCGTCGCGCGCCCTGACGTATTCGGCCTCGTCGGCGCGCATTCCGGCGCGTTCACGTTTGCGGGCGGGGAGGTGCTGACGCTCGCGAAGAGCGCGCCGTCACTTCCGCATCGTTTCGCGCTTACCGTGGGAACATACGAGCGCTCTGTCTCAGGGAATGCGAACGAAGGTGACCTCTTGAGCGCGCAGCGACGACTGGCAGCCATTCTCGCGGAAAGGGGTGCCAGCTGTCGCGTGGTCGAGCGCCCCGAAGGGCACAGCTGGGGACTCTGGAGGGGAGATCTGGACGATACGCTGGGGTTTCTGTTTTCAGTGGAATAAGGGGAGAAAGGAGAGGCGGGTGGGCGCCGGTTCGGCCTTTGCCTGTTTCGGCGGGGAGTGTACGCGGCTTCGCGATCCCTGGCCGACCGCCTTTGATGATGGAGGTGGTGGGTGGAGCGTGTGGTGACATCTGTTGCGGGAAGTCGAGGTAATGCCGGTGCGCCGAAGGCGGCCGGCTCAAGTTGGTCTCGCTCGCCGCGCACACCCCCCGCCAACAGGCGAGGACCAATCGGACTGGGATGAGGGAAGAGGGGAGGCGGGAAGAGAAGAGCGGAGTCGTTCGGGTTACTCGAGTTTCTTTTTCACGCGCATTTTCGCGTCGATCATCTGGCGATGGTTCAGGCGCAGAAGCGTTGCGATCTTGCGGACGAGGTAGTCTTCGTGCGCGTCGAGCTTGCCGTCGGCAAACACGACCTCCCACACCATCTCCATCATATGCACTCTCTCGGCCTCGTCGTAGTGCGCGTTGATCACCGACGTGAAAGACCAGATGTCGACGGCACCCTCACGCTCTTTCTGCGCCACGTCGAGAATTTCCCGGGCCTTGCTCTCGGTCACGCCGTGCAGATGCGTCAAGTGCGTTGTAATCCGGGTGCGTTCGGCCTCGTCGAACTCATCGTCGATCGTTGCCATTTCGAGAAAAAGCGCGGCCGTCGCGATCTCGAGGTTCGGCTTCGCGGGCTTTGTATTCCCACTTTCGATACCGAGCAGATTCTTGATGAAGTCCATATAGTTCACTCTTTCAGGGGTTTCCCCGGCTTATCGGCATCCGTGCGATTGCTGTGCGGGAGCATATGGTATGATCAGGCTAACCCTCCACGGTTAAACGAAGCTCGTGTTTCCACATCTTCGGAGGCTCCGCCATGCGTTTGATTCTAGCTCTTCTCTCTCTCTTTGTTACCACGATTACAGCAGAAGCCGCCACCTGGTTCCTGGAAGCCGACGGATCCGGGGACGCGCCGCACATTCAAGCCGCGATCGATTCGGCGGCGCCGGGCGACACGATTCTGCTGAACGACGGCGTGTTCACGGGCATGGGGAACCGGTTCCTGATCGTGCCGAATTCGCTGAGCGGGCTTACGGTTCGGTCGGTGAACGGGCGAGACTTCACGACCGTGGATCTCGCGCTCAACAGGGGTTTCACTTTGAATGCGTCCTCGATTGCGATTGAGGGTTTGACGCTTGCGAGAGGGTCGAACCTCATTGGTGGGGCCATCGAGATCAACAAACCGGGCAGCGTTATCCGCGACTGCCGTTTTGTCAATTGCACGGGTCATGGAGGCGCGATCGGTTTCTTTGAGGCGGGAGGAGAGGTTTACTCCTGCGAGTTTTATGAGTGCTATGGTGGGTCCGGACAGACGGTCATACAGTCGTTCGATGCGAGCACGATTTTAGCGGAAGACTGTATCTTCGCGCGCAATACGGTGGGTGCGGCTAGCCTCTTCGAGGGCATCATGACGTTTCGGAACACGACTTTCCATGACAACTCCTCTTCTGTTGCCGGGGTCGCGAGTCACCTGACCCACTATGGTGGCACGCTTGAAGTCGAGAACTGCCTTCTCGCAGGCGGTACCGGTAAGGATCCCGTCATCAGCACAGGGGGAACTCTCAACATCTCGTGCACGAACATATACAGGAACAGCCCGGGCGACTGGATCGACGACATCGCCGGGCTCGATACGGTGAACGGGAACTTCTCGCTCGACCCGAAATTCTGCGATGCCGCGAATGGCGACTTCAGCCTGCGTTCAGGCTCGCCCTGTATCGACGCGCCCGGATGCGGCCTGGTGGGCTCTGGTGGCGAGGGGTGCGCGGTGATCTCGACCGGCGTTGCGGACGGACGCCCGGTTGCCGGTGAGAATGCGACCGATGGTGACGCAGCCGACCAGGCCCACGCGTTCGCTTCCCTCTTCCAGGTCGCCCCGAATCCGTTCGGCGAAGAGACCACGGTGTTCCTGGCGCGCCCGCTTGCGAGCGGCGGCACGCTGACCGTCTACGACCTTGCCGGTCGCGCGGTGCGCGAAATGTCACTTTCGGCTTCGATCGGATCGATCGACTGGGACGGACGGGACGCGGCCGGTCGCAGACTGCACGCGGGCGTCTACTTCCTGCGCGTCGAAACGATGAACGCGAGCGAAACCAGACGAATCGTGCTGATGCACTAGAGCCGGGACGGCTTCTGTCGGCTCCTTGTTGCGCGTTTTACCTGTGGGAAAAGTGAAGCCCGCGCCAATAAGACGAGGCGCGGGCGGCGCGGTTCACTCGAACGTGCCCGCGAATCCGCGCGCTCCGACGCCCACACACCCCGGCATGATCTCCCGCGCGATCGCGATCATGCGCTCGCGGTACGCAAGTTCTGCCGTGCCCGCCTGTACCGCCTCCATCGCTTCCGGTAGTGGTGTACGCCGTGTGCGGGAACCGTTCGCGCTTCCGTCGCCGCCGATGAAATGATCGACGATCACGGCGTCGGCGCACTCGTTGCAGCGGGCGAAGAACGCGCGCGGATGTTCGATCGGAAGCAATGGCGAAACGGTGATCACGACACGCAGCCCGGCGGCGCGCAGACGGCTCGCGGCTTCGAAGCGGGCGGCCACGCTGCTTGCCGGAGCGGGCAGCCCGGGTAACCGATCGCGATCGCTTTCGATCGTTATGTGAATGCGCGCGCACGCCTTCAGTTCCTGCAACAGGTCCGAGTAATCCGCAACTGTCGCCGAATGTGTCTGCACGATGAGCTCGTCGGGCGGCTCGGTGATCATGGCCTGCAGGACGGACTCCGTTACGCCGTACTTCTTCTCCTGCGGGACGAACGGATCGGTCGCGCTCGACAGAAAGACACGAAACGCGCCGCGTTCCCGCTCCGCCCATTTTCGTTCCCGCGCTACGGTTCTCACGTAGCTCTCCGCTGCGTTCGTACGTACTTCGAGAAACGAACCCCACGGTCTTCCGCGCGTGACATACGCATTGTGCCGCACGTAGCAGTATTCTCCGCAGAGCGCGTTGCCGAAGCCGCAGCCTCGATACGGCTGCAGTGAATGGGACGTTACATCCCGCAGATAGCCGCTCGTGCGGGTCAAAACGCCCTTTATCGTGGTTTCCGTGACCTGCATGAAATCAGTATCTCACAACTGTGCTACAATTAAATGAGTCCTCAAGGGAATCAGCCAGGCAAGCATACAGAGGAGTCCATCATGAAGAACCTCTCGATCTCGATCTCGATCCTGACCCCGACTTCGATCCTTACTCTGGTTCTTCTGCTTTTCCTTTCACTTTCTTCAGGCGCCGGCGCCACCACGTGGTTCATGGAAGACGACGGGTCGGGTGACGCGCCGCATCTTCAGGCGGCGATCGATTCTTCCGCGCCCGGCGATACGATCCTGTTGAACGACGGGTTCTATTCCGGCGTCGGCAATCAGATCTTCGTCGTGAACCACACGCTTACGTTTCGCTCCGTGAACGGACCTGACGTAACGCGCATCGATCTGCTGCTCACCCCGGGCTTCAAGATCAACGCATCGAACTGTCTGATCGAAGGTCTCACGATCGACAAGGCGCGCGATGTGTGGGGAGGCGGCATCGAGGTGAACTCGGGCAACTTCACCGCAAGGAACTGCTGGATTTCGAACTGCCAGGCCAGCGCGGGTGGCGGAGCCTACTTTCATTCGAGCGCTTCCGGAACGGGACGTTTTTACGATTGTGTATTTGAATCCAACGAATCGAACTTTTCCGGATCGGCGATCTGGGCATTCAACGGGATTACGGAACTCGTGCTCGAAGGATGCGTCGTATCGGCAGGGAACGGTTTGCCTGTTGTCGTCGAGGACTTTCCCCTCACCGTGAGGGGGTGCACGTTTGTAGAGAATAACCCGATCGGCGGCGATCCCCTTGCGCTCGGAAGCGTCGACGGGTTCATAACGGTCGAGAACACGCTGTTCGCATTCAACTCGGGAAGGGCGGCTGTGATCATTTCCGGCGGGGGTATGGATATCGCGTGCTCGGACATGTTCGGCAACCACGACGGAGCCACCTCTCTGGACTGGACGGGCGGAACCGCGCCCTTCGCGAACATCAACGACAACTTCTCGGAAGACCCGCTTTTCTGCGACATGATCCTCAAGGACTTCGAACTGGCCGCGAATTCTCCGTGCGCTCCCGGTAACCATCCCGACGGCGCCGCGTGCGGTCTCGTCGGAGCACTGGATGTGGGATGCGGCGGCACAACGGCGACAGAAGAGGCGAGCTGGACCGACGTGAAAGAGCTGTTCCGCTAGAGACCGCGCAGTCAAGCCTGCAGCCAGCCTGCAGCGCGCGGCGCGAAGCGCGAGTCTTCCCGGCGCGCCCTTTACGAACACAAAAAAACGGGCCGGAGCACATGCCCCGGCCCGTATCGTTTTGAAGTGATTCGCTCTCCGCGCCCTACCGCACGAACCCGCTGAACATCCCCGCGACGCTGCTGCAGAGGTTCTGCGTCTGACCCACACCCCAGCCGATCACGTTCGCGATCGTGCCGATCGACCGCGTGATCGCGCCGACCGGATTCAGGAAGCGAGACGCGAAACCGAGCACGTTCTTCGCGATCCCGAGCCCCGCACCGAACACGTTCTTGAAGGCCCCGCCGACCTTGCCGAAGAGATTCTTCGCGAGGTTTGCAACACCACCGAAGATCGCCTTCGGGAACGAGAGCACTTTATTGAAGATGTTGCCGACCTTGCCGAAGATGCCGCCGACCTTGCCGAAGATGCCCTTCGCGATGTTGAACACGCCGCCCAGGATCGCCTTCGGGAACGAGAGCACCTTGCTGAAGATTCCGCCGACCTTGCCGAAGACACCCTTCGCGATGTTGAACACGCCGCCCAGAATCGCTTTCGGGAACGAAAGCACTTTCTTGAAGATGCCGCCGACCTTCGAGAAGATTTTCTTCGGGATGCTTGCGACTTTCTTGAAGACGTTCTTGGCGGCTCCGAAGATCTTCTTCGGAACGCTCACGACCTTCTTGAACACTTTGCTGACGCCTTTTGTCACTTTCTTGAACGCCTTCTTGATCTTCTTGAAGAAGAACTCGGTTTCGACCTTCTCGCCGTTTACCGTGATCGTGTGATGGTCGTTCTCGTTCTTGATCTCGCTGATCTGGGCCTCCGAAAGCTTTTCACCGTTCAGCACGCGGCGGAACATTTCGCCTTCGTCGCCGGGAGTGTCTTTCGTGTTGATGCGGGCGTCGATCGCGTGACCGGCTTCTTCGATGAACGTCTGGCCGGCGAGCGTCGGGTTCGACTTGAGATCGTCGGCGATGTAGATCGTGTCTTTCGACTTCGCATACGCGCCGTTCGCGCCCTGAAGCGTTTCGCGGCTCTGGAACTCCACTTTCGGGAGCCAGCTGTAGTCACCCGCCAGCGCTTTCTTCCGAAGCGACTCGGCTTTCGTCTGATCGTAGCCGGCGCCGAAGATCTTCTTCGTGAACGCATGAAACTCCGCGGGCTTCCCGGCGAGCTTGCCGAACTTTGCCGCAAAGGCGTTTTTCATCTGTGTCTTGACCTGCGTGTCGCGATCCGTGGCCGCCGGGCGGATGTGGGAGGTCGACACCTGAGCGTTACTCGTGCTCGTCTTCGCCTGCGGGTTGCTGCCGGCATTCGAGTCCGGCGTGTACGAGGCGAGATGCGGGTTGTTGATGTTGATCTGCATTTTTGAGGCTCCTTTCGGTCCGGGACCGATCGTCAATTTGTGAATGTTGCTTCCTTATCCCCCCGCCCGCCCCCGAAGTTGCGCAAAAAGTCCCCTAATAGTGGAAGAAACGCAAAACCCCCGAAATCGGGCCCCCCAGCCTCTCTCACCTCTTTCCCCTCCTTGTCTTCTCCGTGATTTCTGCCTTTCTTCCCCAGCCCCCCTCTTCCTCCTTTCCCCCTTCCTTTCGCCCTGGTGGGGGGAGCAGCACGATCCGCCCCGTCTTCCCGTTTCTGCGCGGGTGGCGCGCCCGGCGGGGACCCCGGCCGAGCCCCGTCGAGGCCGGGGTGCCGGGGCGCGACAGGACCCGCGCCGCAAACCAGCGAAGAAACCCCGGATCGAGTGTCCCCCCACTTTCTTCGCAACCTTCTCCCTGCCCCTCCGGATAAGAGGGTGAGTCGCGTGGGACGGCAGCTTTGATGATTCCTGAACATCGGGGGTCTCGCGCGGCTCATGTCATCGGATTCGAACGGCGGACGGCGAAGTCGCCTCCGTCGCAGACATAGTCAAACTCTTGGAAGGAGCGAAAGAAGCATGGCAAACGAAACGTACGAGCCGAAGGACACGACGGACGAAACGCCGGTCACGACCGAAGTCACGACGGACGAAACAACGGAAGTCACGGACGCGGACGCGTGTTCCGTCGAGGACATCGAAGAAGCGATCAAGGGGTTCCTGACGGGCGACCTGACACTGGCGCAGCTCGAAGGCCTGACGGCCGAGGATCTCTACGCGATGGCGGACGTCGGGTACGACCTCCTCGAAGAGGGCCGCGTCGACGATGCGCGGAAAGTTTTCGAAGGACTCAACGTCTACAATCCGTTCGATCCGTACTTCCACTCGGTGCTCGGTTCGATCTATCAGAAGCTCGCCATGCCGGACGAAGCGCTCCGCCACTACGAATCGGCCGTGGAGCTCTATCCCGAAGACATCCACTCGTGGACGAACGCGGGTGAGCTCATGCTCGAGCTGAGCGCGAAGTACGCGGATGAGAACGAAGACGTCTCGCAGAAGCTGTTCCACGAAGCGCTTTGCGCACTGGAACGCGCCGTGGAACTCGACCCGGCGTGTGAGAGCGCCGCTGCGCTCCGGGCGCGTGCCCTGATCGGCGTGGTGGTCAGCACGTTCGAAGCGCGCAAGGCTTCGTAGCGCCGCGAATCGCACAGGCTCTCGCACAGCCTCTCACACAGACCTCGGCGGCGACACCCTCCCGCCGCTTCACGGGCCCGGACTCCGCATGGTATCCGGGCCCGCTTCTTTTCCTGCGGGCGCGATCGCGCTACAATGCGTCCATGCCCAGACTTCGCACGATGCTGCTCTATGGAATTCTCTTCGTTCTCCTCACGCTGAGTTTCGTTCGCAATCAGTGGGGGATCGTCGAGACCGAGTGGTTCTACAAGCATCAGTTGTACGCCGAATCGCTCGTATTCGGCCGGATCGTGAAAGCGCAGCACGATGGCATCTTTTCTTCGGGAATGCTGCCGGGCTGGGTAGGCCCCGTGCCCGAGTCGGAGGAAGTCACGTACTGGCAGTACGAGGTCTATCAGAGGGATCTGCCGTTCGAAACCTACGAGCCGTATCGATCGCATCCCTCCCTGCATACGACTTCGTGGGTGATCCTGGACGCCATTTCCCCCCTCTCGAAAGAGCGGAACACCCCTGTCTTTCATTTGATCAACGGCGTGATGCTTGCCTGCACCCTTCTGCTGTTCGTCTGGCTCGTCGCGCGCGAACTCGGAAGGGCCGCCGGCATTCTCGTGTTTCTTTCGATCCTGTTCTCGCCGTGGATCACGGTGTTTTCGTGGAACAGCTGGTGGGTCCTGTGGGCGTACTTCGTGCCGTTCTTCCTGTGCTGGCGGCTCGTTTGCTCCGGCGTTCCGGCGATGCGGCGCGTGGCTCTCGTGATCTTCGGCGCCGCGCTCTTCAAGTGCCTGTTGACAGGGTACGAGTACATCACGACCGCGTACGGCATGATGCTGGTCCCGATGGCGTACTACGCCGTGAAGGATCGATGGGGCCGGGGGGCCTGGGCGAAGCGCGTGTTCACCGCGGCGGGCGTTTCCATCGTGGCCACATTGATGAGCATGATGTTCCTCGTGACGCTGAACGCGGCTGAATCCGGATCGTTTCGCACGGGGGTCGATCACATCGTCGAGACGGTGGCGCGCCGGGCGTACAGCTCGAATACGGCGAAGTACACGAACTTCCCCGGGCCGAAGGCGCAGAAGATGATCGAAAGCCTCGAGGCGAGCACATGGGAAACGGTCGTTCCGTATTTCGGGGGCGTCGTCTACGACTTCTCGGAGATGCTGGGCCCGTCATTCTCGTGGACGAAGACCCCGTTCGGCGCCGTCGTTCTGCTGGCCCTCGCCCTTACGCTTGCGACGTTCCTGATCGCGCGTCTGCGTGCGGACCGTCGCGCCGTGGCCCTGGCGGCGGCTGTCTGGTGGAGCTTCATTGCGTCGATCTCGTGGTTCGTGCTGTTCAAGGCGCACTCCCACGTTCATTATCATATCAACTACATCGTCTGGCACCTTCCGTTCGTCATGTTCGTCTTCGCGCAGCTCGGATACTTTCTGCAGGGGATGACGTCGAACCGGCCGGCGCCGGTCATCACATCACCGTAGCGGCGCGCGTATCAAAGGCAGAAACACGCAACCGCACCAAATCTCAGGAGAAGAGAAAATGTCGAAAGAAGATCTGATCAAATCGCTGAATGACGACCTGGCTTCGGAGCTGAGCGCCATCGCGCAGTACATCACATACGCGGCGAAAGCCACGGGGCCGTATCGCCCGCAGCTGGCGCAGTTCTTTCTGACTGAAGTTGCCGACGAACAGCTGCACGCACAGTTTCTGGCGAACAAGATCGTGGCGCTCGGCGGGGAACCGGCGACCGTGGCGAAGCCGGTGGAGAAAGCGGACGACAACAAGGCCATGCTCGAAGCGGTGCTTCGCGCGGAGAAGCGTGCGATGGCGGGGTATACGGAACGCGCGAAGCAGGCCGAGTCGTTCGGCGACAAAGGACTGGCCGTGCAGCTCGAGGACATGATTCGCGACGAAAGCGGTCACGCCGAAGAGACCGAGCGCATGCTGCGCGACTGGCCGCTCTAGGGAGAAGTCCATGACGAAGAAGGAAGTGGTCGGCCAGCTGAAAGCGCTCGGTACGGCGCAGAACCGAAAGACGTACGGGCGTCACGGCGTGACCGGGCCGATGTATGGCGTGAGCTACGCGAACATCAACAAGCTCGCGAAAAAGATCAAGGTCGACCACGATCTCGCCGCTTCACTCTGGGCGACGGAAAACCATGACGCGCGGATTCTCGCCACGTACATCGCCGACGCTTCCGCGATGAAATCCGGGCAGATCGACGAGTGGGCCAAAGGGCTCGACAACTATGTGATTGCCGGCGCGTTTTCGAAGCTCGTCGCGCGCACTTCGTTTGCCGGGAAGAAGGCGGAGAAATGGTCGCGCGCGCGTTCGGAATGGCTCGGCCAGGTCGGGTGGGATCTTGTGGCTTCTCTTGCGCTCGCCGACGCGCCGAAACCGAACACGTGGTTCGAAGAAAAACTGCGCGTGATCGAGGATGAGGTTCACGCGCGCCCGAACCGGACGCGCTATTCGATGAATACGGCCCTGATCGCGATCGGCGTTCGGAACGCGAGCCTCGAGAAGAAGGCCGTAGCGGCTGCGAAGCGCATCGGCAGAGTCGATGTCGACCACGGGGAAACGAGTTGCACCACACCGGATGCGGTCGCGTACATCAGGAAGACGCTTGCGCACAGAAAGGGACGAGCCTGACATGAAGAAACGAGTCACGGGAATCGGCGGCATCTTCTTTCGTTCGAAGGATCCGAAAGCGCTTCGTTCCTGGTATCGGGATCATCTCGGGATCGATGCCGGTGACTACGGCAAGACGTTCGAGTGGCGCGAGTCCGATGATGCGGCGAAGCTCGGCCATACCGTCTGGAATCCGTTTCCCGAAAAGACCGACTACTTCGATCCCAGCGCGAAGGAACTCATGGTCAACTATCGCGTCGAAGATCTGCACGCGCTGCTCGACGTGCTTCGGAAAGAAGGCGTGGAAGTCGTCGGCGAGATGCAGGAAGAAGAGTACGGCAAGTTCGGCTGGGTCATGGATCCCGAGGGAAACAAGGTCGAGCTGTGGGAGCCGCCCGAAACGATTCCCTCGGAGTAGCGCATGCACCACACGCGACTGCGCGCACTGACGCTCGCCGCCGCTGACCCCGGCACCCTCGCTGCGTTTTATGGCGACACCCTCGGGCTCGGCGTGCGTGCCGAGGGCGACACCGCCATCGTGCGCGCCGGGTCGAGCGACCTCCGCTTCGAGCGTGGCCCCGGCGCTCCGTTCTACCACTTCGCGTTCAACATTCCGCCCCAGCGAATCGAAGACGCCCGCAACTGGCTCTCGGAGCGCGTGACCCTGCTTCGCTATGCGGATACGGGGGAAGAGGTCGTTTCGTTCGCGAGCTGGAACGCGGAGTCGGTTTACTTTCACGATCCGGCAGGCAACATAGTGGAGTTGATCGCTCGCCACGACCTGAAGATCGGGCATGACGGGAAGATCGAAGACGACGATCCGATCGGGGACGACGCACCTTTCGGCCCCTCCCGTATTCTGGGGCTCAGCGAAATCGCTCTTGTCGTGCGCGATGTTCCCGAAACGGTTGGTGCCGTTCGCGAAGCGTTCGGCCTGGCCGTGTACGGCGGGGACGAGGGCGACGAAGTTTTCACCGCGATGGGGGACGAGCGTGGTCTCGTCCTCGCGATCCGGAACGGCTGGCCGTGGCTGCCCGAAAAGACGAGACCTGCGGAGCCGCACCCTGTGCGACTCGAGATCATGTGCGATTCGGGCACGGCTCCGGGTACGGCGCCGGGCACGGTATGGCGTTCCGGGAGCCATGAAATTCTCGCGAGCGCGTGAAGCCGCGATTGCAGGAAACGAAGAAAGCCCGCCGATCGGTTCGGCGGGCATTTCATTTCGATTGCGCAGCGAATTCCGTGTTGGAGTGCGTTACTTCCGAAGCGCGTCGCGAATTTCCGTAAGAAGGACTTCTTCTTTCGAAGGCTTGGGCGGCGCGGCGGGCGCTGCTTCCTCTTTCTTCTTCATGCTGTTCATGGCTTTGATGACCATGAAGATCGCGAACGCGACGATCAGGAAGTCGACAACGGTCTGAATGAAGACGCCGTAGTTCATCGTGACAGCTTCGACATCCGCGGTAGCCTGCTTCAGCACGATGGCGAGGTTCGAAAAGTCCGTGCCTCCCATTACGAGACCGAGCGGGGGCATCAGTACATCCTTTACGAATGAACTGACGATCTTGCCGAACGACGCGCCGATTACGATCCCGACCGCCATATCGACGACATTTCCACGCATTGCAAAGTCTTTGAATTCTTTCATCATCGACATTGGTGTTTCCTCCTGGCCTGTTACGAAAGATTGGTTCCCCCTGGGGCAGGACCAGATTAGGCGAAGCGCCTGTGAGGGGGCAATGAAATTTGACGTCGTGAACGAATGAAGTGATCGTTGCAGAGCGTTTGTTCGGGGAATCCCGCGGGGTCGAAGACAAACGCGATCCGTTTTCCGCTTAAACTGTAATCAGGGCGGCAAAGCTGTGTGACGAGAACTGTGTGACGAGAACTGCGCGGCGAGAATTACGTGTCGAGAAGATGCAGGAACGAGTGTGCGCACCACGCTCCCGCCTGGCGCGCACACTCTTTGTACCGGGGCTTAAAACGACCAGTTCACGATCGGGAAGATCGGGAGCGTGTCCTTGTTCTTGATGACGTTCAGGAGACCGATCTGCAGTCCTTGCGCCGAGTTCGTCAGATTGAAGAAGCCGAGCTGAAAGCCGTGCATGTGATCGGTCATGTTGACGAGCCCGAACTGAAACCCGGTCATTTGGTCCGCGCCGTTGTAGAGACCTTCCTGATAGCCCTTGAAGTCTCCGTTCGTGATGTTCACGTAACCCGCCTGCCAGCCGCGGAAGTTCTGTTCGGTGTAGTTCACCACGCCCCACTGAAACCCTTTCGTGGTCCCGGTCGCGTGGTTCACGAGTCCGAGATCGGCCCCGGTCATGTTCTGATTCTTGCCGTAGAGAAGGTTGATGCGCAGTCCTTTGATCGAGTGCGATTCACTGAAGATCTGCACCGGATTGAAGAGCGCGAGCTGCACCGGCTTCGTGTCAGCCCATGCCGTGCGCGGAGCGAGTGCGATCGTAAGAAAACCGAGCCCGATCAGCAGACCGTGGATTGTGTGTTTCATGTCGTTTCTCCTGCATTTATATTGTTCTGTTCGAGAACGAATTGCGTCGCCTGAAAACGCCATGACTATCACACATTTGATTCCGGGATTCCACTTCCTGTGAGGCCCCGCTCTCAATCGGGCTTTCGGATTGCCGAAACAAGAGAACGATAGAAGCCGGGTGCGGAAAGGACGGGCGTGTGTTGTTGACAAGGTATGGCAAAGAGTGGGGCGGAGCGGGTGCGCGCACGGGCGGGTGCGCCGCGTGGGCGGTGACGGTTCTTCTCCTGGGCGCGTCATGCGGCGAGAATGGCGGCGCCGTTGTCGACCCCGCGTACGCTCCGCCGGGCGTGGCGTCCGCAAAAGTGTTCGACCCCGCGTCTGACTTCGACGCGGAACCACTCCGGCCCGTGCGGATTACGGATGACCCCGGAGTGTTTTTCGCGGAAGCCGGCCCGCTGCAGGCGATTACGTTCGCTTCGCTCCCGTGGTTCGGAACGAGCTGCAATCCGGCGCCCCCTTTCGAGGCAATCGCGAACCCGCTCGTCGTGCAGGGCGTTACATTTTCGGCACCGGGATGTCTCGAGTCGTTTCTCTGCCCGCGCCCACCGTGCGAAACCGTAAACACCACGCTGCATCTTCCGCGCGGCGCGCGCGTCGCGTTCCCGGCGGGTGTCACGGCCGCGATGCTGAAGCTCGAAGGAATGCCGGCGGGTCGCTATCTGATCGTGATCGAAGACACGGAGGGCGGGACGATCGGATACTCGGGGCAGCTGTACGAATCATTGCCGTCCTATCTGGGAATCCGGTCGGATCGCGAGATCGGGGCGGTTCGCTATTTCGGGAGTTCGTCGTTCCTGCAGAAGCTCGTGGTCAGCGACCTCTGGTATGAAGGCGGCACGGGGGGCGAGTTTCGTGGCGACGGAGGAGGTCTTCTCGCAACGCGTTCCGAGCGAGAGCGGTAAACCACGCCCCGGCGAGCACCAGTGCCACGCCCTGAAGGGGTGTAATGCTGCCGGGCAGCCATGATTCCAGTGCGTAGAACGCGGATATCGTGGTCAGTACGATCGCGGAGCGTCTCAGAAAAGCCTCGATTCCGTTCATTCCCATCCCCTTCTTTGGCCGTCGGCTTCATTCCACGGACACGCTCGGGGCGCTTTGCGTCACTTGGTTCAGGATTCCATTGCGCTTGGCGTAGAAGTCGCTTACTATTCGATGTGGGTATCAGCCAGCCTCTAACCAATTAGGTATTACAATGGAAATCCATCAGCTTCGATATTTCGTCGCGATCGCAGAAACGGGCGGGTTCAGTCGAGCCGCGCGCCGCTGTTGTGTTTCGCAACCCTCGCTCAGCCAGCAGATTATGAAGCTGGAAGACGAGCTCGGGAAGAAGCTGTTCGACCGTCTCGGCCGCTCGATTGCCATGACCGATGCGGGGAAGGCTCTCCTGCCGCGTGCCAAGCAGATTCTGCGCGAGCTGCAGGAGGCGCGGAACGCCGTGGATCAGGAAGTGGACGATGAAACGGGACAGATCAACATCGGGATCATTCCGACGATGGCTCCCTTTCTGCTGCAGCGAAGCGTGGCGGCCTTTCAAGAGGTGCATCCCGAGGTAACAATCTCTCTGAGCGAGGATATGACGCACCGGCTTATCGAGCAGCTCGTGCAGGCCGAGATCGATGTGGGCATCATGAGCCTCCCGATCGACAACAACCTGATCGACTATGAGGAACTCGCGAGCGAGCCCCTCTTTCTGGCAGTTGCCGCGAACGGGCCGCTGGCCGAGCAGGCCGCAATCAAGATGGATTCGCTGGAAGACGAGCCGTTCATCATGCTCCATGAGGCGCACTGCCTCGGCGATCAGATCCAGAACTTCTGCTACTCGAGGAAGATCTCGCCGCAGGTGATCTGCCGGACGGCCCAGATCTCGACCGTGCAGGGCTGTGTGGCGAAGGGGCTCGGCGTATCGATGATTCCGCAGATGGCGGCGCGCGAGGACAGTTCGGGTCTCATCTCTTATAAGACGATCGAAGGCGAAGCTCCGATGCGCGCCATCGTGGCGGCGACCCATTCCGGCCGCGCGCCCTCGAAACTCGTCCGTTCCTATATCGATTGCGTGCAGGGAGTCCTCGATCGGATCGGTACCAAGGACCGCATGTCAGCCTAAGTTATTGTTTTGTAATTAATTAAGGCCCGGCGAACGATTTCGTCGGGCTTTTTTTGTGGAATCTGCGTTTTCTCCGCAACTCCGGGCCCCCGTGTCTGGATAAGAAGGGCAAATAGGACAGGAGTTACGGGCCGCCCGGCTCCTGACACACAAACTTTTTGCTTAAGGAGAAGAGAAAATGATCAACCCGAACGCCAGTAACAGTGTCGGAACGCAGGTCAACCGTTACCTGGACGCCCTCGGTCTGCCGGACGCTTTCGGTGACAAGATCGGTGCCCTCGTCGACACCGCCCGCGGTGACGCTGCCGGCGCGCTTCGCAACATCGTAGATCTCAACAGTGGTCTTTCCACCAAAACGCTCGATCGCCTGACCGGCGCTCGTGGTCGT
>JAJCZU010000009.1 GCA_029262235.1 Candidatus Eiseniibacteriota bacterium | reverse complement strand
CCAGGTTCGGGCTTCTGCGTTCTGGGTCAGAGACAGGGCTGAAAGCAACAGGACGTGGGGCAGGAGGCGCATGATCATTCTCCTGAGTTGGGATCCGAATACAGGATTCGTTCAAGAACGATCTTATCACACTTAATGGGCCGACCCGGCGGCGCGCTGGTTCGTGCAGAGCGCTCCAAAGAAGACATTCCTCTCGAATCCTAGGAACATTCCTTCAAGATTTCGGCCGAATCTGCCGATTTTCGGGAAGAACCCGAGCAAAGGTAGAGGACATGACCCCCAAAGACCGCAAACTGCCCGCACTCAATGAAGCCGAACTGAACCGGCTGAATCGCAAAGAGAAGAGTTACTGGTTCCTCACCACGATCCTGCTTGTCATCCTGTCGATCACCGTCATCGTGCAGTACTTGAGCGCCAACGGCTTCATGCCGCGCTCGCTCGATTTCGAATCGCATTACCGCACCACGCTCTCGGTGGGGCTTCCGGGTCTGATCATTCTGTTCGTGCTCTATACGACCGCGAAACGGAAAGAAATCCTCTATCTGAAAAGCACGCTCTTCAGCCAGCAGTACCTGCTGCGCCGCCTGGCCGACCGCACGCGCGAGCTCGAAGAGACGCTCGGCGAGCTGCAGAAAGTCGCCGGCCTGAAGGACATGCTGATCAGCACCGTGTCGCACGAGCTGCAGACGCCGCTTTCGAGCATCTACACGATCTCGCAGACGCTTCTGAACTACGAAGAGGCCGACGAGGCGACGACGAACAAGTTCTACCGGCTGATCAGCGAGGAGAGCAAGCGGCTCTCGGACCTCGTGCGCAATCTGCTCGACCTCGCGAAGATGGAGTCGGGCACAATGGAATGGCAGATCGCGAACTTCGAAGCGGCCGAGCTGATCGACGCCTCGTGTCGCGTGTCCGAAGTACTCGCGAACCAGCGCAAGATCACGATCCGCAAGAATCTCGACCCGGCCCTGCCGAAGATCCCGACGGACCGCGACCGGGTGATGCAGGTCATGACGAACCTGCTCAGCAACGCGATCAAGTTCTCGCCCGACGGCACGGAGATCGAAGTCGGCGCGGCGATGGCAACCGACCTCTCGGGGGAAGCGATCAACGCCGTGCAGTTCTCGGTGAAAGACTCGGGCGTCGGCATCCCGCCGGACCAGCTCAGCAAGATCTTCGACCGCTTTCATCGCGCCGCCACGCCGATGGGTGTGCGCGCCAAGGGCACCGGCCTCGGACTCGCGATCAGCAAGGATATCGTGGAGCACTTCGGCGGCCAGATCTGGGCCGAAAGCCTTCCGGGGCTCGGCAGCACGATCTACTTCACGCTTTCGCTCGACATCTCGGATCACGGGAAGATCGAAGAGGAGAGCGACACGCCGATCGGAAACGAGATCCCGAGCGACGACACGAAGGCCCCTTCGTTCGAAGAGGAAGTCGCCCAGACGCTTCACGTGTAAGACCCGATCACGCGCAGGCAATCGCTCTCAAGATCGTTCGCAAACACTTTGATCCTGCATTTCATGAGGCGCCGCAAGCGCCTCATTTTTTTGTGCATGTGGAATGCCGGAATTCAGTTTGCGTGCGATAAGCCGGGGGCGTGATCAATTGAGGGGTAGTATGCCGGGGCGGGAGCGTGATCAGTCGCGGGGAAGTCCGGTCTGAAGATGGCGCGCCAGCTCCCGTTCGAGCTCGTGGCGGTCGATCGGTTTGGCGATGTAGCCGTCCATGCCCGCATCGAGGCAGGCCGTCTCGTCGCCTTTCATCGCGTTCGCGGTTACGGCCACGATCGGAACATGCGCCCCTTCTCCTGCCGCGCTTTCCCACTCCCGAATCGCGCGCGCGGATTCGAATCCGTCCATGACCGGCATCTGAATGTCCATCAGGATCAGGGCGAAGGTCCCGTTCTGCCAGCGATCAATCGCTTCTTTCCCGTTCGCTGCCATCGTCGGCACGCAGCCGAGGGACTCGAGGATCTTCTTCACCACAAGCTGGTTCACGGCATTGTCTTCGGCTACCAGCACATGCGGCCCGTGCACACCCTCGGCGTCTTCCGTGGAGCCCTCCCAGACAGGGCGGGCAGGCGCAGGAGGGGCGTGGGCGGTTTCGGTGGCTTCGGAGGTCGCAGACTGCGCGGCGCTCCCCTGCTCGGCGCGTTCGAGGGCCTCGCGCAGCTCGATCGGCGTAAAAGGCTTGCTGAGAACGGCCGCGGTTTCACATCCCGCAGGAAGATCCGCCCCTCCCGAAGAGCCGACCGGCCGTCGCGCGAAAACAAGCGCACGCTCACGCCCGACGGCCTCCCAGGCGCTGCCGCCGGACGGAAGATCCGTTTCGCTGCCCGCAATCGAGTAGAGCGCAACAGAGAGCGGACGGGCGCCTCGCACGGCATCGAACCAGCGCGCGGCATCGTCGAACAGGTGCGCCTCCCTGCCGATTGCCTCCAGCTGCGCGATAATCGCTTTTCCCATCGCGCGGTGCGTTTCAAAAACGATCACGGGACGAGCCGCGGCATTGCGGGCGGTATCGCGGGCAGTATCGCGGACGGCCACGGAGTCGTCATCTTCTGCGTGCATCAGATTCATCGAGAAACGAAAAACGCTTCCGCGGCCCACTTCACTTTCGACATCAATCGTGCCGCCCATCATCTCGACGAACTTCTTCGTAATCGAAAGCCCGAGCCCGGTACCGCCGAACCTGCGCGTGGTGGAACCGTCGGCCTGCTCGAACGCCTGAAAGATCGCCTTGCTGTTCTTTTCGCTGATCCCGATGCCCGTGTCCCTGACGCTCACGAGGACGCGCGGGGCGCCGGGGTCGCCCGAGTCGCCGGTACGCACGCGGATTTCGATCTCGCCGCGCTCCGTGAACTTGACCGCGTTCCCGATTACGTTCAGCACGATCTGGCGAATACGGCCCGGGTCGCCGATGAAACGCGCGCCGGTTTCCGGGTCGGGCCGGTAGATGAGTTCGAGGTCCTTTTCGTGAGCCTGCGGCGCGATCGTGCGCATCGCGCCACCGATCACTTCGTGCAGATTGAACGGCACAAGCTCCAGTTCGATCTTGCCCGCTTCGATCTTCGAAAAATCCAGAATCTCGTTGATGATGTTCAGCAGCGCGTCCGAGGAGCTCTTCACGGTTTCGAGATAGAGGCGCTGCTCGTCATTCACGTTCGTGGAAAGCGTGAGATCGGTCATGCCCAGGATCCCGTTGATCGGCGTACGGATCTCGTGGCTCATGTTCGCGAGAAAGTCGCTCTTGGCCTGATTCGCATTCTCCGCGCGGCCTTTGGCGAGTTCGGTCTCCACCGTCTTTTCCTGCAGCTCGAGGATCAGCGAGCGGGCGAATTGAAACGCCTGCGCCGTTCGCCTGCGCATCCCTTCCGCCGTTTTCGCGGTGAGAGCCACGTAGAAGTTGATTCCGTACATCGCCGCGATCTTCGCGATCTCGACGGACCACGGAATCGGGCGGCCGTCGACGAACTGAACGAACAGAAGCATCGCGATGTAGCAGCCGATCGCGACGTGCGAGAATCCGAAGACTCGCCGGAACGTCGTGTTCGTCTGATCCGCGACGCGCACCATCAGAAAGCAGAAAAGCCAGCTCGATTCGGCGCCGGTTGCATAGATCACCGAGACGATGAACGGAATGTCGACGCAGAGAAACAGGATCCCGAGGTCGATCTTCGTTTTCGCGAACCAGGCGCGGAGAGTCAGCCATGAAAAGAGGGCATAGCCGTAGAAGACAGCCGCGTAGCGTCCGATCGCCCACCAGTCGAGCGTGTCGGAAGCGAGCGAGCGCTGCAGGTAGATCCCGACGAGACCCACCGTGAAACCGAACACACGGAACAGGGGGACGATTTCGGTATGAAACCGGCGCGCACGGATTCGCCGCTTCTCGGCGAGTCGTTCTTCGTTGAGCTCGATGTTGTACTTCCGTGCCAGTTCGAGCAAGAGTTCCCCCGGGCGTTCTTAGGCGGGAATTCGCCTGCTCTCTCCTTATCGACGCGCAAAACATCATGGATAACCCGCTATGGTGAATACACATAGACCGGCTGCGACTGCGTGGTTTCCCGTGGGAATCGCAGGGAACGCGTGGTACATTCTTATGGTGCTCGCACTCTCGCTTTGACGACGCAGTACAGGAACCCCAGCGGAGCAGGACTCTTTCGTGAATGACAAACTGCAGTTGATCGTGCGCAAAGGCGCGACTCAGATCGAGAAACACAAGGTGGGCCCGGACACTGTTCTCGGATGCGGCCGGAGTTCCTCGAACGAGATCGTGCTGACCGATCGAGCCGTCTCCCGCTTTCATGCGCGCTTCACGAACGAAAACGGTGTGCTCGCGGTCGAAGATCTCGGCAGCATGAACGGCACGATCGTCAACGGGCAGACGATTCCGGGAAAGACACCGGTGCTTCCGGGCGACATCGTCGAAATGGGGCCGTTCGAAATGCGTCTCGAAACGGAGAAGACGCCGAGCCGCGCGCGGGTCATGGACGTCGACGCGCCCGCCCAGCTCACGATGCATTCGCTGAGCCTGCAGGACCTCATCAGCTCCGAAGATCCCACGTCGATCAAGAAGGGGAGCATCCCCGCCGCAGCCGGCCCCGCGCAGGGAACCGGCGTCGACGCGTTCTTCAAGAACATCGATGCGGTCGGGCGGCGCCTGCTGAGCCATCGCCCGCTGCAGGAGATCTACCAGACCGTGATCGACCTGACGGTCGAACTGCTTGCCCCCGACCGCGTGGCGCTGCTCATTCTCGATGACGGCTCGCTTGCAACGAAAGCGACGCACGACAAGGGCGGGCCGGCCGCGGCGGACATCGTGATCAGCAAGAGCATCGCGCAGCAGGCGATCAGGGAACGGCAGGCGATTCTTTCTTCCGACGCGATGAAGGACGACCGTTTCCAGGCGCAGGCGAGCGTCGCGGACCTCAGGATTCACTCGGCCATGTGCGTGCCGCTCTGGGACGACAAGGACGTGATCGGGCTTCTGTACGCCGACAACAGGAGTGTGCTGCCGTTCAAGGAAGACGACCTCAAGCTGCTCACGCTGATCGGACATTTCGCGGCGATCAAGATCCGCGAAACGATCGCTTCGGAGCAGGTGGCGCGCCAGAAGAAACTCGAAGAAGAGATGCGCACCGCGGCCGAGATTCAGCAGAATCTGCTCCCCAAGCAGAAATTGCAGTCGAGCGCGGTCACGTTGTACGGCGAGAACATTCCGTCGTTCGAAGTGGGCGGCGACTACTTCGATTATTTTCCGCAGAGTGACGGGCAGATCTGGGCGGTGCTCGGAGACGTTTCGGGCAAGGGACTCTCGGCCGCGATGCTGATGTCGAACCTGCATGCGATGCTGCACGCGCACGTCGAGGCGTCACCGCGCCTCGCGGACCTTACGACGCAGCTGAACAAGTCGGTGTTCCGGATCACGCACGGCGAACGTTTCATTACGTTCTTTGTCGCGCGGTTCGACCCGCGCACGGGCGAGGGGGCCTACGTCAACGCAGGCCACAACCCGCCGTTTCTGCTGCGGAAGGATGGTTCGATCGACACGCTCGAGGAGGGCGGGCTCTTTCTCGGTTCGTTCCCGGAATGCGCGTACGAAAGAGGAGTTTTCGCTCTGGGCGAGGGAGACACGCTTCTGCTTTACAGTGACGGCATCACGGAGGCCGCGGACGAATCGGGCGACATGTTCGGCGAAGACCGCCTTGCGGAGTTCCTGCGGGCCCACGCGGGCGAGGAGCCGGACGTGTTCGTACCCAAGCTCCTCGACACCGTATTCGATTTCTCCGAAAACCGCGATCCCGGCGACGACGCCACCGTGCTCGTGATTCGACGCCGCTGATCACTCCCGGCCGGTCATCACTCCCCGACCTGTCATCAGTCCCGGCTGATCATGGGCGGATCACTCGGCGGCGACATGCCCAGCTTATCCAGGACAATCCGATTCAGCACATCCATTTCCTTGTAGCGCGCAAAAATCACGCGGCACCGTTCCTGCATGCGCGTCCTGAGATACGTCGAAGCCTGCACGCTGCTCGATGCGCCCGTCTCGTCGATCCATGCGCGAAGCGCGCCGGCTGACTCGTTCACTTCGAGCGTCAGCAGACGGATCTCTTCGAGATGCTGGCTGACGAGCTTCTGCTCATCCGGCTCCTGAATCGTCTCGATCCAGATCACACGTTCGTGAATCTGACCGGCGAGCGCCTCCATCGCGTCGGCGTTTTCCTTCGCGAGCCGCAGGTTCAGTCCCGGCGAGCCGGCCGCCTGAAAGAGGATCGCGGCGTGCCGGGCGCCGGCCGCGGTGCGCACCCCGATCAGGTGGTGATAATGAGCGCGTCCCGGAGGGGGCGCGGCGGTGGCCGGAAAGGCCGTGAAAAGAAGGGCGCACACTGCGCCGGCAAAAATCATCTTGTTTCGTAACATCGGTTCCTCCAGCTGGGGGCCCGGTTCGTACCGTTCCCGTCCCTTCCCTGCTTATCGACAGCATAGCCTGAAAATAAGGGCTCTCGTTCGAAAACTGATCAGGCTCCCCCTCAGGGCTGCCATATGGCACAATACATCCGTTTCCGGCGCGCGAAAAGCGGTCGGCGCGAAAGAAAAGGAGCGGAGCGATCGACGCGAACAAATGGAACCGCTGGCTTCTGCCGATTGCGGCCGTCCTGGCTTTCTGGGTTCATTACGACGTCCTTTCCTACAGCCATCTCGGACACGATTCCTATCCTATTATCAAGAGCGCGCGCGTCGAATCGTTCGGCGACTTTCTCGGCACGTTTACCGAGCGCCTGATGGACGGCTATTACGATCATAAGGGGCATTTCTACCGCCCGCTGCTGAACGCGTCGTTCGCGATCGACTACGCGGTGTGGAAACTGAACCCGTTCGGCTATCACCTGACCGATGTTCTGCTGCTGCTGGTCGCGGCCTGGCTGGCCGGCCTGCTGTTCGCGCGGGCGCCGGATCCGGCCGTGCGCGCCTGCGCGCTCGTGGCCGTCGTGTTCTTCCTGTTTCATCCCGTGCACCTGAACGTAGTTCCCGTTGCCCCGCGGCGGGCCGACATGATCGCGCTCGTCTTCATGCTCGCGGCGCTTCTCGCGACGCGGCTCGAAGGGAAGCGGGGGCTCGTGCTGCCCGCGATCTTCACGCTGCTCGCCGCGGCCGGCAAAGAGACCGGGGCTATCACGCCCGTTCTGCTCGCCGCGTGGATCCGGGCCGAGGCCGACGGCTATCGCCTCTCGCGGAACCGCGGGCCCGGAACCGCCGGACGCGCGCTCCGCACGGCAGGGCTCGCCATCGTGTGCGCGGCGCCCTACTTCATCGTGCGCGCGCTCGTCGTCGGCGGCGCGGGCGGGCACGACGAAGTGTCGATCGCCACGGTCATCAGAAACGCCCTGCGCATCTTTCCCGAGATGCAGCGCGGCACATTCTACCCGTATCCGTTCTTCGGCGGTCTTGTCGTGCCGTGGATGGCCCGGATCGCGATCATCGCATTCGTGGCGATCGGCATGATCGCGTTCGCCGTGCGCGACTCTCTTCTGCGCCGCTACTTCGCCGCGTGCACTCTCTGGTTTTTCGCGGCCTGGGGCATTCACGCGTTCAGCGGATCGATCTCGCCGTGGTACGCGCTTCATACGATCGTGCCGTTCACACTCGTGTTCGCGCTGCTCACGGTCGCGGCGATCCGCGTTGCGATCGGTCGCGGCGGCGCGTTCGGGCACGACAGTCACGACAACGCTGCCCCACGTGCCAACCCGCTCGCGCGTGGCGCTGCCGCACTGTTCGCCGCGGGGCTCATTGCACTTTTCGTCTGCTACGCAAAGAGCGCCGAGCCGTTCACGAATCATCCCCAGTGGCCGTTCGTAAGCGAACGCACGGACCGATTTCTGGCGGAACTCGACGAACAGATAGCGCGGGCGAACGCGGGCGACACGTTTACCGTGTACGGGCTTCCGTACAGCGCGCCCCGTCAGCCCGGCACGCCCATATTCGTCGCGGCCGGAATGAGCGATTACACGGTGCAGGCATACGTCGACATCCTGTATCCTGAACGAAAGGTGCGCGCTACATTCCCGAAACCCGGGGTGCCGGCCGCGGCCCCCGACGAAATCCTGATCCTCCTGCGAGTCGAGCAGAAACCGTGAACATCCGTGTCGTTCTATTCCTGATGGTGGTGCTGGCGGGCGCTTTCCTCGGTCAGTTCATCGCCAAAACGCGCCCCGCGCAAACGCCGCGCATCGATCCTACGGTTCTCCAGGCGCTCGCGCCCTACTTTCTGCAGCCGCTCGACCGCGACAAGCATCGTGTGCTCGTCGTCGGCTGGGACGGCGCCTCGTTCGCATTCCTCGATCCTCTGCTACGCACGGGGAGGATGCCGCACCTCGAGTCGATTCTTCGCCGGGGCGTTTCCGCGGAGCTCGCGTCCACGATCATTCCGATCTCTTCCGCGGCATGGACGACCGCCACCACGGGTAAGTCTCCGGCAAAGACCGACGTGTTTTCGTTCTTCCGGGGCGTTCCCGATTCGTACGAAATCGAAGTCATCAGTTCGCTTCAGAAGAAGGCGCCGTCCATCTGGCGCATTCTGAATCACCAGGACAAGCGGTGCGTCGTGTTCGGCGTTCCCGTCACGTATCCGCCCGAACCCGTGAAGGACATTCTCGTGGCCGGCATGCTCTCCCCCGAGCAGGCCGACTACACATGGCCCCCCGAACTTGCCGACGCGCTCCGCTCGCTCGACTTCCTGCCGGACCTCGGTATCTGGCGCGAACAGCGTACCCTGACGCGCGACCTGCTCTACGGGCAGCTCGAAATCAAACGACATGTCGTGAACGGACTGCTGGCGGGCAACAACTGGGATCTCGGGTTCGTCGTATTCAAGAGCCTCGATGTGCTGAAGCACCGGGGGGTGGCGCAGCCCGAAGAACGCGCGCGGATTGACGAACTGTACATTTATCTCGACGGAGTTCTCGGCGGGCTTCTCGCGCTTGCGGGAAAGAACTGCGACGTGATCGTGCTTTCGGATCACGGGTTCACTTCTTACCAGAACAAAATATTCCTGAACGGATGGCTGAGCGAGAAGGGCTTTGCACAACTGAACGAAGAGCGCATGCAGGAACGCGCGGCATCCCACGACCCGATCGCGGAGCGAAGAGCGAGCGAGCACATGACGGAAATCTCGCTGCTCGAACTGGATAGAACCGTTGCGTTCGCCGGGCCGTGCGAAGGAAACTTCGGATCAATACAATTGAATCAGAAAGGACGTGAACCGAACGGCACCGTCGAACCTGCCGATCGCGACGCCACGATCGATCGCATCCTCGACTCGCTGTCGTCCGCACTCGTGTATCCGGGCGGACCTCCGCTCGTAAAACGCGCCATGCGCGCGACGGATCTCTATCGAGGCCCGTACGAAAGCAGCCTGCCCGACATTCTGTTCGAAGCGCACGACTCGATTTTCGTCGACGCGGAAGCCGGCATTCCGTCGATCGTGAAGCTTCACACACCGTTTTCCGATCACACGCTGAACGGAATCTTCGCCGCGGCGGGCCCTTCGTTCCACTACGACCGCGAACGGGGCAACGCCTCCATCATGGACATCACGCCTACGATCCTGCACCTGCTCGATCTTCCCGTGTACGACAACATGGACGGCAAGCCCCGCACCGACCTGCTCGCGATCGATCGCGCCGTGCGCAGGGAGGCCGAGCCCGCGGCTTTGCTGGCGCCGGCATCGAACACCGTTTACACGGACGAAGAACTGCAGGAACTGAAGGCGCGTCTCCGGTCCATGGCGTACACGCGCTAGATGAAAGCCGTGATCCGAACCGCGGGCTTTCTCGCCTACACGATCTTCGCGACCCTGCTCCTGCTCGAAATCTTCCTGCGTGTGTTCGACCCTGTGGGAGTCGCGTACTACTTTGAAACCGACCGGTACTTTCGCGCGATGCAGCCCGATGAAACGTTCGCATACATTCATGCTGCAAACGACACGAGCACGTACCAGGGAGTGAAGGTCATTACGAACGGCGAGGGCCTGCGCTCCCCCGCCATCGAACTGCCGAAGCCTGCCGGTCGCCGGCGCATTCTCCTGCTCGGGGATTCGCTCGTCTTCGGCTGGGGGGCGCCGCAGGATTCGCTGTTCGCCTCGCATCTGCAGCGTGCGTTTTCCGCGCGCGGCGAGAACGTCGACGTGGTTGCCGCCGGTACCGGGTCATGGAACACGCGGACCGAATTCGAATATCTGCGTGCGCGTGGCCTCGCGCTCGAGCCTGACTACGTTGCTCTCGTGATCCTGCCGAACGACGTCCTTCCGAAGCGAACGGGCACCACTACCGTGCCGCGCGACTCGCTCCTGGCGCAGTACCGCCGGACAGGACCCACGCATCCGCGCTGGTGGAAGAGTCTCGTTCGGGTTTCGTATTTCGCCGCCACCGTGCAGCACATAGCGCTGCAACCGGACACGCGCGAAACGCTCGCCGCTCACTACGACGAGAGCGCCCCCTCATGGCGCGACGCCAGCGCCGCGCTCTCGCAAATGGCCGCGCTCACCGAAGAAGCCGGCGTGCCGCTGCTCGCCTTTCTTTACATGACGGACGACGACTCTCACTATCAGGCCGTCTTCCGCGAGCGCTACGAATCCGCGCTCCGGGCACTCCACATTCCCTTCGCAATCCTGCATCGATCCGATGCGCCCGACACGCGGAATTCGTACGTCGACCGCCACCCGAACGCCCGCGGACATCGCGCCCTTTTCGACCAGATTGATCCGCATTTGCGCGAATTTATCAACGCCTCGCGCGCCGCTCAAGACTCGCTCCACGAGGTCCGATAACAGTAACGAGACAGGCAGATGTCGGGTGTGGGGGTTTTCGTTTGTCGTCCCCATTGTTCTAAACCTCCACCCCGCATCCGCCTTCTTATTGTTTCGGGGACCGCTTCACGAGCACTGCTTCACAAACGAGGATGATCTTGAGCGGAGTCATTCGGGGAAAAGCGGAAGCGTCGCAAACGGCTTCCTCCGTCCCCTCATTCGACATCACGAACCCACCCCACTGGATTTCGCTGGTCTGGCAGCTCGCCGAATCGTGCGGAAGCCGCGAAGAGATCAAGCGTGCCGTCGGTCGCAACGGGCACGGTCCCGTTCTGAACGGGATGGCCGCCGGCATCAACCAGGTCGTGGGATGGGAAGGCGACATCGCCGATCGTCGCGCCGCCGAACTCACGCTCGCCTACGTAAGAAACGCGCTCGAAGCATCACGCGGGGCCGCACTCTACCGGGATTGCAAGAAGCGCTGGGACGCCGCCGCTCCCGGTGCATTTCTCGCGTACGAAATCGCCCGCTCTCTCGAGCTCCCGATGCCCGGCGCCATCTTCACGTCCGCCGCGCTTCGTTCCTATCGCCCGCTCCTGACGCCGTGGCAACTCCCGCGCTGTGTCGACGAGCCCATTCGATTCTTCGCGCACCCCTTCGGCGCCGGCGCCTACTTTCTCGCGACCTCCGCGATCCACGTCGCCGACAGACTCGCCGAATCCGACAACTGGAACGCCACACTCGACACGATTCATCCGAAGGTCCTCGACCTCCTCGGCATCGACGACGAGCGCATGGCCGACGTGCGCACCGCGTTCACCGCGCGCACCGAAGCTCTCGCCCAGTTCCGCACGCTGCTTCCGTAACAGACATCGCACTTCCTTTAATGTCGAAGGTTCTCGACGCGGCATGCCCTCCTAACATATAATTATTGTTACCAGTGCTTCTTCTCTCCATTGCTACGCGAAAGAAGGCCATGAATCTCTTCCTCACCAGCCTGCTAATCCTGATGTCACTCTGCGCCTCTGTCGGCCATGCCACCGCAGGCCTTCTCGATTGCAGTGAGGGCAACGTAACGATGCTCGGCCTCGATACCGGTGCTGCAGTTGGAGGACCGGACGGTCATCCTGACAATGTTCTGTCCTATAATTGCAACAGAGGAGTTTGGGGAGGTGGGGAAGTAATCTACACACTGGACATACCAGAGGGCCCCTGGAGAAGAATCGAGATCATCATGATAGGGCCCGATCCCCACATCGGGGGGGCGGGCCTCCTACTTCTGGAAAACTGCGATGAGGAAAGCTGTATCGCTTGGGACGTTGGTTTGGGACGTGCAGAAATCACGCGCTGCCTGGAAGGGGGGCGTCGCTACTATATCGTTTCCGATGGGTCGTTGGGCGAAGGACACACGATGCAGGCCCATGACTTGGGCTATTGCTGGAATCTAAACCGAGAGGAAGGCCGCGTGAAACGCGGAGAGTCTTCGAGTTGGGGGAGAGTTAAAGAGATCTTTCGCTAGGAGGCAGAAAGGATGGATTTAGGGACAAACACACTTAAAGTCCTGCTTCTAGCAGGCCCTGAAAAGCCAAGAAAGTAGTTCATACATCGAATCTGCTGGACAAAAACATTTTGGCATGCTAGCGTAAGCCTACGTTAGCTCCCACAGGATTGTTTCGTTCCACGAGAGAATCCAAGGAGTATTTGATGTCCAAAATATTTTTCCTTCCTTCTCTCGCTCTTGTTTACCTCCTTGGCGTATTCCACATCACATCACCAGCCATAACCTATGCCGGGAACTTGGATTGCAGCGACGAGAACCTGCTCGTACTTCCGCTGGACGGTGGCCCGATTGGTGGAGACCCTAGTCAGCATCCGAGCAATGTCCCGTTTTATAACTGCTTTGGCGGGTTTCAGGCCGGAGGCGAAGTCATCTGCATCCTCGACATCCCCCCCGGACCCCGTCGAGTTGTCCAGATTACACAGACTGGACCGGATGCTCATTTCGCCGACGCCAGCTTATTCCTGCTGAACAGTTGTGATGAAAATGATTGTATCGCGTATTCAGCAAGCAACGACTATTTCGAACGTATCACCATATGCCTCCAGGGCGGAAGACGCTACTACGTTGTCGGTGACGGCTCCTCGAGCTGGGGGTATGGACTGGATGCGAGCACGATCCGTTACTGCTGGAATTTGAATCGCGAGGAAGCGCGGGCGAAGAAAGAAAAACTGTCGAGCTGGGGGAGCATCAAGTCCATCTTCCGTTAGGAGTCAGGCATGCAGTCTCGGGCGGGCGACTACCGTGATTCGATTCTCGCGACGAAACTTCTCACTTGCCTCCTTGTTCTGATCACTACGCCAGCTCTCACTCTTGGCCACACTCCTGACGACATCATCGCGCCCGAACTGCGGGCCTGGATCTCTCCCGAAGACTCCTGCTATTTCGCACTCTTTCACGATGGCAATATCCCACAAAACGGTGCCCCCGGACAAAAGGGATGGCTGTACGAGACCGGAGAGAGTCTTACCGTACAATGTCTTTATGATTTCGTCTGGTTCCCACGGGTGCCTTTTATGGAGGATCCGTTCTATCGCGGAACTCTCGAAGTTTCGTTCGAAGCAGAAGTGAAAGGAGTCAACGCTTCTCCGGCCAAGACAAGCCCTACGTGGGCCTGGGCGTGCAGCACATCTCTCCGGATCAAGGCCCCTCCCGCGCGTCATTTTCATGATCCGTTGGAGACCGGATGCAATGCGATTGCCTGTTTCGTGGTCGATTTTCCCTGCACGCTGACGACACCGAATGTCACGGGCCCCCAGTGGCTTTGGACTCCCGACACGCTGCGGACGATCGTGACCATGCGCTATCAGAACGAATCGCTTGACACCACATTTGTCGATACGAGGGACCATTACTTTTATGTGAAGGCCGGGAACCCGACCGCCGAGCCGCATGACTGCAATATCCATCCGGACAGCGTTTGCATCAGCAAGCCATTTGCCGAGGGGCGGGGAGGCCTGATTCCGGGTGCGAAGCTTGCGGATCCGGGCAACCCAGTTGTCAATTCTCAATTGCTGGAAGCAGCCAAAAACAGCGATCTGGAGGTCGGCCAGCCCCGGATTCTCGTCGCGTCACAGGAGAAGGGCTGGGTCGATCTCTTTTCGAGAGGGGATCAAACCGTACCCGACAATGACCCTTTCAACAATACCGAAAGCGTCCACTACTACGCGATCGGCGACATCGTCTACATGAAATCAGGTTTCGATATCTACGTGCTGTGGCAGGACTCGAGCGCTGTTCACGTCGAGATGAAAATCGATATCGATTCGAGCGGGACCTGGATCCCTTACGACAGCCTGCATCAGGTGCTTACGGAAAGCGATGCAACCAGCCAGGGGGATTCCCTTCCCAAGTATGTGATTTGGCCCAATCTTCGTATTCAGCTTCCGAGCGACAGCCTTGTATCGCAGGATTACCGCTGCATGGTGAGAGACACGATCTAGTCGCCGACAGCGGGGATCGTCGCCGTCGATACACATACCTCCCGGCTCAAAGTTCACTGGATGAAGCCGATGACAGTGACAGAAATCGAATCGTGCTATGCGCCGGGGGATACGCTCACGCTGGAGTGGGCGAGCCCTGAGTTTCATCGAGGCTATGTCGATATCTTCATGGAGCGATGCGACATATGGGAGCCGCTCGCCGATTCCCTTAAACTGTCGTCCCTCGGCTATGACCTTGACAGTACCTGGGCATGGGATGACTGGATCGTCGATACGGACTCCATCTCCCACTGGGCACGGTTCCGCGTCGATTTCATCCCGCATCGTGCGAACGCCCCCATCGTGGGGAAATCCGACACGACCGAATATTTCCCGATTTGGACCGACTGCACGGATATCGAAGTTGAGAACGCAGATAGTGCATGCTATGGAGTGGGGAAGGATCTGACCATTCGGTGGGATGCATCGCCGTTTACCGACACTCTTGTTTCAATCCACGTGTTGAGGGGAGCAACTTGGACTGTAATCGACACCGTCCCCAACGGCACGGCTCCCGATTACCGCGGGACTCAGGAATACGTTTGGGAGGTTGCAGGCCCGACGAACGAGAATTGCAAGATACGAGTCGATATGATTCCGTCGGGGAATTCGGATACGACAGAGGGGTACTTCAAGATTCGAACTGGGTGCGGCGGAGGTGGGTCATGTCCCTACGTGTCCAGTTGGGATGGCTCTGGATTCCAGCTTGACAATACGATCCTTTCAGAATCCGGTGACAGTTCTTCCGTTTCCGATCGATACCTGCTGACTGAAGAACCTGTGGCCGAATCAGGACGCTACAGAATTGAAATTCGTGAGTTTGAGACCGAACGAAGTCTGTTCGATGATGTACGTCTGGTCGCGATCGATCACGCGCCAGAATCCGAACTTGTACTCACCCTGGGGGATCAAGTTGTGTCGTATCGCGACATAGCGCGACCGCTCAGCGTCCGAGACAATCTCGGAGTTGACCAGAGCGCATCGCTTTCGGCCAACGACGGGCTGGAGTTTGAGGGGCTCGCGGAGTCGCATCTTGAAGTCGAGTTTCTACGTGAGGACTTTCAGGTCTCGGCGGGGAAGATTGCGACGGAGGGAAGCGGAGGGATCATTCAGAATCTTAGACAGAAGGCCGAGCCGTCGATCCGCGTTGACCTGCCGGACCAGGATGAGCCCGGAACCTGGAATGAAGTTGCCGTGATCCATCCCCGCGAGGAGACCTCCCCATTCTTCACGGACCTTTCGCCATATCTGTCTTCCCTTCAGGAAGATCCCCGCATGCGGCTTCGATGGACAGCAGAGCACTCGATCGATGATGTCGGGTTTGTGTGGCTTACATCGGAGCCACTGATTTTCGATACGCTTGCGATGCTTTCTGCCTCGCATTCGACACTTGGAGACGTCTCAGCCTGGCTCATGGAGGAGGATGAGAGTAAGGTGGAGCTCCTTCCCAACGAGAAAATCACCTTGGAGTTTGAAGCCCCTCCGCTCGCGCCAGGACTAGAGAGAGACTTTCTCCTGATGACAACCGGACTCTACTCGACCTACATAGAGAAAGCCGATGGCGCAGCTACTGTCACCACACTCAGGCTCAGTGCTCATCGAGCGTCGGGCGCGAGCCCTCTCAGGATCGAGTACGGACTCCCCGCTCCTGCCAAGACCACGTTGGAAGTGTATGCCGTAAGTGGGCGGCTCGTTCGCTCGCTCGTCAATCGAGAGGTTCCCGCTGGAATCCATTTGGTGGAGTGGGACGGGCGAAACGATCAGGGTGCGACTAGTGCAAGCGGCGTGTACTTCCTGAGATTGCGAGCAGGGAAGGACGAACGCACGATGAAGACCGTGATCATTCGGTAGCGGCACAGGCGAACCCTCTCGCATTCAGTTCGGACAGCGAACGTCTCAGGCTCCTTCTCTCCGCGCCCACTCCCGCTCCCCATCTCACTCTGCCGGTGAGGTTCGGAGGGTGAGGGGGGCGTGCGCGGTGAGCGAGACCCATTGAGCCGGCCAGACCTCGGCGCACCCGCATTTCCCGTCCGCATGCAACAGAAGGCCCGATCCATTTCGCCCGCCACCACCCCGCAACAAGGCGGCCGGCCAGGGATCGCTTGCCGCGCACGCCCTCCTCACCCCTCGAACCTCATCCAGCACCTCCCCCTTTCTCTTCCCCCCACTCTTCGCTTATATTGAAAACATCTTCACACCCCCAGCCGACCGATTCCGACGGAAGGACCTTCGATGAAACGAAACTTCGCACTTCTGCTCGCTCTCACGCTGTCACTTTCCTGCGCCTCCTCCCGCCCGGACGCGCAGAAAGACGCCGGTCCGAACCGCATCACGATCTTTCACACGAACGACGTCCATGCGAGCTTCACGAGTTCGGTCGCGACCTGGGAGGACGACGAACCCCAGATCGGGGGCTTCGCGGCACTCGAATACCATCTCGCGAACGAACGGAAAACGGCGCCTCACTCGCTCTATCTCGACGCGGGCGATTTCATGACGGGGAACCCCATATCGAACATCTCCCGGAACGGCGTCCTCGGCGGCGCTCTGATCGAGCTGTTCGAACGCGCCGGGCTCGACGCGATGGCGCTCGGCAATCACGAGTTCGATCATCCGCAGCCGAATCCGCGCAAGATCATCGAAACGGCGTCGTTTCCGATCCTCTCCGCGAACGTGCTGCGAGAAGACGGCACGTATTTCACAGACAAGCCGTACGTGATTCGCGAAGTCGGCGGCGCGCGCATCGGCATCATCGGCCTCTCGCCCGACGATCTCGCGGAACTCGTGGGCGGCAGCGCGCTCGCGGGCCTCACGACGAAGACTTCGCTCGACGTGCTCCCGGCGATCATCGCGGAAATCGATCCCGTGACGGACGTGATCGTGCTGCTGACGCACGAAGGGGTCGAGGTCGACCGCAAGGTCGCGGCAGCGGTGCCCGGGATCGACATCATCGTGGGCGGCCACAGTCATACGCGGCTTGAAAACGGCGAGTGGGTGAACGGGGTCTTTATCGTGCAGGCGGGTTCCAAGCTGCGTTACGTCGGCCGCATGGACTTCCTGGTCGAAAACGACGCCGTAACGGACGTCGAGTACCGGCTGATCCCGCTCTGGGCAGACAACATCACGCCGCCTGAAGCGACCGTGGCCATGATTGCGGAAATCGAGAAGCAGATCGACGACGAATACGGTGTCGTGGTCGGTCAGTCCGCGGGCGAACTCGGCCGAAACTATCATCGGGAAAGCGATCTCGGGAACTGGATGTCCGAGCGCGTGCGTCGCGCGACCGGGGCCGACGTGGCGTTTCTGAACAGCGGGGGTCTTCGCAAGAACATGCCCGCGGGCGAGATCAAGAAACTCGACATCGTCGAAATCCTGCCGTTCAGCAACATGCTCTGCACGTTCCCGATCACGGGCGCGAAGCTGATCGAAGTGATCGAGCAGAACATCGAGACTGGACTGTCGGAGGAGCACGGCATATTGCAGATGTCGGGGATTCAAGTGGAGTGGGGGCAGACGGAAGATAAAGTGTACGTAGCCGAAGCGATGCTCGGAAACGACCGCGACGGATACTCGACGCCGGTCGATCCGGACGCGGTTTATACCGTGGGCACCGTCGATTATGTCGGGAAGAGCCAGCCGCTCAAGTACCTCGGGTATCAGCCCGAAAACGTGCAGGGACTCGGCCGCGTACTCGCGGACTCGATTCTCGAAACGCTCGCGGATGATCCGGCGATCACGGCGCCGAAAGCGCGCCGTGCAATCCGGCACCATCAGTCGAGTCCGACACACTCGATCCAGAACGCGGGCTGAGCGGGCTAGAAGCCGCGTCGCTTCTTTCGCTTCTTCGGTTTGGGTTTCGCGGGCCCGGGCTCGGCGCGCTTCTGTTTCTCTTCGAACCGGCGCCGACGCTCTTCGCGCGACGCACGCTCCTGCACAGAAGGACCGGGCGCCCGCGGCGGAGGGGCCGGAGCCGGCCGTTTCGCCCGCGCGTTGCGCCCTTCTGCCGCCTCGCGCTCCCGATCACGCGCCTGCCTCTCTTCCGCGCTCCGCGCGAGCAGCGTATCGAGCTCGGCACGATCGGCCGCGCTGAGCGCCGACTCTTTCGTCGGCCCGTCCTCGGCCGCGTCCCCGCGATTCCCCGGGGCCGTCCTGCTCCCCTTCGCCGTGATCCGCCCCCAGAACGCCGCCGCGCCTTCGAACGCGATCCCGATCCCCGCGAGCCTGGCGTGAATGCCGCGATCGTCGGTCACGACCGTGATCGACAGCTTCTGCCGCGCGAGCTTCTCGCCCATCGCCACGATTTCGTCGTCAGCCGTGCGCGGGGGGCTGCTGAAACGAACGCGCACGGATCCCTTGCCGCCGGTATTCCCGCCGCTGTGCCGATTCCCATCGAACAGAAGCCACACGAGGACTCCTTTGCGGGTATTCGCGTAGACGCCGGCCTGCCCGATCGCGCGCATCCTGGCGTTCTCTTCGCCCGCCTCCGCAAGATACGAAGCGAGGAACGGCACCTGGTGAATCCAGTTGTGCCCGTCGATTAAAATGACGTTCTGCGGCTTCATGTCAGTGCGAATTATAACAGGAGTGGAACAACCGGGATTTCAGGTGGATTTTTATTGCCAAAAGGTTGCACTCGTTCAAACGGACCGATAGACTCTCCGGGGGTTGGTGAGCAAGAAATTTTTCAGTTGTCACGAAACCGATCACGACCAGGCCCGGGACCATCCCCGGTGTCGAGGGATATTGCACGACACAATCCGACGCCGCACTTCAAACATCCTGAAATACTCTCACTCTGCGGGCGGCCCTGCTGGCATACATCCCCCACTCAAGCGGAGAGGTGCGCCTTCAGGATGAGGGCATAAAACGGTCGGTTCCGGTCGGTTCGCGGAGAATTCATGAGCGACAAGAAGTCGAAAAGCTTCCAGTTTCCCAAATGGCTGAATACGATCCGTCCGCATCTCGCCCTGGGCGCGCTGGTCGGACCCGTTTATCTCATTGTGCTCATATATTATGCGTGGAGCCCGCAGACCACGATGGTCGGCTATCAGCCGGTTCAGCCCGTCCCGTACAGCCACGCGCTGCACGCGGGCGAGCTCGGCATCGACTGCCAGTACTGTCACTACACGGTAACCGAGGGCGCGCACGCCTCGATTCCACCGACCCAGGTCTGCATGAACTGCCACGCGTCTATCTGGACCGAATCGCCCAAGCTGCTCAAGGTACGCGAGAGCTTTGCGACCGGAATGCCGATTCCGTGGGTCCGCGTCCATGATCTTCCCGCCTTCGTCCAGTTCGATCACAGCGCACACGTGACGCGCGGGGTCGGATGCGAGTCGTGCCACGGCCGCGTGGACAAGATGGAAGTGGTATTCCAGGACAAGAAGCTCTCGATGGCGTGGTGCCTCGAATGCCACCGCGCACCCGAAGTCAATCTACGCCCGCCGGAATTCGCGACGGCCATGGGCTGGGCGCCCAACGAGGACCCCGCGGTCTTCGGCGCCCGTTTCGCTGCGGAAAACAACCTGAATCCGCGTGAGGACTGTTCGACATGTCACTACTAGACGAATTCAAAGAACGCGAATCGAACCGGAACTCCGAGCAGGAGTACTGGCGAAGCGTCGAGCAGCTCGTGGATACGCCCGAATACGAGGAAATGCTCATCCGTGAGTTTCCCGAAGGGGCCGATTCGCCTCCCGCGAACTTCTCGCGGCGCCGTTTTCTGGCGCTCATGGGCGCTTCGATCTCCCTGGCGGGCTTTTCCGGCTGCCGCTGGCCGAAAGAGGAGATTCGCGCGTTCGCCCACCGCCCTGAAGGGCTGGTCCCGGGCGTGCCGCGCTATTACGCCACGTCATTCGACATCAATGGTCACATAAATGGAATCGTTGCAACGAGTTATGACGGGCGCCCGATCAAAATCGAGGGGAATGAAGTCCACCCGGCGGGCATGGGCTCGACGGACGCCTGGGCGCAGGCCAGCGTGCTGCAGCTCTACGATCCGGACCGAAGCCGCAAAATCGCCCATCGCACGGGCAACCAGACGGTTCATCCCGGCTGGGCGCAGTTCCAGAAGTCGCTCCAGGGCGATCTGGCGGCGCTCTGGGAAGGCGGCGGCGCCGGACTCGTCGTTCTGACCGAAAAGAGCAGCTCGCCCAGCCTGCGGGATCTGCGCGACCGGCTTCTGGCCTCGTATCCGAAGGCCCGCTGGACGGAGTACGAGCCCGTATCGTGGGACGCCATGCGCGAGGGCGCGAAAATCGCATTCGGGGCTCCCTACCGTGTGCACAGCGACTTCACGAAGGCATCGGTCGTGGTCGCGCTCGACGACGACCTCTTCGGGTATCACCCGACCTCGCTCAAGAACGCGCGTGACATCATGCAGGGGCGCGGCGGAAGCGGCGAGAACATGAATCGCCTGTACGCCGTCGAGCCGGTCCACTCGATCACGGGATCGATGGCCGATCATCGCCTTCCTCTGCGCGCGAGCGAAATCGAAGCATTCACGCACGCGCTGGCGTCGGAACTCGCGAAAAAGGGCGTGCCGATCGCGAGCGCGATCAAGGGCAAGCTGAAAACGGACGGAACGCACGTTCCCGCTGAGTTCATCGCGACGATGGCCGAAGATCTCGCGAATCATCGCGGCCGTTCGGTCGTGACGGCGGGGTATCGCCAGAGCGCTTCCGTACACGCGCTCGTGAACGCGATCAACACGGCTCTCGGCAACCTCGATCAGACCGTACTTCTGACGCGCGATCCGGAAGGGGAACGCCCCTCGCACGCGCAGGCCATCGCGGATCTCACGGCGGACATGAACGCGGGCCGCGTGAAAGTGCTCGCCATGCTCGGCGGCAACCCCGTTTACGACGCGCCGGCCGACCTCGACTTCGGCGCCGCGCTCGCGAAAGTGCCGACCAGCATTCATCTCTCCCTTTACGACGACGAAACGTCGCAGAAGTGCACGTGGCATCTGCCGCAGGCCCACTACCTCGAGTCGTGGAACGACGCGCGCTCCTGGGACGGCACGGTCAGCACCGTGCAGCCGCTGATCGACACGCTCTACGAGGGAAAGACCAATCTCGAAGTCGTGGCGATGATGCTCGGCGAACAGCCGTTCTCGGGTTTCGAAATCGTGCGCAGGACGTTCCGTTCGATGGCCGGCCCGGTTATCGACTTCGAGAAGGGCTGGCGCCGCGCGCTGCACGAAGGAATCGTCGAGAACACGGCGCTTCCGACGGCCCGCACCGCACTGAACGCGGCCGCCGTTGCCGGCGCGCTGCACGGCGGCTCGCACGACGAAGGCTACGAAGTGCTCTTTACGCACGACGCGCGCGTCTTCGACGGCCGGTTCGCGAACAGCGGCTGGCTGCAGGAAATGCCCGACCCGATGACGAAAGTCACGTGGGACAACACCGCGAACATGAGCCCGGCTTCGGCCGAGGAGCTCGGCGTGAAGACCGGCGACATCGTGAGCGTCACGGTCGAAGGGAAATCGCTTTCGATTCCCGTGTACGTGATGCCCGGCCACGCCAGTCGTTCGGTCTCGATCGCGCTCGGCTACGGCCGCACCGCGGCGGGCCACGTGGGCGACGGCGTCGGCGCGAACGCGTACGCGCTGCGCACTACGAAAACGGGCTACATCGCGCACGGCGGCCAGATCAAGGGCACCGGCGCGAAGGCCAAACTCGCCACGACGCAGGATCACTATCTGATCGACGATATCGGCATGAGTGGTTACGACAAGCGCTACTCGGCCATCGTTCGCGAAGGGCAGTTCGCCGACTACAAGAAGAACGGCAAGAACGCGTTCCATCAGGACCACCACCCACCGCTCGTCTCGCTCTGGAAAGAGCCGGATTTCGAGGGCACCGCGTGGGGGATGTCGGTCGACCTCAGCAAATGCACGGGCTGCGGCACGTGCGTGATCGCGTGTGTCGCCGAGAACAATATTCCCGTCGTCGGGAAGGACGAAGTGCGCAGAGGCCGCGAAATGCAGTGGCTCCGCATCGACCGCTATTTCCACGGCGACAAGGAGAACCCGACGGCGATCCATCAGCCGCTCCACTGCCAGCAGTGCGAAAACGCGCCGTGCGAGCAGGTCTGCCCGGTCGGTGCCACGCAGCACAATCAGGAAGGCCTGAACGACATGGTCTACAACCGCTGCATCGGCACCCGTTACTGTTCGAACAACTGCCCGTACAAGGTGCGGCGTTTCAACTATTTCAATAACCAGGACCCCGTGACTCCGATCGAAAAGATGGTCTACAACCCGAATGTGACCGTACGGAGCCGTGGCGTCATGGAGAAGTGCACCTGGTGCGTGCAGCGCATCAACCGGGTGAAGATCGACGCGAAGAATCACAAACGACCGATACGGGACGGGGAGATCATTCCCGCGTGCGCGCAGGCGTGTCCGACGCGCGCGATCGAGTTCGGCGATCTCACCGACGACAAGAGCGCGGTCGCGAAGAAGCACAAGAGCAAGCGTGCGTATCACCTGCTCGCGGAACTCAACGTGCAGCCGAGAAACGTGTTTCTCGCGCGGCTCAAGAACCCTCATCCCGCATTGACGGAGTCGACGAATGGGCACCATCACGGTTGATCGGGACGACCCGATCAAAGGTAAGCCTCTTGTTGAGGCGCACCACGATTTCGGCAGCGTAACCGATGCCGTCTGCAGCGTAGTCGAGAAGCCGCCAATCACGAAGGCGTGGTGGATCTCGTTCTTCATCGCGGGCAGCGGTCTGATGCTGCTGCTTGCGATGATCGCGTATCTCTTCTGGACCGGGATCGGCGTCTGGGGCGTCAACAACCCGGTCGGGTGGGGATTCGCGATCGTAAACTTCGTCTTCTGGGTCGGGATCGGTCACGCCGGTACGCTCATCTCCGCCATCCTGTTCCTGTTCAGGCAGCAGTGGCGCACGAGTATCAACCGGTTCGCCGAGGCCATGACGATCTTCGCGGTCATCTGCGCGCTCGTCTTCCCGGGCATTCACGTCGGGCGCGTCTGGTTCGCGTGGTGGATGTTCCCGCTGCCGTATCAGCAGATGGCGTGGCCCCAGTTCCGCAGCCCGCTTCTCTGGGACGTATTCGCAGTCGGTACTTACTTCACCGTTTCGCTTCTCTTCTGGTACATGGGACTCATTCCCGACCTCGCCACGATTCGCGACCGCGCGACGAGCGGCATCCGCCGTTTCGCATACGGCCTGTTCTCACTCGGCTGGCGCGGTTCGAACCGCCAGTGGCATGTGTACGAGCGCGCTTATCTGCTGCTCGCCGCACTCGCGACGCCGCTCGTTCTTTCCGTACACTCGGTCGTTAGTTTCGACTTCGCCGTCGCGAACCTTCCGGGGTGGCATACGACGATCTTCCCGCCGTACTTCGTTGCGGGCGCCATCTTCTCGGGCTTCGCGATGGTGGTGTTCCTGGCCGTGCCGGCGCGCGAACTCTACGGGCTGAAATCGATCATCACGATGAGACACCTCGAGTCGATGAACAAGATCATCCTCGCCACAGGTTCCATGGTCGGGTACGCGTACGCGATCGAGTTCTTCGTGGCGTGGTATTCGGGCAACATCTATGAACAGTTCGCGTTCCAGAACCGCGCGTTCGGGCCCTACTGGTGGGCGTACTGGACGATGGCAAGCTGCAACGTGTTCATTCCCCAGGTCTACTGGTTCAAGAAGATGCGTCGCAGCATCCCGGTCATGATGGTCGTCGCGTTCTTCGTGAACGTCGGCATGTGGTTCGAACGATTCGTGATTACCGTGACGTCGCTGCATCGCGACTTCCTGCCCGGCAGCTGGGGCTTCTACATGCCGACCTGGGTCGACATCTGCACGCTGATCGGGAGCTTCGGTCTGTTCTTCACGCTGTTCCTGCTCTTCATACGCTTCCTTCCGATGGTCGCGATTGCGGAGATCAAGGGAGTCCTGCCCCAGGCGCATGCCGGGCACGGACACGAAGGAGGGGAACATTGAGCGCTGAGCACAAAACGTCGCTCTGGGGCTATCTGATCGAGTTCGAAACGGTCGATCAGCTGATCCACGCCGCGGAGAAAGTGCGCGACGCCGGCTTCGACAAGTGGGACGCCCACACGCCGTTCCCGGTGCACGGCCTCGACAAGGCGATGGGGGTCAAGCGGACCATTCTTCCCTATCTCGTATTTGTCGGCGGCTTCACCGGGCTGATCATCGCGATCGTCATGCAGTGGTGGATGAACGCCTACGACTATCCGTACATCATTTCGGGCAAGCCGATGTGGTCGATCCCGGCCAACTTCCCGGTCATGTTCGAACTGACGGTGCTCTTCAGCGCCTTTTCGACGTTCTTCGGCATGCTGGGCTTCAATCAGCTGCCGGAGCTTTATCATCCGCTGTTCTCGGCCGAGCGATTCCGGCGGGCCACTTCGGACCGCTTCTTCATTTCGATCGAAGCGAAGGATCCGAAGTTTCACGCGGAGAAGACACGGTCGTTCGCCGATACGCTGGGCGGCGATGCCGTCGAAGCAGTGGAAGAGGAGGACCATTAGATGATCCCCCGATGGTTTTACCCGCTGGGTCTGATCGCCGTCTGTCTCGCCCTCGTTCCGTTCGCGGTCGTCGCGAAGCTGCGCGCCACGAAATCGCCGGACCCGCGCCCGCAGATCATCTGGGACATGGACCAGGGCTACGCGTACCAGTCGCAGCAGCCGAACGCGCTCTTCCGCGACGGTCGCGCGATGCGCCCCGAAGTGAACGGCACGGTCGCGCGCGGCGAACTGCGCGCCGACGATCACATGTACCGCGGCAAGGTGAACGGCGAATTCGCCACGACCTTCCCGCCGGGCATCGAAGTGAATCGGGCGATGCTCGCACGCGGGAAGGAGCGCTACGAAGTGTTCTGCCTGCCGTGCCACGGTTATACGGGCGCCGGCGACGGCATCGTATCCCAGCGCGCCGACGCGCTGCAGCAGGGCACGTGGATTCCCCCCATTTCGTATCACAGCGACGAACTCCGGAATCGCCCGGCCGGCCACATATTCAATACGATCAGTAACGGGATTCGTACGATGCCCGCCTACGGGCTGCAGGTGAAAGTCGAGGATCGCTGGGCGATCGTGGCTTACATCCGCGCGTTGCAGCGAAGCCAGAACGCGACGATCGACGACGTGCCCGCGAACCTTCGCGACAAACTGCGCTAGCGCAGGAGAAGACGAGAGAGATGAAGAGAACCATCGATCGAAGCAGCGAAAACAGAACACTCGGCGATCTCGGACCGCTGCTGACGCGCGTCGGCGGCATCGTCGCGGCTCTGGGCATCCTGGCGACACTGGCGCTGGCATTCACGGCCGACCACGGCGTGGAGCGCTTCTTCAAGTCGTACACGACGAATTTCGCGTACTTCCTGAGCCTTTCGCTCGGCGGCATCTTTTTCGTCGTCATTCAGCATCTGACGGGCGCCACGTGGAGCGTTACGGTACGCCGGATCGCCGAGGCGATCGCGGCGAACATGCTGCTGCTGCTCGGCCTGTTCATCCCGATCGTCTTCGGCATGGACATCATTTATCACCACTGGACCGACCCGCACGCCGCTTCCGATCCCGTACTCGCCGCCAAACTGGGCTACCTGAACAAGCCGTTCTTTCTGATTCGCTGGGGCGTCTATTTCCTGATCTGGGTCGTCGTTTCCCGCTTTTTCCACGGCCAGAGCGTGAAGCAGGACACGACGGGCGATATCGACCACACGCTCCGTATGCAGAAATGGAGCGCGCCGGCCATCGTGCTGTTCGCGCTCACGACGACGTTCGCGGCGTTCGACCTCATCATGTCGCTGAACCCGCACTGGTACTCGACGATTCTCGGCGTCTACTACTTCGCCGGGAGCGCGCTCAGCGCGTTCGCACTGATCGCGATGTCATCGATGTGGCTGCAGGCAAAGGGGCGGATCACACAGTCGGTCACGACCGAGCACTATCACGATCTGGGCAAGCTCTGCTTCGCGTTCACGATCTTCTGGGCATACATCGGCTTCTCGCAGTTCATGCTGATCTGGTACGCGAACATTCCCGAAGAGACGGAATGGTACCTGCACCGCATCACGGGCAGCTGGCTTCCGTTCTCGTGGGGAATCCTGATCGCGCACTTCGTCGTGCCGTTCCTGTTCTTCATCTCGCGAGTCCCGAAGCGAAGCCGCGCGTTCTTCCGTTTCGGCGCGGCCTATATTCTGATCATTCACTGGTGCGACATGTACTGGGTCACGATGCCGGAATGGTATACGGACGGCATCCATTTCAGCCTGATGGACATCACCCTCTTCTTCGCCATGGGCGGCCTGTACCTCGTCGGTATGGCGCGCGGGCTCGGAAAAGCATCGCTGGTTCCCGAGAAGGATCCGCGCCTCGAGGGTTCGCTCGCATTCGAGAACTACTAAGCCGCTGCCCGCGGGCAGGCGGACTGATTGTGCATTCGCATCGCGCGAATAAGGAGAATCGATCGTGGCTCTAGACAGCGGAAACGACCCGAATCCGTACTGGACAGCGCTTTGGGGCCTCACCGGCGCCGCTTTTATCCTCGCCAGTATTGTGGCATTGCAGGCTGCCTTCTATCATCTGGAGGCGGGCGAGATGGAGCGCAAAGTAATTTCACAGGTGCCGGAAGAGCTGACCCAGCTCCGATCGAAGCAACTCGCCGAGCTGAACAGTTACCGCTGGGTGAGCGAAAAAGAAGGCGTAGTCGGCATACCGATCGATCGGGCCATGGAACTCGTGGCCCGCGACGCGGGAGCCAGAGCAGGAGACTGACATCATGAAGACCTTGCGGGCACTTTCCCTGATCGCGGCGGTTTCGTTCGCCGCAGCCCCGGTCTTCGCACAGCGTCAGGAGCCATTGCCGGCGGAACTCGAAGGCGTCGGCATCGAGGAGCATCTCGGCGAGAACGTGCCGCTCGACGCCTCGTTCACGGACGAGACGGGACGCCAGGTCACTCTCGCAGAGTATTTCGAGAGCGGACGCCCGGTGATTCTGAACCTGGGCTACTTCAGCTGCCCGATGCTCTGCGGTCTCGTGACGAACGGCATGATGGAGGGGATGGAGGGACTCACGTGGACGCCGGGCGACCGGTTCGAAGTCCTGACGCTGAGCATCGACCCCCTCGAATCGCACACGCTCGCGAAACTGAAGAAGCAGAATTACATCAAGGAATTCGGCCGCCCCGAGGCAGCGACGGGCTGGCACTTTCTGACGGGTACGGAAGCCCAGATCAAGCGTGTGACGGAGTCGGTCGGATTTCAATATGCATGGAACGACGATCGCAAGGAATACGCGCACGCGGCGGCGCTCTTCGTCCTGACGCCCGAAGGAAAGATCTCCCGTTATCTGTACGGGATCGAATATTCGCCGAAAGATCTCAGGCTGGCGCTTCTGGAAGCTTCCGAAGGGAAAATGGGGTCCGCCTTTGATAGAATACTGCTGTACTGTTTTCACTATGATTCCGCGAAAGGGCGCTATGCGCCGGCGGCAATGAACATGATGCGCGGCGGCGGGCTTCTGACGATTCTCGTCCTCGGCGGCAGCATCCTCGTCATGAAACGACGCGGGTCCCACCGGGCCGATCCCGCAGCTTAAAGGGAGTACTTACGATATGGGCGCGCTTCTCATCGCGTTGGCAGGCCTTGCCCTCGCGGGCAAGGAAAAGACGTTCTGGCTGCCGAAGCAGTCGTCGACCATCGCTGCTGAAATTGACTGGGTGTGGGGCTTCATCTTCTGGCTCTCCGCGATCTTCTTCGTGATCATCGTGGGCCTGACGATCCTGTTCGCCATCCAGTACAGGGCGCGCCCGGGGTACGCGACCGCCAGGAAACACTCGTCGCACAATATGACGCTCGAGCTCACGTGGACGATCATTCCCTCGCTGCTGATCATTCCGATTTTCTGGTTCGGTTTCAAAGCGTATCTGGACATGACGGTCCCCCCCGCCAACTCCTATGAAATCGGCGTCACGGCGCAGCGATGGGCGTGGATGTTCACGTATCCGAACGGATACGTCGACGAGAACCTGCACGTCCCGGTCGACCGCCCCGTGAAGCTGGTCATGCAGTCCGAGGACGTCATTCATTCGTTCTTCGTGCCGAACTTCCGTGTGAAGCGCGACATCGTTCCGGGCCGCTACAATATCGCGTGGTTCGAAGCGACGGAGGCGGGCGAACACGTCATTTTCTGCACCGAGTACTGCGGCACGGGCCATTCGGACATGTTGTCGAAGGTGGTCGTGCATCCGGCCGGCGAATTCGAGCCGTGGCTCGAGGACGCCTCGAACTTCCTCGACAAGCTCGCCCCGGCGGAAGCCGGAGCCATGCTCTATAACATGCGCGGCTGCAAGCAGTGCCATACGGTCGACGGCACGATCCGCATCGGCCCGAGCTTCAAAGGCGCCTGGGGCGCCGAACACGCGCTCTCGGACGGCAGCAAGGTTACCGTGGAAGAGAACTACGTACGTCAGTCGATCCTGGATCCGGCGTCGCAGGTCGTGGCGGGATACGACGCGGTCATGCCGACGTACAAAGGCCGCCTGAAAGACCAGGAAATCACGGCGATCATCGCTTACATCAAATCGCTTCAGTAGCAATAAAGAGAGGACGAGATGAACGTCACCGACACCAGCATCACTCCCGCCGACCTCGGGGGATATGCCTCCCGGGAAGCGGAGAGTGAGAACTTTCTGAGCTATCCCAAGGGCATTCTGTCCTGGCTCGTTACGCTGGATCACAAAAGAATCGGCATCCTCTATCTGATCTGTATTCTGACTGCGTTCTTCATCGGCGGCATGTTCGCGCTGCTCATCCGGACCGAACTGCTGACTCCGGGCCCGACGATCGTCGATGCCGACACGTACAACCAGCTCTTCACGCTTCACGGCGCGATCATGATCTTCCTGTTCATCATCCCCGGGATCCCGGCGGCGCTCGGTAACTTCGCGCTGCCGCTCATGCTCGGGGCGAAGGACGTGGCGTTTCCGCGATTGAACCTCACGAGCTGGTACCTCTGGCTGATCGGCGCGGCGTTCACGGTGTTTTCGCTCGTGAACGGTGGCGCGGACACCGGCTGGACGTTCTACACGCCCTACAGTACGCAGACGGACGGCGCGATCATTTCGATCACGATGGGCGTCTTCATTCTCGGCTTCAGTTCGATCCTGACGGGGCTCAACTTCCTCGTTACGATTCACAGGCTGCGCCCGCCGGGGATGACCTGGTTCAAGATGCCGCTCTTCCTCTGGGCCATTTACGGCACCGCGATCATGCAGGTGCTCGCTACCCCCGTCATCGGCATCACGATGCTGCTGCTGATCGTGGAACGGACGCTGGGCTTCGGGATCTTCGATCCGGCGCTCGGGGGCGACCCCGTGCTGTTCCAGCACTTCTTCTGGTTCTACTCGCACCCGGCCGTGTACATCATGATTCTGCCGGCGCTCGGGATCATGTCCGAGATCTTCTCGGTGTTCTCGCGCAAGCACATCTTCGGGTACAAGTTCATCGCGTTCAGTTCGATCGTGCTCGCGATCCTGAGTTTTCTCGTGTGGGGGCATCACATGTTCCCGAGCGGGCAGTCGCAGCTCGCGAACTTCGTGTTCAGCGCGCTTACGTTCACCGTTTCGATTCCGACGGCGATCAAGATGTTCAACTGGCTCGCCACGATGTACAAAGGCGAGATCGTGCTGAAGACGCCGATGCTCTACGCGCTTTCGTTCATGTTCCTGTTCGGGATCGGGGGGCTCACGGGGCTCTTCCTCGGCGCGCTCGCGGTCGACATTCATCTGCACGACACGTATTTCGTCGTCGCGCATTTCCATTACGTGATGTTCGGCGGCACGGTGATCGCGTTCCTTGCGGGGCTTCACTACTGGTGGCCGAAAGTCTTCGGACGCATGTACAACGAAACGCTCGGGCGCATCGGCGCGGCGATCATCTTCGTCGGCTTCAACATGACTTTCCTCTCGCAGTTCGTGATGGGCAGCCAGGGGATGCCGCGGCGATACTACAACTACCTCGACGAGTACACGATCTATCATCATATTTCGACGGGCGGCTCCTATCTGATGGCGGTCGGCTTCTTCCTGATCGCGGGGTATCTGCTCCATTCGCTTCTCAAGGGGAAACGCGCGCCCGCGAATCCGTGGGGCGGGAACACGCTCGAGTGGCACGTTCCTTCGCCGCCCCCTTACTACAACTTCAAGGAAGCGCCGAGGGTCGGCGACCCGTACGACTTCAGCGAAATTCACTGGGACGAGCGGATCGAGGGCTACGTTTTTCGGAAAGCGGAGGGCTCGGCGTAAATGGGCAAGAAGCACTCATCTGACGGCGCGGGGCACGCGGAGCATCCCAAGTGGATGCAGCATCATTTCGACACACCGTCGCAGCAGTTCGCGTCGAGCAAAATGGGCATGTGGCTTTTCCTCGCCACGGAAGTGCTCCTGTTCGCGGGCCTGTTCTGCGCGTACGCCGTGTACCGCGCGAACCATATGGAAATGTTCGTATTCGGGCATCAGTTCCTCGATGTGAAATGGGGCGCGATCAACACGTGCGTGCTGCTGTTCAGCTCGCTCACGGCGGCCTGGTCGGTGCGCGCCGCGCAGGTCGGCCAGAAAACGCTCATGATCGTACTGCTCTTCCTGACGATGTGCTGCGGCGGCGGATTCATGGCCATCAAGTACGTCGAGTACTCGCACAAGATTCATGACGGCCTGCTCTGGGGCACGCAATACAAGCCGACCGGACATGCCGCTGAAGTCATTCACGGCGAAGAAGCGCACGCCGCGGGCGACCTCGGCGGCGCACACGGACGCGTCGACGCCGGGCATACCGAAGCCGAGCAGGTGGCTGCCATCGAAGCGGCGCACGGTGCGAAAGCTGCCGGCGACGCGAAAGCTGCCGGCGACGCACACACTGCAGGCGACGCGCACGCTGCAGGCGACGGGAACGCGACCACAGCCGCCCCGCCCGCCGAAGCCGGTGCCATGCACGCAACGGAGCTGCCTGCCGACGTACTCGCGATCGACGCGGCCGAACGCTCGGCGACACAGCCCGCGGCCATCGGCCCGCGCGGCCTCGTTCCCGTCGCCGAAACGGACGCCGCACACGCGGAGGCCGGCGGCCATCACTGGGAAGGCCCGATCCCGGACAACGTTCACATCTTCTTCGGCATCTATTTCGGGATGACGGGTCTGCACGGAATTCACGTTCTGATCGGCATGATCATTCTCGGATGGCTCATCTATCGCGCGCTGAAAAACGACTTCAGCCCCGAGTACTTTACGCCGGTCGACCTCGGCGTCCTTTACTGGCACCTTGTCGACCTTATCTGGATTTTCCTCTTCCCGCTCCTCTATTTGATCGGGTAAGGGAGGTTACGATGTCTCACGGTCATGACAGCGAACAGGTCGGGCACATTGTTCCGCTCTGGCTTCTGTTCGGCGTTTTCTTCGCGCTGATCATCCTGACGGCTCTTACCGTCTGGACGGCGACGCACCTGCATCTGGGCGCATTCAACATCTGGCTCGCGCTGATCATTGCGAGTATGAAGGCGACGCTTGTCGCGCTCTTCTTCATGCACCTGATCTGGGACAAGCCGTACAACGGAATCGTCCTCGTCGGCGCATTCATGTTCGTGATCCTGTTCCTCGGGATTTCGCTCATGGACACCGCCGAGAACATGCCGGATATGTACGAAGGGCCTGCCCCCGCCGTAGCCACCGAGTAGAACCATGAGCGACCAGGCAACGGCCAACCCGCCCGCAGTCAGCGACGAGAGACTCCGTCCGATTCCGGGCGCGGGCAAGCTCGGGATGTGGGTCCTGCTCGCCTCTCTCACGATGCTCTTCGGCGCCAGCATCATCGGATATCTCGTCGTACGCATGAAATCGCCTGACTGGCCCCCGCCCGGCACCAAGCTCACTTCGACAGGACTCTGGATCAGCACGCTCGTAATCGCGTTCAGCTCGCTCACGCAGCAGCTTGCCTTCGACGGCATCAAACGCGGCGACACCGCGGCACTCAAGCGCTACCTGAGCGTCACATACGCTTTCGGACTCGTCTTTCTCGGGTTCCAGACGTTCAACTGGTTCGACATGGTCGGCTACCAGGCTGCCGGCGCGCACAACCTGTTCGCGTTCACGTTCTACATGCTGACCGGCCTCCACGCGCTTCACGTATTCGGCGGGCTGCTGCCGATGACGATCGTGCTCGTCAAAGCGTTCAAGGGACGGTACGGGGCCGACTACTACCCCGGCCCGCTCTACTCGACCATGTACTGGCACTTTCTGACCGTCATGTGGTTCATCGTCTTCGCCATTCTGTTCATCGGCAGCGTCGGCTCCGGATCATCCCTCCCCCCGCCCGAAGGGGCGATCTAGCCCGCGTACGGCTCGTACGCCGCGCTCATCGAGGACGCTCACCATGGTAAAAAAGATCGAAGCATACGATTTCCCAGTGGGGCGCGTTCTCGCGGGAAAGTACGAAGTGGTCGCGAAGCTCGGTACCGGCTGGGAAGGTGAAGTGTATCGGGTCAAGGAACTCGAAACGGAAATCCACCGGGCCGCGAAGTTCTTCTATCCCGAACGGAACGTGGGGAACAAGGCGCTTCGCAAGTACGCGCAGAAACTGCACCGCCTGCAGCACTGCCCGATCATGATTCAGTACGTGACGCCCGAGAAGATCCGCTTTCGCGGGCAGGCCATTTCGTTCCTCGTGTCCGAGTATGTCGACGGCATCATGCTGAGCGACCTGCTGAAGACGCGCCGCGGCAAACGGCTCGACGCCTTCCAGGCCGGGCACCTGCTCTACGCGCTCGCCGTTGGCATGGAGAAGCTGCACGCCCGCCGCGAGTACCACGGCGATATCCACTCCGACAACATCATCCTGGAACGCCTCGGACTGCAGTTCGAAATCAAGCTGATCGACTGCCACCTGCGGGAGGGGTCGGCGCGAACCAACATCTTCGCCGACGTGCTCGACATGGTGAATCTGTTTCATGAAGCGATCGGCGGGCAGAAGCATTACGCCAAACAGCCGCAGGTCGTCAAAGAGATCTGCTGCGGGCTCAAGCACTCGCTCATCGAGAAGAAGTTCAAGACCGCCGGCCAGCTGCGCCAGTATCTCGAAGGGCTCGACTGGAGCTGAGCGAGCGGCACGGATCGGCCAGTTCCCGACCGCCATTTCGGCGGTAAGAAACCAACCAGTGTTGATTTTCTTGTACTGACCCTACGCGCTCTTCGGAAATCGCCGCGACTTGACGCCCGACCCTTCCACGCCCGAAAGGCCGGTCGGATTCGGCAAGTGATAGTACTGGCGGACCGCTTCAACGAGCTTCGCCGGGCTCTTCCCTTCGAACGGCTCCACGCCCACCAGCTTCATCAGAAACGCGGGGCGGCGGCGGAACTCGGTGTCGAGTTCACCCATCATGTAATCCGACCCGAACAGCGCGACGCGATCGGCGCCGGCCACGGACGAGACGATCCGGCTGCAGAAGCGCCGGTCCGGGTTGTTCCCCCACGGATGAAGGCGTCGGCGCGAAAGCAGCGAGACGGCATCCCCCTGGAAGTACCCGTACTCCTCGTACTCTTCGTCGGCCGTCTCGCCCTCGAGAAGCGGCGAATCGGGGATGACCGGCTCCGGCGGCGCGGCGTGCGAGGGGCGGGGGCGCTGCAGCTTGTCGTCACGTTCCAGCGTCCGGAGGGTGTAGTGACCTTCTTCGTCGAACTGAACGATGTGGGCTCTGGAACGATCGATGCCGATGCCGACGAGCTGAATCATCTGTCTCCCCGATCCTCTCTCGATGGATAAATGGAACCCGGCCCCTGGCTCCTGGTATGAGCGTCGGGGACCGGGTTCCCCTGGATTTCGCGAGGCAGAAGAGGGCACACATCCGGCAAACGTGGCTGCACTTGGACGGCCCTCGAAACTGCCCCAACGTTGGCGAGAAGCGATGAGATGCGCTTCTCGAAGAACAAGGCGCAATACCGAATGCAACCCGTTTGCATAGCAAGCCGCGGACCGGACACCGGGGGAATCCGGCGATTCCCTAAGGCATTGTGAATGAGTCGACTAAAAAATTTTTTGCTCCCGCGCCCCGCAGGGGACTCGATTTTCGGCACGGAATGACCGATCTTTCCGGTATGATTTCTCTGATTTTCAGGAGGGTTGTTTCCGAATGGTTATCCGCGTGTTTCTTGCTCTCCGCCCCGGCGCAAGGCCGAAACTCGCCCGTCTCCTGACCGAGATGGGGTGCCTGACGACCACGCTCGAGCACGAGGACGATTTCTGGAAGCGGATCGCGCTCGACGACCACGACGTCGTGCTGCTCGACCGGGGCTCCGTCCCTTCGCCGTGGGAGGAGACCATCGAGTCGATCCGCAGGCTCCCCGACCGCCCGGAAGTCCTGGTCGCCCAGGAAAACCCCACGCCCGAAGACCGCGCGCGCATTCTCTCCGCCGGCGCGCTCGCCTGCGTCGACCCGTCGCTCTCCCCCGCATTCCTGCGCGCGGAACTCGAAGCGCACATCAATCGTCGCACCGAGGACCTGCTCGTGCGAGTCAAGTCCGAAGAGGGCGTCGACGAGAGCGGCCTTGCCAGCTACGTGACGAAGAGCCCCGCCATGCGCGACCTGATCCAGCTCGCGCGCAAAGTCGCCGGCACCGACACGAGCGTATTGCTGCTCGGCGAGACCGGCGTCGGAAAAGAGTGGCTTGCGCGCGCGATTCATGCCGACGGCACGCGGCCCGGCGGCTCGTTCATCGCCGTCAACTGCGGCGCGCTCCCCGAAACGCTGCTCGAAAGCGAGCTGTTCGGTCACGAAGAGGGGGCGTTCACCGGCGCCAGCCGACCCCGCCGGGGGCGATTCGAACTCGCGCACAAGGGGACGATCTTCCTCGACGAGATCGCCGAGATGCCCCTGCACCTGCAGGTGAAGCTCCTGCGCGTACTGCAGACAAAGACCATCCAGCGGCTCGGAAGCGAAGACGAGATCCAGACCGACGTCCGCATCATGGCGGCCACGAACCGCGACCTCGATGAGGCCGTGCGCACGAAGCAGTTCCGGCCCGATCTCTATTACAGGCTTGCCGTCGTGAACCTGCGCATTCCACCACTTCGCGAACGCAGGGAGGATATCGAGGAGCTCGCGCAGAGTTATCTGGAGGTGTATCGCCAGCAGCTCGGCCGGCCCGCAGTCGAGATACGGGCCGACGCCATGGAAGCCCTGATCGATCATGCATGGCCGGGCAATGTGCGCGAGCTCATCAACGTCATCGAACGCGCCGTGCTGCTTGCCGCCGAGAATGAAGTCGGCCTCGAGGACCTGCCGCAATCGATCACGCCGCATGCCCCGGGCGACTTCACGACCGACGCCGCCACACCCAGCGAAACCGACGACCCCGAATCCCGCGACACCGCCGGATTTCCGCGCGCGCTGTTCAGCGCAAAGCTGCCCGAAGCGCGCCATCGGCTCGTCGAAGAATTCGAACGCCGCTATCTCTCGCGCCTGCTCACGAAACACGAAGGGCGCATCGGACCTACGGCACGGTCCGCCGGCATCACGCCCCGCGCGCTTTACGAAAAAATGAAGAACCTGGGTCTGGCGAAAGAGGACTTCAAGGATTAGGGAAAGAGTCTCAACGGGCCTCGGGAGATACAGCCAACTTATAAAGTCGAAGCTCGGGTCCCTGGATCTCGCCAGGTACAGGCTCCCACTCCTTCAGCAGTTCAGCGTCTTCCAGCAGCTCGCGATACTTTGTTTTCTCGCGAAGTGCCTGATAGTGAACAGGGTTTCCTGGCGGATAGAGCACATCCGGATTCCAGCTCCTCGTGATATACGATGACTCGATCATGTAAAGATAATCTGATTCAATCAGATCCTTCCGGAGCCGGAACGCCGTGCTCATCATCCGTTCTACATATGGCTCATTCTCATACTTTTGAATCACCTCCAGAGGTGTATCCGGGGGCCATTCCAAAGTCTCCGCATTGTATCGCAAGGGGCTAATGCGGAACGCCTTCTGGGATCTGAGATTTCGGAGCGCGTCGTCTTGTCCATGCAGGAAACGCATTCCATACGAGACTCCCTCTACTCGATCGACTCTCAGGAGTTGAGGATTGTACTCTTCCCGATCGATCACGATTCCCGATCGATCTGGCAGGTTTTCGACAATCCAGTCCCTTGCAAGTGTTCGAGTATCGGGCAGGCGATGCTCCATGGCCCGGATAACTGGTGGAACCGCAATCGCACAAATCGCAATACATGCTGCCGTGGCGACGAAGAATCTTCGGAATTGCCCCCCCCC
>JAJCZU010000008.1 GCA_029262235.1 Candidatus Eiseniibacteriota bacterium | reverse complement strand
CGGGGGTTTACAACCGGTTTGGTGGGCGCTTCTCACCCGCCTGGGGCCCCTGTTTTTTATGTGGGGGGGGGGGGGGGGGGGGGGTCGCGGCTTTGCGCGTGAAGACCGGGGTGCGCGGCTTCGCGATCCCTGGCTGGCCGCCCTGGTGAGAGAGGCGGAACGCGGGAATCTTGCGGGACTTCTGTTGCCGTCAGGATTGTGAATGAAGCGGTGCGCCGAAGGCTGGCCAGCTCAAGGTTGGTCTCGCTCGCCGCGCACCCCGGCCTCCCCGCGCGAGCGCGCGACCCCGGCCTGGAAGCGGGGGAAAGTGGTTCGCGGCGGACGGAATGCGCGGCTTCGTTCACTGCGTTCTCATCGAATTGATTCTGCCGCGACTCTGTTCGTGAAGGGAGTCGGCCATGTCGCATCATGTTGTCATTATCGGTGGTGGTTTCGGCGGTCTTGCCGCGGCGCGTGCGCTGCGGAGAAAAGACGGGATCCGCGTCACGCTGATCGACCGCGAGAACTACCATCTCTTCCAGCCGCTCCTCTATCAGGTGGCGAGCGGCGGTCTTTCGCCCGCCAATATCGCCTATCCGCTGCGCACGATCTTCAAGAAGCACAAAAACGTCAGCGTCCTGCTGGGCGAAGTGGTCGACATCGATCTCGACAGCCGGTGCGTGATTCTGGCGAATGGCGCGGGCGCAGGTGGGGCCGGGGGAGAGGAGAGCGATGGGGATTCTTCGGAAAACCGGGTCCCGTACGACTCGCTGATTCTGGCGGCCGGCGCCGTGAATCACTACTTCGGAAATGAGGCGTGGGAGAAGGTGGCACCGGGGCTCAAGACGATCGAAGACGCGAAGGCGATCCGCCGGCGGATCTTCCTGTCGTTCGAGCGCGCGGAGCGGGAGAACGACGAGGCGCGGAGGAGCGCGCTCTGCACGTTCGTCGTGGTCGGGGCGGGGGCGACGGGCGTCGAGCTGGCGGGCGCGATTCGTGAGATCGCGGTGCACACGCTGCGCGAGGAGTTCCGCCGGATTCAGCCTGATAACGCGCGCGTTCTGCTCGTCGAGCACGCGGATCGCGTGCTGCCCCCGTACGACGCGAAGCTGTCGGGATGCGCCGAGAAGTCGCTGCGCAAGATGGGTGTTGAAGTATGGACGGGGGCGAAGGTGACCGCTCTCCATGACGACCGCGTGGAAATCGAAAAGGATGGAAAGCGCGAATGCATCGAGACGGAAAACGTGCTGTGGGCGGCCGGGATCGCGGCCTCGCCGCTGGCGGGGATGCTGGCGGGCAAGACCGGGACGAAGCTCGCGCGCGGCGGTCGCTTTCCTGTCGAGTCGGATCTGACGATCCCGGGGCATCCGGAGGTCTTTGCGATCGGCGACATGACGCATCTTATGCGGGAGAACGACAAGCTCGTACCCGGCGTGGCGCCGGCGGCGATGCAGCAGGGCGAGTTTGCGGCGAAGGTGATCGAAGCGCGCGTGCGCGAACGGGAGGCACCGGCGCGATTCAAGTACATTGATCGCGGCAGCATGGCCACGATCGGGCGGGCGGCGGCGGTCGCCGAGATCGGAAAGCTGCGGTTCGACGGCTATCCCGCGTGGCTCGCGTGGCTCTTTCTACATGTCATGATGCTCGTGACGTTTCAGAACCGCATTCTCGTGCTTGTGCAATGGGCGTGGAATTATCTTTCATGGTCGCGGTCGGCGCGGCTTATCACGCGGGATGGGCGGCCGGGCGCCGAGTAGGCATTCGGGGGGATCAGATGCGTGCGAACCGGATGGGGTTGCATGAAGCGATTTTTGAGTTAGTAAACGTTTACTTACTAAGCGGCGAGGTGACTCGAAGGATACCTGCAGCGCCCCGGCCCCGCACGATGTCTGCTTCAGCTGCCTGCTTCACCTGCCCGCTCCATACCCCGCCGCCTCATGAGCGAGCAGCCATTCCTTGCGCGGCAATCCTCCGCCGTACCCGCCGAGCGTGCCATCACTCCGGATCACGCGATGACACGGCACGACGATCGCGATCGGATTGCGGCCGTTTGCGGTGCCGACCGCACGCACGGCGAGCGGCGCCCCGATCACGTCGCCGATTTCCCGGTACGACCGTGTTTCGCCGACCGGAATCGAGCGCAGCGCGTTCCAGACCCGCATCTGAAACGGCGTCCCTGCAAGGCGCACGTCGAGCGTGTCGAGCGCGCCCGGATCGCCGGCGAAGTAGCGCGCGAACACGTGTTCGGCCCCGCTCGCGAGCTTCGCGACGCGCCGGCCCGCGCCGGCCTCGAGCGCGCCTGCCACACGCTCCCATTCGTCGACCCATTCCACCGCCCGCAGGCGCCCGTCCGTTTCCGCGATGCGGAGCGCGCCGAGCGGCGATTCGATTTCGACATAGTCCCAGCTCATGCCGGTCTGCTCGTTGGCGCGCGATTTCAACTTCATGCCAGACTCCTCCATAGATGCAGCAGCGCGTAGGCACGCCACGGTCGCCACCGTTCGGCCCGCGCTTCGATTTCCTTCTGGCGCTTCGACGGCACGATGTCCGCGAGCGCATGTTTGACGCCGAGATCGGTCGGCAGGAACGCGTCGGGATTGCGGAACGCGCGCATCGCGATGTAGCCGGCGGTCCAGGGGCCGATTCCGGGCACGGCGAGCAGCGCCTCGTCAAGCTCCTCGAACGATGCCGAGCCGTCGAGCGGGATCGCGCCGCTCGCGACCGCGCGGGCCGCGTGCTGAATCGTGCGGATCTTCGCGCCGTTCATGCCGAGTCCGTCGAGATTCGCGTCGGCCAGCGTTTCGGGGGTCGGCGCCTTGTGCGTGAGCCCGTCGCGCGCGAGTCCCGGCTCGAGCGGTTCGCCGTGCGCCTCCACGATCCGCCCGAGAATCGTCGTCGTTCCCTTCACCGAAATCTGCTGCCCCACGATGGCGCGCAGCATGAGCTCGAACGGGTCGTACGCGCCGGGCACGCGCATGCCGGGATGCGCGCGGACTGACTTCGCGAGAAACGAATCCTCGGCGAGTACTTCGTCCACGCGTTTCGGATTCGCGTCGAGATCGAACTGGTTTCGCACACGGTTGCACACTCTCATGAGGTCGCGCCCGGCGGCCCGGTCGAGTTCGATCCGGATCCCGTCCTTCGCCATGCGCACGGTCAGAATGTTCGTTTTGTCGTCGGCCTCGATTACGCGGTGATAGGCGCCGCCTGCGACCGCTTCGACGCCCGGGATCCGGCGGGTTTCGAAGTAACCTGCCAGGTGAGGCCAGTCGATCGGATCACGGCAGGTCAGCCGGAGCGCCAGCGGCCCGCCCGGCGAGACGCCTCCACGGCTTTCGCGGTCGCGCACTTCGCTCGGCGTTGCGCGGAAGACGCGCTTGAAGTGGTCGTTGAATGACCGCACGCTCGCGTAGCCTGCCGCGAACGCGATCTCGGTCACACGAAGCGACGTCTGCTCCAGCAGCTTCTTCGCGAAATGCGCCCTGCGCGAGCGATTGACGGCGATCGGAGACGCCCCGACGTGCTGCAGGAAGAGGCGGCGCAGCTGGCGGTCGCCGACCCCGAGCCGGTCGGCGAGTTCTTCGATGTCGCTGTCATCGAGCGCGCCTCCGGCAATGAGGCGGAGGGCGCGTGTGACGGTTGCCGAAGTCCCGTTCCACGCCGGCGTCCCCGGCAGCGAGTCGGGCCGGCACCGTTTGCACGGCCGAAAACCGGCCTCTTCGGCCGCGGCTGCGGAAGGGTAAAAGTCGATGTTCTCGGATTTCGGCGCGGGCGCGGGGCAGACCGGGCGACAATAGATGCCGGTCGTGCGGACGCCCGTATAGAAGCGGCCGTCGAATCGCACGTCGCGACTGCGAACCGCCCGATAGCATTGTTCGTGGACCAGTTCCATCTGCGATTCCTTTCAACTCCAAGGTACCGCATCAGGTCGGCCCCGACCGGCAGTTTTCGGACACTGTCCCGATGGGCACGCGGGGAGGCATATGCTAGACTCCCGAATCGGGAGGGCCGAATTGCCGCGATCATTTCTCCAATGCATGCGAGCGTTGACTCTTGCTGCCGCTTTCTGCGCGGCGGACACTGCGAGTCCGGCACAGGCGGATCAGACGGATCAGACGCCGGCAGCCGCGGCGCCGCCCCCCACGCCCGCAAACGGCGCAAGCGTCTGGGGGCCGATTCCGCTGCCGGCCGACTCGACGACGGCGGCCTATCGCACGCGGCCGCGCCCGGCCTGGGAATACCCTGTCCTCGTTCCCTATCAGCTCGTCAATCTTCCGATTCGCTATTCGCTCGTCGCTCTTCGCACCAGCGTGATCTGGCTCGACGATGTGGGCGTCATTCCATTCGTGCAACGCGTCTTCGGCGCACAGGAACTTCCGTACGGGGTTCTCGCGAACTTCTCCATCTCGCCGCTCAGCGGCTTCGGCGCGGGCGCCACATTTTATCACGACGAATTCTTCGGCCCGCGCAATCGCGCGAAGCTTCGCACGCACTTCTCGACCGAAGGGGCGCGGCGCGCTTCGCTCGGCATGGTTTTTAATGACCAGGGCGATTTCGAGATCGAAGCGGGAGGCGGGTACCACCTGCGCCCGGAAGCGCGGTTCTCGGGGATCGGTCCGCAGGCATCCGATACGAACGAATCGCACTACACGCAGGAAACGTCGTGGGGCGGTCTCACTTTCAGCCGCGAGGCACCGCACGATCTTTCGCTGATGGCAGGGGTCATCGTTTCGGGCGTGGGAACGCGCGGCCCGCGCGACGAGGGTAGCAACAGCGACGACCGGACGCTGCTCGAAGTGTTCGGCGGAGAGAATCGCCCGGCCGGCTACGGCGACCGAAGCGACGGCGTCATGTACAGCCTGGGTTTCGCGCATGACGACACGCGCAAATCAGGGCGGCCGGAACACGGCGGCGTCCGCACGTTCAAAGCCGCGTACTTTTCGGGATTCGAAGAGAAAGACGGTTCGTTCTATTCCTACCGGGCCGATCTGCAGCATTTTCTGCCGCTCTGGTTTCAGGAGCGGGCGCTCGCGCTGCGCGGCGTGATTCACTGGATTGAAAACGACGGCGACGGGGACATGCCGTTCCAGCGCCTGCTCACGAACGACGAGCCGGACCTCATGCGCGGTTTCCGCGACCTGCGCTGGCGCGATCGCGGCATTACGACATTGACTGCCGAGTATCGCTTCCCTCTCTGGGCATACAACCGTTACGACGGGCGCGGTGTCGACTTCTACATGTTTTCCGATGTCGGCCAGGTGTTCGAGGACTTCGATGACATTTCGAAACGGAACATGCGCGCCTCGTACGGCGCCGGCCTCCGTTTCATGAAGCTGCGCGGTTTTCTCGGGCGGCTCGAAGTCGGCTTCTCGGAAGAGGACACGGTCTGGCGGCTTGCGGCGGAACAGACGTTCCAGTATTCCAAGGGCGGCCTTTATAACGGCCGGGACAAGTCGGTGCTGCGATGAAGCGCGGCTTTCATTTCCTCGGCCAGGGCGCGCGCGCGCTCTGCCTGACAGCGGCGCTCGTGCCATCTTTCGCGCTGGCCGGCGAGCCGCTACGCGACGCGCCCGTCATCTGGCACGAGGACGACAGGAACCACGTGGCCGAGCCGGGGGAGCGCGATCCGAATCTGCTCTGGGACGGTATCAACGACACGGTCATTCTTCCGCGCGAACGTCACACGAATCCGGTCCGCCTGATCCGGCGCGTGGGCACGGCGTTCGGGGGCGATCATGTGCCGCCGGCTTCGAACATCAACGCGCTCGACGAAGTGCCGAACTCGTCGTGGTTCACGAACCGCATCGGACATTTCGACATGACGGCTGCAGAAGCGGCGCGCGGACCGGGCCACGGCATGGGGCCCGACATGAGCGCGCCGTGGACGATCGTGAGCGCGAAGAGCGAGGGGGTCACGCCGGGCTTCAACATTCGTGACGCGAAGGGCGATGTATACGTCATCAAATTCGACGCGCCCGGTTACCTGAGCATGTCGACCGGGGCGGGAGTGATTGCGAACCGTATCTTTCATGCGTGCGGGTATAACACGCCCGAAGACGCGATCGTGCATTTCACGCGCGACGATCTCATTCTCGCGGAAGGCGTGGAGCTCAAGGAACACGGCGTGAAGCGCGTCATGACGCGAGCCGATATCGACAAGCTGCTCGCCACGCTCGAACTCGCGCCGGACGGCACGTATCGCGCGATTTCCAGCAGGTTCCTGAGCGGTGTGCCGATCGGGTGCTTCAACTATCTCGGCACGCGGGGCGACGATCCGAACGACCGCGTAAGGCACGAGCATCGCCGCGAGCTGCGCGGCCTCAAGATCATCGCGGCCTGGATCAATCACTTCGACACGAAACAGCATAACTCGCTCGACATGTACGTGACCGAAGGCGACCGGAGCTACGTGAAGCATTACCTGATCGACTTCGCGAGTACGCTCGGCTCGGGCGCGCGCGGCCCCGCGATCCGCTATGGATACGAATACACGTTCGACCTGCCGCCGATCATGCTTCGCCTGGCGTCGCTCGGATTCCGTGAGGATACGTGGAGGAAGCAGAAGCGTCCCGAGGGCCTTGCGGAGGTCGGGTATTTTACGACGAAGTATTTCGATCCCCGCGAGTTCAAGCCGCTGCAGCCGAACAGCGCGTTCGCGAACTGCACCGGGCGCGACGCCTACTGGGCGGCGAAGATTATCTCGTCGTTTACGGACGAGCAGCTTCTCGCGATCGCGCGCGAGGGGCACTACTATGATGAACGGGCGACGGCGCACATTGCGCGTACGCTTGCCGAGCGGCGCGACAAGATTGCGCGCGCGTTCTTCGACGAAGTGCCGCCGATCGATTTCTTCACGCTGCAGGACGGCACGATTGCGTTTCACGATCTCGGCGTGGAGCGCGGCCTCTATCCGACGGATGAGCGGAGGTATCGTGTTCGGTTCGAAGTCGTAAACGAGGATCGCAGGGGAGCCGGCGGCGGCGCGTGGCAGGAACTGGCCGCCCCATCGCTTGCGTACGACGCCCCCGCGGTTCGTGAAGCCCTCGGCCGTGGTTCCGAAGGAGAGTATCCGTTTCTTGCGATCGAAGTGCAGGTGAATCGGGGCAAATCGTGGTCGCCGTCAACGACCGCGTATGTGGCGCGCGCCGGTGGCCGCGTCGTCGCGCTCGATCGCTGACGCAGACGCCGGCGCTCATGCGGGCGCCGGCGCTCACGCAGCCCGGCGCTCACGCAGCCTGGCGCTCACGCGGCCGGCGCTCACGCGGGCGCTGGCGCTCACGCAGCCTGAAACCCGCTCGCACGCCCCCTATTCGAATCCACGCGCGCGAACACGCGTTCGCCGGCCGTAACGACCACCCTGATTGCCTTCTCACGCTTCCCGCTGCTATTCTGAAGCGATCAATCGATTCATGCTCCTGATCATATCCCGGGCGGAGGCGCAAGCTGATGGAAGTGGAAGCAACGGCGAAAAAAGGATTCTTGAGCGACGTCGAGGTGCGCATTCTCGGCTGTCTGATCGAAAAGGAACTGACGACACCGGAATATTACCCGCTGACGGTGAACGCGCTCACGAACGCGTGCAATCAGAAATCGAACCGGGAGCCGGTCGTCATGTATTCGCAGATTGCGGTGGAACAGACCGTGCGCGGAATGCGTGACAAGGGTCTGATCGTCGAAGTGGACGGAGCCGGCAGCCGCACGCGAAAGTATCGGCATCGCTACCGTGAACTCACGGGGCTTCCGCACGCGGAAACGGTGGCGCTTGCGGTTCTGATGCTGCGCGGCCCGCAGACGGTGGGTGAGATTCGCGGACGAAGCGGTCGCATGCACGAGTTCGGCGGGCTCGACGAAGTGACGCGCACGCTCGAAGCCCTGCACGAGCGGGATCCTTCGCTCGTCGTCAAGCTGCCGCGCCAGGCGGGCCGCAAAGAGAACCGCTATATGCATCGGCTGGCGGGCGAGCCGGAGATCGACGAAACGGCGATGGAGCCGACGCGCGCGGGAAGCGCGCTCGTTCCCGAGTACGACGAGCGGATCGAAAAACTCGAAAACGAAGTACAGGAGCTGCGCGGCGAAATCGCGGCGCTCCGTGAAGAACTGCGAACGTTTCGGACTCAGTTCGAATAAGGAGAACCGATGTCGAGCACGATGAATTATGCGAACGAGAATCAGGACCGGTTTCTGACGGAGCTGACCGATTTTCTGAAGATTCCGAGTGTCAGTACGGACGACAGCAAGATGGCCGAAGTGCGCAAGGCCGCCGACTGGCTCGCCGAAGCGATGAAGAAGGCCGGTATCGAAAATGTGAAGGTGCACGACACGAAGCGCCACCCGATCATTTATGGCGACTGGCTGCACGCCGGTGACGACAAGCCGACGGTTCTCGTGTACGGGCACTATGACGTGCAGCCGCCGGAGCCGTACGAGCTCTGGACCACGCCGCCGTTCGAGCCGGACATTCGCGACGACTATATTTACGCGCGCGGTTCCTGCGATGACAAGGGCCAGCTCTACATTCATGTGAAGGCGGCGGAAGCGTATCTGAAGTCGGAAGGCAGGATGCCGGTCAACGTGAAGTACATTTTCGAAGGCGAAGAAGAGAGCGGCGGCGAAAGTCTGGAGGCGTTTCTTCCCGCGAACAAGAAACTGCTCGCGGCCGATGTCGCGCTGATTTCCGACACGTCGATCCTGAGCGCCGAGCAGCCTTCGATCACGTACGGACTGCGCGGCATGTGCTATGTGCTGATGGACGTTACGGGCCCGTCGCGCGATCTGCATTCGGGCGGCTTCGGCGGCAGCATCGACAATCCGTTGAACGCGCTCTGTCACATCATCGCGAAGCTGAAGAGCGAAGAGGGGCGTATTCTGATCCCCGGTTTCTACGACAAGGTGCGCCCGCTTTCGGACGACGAACGCAAAACGCTCGCGGAGTATCCGATCGACGAAAAGATCTGGCTCGAAGAAGCCGGGGCGCCCGCGCTCTGGGGCGAGCCGGAATACGGACTCGCGGAGCGGCTCGGCGCGCGGCCGACTCTCGACGTGCACGGCATCATCGGCGGCTACACGGGGCCGGGCGCCAAGACGGTTCTCCCCTCTACCGTGCACGCCAAAGTTTCGATGCGTCTCGTTCCGGATCAGGATCCGGACGAAATCAAAAAGCTCTTTACGGATTACGTGAACAAGATCACGCCGCCCACGGTGCGGGTCAAAATCGAGGCGGAGCACGGGGCCCCGGCGAGCATCGTGGACTACAACACGCCCGCGATGAAAGCGGCGGCGCACGCGTACGGCGAAATCTTCGGCAAGGAACCGGTGTACGGCCGTGAAGGCGGATCGATCCCCGTTGTCGGCGAATTCCAGAAGCATCTCGGACTCGAAACGGTGCTCATGGGCTTCGGTCTCAACAGCGACCAGATCCATTCGCCGGACGAGCGTTTTTATCTGCCGAACTTCCGGCGCGGCATCCAGACGGCGATCGTGTTTCTGAAAGAATACGCGAACCTCGCGTAAGTCCCGGGCCGGGCGCCCACGCGCCCCGAAACGAGAGACTTCCCATGAGAAAGATCGGAACACTGCCCGAATCGCGCGCGACGCTTTTTCGCGACTTCCTGTTCGCCGAGGGAATTCGAAGCGATGTGCGTGAAGACACGGGCGGTGTGTTCGGTGTCTGGATTCTGGCCGAGGACGATGTCGAGAAGGCGCGGACGCATTTCGCGAGCTTCGAAAGCAGCATGGACGATCCGGCGGTGAAGCAGAAGGCTGACGCCGCGGGGCGTGAACGCCTGCGCGAAATCAAGCAGGCGAAGCAGTCATTGAAGCGGTTCGAGCGGCAGGAAGACAACTGGCACGAGCGCAACATCGCGGGTGTCGGGCATTTCACGCTCGCCCTCATCGTGATCAGCGCCGTCGTGGCGGTGCTCACGCGGCTCGGTACGAACATCGAACCGGTTCGCTTTCTCTTCATCTCGGAACATATTCCGCCGCCGGGAATGCCGTGGTGGCAGGGGCTCACCGAAGTGCGCTCGGGCCAGATCTGGCGGCTCATCACGCCCATCTTCTTTCACGGCGGCATCCTGCACATTCTGTTCAACATGCTCTGGCTGAAGGATCTCGGGAGTGTGATCGAACGGCTTCAGGGTCCGCGCACGATCGCGCTGCTCGTGCTCGGCACGGCCGCGTTCTCGAACGTGGCGCAGTACGCCGTGAGCGGGCCGCGATTCGGCGGTATGTCGGGTGTCGTGTTCGCGCTGCTCGGTTATGTCTGGATGAAGAGCAAGTTCGACCCGTGGTCCGGGTACTACGTGGCCCCTTCGACCGTGGCGTTCATGATCGGCTGGCTCGTGATCTGCTTCACGGGGCTCGTCGGTCCGATCGCGAACGGCGCGCATGTAGCGGGCCTCGTGGCGGGATGCGCGGCCGGTTTCGCCGGCGCTAAGATTCGCCCCGGCGCGTAAGATGCGTGACGCACTCGATGTGCGCGGTGTGCGGGAACATGTCGACGGGACGCACGGGGTGCACGTCGTAGCCCGCGCCTGCGAGTCCGTCGAGATCGCGCGCGAACGTCGACGGATTGCACGAAACGTACACGATGCGCGCCGGCCGGAATCGGGCGAGGCTCGCCAGCACGTCCGGGTGCAGACCGTCGCGCGGCGGATCGAGATAAACGCAGTCCGGTTCCGGCAGTGAACCGAGATCGGCACGCTTGCCGAGAACGTCCTTCATATCGGCCGCGATGAAAGTGGCGTTCTCGATGCCGTTCGCCGCGGCGTTTTTCCGCCCGAGCAACACGGCCTCCTCGATCATTTCGATTCCGACGACCTGCTTCACCTGCTGCGCGATCGGAAGTGTGAGGGCGCCCGCGCCGCAGTAAAGGTCCCAGACCACGCTTTCCTTCGCGAGATCGCCCCGCCCCAGCGCTTCTTCGAAGAGCCGCTCTCCCTGGCGCGTATTCGTTTGAAAGAACGTGTTCGGGCCGATTTCGAACGCAAGGCCGAACAGAGTTTCGCTGATGACGCCTTCGCCCGTGATCACGCGCACGTTTTCACAGTATGCGACGGACGACTTGCTCGCCGTGGTCCCGTGCAGCAGCGTCGTGACCGGGGCGCCGCACTCGCGAATCGCGGTGAGCACACGCTCCGCGCCGCGCTCCTCCATCGATCCCGGCTCGCACTCGTTCGTGATGAGGTTCACCATCCACTCGCCGGTATTGATCCCCTCGCGGATCAGCAGGAAGCGCCAGAACCCCTCGTGCGATTTCGTGGTATACGCCATGATGCCCGACTCGCGGGCGGCGTTGCGCGCGGCGACGAGGATGCGCGAACCGTCTTCGCTCTGCAAGTGGCAGCGATCGATGTTCAGCACGCGGTCGAACCGCCCTTTGATATGCAGGCCGAGCGCGAAGCGGTCCACTTCGGCGTCGGTGCCGATTTCGTCGTCGTCCAGCCAGCGCGTGTTGCTGAACGAGTACTCCATTTTGTTCCGGTATTCGTACGGCGGCTCGGCCGGGATCGGCGCGAGGATTTCGAGATCGCGCAGATGTTCGGTGGATGCGAATATCCCGCGCACCTGTTCCTGTTTCGAAGAGAGCTGCGCGTCGTAGGCGAGGTTCTGATGCAGGCAGCCGCCGCATAAACCGAAGTGGTCGCAGCGAGCGGGCACGGCGAGCGGGGACGGTTCGATTACGGACAGGATGTCCGCTTCGGCATGGCTCTTTTTGCGCCGCGTAATCCGCGCTTCCACGCGCGAGCCGGGGAGCGCGCGGTGCACGAATACGGTGTAGCCGTCGATGCGGGCGATTCCCTTTCCGCCGAAGGCGAGCTTTTCGATCGCCAGTTCGACGACCTGGCCTTTTTTCACCGGGTAGACGATGTTCATGCGGAGTCCACCAGCAGGTCGTGCGCGCGCGCGGCGATCGGGACGATTTCCTTCAAGCGGCCGTTCTCGACCCAGAGCGCGTGCTCGGCCAGATTGACGGTCGGGCACACATGGCGCGGGATGAGCTGAAGCAGCGTGCCGCGGGCCGGGGGTTTCTCGCCTGCGGGAATACGGATCCCGATGTGCTCTTCGGTGACGGTCTCGACCTCGTACTCCGGGTGTCCGAGCACGCAGGCCACGGGTGTTCCCGCTTCGGCCGCGATCCCTTTCGAGCCGCAGTCGACCGTGATCCACCCGGGGCGCGGGAAGCTGATGACGCGAACGAGCACTGTGGCGCCCGGCTGGAAACCGAAATCGGGCATGAGTTCCTGGCTGCGGGCGTCGTGCAGTTGCGCCGTGCCGGCGGAAATGCGATGCACCGTGCCTTCGAGCGCCGCGAACGGCGCGAATCGAATGCCGTCTTCGAGAACGGGCGTTCCGCTCGTCAACAGTTCGGGAACGGGAATGCCGGCTGTTGCGAGGGAACGCACGATCGTGCACGCCGTTTCGTATCCGCGCGCGGCCGCCTGCGACCGGTCGTGAGCGCCCGGTACGCCGAGCATGTGCCCGTCGTAGAAATGCACGCCTCGGAACGAGCGGATCGCGCGTGCCACGCGCAGGATATCGTCGGTGCGATCCATCGGAATCCCGGTCCGGTTCATGCCGGAGTTCACGTCTACGTAGAGCCCGATCCCTTCGGGGACCGCACGCGCATGGTCTTCCTCCTCCGTGATTGTCGCCATGGCGTGCTGCGGATACTCCGCCGCCAGTTTCTCGAGCCGTTCGAGCGCCGGCCCGTAAAGCGTGTAGGCGACCAGAAGATCGATTGGTTCGTCCGCTTCTGACGCCGTGCGGAGAAAGACTTCGGCTTCGCGCGTGGTCGCGCATTTGAAGTGACGAATCCCGAGCGCCAGCATTTCGCGAAACACATGCGGAGACTTCGATGTCTTCATGTGCGGACGCCAGCGATTGGGATCGCCGCCGGCGCACGCGATCACGCGGCGCAGATTGCTGCGGATCGACTCTCCGTGAAAAACGAGCGCCGGGGTCAGTACCTGGCGAACGGCTTCTTCCGGAACGAGGTAGTCGGACGGATTCAGATGTTCGAACATGGCTATCATTATATAGGCGCGCCCCGAATTGATCTATGGGTGTGCGCCCCTCCGTGATACGGTTCCGCCCATGTCGCGATCGTGGTTTCAGCGCAGCAATGCCGTGGCGTTCGTCGCGAGCGTCCTGATCCTCGCAGGCCTGCTGCTCACCCTTCGTCTTACAGTCGTAACGCGGGACGAGCCGTGGTTCGTGAGCGTGCTGAAAATCGACGGGCCGTCTTACATCAAGGGGATGAAGTCGATTGCAGAGAGCGGCGACTTTCTGAACCTCGACGACATCTACCATTCTCCCGGCTATCAGATGTATCTGGGCGCGATCGACCGGCTCTATCCGCTCGACCGCGGGCTCTTCCTCGGACTCAAACTGCTGAACGGTCTTCTGTTCCTCGGAACGATCGCGATCACCGTGTATCTCGGCGAACGACATGTTCGCCGCAACGCCGGATGGATCGCCGGCGCGATTCTGGCCCTTTCGCTCGACTGGCACGCTTATGTGAACCTGCTGCAGGGCGAGGTGCTGCAGGGGTTCTGCTTCGCGCTGTTTACATGGGTGATGGTGCGGGCGTTCCGCGTCACGGGCGCGTCACATGCCCCGCGCGCCGCCCTGCTCGTGGCCGCGTCGCTGCTCGCCACGCTTCTTACGCTGCAGCAGGTGCGCTACTTCCCGCTCGTGCCGTTCGCGGCAGTCGCGCTGCTGTTCCGCCCCGCGCCCGGCGCCGGTGAACGAGACCCGCTGCCCGCCCGCGCATCCCTTCGTCGAAACGCGCGCGCGTCGCTGCTGTTTCTCGCGCCGTGCCTGCTTCTGCTCGGCGCGTGGTCGTGGCATCACTCGGTGCGGGAGGGTCGCGCATTGTTCGTGGGCAAGGGGTCCGAGTTTCGCATCCGCGTTGCGTACAATCCGAACGCGACCGGCGCGTCCTACCCGTACCCCGAAGTCGTGGAGCCGACCGGAATCCGGTTCGTGCTTGCGCGCCCCGGAAAAGTCGCGTGGTTGCTGCGCGAGCGCTTCTTCTATCTCGCGAACTGGAAACGCGACATCTGGGATCTCGGGAGTCCGATCTCGCTGCATCGCGAACAGCGGATCGTGCGGACGGCGCTCGAGATTCCGCTCCATGTGGCCGGTACGTTGCTGTTTCTTGCGGGGGTCGTCGTTCGTCTTCGTTCGCGGAGACTGGTCGCAGCCGGCATCGGGCCCAGGGGTGACACGGCCGACATCTGGCTCTTCGTATGGCTCGGCGCCGTGATCACGGGGCCGATGCTCGTATTCGCGAGCGCGCGCTTCCTGATCCCGGGATTGCCGGTTGTCGCCATTTTCCAGGCGTACGCATTGCTCGCGATCTTCGGCTCACGCCCGCTCGAGTCACTGCCGGCAGCTGAGCCGGCCGGCTGATCCGTTAGTTCGTTGCTTCGTTATGGAGATGCACGTCGCGCTGTGGGAACGGAATTTCGATCCCCGCCTTGTCGAATTCACGTTTGATCGACGTCTGCACGTCTGACCAGACGTCCCAGTAATCCGCCGCGTTGCACCAGGGACGAACGTTGAAGTTCACCGACGAATCCGCAAGCTCCATGAGCGCGACCTTCGGTTCCGGGTCTTTCAGTACTTTCGGATGTTCGGCGAGAATCTTCTCGAGGATGACCTTGGCCTTGTCGTAGTCGGACGCGTAGCCGATGCCGGCTGTCATGTCGACACGGCGCGTGGGATTCGTGTTGATGTTTTCGATGACGTCCCCGGTGATGAGGCCGTTCGGTATGATGATTCTGCGGTTGTCGAACGTATTGAGCGTGGTCGTGAAGATGCCGATCTCCGTTACTTTTCCCTTCTGCCCGGCAATCACGACGGCGTCGTTGATCCGAAACGGGCGGAAGACGAGAAGAAGAACGCCGGATGCGAAGTTGCCGAGCGAGCCCTGCAGCGCCATGCCGATCGCGAAACCGGCGGCGCCGAGAACCGCGATGAACGAAGTGGTTTGAATGCCGAATGCGGCAAGCGCCGCAATGACCGCGAACGTGATGACCCCGATCCGCACGAAATTCGTAAGAAATCCGCGCAGCGCGGGATCGATATTCCCCTTCGTCATCGCTTTTTCCGCAGCTCGTGCCACGATGCCGGCCAGGATGCGCCCGGCCACGAGAATCGCGATGGCGCCGATCACTTTGAGACCGTACTCCGTGATTATGGGAATCAGGCTCTCGATGGCTTTCTTCATAGTCTCCTGATCCATTCCAGCCTCCTTTCGTGCGCGGCCTGGCGCGGCGCGCGGATTCCTTCCATCGATTTACGGTGTGGCGAGCAGCGCTTTGAAGTCGAGTTCGACGAGCGCAAACGGATCCACGCGCGTGTCGCGGAGTTTGACGCCCCAGTGAAGATGAGGGCCGGTAACCCGTCCGGTCGCGCCCACTTTGCCGACAATCTCCCCGCCGCCTACGATGTCGCCTTCGCTGACGAGAATTTCGGAGAGATGCGCGTAGTAGCTGATGAGTCCGTAACCGTGATCGAGAAAAACGACGTTTCCGAGGTAGAAGAAGTCGCCCGTTTCGATCACGACGCCCTCGGCGGTTGCGAGCACGGGCGTTCCCGTTTCGGCGCGGAGATCGGCCCCCGTATGCGGACTCTTCGGCACGCCGTTGAATACGCGCCGCTCACCGAAACGCGCGGACTGCGCTCCGGGTACGGGCGACTGAAAGCCTTCCCGGAAGTACCGATGCCGCGTGTTCTTGATGAACGCGTTCCTGATCAGTACGCCTTCTTCTTTCGTGCGCTTCTGATTTTCCGGGGAGAGTTCGACGTACTTCGATTCGACCGTCAGTTCCTGCGTCGGGAACTCCTTGTCCGCGATCTCGAGTTTCCACGTGACGATGACATCCATGCGCCCGTTGTGCTTCGGGTTTGGTGCGCTCACGGTCAGAAAGTGATCGCCCAGCGGGTCGTCGAGGTCGATTCCGATCAGTCCGATCTTCCCCGTCGGCGTATCGAAGAAGTGGAATTGACGACCGAGAAATTCTCCTCGGAGAGTCTCGGGATCGAACGACCAGCCGTCCGGGTTATTGAGTTTTGCGTTTTGCGGCTGATGGACGATGATGATCTCGCCGGGAGCGAAGCTGCGCGCGTCGAGCCAGAACCCGTCACCGGCCGGCGGCCCCCCCGGCTTCTTCATCGCATCCATCATCTTTCCTGGATCGTAGGCTTCGAATTCTACGGTTGCCATGTCGGATTGCTGAGCCGCGGGAGTACCGGGAGTCAGGACCGCCACGATCGCGACGATCAGAATGCGGAGTATTGCGATAGCGACTGCCCCGAACGGGAATGCCCTTTGGTGCTGCATTGGATTGGTTACACTGTTCATGACGGGAGTGTAGACCGGAACACGAGGGCGTGCAACAAAGGGCACCCGCGCCCCTCTGTAAACGCAAACCGCGTAACGCCACCCGCTTGCAGGCCTCGTGCGTCGCATGCGTCGCGAGCGTGGATGTTGAATTCACACAATTTAGACTTGCGACTCGCTCCGCGGCATGTACTCTTCACGCAGGCAGGATTACGACGCTGCGCGTCCACTGGAGGTTCGCTATGAAACCACGCTTGATCGTCAGTCTGATATTGCTCGGTTTGATTCTGATCATTGCCGTGCAGAACGCAGAAACCGTCGAGCTTCGATTCCTTGTCTGGCGTCTGAGCATCTCCCGCGTTCTGTTGATCTTCATTACGGGGGGGGTCGGTTTTCTGTCCGGGTATCTGATGGCGCGCTTTCAGTCGGCTACGAAAGGGAAAGCATGAGTTGGAAGAGGCCCATTCTCGCCGTCGTCTGCGGCGTTTTGATTTTCGGTTCCGCCGCTGTCGCTCCGAGCCCGGCCGCTGCCGCCGCGGAAGAACCGCTGCTGCAGCAGTTTCAGGATCAGCTCAACCACGACTGGTTCACTCTCGGCGCGCTTCTGCAGATCGTGGGGACCTCCGACTTTCGAGAAGAGGGGGCCCGCGGGTTCGAGATCGCGAATCTGCGCGTCAAGCTGAACGGCAGGTTCGACGCGGGCTACAGCTACATGCTGCAGCTGAACCTTCACAAAGAAGCAACGCTTCTCGACGCGCGCATGTCTTACGAATTCGCCGACGGCCAGTACATCGACATGGGCGCCTACAAATCGCCGTTCAGCTCCGAAGCGCTGGCCTCGGCCTCGGCGATCGACTTCGTGAACCGATCGATCGTCGTAAACATGCTCGCACCGGGCCGGCAGATCGGCTTCGGCGTCCGTGGCAGCGGCAGCGGCGGAATGACGTATGCCGCCGGCGTATTCAACGGCAACGGCGTCACCGCGAACGGCAACGACGACAACGAGTTCCAGTTCGTCGCACGGACTGCTCTGAAGCGTACCGCCGGAACGGCGAAGGTCGTGGCGGGCGCGAATGCGTCGTACGAAATGATGGAGACGGGCGCCGGCTTCGGCGATATCGAGTCCGAGACGATCCTCGGCGGCGATGTGCGCGTCGAAATAGATCGGTTCCTGGTCGCGGGCGAGTACCTGTTCCGCATGCAGGAGCTCATGAGCGCTTCGACCGATCCTGAAGCACACGGATTCCATGCAACCGGTGGTTTCATGTCGAGCGAGCGGACGCAAATCCTGGCACGCTTCGAGGGCTACACCGCGAACCGCGACATGATCGACATGGTTTACTACGTGACCGGCGGCTTCAACTTCTGGCCGACTACGGTGACCGAATTCCAGGTGAACCTCGTGTTCCCGACCGAAGGAGACTTTGAAGACGGGCAGCTTCTCCTGAACGCGCAGGTCGCCTTCTGATCGCTGCACTTCGCGCTCCGCGACCGCTGCACCCCAGATACTGCAAGTCCGGGTCCCCGCACCCCTTGCGCTCCGCTAGGGATCCGCGATTCTGTGTGATAGACTGATTCGTCCAAATCCTACCCATCGATGAAAAATCAGGGGAGTTATAGATGAGCCAAGCCTTTGATTTAATTGTAGTTGGCGGTGGCCCCGGTGGCTACGTGGCGGCGTTTCGCGCGGCGCAGCTCGGCCTGAAGACGGCCATCGTCGAAAAGACGCCCGCTCTGGGCGGAACCTGCCTGCACTGGGGCTGTATTCCGACCAAGGTGCTGCTTCACGCGGCCGAATTCATGGAAGAAGTCGAGTCGATGAAGGAGTACGGGATCACCGTGAAGGGGGTCACGTTCGACTGGCCGACGCTGCTCGCGAAGAAGAAGGCGGTCGTGCAGAAGTACGTGACCGGCCTCAATTTTCTCGCCAAGCGCGGCAAGATCGAAGTCTTCGAAGGCGTGGGGTCGATTCCGGCTGCCGGCCAGGTGAAAGTGACCCCGAAAAAGGGCGCGGCGCAGACGATCACGGCGAAGGCGATCATCATCGCCACCGGATCCGAAGTCACGACGATTCCGGGCCTCGAACTCGACCACAAGAAGATCATCTCGAGCGACGACGCGCTCTATCTCGACAAGCTGCCGAAGTCGATCGTCGTTCTTGGCGGCGGTGCGGTCGGTGTCGAGTTCGCGTCGCTGTTCAAGAGTTTCGGCGTCGACGTTACGGTCGTCGAAATGCTGCCGGCGCTTCTCCCGATGATGGAGCCGGAAGTATCGAAAGAGCTCGAGCGCAATTTCAAGAAGCGCAAGATCAACGTCAAATCGGGCACGAAGTTCGCGGGCGTTACGACGAAGAACCGCAAGCTGCACGTGAAGCTCGAAGGGAAGAAGAACGAGACGATCGAAACGGACATGCTGCTCGTTGCGATCGGTCGCCGGCCCGTGACGGCGGAACTCGGCCTCGAGAAGCTCGGCGTCGCGATGGACGGCCGCTTCGTGAAGGTCGACGGCTATCTGCAGACGAACGTACCCGGCATCTACGCGATCGGCGACGTAATCAAAACACTCGCTCTCGCGCATCTTGCGTCCGAAGAAGGCGTGGTGGCGGTCGAGCATGCCGCAGGCCGCGAAACGCACCCGATCAACCACGATCAGGTCCCGTCCAACGTCTACACGCTCCCGGAAGTGGCCGCCGTCGGCCTCACCGAGGCGCAGGCGAAGGAAAAGGGGTATGATGTAAAGGTTGGCAAGTTCCCGTTCAGCGCGAACTCGAAGTCCGCGGTCGTCGGTCACACGGAAGGATTCGTGAAGATCGTGACCGATAAGAAATACGGGGAGATCCTCGGGGTCCACATGATCGGTCCGCACGTGACCGAACTGCTCGCCGGGCCGACCGGCATCATGGCGAGCGAAGGGACCGTTCACGAACTGGCGCGCACGATTCACGCGCACCCGACATTGTCCGAAGCCGTTCACGAAGCTGCGCTCGCCGCGATCGACGGCGCGATTCACGCGTAAGCACGGAGGAGTAGACATGAGTATCGACGTCGTCATGCCCCAGATGGGCGAAAGCGTCGCCGAGGGGACGATCACCAAATGGCTCGTGAAAGAGGGAGACACCGTCGACAAAGACGATCCCTTGTTCGAAATCTCGACCGACAAGGTCGATGCCGAAGTACCGTCACCCGCCGCAGGCACCATCGGAAAGATTCTGATGGGTGAAGGAGAGACGGTCGAAGTCGGCACGAAAGTCGCCGAAATCTCCGGGAACGGCGCAGGCGCTCCGGCGCCCGCCGCGAAGCAGGAAGCTCCGGCCCAGGCCGCACCCGCGGCACCGGCTGCTTCTGCGCCCGCACCGCAGGCCGCGGCAGCAGCTCCGGCCCCCGCAGCAGCAGCAGCGCCCGCACCGGCCGCGACCGCAACACAGAGCGCGCCCGCGCCCGGCGGCGCATCGACTCCGGTTATCATGCCCCAGATGGGCGAGAGCGTGGCCGAAGGAACGATCATCAAGTGGATCGTGCACGAGGGTGATTCCGTCGAAAAAGACGATCCGCTTTTCGAGATTTCAACGGACAAGGTAGACGCAGAAGTGCCGTCGCCGACGTCCGGCATCGTGACGAAGATTCTCGTTCCCGAAGGGGAAACGGTGGAAGTGGGCGTTGCCGTCGCCGAGATCGCGGCGGCAGGGGGCGCTCCCGCGAGTGCCCCGAGCACAGCGGCTCCGGCATCTCAAGCGGCGCCGACTCAGGCCGCGCCCGCACCGGCGCCCGTGCCCGCACCCGCACCCGCCGCGCAGCCCGCGTACGCATCGGCACCGGCCGTTTCCGCGACCGCGCTCGCCGAGGCGAACCGCGCCGTGCGGTCGTCGCCGGTCGCGCGCAAGATCGCGCGCGAGAACAACGTCGATCTCTCGCGCGTCGCAGGAACGGGCAGAAACGGTCGCGTTTCGAAGAACGACGTTCTCGGCTACGTGGCAAGCGGCGCCGTAACGGCCTCCGCGCCGGCGCCCGCACCCGCGCATGCCCCGAGTGCTTCACCCGCATCGCCCCAGGCGAGTCGGGGTGCCGCTCCGATGATCCCGGCCGGCTTCACGGATCCGGGTGGATCGGGGATCGGCATTCAGCCCGTGCTGAACTTCCCGGACGGCGCGGACTCGATCGTCCAGGACATGTCGAACATTCGCCAGATCATCGCGAAGCACATGCTCGCGAGCCGCGCGACCTCGGCCCACGTGCAGAGCATTACCGAAGTCGACTTCGGCCGCGTGATGGCGCTTCGCAAGAAATGGAAGGCCGACTTCACGTCGCGCCACGACGCGAATCTTTCCGTCACCACGATGGTGCTGTTCGCGATCATTCCCGCCCTTCGCAACTGGCCGATCGTGAACGCGAGCATCGTGAACGGCAACCAGGTCGAGTATCACAAGCACGTGAATCTCGGCGTTGCCGCGGCGCTCCCGGACGGACTGATCGTTCCCGTCATCAAGCAGGCGGAGCAGAAGGGGATCGGGCAGATCGCGCGCGAACTCGCCGACCTGGCCGGACGTGCGCGCAATAAGAACATCGCGCCGGACGAAGTTTCGGGAAGCACGTTCACCGTGACGAACCCGGGCGTGTTCGGCACCGACTACGGCATGCCGGTCATCAACCAGCCGAACGTCGCGATTCTCGGACTCGGCGGCATCAAGAAGCGCGTGAAGGTTATCGAATCCGAATACGGTGACGCGATGGCCATTCGTCCGACATCGATTTTCTGCCTGTCGTACGACCATCGCATTATCGACGGCGCCGTTTCGAGCCAGTTCCTCGAAGAAGTGCGCGAGCGGATCGAGAGCTTTCCCGAGGACGTGCTCGGCCGATAGGCGGGCAACGCGCGCCGCAGCACGAGGAGCAGGCATCGCATGAGTGAAAACGGCGCCAAAATCGTTGGGGGAGCGGCAACGGCTGCGACAAGTACAGCTGCAGTCGCACGGTCGGCGCTCGTCGTCGTGCGGCCCGGCACCGTTTCCTACGCTGACGGTCTCGCCATGCAGGAGGATCTCGTCGAAGCGCGGAAGCGCGACGAAACCGAAGATCATCTGCTGCTGCTCGAACACCACTCCGTTTACACGCTCGGCCGTCGCGGCGATCTCGGACATGTCCGCATCGACGACGCCGTGCGCGAACGGCTCGGCATCGAACTTTTCCATACGAATCGCGGCGGCGACGTGACCTGGCACGGACCGGGCCAGCTCGTCGGTTATCCGATCGTTTCGCTTGCCCCCGATCGCAAAGATCTCGTCCGCTATGTGCGTGACCTCGAAGAAGTGATCATGCGCGCGCTCGCCGATTTCGACATCGAAGCGGGGCGTGTTGCGGGGCTCACAGGGGTCTGGGTGGGCGACGAAAAGGTCGCGGCGATCGGCGTTCGCGTGGCGCGCTGGGTGACTTCGCACGGATTTGCGCTGAACGTGTGTAACAGTTTCGAAGCGTACGATCACATCGTGCCTTGCGGAATCGCGGATCGCGGCGTGACGAGCGTGTCGCGCCTGCTCGGCCGCGAGGTTACGGTGAGCGAAGTGGCCGATCGCATCGTGCCGCACTTCGCAGATGTCTTCGAGCGCGAGATCACGACCCCGGAAATGCTGGAGAACGCGGAATGAGCTGCGGCGCCGATCACGATACGAAAGCGAAAGCGGGGACCGGGCGCGAACGCGACTGGGTGCTCCGTAAGCCCGCGTGGCTGAAGGTGAAACTCGCGACGAACCCCGCGTACGCGAACGTGCGCGCCACGATCGGCAAGGGTGCGCTCAACACCGTGTGCGAAGAGGCGAACTGCCCGAACATCAACGAGTGCTGGAGCGCCGGCACCGCCACGTTCATGATTCTCGGCGAGATCTGCACGCGCGCCTGTGCGTTCTGTGCCGTGACGAGCGGCAAACCGTTCGCGCTCGACCCGCGTGAGCCGGGCAAAGTTGCGGAAGCCGTCGAAAAGCTCGGGATCAAGTTCGCCGTCATCACGTCCGTCGATCGCGACGATCTCGACGACCTCGGCGCCGAAGCATTCGCGCAGACGGTCGAAGCCGTGCGCATGCGCAATCCGGAATGCGAGGTGGAAGTGCTGATCCCCGATTTCCAGGGACGCCCGGACGCGCTGCAGCGCATCATCGACTCGGGCGCCCTCGTGCTCGGCTTCAATATGGAAGTTGTAGAGAGCCTTTATCCCGACGTTCGCTTCAAGCACACGTATCAGGGTTCGCTGAATGTGCTGCGCACTCTCGCCGAGCGGAAGCACCCATGGCAGACCGTGAAGACAGCGGCGATGGCCGGGATCGGCGAAACCGACGACGAAATGTACCGCCTGCTCGACGACATCCGCGCGACAGGGACCGAGGCCGTGGCGATCGGCCAGTATCTTCGCCCCACGAAAAAGCACCGGCCGATCGACCGCTTCGTGACGCCCGACACGTTCGCGAAATGGAAAGAGTACGCCGACTCCATCGGCTTCATCCACGCCGTGGCAGGCCCGCTCGTGCGTTCTTCGTATCGCGCCGAGCGCATTCTCGAAAATGTCGACCGCCGCACGCCGGCTACGATCTGACCGTTCGCCCGGTGCGCCTCATCATGCTCCCAGGGTCCCATTCCTCCCCCAGGGTCGACGGATTCTTTCCGATGGTGTATACCCCTTCTAAGGCTGAACGTGAAAGCCCTCATGTATGTGCGTTCGGACTGATTGCGAATGCAGATTGGGGACCGCCGACCGGGGGTCCGCCGACCAGGGACCCATCGACCCAGAACGAGCCGAATGCGAAAACTCAAAATCGGAATTCTGGTCGACAGTCTCACTGTTGCATTCTGGATCGACGAAATCGTCTCGTTCATCCTTGCAGACGATCGCCTCGAGCTTTCGCTGATCGTCGAAAACGATGCGGATCCACGCCCTGAAAAACCGCGCAGCCTGGCTGCACGGATCCGCGAGAACCGCTTTCTCTACTATCGCTTCAACAGAATCGACGCGAAGCGCGACGTCGCGGCGAACGCGAAGTTCCTGCCGAAGGACCTCGCGCCCGCTCTCGCCTCCGTCCCCCGGATCAAGGTCAGGCCGATCGCGAAGAAGTTCACCGACCGCTTCCGCGAGGAAGACATCGCGGAAATCCGCGGGCACGATCTCGACATCATGCTCCGGTTCGGCTTCCGTATCATTCGCGGTGCCATTCTCGATTGCGCGCGCTACGGCGTGTGGAGTTATCACCATGGCGACAACAGCGAGTATCGTGGTGGCGAGCCGGGATTCTGGGAGGTGTTCGAGGGAAACCCCGTCTCGGGAGTCACGCTGCAGGTGCTGACGGACTCGCTCGACGGCGGCTACGTGCTCGGCAAGACGTTCCGGCGGACGCACGACACGTCACCAACTCTGAACCGTCTCAATCTTTTCACGTCAGGCGTGCTCCTGTTCGAACATGCCGTCGATCGATTGACGCGCGCCATGCCGACGACCGCGCAGTTCTTCGAGACGTTTCTCGAGAGGTCGGGCGCCTACGAAAAGCGTATCTACAAGGCGCCGACAAACGCCGAAATGCTTCTCTTTCTCGCGCGCACGATCCGGCGCATGATCGCGGCGCGTTTCACGTTTTCGGGCGAGCACTTTCAGTGGTCGGTGGGTGTCGTGCGGAGGCCGGTGGCGGAGCTTTCGACCGAGACGCTTCGCGAAACGCAGTGGATACAGCCCGAAGCCGACCACTTCATTGCCGACCCGTGCTTCGTACGTCATGACGGCAGCGACTACGTTTTCGTGGAAGACTTTCCGTTCGAAAACAGGCGCGGTCATATCTCCGTCGTCGCGCTCGGTCCGAACCAGGAGTCGATGTCGATCAGGCCCGCGCTGAAGCAGGACTTCCATCTTTCGTTCCCGCATGCATTCGAACTCGAGGGCGAGCTGTACATGGTGCCCGAGCAGGCCGAGAGCAATCGTGTGGTGCTCTATCGGTGCGCGAAGTTCCCGGACGAGTGGGTGGAAGAGCGCGTGCTGCTCGAGGGTTTTGCGGGGATCGACTCCGTGATTCTCTTTCATGACGAACGCTGCTGGCTCTTCACGACGGACGGGCGATATCAGAATCAGGACAGCAACCTCTGCATCTTTCATGCTGACAGCTTGCAGGGAACGTTCGAACCGCATGCGCAGTTCCCCGTCAAGTCGAGCCTGCACGGTTCCCGCATGGCGGGGGCATTCTTCCGCGACAACGGGAAACTGTTTCGTCCGGCGCAGAATGCCGTCATTCGCTACGGCGGTTCCGTTCTGCTCTATGAAGTGGAGTCGCTGACGCCGCATGAATACCGGGAGACTGAAGTGCGGGAGATTCTGCCTGATCCGCGCTCCCCGTTCGGCAAGGCGTTCCACACGATTTCGGCCGGCGGCGAACTCACCGTGGTGGACGGGATGCGTTTCCGGGTATAATCAACGCATGAATCGAACGAGCTCCCCCGCGGGCTTCGCTGTCCGCGTGCTGCTGCCCCTTGCCTCCTTGATCATCCTGTTTCTCGTCGGCGAAATCGTCGCGCGCACCCTCGGTGGCGTGCAGTACGGGGGCTGGGGAGACCCCGCTTCGATCCGGCTCGTCAGCAGCCAGTTTCAGCTCAACTCGCAGGGGCTTCGCGACTACGAGATTCCGATCGAAAAGCCGGCGGGGGAAACGCGTGTTCTCTGCCTCGGGGATTCGTTCACCTGGGGGCAGATGGTCGCGCTCGACGAAACGTACGCGAAATGTCTCGAGCGCGATCTGCGCGCTTCGATGCCCGGACGCGCGGTGACCGTGATCAACTCGGGCAGGCTCGGGTGGAATACGGCGGACGAGTTCGAATGGTTCGTGCGCCAGGGCGTGCAGTACGAACCGGATATCGTTGTGGTCGGCTTCTGCCTGAACGACGCGGAAGGCGATCACTACACGCTGGCCCGGCTCCTTCCCGAAAGCGTCGAGCAAAGATTCGCGTGGTCGTACTTTTATTTCTTCCTAAAGTATCGCGTTCATCTTCTCAAGGTGAAACTCGGTCTCACGCCGGGATACACCGAGTACATCCTTTCGCTCTATGCGCCGGATTCGTTCGCATGGAAGAAGTCGAAGCGCGCGCTTCGCATGATTGCCGACACGGCACGCGAGCGAGGGGCGCGGGTGCTGGTTGCCGTATTCCCGATCGTGTCCGAATGGGAGACGTATCCTTTTACGCCCGTTCACGAAGAAGTGATGGCGTTCTGTGAGTCGCGCGGCATTCCGGCGATCGACGTGCTCGGTTCGTTTCGAACCTCGCCGCTGCGGTGGGAAAAACTGCGCGTCGGACCTGCTGATCGTCACCCGAGCGCGGCTGGCCATCGCATCATCGCCGACGGGATCTTGGAGGCGATTGAACCGATGCTTGTGAGTGGCGCGAAGCCGTAGTGCGCTATACTCGGCGGCATGAATACCCGCACGAATCGGAATGATCGCGAACTGCTCGAGATGCTCCGCCGTCTCGATGGCGGCGGTTACCCCGCGTACAAAGAGCTGCGCGGTGCCTACGCGTTCCCTCGTTTTACTCTTCACGTGGATCATGTGCAGGGCGACCCGTTTGCGGCGCCGAGCCGCGTACACGTTGTCGTCCCCGCAGAGATCGCGGCGCTTCCGGCGCGAAGCTATGCCGGCGAATCGCGCGCAATCGGGACGGCTTCTTTTTTGACGAGGCAGTTCGAGACGGCAGTGCGTCGTATCTCGGGAAGCGCCGGAGGCGGGGGGCTCGGGTCCGGGAAGAGCGGCACGATCGCGATCGACGCGCCGGGGCAGTCGGTGATCGCGCGCACGTCCGTGATGGTGCGCGAGGGCGAAGTCGAGGCGCGCTTTACAGTGGGACTTCCCGCGAACGGGCGGCGCATCAACGGGCGCGCGGCCGCGAAAATGCTGCTCGATCAGGTGCCCGCGATCGTGGAACAGGCGCTGATCATGACGGAGCACGCGGAAGCGCACGCGGAACCGCACGCGCTCACGGACGCGCTTACCACCGCCGCTGACACGAACGAGGACGCCGACGCGCTTCGTGCGGCGCTCACCGAGTATGGTCTCGTGGCGTTCGTGGCGAACGGGGCCGTTCTTCCCCGGCGATCGGGAATCGACGACCGTCCGCTCGAGCAGGGCGCCGTTCCGTTCGTTTCGCCCCCGGCATTCGAGACCACGATCACGCTTCCGAACGCGGGCGCCGTCACGGGCATGGGCATACCCGAAGGCGTGACCCTGATCGTGGGGGGCGGCTTTCACGGCAAGTCCACGTTGCTCGCGGCTCTCGAGCGCGCGGTCTACAATCACCGGCCCGGTGACGGACGCGACCGCGTCGCGACGATCGCGAGTGCCGTCAAGATCCGCGCGGAGGACGGCCGCGCCGTGTCTTCGGTCGATATCAGCCCGTTCATCAACAACCTCCCCGGCAACCGCGCGACTCATGCGTTTTCGTCGGAGAACGCCTCCGGGTCGACATCCCAGGCGGCTAACATAATGGAAGCCCTCGAGGCGGGCGCGAAGCTGCTTCTGATCGACGAAGACACGGCGGCCACGAACTTCATGATTCGTGACGCCCGCATGCAGGAGCTGATCGCGAAAGACTCCGAACCGATCACGCCGTTTGTCGATCGGGTGCGCGCTCTCTATGAAGAGCACGGCGTTTCGTCGATCCTGGTCGCGGGCGGAAGCGGCGACTATTTCGATGTGGCGGACCGCGTGATTGCGATGCGGGAGTATGAGGCCCGCGACGTGACGGAAGAGGCGCAGTCCATCGCCGCCCGCATGCAGACCGGGCGTGCACGCGAGGGAGGCGGGCCGATCGGCGAAGTTCTGCCGCGCGTCATCGATCTCACCAGTCTCGACCCGCGAAGAGGGCGAAGGGCCGAAAGCGTGAGAGCCCGCGGGCGCCGGGCGATCGAGTTCGGTCACGGGACGATCGATCTCGCGCTGGTCAGTCAGATCGTGGAACGGGGTCAGACCCGCGCGATCGGTGCCGCGCTGGCGCTTCTGGCGCGCGAAGGAGCGGGAAGCACAGCAAACCTTCCCGCACTCCTGGACCGCATCGAAGATCTGATCGAGAATCACGGACTCGACGCGCTCGACTCCCGCCGCCCCGGCGACCTCGTCCGATTCCGCCGGTTCGAACTGGCCGCCGCGCTGAACAGGCTCCGGACCATTCGCATGGCTCCCCTTGACCGTCCGTGAGCGCCCTGTCAGAATACGACCACGGCATTACGAAAATTTCCCGCATCAATCAAGAGGACACGGCGATGTTCATAGCCAGCAGAATGGGCCGTCTCGGCACGGAGACCGCCTTCGAAGTTTTGGGGCGCGCGAAGCAGCTCGAGGCTGAAGGGCGCGACATTATTCATCTCGAGATCGGCGAGCCCGATTTCAAGACCGCGGATCACATCAAGGAAGCGGCCGTCAAGGCGCTGCGCGAAGGCCATACCGGCTACTGCCCCGCGCCCGGAATCCCGTCGCTGCGCAAAGCGATCGTGGATGACGTCGAACGGCGACGCGGCGTTTCATTCGACCCGAAGCGCGTCGTCGTGACCCCCGGGGCGAAGCCCGTGATCACGAACACGATCCTGACGGTCGTCGAAGAGGGGGACGAAGTCGTCTACCCGAACCCCGGCTTCCCGATCTACGAGTCGATGATCAACTTCGTGAACGGAAAACCGGTGCCGCTGCCACTTCGCGAGGAGAACGATTTTCGTTTCGATCCCGATGAACTCCTTTCGCTCGTGAACGACAAGACGCGCCTCATCATTCTGAACACGCCCGGCAATCCGACAGGTGGGATTCTGAAGAAGGGCGATCTCGAGCGCATCGCCGAAGTCGCGAAGAAGCATGACGCCTATGTTCTCGCCGACGAAATCTACATCAACTTCCTGTACGAAGGGGCCGAGCACCACACGATCCTCTCGGTCGATGGCATGAAGGACCGCACGATCCTGCTCGACGGCCTTTCGAAGTCGTATTCGATGACCGGCTGGCGCCTCGGCTACGGCATCTTCCCCGAGCATCTCGTCGACCATGTCGTGCGGCTCAACATCAACAGCGTTTCATGTACTTCTCATTTCAGTCAGTACGCGGCCATCGAGGCGATTACCGGCCCGCAGGACCATGTGACGAAGATGCGCGACGAGTTCGCGAAGCGGCGTGAAATTATCGTGAACGGGCTGAACGCAATCCCCGGTATCACATGCAGGAAGCCAGGCGGTGCGTTCTACGTTTTCCCGAATGTGAAGGAGACCGGAATCTCCAGCAAAGAACTCGCGACGCGGCTTCTCGAAGAGGCCGGCGTGGCCGTGCTCAACGGACAAAGCTTCGGCGAGTACGGCAAAGGGTACCTCAGGCTTTCGTACGCGAACTCTGTGGAGAATATCGAAAAGGCGCTCGGCCGCATGAAGGAGTTTCTAAGCTAGTGGGAATACTCGACAACCAGGTTGCGATCATCACGGGCGCCGGGCGCGGAATCGGCGCCGGAATTGCACGGCGTTTTGCAGAGGAAGGGGCGCGCCTCGTTCTCTGTTCACGAACGGAAAAGCAGATCGCCGATCTGGCTGATGAACTCGGTCCGATTTCCAGCGGCGTTCTGGCCATTCCCGTCGACGTGACGAGCCAGGCCGAAATCGACGCCTGCGTGAAGGACACCCTCGAAACATTCGGCCGCATCGACATCGTAGTGAACGGCGCCGGGACCCAGTACATATCCACCGTTGCCCTCTCGGACCCGACCGAATGGCTCTACGACATCAACGTAAACCTTGTGGGCGCGTATCGGTTCTGCCGCTCCGCGCTCCCCGCCCTCACCGCTTCCAAGAACGGGCGCATCGTGAACATCGCGTCGCGCATGGCGAATTCCCCCGGCCCGCTGAACAGCGCCTACGCCGCGTCGAAAGCCGGCCTGATCGCGTTCACGACCTCCCTCGCATCCGAAGTCGCGCGCGACGGCATTCATGTGAACGCCATCTGCCCCGCGTTCGTCGAAACGAAACTTCTATACGATTCGATGATCAAGACCGGCAAGCTGACAGGCCAGAACGTGGATGAAATCCGGAACGCCCTTGCAGATAAGAGCATGCTCCGTCGCGCGGTAACGACCGAAGAGGTCGCCTCACTCGCTCTGTTCCTCGTGACCGAAGCCACCGGCATCACCGGCACGGCGATCAACATCACCGCAGGAGCACGCGCGTAACGATTTTCTGGTCCGGGGCGCTCGGACTTCCCTCGACCCGCTCGGCTGGCCAAATGGCCAAGTACGGAGCCTCGCGGGATCCGGGAAGCCCATCGCGCCCCGGAATGATCCATCTTTGCTGTCATGCGAACGAAAGAAGGAACCTGGTCCGGGGCGCTTGAGCCTCCCTCGACCCGCTCGGCTGGCCAAATGGCCAAGTACGGAGCCTCGCGGGATCCGGGAAGCCCATCGCGTCCCGGAATGAACCCACGCTTAGTGCAATGTAAGGGAAGAGAGTTTGGTCCGGGGCGCTTGAGCCTCCCTCGACCCGCTCGGCTGGCCAAATGGCCAAGTACGGAGCCTCGCGGGATCCGGGAAGCCCATCGCGCCCCGGAATGAACCCATCTGCGCCGCACGAAGCACTACGATGGTTTCTTTTCCGTGGCGCCTGGCATTCCCGCCGCGCGACGTGAAGAATCAAGAGAAGAACAGGAGCGGCGACTTCAATCGCACGCGCTCTCTTCTTTTCTTCTCTTCCCGCCCTAAAAAGGAAACGAAAGCCTCGGCGCGGAATCAGTTCTCGGATCCGCGAGGCCTTTTTACTTGGCCATTTGGCCAGGCCGAGCGGTCGAGAGAATTGATTCTGAGGCGAGCGCCTTCTTTTCTTTCTTCTCTCTCCCTTCCGCCTTCCGCCTTCTTTTCTTCTCTTCCCGCCCTAAAAAGGAAACGAAAGCCTCGGCGCGGAATCAGTTCTCGGATCCGCGAGGCCTCTTTACTTGGCCATTAGGCCAGGCCGAGCGGTCGAGAGAATTGATTCCGAGCCGAGCGACTTCTTTTCTTCACCATCCCCAGGTCGAGCGGTCGAGAGAATTGATTCTGAGCCGAGCCACTTCGTTCACTTCATCACTTACTTCGCTTGAAATGATCGGAGCGCGCTCAGCAGATAGGGCCCCCACACGACCACGAACAGCGCCACTCCCGTCCACTCCGGGGCGCCCCATCGAGGGAGAAGCCATGCGACGCCGAAGGCGTAGACCGCTGTGAGCGCAAGTGCGATCGGCAGGCTGCGCCGCGTTTGCCGGAAGTGTGAGCGACTCGCAGGCACATAGTGGGCGAGCGAAACAAGAGCGCCCGCCCCGGCACCGAGACCGATCACCATGAGACCGAGGCTTCGATAGAAGAGGAAGTTGAACGCAATGTTCACGGCGGCGCCCAGGATCTCTGCGCGAAGAACGAGGCCATGCGCGAGCCGTGCCTGCAGGATGCGCTGGAGCAGGTAGCTCGCGCTGAAGAAGGTGAGGCCGGCGGCGAATCCACGAAGGGCGCTGGTAGTAACGGCAAGGGATGTTGCGTCGAATGCGCCGCGAAAGAAAATGATGCGCACGATGAGATCGCCGCGCCAGAACAGCAGGGAGGCGAGCGCGAGAAAGAGCGCCAGCAGTAGAGCCAGCAGGCGATCGGTTTCATCGCGGGCCGTGCGTTCGTCCATGCGCGCAAACAGCGAGAGGCTCATGAGGCCGAGCGGCATGGCGATCAGAAAGTGCGCGGTTTCGCTCAGGAATCGCGCGTAGTCGAGTCCAGCCATGCTGCCGTCGCCGAGCAGCGAAGTGACGGCGCGTTCGGCGAGAATGTTTGTTTGGAGCACGAACGAAAGCAGCAGAATCGGACGCACGCTGATCCAGAACGGGTTCTTGAAGTCAGCGCCGCGTGCCTGCGCTTTCGGAAAGAGGCCGCGCCCGCGAAAGTAGATGGTTGCCGCGATCGCAAGCGCGCAGTACGCGCCGGAAAAGCCCCACGCGGCCACGATCGGCCGGCCCGAAAGGGCGGCCCAGACCACGAAAACGATCAGGGCCACGTTCTGCACAGCGGGCCGCATGGCCGGGATGACGTAGTTCGACTGCGCCGCGCCGAGTGCCCCGAGAATGGTCGTATACATATAGAAGGGGACGCCGGCGGCGAGCACACGGAGCATCCGTGTCGTCAGCGTGAAGCGTTCGCCCGAGAACCCGGGGAGCACGAGGCGCACGACGGGTTCCGCGAAGAGAACGAGCGTCGCGGCGATGAGCAACGAGATCCCCAGGAACAGCAGGCTCACGGCGCGATAGAGCGCGGCTCGTTCGGCTGAGCCGTCTTTCTCCTGCGCGTAGTGCGGAATGAAACCCGCCTGGATCACGCGCGTAAAGAGGTGGATCGGATTCAGGGTAAGCGAAAGGGCGGCGCGGAGAGCGTCGGCGACCGCGCCTGTGCCGAAGAACTGTGCGAGCGCGATTTCGCGAACGGCCCCGAGTACTTTGCTGGCGGCGCCGCCACCGGAGAGCATCAGGAAGCCGCGTTTCATGCCGCCGGTCATGCGCGTTTCTCCCTGGCGACGCGCCCGAGCAGGTCGAGGTATCGCTCGGCGATCGCGCCCCAGTCGTAAGCCTCGGTCGATGGCCGGGCGTTCGTGCGCATGGTTGTCAGGAGCGCTACGTCTTCGACGACGCGGTCGATCGCACGCGCCACGCTTTCGCCTTCACGGTCGACGAACAGGCCGTTCTTTTCGTGCTCGATATAGTCAAGCATGCCGCCGACCTTCGTCGAAATGACGGGTGTGCCGGCGGCAAGCGACTCCATCGCCACGTTGCCGAACGCTTCGTAGTGCGACAGCAAAACAAACGCGTCGCTTGCGGCGTAAAATTTCTCCGCGTCGTTCCGTCGTCCGAAGAACTTCACGCGATCCGCCACTCCACGCTGCGCGGCACGTCGTTCGTACGGTGCGCGCACGTCGTCGCCGACAATGGCTGCCCAGACTTTTTCGCTGTTCTTCGCTTCGGCCACGCCGTCAATCAGAACCGAAACGCCTTTGTTGTTGAAATCGTTCCCGACGAAAAGCAGCACAAACGCATCCGTGGGGATCCCGAGTTCTTTTCGAAGGGCGTTCCGGTCGGGTGCCGGTCGAAAGAGAGTCCGATCGACCCCGTTCGGAATCCATTCGATCCGCGCGGGATCGAGTCCGTAGTGCCGACGATGTTCCTCCCCGCAGGCGCGCGACACGGCCACGAGAAACGGACGCCTTCCGCGACCGAAGACGAACCACTCGCGAAAGAGCCAGAACGGGTGAAGGGGAAAGAACCACCAGCGGCGCTCCCCCTTTCGCTTTTTCGAGTCGACGGCTTCGCGGTGGCAGCTGGGCGAGCGGAATACGTCGCCGGCGAACGAGTCGTTGTGAACCAGGACGACGTCTCGCGATCGAAGAGCGGTCCAGGTCGCGGCGAGCGAGAATACGGGAATCTCGAGCAGCAGGTTCAGGTGCTTGGCAGATACGCGTGATGTGATCGCGGCCCAGAACGGCATGGGGCGGAATACGCCCAGGTCGTCGCCGGTATTCGGGGGGGCGCCGTAGAGTGTGCGGTTCACGACGCCTACGCCGCGCTTCCGGAATTCGCGCGCGAGGTTGTAAGCAGCTCGAAAGTAGCCGCCGCGCGAAGCGTCCACCATCCGCGCGATCTGTACGACGTTGTCCGGCCAGTCCCGTTCCATGGCTGCATTATGTCAGGCCCCCGCGGCGCTGGAAAGCGCCGAAGTCGCGGCGCTGGAAAGCGCCGAAGTCGTCGCCCTGGAAGCCGGTGGAAATCCCATCTTCAAGCGCCCGGCCCGCCGGCCGATCAGCAGAGGAGGGGAGAATGTCGTGATGCAGACCGATTTCGTGGGAACGCGAAGGACAAACAGACAAGTAAACGCTGATCTTTCGCGTGCCGTAATCGTGGCGGTTGCGGTTTCGTGTCTGCTGGCGGGTCTGTTCGCGCCGCCGGTCGGTGCCGATCTTTGCGACGTGCAGTACGATTTTCTCTCGGCGAGCCGCGATGAGTGGGGAAACGTCTCCTATCTTATTGGGACGAAGATCGAGGGTCCGTGCGAGGCGTCGCCGCTCTTCGAACTCAGAGTATCTCCGCCGGAGTCCCGCGCCGTCGGCGTCCGGGAGTACGGAAACATCGGGTATGTGAACCTCGTCGAGAACCCGTCGGAACCAGGCGGGGAGGAGCGGCAGTCGCTGAACGCGGTCCCTTTGACGCACACGAACGGCACGTGGATCACGAGCGACATGCCCTGGGGCCTGATCGGCCCCTCATTCGACCCGGACGTGCACGAACTCTGGCGCAAGTACCGGATGCGCGGCGGCACGGTCTCGCGCTGGCGGACCGAATACGGTCTCCGCGGCATTATGTGGCCGGAGCTGGTGGGCGCCCGCAGCGACCTCGTCTATATCCACGGCGGCGGCCTCTACTTCAATTACCACGTCGCGGCCGCCTACTACTTCCCCGAAACGCGGCACCTGATGATCCTGACGAAGCAGGCGCTTCATGACGAGAATCTCCAGTCCTTGAACGGCTTCCTGCTGTTCCGGGTCAGCGAAAGCGCCATCTGACCCTTTTTTGCTTTCCCCCGCGCTGATTCTTGTCGATATTGAAACGTATGAGTGAAAGCGTCCAGACGAAGGAAAGAGAAGGCAGCGTAAGCCCGGAAGCGCCCGACCTCTCTGTTTCAGTGGCCGACCCTGCGGTCGACGCCAACGAACGCCTGCGTCTTCGGGTGACCGGAATGTCGTGCGCCGGATGCGCGATGTCGGTCGAAAAGGCGCTCGAGAAGGTGCCGGGGGTCGTGGGAGCCGTTGTGAACGTGGCCTCCTCGGCGGCCGGGGTTCGTTACGATGCGTCGAGGACGCAGCCGAAAGATCTCGTGGCCGCAGTCGAGAGCGCCGGATTCGGGGCATCCCTCGACGACGAAGAGGGGGAGTCGTCCGGACCTTCCGAGCGGCTCTGGCTTCTCTGGACCGCGGCGCTGACGCTTCCCGTTCTCCTGATCAACCACGGTGTGGCCGGCATAGCGAATCCGAATCCTCTTCTGCTGATTGTCACGACTCTTCTCTTGTTTACTTCCGGTCTTAAGTTTTATCGCGGCGCATGGTACGCGCTTAAAAACCGCGCTGCCAACATGGACGTACTCGTCGCGCTCGGCATCACCGCCGCCTGGGCGTTCAGTGCGGTCGTAACGCTGCTGCCGGATCGATTCCCCGGCGCGGCGACACATTTCGAAGCTACGGCGATGCTGATCCTGTTCATCCGCTTCGGCAAGATGCTCGAAGGAGGAGCGAAGCGTCGTGCCGACGAATCGCTGCGCGCGCTCGTGCGACTGCGTCCCGATCACGCCACCATTATTCGAAACGGATCGCGCATTGACGTGCCGCTCGCCGAAGTGACGAAGGGAACCCGCATACTGGTGCGACCCGGCGAGAGAATCCCCGTCGACGGCATTGTTGTCGAGGGGTCTTCCCTCGTGGACGAATCACCGGTCACGGGTGAGTCAGACCCTGTTTTCAAGAAGGCGGGCGACAAAGTCACGTCGGGGACGGAAGCCCTCGACGGAAGCTTTACGCTGGAAGCGACTGCGGTCGGTGGCGATACGTTCGTCGCGCGCATGATCCGCATGGTCGAAGAGGCGCAGCTGGATCGAGCCCCGGTGCAGCGCCTGGCGGACCGGCTCGCGAATGTTTTCGTGCCGGTTGTCGTTGCGATCGCGAGCGTCACGCTTGCCGTATGGTATTTCGTGGCGGGGGGAACGTTCGCGTTCGCGCTGGAACGCGCCGTGACGGTGCTCGTCATCTCCTGCCCGTGCGCGCTCGGCCTCGCGACACCGACGGCGATTCTCGTCGGCACGAGCGTCGGGCTCCGGCGCGGGATTCTTTTTCGCAAGGGTTCCACGCTCGAGCGGATCGCGGGCGTCCGCGCCGTGCTTTTCGACAAAACCGGCACGATTACGCGAGGCGAGGTAACTCTCGAGGGCATGGCCATCGACGGGAACGACGAATTGACGGCGCTCACGTGGGCGGCGGCGGGTGCGGGTCGTTCCCTGCATCCGCTCTCGAAAGCGGTCGCGGAGGCGGCCATGGAACGCGAGATCATTACGGCCGACCCGGGCGATTTCGTCGAACTGCGCGGGCAGGGCCTCAAGTACACATTGCAGGGTACGCAGTTTGCCTTCGGCGCGAAATCGCTCGTGGAAGAAGATCGGCCGCACCCCGACTTCGACGAGCAGGCCGCGGTTTGGGAACGCGGCGGCTATTCGGTTGTCTGGCTGCATCGTGACCGCGAGCCCGTTGCGCTCTTCGCGCTCCGTGACGAGGCGCGCGAAGGCGTGCCGGATACGATTGCGCGCATCGAGCGCCTCGGCATTCGTACGGCGCTCGTGTCCGGTGATTCGCAGCAGGCGGCCGAGACCGTGGCCGCGCACGTCGGGATCGGCAAGGTGTACGCGCGGGTTTCGCCCGAGGGCAAGGTGGCGATTGTCGAGCAGGGGCAGAAGGACTTCGGCCCCGTAGCGATGGTGGGCGACGGCATCAACGACGCGCCGGCGCTCGCGAAAGCGGATGTCGGCATCGCGGTCGGCGCAGGTACGGATATCGCGAAGGAGACCGGCGACATCATTCTGGTGCAGAACAGTCTCGAGGACGTGGCCTCGGCCATCGAACTCGGCAAGGCGACGCTGGCGAAGATCCGCCAGAATCTGTTCTGGGCGCTCATCTACAACGTGGTGGCGATCCCGGTGGCCGCCGGAGCCTTCAATCACTGGGGGGTCACGCTTCCCCCGGCCTACGCGGGACTCGCCATGGCGCTTTCGTCCGTGGCGGTCGTCCTGAACTCGGTCGACCTCAAGCGCTGGCAACCGGTCGGCGTCTGATAAAACACTACAAGCTCCACTGGCTACTAAAGTTACGATAAATCAGGCCGATCTTTCGTTAGTGGGATTGGTCCTCCCTTTCGCAATTCGATATACTCTTAGCCTTGCTTTTTTCCATAACAAGGTAGGCTCGTACTCGCATGAAAATACTCGGCATTCACGATGGTCATAACGCCGCCGCCTGTCTCTTCGTCGATGGAGAGATCGTCGCGGCGATTCAGGAAGAGCGGCTCACCCGCACGAAGAACGAAAACCGTTTCCCGCACGAGTCGGTGCGCTGGGTTCTCGAATACACGAACACCGACATCGCGGACCTCGACTTCGTCGCGATGCATTCGAAGCACATGCCGCCGCACCGCACGCGCGACCAGATCATGGAGGAATACGCGCAGTCGCAGGACCTGACGTATTCGGTCAAGCAGATGGTGAAGAAGACGCCGGCCACGGATGTCTATCGCCGCCGTCGTCGTGAAGAGCGGCTCTCGGAAATCCGGCGCGCCGGTCTCCCCGAAGACAAGTCGGTTTTTCTCGACCATCACACGTGTCACGCGGCCGCGGCCTACTACGGCTCGAACTGGTGGAACGAAGGCAAGGTTCTCGTGCTCACGTGCGACGGCATGGGCGACGACCTTTGTGCATCGGTCCGCATCGGCGAAAACGGGCATCTGTCCGAACCGATCGCGACGGTCGACGATTCGCACTCGATCGGTTCGATCTACGCCAAGATCACGTTCGTTCTCGGCATGGTGCCGAACGAGCACGAGTACAAGCTGATGGGGATGGCGCCGTACGCCCCCGAGTCCGGCATGATGACGAGCTACAAGTGCTTCAAGCCGCTGCTCGAGTTCGACAAGGACAAGGGGATGAGCTGGAAGCGCGCCTCCGGCGTTCCGCACACGTATTACAGCTACAAATTCTTCCGCGATCTCGTCGAGCGCCAGCGTTTCGACTGGGTGAGCGCGGGGCTGCAGCTCTTCACGGAAGAGCACATGTCGACCTGGGTTCGCAACTGCATCGCCGCGACCGGTATCCGGCGCATCGCGCTCGGCGGCGGCGTGTTCATGAACGTGAAAGCGAACAAGAGCATCTACGAGATGGACGAAGTCGACGAGATGTTCGTGTTCCCGTCATGCGGCGATGAAATGAACGCGGTGGGCGCGGCATACGAACTCTACGCGAATGAAATGACGAAGAAGGGCGAGCCGCCCGTATTCAAGAAGTTCGGCAATGTGTACTGGGGGCCCGAAACTCTGGACGCGGATGTCGAAAAGGTGGCCGATGACCTTCGCTCGAAAGGGTACACGGTCGAAAACCACGGCGACGATCTCGAAACGGTGGTCGGCGACATGCTGGCCGACGGTCTTGTGGTCGCGCGCGCGTGCGGACGCATGGAATTCGGCGCCCGCGCACTCGGCAACCGCTCGATCCTGGCGGATCCGACGAGCAACGATGTGGTGCGCATCATCAACGACATGATCAAGAACCGCGACTTCTGGATGCCGTTCGCGCCCGCGATGCTGGCCGAGCGGAGCGACGAGTACGTGGTGAACCCGAAGAAGATGGATTCGCCCTATATGATCATGACGTTCGATTCGACGGACAAAGTGAACGAGTTCCCGGCCGGCGTGCAGCCGTACGATCATTCCGCGCGCCCGCAGTTCGTGCACGCGGACCAGAACCCCGGGTTCCACAAGGTCATCTCACGCTTTGCGGAGAAGACCGGACGCGCCGTCGTACTGAACACGTCCTTCAACCTGCACGGCTTCCCGATCGTCGGCTCCGCTGCCGACGCGATTGACGTTCTCGAGAAATCGGGGCTCGAAAATCTGGCCGTCGGTCACTACCTGATACGTAAACAAAAACACACGAAGTAATGATCGCTTCCGTCTGCATGGTCGTCCACTCCTACTGCCCCGACGACCCGCGCGTCAGGCGGGAGGCGGAGGCGCTGACGGCGACCGGGACGAAGGTCGACGTCATCTGCCTGCGGAATGACGGCGAGAGTGCGCGGGAAACCGTGAACGGCGTGCGCTATTTCCGGCTTCCGATTCAGCGCAAACGCGGCGGCATCGTGCGCTACCTGCTCGAGTACGGCCTCTTTTTCGTCGCCTCGCTTTTCATGACGTCGTGGCTCGCCTTTCAGAATCGCTACGACGTCTTTCAGGCGCATAACATGCCGGACGTTCTCGTGTTCTGCGGCCTCATCCCGCGTCTTCGCGGCGCGAAGATCGTTCTCGACCTGCACGATCTCGTCCCTGAGGTGTACGCGGCGAAGTATGAACTGAAAGAGGGGTCGAAGGCGCTTCGCGTGCTCTGTTTCGTGGAGGCGATTTCGCTCGCCGCGGCGGATCTCATCATTACGACATCGATCGCCTTTCGCGACCGTCTCGTCGAACGGGGCGTACCGCGTCAAAAGATCGAGATCGTGCTGAACTCGCCCGCCGAGTCGATTTTTCCCGAGGAAGAGCCGTGGACCGGGCCCGCAGGCGACGCGTTTCATCTCATTTATCACGGCACGGTCGTTCACAGGAGCGGGCTCGATTTCGCGATCCGGGCCGTGGCGGCGCTTCGCGAAGAGATGCCCGGGCTCGACCTCACGATCTGCGGCGGGGGCGACGCCGAGGACGACTGCAAACGCCTGGCTACGGAGCTCGGCGTCTCGGACCGCGTGACGTTTCATGGACAGCGGCCGATCGAAGAGATCCCCGAGCACATCAGGAAGTGCGACCTCGGCGTCATTCCGAATCGTCTTAACGTGTTTACAGAGCGTAACTTACCTACACGCATCTTCGAGTATCTGCGCATGGGGCGCCCGGTTCTCGTGGCCCGGACGCCCGGCATTTCGGACTATTTCGGGGAAGAAGACCTGCTCTTTTTCGAGCCTGAGAGTGTCGACGGCCTGGCGGAAGCCATCCGAAAGGCCGCGCAGGCGCCCGATTCCGTACGGAAAACGCTCGAACGGGGGCGCGCCGTCTACGGCCGCTACCGCTGGGCCGAAGAGCAGGGCCACTATCGCGCCGTTCTGGGCGCGCTTCCGGGCACCTCCGACCCCGCGTGACACCCCCGCTCGATCCCGCTACAATAAGAAGCCGATCTTGAAGCAACCCAACCGATCAGGAGATTGATATGGATACGATGCGACACCCTCGATTTGTTCTCATGGCCACTCTCGTTCTTTGTGCCGGTCTTTTCGCGTTCGGCTGCGGCTCGAAGTCCGAAGAGGGCGCACAGACAACCGCGAAGAATGCCGAAAAGGCCCCCGCGACGGATGAGGATCACACGCCCGCGATCGGTAAGACCGTGGCCGGAAGCGGTGAGGCCCCCCGCGTGACGCAGACCGGTGACGTGGCGATCAGCAAGCACGCGCCGGGCACGTCGGAAGCGCTGCCGTCCGAAGTCATGCGCATGGTCAACATGGAAGACGAAGAAGTGCAGTTCGACAAGACGACGCTTGGCCGGAAGATCAAAGAGATCAACGCGTTCGCGGTCGAAGAAACCATGTTCGGCCTGATGGGGAACGACAGTGTTCTCTACACCTACGCCCAGATGGAGTCGCTCGACGCGGCGGGCGCCCTCGCGGGCAAGAAGACGTTCGCCCGATTCAACCGTGCGATCATCCACGGCGACCGGGACGATGTGGCCAAAGCAGTCGCTGCGGGTGGCGTGAACTGGTTCCTCGTACCCCGGGAGGAGTCGTATCCGCACAACGGAATCAACAAAGCGATCGCGGCAAAGACGCACGAAGGGCACAATCACTAAATGAAAAGCCGGTCTACCACTCAGCACTTTCTGTTGCCCGTTCTTCTGGTCGTGCTTTCGCTCGCCGTCTGGAGTTGCGGCGGGTCGAGCACGGATCCCGATCCGCCGACGAAGGGCTCGATCCAGGTGGACACGAACGTCGACGGCGCGGCCATCACGCTGAACGGTGTGGCGCGCGGGGAAACGACCGACGCGAAACTGAGCAATCTCGATCCCGGAATCTATACGGTTCGTGTCTCGCTCGACGGCTACTCCGTGACACCGGAACTGATCGACGTTACGGTTGTTGCGGGTAAAACGGTCACGGCCTCGTTCAGCCTGCTTCTTCTCGAAGCGGGAAAGATTCACGTCGAAAGCGATATTGCCGGTGCGGCGATTCTGGTCGACGGAAAAGTGACCGGGCAGTTCACGCCGGCGGACATCACGGACATCGCGCCCGGTACGTATCAGGTGGATGTCGTGCATGCGGGATACGCGCGCGCGATGCAGAGCGTTACCGTGGCCCTCGACTCGACGTCCGAAGCTTCGTTCACGCTGGTGGAAGAACCGAGTGCGAAGCGAGTGTTGATCGAGCACTATTCGAATTACGGCTGCACGCCGTGTTTGCCCGCCGAGCTGGCGCTCGAGGCGGCGATCGCCGATCTCGATGCCGCGACCGTTTCGACAATCGGTGTCCACCTCAACTTTCCCACGTTCGGCGATCCCTTCTGGCTCGACAATCAGGAGCAGAACGACGACCGGCGTGACGTCTACAGCGTGATCGCGCTGCCGCAGTTCCGGTTCGATGGCGCGCGGTTCGATGACGTCGACAACAAGGCGGCGATGGTGAGCGACGTGCAGGCGCGTGCCGCGGCCACGCCCCCCTACCAGATCGCGGTGGTGGCCTCGGCGGTCGGCGACTCGCTGATCATCGCAGGCAGCGTGCGCAAGACGGCGGATATCGCGGGCGAGGAACGCCTGGTCGTCGTCGCGATCGAGACGGCGATCGACTACGATGCGCCGAACGGCATCGATCACTTCGACGACATCGTGAAGCAGTTCTTCCCCGATACCAACGGTCTCCTTCTCGATCTCGCTGTCGGCGAGATGCAGACGTTCCGTTACGCTCTTGCGATTGCCGACCCGGCAGTGGACGGGAACATTCCGCTCGACGACTGGGTCGCCGGGAACCTGCACGCGGTGGCGTTCGTGCAGTCGGGGACGGCGTTCACCGTTTATCAGGCAGCGACCACACGTTAAAACTCCCGCTCGAGGAGAGCAGCATGAAACGCATTCGACTCGCTCTGATCACCGCAGTGCTCGCTTTGCCGGTCTTTGCGGCCGCCCAGGACTTCACGGTGACGCCGCTGAACCCGGTTCGCGTGGGGAAGGTCGGCGAGCAGATCAAAGTGAAGACGCTCGTCACGAACACTTCCGATCAGACGATCAAAATGCGTGTCGATCGTGTGGAGGAGATTCCGGACGGATGGACGTCGTCGATCTGTTTCGGCATTTTCTGCCTCGCGGATTTCGTAAGCAGCGCCGAGCAGAACTGGAGTCCCGGCGAAACCGATACGCTTTCGACGTGGATCAACGCGATCACGGGCGAGGGATTCGGGCTCGTTACGTACAACATCACGCAGCGTGATACGAACGGGCAGGTTGTCGGCGAACCATTCGTGCAGAAGTATCTCGGCATCACGGACGGCCTTGACGTGCTCGTGGTCGACCAGGGTGACGGAACGGCCGCAAGTGAGATCGTTTCGCGCCTCCCGTTCGGCAAGACGTACGGGATCTGGAAGGTGTTCGGCGCCGGACCGCAGTTCGACGACATGACCACTTTCGAAACGGTCTTCTGGATGGCGGGGCAAAAGGAAGATCCCCTGACGGAAGGGAACCGCGCTTCGATCGCGCAGTATCTCGGCGACGGCGGCAGTTTGCTGATCTCAGGGTCGAACCTGGCGCACGGGCTCTGCGATCCCTCGAGCGCGCATTACAGCCAGGACGCGTGCGAATTCTTCGCCGACGATCTCGGCGCCGCGTACGTGAGCACATCGAACGCGGAAAGCGACGTAGCCGGTATTGTCGGCGACGGGCTCGGACGTGGACTTGCGTTCACCGTGGATGACGCCGCCTCCGATCGCATCGCGCCGACGATCGCGGGGAAAGCGTTCCTGAAATGGGCCAGCGGGGCCACAGCGGGCGTTCGTCGCGCGGACGGCATGGAGCGCATGATCTATCTGCCGTTCGACTTCGCCTCTATCAACGAGAGTGACGCCATGGACGAGATCGTGGACCGCGCGTTCGCGTTCTTCGGAGATATGACGGCGCCGCAGCTTTCGGTCGGCGTTCTGCAACATCCGTTCTTTACGTCGAACCTCGATCTTTACGTCGGGAGCGCGGACGGCGTCGAACCGGAGTCAGTGACGCTGACCGTGAACGGCGACCCTGTCACCCTTGCGCTGCTCGACGCCGAAGCCGGGATCTGGCACGCTCGCCATGATCTTGCGACGCCCGGCACGGTGGATCTCAACGCATTTGCGAAAGACGTGGCGGGCAACGGCGGTGACGTCATGCGGAGCTTCACGGCGTCGAAGGCGGGCGCGCAGTCGTTTGCCGCATCGAGCGCCGACGGCCACTTTACGATCGGGGTCGACGCCGGCCTGTTCGATGACGGCGAGTACCTGCTCGTTCTGGGCGAAGAAGCGCATGGCGGCGAAGGGTTGCGCACGGATGACGCTGACAACGCCGCCTACACCGTGCTTCCCGACCGGTCATTCACGCACGAAGGCGCGCATGTGACTTTTCACGCTTCTGGCGGTTCGGAAGTGGTGAACGCGGTGATCGCGCGCGACAATACGGAACTTACGACTTACTTTGACGAATCGCGGAACGAGTACACGGCTTCGAGTGGCGCGCTCGGCACGTTCACGGTCGTGTCGAAAGATCGTCCGGTCGCGATTCCGACCGACCCTTCGTTCGTTACGCTCGGGCCGAACAGCCCGAACCCGTTCAATCCGACAACGACGATCCGGTTCGAGCTGCGCTCGCGCCAGCTCGTTTCGCTCGTGATTTACGATGCCGCGGGGCGGGCCGTTCGCACGCTCGTTCACGGCGAAACCGGCCCGGGCGTGCACACGGTCGTCTGGGATGGAGAAAATGACAGCGGGCGCTCTGTCACGAGCGGAGTTTACTTCGCGCGCATCGTGGCCGATCGCTCGTCCGAAACACGCAAGATGATGCTGGTTCGATAGCCAACAGCCCCTGGGAGAACAGACCATTGCATATTGGGAAGAAGACACTGACGCTCGCTCTCCTTATCATGGCCGCGTCGGCGATCGCGCCAGGCATGGCGTTCGCGCAGCCGCAGGTCGCCGCCGAGATCGGACGCGACGCGCCGGATTTCACGCTCGTCAATCTCGCGGGTGAAGAGGTGAGCCTCTACGAAGCGCTCGAGAGCGGCCCGGTGCTGCTCGACTTCTGGGCGCTCTGGTGCAAGCCGTGTCTTCGCGCGCTGCCCGGCACCAACAAACTGCACACGGAATTCAAGGATCGCGGCTTTACCGTACTCACGATCAATACGGACTCGCCGCGTTCCACGGCGAAAGTGAAGCCGTACGTGAAGAGCAAGGGGTACGAGTTCGAAGTGCTCATGGACCCGAACCGTTCGCTGCAGCGCCTGTATCGATTCAGCCAGATTCCGAAGGTGTACCTGATCGGCCAGGATCGCAAGATCGCGTATGCGCAGCTCGGCTACTCGACCGAACTCGAGCAACGTCTGCACGGCGAAGTGGCGAAGCTGATGCCCGCCGCCGCCCCGGAAGCCGAAACGAAAACGGATGCCGATCACGAGGAGGGGATGAACTGATCCCCGCACGGCAGCATTACCGCCCCTCGCTTTTCACATGCTCCCCTGGTGCTCTCGTCCTGCTCGCGGCGCTGGCTATCCCCGGCGCCGCGCATGCGGTCGAGCGGATCACGTTTCACGCCGAGAATCAGGCGGAGTACTCACTCAACACACAAAGCGAAAACGATCGCGATCAGCCGAAGGAGATCTTCGAGGACTGGCTCGATGTCGACCTTCGCTTCGACGATCTGCTGCTCGGTTTTCGGTACGAGGCGTTCCAGCCGCACGAACTGCGCGGCGACTCGCTGCGCGAGGGCGTGGTGCAGCGCTACGCGGCGTTCGACTTCGGCCGTTCGAGAATCCACGTCGGGAACTTTTACGAAATCTTCGGGCGGGGACTGTTGTTCCGTTCCTACGAAGAGCGCGACATCCGCGTCGACAACAACGTCGACGGCGCGCTCTTTCGCGGCGAAGCGGGCGGGTTCCGGGGCAAGGCGTTTTCGGGCCGCATGCGGAACACGGGCCCCACGAGAAGCGCCGAGCGCGAAGACGTTTTGCGCGGCACCGATCTCGAATATCGCGTGCCGTCGATCGGCTCGGCGAACGTGGTTCTGGGCGGCAGTTACGTGCTGCAGAGCCTTTCGAACGAACTCGGCGAACGCTTCCGTCTCGAAGAGGAAGCGTACGCCGGGCGCGGCTCGATCGCACATCCGCTGTTCGACCTCTACGGCGAATATGCCCGCATCAACCGGCTCGACCGCGAGGACGTCATCGCGCTGCTCGGCACGATGCCCACGAAGGGCGTCGGCCACTACATCGCACTCTCGATGTTTCCGGTCGACTTCCTGACATTTTCGGCCGAGTACAAACGGTACGATCACTTTCGCTTCACGAGCATGTCCGACCCGGGCAGCGACATCAATAATCCGCCTTCGCTGACGCGCGAGAATTCGTACTCGCTCGTTTCGCGTAATCCGCATCAGATCGACCCCGACGACGAGAAGGGATTTCAGATCGAAGCGGTCGCAACGCCGCGCTATGGAACCACGGTCACGTTGAACCGGAGCGAGACGGCGAAGATCGACGAGGATCTCTTTCATCACGATGTCGCGTTCAACGAGTGGTACGGCGAAGTACGGCACGAAGTGAACGACGAAGTGACCGTGGCCGCCGTGTACGATTATCAGCGTGACGAGAAGCGCGGCATCCAGACACACACGCCGGTACTCGACATCGAATACTATCCCGCCGGTAAAGGGTGGGCGTTGCGCGGCGAATATCAGTTTCAGGAGCGCGACGTGTTCGTGAGCCCGCTCGAACGCATCGAGCGCAGCCACTTCGCGCTCGTCGAATGGTCGGTGAACAACGACGTCATCATCTCGATGACGGCCGAGCATGCGACGTCGGTCGATCCTTCGCGCCCGCAGCAGGACGACTTCCTCATGACGCAGGTCGATTACCGCATCAATCAGAACCACTCGTTCACGGTGGCCGGCGGAAAGCGCCAGGCAGGTTTCGTGTGCGTCGGCGGCGTATGTCGCTTCGAGCCCGCGTTCGAAGGGGTCGAGGTGAAGCTGCGGAGTTCTTTTTGATGAGCGCGATTCGCTACGCGACAGACGAGAGAATCACGCCCGCGCAGTTTCGCGACATTCTCGTGCGCTCCACGCTTTCGGAGCGGCGTCCCGTGGATGACCCGGCGTGTCTTGCGGGCATGGTGGAGCATGGCAATCTGATGGTGACCGCCTGGGACGGCGACAGGCTCGTTGGTGTTTCGCGCTCGGTGACCGACTTTCACTATGCGTGCTACCTGTCCGATCTCGCGGTCGACCGCGACTATCAGAAGCATGGCATCGGCCGTGAGCTCATGCGTCTTACGCAGTGCGCGGGCGGCCCGAAGTGCACGATCATTCTGCTCGCGGCGCCCGCCGCGCGCGACTATTACGGGCATGTCGGCTTTGATCGCCATGACAGTGCCTGGGTTCTGCCGCCCGGGCGAACCCTGTAACCCGGGAGATGGATGAGATGACGATTCCCGATGCGATTCCCGCCCACGAATACGCCGGCGCACGCGCGCTGATCGCGCTGCATGAACATCACATGCGCGAGTTTCTCGCTACATGGCGCGAAGCGAAGGCGCAGAACGTCAAGCTGCCCGCAACGGACGATCCCGATTACGAATCACTCGAAAGCCTGCTTCTGCATCTTCTGAACGGCACGATCTATTACATGGGATGGATCTGCAAGGCGCTCGAACTGCCCGAGCCCGGATTCGGTGAACTGCCCACGCTCGAAAACTGCGAAAGCGAGGCCGATGCGTTTCTCGACGCGAGTCTCGCGAAATGGCGAACGCCGCTTGTCGATCTCCCCGGCGAGTCTTTCGAGCTCGAGTTCGAGGCCGCCTGGGGCCCGGTCTACTGTATCGACGCGATGCTCGAACACGCCGTCATGCACCCGATCCGCCACACGTTTCAGCTTCGCAATCTGATGGGGAAGTAGCGGGATGAAGCTCGCGATTCTGCTCGCTCTCGCCGCCGCCCTCGCGTACTGCGCTTACGGCCTCATGAACACGCTCGAGGCGGGGCAGACCGGGACCGCGGTCTGGAAAATGCGCGGAATCTACGCCGCGGGGGCTCTTCTCAGCATCGTGCTGCTCGTCCGGACGACGGTCGCGCTCTTCAAGCAGATCATCCTGCTCGTGGTGCTCGGAGCGGCCGTCTACTACTGGTTCTTCGTACGCTGAAAACCAGCCGACCGACGATTTTCCGCACTTTTTTCAATCAGTCCGCCCGCCTCGTTCGTCTATCCTGTATCAGCAGCCACCACGGACCCGATCGATACGAGGCAACCCATGATACGACGCGTGCTCCCGGGAGGAGCGGCGGGACTCATCTCGTTCCCGACCTTCGCCCCGACTCTCGCCCTTGCCCTGACCCTGATCCTGACCCAGGCACTCTCCGCGCAGGCCGAAGAGCCGTACAAGGCCAACTTCGAGCCGACTCTCGTCATTGCGCGCACGACCGGCCCCATTCAGATTGACGGCAATCTCGATGACGCGGGCTGGAAGGACGCGGCGATCGCGGACCATTTCGTTGAAACGAGTCCCGGCGATCTCGCGAAGCCGCCGGTCCGTTCCGAAGCGTGGGTGACGTACGACCAGCAGAATCTTTACGTCGCGCTGATCGCCTACGACAACCCGGACGAAGTGCGCGTTTCGCTTCGTGACCGCGACAATATCTATCGGGACGACTACTTCGGGATCATGCTCGACACATACGGCGAATCGTCATGGGGGTACGAGTTGTTCGTGAATCCGCTCGGCATCCAGGGCGACCTGCGGATGGAAGGCACGGGCGGGGAAGACGGATCGTTCGACATCATATGGGAGTCGATCGGGCGCGTGACCGAAACCGGCTACCAGGTGGAGATCGCGATTCCGTTCGCGTCGCTCCGCTTTCCGAATCGCGAAGAGCACACGTGGCGCATCAATTTCTGGCGCGACCGCCAGCGCGACAACCGCAATCGTTACTCATGGGCCGCGGTGAGCCGCGACAACCCGTGCCTCATGTGCCAGTTCGGCTATCTCACGGGGATCGAGGGCGTGCAGACCGGTAAGAACCTCGATGTCATCGCCAGCGTGATCGGCACGCAGGTCGGCGAGCTCGAAGATCGGGACGATCCGCGTTCGAACTTCAACAATGACGACCCGAAGGGTGAAGCGTCGCTCAATCTGCGCTACGCGCTCACTTCGAACAGTTCGGCCGAACTCGCGATCAACCCCGACTTCAGCCAGGTGGAGTCCGACGCGGGCCAGATCGACGTGAACCGCACATTCGCGCTCTTTTTCGAGGAGCGCCGCCCGTTCTTCCAGGAGGGAAGCGATCTCTTCAATACGTGGATCAGCGCCGTGTACACACGCTCGATCAACAATCCCGACGTGGCAGGGAAGCTGCTCGGCGAGTTCGGCAACACGTCTGTCGTCTATCTTTTCGGGCACGATGACGCTTCGCCGCTCATCATTCCGTTCGAAGAGCGGAGCGAGCTGCTTCTGCTCGGCGAGAGCTATACGAACATCGTGCGCATGAAGACGAACCTGCGCGAGGAGTCGGCCGTCGGCCTGCTCGTGACCGACCGGCGCGTGACCGGCGGCAATGGCGCGGGAACGGTACTGAGCGCCGACGCACTTCTACGCTTCAAGAATAACTACAGGCTCGAACTGCAGTTCGCCGCGAGCCATACGGAAGAGCCGAACGATACGGCGCTTTCGTCCGACTTCAACGACGAGATGATGGGCGATACGGATCACACGGCCGCGTTTGACGGCGAGAACTTCTGGGGGCACGGAATTTACGCGAGCCTCGAACGATCCGCGCGCCATTACAACTCCGACTTCGACTACTGGGGCTACAGCCCGACGTTCCGAACCGACAACGGTTTCACGACCGGGAACGATTACCATTCGGTGAACTGGTGGAACGGCTACTCGAGTCAGCCGAACGGCAAGCTGCTCCTCGAGTGGCAGCCGAACATTGCCGTGGGCCGCATCTGGAATCAGACCGGCACGTTCAAGGACGAATGGGTGCGGCCCCAGATCTGGGCGAGATTCCGCGGGCAGACTGAAGTGAACGTCCAGAACCTGATCAGCCGCGAACGTTTCGGCGGGATCATCTTCGACGAAATCAACACCTGGAACTTCTGGGCAATGACACGGCCTTCCGAGATGTTCAGCATCGAAGGGAACGTGAACTTCGGGAAGCAGATCTACCGCGACTTCGACGCACCGGAAATGGGCGATGTGCAAAGCTACGGCGTCGAGTTCGACTTCAAACCACTCTCGCGTCTGTTCATCGAACCCATCGAATGGGAATACTCGAAGATGGAAAGCCGTGCCACCGGGAATACGCTGTTTGAAGGCTACCTTCTACGCACGAGAATCACGTACAACTTCAATCGCGAGTGGTTCCTGCGTCTCGTGACGCAGTACAACGATTTCAGAGAGCGCTTCGACTTCGAGCCGCTGCTCACATACAAGCTGAATCCGTTCACGGTGTTCTATATCGGCGCCGGGAACCGTTTCAACTACTACGACGAGATCGCGCAGGCGAAGAACGGGGCGGAGCACGGGGCGGATCGCGGGAAGGGCAACGGAGCACGAATTTCAGATACCGCCGCGAAGCGAGCGGCCGAAAACGGCTCCGGGTCCGAATGGAAGCTCGCCGAGCGTCAGGTCTTCGCGAAAGTGCAATATCTCTACCGGTTCTAGCGGCACCCGATTCCCGTTCCGGGGTACTATTGGTATGGTACTCCCGGAGGTGACGAGTGGGCCGTTCCGATCGCTGGATCAAAACCTGGATTATTGCTGAGCTGATTGCGCTGGCGCTGCTGGTGGCTGCGGGAGCCGCGCGCGCCGAAGATTCGCTCAGTGTCGGCGCTGCCGGCGCTGCTGCTGCGCCCGAAGCGCCCGCTGTTCCCGAGGCGGCGATCGCCGAAGACGTACCGCGCGCCCAGGACGAAATCATTCTCCCGCGGCCCGACGAGGACCGCTTCTTCCGCGTCATTCTGGACGATGTCGGCAAGAAGGCGTACGACGCCACGGCGCCGCACGACCGCCTCGCGTTTCAGCGCCGCTACTGGGCCGAACACGATCCCACGCCTACCACACTCGAGAATCAGGCCGAAGTCGAACATATGCGCCGCGTGCAGAAGGCGATCCAACGGTTCAAGGATCGCAAGGGGCGCTTCGCGTGGGACGACCGCGCGCACTTTTTCATTCGCTTCGGCGAACCTCTCCGCATCGAAACGTTCCCGGGCTACGTTGCCGTGCACGAAGGCGTGATCGGCGCGAAAGAGCTCTGGATGTACAAGGACATGCTGGTCTGGCTGCAGGACGTCGACATGCAGGGGATCTATCACGTGATCCTCGACCCCGACCGGAAGTATTCGGGCATCGGCAAAGTAGACGGTGGCATGTCGGACTTCGCGAAGGAGTCCGACCAGCTGCTCGCGGAACTCGAAGACCGCTTCGAAATGTTCGTCGAAGCGAATGATCTCGAGATCGATCCGACGCAGGCGCGCCAGATGAGCGAGACGGGCCTGCACCGATTCGGGGAGACGCCCACGATCAACGTGTACGATTACGAAGGCGCGAAGGAATTCGGATTCATCTTCGACGTGGCGTCGCTCGCGGGCGCGAACGGCAAGACCGATCTGCTGCTCGGATTTCTCGTGCCGTTGACCGACGTGGCGTTCGAGCCGGATGAAAGCACGTTCAAAGTCGCGAAGCTGCAGCGCCGCGTGTCACTCAAAACGCCGGAGTTTGAAGAGGTCGTAACGAAAGTCGCGAACCTCGAACATCGCCAGGATCCGCTCGCACCGTCGGGCGGCTGGATGGTAACCGCCGAATCGCTTTCAGTAGATCCCGGCGGCTACACGCTCGCAATGCGCTTTATCGATGTCCGCACGCAAAACCACGGCATCCTGAAGACCGCAGTCGAAGCCCGCTACTTCGCCTCGGGGCGATTCGCCGTGAGCGACCTCGTGTTCGCAAGCTCCGTGACGCGCGACAACCGCGCCGGCGGCGCGTTCCTGCGCGGGCAGTATCGCATCGTGCCGCGGCCCGTCCGCATCTACGCGCCCGGCGAAGACGTCACCGTCTACTTCGAGCTCTACAATCTCGCGCAGAACAGCAAGGGACGCGGTAACTACGAAGTGAAGTACAGCCTGTTCGGGACGAAAGTACAGCGCTTCACGAGCTTCTTCGGCGGGAATAACGAAGGGACGCTCGAGCCGGGGACATCACAGACGTTCGAGAACGAAACCGTCGGGCCCACCGCAAGCCGCCACATCTCACTCGACACCATGACTCTCCCGAACGATCGCTATACGCTCATCATCGAAGCGACCGATCTCAAGACCGGCGAGACGGACACGATCCGGGGGCAGTTCGTGGTGAAGGGGAAGTAGGTCGGAAGCGGCCTCTCGATGTGTGACTGCGTGATCCCTATTGAAAGAGCTGCTTCAGATCAGTCCAGTCTGCTCTGCTCGATCGCGGTCGTCGACGTGCAGTTCCAGATCGACATCGCGATGATCTCCTCCTGCAACTATGTGGAGAGAAAGTATCCATGTCAAGGGATCGGCAGGATCACGCGCTGAAGCGGATCACGAGCACGTCGCCGTCGTTCACGATGTACGATCTGCCTTCGAGGGTCATCTTGCCCGCCTCTTTAACGGCCTTCTCGGTCTTGAACTCGCTCATCACGTCGAACGGAATGACCTCGGCGCGTATGAACCCGCGCTCCATGTCCGAGTGGATCTTGCCTGCCGCGCGCTGGGCGGTCGCGCCGCGCTCCACGGTCCACGCGCGCACTTCTTTCGGGCCGGCGGTGAAGAACGAGATCAGGTTCAGCGCGTCGTACGCAGCGCGCACGAACTTGTCGCGCGCGTCCCCGGCGATGCCGAGCGACTCGCAATACTCCGCGCGCTCTTCTTCGGGGATCTCCATGACTTCGTGTTCGAGCAGCGCGTTCATCGAAACGAGCGGCGCGCCCATCGACGCGGCCTCTTTCACAAGCTCCGCGGGCACTTCGTCACGACCTTCGCCGAAATTATGCAGCACCACGTAGCGTTTCTTCGTGAGCAGTCCGTATCCGACGATCAGCTTTTCGTCGTGCGGGTCGAGCTTCATTTCAGACAGAAACTGCTCGTTCTCGAGCATCTCTTTCGCCTTCTCGAAAATCTCGTACTCGCGAATCTTGTCCTTGTCGCCGCTTCGCTTCTCGCGCTCGAGTCGCTCGAGCCGCTTCTCGGCCGTGTTGAGATCGGCGAACATCAGGTCGGACTTCAGCGTGTTCAGTTCCGAGACGCAGTTCACTTTGCCGAGCGCCGCAGGCGCCGACGCGTTCTCGAAATCGCGCACGACGAGCGTGAGCGCGTCGGCGTCGCGCAGATGCGGGATCATGTCGTCGATTCCCTTGCGATCGTCGCTGTTCGGAAGGCCCGCGAGGTCGACGAACGAAATCTCCGTGTGCGTGATCTTCTTCGGCTGATTGAGTTCGATCAGACGGTCGAGCCGCCCATCGGGAACCATCACGGAACCGAGGTTGATTTCTTTCTTACCGGAAGCGAACGGCGTGGTGTCGGCCGTCTGCCCCGTCAATAGATTGAAAAGCGTGGTCTTCCCGGAGCTGGGAAGGCCCATGAGCCCGACTTTCAAAAGGATGCCTCCTGCGAGTGGTGTTGCCCTGCAGTATACTGAACGGGTGTTGATAAGGGGAACCCGTCATGTGGATCGATCCAGCTGATCAGGCGCTGATGAATCCCGCTGAAGCGGCGGCCATGGAATGGTCTGCGCCGCGCGCCTGCGCGACGGCCCTGCCCCCCGCGGTCGATCTTCTCTTCGCGAAGGACGACCATGTCTCCTACCGTCACACCGAGCATTTCGTCATCGCTTACCTGACGGAAGGGGAGCATGCCGTTTCGGGGGACGAGTACCTGGACTCGCTGGCGTCGCTGCTGGAGCAGGCGCATCGCGCGTTCAGGGACGGCCTCGGCATGCTCGCCCCCCCGGCTTTCAGCGATTCGACGGACCCGGCGTTCGGAAAGATTCCCGTGACCCCGTGGAACGCGCCGCCGGGAATCGGCGGCCTGGCGGGGGCGCTCGAGTATCATGGGGAATGTCCGCACTCCGCCGTGCCTCGGATCGCGATCGACAGCAAGCTGAGCCCGAAGGGCACCGTGATACGGCTCATCACGGCGCACGAAGTGTTTCACGGATTCCAGTACGCGAGGAACCGGTTCGCCTCGGGCGGCAGCCTGATGTTCGAGTCGACCGCGCGCTGGTCCGAGATCGTGGCTCATCCGGATCTCTTTACGAGCTGGGGTATACAGGGCCATTTCAACGAACCGTACCGTTACCTGCTCGCGCCCGGTGATTTCAGCGACGGGGATCGATTTCAGTACGGGCGCGCCATCTGGTGGTATTTCCTCGACGAACTGCTCGGGTTTCCGGTCGCGCCCCTGTTCTGGGAGCGGCAATGTGCGGACGAGGCGGAGTCCGAGGATGTGTTGCGTGCCCTATTGAATGAGAACGGATTCACGCTCGAAGACGCCTTCTACCTGTTTACCGAATACAATCTGTTCACGGGCCCGCGCAATGTGGGGCGCCACTATGCGCGCGCGGACGATCTTCCGCTCATCTGGTTTCAGAAACAGCATCGCAAGGGAGAGTCCGGCCCGTTCGCGATTGCCGAAGATCAGGTTGCGGAGCGCCTTGCCGCGAACTACGTCAAGTTTCACGGGCCGGCGACGCGTGCGCATCTGAAGATCGTGTTTCGAGGGGACGCCGCGCTCGACGGGAACCGCCGCGTCATGCTTGCCGGAACCACGAGCACCGGCAGCTACGAAGTGCGCGATTTCGTGCTGCAGAACGGCTCCGGTTCCGCCACGCTTCACGACTGGGCGCGGTTCGAACATGTCGTGCTTGTTGTCATGAACGGCGACTTCGACGAAGAGCAGGATTCGCTCCGCGCGTATGAATACGAAATTCACGAAACAGGCGACGAAGTGTGGGACATGAACTGGCTGCCGTCGGATCTGACGCGCCTTCGCACGGCTCCCAACCCGTTTGCGCTCGGCACTTCCATTCGATTTCGGGCGGAAGGAAACGAGCCCGTGCGCGCCGACGTGTATGACATCCGTGGGCGGCGCGTCGCGAGGCTCGTCGATGGTATGTACCCGCAGGGGGAGCATGCCGTTACCTGGCACGGCCGCGCCGACTCCGGAGAGAAGGTGGGGGCGGGCAAGTACTTCCTGCGCGTCGAGCAGGGAAGCTGGACCGAGACGCGCTCGCTCGTGATCACACGGTAGCGCGCCTGCGCTCTCAATGATTCAATATTCAACTACACAGTTCCCGGGAGCCGCGCGTGCCCGACCCTCGACACTTCTTCCGGGGGGGCGTATAATAGGTATCCACCCTTAGAGCGATTCCACCCATGGGGACGCGCAGATTGTGAGGGCCCCCGATGCTCCGAGCTTCCAGTGCCACGCCGTCATCTGGTTTCAAGCCTGCAATGACACGCCTTCTTCTCCTGCCGTTGCTGCTCCTCTCGGTACCTCTCCATGCCGGCGCAATCACTGAACCTGCCGTCGAGCGTTACAACGAAATCGGCGCGATGACGGGCGGCGCGGCGGGCGCGTGCACCATCATCTATTACAACCTGTGCAGCGGCTGGATGCGAACCTACCCTGAAGTGTCCGGGGGGCAGAGGCTCGGCGTCGTTTACGATCTTGCGGCGGAGTGCACCGGGGAGAGCGGCCATGAGTGTACGAACGTAGCGAACTACTGGTTCTGGAAGGCCAGTGTCAACGGTTACGGATCCCCGAATATACGAATCGCGCTCTGGAACGTGGACGAGAACGATTGCCTCACTGGTACTCCCGAACCCGGAGACCAGACAATTCACGCGATGCAGGGGTGGAACGTCATTTCCGGAGCCGGTTCAACCACGGCAGACCGGATAGCGCTCGTCGCGACCGCGCTCAGCGGCGGCACCGTGAATCGTGTTTACCCCGTTACGGACTTCAACGAGAAGAACGTCGCCGGTGGACCGGCATGTGCCGGCGTCGGAGTCGGGAACGGTACCAGCTACGAGTTCAGGCCCGGAGGGTTCGGCAATCCCGCGAACTGCCCGCCGATTCCGTACACGGACGGCCTCGGTCCCGTTAACCTGCTCGTGCGATCGGTCTGGAACTGCCCGACGGCAACGGGCGTCGCGGGCCCGCAGGGAGCGACGGAATCTTCGTCCTGGAGCGAACTGAAGCGGCTGTTTCAATAATTTGCGGAGTGAAGTGATGAATGATCATTCGTATCTCTTTCGAGTCTCTCTTCTGCTCGCGATGGCAGTCGCCGCGGGCGCCGGCTTCGGATTCGCCGAGCCGATCGAGGAACCCGTATCCGCGCGCTATGACGACATCGGCGCTGTGCCCGGCGGCGCGGCGGGCGCGTGCACCATCATCTATTACAATCTGTGCAGCGGCTGGATGCGAATGCTTCCCACAATGGGCATCGGGAACAAGATCGGTGTCGTATACGACCTGGCGAGTGAATGTACGGGCGGGGAAGAACACGAATGCGAAAACATCGCCAATTACTGGTACTGGTACGCGACGGGGGGCGCCTACGGCATGTTTCCGAACGTGAGCTACTCACTGTTCACGGTCGACGAGAATGACTGTCTCGTCACCGGGTCGGGAGCGACCGCGGTCGTTCCCATGAACGGCTGGAACGCGCTGCCGGGACTGGGATCTACGACCGAAAGCCGGATTGCGCTCGTCGCGACTGCGCTCGGCATTATCGTGAAGCCGATTACGGACGACAATGTGAGGAACGCAGCCGGCGGCCCGGCATGTGATGGTGTCGGCGTCGGGAACGGCACGAGTTTCCGGTTCCGCGACACGCCGGGCGGCCCCGGGATATGCCCGCCCGAAGTTCTTGCGGACGGCCTCGGTCCCGTTAACCTGCTCGTGCGATCGGTCTGGAACTGCCCGACGGCAACGGGCGTCGCGGGCCCGCAGGGAGCGACGGAATCTTCGTCCTGGAGCGAACTGAAGCGGCTGTTTCAATAGGCCGGGCAATCACCAGGGAGTAGCGCAGATGAAAGCAGTACTTTTCGCCGCCACACTATTCTTGATGACTCTGTCCCCCATTGCGGTGGCCTCCGAACCGATTGCCACGCGGGACCACATCGCCTCTCCGACTCTGAGCGGCGGAGCAGCGACCGCCGCGTGCACGATCGTCTACTACAACGCGTGCAGTGGCTGGGCATGGCTGTTCGGCGGTTTCAATCGGGGAGACCAGATCGGAGTCGTTTACGATCTGGCGGAAGACTGCGGCATGCAGAACGGCGATACGTGGACCATGGATGGCGGCTTCTGGTACTGGCGCTACACTACCCCGTCTCGCAATTTCTTCGGTGTTTACTATGATCTGTACAATGTTGACGGGCAGGGGTGTCTGACCGGGGCTTCGATCGGAACTTCCGCGCCCTACGATCCGGTTGAGCGCTGGAATTTCATCCCGTCGCTCGGGAGCGTGAGCTCTCCGGATGTTGCGGTGACAGCGACATGGACCCTGGGAACACTCCCTTACGCGGCGACTGACGACAACATCGCCAACGCGGCGGGAGGGCCAGCATGCGCCGGTGTGGGCGTGGGGACGGGGAGCAGCGTTCGCTACGGGAACACAGACCAGGGTACTGTCTACTGTCCCCCCGTTCCGTTCTCGGACGCGCTCGGCCCGACCAACCTGCTCGTTGTGACGTTCTGGAGTCAGGAAGTGCCGACCGCAACAGAGGCGTCATCCTGGTCGGACATCAAATCACTGTTTCGGTGAGTCGGTACTGCGGCTCATGATTCGACGTGCGGTCCTGCGCGACTTCGCGACTTCGCGCCTCCGTGCCTTCGCTACTGCTTTTCCTGCTCCGGCAGCTTCGGCTCCACGAACAACGTCTTTTCCCGCTGAATCGTCACGAGTCCGGGCGGGGCGCCGCGCGGCTTGCGCACGAAACGGCGCTCGGTGTAATTGACCGGCACTTTCGAAGCGTTCCGCGCTTTTGAATGCCAGGCCGCAATGGCGGCAGCTTCGAGAAGGGCCTCCTTCGGCGGGTCGTCTTTCGGGTCGCGCAACAAGACGACATGCGACCCGGGCGACTGGCTCACGTGAAACCAGAAGTCGCGCTGGCCCGCGATCTTGAACGTCAGGCGGTCGTTCTCTTTGTTGTCGCGGCCGACGAGCACGGTGTAACCGCCTGTTACGGTGTATTCGCGCGGGCGCGCGCCGCTCGTCGCTTTCTGATCCTTCGAACTCTTGATGCGCTTCCTCCATTCCGGCTCCGGGCGCGGCCTCGGCAGGTGCTGCTCGGCCTGCGCGGCGAGATCGTCGATCGTCGCTTCGTCCTTCGCCCTCTCCGCATGTTCGGCGATCTCCGTGAGCGGTGCAAGCTTCCGGCGAAACGTTTCGAGGCGCTCTTCGATCGCGGGCACCGCCCGCTCGCCCTTCGCCGCCTTCTTGAAGCGCCGGTCGATGTTCTCGCGCGCGGACTTCGCCGGGTCGAGCCTGATCGTGACCGCGTCGCCGCCGTACGGGTCGGGGAGCGTCACTTCGCGCGCGCCCTTCTCGATCGTGTGAAAGTGAATCGAAAGGATCTCGGCCTCTTTGCGCAGAAGCGGAAATCCGTGCGCGCGCTCGAGATCACCTTCGAGGTTCTTGACGGCACGCCCCAGTTTCTTTGCTTCCCGCTTCACACGTCCGAGAAGCTCGCTGCGCCGGGCACCCAGACGCGCGGACACGCTCCGCTCGGCGTACCAGACTGCCGCCGCTTCCGTTACGGAATCGTAACGGCGGGGGGCGCTGCCCGATTCGGTCTGAGGGGCGACTTCCGCATCGCCGCGCCCGGGGGCCACCACGCGCAGTTCCGCGCGATCCGCTTCGCCCGTGATCCACCCGGGGCCGCCCGCCTCGCGCGCGGCCGTGAGCGCGGTGGCCATTTCACGCCAGCGATCGGCGCCGCGGCTCCCGCCGCCCGCAGTGTTCGAGTCGTCCGCGCCCGCCGCATGCGCCACGTCGTCCAGCCACCACCGGGGGACGCTCCGGGCACCCTCGCGCGCGCTCTCCCACTCTTCGGGCGGCCAGGCGACGAGATCCGGTTTCTCCGCCCCGGGGACGGCGGGCATCGGTTCCCCTTCGACAAGTCCGGTCCAGGCCCGGGCGTTCGTGCCGTCGCCGGCGATCACGTCCCGGACGCCCTTTTCGTCCGCGATCACGATCCGCGGCGTCCGCCCCATGAACTCGATGCGGGTCACGAGGCCGCCGCTCCATTGCAGGGTCACGACCCGATCGACCGTCTCCATTGCGACGCGCTCGAGCGTCCGCTCACGAACCCATTCGCCGAGCCTCTCCGCAAGCGGGCTTTTCTCGCCGTGCGGCGCTTTTCCATCCTCGAAACCGAGAAGCGCGGGAAGGTGCGTGCGGAGCGAGATCAGAATCGTCCCGCCGCCGTCCTCCATACGGATCTGGAAAACGGGCTCATTCGTAATCCCTTTCTCACCAACGACATAGCGAGCCTGTTTTCCGGCGGCGCGCGCGGCAACAATCGGTGTCAGTACGAAAAGCGTCGTGGCATCCATGCGCGTTCTCCGTTATGATTAGTGGCCCTTCTCGGGATCGGAGCAGAACCAATGGCCATCGTCAGCATGACTGGCTTCGGCCGCGCGGAAACACGCGTGGCCGGGCAGACCATTATTGTCGAAATCCGAACGGTGAATCACCGCTTTTTCGAAGCCGCACTCCGAATTCCGTCCGTTCTGGGGCCGGCCGAGTCGAAGATCCGGGACACGCTCGGCGCCTCGATTGCGCGCGGGCGCGCTTCGATTACGATCGAAGTGCAGGGAAACGGCTCGCAGAACGCGATCAGCGTCGACGAAACCCGTGCGAAGCACTACGTCCGCGCCGCCCGCGATCTCCAGAAGAAACACGGCCTGGCGGGCGAACTCGATATCAACACCTTACTCCAGATGCCCGATATCCTCGTGCGCCGCGAGTCGCACGTCACGGAGAAAATGGTGTGGCCCGCCGTGGAGAAGGGGATCGAACGCGCTCTGCGCGGAGTATCACAGATGCGCCGCCGCGAGGGAAAGCAGCTCATCGTCGATCTCAGAAAGCGGCTTACTATGATCGAAAAGGCGCTGGCCAAGGTCGAAAAGCGAGCTCCGGTCCGCGTGCGCGAGGCGCGCCGCGACCTGAAGAAGCGGCTCAGCGAGGCGATGGAAGACGGCAAGATCCGCGATGACCGTCTCGCCCACGAAATCGTGATTCTGGCGGAGCGGCTCGATACGACGGAAGAGATCGTGCGCGCGCGCTCGCACCTCGATCAGTTCCACCAGGCGATCCGCGGCGACGAACCGGCGGGACGCCGGCTCAATTTCCTGCTTCAGGAACTGCTGCGCGAGGTGAACACGATCGGTTCGAAATCGAACGACGGGAAAATCGCCAAGGAAGTCGTGACGATGAAGGAAGAGGTCGAGAAAATGCGCGAGCAGGTGCAGAACATCGAGTAGGGGCAGCGCATGGTCCGTTTGAAGCGACGTTTTCCGTTCGTTCTCGCCGGTCCTTCGGGCGCCGGAAAGTCGAGTATCGCGCGCGGCCTGATCGACAGGATGCCGCTCTGCACGTTTTCAGTTTCGGATACGTCGCGCCCGATACGCGACGGCGAAGTGGACGGCGTCGATTACAATTTTCTGACGGAGGCCGTGTTCCGCGAGCGGATCGAAGACGGCCGGTATGCCGAGTGGGCGCTGGTTCACGGCGACTACAAAGGGACGCCGAAGTCGGAGATCGAGAACGCCGTCGCCGAGAAGAAGACCGTCCTGCTCGACATCGACGTGCAGGGGAGTGAGCAGATCCGGAACGCGTTTCCCGAGGCGCTCGCGGTCTTCATCGTGCCCCCTTCGCTTGCGGTGCTCGAGCAGCGGCTCCGCGGGCGGAAGACCGACGACGAAGCCGCGATTCAGAAGCGGCTCAAAAATGCGATCACAGAACTCAAGCGTATGTTCGAGTTCGACTATATAGTTGTAAATGAATCCCTCGAGGATTCGATTCAGCGTGTCATTACGATTCTCGATATCGAAGAGAGCCGCGCATCGCGCGTGGAGCTCTCCGAAGCTCTCGAATAGGAGGTCCGAATGAAGGATGAACCACTGGAGATCACTCTGCGTCAGATGGAAGATCCGTATGCGCGCGTTGTCGCGACGGCGCGGGAAGCCCGCAGAATCAACGCGGTCATGAACGCGCTCGGTGGCGCTGCGGATGAAACGGAAAAAGTGACGACGAAGGCCATGCGCCACATCGTGGAAGGCAAGGTCAACTGGGAAGTCGCTCCGCGGAAAGATGTGGCCGATGCACCGGAAGAGGAGAAGAGTGCGGATTAAGGGGAAGAACATCCTCCTCGGGATCACGGGTGGCGTGGCCATCTACAAGTCCCTCGAAGTGATCCGTCAGCTGACGACGGAAGGGGCGAACTGTCAGGCGATCATGACCCGATCCGCCACGCAGATGGTTCGCCCTGAGCTTTTCGAGGCGATCACGGGGAGGCGCGTGGCCGCCGACCTCTGGGAAAGCGACCGCGATTTCAGACCCGCCGAAGCGTTTGGTCCCGAGACCAGGCCGATCCATATCGACATGGCCCAGAGTGCCGACTTCTTTCTCGTGACGCCGGCCACGGCGAACGTGATGGCGAAGATGGCCGCGGGCATTGCTGACGACCTTCTTACGACTTCTTATCTTGCGGCGACCTGTCCGGTTGCCGTCGCCCCGGCGATGAACAAGTTCATGTGGCTCCACGAGTCGACGCAGCGGAACCTGCGCACGCTTCGCGCGGACGGCGTTCTCGTGGTGCCGCCCGAGTCGGGCGATCTGGCCTGCGGCTACGAAGGCGTGGGGCGTGTCGCGGAACCGGAAACGCAGGTTGCGTTCGTGATCGAGCAGCTCGGCCGCGAAGGGGGCGACCTTGCGGGAAAGCGCGTACTCGTCACGGCGGGCCGGACGGAGGAGGCGATTGACCCTGTTCGTATACTGACGAACCGATCGTCGGGCAGGATGGGGTGCGCGATCGCGCGCGAGGCGGCCCGTCGCGGCGCCGAAGTGACGATGGTGCACGGTGCCCTGTCCGTTGCGCTGCCCGAAGGAATTCGTGCGATCGAAGCGCGTTCGGTTTCTGCAATGGCCGAAGCCGTGCGCAGGGAAGCAGCGAAGAGTGACATCGTGATCATGGCGGCAGCAGTCGGCGACTTCCGCCCGAGCAAAACGAGCGAATCGAAGCAGAAACGCAAGGGCCCGATCACGCTCGATCTCGAACCCACCGAGGACATTCTCGCTTCGATCGGATCGAAACGGAACGGGATCGAAGTGCTCGTAGGGTTTGCGCTCGAAACGGACGACATCGAGAAGCACGGCCGTGCCAAGCTCGAGAAAAAGGGGCTCGACCTGATCGTCGTCAATCGCCCGCACGTGAACGGCGGCGGCATCGATCAGGATGCGACAGAAGCCGTGATCCTCGGCGCGAACGGAACGCGCGAAGAGATTCCGCTTGCTGCCAAATCAGAAATCGCCCGAAAAATCATCGATCAAGTCAATCGTCTGCTCGCCGGAAAGTAGGAGCTTCGCATGAGCCGGTCCGAGGACATTCGGAACGAAGTCTATCGCTTTCTGAGACAGCAGAAGGAGTTCCGTTATCCGGATCCGATTCTGCCCGGCTTCCGGGGGATCGGCAAGGGGATCGCGACGAAGCCCGTGAGTGCAGTATCGGCGCCGCCGGCGCCGGCGGCGACCCGGCCGGCCGCACCGGCGGGAGGCAACCTCACGACGGTGCGAGAAGATCTCGGGGAGTGCACGCGCTGCGGCCTTCACGGGCAGCGCACGAACCTCGTGTTCGGCGTCGGCAATCCGAACGCGAAGCTCATGTTCATCGGCGAGGCGCCGGGCGCGGACGAGGATCGCATAGGCGAACCGTTCGTCGGGCGTGCGGGCCAGCTTCTCGACAAGATCTTCGCCGCTGCGGACATCAGGCGGGAGGACGTTTACATCACGAATATCGTGAAGTGCCGTCCGCCCGGGAACCGCGATCCGCAGCCTGACGAAGTCACCACATGCAATCCGTTTCTGCTGCAGCAGATCGACGCGATCCAGCCGCAACTCATTTGTGCCCTCGGCCGCTTCGCCGCTCAAACGCTCCTCGACAAAACCGAGGGGATCGGGCGGCTGCGCGGGCGATGGTTCGACTGGCACGGCAAGAGGCTCATCTGCACGTATCACCCTTCCGCCTGCCTGCGGAACGAGTCGTACAAACGACCGGTGTGGAACGATTTTCAGATGCTGCGCGATGCCTACAAAGAACTCGTGGAGAATTAGCGAACCATGGCTACCCAGCAAGGAAGACCCGGAACAGGCGGGAGATCGCAGTCGTTCGATCGTGTGCCTCCCCAGGCTCTCGATGCGGAGACGTCGGTCCTCGGCGCCGTTCTCGTGGAAGGGGATTCGATCGCGCGTGTGATCGAGCTGATCCCGGCGGAAGCGTTCTATCGTGACGCGCATCGCCTGATCTACGCGGCGATGCTGAACCTGTACGAAAAAAGCGAAGTGATCGACGTCATCACGCTTTCCGCGGAGATGGAGCATCTCGGCAGCCTGGAGAAGGCAGGCGGGCGCTTCTATCTCGCATCGCTGATGGACCAGGTGGCGACAGCCGCGCACGTCACGTATCACGCGAACCTCGTGAAAGAGAAATGGATCCGGCGCCGACTCATTCGCACAGGCACGGAAATCGTGCAGAAGAGCTACGACGATTCCGACGAAGTGGAAGTGCTTCTCGACGGCGCGGAACAGTCGATCTTCGAGATCTCGGAGCAGCGGCTGTCGCAGGGCTTCTTTCGCGTCCGCCCCGTCGTCAAAGAAGTCTTCAAGCAGGTGCAGGAGCTGCACAAGGGCGGCACCGGCGCGCTCGGCCTCTCGTCCGGATTTCGCGATCTCGACACGAAGCTGTCCGGCCTGCAGGGGGGCGACCTTCTGATCATCGCCGGCCGGCCGTCGATGGGGAAGACGGCGTTCGCGCTGAACGTCACGGCGAATATCGCCGTGCATCAGAACAAACAGGTCGGCTTCTTCAGCCTGGAAATGTCGAAGGAGCAGCTCGTGCATCGTCTGCTCTGTTCCGAAGCGCGGGCGGATTCGCACGCCCTTCGCAACGGATTCGTGCCGAAGAACAAGTGGAAGGATCTGATTGACGCTTCCAATCGCATCGCGAGCGCCCCGATCTTCATCGACGACAGCGCGAACCTGAACGTGCTCGAAATGCGCGCGAAAGCCCGCCGGCTCCAGGCCGAGCACGGGCTCGCGGTTCTCGTGGTCGACTATCTGCAGCTCGCCCACGGAGGCGGCCAGGAAAACCGCCAGCAGGAAATCTCGCATATTTCGCGCTCGCTGAAGGCGCTCGCGAAGGAGCTGCGGATCCCCGTGATCGCGCTCTCGCAGCTCTCCCGTGCGGTCGAAAACCGCGCCGAATCGAAGCGGCCGATGCTTTCTGACCTTCGTGAATCGGGCGCGATCGAGCAGGATGCGGATGTCGTGCTTTTCGTGTACCGTGAAGAGATGTATAAGAAGAATGATCCGAGCGTCGAAGGGAAGGCCGAAATCATTATCGGCAAGCAGCGTAACGGTCCTCTCGGCACCGTGAACCTGTCGTTCATCAAGTCCGAGACGCGGTTCGCGGACTTCCATCCCGGCGACATGGTCGGGAATCAGATCGCGGACGACTTCGACGCGGATTCGGACACGGAATACATCGGGGAGTAAGGGTGCGGACTCGAATTCAGGCGATCGGAGCGGAGGCCATGGGGGCCGTGGCGGAGCTCGGCGAGCTGACGATTCTCGTCGGCCGCATGATCCGCACGCTGCCGAAGCTGCACAAGACGCTGCGGCTCACGCTCGTACAGATGAACGAAATGGGCGTGGGATCGCTTCCGCTCGTAGTCGTGACCTCGTTCTTTACCGGCGGCGTTGCGGCCGTGCAGGCCGCGTACCAGTTTCAGGGATGGATCCCCGACAAGTTCGTCGGCTCGGTAGTCGGACGGTCCGTGCTGATCGAACTCGGCCCCGTACTCACCGGACTCGTCGTCGGCGGGCGCGTGGGCGCCTCGATCGCGGCCGAACTCGGCACGATGAAAGTCACCGAGCAGATCGACGCGCTCGAAGCGCTCGCGATCGACTCCATCCGCTACCTCGTGCTGCCGCGGTTCATCGCCGGCGCCGTCATGATCCCCGTCGTTACCATTTTCGCGAACGCGCTCGCCATCTTCGGCGGACTTCTCGCCGCCGTCGGCTCGATCGGCATGTCCACTGGCACCTACATCGAAGGGCTTCGCTTCTTCTTCGAAATGAGCGACGTCTGGAGCGGCATGATCAAGTCGCTCGTCTTCGGAGCGATCATCGCGCTCATGGGCTGCTACTACGGGCTCCAGACGAGCGGGGGCGCCGAAGGCGTCGGACGCTCCGCGACGCGCGCTGTCGTTTCGTCGTGCCTGCTGATCCTGATCTCCGACTACATTCTCGCCGAGTTCCTTTTCAGCTGGCTCTTCGCGGAATGATCGCGATGAAACTCCGGATGAAAGGGCTCGCACTGGCGCTGCTTACGATCCCGGCCGCCGCGTCCGCCTACACGGACATGTCCGATATCGCGGAAGAGATCGCGCAGTCGGTCGTGCTGATCTGGTACCAGGAAGCCGACCGCGATTTCGCGAGCTACGGCACGGGGTTCGCGATCGACACGCTCGGCCATATCCTGACGTGCGATCACGTGATCGCGAATCGGAAAAGCGTAACCGTGGCGTTCCCGGTCGACGGACGCGAGCGCAATCTGCCCGCGGAAATCGTCGCGCGGAACCCCGTGATCGACACCGCGATCCTCAAGATCGATTACACCGGCATGAAGCCCGTACGGCTCGGCGAATCCGGCGGCCTGCGCATGGGGAGCTTTCTCGCGTTCGTGGGATACCCGCTCGGCTACACGGTGGAAGCGGAGCTCGCGCCCTCGCTTACCACCGGATACGTTTCGGCGCTCCGCAAGTGGCGCGTGGTGCCGCGCGGTCCGCGGCTTCGCATGCTGCAGATCGACTGCACGGTCGCGATCGGAACGAGCGGAAGCCCGGTGTTCGATCCGAGTACGGGCACGGTGGTCGGCATGATGAAATCGCACATTCGCACGGCCGGCATGGTGCTGCACGACGAAGACGTGCTCGGCGCCATTCAGCAGCTTCCGCAGGAACTCGCCGTCAGCGCGGGGATCGGGCTCGCGCTCCCGATCGACCCGATTGCGGGTTTCGTGCGCGCCAGCGGGGTGGAGCTTCCATGAGCGAACGTGAAATCGCGCTTTCCGTGCGCGGCGTCGAAAAGTCGTTCGGCAGGCAGCGTGTGCTGCGCGGCGTCGACCTCGATATCTATAAGGGAGAGTCGCTCGTCATCATCGGCCCTTCGGGCTGCGGGAAGAGCGTGCTGCTGCGCCATCTGATCGGCCTGCACGAGCCGGATGCGGGCTCGGTTCACGTAAACGGCGTCGATATCGCGCACATGAACCGCTCTTCGCTCTACGAGGTCCGGAAGAAGTTTGGTATGCTGTTTCAAAATTCGGCACTCTTCGATTCGATGACGGTCGGGGAAAACGTGGCGATCGGGCTGAAGGAGCACTTCAACCTGTCTCGCGCCGAGCTTCACAAAACGGCGCTCGTGCAGCTCGATCTCGTCGGTCTCGCCGACGCGGTCCACAAACGTCCTTCGGAGCTATCGGGCGGCATGCGGAAGCGAGTGGCGCTCGCGCGCACGATCGCGATGGACCCCGAAATCATTCTGTATGACGAGCCGACCACGGGGCTCGACCCGATCACCGCGGACGTCATCAACAATCTGATCCGCTCGCTGCAGAAGCGTTTCCACGCGACCTCGATCACGGTCACGCACGACATGGTGAGCGCGTACAAGATCGCCGACCGGATCGCGATGCTTCACAAAGGGCAGATCATCTACGAAGGGTCCGTGCACGAAGTGCAGACGACGGACAATCCGTACGTAAAACAGTTTATTCATGGAACCGCGGAAGGGCCTGTCACGGCCGCGTAAACGGGAGGCACGATGTCCCAGGGAAATGTCGAATTGCGGGTCGGGATCACCGTACTCCTGTCGTTCTTCGTATTGATCGGCGGAATCATCTTCATGACGCAGTCGATGAGCGGCTCGTCCAATCTGAAACTCGACGTGAAGTTCTCCGAAGTGGGCGGCCTGATCGTGGGTGACATCGTGCGGGTTTCGGGTGTCAAGAAGGGCAAGGTCACCGACATGGAACTGCTTGACGGCGAAGTGCTCGTGAGGGTCGAGGTCGAACGCGGCATTCTTCTCCACGAAGACGCTTCGTTCGCGATCGAAAGCTTCGGCCTCATGGGCGAAATGGGTGTCGGCATTCAGCCCGGCAAAGTCGGCAAGCTCGAAGAGGGAAAGATCCACGACGGCGTGTTCGCGGCCGGACTGAACCAGATGATGTCGCAGACGGCGCCGCTTCTCGAGAGCGTGCAGGAGATTGTGGAGCAGCTCAAGGTGCTGATCAAGGAAGAGCAGATCTCAAAGCCGCTCGAAGGGGCCGTGGCCAACCTGAACGAGATCAGCAACGAGGTCGACGAGATCCTGGGCCAGAGCCGCGGCGACCTGCAGGCGAGCCTCAAGAGCGCGCGCAATACGTCCGCGAGCCTCGAGCGCGTGGTCACGAAGCGCGAAGGCGAAATCGACGAGACGATCATGACGCTGGCCGCGACCTCGAAGCGTCTCGACGGGCTGATTACGAAGCTCGAAGGAACGACGACTGACCTGCAGCTCATTCTGGCTGACGTGCAGGCGGGCAAGGGCACGCTCGGAAAGATCACGAAGGACGACGAGCTCTACAACGAGCTCATGGCCACGATCAACAACACCAACACACTGATCGACGACTTCCGCAAGAATCCGAAGCGGTACGTCTCGATCTCCCTCTTTTAGCTGACTCACGATGAACCGCCCCGTCGCCATCGTCCCCGCAGCCGGCAGCGGCCGGCGTATGGGCGGCGGCGAACCGAAGCAGTTTCGCGAAGTGGGCGGCGTGCCGATCCTGCTGCGTACGCTGTCGGCGCTCCGCGATGCGAACGTATTCGAACACATTATCGTTGCCGTATCCGACGAAGAGCGCGCACGCGTCGAGGGATGGAGTCCCGGGATTCCCGAACTCGTGTGTGTGGCCGGCGGGGAAGAGCGCTTTCACTCGGTGAAAAGCGGGCTCGATGCCGTGAGCGAGCTGGGCGACGGGGTCGGGGACGATGCCGGCGATGCGGGTACCTCCGTCGCGGGCATCGGCAGCCATCGCGTTGTGCTCGTGCATGACGGCGTGCGCCCGTTCGTGACGGCGCGCGAGATTATCGAAGTCGTGCGCGCCGCGGAACGCGACGGCGCCGCGATCGTCTGCTCGCGGCCCGTGGAAACCGTGAAGTCGCTCGGCGAGGGAGGCGGCATTGTCGAAACCCTCGACCGCGACCGCGTGCGGCTCGCCCAGACTCCGCAGGCGTTCCAGATCGGACTCTTTCGCGAAGCCTACATGCGTGCGGAGGGGGAAAACTTTGTCGGCACCGACGAAGCGTCGCTCGTGGAGCGGCTCGGGTACGTAGTCTCCGTGATCGAAGCCGACCGCTGGAACATCAAGATTACGACCCCTGAAGATTTTGAGCTTGCGGAGTGGATTCTGAAAGAGCGACGATGAGCCGCGTATCGGGTTCCTCAGGAAGACACGGCGGAAGTCCGCAGCCGGAATGACAATCGGGAGACTACGATGAGAAGCGAATTTCGCGTCGGGTTCGGTTACGACTCGCACCGGTTCAAAGCAGGCCGCCCGCTCGTTCTGGGCGGCATCACGATTCCGCATGCGAAGGGGCTCGACGGACATTCCGACGCCGACGCCGTACTGCACGCGATCATCGACGCACTCCTCGGCGCCGCCGCGCTCGGCGATATCGGCGCCCATTTCCCCGACACCGACGAACGCTTCAGGAACGTGGCGAGTGACTCGCTGCTCATCGAAGCCGTGCTGCTCGTCCGCGCCCGCGGATACGAGCCCGTAAACGTCGACGTGACCGTGATTGCCGAAGAACCCAAACTGCGCCCTTACGTCGACCCCATGCGCACGCGTATCGCGGAAGTACTCGGCGTCGACGTCGACGCGATCTCCGTGAAGGGCAAAACAAGCGAGCACATGGGCCCCGCCGGCCGCGGCGAAGGAATCGAAGTGCACGCGGTGGCGCTCCTGCAGAGGGGGTAATGATGTTCCGCAGGCGGACACTCCCGTCGGCACGGCCTCGCATTCCCCACGCATTCCTGACTACTCTATTGATTCTCACACAGCTTTCCAGTTGCGCTTCCGGGCGCGCCGCAGGGCCCCGTGATCCGATCGCGATCGATGAGGCTGAGACCGGAACGCATATGACGATCTTCATGACTCGAGAAACGAAGGTCTGGGGCAATCTGGTCACTTTCGATGACGAACGGATACACCTGGAGAGGCACGGAGTTACGATTCTGGTGCCCCGCGACCAGGTCTTGGCGATCTACGTGTCGACCGAGCCTGATCTGCACCGGAGTTCCCCATTTCGCCTGGTCCTCGGGTTCGTCTTCGTGCTTGCGGGGGTCTGGGCGGGATTGACGTCATGATGGCAGCAACCGCGCGGAGGCCGATCACAACAACCGTGCGGATACTGATGCTGCTGTTGCTCGTCACGCAATCAACGGGTTGTTCGACCGTGGTTCATACGAACCCCGTGGATATGCTCGATATCCGGCAACGTGTCGGCTCCACCGTTCAGGTGTCAACCGATGCAGGGGACCGCTTCGAGGGCACTCTTCAGGAATGGAACGACAAAATACTCGTCCTGGAGCAGAATGGAGTGCGGTATGTCGTACCAATCGAAAGGCTTGCGGAAGTGACGCTGATCGACGACGGGAGTGACAGGAGAAGCGGTAACGTGATTGTCCCGGCCGTGATTGTTCTCTTGATGATCGTACTTTCGACGTTTCACGTGTCCTACCCTGCTGACTAGCGCACGGTGCTTCGAGCTCGGAGTATTCTGCGGGACTCGAGCGTAAGGATTTCGGAATGAGATTGATTTCCCTTCTGGTCGCGCTCACTCTGGTATGGGTTCAATTCGCGGGGTGCGCGGGGCCACATCGACGCCCAGCCGGTCCGCCGGTCGAGCTTCTGCAGACGGATGTGCAGCGGCATATTGTCGCCGTGCTTCATGACGGCAGTCGTGTGGAGGGGTATCTCGTGCGCTGGGATGAACGCACGATTGTTCTGCAGGAGGGGCAGAGCAATCGCATCGTGCATGTCGCAGAGCTCAAGGAACTGGTCGTGGAGGAGCCGCCGGGGACGTCCCGCATGGTCTTTACGGTCGTCTTCTATGTCGCGCTGGGCGCAGGGGTGGCCATCGCGCTTCTCCTGTCGATGATCCATCGGACATTCGATAGCTCCTCTTGATGCCCGGTTCGAAGGAGGGGGATCCGTGCGCGCTATCACTCTGCTCCTCACCATGTCGCTGCTGTTGACGCACGGCTCCGGCTGTTCGCGCATGCTCGTCCGCGAGCTCGATAACCGGGCGGCGTGGAAAGAAGACATCGGCGAGCACGTCGTCGTATACACGAAGAGTCGCGAGTACGTGCAGGGAACGCTCGTCGAAATCGGCGAAACCGAGATCACGCTGGACCGCGAAGGCGTGCGGACGATCATCCCCCTCGACACGATCCATCAGATCGCCGTCCACGGCGGGATCGATAAGGAGCAGACTGTGTTTGCCGGGATCACGATCTCACTGTTTGTCTGGCTGCTCGTTGCGCTTGTGAGTATTGCTTCGGGGTTCAGTGGGCTCAGCTGAGCGCTCGGACCGTTATGGCTCGGCAGCTCCCCCTACTCTATTGATGAGTGTTCAAACAAATAGAGTATCATCATGTGATGAATCGTATCCGCCCCCATTCCGTTTCGCTGATTCTGATACTCGCGATTCTCTTCGTACCGTTTCACGGATGCGCGACCACGAGCCCTCGTGCCCCGTCTGGCGGTACCGATCTGACCGAAGCGGATATCGGGCACGACCTGCATGTAGTCACAAACGATCGCGATCGCTATCTCGGGAAACTCGTTCAGTTCGATGATGTGGAGATTCGCCTGAGACAGGGCGAAGTGATGATTATTATCGACCGGAGTGAAGTCAACAAGATGGAGGTCCGCGAACCAGTCAGCGACGCAGAGGTCGCCCGTGATTTGGCCATGATTCTGTTCGTGGGAGTCGCCGCCGCCGCCCTGGTCCTCGGGACCGGTCTGATCTATCTGCTCCAGTAATCGAGAGGCGTCGTGAGAAGATTGTTGCGATTGATGCTGCTGATCCCCCTCCTCCTGTTCGCCTGTGCTCACATGCAGTTGCGCGAGTTTTCCGCCCTGGAGGAACTTGAGGCCGATATCGGTAGAAACGTGAAAGTGGCGGCGCGATCCGGCGCCCGCTATTCCGGCGAACTTGTCAGCTGTGACGAAACCGGACTCGTGCTGGGTCGAAGAGGCGTGCTCATCCTGATTCCTGTGGCCGAAGTAGTCGACGTCCTTGTGCTTGGAAGTGCGAACGACCAATCGAAGAGGAACCATGAATGATCCTGGCATCGGGAGAAGGGCTGCCCGAATGAGGAGTGCCATTTCCACATTCCTTGTCGTCGTGCTGTTCGCAATGCAGTTCGCGGGATGCGCGAGCAACAGGAACGTCGAGCTCGTCGATCCCGTTGCGCTTACAGAGAGCATCGACGAGCATGTCATCATCTACACCACGGATGGACAGTGGGTGGAAGGGAGGCTTGCCGAGGTGGGCGAGGACCATGTTGTTGTGGTCGAGGATCGCGACGAGAAGATGGTCATGATGCAAAACATCGAGCAGCTCACGATCGAAGGACCGATCAGCGTGAAACGCACGTTGCTGTTCAGTGGCGGGGCGTTTGCCGTTGTCGCGGTCGCCGTGTATGCCGGAATCGGCTACTTGATAGCGTACCTGGCTCTCTCGGAATGATCATGAAGGGGAGATGATGTGATGCGCTCGCTCACGATGCTCCTCATCGCCGCCCTGCTCTTCACACAATATGCAGGATGCGCGTCCACAATTAACCGCCCTATCAGTGACCCGGCCGCCTGGGACCAGGACGTCGGCGAGAAGGTCGTGATTCATACGACGGACGGCACATGGATCTCGGGGACGCTTCTGAAGGTCGGCGAAAAGCAGCTCGTTCTGTTCGTGAAGGACGGGCCGAAGACCGTGCCGATTGCCGAAGTGGAAGCCTACTCGGTGGAGGGGAATGGGCGTGGCGAGCCGAACGAAGACCGCGATCTTGCGGTGATCCTGCTTCTCGTGCCGGCGACTCTCGGCGCGGCCATCATACTTATCAGCACATTCGTATCTGCGGGAAGCTAGGCGAGAACACCTGGAGAAGAACAGCATGGACGGGAACACTTAGACGATCTCGTATCCTTCGCTCGCCGTAAGCTCCTGATAGAGCCCGCTCAGATGCTGCGTCATGCGCCCGATCGCGCCGTCGCCGATCGTGCGGCCGTCGACCGTCGTGATCCCCGCCAGTTCGCCCATCGTTCCCGTGCAGAACATTTCGTCGGCGCGATAGACGTCGGTCAGCGAGAGATCTTCGACTTCGTGCGGGATGTCGTTCTCGACGCAGAGCCTGAGCACGGAGTCGCGCGTGATCCCCTCGGGGCAGGCGCGCGTGTGCGGCGTCAGCACGCGGCCACCGTGCACGAGAAAGACGTGCGTGGCGTTCGTCTCGGCGACAAAGCCGTCCTTGCCCAGCATGAGCGCGTCGTCGGCGCCGGCCACGTTCGCTTCGATCTTCGCGAGAATCGACTGAATCAGGTTGTTATGGTGAATCTTCGGGTCCATGCAGTCGGGGGGGAAGCGCCGCACCGAACTCGTGACGAGCGTGAGCCCCTTCTTCGAGTAGACCGGCGTTTTGTGCTCGGCCAGCACGATCAGCGTCGGCCCTGCCTGGTTCAGCCGCGGGTCCATCCCCGACGTGATCTTCTCGCCGCGCGTCAGCGTAAGGCGAATGTGGACGCCGCTGCGCATCTTGTTCGCTTCGAGCGTGCGCTTGATTTCGGCGATGATCGTTTCGTTCGATGGAACGGTGTCGAACGCGAGCGCCTTCGCGGACGACCGCAGGCGGCCCAGATGATCTTCGAGCCGGAAGATGCGCCCGTCGTAGAGCCGCAGCCCTTCCCAGACCGCGTCCCCGCCCTGAACCACGCTGTCGAACGGGCTCACGCGCGCCTCGTCGCGGTGCGTCAGTTTGCCGTTCACGTTTACGATCAGATCGCGGTTCTTTTCGTCGAATGACTGCTTCATGAAATCACACTCGGAGTCGTTTTTCGAACAGCTGCTCATAGAGCGGGCGGCACTCTTCGTACAAAGGCTCGAGCTCCTCCGGAATCGGCTCGTGCTTCGGCTTGTATTGAGCGAACTCGCTCGAGCGCTCGACGGCATGATACCAGTGCTTCGCCCAGGCGCCGTCCGTTTCGCGCGGGCCCGAGTCCCACGACAGCATCGAAGTGTTCGGCGGAACCTCGAGCCGTTCGCAGAGAGCGCGCAGGCACGGCCACGGCTTTTCGAGCACGTCGCGCGCATCGAGAATGGGCGGTGTGGCACGGCCCGGTTCACGACCCTCGTTTCCGTCCCCGGCCTTGTCGCCACCGCTGCCCGCAAGCAGCCCAAGTAGCCGTACCTGCTGGGGCAGTCCGGTATCTTCGAGCGACGGCGCGGGGATCACTTTCGCGAGCGACGTCAGCATCTCATGTGGATCGCGAATCAGAAACGCATTCCGCACGCTGTCGATCCAGCCGATGTTATCGCCGGGCAGAATGTGATGCGCCATATGCTTCTGATAGAAAATCGCGCGTTCGCCGGGAACGGGCCCCGTGAGCAGGGCCACGACCTTCGCGTAGTCCGTTTCATGCTGCGCGATGATTTCGTCGCGCCCGGGGTGATCCTTGCCCGTCTTCTTCAGGTAGTGCGCGTAGAACGGCTCGTCACAGACGAACGTATCCGCGCGCGATCCCCACGACCGCATCATGGCCGTCGAAATATTGCGCGGTCCCGACCACATGGCAATACGAACGGGCGATGGAGTGCTGGCGGGCGATGAATTCATCAGATCAGGCGCGCCAGGAACATCGACGCGAATGTGAGTACGAGGAAGAAGCCGCACATGTCCGTGATCGTCGTCAGGATCGGGCCGGATGCGAGTGCGGGGTCGAGTTTGAAGCCTTTCAGGATCAGGGGAACGGCCCCGCCGATCGAAACGGCGAGGATCGTGTTCACGGCCAGCGCGCCGCCGACGACGACGCCCAGGAACGCGTTCCCTTTCCATAAATAGGCCACGAGTCCGATCAAGAGTCCCAGCACGATGCCGTTGATGACGCCGACGCTGGCTTCTTTGCCGAGCACGCGCGCGAGATCGCGCGGGCGCGCGACGCCGAGTGTCAATTCACGCATGCTGACCGCGACCGCCTGGTTGCCCGAGCAGCCGCTCATGTCGGAGATGATCGGGAGAAATACGGCGAGGGCGATGACCGCCTGCAATGTGTCCTGGTGAAACGCGATGACGCTGGCCGCGAGAATGTTCAGCACGATGTTGATGCTGAGCCAGGCGAGGCGCCGCGTCGAGCGCGTCCGGAGCGGCATCGTGCGGATTTCCTCCCCGCCGACGATCCCCTGCGACGCGCGGTACTGCTCGTCCGCGTCTTCGCGAAGCGCATGCTCGATGTCCGAGCGTTCGATGACGCCCACGAGGCGGTCCGCGCTGTCCACGACCGGGAGCCCGATGTACGAGTTGTCGCGGAACAGCGCCACCAGCTGGTCCATAGGCATCAGATCGTGCACTTTGACCGGCCCGGGGATCATGAGTTCCTCGAGCGTTTTGGCGCGGCGCGCGAGCAGCAGGCTTCGCATGCGAAGCACGCCGACGAGCGTGTCGTCGTGTTCGACCACGTACGAATACTGAATGTTGAAGCGTTCGTAATGCGCCGCGTTTTCTTCGAGATCGCGCAGCACGTCAGCCACGGTCATATGCTTCGCGAACGACAGGTACTCCGTCGCCATCAACCCGCCCGCGACCGACTCGTCGTACGCGGAAAGATTGCGGATGCTCGCCGCGTCCTCGGGCGTGAGCTCGTCGAGGATCGCTTCGGCGTCTTCCCGGTCGAGCTCGTTGAGCATGTCGGCCTGCTCGTCGCTCGGGAATTCCTCGAGAATGCGCGCGGCCGTCTCCGGTTCGAGCCCCTCCATCGCGTCGATCGCCTGGACGTCCGGGATCTGCTCGATGACCTCGGCCGCGTCCTCGGGGGTGAGCAGCGCGAGCAGCTTCTCGCGCTCGTCATCCGTCAGGCGCGTAAGTTCACGCACCGCGTCCAGCCGGTCCGCCCCCTCGATACACGCCTTGCAGCGCAGGCCATCGCCCGCCGCGATCTCTTCAGAAAGCGAGCGGATCGGGATCTCGGGTGTTGCGGGCGTGTTCATCGGTTCGGTGCTACCTTTTCTCGAACTGGACGAAATAGTTCTCTTCGAAGCCCGGCATCGTCACTTCGCCCAGAAGTTCGAACCCCGCGGCTTCGATCTCGCTTACGAACGTTTCCTGCCCCGCGCGCGTGTGCTCCATGATCCACTCTTTCGATTCGCCCTCGACCCGTTTGAAGTCGATGACCGCCATCCGGCCGCCCGTATCGAGCGCCCTGTGGATCGACGCGAGCATGGCCGCGTGATCGTCGAAATGATGATAGGTGTCGCAGAGAAACACAAGGTCAACCGACGCCGGCGCCAGCGTGGCCGACGTAAATCGCGAAAGGACCGCCGTCACGTTTTCGAAGCCGAGCGAGTCCGCCTTGTCCCGGATATGCGTGATGAAGCCCGGCGAGATGTCGACCGCGTACACGTGGCCGCCGTCCCCGACCGCCTGCGAAAACAGGCCCGTGAACAGCCCCGTCCCCGCGCCCACATCCGCGACCCGCATGCCCGGCTCGATCGCCAGCGCCTCGAGGATCGCCAGTCGCTCCCGGAACACCTCGCGGCTCTCACCTTCCCAGCGCTCCGCCCATGCCTGCACGTCGATATCGGGCTGCAGGAACTTCGCGTTCATGTTTTCGTGCGAGTGCTTGCTGTCCTTGCCGTTGTCGGCGTGCTGGGTGTGGTCGGTGTGCTGGGTGTGCTGCGATGCGTGCCCGGGCTCGGTTCCGCCCTGCGGTGCCTGCGCCCGCACGTCCACGACAATCGTAAGTGTGACCAGGGCCGCGCCGCAAAGGCACAGTCCCGCGTGAATAAGCTGAGTTCTGCTCGTCATTGGCATCTCCGATCGGCTGATTCGATGCCGTCAGTATACACGCCCTCGGAACATCCGGTGGCCAGATCCGGTGCTTGCTCGCATCGTCTCTCGAAAGCGGTGCTATACTGAAAGTGTCCGAATACCACTGACTGCTGCGGACCCGCACGGAGGTTTGCATGAACCGGCCACTCACTATCCTGATCACGACGCTGCTTCTGATCCCGGCGCAATCATGGGCGCAAGGTCCCTACATCGAACTCGATCTCGACGGCACGCTCGGGAACGGGCCCGATCACGAAATCGCGCAGATTGGGGATACGCTGCTGATCGACGCATGGGTCATGCCAGCGGTTCCGTTGTTGTTTTACTTCCACGTCGGTTTCGCCCTGCGCGGGATCAATGCCTCGTTGGAATCTTGGACCCACCTGCTAGGGTGGACAGCGCCTCCTGCAGTCGACATGGGTGACGAGCGCTGGTATGTGGAGGCGACCACCTTCAGTTTCATAGGATATGTGCCGCCTTACTTGTTCGGACGAGCCGAGTACCTCTACCACGGTCCGGGCCCGGGACGAGTTCGCGTGGAAGAACCGACAGAGTACCTGGATGACTACTTCCAGACCGGCCAGTTCACGAACAACATCCCTGCGCGTTTCGGCCCGACGACCGCGACCGAGTCGTCCTCCTGGTCGCAAGTGAAGGAGCTGTTCCGATGAGAATGTTGTACGCCACGACTTTTTGGGTCTCGATGATGCTCGCTTCCGGATCAGTCGTTTGGGCTGACGGAGGGCACGCCATCGAGCTCGATCTGAATCAGACCTTCGGAGACGGTCCCGATCACGGTCTCGCCCAGGTTGGAGATACGGTCGAGGTCTGGTGCTGGGTTACGCATGACCCGGCGTGCAGCCCTTTGGCTCAGGCCCGATTCTCGATCCATTCCAAACACGCAGACTTCTTGAGCTACATCCCAGCGACCTGTTACACGACATCATGGGAGCCATCCGCCCCCAATATATGGACTTTCACTGCCACAGTGTTTTGCTTCATTACTTTTTCACCACCGTGGCTCCACGGCATCGCGTCCTATCAGTACACGGGCCCGGGGAATGGCCGACTGAACGTAGTCGAGCCGCTGACATGGCTCGACCATGACTTCCTGTCTGGAACCTTCACGAACAACATAGGCGCAACCTTCGGCCCGACGACGACGACCGAATCGTCGTCCTGGTCGCAGGTGAAGGGTCTGTTCCGATGAAAGGGATGGTCTGGCTGTCACTTCTCCTCGCGCTCGGGTTGGGTGCAAACGTAGCTCCCGCCCAAGAGCTCTATATCGAACTCGATCTCGACGGCACGCTCGGGAACGGGCCCGATCATCTGATTGCGGATATCGGTGACACGTTGAGTGTAGATGTCTGGGGTTTGGCGGCAGCGCCGGGAGTCTTGATCGGACACTATGGATTGACGCTCTCGGGAATCAACGCAGCACTTACGTCTTGGTCATATTATCAGGGCTATTGCTTTACGCACACGCCCGGAGTGGATCTCGGGGACGGGCGCTGGTATTTCGAGGCGACCGTTTTCTGCTTTGCCTGGTCCCAACCCCCGTACCTCTTCGGCTCGGGTGAGTACTTGTATCAGGGCTCCGGCACGGGCCGCATCACCATAGAGGAACCCACGACCTACTTGAATCAGAACTTCGAGACCGGCCACTTCACGAACAACATCGACGCCACATTCGGCCCGTCGACCGCGACCGAATCCTCCTCCTGGTCAAAGGTGAAGGAGCTGTTCCGATGAAAGCGTGCCTGCCCGCGCTGCTCGCCCTCACACTGTCTTTCGAAGCAGCCGGGGCCGCTGGTCCCTATATCGAACTCGATCTCGACGGCACGCTCGGGAACGGGCCCGATCATCAGATCGCACAGATCGGGGATACGATCCAGGTGGATGCATGGGTCATGCCGGCTGTCCCTTTGACGGGATATCATGCCGTGGGATTCGTGATACGCGGGATCAACGCGTCGCTTCTTTCCTATGCCTACAAACTCCTCTGGACGAACCAACCGATCGAAGACCTCGGCGATGGAGGATGGTACGTCCTTTCCGTCACTTTCGATTTTGTCGTGTACCTTCCACCTCTCCTGCATGGAAGCGCCCGCTTTCTCTATCACGGTCCGGGACCGGGAAGGGTCGTCATTTCGGAACCGACATTTTGGTTTAGCTATGATTTCGAGACCGGACTATTCACGAACAACATCCCCGCGCGGTTCGGCCCGACGACCGCGACCGAAGAGTCCTCCTGGTCGCTGGTGAAGGAACTGTTTCGATGAGAGAGACACGTCGGCAGTGGTCCATGAGTACTTTCGCTATGTTTCTTTCACTCCTTATCACGCTTGCAATTCCGCCGAACCTTCCAGCACAAACTTTCGTCGAGCTCGATGCGGACGGCGTACTCGGGAATGGGCCGGATGTAATCGGCGGATCACCGGCGGACACGGTGCGAGTCGACGTTTACCTTCACCATCCGGAATTCTTTTGCTCGGCGCAGGTCGTGCTGTGCGCTTCTTGTGCGGTTGTCGACACCGTCTTGTACCGAATCGGCTGGACTCCCCTGCCCCCCGAGATCTCCGGCGATTGCCTCACGCTGGGTGCAGCCGGCTTCTCCTTTTGCGAACCTCTGATCGAACCTCCTGTTCACTACGCAACAGTCTGGTACGTGATTCAGGAGTGCGAGTGTCTGGTAGCAGTTGATGAGCTCGAATCGAACTGGACTGATATTTCATTCAACTCCGGTAACTTCCAGGGCTCGGTTCCGATATCCCTTTGTGCAGGTCCAACGCAAACCGAGGGATCGAGCTGGGGATCCCTCAAGCAGCTCTTTCGATAGCAGGAGTGCCTGCCGAGAGTCGGGCGCAGGGTGGCTCCGGGGACGCGAGGAAGTCCGATCGCAGCCGGAGCCCCAATCCCCGCTCGTCTCCGCTTCTTCTCTTCTCCCTTCTTCTCTTCTTCTCTCCTCCCCTTTCCTCCCCTCTCAAGCGTCGAGGTTGTGTGTGCGGGCACGACGCGCGGGAAGTGCGAGGGAGTCCGGTCGTCCCCGAAGCCCCGAGGCCCATTGGCCGTGCGCCAGGACGAGGGGCGGAGGGGACCGATCGGCTCTCTCAGCCTCCCCCCGAGCGCGACAGGACCCGCACCACCCTCCTCGCGCCATCTCGCGCGCCACTCGATCCCCCACCCCTTTTTCGCTACTATATGCGGATGGCCAAAGTACGGAACATATCGGGCTTCCCCGAGTGGCTGCCGGAGCAGAAGATCGTCGAAGAGGCCCTGATCGGGCGTGTGCGGGCGGTCTACGAGAGCTTCGGTTTCGCCCCGATCGAGACGCCGGCGGTCGAGCTCTATTCAACGCTGGCCGCCAAGGGGGGCGAGGAGAAGGAGATCTACGCGCTGAAGCGGGCCGCGGCCGGTCCGGGCGAGAGCGACGAGAAGGACGATTCTCTCGCGCTCCACTTCGACCTCACGGTGCCGCTTGCGCGTTACGTGGCCCAGAATCTGAACGATCTCGTGTTTCCGTTCAAGCGTTACCAGCTGCAGAAGGTCTGGCGCGGTGAACGCCCGCAGAAGGGGCGGTTCCGCGAGTTCTATCAGCTCGATATCGACATCATTGCGCGCGACGTGCTGCCGCTCGCTGCCGACGCCGAGGTCCTGACGGTGCTCGACCGCGCACTCGAGGCGCTCGCACTCGGTCTGCACGGGATTCGCGTCAACAATCGCAAGATTCTGCAGGGGCTCTACGAGAGCTTCGGGCTCGAGCCCGCCGCACGTGCGGCCGCGATCGCGACGATCGACAAGCTCGACAAGATCGGCGAGAGCGGCGTGCGCGATGTGTTTCGCGCGGCGGACGAAATCGACGACGCCATGGCCGACCGCATTCTCGAAACGACGACGCTGCGCGCGGCGCCGACAGAAGCGCTCGCGAGCCTGCGGGCGATGGGCATTGCGAACGCGCTCTTCGACGAAGGCGTGAATGAACTCGCACGCGTGATCGAACTCGTGCCGGAGGATGCGCGCAAGCGTCTGGTCGTCGACCTCTCGCTCGCGCGCGGGCTCGACTACTACACGGGTACGATCTTCGAAGCGTTCCTGGACGGCCAGCCGGAATTCGGTACGGTCGCGTCGGGCGGGCGCTATGACGACCTCGCGTCGCAGTTTTCGAACAAGAAGCTTCCGGGAGTCGGCGCGTCCATCGGGCTCACGCGCCTCATGGATCTCGCGTTCCAGAAGAAGCTCGTCGAAACGGGCCGCAAATCGCCCGCGCGCGCGCTGATCGCGATCTTCGACGAAAACGAGCGCGCCGCGTGCAACGCCGTCGCCGACGAAGTGCGCGCACACGGCGTGGCGTGCGAAGTGGCGCTCAAGAAAGCGAAGCTCGGCAAGCAGATGCAGTACGCGGACGCGAAGGGGATCGAATACGTGCTCTTCGTGAACGCGGAAACGAATACGGTCGAGGCGAAAGAACTCGCGTCGGGCGAACAGAAAGAAATCGAAGACCTCGCGGCATGGTGTCGCGGCGTCCTGCATTCGTAAAGCAATCGCGAGAACGACCGCATCGGTCGAGCGGCCCGCGCCGCACTCGCCAAAAGGGATCAATATGTCGTTCAGGGAAGTGCCCAGCAATATCGACTTTATCGCGATGGAGAAAGAGATCCTCGCGTTCTGGAAGGAAAACGACTCGTTCGAAAAGCTGCGCACACTGCGCGCGGACTCGGACAAGATCTGGAGCTTCATCGACGGGCCGATTACGGCGAACAATCCGATGGGTGTGCATCACGCGTGGGGTCGCACGTACAAGGATCTCTTCTGCCGGTATCACGCGATGCTCGGCAAGAACCTGCGCTGGCAGAACGGCTTCGACTGCCAGGGTCTCTGGGTCGAAGTGAACGTCGAGAAAGAACTCGGCTTCGAAACGAAGCGCGACATCGAAGAGCACGGGCTCGAAGAGTTCATCAAGCTCTGCAAGATGCGCGTCCTGAAATACGCGGCCGTGCAGACAGAGCAGAGCATCCGGCTCGGCTACTGGATGGACTGGAACGACACGGACGAACTGCGCCGCCTGCACGACCTGATGGAAGAGGATCCGTCGCAGCAGACGAAAGTCACGACGGCGAACGGCACGATCGAAGGCACGGTCGAGCAGGTCGTCGGCCAGCTCGGCTCGCCGGAGTGGGGCGGCAGCTATTTCACGTTCAGCGACGAAAACAACTATACGATCTGGTCGATGCTGAAGAAGCTGTTCGAAGACGGCAAGATCTATCGCGGCAACGACGTCGTGCCGTGGTCGGGCAAACAGGGCACGAGCTATTCGCAGATGGAGATCATCGACGGGCGCAAGCTCGTGGCACACCGCTCGGTCTTCGTTCGCTTTCCATTAAAAGGGCGCGAGAACGAATTCCTGCTCGTCTGGACGACCACGCCGTGGACGCTGACTTCGAACGTGGCCGCGGGCGTGAACGCCGACCTCGAATACGTGAAGCTGCAGGCGGCCGACGGCGCGATTTACTACTTCGCGAACGAGAACCTGAACTTCGCGCGCCTCGACAAGCAGTTCAAAGAGAAGAAGCAGTGGGTCGACGGCGTGCCGAAGCTGAAGACGATTCACCAGATCTTCAAAGAGCGCGGCGGCTACGAAGTGCTGGGCACGATGAAGGGCGCGGAACTCGTGGGGTGGGAGTACGAAGGCCCGTTCGACGAACTGCCTGCGCAGAACGAACCGGGCGGCTACCCGTTCACGGACGAGGCCGCGAAAGAGAAGGGCGTGACGTCCGCAAACTCGCACCGCGTGATCGACGGCGGGCGCGACTCGATGGGCGAAGCGGTGGTCGTTGCCGGCGAAGGGACCGGCATCGTGCACATGGCGCCCGGATGCGGCGAGATCGATCACCAGATCGGCAAGAAGATCGGGCTCATGATGATCGCGCCTCTCGACGAAGAGGCGAAGTATCTTCCCGGGTTCGACTGGCTGACCGGCCTCGACGCGACCGATCCCGAAACGACGACGAAGATCCTCGACAACCTGAAAGAGAAGGGCTTCCTGCTCCACGTCGAAGAGTACCCGCACGTCTATCCGCACTGCTGGCGGAGCGGCGAAGAACTCGTCTTTCGCATCGTGGACGAGTGGTACATCAACATGGACTGGCGCGACCGCATCAAAAAAATCGTCGATGATGTCGCATGGTACCCGGGATGGGGCCGCGACCGCGAAATGGACTGGCTCGGCAACATGGGCGACTGGATGATTTCGAAGAAGCGGTTCTGGGGGCTCGCGCTCCCGATCTGGCAGTTCGAAGACGATTCGTTCTGGGTTGTCGGCTCGCGCGAAGAGCTCAAGGAGCTTGCGGTGGAAGGATGGGACGAGTTCGAGGGCCACACGCCGCACCGTCCGTACATCGACAATGTGAAAATCAAGCACCCCGAAACCGGCCTGATCGGGACGCGCATCGAAGACGTGGGGAACCCGTGGCTCGACGCGGGCATCGTGCCGTTCTCGACGCTTCAGTACAACACCGACCGCGAATACTGGGAGAAGTGGTTCCCGGCCGACTGGGTCAGCGAAAGTTTTCCCGGGCAGTTTCGGAACTGGTTCTATTCGCTCCTCGCGCAGTCGACCGTGCTGACGGATCGCGCGCCGTTCAAGTCGCTCTTTGGTTACTCGACGCTGATCGCCGAAGACGGGCGCGAGATGCACAAGTCGTGGGGGAACGCGATCTGGTTCGACGACGCGGCCGACAAGATGGGGGCCGATACGATGCGCTGGCTCTACGCGGGCAGCAAGCCGGAGAAGAACGTGCGCTTCGGTTACGCGATCGGCGACGAAACGCGCCGGCAGTTCATCATTCCGCTCTGGAACGTGTACTCGTTCTTCGTGACGTACGCCCGGATCGACGGCTGGACGCCTGGTGAAGCGCGGGCGACATCGCCGAACGGCGGGAACGCGCAGCTCGACAGCTGGATTCACGAACGCCTCGACGAAACGACGGTCGAAGTGCGGGGCGCCCTCGAAGTGAGCGATCCCGAGCGCGCGACGCTCGCGCTCGAATCGATGCTCGACGACCTCTCGAACTGGTACGTGCGCCGTTCGCGCCGGCGTTTCTGGAGGAGCGAAGCCGACGCCGACAAGAAGGCCGCCTACGGCGCTCTGTACGACGCGCTCGTTACATTCTCGAAGCTGCTCGCGCCGTTCGTGCCGTTCATCAGCGAGAAAATCTACCAGAATCTCGTGCGCGGCTTCGACCAGAACGCGCCCGAAAGCGTGCACCACTGCCTTTACCCTGACGCCGATGCGAAAACGCTCGACCGCGACCTGCTCGACAAGATGCGGCTCGCGATTACGGTGGCCGGCCTCGGCCGCGCGGCGCGGAGCTCGGTCGACATGAAGATCCGCCAGCCGCTCGCGATCGCGCGCGTCAACGTCGCGAGCGAAAAAGCGCAGCGCGATCTGCAGGAGCTCGGCGGCGTGATCATCGAGGAGCTGAACGTGAAAGAGTTCGAGGTCGTGACGGAACTCAGCGCGCTCGTCAGTTACAAGCTGCTGCCGAACAGCCGCACGCTCGGCCCGAAGTTCGGCAAGGAGTTCCCGAAAGTACGCAAGGCGCTCTCCGCGCTTGACCCTGTTGCGGCCGCGGCGTCGATTCAGGCGGGCGAGAATCTCGTGGTCGAGGTCGACGGCGAGAAGCACGAAGTCGACCCGGCCGACGTGCTGCTGCAGACGGAGTCGAAGGGGAGCGACGCGGTGGCGAGCGCCGGCGGCGTAACGGTTGCCGTCGATATCGAGCTGACGCCCGCGCTGCTTCAGGAAGGCTTCGCGCGCGACATCGTCCGCACGATCAACAACATGCGGAAGGACGCCGGGTTCGAGATCTCGGACCAGATTCACATTCGGTACGAAGCGGCAGGCGATGCCGGTGAGGCCGTCACGAATTTCGCGGACTATATCAAGCAGGAGACGCTCGCGCTGTCGCTCGAACCGGGTGACGGCAACGGCAGTGAGCACAGGCAGCAGCTCAAAGTCGGCGAGAACGAAGTCGGGATCGCGATACAGAAACCGTAAGGGCTAGTCGTCAGGATCGGACACAGGCTCTTTCCGCTTCAGGTTCGCCTTATAGACGTGGGTCCACTCGGGATCGTTTTCCTGCGATGAACCCACGAGATCCCTGCGACTCATTTTCAGTATGGTATCGGTCAGCTGCATCGTATACCGGCGCTCCGCCGGCGCACTTTTCGGCGCGCGAAAAACAAGAACACTGTCTTCGACCTCGCCGAAACAGCTCTGGAACTGTTCGCCCGGCTTTCCTGTCAGCACCGCGAGTTCATATGCCTTCGCGTAGGTGTTGTAACTGAAAAACGCGAATTCCGGAACGTGGGTCGGTTCCTCGTGATAATCAAGGAGCAGGATCGAAGCACATCCGTCCAGGATGTTGTAAGCCCGATCGATCCCGTAGCAGATCCCGACATCCCCCGCGTTCGATCCTTCCCACTCACCGCCGAGCTTTTTCACTAACTCGAACTCCGGCAGATCGCACCGCCCGCCGTCATGATACGTGTGCGCCGGCTCGCCCGGTTCCGGCCACGACGCGCTGTCGGCCGTCCGCGTGAACTCCATGATCCAGTTGTTCGTCCAGGTTCTGCCGCCGTCCTTCGAGAACGCGTCGTCCCAGCGCAGCGAGTTGTCGGTGATATCGCTGAACGTGTAGCGCGAGAGCATGGTCGTCGTGTCGTCGATCGCGTATTCGGAGAAGAACTCGCCGCGCCCGTGGCGAAACGTGCCTGACAGCCCGCTGATACCCGATCGGTTACGGCCGGGCCAGTTCAGATACAGCTTCCATTCGGCGGCGGCTTCGTCGTAGTAGCGCAGGCTGAACCCGCGGATCGCGTTGCCGGGGGCGTTTTCGTCCCACAGTTCGAGAATCGCGCGTCCGCCGAGCACGGAGTAGATCTTCGCGGTTGCCGTTCGTTCGTCGGCCCACGTCTGGTCTTCCTGCTTCACGCGCAGATTCACGCTCCATTCGCCGAGCCAGAAGTCGAACGCGCGCGCGGGATCATCTTCGACTTTCGCGACCGGTGGATCGAACTCGTTCGCATGGGCCTGGTCTGCAGTCGGGATCGTGGGTGTCATCGCGAGAATCGCGCAGATGAGAAACAGCGGCAAACGTTTCATGAGAGCCAGAATAGCACACAAAAAAAGGGCCGGAAGAGTTTGGAGATAGTGAAGGAGGAGAAGACGACGAGCGTCCCCTCCCTGAATTGCCGAACTTCCCGAAGTATTTGGGAATTGTGGAGGACTCTTCCGGCCCATTTCGTATTCAGTTTTCAGACTCAATTACAACTTACATGAAAATTTCATGCTCCGCACATTTTAGAATGAAGGGAGTGCCTGTCGCCTCGAGTGCTCGTTCCGGATTCGGCCGACAGACCGCCTCGCGATTCGCTTCCCCATTTGCAAATCATGAGACGCGCTGACGAATACAGTCGGCAACCCCCTTCAAGGTTCCCGACATTGCAAGCGGCGTACCAGATGCGGGTGCCCGAAGCCCGCCCGGCACGGGTCGTGTCGGAAACGTCGCCGCGGCTCCCTGTTCGCCGCGTCGGCCCGTTCGCTGTTTTTGCCCCGCACTCAATCCGAACCCCGGCGGTCCCTCGAACCCGGCCCCCGCCGGACGATATCGAACGAAATTCCGCGCCATTCGTTCGGAATCGTCCTCTTGTTCCGAGCCCGATGACGATCACCCGCGCCCCGAAAAGAGCACCGCTAAGATCCAAGGTGTCTCCAAATCGGTACACTTTTGTGGACAGAACAAGAGAATCGGGCAAAATGCGAATATCATAAGATGTTTTAAAACAAACAGTTATGAGGTCATGCCGCGAGATAGCAAAGTTTTGCGTTTTGGCACGTTCCTCGCAATACACAGGGACCGAGACTTCGGTCTCACTAGCCCTCCTAAATCAGGGGACCGCGGGAAATGGGTTGTGTGGGAGCTCCCATAACCCGCGGTCCGACAGAGCAGGCAGGCTATGGTTCGAAAGGAGGATGGACTCTCCAAAAGACAGTTGCTGAGATCGCGGGGTCCGAAAGTCCGGTTATTTGGGGAACTCAATCGCAAACGGTAGCACCCTTTTCCCTGGACGTTCGGCCCCGCTCTCTCGTATCCACTTCAGCATCGCCTCTACGATGACCTCCGAATTCCCGATTGACGAATTTCATGACGCAGACTTACCATCGGCCTTCCGCCATTCCGGATCGGGAGCCGCACAACGTGTCGAACAAGCGCTATTCTCTGATCATCGCGCCGTCTGACGGCAGTAAGTCGTACCAGCTGCAGGTCGACCGCCGGACGCTCGTGATTCTGATCGGGGCACTCGTCATTCTGCTCATGGGAGTGGCATTCATGATCGTGACATACGGCGGGCTCATGCATCGCGTGCGGAACTGGCAGAGCCTGCAGGGCCGTGTGGCGGAGCTGGAAGCCCGTGAGACGCACTATCAGGGGCTCGAGGCCGAAGTCGTGGAGCTGCGCGAGATGGATCGGCGCGTGCGAAGTCTGATCGGGCTCCCGGAGGCGCCCTCCGTGACGGCGGAAGCGGCTGATGCGGGCGTAAACGGCGCGGAAGGGCTTCCCGCGGACGCTCCGCGGCTCGTGCTGTCCGAAGCGATCATGCCGGATGCGGAGCAGCTCAAGAAGCTGGAGAAAGATCTCGACAAGTATCATGAGAAGTGGCGCTGGCCCGCCGAAGGGTTCGTGTCGTCCGAGTTCGGCGAAGAGCGCGAGTCGGGCGGGATTCACTCCGGGCTCGATATCGCGGCACCGCGCAATACGCTGATCGAGGCGCCGCGCGGGGGCAGCGTTTCCGCCGCCGGCTGGAACGACACGTACGGCTGGGTAGTCGTGCTGGACCACGGCGACGGGCTGCATTCGATTTATTGTCATAACGCGAAGCTCGTGGTGCAGGAGGGGGACAAAGTCAGCCTCGGAGATCCGATCGCCTTCCTGGGCAATACCGGAATCTCCACGGCCCCCCATCTCCACTTCGAAATACGAAAAGACGGATACGCAATCGATCCGGTGTACCTGCTGTCGCCGGGGCGCAACTTGTAGGATGTAATTAGATAGAGAGGTAGTCATGTTCGGCAACAAAGACACGAAGACCGCAACGCCCGGGGCGCCCTCCGCTCCGGAAGCCCGCCCCTCCGCCGGAAGCGGCACGTCGGTACTCGCCGGCGACACAACGTTTTCCGGCAAGCTCAACTGCCAGTCGAACATGCAGGTCGACGGCACGTATCAGGGCGACATTCACGTGAGCGGCACGCTCATGGTCGGACGCGAAGGCAAAGTAAACGCGAACGTGATCGCGCAGCGCATCGTCGTGCACGGCCGTCTCGAAGGAAACGCCGAAGCGCGCGGCAAGATCGAACTCATGGAAGGGTGCACGATGATCGGCGAAATCAAGGCGCCGTCGCTCATCATCCAGGACAACGTGACGTTCGAAGGCGTGTGCCGCATGAATCAGAAGGCGAATCAGAAGGCAACCGCCTGATTGTCCCACGGAGGGCAATCAATTCCCCGCACAGATTTCCGCAGTGAGCGGAATTCCGTACGCCTCTTCTGTCGTGCCCGGTCAGGCCGATAGTAACAATGAGTGCGGCATGCCCTGCAACCGGGGCGATTCATCAGAGGGGGAATCGGATTGGAACGATCATCGGGCGACAAACACAGCGTTTTCTATCTGACGTATAAGAACTTTCCGCTCGATTTCCTCGGCGAACTCGACGATTCGTGCCAGGTCACGATCAGCACTTCGCCGATCGAGGCGATCGCCACCGTTCTGCAGAATCCCCCGGCTGTACTCATCATCGAATTCGACGTGAACGACGTCTCCTCGCTCGAAGTGTGCGCTACGCTGAAGCGCAGCGGTTTCCAGAACCCCGTACTGCTCATCGCCCCCGAGAAAATGCGCGCGAAAGATCAGGCGCGGTGCAAGCAGGCCGGCGTCGACGAGATCATCGTCTATGGTCACAATCATTCGCACATGCAGGAAGCGATCGAGGGGCTCATCGCCGGCGGGGCGGGTCGTGAACGTCCGACCTTCATCGCGTTTCGTGGCGCGATGGGAACGGATTCGCGATCGGACGAAGACGGACACTCCGAGGCCGGCGTCTTTCATGCGGTCGACGATGATTTCCGGTTGAAGGGCGAAGTCCAGGACCGCCTGGTCGCGTCGCTGGAGCGTGCCGGTACTTTCGGCGTCGACTGCGTGGCGCTCATGGTCAAGTTCATGGGGCTCGAAGAGGGGATCGCTCTGAACAACGAGGCGGCGACCGCAGCCGTGGAAACCATGCGCGCCAATTTCCGCAGAGACGATATCCTCGTTGCCTGGTCGGAAACCGAACTCGTTGCCGTCATGACGGGCACGAACCGCCGCGGGTTCGAGTCGTTCCTTTCGCGCGTGCGGACGAAAATGGTCGAAACCGTGACTTCGGATGCGCTTCCCCCGTTTCGTATGGGGCAGGCGTTTCTCGTGGCGGGGGAGACGTACTCTTCGGACGCGATTCTCGATCGCCTGGTCCGCTCGTTCTCGGAGTGCGACATCCTCGGATTTCATGTAGACGTGCAGCTCGCCACGTAGCGAGCGCGTTTCGTCAAAGCAGCGCGTTCACGCCTTCCAGCAGAGCATCGACTTCCTCTTCCGTATTATAGATCGCGAACGAAGCGCGGACCGTCGCGCCGAGGCCGAGCGCGCGCAGCAGCAGCGCCGTGCAGTGGTCGCCCGCGCGTACGGCGATTCCCCGCGCGTCGAGCGCCCGTCCCACATCCTCCGATGATCGATTCGCCACGTTGAACGAAACGACGCCCGTGCGTTCTTCGTCCGCGCCCGGGCCGTATACCGTGACGCCCTCGCGCGACTCAAGTCCGCGCAGCAGGCGCGCGGCAAGCGCATGCGCGTGTTCGTGAATGCGGGCCGTTCCGATCTCGTCGACGTAGTCCACCGCCCGTGCCCAGCCTGCGAATCCCGCCGTGTCGGGCGTTCCCGCCTCGAACTTGTGCGGCACGGAGAGAAACGAAGCGCCCGTGCGGTCGATGTTCGCGATCGTGCCGCCGCCCGCGATGAACGGTTCCATCGTGTCGAGCACGGCGCGCTTTCCGTAGAGCGCGCCCGCGCCGGCCGGGCCGTGCATCTTGTGCGCCGAGAATGCCACGAAGTCGGCGTCCAGTTCCTGCGCGTCGAACGGCATATGCCCGATCGTCTGCGCCGCGTCGAGCAGAACGAGAGCGCCCCGGTCGTGCGCCGCGCGAATGAGTTCCGCCGCCGGGTTCAGAATGCCGAGCGAGTTCGAGGCATGCGTAAACGTGACGAGTTTTGTCGTGTCGTCCATGACGCGATCGAGGTCGCGCGGGTCAAGACGTTCGCGCGCCCCGATTGGTAAAAAGCGAAGCGTAACGTTGCGTTCGCGCGCGAGCGTCTGCCACGGAAGCAGATTCGAATGGTGTTCCATCTCAGAGACGACAACCGAATCACCCGGGCGTAGATGCGCGCGTGCCCACGAGTGCATGGCGAGATGAATGGATTCGGTGGTGTTTCGTGTGAAGATGATCTCGGAAGCGTCGCGCGCGCCGATGAACCGCGCGATGCGGGCGCGCGCCGACTCCAGCATGTCCGTCGACTCGATCGAAAGAGTGTGCACGCCCCGGTGCACGTTCCCGCAATGCCCGCGATAGTAATCGGCAACGGCGTCGATCACGCATGCCGGCTTCTGCGTCGTGGAGGCGTTGTCGAGATAGACGAGCGGACGCCCCGCGATTTCGCGCGCGAGAATCGGAAAGTCGCTGCGTATGTCCGCGAGGGAGCGCAAGGCTATGGCAGGAACGCTTTAGTGTTCGCGAGCTTGTTCGGAAGGTACTCTTCGATCACGTAGTTCAGGCCGTGCTTTGCAAGCGCCTGCTGTTCTGCGCGCACGCCCATTTTGAGAAGCTGCCGCACGGCGGTCTGCCACGCTTTATGATGCAGGAAGAAGGGATCGTTCTTGAGCGCGTCCTTCGCCCGCTTGATGTCGACTTCCTTCATCGGATGCGTGGGAAGCTCGTAGTCGATGATGTCCTGCGGCGTGATGCCCAGAAAACGCGCTTTCGGCACGCAGAAGAATTCGTTCAGATGCGCCGCGCTTCCCGAGCCCACTTTGAGCGTGCGGTAGATATTCGAAATGCCGTACGGGTCGCCGTCGACGAAAACGTATACGGGAATGCGCTTGTCGTCTGAAAGCCGCCGGATGAAGCGCCGGCACGCGCGCGTCGGAACGCCCCCCATCGAAATCAGAATGCAGTTCGCGCTTTTCCAGTAGCTGTGCTTCACGAGACGTTGAAACATCCCCGCCGTTTCGATGACGAGAATGAACTTCGCCTTCGTTTCGAACTTGAGCTGTTCCACGGAAATCGGAATCGAGTACGCGCCGGAGCCGAACTTCGTGCAGTCGATACGGAGCGGTTGTCCCGTGCTGGGGTCGTTGTCGATCACGACCAGCTGCCCGGCCACGTCGCCGCCTTTCTCTTCCGGGATGAAGCCGAGCTGCTCGCGGTTCACGCCGAACAGCGCCTCGACGTCGTCCATCACCGTGTCCGACTCGGGCTGCTCCTTGAACCGCGCCTCTTCCCAGTTCTTCGAAACGTAGTACGCTTCTCGCTTCGTGGCGATATCGTCCGTTTCGACCAGTTCCTTCGAGAGCGACATCATGCGCAGCGTCTGCGCGAACGTCTTCACGGTGTTGACCGTGAGCGTGCGCTCTTTCTTCCGCCCGCGCATTTCGAAGAAGCCCTTTTTCGGGTCGTACTTGACGTTCTGAAGCGAGCGGATCGGGAACTTCATGGCCGGCTTCGCGCCGCGGTTTACTTTCGTCTCGACGCTCGAAGCTTCGTCGCGAATCTGATCGACGATGCTGTTGCCGTTTTTCTTTTTCGTTGCCACGTCTTACCCTCGTTGTCTGGCCTGGCCCCCGCGTCAAAGCGACCGGCGCGATGCGCGGTCTTTCGCGAGGGCGCTAGAGCTTCCGGCTTTTCTCGAGAATGTCCTTCAGGTTGTTTTCGGTCGTCGTCCGCTTCGCGTCGGTCAGGCCGAGAATCTCCTGCAGTGCGATGCCGATATGCGGAATATACTTTTCGATGTAGCTCTTCTTCTTTTCCTGGTCCGCAAGCCGGCGTCCGCGGCGAATGTGCGTCGCGACCTTGCGCCCGCTCTCCTGTACCGCGAGCTTCACTTCCTTCGTGATCTCGGGGTACGAAGCAATCGCCTCTTTCGATTCCGACGTGAATGGCACCCAGACCGACGCGATGTGAACGAGCACCGCCATCGGCGCCACCGGCATCGCGCCGCGGCTCTGCTGCACGAGGTAGTTGCGCCAGGCAACATCGATCACGCTCTTCGAAATCGCGCATGCCATCTTCTGATACATGAGCGGCACGCGGTTCGCGAGACGGTAGAGCTTGATCGGCTCGTCGGCGCTGAACGACTTGCCGCCGTACGCGATGGCCGCTTCGATCAGAAACGGGTTGCCGCGATACACGGCCGTCGGACGCGTGATCGCGGCGCAGAAGTCCGCGTCGTGCCGCTCCATGAGCGACGCGATCAACTGGTCGTCGCCGATCGGCGAAAGACAGTTCGTGGCCGGATTCATGATCTTCGTCGACTGAATGGCCTTGTAGAGCGACTCCGCGGCGTCGCGATGCGCGCGCGCGGGGCTCGTTTTCTCACTCAGCTTCGTCTTGGCGAGAATTTCGCTCGCGACCTTGCCGCTCACCCTGCTGAACTCGGTCTGCAGGAACGCGCTCAGATTGCGCGCGCGCGTATCCTTCAGCATCTTCATGAGCTGGCCGAGCTCGACCCCGCGCGGATGCGGCTTGATCTCCTTCGCTTCGGCCGGGAGCACTTTCGTGGCGCGCGCAATCGTGCGTGCGTCGCCCTTCGGCGGCGTGTAGTGGATCTCGACGTGCGGGTTCGCGAGCGCGATCTGCCATAGATAGTCGTCAACGGAATGGCGGCCCGATTTGTAGCTGGCTTCGAGCTCCAGTTCGACGCACGTGCCGTGCTTCGACTCCCACTCGACTTCCTCGTCCGATTTGATGACCGGCAGGTTCGTGTTCGTGTCGAGCATGATGCTGAAGCGGTGGGCCTTGTTCCGTTTGACGCGCGAAACGATTGTCATCGGCTTGCCCGTCGTGAGCTGTCCGTACATGCCCGCGGCGGAGATGCCGATGCCCTGCTGTCCGCGCGACTGGCGCAGGCGATGGAATTTGCTGCCGTAGAGGAGCGATCCGAAGATGCGCGGGATCTCCTTCGGCGTGATCCCGGGGCCGTTGTCCTGCACCGAAACCAGATAGCGGTCGTCCTGTGTCTGCGTGATCGCGACGTGGATCTCGGGCGTGATGCCCGCTTCGTCGCACGCGTCCAGGGAGTTGTCGACCGCCTCTTTCACGGTCGTCAGGAGCGCTTTCGACGGATTATCGAACCCGAGCAGGTGGCGGTTCTTCGCGAAAAACTCGCTGACCGAGATCTCGCGCTGCTTCGCGACCTTGTGTACGCCCCTGGACTTCGGCGTTTTCGGGCTCGGTGTCCGGTTCTTCTTCGTCACTTTGAGCTGCGACGTCTTGCTTGAGCCCCTGGTTTTCTGCTCTGCCATCTCACTTGATGTTTCTTCGCCGAACAGTTCCGCCTGCGCGGTTCCGCCGCCTTTCTGACTCGCACGACCCTTCTTCATATCACCCTCCTGACGCGGCGATTATAGGCGCGCACAGGCGCGCAGGCAAGGACTGGGGTGATGGCGCGAGGTGAATGCGAGGATCCCCTAAGATCCCGCCCTCGTGTATCGGCCTCCTCGGCCTCGCCCTGTCGGACCGTCTGTCATCGGGTTCGGAACGAGGGGCACCGTGCCCGCGGTCCTCCAATGGGGCTCGGCCTGCGGGGGCCGATGCACGAGGGCGGGAGGAGGGAGTTTCGCATTCATTCGATTACTCATTCCCCGTCCTATGCTGCGGCAGTGCCGACGCCTCCGCGCGAAGTGAGGAACAGGAGGGAGTGGGAGGAGATAGGTTTCCCTCTCGGCCTCGCCCTGTCGGACCGTCTGTCATCGGGTTCGGAACGAGGGGCACCGTGCCCGCGGTCCTCCAATGGGGCTCGGCCTGCGGGGGCCGATGCACGAGGGCGGGAGGAGGGAGTTTCGCATTCATTCGAGTACTCATTCCCCGTCCTATGCTGCGGCAGTGCCGACGCCTCCGCGCGAAGTAAGGAACAGGAGGGGATAGGAGGGGATGGGGAATGGATACTCCGATCCCTTTCTTTCTCCTTCCCCCTCTTATCTCCTTTCCCCTTTCCCCTCGCGGGCGAGGGGTGTTGAGGTTGTCCTGTGCGGGACCGTGGCGGGTGGCGCGCCGGACGGGGACCCCGCACCGAGCCTGACGAGGTGTGGGGTGTCGCGGCGCGACAGGACCCGCCACGCCACCCCGCCGCCCAGGAAAGCTCGGCGCAAGGAGCCATGTGGTAGTGTTCGAACTCACCGGGGGACCCTATCGCCAAGGAGGCCGGCGTGTCGGACTGGTACGACCCTGACATGAGTTCCGAGGAATTCCGCAGGCTCGGGTATCGAACGATCGACATGATCGCGGAATATTACGAGTCGATTCGCGATCTCCCCGTCTATCCGAGAAAGACGGCGGATGAAGTCGCGGGCGCGTTCGAGGAGGAGCTGCCGGAGCAAGGGCAGTCCCCGGACTCGATTCTGGACGCCTGGGATGAGAAGATCCTGCCGAACGCAACGCATCTCGGCTCCCCGCGCTACTTCGGATACGTGAACGGCTCGGGCGCGATGATCGCGACGCTGGCGGAGGCGCTGGCGGCGGCCGTGAACATGAACGCCGGGGGCTGGAAGCCGGCGCCGGCGGCGACGGAGATCGAGCGGCGCACGATTCGATGGATCGCGGAAGCGATCGGCTACCCGGTCGATTGCGGCGGGCTCTTTACGTCGGGCGGCATGATGGCGAACTTCACGGCGCTCACGGCCGCGCTCCGGAACACGGCGCAGTACGACATGGCGGAGTCGGGGCTGCAGTCGCCGGAGCGAACCGGCCGTTTCCGGCTCTATATGTCCGATCACGAAGGCCACGTTTCGATCAAGGCGGCGGCCGACATGACCGGCATCGGACGGAGCGCGGTCGTGCCGGTGCCGTCGCGGGATGATCTGTCGATGGACGTCGGCGAGCTCCGTCGGGCGATTGAGGGGGACCTTGCGGCGGGAGAGATTCCGTTCTGCGTGGTCGCGCAGGTCGGTTCGATCAACGTGGGCGTGGTCGATCCGATCGAGCAGATCGCGGATGTCTGTGAGGAATACGGCCTCTGGTTTCATGCGGATGGCGCATGCGGCGCGTTCGGCGCGATGCTTCCCGAAAAACGCGACCAGTATCGGGGCATGGAGCGCGCGGACTCGCTCACTCTCGACCCGCACAAATGGCTCTACGTGCCGTACGAATGCGGGGCGGTACTCGTGCGTGATGCCGAGCGCCTGCGACGGTCGTTTTCCATGTCGGCGCCTTATCTGCGCGGCACGATCCCCACGGAGTATGACGGGCTCAACTATTACGACTTCGGGCCGCAGATGTCGCGCGGCTTTCGCGCGCTCAAAGTGTGGATGATGATCAAGCAGTACGGGCTAGCCGGGTATCGCAAGCTGCTCAGGCAGAACAACGAGTGCGCGCAGCATATGCACGAGCTCGTGAAGCGGTCGCCTGACTTCGAGGTGCTGCATGAGCCGAACCTCTACATCTACTCGTTCCGGTTCGTGCCCGCGAGCATGCAGGGGGGACGGCGCGACGAGGCGACCGAAGCCGAGATCGACAGGTTGAACCAGACGATCTGCGATGAGCTGCAGCTCTCGGGCGAAGCATTTGTCATGACAACGCAGCTGAACGGCCGCGTGGTGATACGCATTTCCGTCTGCTCGCATCGGACGACGCCGGCGGATATCGATCGCGTTTTCGAGAGCATGCACGCGATCGGTCTCGCGAATCTGCAACACGGTTAGCAGACGGCACGGTTAGCGGCACCGTTGACGGCACGGCCGATAGATGGAAGAGGATCGCGAACGAGATCGCGAAGGAGACCCGGAACAAAATCAGGAACGAGAAATGCAGCGATGACGATTCACCTCGACGAAGACCAGATACGCAAAGAGACGCTGGAAGACTTCATACGCGTCGGCGGTCCGGGCGGACAGCACAAGAACAAGAACGAGACGGGTGTTCGCCTGCGGCACATTCCGACGGGCATTGTCGTGACGGCGACCGAAAGCCGTTCGCAGGTTCGCAATCGCGTGATGGCGTGGGAGCGTCTGATTGCGAAGCTGAAAGCGCGCCTCAAGAAGCCGAAACGTCGCCGCAAGACGAAGCCGACCCGCGCGTCGAAAGAACGCAGGCTCGACGCGAAGCGCAAGACGAGCGAGAAGAAGAAGACGCGGGGGCGCCCGGATGTTTGAGAAGGTTCCTGCGGCTCCAGGGATTGCCGCTGCCGGAAGCGCCGTGATGACAGTGAAGGGGACGTCATGAAGAATGTCGCGGGGCTTGCGCTCTGGGTGCTTGTATCGCTCGGGGCCGGCCTGGTCGGATCGCAGTTCATGCCGGGTGAATGGTACGCGGCTCTCGCGAAGCCGTCCTGGAATCCGCCCGGCACCGTCTTCGCCCCTGTCTGGACCACGCTCTACGTGATGATGGGCGTCGCGGCATGGTTCGTCTGGCGCCAAGCCGGATTCAGCGGCGCGCGGGGTGCGCTTTCGCTTTTCTTCATCCAGCTCGTTTTGAACGGTGCCTGGTCGTATCTATTCTTCGGCGCTCATCTCCCGATGGTGGCCTTCGTGGAAATCGTAGTCCTCTGGGTCGTGATTCTGTTGACGCTCGTAAGTTTCTGGAAAGTGCGCCCGATCGCGGGCGCGCTGCTCGTTCCGTATCTCTGCTGGGTGGGATTCGCGGCGGCGCTCAATTATCAGCTGTGGCGGCTGAATGCGTAGCGGTTCGTTTCGCACGGAGCCGGCGCGTGCCTTGGCGCTCGCCCGTCGCTCGCTCACTTCGCGATCTCCCGATACACCGCCACCGTCCGGTCGCAGACGCTCTCCATCGTAAATCTCTCGCGCGCGTATGCTTTGGCCGCGGCGCCCATCTTCTCGCGCATTCTGCGATTGCTTAGCAGCGAAACGAGTTTCTCGGCGAGATGTTCGGGCTCGCCGTAGGGAACGAGGTAGCCGGTTTCGTTTTCGCGCACGATGTACGGAATGCCGCCGACGGGCGAGGCGATGACGGGCTTCCCCGCGGCCATGCATTCGGCGATCGCAACGGGAAGGGTTTCCTGCTTCGATACCATGACCATCAGCTCGCACCGTCCGTACTCGAGCGCGAGCGCGTCGGGCGAAAGGTTGCCCAGGAACACTACATTCTCTTCGAGGCCGAGTTCGCTGACGGTACGATCGATCTCCTCTTTATAGTCGGGGATCGTGGCGCCGCCGGCGAAGCGAATCTTGATGTCCGAAATTTCGGCGCGGGCGATGCGCGCAGCCTGCAGCAGGTTGTCGATGCCCTTGCGCGGGATGAGCAGCCCGGCATGCAGAACAGTGTTGCGTTCTTCTGGTTCGTCGATCGCAAAGAACGAGTCGGCTACGGGATTTTCGATGGTCCAGGTGTTGGCGCGCCGGAGGTCGCCGGCGTAGTGTTCGGCGACGTAGGGACTCAGCAGAATCACGTTTCTCGCTTTGCGAAGCGCGGCGTGCACGAGGCGGTTCCGCATCGATCCGCGCAGTTTGTGCGCGAACTCGGTTTCGAGCGCGGACTCCATTTCGATGATGCCGTGAATCGTAACAACGGTGGGAAGGCGGCTCGCGATCGCACCGAGCGCGAAGCGGTCGAGGCTGTGCGCGTGCACGACGTCGGGTTTCAGCTTGCGGAGATACGACGAGATCCGGCGGCGGTCGGGAATCGAGAACAGCACATTGCCGAAGCGTTTCGAGCCGCCGATCGAATGCAGTGTGAGATTGGGCTCGGGGTTCGTGATGCCGGGCGCGCGGCCCGAGTTGCAGATCACGACATGCACGTCGATGTCGCCGCGGCGCGCGAGTCCCTGGCTGAGGCGGAGCGTGGCGGCTTCGACGCCGCCGCGTATACGGTCTTCGCTCTCGGGATAAATGCCCGTGATCGCTACTTTCATGCGGGCTCCCTGGCGTTTGCGAGCGCCTCGATCGCTTCGCGATAGGCGACTTCGGCTTCGAGCACGGGAATGACGAGCGAGCGTTCGTCTTCGTCACGGCCGGACAGGATCGAAGTGACGATGCGCGATGCATCCCCGAGCGCCTGCGATTCACGGCGAAACGGTGCGATGGCGGGAGCGACGCCGATGAAGTTCGCGAGATGGTTCAGGTAGAGCGCGCACATTCTGCGGCTGATACTGATCGATTCGAACACGGCGCGCAAGGAAAGCCACACGTCTTCGGTCGCGGAAGTCCGTCGCACGGGGGCAATGTCACCGGCGAGCGCGCGGTAGGCCGCGAACCCCGACGCGTAAACCCGGGGGGACCCGTTCTCGCCGTCGGCCCCATTCACGCCCTCGCCCCCATTCGCGTCCGTGCCCTCGCCCCCGTCCGCGTCATCCAACTCTTCTTCGTGCGCGAGCCGCTGCCCTTCTTCGATCGATTGCTTGAAGAGTGTAATGCGGTCGCGGAGCGTCATCGGTCCCTGGTCTTCGACCGGCCGAAATCCCTCGCGCTCCGCGTACGGGTCGTCGGGCGCGAGGTCGAACCCGTAGGCGTGCGCGGCCCTCCGGAGCGGGTCGCCGCTGCAGACGGCGGCAGAGTGTGCGTCCCACGCTTTCCAGTTCATGCGAAAGAGCGCGCCGCTGATGCCGATCAGGTCCTCGATCGGAACGAAGCGGCCGTCCGCGCTCAGCCGTTCCTGCAGGCGGTGAAACGCGAATGTCAGTTTGTCTGCCGCTGCTGGCTTCACGAACGTCCCTCACGCGTGCCGGTGATTCGGTCGCACGCTAAAACCGTATGCCCTATACTGCGGGAAAGCCCCGCACTCTCATCGAAAGCGATTCCGTGACCCGTTCGATCTCCATTCTATGCTGCGCGCTCGTTCTGTTCATCTCCGGCATGTCGTGCCGCGACGACTCGGGCGGCACACCTTCCGCCGCAGGCGATGAAGGCGATGCGGGCGACGCGAAGCACGCGCACACGAACCGTCTGGCGCGCGAAACGAGCCCCTATCTGCTCCAGCACGCGCACAATCCGGTCGACTGGTACCCGTGGGGCGAAGAGGCGTTCGAGAAGGCGCGCGAAGAAGGCAAACCGATCCTGCTCTCCATCGGTTACAGCGCCTGCCACTGGTGCCACGTGATGGAGCACGAGTCGTTCGAGAACGAAGAGATCGCTGCCATCATGAACGAGCTCTTTGTGAACATCAAGGTCGACCGCGAAGAGCGCCCCGACGTCGACGGCATCTACATGACCGCCGTCCAGATCATGACGGGGCGCGGCGGCTGGCCGCTCACGGTATTTCTGACGCCTGAGAAGAAGCCGTTCTTCGGGGGCACGTACTTCCCGCCGGAGGATCAGGGCGGCCGCCCCGGCTTCCGCACGCTGCTCGGGCAGGTCTCGGGATTCTATCAGGAGTCGAAGAACGATCCGGAGACTGTGGCGAAGATGGAGGAGCTCCTGGAGCGCATTCGGGAGAGTTCGAAGGGTCCCGCGGGGGCCGAGTCGCTCGCTGGTGTGGACGTCGAGGTCGCTGTCAACCAGTTCAACCGATCGTACGACCGCAGGTTCGGGGGGTTCGGCGGCGCGCCGAAGTTTCCGCCGAGCGCGCGGCTCATGCTCCTTCTTCGCCACTATTATGAAACGGGCGATGCCCAGACACTGAACGTCATCAAAGGGACGCTGGACGGCATGTTGAAGGGCGGCATGTACGATCAGCTCGGCGGCGGCTTTCATCGCTACTCGGTCGACGAGAAATGGCTCATCCCGCACTTCGAGAAGATGCTTTACGACAACGCGCTGCTCGCGCCCGTGTACCTCGCGGCGTATCAGATGACGGGCGAGCCCGAGTATCGCCGGATTACGGACGAGATTCTCGGGTACCTCATGAACGAAATGTCGTTCGATCGCGGCGGTTTCTTTTCGTCGGAAGACGCGGACAGCGAGGGCGAGGAAGGGAAGTTCTACGTATGGACTCCGGACGAGGTTCGCGCTGTCGTTGGCGCGGATGACGCGGACCTCGTGATGGCGCGCTACGGCGTGACCGCGCAGGGCAATTTCGAGCACAACACGACGACGCTCTTTCTCGCGCGTACGATCGAAGATATCGCGGCCGAGACCGGGCGCTCGGAGAGCGACGTGCGCGAAGCGCTCGCGAAGGCCGATTCGAAGATGCTCGCCGTCCGCGCGAAACGGATCCGGCCGGGGCTCGACGACAAGGCGCTGGCGTCGTGGAACGCGCTCGCGATCTCGGCGTTTGCCCGAGCGGGGCGTGGCCTCGGGGATGCGCGCTATGTCGAACGCGCGAAGAAGGCCGCGCGGTTCATCCAGGAGAACATGGTCAAGGGCGACATTCTGATGCACACGTACAAAGAAGGCGAGGCGAAGATTCCGGGCTACCTCGACGACTACACGTTCTATGTGCAGGCGCTTGTCGACCTCTACGAAACGACGTTCGATGTCGACTATCTGGAACGCGCCGTAAAGTGGAACGACCGTACGATGGAGCTCTTCATGGATCCTGCCGGCGGCGGGTTTCATTACTCGGGGGACGAGAACGAAGAGCTGATCGCGCAGGCGAAAAACTTTTTCGACGGCTCGGTGCCTTCGGGGAATTCGATCGCGGCGATGAACCTCGCGAGGCTCGAGCGCTACACCGGGAACAAGCGGTACGAGATGGAACTGCAGAGCCTGTTCAGCACGTTCGCCGGTCCCATGGGCCGGAGCCCGGGCGGTACCGCGGCGATGCTCTGCGCGTTCGCGTTTCACACCCGCGGCCCGCGCGAGATCGTGATTGTGGGTGGCGACGACGACCCCGCGACCGAGGCGTTCGTCGAAACCGTGAGCAGGCGTTTCATCCCTGACGCAATCTTCGTATATTGGGATGGTAAGGATCGCAGGGCTGCGAAGCTCATGCCGATCCTCGAAGGGAAAGAGAACGTGGACGAAACGACTGCGTTCATCTGCCGCGATTACGTCTGTGACGCGCCGATCACGTCGGCCGAAACGCTGCAAACGGCGATGGCGGCGCCATACGAAACAGGGGAGAGCGCGCGGTGACAAAGGACGACAGTTTCGAGCAGGCCGAGATCCTCGTGGGCGAGGAAGACGCGGGGACTCGTATCGACGTGTTCCTGCCCGCACGGCTGGAGGGCCTGTCGCGCGCGATCATCCGTCGCGAGATCGAAGAGAAACGCCTGCTCGTAAACGGCCGCCCGGTCCGCAAGAGCTACCCCGTGCAGCCGGGCGATCGCATCCCGCTTGCCTGGTATCACGCCCTTCGCCAGGCCACGATTCTGCCCGACCCCGAAGGCGAACTCGTCGTGATCGAAGAAACGGCGCGCATGATCGCGTTCAACAAGCAGCCGGGCCTTCCCACACTTCCGAAATCCCATCGCGATACGAACGCACTCGCGTGCAGAATCGTCGCGCGCTACCCGGCGCTGGCGGACGTCGGCGGGCCGCTCGAAGGCGGGCTCGTACACCGGCTCGATACCGCGACTTCGGGCGTCATTCTCGCCGCCCGCACCCAGGACGACTACGAAGATCTGCGCCTGCTCTGGCGGCTCCATCGCGTGAAGAAAGAGTACGTTGCGATTCTCGACGGCAATCTCGTGCGCTCGCTGAACATTCGCAAAGGGATGGCGCATCAGAGCGGCAAGCGGATGAAGATCGACGCGAACGGGATTGCAGCGCAGACGTTCGTGACGCCGATCGCGCGCGCGAAGAACGAGCGGCGCACGCTGGCCCGAGTCGAGATCCGCGAGGGGAGGCGGCACCAGATCCGTCTGCACACGGCCGACGCGGAGCATCCGGTTTCGGGCGACACGGTGTACGGCGGTGGAGAAGAAACGGACCGCCTGCTGCTGCACGCCTTCGCGCTCACGCTTACGGTACCCGGCGACGAAGAGCGCTTCTTCTTCGCGGACCCGCCCGCCGACTTCCTGCACTTTACGGAAAAATGGTTCGGTGGAGACGGCCTCGACGCGATTACGAAACTGCGTTCGCCGTCGGAAAGGTGATCTTGAACTCGGAGCCCTTGCCGAGTTCGGAGGCGACTTCGATCGAACCGCCCTGCGTCTGCATGATGCGCTTCACGAGCGCGAGACCGAGTCCGGCGCCGTCCACGCGCCCCGTCTGGAAGCGGTCGATCTGATAGAACTTGTCGAACACGCGGTCGATGTCTTCGGCCGGAATCCCCGTGCCATTATCGCGAATCGCGATTTCGACACGATCTTCGTCCCGCACACACGCTTCGATGCTGATCTCGGCGTTCTCACGCGTGTTGAACTTCACCGCGTTTTCGATCAGGTTGTCGAGAACCATGCGAAGCAGCGCGAAGCGGAACTGCACCGCCTTCGCCGTGTCTTCGATTTCCAGGGTGAGTGCGAACGAACGCGGCCGCTCCTTCCGCGTGACGTCGTTCACATAGCTGGTCAGGAAATCGGAGAGCACCTCCACCGACGTGTCGAGTTCGGCCGCGATCGTGGGCGTCGCAAACGAAAGCAGCTTTTCGATCAGCTTCTCCAGCTTTTTCGCGCCCCCCTGAATCTCCTGCAGGGCTTCGTTCTGATGCTCGTTCAGATCGCCGGTTCCGGGATCGGTGAGCATCTCGGCGTTCGCCATTACAATGGCAAGCGGCGTGCGAAGCTTGTGCGAAACGGTCGAAAGAAAATCGTTCATCATCGACTCGCGCTGGCGGCTTTGCGTGTAGTCGCGAAGAAAGAGCATGATGATGTCGTTGCCGCCCTGCGGGTCGCGCCACTTGCGCAGGAACGCGTTCAGCGTCAGCCCGGGAAGTGGTCCTTCTTCGATGCGGTGAATCTGAAAGCGCACTTCGTCCGTGTTCGCGCTCTCGAGAATGCCGCGGCTCAACGTGGGCGTATAGGTCGAATAGAGATGATCGAGCAGTCGCAGTCCGGCCAGACTCCTGCCGACGAGGTCGAGGTATTTGCGCGCGCGGTAGTTGATGTCGTCGACGGTCCAGTCGGGGCCCAGAATGACGACGCCGTCACTCGACTCCTTCATGAGCGCGCGACAAATCTGGCGATACGGGTCGCCCTGCACTTCCGGGCGCAGACGTGATTCTATCCAGGTCATGTTCACTGGTCCTTCCAATCTGAATATCGGTAAGTTCCCTGATAACATGAGTCTAGGACCGAGGGTCCCGCAGGGGCCCCGTGGGCGTATCGCGGTACCGGGGGGACATTTTGACTCTTTCCCCCATGAGAAGTTGTTGCTATCATTACGGCTTAGCTGGAATTCTGGACGATCTTCACAACGTCAGCGAAAGGAGAGCCGAATGTCGGGAAGCTTTGCCGACACCCTGAGAGGGTGGGAAGGTAGCCCTGTTACGGTCGTGAATCCGCAGAGTTTCCGTCGCGGCGCCATTACGGACGCTATCGACCTGGAAACGTTCGAAGCCAAGCTCGTGAGTGTCGGCGGCGACTACATTGAAGTCGCGTACGAAGCCAAGAAAAAGGGCGAAGTACAGGGAGTGACGCAGTTCATTCCGTTCACGCAGATTCGACGAGTCAGTGTCTGGGGTTCGGAAAACCTCATTCACGTTTAGACGCTGATCAGCATAAGTCGAATCGCGCAACCGCCGGTTCGACTACCGGTCCTTGAACTCGGGACGGCCCCCTCCGAGCGAGGATAGACCGGTAAGAGCATCCTCCGACGAGAAGATTTCCTCGAGATGGGCGAGTTCCATCTCGAGGCCTTCGTCGAGGGGCCTTCCATCCCCACCTTCAATCAGTTTTTCCGCGATCCGAAGCGCGATCGGCGCCTTCGAAGCGATTTTCTTCGCCGTTTTCTGCGTCGCGACGTCATCGCCGGGGTCCGCCCTGCCCGCGAAGATCTCCATGGCAGTGTGCGCGGTCAGATACTTCGTCACGGCTTCGAACTGAGGGGGCGCGGGCTTCACGGCGCGTTCCTTCGGCGTCGGATTCGCGGCGAGTTCGCGAATTTTCGCGTCCACCTGGTCCCGCGGAACGAAATGGTCCGCGAGGCCGATCGCGACCGCGGTTTTCCCGTCGATCATCTGGCCCGTGTACACGAGGTATTTCGCCATCGCGACGCCGATTCGCTCGCGCGTGCGCTGCGTGCCGCCGAGGCCGGGATAGATACCGATGCCCGTTTCCGGGAAGCCGAACATGCCGCGGTCGGTCACGACGATTTCGTCCGCGCAGAGCGCGAGTTCACTGCCGCCGCCGAGCGAAAGTCCGTCGACCTTCGCGATGATCTGTTTCTTCGAGCGGTCGATGCGCTTCAGCAGATCCTGCCCGGCGCGCGTGAATTCCCGGATGCGGTCGAGACGGTTCGCCTTGATGTTCTTCACGAAGTAGCGAATGTCGGCGCCCGCCACGAACGCCTTGCCCGAACCGTCGAGCACGATCGTTTTTACATCCCCCCGCTTCTCCGCTTCGTCGAACCGCTGCGTCAGTTGACGGACCACTGCTTCGTTCAGCGCGTTCATCGCGTCGGGGCGCCGGATTGTGAGCGTGGCGATGCCGCCTGTCACGCCGAGCGTCACGACCTCGAACGTGAACGGCAGGTTCTTTGCGGCGCGCTCGTCGAGCAGCGTTGCCGGCGGCAGGTCGTACTGTGCGCGGAGCGCGTCGACGCTCGACTTTATTTTTGCGAGGCCGACAAGGTTCGCGAGCTCGAACGGACCCTTCGCCCAGCGAAGGCCGACGCGGGCGCCGATATCCGTGTCTTCGATCGAGGCGACGTTCTCTTCGACGAGCCTGGCCGCGACGTACACCGTGACGGCAAGCAGGCGGTCGCCGATTTCCGCGAACCTCGCCTCTTCGATAGCGCCGTCGAGCGACCAGTTTTCGCCCTTCTCCACCTGGCCGGCGAGGCCGCGCGCGGGCGCGTAGAAGTCGCCCAGCTCCTTGCCGAGCGTCGTCGCCGCATGAAACGCGATCGGAACGCCCGTCACGTTCATGAGCTCGAAGGGCCCCATGCCGATCCGAAACGCCTTCTTCGCCGCCGCGTCGATCGTCGCCTCGTTCCCCTTGCCCTCTTCGAGCAGGCGTACGGCCGCGTTCAGCCAGGGCACGAAGTAGCGGTTCACGACGAAACCGGGCGCGTCTTCGGAGTGAATGGGCGTCTTGCCGATCATCTCCTGCAGCGACCAGGCGCGCTTGTACGTGGCGTCGGACGTTTCCTTCGCCGGGATCACTTCGACGAGACGGTTTTTTGCGGGATGATAAAAGTAGTGAAGGCCGACCACGCGGTCGGCGCGCTTCGTCGCGTCGGCGACAGACTGCACGTAGAACGAAGACGTGTTCGTCGCCAGGATCGTATCCGGGCCGCACGCCTTGTCGAGATCGCGGAACAGCTTGCGCTTCACGTCCAGATCTTCGAACACCGCTTCGATCACGAGATCGGCGTCCGCGATTTCCGCGAGATCGTGCGCTCCCGTCACGCGCGCCAGGATCTGCTCGGCCTGCTCGGCGCGAAAGATGCGGCGCTCCACGCCCTCGGCAAGCGTCGTCTTGATCCGCTCGAGGCCGGCAGCCACGGCGGCTTCGTTCAGGTCGACGAGAACCACCGGAATCCCCTCGGTCGCGATCTTCTGCGCGATTCCGCTCCCCATGTTGCCGCCGCCGACAACGGCGACCTTGTTCCATTGCGTCTTCCCTGACACGTGCGAATCCTCCGTCTCGGTGCGAGCTTCGAAAAGCCGATGCGAGCTCTATGAACTGAAATGGTTGACTGCGTATTCCGGACAGGGAGAAGATATCACGTCGGCTGGAGGCGGGCCAGTGGGGGCGGGGCGAGTTTGGAGCAGCGATTTGCCTGGCTACTTCAGTCTTCGCGAGCTCGAGGCTGCTCAGAGTCCTTCCGGTCTTCGCATCGAGCGCGACCTTCATTTCACGCCCGAGCGCTTAAGCGAGCTCGGCTCCCCGGTTCATCCGCGGGCCTAACGACCACGTGGGCCCGATCCTCGTTCGGGGGTCGGGCCCTTTTCCTTTGCTCCGTCTCCGGAAGAGTTCCATACGGTTCAATCCGGATAAGGCGCGAAGCGCTTCGACCAAAAGTCCGCAGAGCCAGAATCCGAAGAGAAGCGCGAGAGCGTACTTCACTTTCTGAGCGCCAAGCAGTTTCGCCCGGAGAAGCCTTTCGAAGTGAGTTCCGAAGATGAGTTCGTTTGGTTCGTGCATAGCTTGTTCCTCCCTGAAACCGAGAAGCCCCGTGCCTCTCAAAGAGAGCGGAGGCACGCGGCATCGGAGGGAGGGGAGGGTGCGATTACGAGCCGGGCGCGACCGGTTGGAGTCCTGATTCGCTGGAGTCAAGGCCGGAGTGTCGGTGATGACGGACCCCGTTAAGCCGCGCCGACCTCCCCGCGAAGATACTGGACCAAACCGGAAGAAGCGCGGATTTTACGAGGCTTTCGCTCACATAACGTTTTATGTGTGGAACATACGTATAGACCGTTTGGATAAGGACCTGCATCCTATGGTCACATCTATTCGGGTTCGCCTCTCAGGGAACCTGAGCACTCCTTGCAATGCCCTAACCAGGGGTGCCGTGTTCTTCAGCGACTGCCCTCTGGTACTAAGGAGGCCGTCAATGTTCCCTACTCGCTTCTTAGGAATCTCAATCGTTCTCGCGCTGTTTGCCCTTTCTTCTTCGGCCGTTGCTGGCCTCTCGATTGTGGCAGACCTCGATTCCAATGCTACGAACGGGCCTGATTCGGTCGGTGTCGACGAAGGCGACACTGTCCTTGTTCGGATTTGGCTAACCGAAACAGACTCGCTTTACGCGTTCGGCCTGACCTTCGGCGATACGTCCGGGAGCTTAGAGTGGATTCAGGACACTCTGACCGAGATTTACGTCAGCCCGAGTGGATGGGAGTGTGTCCCAGTTTCGGAAAACAGTGACGGAACTGTGCTGTTACAGGCGACGGATTTCTCCATGAGCACCCTGCTGCACACACCTGTAGAGGTTGCGCGATTGCGGTTCTTGGTGACTGAGCCTGGAGATTGCTCCGATTTCATCTCTGACCTGGAAATGTCTGCTTGGATGGATGACACGCTGGCACAACGAGAGTTCGTAGTGGGTTCGATCGCAACGGTCTGCGCAAGCGGTACCGAGGAAGCGCAGAGCGGCGAGGGGGGAGGCCGCGAAGACGCTGCACGTCCCTATTCAGTGGGAGCACACTTTATTGAGAACAAAGGGCAATTGCCACGCTCGACTCTGTATTACACAGCTAGGTCGAGCGGCTCGGTATCGTTTCGGACTGATGGAATATTGGTCGATATTGTGCGAGACATAGTCGACGGCCCAAACAGCCGCCGGCGCATCGGTAACGCAATTCAATGCACATTTCTTGATCGCAGCGAAGGCGGTTCTGTTGAAGGGGGTACTCAAGCGCCGGGCACCTACAATTTCTTTTTGGGAGATGACCGGGCCAAGTGGGTTACTGGTGCAAATCCATATGAAACCGTTGAGTACAGCAATGTCTACGAAGGCATTGATATTGTGTACCGAAGTCTAGGGGGCCTGCTCAAGTATGATGTGGAGGTTGCTCCAGGAGCTGACCTCCAGCAGCTGAGGATACTTTACGAGGGTGTTGATTCGTTGACCATAAGAAGCGATGAGACGCTATCGTTGCATCTTGGCTTTGACACCTACCGTGAAACTGCCCCAACAATTATTCAGGACGGCAACGATTTTGCGGGCGTGGCGTACGTCATACTTGGAAGGGATACGCTGACATATGAGGTGCGGGGAGTTGATTCAACCAAGGGTTTCACGATCGACCCCGGTCTCGAGTGGAGCACATACCTTGGCGGAATAGGCAGTGAGTCGTCTTATAGCCTGGCTACGGATTCCTCGGGAAACGTTGTCTCGGTGGGGGAGACAAGCTACTTCGATGGGTTTCCAACAACGCCCGGAAGCTACGATGATACCCTGGACGGGCTTTTTGACGCGATTGTAACGGAGATAAACGCCGCCGGTAATGAGCTAATCTATTCAACGCTGATCGGTGGGAGAAGGGATGATGTTGCGAGAAAAGTAAAACTGGACACAACTGGAAGGGCTTTCGTAGTGGGGAGATCAAACTCGCCTGACTTCCCGACAAGCCCCAATGCCTATGATGTCACGTTGGCTGACTCAACGAGCTTTGGGGACCTAACTCTCTTTATACTCTCAGCAGGCGGTGATACCCTAATCGCCTCGACGTTTCTTGGGGGTGACAACGGTGAATACGGGAGAGACCTATCCCTTGAGAGGCCCGGTCGAATCATTGTAACCGGGGACACGGCAAGTGAGAATTTCCCTACAACTGCCGGCGCGATTCAGGACGCCTTGAACGATGACGCAGATGTATTCGTCTCAGAGTTCGATGACCGGGCCCAATCGCTCTTGTATTCCACGTACTTGGGGGGTAATGACTATGACCAGCCTCGGGATTTGGTTGTTGGTGGCGGCAATGTCCTGACCATTTGTGGGAACACAAACTCGTCTGACTTCCCACTTGAGTCACCATATGACGCGACATTGGGAGGGCCCCGGGACGGATTCATTACGGTACTTGACTCGTCTCGGAGCAATATCATCCATAGCACATACTTAGGTGGTGAACTGAGTGACCGAGCCCTGTCGGCGGTTGCGGATTGCCAGGGGCGCATCGTGGTTGCTGGCTACACAACTTCGGATAGCTTCCCCACTAGCTCCGGTGCTCATAGCGAAACAAAGGCCGGTCAGACCGATGGGTTCCTAGTGGTATATGACCCGGACATTCAGGCGCCAGTCTACTCTACGTACATTGGAGGGGCCCTTGATGACCAAATATGGGGAGTTGTTGTTGACGACGGTTGTCGGCCGGTAATAGTCGGACACACTGACTCGGATGACTACCCGACAACTTTCAGTGCGATTGACCTTCTCCCCAATGGGGAATCCGATATAGTTGTTTCACAGTTGGACTCGAACCTGCAAACGATCCTATACTCAACCTACATTGGTGGATCGGGGAGCGACATCTCAAGAGGCGGAACTGCCATAGTCGGGCAAGATGTGACTCTGAGTGGATTTACGGAATCTTTGGATTTCCCTGTTACGCGAGATGCATACGATACGTCATACGCAGGGGGCTCCTCTCCATCACATTGGGATGTCTTTTTGTTGAGATTTCCGCTCGGAATCCAGACATCCACGCCACCCTTCGAAGCAAGTGATGACCAAGCTGACCCGACTTATCTTATGGTTCAACCATCACCGTTCAATCCAGTTACGAACATCAGTTATTGGGTGGCGCATTCTGGGCCAGTATCGTTGCAAGTTTATTCAGTAGAAGGACGCTTGATACGTACACTTTTCGATGGACACCGGAAAAGTGGCCTCGCCAATGAGAGTTGGAACGGAACAGACGACAGGGGGCGCCCCGTTGGTAGTGGGGTGTATCTTGTAAGGCTGCGCCAAGGAGGGAGTACCTATGCTAGTAAGATTACATTGCTCCGGTAATGCCAGTGTCTGGGCACCGTATGCGCTCGCCTGGCTGATTGCTTCTAGTTGCGTGGTAGGTAAGGCGGGTGCTGGTCCGGTCGATTTGGACTTGAACGGATTTCTTGGCCCCCCCGACACCGTCTACGTCTCTCTATATGACACCATATCGGTGGATGCTTGGTTTACGTGGTCCGAGAACCTCTTTACGTGGAATCTGTATCTTTGCGAGTCCAATGACGGGCTTGAGTTTTTGGATGTGACCTTTCACCCTGAGACAACATTTCCGTCGGGCCCATCACATGATTCGTTGTGTCTCGGCATCGGTGGTGCTGGCGACTTTCCTAGTCAGCTGCTTGCTGCCACAGCTCGATACAGGGCGATTGCGACTGGACAAATTGAGTTGACAATTAATGATGCAACGTGGGTCGATCAGGTATTCGAGGATGGATCCGTGACGAACGAGTTTGGCGCTCTCGTTGTCGTCGCCGGCAGCACCGAATCGGCGCCATCCTCTTGGACGGACATCAAGAGTCTCTTTAGATGAGCACCGAGCCTAGCCCACGGCACTCCTCCTCCCGACAAAACCGTGACCCCCGGGGAAGACTTTCTTGTTGCTCGGGGCGCGAAGTCGGAAGCTTTGGGTTGACCGCTGCCGGTACCCCTTTCTTGGAATGCGCCTTGGACGGGGGGGCGCCGCGTTCGAGCCGGAGTCAGAGGTGGCCCCCGGATTTCGGGCCATGGCCAAGACGCCGCCAGTTTTCTGCTGAGTTTATCGGCTGGGCTCGGTTCGGCCCTACCTCTGCGCGAATCCGAGCCGGCCGTTGCCAGACCAGAACCCCGAACAAATTTTCTGGCAGCGCGGTCATAGTTCGTGATACAAAACAATATCACGAACTCACGGAGCCGCCAAAGCGCTCCCTATGCTGCCTCGTAATCAAGCGCCGCTTCCCGCCAGTCCCGGAGTCCCCGAGCACGATTTCTTTCGCTCGACCGCGGGGCGCGCCCTCGGTTGACATCACGAACGGACGCCCCCTACGCTCGGAACATGCCCACGCAACCGAAACACACGGCGTATCTACGGCGCGCACTGCTGCGCTGGTACGACGCGAACAAGCGTGATCTCCCGTGGCGGGAGACGAACGACCCGTACTGCGTGTGGGTTTCGGAAATCATGCTGCAGCAGACGCGCGTGGCGGCTGTCATCGAGCACTACAAGCGGTTTCTTTCCGAGTTTCCGGACGTCAGAAGCCTGGCCGAGGCGCCGATCGACGACGTGCTCGCGCAATGGTCGGGGCTCGGGTATTACCGGCGCGCGCGGCACCTGAAAGCCGGTGCCGAAGCGGTCATGGAGCGTCACGGCGGTGTCGTTCCGTCGGACGAAAGCGAGCTGCTCGCGCTTCCCGGCATCGGCGCGTACACGGCAGGCGCGATCCGTTCGATCGCGTTCGGGATTCCGGCGCCGATTCTCGACGGCAACGTGTTTCGTGTGGTCGCGCGCTTCTTCGAAGTGGAAGGGGCCTGGACTTCGACGAAAGACAAGAAGCAGTTCTGGGAGATCGCGGGCCGGCTCGTTTCGCAGCAGCGCCCGGGTGACTTTAACCAGGCGATGATGGAATGGGGCGCGATGATCTGCACGCCCGTTTCCCCCGGCTGTTCCGGGTGCCCCGTGCGCGCGAAGTGCGGCGCGCTCGCGAGCGGACGCGTGGGCGAGCTGCCGACGCCTCGTGTGAAGGAGAAGCCGATCGCGGCCGAACGCACTCTCTACGTGCTGAGCGACAAGGCCGGGCGCCTGCTCATGCGGCGCCGCCCCGACAGCGGGCGCATGGCGGGCATGCTCGATCTTCTCGACGAACTGCCCGCGCGATCGAGCGAACCCGAGTCGCTGGGAAGTTTCAAGCACTCCATCTTGAACAAGCGATATGAGGTGACGGTGTATTCGTCGCGAACCGAAGCGAGCACGCGCGGCCGGAAGAACTGGGAGTGGATCGCGCGCGAAAGGATCGCGGCGCTCCCCCTCACGACCATGGCGAAGAAGGGGATCCGGCTCGCTCAGTCGATCAGCCTGTTCCAGGCGGGAGACGAGGCGAACGAAGCCCACTGAGGGTGCGCGCCGAGCTCGCCCTTCGTGATCGAGCCGCGGGCGAGCGCCGTTTCGAGATTCGCGATCGCCACCTGTTCGCGCCCCGCAAGCGCGAGCGATTTCGCCCGCATCACCTGCACGTCAGCCAGATTGGGCAGCATCCGTGCGATCAGTTCGAACTCGCCCGCCGCGTCGCCGGGCCTGCCCGCCTCCAGATACGCCAGGCCGAGCCGGTGATGCAGATGCAGCACCGTTGCGCCCATGGGGTGGGAGTCGTACGTTTCGCGCGCGATCGGATCGAGCGCATCGCGCGACTCGCGGAACGCTTCTTCCGTACGCGTCACGGCGCGACTGTTTTCGAACGTCCCCTCGAACGGCCATTGCCTCAGCATGAAGCGCATGAAACCGTTGGCGTACGCGCCGTCGACTTCCGAATAGCCCGTGCGCGCCGAGGCTTCCTCAAACGACAGCAGTCCGTCACGCGTGAACGGAAAGCCCTGCTCGATCAGTGTTTCGTAGATCTCGCAGGCGATGAAATAGTGACCGCGCGCGTTCGGATGCACGTGCTCGAAGATGAGGTCGGTTCCTACGACGCCGGCCTCGGACTCGCGGTCGAGCCTGTCCACGCAGTCGACGAGAGAGACGCCGTCGCCCGCGCCGCGTGCGCCGGCCACGCTGCCCGCCACTTCGCGCACGGTACCGACGAGCCGGTCGTTCGCGCGCAGCTGCAGCCCGTCGTAGAGCAGCGCCCGCGCGAACTCGTGCCCGGCCGCGTCCACGTCGCCCGCTTCGAGCGCGAGCATGCCGAAGCGGAACGAGAGCGCCGCATGCGTGCTGTCGATCGCGCGCGCCTTCTCGTACTCCGCGCGCGCACCGGCCGCGTCGCCCGTCTTCCGCTTCGTGTCGCCCTGGCGCAGCCGCAGGTCCCATTCGCGCTCGTTTTCCGCGTCGAACGAAACGTCGTGCAGCGGCACCATCGGGCTGCAACCCGCGCGGTTCGCGGCCGTCGTACAGAGAAAGATCGGCACGCCCTTTTTCTTCGCCGCGCCCACCATCCCTTCCAGATTCTTCCGGTAGTTCTCGACAACGGAATCGTACAGTTCCGAATACGGGCGCACTTCGCGGTTCTGCGTGAGCGCCTCGAGCGGCTGCCCCTTCGGGCCGTCGCTTTCCGTTGCGGAACGATTGAAGCGTTCGAGCGATTTCGCGACCAGTGAGTAGAGCGCCGTTCCCTGCATTTCGAGAAACAGATTCGTCATGAAGCGATTCGAGCCGACCGACATCGCCGAGCCCGCGCCGAGCACGCCGTACAGTTCGTTGTGTCCGGAGTAGACGATGACGAGATCGGGGTCGTAGCGGCCGACGATCTCGCGCACCCACTGCCCGACCTGATACGAGCTGATCGCCGTCATCGACGTGTTGATGACCTCCACGTCGCCCTCGCTCCCCACGGCCATCATTTCGCGCAGGTAGCCTGCGAACGAAACGTTCGGCGAGAACGGGAAGCCGACCGAAGACGAAGCCCCCACGACGAACGCCCGGAATGTCCCCGCCGGTTTTTCCCGCGCGAACTGCGCGAACGGAACCTGCGGGCGCGGGAAATCGCTATCGGCGTCGGTCGCGGGAAAGAAGAGCCGTTCGTTCAGCTTGTCGTTCGTGACCCACCAGGTGTTGCCGTCGGGGGCTTTCATCGTGACGAAGAGCGTGCTTGCCCCGCCGATGCCGACGAGACGGAGCGCCACTTCGACGAGCGCGATCAGCCCGATGCCGAACAGGAGAAGAAAGAGGCGCTGGAGCCAGGTTGTGGAAGACGAATTGCTCATGAATCCTTCGCCGGTGCAGGCTCGTCCCCGTGTGCGTGCGCTTTCAGTCGCACGTCGGCGAGGAGGCCGTGATGGTCGCTGCCCGGGATCGTGATCGATCTCGTATTGGTCGCGACGAAACCTGGCGAGTGCAGAATATGGTCAATCGGCACTTGAAGCAACGTATTCCATGTAGGCCATGTGGGCACGAGACCGTAGCCGAGGCGAGCCCGTTCGAGATGCAGTTCACGCGTGAATTTTCTATAGGAAGGGGACCAGATCGTCGTGTTGAAGTCGCCGACCACGAGCTGCGGTTCCGTCGTTGCGTGCGCGAGCAGATGCCCGCGCACGTCGTCGAGCTGGCGTTTCCGCGCGCGATAAAGCAGGGCCGACCGTGGCGGGAGCGCATGCAGCGCCGTAAGGCGAAACGCGGGCGCCATTGTCGAGCCGGGCGATTCGAGGCCACCCTCCGATCCGGAGCCGCCTTCCCGCGCGACCGCGAGCACGAAATCGGCATACGGGCGTCCGTGAAGCGGCAGCCACGCCTCGTCGCGGAGTTCGATCTTCTTCCCGAGAAGAACCGCGACTCCCGGCCGGCGCGAAAGGGGATCGAATCGCTGCATCGGAAAGATGTCCGTGAGCGCGCCGAACTGCTCGCGCCACCAGTTGTCCACTTCCTGAAGGACGAGGATGTCCGGGTTCGCCTCGCGCACCGCGCCGAGCACGGCATTTGCATTTCGATTCGACCATTCGAGGTTGATCGTCAGAACGCGGAATGAAGAGGCCTCCCGCCCAAACGCCTCCGCCGTATCGTCCTTCGGCCCGGGGACGGCAAACGGAAGGACAGAAGCCCAGCAGATCAGGGCCGCGGCTCCCGCGATCATGGCCGGCGCGCGGGCCCGCAGGCCGAGCGCCAGCGCAGCCGCCAGCGTTGCGACCACGGCGATCTGCAGGCGGAAGCTTGCCGCAAGCTCGACCGGCCACGCCTCGAACGGGATCAGCGACAACGTCGCGGCGAATCCGGCGACCATGCACAGAACGGTAATAATGGTACGGGCAGCACTCATTCTGGCTAGCATACCCCAGAGTCGGGCGTTCGGCTCCGGAAGCGGAGAGGGACGTATGGTGGAGAGGCGCGAGGTCGTTGTTCTCCTCGACCCGCTCGACCTGGCCAAATGGCCAAGTACGGAGGCCGAGCGGGATACGGAGAACAACTCCTCGCGCCTCACTCGCCGTCCCGTATTCCTCGCCGACTTCCGGACCGGCACCCTGGAGGCGAGTCAGGAGTCGTGCCCGGGGAGCGTGTCAGTCCCCAGACGCCCCGATCCTGTCCTCTCTTTCTGTTCCCATGCAGTTCCGGCTCCCCTTGGCCCTCCATTCTCTTTCTCCTCTTTCTTCTCTCCATCTCCTTTCTATTCCCTTTTCCCTTCCCCCTTCTTCTCGCTCGAAAAGTGGGGTGGGTGGCGCGCCGGACGGGGCCCCGATCGAGCCCCGTCGAGATCGGGGTGTCCCGGCGCGTCAGGACCCACCCCCACTCACCACCGTCATGGGACACTTTGTGACAATTCGTATTGTCTGTAAGAAATCTTGCCGATATAATAGGTGGATCAACAGCCGGGGTGGTAAGTGTCATGCTCATGCAGAACATTGTCATAGATCGATCGGAAACCAGGCCGATCCATCAGCAGATCGCGGACGGCATCGACGCGCTCGTGCGTGAAGGCGAGCTCGGGGCGGGAGAGCGCCTGCCGTCGATCAGGCGGCTCGCGGTTCTGCTTAGCGTGAACCGTAACACCGTCGCCCAGGCTTATTCCGAACTCGAACGCCGCGGCTCGGTCCAAACGCGCGTCGGGAGCGGTACGTATGTCGGCGACCGTGGCCCGAGTGGGATCATGGGCGGTCCGGACCGCGCGGGCGTTCGTACCGGCGAAGCGGCCCCGACAGGGCGCGGCCGGAACCGACCCCGCGGCGCGAATCGCGGAAGCATCGAGCACACGCTGTCGCGCCGCACGCGATCGGGACCTGACGCCCTCGCCCGGCTCTCCGTTACCGACAACGTGCCGCGCATCGAACTGGGCGGCCTCGTGCCCGACTCCGATCACTTTCCCCTCGAAGACTTCCGCGCGGTCATGAACGAAACGATGGCCGAAATGGGGCCGGGCATTCTCGATTACGGCTCACGCGAAGGGTACCCGCCTCTGCGGGCATGGCTCGCAAACCGCCTTCGCGAGCAGGGGGCGTCGATCAACGAGGACGAAATCTTCATACTCGGCGGTTCGCAGCAGGGCCTCGATCTCGTCAGCAAGCTGCTCTTCGATCGCGGTGACCGCATCATGGTGGAGTCGCCGACGTATCACAACGCGATCGGCGTATTTCAGCTCTACGAAACGGAACTCGTCCCGATCGCGATGGACGAGCACGGCATGCGTCCGGACCTGCTCGACGACGAACTGACGCGCCGCAGCGCCAAACTGATTTATTCGATGCCGAACTTCCAGAATCCGACCGGGATTACGATGCCGCTCGCGCGGCGCAAAGAGGTGCTCGAAGTCGCGGTGCGCCACGGCGTCCCGCTGCTCGAAGATCATTTCGACGCGGATCTCCGTTACACCGGCGAGCCGGTTGCGTCGTTCAAGGCGCTCAAAGGGCACGAGCACGTGCTCTACCTCGGCACGTTCTCGAAGATGCTCTTCCCGGGGCTCCGCCTCGGATGGCTTGCGGTTCCGAAAGCGTTCTGCGATCCGTTCCGCAAGATCCGGACGTACACGGATCTCGCGCCGAGCCGCCTCGCCCAGGTCGCGATTCACCGCTTCTGCGAACGCGGGCTTCTCGACGAGCATCTGGAGCGCGTTCTCGCGATCAACAACAATCGCATGCAGGCCATGCTGAGCGCCATCGAGCGCTTTTTTCCGTCTGACGTTCGCTGGACGAAGCCGGACGGCGGCATGTCGCTCTGGATCGAACTCCCCGTTTCCATGAACACGGTGGATCTTCTGATCGAGGCGCGCCGCGCCGGCGTCAATTTCGCGCCGGGCGAACTGTTTCATCTCGACGGCTCCGGAACGAACACGTTCCGGCTCTCGTTTACAAAAGAACCGGAAGATCGCATCGAACAGGGGATACGCACGATCGGCGAACTGATCACCAGACGACAAACGGCGGACGCGGGATCGCGCCGCACCGAATCTTCGAACGTTTTACTTTAGACAGAAACCACAAGCGGGGCCCCAACAGGCCCGCGCACAAGGAGAATGAAATGAGCGAAAGAGGAACGCTCCGACTGAAGACGGGGTTGGCCGAGATGCTGAAGGGCGGCGTGATCATGGATGTGACCGACGCCGATCAGGCGAAGATCGCCGAAGACGCGGGCGCGACGGCCGTGATGGCGCTCGAGCGGGTGCCGTCGGACATTCGGCGTGACGGCGGCGTAGCGCGTATGTCGGACCCCCTCATGATCCGCGCGATCCAGAAGGCGGTTTCGATTCCCGTGATGGCGAAAGTGCGGATCGGTCACTTCGTCGAGGCCCAGATTCTCGAAACGCTGAACGTCGACTTCATCGATGAAAGCGAAGTGCTGACGCCGGCCGACGAGAAGTTCCATATCGACAAGCACGCGTTCAAGGTGCCGTTCGTGTGCGGCTGCCGGAATCTCGGCGAAGCGCTTCGTCGCATCAGCGAAGGCGCGGCGATGATCCGCACGAAGGGGGAGGCGGGCTCGGGCGATATCGTGGAAGCGGTGCGACACATTCGCGCCGTCGTTTCGGGCGTAAAGCGTCTTACGATGCTCGGCGACGAAGAGCTCATGACGGAAGCGAAGGATCTCGGCGCGCCCTATGAACTGCTGCGCATGGTCGCGAAGGAGGGCAAGCTTCCCGTGCCGAACTTTTCGGCGGGCGGAATCGCGACGCCGGCCGACGCGGCGCTCGTGATGCAGCTCGGGGCCGAAGCCGTGTTCGTGGGCTCGGGAATCTTCAAGTCCGAGGATCCGTCGGCGCGCGCGAAGGCGATCGTGAAGGCCGCCACGCACTACCGTGATCCCGAGATTCTCGCGCAGGTGAGCGAAGGAATCGGCCAGGCGATGCGCGGGATCGATGTCGCGAAACTTCCCGAAGCGGAGCTCCTGCAGACACGTGGCTGGTAGTACGGCCGGTTCGCCACGCATCGGCCTGCTCGCGCTCCAGGGCGCGTACGATGCGCACGGACGACTGCTCCGCAGGCTCGGAGCCGACACGACCGAAGTGCGGCTGCCGGCGCAGCTGAACGAGGTCGACGCGCTCGTGCTTCCGGGTGGCGAGTCGACCACGCTTCTGAAGCTCATCGACGCGTTCGTGTTCGAAGAGGCGCTCCGCGCGTTCGTGCAGTCCGGGCGCCCGGTGCTCGCCACGTGCATGGGTGTTATTCTGCTGGCGGAGAATGTCACGAATCCGCCGCAGCGCAGTTTCGGGCTGCTGCCCGTCGATGTCGAACGCAACTCCTACGGGCGCCAGGTCGAGTCGTTCGAAGCGCAGGCGACTTTCGCGGGGGAAACGTTCGATCTCGTCTTCATTCGCGCCCCGCGCATTACGCGAACCGGGCCCGAAGTGGAAACGCTGCTCACGTACGAAAACGATCCTGTTCTCGTGCGGCACGGGAACATTCTCGCCGCGACGTTTCATCCGGAGCTGAGCGACTGCACAGCGATCCATGGACAGTTCATCGAGATGGCGAGCCGGATCTCGAAACCCAATCACGCCGGCACGGGGAAATGATGACGAACCGACTTTTGCGAATGCTGTTCCTTTCGCTCTGCTGTGTGTGCGCCGGTTTGGCCGGCAGCGCCGCGATCCCGTCCTCTGCCATCGCGCAGGAAACTGTCGTGAACGACGGCACGGTCGCGGCGGAAATCGACGCGGGGAGCGACCTCGAGATCGAAGAGCGTCTAGTCGCGACGTACTCACGGATCGAATCGCTGAACGGCGTTTCAGTTGAAGTGCGCGTCGGCGTGGTACGCCTGACGGGCGAAGTATTGACGGCGGGCGCGCTGCAGCTTGCGGCCGATCTGGCCAGCCAGGTCGAAGGCGTGGTCGCGATCGAAAACGAGATCAAGCAGTCGCGTTCGATCAAGCGCCGACTGCGCGCGGCTCTCGGCGAACTCGAGGACCGGGGGTGGGGCGCGATCAGCGCGATCCCGCTCGTGATCGTGGCCATTCTGCTTGTCGCGCTCTTCGTGATGCTCGGGCGTGTGCTCACTGCATGGGAACCGCTCTTCCGCTGGACGACGGACAACGTCTTTCTGCGCGACCTCGTTCGTCGCGCCATCCATCTTGCCGTGATCCTGACCGGTCTGCTGATGGCGCTCGAACTTCTCGACGCGACGGCGCTTGTCGGCACCGTACTCGGCGCGGCCGGAGTCGCTGGTCTCGCCATCGGCTTCGCGTTTCGCGACCTCGTCGAAAACTATATAGCCAGCGTTCTGCTCAGTCTGCGCCAGCCGTTCGCACCGAACGATCACGTGCTGATCGAAGGGCACGAGGGGAAAGTGGTGCGGCTCACTTCGCGCGCCACGATACTCATGACGTTCGACGGCAATCACGTGCGCATTCCGAACGCGACCGTGTTCAAATCGACCATCGTGAACTTTTCGCGAAAGGACGAGCGCCGCTTCCAGTTCGATCTCGGCCTCGGGAACGAGGAAGACATCACGACCGCGCAGGCGCTGATTCAAAGTACGGTGGCGGGGATCAACGGCATCAAGAACGACCCCGAACCGTTCACGCTCGTCCGCGAACTCGGCGATTCCACAGTGAACCTGCGCACTTTCGCCTGGGTCGACCAGCGGAAGGCGGACTTCAGCCGCGCGCGAAGCGAGGCGATTCGTCTCGTGAAGGAGGCGTTCGATCGCGCCGGAATCGCGATGCCGGAGCCGATCCAGCGTGTCCTGCTCGAACGCGTGAAACCGGCGCCGGATCGCGCCGCTGCCGCGCCCGAACCGGCCGCGCAAGGCGGCACCCCGGACGCGGCGGAATCGCAGAGTACCGCACCCGACCGGCATCTGGACGACGAGATCGCGGCGGAGCGCCGTACCGACGCTCCCGATCTGCTCGACAAGGAAACGCCGCTCGAATAATCGCGCTGCAGCCTCGTGATTCGGCCCGCGCCCGCCTGATTTCGGTGGAGCGCAGCCGCCGTTCCCATTACAGTATTGGGAAGGAAAGGCCGAACCTCAATCATGAAGATCCTGTTTCTGACATCAAGACTGCCGTACCCGCCGGACCAGGGCGATCGCCTGCGTGCGTTCAATATCCTGCAGGTTCTGTCGGCCGACCACGAGATCGATCTCGTGACGTTCGTCGATGGGCCTGTGAAGGTGGATTCACGCAAAACGCTCGAGAAGGTCTGCAACCGCGTCGAAACGGTCGCTCTCAGCAAGAACAAGTCGTATACGCATGCGGCGCAGGGCATTCTGTCGTCCGACCCGCTGCAGGTCTGGTATTACCGCGACAATCAGATGGAGAACCTGATCGAGGAGATGTCCTCGGCAGGCGGTTACGATGTGGTCTACTCGCATCTGTTTCGCGTGTTCCCGTACGCGCAGCTCGTGAAGGGCGCGTACAACCTCGTCGATTTCACGGATGTCGTCTCGCGCGAAACGCTGCAGGCCGTTCCGTATCGCCAGTGGTTCCTGCGTTCGGTCTATCGCATGGAAGCGACGCGCATTCGCCGCTACGAAAAGTGGATTGCCGAGAAGGCCGACGAATGCTGGGTGATCTCGCAGGCGGAGAAGGACATTCTGGAAGCGGTGGGCGCGGGCGGAAACATTCAGGTGGTTCCGAACGGCGTCGACGAGCGCCTCTTTCAGAGCGTCGACAAGATGCGCGTACCCGGACGCATCAATTTCCTCGGCCACCTCGAGGTCTTTCATAATACGGACGCGGTTCGTTTCTACTGCGACGACATTCTCCCGAAGGTGCGCGACGAGCTCGGCGACGTCGTCGACTTCGTGATCGCGGGCGCGGGCGACTTGAAAGCCGTGCAGGACCTCGCGACGCGCGACGGCGTTTCGCTGCGCGGTTTCGTCAAGAACATCGCGGAGTTCCACGCGGAAGCATCCGTGTTCGTCGCGCCGCTTCGTTTCGCGGCGGGCACACAGAACAAAGTGCTGCAGGCCATGGCGGTCGGCACGCCGTGCATCGTATCGCCCGACGTCCAGCGAGGTCTCGGCGCGAAGGTCGGCAAGGAAGTCATTGTGGCTTCGACGCCCGACGAATGGGCCCGCGAAACCGTCCGCATCCTGAACGACGATACGCTCGCGCACAAAATCGGCGAAGCCGGCCGCGCGTATGTGAAGTCCCGTTTCAGCTGGGACGTCGTGCGAAGCCGCATGAACGCAATCGAGAAGAGCCTGGCCGAAGAGAGTTCGAACAGCTGACGGTGCCACTCCGCATCCTTCACACGACCCCGTTCATTCCACTTCCACCGGATTCCGGCGGAAAACTCGTCCCGTTTCATCACATCACCGGTCTCGCCGCACGCGGCCACCACATCACTTTCCTCGCGCCCGTGCGGCGGAGCGGCGACGCCGCCGCGCTCGAAAAGATGCCCGGCCCGGTTCGCGTGATTCCCGTTTCGTGCGCGCGTGTCTCGAGCGCCGCGCTTGCGATGCGTTTCGCCGCGACAGGCGACTCGCTTCGCGTTACACGCCATTCGCTTCCGGAAACTCGCAAGGCATGCCGCGAGCTTCTCGCGCGCGAAACTTTCGACGTTGCCATTCTCGACACTCTCTTTACCGCGCATCTGCTCCCGGTACTCGAAGAAGCGGCGCCGCGCATGCCGGTACTGCTCGTCGATCACAACGCGGAAAGCGTTCTGTTCGAGCGATACCTGCAGCGGCAGGGTGCGCCCGCGCGGATCGCCGGGCGCGTGGAACTCGCGCGAATTCGCAGGGCGGAAGCGGCCGCGCTGAGGGGCGCCGACATGACGATCGCCCTCTCGGAAGAGGACCGCGCGCACTTGCTGAAACTCGCTCCCGATGCAGAAATCGCCACGCTGCCGCCAGGCGCCGACGTGTTTCCCGGCGAGACCATCGCGCCCCCGCCGGACGATCCGGTGGTGCTTTTTCTGGGAGACTACGCATGGGAGCCGAACCGTGATGCCGCGTTCTGGCTTGGGGACGAGATCCTTCCGCTGATTCGCAAAGAGGTGCCGGAAGCGGTGCTGCATCTTGCGGGCAACGATTCGGCGGGGAAGCTGGAGCGTCTGCGCGAGGTGCCGGGCGTGCGTCTGCTTGGCCGCGTGCCCCATGCCGGTCGCGCCATACGTGAGGCGGTGGTCTGCGTCGTGCCGCTCAGAATCGGAAGCGGTGTCAGGCTCAAGATTCTCGAAGCGCTCGCGAACGAACGCCCTGTCGTGACGACGTCACTCGGTGGGGAAGGGATCCCGCTCGTTCACGGCACGAACGCGCTTATCGGCGACGACGCCCGCACGATAGCGCGGGATACGGCGGAGCTTCTGCGTGACCGGAGCCGTGCGCGGCGAATCGCAGGTGCGGGGCGCCTTCTTGCGGAAACGGAATTCGGCTGGAATGCGATTCTGGACAGGCTCGACTCGATCGTCGCGCAACTTGCGGGGGGCGCCGCGGACTACTTGGACGCCTGATCGACCACGAGATAAACCGTGGCGACCTGCGCGGCCACCGTCATGAAGTCCTTGAAGAGTGCCCAGTAATCGCGATCGGGCTTTTCGGGGATCCAGATCGTGTCGCCCGGCTCGAGTTTTGTCTTCCCCTTGTCGAACCAGATCCCTGTGGACCCCTTGATGATCCGAACGTCTCCCTTTGCAGCGCGTCGCGCGTAACCGCCCGCCCTTTCGACATAGAATCGGTAGCTTTCGCCCTCTTCGAACGGGAGCTTGCCCGGGTTCACGACCTGGCCGCTCAGCGTGACGGTTCTCGATACCTGCGGAATGCTGATAACGTCCCCGCGCCGCAGCAGGATGTCCTTCGTCTCGTTCTTTTCCTGAAACAGCGAAACGAAATCAACGACAACGTCTTCCTTCTTCTCGCGGGAGCGCATTTTGAAGTACGCGTATTCGTCATCGGTCATGTCGGCAACGGGTACGGTCCGAAGCCGTTCGAACTCGCGGTCAAGCGCCTCGCTCCGGAACGAGCTCCGGGTGACTGTGGCCTCGAACAGATCGGCGTCTTCCGTAAACCCGCCCGCGCGTACGATGAGATCGCTGAGGTGCTCCGTGCCCTCGTCGATTACGTACACACCGGGGAAGCGGACTTCGCCGCCCACCTGCACGCCGCGGTGCAGATGCCACTGCGGAATGCTGCGCACGAAGACTTCGTCGCCCGATTGAATGCGATATTCGGTGGCCTCGGCCGCCGGTGCGTTCTCGCGGAAGTTGACGAAGAAACGCGATGTGCGTGACGGGTCGTCCGGTCGAAAGCGCTGCACTTCGACGCTGTCGAGCACCGCGTTGTCGGTAAAGCTGCCCGCGATACGAATGAAGTCTTCGAGCGTTTCTCCCTCGACGATCTCGTACCGGCCGGGAAGGGCCACCTGACCGTAGATCGAGGCCTCTTTGAGCTTTACAGGGACGTAAACGAGGTCGCCGTCGGTGACGAACGGATTCCCTTCGCGCTCCCCGAGCATTTCGAAGCGAAGCACGTCGGCGTAATCCGTGTCGCCTTCTCTGCCGCGGATCATGATCCGACGCCGTGATCCCGGCTCCAGAAACCCACCCGCCAGTTCGACGGCCGATGAAACGCGCGTGACCGCGGTCACGATGTAGGTGCCCGGGTTCTCGACCTGGCCGAGCACATGGATTTCGAATCGGCGAAGCTCCGTGAGCGTGACCTGCACTTCTACGTTCCGGTAGTAGTTCGCAAGAGCGGTCTTGACGCGCTTTTTCGCCTCGCGCAGCGTCATTTCCGCGACCGGAATCGCGCCGGCGGGGGGCACGATCACGGTTCCCTCGGGCGTGACCGGCACTCTCCACGACTGCTGCGCCTGGCCGAGAATCGTGATCGTGAAACCGTCGCCCGGGCCGACCTCGTAGACCGTTTCGTCGACGGGGCCCTCGGTGATCAGGAACGTGGAGACGTCGGTCGGGCTGTTCTGGGCCATCGCCGGAGTCAGCGGGAACACCAGCAGGGCGAGCAAAGGCATGATGAGGGCGCGGAACAATGACCTCTCGATCGGAACCATGAATACCACCTCGGGAAAATTGCGAATCGTATGAGAAGCGGATTATCCCAGAACACCGTTTTCCCGTCGAGGGGAAGTCCGCGCCGAACCCTCAGGCGCCCGGCGAAACTGCCGCGGAGGCGGTTCCGGCGGTGCCGAGTGCCGCGACACGCTGTGCCACGATCTCCCACGAGAAGCGCTCTCGCACGAACGCCCTGCCGTTCTCGCCGATGCGCTCGGCGCGGGCCGGGTCTCCGAGAAGCGCGACAACTGCTTCCGCGAATACGCCGGCGCCGTCCCGCACGACGATCTCGTCGTCGAGCGCGGCCCCGAGCCCGCGGTTGCCGAGAGAGGTCGTCACGACGGGAACGCCGGCCGCCATCGCCTCGATGATCTTGTTCTGAATGCCGGCTGAGAAACGGAGCGGAGAGGCGAACACCGTGAGATTCGCGAACCCGTCTTCCAGTCGTTCGACCGGACCTGACACGATGGTGCCGTTCGTGCCGTGGAGCCGCATGACTTCATCGCCGACGCCGTGGCCGATCAGTTCGAGCTCGGCGCCGGGAACGGCTTCCCGAACGAGCGGCATGATCTCGAGGGCCAGGAATCCTGCCGCGTCGATATTATGAGGCACGCTGAAGTTCCCGAGGAATCCGAGGCGTGTCCCGTTGCGCCGGGGCGTACAGTCGAAAAGCGCGGGCTCGACACCGTTCGGCACGGCAACGAGCGGGGCGTTCGGCGCGCGCTCCGCAATGTCGCGCCCGTCCGCTTCCGAGATCGTCCAGACTTCATCGAAACGGTTTGCGGCGTCGGCTTCGTAACGCCGGATCTTGTCCGCCTCCATGCGAAGCGGCGGTCGCAAGAGCGGGTTTCTGTACGCGAGCGAAGCGGAAAGTTCACGGGAGATGCAGTCGGTGAGGTCGAGCACGCGGACGGCTCCGGTCGGCTCGGGCGCGTACGGAACCATGCGAAACAGGTGCGTGTACACGAGATCGAATTTCGTCGCGGCCGCGCGGCGCGCCACGAGATCGCGCATCGCGCCGGACCGGTAGTAAAGCAGTTGGAACGGCAGCGGGGAAGCCGCGTTCCGGATCATGTTGCACCACGAGTCACGGCGTTTGAGCAGTACGGTTTCGACTTTGCAGAATCGTTCGAGCTGAGGCAGAAGAGCCCGTTCCTCGTCGGACTGAATGAACGAGATCAGGTGAACTTCATGGTCGCGGGCGAGCGTTTTCAAGAAGTGAAACGTGCGCACGCGGTCCCCGCGGTGCGGAGGGAACGGCAGGCGGGACGTGAGGAAGAGCACCTTCATCAAAGTACCCTATCAGCGGTCCGCGGCTCGATCAACAGCCGGGCCTGACGGTGGAGCGGGAGGGAGAACGCGCGTGAGTGCCTGATTCACCTGCGCGACCGTGATCAGCTCCATGCACTCGTTCGAAGCGCGGACACAGTGAACCTGATCGCACGGGGAACAGGAAAGTGCGTGATAGATCACGACGTGACCCGGACCGTAGGGGCCGAAACGCGCAGGATTCTCGGGACCGACGAGCGCGACGACCGGTGTGCCGACCGCGGTGGCAATGTGCATGACTCCCGTGTCGAGCGAGACCATCGCCTGCGCTCCTGCGATCACGGCGATGACGCGCGTGAGTGAAGTCTCGCCCGCCAGCGAATGGACGCCCGCTCCCGCCATTTCCGCGATCGATTTCGCGAGGGGGGCTTCCGCCGCGCTCCCCGTCACGATGACGTCGAAGCGACCATCCGCGCGGATCTGTCGCGCCACGGCCGCGAACCGTTCCGCGGGCCAGAGCCGCAGGGGGGAGAACGCGCCCGGGTGCAGTACCACATACCTGCGCCCGTTCGTGCGCGCGCCCGCAAGCTCCCGCTTCACCCACTCCCGATCCTCCTCGCGGACCGTCAGCGAGGGAACCGCGTTTTCACCTGCGGGATCCGCGTCGGCGCCCGCGCCCGCGATGCGGAGGTTCGTTTCCACTTCATGCATCCCGCCGGCCGGCGAAGCGGCGGATTTTCCACGTCCGAACCCGGGCAGCTTCGCAAGAAGCCGAATCGTTCCCCTGTCGCGCCGCCGCGTCGCGCCGACAGTGAGCGACAGGCGAAGCGAGGCCCGGTCGTCCCGCAGACCGATCACGAGATCGTACCGGCGCTTCGGAAGCACGGATTGCAGCGGCGGCTTGCCCTTCGATCGGTCGCCCCGGTCGAAAACGGGACTGTCGTACTCGATCAGCTCGTCGATCGCCGGATGCCCCTTCAGAATCGGCGCCACCCACGAACCGACCACCACGGTGATATGCGCGCCCGGATGGGTGCGGCGCAGATAGTCGAAGGCCGGCGTTGCCGTCACGATGTCGCCGAGATGATCGAGCTTGAAGACGAGGATGTTCGTCACCGGAGCGCGGCGAAGCAATCCGATTCCGTTCACCCAGAGGCTCACGAGCGCGGAAACTGTCAGGAAGAGATACTCCATGCAGGAGCCCTTTCGGAAACGGGTGCGCCGCTCATGAGATCGTCGTAGATCGAGCGGTACGATTCGGCGACCCGTTTCCATGTAAAGTATTGCAGCACGCGCGCCCTGCCCGCGTCGCCCATCGCTTCGCGCCGTTTCGGGTCGCCCTGCAGTGCAATGAGAATGCGGGCCAGCTCTTCCGAATCACGCTCGGGAAAGATGACGCCCGCGTCACCGACGACTTCCGGTATGGCGCCGCTGTCGGAACCGATCACGGGCACCGAACATGCCATCGCCTCGATCAGCACACGGCCGAACTGTTCTTTCCATTTGTGCGTGGTCTGCGAAGGAACGACCAGCACGTCCATGAGATTGATGTAGTCGGGAACTTCGGCGTGCGGCACACCCGGCACGATCCGAATCCTGTCCGCAAGGTCGTGCTCTGCCGTAAACTTTCGAATCGTGTCCGCCTCGCTCCCGGAGCCGAGAAAAACACACGACCAGTCGCCTTCGAGCCGCAGCAGCGCGTCGAGCAGCACCGCGATTCCCTTCGCCGGCAGCATGCGTCCGACAAAACCGATCACGAACGCCCCGAGCCCCTGATCGGCGCGTTTCTGCGCCACGTCCTTCCTACGATATCGCTTCTCGTCGACGGCAAGGGGAGTAAAGCGAATCGGCTTGTCGAATGCGCGCGATCGCAGAACATTCCCCGCATCGATACAGCTGGCCGTTCCCATGTCCGCGTGCCGCTGCACATGACGCTGCACCAGCCCGTAGAACCAGGACGGCCGGTACGGATAGCGAAATCCGGTTTGCAGGTTGTCGAATGTATAGAAGACGATGCGCGCGTCGGGGCAGAAGATCCGCGCGAGCATCACGCTCTGAAGGGCGATCAGACTGTACGGCTCTTCGAGAAGATGAATCACGTGCGGGCGCGCTTCGCGGATCGTGGCGGCAAGGCCGGTGTAGAAGAAGCCGCGATTCTCGTACCCGCGGAAACTCGCGCGTCCCGTGCGGATTCGATAGCCGTCGGCGTTCGTGTCGCAACGTACTTCGCGACCGTTTTCGATCCATGATACGGGCGCGAACAGCGTGAGATCCATGTCCGGCGCGGCCGCGAGCAGCCGGTACTTCTCGCGAAATACTTCAATCCCGCCCGTGTGGTCGATGACAAGAACCCGCAAGGGCCATTCCTTTCCGTCTCGGAGCAAGAGCCCGCGCTTCTTACCGGGGGGCGCGCTTCAGCTGCTGCGCCGCATGCCGATCGCGCTTCCGACGAGTGCTTTCTCTTCGGGAGTGAGCGCGTTCACGAGGAAGAGCGCGGCAATATACGTGGCGCCGCCGGAAGCGAGCGCGACGCCAAGCGGCAGGCTCCTGGTCGCGAGAAGAACGACGGTCATCAGGATACCGCACGCGGCGAGTTTCAGCAGCCGCAGACCGCCCGGGCGCGCGCCGAGATAGCGGAACACGAGAAAGGAGAGGAGCGCGAAGACCAGTCCCTGCGTGAGCAGCGTCGCTCTGGCCGCGCCCACGTGCGCGTACTTCGGAATCCACCACAGGTTCAGCAGCACGTTCACTAAAACGCCCCCAAGCGAGGCGTAGAAATGCGCCATCTGTCTGTCGATCGCGCCCAGCATCGTGCCAAGCAGATTGTTCACGAATACGAAGAAGAGCGCGGCCCCGATGAGCCGCAGAACCGGCACCGTTTCCGTGAACTGATCGCCGAAGAGAACGGCCACGATGCCGTCGCTCAGAATGATCAGCGTGAGCGCCGCAGGAAGCGCCAGCGCGGCCATGAACTCCCACGCGCGGGAAACGGCGGGCGCGAGCTTCGCGTCGGACGACGACTTGAGCCGCGCCATCACCGGAAACAGCGTGTTGATGAACGCGCCCGGCAGATACACGAGCCCTTCCAGCAGACGATAGCCCGCGCTGTACCACCCCACGGCCTGCGCGCCCTGCATCGCGGAGAGCATCACGACGTCGATCCGAAAGTAGATCATGCCGAGAGCCATCGTAAGAACGAAAGGGAGCGCTTCACGAAAGAGCGGCATGCCCGAAGATCGCCGCAGCACCGGGACGAACCGCACCCCGAACTCGCGCGAAAGGATCGGAATCGAAATGACGAGGTTGAGTAGTGGTTCCAGCAGAAACAGCAGCGCGATCCAGGCGATGCCGCCGCCCATGCGCACCACGAGCAGCCCGATCAGGATCGACACGACTTTGCTTCCGACCATGATGACGGACGGGTACTCCATCCGCTCTCTGCCGAAGAAGACGGAAGTCGACGTCGCGCCGATTCCCGCAACCGCGGTGGCGAGCGCGGCGATCAGAATCGGAAGCAGCGTGCTCGTCGTGGCGCCCGTGTAGAGCGATGCCGCCAGCGTGAGCGGAACGGAAACGCATGTCAGCGCGAGCCGCATGCCGAGGATATTCGAAACGTAGGCCGCCGTGTCACCCGGGCTGCGCGCCACGGCCCGCGTGAGCACGTACGAAAAACCGAATTCCACGAGAACGCCGAAGAGGCCTGCGAGCGAGAGCGCGTAGGAGAGGTACCCGAATCCGGCGTCGCCCAGGTGCCGCGCGATGATCGCGATCCAGACAAGGCCCAGGATCTTCACGACCAGCTGCCCCGTGAACAGCATCCCCGAGTTGAAGAGGACCTTACGAAGCATGGCGCCCGGAGCTTTCGGAGCCTTCTCCGGCATCCGCGGAGCCTCGTTCCGGCGCGCGTGTCAGTTCGGCGCACACGACGAGCGCCCCGACGAACGTCCAGAACGGCACATTTACTTTATCAGTGGAATGGTAATAGTTGAATATGCCGTGAATGGCGAACGCAACCACGCCCGCGCCGAGCGCGAGGGTCATCTGTTCGAGCCGGCGCCCGTGTTCTCCCATCCGGCTCGCCCTCTTCAGCGTGGCTTTTACGAGCAGAAACAATGTCACGGCAAACGCGATGTTCACTGCTGCCCCGGCGAGTCCGGTTTCGGCAAGAATACTCAGGTAGAGACTGTGCGCTCCCGCACCGGGGCCCGACTCGGTCGTGGAAAGGCCGATGCGCTGGTAGTCCCCGAAGTTGTATTTGTACGCGCCGTAACCGACACCGCCGAGCGGGCGATCCACGAACATGTCGATGGCGGCCATCCACCGGTTGAAGCGCTCCAGGTTCGACACATTGCTCTTCGTGTCCGCGATCGAAAGAACGTGCACGGCAATCGGTGACTCGGGCGCGGCCGCGATCAGGGCGGCTACGAGCGCGACGCCGACGAGTGCGCCGGCGCCCCATGCCCGCGCGTTCCGCGAATGCGAGAGGAAGTAGATCGTGACGACCCCGGCCATGCCGAGGAACCCGAGCCAGGCGGCGCGCGTCAGCGAGAAGACGATGCCGGCGAAGATCAGCCCGGCCGTGAGCCCGTACCAGAGGCGTCCGCCCCGCCGTTCGGACCAGAGAACGCAGATCACGGCCATCGGAAACGCGAAGCAGAGATAGGCCGCGAATGTGCCGTGCTCGTTGAAAATCGGCCGGCCGGCGGCATTCACGTCGTGAATGTAAAGGCTCGTGCGCGAGAGGTTGAAGAGATAGTAGATGCTTGCGAGCGCGGCCGGGATCGCGAACGCCGCCGCGAACTTCTTCAGGTCGCGCACATTTTTCAATGCGGAGCAGCCGAGGAAGATGCCGAACGCGGCATACATCACGAGGTTCGACGCGACCTTGAACGTTTCAGCGGGTTTGGCGGTATAGACGCAGGTGAGGTACGGCACGATCGTGATGCCGAGAAGGGCGATTACGAAGTTGCGGGGCGGCCATTTTCTCGCGGCGCCCTGCATGAGTCCGATGCCCCATAGCGGCACGAGCATCAGGATCATCGGCTCGGTGGGCGCCTGAAACGCGGCCCCGACTCCGGGCAGCAGAATTTCGATCGAGAAGGGAACGGCGGCCACGATCGCAAGCCACGCCACGGCAGGTGTTGCCAGCGCGAGTACGACGAAAAAGATGCCGCCGAGAATCAGACCGGCTGACAGGGGGCCCTGAAACCCGAGCGCGAGCAGGATCACGCCTTCGGCTGCCAGGATTCCCGCGACGAGAAGCGCGCGCATGACGCGTGTCGTGAGAGGGGGCGGTCCGCCCGCGACGGGGAAATCGACCGTACCGTTCGAGTCGTGCATCATGGTCCATGCCTTTGGCAGGAAGAGACGTCGCATCATGCGACCCGGAAGCGGTCAGCGGATCAGCGCGACCCCCGCCAGTCGTTCCGCAGCGTGCCGATGATCCGCGTGAGGCGACGGTGGTTTTCCTCGTCCTCGCGCCAGCGACTCATGAAATCGAGACCGAAGGCGAGAAACACGCTGCCGAATATGGAGGCGATGAACGCGACGATCACGATCAGCGTTCTCCGTGGGCGGTGTCTTTTTACGGGCGGCGAAGCGCTGTCGAGCAGCTGGATCGTGGGCGTATCGCGCTTGGCCAGAATCTTCGATCGCTCCAGCTCCTGCGCGAGAAACGAATACACGTTCGAAAGCAGCTCCACCTGGCGCCGGAGGCGTACGTAGCGAATGCCGACATCGGGCAGGCGACGAAGCGCGGGCGAGATCGGAGAATCGCCTATGCCTGAATCGAGCGGGTCCTGCTCGGTCTTGCCGATGAGCTCCTGCAGCTGTGCTTCGAGGTTTCGTTTCTGCGCGCGGAAATTCTGCACTTCGGGAAAGCTCTCGGTGGCGAAGCTCCTGAGGTTCGTGAGCTGCAGGTCGATGGCCCGGATCTGCGTTTCGATTTCGACCGCGGCCGTGATCAGCGCCTCGGTCTGCACCGTGAGCTCGACGGCCCCGAACTCCTCCTGGAAATCCTGCAGCGCGTTCTCGGCGGCTTCGAGGTCGATTTCGGTTTCCCGGATGCGCTCTTCGACGAACAGCAGCGTTTTCTTGCCGTCCGTCATGCGGGTGTTGCGGTTGAATTCGTCGAGATATTCGAGCGACGTGTTCGCCATGTCGGCCGCCATCTGCGGATCGCGCGCCTCCACGCTGACTTCGATCAATCCTTCGTCCGTTACGCGGATCCACCGATGCCGGTTCAGGGCCTTGATCGCCTCTTCGATATTGTCGGCTTCGTAGACGTTGATCAGGTCGTAGCGCTCGATGAGTTTCTCGGCCAGAAAACGGCTCGTAAGTACCACGCCGTACACGTCGGACTTCGTCGCGAACCACGGAAGGTTGGCGGTGGCAGCCACCCGCGCCACGGCGCCCATGGTCATGAGCGGATCGAAGCTCGACTCCGGCGGCAGGATCACGGCCGTGCTGCGGTACCATTTCGGCAGCAGGAGCGAAACGATCACCGCGATGAGCGTAACAATGATTACGTTCGCCACGATGAGGCGCCGGTGCCGTACCAGAACCTCGAGGGCTCCCAGCACGGAGAAGTCGCGCTGATCCTGCTTGTTTTCAGATTCGCTCACGCTGATATCCCTGAACGTTTGAACGGTTAGGCCGACAGGAATGGGCCGTGAGATAGTATCCCGCGGTTCGAGAGCATGTCAATCGAGGGTCCCCGGGGGGGCGGGGGCCCGGTGGACAGGCATATCGGGCAGGGCGTACTATCGCGGTCAGACCGCAGTTCCCGGAAACGTGTTCGTCCCAGGACAGTGCCGCCCCTCGAAGGGCGCGAAGGTGGCCCGCATGGAGGAATCGACCCGCTATCGTGAGACGCTTTATCGCGACTACTCGCGGAGCCAGGGGCGCTTCGAAAGCCTCGAAAAGACGGCCGATTCCGTGAATGCGGCGTCACTCCATCTCGAGAGCGAGATCATGCCGCTGCTGGATGTGCCGACGCATGCGGCCGTGCTCGATATCGGCTCCGGCACGGGGTCGATGATCGGGGCGCTGAAGCGCGCGGGCTACACCGATATTGCCGGCATCGATATCAGCGAAGACCAGGTCGCGCTCGCCCACGCCCTCGGGCACGCCGAAGTGCGCGCGGCGGACGCGATTCCGTTCCTCGAGGGGGCCGGGAACCGCTACGATCTCATTACCGGAATCGACATCATCGAGCACTACACGAAAAGCGAACTCGTCACGCTTCTCGCCGCCGCGCAGAAGGCGCTGCGGCCGGGCGGGCAGGTGATCTTCCGCACGCCGAACATCGACTCGCTGTTCGGCACCGTCTTCTCTCACGGCGACTTCACACACGAGTGCATTCTGAATCACTACTCCGCGGAGGAGCTTTTCACGAGTCTCGGATATCGCGACGTGAGAATTCTGCCCGGTCTCGTGAGGATGCCTTCGGCCGGTATGGAGATGATGCGCAAGGTCGTCTGGCACCCGGTGCGGTTCGTGGCCCGCGCCGCGCTCTTCGCGTCCGGCATCAGCGCCCGCAAGGTCATTCTGGAGCCGAACCTGATCGTGAGTGCGCGACGGCGCGATCAGGAGTAGGGATCACTCGTCCGCGGCAGGCACTACGACGGCGTCCACCCGATAAATCCGGGCCCAGTGTGAAGTGTGCACAGGCACGAACCACGCCGGGTGTTCCCGGGCCCATGCGTCCTCAACGGGGAAGCCGAGTTCCGGATCGAACCGTTCATCCATCCGAAAAACACAGAGATAATCCACCTCCAGATCGAACACGTTTGGAAGCCAGGCCTGCTTTGACTCGCCCGCCAGAATGTCGTGCGGCCGCACGTTCCAGTCGAACACCACACCCTCTCGATTCTCGTTGCGGGGAACAAAGAGAATGCGGTTCCGAAGCCTCGTTCCCGTGAGCGGGTAGGGGAGGTTGTTGCCCGTGTGGGCGATCGTGGCCGGTTCGTCGCGCGTGAGATCGGCAAGCGCGCTCCACGCTGCCGCGGTTGCCGCCAGATCTTCGCGCGCCTTGCCGCCGCTCTCCCACTCAAAACGCGTACTCCAGAACCGGAGCCACTGCGGATAGCGCTGCGATTCGTAAAACGTCTGCGCGCCGGCGCACGCGAGGAGCAGAACGGCGGTCGTGATCAGCCGGCGCCTGGTCGTGCCGCTTCTTCGCCCACGCTTCATCAAGAGGAAAGCGATCGGCGCGCAGGCGGCAATCAGAGCGAAGTAGAACACGTGGTGCCCGGTCACTCCGCCCCAGGCCATTTCCTTCCCCCAGTAAAACAGAGTGAGAGGCAGCGAGACTGCGGGGAAGAACAGCAGCAGGTTCTGCATGCGCGCGGGAACGATCAGCAGGGCCAGCGCGATGGCCGTCCCTGCGAACGGAAACAGGTAGCGGTTCGACTTGTACGGAATCAGGAAGAGGTGGGCCGCGAGCAGTAGCAGCGCGACCACGGCCAGGGCCGCAGGAAGCGCGCGTGCCCCGGAGCGACGAGCCGCGGCGATGCCGATCGCGAGAAACGGAACGAAAGCGAGTGCGGCGAAGCCCGGGCCGAAGTCCAGGATCGCGCGTGGCGAGAAGAGGAACCGGACCATCGTCAGACGCGAATGCGCGTCGTCGAAGAGCTCCATCGCGAAATAGCGGTCCGGAGAGACGAGCCCCGGGAAGAGGACGGTTTCGCCGATCGCGACTTCGAGCGGCAGAAACGGATTCCCGCCCGCCCACAGGTTGCGCGCGTACGTGTAGCCGCCGAGAAGCAGTGCCACGACCGTGCCGGCTCCGACGGCGCGCACGATTTCGCCGGGCTTCGTGCCGCTCCGCAGGCGGAACGGAATCGCGACGGCCACGAGGAGAAAGAGCGGGAGCAGGTATACCGCGCCCGTGTATTTCGTTCCGACCATGAGCCCGGCCGCGGCGCTTGCGAACCAGATTCTTCCCGTCTCGCCGGCTTCCCGCCATCGGATCACGAAAAAGAGTGCCGCGAGAAAAAACGCGCCGATCCAGATGTCCACCATCGGCTCGACCGTCTGCCGGATGACGAGCGGCAGGCTGATCCAGAGAATGCCGGCAATGGCTCCCGCGCGCGGCCGGGCGCCGAGCTGCACGACGGTTCCCGCGATCGCAAGCGCGCCTGCGAGGGCGGCGGGAACCTGCGCGAAGACAGTCCATGCGTCGCTGCCGGTCGAAAGATAGCCCCAGCAGTAGAGGATTTCGACGACCAGCGGAAAGTAGGGGATGCCCGGTTCACCGAATGGCTGAGGAAGCGTGGAAAGAGTACCCGTCTGGATCCAGTGCACGGGCTGCACGAGATGATACGTCAGCGCGTCCCACGCTACGGGCGGAACGAACGCCTGATCGCAGAAGATCGCGAGCCAGGGAATCAGAAGGAGGCCGAGGGCGACGAAGCCGGCCCGGCCGCGCAGCAGAAGGTGCGAGAGGCCGCGCCCGCTATCCAGGGCCCGGGTTGCGGTGGACCGCCAGTTCTTCGTGCGCCGCGAAGGAAGCAGACCGCAGATCCAGGCGGCAACGGCCGTAAGTGCCAGAACGGCCGGCCGGTTGTCGAGTACGCCGCACGATCCGGCGACGGTCACGATAAGTACGAGTAGCGCTGCAAACGCGAGCCCGAGTGAAAGCACGCTTTCGATGGCGCCGATCGTTGCCGTGCGGTCGTCGTCGTTCCCGCGCTTCGCGCCGCGCCTGGAGAGGGAAACGGCGGCGCAAACAAGCAGGGCGTTCAAAGCCAGACCGTACGTCAGATCGAGCGCGATTCTCAGAATCGAAAAATCCACAACTGCCCCGCAGGTTCGTCGCGCTCATCAGGAAAGAAACGGACCGGCACGATCGGTACAGGCGTCAGGAACCCGATTCGATCGCGATTCGAACGGAATCGCGCACGCTCCTCGACTGGTTGCGTACGGCTTCGAGCACGCCGTCGGCCCTGGCTTTCAGATCCTGCACGAATGCGGGATCGTCGATATCGCCGATATTGATGAGCACGTTGAACCAGGCGCTTTCCGCCGCCGCTTCTGCGCAGAGCGCGCCGACCGCCGCGTCCGAGAGCACGGCGGAATTCCCGTTTTTCGCGGAGCGTTCCGCGAGGTCGGTTGCGCGCAGGCACGCTTCGAGCGTCGCGAACGGGACCATGCTCGCGTCCTTCATCGCGGCGAGAATCGCGTCTTCGCGCGCCTTTTTCTCGGCCGGGCTCCCGTTCGGAAGGCGCCGCGCGACAAGCACGCCCGTAAACGCTTCGGTGTCGCGATCGATCATGTCGACGAAGAAGACCTTGAGCGCCTGCGCCTCGACGGCGATATCGCTCATCGTCTTCCAGTGATCCTCGTATCCCTTCTTGCCCACCGTGAGATTCGCGACCATTGACGAAAGTGCCGCGCCGAGCGAACCGCAGAGCGCGGCCACGCTGCCGCCGCCGGGGGCGGGAGATTCGGTCGACACTTCATCCACAAACTGTTTGACGGTCATGGCGGCAAGCGCGCCATGCTCGCCGCCCACGCGATACTCGATCACTTTTTCGGCCGGGTCGAACGGGCCGAGGTCGTGCAGCCCGAGCGACTGAATCGCCGTTTCGATCACACGCGCTTCGGGAACGCCGAGCGACGCGTCCTGCTTTTCGAGATAGTAGAGTCCGGCCGCAACGAGCGCGCTCTTCGGAATGAGCCCCACGAGTTCGCTTCCCGTGACGCGCATGCCGCGCTCGGCCGCCTGCCTGCGAATCTCTTCGAACACCTCATGAATCGGAGACACTTCGTGGTCGGTGAAGTTGATCGAAATCTGCGCGCGCTGATATTCGTCGATGTACCAGCCGACCGCTTTCACGTCCTTGAAAAGCCCCGGCTGTATTTTCGGCTTGCCGTCGGCACCGCGCACGAACTTGCCGTCCGCGCCGCGCATGTTGCGTCCCGCCTCGCGGATGTTCAAAGCGATGTCGTGCGCGAGCGCTTTGTTCACGCTGTTCAGATTCACGTTGTACGCGATCAGGAACTTGCGCGCGCCGATCACGGTGGCGCCGGCCCGCGCGTTGAACTTCGCGTCGCCGAAATCGGGTTTCCAGTGCGGGTCCTGCAGTTTTTTCGCGAGCCCTTCGTATTCGCCGGCGCGTATCGTGGCCAGGTTCGCGCGCTCGGGGCTCGTGGCCGCGTGTTCATATAGATAGACGGGAACGCCGAGTTCACGCCCGACACGCTTGCCGAGCCGCCGGGCGAGCTCCGCGCATTCGTCCATCGTGATCCCCGAAACGGGGATGAACGGGCACACGTCCGTGGCTCCCATCCGGGGGTGTTCCCCCTCGTGGCGGCTCATATCGATCAATTCCGCCGCTTTTGCGATGATTCGAAACGCGCCCTCGACAACGGCGTCCGGACCGCCCACAAAAGTAATGACCGTCCGATTTGTGGCTTTTCCGGGGTCCACATCGAGGAGCGTGACCCCCTCCACGTGTCCCAGTTCCGCCGTAACCGCTTGAATTATCGAAGGATCGCGTCCCTCACTGATATTCGGTACGCACTCGACCAGCGCCATCAAACTTCTCCTGAAAGGGTGAATATCAGGCTATGATCCCACTCGCCGGGGAGAGGTTCAAGGGGGGGACTTGGCGTGATAGAAAATTCCCCTTACCTTGTCAGGACTCGGGGTATGCGATACCATACTCCTTCTCTACTCGGAGGAAATCGATTGGACAGACTGAAGGAAATCCTGAAGCTTCAGCAGGATCCCACGGGAGGGGCCACCCCCCTCAATGAAGAAACGGTCGAACTGATCGTCACGGCGGTTGAAGACATCGTCGAAGATGGCAAGGGTTCGAATCTACTTACTTTTGTAGCACCATTGGTGAAGGGCAAGGAGGTAGGCGATACTCTCGCCTACGCCGCGGCGCGCGGGCAATTCGTTGCCGGCGACCGTCCGATCGGCATGCGGATGACCGCTCACTTGTGCGAGCGACTCGAGCAGCACAAAAAGTGGGAGGGGCTCCGGCCGATTCTCGAACGGTTCCTCGAGGAGATGCCGACCCCGGAGTTTTCGCGGTTCGCGGCGAGACTCTGGGAGAAGGGGGGATCCGAGAACGCGCCGAGGGCGCTTCTGGAACGGGCCCACGAGATCGCCCCCGAAGATCACAAACTGCTCTGGGCCCTCGGACAATCCCGCATCGATGACAGTGACCGCTCCGGAAGAAAACTGATCGCCGCATCGCTTCCCACATTCGCCAAGAAAAAAGATTTCGACAGGTTGGAAGAAGGCGTTCTTGCGCTCGTCGAAACTGTCGACGCCGTGGAAGCGGATCACATCCTCGACGCGATGACCGAACTCATCAAGATCGAAGAGTTCGACCGCGTAACGACGATCTTCGAGTTCGTGACGGAGCCGTTCCAGAGGCATGGCATGGGCCGGCGCGTCTGGAAGATTCTGCACAAGCATCTGGCGAAGGCGAACGACGACAGTCCCCTTCGCAAGATCGCGGTCCGTTTCGGCCCCGAGGCGTATCCGGATCTTACCGAGCCCGTGAAGCTTTTCGAGCGCACGGGAATTGCCGACGAAAACGTGCCGATCAAAGAGGCGCTCAAGAATTTGAAAAAGCTCCTGGAACTTCCGGCCGGCAAGCACGTCTACCATTACGGATGGGGCGTCGGGCAGGTAACGGACAACGACGGTGAGAATCTGCTGATCGACTTCCTCGACAAGCCGAAGCACAAGATGAGCCTTCAGCTCGCGAAGACCGCGCTCGAGTTCCTGGACTCCACCGATCTGCGCGTCAAGATGTATCACGACCGCGACGGTGTTCTGCGCGCCGTTTCCGAACGTCGCCCCGATCTGCTCGAGCACGTTCTCGAACATCTCGGCGGCAAGGCCACGCGCGACCAGATCAAGAAACAGCTCGTTCATCTCGAACTGCTGACGGCCCAGAGCTGGGCCGACTGGTGGAAGAACGTCAAAAAGGAGGCGGAGAAGGATCCGCGCTTCGACTGGACGCAGTCTTTCCGCAACATTGTCAGCCTGAAGGACGGCGACGACGCGCACGTGCGCGCGCCTGACGTGATCCTCGCCGGAAACTTCAAGAAGTCGATGGGGCTGCTTTCGAATTTCCTGGATCAGCATCCCGACGGGCTGCAGGACGTGGCCGATCGTTACGGCAACGAAATCCGCAACATCGCGAACAACGACGAACGCCCCGCCGGGCTCCGCATGCTCGGGCACATGATGCTCTACCGTGTCGGGATCCCCGACGAGGCCGGATTCGTCGACGCGCTGCACGCGCTCGAGCGCGATCCCGAACTCGGCGTACTCGCGACCGAACAGCAGAAGCTGCTGCTGCAGGTGGCGCCGGACGAAGAACAGACACGCGCCGTGCGGCTGCTTCTGACTTCGCGTATTCTTTCCGTTCGCAAAGAGGCGTGGAGCCTGCTCGATGTGATGGAACCGACCGTTCGCGACCTGATCATTCTCGACCTGCTCGACGAAAGTCCGCGATGCGGCAATGCGGTTCTCTTCCTCGTGAAAGAGCTGCTCGATACGCGTCCGGATCTGCTCGTACGCATGATGCACTCGATCATCTACCTGCTCGAAGAGCCTGAGAAAGAGACGCATCGCAAGGACGCGCAGAAGCTTGTCGAAACGCCGTCGTTCAAGAAGGCGATCCAGGCCTGCGAACTGAACGAAGCGGAGCGTGAGTTCCTCACGAACCGGCTCGCACACTGGAAACATTCGGAGCGCTATCTGTTCCCGCTTCTCGAGCTGTTCACGGATACGCCGCTCTCTGATATTGCCGCTGCCGTCGAAGAAAAGCGTCAGGCGCTCAGGCCGGTGGCCGAGACGTCGATGCTCGACCAGTACGGCGGCCGCATTCTGATGACGAAGCCGACTCTGGAGCGTCTGCGAAAAGAAGTCGAAGAACTCGACTGGGATCTCAAAACGACGATTCCGAAAATGATCCGCGAAGCACGCGAACTCGGCGACCTCAAAGAAAACGCGGAATATCATGCCGCGAAGAAGAAGCAGCGTGACGCGAGCCAGCGCCTCGAGCAGATGTACGAACGCGTTCGTCTGGCGTCGCTGATCGAAGACATGCATCTTCCCGAGGATGCCGTCTCGCCCGGTACGGAAGTTACCGTGAAGACGTCCAAGGGCGAAACGCAGACGTACTGGGTGCTCGGTGAGGGCGACGGCGAGCTTGCGCCCGAAGTCGTTTCGTATCGCGCGCCGATCGGCGCCGCTCTGCTCGGCAAGAAAGTGGGCGAAGAGACCGAAACGTTCAACGACGAGACGATGGTCGTGACTCAAATTCGGCCCCGGCTTCCCGCCGCAGCAGACTAGAGATGTCCGCCGGCGCGAACCAGGGCTCGTTCGACTCGGTTCGCTTCGTTCTGATCGGCACGACGGAGCCGGGCAACATCGGTTCGTCAGCGCGCGCGATCAAGACGATGGGTTTTCGTGATCTTGCGCTCGTCGCTCCGCGCAAACCGTGGAAGACCGATCACTGCATCGCGATGGGCCACGGCGCCGAAGAGATCCTGGACGAACTCACCGTACACGACACGCTCGACGACGCGATCGCCGACCGCACTCTGGTCGTGGCGACAACGCGAAGGACGCGCCGCGATCAGCCCGCCGTTCTCACCCCGCGCGAATGGTCCGGACGCCTCTCCTCATCCTCCTCGCAGGAACGCATCGCGATTCTGTTCGGCCCCGAAAAGACCGGCCTTTCGAACGACGACATTCTGCGCGCCCGCTGGATCGTCACCGCACCGAGCCCGACCGACTATCCATCCATGAATCTTTCGCAGGCCGTGATGGTGATGGCGTACGAATCGACCATGGGCCTTCTGGGCATGCCGAACCATGTTGTGGCGGGGGCGCCGGGCGCATCCGATGATGCGGGGGCGCCGGGCGCGTCGGACGCATCGCGCGTTGCGGGCGCCGACGACGGAACGCTCGATCGCGCGACCGCCGCCGAGCTCGAGTGCATGTACGAGAACATGGAGAAGTCGCTTCTCGCCGCGTCGCTCGACGGCCGGCGCCTTCGCTCCGTCATGCGCAATCTGCGTATGATCCTGCAGCGCGCCGAACTCCGCGAAGAAGACGTGAATACGTTTCATTCGATCGCGCAGCGGATCCGGGGCCCGATCATCGGTTCCAAGCAGAACGCGAACGCGAAGGCGAGCGCGGCTGCGAAACCGGCTGCGAGCGCGGAGACGACCGCGCCCCCCGCCACCGGGGATTCGCTTGCGCCCGATGAAAGCGGCTGCTAGCGTAAACGCGTCATGACAACCCCCTACGCCACGCCGCAAGGCACCGCCCGTTATGCCGAACGCTTCGGCGGCCGCACGGCGACGGGCCACTACCGCACGTGGCGCGACCTTCGGATCTCCTCGATCGGCATCGGAACCTACCTCGGCGATCCCGACGACGAAACCGACGCACGCTACGAAGCCGCGATTCTCGAAGCGGTCCGTTCCGGCGCCAACCATATCGACACTGCGATCAACTACCGCTGCATGCGAAGCGAGCGCGCGGTCGGTCGGGCGCTGGCGAAGCTGATCGAAGAGGCGGTCGTGACCCGCGACGAGATCTTCCTCGCGACGAAGGGCGGCTATCTCCCGTTCGAAGACGAGCCCCCTCCCGACACCGACGCCTACTTCAAACGCCGCTATCTCGACTCCGGGCTCGTGAAGAAGAGCGAACTGGCCGGGGGTACCCACTGCCTTGGTCGCCGCTTTCTTCGCGATCAGGTCGAACGGAGTCGCGCGAATCTCGGCGTCGACTGCATCGACCTCTACTACCTGCACAATCCCGAGGTGCAGGCCGCGGTGCTCGCGAAAGACGATTTTTTAGCGCGCATGCGGGCCGCGTTCGACGTGATGGAAGAGTGCGTCGAGGAGGGCGCGATCCGGTCGTACGGTGTTTCGAGCTGGGATGCGTTTCGCGTAGCCCCCGCCGCGCGCCAGCACGTGGCGCTCGAGGATCTGCTCGAGCAGGCCGAGCGTGTTGCGGGCGGTTCCCATCACTTCGCCGGCGTACAGCTTCCGTTCAATCCGGCGATGATGGAAGGATTCGCGCTGAACGGGCAGCCTCGTGAGGGGGGGCTCGTTTCGGCATTCGAAGCGATCGCGTCGGAGAACCTGCTGTGCGCCACGAGTGCCCCGCTGCTTCAGGGGCGCCTGCTGAAAGCGTTCCCGGCGTTCCTCACGGCGGGTATGAAGGGCTATGACACGCACGCGGCGCGCGCGCTTCAGTTCGCCCGGTCCATCCCCGGGATTCACACCGTTTTGGTCGGCATGAGCGACCCGTTTCACGTGGCCGAAAACATGGCCGTCACGCGTGAGAAGCCGCTCGACGAAGAAGAGCTCATGGCCCTTTTCGGATGAGTTCTCCCCCCGTGGCCGTGCGCGCTCCGGTCACTTATGGAAGCCACGCGCGTATTGTTTGCAATCGTCCCTCCCAAGGAGTTAGCATTCAAGTAAGGTTGCCTGCCCGAATGCATGACACCGTAGAGATCGAGCGCGGCCTCATGTCGATGTTTCTGTACGGTTGCGTGGCGCCTGGAGCTACGCGGGAAATGCATTGCCCCCGGGGTCAGGTATGAGCATTATCGGCGAAATCAAAGCCGCGTATCTCTGGCAGAACGTAAAGCGGAGCCTGAGAAGTGTGGGAGTCGATCCTGCGAGCGAGGAGAGGCTGCGGAGCTTTGTCCGCAACGGCGTCTCCGCCACCGAACCTCTGTTTGCGGATCCTCATCAGCGCCCGGCCAGTTATTTTCCCGGCCTCACGGCCACCCCGTGGCACGATCCCGATCAATTCCCATGGCACCCACGGCTCAAGGACGCCCATTCGAAGATTCGGCGCGAGCTGCGCGCCCTTCGGAATGCGGGCGGATTCCAGCACCACGACAAGCTGCTTACGCAGAAAGCGGCCGACTGGAACGTCTTCTACTTTTACGGGGCCGGGGCCAGGCTGCACAGGAACTGCGACCTCTGCCCGGAGACAGCGGCGATTCTGGACAGCATTCTTCCCGAAGGCTCGCCGGGGAACGCGTATTTCAGCGCGCTTCAGCCCGGCGCCATGATCGCGCCGCATTACGGACCGACGAATACGCGGCTCCGCGCCCATTTCGGTGTGGAGGTGCCGGGGAGCTGTGCTCTGGAAGTGAACGGGGAGGCGCGTACATCGAAAGAGGGCGAGTGCCTCGTCTTCGACGACTCGTACTATCACTCCGCCTGGAATCGCGGCAGCGCGACCCGGGTCGTGCTCGTCTTCGACTTCTGGCATCCCGAGCTCTCGAAGGCGGAAATCGCGGGCGTCGCGCAATATCTGAGCACGTCAGGGAGCGCGAAGCGAATTCGAAGGCGCGCGCTCGACCGGCGTGCCGCGCTTCAGTCGAGCGACTGGTGGAAGGACCCCGCGCCAAAATAGGCGAAGTCGCGCCAAAATAGGCGAATTCGCGCCCAGCCCGCAACCCCCTGCGATCAGCCCGCCCGCGAGCCGAACACTTCGCGCAGCAGATCTGTCGTTCGCGCCGCGGGATCTTCGCGAATGCGCGTTTCTTCCTCGCCGAGCACCGTGAAGAGTCCGCCCAGGCTGCGCTCGGTCACGTAGCCTTCGAGGTCGAGCGACGGCTTCGAAACGAGCGGCAGCGCTTCGTATGCTTTGATTGCACGGTCGTACACGTTGTAGACGCCCACCTCGCTCATCTTCTCTACGACAATCGGATGAAACCGTTCGCGCAGCTCGTCCGCGGTTTTCCCGTAGAAGTAATCCGTAGCCGCCGTTTCGTTCCCGTTCAATATGCCGAGCGCGTCCTGCAGCGTCATCTTCGTGATCGCTGACACGAAAACGTCCGTTGCCTCGCCCGCCGCTTTCTCCGCGGCGCGGTTCATCGCGAGTTCGAGTTCGTCGACGTGCGAGCCGAGGCCGATCGTCCGGAGCGTGGAAGCCACCTTCTCGAGATCCGCCGGAATGCCGATCCGAATGAGCGGGTTCCCGAAGTAGCCGTTTTCGATATTGGTCCGCGTCACGGTGCGGCCGGTCCCGACCCGCAGCGCCTCTTTCAGGCCCGCGGCAACAGTCCCCTCATCGCTGCCGCCCGTGATCGTTTCCAGCGTCTGGGCGATTTCGGTCGACGTGCAGCCCGCCCCGAGCCCGAACATCGCGATACAAAGCACTATGAATCCGATACGCATATATCAACTCCCTCAATTATATGGCCATTTATGTGGTCTTCGCGTGAGCGCGCACCGTCAGTGTGCAAGATGCCACGGCGATCTGCCACTCCTTTTCTCCCCCTGTAGCGGGATCGGGCAATTTATGCCAGTATGAGAGATTCAGCGCCGGGCGAAGGGAACGAACGTGCCAAAGAGGAAGTCATGAGCATTCTGCAGTGCATCGGCAATACGCCACTGATCGAACTGAAAAGCCAGAGCCCGAATCCCGCTGTGCGGATCTGGGCGAAGCTCGAATTCTGCAATCCCAGCGGGTCGCTCAAAGATCGCATCGCGCTTCACATGATCGAAGAGGCCGAGAAGTCGGGCCGTCTGAAACCGGGCATGACGATCATCGAAGCGACGAGTGGTAACACCGGCATCGCACTCGGGATGGTGTGCGCCGCGAAGGGCTACAAGCTCCGGTTCTTCATGTCGGAGCGCAAAACGATCGAGCGCAGGAAGATGCTCGCGTTCTGGGGAGCCGAACTCTGCCTTACGACGAAAGACAATCCGGACAGCCATATTTACGGCGCCAAGGAACTCGCGGCGGCCGATCCGGAGAAATATTTCTATATCGATCAGAACGAAAACGAAGACAACGTGAACGCGCACTGCATCGGAACCGGCGCCGAGATCGTGCGCGACCTGAAGGGTGACGTGGCGGCGTTCGTGAGCGGATTCGGTACCGGCGGTTGTCTCATGGGAGTGAGCCGCGCGTTCGAACAGGCCGGCGTAGACGCGAAAGTGTACGCAGTGGAGCCCGCGGGCCAGGGGAGCCGCATCGACGGACTCAAGCACAGCTCCGAAGGATACCAGCCGCCGATTTACGATCGCGCCCGGATCGAAGAAACGTTCGAAGTCACGGACGAAGACGCGATCGCGAACGGCAAACTCATCGCGCGCAAGGAAGGCATCATCGCCGGCATCTCGACCGGCGCGAACCTCTACGCCGCGCGCAAGGTTGCCGAGCGAATCGACCGCGGGAACGTGGTCACGCTGGTTTGCGATCGCGGGGAGCGGTACTTCAGTACGGATTTGTTTAAGATGGAAGGGGAGTAGGATAAGAGGGGATAGGAGAAGAGAAGAACGGAGCGTTTGGAGAAATCAGTTCTCTCGACGGCTCGGCCTGGCCAAATGGCCAAGTAAAGAGGCCTCGCCGATCCGAGAACCGATTTCTCCACCGCTTGTTTCATCTCTGCTCGAAGATAGGGTTGGAAAAGAGGGCGGCGGGAAGAGAAGAGAAGAGAAAGAGCGGAAAGAGAAGGAAGGGCGGTCCCGAGGGACCGCCCTTTTTATCAGCGGCGTTTTTTGGTGTCGCGTGAGCGAGAGGGCGCGGAGCGCTTGTCGCTGATGTCGCGCGAGGAGGAGCGCTCGGCAACGGTCGTCTTGGACGGCGCGGATCGTTTCTGCGAACGCGTGACCTGCGATTTGTCGGGCGCGGATCGTTTCTGCGAACGCGTGACCTGTGATTTGTCGGGCGCGGATCGCTTCTGCGAGCGCGTGACCTGCGCCTTGTCGGGTGCGGATCGCTGTTGCGAGCGCGTGACCTGCGACTTCGATGGCGTGGATCTCGTATCGCTCGACTTGTAGCGCGTTGATTGCGCGTTTGCTTTGTTCGAACGATTGGTCACGTTCGACTTCGGCACGATCTTGGCGCTGCGGCTATTGTCTGCGCTTCGCTTGGACTGGGCGCGATAGACAGGCTGCCGTTTCGTGTACACACCGTAGCGGCCGCGTTCCTTGATCTTCTGCGTCTGGCCGTGCGGCTTGTAGTACGCGATCTTGTGATTGCCGTAGCTATGATTGTGACGATCGAGAACAACGGTGCGAATCGGTGCCGCGCAATAACGGCTCACGTAGTGCGAGTGGAGCCGCGGCCCGATGGGCAGCACGCGACGTGTCTGGAACCATCCGGCACAGCTGCCGGCGGAAACCAGGTTCAGTCGCACGTGGGAGTCGTAGAAGCGTCCGTTCGAGACGAACACCCACAAGTTGAAGTCGAGGCCACTGCGGTGATAGCCGAAGTCGCCGCCGTAGCCGTAGCTGACGTTGCCTGAGTAGGCGTAGTCGAACCGGTCGTGATAGACCCAGTTGGCGGGCGGGATCGGAGCCCATCCGATATGGCCGTCGGCAACGCCCCAGGTGACCCACGCGGGACCCCATTCATCGCCGGGGACCCAGCCCCATCCGGCGCGCTTCAGATAGACCCAGCGCCCGAAGTGATGCGGAGTGTCTCCCCACGGTTCGTAGGCGACCCACGTCCAGCCGTGTTTCGTGTTGATCCAGTGGCCGTCGGTGTACGGACGCCAGGTTTCGTCGACGTACGGGAACCACATCTCGGTCTGCAGCGATTCGATGTAGCGCCAACGCCCGTAGGGCGCGAGTTCGTCTTCGTACCAGGCGCCGTCATCATAATAGTCGTTGTTGTCGCTGGAATACCCGACGCCGACGTTGTACCGGCCGTCGCTGTCCGCCTCGATCCGAACGTAACCATCGGCCCGGACGAGGGGCGCCGCGAGGGCCATGCAGACCGCGGCCACAAGGCCCACCAGGGCGAGATTCCATGCGGTTGCTGTCGTTTTCATCAATACCTCCCGTGTGAGCGAGCACTTCCTGCCCTTGATATACGCAAGGGGTATGCCGGAGCCGTCAAAGCGGGGCAAAGACGGATAAACGATCTGTTCAGAAGGAGTTGTGCGAAGGGGGTTGTGTGCGGGATTCAGCGCGGGGAACGGGATGTGGTAGCCGTGACACGGCCGGGCGCGTCAATCCGACACGGGCGGGGGCAGGGGCGAGGGCGTGCGACTAGCTCTCCACGGGAATCGTGTTGCCGTTCTTGTCGACGCATACGAACACGACCTCGGCCTCGGTGACGGGGACGGTTTCGCGCGGCAGCACGGAGCGTTCGGCTTCGACCCAGACTTTGGTGGTAATGGAAGTGCGGCCGATTTTCGTGACGCAGGCGTAGAACGAAATGAGGTCGGCGACGTACACGGGCTTCTTGAAGATGACTTCTTTCATGCTGACGGTCACGATGATGTGGTCGGTGACGCGCTTGGCGGCGACGGCGCCGGCCTGATCGATGTAGGAGAGCATGATGCCGCCGAAGATCGTGCCGTAGCCGTTCGTGTCGCGGGGCAGCAGCGAAACGCGGATCGCGGGATCGCGCGGTTTGGAGCCGTCGGAGATCGCGAGCGGGGTTTTCTTCGGTTCGGCCAAGGGTGCTCCTTTCGTCCGGGAATCGCCCGGAACCTCCAGAAGGTAGCGCGGCGGGGGGGCGAAAGCAACCGGGACGGGGGTTGCTGGGGGCCGGGGGGCGCCCGGGGTTGAACGGGAGGGGGCTCTGACCCACAATATAGCTATGAAACGGAGAGAAACACGCACGGCACGTATCGGCGGGGTTCTGGTCGGGGGCGGCAATCCGATCGTGATCCAGTCGATGACGGTGTCGGATACGAACGACATCGCGGCTTCGGTGAACGAGGTGATCGCGCTGGCGAATGCGGGGGCGCAGATCGTGCGTCTTACGGTGCCGTCGGTGAAGGCGGCGGAATCGTGCCGGGAGATTCACCGGCGCGTGCGCGAGGCGGGTGTGGACGTTCCGCTCGTGGCGGACATTCATTACACGCCGAACGCGGCGATGCTCGCAGCCGACATCATGGAGAAGGTGCGCGTGAATCCGGGCAACTATTTCGACAGGCCCGGGCGCGGGCGTTCGCGGGACGAGGCTGATTTCGAGACGGGCGCAGCGCGGGTTCGCGAGCAGTTCGGCCCGCTCGTCGAGAAGCTGAAGGCGAACGGGGCGGCACTTCGCGTGGGCGTCAATCACGGCTCGCTCAGCGGACGCATGACGGCCGAGTACGGCGATACGCCGAACGGCATGGTGCAGTCGGCGATCGAGTATCTGGAAGTGTGCGAGCGTCTCGACTTTCACGATGTGGTCGTGTCGCTCAAGGCTTCGATTCCGGCGGTGACCGTCGCTGCGAACCGCCTGTTTGCGGAAGAGGTCGACAAGCGCGGCTGGAATACGCCGCTTCATGTCGGCGTGACCGAGGCGGGCATGGGCGAGGAAGGACGCATTCGAAGCGCGGCCGGGATCGGCACGCTGCTTTCGGAGGGCATCGGCGACACGATCCGCGTTTCGCTGACCGAAAACCCGGTGCACGAAATTCCGGCGGCGCGCGAGATCTTGAAGATTGCGGCGGGCGTAATCGAAAGCCGCGCGGGAACAGGGCGGTCGCCCGTGGTGCCGGAGCGTGTGGTGACGCCGGTTACGGTGGGGAGCGTGACCGTGGGCCCCGGCGAGCCGTTCGCGGTGATCGCGGATGAACGCGGGCCGCGGGCGGGTTCGGACGAGCCTGCGCCGGACGTTGTGATCGGCGAGCACGCCGTGCGTTTTCGTGCGGAAGATGTCGCACGTCTTCGTGCGGAGAATGTCGCCGGTGTCAGGGCGGAGAGCGCGCAAGGTCAGGCACCTGATTTCGGCGACAAGGCCGTGATCGTGACGCTGAACGTGGCGTCGCCTGACGAGATCGGGCCGGCGGTCGACGCGTTGCGCGAGCATCTCGGGGCGCGTTCCAATGTTCTTCTCGGCGTGCACGGGCTTCCGGCGATCGACGCCGTGCCGGCGCTCGAAGCGGCGCTACTCGAGCGCGGCCTCGCGTGGCCGCAGTTCGTGATTGCGCCGGGCGACACGTCACTCATGCAGTCGGTGATCGAGTCGTCGCCGCCGCTTCTCGACGGCTTGACGCATGCGATTTACGTACCGGGCTCGTTCGATCCAGGCGAAGGTTCGCGGCGCGCCTGGGACATTCTGCAGGCAACGCGCCGGCGCATCACGCGCGTCGAGTACATATCGTGCCCTTCGTGCGGGCGCACGCTGTTCGATCTGGAAGAAGTCACGAAGCGCATTTCGTCGCGCACCGACCATCTGAAGGACGTCAAGATCGCGGTCATGGGTTGCATCGTGAACGGACCGGGCGAAATGGCCGACGCGGACTTCGGCTACGTCGGCAGCGGACCCGGCAAGATCGACCTCTACATCGGGCACGAGCGCGTCACGAAGAACATCCCCGAAGACGAAGCGGTCGACAAGCTGGTCGATCTCATTCGTGAGCACGGGCGCTGGGCCGAGCCCGTCGCGTGATGCAGCGCGCGATCGCCATCCTGCTCATCCTCTCTCAAATCGTTCTCGCCTCAACATCCTGCTCGTCGCGTCGCATCAAGAGTGTCCCTATGGTTGCGCCCTCGATCGTATTGAAACCCGGAGATATCGGAAGCCGCATCAAGATCGAGACGACTGACGGGAAGAGCGTGTCAGGATTGCTTCGATCGTACACGGACTCGACAATCGTTTACGGTCTCGGCAGCTGGCCGGAGGACCGGACGATTGCGGCGGTGGACATCGAATCGATCTATCTGTTCAAGGCTAACAATCTGGCGGCATTCTTCGTTCCGATTGTTGCGGGATTCTTCGCCTTCATGCTATGGGGACTGAGCCAGTTATCATTCGGGTAGTGGTCTCCGATTCGAAGTTCGCGACCACCCGTTCCCTTCCTATATAATGATTACGAAGACCTGATTCCCGGAGACCGCAATGAGCGAGCAATTCGACAAGCTGGAGTTCGCGATCGACGTTTCACGCGCGGTGCGTGACGCGGGCGGGCGCGCGTTTGCCGTCGGCGGCTACGTGCGCGACAAGCTGCTCGGGATACCGCGAAAGGACGTCGATCTCGAAGTGTTCGGTCTCGAGCCGGACCGCCTGATCACGGTTCTCGCGCGATTCGGGCGTGTCGATCTCGTCGGGAAGGCGTTCGGCGTGCTCAAGGTCAATCAGCTCGACGTTTCGATTCCGCGACGCGAAACGAAGACGGCCGTGGGCCATCGTGGTTTCGTCGTCGATTCGGATCCGCACATGTCGTTCGAAGATGCGGCGCGGCGCCGTGACCTCACGATCAACGCGATGGCGGAAGACTTATTGACAGGCGAGCGGCTCGATCCGTACGGCGGCGAGCGCGATCTCGAGCTTCGCATGCTGCGCGCGGTCGATCTCGATCACTTCGGCGAGGACCCGCTGCGCGTGCTGCGCGTGTGCCGGTTCGCGGCGCGCTTTCTGTTTCACGTCGACGCCGACACGCGCGATCTTTGTCGTGAGCTCGATCTCTCCGAACTCCCGCGCGAGCGGATCTACGACGAGTTCAAACGCATGCTTACTGGGTCGCGCTTCCCGAGCGTCGGGCTGCAGACGATGCGGATCGTGAACGCGGTTCGCTTCTTCCCCGAACTCGAAGCATTGATCGACTGCCCGCAGGAGTACGAATGGCATCCGGAAGGGGACGTATGGTTTCATACGTTGCTCGTCACGGACCAGGCGGCGGCGCTCAAAATCGGCGATGACTACGAGGACTTCGTCGTGCTGATGGCCGCGGTCTGTCACGATTTCGGCAAGCCCGCGACGACCGAGTTCACGGCCGGCCGCATTCGCTCGATGAATCACGAGGCGCTGGGCGAAGAGCCGACGCGCGCGTTTCTGGGCAGGCTCACGAACGAGAAGAAGTTCATCGACGACGTGGTCGCGCTCGTCGTGCACCACCTGCGCCCGCACATGCTTCACAAGAGCGGCGCAGGCGCGTCCGCGATCCGGCGGCTTGCGACGAAGATCCCGATCGAACGGCTGGTACGTCTGGCGCGATCCGACCACTACGGCCGCACGACCCCCGACGCCCTCGACAAGCATTACGCGGCAGGCGACTGGCTGCTTGCGCGGGCGAAGGAGCTCGAGGTGGCCGACCACGCTCCGCAGCGGATCCTCATGGGCCGTCACCTGCTGGAGCGCTCTTTCGTCGCGGGGCCGCGCATGGGCAAGGTGCTTGAGCGCGCTTTTGAAGCGCAGCTCGACGGCGCCTTCGACGACCTCGAGGGGGCGCTGGCGTGGCTGGAAGCAAACGGAGAGGGCGACTGAGCGAACGGGCCACTGAGCGACCGAAGGTCGATAATTTTGAGCGCCCGGTCCCGCATTTCCGTCCTTCAATTAGTACGTACCAGGGCCGGCCGGCTGCACGAGGGGGGACCACTTGAAGATCGACGCACGACTCCGACTTACCGCGCTTGCGGCGTTTCTAGCCGCTCTTTTTGCGATGCCAGCCCGCGCCGACTTCGCCGGAGGCTATATTTCGGCCGCCCTGCAGGGTGATATCAGCGCATTCGCGGGTGCTGTCGATTCGGTCGAAGCGGCGGCCGACTCGAGCGAGTCGTCTTTCCGGCTGGCCGGAAAGATCCGCGACCGGTTTCTCGACCGTACGGAGTCGTTCGATGTCGACGCGCCGCCGTTTCTTCAGGATCTTTTCACCGTGTATCGCGACTACTGGACGAGCGTTCTTCTCGGGAACATGACCGCCGACGAGGGAGAGCAGTCGCTGCGCGCCGACGTAGCCGCGCTGCTCGTGCGGTACGAAGTTCCGCAGGAACCGAACGACACGACCGACGTGTTCGATCGGATGAGCCGCGAGATTGATCGCCTCGGTTACCATCACATTGGCGGCGTTACGCGTCCGTACTTCGAGCTCATGCTCTGGTCGAACCAGGACACCACCGAATACGAAGTGGATCTGACTGACGGAACGCAGTCCGCCACGGTCGTCTTTCTGACGGACTTCGCCTCGATGGGCTGGGCGCATTTTGCGACGTTCGGGCGCGCGTATTCCGGTGGCTGGGCGACGCGCGAAGCGCTCTTCTGTCTGAAGGACGACTACGACCTCGACTCCGAGAAGTTCAAGATCAGTTATTTGAAGCATGAAAGCCGCCACTTCGCCGACTACTCGATTTTCCCGAACCTGCAGCAGATCGATCTCGAGTATCGGGGAAAGCTGACCGAATTGATCTACGCCGACGAGTCACTCATGAACGTGCTGAAGCACTTCCGGGGAGCGGGGTCGCCGAACCCCGAAGCGCCGCATGCCTATGCGAACTGGGCCGTGGCGCGCGATCTGTCTGCAAAGCTGTTCGGAGCGCCGCTCGATGCCGGCGATGAGCGCTGGGACACACTCGACCCGGAAGCGATTCACGCCGCCGCGCGAGAACTTCTGGACGAGAGCACGGCGCAGCTCGTCGCCGCGGGGGCGGAGACGACAGAAGGCGTCATTCCCGGGTCCGACTAGCGGGCCGAAGGTCATTCATCGACGACGAAACCTACGCCAACGCTCTTCTGCCCACTGACTACTAGCCCGCTTGCCACTGCAGCGAGTTTTTTCTTTCCCGGTGCGCGCGCCATGTCCTGATGTGCGGAACGTACGTATAGACTGCTGCGATTGAGATCAGCATCGTGTCCGCTGTACTTGTTCCGGTTCTCAAGAACCTGAACACCGCTAGCAGTGCCCGACCAGGGCGTGCCGTGTGTGCTTCCGCATCGACCGCCCTCTCACCCCAAGGAGGCTGTCGATGTTTTCCGCTCGTTTCATAGGAACCTCAATCATCCTCGTGTTGTTTGCCCTTTCTTCCCCGGCCGTGGCCGGCCTCTCGATCGTGGCGGATCTTGATTCCAACGCTACGAACGGACCAGACTCCATCGGTGTCGATGAGGGCGATACCGTCCTCGTTCGGATTTGGATAACAGAAGCGGATTCGCTCTACGCATTCGGCGTCACCTTTGGCGATACTTCCGGCACGCTCGAATGGATCCCGGACACGACCATAGCAATCTATCTGACTCCCGCCGGCTGGACAGACGTAACGGTTCATGACAACGGGGACGGAACCGTTTTGATTCAGAGTACCGATTTCGTCGCCAGCACACCGCTTCACACTCCAAGCGAGATCGCCCGGCTTCGCTTTGTCGTGAGTGCGCCGGGAGTGTGTGCAACGCTAGTAGGAGATCTCGATAATTCCGGTTGGATGGACACAGACTTGGACGCATATGACTTTTCCGCGTTTGAGGGGCTGGTCGCTTGTGTGAGCGGCGAACAGGAAGCAGCCGCAGCAGGCGGAGGAGAAACCGGGCCGGGATGGGGAGAAGACGGGAGCCCCGACATCGATCCGATCGTACAGCTTCCCGAGCGCCCAATCGCGATTATCCAGAACCAGGGTCAGCTTCCCGAAAAAGTACTCTACTACGCTCGGTCTTCGTCGGGCGGCATCTACTTCACGAGCGATGGGGTCACGGTTGACCGACGAACCAATGTTGAGTACATCGGTGGAGAAGACGATGATTCCGCCGACTCGGTTCGTGTCCAGGGGATCGTTGTTCGGTATAAATTCGCCGACGCCTCAAATGCGGCCACAATTGTTCCGTCTGAAGCTGGCGCAGGCACATACAACTTCCTTCGTGGCGACGCCTCTTCACAGTGGATTACAAACGTTCCGACCTACAAGAAGCTTACCTACAAGAACCTCTACTCTGGCATTGACGTCGTCTATCGGGTGAGCGGGAGTCACTTAAAGAGCGAACTTCTGGTTGCGGCGGGCGCCGACGTAGGAGACTACGGCCTTTCATACGAGGGCGTGGATAGCATGTCCGTCGGTGCCGATGGGACGTTAAGTCTTTTTGCAGGTGACCAAGAACTTGTTGAAGGTAAGCCCATGATCCTGCAAAACGACGTAGAGTCCGTGACCGGCAGCTATGATGTCAAGGGTAGTGACGAAGTCGGATTCTCTCTCGGCACGTATGACGACACAAAGCTTCTCGTGGTGGACCCGGATCTCTACTGGAGTTCCTACTTGGGAGGGACAGGAAACGATCGAGCGTTTGACGTTGCGGTGGACAGCAGCGGGGACGTTTACGTAACTGGCCGCAATGCCTCTGAATCGAGCTTCCCAACCACTCCCGGCGTATATGACAGCACGAACGGATCCGGACTGCTTGAGTGGGACGCATTTGTCGCGAAATTCTCAAGGGTGGGCAACGCCCTGGTCTACGCTACGTTTCTGGGGCACGGTGGCCAGGACGAGGGTCGCGCGATCGAGGTTGATAACTCAGGACGTGCAGTTGTTGGAGGCTGGACCGCGTCGAATAACTTCCCGAAAGAGGGTAGCGGGTACGACCACAGCTTCGGTTTGGGGGGAACGGATGGCTTTGTTGTTCGCTTCAACGTAAACGGGACAGATTTAGACTTCAGCACGTTCCATGGCGGAGGCGGCCAGGATACCGTCAATGCAATCACACTCGACGCACAAGACACAATCTACGTTGCCGGCACGACGACCTCCAGCGCGGCCTCATTTCCTGCAACCTCGGGTGCCTACGCCACCAGCCCCAACGGTGGCGATGACGTCTATGTATCGAAGCTCCTTCCTGATGGGTCGCAGAAACTCAAGCACTCCTTCTTGGGGGGCGGACAGAATGATCATGGACGGGCAATCGCTCTCGATTCAAGCAGGCGACCGATTGTAGTCGGGAAGACGCGATCGAACAGCCCAAGTTTCCCCACTGCGGGTGGTCCACTAAGCTCGACGCTGTCTGGGGACGAAGATGCTTTTGTGTCACGACTTTCCGCAAATTTCACCTCCCTTTCTTACTCAAAATACCTTGGGGGAGAGAACGCAGATGCGGGCTGGGACGTTGCGCTGACAGGTTCTGGCGGGATCGTTGTTGGTGGTGAAACGGAATCTCCGGACTTCCCGACCATCAACGCATACAACTCACAGATCGGCGGAATCAACAATCCCTACGATGGTTTTTTGTCGGAGTTTGTTGCCGACACCTTGGCCTACTCGACCTACTTCGGCGGCCGCGGGAACGACTACATCACAACGGTTGCTGTGAGCACGCTGGGGGACTACGTCTTTGCAGGTTTTAGCCAAACAGATAGCTTCTTCCCCGTCGCCGGGAACCCCATACACACGGTGAACCAAGGGAACGAAGACTTCTTCTTTAGCGATCTGGATGCGAGCACGAACACCCTGAACTACTCAACGCTGATTGGGGGCGGTGGCCGCGAGAGGGCGCAGGGGATTGCCGTTGACCCTTGGGGGTTTGTTGTGGTCGCGGGATATACCCGCTCGATCAACTTCCCGTTCACTGCTGGCGTGCCGGACAGTATCGTCGTGGGGGACGAGGGTATTGTTCTCTCGTTTAGTGTTGATCAGATACCTACGGCGGTGGGAAACGCAGCTCCCGAGCAGATAGTCCCGCCGCGACCGGCGAATACGCTTCGGGTACAGCCCACTCCATTTAATCCAACGACGACAGTGCGCTTTACTCTCACGAAGACCGCGAAGGTCGATCTCGCGATCTTCGATATCGCCGGTCGCCGCGTGGCCTCGCTCATTGCCGGCCCAAGGCCGGCAGGCCCACACAGCGCTATCTGGGACGGGAAAAACGACCACGGAGAGCCCGTCGGAAGCGGTACTTACTTTGTGACCTTGCACGTGGAGAATGATCGCCTGAATCGAAAGATCGTTCTTCTCCGGTAGTCTAAAGGGGTGGAGGGGATTGCCGATACTCGTAGTGAGGGGATCCGTCTCTGTTGAAGGGAGAATGACATGGTAGCCCTGATCGGACTAGCGCTCGCATTAATGCCACTAGGGACGCCGGGTGCCACGCCCCCGCTCTTCAACGTCGAGACCGTCGACTCTCTCGGCCGGGTCGGATATGACCATGATATGTACCTCGACGGCACGGGCACGCCGCATATCAGTTTCAGCAGCCGGCAATCCCATAACCCGAATGAGCGCGCAAAGCTAAAATATGCAACGAGAGTGGATGGACGTTGGGAGGTTGAACTTGTCGACCCAACATCTCCCTGGGGCGACCAATCGTCTATCGTCGTGGACCCTGAGGGTGTCCCGCATATCGCGTACACACACTTCAACGGCAGCTCCTACGTCGTGCGGCACGCATGGAGGGAGAGCGGCTCCTGGCTCCTTGAAACCGTCGCCCCCGGAGGAGGGCCGACAATCGCCTTAGACTCTTTGGGTGGTATTCATGTGGCCTACATGAGCCCGACTCAGCCCAACATCCTTCTCCGTTACGCCTTCCGCCGAACGGGGGCATGGAGCATCCGCACGATTGATCCAAGGGGGCCCGAAGACGCATGGGGCGAGTTCTATATGGGGAACCCCTCGATCGCTGTTACAGCCGATGGCGTACCGCACATTCTTTACATTGAACAGAAATCACGATATGTCGGTAGCGGCGAGGAGTGGATTACGGAATTGACCCACCTAACAAGGGGTGGTGGTGGTTGGGTTTACGCGATCGTCGACAGTGGAACTGGGGGCGGGAGGAATATCACTGTTAGACTTGATCGGCGTGGAGATCCGCACGCAAGCTATATTCATGACTATCAACCAAGTGTTCGCTATGCGCATGCCACCAATGGTGTCTGGTCGGTTGAAACTGTCGAGCCGAACTGGGGCTTCGCAAACGCGTTCACCCTCGACAGTGCGGGACGACCGCATATCACCTATGCTGCTACCAGCCTTTATGAAGTGCGCTACGCGCGCAGATCTGGAAACGGATGGGCCGTATCGGCCGTTGCCACCGGAGCCGCGGGAAGCACGAGGATTGCCGTCGGCTCCGACGGGGCAGTCAACATTACTTTTCATGACTTCAACCACCAGGAAAACATGATGTATGCGCGGAGTAGGATCCTGGCGACCCCCATTCGGGAGGAGGAGCCTGATCCGGCCGTCACCCGGGTTTCCGTGAGTCCCGGCCTCGCGCCCGATTTCCGCATGTACCCAAACCCCGCAGCCGGAACGGCACAGATCTTCTTCAGCGCCCCGGGCTTCCCGCTCTCTGTTGGGATTTACGAAGTGTCCGGTCGTCGCGTGCGAACGCTCAGGAGCGCGCTTGCCAGCCAGGGACCAATCGCATGGGATAGGCTCGATGATCACGGCCGAGAAGTTGCCCCGGGTGTGTACCTGGTTCGCGCATCCGTGAGAGGGCAGACGATCACCCGCCGACTTGTCCTCGTACGCTGAGCTCGTCCGACCGGGGGGCGGGCTGCCCGGACTTTCTACGATTCCAACGATCGCCAGTGCATACCCCCCAAGGGTCGCTAGTTCGCCTTCGATCCTGTTGGCGGTTGCGCCCCCCCTTGCGACCTTCCACACAGCCACTTATCTTATGGCTCGGACAGGCTGTTTGACGCACTTGAGGGAACAGGGGGAAACCTATGGATCCGAATAAATATACGCAGAAGTCACAGGAAGCGATTCAGGACGCCCAGGCGCTGATGCTCCGCCACGGGCACTCGGAAGTCGACGGGGAGCATCTGCTCGCGGCGCTGCTGCAGCAGGAATCGGGGCTCTTCCCGCGCCTGCTGCAGAAAATCGGGGTTCCGATCGACGTCATGGCGCGCGAGGCGGGCACGATGCTGAGCCGCATCCCGAAGGTTTCGGGGCCGGGTGTCGAGGCGGGCAAGGTCTACGTGACGAACCGCTTCCAGAAGCTGCTGCAGAGCGCCGAAGACGAGGCGCAGAAGCTGAAGGACGACTACGTGTCGGTCGAGCACCTCGTGCTGGCCCTGATCGGCGAGGGGAAGAAGACCGAGAGCGGCAAGCTGCTCGCGCTCCACGGCATCACGCGTGAGTCGTTCCTGAAGGCGCTGACGGACGTGCGCGGGAACCAGCGCGTCACGAGCGCGACCCCCGAAGACTCGTACGAGGCGCTCGAAAAGTACGGTGTCGATCTGGTCGGCCTGGCGCGGACGCAGAAGCTCGACCCGGTGATCGGGCGCGACTCCGAAATCCGCCGCGTGATCCGTATTCTGTCGCGCAAGACGAAGAACAACCCGGTACTGATCGGCGAGCCGGGCGTGGGTAAGACGGCGATCGTCGAAGGGCTCGCGCAGCGCATCGTGCGCGGCGACGTTCCCGAGTGGCTGAAGGACCGCACGATCTTCTCGCTCGACATGGGCGCGCTGATGGCGGGCGCGAAGTACCGGGGCGAATTCGAAGAACGCCTGAAGGCCGTGCTCGCCGAGATCAAGAAGAGCGAGGGGCGCATTCTGCTCTTCATCGACGAAATCCATACGATTGTCGGCGCGGGGAAGACCGAGGGGTCGACGGACGCGGGCAACATGCTGAAACCGATGCTCGCGCGCGGCGAACTGCACTGCATCGGCGCGACCACGCTCGACGAACATCGCCAGTACATCGAGAAAGACGCCGCGCTCGAGCGCCGCTTCCAGCCGGTCATCGTGGACGCGTCGACGGTCGAGGATACGATCTCGATCCTGCGCGGACTGAAAGAGCGTTTCGAAGTGCATCACGGCGTCCGCATTCAGGACAACGCGCTCGTGGCGTCGGCCGTGCTTTCGAACCGCTATATCACCGACCGTTTTCTGCCGGACAAGGCGATCGATCTGATGGACGAAGCGTCGGCCATGGTCCGCACCGAGATCGACTCGATGCCGGCCGAACTCGACGAAGTGACGCGCCGCGTGATGCAGCTCGAAATCGAAGAGGCCGCGCTCAAGAAAGAGAAAGACACGGTCAGCAAGGACCGCCTGAAAGCGCTGCGCAAGGAGCTTTCGGATCTGCAGGAGAAGAGCGACGGCATGCGCGCGCAGTGGGAGGCCGAGAAGGCGCAGATCCAGACGGAACGCGGGATGCGCGAGGAAGTCGAAAAGATTCGCCAGGACATCGAAACGGCCGAGCGCGACTACGACCTGAATCGCGCGGCGGAACTTCGCCACGGCAAGCTTCCCGATCTCGAAGCGAAACTGCGCGAACTGGAAGCGAAGACCGACGGCGAATCGGATCGACTCCTGAGCGAGGAAGTGACGGAAGACAACATTGCCGAGATCGTGTCGAAGTGGACCGGCGTGCCGGTTACGCGCCTCGTCGAAGGGGAGCGCGACAAGCTGCTGCGTCTCGACGAGATTCTGCACAAACGCGTGATCGGGCAGGACGAAGCGGTGAAGCTCGTGGCCGACGCCGTGATCCGCGCGCGCTCGGGCATCAAGGACCCGAACCGGCCGATCGGCTCGTTCCTGTTTTTGGGGCCGACGGGCGTTGGGAAGACCGAGCTTGCAAAGACGCTCGCGGAAGCGCTGTTCGACACGGAAGACAACATCGTGCGCATCGACATGAGCGAGTACATGGAACGCCACGCGGTTTCGCGCCTGATCGGCGCGCCGCCCGGCTATGTCGGCTACGAAGAGGGCGGGCAGCTGACCGAAGCCGTGCGCCGCAAGCCGTACTCGGTGATTCTGTTCGACGAGATCGAGAAAGCGCACCCGGACGTCTTTCACGTGCTGCTGCAGATTCTGGACGACGGACGCGCGACCGATTCGCAGGGGCGCACGGTCGACTTCAAGAACGCGGTGATCATCATGACGTCGAACATCGGCTCGACGAATCTGCTCGAGGGCGTGCGCGACAACGGGGAGATCACCGACGAAGCCCGGAAGGCCGTGATGGGCGAACTGCGCGGACACTTCCGCCCCGAGTTCCTGAATCGCATTGACGACGTCGTGCTGTTCAAGCCGCTCACGCTCGATGAGATCAAACAGATCGTGGGGCTCCTGACGGCCGAACTCGAACGCCGGCTGTCAGATCGCAAGATCACGCTGGTGCTGACGGAAGCGGCGCGCGAGATGATCGCACGGGAAGGGTTCGACCCCGTTTACGGGGCGCGCCCGCTGAAGCGCTACTTGCAGCACGAGCTCGAGAGCCGGATCGGGCGATCATTGATCGCGGGGGATGTGGGAGAGGGCGCGACGATCGAAGTGGACGCGCAGGACGGCGAACTGGTCGTCGCGATCCGGAACGTCGCCCCGGCCGATGCCGATGCCGGAGAAGAGGGCGGAGGCGGAGCCGAAAGCGATAACGGAAAGCCGCGCGAACCGAAAACCGAGAGCAGGGCCGCTTCTACTTGATGGCGACAAACTTGCGCGTGGCCTCGAAACCACCCGCTTCGAAGCGCACGAAATAGACGCCGGGGACGACCGGGGAGTTGAGATTGTTTTTGCCGTCCCATACGACTTCCCGGTCGAAACCGGCGCCGAACGACCGGCCCGACGCCACTTCCCGCACCAGCCTTCCCGCAATATTGTAGATCTGGATCGTGACCGCGGTCGGTTCGGGCAGGTCGAAGCGAATCCTGTACTCGCCGTTGTCGGACACGACATACGGGTTCGAGGTCGGCGCGCCTGGCTCGTCGCCGCTGTCGAGATCGATGTGAGACGGCTCGCGATTCGTTACGGTTCGCGAAAGCGACGTCCAGAAGCCGGGCATATTGTCCGAAATCGAACGCATCGCAAAGTACTCTGTCTTCGTCACGCGATCGATCGTGTACGTTCCCGAGCGTCCCATGATCGGTTCGAGCGTCATCTGCCTCCACGGCCCGTCCGCGCTGTCGGCGCGAAAGAGATAGACCCCCGAAAAGAACGGGTCCTTCATCTCCCACAAGAGTTTGGGCCGCGCGCCGGATTCGTCGATCGTGAGCCGCGCGTCATTCTCCGAGTCGAAACTTTCGTCGAGCAGCCAGTTCCTGTAATCGAGCGCGATGTCGTCGATGCCTGATCCCGCGAACGCGAACTGCAGCAGCGAGTCCGACGTCTCCACTACGAATGTCGTGTCACCCGCCATGATCGGAAACTTGAGGCGGAAAAGCCGGTCGCCGGTCTGGGCGATCCGGATGTTGACGGAATCGCCCGCGATCGTCATGAACGGGTACGCCTGAAATCGCGGGGTTCCCGATCCGTAGACCCACTGATCGAAGAACCAGTCGAGATCCTGCCCGCTCTCCGTCTCCATCGCATCCTGGAACTGCTCCGTGGTCGCGATGCCGCCGCGTGCGACGCCTTCGTCCTTGTGGCGGGAGAGTCCGGCGTAGAAAGTATCGTCGCCGATTTCGTAGCGGAGCATGTGAAGAGCCCACGCCCCTTTTCCGTAGATTGCGGACGTGTAGGCGGGGGTAAACAGGCCGCCGCCGTCGGGAATGTCGGAGACGTAAACGGGCTGCCCGCCGTGGTACTCGTGCCCGATCATGTAGCTGGCGAGCGCGTCCGGTCCGAATCGCGACTCGCGGTAGAGCGCCTCCACGTAACTGGCGAAGCCTTCGTTCAGCCAGAGATCGTGCCAGTCGGCGCACGTCACGAGATCGCCCCACCACTGGTGCGCCAGTTCATGCACGACGATGTTGTCGAACCCGCCGTTGAAGGCGAGCAGACGATGGCCCCACGTCGTAACCGTATTGTGCTCGAGCGCCCCGAGGCCGGGAACGATCGCATGCCCGTACTTCTCGTCGCGAAACGGGTACGCCCCGAACAGGCTCTCCGCGTGCGCCATATAGTCGGGAAGTCCTTCGAAGGTAGCCTCGGCGATGCTCACGTCTTCCGGGTACACGTAGTTTCGCAGAGGCACCGTTTCACCCCCGATGCTCTCGTACTCGTCATGAACCGTCGTGTAGTTCGAGATCGCGATTGAAACGAGATAAGTGGAAATGGGATGGCGCGTGATCCATTCGTATTTCGTATGGCCGGGGCCGGCCGCCGACGAGTCTGCGAGCACTCCGTTCGACACCGCGTACAGCGAGTCGGGAACCGTGATTGCAACGCGGCACGAGTCCGCCTTGTCCCAGGGAACGTCCTTGCATGGCCACCAGTAGTTGGCAAAGAACGGTTCGACGTAGCTGTGGATCACGGGTTGTAGCCCGTTGTGGCCCCAGTTTAATCCGTAGCGCCGGGCAAACGGCCGCGGCTTCCCCGAGTAGTAAACCGTGAGGTCGACTTCCTCGCCCGTCGTGTATGTGCGATCGAGCGTGATCGTGATCAGGTCGGCCATATGAACGTACGAAGCAGCGCTGCCCGTGATTGAGTCGACTTGCAGTGTATCCGTGAGATCGAGCTGGAGGGACGAAAGTGTATCGACGAGCGATTGGGCGCGTACCAGCACCGAGCCCGTGATGCTCGAGTCGGCCTGTTCAGGAGTGATGTCGATTTCGTAGGACGTGACGTCATAAACAGGCTCATGCACCGGGATGCGCTTCAGGGCCGTGGCGCTCGCGGCCCACGCCGCGTGGCGTTCCATTTCGGCCCGGCGGAACTCGTCCCGCAGTTCGTCCGCGTCGGAAGACGCGAATGCGGAGGCGCAGAGGGCGGCGATCAATAGCGAACTCGTCAGAAGGTGGCGCATGTTTCGGCTTTTCATTGAAAGGGGGGGAAACAGTGACTGCTCTCAATTATATATGGGTTTGCTGATCGAGTCAGAGGATTTACCGATCTTTTTTATTGACATGGCCAATGAGAGTGCGTAATTTGCGGTTCACCATTCCGCGGGAGCAGCCCCCGCACCTTGCCGCATCATCTTCTCCCAAACGACAATCGAATACTGTTCTGGCCCGGTCACTTGAAGCTCTGCCCTCCATCGTGATCGGGTGCTGCCGGGCGTGTACGGCTACCCTGTCGCGCCCGGCCTTCTTATGTGCGGGATTTCCCGTGAGTGAATGTCAGGGGATTACGGTTACACGGACCGTGTCGGCCGCGGTGCCGCCTGCGCCATCCATCGCCTCGACGCGAATCGTGACTTCCGTGGTATCCGCGATCAGCGTGTCGAGAAATACGAACGTGCTCCAGGTCGGGGAAGCGGCGGGGCGTCCGATCAGAGCGTCGTCGATGTATACGGACACGGTGTCGGGCGGTGCGGCGCACGACGCGGCAATCACCGAGCCGCGAATCGCTACGCTGTCGCCCGGAGCGAATGCGGCCGCTTCGTCCGGGACGTCGATCACGGCGCCGAATGGACGCAGCGTAAGAACGGTAGTGTCACGCGCGGGTACGGGCGCGGGGTTCACAAAATCGTTCGCAAACTGTACTTCTACGATTTTCACCCCCGCGGTCGTGTCCTCGATGACCCATACCGCGTCTTCCCGGAACGGCTGCCAGCCATTCGCCGGGAATCCCTTCTTCAGATTCATCTGTGTCGCAACGGCCGAAAGGGTCACGGGGTTCGCGCAGTCAAATGTGGTGTCGGAGTTGGCGAGCACGGCCGAGACGTCGGTCAGGTCATCGGCGATCACCGTATCGACCGCTGTCGTGTCGATCAGGAAATCGCTGGCGAACTGCGCCTGAAGCGTTTTGGATCCTGGAGTCGTGTCGAATCGCCAGGTGAGCGTGACCGGATTGGCGGACACGAGCGAGTCGAACGTGATGACGCTGTCGCCGGCGTCTCCGAAGATCGCATCTTCGGACAGGACGATCTGCCTTACGAAAGCGCCCGTGAGCGAGACCGCCACGTCCCGCCTCGCGATTCGTGACTCGCCGCCCGCGATCACGAACGTTCCGCGTGTGCGCACCGGACGTACGGACGCGCCGATCGAATCCGAGAGAACCTCCGCGCCGCCGTCGTCGCGCCTGAACTGGAGCGAGAACAATGTCGTGTCGCGCGTTGCCGGCAGTTCGTAGGAGATGCTGCCGGTTACGGGCATCCACGGCGCTCCCGCGAGAGGCCCGTTTGCGGCGAATCGAACGGAGTCGGCGTCACCGGCCTGATATGTGATCGTGAACTGGCGCGTTTTCGCGATTCCGGTTCCGTCGCCGAACTTGACGGAAGGGGGGGCGTCGACCGACAGGATCGCGCGCCCTGTTGTATCGGTCCGCGTACCTGCCGCGGTGACGCCGGCCACACGATACTGGCTCATTGCGAAGAAGTAGGGGGCGTCGTCGTGATGACTGCCGTTGCCGATCGGAACCGTGTCGAGCACGGCGAACGTACCGCTCGCGCCCGGCCTGCGATAGATGATGACGCTCGCAAGAGCGGGGCTCGCGTTCGCGTTCCACGAAACATTCACGAATCCGGCCTTGTCGTACACGGCTGCGGGTGCAAGCGCGTTCCCCCCCGTATCCGGGTGGTCAGGATCGAGCGGATTCGTGATCGCCGGCGCGTCGGGCTTCGAATCGCACGAAAAGAACGCGAGCCCGGCCGGCATCGCGAGCAGGATCGCGGCGATCGTGAATGACAGGCGTCGTCGCATCAGCGGAACTCCCAGCGCAGGGCGAATTCGGTCGTGAACTCCCCGTTCGCGCCGTGCGAAGCGAGGGCGGGACGCGCGGGCAGATCGCCGAACGGAAAGCGAAACCAGGCGTCGGCCATCGAAAGCACATGCACACCCACGGCCGCCCAGATCGCGCGGTCCCGGCGATCTTCGGTCGCACTCAGTTCGTCGTACGCGGCGTCACGGTCACGGCGTGCTGCCGCGATGTCCACGTCGGTCACGGCGGCCTCGTACGTTGCGACGGCGGATTCAAACGCGAGCAGATCGTCGCTGAACCGCGAGTCCTGCGAAAAGGCGTAGGCGATGATACCGGCCTCGACCACGAACCACGTGATCCCGGTGGCCGTACGATCGCCGTAGTACGACCCCCATCCGGGGATCAGCGCGCTCCGCGTCAGGGCGCCGCGTTTCGTTTTGCGATTCAGGTAGAAGATGAGCGTTTCGCCCCGGATCGGGCGCGCGTAATAACCTGTGGTGCGTGAAATGTAGCCGCGAAGGCGGGCTTCGACTTCGTGTTCCCCTTCGGCCAGCGTGATCGGGGGGATCGGCGCCTGCCCGATCACCGTGCCGTCGACACGGATCTCGGCTCCCAGGGGGGCGCGCACCGTGAGTCTCGGGGGCTCCGCGCGCGCGGCCGGCGCGAAGGCCGCGAACAGAAGCGCGCAGAGGATGCCGGGCACGAACCGCAGGGATCGTCTCCCATGGCAGGTTCGGGCCCGGGTCGGGCGATTCTGGATCTGATCGTGCGTGCTGTTCACAACGCCGGGATTGTATCAGCAGATCCGGTCATTGGCCACACATCCACTCGACATCGGTCGAGGCATCCGCTCGACCCGAGTCGAGACATCCGCTCGACCCGAGTCGAGACATCCGCTAGCGGACGAGGAGCATCTTGCGGATCTTCGTCTCGTCCGCCCCCGTAAGCCGGTAGAAATAGATGCCTGACGCGGCCGGGCGGCCCGATTCGTCGATACCGGTCCACGTGGCGGCGTGCTCGCCCGCCGGGAACTGACCCGCTGCCAGCGTCTTCACGCGGCGCCCGGAGATGTCGTACACCGCGAGCTCGATCTCCGCGGGCGCGGGAAGCGCGAAACGGATGCTCGTGGTCGGGTTGAACGGGTTCGGCGTGTTCGCAAAGAGGCGCATCGAACGAGGGGCGGCGTCCGAGCCCGCGACGTCGGTCGCGGTCGGCGGCCCGATTCCCGTGAATTTGAAGTCGTCGATCGTCCATCCGCCGAACGAGAGCGATACGTCCGAGTGCAGTTCGAAGCGCACCACGACGCTCGGGTTGTTGTCGGCGTAGGCGCTGATGTCGAATTCCTGGAACGTCCAGCTCGCGTCGATCAGATTCGCGCCCGACGGGCTCTCCCAGATGATGTTGCCGTTCACGAGAACGCGCGCCCAGTCCCACTGCTGGTTGTTCGACCGCTCGACGGCGAGCCAGCGCTGGAACGACAGTTTGACGTCGGTGTAGTCCGTGCAGTCGATCGAAGGGGACTGCAGCCAGTTGTCGGAGTTGTTCTCGTACTTGCCGGAGCTCGCTCCGAGCCCGGTCAGGTCGTTTCCGTACGCCATGGTACCGGAGGATGCTGTTGCCGGATCCTCCGCGAGTCCCTGCGGCGCGTCGAGCTCCCAGTCGTCGTTCGATCCGCCGTGCGACCATCCGATCACGGCCGACTCGAAATTTTCGAATGCGAACGTCTGCACGCTGCCGATGAAGAACTGGTGCACCGACCCGGGCGCGCCGGCCGGACTCGTTTCGCTTCGCCCGGTCGAGTCGGCGGCGGCAATATAATAGGTAATGGTCGTGTTCGAACTCTGCCCCGGAATGTCGGCGCTGTATTCGTCGGTGCCGCCAGTCGGCGTCATGAGCACGTTCGTGAAGCCGCCGCCGTCGATCGCGTAGTGCATGCGGAGCGAGTCGGCGATGATCGGGTCGGGCGAAGTGATCACGGCCGTCACGGTGTACGGGCCGACCGTGTCCTGCGTGTTCGCGATCGGCGTGTGCTGAATCGAGAGGCCGACCGGGTCGGCGAGATGCGCGATCGTGGCGATGCACGCCTTCGTGACTTCCCAGCCGAACGTGTACTTGTTGTTGTCGGATGTGTCGCACGTCACGTGATAGCAGGGGTACGAACCATACTCGGATTCGATCGCGAGAAACGCCGGGAAGCCTTCATTCTGGAACGGCACGTGATCCGAGCCGAAGCTGAAGAACGTCTGCACGGTGTTCAGCGTCGTGAATTCCGTGCACGCATCGTCCATGACCTGCATGAGCGCCGCCCACGCGTTTTCGCCTTCGATGTCGATCTGATACTGCGCGTTGTACCAGGCGATCATGTCGCAGTTCACGACGCCCAGAATGTTGTCGCCCGCCGTTGCGGCCGCCGCGGCGTAGTGCTCGCTGCCGAAGAGCCCCTGCTCTTCCCCCGTGAACGCGATGAACTTGATCGTCGATTTGAATTCGTAGTCTTTCAGAATCTCGGCGGCGTGAAGCACGGCGGCCGTCCCTGAAGCGTTGTCGTTCGCGCCCGGGGCCGGATTGTGCGGCGAGCTCTGTGCGCGTGAGTCGAGATGCCCGCCGATGATGTAGATGTTGTTCGGTGTTTCGGTGCCCGTGATCGTGGCGACTACATTGCGTGCGTCCGTGCCCGAGAACGAGTACGGGTCGAACTGCGCCGGAATGCCCATCGCCTGGAAGCGCTCGAGCACATAGCGTTCGGCCGTGTCGCACTGCGCGTTGTCGGTCCAGCGCGTGGCGATCGTAAACGGATTCCCCGAAATCAGAACGGAATTTTCGCCTGAAAGATTGTCGACCCAGGTCTTGAGAGCGTTCGAGTCGACCTGCGCCATGATGTCCGAGATGATGGGAAGAAACGTGGTGGCCGCGGCTTTCTCGCGCGCGGGAGCCTGCACGATCGGTCGTCGAATCGCCCGCTTCCGCAGGTTCTGCAGTTTGATATGGCGGTGCTGTTCGCCGTAATCGATGTGCGGGAACTCGTCAGTGGTTTCCGTGAGAAGTGATCGGCCCCGCGCCCAGAGGATGCGCGCGCCGGGCGCGGCGACGCTGAAGTCGATGTCGGCGATTCCGAACGAGGTGCCCTTTTCGTAACCGAGCGTGTGACGTTTGTCCGTGTCCAGGTCGTACGGGCCGTCCACCGTCCAGCCCGCGCCGGCGAGCGTGGCTGCGGAGTGCGCGTCGCCCAGTACGAACATTTCGGGAGTGCGGTCGAATACTTCAGCGCCCAGCGTCCATGCCGTTTCGATCGATTCGCCGGGAGGGATTGTCGCCACCCAGACGCGATCGAGCGCAATCGCGGGAGCGGCGGAGAAGACCGCCCCGAGAACGAGGACCAGCAATGCCATGCGCCGAAAGTTCATTCGTAAGACTCCTGTTGTATCGAAATGAGGCGAAATGAAAAAGGGGCGGAGTCCCGTGACCCCGCCCCCGCAGAGTGAACAGTTATCGGATGAGCGTCATCTTCCGCGTCTCCGTGAAGCCGTCGGCTTCGATCTTGTAGAAGTAAAGACCCGAAGAAACCGACTTGCCGGAATCGTTTCTGCCGTCCCAGAGGATCTGGCGTGAACCGGCCTGCATCGTTTCGTCAACGACCGTCCGAATGAGTCGCCCGCTCGTGTTATAGATGCCGAGGCGAACGTGTGTCGCTTTCGGAACATCGAACGAGATCGTCGTGGTCGGGTTGAACGGGTTCGGGCGGTTCGGGTGCAGTTCGAACCTGCGTGGAACGCTTCCGTCCGCCACGTCCGTGGCCGTGAGGCCGTACGTGATGATCAGGCAGACTTCTTCGACCGTACCGACGTCGCCGTTTCCGCCGTCGACGACCGACAGATACCAGTTGCCCTGGGCGTCTTCACCGTTGAAGTCGCTCATGGAGCCGGGGCCTGACGGGGCCGTGATGGCGTCATACGTCGTGCTGATGCTGTCAGCCGAAGTGCCGGTGTTGTCGTGCACGCGCACCGTCGTACCCTGCGGCGAGTGGAGTGCGACCTCCAGATCACCGATGTACGTATGCAGAATGCGAACCGACATGTCGATTTCACTGATCGTGATGCTCTGCGTCACGTTCAGAGGAACGGCGATCGAGTCGAGGTCGATGATCGCGGTTCCCGGCGTGATGCAGATCGTGTCCGTGGCAATGGCGCCGAGCGTGAAGTCGATGTTCGGCGTGTTCGTATTGTCGGTGACGTTGACACCGGGCTGCGTGCCGGCGGCGTATCCGGACTTTGTCGCTGTCACACTGTACGTGCCGGCGTAGAGTCCCGTGATCAGGTAGTCACCGGCGACATCTGTCGTGTCCGACTCTCCGCCGGCCGTTACGATTGCGCCGGAGTTGTCACCCGAACCGACGAGGTTCACGTTGCCGGAAATGGAGCCGGTTGCTCCGCCTTCGGCCGCGAGCAGAAACGCCGCGGTGTTTTCCAGCATCTGGTAACGGGTCGATGAATCGGCCACGACCGAGAAGTCGAACGCGTAGATGACGATCTGCGCGCTCTGGGGCGCCGGATTGTCGTCGTACACGACGATTCCGCCGTCACCCGGGTCGGTGGTCGTTTCGTAGACCGTGTAGGTGCTGGCGTCCGCGTTCGTGTACGCGTCCTGATCGCCGAATCCCGTATACGCGACCGTCAGCGCTGACGGGAGTGCGTTCGGGTTCGTGGCGATCGGATGCGACGACTGGCCGGCGAGCAGGTTCAGCGTGCCGACGTTGTCGCCGGTCCAGGCGCTTCCGTGAATCACGTTCGCTGCGAAGCTCGGGTATCCCGGGCTGCTGATCGCGTCGTAAGCGACTTCGCCCCCTTCGACGAGAAGCTTTCCGCCGCCCGCCACGTAGTTCTCGAGTGCCGTGCGATAACCGGCATCGGCAACCGGACCTTCGTTTTTACCGGACGACGAAACGACGAGATCGTATCCGGACCATGTGCCGGGATCGCTCGTGTTTGCCGCTTCTTTCGTCGCGACGTAGCCCATTTCGTTCAGCATGTCGACCATGTCGTCCGCCACTTTGCCGACCTTCGAGAAGTCACGCACGGGCGGAATCTGAACGGCCTGGCCCTTGATGATTTTCGCTTCGCGCTCTTTGGCGACTTCGTCGTCGTCGAGTACGAGGATCACGCCGAGCGTTGCGATCAGCTTGAACGCATTCGTTCCGACCGACGGTTCGCACGACTGGTTTTCGTTCGACGAGTTGTCCTTCGCGCAGATCTGGTAGTCGATCAGGTCACCGATCGAGACCATGGTCGTGTCGCTCGGGAAGTCGCCGCTGAAGAGGTCGGTCGCGCCGACGCGTACGAGGTTGAACGTCGCCTGCGGCGCCGCGTTCAGCGCCCACGTGACCTGTACGGAGTCGTCGTTCACGCCGAGGTTGTCCGTGATCGTGGCGGAAACCGTAGCCGGCCACTTGATGTACGGCTTGTCGTTCAGCGCCGTATGCGAGATCACCGGCGGCGTGACGTCCGCTCCGATAAAGAACGAATGGAAGTTGCCCGGTGCGCCGGACGGATGCGTCGACGTGCCGCCGCCCGAGTCCGAAGCCGTGATGTAGTACTGCACGGTCACGTTGTTGAGCGGGCCCGGAATGTCGGCGGTGTAGTTGTTGCCGCCGGCATTGGCCATCGTGAGCGTGTCCGTGAACGTGCCGGTCGTGCCGTAGATCACGCGGATGCTCGACGTGTCGAGCGCCTGCGCGCTGGTTACAACGGCATCGATCGTGTACGGGCCGACCATGTCTTCCGTGTCGGTGAGGGCCGTGTGCCCGATCGACGGCAGGAAGCTCGAAGCATCCAGGATGCCCCAGAAGTCGAACGTGTTGACGATGCCCTGCACGTTGGCGCCGCCGTTGATCGCGACGTCCGAGTTGACGGCCGCGTTCGCGACGTCAGGCATCGTGGCGCCGGAGCCCACGGCGAAGTGCGCGTCGAGCAGCACTTCATCGGCAGTCGCGCCGCCGATTTCGCGCCAAACGCTCGTCGTCGCCGAGCACCAGAGCGTTCCGCCCGGTGTGTGCACGCCCGAGTTGTCTTCCGGGTAGTGCAGGGTCGAGTCGACCGCGAGGCGTCCGGGCCAGAACGAATTGTGACCGTCCCAGTTGAAGATCTTGTCGTCGCCGAACGTGCTCTGCTGCATTGACCACGACCAGGCGAGGTAATCGCCGAAGCCTTCGCCCATGCGGCCGGCGTCGCCGCCGCCCCAGCTCGGCACGATATTATGGTGAATGGCATGGCCGTATTCGTGAATGACCACGTCCGCGTCTTCCGCGTCGTCGACGCCGCCGTCGCCGTACGCGATCTGCGTCGTCGAAAGCACGTAGTGCGAGTTGTCGGCGCCGGAGAGTCCGTGCGCGTCGAGTTCCTGCACGCGCTGGTTCGCGCCGAATACGCCGATCGACTGGATGTAGTTCTGGAACGCCGTGATGTGATAGTAGACGTTCACATCTTCGAAGTTCAGATTGCTGCGATCATAGATGTAAGCATTCGGATCAGCGAGTTGCGGCGCGGCGTGCGTCGGGGCTTCGTGGTCCGTGATGCGCGCCCACGCGCCGTCGAGGCTGTAGAGGCCGCCGACCGGCGGATCGAGATCCGTGAGGGCCAGCGTGTCGTACGCCGCGTCCGGAATCAGGGCGTTCGAGTCGCCGTTGTCGAGGATCGACTCGTCCTGCATGGTCGTGATCGGGTCCGGGTTGAAGACCTTGCCGGTACCCGTGTCGAATACGCGCTGGTCGTGAATTCTCAGTATCTCGCGCGTTTTCGCGTCGATCGCCACGACCCAGTCGCCGATCGGCTCCTGCGCGGGAACCGTTACGCGATGAACCAGCCTGTACGTGCCGTCTTCGTGGACGTCCATCACGTACAGCTTGCTCTTCACCTCGCCCATCATGCTCGTGGGCTTGATGGTCTCCACCGCGATCCTGCGCGCTTCGATCCCGTCGAATGCGGGAGAAACGTCGAGATCCAGCTCGCCGCGCGACTCGTTGAACACCGAGTAGACGACGTTCTGGTGCGTCATGTTCACGACAACGTCGCTCCGCCAGACCGGCACGGAGCCGACCTGCTGCGTGAACGTCACGTGGTTGCCGCTGCCGCTTGCTTTCACTCGCTCGAGTCCGAGACCGAGCGTTGAAGCCTTGCCGGCCTGTCCCGCCTGCACGGGAAGGTTCAGGCGTTCCGCTTCGTCCGCGAGAAAGTCGAGCGCGACCGCCACCGGATCGTCGCTCTGGCGCGTCGGCATCACGGTCTGAAAGTCTCGACGATACATTCTTCTCGCGAAGTCACCGGAACGGTCGTCGCGCACACGCCAGTTCGACTCGATGCGAATCGGAACGGGCGTTCTTTCTGCGATCGAGGTCTTGTCGATCGCGGCGCTGTTGGCAGCCGGTTTTTTTGCGAGAAGATCGGACGGGAGAAGGAATGCAACAAGGCAAGCAAGTGCAAGAGCCGGGGATACTCGTTTGCACATAGAGGGGACCCCCTTAGGTTGTGGTTAATTCTTTGCCGCCCATGTAGGAACAAGCGGATTCGGCAATTTTGGTAGAAATGATCTAACTGGCCGCTAAGTTTAGCAGAATGAGGGGGTTTGGTCAATCCGGGCGTTTGGGCGGCGCGGTGTCGAATTGCAGGCGGAATGAAAGGGCGTGTTCCTTTTCGGTCGAGATGCGGAAAGTTGCAAGGGCCGGAGTGAATCGGAACACGCCCCGAAGGCTGCATCTTCTTTGATAAAGCGACTATACGAACGGAACGGGGGAGTGACAAGGTGGGGACGGGTGTGCCCCGGGCAGCGGCTATTCCCCGCGCGGGAGGGAGTCGGGCGCCGAGCCGACGGGCGGGACCGCGCCGGGGTCGATTTCCCCGATTCTTGCCTCGAGCTCTTCGATTCGCCTGGTCATGTTCTGGAGAACGACCGCGAGTCCGCGCAGAATGCTCCGCCCGAAACGGGGGTAATCCGTGAGCGCTTCGAAGAAGGCTTCGCGGGAGAGCGCGATCGCGTGAATCTTCTCCCGCACGACGATCGGGTATTGTCCTGCCTCGTCGATCCCCACGAGTCCCATGATTCCGATCGCGGTTCCTTCCGTGGCTTCGCGGATCACGCGGTCCCCGCGGGTGTGCTCCGCAGTGCCTGCCACGAGCAGCAGGAAGCTCGTGGCGTATTCGGGGATCAGATTGATGGTCTCGCCCGGCTCGAATTCCACTTCCGTGGTGCGCGCGGCAATCAGCGCCGCCTCGTCGGTGGCCACTTCCCGAAAGAGCTCGGTCCCCATCAGGAACACGGCTTTCTCCATGATTCTGAGACGCTGCACGACTTTCATGGCTCTATCATAGCTCATTTGAATTCCGGACGTGAATCTCCTAACATTCGCAAATACCTCAACCATTTGTATTCTCTTGCTTCCTGCTGCTGAAAGGATCCGCAATGTTCCACCGTCTGGTGCGCGCCATGCTTCTTGTGGTCACGGCGCTCGTTACCGTTCCCCCGGCCGGGGCCGAACCGGTCCGTTTCGTGCAGACTCCCGAAGTTTCGCCGGACGGGACGCGGATCGCGTTCTCCTACGCCGGCGATATCTGGACCGTGCCCGTTGCGGGCGGCAAGGCGACCCGGATTACGGATCATGTCGCTTACGACGGGACGCCGGTCTGGTCGCCCGACGGCACGATGATCGCGTTTTCGTCCGACCGGCGCGGCAACGGAGATGTTTTCGTGATCGGCGCGGGTGGGGGCGAACCGAAACAGTTGACCCATCATTCGAATACGGACACACCGCGCGACTGGACTCCGGACGGGCGCATCCTGTTTGAAACGAGGCGCGGGGGCTCGGAAGATCTGTGGGTCATCGACGCGACCGGCGGCATGCCGATCCAGATTTCCTACGTGTACAACGAGCGCGAGTCGTTCGCGAACCTTTCGCCCGACGGGAAAAAACTTCTCTACAACGATAACCGGAGCGTCTCGGGATGGCGCCGCCGGTTCTTCGAATCGAGTGACGCGGCCGATATTCATATTGCCGATTTTTCGCTGAAGGGGATTCGCCCGCAGCCGCTCGTCGAAGGAGACTTCCACGATCTCTGGCCGCATTTTTCGCCCGACGGCAAGACCGTGTACTTCGTGTCGGGGCGCGCGGGCCGGCTCAACGTGTTCTCGGTGCCTGCCGCCGGCGGCGAATCGCGCGCGATTACGAATTTCGACGATGACGTCACCTGGCTTTCGGTTGCCGAGCGCGGCAATGTAATGGTGTACAGCGCGTTCTTCGACGTGTGGGTGCACACGCTCGGCGCGCCTGAGGGCAAAAAAATCACGATCGACTGCGCCACCGAAAGCAAAGAGAACACCGTCTCCTACAAGACGTTCGGGAAGGACGTTTCGGAGTTTCGCGTTTCGCCCGACGGAAAGAAGATCGCGCTCGTCGTGCAGGGCGAGATTTTCGTCGTGCCCGCGAAGGACGGCGGGCAGGCGCGGCGCATGACGATGACTCCGTGGCGCGAACGCGATGTGCGCTGGCTCTCGGATTCGCGCACGATCGTCTATTCGTCCGACAGGAGCGGCAATCTCGATCTCTTCAAGTGTGATACGAAAACGGGCACGGAATCCGTGCTGATCGCAACGAGCGAGAACGAGTCGAAGCCGAACCCTTCGCCCACGGACGACGTGATTGCCTACTATCACGGCAACAACACGATCAAGACGATCGACGCGGACGGTCGCAACGTGAAGGAGCGCATCAAGGGCGACTTCCTCGATCTTCGCCTGCAGTCGGACGACAACTTTTCGTGGTCGCCCGACGGCAAGTGGATTGCGTACACGCAGTACGCGAAAGATTTCCACACCGACATTCGTGTGCGCGAACTCGCTTCGGGACGCGACGAAGCGATCAGCTGGCTTTCGCGATCGAATCAGCGCCCCGTGTGGTCGCCGGACGGCGAGTATATCTACTTCACGTCTTCGTTCGACGACGACATCGATACGTACCGCGTTCGTTTGAAAGACGAAAAGCTCACGTTCGACGAGGATGTGCTCGACTCCCTCTACGACGAGCCCGCGGATGACGAGGAAGACGCGAAGGACAAGAAGAAGGACAAGAAGAAAGAAGAGGAAGCCAAACCGGTCGTGATCGATTTCAACCGGATCGATCTCCGCATGGCCGCGTATCCCGGGATCGCGGCGAACGAATTCGACCCGGTGTTCACCGAGTCGGGGCACATGGTCTTTTCGGCGAACGTGCTTGACGGCTACGATCTCTGGGCGTATCCGACCGGCGACGAGAAAGACAAGGAGCTCGTGCAGCTCACGACGTCCGAGAAGTCGAAGGGGAGCGTGTACGCGGACGGGAATGTTGTCTGGTATGAAGAAGGCGGGAAGATCCATTCCGTCGACGTGGAGAAGGGGGCGAAGAGCCGCGAGTCGGTGTCTTTCGATGCCGAGATGGAAGTCGATCAGGTTGCGCTCTGGAAACAGATGTTTCTCGAGGGCTGGTCGCTGCTCGACGACCAGTTCTACGACCCGGAGTATCACGGGGCGTCGTGGGATAAAGTGCGCCTCAAGTACGAAGCGTTACTGCCCTTCGCGACGACTACGAAAGACTACCAGGAGCTCATGCTCCTCATGGTCGGTGAACTCGGCGCTTCTCATCTCAATTTTTCGTCCCCCTCTTCACAGAACGACTTTACGGGCGATCTCGGCGTTCGACTCGATTTCCCGCGCATGGTCGACGACGGGGCGTTTCGTGTGGCTTCGGTCGTGCCGAACAGCCCGGCCGACCGGGACGACGCGCGGATCGAAGCCGGTGAGTTTCTGATCGCGATCGACGGCGTGAAGCTCGTGCCCGGAACGAATCTCTACTCGCTCCTCGAGCGCAAGGTCGGGAAGCGTGTGGAAGTGGAAGTGGCCGCAAACGCTTCGGGCCGCGGGTCGCGCGTCGTGCGCATCAAGCCCGTCACGCGCAATACGATCATCGGGCTCCGGTATGAGGAGTGGGTGCAGGAACGCCGCGACATGGTGGACGAGTGGAGCGACGGGAAGCTCGCGTATCTTCACATTCGTTCGATGGGCGCCGGCGCTCTGCGGCGGTTCTATCGCGAGCTCGTCACGATGGCCGACGGCAGGGACGGCGCCATTCTCGACGTTCGTTACAACGGGGGCGGGTACACGGCGGTCCACATCCTCGGCATTCTCGAGCGGAAGCCGTTTCTCCTGCGCAATTTCCGCGGGCTCCCGCTGACGTCAGAAACCAAAATGCGATCGTACGGATACGAGAAGCCGACTGCTTTGCTCATCAATAATCATTCTTATTCGAACGCGGAAATTCTCGCGGAAGGATTCCGGAAGCTCGGTCTCGGCCCGATCGTGGGTATTCCGACGGCAGGGTCCGTGATCGGCACGAGCAACCTGCGGCTGATGGACGGGTCTACGTTCCGCAAACCGTCGTGGGGCGCGTTCACGCTCGAAGGCGAGAACCTCGAGAACAACGGCCGCAAGCCCGACTTCCACGTGGAGAATCGCTACAACGACTGGGTTTCGGGCGCGGATCCGCAGCTCGAAAAGGCTGTCGAGGAATTGCTGAAAGCGTTCTAAGGCGCTCTAGGTGAGTGAGGGAAGCGGCACGCCGCGCAGCTGCAGGATGCGTTCGATCACGAGGCCCACGATCGAGTCGGGCGTCGAGGCGCCGCCGGTCACGCCGATCACCTGCGGTCCCTCGGGGAGCCAGCCCGTCATCTCGACAGGCTCGCGGCCGTTCGGCTTGGCGACGATGCGTTCGGGCGTGATCAGGCAGCCGGCGTCGACGATGTGATACGCCGGGATCACGGCGCTCGAAAGTTCGAGCAGGTGGCCCGTGTTCGAACTGTTGTACCCGCCGATTACGATCATGCGATCGACACCGTCCGCGAGAAGTTCCTTCACCGCGCGCTGACGATCCTCCGTGGCGCTGCAGATCGTGTCGAACGACAGGAAGTGCGATTCCGTTTCGCCCGCGCCGTAGCGTTCGCCGATGGCGGCGCGCACGATCTCGCCGATTTCGCGCGACTCCGATTCCAGCATGGTCGTCTGGTTCGCGACGCCGATCCGCATCAAATCGCGGGCCGGGTCGAAGCCTTTGCTTCTTGCGTGCTCCGGGAACTTCCGGTCGAAGTCACTCCAGTCGCCGGATACGATCATCGCGGCAAGCTCCCTCGCTTCTTCGAGGTCGAGAACGACGAGGTAGTGGCCGTCGGGCGATTCCGCGCACACCTGCGAAACGGTGGCGATCGTTTCTTCGTGATCGAATTTCCCGTGAACGAGCGCCGTGAAGCCTTCGTTCGCATACTTCCGCACTCGTTTCCAGACGTTCAGTACGGACCCGCACGTCGTGTCGACGATCTCGTACCCCTCGTTCAGGAAGTACGTCATCTCCTCGGAGTCCGCGCCGAAAGCCGGGATCAGGATCACGTCGTCCTTCGCGAGGTCGGCGTAACGCACGCTCTTGTCGTCGGTATTCGGCAGGAAATCGATCTTCATTTCGCGAAGGCGTTCGTTGACGCCCGGATTGTGAATGATCTCGCCCGTGAGCCAGATCCGGCGGTTCGGGAACCGGTGGCGGGCCGCGAACGCATACTCGATGGCCCGGTCGACCCCATAGCAGAACCCGAATTCGGCCGCGAGCTTGATCGTGGTATCGCCCGCCTCGAGCTGGTACCCGTTCTCACGCAGATAGCCGACCAGGCGCGAGCTGAAATCGCTCTCGATCTGGACACCTACCTGAGCGCGGATTTCCTTGGAGGGCGCCTTGCTGAAACTTCTCGTCAAGTGAGGGACTCGCTTCGTTCGGGGTTCATGCCGGGATTCCTGCAGAGTATAATCGACGGGCGGGACAGGGGAAAGGGTGTGGTCGAAAAAGGGAGGGAGCCCGAAGGCTTCCCTGAAGTGAGCGCGCGGGGGTTGAATACCAATAAAAAAGGGAGCCGCAGGCTCCCTGGAGTGAGCGCGCGGGGGTTGAATACCAATAAAAAAGGGAGCCCGAAGGCTTCCCTGAAGTGAGCGCGCGGGGGTTGAATACCAATAAAAAAGGGAGCCCGAAGGCTCCCTCTCAATCCTCGGCGAAGTCACTGCCTCCCCACGCTCCCCCATTGAGGAAAGCAACAACATGCGAAGCCGAGGTATTCGATCAGGCCGGTCTCCCGTTCGGCCATGCACTTGGTTAATGCAACGGTTGTGCCAGCATTGCAGTCACAAAGGAATAAAAGAATTTTTACGGACAACGACATGGATTTGTTGTATTTAACGTGGATTGGATGTCGGCATGAGAGCGAGAGGCCGCTTCCATATCAAGATTGAACTGACAACCAAAGTTAGCAAGTGGTGACCGAATCCCCGGCAATTGCCCTAACTCTTTCAAAATGAATCGCTTCGAGCGTCAACCCAGGAGGCGGGCAAAAGGCGTGAACTGTCTACAGGAGTTGTCATATTTTGACTGCATGCACCATAGTTTACGGAATTGGCCCCCAGGGGGGCACGGAGTATCACCTTGGGTGATCTGACCCGAAGCGCGAGCGAAAAAACCCGCAAGCCGCGCCGCGCGGCCACCGTCGTGCTGCGGGACGGAAAAGACGTGCTCCTGGTTCGTCGCTCGGCCAGTCAGCCGTTCCTGGGAGGCTTTCACGGTTTTCCCGGCGGCGTGGTCGACCGCGCGGACGTGGATCTCCCGGTCCTGGGCGGTGATTCCGGGGGCCTGCGGGCCGCGGCGCTCCGCGAGCTCTTCGAGGAAACGTCGATTCTGCTCGCGGAACCGGCGATTCCGCCCGCGGAGCAGCGCGCACTCTGGGACCGGTACGAGCGCGACGGGACGCCGCTTGCGACTCTCCTCGAAGAGGCGGGGCTCTCTCTTGACGCGCGCGGGTTCGTTTCCGCCGGAAACTGGCTGACACCCCCGTTCTCGTTTCGGCGGTTCGACACGCATTTCTTTCTGGTCGACGTGAGCGAGAAGAGGGAGATCTCCCTTCGCTCGCCGGAAATCGCGGGCTGGGACTGGATGCCGGCGGGGGAGGCGCTCGCGAGATGGCGCTCGCTGGAGATTCTGCTCGTGCCGCCCACGAGGGCGACGCTCGAAGCGATCGAGCCGGGGGGGAGTCTCGGTGAGGTGGCGGAGCGCGCGCTCGCGCACGGGGGAGCGCACGGGGAGCCGACGCGACGGATCGAGATTCTCGCGGGCGTCGTGCTCGTCCCGCTGCAGACGCGGACGCTCCCCCCGGCGACGCATACGAACACGATTCTGTTCGGCGAAGGGGAGATGGCCCTCATCGATCCCGCTCCTGAGGACCGGGACGAGCAGCGCGTCCTGTTCGCGATGATCGATGATCTGGCGGAGAAGGGGCGCACGCCGTCACGAATTCTGCTGACGCATCATCATCCGGATCACATCGGGGCGGTGCGGGCGGCACGCGAAAGGTACGGCATCCCTGTCGAGGCCCATCAGGCCACGATCGACCTGCTCCCTGACTTCACGTTCGATCGTGCGATCGAGGACAGCGAGCGAATCCGCCTGGCCGGCCCGCGGGAGCGGACACTGCTGGCGGTGCACACGCCCGGTCACGCGCCGGGGCATCTGGCGTTTTTCGAAGAGTCGACCCGCGTTCTGATCGCGGGAGATCATGTACTCGGGCACGGTTCCGTGCTCGTGAATCCGCCGAACGGCGACATGGACGACTATCTCGCCTCTCTCGAGAAACTGCGCGCGCTGGACGCGTGGATTCTGATCGGGGGGCATGGCGCCGTTGTCGGTGATCCCGCGGGCCTGATCGGGCGGTATGTGGATCACAGAATGGCGCGTGAGGCGGCGATACTGGCCGTTCTGAACGAAGGCCCGGCAACGACTCAAGCGATTGTAGAAAAGGCATATACGGACGTATCACCGGATCTGCAGGCGCTCGCGGAGCGATCGGTTCTCGCGCATCTCTTCCGGCTCGAAAAGAGGAACCGTGCCGGGCGCAACGGGCCGGTCTGGCGGTCACTCCCCGAGCGCGGATAAAGTACTATTCCTCCCGCCGCGTAATTTGATACCGTTTGCGGACTGTCTACACATCGATGACTCGCCTCCCGGCAGCCAGGACCGGTTTCGGGTTCACCTCGTAAGCTGAAAACAATCGCGACCCATTCAGAGTCGACTCTGAAAACGAAAGATCGCTGCGAGAACCATGCGAAAACCACAGCAATTCACGAACGTACTTTCCATTGTCCTTCTATTATATGGATTCCTGCTCAGCATCTCGCTGCTGAGCGGGGCTTTCAAGCTGCTTGGTAAAGAGTTTGCGGAATCGCTGTTCGCTCATACCGAGAATCCGTTTGTCGGCCTTTTCGTCGGGATTCTCGCCACCGCGCTCGTGCAGTCGTCATCGTTTACGACTTCGCTCGTGGTCGGCCTCGTGTCTGCGGGGACCCTTGGAGTGCAGGCGGCCGTTCCGCTCATCATGGGCGCGAATATCGGGACCACTGTCACGAACACACTCGTTTCGATGGGGCACCTGACCCGTGACGAAGAGTTCGAACGCGCTTTTGCCGGCGCCACCGTTCACGATTTCTTCAACTTCATGCTCGTGCTCTTTTTTCTTCCGCTCGAAATTGCGACCGGATTCTTGAGAAAGACGGCGACGTGGGCGACGCAGCTTCTGCACGGAAGTTCATCCGGCGCGGAATTCACGAGCCCGGTGAAAGTCATCACGAAGCCGGTCGTGAAATGGTGCGAGCATTTTCTGACAGGTGATACCAGCATCATGCAGCTCTCGCCGCAGATTGCGGCGATCGTGCTGATCGTGGTTTCGCTCGGTCTTCTCTTTCTCTGTCTCAGCGGACTCGTCAAAGTGCTGCGGGCGACTTTGACTTCCACGGTGGAAAACGTGATCGACCGTTTCGTCACGAGAAGCCCGCTGTTCGGAATTCTGCTCGGCTTCGCGGTCACGTTTCTCGTGCAATCCTCGAGCATCACGACCTCGTTCATGATCCCGCTGATCGCGGCCAACCTCGTGCAGCTTCAGCAGGTCTTCTACATCACGATGGGCGCCAATATCGGCACCACTTTCACTTCGATCCTGGCGTCGCTCGCGGCCGACCGCCCCGAGGCGCTGACCATCGCGCTCGTTCACTTCCTGTTCAACGTTTCGGGAATGGTCATCTTCCTGGCAGTGCCCGCCCTGCGCGTACTGCCGCCCCGCATGGCCACGCGGTTCGCCTCGATGGCGGTCAAGTCCAAGCGGTACGCGCTTGTTTACGTTCTGGGCATTTTCTTTGGACTCCCACTCGTGATGGTTCTCGTATACAATATGATCAAAGGCATTTAGGCCGGGAAAGCTACGACGATGTTCAAGCAACTAATGAAAATCTGGTCCGGGAAATCGCTGCTCTCCCAGATGAGCGACGACTTTCTCGGCATGCTCGTTGACGGGCGCTTCATGTTTCAGGAGCTGACGGACCGCTGGATGGCCGGCGAGGAAATCAGCTCGACGAAGCAGAAATTTTACGACGTCGATCACAATATCAATCTGCAGCAGCAGCGTATTCGGCGTCGGATCGTCGAGCATCTCACGGTGAATCCGAAGAGCGACATTACGGCGTCGCTGATTCTGATGAGCGTTGTGAAGGATGCGGAGCGGATCGGCGACTACTGTAAGAACATGTTTGAAGCCATCGAGTTGCTCGTGCCGGGCGAAGGTCCGGAAGAAGACCAGAAGCAGCTGCGGGTCATGCGCGAAGAGATCCTCGAAATGATGAATCTCGCGGTCGACAGTTTCCGCGTACAGGACGAGGGGCGCGCCCGCAAGATCATCGAAATCAACGGACCTCTCGCGAAGCGTTGCGACAAGTATGTCGACGGATACATGGCGACCGAGAAGCCGTTCCGGAACATCGTGGCGTTCGCGCTGATCTTCCGCTACTACAAACGAATTGCCGGCCACCTTACGAACATCGCCACGACCGTCGTGCTTCCGATCGATCAGATCGACTATTACGACGAGGACCCGGATCCGAGCGAGTAGGCTGCCGTACCCGCCTCTGGAGGAATCATGACAGACCCGAGAGAAACAAAGCTTGCGGAGCTGCTGATCGAGCATTCGGTCGAGCTCAAGAAGGGCGAGGTCGTTCTGATCGAAGCCTTCGACATTCCGCGCTCGATGGTGACCGCCCTGATTCGGGCCGCATCCGACGCCGGCGGGATTCCGATCGTGCACTGGAAAGACAACCAGGTGCAGCGCGACCTCTACAATATCGGGAGCCCGGCGCAAATCGAAGAACGCATGAAGCTGATCGGGAAGATCGAGCGTTTCCAGATGGAGCAGGTACAGGCGTACATCGGGATCCGTGGATCGTGGAATACCACGGAGTTCGCCGACATTCCCTCCGAGAAGATGCAGAGCTATCAGAAGAACGTGTTCGCGAACGTGCACGGCAAAGTGCGCGTGCCGAACACGAAGTGGGTCGTGCTCCGGTGGCCGACGCCGTCGATGGCGCAGCAGGCCGGCATGAGTACGGACAAGTTCGAAGATTTCTATTTCGATGTCGTGCTGGTCGATTACGCGCGGATGGGCGAAGCCGTGAAGCCGCTCGTCAAGCTGATGGATGCCACTGACAAAGTGCACATCAAAGGGCCCGGCGAAACGAATCTGCAGTTTTCGATCAAGGGGATTCCGACGGTTCCGTGTTCCGGGCTCCGCAACATTCCCGACGGCGAATGTTTTACGGCGCCGGTCAAAGACAGCATTCAGGGTGTGATCGCGTTCAACTCGCAGACGATTTATCACGGGACGAAGTTCGAAAACATCAAGCTGGTTTACAAAGACGGCAAGATCGTCGACTTCTCGTCATCGAACAACGAAGCTCTCGCGAAGATTCTCGACTCGGATGACGGCTCGCGTTATGTCGGGGAGTTCTCGCTCGGTTTCAACCCGAAGATCAAGAACCCCATGTGCGACATTCTGTTCGACGAGAAAATCGGCGGCTCGCTTCATATGGCGGTCGGCAGTGCTTATGACGACGCGGACAACTCGAACCGCTCGACAGTTCACTGGGACATGGTCCTGATTCAAACGCCCGAGTATGGCGGCGGCGAGATCTACTTCGACGACCGCCTCATCCGGAAAGACGGTATCTTCGTGCTCCCCGAGCTCGACGGCCTCAATCCGGGCAATCTCTAGAGCGTACGAACGATCGGATCGCATGGCGCACACCCCTAAACACCTCAAGGACCTTTACGCGGTCCTTTCGCCATCGGATCGTCTTCTCATCATCATGAAGCCGGACCCCGACGCGCTTTCTTCCGCATGGGCGCTGAAGCGCATCGTGACGGGGAAGGTGCAGTCGAGCCAGGTGGCTCATGTCGGCGAGGTCCAGCGTCTCGACAACCGGGCCATGGTTCGCATCCTCAAGATAAAAAGCGAGCGCCTCGACAAGATTGATATGTCGAGCTATTCGAAGGTCGCCATTGTGGACGGGCAGCCCGATCACTTCGACGGTGTCACGCTTCCGAAGGTCGACATCGTGATCGATCATCATCCGCTGCTTACCCCGTCGGTGGCCGCGTACACGGACATACGCCCGAAGATCGGCGCGACGGCCACAATGATGACCGAGTACCTCGTGCGCGGGAAGATCAAGATTCCTTCGCCGCTCGCCACCGCTCTTTGCTTCGGCATCAAGACAGACACGAACGGGCTGACGCGCTCGACCTCGCGGAAAGACGTGAGCGCGTATGCGCATCTGCTTCCGCTCGCGAACATGCGAAGCCTTCGCCAGATCGAGTATGAAAGAATTGCCCGCACGGATCTCGATCTGATCGGTCGCGCGGTCCCGCTCATTCAGGTGCGAAAGAAGTTCTTGTTCGTATTTCTCGAAGGTCCGGTGCAGGGCGACAGCCTCGTGATCCTTGCAGACACTTTTATCGGCGTCGAAGACGTGCAGGTGGTCGCCGTGGCGAGCACGTACCGGAATCGCGTGATCGTGATTCTGCGCGGCAAGGGATCGCGCACTGATGTGGGCAAAGCCGTGCGGGACGCGTTCGGTGACATCGGAAGCGCGGGTGGACACAAGAGCGCCGCGCGCGCCGAGATCAAGATCAGCGAACTGCCCGAAGCCGCGGGTGGCGGGGACGACTCCGAGAAGCTCGGCGGGTGGATCCGCCGCACGATACAAACGAGCCTTGCTCCGCGCAGGAAAGCCGATTCGTGAGCAAACGCCCGCTCATTCTGGCCTCGACATCACGCTACCGACGCGCCCTTCTGGACCGACTTCAACTGCAGTACGAAACGATCCCGCCCGTGTGCGACGAGCATGCGTTCGATCACTTGCCGGTCGAGGAGCGTGTTGTCATGCTCGCGATCGAGAAGGCGCAGTCCGTCGCCGCTCTTCATGCCGGCGCCGTCGTGATCGGCTCGGACCAGATTCCCGAAGTGAGCGGCGTTGCGCTCGAGAAGCCGGGCACGCGGGCGCGGGCCGTCGAGTCGTTGATGCTGCTCGCCGGACGCACCCATCGACTCGTGACCGGCGTGGCGGTAGTCGCGGACGGGCGGGTCGAGAGCGATGTCGATATTGTCGAGCTCCGCATGCGGCCGCTTGCGCGTGAGGAGATCGAAGCGTACGTCGACAGGGAGGACGTGCTCGACTGCGCCGGCGCCTTCAAGACCGAGGGGCTCGGGATCGCGCTTTTCGAAGAGATTCGTTCGATCGACCCGACTTCCGGGATCGGGCTGCCGCTCATCAAGCTTGCAAAACTGCTGCAGCGCGCGGGCGTGACGGTGCTCCCATGACGCGCGAACCCGTGAATGTGAGTGGCGGCGGCACAAACGGCGCCCGCGGCGGCGACCGGAGCAGTGTCGGCGCGGTGGTGTTCGTGTCTCTCGCGCTGCTGCTCGCGCTCGTCTGTCTGGCCTGGTTTCATGTCAACGCGCCCGACTACTGGTGGCATCTCGCGAACGGGAAGCACACGCTCGAAACGAAGTCGCTTCATTTCGCCGATCCGTTTTCGTTCACGAGCGAGGGGCGAAGCTACCCCCCGACACAGTGGGCGTGGGAGGTGGTGACATACCTCGTGCACGACGCCGCGGGTCCCACGGGCACCATCGCACTCAAGCTCGCGATTCTGGGGGCCACGTTCTCGATTCTGGGCGCGCTGATGCTTCGGTTCGGCGCGTCCGTGCCGCTCACACTCGCTCTTCTTTTTGCGGGGCTGCTTCTCGCGCGCTTTCGCTTCGTCATCCGGCCCGACCTCGTCACGTATCTCGGCCTCGCGATCGTCTGGTCGATCGTGCTTCGATTCCGCGCAGGAGGGCCGAGCCGCGACAGTGAAGAGCTCGCTCCCGCGAGCACTCGTTCGCTCCGCCGGCTTCCCGTAGTCACGTTCATCTGGGTGCAGTTTCACAGCGGCGTGCTGTTCGGGCTGCTGACGCTCGCGGGCATCCTGGTCGGCGAAACGCTTGCGGCGATGTACCGGCCCGCCTGGAGTTCGCTCGACGCGGGGCGTCGCAGGCAGCTCGCGCTCTGGACCGCGATCGCGCTTCTCGCGAGTTTCGTGAATCCGAATCACTTGCGCTATGTTTCGTTTGCGATCGGACACGTGCAGGACTACGCGAAGTTCGCGATCGTGGAACTGCGGCCGATGTCGTGGGAACTCGATCGCTGGCGCATGATCTGGATCGCGGGCATTGCCGCACTCGCGCTCGCGCGGCGCGCGGATCCTGTCGCCGTTGTCGTTCTTGCGCCGATCGCGCTCATCACGCTGCGAACGGCGCGCCTCTTTCCGCTCTTTCTCGTGCTCTCGCTGCCGTATGCGGCGCGTTCCCTCGCGCCCTGGTTCGCGTCGCTTCCGGCGCGCGCTGTCGCGGGGCTGGCGGCGGCGGTTCTCGCGTTCTTCATCGTGCGGGCCGCGCCGACCGAAGCCTCGCGCGGGCTTTACGTATGGGGTGCGGGCATCAACGAGCGCCTTGCCCCGGTGGCGGGCGCGGACGCGCTCGAACGCATCGACCCGGCGGGCAACCTGTTCAACTCGAATCTCTACGGCGGCTATTTGATCTGGCGGTTTCAGGGAGAGCGCCCCGTGTTCACGGACGGGCGCAGCCAGCTGCACGAACCGACGCTCACGTATATCGGCTCGCATGAATGGGACGCGATTATCGAGCAGTACGGAATCGGGCACATCCTGATGGACTACCGCTGGGCGGCGCCGCGACTTCCCGATCCTGAGCAGATGGCGCTCGTCTGGTTCGACGACAGTTCGCTGCTCTACGTGTCGCGGGGCGAAGCGCTGGCGCGGGAACTGCCGCACTACAAGCACATTCATCCCGTGACCGGCGTGCCCGAAACGCGTCTTGCACCGGAACGCGCGGAGATTGCGAACGAATTCGCGCGCGCCCTCATCGAGGCCCCCGGTTCCGTGACTGCGCGGCTTCTGGCGGCGTCATTCGCGTCGGACGACCGGCGCTACGGACAGGCGGAAGCGCTGCTGACGCAGGCACAGGCACTCGAGCCCTGGCGCGCGGACATCGTGCGAAACCGCGGCTACGTGCGCGGTCGGGCCGGTGACAGCAAGGGCGCAGTGGCGGATCTCGAACGATCGATTGCGATGGAGAAGGACGCGGGCGCGTTCGCCGCGCTCGGCCGTCTCTATTTCGAGGCGAACGATCCCGATCGCGCCGTGCGTTCGTTCGAGCGCGCGATCACGGCCGACCCCGATCGCGCCGACATCGCTCTCGACTACGGCTCCGTGCTGGAACGGACGGACCGCGGCGAAGAGGCGCTCGTTCTTTATCGCGACTATGCGGCGCGATTCCCCGAGAACGCGGCGATTCGCGCGCGGCTCGGCGCGCGGCAGGGAAGCCCTTAGCGGTCCACAGGGAGCCCGCTCGGCACGCGATCGGGAATCAGGTGCGTCAGGTCGCGGCTCGCGGGATCCGTCAGACTCTTCAGAAAAGCCACGAGGTCGTCGATTGCGCGTTCGTCGACGGCGGCCGGCTTCAGTTCGTTGGCGGCGGCAATGCGGCTTCGCAGATCGTCGTTTCGCTGCACCCAGGTATCGCGCTCCAGGAATCCGGCAAGCCTGTTCGGGCCCAGATAGCTGTGCTCCAGTTTCGAGCCGGTCGCCGTGAGTTCGGCCACCTGCTCGACAGGCGGCAGATTCGCCTTCGCCGGCTCGTACTCCTCCAGGCACTTTACGGGATCGATGTGGTGGCGCACGACGTCCTCGAGAGTCGGGTACGCGCCCGCGTGTCCCCACGGCCCCGTCAGCTCCACGTTCCGAAGCGGAAGCGTACGAAACTTGTAGTTGTCTTCGGGGCGCACGGTGACGCGGCCGCGACCGAAGTCTTCCACGAATGCGGAATGTCCGGTGGCGTTCCAGTAATCGTCATCGCTGCCGTCGTTCTTGCCAGGGCCGACCTGCGGCATCGCGATTGCGTGAAAGTCATGGTCGGTCTGGAACTTGCCGACATGGCAGCTTGCGCAGTCGGCCGTGCCGTAGAAGAGTTCCATGCCGCGCTTCTGCTGCGCCGTCATGCTTTTGTCGTCGCCGCGCAGATAGCGGTCGAACGGGCTGTTGTCCGCGCGGAACGCCTCGGCTTCGAAAGCCGCGATCGCGTTGGCGGCGCGGACGAACGTGATGTCCTCCGGCGCGTTCACCTCGCCCGGGAACGCGCGTTCGAACAGCGTCACGTACTCGGGAATCGCCCGCAGGCGCCCCGCGATCTGCTCCCAGACGCCGCCCTTGCCCGCGGCGTTGTTCAGCGATCGCGCGTCGGCAATCGTGTTCTCCGACTTCTGCCCGGCCATTTCGGCCGGCGACGTCACGGGGAACATCGCCTGCGCGGCCAGCACGTTCTCGAGGCCCTGCGGCAGCTTCCATTTCGCGGGTGTAATGAACCCGCCTTCGTACCAGCCGTGCTCGTCCGCCTCGACGCGCCCGTCGTGAAACAGCACTTCGAATTCCTTCGCCCCTAAATTGAAGAGAGCGGGGGAATTGCGCGGCACACGCTCGTGAATCGTCTCGTCGAGGGACGCGCCCGGCGCGCGATCCGGCCCGAGTCCGCTCGCCCCTTCGCCGAACGCGAGGGAAACGCCGTCGGACGTCGCGAACTTCGGATGATGGCACGTCGCGCACGACACGTTCTGATTGCCCGATATGACTTTGTCGAAGAAGAGCATGCGCCCGAGTTCGACTTTGTCTCTTGCCGGCGCGCCGCCATCGATGAAGTCGTCGTCCGTGACCGGCGCCGGGAGGCGGTGCCGGCGGGCCGCGTCTTCGTGCGGCGTGCTCTGGAGCGGGGAGTCGAGAAGGGCGAGTGACCAGGCCTCTACCGGCGGCGCCTTCGGGGCAATGCCCGAAGCGCCGCCGGCCAGGATCGCGATCGCGTGAACCGCGAGAATCGCCTGCGCCAGTATGTTCCGTCGCGTTTTCATGATTGTTCCGTTCCTCTGTCGCTTTCGTTTCGTTCTGGTCTACTCGAGGCCGGCCCGCTTCGGGAGCATCGAGAAGAGCGGGATGTGGGAGCGGTTGCCGAACGATCCCGGGTGCCCGCCGTAGGTGCGGCCGTCGCTGTGGTAGTTGATGGCGACCATCGACGTCGTCCAGATGTCCGACATCTGCAGGCACGGGACGAAGTCGTGGACGAACTTCGCGTTGCCGTTCCGGTCGGCCTTGAACACCGATTCGGAGCCGTCGCGGGCGCCGAGCGGAATGTCGAGCGTGCCCGTGAACGGGACCGGCGGCGGAATCGTGATGAACGCGTGCCATACCGTGTAGACCCCGTTCGGCACCAGGCCCTTGAAGTCCATTTCGATGCGCCCTTCGCTGCCGTTGCACGTGTACCGGCCTGTGCCCGAATGCTTCAGCCAGTCGCCGAGCGTCATGCCGAGCGGCTCGCCTTTCGGATACGGGCCGACGGCGTCAGCGTTGAACGGGTCGTGCTGCACTTCGACCGCCGTCTTGTAGAGCGGCGCGTTCATGTTGTGATCGCCCGCCGTGACCCGCCAGACTTCGCCGCTTCCCTTGATGCGTTCGATGTAGACGTCCTGTTCCGCCATGTTCGCGTCGAGATGCGTGATGAACGCGAGGTCGATCGAGACCGGCTCGTCGGCGAACGCCAGCGTGGCCGTCGCGAGGCAGAAGAGGGCTGCTGCCACCGCGATGTTCAGCGTGATGATCTTCGTCCGGTCTGCTTCTTTCGTTCTCATTTTTCGTTCCTCCCTTTCAAAAGAGGTTCGGGTTGTGATGACTCGCACTGTCGAGTCCTGCCTTCAAAGGGAGCTACGCGAAACCGGGAAGGAACCCGCCATGGGGAAGGAAGAAAAATGTCCATTGTCGGGGGGGGCGGCATCGAGGTGCCCTTCATGTTCTCACCCGCGTTAGTAAGTAAACATTTACTTACTAGCGGGTGATTTAGCTGAAGAGGTAGTACAAGTCGTTAGAGTGTGTTCGGTTAGTAGTCGGGCAGGAATTCTTCGAGGCGTCCCAGATCGGCCGGCTCGTTCAGATTCGTATAGAACGCGGGGCTCGCGCCCGGGACTTCGAGCACGCGGGCCGGATCGCGGCGGATCACGTCGCGCGCGGTCAGCCCGGATTCGGGGTCGTCCTCGATCGCCAGAAACTCGGGAAACAGCGAACGATGCACGAATAGCGGATGCCCGCGCCGCCCGCTCTCGCTCACGGGGACCGCGAGCGGCTTCCCGCCGGCCAGCGCCGCACCCAGAAACGCACGCACCGGAGCCGGGTCGAACAGCGGATGATCGACCGGGGTCATCAGAAAGCCTTCTATAGTATGGGGGAGGGAGCGAATGCCGGCGGTGAGCGACGTGATCTGGCCTTCGGCGTGGCGCGCGTTCCGGACCCCGCGCGCGAACTCGGCCTCCGCGACCTGCTCAAGCAGTTCGGGTTCGTGACCGGATACGACGTGAACGGGATCGCACCCGGCCGCCCGGAACGACCGGATCACGCGCACGAGAAAGGGACATCCGGCGACGTCGAGCAGCGCCTTGGAAGCCCCCATGCGCGAAGAGCGCCCGGCGGCCAGGATGATCGCGGCGGTGGATCGCGCTTCAACGCGTGGTCGGAGCGCCGTGCCCGTGTCGCTTGTCTCATCGGCCATGTTTGACCCCCCTATGACCCCATGATACCGTTTTCGCAAAGGGGAACGCGATGACGATCGGATATCTGCGGCGCGAACAGACGTTTTCCGCCGCACATCATTACAGGCTGCCGTGGCTCGATGAAGACGAGGCCGCGCGCCTTTTCGGCCCGCTGAACATTCACGGGCACAACTACGTGCTGCAGGTGACGATCCGCGGCGAGATCAGCGCCGAACACGGCATGGTCGAGAATCTGAAGACGATCAAGTCGGTCATCGTTGATCGCGTGATCACCGAACTCGACCGCAAGTTTCTGAACGACGACGTCGCGTACTTCAAAGAGAAGTCGCCGACGCTCGAAAACCTCGCGCATTTCATCTGGGAGCGACTCGAGCCGGCGTACCCGAACGGCACATTGCACGCAATTCGCATTACGGAAGAACCCGAACTCTATCTCGACAAGAAGGCAGGGAGTGACGACATGTTTCTGACGCGCGGCTATCATTTTTGCGCGGCGCATCGCCTGCACCAGGCTTCGCTCAGCGAGGCCGAGAACCGCGCGCTCTTCGGGAAGTGCACGAACCCGAGCGGGCACGGGCACAACTATCGCGTTGAAGTCACCGTGAAAGGCGAAGTCGACGCGCGCACCGGGACCATCTGCAACATCACCGATATCGACAGGCTCGTGGACGAGAAAGTGATCGACTATCTCGATCACACGCATCTCAACTGCGACATCGCCGAGTTCGCGTCGATGAATCCGACCGCCGAAAACATCGCGCGCGTGATCTGGGACCGGCTCGGGCCGACTCCCGGCGGCGCCGCGCTGCACCGCGTGCGACTGCACGAAACAGACAGGAACGTCGCGGACTATTATGGAGAATGATTTGTTAACGAACCGCGCCAGCGCGCCGTCAGGAGAATCGCTTTGAGCCAGGTACGCGTACGATTCGCGCCGAGCCCCACCGGCTACTTTCATGTGGGCGGCGCACGCACCGCGCTCTTCAACTGGATCTACGCGCGCCAGCATGACGGCGTGTTCATACTTCGTATCGAAGACACCGACCGCGAGCGTTCGACCAGGGAGTCGGTCGGCTACTTCATCGAAGGGCTCAAGTGGCTCGGGCTCGATCCCGACGAAGGCCCGTACTTCCAGGGCGAGCGGAGCGAAGCGCACAAGGCCGCGGTCGATGCATTGCTTTCTTCTGGGCACGCGTATCGCGACTTCCTGACGCCCGAGGCGCTCACGGCGCAGAAGGAAGCGGCGCAGGCGGCGAAGGAGACATGGCGTTTCGATGCGAACGAACGCGCGCGGTCCCGCGAAGATTCCGACGCGCTTGCGGCCGACGGGAATCCGTTCGTCGTGCGCTTTCGCGTACCGGAAGGAGAGACCGTTGTCTTCGACGATCTCGTATTCGGCGAGAACAGGAAATCGAGCGAAAACATCGACGACTTCGTGCTTCTTCGGTCGGACGGATCGCCGCTCTACAATCTGAGCGTTGTAGTCGACGACGCCGACATGAAGATTTCGCACGTCATTCGCGGCCAGGATCATCTTTCGAACACGCCGAAGCAGATTCTCCTCTATCGCGCGCTCGGAAAAGACGTGCCGCAGTTCGGGCATCTGCCGCTGATTCTTGCGCCGAACAAGGCGAAGCTCTCGAAGCGCAAACACGGCGAAATCGTGAGCCTCAACTTTTATCGCGACCGCGGCTTTCTCCCCGACGCGTTTGCGAACTTCATGGCGCTCCTGGGATGGTCGCCCGGCGCCGAAGACGAAAAGCTGACGCACGCCGCGCTGATCGAGAAGTTCGATCTCGCGAAAGTGAACAAGTCGAACGCGATCTTCAACTACAACCCCGGCGACGAGCGGCTCTACACGGACCCGAAGGCGATCGCGATCAATGCCCAGTATCTGCAGGAGATGCCGATCGAAGATCTCGCGCCGCTCGTCGAAGCGCGCTTTCGCGAAATCGGGCTGTGGAAAGACGAGTGGGCGGAAGAAGGCGGGAGTGCCGGCGGCGCACCGCGGGGCCGCGCCTGGTTTCTGACCGTGCTCGATCTCATTCGCGAGCGCTATCGCACCCTGCACGACTTCGAAGAGTCCGGCCGCGCGTTCTTTGCTGACGATTTTGAAATGGACGAGAAAGCCGTGAAGAAGAATCTGCAGAAAGAGGGGATGGGCGATCTGCTCACCGGGCTCGCCACCGCGCTCGAAGCCGTCGATCCGTTCGACCTCGAGCATGTCGAAGCCGCTGTCCGCGCGTTCAGCGAAGAGACCGGCGCCAAGCTCGGGCTCATCATGAACGGCGCCCGCACGGCGATGACCGGCACCGGCGTAGGGCCCAGCATGTTCCACGCGATCCCGCTTCTCGGGCGTGAAAAGTGCGCCCGGCGGCTCCGGGCAGCAACTGCGCTCGCGGCGACCCCGTAACGGCGCCCCCCCGGCGGGCAGGCGCACGTTCCAGGCTCCGCTAAAAGTCGACGAATTCGGCTTTTACGGCCCCGCGGCATCTTGACACATCGGGGTCCTTTTTCTATCCTCATCAGTTCTGGATGGGATGTCGTCCAATGGTAGGACGTTCGGCTCTGGACCGAAAAATCGGGGTTCGAATCCCTGCATCCCAGCCACGCCCCCTGTATTCGAACTACCCCCGATTCAGAACTGCCTCGCTTTCAGACCGACCGCGATAGCATTGAGATTGGCCCGGGCCGGAGCGCCCTTCATGGGAAGGTAAGTTCAAAAGGTGTGCCGGAGCATATGAATCCCGGCGCCAGGGATGTTCTCGTCATGGCACCCTAGCTTTCTCCATCGGTGAGTTTGAGCCCGATCGTCAAGTATGCCGCGTCACGACCATCGTCCGTTCGACCATACGTCAGATAAACGGGGCCGACCGGGGCGTCGATTCCCACGAATACGGAGCCGGAGTAGCGAAGTTCATCCAGGCGAGCCTTGTCTGCCGTGGCCCATACGTTTCCCGCGTCGAGCCAGGCGCCCAGATAGACCTGTGAGCGAAATACCTGCGAAATCGAGTAGATGGAACGAAACGCTCCCAGGCGCGCCGTTGTCAGAACCGGTCCACGCAGCTCGTCCTCGTGATAGCCGGACATGGATCGCAGCCCTCCGAGCGAAAACTGTTCGAACACCGGGGCGTTGCTGTCGAGATCGGTTCCGGCCCTGCCTGTCCAGAAGACGGTCGTTCGACCGCTCGATCTGAAGAGAGCGAGGATTGCTTCCGTGCGCTCATAGACGAGATCCCCGCCCGCGATCTTGCGCGCGCCGCGCCACGTCCACGTTCCGATGCCGCCGGACGTGGGAAATGACGCGTCGTCGAGCATGTCGATCGTGGCCCCGGCGGTCAGCATCGAGCGAGCCGTGTCCCACTGCGGCAGCGAATCTGATCCGGTGGCGATCGTGGACTTCACGTGGCCGAGCTCAAAGCCGGTCCGCACCTCGCCGAATCGTCCGATCTGTAATCCTGCTTCGAGTCTCGCGGATTGAATTTCCGTTTCGTACTGAGCGATGCGACGATCCCCTCGATAGAAGTCATCAGGTGATTTCTCATAGCGTGCGCTCGGCACCACGAAGAGCGTTCGTGAGTATTCGAGAGGCTGGTACCATTCCGACCGAACCAGGCGGTTCGTACCGAGCGCCAGGTCGTTGCGCGACTCAGCGCCGAGACGATTCAGCTCGCGGCTCGTCACGCGCGCGTGCAGGTCGAAGCGAGTGTTCTGTTCGACATCGTCGGAGAATGTGAATCCGAACCGCACCACTGTAGGCTGGGTCTTCTTTTGCGCCTCGAGACGAAGAATCGTCAGCGGACCGTCCTTAACGAACTCGAGATCGACCCGCTCGGTAAGTCCGAACTCATGGACCCGGCTGAGATCGACTCGCAGCGCTTCCCAGTCGAGTTCCTCGCCGAGCCGAATATGGAGTGACCGCCGGATTACCTGCGTTGCGATCTTCGAATGATTGACGATTTCGACGGAGTCGATCGTCCCGGAAGCGGGCAGGGGGGCATGCGCCGCGCGATTCGAATCCGAAGCGTCGGCGTACCGGCGCAGTTCCGGCGCCAGCGCGGAGGTTGCGTCACGTCCCCGCTGCACAATCTCCCCGGCACGGTCGAAACGGAGCCTGCCGATCTTCCTGAGATCCGGTTCGATCACGAGGTCGGCCAGGGCCTTCTGCTCTGCGATGTTGTCCTGCGTGGCCAGTGTCACGCTCTGGGCCAGGATCCCGGAAACGGAACCGAACGGATCCGACTCCTCGGGCCTGACGGGCATGCTCACGTTCACGGCAATCACGATGTCGGCGCCCATGTCCCGCACGACGTCCACAGGCAGGTTGCGCACAATGCCGCCGTCCACAAGCAGCCGTCCGTCGACGGACGCGGGGGAGAACACTCCCGGAATGGCGATACTTGCCCTCATGGCCTGCACGACGGTTCCCCGGGAGATGATGACCATCTCGCCCGTCTCGATGTCGGTGGCAACCGCGCGGAACGGAATCGGGAGATGGTCGAAGTCCGGCTGGCTGGTATAGAGCGTCGGGAGCGGGAACGCGACGGCGAGCTTCCGCCCCCCGACAAAACTCTGCGGCAGAGAAAGAGTCCAGTGACGCAACCCGAACTCAAAATCGATCAGGCTGGCTCGATCTTCCTCTTTGCGCCGGAACGAGCGCCGGCTTCGGACCGGTCGATCCGAGAACAGGTCGGCCCAGTCGAGCGAGAGCATGAGCTCCTCGACTTCGTTCGCCGACAGGCCCAGGGAATAGAGTCCGCCGACCACGGCCCCCATGCTCGTGCCCGCGATGAAGTCGGGACGGATCCCGATCTCCTCGAGCTCTCTCAGCACGCCGATATGTGCCAGCCCGCGCGCCGTGCCTCCGCTGAGCGCGAGGCCGATCCGAGGCCTGTTCGAGTCCGGGATTTCGCCTGCCGACGACTCCATGCCGATCGCGAACATGGCTGCTGCCAGCGCAAGCGCGAGCATATGCCTGGGCGCAAGCGCGAGCATATGCTTTGGCACGAGCAAACCGCCCTTTGGCCGGGTTGACGGAATCGGAGTCTTTCCTGCGTCTTCGGCCACGATGGAACTGCCACTCCTTCCGTCAAACGGAAGCTGCGCGTGCGGGGGTGCCACTCGTCGACACGGAGGCTCGTCTACTCGACAGGGTTCAATCGATACACTGCGTCATCAATAGCTTGCGAAGATTCGCGAACCCACGAGCATGACCTAGACAATAATACAGGTGAATGCCTCTCGTAGCTCTGCTAGCATGAAGAAATCTTTTCCGATGCGGTCGGTATCGGGTCGTGCATCCACGAGTTCATCGCCACTGGGAGGCTCTCATGCGAAGTCATGGCACCAACCGGAGCAGATACCTGGCTGTATTCATGCTCCTGTCTATCTTTGTGGGCCTGCTCGCAGCGGGCTGCGGAACCACACAACTCGTAGAGGTTTGGCGCGACCCCACGTATTCCGCCGGTCCCCTGAACAAGATTCTGGTCATCTCTTTCCGGCCGGATCCGACGCATCGCCGGATATCGGAAGATGCGTTCGTCGAAGCACTCCAGAAGCGGAACACCGTCGCAGTGCCGTCTTACAAGTTCTTCCCCGAGGCCATTCCGGACACGACCGCCCTGCGGCAGACGATCGAGAAGGAGAGCTACGACGCTGTTCTCGTACTCGTCAGGGCCGAACGCGAGCAGACCGAAACCTATGTGCCCGGCTACACAACGCGCGAGGATGTCACTGTCTATGATCGTCGCTGGAGGAATTTCGTGACCCGAAAAGAGACGGTTGAGCATGAGGGGTACACGGAGACCACACTGGCCATACGAGTCCAGACCGATCTTCTCCTGGCGCAGGAGGGGGGAAAACTCGTCTGGTCGGGGACGAGCGAAATGATCGACCCGACCTCTCGCGAGCAGGTAAGAAAAGCTGTTGCGGAACTCGTGGCAAGCGAACTGCAGAAAGCCGAGTTGATCTCCGCGCACGAATAGGCAGGAGCCCGGTCGACATTATACTTGCATCGAAACCCCGATTTCGAATGGGCGTTCCAGACCGGGCTGCACATGATCGATGCCCCCACCGTACCCCGCCCCGCCTCAGCGCGTTTTCAGGTCCGCCTCCGCCTTCACCAGACTGCAGTAGACGGGCAATGAGTAACGGCCGCCGTCGAACGGGAATGTCGGGCTCAAGAATCCGGTCATACGACCGTCGTTGACGTGAAAACGAAAACGGATGGCGTTGTCGCCCTGCATCTCGTCATCGGTGGGGATCCAGCCGACGTACACTCCCTGAAACCAGTCGTTGTGAAACGAGACGTCGTTGCCGAGGCAATGAAGCTGGCGATCGGGCTCGACATGAACGTCCCCGTCGGGCTTGATGACGAACCGAATCCCCATGCGCTGCTCTCCGCTGACGAGTTCTCCCTGCCAGATCCCGACGAGATCATTGCCCGGGAGGAATGCGCCGGCCGGCTCGTATATCGTTTCCCACTTCGCTTTCAGCGTTTCGAACGTTGCTGCGAAACCGGGGGCGAGCGCGTCGGTAATCTGCGTGGCGATCTCGTCGGTGACGCGCGAGTCGCTGCTCACGCTGGTGAGCACGACGACCGCCACATCGTCGCCTTCGAGAAGCGAAAGCGTCGTACACGCTCCCTGGATCCCGCCGTTCGTGACCAGCCAGAGGCGCCCGTCGGGCAAGCGGTTCGACCCCCATCCGAGGGCGAAGATCGCGCCTTCTCCCTGCGTTACGTCTGTGTGCATGATGTCGAGCGACTCGTCCGAGAGAATGCGCTTCTGGCCGTGCGCCCGATTCTTCAGATGAAACATGCCGTAGAGGAGCAGGTCGTGGGCAGAGCTGTAGTACCCGCCGCCACCGACCGGCTGGAAGTACGAGTGCGGGAGCCGCGTTCCGCCGGCGGAGTATTTCGTGGCGGCACGCGGGAGCCGGGCCGGTCCGATGTGCGCGGAAGTGTTCTTCATGCCGAGCGGCGCGAATACGTCTGCTTCCATGAAGGAACCGATGTCTTTGCGGGAAACCGTTTCCATGATGACGTCGGCAACCGCCATCGAGATGTTCGAGTAGTGCGGGACTTCGCCGGGCGGAAACGCGGAGAACGCATGGCGCTCGAGAAAGTCCTTCGTTGCAAGCGGCCGGGCTTCGCCGGCATCGAACGTGCTGCGCGACCCGTGCGGGATGCCTGCCGTCATGTTGAGCACGGTTCGCACGGTGAGCTTGTCCGGATCGCCTTCGTGAACGGCCATGCGCGCGCCGCCGAGATAGTGCGCGGCCGGAGCTTCGAGATCCACGAGGCCGCGCTCGACGAGCACCATGACGCCGGTAGCCGTGATCGATTTCGAGAGGGACGCGAGCGGATAGATCGTGTGCGGCGTCGCCGGCGTTTTCGCCTCCCGGTCCGCCCATCCGAACGACTCTTCCCAGAGTATCCGGCCGCTCTTCGCCACGGCGATCGAAAGGGACGGAATTTCGCCTTCGTCCATCAGGGAGACGATTTGCCCTCGCACGGTTTGCAGTCGAGCGTCGGCTTCCACAAGAACCTGGCTCGCATGCGGGGCGCCTGCCGTTGCGCTCTCTGCGAGAGCGGCCGCGGGAAAGGCGAGCCTGCTGGCGAGAAAGAGCGTCGCAAGCGTGCGGCGCGCTACCGGTATGAGCGTCACGAGGATCCTCCCTGGGTCGGGTCAGCGGGGGACGGCAATGTCCTTACTTACCAGACGTTTTCGGGGGACGATCTGTCTAAGCAATCTGGCGTGGGCGGAACGGAGGCAATGCCTCAGCCTCTCCCGGCCCCCTGCGATTCTCTCATGATCCGGTCTATCAACGAGTGCAGCCGGCTCCTTGCGAAGCCGGCTGCTCGTGATGGGAAGGGCGATCTCACGGGTGGCTGCTGATCAGACTCTGAGCACCCAGAGCAGTCCTTCGATGATCGTCCCGAAGTTGAAATCGGGATGCTGCGTATCTTCGCGATTCTCTCCCTGAACTCCGTTCTCGATCAGCGTGCCGGGTTCTTCGCTGTTGCTCCAGGTCGTGTGCTCGCGATTTTCCCCTTCGACTCCGTTTTCGATCGTTGCGAAAGCCGGCGTGCTGAGAAGAGCGGTCAGTGCGATGGCGGTGATCGTGGTTTTCATTTCGTTTCCTCTTTCGTTTGTGGTTTCGATCGGTCGTCTGTCTCTTGTCCGTCTGCATGGGAGAACGAGGAAACCGCAGTGATTGGGAAAAGAAAAAACGAGAAAGAGGGTGCATGAGAGGTCTGCCAGGGTCTAAGTATTTTGTCTGCAGTGCCTTACGTTAGTATCGAGTCTGGTTCAACGTACGGAGCCGACGGGGCTGATGGTAGGGGCGGGCTCGTGAAATGCACGGTGCGGGCGCTGGAAATGCTCCCTCCCGACTGGCCAGGGCGCGCCGCCGCTATCTTTCGGTGGTGGCAGAAGCCGTGGACGCGGGATTCCCGCCATCCGTTCGCTCGTGAAGAATGGCAAGGTCGTCTGAAACCGCAGATCTGAGACTGGCCTGGGCGTCGCCTTGATCCTCGAGAAGCGCGAGTGCCTCGGTGAACTTCTGCTCGGCGGCGGGGTAGCGGTTCGTTTCGCGCAGCACGACACCGTATTGATGCAGGAGATCCGCGATGTTCCTGACGTGGTTCGGGTTATGAATGCGAGTCTTCTCCAGTGCGTCCCGGATCAGTGGTTCGGCTTCTGCGAAACGACCCTGGCGGATCAGAAACTTCGCACGGTTCGTTTGCGAGGAGAGCGTTCTGGAGTGATTCTCCCCGCTGATGCGAATGCGGGTGAGCCAGTTTGAGCGGTAGAGCGAGTCGGCAGCTTCGATATTGCCGAGGCCCTCTTCGATTCCTGCCATGTATCCATAGAAGGTGATCGTGGTGGCGTGTTCTTCTCCCAGATTCCTGTTTGCTTTCTCGATCACTTTCACGCAGCGCTCTTTCGCCTCCTCGTAATGACCTTCGCGCAAGTCGAGGCTCGCGAGCGCGCCGGAGGTAGAGAGCCAGAGGTAGTCGTCGTCGCCAAGGACTTCTTCTTCGAGCTGCAGCGCTCTGTAGTATTGCTCGCGCGCCTTGTCGAGTTTCGATTGCATGTGATAGACGACGCCGAGATTGTGAATGGCCTTGATCGTCTCGGGATCGCGCGCCCCTCTCGCCAGGCCGCCCTGCTCCAGAGTTTCCAGCATCAGCGGCTCAGCCAAAGCCCAGCGGCCCTGCTCCCGGTAGAGGTTGGCCAGCTTGCCGGTCGTCGAATAGAGATCGGGATGATGGGGAGGGAGATAGCGCCGCTTGAGATCCAGAGTTTTTGTGAGAAGCGACTCACACTTCGCCAGTTCCCCGCGCTCACCGTAGAGAATCCCCAGCTCGTTCATCGTGGCAAGCAGTCTCGGGTCGCCTTCCTCGAGTGACTGCAACCGCTGGGCGTAGGATCGCTCGAGATTCATGAGGGCGGCGTCGTTATCGTTGAGCTTTCGGTAAGCCACGCCGATCGTGTGCCGCAGGCGCGACTCGATCAAAGGGCGATCTTCGAAGTCATCGGTCAGCGTTTCGGATGTCTGGCGGATCACTTCCAGCATGGAGACGTCGCCCTTGTTCGAGAATGGATTCACCGCCTCGAGCATGCTCTGGAAGTAGGACGCGATCGCCTCGGCCTCGGCAAGCGCCTCGACGGCAATCTTTCGCTGCTCATTTGATTTCGTGAAAGCAAGTCCGAGCCCAACGGATGCGACCACCAGTCCCAGAACGATCGAACCGGCGACGGCAAGCGCGGCGCGGTTCCGGCTCGCGAGCTTGCGGAGCGAATAGAGAGCCGTTTGCGGCCTTGCCATAACGGGTTCGTTTCTCAAGTGGCGCTCGACGTCGAGTGCCAGCGCGTTCGCCGTTTGATAGCGCTTCGTTCGATCCTTCTCGATTGCCCGGCGCGTGATCCAGTCGAGTTCTCCGCGGAGCGAGCGAATGAGATTGGCGCTTTGCGTTTTTCGCATGCGCGCGATCGCGTCGTTGTTTTCGGATTGTGCGATGCGTGTCGCGATCGGCTGGGGATCTTCCGATACGACGTGTCTTTGGATCTCCGACAAGCCCCTCCTGCGGAGAGCCGCGAAATCGAAAGGAAGCAGGCCGGTCAGCAAGTGATAGAGAACGACGCCCAGCGAGTACACGTCCGTTCTCATGTCGACGTCGAGGCCGCTCATGTCGAACTGTTCCGGGCTCATGTACTCGGGAGTACCTAGGAGCATGCCTGTCGAAGTGAAAATCGTCTCCTGCGTGAGCGAAAGGCTGGTGGCTTTCGCAATGCCGAAGTCGATTACCTTGGGCGTTGCCAGGCCATCCGCGGTCGTAACAAGTATGTTGCTCGGCTTGATATCGCGGTGGATCACGCCCTTCAGGTGAGCATGCTGCACCGCCTGACAGACGGGTACGAACAGCTCGAGGCGCTCGCGAATCGAGAGTTCGTGGGAGTCCGCGTAGACATCAATCGGCTCTCCCTTTACGAGCTCCATGACAAAGTAGGGGAGTCCCGAGTCGGTCTTGCCGGCTCCGTACACGTGCGCGATGTGAGGGTGCTCCATGAGAGCGAGCGCCTGATGCTCCGCACGAAACCGCTTCAAGACGGCGGCGGTGTCCATCCCGGCCTTCAAGACTTTCAGCGCCACTCTCCGATGAACGGGCTTGCGCTGTTCCGCTTCGTACACGACGCCGAAGCCGCCTTCGCCAATCTTGCCGAGTATATGGTAGGGACCGATGTCGGCCGGCGTGTCGCCTTCGCTGTCGTCAGGGTCCAGCATGGCTCCGGTCTTGAGTCCGGTGAGCAGATCGGGATCCTGAAGCAGAAGATTCTCGATATCGTTGCGAAGTTCCGGGTTCTCGCGGACGGCATCATCAGCAAACTGCGCGAGTTCCTCGCCCTCGAGTCCTTCGGCCTGTTCGAGGATTTTCCGAAGTCGATCGATCGATTCTTTATCCATGAACGTTACTTTCTCGGGCCGGCTATGCCAGTTCTTTCTGGAGCATGTGCCGGGCGAGTTTCCAGTCGGTCGTAACCGTGCGCCGGGAGATTCCGAGCTCCTCCGCAATCTGAGAACTCGTCAAGCCGCCGAACAACCGAAGCTCCGCGACCTGGGCAAGGCGCTCGTCGGACTCTGCCAGGCGTTTGAGTCCGGTGTCGAGCGTCAGCATGTTGATCTGCATGGTGACATCGGACTTGCCGTCGATTCGCTCGTCGAGTTCGACCTTTTCCCACCCGCCGCCTCGTCGATCCGACGACTTTTTGCGCGCATGGTCGACCAGGACCTGTCTCATGGCGCGGGCTGACAATGCGAGAAAGTGGGATTCTTCGATCTGCGAGACCATGCCCTTGTTCAGTTTCAGGTAAGCCTCGTTGACCAGCGCTGTGGGGCGCAGAGTGTGAGCCGGATTCTGGCTTCTCATGATGTGATGGGCGAGGTTCTGCAATGTCTGATAGCAGTTGGCGTAGAGATCATCCAGGCGATGCGGGTCTCGCGTGTCCTGATTCACGTCATCCCCCCGGTCAGAGCTTTGGGTACTTTGGACGTTTACTATTGGAAGCTTAGAGTACCAGGAGCGTCCACGCAATCCTTTCGCCCGGTGTTGCTGATCTACTCGCTCCACCCGACAAGATACGCCGACACACGCCAGTAGCCGTAGTGCTCGCCCTCGCGCGGACGCACGTTCTCGATATCGAACGTCAGCGCATGTTCACCCGCACCGAGCGCCTCGGTAACGTTAACGGTAACCGGCTCAATCCGGTCGCCGGGGCACCATCCACTGCGATCGAAGTCCGCGCTCCAGCTCCCTTCGAACCAGCGCCTGCAGTACGGGTTCACGTCGCGGAAGTTCCTGCAGTCGGCGCGCCACGGTTTGTACCGGTGCACTTCTTCGCCGTCGATTCGGATCACGTTGTCCTTCGAGACGAACTCGTCGGCGCCGCTGCCGTCGGTGCAATGCCCGCTCACTAAATAGTAGAGCAGCACGCGATCGTTCCGGCCCGGGATGTTCACAATCGCCGCGCGCGGCCCGCCTGCCAGCAGCTCGGCCGTCATGTTCTGCTCGTAAAACACGGGCATCACCCAGCTCGGGGGCCGGTTCTCGTACCCGTCGAGCCACGCCTCCATCCATGCGGGCGTCTCTTCTTCCATGATCGGGGCGAACGTGAGCGAGAAGTCGACCCTCCAGGCGGGCGTGACCCAGGTGTCGATGAACGCACGAAACGTGCACTCGCCGCGCAGCAGTGGCGCGAGATGCGAGACGTCGACTTCGTGATCCGTACGGCCGCCATATGCGGTCACGAACTTGATGAGCTCGACAGGCGGCCCGCTTGCCGGCACGAGCTGCACGTTCCCCGCGCGATCCCATTTGTCGTAAACAGCCGCGACGTCGTTCGGAACCGGATGAATCGTGACCCGGGCCGTGATCTTCTGCGGCCGCGCGCGGTCGCCGTTGGTTCCGCCGAAATCCACGACACGCGAGATCTCGCGTCCGTTCTCCGACGCGGTCACTGCCGGCGTGTCGTATCGCGCGGGTTCGTCGGGTGTGAAGTGAATGGAATTCTGATAGAAGACGTGGATCGTGCGCGGGTCGAGATCACCCGCCGTCGCGCCGGCGGCTGTCGCCAGAACGCCGAGAAAACACATTGCTGCAATCGAACGTTTCATGAACTCTCCGCTGTTTCGTGTCGAAGCGAAACAGGCGACAAGGGCGCTGAAGTGGGCATGAAGCGGATTCTAGCACGGCTCCGATGAGGGGCTTCGCTCAGTACGATGCGGATGGCCCTTGCGCATCGAGCCCCCAGCTGGGCCCCTCTTTCAAGATAAGTTGAAATTTGCAGGTACTTGTTGTATAGTTCCTGGCTATAGCTCAGGGAACCCGTGATCAAGACTACTGATACACAATGTGCGCGAAACACTCGCGCAAAGGAGAAAGTAATGAAAAAAACGCTAACATTCGCAACGATGGGCGCTTTGGCGGCCACGATCTTCGTCTTCGGAGCGGTCGGCACGGCTTCGGCCACCATCTGGGACTGCGATTGCACGCTCGAAGGTTCGCAGGAAAACCCGCCGACCGGATCGACGGCGACCGGTACGGGGACGTTCGTGCTGGATGATGTGGCGGCCACGCTCGATTACAACATCTCATTCAGCGGACTTTCGTCCGCACAGACGGCAGCGCACATTCACGGCCCGGCGGCGGTCGGCGTGAATGCAGGTGTGCTCTTCGGCCTCGGAACGGGCAGTCCGAAAATCGGCACCTGGTCGTCGATCAGCGCGACGGATCTTTCGCGGATCTCGAGCGGCCTGACGTACGTCAATGTCCACAGCCAGAACTTCCCGGGCGGCGAAATCCGCGGCCAGATCACGTGCACGCCGGTGACCGGCACCGAGGAATCGAGCTGGGGCGCGATCAAACAGCTCTTCCGGTAGAGCTTTTGATTTCAGGGATTGATTGAGAAGCGGGGGTGCCAGTCGCCCCCGCTTTTTTTGTGCCCGCAATCGGGCGCCGGAAACCTAATCGCTTCCCGACTCGTCTGATCAGACAAGTGTTCATTCCCCTGCTCACTGATCTGAGGAGAAATCATGAGACTCGCCTGCATCGGGCTGGCCGCCCTGCTTCTGCCCGCCGCCTCGCCCGCTTTCGAATACACGGTCACGGTGCCGGAAAACAATCCTTCCCTCGTTCATGTCGAAGGGCGGTTCCTTCTGGAGGGAGACGCAATCGGCATGTACATCACGAATTCGCCGCAGCTCGAGGGAGGGCAGGCGGATCTGGTACGCAATCTCGCCATTGCGCATGAGAACGGGACCAAGATCGAATACACGTACGAAGGGGCGGGCGACTGGCGCGTGGTCGGCGCTCAGCCCGGAACGGCGGTAACGGTCGCCTATGATGTCGCGCTCGAGCACGCACAATACTCCTGGGGGCCGGGCATCGAGGAGGTGGCGTACAAGCAGAACGACGGCCTCTTCTTTACGGGGTTTTCTCTGTTTCTGTTCCCGGGCCTCGATTCGAGCGAGCCTGTAACGGTTCGATTCGATCTTCCGAGCGGCTGGCGCGCTTCCACTCCGTGGATCGTGGCCGAGGGGGACCTGCCCACGTTTCGTGCTCCGAGCGCTTACGCTCTGGGGCGGAACTGCCTCTTCCTCGGCACGCACTTCGAAGAGACGATCACCCGCGGAGATTTCACTTTCATTCTCGCGGTCGGCGGCGGCCTCGAAGAGCACAAGGACCTGTTCATCGAATCGATGGAAGCGCTCCCCGCGCGCTACCAGGAGATTTTCGGCGGCATGCCGCGGGCATCGCGCTATCTCGCGGTGATCAACCCGGGGGACCGCTCCGATGGCGGCGCCTTCAACGACAGTTACAGCATGCAGATTCGTGGTCCGGTCAACAGAGCGTCGCGCGCGGTATGGGGGCACGGCATCGCGCACGAAGTTCTCCATTTCTGGAACGGACACTCGATCGTTCCGGCAGGCAGCGACGAAGAGTGGTTCCGGGAGGGGTTCACGGATTATCTGACGATCACCGAACTGGCCCGGCTCGGACTCGATTCGCGCGAGATCACGTTTCGCAAGCTCGAGAATACCGCTCGACGCTACGCGATCGCCAGGTTGCTCATGGGGTCGCAGGAATCGATGCGCGCAGCAGGCGCGGAGAAGCATAAGAATCGCATGCTGGTCTATGGCGGCGGGACGCTCGTCGCATTCGCGCTCGACGTTTCGATCCGCGAGGCGACCGGCAACGAGCGAGGGTTGCCCGACTTCATGCGGGCGATGTATCGCGAGTTCTCAGGCGATGGGAAAGAGTACACGTTCGACGATATCGTTCGGATCGCAGGCGAAGTGAGCGGCCGGAGTCAGGCGGATTTCTTCTCACGCTACGTCGACGGTACGGAATACCTCGACATCGGTCCGTCGATCGACGCGATCGGGCTTCAGCTCACAACGATGGTCGACGAGTTCTACATCGCTCCGCGCGAGGATGCCACGTCTGCCCGGCGTGCGATCGCGGATGCAATGTTCGGCCCGCCTCCGGTAGCGATGCAGGGGGCATCGGGGCGCCAGGGGTGATGCCTCTGGCCATGCCTCTGGCTATGCCTCTGGCTGTAACTTGCCGTGCGCTTTCAGTGACCACGCCCGGAGCATCAGTCCCAGGCCGATCAGCGCGACGGGCCCGGCGTAAACGACGCCCACGTAGAACCAGTCGATCGTTTCCGCCTGCAGCGCGAAGAGTCCGGCGCCGAAATAGCCGAGCGCCGAGACGACAAGCACCACGATGCCGATTCCGATCGCAACACTGTTGGAACGCGCCATCTGAAACGGCGCCTTCATCCCTTTCCGGCGCGCGCGTATATACGCGAGTGCGATGAACACGTACGGAATGACGAGCGACAGCGACGTGAGGTCGTTCAACAGCCCGATGAACGCTTCGGAGCCGGACGTTCCCGTCAGAATCGAGAGCAGCGGTATCAGCGTAATCGCGATCACCACGAGGGCCTGCGACCAGAGAGCCTGATGATGCGTGCCTTCTTCATCGCGCCTCGTCAGAAAGTACGGGAACGTTCCCTTCGGCACTTCGGCGAACATCGCCCGGATCGGGGACTCCATCCATATAATGTAAGCAGCCACGCTTCCGATCATGATGAAGCTGGTTGCGGCGCGCCCGAAAAGCTCCGCGGGGAGATGCAGCATCGCGCCGAGCCCCGTGAACACGTCGTAGAGCCCTGTTGATTTCGTAAGCGACGCGACCGGAACGAGCACGCTCACGGCGATCGTGGCCAGAACGTAGAGCGCCCCGATCAGCACGGTGCTGAGCAGAATCGCGCGCGGAAAGCTGCGCTTCGGATCGCGCGTCTCTTTCACGTAGGGAGCGGCGACTTCCGCGCCCGCCACGGCGAACAGAAGCCAGGCGAACGTCGAGAAATACTCGAGGTTCAGTGTGGGCGTAAGCGCCTCGCGCGAATAACCGGCGAACGAGACGCCCTTCGTAAACAGCGCGAATCCGATCGGCACCACGATCAAAAGCCCCACCAGAAGCAGCGTTCCGCGGCCGACCCAGTCGGCAAGATGCGAGAACAGCTTCACGCCGCGCGTGCTGACGAGGGTAAGCACGATACAGATTACGATGCCGAGGGGCGGGAGTGCCCAGGCGGCGCTTTCGAAGACGTCGACGCCGCTCACGGCGACCGAAGCGCGAACGGGCAGCAGGCTGAACGACCGCTGCAGATACACGACGTTCGCCACGAAGTACGACCATGTGCCGACGAAGGCCCAGGTCGGGCCGAGGCCGCGCTCCATATAGCTGTAAATGCCGCCGCTCTCTTCGGTGGAGTCGCTTGCGAATTCGGCGAGGATGAGCGCGAGAGGCAGAAAGTACAGAAAGCCGACCAGGAACCACGACGGGATCGCGGAAAGCCCGAGCGCGACCATGTTGTCGATGACGTTCAGGATTCCGAACGTCGCGACAACGATGAGCATGCTGATCGTGGTGATCGACATCTTCTTTGCGGCGGGACGTGACATGGCCGCATATTAATGGATTTCCGGCGCGATCGTTTGTCGAATCTGCCTTACGGCCGGCTGACGCGCCTGAGCTGGTTCCACGACTGATCGCGAAGCACGACATTCGGGTCGAACGAAGGGTCGGTGGACAGCAGGAATTCGCTGCCGTTCTTCGCCCAGACCACATCGAAGCCGTCGGTGAGTTCGACGGTCGTGCCGTCGTCCGGATCCTGATAGGAAGCGACCCCTTTCATCATCTGTGTCCAGCTCTCCGCAAGCGCGTCACGTTCGCGCTGGCTTCGCTGCCAGTCGCGGTTCTGGATGTCCTGTTCGCGCCGGGCCGCTTCGTTCCAGATCCTGCCCATCTCGGCGATCTGCCGGATGTTGTTCTGCGTGATCTTGCCCTGTACGAGCGTGATCGCGGTCTGCCATGCGGGGTTGATCTGAAGTGAACCGAGAATCGTCGCGAAGAGCGCTTCGTTCCTGTCGAGTTCGCCGCGCGGCGCACGGAATCCGTACACGTTTTCCGCGATCGAGAAGTACTGGTTCCGCATCGCCATACGTCCCTGTGCCTGCGCGGACAGCGAGAGCCCCTGCATCTGCATTACGTAGGTCGAGGCGAGCACGCGCTCGTCCGCGTTGCCATGCGAGATCACGATACTGGCGGCGTCGGCGTTGATGTCGTACTGGCTCATGCCGACTTCCGCGAAACGCCGCCGCACTTTCTGTGAGAGCGCCTGGGCAGTTTCAGGATGCGGCTCGGCTGCACGCACGTTTGCACCTGCGCGAAACCCGGGCACGAAGTACTCGGTCAGAAACGTCGGCGCGTCGAACGGTGGCGCGAGCGGGCATTGCTGTTGCCCCTGCTGCATCGCCTGTTGTTTGACCTGAAGTTCGTAGTCGTCCTCGACCCACTCGGCGAACCATGTCGGGAAGATCTCGAACGCAAGCGATCCGTCGGGGCTCGTTGCCTGGATCCCGAGTTGTACCAGTTCGTTGATGCATGAAAACTGCCAGTTCCAGGTCACGCCGCCCTGCACCCTCCAGTCGACGGGAGCCAGGAAGCGAAGCGCGACCACGGGCTGCCCGAAACCGCTTTCGTCGAGGATTTCAACGACACGCAGGTGCAGTTGCGTTCCTGCGTTCGCGACAACCGGCTCGTCGCCGGATGAGCCCGGCCCGTCCAGCGCCGGAAGCAGATCAAACCGGTCGAACACGAACTCGCCGATGCCCCAGGCCGCGACGCCGATCTGCCCGGCGCCGACACCACGTCCCGAAATGGACGAGATCTCACGATCGCCGACGAAAAAGCGCACGCGATCACCGTCCTCTTCGATCGCGAGCGTGTTCGTCCCTGCGGGGACATCGTCACCGCTCACGCTCGAAAGCTCGTTTACTCCCTCTGAGTCCCAGCGATAAATCGTGGCGAGCGGTCCGGGCCGGAGCGCGAACAGGTAGAAGAACGTCTCGGGTTCGGTCGTTACGCCGTAGACGAGACCGGCGTGCGAAGTCGGCGACTCGGTTGCGAGCGTAACGTCGACACGCGCGGTGCGCCGCCCCTCGCTCCCCGGTTTGCCGTCGACGGAGAAGTAATAGAGCGTGGGATCTTCGGACTCGTTTCGCATGCGGTACTCGCCGTTTACGAGTTCGCCTTCCCAAACTCCGTCGCGCCCGAGCAGCAGTTCGGGAACAAGCGCGCCCATGTCGTCGTTCCGGCGAGTTTCGCTTCCGCAGGAAAAAACGGGAATGACGAGCAGAATTGCAAGGAGCTTGAATGGAAGGAGCGTGGAAACGTGAAGCAGAAACGCGTGCCTGTGCTCAAAAAACGTAGAGTCGTTCGCGACTCGTGCGGAAGTGGCGGCGGGCATCGGTCACCTCCTGTAGTGCCCTGGGATGTGGACGCACGTTCGCAATCTACGAGGGACTGCCTGCCCCCGAACGGCGCGAGTGGATCCCCGTGATTGTAATTGATGTTGCATCTTTCATTCTCCCAGTATCCTGAAAACTGTCGGCCGTATCAACACCGAACAGGGCTTCGTTCGTGAATGCCCGCCTGACGGGCGGCGGCGCCACGGCGAACGTACCGATCAAGGTCGCGGACCCTCGCCCGCGCGTGTTCCGCATGCTTCTCTTGACCGGACATCGCTCCGCATGCCACGATCAATCTGCCCGTACCTCTGTTACCTTTCAACTTATTGCAAAGGAGAGGAATCCAGTGAACAAGCTTCCGATCATTCTCATCATCGCCGGAGTCGCTCTGCTCGGATACTGGGGCTATCTGTACAGCGAGAACCACCAGTCCGCCGGGATCGGTGGTCTCGAAGTGTCCGTGTCCCAGTCGACGTCTCCCGTTTTCGCGATACTGGGCGGCGCCCTGCTGCTCGGCGGAATCGGGCTGTCCGCGCGTTCGAAGAAAGGATAGTTCGCGGTACCGGGCGCACGATGCGCCCTTGGCTGCCGGCCGCCGCAACTGCGATGCAGGCTCAGTCAAGCGACATCTGCACTTCGGTTACGGTTTCGCCTCGTTTGACGGTCACGGTGAGCGGACTTCCGCGGAGAGCCGCGATCCGGTCGTCGCGGCCCATTGATTCGATCGCCGTCCCGTTGATCTTCGTAATGAGGTCGCCGCTTCCGAGTCCGGCGGCCTCCGCGGGTGACCCGGGCTCGACGCCCGCCACGGGCATCGGGCTCTCTTCGAACGCGGCCAGTCGAATCCCGTACACCTTCTTGCCGCCGCCTCCGGGCGAAACGAGCCTACGCACTTTCTGCGGACCGGGTGCGGCGGCGGTGGCGTTCGGCTGTTCCTCGAGCATCAAGCGGTTGTTGCGTGGATCCATCGTCAGAACGCACTGGCCCAACACCCCGTTCCCGATGTTCCCGTACGGCGCCCCTTCAATGAAGGTGAGGGGCGGATTCTCGAAGCTCATTTCGCCCAGTTCAAGCGTTCCCTGGAGTGTAGATGCGTAGATGTCGAACTCGGCGTTTACGACTTTTGCGCGACCCATCACGGTCGGCGGCGACTGAAGCGGCAGATCGGCCGCGGCCGCGAGCGGGAATACGAATCCGCCGGGCGAACCCGTGTCGAGATGAAACGGCCAGTCGTGACCCGCGACGCGGACCGTGACTTCAGGGATCGTGTCGTCGAACGAGAACACTTTCCTGCCGTCGGGCTCAGGCAGTTCTCCTTCATAAAGGCGAAGCTGCTCACCGGGGTAATCGAGAACAAGCCGGTATCCGTCGAAGATGCGGTAGCTCAGTACCCCCACCGGCGCGCCTTCCATCTGCATGAAAGCCAGAAGCCCGAATGTGGTTGCCTCCTGATTTTCAAATGTCAGGCCGGCTACGCTCAGTTTCGATACGGTAACCACGTCCGATTCGATCTCGTTCGGACCAAGCGGGCTCTTGACCATCATTTGTCGCGTGACGGGCAACTGCAGTTCCTCGGCAACGCTGACGTCGACCACCGTGTAGGAAGCGCCGGTATCGAGGATGAACGTCTTCGCAGGCGTCCCGTTGATGGAAACCTCTACGACCGGTCGCCCGCCGAAAGTGGTAAGCGGGAGTGTGGCGACGGGAACCTCCGTGGAACTTGCGGCCATTGCCTGAGCCTGGGGGGGCGCGCCCTTCTGGACAACGCATCCTGACAGAACGACCGCGGCGGCCATTGCGCCCAGAGCGAGGGCTCGGGGAAAGCGTGATTGAATCCGATGCATGGTGATCTCCTTCTTCTTCGGCGCTTGCGGCCTCGCTATCGTTGCGTGTATCGTATATTACGAATCGTAGTATCGTCAAGTTTCACGGAATGAGAGGAAAGAACGAATGAGCGACCTGACGGAGCTCGAAGCGTGCGTTCTGGGCCTGATCTGGTCGCAGGGGCCGTGTACGCCCTACAGCGTGCAGCAGATCATGAAGAGTTCGCCTTCCCCGCACTGGAGCGGAAGCGCAGGAGCCATCTATCCCGTGTTTCAGCGCCTGGAACGGGCTGCTCTCGTCCGATCGCAATCGCAGAAGCAGGGGAAGAGGGAGAGCCGCGCGTTTCAGACGACCGCTGCCGGAACGCGCGCGCTTCGATCCTGGATCGGCCCGCCCGTGTCCGAGTGGGCGGGCGATCTGCCGATCGATCCACTGCGGACGCGTGTGCGGTTCCTGGGCGCGCTTTCGGTCGAAAAGCAGCGCACGTTTCTAGGAGAGGCGAGAACGATGCTCGAACGGAAGCGGAATGAGATACAAAAGGATTGCCGGGAGCTGAAGAAGAGCCACGATCAATTTCAATATACGATGGCGCGCGGCGCGCTTCATGTAACCCGCGCCCGCATCAGGTGGCTGCAGGAAATCGATGACAGTCTGGAATGAGTTGCGGTCGCCCGGCGGTCGCGCTTAGAACTCGTACTCTACGACAGGGCGAAAGACCCGGAACGTGCCGGTCGTCACTCCGCCCGACTCATCGACCCGTACCGTTAGCGCGTCCGGACTCTCGCTGCGGTATCCGAACGGGAGGCTTTCGCTCGCAAGCCGAATCTGATACTCACCCGCCGCAATCGATCGGAATCGGAAAATGCCCTCGGTGGTCGTATAGGTGAAGGTCCTGTCGTCCAGGTAGACCTTCACGTCGGCCATGCCGGATCCGGAGCGGGTATCGAGAACCACCCCTTCGATCGAACCGACGCGGCGCGCAAGGGGAAAGTCATGGGCCGTCACGTGATCGATCGCAACTTCCACGTCGACGCGGCCTGCATCTTCGATCGTGAAGTCGGTCGATACAGACGCCGGCAGCAGTTGCAGGAAGTGCCGGCCGGGAAGCAACAGGCCGCGGTATACGCCGCGCACATCAGTCACCAGTGGTTCCCGGCTGTCGCCGTCGATCGCGATTTCGATGCCGGCGATGCCCGGCTCGCCCTGCTGCCATACGCCGTCGCCGTTGCGGTCTTCGAAGACGCGGCCGGTTACGATCTGACGATCGAACAGAACCGGATCCGTTCCGAAGCCGGAGGAAATATCGCTTCGCGAATCGAGCGAGTGTGTGAGGCCGACGTAAGCCGTATGGACGTGTCCGACTGGTGAGTGACTCAGCTGGTAACGACCGGACAGCCGATCGAACCGACCGATGCGATAGTCACCCGCCACCTGTCCGCGTGTCTGATCGCGGTAGAATCGTCCGTCGTCACGCTGCTCGTAAGTCAGTGCGACCTGGCCCGAAAGTGACAGCCTGTTGTTCAGGAGTCGGAACGAAGAGAGGTCGACGATCGACTCGAGCCGCGGCCCGAACGGCTCCTGCCAGAAGCTCCGCTGTTGCAGGGTCAATGTTCCCCTGCGCCCCATGTCGAGGCTCATGGAGCCGGTGAGGTAGTTGTTCGAAGCGCGGTGATCGTAGTCGAGCCGGTTCCAGGAGAGCGACGCGTTCAGAAGCCTGCGAATCCTCTGCGAAACCGAAGCAGCGAGGGTCGCGACGCGTTCGGATCCCGACTCCAGTACGCGTTCTCGATATTCGCGCGACGCGGAAAGCCCCGTACCGCTCCGCCCGCTTCTCCATGTCAGTCTGGCGCCGCGGCGATTCCCTTCGATCGATCTTCTCGTGGAAGCCGATTCCAATGTGTCCGGGAAGATGTCGGGCGGGTATTCCCAGCGTCCGCCGAAGACGCTGACGCTCGAACCGCGCCCCGGTCTCAGGGAGAGATTCGCGTCCTGAATCAATCGCGGGATGCGCTCCATGATGCCGAAGGGTCCCATTTCATACGCCGCGCCGCGGCTCGTACGAAGCCGGCCGGAAAGATTCACAGGGCCGCGGGTACCCGTACTCCGGAGATCGAGCGCCTGCCCCCGCTCCGTGCTCCCGTTTTCGAACTGCGGAGCCGAACCCGTATACTCTGCGCGCAAGTCGAGGCCGCTCCGGATGAAAGAGCCGGAGAGACCGACGCCCGCACCGCCGCGGATTCCGTCCGGTGAGATGACGCTTCCCGCTTCGCGCTCGGCCAGGTGATACACCACTCCCTCGATTCCCTGTCGGCGCGGCTTTTCCACACGCAGATAGGCGGCTTCGACGCGGCGCGGAAACTTTCCGTCTTCGAGATTCGCGTGCTGCAAAGCCGCTCCGCCGACCATGGCCCCTCCGGACCACGTTGCGGAGGAACTGCCGGCACGGCGTGTGTGCCGAATCTGGATTCCGCGCGCGGTAGCGCCATGCAGCCCCGCGCCGCCGTATCCGATCGTCTGATCGCCGACCCCCGCGGCCCAGCCGCTCCGCGTGGCAAACCCCGCGTATCCCCGCGCGAGATAATAGTCCCCGTCGCGATCGCCGATCCGGCTTTCGAGATCAAACCGCCCCGCCGACTGCATCCGTACGAGATTTACGTCATAGCGTCCCTCCCGCGTTGCCTCCCCGACCTGGGGCCGGTTCAGAACACTCGAGAAGCGAAGCGCGATCTGGTCCCAGAGGCGAAAGACGGAGTTGTTCTGCTGCGGAACGCGGGACATGAGCGGTGCCGGTTCAGCCGCCTGGTTCTTGCGCATGCGGATACGGCGATGCAGCGTTTCGACGAGCGGAAACTCGGACACGGGAATCTGCCTGGATTCGAACGTTTCGAGATCGCTCTCTTCGTACTGCGAATATTCGTGCAAGGCAGGGGGGGTGCCGTCGCTTTCGCCGCGTTTGACGAGTCGCACTTCGAAATCTTCCTGCGGTTCGACCGAAGGGAATTCGACCGATTCCTGCGACTCCGCAACGTTCTCCTGCGCTGCAACGCCCGTTTCCGGCGCGAGAACCAGAGGCGCACTTTCCTCTTGTACCAGGGCGCCGTTTTCGACGACGTCGGTGTTGGTGTTCGCGTCGCGCATGACTGCGGCCTTGCTTCTCGACGTCTTGATCTCGTTCGTTTGCGACAACGTTTTCGCCGTCGTTGGCGCGGTCGTTGGCGCGGTCATTGGCGCCGTCGTTGGCGCGGTCGCGGGCCCGGTCGCCGGTCGAGACGGAACTTCTGTTGCGGCAGTAAGGTTTTCACGCCGCGTTTCGGGCGTGTTGTCGTTTCGGTCTTCCCGCTCGACGCGGCTTACCACGAACGGCTCGAATTCTTCGAGAGACTCGGCCTCGGCGGGAACCGGCGCGCGATGCGTCGGTTCGATTCGCGGCGCGAGAACGAGGGGAGCGGCTTGCTCTTGTATTGCCGTGCCATTCTCGACAACGTTCGTGCTCGTGCTCGTGTTCGTGTTCGTGCTCGTGTTCGTGTCGCGCGCGGCGATCGCTTCCCCGTTCGACTGATCGTGAGATTGGGTGACAACGCCGGATGGCGCGACAGTCTTGCCCGCGTCCCGGTTCTGGCGCTCGACGCGGCTTACCACGAACGGCTCGGATTCTTCGAGAGACTCGGCCTCGTCGGGAACCGGCGCGCGATGCGTCGGTTCGATTCGCGGCGCGAGAACGAGGGGCGCGACTTTTTTTTGTCCTGCGGCGCCATTCTCGACAACGTTCGTGCTCGTATTCGTGCTCGTATTCGTGCTCGTGTTCGCGCTCGTGTTCGCGTCCGCGTCGCGCGTAACGACTGCCTTTCCGCTCGACGCTTCTCCCTGGTTTGTTCGCACGATCGTATTCGCGTGGCTCGTGCCTGCGTTCGCTTGCGCGGCGTCGGACCGGTGCGCCGGTGCGGACACAGGCGTCGTCGTAGAGGTCGCTTCGCGTTCCGGATTATGCTCTTCGCGCTCCGCGGTCTCTGCGACCTGGAACTCCGATCGAGGAATCCGCCGGATCACAAAACCCCCGGGCGTGTTTTCCTCCGCACTTCGCGTTGAGAGATCGGAGTCGACGCGATTGCCGGGAGCTCTCCACCTTGCCGATTCAACAGAGGAACCGTGCTCATCTTCTCTTATCACCTGCTCTCCCGGGCTTTCCCCGGGGGAGCGCGCGATACGGAGGCCGATCGCGAGCAATAACAGCACGATGGCAGCGAGGATGTATCGTTTTCGAATCATAGGCATCCTGCCCTGACCTTCCGGCTTCCCTGCGTTTCGATCAGGAGTCGAGCGGGACTACCATGGTGTAGTCCAGATGGAAACTGTCGGCGAGCTTTCTCGCGAACGCCTTCGCTTCGCTCTTCCCGGCGAACTCTCCGACAACGATGCGGTGCCACGTCCCTTTCGTACCGAGGTCGATTGCGCGGATCGCAACGGGATACTGCGAGGCGTAGCGCGCGGCCGCGGCCTCTGCCTCGTGGCGTTGTGCAAGCGATTCGACATGCACGCCGTAGCGAGTGGATCCGGCCGCCGCCGGTGGCTCGTAGTTCGGCGCGGGATTCGTCATCGGCGAGGGGGGATGCGCAATCGCCGGTACCTGCGTTTCGGGCAGCTTCTCCTCGACGTCGAACTTCTTCACGCCCTGCATGAGGCTTTCGAGACCGGAATCGAACGTTGCCACGAAACGATTCCTGCCGTTCGATGTCGGTTTCCAGGGAATGTTGTACTGCGTCTCCCTGCCGGGGAGCAGGACGCGCAGCGGGATCTTCTCTTCGAAGACCACGGCTCCTTCGTCGTCGATGACCTGGAACCACCCTTCCGGGTAATAGTAAACGTTGCCGCGATTCGCGAGCGATGTCACGAGGCGCAGCGTGTCCGAGCCGGCATCGCGCACGATCTCCATTTCGGTCAAAGCGTCGCTTCGCTCCTCCGTTCCCGAAGCGGAGAGATACACCGTTGTTCCCATACGCGCCTTCGCTCCGATGCCGATTCCGCGGCGACTCGTGGCGCCTTCGCCTTCGAAGAAAATCAGCGACCAGTAGGAGCCGCGCGCGGTATCGGGAAGTGCGGCGGTAACGCGCACGATCTGCGATTCCCCGGGAGGGAGTACGAACTCGGAAAGGTCGACGTCCACCCATTGAGATGCGGATCTTGCGACTTCGCCCTGCGGAAGGAAACTCATGCCCCCTTCGCGTGGTGTTGTCCAGTCGACGACGTAGGTCACGACGCGAACCGGGTCGGTACCCGTATTGCTGACCTCGACGGTTGTCGTATGCGTGACGCCCGGTTCGAGGGAGAGATGCAGCTTCGTCGGCGTGATCCCCATGCCGAGGCCGGCGCTCGAGGCTGCGGGCATGAACAGGATCAGCAGCACGACTCCTGCCAGCCACGCTTTTTCTGTCATGCGATTTCTTCGGTTCATCATTGGTCCACCACCGTGTAAGTGAGCGTATTGGTATAGGATGTCGTGCCGCCTCCCGCCGCGTCCGGGTAACTCCAGAGTCCCTGAATGCGAATGTCCGTATAGACATCCTCGTCCGTAACGGCACCGGCCACAGACCAGAGTGATTGATCCGTTCCCGTGATCGCCGTGTAAGAAGGAAGGAGTGTTCCCGTGGTCGCGGATTTCACGAGAAGGTCAGAGAGACCGATCTCGGGTGTGCCGTCGTCGCAGCGGACGTAGAGGATCAGGCCCGCACTGTTGGGCGTGGTAACTCTCACGTGAATGCCCCCCGTTCCGGTCACTTCCACGTAACCTGCCTCGTAGTCCGGCTGAGTCGGCGACAGCGAAGTGCTGGCACTCACGATCGTGATGCTCAGCTGAGCCAGGGCCCGCGTCGACGTCGTCGCAAGCAGCATCGTCACCACGAACAGAGCGCGTACTAGTGTGCGCGTAGCCGGCATGCGGCTTTCCCTTCCCGAAAGAGTTCATCTCTGCACGATTTTCAGGAAATCCCTTGCCCGGGCAGGTACAAGAGCAGGAAAGATCTCCACTATTTATGCTTTTCGGCTGCGGAATGGAAAGATTGAGCAGGATCGGGGAAGAATCGACCAGAAACGGGCAAGTCGGGGGCAGAGGTTCGGTCCACCTCTCGCAGATGCGACGAGAGGTGGACCGGTCCCTTACTGAACGACGACGGTGTAAGTTAATGTATTCGTGTAGCTTGTGGTTCCCGCACCGCCCGGATCGGAGTAGTTCCAGAGATTCTGGACCCGGATGTCGGTATCGATGGTCGTGTACGAAGGCGAAGTGGTCGTCGTGCTCCAGAGGTCCTGATCCGCGGCGGTTATCGCCGTGTAGGAAGCCTGCGTGCTGCCGGCGCCTCCCGCTGCCGTCGCCGTCTTGAACAACAGGTCGGTCAGCGTGATCTCGGGCGACCCGTCGCCGCAGTTCACACGGAGGATCGCGCCGGTGGAGCTGTTCGTCCGGATATCGACGGCGATACCGGCCGCGCCTTCGGCTGAAACGTAACCCGTTTCGTAGTCGGTCTGGTTCGGCGTCAGCGTGATGCTCGCGTCGATGATGTTGAGCTGCGCAGTCGCGCTGGCCTCGAGAATGACATCCGAGGTACCCGTGGTCGCAGCGTAGACGCTACCAGCCGTGACTACCAGTACGAGTGCTGCGAGGGGAACGATCTTCTTCATGGAAAACATGGCATCTGCTCCGGTTGCGGGGATCGACCCCATTAGTTTAGTTCTGAAACGATTTCGTTTCGTTCGCGGAAGATCGAATGAGATCGCCCCCGAACCTTGCTGGTAAGGCTCTTTCCTTTTCTATCGACTCGATTCTTCTCAGGAACAAGATGGATTGGGTTTGCTTTTGACCGCTGTCACCCTGGCGGGGACTCGCGCCCCCGGGAGGGGCGGGGAGCGGACATCGAACGAAATGCGGAACAATTCAGGCCGGATCGGTTTCAGCCTGCTTGAAACGTCACTGCAGTCACGGCCCCCGGCATGAAGGAGCGGCGCGCTCCGTGTACGAAGCGCGCCGTTTTTCCCGATCGTGCCTGCCGGCACCGAGGCCGGCCGGCCAAAGCCGACACTTTGACTTCCCTAGAAGTACGTGAATCCGAGGGCGATCTCCCACTGGCTCATTTCCAGTTCGATCGTCTGCTGGTCCGGTACTTCGAGCGGATTCGCGCCCTTGACCGTGCTTGTCGGCGAATACATCACGGCGAGCCCGACTTCGTTCCGGTCGTTCATGAGGAACGAGGTCCCGCCGGTGATGTGATGCTGCTGCACGCCGGGTGCGAGGATGTTGAACATGACTTCGGTGTCCGGAATCGGCTGATCGTTGTACGAGTAGCCTCCGCGCACCGTCCATTTGTGGTTCAGGTCATATTCGGCGCCGCCTTTGAAGACGTAGATGTTCTGCCATCCGAACCCGGCTCCGTTTTCGCTGCCGAGCATGTTCGTCTCCAGGCCGGGGAGCATCGAGTTCGAAACGGCCGCCACTTCTTCATAGAGAATCTGCGACACGTCGAATGCGAGGCGCAGGTCGTTGTTCGGCTGTACGCCGAGACCGACGACCCACGTCGGCGGAATATCGAAGCCGCCGCTTTCCGCGAAGAGTCCCGCGTATTCGTCGAACTCCGTCATCCACATGCGGCTCTGGAAGCTCGCGCCGAGTGAGAATACGGGCGTGAACTGTCCGAGGTACCCGACGCGGAATCCGCCGCCGTAAGACTGGTCGTACCCGTTGTTCGTGAGATTCGGGGCGTCGCCGGAGAATCCCCCGAACGCTTCGAGGCCCGTTGCTTCGAACCACTGGTACGCGAAGATCGGCGTAACACCGACGCCGTGCATGTCATTCACGCGCCAGGACAGCGACGGAGCGAGAAACGCCTGCGACAGATCGACGCCGACCGGCGATGTCCCGCCGAACGTGTTGGTCGGCCACTGCGTGTTCATGCCTCCATTGCCATAGACGGCAACTCCGAGAGTCAACCCTTCCCGCAGCCGCCAGTTCCCTGCCAGCGATGGAATGAAGAAGCCTTCGTTCTCACTGTCGAACTTGCCGGGCGCGAGTCCGAACGTTCCCTGCATCATCGAGGGATTGTTCGTAACCGTGTACGAGCGCTGCGGGCTGAAGAGCGCCACGTCGACGTCGAAGCGCTGACCGACGAACGACAGGGCCGCCGGGTTGTGGGCGCCGGCGAACGAGTTCAGCGCGAGTGCGGATCCCGCCCCCGCCATCCCTTTGTAGTCGACACCGCAGCCGTGCGAGAAATACCCGGTGGTGGCTTGAGCCGTGCCGGCCAGGAACGCCAGTGCGACAACCAGAGCGATCAGGCCGCCCGCGTTTCGCCTTGCATTACACATAACAGCCTCCTTACGTAAAGATGATCTGGCCGCCGTGGGCCATTTCGTAAAACTGTCCAACGTTGATGATGTCTTCCACCTGCGGGCAGAAGTCTTCTTTCTTCAGATGGAACATGTCGACGGTGGCTTTGCATGCGTACAGTTCCACGCCCGCGTCGTGCACCATCTCGATGAATTCAGGAACAGGCGGAATGTCGATCTTCTCCATCTCCCTGCCCATCATTTTCGTCGCGAGTGAGGACATGCCCGGGAGCATGCCGACTACGCTCGGCATATGCATTGCCGGGTTGCCCACCGTGGCGACTTTCAGTTTGTCCATGTGCTTCGTCATGATCGATTCGAGCCCGAAGAACGTGAAGAAGAGGTTCGCTTCGATCCCCTCCATCCGCGCTCCGTTCGCCATGATCAGGCCCGGGTACACCCCGTCGAGAGAACCACGCGAGATCACGATGGATACTTTTTCGATTTTGCCGTTGTCGTACGACATTTGAATAACCTCCTGGCGTTACCGCCGGCGCTATACACACCCTTCCGGTTTCGAGAGCCCGGCGATCTTCGCCGCTTTCTTGGCGGGGCCTTTCGGGAACAGACGGTAGATGTCTTTCACTGGCACGCCGCCCGCCGTTTTCATCCGGCGAATTGTCGGTACCTTGCCGTTCGCTTTGAAGTCGCCGCGCATGAACCGGATCACTTTCCAGTGCTCGTCGTTCAGTTCGCCGATGTCTTCCTTGAAGGCGATGTCCTGCGCGATTTCTTCGGTCCAGTCGTCGGGGTTCACGAGGAAGCCCTCTTCATTTACTTCGATCGAGCGATCGTTCAGGGTCATGGTGGTCATCGGGATCCTCCTTCACTTTCGCGTCCGTTGCCCGAAGCTGGCGGTGACGCGTATTGGGCTGCTGCTACGTTCTTCATGAAACGGACCATGAACGCCATGCCGCGACGAGCCTCGGGAGAATTCAGCTCCTTCAGCAGGTCCCATGTCGAGACCTTCTCGTCGACATCGACGCCCATCTGCCCGTAAAAGCTGACGGCGTTGTTCATCGCAGCCAGCATTTCCGGCTGCGTCATGTTTTTTACGGTGCTCACGATTGCGACGACGCTCTCGCGGAGCGCGCGGGCGTCTTCGACCGTGAACGAGGTCACGATCGTGTCGACGATGCCGAGCAGTTCGCGCCCGAAATCGAAGTAACCCTTGCGGTCCATTACGTCGAGATTGCGGGTCAGCTCCTGAAACGCATCTACCGCGAGCGGCCCGGCGTCCTGCGCGAGTTCGGCGAGGCTCTCCCCATGCGCGAGCGCCTGATTGATCGTGCGAACGTTCATCATGAGCCGCTTCGCGAGCTCGATCGCGTCGGAAGCGTCGAAGTACGGCGCAATGCGTTCGCACTCCGTGACCGCGGTCTTGTAGACATCGGTTCCCACGATCCCGAGATCAGCCATGAGGTCGCTGCGTTCGCGACGCGTGCGGCGCTGTTCTTCCAGCTCGTGCGTCAGGAAAGCCAGGCGACTGTCGATACTCGCGAGCCGCTCTTCGAGCGACACGGCTTCGTTTCTGTCGATGGTGCCGGTGCTCATGACGCTTTTCGCTTTCCGGCCATGCTGAGCTGCGGTTCGATCGGCAGTTCAGCGCCTTTCAGGAGCACGTTCCAGTAGATCCAGCGGAACATCATCTTGCCCCAGTGATTCATCCTGCTCTCTTCGAGCAGCGTATAGGGGCCGACGCCCGGAAGCGGAAACTTGCCCGGCAGCGGTTCGACGTCGTAGTTGAAGTCGATCAAGAGTCCCTTGCCGAAGCCGGACTCGATAAAGCAGTTCGCGTGGCCGTCGAAGCTCTCGAGCAGCGGCCGTCCGTCGATGTAGCGCAGGATGTTTTCGTGCACCGTGTCAGCCGCGAAGTGCGCGACGGACCCGGCTTTCGAGGCGGGGATGTCCGCCGCGTCGCCGATCACGAAGATGTTCTCGTACTCTTTGTGTTGCAGCGTACGCTCGTGTGTCGGGACGAAGCGGAGTTCGTCGCCCATTTCGGAGCGGCCGATGGCTTCGGACCCCATGACGGTCGGTACGATCACGAGCAGGTCGTAGTCGATCTCTGTTTCGTCGTACGAGATCAGCTTGTTGCGCGCGCCGTCGACGCTGCCCGTGTCGAAGTCGGTCGTGAGCTTGATGTTTTTCTTTTCGAGAAAGTCGCCGAGGTACTGCGACGCGACCGGTTTCGTGAAGGCGCCGGACAGCGGCGTCACGTATTCGATCTCTACTTTGTCGCGGATGCCCCGTTCCGTGAAGAACCAGTCCGCGAGAAACACGAACTCGAGCGGCGCCACCGGGCATTTGATCGGCATTTCGGTGATGCTCATCACCATCTTGCCGCCTTCCCAGTCCTGCAGGAAGTCGGCGAGCTTCGTCGCGCCGTCGATCGTATAGAAGTCGAAGATGTTGCGCTGCCATCCCTCACCCGTCAGCCCTTCGGTCTCTTCGGGGCTGATGTCGCTGCCTGTCGCGATGATCAGCGCGTCGTATGCGAGCGTTCTCCCGTTCGCAAGTTCGACGCGGTTCTGCCCGGGGTGGATCCTGTCGATCGCGGACATGACGACTTCGACACCGGGCTGGATGTAATCACGTTTCGGTTTGACGACATCCTCGCGCGAATAGATACCGAACGGGATGAAGAGAAACCCGGGCTGGTAGTAGTGCGTTTCGTCCTGATCGACCAGCGTGACCTTCCAGTCGCGGGTCCGGAGTTCGGGCGCCAGCTTGTTGGCCATCATCGTGCCCGCTGTGCCGGCTCCCAGGATCAACAGGTTCTTCATCGTATGCTCCCTTCAGACTTGTCGACGGCTTTGAGCATTCCGCGTCGGCGTGGTCCGTGAATGACATCTTTCATGTGGTCGCAACTGACGCGCATTCTGTACACGTCGCACTGCCTGCAGTCGGCGTTCCGACACTTCGCGCCGACGCGGCGCACGCTCCAGCACGGCCCTGCCATTTCCGAGTAGACGGGGCAGCCCCTGCAGTCGTCGTCGAGACCGCCCCGATATTCCCAGCACGGGATGAGCGCCATGATCTGCTTGATCCCCTTGATGTTCAGACCGTGCTCGGTAATCATTTTTCGTATGCACTGCAGGCGCTCCAGATCGTGCATTGAGAAGAATCGTTGCCGGGTGGACGTTCGGTGGGCAAGGACAAGGCCCCTGTTCTCGTAGAGCCTGACCGTGCCCACTGCCACGCCGAGTTCCCGCGCGACTGCTCCGATGCCGAGGATCGGGCTGTATCGGTCGAGTGTGGTTGCCACGGCGATCTTTCCTCCATCGTGCGGTGTAGACTTGCCGCATCTGCTGATGTAGAAGGCATATCGAATGCCACATTGGAAAATTACAGCATCGTTTCTATCAGTATGAAAACGAGTGACTTAGGGAGATACGGGAGTTCGTCGGAGGGCGGGGGATTCTCAGTTGCGGGAATTGGATAGCAGGTCCTTCTCATATGTGAGAACATAGGCAGGAACTGGGAAGCGGCTTCCGAAAAGGAGAATTCAGGATGGCCACGATTCTTGTCGTCGATCCCGACCCGGGCGTGATCGAGGGGCTCAAAGGGCAGCTCGAGGGCGAAGGCTTCGCCGTCAAATCGGCCGTCGACGTTGCCGGCGCAAAGGCACAGATCGATCAGGCGCATGTCGACGTCGTGATCACCGACCTGATGTCGCCCGGGCGTGGCTGCCTCGAACTGCTCGATCACATTCAGAAAGCGGCGCCGCTCACGGGCGTCATGATCATGACCGAACACGGCACGCTGGAAAGCGCGGTCGAGGTCATGCAACGAGGGGCCGACGACTACGTTCGCAAACCGCTCGACCTGTCGGCGGTTTCCGCCCGCCTGAAGCGCATGCTCGAACATCGCTCGCTTGCACACGAAAGCCTGCAGCGCGAGCAGGAGATGACGCAGCGCTACGACTTTCGCAAGATCGTCGGCGAAAGCGAAGCGATGAGGAAAGTGCTCGAGATGGTGCGGCGCGTGGCGCGCACCGACAGCACCGTGCTGATCACGGGACCGAGCGGTACCGGGAAGGAACTGATCGCGCGCGCGATCCACTACAATTCGGGACGCCGATCGAAACCGTTCGTTGCCGTCAACTGCGCCGCAATCGCTGAATCGCTGATGGAGAGCGAACTGTTCGGCCATCGAAAGGGTGCGTTTACCGGCGCGGTCGAGAACAAGCAGGGGTTTTTCAACTACGCCAGCGAAGGCACGCTCCTGCTCGACGAAATCGGTGACATGCCGCTGGCGCTCCAGGCGAAGCTGCTGCGCGCGCTCGAGTCGCACGAGATCATTCCCGTCGGCGAGAACAAGGCGATTCCGATCAATACGCGCATTATCGCGTCGACGAATCGGAATCTGTTGAGCGAGGTGAAACGCGGCGCGTTTCGGGACGATCTCTTCTATCGCCTGAACGTGGTCGAAGTAAGGCTGCCCGGTCTTGCCGAGCGGGTGGAAGACATTCCGCTTCTGGTCGACCACTTTATCGAGAAGTACAATCGCGAGCTTCGGCGCAAGGTGTCCGGCGTCGAACCGGAAACGATGCACAGCCTCATGAGCTATCAGTGGCCGGGGGGGATTCGCGAGCTCGAGAACGTCATCGAGCGTTCGATGATCCTCTGCGACAGCAACGTGATTTCGCACGCGTGTCTGCCGCCGGCGCTCACGAAAGAGCACGGGGAGATTACGACTCTGCGTGAGGCCGTGCGCCTGTTCGAAGGGCAGCACATCCAGAAGATGCTCGGACTGGCGCGCGGCGACAAGAAGCAGGCCGCGCGTTTGCTCGGTGTCGGGGTTTCGTCGCTTTACCGCAAGATCGAGGAGTGCAGGATTCGTTCGTGACGTGAAGCGGCCGGGTCAGCGCACGAGAAGCGCCTTCTTCGACTCCGATCTTCCCGCAGCCTGAAGAACGAAGATGTACATGCCCGAAACGACCGGTTCCCCGGTGCGATCCAGCCCGTTCCAGAGGAACGTGTGGGGCCCGGGGGGGAGGGATTCCCGGACGAGGGTGGCAACTTCGGCGCCGCGCACGTTGTAGACCTTGACGGAAACGGGGATCGGAGCGCCCCCGTCCGCAGCGCCGAGTACGAAAGAGAAGTTCGTCGCGGCATTGAACGGGTTCGGGTGGTTTCCGATCATCTTGAACGTGCGGGGCAGGTCCGCATCCGTGACGATGACCTTGACGGTCAGGCTCTCCGCGGATTCCGAGTCGGACGCGATCAGCAGGATCTCGTACGACCCCGACTGCAGATAACCCGGCGCGAACGTCAAGAGTCCGGCGCCGTTACCCGAGTCGACGAACGCCGCATTCTCGACCAGGTTCTCCGCGACGATCGAAGGAACGCTCCCGTCGGGATCGTACGCTTCGACGCGCATGGCGAGAATGGTTCCTTCCGCCACGACCTGGGAGTCGACCGGAGCGACGACCGGTGCCCGGTTTCCTTCCTGCACTTTGACAATCAGCGTCAGCGAATCGGCCAGCTCCCCGTCCGTCGTGACCCAGCTCACGATATGGTCGCCCGCCTGCTCGTAATCCGGTGAGAAGACGAAGCGTCCCGAGCCGTCTTCCGAGTCCGTGAACGTGGCATTTTCGGGAAGCGTCATTGCCCGGATCGAGGGAACCGTGCCGTCGGGATCACTCGCGAAGATATCCAGAATCAACGTGGACCCTTCGCGAGTCTCCGGATCGGTGGGGTTGCTGCTCTCGGCGAACCGGGGAGGACGATTGGCTTCTCCGACCACGATCGTGAACTGCAGCGTGTCGGAAAGGAACCCGTCGCTCGCGGCAATGGAAACGGGAATCTCGCCCGCCTGTTCGTAGTCGGGCCGGAAAACGAGGCTGCCGCGCCCGGCGCCGAGGTCCGTGAAGGTCGCACCCTGCGGGAGGTCGATAGTGGTCAGCGCGACGTCGTCGCCGTCCGGGTCCGAAGCCTCGACTTCCAGCGCGAGCGTATCGCCCTCCGTAACCGAAGCGTCGTCCACGCCGGCGAAGAGCGGCGGCCGATTTTCTTCCGTTACCTCGATGACCACGGAAACGCTGTCCGCGAGTGCGCCGTCCGTGACTACGAATGTGACGACGTGAACGCCCGCCTGTGTGTAGTCCGGCGAGAACGTGAAAGTGCCCGCGCCGTTTCCGCCTTCGATCAGCGTCGCGTTCGGCGGCGTATGCACCGCGAAGAGCGCAAGCGAATCACCGTCGGGGTCGGAGCCCGTCACGGCGAAGGCGACGGTTCCGCCTTCCGGTACCGCATGGGTATCGACGGCCGTGATCTGCGGACCACGATTCACATCGCCGACCGTGATCGAAACGAAAGCCGTGTCGGAGAGCGCGCCGTCCGACGCGATCAGACGAATCGTGTATGCGCCGTTCTGCGTGTAATCCGGCGTGAAACGAATGCCGCCCGTCCCGCCGCCGGAATCCGCGAATGCTGCGTTCGGCGGAAGGTCCTCCGCTGAAAGCATCAGATCGTCGTCGTCGGGATCGACCGCGTTGAATGACACTGCGAGAGTATCCCCCTCGTCCATTTCCTGCGGGCCGGGTGCGGCGATTGCCGGCGCGCGGTTCACAGTGCCGACCGTGATCGCCACGGTGATCGTGTCGAATGCGGAGCCATCGGTGGCGATGAAGTTTACGGCGTAGCTGCCGGCCTGGTCGAAGTCCGGCGTGAACGAAAAGCCGCCCGTGCCGTTTCCGCTGTCGACGAACGCGGCGTTGATCGGCGGATTGGCACAGGTGAGCGCCATGTCGTCGCCGTCGGGATCCGTCGCGGTAACGAGGAACGCGAGAACCTCTCCCTCATCGATGACGTGTGGATCGGGCGCGCTGATGACCGGCGTACGATTCACATCGCTCACAGTTACCGTTACGGTGAATGTGTCGGCAAGGGAGCCGTCGGTCGCGATGAACGTCACGTCGTAAACGCCCGCCTGTTGGTAATCGGGCGCGAACGTGAAGCTGCCCGCGCCGTTTCCGCTGTCGACGAACGCGGCGCTCGGGGGAACATCGGCGCTGCTGATCGCAATGCTGTCACCGTCCGGATCCGTCGCACTCACGGCGAAGAACAGGGTCTCTCCCTCCGCGACGGTCTGCGCGGCGAGCGCTGCGAGAACCGGCGCGCGGTTTACGTCGTTCACCGTGATCGTTACGGCGATCGTGTCGGCGAGAAGGCCGTCGGTAGCGACGAATGTTACGAGGAAAACGCCGGCCTGATCGTAGTCCGGCGCAAACGTGAAGCCGCCGTTCCCGTTTCCGCTGTCGACGATTGCGGCGAAAGGAGGCAGTTCTTCTGCGGTCAGCGTCAGCGTGTTGCCGTCGGGATCCGTCGCATGAACGGTGAACGCGAGGAGCGCTCCTTCGTCGACCGCAAGCGAGTCGGGTCCTGTGATCACGGGCGGCAGGTTCACACCGCCTACGGAGATCGCCACGACGATCGTGTCGGCGAGCGCGCCGTCCCAGGCGATGAACGTTACGCTATAGAGGCCGGCCTGATCGTAGTCGGGCGAGAACGCAAAGCTGCCCGCGCCGTTCGCACTGTCCGTGAACGTGGCGTTGGCGGGCAGGTTTTCGGCCGACAGCACGAGACTGTCGCCGTCAAAGTCGGTCGCGACCAGGTTGAAGGTCACCGTGTCGCCCTCGTCGACCGTCTGCGGGCCGACAGGCGCAAGGGCCGGGGGAATGTTCACGTTGGTTACGGTGATGATCACCGCCTGGCTGTCGGCGAGCGCGCCGTCGGAAACGGTAATGGTGACGACGTACGTGCCTGCCTGTGTGAAATCGGGCGCGAAGGTCATGGCGCCCGTACCAAGGCCGCTGTCAGTGAAGGTCGCGTTCACGGGTATGCCGAAAGCGCCCAGCCCCAGACTGTCCGGGTCGAAGTCCGTGGCAAACGCGGAGAACGTCAGCGTGTCGCCTTCCGCCACCCACTGCGAGTCGATCACGGACAGGACCGGTGCCTGGTTCACCTGCATGACTCTGACCCACACGACCTGACTGTCCGCAAGCACGCCGTCCGAAGCGATTACAGTAATGCCGTAGATGCCCCCCTGCGTGAGGCCGGGCGCGAACGTCAGACTTCCCGCGCCGTTCGTGCTGTCGAAAAAAGTCGCATTCGTCGGCAGGCCCGTGGCCGAGAGCGCGAGGCTGTCTCCGTCCGGGTCAGTCGCGCTCGCACCGAACCTGAGTATGTCTCCTTCGTCGACCCACTGCGAATCGATCGCGGCAAGCGTCGGCGTCCGGTTCACATCGGCTACCGTGATCCACACAACCTGGCTGTCGGCGAACGAAGTGTCCGCGACGATGACTGTTACGCCGTATACGCCCGCCTGTGTGAAGTCGGGCGTGAAGATCATGCTGCCCGCGCCGTTGGTGCTGTCGGTGAACGTTGCGTTTGCGGGGACGCTCATCGCCGAGAGCACGAGGCTGTCTCCGTCCGGGTCAGTCGCGTTCACGTCGAATGCGAGCGTATCGCCTTCGTCGACCCACTGTGAATCAATCGCGGCGAGCGCCGGCGTCCGGTTCACATCGGCTACCGTGACCCAAACGACCTGGCTGTCGGCGAGCGACGTGTCCGCGGCGAAGACCGTTACGCCGTAGACTCCCGCCTGCGTGAAGTCGGGGGTGAAGATCATGCTCCCCGCCCCGTTGGTGCTGTCGGTGAACGTTGCGTTTGCGGGCACGCTCATTGCCGAGAGCACGAGGCTGTCGCCGTCCGGGTCAGTCGCGTTCGCACCGAACGTGAGTGTGTCTCCTTCGTCGACCCACTGCGAGTCGATGACGGCAAGCGCCGGCGTCCGGTTCACATCGGCTACCGTGATCCACACGACCTGGCTGTCGGCGAGCGACGTATCCGCGGCGATGACCGTTACGCCGTAGACTCCCGTCTGCGTGAAGTCGGGCGTGAAGATCATGCTGCCCGCGCCGTTGGTGCTGTCGGTGAACGTTGCGTTTGCGGGCACGCTCATTGCCGAGAGCACGAGGCTGTCGCCGTCCGGGTCAGTCGCGTTCACGTCGAATGCGAGCGTATCGCCTTCGTCGACCCACTGTGAATCAATCGCGGCGAGCGCCGGCGTCCGGTTCACATCGGCTACCGTGATCCAAACGACCTGGCTGTCGGCAAGCGCGCCGTCCGAGGCGATGATGGTCACCCCGTAGGCGCCCGCCTGCGTGAAGTCGGGCGAGAAGGTCGTGCTGCCCGCGCCGTTCGTGCTATCGGTGAATGTCGCGTTCGCCGGCAGGTTCATGGCCGTCAGTACGAGGCTGTCCCCGTCGAAATCGGTCGCGCCCGCATCGAACGTCAGCGTGTCGCCCTCCGCCACCCATTGCGAATCGATGAAGGCCACCGCCGGCGTTCCGGTCTGATGCATGTCGAATTCATGAAACTCCCAGTAAAGCCCGACGCCGTTGTTGTTGACGCGGAAGCGCGCGCGCGCCTGCGTTACCCACTGCGAGGGGACCGGAGCCTTGATCCATGTCTGGTTTGCGAACGAAGCGTCGTAGACGGTCTGCCAGCTGACGCCGTCCGAGGAGACCGCGATGTGAACCCAGTCGATATTCGCATCGTCCTTGGCGAAGAAGCGGACGGAGTCGACGCCGATCGAGTCATGCTCCAGATAGATGTAGGGAGACCACACGCCGCTCGGATCCCCGCTTGTGTGAAAGCATTTCGCGAAAGAGCCCGTTTCATCGTCGTGGACCTGGGGGGTCTCGGTCCATCGTCCCGTCGCGTCACTCGTACTCGTGGGAGAAACCCATCCCGGCGAAACGAGCGGGGCGGTCGTGAACGTGCCGTCCGCGCCGCTGACAACCGCCGTGCTGTTCCTGCCCTGAACGCGATAGTGATACGTGGTGGCGGGAGCGAGTCCCGTAAGCATGATGCCGCTGGTATTCCCGCTGACCAGGTCCGGTACCCATGCCGTGGAGTCGATCTCATAGCTCGTCGTCAGGCCGTACTGGAAACGCAGCTCGGACGGTTCGCCGCCATCGTTGTCGAGCCGGCCGTGCATGACGGCGGAGTTCTCGTCAATCGAAGTCGGAGCGGTCGTCGAAACCGCAGGCGTGTCGATCAAAGTCGGGGTTTCGAAAAGCTGAAACTCGTAGAGCCAGAAAGTGTAGCTTGTCGATACACGATGATAGCGGAACCTGGCGTACCTGGCGTACTGCGCGGCAAAGGTCTTCGTATCCCACGTGGCATCCAGCACGGTGCCCCGGTGCACTGTCGTCCACGCAACGTTGTCCAGCGAGATCTCGATCTGCACCGAGTCGACTTCGCCGTAACCGAAGTCGGTATGAACACGGAAGCGATCACTGTAGACGGAATCCGTGTACGAAAACGTCTGCCAGCCTCCCCAGTTCAGCGCCGGCGCATGGCTTGCGTAAGTCGACGTATTTCCATCACGCGCAAGATTACCGTTCGACCAGCCCGTTCCGTTCACGTTTCCGGTCGGGGAAACCCAGGTGGCTTCCGCCCCTCCCGGCGCAACCGCGAAAAGGAGAGCTATGGCAACGCATATGATTGCCATTCGGCCGGGCACGTGAATTCGCTCTGTTCTTAATTCATACATAAATGGACAAATTGCTTTCATGTGACGACTTTTTAAGGTCCGCGGATCTGTCATGCGGAACCGCCCTTCTATGCAATTTTCGGCCATGCGGGGCAAATGAATGATATTCGTACAATCCCTATGTTGCCTTTTCCATGCCCTGTGAGGGCCTTCGTGCGTCCTGGTGGACTATTCGATGGGAAGACTGAAGAGTGAGATGAAAGAGTGTGGTTTGACTGCATCTTCGCGTGGATTGTGAGAAATCATGAAGCCGGGCGAGGCCCGCGGCGTCACGTTCGAAGCAGTTGCCGGGCGCATGAGTCGAGCGGGTGCTCGGGGCGTTGCCGTTGATTCATCGGAGTCTCGGCAATCTGGCCGGAAACAGCAGGAATTGACGCGTTCTTCCTCTTCTGAACCGGAATACGCATCGGAACCTGCTCCCGACGGGCCGGGAATGGTAAAATTACGGGAGTCGAGCACAGCAGATCTCCCGCCTCGTTCGTCTCCCTGGAAAGCACGATGCAAGCAATGTCGCCTTCGTCCATACGGCCGGTAGAACTCGTATTGATCTGCTGTCTCGCAGCATGCGGAGTTCTCGTTCTCGCTTCCCGTGTCGCATTCGCGGACGCCCCGGACGCGCAGGCTGACGGGAGGCCCACGGTTCGGCCCATCGAGGCTTCGCGCGCGCCCGGAATTTCTGCGGGTCGTGCGATATCCGGCGGCTCGGACGCCATGCGAGGCTCACGGCCGTTCCCAGCGCCGGGCGTCTTGAACACGCACACTACGCGTCGAACGACGGGGAGAACGCAGGCTGCAACGAGCATTCGCCCGGCAAAGCGCCCGCCGGTTTCGTTCCGGGACGTCGACCTGACGCACGAGGCGCGCACGCTGACAGGCGGGATGGTTTCGTCGAGCGACGAGCGCATAGCGGCGCCCATTCGCGAGGCGACGAACCTGCTGCGAGGGCGCGTTGCGGAGCAGGCACCAGGGAGTAGAACCGGTCAGCCGAACGGGAACGCGGGCAGAACTTCGCGAGACCGGGTGGCCACGCACAAGACCGCCGCCGCATGGTCGGCCGATCATCTGCTGGCGAACGCGACGAGCATGAACGACGAGTACGTATCGATTGCCGTATGCCCCGGCAGCAACAATCTGTATACAGTCTTCGAAGCGACAGACCTCGGCGGTACGGACCGCGACATTCATATCGCGCGGAGCATGGACGACGGGGCGACGTGGGAAGTGTGGGAGATGCCGTCCTTCAGTCTCGACGAGTATCACCCCGATATCGCGATCGACGCGGGCGGCTATCTGCTCGTCACGTGGATTCGCGACGACGGTTACGTGCTGCGCGCGAAGACGGCCGGCCCGGACGACCCGACCGTGTGGGACTGGGTGCACGGGCTCAGCGTAGGCGAGCCTTGTATGGCCCCGGCGATCGCCGCGAAGCGCCAGGGGACCAACGGCAAGGTCTTCATCGCGGCGTCGTGGTACACGATCAACTGGGACCTGCTCCAATACGAGTGGACGCTGCTCTGGATGTGGAGCACGGACGGCGGCGAGACGATCCAGTTCGACTACTTCGTACCGGACGGCTATCCCGACTACTGGCCCGACGTCGCGCTCAAGGGGTCGACCTGCTACTTCATGAACGCGGAGCAGGATCCGAACACGGGCGTGATCGATATCCTCGCCGTTGCGGACAGCATGGCCGGCGCGTTCGTGAGCCCGACGAACCTGAGCGACTGGACGAACATGACCTGCGGGTTTCCCGCGATCGCGAGCGAGGGCGAAAAAGTCTACATGGTGTTTCAGCTCGACAATGACGACGGCCTCGGCAACATCGACGGCGACATCGTCTACGCGTACTCGTGGGACGGTCTTGACCAGGTGTTCGGACCGTACGCGATGGTGAGCGATCCGTTCGAGAGCATCGGCCCCACGATTTTCGCGAAGGACGGGATCGTCGGCTGCTACTGGCTCGACGCGCCGCCCGGTGGCGACGAGTTCTATCTCGCGACGCGTGTGGCCGCGCTCGACGGGCATCCCGATCTCTGGGGCGAGGTGGAAGTCGCTTCGGATCTGCCGTACGTGAATCCGACGCTACACTCCGTGGCGGGCTGCATCAGCGGGAGCACGATTCACGCGGCATGGAGCGATCGCCGCGATTTCCCGACCCAGGGGCTCAATATCTACACGACCGATCGCCTGGCCGCGCCTGATCTCACGCCCTACGTGCCGCTCGGCTGGAGTGCGACTCTTACGGCAGCGGACATGCCGGGCGAGCGTACGATCGACTCGCTGATGGCGGGGGAAACGGCGTATGTCAGTTTCGCGTTCCTGAACGACGGGCTCTATGACATTCCGGGCGATTTTCGGGTGCGTCTCACGCTCGACGGATCGCAGTACGCATGGTGGCTTGTCGAGGGGGGCGTTCCTGTGAGCTCCTACGTGACGCTCGAAGACTATCCGATCACGGTGGCGACGGGGGGGCTGCACATTCTGGGTTACGAACTCGACTTTCTCGATGAAGTCGGCGAACTCGACGAAAGCGACAACACGCATCTCGCGATTGTGAACTTTGCCGTGCCGACAGGAGTGCAGTCGTCCGGTGATGACGAATCATCCGGCGGCGACGGGTCCTCCGAAGGCGACCGGCCGATACCCGAAACGGCGCCCCTCGCACTCGATGCGCTCCCGAATCCGTTCAACCCGCAGACGAAGATTCGCTTCTCGAATCCCGCACGGGGACACGTTGCACTCTCTATATATAGTCCGCAGGGAAGGGAGATCCGGCGCCTGATCGCGAAAGAGCTCGATCGCGGAGCGTTCGATGCGGCTTGGGACGGTCGCGACGATCGTGCGCGCACGGTGCCGAGCGGCGTCTATTTCGCGAAGCTGCAAACGGCCGACGGCCGCACGACCGAGATAAAACTGACCCTGTTGCGATAGCGGGATTCGGCCCGGTTTCGCCCCGCGTCTGCGTTCTCCCGCGACGTCGATCACACCACTCTTTGACAATGCCTTCGCAATCGTATTATCTATGCAGAAGCGGACGTGATCCGCACGGCTTCCGGGGGATCGCGATCATCATGAAAAAAATGCCCGCATACGCCTGGCTGCTGATCTTCATTGCCGCATTCCGACTCGTTGACCTGAGTTTCGCCGAGCTGCAGAGCTGGGACGAAACGATTCACGCGAGCTGGGGACGCGTGATCGCAGAGAAAAACATCTGGCTCGATCTATCCGAGTACCCGGTCTGGGATTATCAGTCGTTTCGCTATCCGCCGCTTTACGTCTGGTCGATGGCGCTTTCGTTTCGGGTGCTCGGCGTCCACGAAACGGCCGCGCGTCTTCCCTCGGCGATCGCCGGAGCGCTGCTCGTCTGGCTTGCATTCTCATTCGGCCGTCGGGTCGCGGGGACGAGTACCGGAGTCCTGATCGCCGTTTTTGTCGGATGCAATTATCTGCTCGTTCATTTCTCGCGCTATGCGATGACGGAGATCGTATACCTGCTGTTTCTGTTTGCGGCTTTCGCGTATTTGTGGCGCCGTGCGGTGGCGCTTGATCGATGGGCCACTGTCCTGGCGGGCCTCGCATTCGGAGGCGCCTTGATGACGAAGGGAGTCGTGGCGCTGATCTATCCCGCCGCGGGAGCGCTCTTTGCCGTGTCTCTGTTTCTGCGCGATCGGGCCTCCGGGCGCACGGTCTCCGTGGCGCTCATTCTCTCGACCCTGCTCGGCCTCGGTATCGCCGCGCCGTGGCATGGGGCCATGTATGCGCTGCACGGAATGAACTTCATTCAAGAAGCGTTTTTGCTGAACGTGGTCGAGCGGGTCATGGCGGGGGTGGAGAACCAGCAGAAGTCGCTCGGTCCCTTCTACTATTTGAATCAGCTGCCGATCCGGATCCCGTTCGCGTTTACGCTTTTTGCGGCCTCCGTCGCGACCGCCCTGTTGTCGCTTCGGCCCCCGGGGGGGGAGAGCGATGAATCCGCCCCGCGCCGCATGGCAGGGCTTCTCTTTCTTTCGTGGTTCGCAGTTGCGCTGGCGCTGTTCTCGTTTGCCGAAAGCAAGCAGGTGCAGTACACGCCTCCGATCGTGCTGCCCGCGCTCGTGCTGGCCGGGCTCTTCGCCGGGGATCTCTGGCGCGGGAACCGGTGGCGCGGTTTCGCCTGGCTCGCTACGGCCGCGCCGTTCATTCTCGGCTGGGCTGCGGTGACGCCCGCACGGCTCGCGGTCAAGCGGGTGGCAGGGGCCGTTCTCCGGGCGCGCATGCCGGAGGTGAACGATGCTCTCGTGGTCGCCGGCTTCACTTGCGCGGTGGCCGTCGCCACGCTCGCGCTCTTTTGGGCAGCGCGGAGATTTGCTTCCGCGCGGGAAGTCGCGTCCGCGCGCCAGCCCGGTCTCTCTCCGCGTCATTTCCTGACCGGCATCGGCGGGCTTGCGCTCCTGTTCGCGCTCTACCGCGCCTTCGTCTTCGAACCAGCCCGCTTTGAAACGGGCGCGGTTGCGACAACGCGCTATCTCGAGGAGTCAGGATTCGCACGCGCCGGCGTCGTGAGCGCGTGGATGGATCCGCCGCTCATTTATTACACGGGCGTTCCGAAGGGGTCCGTGCAGCGCGAACGTTTCGAACTCGTGCAGCCTTCGGACCTCGAGTCCTGGACCGCCGGCCCGGCTGCCCGGGCGTGTTCCCATGTCGTAATCGACCGCCCGGACTTTCGTGAAGTCGATCGATGGGGGGGCGAGTTCTACGGAGACGAGCTGGCGCGGGCACACACGATTTTGACACGAAGCGGCTGGACGCAGAAACTAGAAAACTCACACTACGAAGTCTGGGTCCGGGAGACTCGATGAAGCGTGACAACCCTGAGAGCATATTGACTGAAGGCGCGCTTGCGGGCTGCCTTGTCGGGGCGCTCGCTGCGCTGGCCGAGTTCGCGTTTCACGCACTTCGCCACGCACCGACGTTACTGCCGTCCCTGCTTCCGCCGATGCTTGTTCTCTCCATTGTTTACTGGGGCGTTGTCGGCCTGCTTGTGGCGATTGTGTGGCGCGCTTTTCGGCGGGCGGGCATCAGGAAATTCATGGGAGAAAGGTTCGCGCCTGCGCTGATCGCCGGACTCGCCATTGCGCTCACGGTGCACACGGCGCTCATGACGCATGTGCTGGGCGCGCTTCCGCGCCCCTGGTCGTCGCTGCTGTTTGGCGCGGCGCTTGCGTGCGCGCCGCTTTTCGCACTCGGGCTCCATCGCCTGCGCCGGGGGCGCGGGCTACGGCCACGCCTGCAGTTCGCGATCGTGACCACGCTCATCGCGCTTTCCCTTCCGCTGGCATTGATCCCCGAGCGGGGCGCGGCGACCGGCGCGGCGCGAGGTGGGCAGCCGGGTGCACCGTCGGGCGGCTCAACCGAAAACCGGGAGTCGAATCGGGGGCCGAGCGTGCTCCTCGTCGTCTTCGACACGATGCGTTACGACCACATCGGATCGGCCGGCTACGCGCGGCCCACCACTCCCGTGATTGACCGGCTGGCCGCGGAGGGAGCGGTCTTCGAGCGCGCCTATGCGCCGTCGTCGTGGACTCTTCCGTCGACCGCTTCGATCCTGACCTCGCGCTATCCGTCGAGCCACGGCGTAACATCTCCGGCGTCCGCGCTCTCCGATGAAATCACGACACTCCCGGCGCTTCTGCGTGATGCCGGCTACCGAACCGGTCTCTTCTCGGGCAATCCGCTCGTCGAACCGAACTTCGGCTTCGGGAACGGCTTCAGTCATGTATTCACGCCCTCGAAGCCTCTCATGCTCGGCCTGTTCTATCTTCCCCGCTACTGGAAGCGTACGTTCGGACGTTTGCCCGGGATGCCGCCGCACGACGAACTCACGGTGCGCTACGAATCGATGTGGCGACCGCACGTGAAGCAGGAATGGATTCGAGGGGGGCGTCTCGAGGCCGAGCTGTTCGACTGGATCGACGAAAATGCTTCGACACCTTTCTTCGCGCACGTGCAGATCATGGAACCGCACGATCCGTACGAGGGAACCGGGCGATTCGGCCCGGTCGGCGTGAGCGAGAAACCGTACTCGGTCGGCGCCGGGCTGCATCCGTTCGACGGGCGGCAACGGGTCTCTGCTGACGAGCAGCGGATCATGGTCGATCGATACGACGACGACGTTCTGGAGGCCGATCGCGTTCTCGGTGATATCGTGCGCGGTTTCGAAGCGCGCGGGCTTCAAGACGACACATGGATCGTCGTGACCGCGGACCACGGCGAGGAGTTCTGGGATCACGACGGGTGGGGACACGCGCGCACGCTGTTCGACGAAGTGATCCGTGTGCCGCTGCTGATTCATGGAGGAGGTACATTGCCCCGGCGAATCTCCGCGCTGGCGCGCCTGATCGATATCGCGCCGACTGTCCTCGCGATCGCGGGGCACGACGTTCCGGCCGAGTTCGCGGGCACCGACCTGCTTCCGGTCGTTCTCGGGAACGCGGATTCCACGGGAGTGCGCGAAGCTTACGCGGAGCTATGGAAGAATCCGGTCCGCAGGGCGGACGCGCTTGTTACGAGCGGCGGGCGCAAGATCATCCGCGCGCGCGACGGCGGCAGCGAGCAGATCTACCTGTTCGACCTGTTTGCGGACGAAAGCGAGAGCGTTGATCGCGCGCCGGAGCACGCGGCGGAAGCGGCGTCTCTTCTGGAACAGCTCGACCGGATTGCGATAGAGGCGGGTGCGAACGGCGTTCGTTCCGATGCGGATCTGGACGCGGAAACGCGAAGACGTCTCAAGTCCCTCGGCTATATCGAATGAACCGCGATCAGTCGATCGTGTCCCCTGCGGCCGGCTTGCTGCCCGGCATCGTTCTCTCCCATTCGCCGTCGAAGAACTGTCTGCACCAGAGTTCGAAGCCGTAGAGCGACCAGACGAGCTTGCCCTGTTTTTTCCGCCCGCTGAAGTGGTCGTCGAGAATTGTGGCGACCACCTCGGGGCGAAAGAGCCCGCGGTCGCTCACGCGTTCATCACGGAGTACGGATTCCACGCGCGCGCGAAACGGACCGTCGAGCCACGGGCGCCAGTCGAACGTCCGTGTCGGTCGGTTCAGCTCGATTCGGCCGCCCGTAATCCGCGTAATCTTCTGTCGCGCGGCAACCAGACGCCAGGAAAGGAACTGCTGGAGCAGCGTGGGGTCGGCCGGCAGCCCCGTCTTGTGCAGCGGGATTCCGGCCAGATGCGGCGCTGAGCGCGCGATCATGCGATGCATGAACTTCATGTCGACGTAGATCGAGCCGGGGATCGTTTTCGCGTGGTCGAAGAGAGCGTAGTCGTAAAACGGCTGTCTCACCTCGACGAATTCGCGAAGAAACAGGGCGCCGGTATTACTGAAACGGCGCAGCCGCTGGGAGATCGACCATTCGAGAGAACGGTTCATCACGAGCGTCGGAAAACCGTGCCCGAGGAGGGCGCGATGCGTGTCTGCGGGCGCATCGGCCGCCGCCGACCAGGGGGAGCGCATGAGTGCCCGGAAGCCGTCCGGGTGGAACTCCGCGCGCGCGCCGAAGTGGTTCTTTCGATAGACATCTTCGTCGATCGGTTCGAGAAATTCGAATCCGGGGAAGCCGTCGTACCGGTAAAACGCCTGCGATGCCGCCGGCACTCCTTCGAGCACGGCCTGCACGTGGGGGCGCATGATCGGGTCGAGCACCGCGATCTGGCTGTGACGCGGGGGCGCCATTCCGTCGCAGACCCAGTTGTAGTAGTCGACCGCGCCGAGGTATGTATCCGGGTCGATCGTCGCCTCGTGATGAATCGTCCCCGCCGCTTTCGCGACGCGCCTCCCGTACCGGCGATCCCGTGACATCGGATGTCCGAATGTGAACGAGTGAACGGGTTCGCCGTCTTTCGGTAACCCGGCGACAATAAGGCGCGTGTCGTTTCCTGCGCTGAGCGTCGTGCCCGCGCGCGGGGTCTTCTGGACGCGCATCGCGACGGCGCGCTCCAGATGACGCATGTAGATGTCGCCCCATTCCTCCTCCTTCATCAGGTCGTAGCGCTCCGGCCACTGAATCGTCCAGTAGCGACTCGTTTCCACGCCACCGTTCGCAAAGCGCACGATCCCTCCCGCGGGAACGAGCTTCACGCCCTCGACCAGCGTGTCCTCACCAACGGGGTGATCGAAGATGAAACGCTGCGCCACGCCGGCCGGATCAAGGCGCTTCGGTACGTCATCGAAAGCAAGCACGCCTTTGACCTCGGGGAAGAACGCCAACCCCCAGGGCGTGAGCGCATAGACGAGCGGCCGGCTTCCGAAGCGGTCCGTGATCAGCACGACTTCATTGCGGTTTTCGAATACGATGGCGGCCGACCAGCCGCCGTTCAGCTTGCCGAGCGCCTCGGTTTCGCCGCGAAGATAGAGCTGCAGTACGACTTCCGCGTCGGACAGTTCGCCCGAACCAGGCCCGGCCGATGATGTCAGCCGCTCTTCTGACCCGCCACGATCGAAGATTTCTCCGTCGAATGCGAGGCGCGCGCCCGAATCGGGGTCGAACGCGATCAGGGGGCCCGCTGCAAAGGCGTGATGTACGACGCCGAGAACGCAATCGGTGCCGGTCCAGTGCGTGGCTCGCTGTCTCTCGCTTCGAATGAGCAGGCGCTCGAGGCGCGTGCGAACGGCATCGATCGAAGCCGTGCGCAGTCCCGCAAACCCGAATACACCCGCCATGCTTCCTCCGCGGCTCGCTCTAATGAAAGAGGGGCTAGCGCGCTTCGTGATCGAAGAGCGACAGTTTCGTCTCCGCCGCCGCCGCGACACGAAACGCTGTCACGTCGTCGAACTTACGACCGACGACCTGCACCCCCGTCGGGACGCCGTTATTGCCGAGGCCGGACGGCACGGCAAGCACCGGACACGTTCGGAACATGCTGAAGAGCAGCGTGAAGACCCAGCGGTCGACGGATTTTCCGTTGATCTGCATGTCGTCCCACGGCTTCATCGTCGCCGGCACTTCGGTTGTGGCCACGGTCGGACAGAGGAAGGTGTCGTACTTCTCGAGAACCGGACTGAACTTCGCCCATGCCCGGCTCGTTTCGAGGAACGACTCGATGAAGCCTGCGCGCGTTGCCTTCGCGCAGATCGCGGCGAAGTGGGGCGTGTAATCGGTTACGAGATCTGCGTGCCGCTCCATTGCCTCGGCGTAGAGATCGCCCGCCATGAAATCGCCGTAAAGATCCGCCGCGTTCATGGCGTGTTCCGCCCAGTCGATCTCCACTTCTTCCACCGTTGCGCCAAGCGCGCGCAGGCGGTCCAGAACGGCCTCCGTATTGGCGCGGACGTCCGGCGCCACCTGCATGAACCCGAGGTCGAACGAGTACGCGAGGCGCAACCCGCGGATGTCGCGCGGGGGCCACGCAAGCGTGATCTTCGTCTCCAGTGTGTTGTTGTCGGCCGGGTGCGGCCCGGAGATTACGTTCTGCACGATCGCGGCATCTTCCACAGAGCGCGTGATCGGCCCGTAGTCATTATAGAGGTCGTCGCAGTAGATCGTGCCTTCCGGGTTGCGCCCGCTCGGCGGCTTGTAACCGACGACGCCGCACATGGCGGACGGCATCCGAATCGACCCCGCGCTGTCGGCCCCGATCGAAAGAAGCGTGGTGCCGGATGCCACCGCCGCCGCGCTTCCGCCGCACGAGCCGCCCGGTGTGATCTCGCTGTTCCACGGATTGCGCGTCGTGCCGTATAGCCGTGAGTAGGTGACCCACGCCCAGGAGAATTCAGGCGACGCGTTCTGCGCGTGAAAGATGCCGCCCGCTTCCCGCACGCGATCAACCGTGGGCTCGGACTCCGTGGCAATACGATCTTTGTAGATGAGCGAACCCGACGTGAGTTTGTAATCTTTCACGGCCACGCTCGCCTTGACGGAGTAGGGGATGCCCTCCAGCGCACGCGGTTCACAGCTTCGCTTTCCATACGCCTCTTCGGCCGCGCGGGCCGCCTGAAGCGCCTGCTCGTTATGCTGCTCGGAGAGCGCGTTTACGACGGGCTCCACTTTCGCGGCGCGATCGATCAGCGATTGCATCAGTTCTACGGGAGAGAGTTTGCGGGAACGAAAGAGCGCGAGTGCTTCGGAAATAGTGATGCCGGCGTGATCGTCAGTCATGGCAGGTGCAGTTGCCCTTTCTGTAGAGGCCGAGGTTGTGAGTCATCCTTCTTACTTTTTCAGCCAGCAGCGTGATCCTGTCGCTCCGGGCGACCGTGAAACCGGCAAGACTGATCGTCGGCGTTTCGGATGATACCTGATGCCACCACAGTTTCGGAATATAGAGTGTGTCGCCGGGCTCGAGTATGTACGTGGTGCCGGCCTCGAGAGCGCGTGCGAAACGGGGAAAACGTGCGAGGTCGGGTTCGAAGCCGTTCACGCCCGCAAGGCGCGCGCAGTAGTCGAACTTGCCGCTCGGATAGACGTCCGGCGTGTTTTCGGGCGGGATCACCGTGACCTTCTTGCGTCCGACGATATGCGTCAGGAAGTTGTTGAAGATGTCGCAATGAAGTCCTGTTCGCGCTCCTCGCTGTCCGATCCACGCGTCGTGATAGGAGCGGGAGTCGGGGAACTCGAGCGGCGAGAAATCGACGTCCTGGAGCAATACGGGGAGCTCATCAAGGAGGTCGAACTCCTTCAGATAGAGCGTGGAGCTTTCTACGTCGTCGGGGCGGAAGCAATGGGCGAAGAAGTCCGCAAGCCGCATCGATTCGAATACGGGGTGGTTCGCTTCTCGGTCGCCGCGCACGACGGTCACGATCCGGTCGCCCGCGATCTGCTGCAGAAAATCGGGTGTCCATTTCGTAAGAGCGGGCCAGGCACCGGCAAGCCCCTTGAAAAGCACGGGCTCACGCACTTTGCCGATCACATCGGCCGGCATCCTATGCGCGCGCACCATCATGCGGGCTCTCGCGCGTTTCGGGAAACACAGTAGTCGCCGAGAACGAGCCAGTCGATCCGTGTCTTGCGGAACGTTTCGATCGCGTTTTGCGGCGTGCACACGATCGGTTCGGAGTCATTGAACGACGTATTCAGCAGTACGGGGACACCGGTGCGCTCTTCGAACTTCGAGATCAGTTCGTGATAGCGGGGGTTCATCGTGCGGTCGACGGTCTGGATCCTGCACGTGCCGTCGATATGCACGACCGCCGGAATTCTGTCGCGCACACCTTCCCTCGCATCGACCGCGCGGAGCATGTAGTACTCGGGACCGCCGGATTGCGGTTCGATGTCGAACCAGGCCCCGGCTTTCTCCACGAGCACGCTCGGGCAGAAGGGTCGAAACGGCTCGCGGTGCTTCACTTTATCGTTCAGGATGTCGCGCACCGATTCCCGGCGCGGGTCGGCAAGCAGGCTCCGGTTTCCGAGCGCGCGCGGTCCGAACTCCATGTGTCCCTGAAACCAGGCGACGATGGCTCCGTCCGCGAGCAGGTCGGCCACGTGAGAGGTGATGTCTTCGATTTTCTCGAACGAGAACTCGCAGGCATCGAGTGCGTCTCGGATCTCTTCGTTCGTAAAAGCAGGACCCGTGTAGGGTGATGCGCTTACGGGGCGGCGCGGCTTCGCGAGCCGATCATGCCAGATCGCCAGGGCCGCTCCGATCGAGGTTCCCGCGTCGTGCGATGCCGGCTGCACGAACACGCGATCGAAACCGCTCTCCGCGGCGATCCGTCCGTTCGCGACGCAGTTGAGCGCGACACCTCCCGCGAGCCCGAGACACCTGCTCCCGGTTTCCACGCGCAGCCGTTTCGCGAGATCGAGCAGAATCTCTTCGGTCATCTGCTGCAGCGCGGCCGCGATGTCGGCATACGGTTCCGTCTCCTTCGTGTAGGAGCTTACGGGCGCGTTCCGCTTCCGTACGCCGAATATTTCCTCGAGACCGCGAAAGCTCCCGTTTCGAAATCGCACGACCCCGTCGTCGATCCGAAAGCCGTTTTCCGTCTGCACGAAGCGGGCAAAATGCGGGGCGTACGCCACCGGGTCGCCGTAGGAGGCGAGTCCCATGACCTTGCAGGCGTCGTACTCGCTGAACCCGAGAAACTTCGCCATTTTCTCCCAGAGGAATCCGAGGGAGTGGGGGTAGTCCACGGACCAGAGCTGCTCGAGGGCCGCGCCGCGTCCATGGTACGCCGTTGTCGATGCGAACTCCGCGATTCCGTCGACTACGAGTACGGCGGCATCTTCGAAGGGAGAAGCATGAAACGCGCTGGCCGCATGGCACAGGTGGTGGCTTATATAATGGAACGATCCGCCGAAACCGAGCGCGGAGACGTTCTCCCGAACGGCGAGACAGCGGTCGCGAAAATCGGTTTCGCCCTCTACAGTTCCAAAATCACCTGCATTCGGCGAGTAGGGGTGGGCGTGCTCCGTGTTGCGACGGAATCGCTCTTCCGGAAGCATCGAGAAACCGACATGATCGATCGACGACCAGTCGATTTCCTTCCCGAGCTGCTTCGACGCGACCTCGAAGCACCAGGCGATGGCCGCTGACGGCAGTTCGTCCGCGTTCGAAACGAGAGAGGCTTTCGCGCGCTTGCGCCGATTGAAGCGTTCCTCTTCGACGGCGGCAACGATCTCCCCGTTGCGAAGCAGGCAGGCAGCCGATTCGTGATAAGCACAGTTGATTCCGAGAACGAGCATTTTTCACCGGACCTGTTCGAGCCGGGACGCTCACCAGCGAGCGTTCCACTCACACGAAATTTCCTGAGAGTATTTATCTATTGTATAGGGGGAGTGAATACCATGTAAAGTATTCATTTTGTTGACGTTAGGACAAATAGCACGAATCGGGTCAATTCTCCTTCTTCCTTGCGGTCGTCCGGGAGAAAGCGTCATGGCTGGGGCGACGCCTGCGGTCTTCCCCTCCCGGCAGACGCGCACGGCGGCGCTTGCCGCCGAGGAGCGTTCGCACGCCTTCTCAGGATCCCGGCTTCAGAACCGCAAGCCGCGCCGCGGCGTCCTTCATCTCGGGCGTTGTGTATTCCGTGTCGCGCCAGATTCCCAGAAACTTCTCGTACACCGCGATCGCATCACTCGTGTGGCCTTCGGCTTCGTACGCGAGCCCGAGCTCGTAGGAGACGAGAATATTGAGCGGGAACGACATGAGACGGCTTTCGTCCACATGCCGGGCGGCGCGCTCCAGGACTTCGATCGCCTCGCGCGTTTGACCGGCCAGGCGGAGAGCCCTGCCATGATAGTAGAGATTGTAGAAGTCGACGAAGCGGTCGAGCAGCGCGCGCGTCGATCGGACCGCGTCCTCGTTTCGGCCGCGCTTCATCGCGAGAACGCCGCGCGCTCCATGCATGTTCGCAGGGAGGTACTCCGCGTCGCCGCTGTTCAGTCCTTGCAGAGACTCGAGAGCCGCGATCGCTCGCTCAGCCAGATCTTCGCGGTCGGCGCGGCACGCGACCCATGTTGCCGACTCGTAAATCCAGACGTAGCCGTCAGGGGCGTGCTCTTCATAGAGTGCCACCGCCTTCTCGATCATCGCGATCGCCTTGTCGTGCTGCTCGAGAATCGAGTACACGTGAGCAAGATACTGGTAGCGAAGGATGGAGACTTCAAAGCGGCCATTCGCGTCCGCGTCGGCGATTTCGGTCGTGAGAAGCTTCGTTGCCGCATCGTATTGCCCGCGATACAGATAAGCCTCGACGATGCCGCGCCGTCCAAGCGAACGCTCGTCGGGTCTGTCGCCGTCGGCAAGCTCCCGGAACAGGCGCAGTGCCTCGCTGTCGTCGTCCAGTAGCAGATTCACGATGCCGAGCTTGTAGCGCGACTGGTGCAGGAAGTCGGGTTTGATCTCGTACGCTTTCCTGTATGCGGCCCGCGCCTCCTCGAGCTTGCCCTGGCGGGCGAAAATATCGCCCTGCGAGTCATACGGGTTCGGATCATCGGGGAGAAGCGCGACATACCGGCGGATCATGTCGTTCGCTTCTTCGAAACGATCCGCTTCCATGTAGGCGTACGCGAGCTGGTTATAGGCGGGCGCGAACGACGAGTCTGCTTCGATCACGCGCTTGGTCCATTTGATGAAGTTCGGATGCGAGCGGCCTGCCATGGCCGCGAGGATGTGCCAGGCTTCGGGATCGTGCGGTGTGCGGTCCGTGATCTCGAGAAGTTTTGTGAGCGCCGAATCCAGCTGCCCGCGTTCTTCGAGCTGTCTCGACTGGATCAGCAGACGCTCGCGCCAGCTCGCCTTGTCGATGTGGCGCACGGCGTGCTTGAGATACACGGCGGCTTCGTCATCCCTCACTTCGGATTTCTTGACTACGGAAAGCATGAGGTAGGCCGAGGCGAACGTAGAGTCGATTTCGATCGCACGCTGAAATTCCTCCAGTGCCTCGATCTTGAAGAAACGGCTGAAGTAATCACGGCCTTTTACGAAGTGCTTGTACGCTTCGGGCGAGTTCGTCGTAATGAGCGCGACTTCGGGATCGTGCTCGCTTTCGGCGCCGCTCGGAAGGGCGAGGTCGCTTTTAACGGCGCGCGTCAGCTTGTCGACGACGGCAAAGACATCCTCGCCCGGCTCGCCCGTCACTCGCTGTGATGACGCAATGCTGCCGTTCGCGACGTCCGCGATCTGGCTCGTGAGCACGATGTTCGGCTCGGTCTGCAGAATCGTCCCCGACAGCATCCACTGGCTGCCGACCTTTCGGGCGATCTCCTCGCTGAGTCCGTGGTCGATCGGACCGTCTGAAGAGTGGCCGAGTGACCGGGCGACCTCGAAAAGGCGCTGGCGGGAAACGATCTGGAGAAAGCGCGACTCCGAGAGATCGGTCACGAGCAGGCTCGAAACGATGGTGCCGAGGTTTTCGCCTCCCTCGCCGCCGCCGAGGTTCTGGAAGTCGAGAACGACGAGGCGGCTCTGGCTTGCGTCGGCTTCGGGTACGAGGGGGGCGGGGATGCGGTCCCATGGCTTGAATACGAATGCCGCAATCGCGAGCACACCGAGCATGGCGGCCGGAACGAGCCAGGAGGCGCGCTTTTTTGCGGGGGGCGCTGGCGCGGCAGTCGCCGCTGTCGTCGCTGTCGTCGCCGGAGTGCTCATGGCCGCCGAGTGCATCGATCCTTCGCTCGACCGCCGCTCGCGCTTGATGTCCGCGGCGAGATCGGCCGCGGTCTGATAGCGGAGTGCGGGATCCTTCTGCAGAAGCTTTGCGACGATCTGCTCGATGCCGGCGGGAACTTCCGCGCGAAAGCGGGCCAGCGGATCCTGCTCGCGGTGCAGGACGCGTTCCAGTGTCGCCACTTCGGTGTCCGCGCGGAACGGTTGATGCCCCGTTACCATTTCGTAGAGCACGACGCCGAGCGAAAAGAGATCGGAGCGCTGGTCGACGGCTTCGCCGCGCGCCTGCTCGGGGGCCATGTAACCGACGGTGCCGAGTGTGGTGCCCGTTTTCGTGATCGCCTCGTCGCGCGGGAGCACGGCAAGCCCGAAGTCGAGCAGCTTCGGGCGGTCGCTCGAGTCGACGACGATGTTGCCCGGCTTGATATCGCGATGCACGACGCCGGAACGGTGCGCCTCTTCGACAGCCCCGGCGAGCGCTTCGAGATACGAGAGTGCCGTTGGCAGCGGGAGCGGTCCCTTCGCAAGAATGTCCTGGAGCGGCGCTCCGTCGACATGCTCCATTGCGATATACGGCCGGTTCTGGTGTTCGCCGACTTCGTACACGTGAACGATGTTCGGATGGTGAAGGGAGGCGACGGCTTTCGCTTCACGCGTGAAGCGCGCGCGCAGAGTGGGGTCGACAGCGAGCGTCAGGGGCAGAAACTTCAGCGCGACGCTGCGGTCGAGCTTCGTATCTTCGGCAAGGTACACTTCGCCCATGCCGCCGGCGCCGATCTTGGCCAGGATCCGGTACTGGTTGACCGTTCTCCCGACTTCCGGCTGGAATGAGGGCTGGGTTTTGCCGTCGTCTTCAAACATGAATCGAGTCGCTCCCGGTGATTACCGGCCATAGTAACCCGATCCAACCGTGATTTCGAAATCAATTCAGGGCTCGACCGTCAGATTCCGGCCTTTCCGCGGCGCTATCGAAGCAGAACGATCTTGCTGAGCACGGATTGTGCGCCGGTGTGAGCGCGTACGAAGTAGATTCCCGAGGACGCGCTTTCGCCCGACGCGTCTTTCCCGTGCCATGTGAATTCGTGAACGCCCGGCTCGGCGTATTTCCGGGCCAGTTCGGCCACGTGTCGACCGGCGATGTCGTGGACGGACACCGTGAGATCACCCGCTTCGGCCACCGATACGCGGATTCCGACCGTGGGGTTGAACGGATTCGGCGCCGCGCTGATGGCCGGGCCCGCAAGTGGAACCACGGCGTCCGCAACGCCGGTCGAAAGATCGACGTCGATCGACCAGGTCAGCGAGTCTGCGAGTGAGCCGTCGGTCGCGACGACCATGATGTCGACCGAGCTGCCGCTCGTGCCGGCGGTGAACGAGTACGAGTTCGACGCGCCCGTCTGCTGCAGCAGCCCGTCCTCGTACCATTCGTACGTCGTCGGATCGAGGTCTTCGTCGATCGCGGTCGCAGTGAAAAGAAAGACTTCGGACGGCATGAGCATCGTATCGAGCGCGACAGGACTGTGGCTCACGATGGCGGGCCACGCGTTCCCGAAGCCGATATCGAAGGTCATCGTGGTTCCCGAAGCACTGATATTCGTGATCCAGATGCCGCTTCCGGCGCCGTACCAGTTCGAATTCGGCACGGTGTTCGGCGTAAAAGATGTCTGCCCGGCATCGTCGGCGGAAAACGGCGCGCTGATCCTCGTTTCGTACGGGTACCACTCTTCGCTGAACTCGCTTGTGCCGTCCCACGGAGTCGCCGGATCGTAACCCGCATCCTCGACCGCGACCCGGTAGTGCGCGCCGCTCGTGTTGCCCGACATCGCGTCATCCACATGCAGAATCAGCATGCCGGGGTCTTTCTGGTTCTGTCCGAACGTGAACCAGGGCCAGTACGCGGAGAAATCGGAATCCAGGTGATCGAAGATCGAGGCGGAGTTGGAGTTGCGATTTTCGATCAGGAAGTATTCCTGGCTACCCGAACCGGCGCCCGTCACTTTGTAAATCAACGGATTCAGGTTCACTTCCGGGAGCGGCACATCCTTCTGCGAGGTCGTAAGCGGCGTCGGATTCACCCAGCCCAGTTCCTGCTTCGACCACGCGCAGAGATGCGCGGGATCCTGGCGCGTTCCGTACGAGAAGATGTTGTAGCCGTAGTACCCCATCAGGCACCAGTCCATGAGCGGATGGTCGTTGGCGTCGCCCGGCGTGTAATAGCTGACCGTGTCGAGCTTCGCGTTGTAATCGTAAAGGTCGGGGAGGCCGAGCACGTGAGACGCTTCGTGCGCCGCGACGCGGATGCTCGTGATCGATCCGTCGGCGTGCATCTCCGGATTGCACGCGAAGCGGTCGATGATCACGCCGTCGTCGGTCATGTGGTTCAGGCCTGAAACGGCGAACGACCAGATATGCGCGGGGTTGTGCGTCTCTTCTTCGCCCGGGCCCGCGTGGAAGATCCAGACCGCGTCCGTGTAGCCGTCGCCGTCGCTGTCGTAGTCCGAGTAATCGATGTCGGCGTCGGCTGCGTCGAAGAAGTTCCGGAAGTAGTCGTTCGGAATGTAGGTCGGCTGCGAGTACCAGCCGTGCACGTCGCCCTCGATCCAGAGCTTGCCGTACGACGCTTCGAGCATGTATTCGCGCATGCTTCCCGTAGACACGACGCCCTGCGTAAACAGCAGCGTTTCGTAATCCGCCGCCGTGTGGTTCAGCGTGTCCGCCGGATCGTCGTCCCACTGTGCCAGAAACACGAGAGCCTTCAGCGTATCCGAAGGCACCGCTTTCGAGTCGGCCGCGCGCCGCTGCACCATCTCTTCGTACGGGATACCGAGGCGGCTCTCGATCCGGTCGGCCGGCAGATCGTAGATCACGAAGTGCGGGCCGAGGTCGCCGTTCTCCCGGTCCGGTTCGACGTCCGCCCCGAAGGCAAAGTCCGCCCGGAGAGCGAGAATGGCAATCAGGGCGATCACGCTCATCAGCATGGGCAGTGCGAGCAATGGAAAACGGGCGGTACGAGAAGCGGTTTGAGCGGTTCGGGTGCGCATAATATGCCTTCTGGATCGAGTGTCTGGTTGTCGAAACGGACAATGGGGGCGGAGAACGTTTCCTATTATAGCACGGATTTACGGACGATTCTGACGGGCCTGCGTGGGGCGGGCTTCAGGCGTCGCTGGTTCCCTGCGGTGCGGCGCCTTTGTTTCCGGCGTAGGACCTCCAGCTGTTGTGTTCGCTTGCCAGCATCGACTCGATCCGTTCGACGAATTTCGAAAAGGAATCGGTGTCGTCGTAGGGCGCGGTGCCCGTCTGGAATAAAAGTTTTTCACGCTTCAAGGACTCGCACGCGGCCCGATATTGCACCCAGTTCTCCTGATATTGATTGATCGTGAGAATGCCGGCGAGCACGGCAACGGCGAAGCCGATCAGGCCGATCACGAGCGGATAGCTGGCGATGGAATCGGAGAACCCGGCGATGAGCGGAATCGACGTCGCGGCGATCAGTTCGACGATGCGGAGCGTGCGAAATGCGTACTTGTTCGACTTGCTCTTCCTGCCGTACCACGCGATCTGATCGTCGACGCGTTCTTTGAGATAGGTGACTTGATCCATTTTCGGTCCCTTTACCGCGCTTTGAAACCGGACAGGCCCATGAGAACGAGCATGCCGGTGATGATGATATTCGATCCGCCGTACACAGCAATCGTATCGAATGGTCCTCCCGACAGCATATAGAGAAGAAGGAAGAGAATCATCCCCAGGAGACCGGCCCAGATCGCGGCGAGGACGTAAGCGTGCGCGTCTTTCGCAAGCAGGGGAAGGTGCAGCGTGAGCAGGAAACAGGCAAGCCCGATTCCGATGTAGTTCACGACAGCGGCGAGTGGGGGGAAGAACCGGAACTGAGCATCGTAGATCCTGGCGAAGCGGTCCTGCCATGCGGGGACGGCACTGCTGTCTCCCCAGCCGCCCGGCTCGTTCGTATAGGACGCGCTGCCGGGGAGAATTTTGAGTGGCAGGGTTTGTTGGAGCGGCTCTCCCTCGCGCGCGAGATTCGCTCGCTGCATTTCGGTGAGATTCGGATTGCTGGAAAGGAGAAAGTAGTGAGCCCCGTAAGCCGTCCACGCGAATCGAACGGCGCTGAACGCCATGACGCCGAGAAGAATCGAAAGAACGAGCACGCGCATGCGCGCGAGTTTCAGTTCGGCAACGGAGCCGGGAATGTCGAGCGCCACGATCTTCGCGAGGCGCGTTACGTCCTGGTCCCATCGTTCGTCCGTAATCGAGATTCCGTTTCGCCTGGCAAGGGGCGCGAGTTTTTCGGGAAGGTCCGCCGCGGTCGGCATGCGCGTATCCTCGATCAGAATCGGGAACACGGGCACGTCCCTTTCGAGCGCGAACTCGATCTCGCGCGCAAGCACGTCATCCGGATCGTCCAGCCTGCGCACTCCGTTGTCGTCGCTGGCGGTGAGCCAGTCTTTGCCGATGAGCACGATCAGCGCGTCGGTCCCTGTCAATGTATCGTTGATGACCTCGTCGAACGCCGCCCCCGCGCGAATCCCGCCGATATCGCGGAACACGCGATTCTCGCCGAAGTAAGCTTTCAGGCTGTCGGCAAGCCGGCCCGCGACGCCGGGTGAGTCGGCCCGCCGATAGCTGATGAAGATTTTGCCTTCCGGTTCGAGCGGATTCACGCTACTCCTCCTTTGGCAGCTGAAAGAGAACGTCACCGCTTTCGTGTCCGGCGAGCTGGCCGAACGTGGGCGTCTGGTAGCCCCCGATCTGCGCGGCGACGTTCGCGACTCTTTCCTCGAGGAAACTGAACAGTTCCGTTGCAGTGAAGTCGCCGCGCTCGGACGAAAGATCGCCCCGCAGCGCGCCGAGTAACTGGTTCGTAAACGCCGAGTGGTTCGTATCGCTTATGTCGAGCACTTCCTGGTCGGCCGCGCCCGACGTAATGGCAACACGCGCTTTACGCTTCAACATATCCTGCGTGCGGCGATCGGCTCCCGACCGGAGCGTGAGCAGGCCCGAAAAGCACGAATCGAAGACATAGAGAATGTGGCGGCACGGGAGATAGCCGCACCAGAAGCTCAGATCCGACATCGGAATCAGGTTCGGCGAAAGTCCCTTCGGCGCATCGACGGGAACGACGTACCCGCGCTTCTGTCCGTCGGGCGTGTGTTCGGTATGACCGTGTCCCGCGAAAAAGAGTACGAAGAGGTCGTCTTCCTGCACGCCGGGGCTCAGTTCTTCGGCGATCGCGCGGTAGATCCCGTCGCGGGTCGCTTTCTCGCTCGTGAGCACGAGTGGTTCGAACGCGAAGCGTTCCTGCAGCGTGTTCGCGACCTCGCGCGCGTCGTTCTCGCCGTTCTGGAGCGGCGTCCAGTTCTTGTAGTCGTTGATGCCGATGCAGAGACAGTGCCTGGCACGATACGCGCTGCGACCCTGTGACGGCGCAGACGGCGTCACGATGGCGCCGCCGAGCGCCATCGCGCGCTTTCCGTGTTTCGCGGGGCCGCCCGGCCCGGGCTTGCGCCTGGTCATGCGCTTCGGCTGTTCGCCCCCGGCAGCTTTGCCGTCTGCACCGCCCGCGGCATCGTCTTCACTTTCGCTTTCGCCCGCACCGATCGCAATGGTTTCGACCACCCGGCCCTCGTCGCGCCACAGCTTGACACAGTCGGCGGTGCCCCCTGCTCCGTCCCCCGGCTGTCCGTCCCATACCGCGAGCAGGATCGGTTCCTCGTTCAGCCGCGCCGCGAACCGGACGGCCTTGTCGTGCACGGCTTCATTGCATCGATGGAAGGACTCTTCGATCGCCGCGGGTTCGGCTGGTACGGCTTCGAGAAGTGTTTCGACCTCGACGCGCGGATCATCGAGGGCGCGATCGAAGCGCCGCTGCCAGTCGGGGCCGACAGAGAGGCGCGCAAAGTTTTCGCGGGGGAAGGGAAGAACAACGTGCGCGCTCCCGCCGCGCTCCAGGAGTTCTTCGAGAAACAGAATGTCCGCACCGTTGGCGGCGGAAGAGAATCCGAACCCGACGGCATGTTCGTGAAGCCGTTCCCGAATGGCAAGTCGAACTTCGCCGACCTTCGATTCCGGGAAGCGGGGCTTCGCGCGGTTCGCCTCGTCGATCCTGTGCCCGCTGAAGGCCGCAATGCGCGGCACCGCGAGTACATCGTCGAGCGTGCCCGGTTCGATTCCCAGATTCGCGAGGTCGCTTCGAGCTTCGCGCCTCATGATCGCGATGTTTTGAACGGCGCCCCAGTCGGCGGCTACGACGCGGCGATACTCCCGGCGCGCGGCGTCCAGATCACCGAGAAGGATGTGCGCCTGCGCTCTCGTTGCGGCCTGCCAGTAGTCGACTTCTGACCCGGGGACGGCCTCGATCGCAGCCAGCACTTCGCCCGCAATGCGCTTGGAATCAGCCGGTTCTTCGATCGAGAGAGCGAGGGAGGCGGCGTTGATCCCCGTGTAATGGTTCGGTTCGGCATCGTACGAATCGCGATACGCCTGATACGCCGCCTGCAGAAGCGCCGGATTTCCCGTCTTCCGCCATTTCTGCTTGTATCGTCCGCCGAGAAGTCCCGCCGTCTCGGAATCGAAATGTCCCGCCGCGCGCAGACTTTCGAGCAGACGGATCGCTTCGTCGACTTTGCCCGTTTTCGCATACGCAAACGCGCGGAGCTGTTCGGCGCGCACTCCTTCGACATCGGTGAGAATTTCGAGCGCATATTCGGGCGACGCGAGCTCGAGCAGCTCCTTCGCCACGAGGAGCGAAGCGGCGGGTGGTGGTGTTTCTTTCGAGCACCATTGGAACCAGAGAGCGTGGAGCGAGCCGGGCCCCGCTGTTGCAGCTTCGCGAACTTGTTGCGCCAGCTGATCCGGGGCGTCCTTCTCAGTGGGGTGCGGAGAGTTTGACATGATGCTTGATTCTCATGGTACGGCTGTCGCGAGTGCGCTGTCAACGATGGGCATCGACCTGCCGTTGCAGCCGTGTCTATAATGGATAGTGAAACGAGGAGACGCCTATTGACCCCCCGGCTTCACGCCCTTTTGATCGGCATCGATTATTACTATCCTCCGACGGACCCTGATGTCCGGCCGATCTCGTGCCTGCGCGGCTGTGTGAACGACATCGCGATGGTCGAGCAGTTTCTGCGAACGAAGCTGCGCGTTCCCGATGAGCGCATCGAGGTTTTGACTGCAACGAATCGCTCTCCCGAACCGCCGCCCGAATCGCCCGACCGTATTCCGACATACGAAAACATCGTGAAGGCGTTTCGGCGCACGCGCGCGCGCATGAATCGCGGCGATCAGATCTACATTCACTACGCGGGTCATGGCGGCCGGGTGCCGACGCGGTTTCCGGAGCTGAAGGGAACGAGCGGACTCGACGAGACGCTGATTCCGTCGGATGTACGCCTTCCCGGCGCGCAACACCTGCGCGACATCGAACTGGCCCATCTTCTGCGTGAAATGGTCGAGGCGGAACTGCTTGTGACGATCGTGCTCGACAGCTGCCATTCGGGCGGCGCGACGCGGTCCGACGGATACAGCGCGGTACGAGGCATCGGCGCGCCCGACCGCACGCCGTTTCCTGACGTGAGCCTCGTTGCGGATGACGACAGCCTGCGCGCGAGCTGGCGCGCGGCCCGCGGACCCGCAACGCGCTCGCTCACGGTCGGCGGCGGCTGGCTGCCCGAGCCGGACGGGTACGTTCTGCTTTCCGCGTGTCGCGCATCGGAACTCGCGCGCGAAATTCAGGTCGGCGAGAAGAAGCATGGCGCGCTCACGTACTGGTGGCTCGAAGCGCTCGGCCGGCTCGGCACGGGCGCCAGCTACAAAACGCTGCACGACCGTATCATCGGGAAAGTGCACGGAACGTACCCCGACCAGACCCCACAGCTGCAGGGCGAAGGGAGCCGTGTCGCGTTCGGCACGGAGCGAGTCGCGTCGCACTTTTCCGTGAGCGTCGTTTCATTCGACGAAGAGTCGAAGCGCGTGCGCCTGAACGCCGGGAGAGCGCACGGGCTGGGTGAAGGGGCGCTGTTCGTCGTCTATTCCGCCGGCGCCGATGTTGCCGATCTCGATCGTCGCGTGGCGATCGTGGCGATCGAAAGCGTGGACAGCGCGACGTCTACTGCCGGAATCGTCGAATCGCTGCGCGACGAGCCGATCGAAGCGGGTGCGCCCGCCGTGCTCACGGATCCGGGAAGAATCACGCTGCTGCGAAAAGTCGTTCTCGATCACGCGGCCGGGTCGCGCACGCTCGATGATGTCGCCACACTGCTGCGCGACGGTGCGGGCCGGTTCGTCGCGCTGCAGGAATCAGGCGATGAAGGCGACTATCACGTGGCTCTCGACCGGCAGGGTGCGTTCGCGATTCGCGACGCGGCGGGCGAACCGCTTCCGTTCATGCCGCCTCCCATCGCCGCCGGCTCACGCGACGCCGTGCGCAGGCTCGTCGACCGTCTCGATCATCTGGCGCGCTACAGAAACGTGTGGGATCTCGCGAACGACGAACCCGACTCCCCGCTCGCCGGCGCTCTCGAAGTGGAGCTTACGGGTACGCAGGAGAACTACGAGCCGGGAACGCAGCCGAGCCCCGTTCCTTTCGACGATCCGGGCAATACTCCGGTCATGACCGAAGGGGAATGGACGTTCCTGCGCATCAGGAACGCTTCGACCGAAACGCTGAACGTTACGGTTCTCGATCTCGACGCTTCCCGGGCGATCACGCAGATCTTCCCGGCGCGCGACGACTCGGCGTACATGCCGTTCGATCCGGGCCAGGAAGTCACGCTCCCATTGCGGGCGAGTCTTGCAGACGGCGCCCGATTCGGCATGGACCTGCTGAAAGTATTCGCGACGACGGGGCCGACGAGTTTTCGATGGCTCGAGTTCCCCGCGCTCAGTGAATCCGCCGCGCGCGAGGAAGAAAGCGCCGCGCCCTCCGGCGCGCTGGAAGAGATGCTGGCCGCGGTTGCTGTGGAAGCGCCGCAGACTCGGCGGCTTCGCTACCGTTCGAACCCGGTATCGGAATGGACGATGTCGCAGGTGGAGCTTCGCGTGCAGCGCGGGTTTCAAGCGCCGGGGCCGAAGGTGCCAGGGGGCGCTTCGCCCCCTGAGCTTTCGCCCGGGCCTGACGACTCGGCAGGCACAATCAAGGATGGCGCCGACGGCTCGAACGACCGCACGCTGCGCGACAGTGAACTTTCGGGCGCCGTGACGGTGACCACGCCGGGAACCGTGACGCGCGGATCGAGCACCGGGGCTTCGCGCCGGTTTCCCGTCGAGAACTGGGATCGATACGAGTTCATCTCCTTTATCGGCGGCGGTGGCATGGGCCGCGTCTTCAAAGCATTCGATCGAACACTCGGCCGCCCGGTCGCGCTCAAGTTCATTCATGGCGACGACCCCGAACTCATCGAACGTTTTCAACAGGAGGCGCGCGCGCAGGCTCGGGTCGAACATGAACGCGTCTGCAAGATCTACGAAGTCGCCGAGGTCGAGGGGAAACCGTACATCGCCATGCAGTTCGTGGACGGACTGCCGCTCAGCCGCGCCGCGGAGCAGATGACGCTCGAACAGAAGCTCGTAATGATGATGGAAGTGGCCGAAGGCGTGCACGAAGCGCATCGCGCCGGGCTGATTCATCGCGACCTGAAGCCGTCGAATATCGTGGTGGAAAAAACGCGGACCGGATGGAAGCCGTTCGTCATGGACTTCGGTCTCGCGCGCGAGACGGATCAGGTCGGCATGACGATGACCGGCGCGCTTCTCGGCACGCCGCTTTACATGTCGCCCGAGCAGGCGCGCGGCGAAGTGCACGACCTCGACCGCCGCACGGACGTCTACAGCCTCGGCGCCACGTTTTATGAGATTCTGACCGGGCACCCGCCGTTCCAGGGAAACACGCCGCTCGAAATTCTCGTGCAGGTCATGAACGATCTGCCGCCGCGCATGCGGAAGGGAACGATCGCGATTCCGCAGGATCTCGAGTCGATCGCGCAGAAGTGCCTGCGCAAGAACCGCGAGAATCGCTACGTTTCCGCCCGCGCTTTCGCCGAAGACATCCGGCGGTATCTCGACGGAGAACCGATCGAGGCGCGCCCGACCACGTTGCTCTACAGGCTGCGTCGCAAAGCCGCGCGCAACAAACCCGTGGTCGGGATCGCGGTCGCTGGACTCGTGTTCATTCTCATCGCGCTCGGCTGGGGCGCGCGCAACCAGTGGGAGGCCGCGCAGCGATCGCGCCTCGCGCAGTCGTTCGGCCAGCAGGTGGAACGGATCGAGGCGATCGCGCGCTACAGCGCGATGGCGCCGCTGCACGACATTCGACCCGAGCGCGCGATGATCATGAGCAACATGGCCGAGCTCGAACAGCGCATGGCTGAAGTGGGCGATCTCGCGCGCGGACCCGGGAACTACGCTCTCGGGCGCGGTTTTCTCGGGCTGCGTTCGTACGAAGAAGCGCGCGCGCGCCTCGAGACCGCGTGGGCGGCGGGTGATCGGGAACCCGAGGTCGCCTACGCTCTCGGAGTCGTGATGAGCTATCTGTATCAGGATGCGCTCGAAACCGCGAACCAGCTCCGGAGCGAGGAAGAGCGGGAGGCGGAACGGCGTCGGATCGAAATCGAGTATCGTGACCCGGCTCTCGATTACCTGCGACAGACGGCGGGGCTCAAGGTGGAGTCGCCGGAGTTCGTCGCGGCGATCCTCGCTCTCTGTGAAGGAGATTTCGACGAGGCCCTCCGAAGCGCGCACAAGGCGTACGACCGGCTCAGCTGGTTTTACGAAGCGCGTGAACTCGAGGGGCGCGTTTTCGCGGCGCGGGGGCAGGAGCAGGCGAACCGCGGCGAGTATGAGCAGGCGCTCGAGTCGTTTCGACTGGCCGGCGCTGCGTTCCAGGCGGCATCGGATGTCGCCGGAAGCGATCCTCGTATTTACGAGGGGATCGGGGAACTCGCGAACTGGATGATGTTCCTCGAAGTGACGGGCGGCGGCGGGAACGTGGAGGCGCCGCTCGGTCTCGGTCTCGAAGCGAGGGACGCGCTGCTGACGCTGAACCCCGACGATGCCGAGGCGTACCTGCTGGGGTGCCGCCTTCACGAGAGGGTGGCGGATTACAGAATCAGCCGCGGGCTCGATCCCGGCGAACATCTCGTTCTGACAATGGACGACGCGAAGCGGGCGCTTGCCGTCGACTCCACGAAGGCCGACACGTGGGAGCGGCTCGGCACCGCGCACAAGCTGGCGGCACAGCATCAGGGGAGCGTCGGCGAGAGCCCGTCCGCGAGTTACGCAGAGGCCGTTACGTCTTATGAGCGCGCCCGCGCCCTCGCGCCTTCCGCCGCGCTCGACACGCGGATCGGTCTTCTGTTCAAGTCGATCGCGTCGGATCGCATGAAGCGTGGCGAGGATCCTTCCGAAGATTTCGCGCGCGCGATCGCGTCGTTTCGTGCCGCCCACGAGCGGGATGCGAGCCGGTCCGAAGTGCTGCTGAATCTCGGCGCGACGTATCTCGCGCTCGCGCGCCATCAAACGGGATCCGGTGTCGAACCGCTGGCAACCCTCGAAGACGCGGCCGACGCCTATCATCAATCTCTCGCCTTGAACCCGAAGCAGCCGATTGCGTCCTACTATCTGGCTCGCTCGTATCACGACCAGGCTTACTATCTCCAGAACCACGGCGAGGCGAGCAAGGTCCCGCTCGACAGCGCGGTCGCGGTCTATGCGCGCGCGATCGAGGACAATCCCGAAACGGCATACCTCGCTCATCTCATCGACGGAAGAGGAAACGCAATATTATTGAAGGCGAAAGAGGCGATCGGAGACGGGGAGCCGGCAACGGATCTTCTTCAGTCCGCGATCGCGTCTTTCGAGAGTGCGCTCGAAGCAAATCCGAACTACTGGCACTCGCACAACAACGTCGCGCACGCGTGGGCCGTACTCGCGGAGTACGAAGCGGATTTCGGCCGGGATCCCGAGCGTGCGGTGGAGCAGGCACTCGTGCACAGTGACAAGACGATCGAACTCAGCCCGAAGCATTACTGGGCGAAGCTGAACGCGGCATCGGCGCTTCGCGTGCGCGCGGAGTACGAGATGTTACGCGGCGATGATCCTTCCGCGAGTCTGGGGCAGGCGCGAGACGAACTGGATCACCTGTTTAGCGTGAATCCGAACTCCAGTTCCGCGTTCATTTCGCTCGGCCGTCTTGCGATGCTGAACGCCGCCTGGCAGGCGAAGAACGCCGGCGATCCTATTGTCCCGATACGCGATGGACTCGATGCCATGGCGAATGCGATCCGAATCGACTCGCTCGAAGCCGATGCATTTCTGGTGCGATCGGAGCTGCTTTGCGCCCGCGCGACGTGGCGGATGGCGCAGGGATTCGATGTCGGTCCCGACCTGGACGATGCGCGTGCGGCGGTCGAAACGGCGCTGCGTTTGAACGACAGGTCGCCCGAGGCGATGGCACATCGCGGTGTTGTCCTGTATCATCAGGCGCAGGTCGAACCGACGAATGCACGAAAAGGAACTCTCGCTGAAGATGCTCGCGTCGCGCTCGCCGCCGCGCTCGAGCGGGGCCCGCATCTCCGCATGAAGCACGCTTCTGATCTCGACCAGATCCGGCGACTCCTGGTCGCCGCTTCCCCCAACCCGAAGGAGAACTGAAATGGCCAGTCACGTAATCACGATTTCCGTAGCAAACGGTGCGATCGTTCTCAGCAACACCGCAGAGAGTGCGGTAGCCGGCGACACGATCACCTGGACGACCACGGACACGACGTACAGTTTTCAGATCAGCTTCGGGCAGGCAAGCTGGCCCTTCTCCGAGTCATTCACGATCAGCAATCCGATTGCGGTATCGAACGGATCGAACGGCGGTCCGCATACCGTGCACACCGTGGCCGCGGCCGAGAACGATCCGTACACCGTGACCGCGTTCTCAGACCGTCGCGACGATCCGCCGACGACCCAGGGCGAGATCGACGTCGCGCGGCCGTAGCTTGCGCGCCTGGCTGGTTCTGCTCGGCGGCCTCGGGATTGCTGCATTTGCCGCCGTGCAGGACCCCGCCGTCGCGCCACGCGATTCATCACCCACTCTGCTCACCGATTCTTCTCACGCGAAGATCGCCGAACGGCTGCACCATGGCGTTGACGTGTCCGGGCACAGCGGCTCGGTCGACTGGAAGGTCGTCGCCGACGGCAGTCATACATTCGCGTTCGTGAAGGCGACCGAAGGCGTCGATTTCGCAGACACGGCGTTCGCCCGTAACTGGCGTGCGCTGAAAGAGTCGGGACTCGTGCGCGGCGCGTATCATTTCTACGTGACCGAAGACGATCCCGAGGCGCAGGCGCGTTTTTTCATCGAGACGGTTTCGCTCGAACCGGGCGACCTCGCGCCGGTCGTGGACGTGGAGCTGATCGGTCACGGTACGAAGCCGGGCCTCGCGAAGAGACTCAAAGTCTGTCTCGATATCCTGGAACATCACTACGGCGTCAAGCCGATCATCTACACCACGGCAAAGTTCTGGGATACGCACATGGTGGGCGACGGTTCCTCCGGCGATAGTTCTCCCGGCGCCGGCTCCTCCGGCGAGAGCGTGTTCGGTGCTTACCCGCTCTGGGTCGCCGAGTACGAAGTGGAAGAACCCGTTCTTCCCGCGACCTGGGCGGACTGGCATCTCTGGCAGTGGAAGGGGGACGCGGAGATTGCCGGCGTCGAAAAGGGTGCCGACCTGACGCGTGTGAATCGCGGGGGGCCCGATCTGTCCGGGCTTATCGTGCCGCGCTGATCGTGCCGATCGCGTCGATGACGAGCGCTTCGAATGCGAACGCGGGGTCGTCATCGCCCGGCAGCCCGTTCACCATGATCGCGAACGCATATTGCGGCTCGCCCGCGTCGTCCGTGTAGTAGCCCGCCAGACATCGCGTTCCCTGAAACGAGCCCGTCTTGGCCGAGACCCGGGCCTTGTGTTCATCCGCCATCGGATGCGCGCCGAGCTTGTCGTGTCCCTCGGGGCGCGGCACGATCCCGGTGAAGTCGAAATCGTCCTCTTTCGTCGCTTCGATCAGGGCCCATGTCAGATGGGAGGGGGCGAGCAGGCTGGTTCGTGAAAGTCCGGACCCGTCGTCGAACCGGACGGGCGGGGTCGGGTTCAGTCCGCGTTCGCGCAGAACGGCAAGCGCCCCGGTTTCGCCCGGAGCGGTCCGGCCCGTGCCGGGTTCGCCGGCCGTCGTGACCGCGAGATGGCGCGCCAGGCATTCCGCGCCGAGGTTGTCGCTCTCGTATAGAATGCGCCTCGCGATCTCGGCCAGCGAATCGCTTTTCTGAATCGCCGCGCGTTCGTGCGCGGTGAAATCGATCGGATCATACGTGACCCGCACTTCGCCCGCGCACTCGATGCCGGCCCGCACGAGAGCGCGCCGGAACCAGAGGCCCGCGTACCGCGCGGGGTCGGCTACCGCAACGGCGAGGCGCGCGTTTTCGCGGGCGAGGCCGATCGTGCCCGCGACTTCCATCGTGCCTGTCGAGCGCCGCAGACGCGCGTGCACGGCGCGGCGATTGCCCGCGGCCGTGATCGCGCTCGTTTCGATCGCGATATGGGACGCGAGGTCCGGCTCGATGCGGACGCGCGCCGGACTCTCGGCGCCCGCGCCGGGACGGATGTCCACGATCACGACGTTGTGCCCGATATTCATCGAGCTGACGGGTGCGGAGTAGAATTTGTCGAGATCGCCCCACGTCCAGTTGGCCGGAATGATCTCGTTCCCGTACAGCGAGGCGTCGACGATCAGGTCACCCTCAATCTTCGTGACTCCCCGCGCCCGCAGATGGGCCGCGAGCGAGTCGAACGCGGCCGGCGCGTCCCGATCCCACTCCCGATCTCCGAGAAACGGGTCGCCTCCGCCGCGCAAGACCGCGTGGCTCACCGTGCCCGCTGCCGTGCTCGCCTTCGGTACCCAGAGCGTCGTCTCGAATCTGTAGTCAGGCCCGAACTGCAGCAGCGCCGCGTAGGTTGTCATGAGTTTCATCGTGGAAGCGGGCGTGAACAGACGTGCGGAGTTCAGGGCGATTACGGTTTCGCCCGACGCCACGTTCTGCACGAGCACGCCGCAATGCGCGCTTTCGAGTTCCGCTTCGCGAATCAGGCGTCGAACGGATTCCAGTCCTTCGTCGCTGCTGTCGTTTGTCGAGGGGGCGCAGGACACCAGCGCGCACAGCGCGCCGATTACGAGCATGCACTTTCCGATCGATCGTATTCGCTGACTCAATTCGCACCGTCCTCGCTTCGATTGTCGTCGGGCATCTCCTGAAACCGCACGCGAATGAGGGCCGCGTGTTCATCCTGCGCAAGGAGATCGTATTCCATTCCTACGTCTTCCACAGGCAATTCATAGAACATGATGTAAGGAGTTTCCCATTTTTTCGTGTAGACCAGGAGCGAGTCCGAATTGGGCCCCGCCCACAGTCCGTTTCGCGCCTGCATGCCGCCGATCACGAGATTCATGCCGCGCTTGCTCGGCTCGACGACGAGCACGGTTTCCCACACGGGCACGTGCTCTTCGATGAACGCCCTGGGTTCGATCGTGTCGAGACTGGTGATCTTGTTCCATTTGATCGTGAGCGGCAGTGCCAGGAGGCAGAGCGCCACGAACGGAAGCGCGCGTCGCGCCGGCCGCACGCTGATGACGATGCCTGCGGCGAGCGCCATGCTTCCCACAACGACCGGATACCAGGGCGGCGACTCCCACTTCCACGCGAAGTAGAGATTCCCGAGCAGGAGCGCGGCAAGCGCGATTCCCCATTGCCATGTCATGCGCGGCCGCGCGATGAAGCGCGCCATCGCCACGCCGGCCCCCGCGTAGAGCGCGAACGAAGACGCGAGAATGATGCGCGTGGGGTCGACGAAGCCGAATGTGAAGAGCAGGGCGCCGACGCTCCACCAGACGGGAAAGAGATACTGCTCCTCCTTCACCAGAATGAGCAGGCCCAGAATTCCGAGCGAGCCGAAACCGAAGATGTCGAAGAGAAGGCGTGCCTGCGGGCCGAGCAGCGGGAGCACGATCAGGAGTGACGCCGCGATGGCCCGCATCGGCGCACGTCTTTTCGATCTGTCCGCGATCATGGTAACGGCCGCGAACCACACGGTGATCGCCGCCGTCTGTTCGGGCGCGAAAGTGCTTCGCAGCCGCTCGATGAAAATGCCCACGTTCGACATGTAATCGTAATAGGGCCACGTGAGTCCGAGCAGACACGCCCCGACACTTGCCGCGCCGAGACGCCATACGAACTTCGGCGTGATGATCTCCCGAAATACGGCAAGGTGCACGCAGACGAGAAGCCAGTAATAGAACGACGTCCCCATGTGCGTGATCATGAGCAGCGCCTGAAGCAATCCGAGAGGGAGAAAGAAAACCGGGCGGTCCATCGCGCGCCGAAGAAGATAGAGGGACAGCAGCAGAAGTACGTACCCCATCGTCTGCGGATAGAAAAAAGCGTATCCGTCGACGAGCGAGTAGGCGCCCGACCATTGGAGGCGTCCCCAGAGAAAGAGCTCCGCGAACAGAATGCACGCAACCGTGGGCGCGGAAAAATACTGGCGAAAGAACAACGAAGTGGCCGCGACGAAAAGCAGCCCGTTGACGACCGCGAGAAGCGCGAGCAGAAGGAGCGGGTCGGCCCCTGTTCCGTGATGCAGCGCGGAGATCACGACGTATGCCGGGTTCGCGTATCGCCCCACGTCGCTGTCGACAACGCCGAGCGCGCGCACCGTCTCCAGATACGAATACCCGTCCCACCCCTCGCGCAGAAAGTGCCCGCTGAAGTACGAGCCCAGTATCCCGGCCACGAGCAGAGCCGCGAGCACCGGGATCCACCAGCGCCCCGGAGCGCGGGGGCGCGCCACGGCCCCCGGCGGGAGCGGCGCGTCGGTGGCGTCAGCCGTATCGATCGTGGAGGGCGGGTGCGTCATGGCGCCCATATTCGGCTGACGGGAGGCTGGATGCAAGGCCGATCATTTTCTGTCGGGTTTCGTGTGTCGGTCGCGGCTGTATCCATGAGAATGCGAGCCGCGCAAAGGAAACTCATGCCATGCGTCAGATTTCATCACCATGTCCCGATCGACACCCGTTCATGGCCCGTACGGCAGTTCCGGGTCTCGCGGCCCTGCTGATTGTATTGGCGCTGCCCGCCATCGCGGCTGCGTCCGGGGCCGGTTTCGTCCAGGAGCTGATTCCCGGCGACTCTCTTGATGCGTTGACCGCGCCTCTGTTCGACGCCAATGGCGGGGTGCACGTCCTCTATACAAACGGCATAGGGTTCTACGCTCGCCGCGAAAGTGACTATTGGCTCACCGAAAACACCGGTGTCTACAATTCGCTTCATGCGATCGCGATGGATCTGGACGATCAGGGCGATCCCCATGTGATCGTAGCCGCCAACGGCGGACTCGATTACACGGAGAGGTCGGGCGGATCGTGGACGCTACCCGAGATCCTGTGGGTCAGCCTGGGTGTCGATGATGCCGCGCTGATCGTGAATGGAAGCGATGAAGTGCATCTGGTCTACACGGGGTACGGCGGCGAACTCGGTTACTCGGTTCGCTCCGGTGGCGAGTGGGCGCACTCGATCGTAGATACGAACGACGCGCGCGACGTTTCGATGGCGCTGGACGCTTCGGGAAGGCCGGGAATCGCGTACAAGTCACGCGACGGCATCGCCTACTACACGAAATGCGCCCTGCTCGACACCGTGTGGTCGATTGAGGTTCTCGATACGACATACGCGTCAACGCCGAGCAATGCGCGCAAAGGTACTGCCATTGCGTTCGACAGCACGGGCGCTCCCCACATCGCGGCAGTCGGTCATTCTCCCGCGGGGCTCTATCACTACGTGAAGTCAGGCACCTGGATGAGGGAAGCGGTCGACACCTTTTCAAACAACACGGGTGAGCATTCCTCGATGGAGATCGACGCGACAGGCGCGGTCCACGTTTCATACAAGCGGGACAACGACGTGGCGTATGTGACGAACGGGTCCGGATCATGGGAAGTGTGCGTGATCGAACCCGCGTCGCTTTTCGGCGGACTCGGTCTGAACAGCGCGGGCGTGCCGAGCCTCACCTACGTGAACCAGGCCGGCAAGGCAGTGCACGCGCTTCCTTTCACGTACTCCGCCTCGAACATGACGCTGCAGGCGCGGGTGGGGGACTATCGCTACCTGAACTACAGCGACTGCTGGGGGTTCGTAGGGACGAATGCCGAAGAGTACGCCGTGATCGGACAGCCGAACGGCGTGGATATCTACCGGGTAACGGACCCGGGCGCGCCCGTCAAAGTCGGGGCGACGACAGGATACTGGACGTTGTGGCATGACGCGAAAGACTACGTTCACCCGTCGGGAAATCACTACCTCTACGTTTCGGGCGAGGGGGGCGCGGGGATTCAGATCATCGACGTCACGAACCCGGATTTGCCGGTGCAGCTTCCGACATGGGGACTCGCCGCGATTTCCATTCACAACATTTTCATCGAGCAGGCAACAGGGAAGCTTTACGTCTGCGCTTCGAGCACGAGTTCTCTGAACATCTACGACATACTGACCGACCCGGAAAATCCAACGCTTCTCGGATCGTGGAACGACGAATATGTGCACGATATCTACGTTCGAAACGATACGGTGTACGCGTCCTGTTTCAATGCGGGTGAGTTTCGAAAGCTCGACGCCACGAATCCGGCAAGCATGACGACAGTACTGAACTTCAGCTGGGCGGGATCGGCGCCGCACAACGCGTGGCCTCTCGAGTCGAATCTCGATTTTGTCCTGACGACGGACGAGAACGCGGGCGGGCATCTGCGCTGCTGGGACATATCCGACCCGCTGAATGTGACACAGGTATCGACCTATCAGGCGGGCGCTCCGGCGGACATCATTCACAACGTGCATGTCGCGGGATCCGTTGCTTACATTTCGTACTATTTGAACGGAACGCACGTCGTCGACTTTGCAAATCCGTCGACTCCCGTCGTGCTCGGCTGGATCACGCCCGTTCCGAACACGAGCGATCCGTTCGGCGGCACATGGGGCGTGTATCCGTACCTGCCGTCGGGCACGATCGTCTCGAGCGACCGAAGCAACGGCCTCTATCTCACCACACTCGATCCCGTGACTGTGGGAGTGGAGACGGCCGCGGGTTCACCGCCCCGCCTGTTCCGCCTGGCCCCGAATCGGCCGAACCCGTTCAATCCGCGCACCACGATCGACTTCGTCGCGCCGGGCGGAGCGGTCGAGCTTGCCGTGTACGATCCGGCCGGGCGACTCGTGCGCACTCTCGTGCACGGCGCGCCGGAGAAGGGCGTGCACTCCGTCGTATGGGACGGACACGACAACGCGGGCGCGGCTGCCGGGAGCGGCGTCTACTTCTATCGTCTTGCGACAGGCGAAAGCGTCGAAACGCGCAGGATGAATCTCATCCGATAGCGCCTGGAGGAGCCGCCGGGTTTATGAATTCAGGGGAGCGATGCGGCGGGCGAGTGCGGCAGGATTGGCGCCGCGAAAATCACGCGGGGCCATTCCGAACTCGTCACGAAACGCGGTCGTGAAGTGGCTGTGCGATGAGAAGCCGGAGTCGAGCGCAACGCGCGTAATGTCGCCGTCCCCTCCGCGCAAACGGTCGAGGGCGGTACGGAGCCGGAGCCGGTTGAGATAGCGATAGACCGGGATTCCCTCCGCGCGCGCAAAGATACGCGACAAGTACCAGCTCGAACACTGCGTCTCACGTGAGACGTCCTGCAGTGTCACCTTCTCTTCCTGGCGCGAGGCCACATATTCCTTTGCCGTAGTGACGCGCCTTTTCGTCGCGTCGGAAACCGGGAGCGAGGCGACCGGGTCGATGGCGAAGAGGTCGTCGAGAATTTCCCGCACGAGCCCCATCAACACTTCTTCAAACACAATTTCGTCCCCGGGAAACGAACTCGTCAGCCCGGCGAACAGCGTCGCGTGCATCATGGCGGTGCGCGACGTGACCGGCCGGTCGTGCGCTGGAAACGGCCCGCGTGCGCCATCGTAATCGGCCAGCATTTCAGCGAGCAGGTCTTCCTGAATACGAATCGTCGTGCCGCGTGTCGGGATACGGGTCGGATGAGAAATGACCGGGGATGTGCCGGGAGAATAGAAGGTCGCCGTATTCGCGTCACCGATCGAAACGTCGTTCCCGAACGTCCGGCTATAGGTCCCTCTTCGCATCAGCACGATACACGGAGAAACAATAGCGAGCTTGCGGTCGTGCCGGTGCGTTGCGGGATCCCAGCGGCTGTCCAGGACGAGAAACTCGTCGCTCTCCCAGAGTACGTCCCGGCTGAGCTCCATTGTCACAGTGTTTTACTCCTGAATGAAAGCGCGTGTATCTACTTTACCCGAAGTCCGGCGAACCCCGCAAGCCGGCCACGGCAGGACAAGGATCCGGAAGCCGGCCGTGCGGAATTCTCGTACAATCGTCTTACACAGGGAACGCAGCAGCAACGCAGCCGATTTCGCGTCAGACGCCCTTGACCCGTCCACCGCTCGGGGGGGGGGGGGGGGCGTCATGGACCAGTCGAATTTTCGAACATGGACCACTCGCAGACGGGTTTCGCGCCTGTTCGCCATGCGGAACGATGAGGATAGTGGGCAGAACCGTGGAGGGTACGATGGTCCGGTTTCTATTATTGATGACATTGATCACAGCCGGGGCGCTGAACGCGCCCGCATTCGCGCAGGCGGTCGAGAACATATTCGCGCCGGAGTTCGCAGCAGGCAAAACCGAAGGCGAGCGCGCACGCGCCGTGGTTGCCTATATGGACGACTACTACGAGCGCGCGTATTTTTCGCAGGGCGTCGCGATTCAGGACATGAAGGGCACGGGCTACAACCCGTACATGCGCGCCCGCACCGACTGGGAGAAGAGAAGCGATTCCAACGGTTCGGTCCCCGACTCCCGCTACTGGGAACTGTATGAAGAAGTGCGCGCGGAACGTCTGTCGAAAGCGGGCGCGTTCCCTGCCGCGAACTGGGTGTCGTTCGGGCCGGACCGCCTGACGCAGGACGATTCCGCGTCGGGCACGATCGACGCGAACTTCAGCGGACGCATGATTGCGGTGCACGTCGATCTCGCGAACAATCAGACCGTGTGGGCCGGCTCGGCCACGGGCGGTCTCTGGAAATCGCTCGACGGCGGGGATCAATGGGAGCCCGTTACAGACGGTATCCCCGTCGTCGGCGTGTCTTCGATCGCGCAGAATCCGTTGAACCCGGACATCCTGCTGATCGGAACGGGTGAGAACAACATGGTGAACTGGTCGCTTCGCCCCGGCATCGGCGTGCTGAAGAGCGAAGACGGCGGGCTCACATGGGGACCGACTTCATTCAGCTACCCGACGACTTCGGTTGTGAATTCGTTCGACATGCAGTGGGACCCGGCGGATTCTTCGCGCTGCTATCTTGCCGCGACGAACGGACTCTGGCTTTCGACTGACGCCGGAAGCAACTGGACGATCAAGCTGGCCGGGAACGCGACGAGCATTGCCGTAAACGCCGCGAATCCCGACACGGCCTATGCCGGCGTGAACGGCGCGGGCGTATACCGGACGACGAACCGTGGCGTCACGTGGTCGCTGCTCGGCGGTGGACTGCCGGCACCGGCGCAGGTGCACCGTGTTCGTCTCGCGATCTGCGACGCTTCGCCCGAGATCGTGTATGCGAGCATCACGAACCCCGCCAACTTCGGCGTGCAGGGGCTCTACAAAACGACGGATGGCGGCAACACGTGGGCCGCGCTCGCCGGCGTTCCGGCGTACATGTGCCAGCCTTTCTCGCCGAGCTGCCAGGGCTGGTACAACAATCTCGTGGGCGTTTCGCCGGTTGATCCCGATCGCGTGATCGTGGGCGGCGTGACGCTCTGGCATACCGACGACGGCGGCGCGAACTGGTTTCAGCACGACATCACGACGTCGGGGCCGAGTAACAACTTCACCGGCCTGACTTACGTGGACCAGCACGACTTCGCCGCCGATCCGACAAACCCGAACGTGTTCTATGTGGCGAATGACGGCGGCATCGTGAAGTCGACGAACGCGGGAGTGACGTGGGACAAGAAGAACGACGGGCTGGAGACCGGGCAGTTCTACACGATCGCGAGCGCGCTCACGGACACGAACTTCGTCATCGGTGGATTGCAGGATCACGGACTCCAGCGCACGGACATTGCAGGGGGAAACGTCGACTGGACCCAGTGGGGGCCAGGTGACGGTTCCGGGACCTTGATTCATCCGGCGAACCCGGACCGCATCTTCGGCATCCTTCTCGGCGCGGGTCATGTCAAATCGACGGACGGGGGCGTGACATCCTTTTCGCATAACACGGGAATCACGGAAGCGCCGCCGTTCATCGCCCCCCAGATTCTGGACCCGCAGACGCCCAAGAACATGTTTACGGCATCCACCGCCGCGATCTACCGAAGCACGAACCGCGGGACGAACTGGACGAACGTGCTGGCCGTGCCGAATGTACTCTCGCTTGCGATCGATCAGCAGAATCCGATGGTCGTTTACGGGCACGCGTACAGTTTCTCGGGCGGCACGCATTCGATGTGGCGTTCGGACGACGGCGGCACGAGCTGGGCCGGCGCGACTTCTCCGGGGTGGCGCGTGGAAGATCTCGAAGCCGACCCGAATACGGAAGGCATACTCTATGCCGTGCGAAACAGCGCGTTCGTGAGCAACCCGCACGTGCTCCGGTCGGACGATTTCGGCGTCACATGGAACGACATCACGGGCGACCTGCCGGACATACTGACGTTCGCGATCGCGATCGATCCCGCCGAAACCGACAATCTGTACCTCGCGACGGACCTCGGCGTCTGGGCGACGGTCGACGGCGGCATCTCCTGGTTCGAATGGACGGACGGGATGCCGGTCGTGTACTGCCGCGACATCCACTTCCATCCTCTCGATCGCACGGTACGCGTCGGGACGCACGGGCGCGGCGCCTGGAAGTCGAAAGCCATCTCGCCGGTCGTGACGAGTGTGAGCGACGGTTCCGTACCGCTTGCGACCGCCGCGCTTACGGTTCATCCGAACGCGCCGAACCCGTTCAACCCGGTCACCACGGTTCGCTACGAACTGCGCGAGGCCGGCAAGGTCGAGATCAGCGTCCTGAATCCGACCGGGCAGCGCGTCAAGCCGCTCTTCCACGCGGAGCAGTCCGCGGGGGAACACACAGTTCGCTGGGACGGCACTGACGCGAACGGCCGGGCGGTGCGATCCGGCGTCTACTTCCTGAAGGTGCGCGCGGCCGGCTATTCGCGGAATGTGAAAATGGTGCTCGCCCGCTAGGCAAACCCGGTGTATAGAAAAGGGAGGAGATGAAAACCGGGAGGTGATCGGATGAGCGAAAGGACACCGGAAAGCGAAACAACGCTGGCCAGATGGTTCGAACGTGAATTTCCCTACCGTCCGCCGGTGGATCTCTTTCCCGCGATCGTCGCACGGCTGCGCGGGGCGCCGGCGCGGCTCGAGGAACTGTGCGCGCCGCTCACGAAAGCGCAGCTCGTCAAGCCCGACGGCAGCGACTGGTCTGTGCAGGAGCACGTCGGTCACCTCGGCGATCTCGAGCCGCTCTGGGCGGGGCGGTTCGACGATTTTGCGAACGCGGCCGCCGTGCTGCGGCCGGCGGATCTCACGAACGCGGCCACGCACGAGGCCGCGCATAACGACGCCTCGATCGCGGATCTCCTGTCGCGATTTCGCCGCATGCGCGAAGATTTCGTGGCGCGCGCGGACGCCATGACGAACGACGCCGCCGCCCGCACCTCGCGCCATCCGCGCCTCGACCAGCCCATGCGTCTCATCGATCACTGCTTCTTCGTGGCGGAACACGACGATCATCATCTCGCCATCATGAATCGCCTCGCAGATCGCGGATCCTCTTGACGGGTCGGTGAATTCCGTGCTCTTCTTGACGTCCACACCCCGGCCGCCATGCTCCCTACGCTCCCACTGCCGAAGGAGCCGATGATGAAACGCTTTCTGCTTTCAGCCGTATTCGTATCCGTTTGCCTCGCCGTGTTTTCGTCCTGTCCCGCCTTCGCCACAACGCACACGGTGAACCAGGTGTTGCTTTCCTTCGACCCCGCAACGCTCGTCGTCTCCCGGGGGGACACGGTGGAGTGGAACTGGTCGGCGGGAATTCACACCGTGACGAGCGGGACCGGTTTTGCCGACCCGAACGTAGGCGCGCTGTTCGATGCCCCCCTCGATTCCGCGAACAATTTCACCTACGTGTTTTTCGACACGGTCGGTGCGTACCCGTATCATTGCACTCCTCATCAGCTTGACGGGATGACGGGCACCATCGTGGTTGTCGGCGACACGACCGACATCACGCAGGTCGGGCTCTCGTTCAACCCGGCGAACGTGAACATCAAACAGGGAGATACGGTTCGTTGGAGCTGGACCGCGGGACCGCATACGGTTACGAGCGGTACCGGATTTGCGGACCCGAATCAGGGCGCCCTTTTCAGCGCGCCTCTGGACTCCGCGAACACCACGGTTCTGTACACGTTCAGCGATACTCTGGGCGTCTACCCGTTCCATTGTATTCCGCACGAACTCGACGGCATGACCGGGACCGTGACCGTGGAAGCGAATCCGTTCACGGGGGTGGCCGGGCCGTCCGGACCCGTGGATCCGATCGAGAGGGAGTCAACCTGGAGCGATTTGAAGGCGCTCTTCCGGTAGAAATCGCGGAAGCGGCACCGGAGCGGCTCGGCACACCTGCTCGCAGCAGCCCATCGCGATCTCCAGATTCTCTCCAAGTTCAGTCAGCGGGGCCCTTTACGGGGCCTCGCTTTTTTTTTCGATCGCGTGGCGGGATCCCGCCGCCCTTTGCGTAGCTCCGTGTGAAGGGAAGAAACGGCCGGTGTGGCCGGCCCGCAGTTTCAATCACACGACCAACCGACAAAGGGAGACAGAAAAATGCAGAACGCGACGACCATCGAACCGAAAAAGAACGAAGCGAGTGCCCCGACGCCTGATTACGACGCGATCAAGGCGAAGCAGAACGCCGTGTGGTCCGCCGGCGACTACGCGATTGTCGGGAGCACGCTTCAGATCGTGGGTGAGCAGCTTTGCGCCGCACTCGACGCCAGACCTGGCGCGAAGTTTCTGGACGTCGCCGCCGGCAATGGCAACGTAACGCTCGCCGCCGCCCGCCGGTGGTGCGATGTGACTTCGACCGATTACGTGCCGGCGCTTCTCGATAGCGGCCGCCGCCGCGCCGAAGCGAACGGGATGTCGATCGAGTACAAAGTTGCAGACGCGGAAGATCTTCCGTTCGAAGACGGCAGCTACGACTACGTTGCCTCTTCGTTCGGCGTCATGTTCACCCCGAACCAGGCGAAGGCCGCGAGCGAGATGGCGCGCGTCTGTCGCAAGGGCGGCAGGATCGGACTCGCGAACTGGACCCCGGGCAGCTTCATCGGGGAAGTGTTCAAGCTCGTCGGCCGTTTCGTTCCGCCGCCGGCCGGTCTCAACTCGCCCGCGCTCTGGGGCACGGAAGAGCGCCTGCAGGAGTTCTTCGGCGACATCGCCACGAACATTCGCATCGAAAAAAAGATGTATGACTTCCGTTACAAATCGGTCGATCACTTCGTCGACATCTTCTCCACCTACTACGGGCCGACGTTGAAAGTGCTGGAAGCTCTGGACGAAGAAAAGCGTGCGCAGTTCACGGCCGAGCTTCGCGACCTGCTCGACTCGTGGAACGAAGCGACCGACGGCACGCTCACGATTCCTTCGGAGTACCTGGAAGTCGTTGTCGAGCTCTAGGATTGCCGCGCGCGGCCCGTCTACGTAAAAGGCCGACATGTCTTAGCGACAGACAACCACCGCCCCCGCATTCGAAAGGATGCGGGGGCTTTCTCCTGCCCGGTCCTGTAGAATGTGTTCCACTGATTGAACGAAACGCGAATCCGGGATCGGCGATGACGAAACGCGCAGAAACAGGATCGGCCGGCGGCGCGGGCCACGACCTCGATGCGGTGCTTGCGGAAGAACGCGAGCTCATGAACTTCTACGCCCCGCAGTACCGCGCCAGTCAGTTCTTCAACTCCTACTATTATCAGCAGGAACGCCTCCACTTCGTGGACTGGGTTCTGGCGACAGTGCGCGCGGCGGGCCGTGATCCGAAAACGCTCGCGTTTCTCGACGTGGGGTCGGGCACGGGTGAAATTCTCGAACCCCTGGCGGGCGCGGGGTGCGCGAATCTGACCGGAATCGACATTGCCGAGAAGATGATCGCCGAGTCGAAGCGCCATGTGCCCGGAGCTCGCTTCGTGCACGACTCGATCGAGCGCCATGATTTCGGCGAACAGCGGTTCGACGTCATTACGTCATGCCTTACCGTGCATCACATGTGCGATCCGGCGGCATTTTTCCGTTTCGCCGATCGCCATCTCGCACCGGGCGGATGGTTCTTTCTGATGGAGTACAACCGCGGAGGGTGGGGGATCGATTCGCCGCTGGCAAAGCTGATCCAATGGGTCATGACGCCACTTCGCCGGGCGATCAAGATCAAGAATCGGGAAGCGCTCTCCCGCGCACCCGCCTTGCCGGCCCGCTTCAACCACGCCCACGATCTACTGCGCTTCGGCGACATACTCGGCGCTATGCCCGATCGCGACGCATACGAGATCGTGCGTTACACGCGCGGCGTCTTCGTGCCTCCGCTCACGAACGCGCTCGTGGCCGAGTCGCGCGCGGATCGCGCCGTGTATCGTGTGCTGCGCGCGGTCGACCGCCTCGCCGAGCCCTTGCAGGCCGGTTACATGCAGGGGGTCGGTGCACGCCTCATTCGTTCGGATTGACGGGCGTTCGGGAGCGTTCGGGCCTCTCAAAACGGTGAGCCGTCCTGTTCTTGCGATCCATGGCAAGAGTGTGCACTTTGATCCATGCCGAAGCGAGCGCGCTGCGAAGCGGTGAGAATGCGCGGTAACGAAAGCTCGCAGGGATCGTGAAGCAGCCGCGCCTCGCCTTCAGTTCGTAATGCGTGCCGCCGAACTGCACGGTGCGAAACCCGCTGCTGATCGCGTGTTCGATCGGCACGTCATACCCGAGCACGAAATAGAGCAGGTCGCCTCGCGCGCGTTTTGTATCGAGGCCCATCACGTAAACCACAGCAACGCCATCCCGCTCGACCATGAGCGAAAACCCCGCGAGACTCGTTCCCTGAAACGCACCGAACAGGCATGCGTTGTCCCCTATGTTCTCGAGCAGGCGCGGGAAGAACGATGGCTCGAAAGGGAACGGGCGGCCCGCGCGCGCTTCCATGTTATGCGCGCCGAGCTCGTACAGCGCCTGCTCATGAGGGGCGGCGTTCGTGAGGCGCTCGATGCGCACTCCCGATTTCGCAACGCGATTGCGTTCATTGCGAATCGTGCGCGCCATGCGCGGATGTTTCTTCGCGAGTGCGGCAGTGTAGGCCTGGAACGTCGGCCAGCGAACGTCGAGCGCGCAGGTTGCGAAGTCGCGCCCGGCTGTATACTGGCGCTTGTCGAGCTCGTGTCTGATGTCTTCTTCTTTGTCCGTGAGCGCCGTGAACAGGAGACCCGAACCCCGTTCCTTCGCAATCGATTCGAGCGCATGAATGAGCGCGGCCCGGTGCGATCCCGCCTCTTCCTTGGCAAGCGATGCGTGTGTTCCGATGTGCGCACCGTGGCTGCCGTACGGATGACAGATCGTGGCTGGCAGAAGCGACAAACCGCATGCCTGCGCCCACGGCCGCAATCGCCCGAAGAGAAGATGGTCGGGAGTGTAAATCGCGTTCGTTCTTTCGGGAAACGTGCAAAGCGTCGCGCCGCGCGGCCGACCTTCTGCCATCGACAGAAGATAAACAGGACGAAGGTTCGCACGGCACGTCTGTTCGAGCGTAAGCAGCCACCCGTGCGAAGCCATCGGATGCCGGGGGGCGACCTCATTCCAGATGGTCGGATCAATATCCGCAATCGAGTCGTGCGTCTCGATCGTAATCGCACGGCTCACGATTTTTCCTCCGGCATCACGAACGGATCCTCGACCTCTTCGATCGTGACGCCGTACGGGCGGCATGCGCGGGACGTCCCCATTTTCACGAACGGCCCGGCGCCGACGCGCCAGATCGATCCGCAGCTCCGGAAGCCGAGGCGGTACGAAGACCGTTGCGTACCGTAGTTCATCTTCTCCGCAATACTGATGAGGCTCCGTACGCCGGGGTCTTGAAACGCGAGGCGCGCCCGTTCTCCAATCCCGATGGCGTGAAGGCGCCGCCCCCGATAGGCGGGTCGTGTGTAGCCGTGATACATGTAGAGGAATGCGGGGTCGAAACGCAGGAGGAGGTTGCCGCGGATGATCGTCGGTCGCCGCGAATACCAGCCGAACGACGCACAGGTCGCGCCGTCGAACAGGGCGTAGCAGTCGTCCCCTTTCGCAATCGCAAGGTCTACGAACCGGCGCGGAAGCAGCGCGCCGAACTGATCGCAGAGTGCGGGCATGTCTTCGGGGGGAACGAACCGCGCTGCAAGTGGCGAGCCGGAGGGCGCGGGAATGCTGATGTCCGCCTCTCGCAGTTCCATGAGGCGCAGGAGGTCGACGCGCCCGACGCGGTTCGCGAGCTTGTACGACATCCGCGCGAATGCCTTCGCCGCACCAAAGCGCTGCCAGTCGCTTCGAACATTTCGTAACCAGCCCATGCGTGCTTACCCTCGGTTCCCCACCCCTGACGCGCGCCTGCTCATCGGTGCGAGCCCAGGGTGCGAGCCTACATGGTACTATGCGCCGAGACCATCATTGCGATCATCGCAAGCCGTGAGCCGCGCGACTTGATCGGCGCGACTTCATCCGGGCTGTACGCGTGATAGCTGTACGCTTGATGCAGGAGAGATTGTCATGGCGCCCGTGCACTCATGAAACGACGTGAATTTCTGTTCGGCACGGCCGGTTCGCTCCTGCTCGCGCTTGCCGGATGCGCGCGCCGTAAATGGAGCGCGGAGGACACGCGGTTTGCGGTGCTCGAAGACGTGGCCGGGCGGAGCGACATCGACGTCTGTATCATCGGGTCGGGGCCGGCGGGGTCGGCTCTGGCGATCGATCTGCTGAATGCGGGGAAGCGCGTTGTCATTCTCGAGTCGGGCAGCGCCTTCCTGGACACGGTGGGGACCGCGCGCGCGCAGAAACTGGACGCGTACGAAACGATCGGGCTCGACTACCCGCTGGCCGACACGCGCGTGCGGGCAGTCGGGGGGACAACGGCCGTCTGGACGGGCCGCGCACCGCGTATGCTCCCCGCCGATTTCGAACCGCACCCGCTCACGCCGCCTGAGAATCCGTGGCCGTTCGGCTACGAAGAACTGAAGCCGTACTATCGCCGCGCCGAGCAGACGCTGCATGTTGTGGGCGGCCCGTCGCGCGGCGAGCGTGCGCCGCGCGAGGAAGAGCTGCCCGGCACGCCGCTGATCGATATCGCAGAGATGCGGGCCCTTGCGAAGCGCGCGGGCCTCACCGTGGATTTTCCCCCATTCGCACACGCTCCCGATCCCGCGCGCAGCGAGCCTGTCCGTTTCGCGCGCGACGTGATCCCGGCGCTCAGCCGGCACCGGAACCTCGCGCTCGTTTCGGGCGCCACAGTCGTGGGGTTCGACATCGGGCCGTTCGGGCGCGCAGTGGCAGCGCATGTCAAAACGTATTCCGGGATTCAGCACGAAGTGCGCGCCCGCTCGTTCGTGATCGCGTGCGGTGCCGTCGAATCGGCCCGCCTGCTGCTTCGTGCCCGCACCGCCGCGTTTCCGCGCGGGCTCGGCAACCGGAGCGGCGCGCTCGGTCGCTTCTTCATGGAACATCCCTATCGCCAGTTCAAGGCCCCCGTTCCGGGGATTCCTCCGTTCTCGCGCTGGCAGGTCGGACGCACCTACGAGTATTGTGCGCCGCTTCGCGCCGAGGGGAGCGGCGGGATTGCGCTCGCTCTATATGGCCGTCCGAAAGCGCCCGAGGAAATCACAATCAAGCTCGGCATCGAAATGCGTCCCGATCCCGACAACCGGATCGCGCTTTCCGATCGCGTCACCGACGGATTCGGCGATGTCGGCGCCGCGCTCCATTTGCGTTTCACGGACCAGGACGCGCGACTCTGGGAGCGGGGCGAGGGGATTGTGCGCTCGCTCTTCGCCAGGCTCGGGAGCGGCACGATTCTGCCTGAAGGGGATATGGGGTGGCAGCACCATCATCTCGGAGGCGCGCGCACGGGTCTCGATCCCGCGCACAGCGTCGTTGACCCGGGGCTGCGTGTTCACGGTACGGAGAACCTGTATGTGGCGGGCAGTGCGGTCTTCGTAACGGGGGCCCTTCCGAACCCGACCCTCACGATCGTGGCGCTTGCCCACCGGCTCGGAGATCGGCTGCGCGGGACCGATTGAGTCCTCCGGGCCGAGTCGAAGTGGGCGCGGCGACCGTACCGACCACGTACGACCGGGTATTGCGTATTTTTTACGTGCTCTGTCGATTCCGGCATGGTTCGATCGTTCTATTCATGACGCCGTGTATCCGTGGAGCCCGGGAGGGCGGAAGGAGAGCTGGAATGCGACGAATCGCCGTGGGGCATCACTGGATGTCGAGCATGCTGATGATCGCGATGTTTGCCGGGTTGCCGGCAGTGCCGGCTGAAGTGAACGCCGAGGAGCAGGGCGGGACGGAAACGACCGCCACAGCAGCCGAAGCGAGCACGACCACAACCGAAACGGGCACGACCACAACCGACGCGAGAGACGAGCTCGGTCTTCAGCCGGTGCTGCTCGTTCAGCTTGCGGTAGCCGATCTCGATCGATCGATCGCGTTCTATCAGGATGTGCTGGGCTTCGAACTCGAGTCGCGCACCGACGCGATTCAGTGGGCGCGCATGAAGCTCGGAATCGCCGGCGTTACGATCGGCCTCGGCGTGCAGCCCGAGCCGAAGGGGAGCGGCACGGTGTCACTCAATCTCGGCGTGGGGAATCTCGAGCGCGCACGCGCGACACTCGAAGCGCGCGGCGTTACGTTCGACGGGCCGACCATTCACATACCGGGTGTAGTCAGCCTGGCGGACTTCCATGATCCGGACGGCAACAAGCTGCGACTGGCCGGTCCGCACGACTGAAAGCCGAAGCAGTCGATAGACGGCGGTCTCTCTCACGACCAGGGCCGGGTTTCGTTTTGCGCGATTCTGTGTATAGTAGTCGCAAGCCGAATCCGACGACTACCCGCACGTACGAATCACCCGGGCGCCATGAACACACCCTGGCTCACACTCGATTTCTGGAGCGCCCTGATGCTGATGACGGTGGGCGTGGGCGTCTTCGTGTGCGCGCTTCTCGTGCTTCGCCCGCGCCTGGCCCGCACGCCGAGCCTTTGTCTCGCGGGTCTCATCGGCATCGCCTGCTGGATGAACCTCGACTTCATCGCGATGATATCCGGCTACTACGCGAAGTTTCCGATCATTTTTCACTCCACTCCGCTCTTCTTTCTGATGGGGCCGCTCTACTACGGTTTCGCCTGGTCCCTCGCCGGCCGGCGGATCAGGCCGCTTCCCGCGCTGGCGCACGCGCTCCCCGCGATTCTGTTCGCCGCCAACATGGCGCCGCACTACCTGGGCCTTCCAGGCGGCGAAATCACGCGGCACTATGTCTATCCGATCGGCGGGTACTGGGTGATGGGCGTGCATCTCGCGCAGACGGCGATCTACGTGCTCGTGTCGTATCGTGTGATCGGCGCGTTCCGGGGGCGGCTGCTCCAGACAACGGCGCACGCGGGCATCGATTCGATCGGGCTTCTGAAGAAGCTGACTCTCGGGCTGCTGCTGTTTCTGATCGCGACGCTCGGCGGCATGCTTCACATGATGTTCGGCGGCACGCATATCACCGCGTTCGAGTATGTGATGGCGGCCACGTTGAACGTGATTGCGATCCTGGCGGCCTGGTCCGTCTGGTCGGAACCGCTGCCGCAGCAATCGATCGGGGGGGAGAGCGGCGTCGACCTTCCGACCGAAGGCCGCGCCGACAATGGGAGCCGCGCTTCCTACGCGCGTTCCGGGCTCGGCGCGGTGGAGAAAGAGGCGCTGGCGGGCACGATCCGGGCTGCGATGCGCGACGACAGGCTTTATCTGAACCCCGATCTGCGCCTCGGCGATCTGGCCGCGGCCGTGGGGTCGACGCCCAATCATGTTTCGCAGGTGCTGAATCAGGATTACGGCCTGAACTTCTTCGATTTCGTGAACGAATATCGAGTGGAAGAAGTGAAGCGGCGCCTCGCGGGCGGGCCTGGTGAACTTACGATTCTCGGCATTGCGCTCGATTCCGGTTTTACGAGCAAATCGTCCTTCAACCGCATATTCAAAAAACACGCCGGCAAGACGCCGTCCGCCTGGATGGCGGAGCACGTCCCTTCTCAATAAGTCCCATTTCCCACGCTTCAAGTCCCATCCCCCCCGATGAGACGACGGATCGTTCCGCATGCGGGATGATAGTCGCATACCGAAACAGACTTCCGCCCGATGGGACCGCCGGTCCGGGAAGAGGAGACTCGATGTACCGTCATTTTTTCGCGCTGTTTGCGCTCGGAACTGTGCTGGGACCTGTGCTGGAAACGGCCGCGCCCGTGCCCGCGTTCGCCACATTCTCGAAGATCACGAACGCGGGGCCGCCGGTCACGGACGCCTACCTGGGGGTCGGCGCGAACTGGGGAGACCTGACCGGCAACGGCTACCCGGACCTCTTTTCGTCAGGCGCCGGCGCCTATCTCTATCGAAACGAAGGGGACGGCACGTTTTCCTCGCTCGCGGGCGCGCCCGTGAACCCGAACGTCAATCGCATCACGACCGTGGGGGCCCTGGGCGACTTCGACAACGACGGCGACCTCGACCTCTTTCGAAGCCGGTGGGGGCGGGTGATCGCGGGCGGCGCGTCGCTCTTTCCGCTGCCGAATCAGTATTATCGAAACGATCTCGCGACGACCGGAGGGTGGGTCGAGACCGAGCTCACGGCCGACAGTGCGTATACGTCGAGCAGCACGTGGACCGACTACGACAACGACGGCGACCTCGATCTCTTCGCAGGCGGCTCGAACAACACGCTTTCGCACTTCTATCGAAACGATGCGGGCTCTTTCGACCGGCTCGACCAGTTCCCGTTCGTCAAGACGTCCGCCGGGATGATCGAAGGGTGGATCGATTTTGATCGCGACGGCGACCAGGATCTCTATATCGCGCAGCACGGTGCGACGAACGAACTCTACGTGAACATGCTGATCGAAACGGGGGTCGCCGATTCGTTCTTCGTCGAAACCGGGAGCGGCCTGACGGACGACGGGCCGGCGACTGATTTCTCGGCGACATGGGCCGATTACGATAACGACGGCGACTTCGACGTGTTTCTGCCGGTTGCCGCACAGACCGATCGCTTGTTTCGAAACGACGCCGGCACGTTTCATCAGCGGCTCGACACGCCGCTCGAAAACATCGCGATCAATTCGAGCTCCGGGTCGTGGGGCGACTACGACAACGACGGCGATCTCGATCTCTTCGTGCCGCATCAGGTGAACCCCATCGTGCGGTCGAACCTGTATCGAAACGAGGGCGGTGGCACGTTCACGGACCTGCCCGCGGCCGCGTTCGGCGATCTCGGTCTCCCGATCGACTCGCCGCAGGGGGGCGAGTGGGGGGACTACGACCGCGACGGCGATCTCGACATCTACGTGCTCACGTTCACGGACGACGGCACGTTTTCAGGCAACCCCGTGCCGAACCTGCTCTATCGAAACGAGGGGAACGCGAACCACTGGCTCGAAGTGAAGCTCGAGGGAACCGCCTCGAACCGCGCCGGTATCGGGACGATTATTGACGTGGTTGCGGATCCGGGCGGCGGCGAGACGAAGCAGGTACGCAATGTATTCGGCGGCGTCACGGCAACGGCGATGCAGCCCGATCTGGTGCAGCACTTCGGGCTCGGCGCGGCGACGACCGTCGACAGCGTGATCGTGCACTGGACATCGGGTACCGTGCAGGTGCTCACGAATGTGGCGGCCGACCAGCTGCTGACGATCGTCGAACCGAACGCGACCGGCGTGGGCGGGGCGGGCGGCGCGAGCGCCATACCCGATCGGCGCGGAGCGCTCGAGAATCGCCCCAATCCTTTCAATCCGACGACCGAGATTCGATTTCGAATGAGCCCCGGCTCGGTCGCCGCGCTTTCGATTCATGACGTAACAGGAAGGCTCGTGCGGTCGTTCGAAGTGACGGCTTTCGAGCAGGGAGAACAGCGGGTCATCTGGGACGGTAACGACGAAGCAGGGGTGCCGGTTGCCTCCGGAACCTACTTCTCGCGTGTTGTGGTGGACGGCCGTCCGGTGACCCGCAAAATGCTGCTCGTGCGATAGGAGAAAGCGCGAGGAAAGCTAGCGCACCACCGTTACCGATTGTGTGCGGTCGATCGCGACACCGTCAACGCGTGCTTTCAGAAAGTAGCGCCCCGACGAAACGGTCTCGTCACTTTCGTTGCGGAGATCCCAGAAGAGCTCGCGCGCGGGACCCGCGGCAAACGATCCGCGCAATGTTCGAATGCGCCGACCCGTGATGCTGAAGATTTCGACTTCCACATCCGACGCGCTCGGAAGCTGGAAACCGATGCGCACTTCCTGTCCCTGGCGCTGTACGGGATGCGGCACGATCCGCGCGAACGAAAACGAGCGTGAGCCCGCGGTGGTAACAGATGTCCCCGTTGTGAGGTCACTCTGCACCGCCGTGCGCGCTTCTCCACTCATGTAATACGCCTTCGCAAAGTACGAAACGCTGCGCCCCGGATCGACACCGGCGTCCGTAGCCGTGGCCGTTCCGTCCTGAGCCTCGATCGGCTCGGCGTTCACGACGGTCGAGTCGCTTCCCTGAATGCGAATGAGATCGAACGTGAGTCCGGGATAGACGGGGTCGGCGGTCCACAAAACGCGATACCCGCTGTTCTGCCATGTGATCGCGGGTTCACCGATCGCGAGAATCGGAAGCGTGAGGAAGAGAGTGTCGGCCGCGAGCCGTGTCTCGACCGACCCGATCGTCACGAAGAGTTCGTACTGATGATCGTTGCCCGGGATCGCCGTCTCATCGAGCACTTCGTACAGGAAACCATCCTCGCTCGCCGTTACGACGTACTCCGTCGGCGCCGGGGTGTTTCGCACGAGACGAAACGAAACGTCGGGGCGCTGGTTCAGGAGCGACCAGCTGATTTCCACCGCGCTTCCCGCGGCCCCGGCTTCGAGTCCCAGAAACTCGAACGTGGCGAGGTCGGTCGACACGCTGTCGGGATCGACGATCGTCGTGTCGCCTACGGTGGCCGCGAGCTTGTACGCGTAGGCGATGGCGGGGTCGAGCCCCGTGTCGTAGTAGGTGTTTTCGCCGGAGACTGCGGCGCCGAGGCCGCTCGCCACTTCCGTGAACGGGCTGTTGCCGCCCGAGCTCCGGTAAACGCTGAATGCCAGGTCTTCGTCGAAGCCCGCGAACCAGCTCACGACCGTCGTGTCGTCGCTCGTCCGTTCGGCGCGGAAGCGGGTCGCGATCGTTTCGAAGTAATTCACCCCGCCGTCGAGCTCTCCGATCACGAGATCGAGATCGCCGTCGCCGTCGATGTCGCCCAGCGCCGGCGCCGCGTCCAGTCCCACTTCGAGCGACGCATGGTTCTCGACCCTTTCGAACCGAAACGATCCCGCGCCCTGGTTCAGCCCGGTAAGGACGCGGCCGAACCCGTACCCGAGCACGATGTCGAGCAGCGAGTCGCCGTTCATGTCGACGAGGGTAGGCACGAAATGCCGGTTCTGGGTCGTTCCCGAGACCGGTCCGCCGTCGAGCCCGTGCGGGAAAAATTCCCCTCCGATTCGATTGTCGGACAGGAACACGGGCATGAAGTTCTGCGCGTCCCCGTCGTTTCGATAGAGAAAAAGATTGGGTGTAAAGGAATTGCCCTGCTCCCCTACGATGAGGTCGAGGTCGCCGTCGTTGTCGAGGTCTCCGAGTGCGGGCGTGTGCGCGTTGTCCGAATCGAGGCTCGGCAGGTCGGGCTCGCCGACCAGCGTGTACTGCGGCGCTTCCCGCGTGCCGGTATTTTCGTATTGCAGCAGCGACCAGTACGTACCGAGGAACATGTCGAGGTCGTCGTCACCGTCAAGATCGCCGAACGCGAAGGTCATGTAGCCTTCGTTGAACAGTTTGGGGGTGATGACGCTGAACGGAGTGGTGCCGGGCTCGATCCGCACGAACTCCGGTGATGTCACCGTTCCGACGTTCTCGAAGAATTGCAGCAGGGACGCGTCCTGGCCGAACGTCTCGGTCTTCCCGCCCGACACGATGAGATCGAGGTCGCCGTCGTTGTCGAAGTCCGTCAGGCTGGGCCGCCCATGGGTGCCGACGTCGATGCACGGGAGAAACACGGAATCCTGCAGGTCGAACGCGAACGATCCGGGCGCGTCCTGCTCGTATACGCGAAACACGCCGTCTTCCGCGAGCTCCGAAGTACCGGCGGAAGACACATAGAGTTCGAGGCGCTGATCGAAATCGAGATCGGCAATCTCGCTCGCAAGCCGGCTGTCGAAGCTCTCGGGAATGAGTGACTGTGTGACCTGGTTGAACTGCGCAATGCTGTCGGTCGAGACGTTTTGAAAGAACCAGAGGTTCGGGTTCACGAGGTCGCCGATGATGATGTCGGGCAGAGAGTCGTTCGAGATATCGCCGATCGTAAGCGAAGCGAATCCGTGCTTGTTGTCCTCCACGCTTACGCGTCCGCCGAACTCGTTGGTCGAGAATCCTCCCCACCCTTCTTCGCCGCGCACGAACAGAGGTTCGGTCGGCGTTCCCACGTTTTCGTGAAAGATCGGGGTTCCTCCGATTGCCTTCATATATAAGAAGTCGGGATCGCCGTCGCCGTCGAGATCTTTCAGTCGCGGATAGCTGCTGAGGCCGGCCGATCGCGCGTCCGGCAGGCTGTCGATGTAGGAGGGAGTCGTCGTGACGAAGCTGTGCGCCTCCGGCGTTCCGATGTTTTCGTGAATGACAAGCACCGTGTCGAGGTCCGACAGGAAGTCGAAGTCGCCGTCGCCGTCGATATCCACGATCTCCAGGAACGAGCGAACCTGGACGCCGCGCATTCTCTCTTCGACGATTTCAAATTGCGCCGCTTCGGGTGTTCCGGTGTTCCGGTAGAAGCTCACGCGGTCATCGGGAAACTGACCGACGATGAACAGATCCTCGTCGCCGTCGTTGTCGATGTCCGCAAAGTGGGGCTTGATATTGAACCAGCCGCCGATGAACGGATACGGAATCGGGGCGCCGTTGATCGCCTTGACCGAAAACGGGTTCGCGCGCTGCAGCAGGATGTCGGCGTGTGCGGTACTCGAAAGAGCCGCCCCCGCCAGAAGCGCGGCGAGGATGGAAATGATGCGGACCGGGGCGTTCGTGCTGTTCATCGGACTCCTTCGGAGCAGCCTGTTCGGGCGCTGAGACCGGGGGGCGCGTACCGGTCCCCGGGTGCATTCGTTTTCGTGGGGGAAGTTGCGGCTGCCTAAAAAGTTACCGCGTTATGCGCAGGGCGTCAACCCGGCCAGCGGCGTGTCCGCACGATCGCCTCGAGATCGGCCTTCCTGCGAATCGCGGCCTGGATGGCGGGGATCACGCCGCCGATTTTCTCCTTCGGGACGGCGAAGTCGGCGCCCCCCTCGACCATGCGTTCGCTGGCGGAATCGAGGCTCGAGTGCGCGATCAGCACCGGGCACGGATTCGCGTTCGCGCGGCGCCGGCAGAATGCCACCACTTCGAGGCCGGTGCGTCCGTCGAGAAAGAAATCGATAAATACGATGTCGGGCGTCTCGGTGCGGAGTGCGGCCAGAATCGAGTCGACATCGGCGAATGTGCGCAGCGAAAGGCCCGCGATTCCCTTCGAGAAACTCTTGCGCCAGTGCTCGCGGTTCGAGGCCTGGTCGTCGACGAACCAGACCTTCATTCGGCACCGCCGGGGGGCGCTTCGTCCTTGCGCGCTTCGTCCCTGCGCGCTTCGTCGTCCATCGCGAGAAACGAGTACGACTCGAGGCCGTTCATCGACATGCGCCCCAGAAATGCACGCCGCACGCCTTTCTCTTCCCAGTTCCATTTTGCGGTTTTGAGTCCCTTGCAGAGATACACGTTGCAGATGTTCGCGCGGTCTTCGCGCGGGAGCGTACACCCGGTCGGCCCCTGAAATACGCACGCGCCTGCATAAGACTCCGCCGGAAGTCGTTCCAGATAGCGTGCCGCAATCGATTCGGCCGAAATGCCGGGCTCGCGCCGCATGATCCGGCGGATCGTGTCGGTGCTCAGGAACGCCGTGTCGCCTCCGGCCTCGCAGCAGTAGCCCTCGCACGACGCGCAGATCGCGCCGAGCCATTCGCTGAGCGCCGGCGGGTACCATGAACTTTCGGGCTCGGCTTCATGAAATTCGGCACCTTCGCTCTCGAGCACAAACGCGGCCGCGATCGTCGTTTCGAGATGCGTGCGAAAGAGCGCGACGCGTTCCGCGGGCAGCGGCTCGATCTTGCGCTGCTGGGCCGGGATCGGGGTGGCGGGGTAGGTTTCGGGGTCGGAAACGCCGTCGTTTTCGGCCGCGCGGTCGCGCACGGCGCCCCAGTCCTTCTCGGCGCGCCGCTTGATGCAGGTTTCGCCGAAGCAGACGTCGCCGAAATGGATTTCGAGCGCGTCGAGCGCGGCGCCGCAGTATGTGCAAAGGGCGGGGGATGGCGGATTCATGCCGCTATCATAGCAGGATTCGAGATCCTCTTGGGGGAGCCGCGGTGATGTCGTACGATCGACATATGACTGATTTCGAACAATGGCAGAGGGTGGACGATCTGTTCGCCGCCGCGCTCGAACACGAGACGGGTTCGCGTGAAGCGTTTATCGATTCGGAGTGCGACGATCCGGCCATGCGCGACCGTGTGAAGCGGCTGCTCGCGATTGCCGAAAACTCGACACTCTTTCTGCAGACCGGGGGCGCCGTTCCCGAGACGCTCGGAACCGTGCCGGAAGGCGCGGCAGGCGACGCGCGATCACACGGGGACCCTGCGCCGGCAGCGGGCGCGCGTGCAGGTGATGACGACGCGCCGGTCGTGCCCGGCTACAGGCTCATGCGCAAGATCGGCGCGGGCGGCATGGGAGAAGTGTGGGAGGCGGAACAGGTCGTTCCGATTCGGCGCAAGGTAGCGGTCAAGCTCATCAAGCTCGGCATGGACACGAGGGACGTGATCGCGCGCTTCGAGTCGGAGCGCCAGGCGCTTGCGGTCATGAACCATCCCACGATCGCGAAAGTGCACGACGCGGGCGCGACCGAGCGCGGCCGTCCGTACTTCGCCATGGAGTTCATCCCGGGCATTCCGATCACGGAGTACTGCGACAAGCGCCGGCTCGGCATGAAGGATCGCCTTGCCCTCTTCGCGAGCGTTTGCCGCGGGATTCACCACGCGCATCAGAAGGGGATCATCCATCGGGATATAAAGCCTTCGAATATTCTGGTGGCGACCGACGACAAAACGCCGTCGCCGAAGATCATCGACTTCGGCATCGCGAAAGCGATTCACCGCGACCTCACGGATCGCACGATCATGACGGCGTTCGGGCGGCCGATCGGGACGCCTGCCTACATGAGCCCCGAGCAGGCTGAGATGTCGCCGCTCGGCGTCGACACGTCGACCGACGTCTACTCGCTCGGCGTCGTTCTCTACGAACTCATGACCGGATGCCTGCCGATCGACGCGAAGGAGTTCACGAGCCCCGACTGGCGCACGTACAGCGACGTCATTCACAAAGTGCATCCGCTGCCGCCGAGCACGCGCGTGAACAGTCTCGGCGACGAAGCGTCCGTTATCGCGCACCTGCGCAACTCGCTGCCTCCGGTGCTGAGCGGCCAGCTGCGTGGCGAGCTCGACTGGATCGTCATGAAGGCGATGGAGAAGGATCGCACGCGGCGCTATTCTTCGGCCGCGGAGTTCGCGGACGATGTCGAACGTTATCTTTCGAACCGGCCGGTGCAGGCGGCGCCTCCGAGCACGTCCTATCGCCTCGGCAAGCTTGTCCGCCGACATCGCGTGGCGTTCGGCGTAACCATTTTCGTCGCGCTGTCGCTTCTCGCGAACTCGATTCTGATGACCGTGCAGTACAACATCGTGAAGCGTGAACGGGATCGCGCGAATCAGGAGGCCCGGATCGCCGAGGGCGTCTCCTCGTTTCTCGTCGACCTGTTCCGCATTTCTGATCCGAACGAGGGGAGCGGAAGCTCCGTGACGGCGCGCGAGATTCTCGACAAGGGAGCGCTCGAGATCGCGGAAGGCCTGCACGATCAGCCTCTCGTACAGGCGCGCCTCACGAGCACGATGGGCAAGGTGTACTCGAATCTCGGCCTTTACGATCAGGCCGAGGGGCTGCTGGCGCAGGCGCTCGCGCTTCGGGAAGGGCAGAACGCGCCCGAAGATCTCGATTTCGCGGATATGACGCGGAACTACGCGGTGCTTCTTTACGAGCAGGGCAAGTATGAAGAGTCGCGCGTGAACCACGAACGCGCCATTGCGATCATGGAGCGGGAGCTCGGCCCTGACCACCCCACGGTTGCGGGAGCGCTGAACAGTCTGGCGCTCGCGATCGACCGCGCCGGCAATTACGAAGCCGCCCGCGCGATCTGGGAGAGGACGCTTGCGATTCAGGAGAAGGCGCTCGAAGCCAACGACCCGGTCATCAGTTTCACGCTCGGCAATCTCGGCAACCTGTACTGGCGCATCGGCGACTATCAGAAGGCGCGTCCGTTGCTGGAGCGGGCGCTGCGCATCCGCGAGAGCGAACTCGGGGAGGAACACCCGGCGCTTGCGCGCGGCTACGGAGATTTCGCGGGACTCGTCTACTCGAGCGGCGATTACAACGAGGCGCGCGTTTACTATGAGAAAGCGATGGACATCTTCAGGAAGACGCTCGGCGAAGATCACCCGAACATGGCGCTCGGGTGGAACGGCGTAGGGAACTGCCATGAGAAAATGGACGACTTTCCCGCCGCGCGGCGTGCGTACGAGCGGGCCATCGAGATTCAGGAGAAGGCGCTCGACAGCAATCATCCGCATCTGGCGATGAGCATCGACAATCTCGCGCAGGCTCACCAGGACGAGGGGAATTACGACACAGCGATTGGCTACTACGAACGCGCGAGGGCGATGCGCGAAGTCACGCTAGGGCCCGACCATCCGAGTTATGCAGACGTGGTCTTCAATATCGGGACCGCCTACGACGAATTGGGGCGGAACGATGACGCGCGCGTCAACATCAGGCAGGCGCTCACTGTTTATGAGAAAGCATTCGGCAAGGAGAGTGAGCGTGTGGGTGCCACGCTGCATGCTCTTGCGAAGATCGACATGGAAGAAGGAAAGCAGGAGGCCGCGCTCGAGAAAATGAATCGGGCTCGTGCAATATTCGAAGAGAAACTCGACCCCGACCACCCGTACTTCGTGGATCTGCGCGAGGACCTCGCGAAACTGCGTGTGCGGCCTTAGTTCGGAGCGCAGACCGAAGGCCCGGGCGCTCCGTTCTTCTCTTCTCTTCTCTTCTCTTCTTCCTTCCTCTCTTCTCTTCTTCCTTCCGCCTCTTCTCCCAACCCACCCTCAGAGCAGAGATGAAACAAGCGGGGGAGAAATCAGTTCTCGGATCCGCGAGGCCTCTTTACTTGGCCATTTGGCCAGGCCGAGCGGTCGAGAGAATTGATTTCTCCAAACGCTCCGTTCTTCTCTTCTCTTCTTCCTTTCGCCTCTTCTCCCAACGCCACCCTCAGAGCAGAGACGAAACGAGCGGGGGAGAAATCAGTTCTCGGATCCGCGAGGCCTCCGTACTTGGCCATTTGGCCAGGCCGAGCGGTCGAGAGAACTGATTTCTCCCAACGCTCCGTTTCCCTCTCTTCTCTTCTTCCTTCCGCCTCTTCTCCCAACCCACCCCCAGAGCAGAGATGAAACAAGCGGTGGAGAAATCAGTTCTCGGATCGGCGAGGCCTCCGCTTGGCCATTTGGCCAGGCCGAGCCGTCGAGAGAATTGATTTCTCCCAACGCTCCGTTTCCTTCTCTTCTCTTCTCTTCTCTTCTCTTCTCTTCTAGCCCTCTGCTCCGTATCGATAGCCGCGTTTTGCCTGGCGCTCGCGAAAGCGCGCAGGCGTGAGTTGCGCTTCGACCGTGCGCGTGGCCGGCGGCATCCCGCCCGTGATCTGCGCCGCGATGATCGCCGCCGCGAAATGGCTCGTCGTCATCCCCATCGAACCGTGTCCCGTCGAAACGTAGATCATGCGCGCGGGTTCGCCGTTCGGGTCGAGCGGCCCTGCGATCGGGCAGCGATCGGACGCCACCACACGAATGCCGCGCGCACTCGCAATCCACTCGTACTCATGACCCGCAAGCTGCTCCAGATTCTCGCGCTTCGCACGTCCTTCTTTCCAGTGTCGATACTCGTAGGTCGCACCAGCCGCCACGCGGCCTTCCCCGTGCGACGAAACCGAGGGAGCAAGGTAGCCGTTCCCGACAATCGGAAGCGCCGGCGGGGCGGCCATCGAAACGATGTCGATCTGCCCCGGGATCGCCGCGACTTCCAGATAGCGCGCCGCGGGAAACTGCATCGTTTCCATCGCGCACGCGAGCACCGTGACGCGTGTGACGGTTTCGAACGCCGTATGGGGCAGCACTTCGATCGACGGATGGTCGAGAAGCGCCGCGCAGAGAGCGGGCGGATTCACGACACCGCCGCGCGGGAAATAGAGCGCGCTTCCTTCGATCGGCCATGCGGCGATTGTTCTGGCGGACGCGGGATCGAGCAGCTGTACGAAGGAGTCGTCGCCCCCGTACTGCGCGGCAATGCGACCGATCTTCGCTGCGTCGCAGTTCGGCCCCTCGAGTTGCAGTGCGCTTGTGCGTGTGAAGCCGTGCCGCCCCGCGCAGTAGTCGGCGCTGTAGAGAAAAGCGTGCGCGCGCCACGCCGCGTCGGGAGAACCGTCGCCGAGCAGGCGGCCGTGCAGGATGGCGGAGGGGATGCTCGATGCACCCGAGGTGATCTCGCCGCTTTCGAACACCCGGACCCGGCACCCGCGCTCGGCGAGATGGCGCGCCACGCTCGCGCCCGCGACTCCGCTGCCCGCAACGTCGACGGCGGGCGAGCCGGGGGGCGCATCGACCGCCTCGCGCGTGAAATCGCCTGCAAGGCCGTGGTGTTTGTGCGGACCCTGGTCGACGCGTCGCATCGAAAAGCCGGCGCGTTCCAGCCCGCGATGCACGGTATCCACGTTTGAAGATGTCGCGACCGCCGTTCCGTTCTTCGAAAAGTTGCCGATCGCGGCGAGAAGTTCCGGCGTCCACATCGCCGGGTTCCGGTCCGGCGCGAAGCCGTCGAGAAACCACGCGTCGAACCCGAGCCGAAACCGTCCCGCGAGATCAGCAAGTCCTTCGGCCGCGTCTCCCCAGTAGAGCGAAAGCGAAACGCGCCCGTTTGCGAGTTCGCGTCGATGCCATCCCGGAACGAGCGGTGGATACTGCCGCGCCAGCTCGTCGTAAAGCGGAATGGCCGCCGCGCGTTCTTTCGCCATGGCCCGAAACTCGTGCCGCGCGATCGGGTGCGCCTCGAAGCCAATATAATGAAGGCGCCCGATAGGAGCGTTGCGGAGCGCGTGCGCTGTGGCGGCGAAGTTCATGCCCGTCCCGAAGCCGGTCTCGGCGACGCGCAGCACCGCCCCGTCCCGGTCAGCCGTCGCCCGGTCAGCCGTCGCCCGGCCAGCCGCTGCGCCGCCCGCTCTTTCGATCAGACGGGAAGGTGCAAGAAAGCGACGGCGCGCACTCTCAGGGGGATCGGTGTCGTGGTAGATGTCGTCGTAGTCGGGAGAGCAGGGGCACCCGTTGCGCCATTCGATGTGCGCAGGCGTGATCAGCGAGCGCGGCTTGCGAATCACGGAACGCGCGGCCGCGCGGGGTCACGGATCCACTCGCTCCACGAGCCCGGGTAGAGCGCCGGTTCGGGAAGGCCCGCAATCCGCATGGCGAGAACGTTGTGCGCGGCGGTGACGCCGGATCCGCAGTAGCAGACGGGGTTGGGTCCGAGCGATTCGAACCGGGCGCGGAGTTCGGCGGGCGACCGGAACAGCCCGTTCGCGTCGAGATTGTCGTTGAACGGCACGCAGTGCGCACCCGGGATGTGGCCGGCGATGTCGTCGAACGGTTCTTCGATCGCGTCGAAGCGTGCCTGTGACCGCGCGTCGATCAGAGTGTGCGTTGCCGCGGCGTCGCCGCTTCCGAGGCCGGCCTCGATCGCGGCCGCGTCTACGGCGTGCACGAGTGAGGCGCGAATCGAAAACGTGCCGATTGCGGGCGTGTCCGCGTTCGTCATCCACGGGCCGTTCCAGGCGCTCACGCCCCCGTCGAGCACGGCCACTTTCTCGTGGCCGAGCCAGCGCGCGAGCCACCACGCCCGCCCCGCATACGCGCCGCCCGCGTCGTCATACACCACGACCTGGTCGTCGTCGCTGATGCCCCACGCCTGAAACGCGTCGCGCAGCTCTTCCGGAATCGGCAGCGGATGTCGCCCGCCCGTTCCCGGCGCCGCGGCGAGATGGCGATCAAGATCAGCATGCTGCGCCCCCGGGATATGGCCGGCGTCGAACTTCGCGCGCCCCCCGCCGGGATCGCCCATCACGACGCGGCAGTCGAGCACGCGCCACCGCCCGATGTTCCCGGCGAGCTCCGCGGCGGATACGATCGTCGTGCGCGCATCGCTCATGACTTCGGCTCCTCATAGCGATTGTACGTGCCGAGCAGTTTGAACACTTCCGACTGCCCTTTGAGAAGTGCAAGCGCCTCGGCTACGGGCTTCGTCTGCGCGCCCCCCTCGAGGTCGGCGAGAAACCCGTACTGCTCCGGCTGCCCGCGAAGCGGCCGTGATTCGATGCGCGTCAGATTGATATTGCGGTCGGAAAAAATGCGCAGAATATCGGTCAGTGAACCCGCCGTGTTCGGCGTGCTGAAAAGAATCGACGTCTTGTTGCCCTTGTCGATTCCGTCTTTCGAAACGATCACGAAGCGCGTGGAGTTCCGATGATCGTCTTCCACGTTCTCTTCGACCACTTTCAGATCGTAAAGCTCGGCGCACAGCTTGCTCGCGATCACGCCCACCGTGCGAAGCTGCGGGTCGCTCATGAGCGTGTGCGCCGCGCCCGCCGTGTCGTAGTGGGACTTCGGCTCGAGGCCGCGCCGCGCGAGCATTCCCTCGCACTGCGCGAGCGCCACAGGGTGCGAGTACGCGAATCGCAGGCTCGCGGGATCGACCTCGCGCCGGCAGAGCAGCGCGTGATGCACGGGGACCCGTGCTTCGGCCACGATCTTGACGTCGCGTTCGACAAGCAGGTCGTTGGCCGCCGCAATCTGTCCCGCGAGGTTGTTTTCGACCGGCACCATGCCGAGATCGATCTCGCCGCTCTCGACCGACTCGAATACGTCTTTGAAGTGGCGGCACGGAATCGGAATCGCGGCCGGGTCGAAGTTGCGGACCGCCACTTCACTGTATGCGCCGTGCGCCCCCTGAAATCCGATCAGCCGCGGCTTGCGATCCTGCACGCGTTTTGACTCGTCGATGATGCGCGCGAAAATCGCTTCGGCGAAGTCGGGTTCGATCAGATGATTCGCGTGCTGACGAATGCGCTCGATGACCTCGATTTCGCGCGACGAGTCTTTCGTTGTCTTCTTGTAGTTGCGTGTGCGGAGCGCGAGCTCGAGCCGCTCGTTGAACAGATGGATCAGTTTCGTGTCGATGAAGTCGATCTGCTCGCGGATCTTGTCGAGATTCATGATGCGTTCCTTCCGCCCGGCTAATCGGCGATGTGCGGCGTTTCGTATTCGCGCGCGGGATCGACCGGCTCGGTGTACTCGCTCGTCCAGCCGTTCTCGAAGTAACGGCCGAGGCGCCCGCCGATCGCCGCCCCCTCGATTACGAGCCCCATGTTGCGGCTGTCATAAAAGTAACCGCGTTCCCAGTTGCTCGTGCCGACCCAGCTGCGCGCGCCGTCCACGACCATGTACTTCGAATGAATGACCCGCGCGTATGGGATGAATCCGCCCGACCACTCGGGCGGCGTCAGAATGCGCACTTCGATGTTCGGGACTTCCTGCAGTTCTTTGAGGCTCTCGATCGTGCCCTTGCGTTCGCACCAGTGCGAGACGAGCAGTTCGACACGGACGCCGCGTGCGGCTGCACTGATAAGCGCGGAGTCGAGCACGGCCCAGTACTCGTCGCGGTTCTTCGCCTTGTACGTCAGCATCTGCGCACGCACGGATGTCTTGGCGCTGTCGATCATCGCGACCATCTGCGGCAGGTCCCACATCGACTCGTCGCGAAGATGCCCCTTCGGGCTGAACGCGGGACGAACGACGACCGAGTCGCCCGCAATGGGAAGCGTGAGGTCGGTCCAGGTCGTGGCTTCGCGTTTCATGACGGCGATGGGCGCTTCGCCCTCTTTCGGTTTCGCCGCGGCCCAGTCGATTTCGAAGATCGCAAGAAACTCGTGTGCGAGCTGCGGACTCGTGACCCGCACGCCGAGCTCCTGAATGTGTTCGAGCGCGCGCCAGTCGAAGTTCTGGCTCCCCACAAAGATCTCGTTATCGTCGACAACGAAGTACTTCGAGTGCTGCACGCCTCCCATCAAGGTTCTCGTGTCGAGAACGCGTGTCGTGACTCCGTCGAACGCGTCGAGTCGCGCGATGGTTTCCGCGTATGTCTTTTCGAATCGCTTGTCGACCAGGAAGCGGATCGCCACGCCGCGCGCCGCCGCCCGCTCCACCGCCGCGATCACGGGCTCGAGCCGGCTGCCCGGTTCGCTGCTGACGTAGAACTGTTCGAAGGCGAGCGCATTCTGCGCGCCGTCGATCATCTCCACCCAGACTTCGTGCGCCTCGCGCAGATCGGGGTTGTCGAGGCTCGTTTCGATCGGGGCCGTTTCGACGAGCTCGATCGCCGGTCGCCCGGCCGGAGACGCCGCCTCGACCGCGGGAGCCGTGAGGAGCGAGAAAGCCATCGTGAGCGCGACTGTGAGAGAAACCGTGACGGGCCCTGCGGGCCCGAGAAGCGCAGGAATGCGGAGTGTCGTTTTCATGTAGGAATCATAGGCCGTGCGGGCCTCCGGCACAACGGGATTGCGGCCCGGGGCGCCCGGCGCGTACTGTTTCGGCATCTTGTGCTGACATGATCATGATCACATGACAAGGAGAGTCGCATGTTCGATCTGCAGACCATCGTTTCGTTCGCGGAGATCGTGGGCGCGTTGAGCGTGGCCCTGACCCTGATCGTGCTGGTCGTTTCGATCCGGCAGAATACGAAATCGCAGAGAGCGCTGGCCGTGGATTCGCTTGCGGGCGCGATCGCGACCATCAATCTGCCGGCGATCGAGTCGCCCGTTGTCGGGAACGCCGTCATGAAGGCCACGGCCGACTGGGCTGCCGCCGACCGCGATCAGCGCGTCATCGCCCACTTCTTTCTCTTCTGCATCTTCAAGCTGTCCGAGAACGCGTGGTATCAGCGGAAGACGAATATCCTCGATCGCGCGCAGTGGGAAGGGTGGGAGACCGTGATCCGCAAGTACTACCATAGTAAAGGCGTGCGTGAAGTGTGGTGGCCGAGCCGGCGGAACGCGTACTCGAAGCAGTATCAGAAATTTCTGGCAGGTACCACGGAGCCGGAAGATCTCGGCAGCCTGAGCGACATCTTCGACGTGCCGGTGAAGGGCGATGCGGGGCTTTCGGTGTAGGGGGGCGGTTCGCTACCCGACTAGAATAGGCGATCTGGCGAGCCGGTCGCAATGCTCCGGGCGCAGGAAGTAGTAGTTGATCGCGGAGTCGCCCGTTTTGCGCGGACGCATCGCAGTCTTGCCGTCGAAAACGTACGCGCCGTAGCCGAGCTTTTCGAAGATACCGAACAGCTTGTGCGACGTCGAGCCTTCGTCGTCGGGGTTGTCGGAAATCTCGATGAAGCTTGCCGGCCGGTTCGCGTGCAGAAACGCCGCCCCGCCCTCGATGCACGAAAGCTCCGCGCCCTCCGCGTCAATCTTCAGAAAGCCCGCGTTCGTGCGTGTTTTGCGAAAGAATTCGTCGAGCGTCGTCGTCTGCACCGCGAACGACTTGCCCGCCTCGGCCACTTCGGCCGTCAGGTGCGCCATGTAATAGTTCTCGCCGCCGTCCTCGTACGTCGGCACGCTCATCTGCGCCGTGCCGATCGTGTCCGAAAGCGCCTGGTTCATCGCCCGCACGTTCGCCAGCCCCAGCTTTCGGCAGTTGCTCGAGAGAATCGCGTACGTCGTCGGAATCGGCTCGAACGCGTAGACCGACGATCCGTTCGAAAGCACCGACGCCAGAAATTTCGTATAGACCCCGATGTTTGCGCCGACGTCGATCGCGTCCTTCGCGGGATCGGCCAGATAGCGCACCGCGCGCAGGTCCGGCTCGTCCTCCTCCGTCAGATTCGTGAGAAATTTCGCGTAGTGCCGCTTCTTCAGCGGCAGCAGCAGCCGTTCGGGCAGATTGGCGAGTACGAGATGTTTCAGTCGGTTCATGCTGTCGTCCGTTCGGTGTTCAGGGCACCGGATCAATCTAGTACAGGGGGCGGGGAGGGGGAAGAGCAAAAGAGAACGATTGTATGAGATAATGTTTTGCAGGGCCACAGATCCACATGCTTCAATACATGAGCGCACACGATTCGGACTGGCAGTAATTTCCGAGGAGCACCATGCTTTTTATGATCATTGAACACTTCAAGAACGGTGATCCCGCTCCCGTCTATCAGCGCTTTCACGAGAAGGGGCGGCTGGCTCCCGAGGGGCTGAAATACGTAGCGAGCTGGGTGACGCCCGATCTGACGAAGTGCTATCAGGTCATGGAGTGTTCCGATCGCGCGCTGCTCGACGAATGGATGGCGGCCTGGAGCGACCTGACAGACTTCGAGGTCATTCCTGTAATGACGTCGGCGGACGCGGCATCGGCCGTGGCGGGTAACCAGTAGCGAAAGTCGTGAAGCAATGACATCGACAACGGAACAGAAGCAGAAAGCGGCGATACTTCTCTCGCTGCATACCAGTGGTGAACTCCTCATCCTCCCGAACATCTGGGACCCGATCGGCGCCCGGATCCTGCAGGCGAAGGGGTACCCGGCTGTCGCCACGGCGAGCGCCGCGGTTTCGGCCTCGCTCGGCTATGAGGACGGCGAGAAGATCAAGCGCAGCACGCTGATCGAGATCATCGGGCGCATTGCCCGGAGCGTGACAGTACCGGTGACCGCGGATATGGAAACCGGCTACGGAAGGACGCTGTCGGAACTGGCGGACACCGCGCGCGCCGTGATCGAAGCGGGTGTCGTGGGCATCAATATCGAAGACAGGCTCGACGAAGAGGGAGGGCCGCTTCGACCGGTCGAGGATCAATGCGCCAGGATCGCGGCGGTGAGAGAGTCCGCGGCGCGTCCGGGCGTCCACCTGGTCATCAATGCGCGGACCGACAGTTTCCTGTCATCTTCCTTCGAGAGCAAGGCCGAGGCCCTGGAAGATGCCGTCTCGCGAGCAGAGGCATACGCGCAAGCCGGCGCCGACTGCATCTACCCGATCGGGCCCGGTGACGAAGAAACCGTGAGGAAGCTGCGGGCCCGGATCGACTCTCCGATCAACATTCTCGGGTCCCCGGGCGCGGCGCCGCTTTCCGTGCTGCAATCGATCGGGGTCAATCGCGTGAGCTTCGGCCCGTTCCTTTTCCGGTCGCTTCTCGCGAAGTTCGCAGACACGGTGGAATCGTTGAAGCAGCACGGTGACTATTCGTGCATCGCAGACAGGCTGACGGGAGCCGAGGTCGGCGCGTATCTGCAGGGCGGCCCGGAGTAGACGCATCGAACTGTAAACGCCCCGGCGCCGGCCGATTGGTGGTACGTTCCTGAGATGGAGCGCCCCGCATGATTCCCGCCATGGCAAGTCCGGCCCACAAGGCCATGCTGCGCCGTTTCTGTCTCTACGGCTTTCTGAAAAACCAGCGCTACTTCGAACCCTTCTTCATGCTGATCCTGCTGGAGAAGGGTTTGTCGTTTACGGCCATCGGGTTCCTGATCGGCTTTCGCGAAGTGTGCATCAACGTGATGGAAGTGCCGAGCGGGGCGCTGGCCGATCGCAGGGGCCGGCGCCGTACGATGATCCTGAGCTTCCTCTGCTACATCGCGAGCTTCGCGCTGTTCGGCGTTTTCGATTCACTGGCCGCGCTTTACCTCGCGATGCTTCTCTTCGCGATCGGCGAAGCGTTCCGAACCGGAACGCACAAGGCGATGATATTCGATTATCTCGCGGCGCACGATCTTTCGGCGCTGAAGACGCAGGTTTACGGCGTCACGCGCTCGTGGTCGAAGACCGGTTCCGCCGTCAGCGTCGTATTGTCGACCGCGCTTCTCTTTATCTGGCAGGGGCTGTTCGCAGAGGCGCGGCTTTCGCATATCTTTCTGCTCTCCATTATTCCGTACGCGATCGGCATCGTGAACTTCACGGGCTACCCGGCCAGCCTGGACGGCGCGCCGCGACGGGGTGACGAGTCCGTCTGGCGCCATATCACCTCGGCGTACGGATTCTGCTGGAAGAACGCGCGCCTTCGCCGCCTGCTCGTGCAGTCCATGTCGTTCGAGGGGCTCGAGAAGACGATCAAGGATTACGTGCAGCCCGTACTGGTTCAGATGAGTGTGGCGCTGCCCCTGTTCCTGTTTCTGGCTGACGACCCGCGGCGCGTCACGCTTCTCATGGGAATCGTGTACCTCATGATCTTTCTCGTGAGCGCGTATACTTCGCGGCGCGCGGCCGCGTTCAGCGACTGGTCCGGGGGTGAGGCGGCTGCCGGGCAGCGCATTCTGTGGATCACGCTGATTCTGTTCGCGTGCTGGATTCCGTTTCTCTCGTTCGACCAGGCGGGCGGGATCGCCCTGATCTTTATCGCCTTCGCGGCGCTTCAGAATCTCTGGGTGCCGACCATCGTGACCCGCTTCATGAACCGTGTGCCCCAGGCCGAGGCCGCGACGTATCTTTCGATTCGAAGCCAGTCGAAGGCGCTTTTTACGGCTGTTGCCGCGCCGCTTCTCGGGCTGGCCGTGGATGCGTTCTCGGGCCAGCAGCGTTTCGTGCCCGTGGGAATCTTCGCGGCAGGCACGATCCTGCTTCTTCTGGTGTGTTCTCGTTCCCGAGCGGTTCCGACAGTAGAGAGCAGGGAGGGCGCGCAATGAAAACCTTGATTGTCGACTCGTTCACGGACAAACCTTTTCGGGGGAATCCGGCCGGTGTCTGTATCGTGGAGACGGATCTTTCCGAAGAAACCATGCTGCGCGTTGCGCAGGAGCTGAACCTTTCGGAGACGGCTTTCATCCGCGCGCTCGAAAAGAAGGGAACGTTTTCCATTCGTTTCTTTTCGCCGAAGATGGAGATCCCGCTCTGCGGGCACGCGACCCTTGCCTCGGCGCGGGCCGTGTTTGCAACGTACGGGCTCGGCGATCTCCACTTCATCAACACGCAAAATCTGGATCTCGCCGCGCGCGTTACTCCCGATCGCGTCTCCATGACGTTTCCCGTGTACGAAACGCGCCCCGCGGAGGCACCGCCCGCGCTGCTGCAAGCGCTCGGAATCGGCGCGATCGTGAACGCCTGCTACAACGCGGAAACGAAGATACTGCTGCTCGAGATCAAAGACGCCCGGGAGCTGGCCGCGCTCGCGCCGGACTTCGCGGCCCTCTACGAATCGCACGACTCGATCAACGGCGTGCTGGTCACGGCGCCGTCCCCGAACCGTCAGTACGATTTTCACTCGCGCTACTTCTGGCCGTGGAGCGGCACGAACGAAGATCCCGTTACCGGCGGGACCCACACGTTCCTTGCGAAGTACTGGTCGGAAAGACTCGGCAAGACGAAGATGAAATCGTTTCAATCGTCGGCGCGTTCGGGCTTCATGGACGTCGAGATTCTGGACGGCAACCTGCTCATCAGCAGCCAGGCCGTGATCGTACTTGAAGGGGAGATGTCCATTTGAGCGCCGGGCGGCGCGTCTGGGTATTCTTCTACGGTACGTTCATGAGCGCGGACGTGCTTCGTGACCACGGCGTATTTCCGAAGGAAGTCGTCCCCGCGAAACTTGCGGGCCATGCGCTTTCGATCTGCCCGCGCGTGAATCTCACGAAAGCAAACACCGCGACCGCGTATGGTGCACTGGCTCTCGTGACGCAGTCCGAACTGGGCGGCATCTACTCCGGCCTCGCGCACGACTTCGGGCTCGTCTACAAACCGGAAACGGTGCACGCCGAAACGATGAACGGGGAGAGTTGCCCGGCGCTCTGCTACATCGCGCAGGTCATGGCGCCCGGCCCGGCGGACGAAGACTACGTGCGCGAACTGGCCGCCTGTGTCCGCGCGCACGGGCTGCCGGAGTCGTACGCGCGCCATGTCGAGTCCTTCGGGCGCGACCGGCACGATGAAGGGAAGTACAGTTGACTCGCTTACAATCGAACGCCTCCATGAAAAGTGTCACAGGGCACTGATGGAAAGGGAGAGAGAACGTGAAGACGAACCCGAATCAGCTCATCTACGCGCTGGCGGTGGCGCTCCTCGTCAGTGCGGCGCCCGCGCCCGCTCAGGCGCAGGCGCTGCTGCTTTCGCAGGCGCAGACATTGCCGCAGACGCCTCCCCGTTCGAAGCCGAAGACGCTGCCGGTCACGCCGTCGCCCGAGACGACGGAAACCGTCGATGCGAGCCGGATCGACGTCGAAGACGTGGCCGAGGCGTTTGTCGACAGCTGGAATCGCCACGACATGAACGCATTCTCCCAGCTGTTCGCCGTGAACGCCGAATTCGTGAACGTCGTCGGCATGTGGTGGAAGGGACGCGAGGAAATCAAGCGCGCCCACATCGCGACGCACGAAACGATGTTCAGGAGCAGCGTTCTCAAGATGCCGAAAGTGGCCGTGCGCTTCTTGAAACCGGACGTGGCCATCGCGCGCGCGTCGTGGATTCTGACCGGCCACACGGACCCCGCAGGCCAGCCGCTACCCCGGCGTACGGGCTTGCTGGTGTTCGTTCTGACGAAGAGCGGCAACCAGTGGTACATCGTCGACGCACAGAATACGGATGTGATCGAGGGTGTTCTTTCTACACCGCAGACTCTTTCCACTCCGCAAACGGGGGCGAAATGAGACACCGGATCGCGACGATCGTTTTCGCCTGCGCGCTCGGCGCCTGCGCCGGCCCTCCCCCGAATCATATGGCCACGTTTCACGAGTATGTCGACGCCGTAAACAGCAAGGCCATCGATGACGCGCTTGCCCTGCACACGGATGATGCCGAGTTCATCCTGCCGGGCCAGAAGCCGATCCGCGGGCTTGACGAGATGCGTTCGCTGCTCGAGTGGGACGCTGCCATGAATGCGCGCATTCGGTTCCGCGGTATCGAAGAGCGGGGCGACACGCTGGTGATCGCCTCCGGTTCCGAGCGGAACGCGTGGTTCCAGGGCGTCGGGCTCGACTCGATCGAGTACGGCCCGGGGCTCCGTGTCGTATTCGAAGGAGCTTTGATCCGCGGGGTCTACCCGTCGGCGCTCACGCCGGAATCCGCGGCCGCATTCCAGACCCGCGTCGGAGAGTTCTTCGGCTGGGCCGCAGTCGAGGCGCCCGAGGATCTCAGGAAAGTCATGCCGGAGGGGGTGTTTCGGTATGATGCCCCGTCGGCCCGTGCGTGGATCGCGCTGCTGGATCGATATCAGAAAAAACCAGGAGGCCTGTAAGAAATGTTCAAGCTGCTTGCTATTCTCTGTCTCTTTCTTGCGCCGCTTGCTTTGCACCCGAGTTCCGCCTCGGCTCAATCGCAGACGAAGATGATCGGTCCGGGGAAGGGCGGTCTCGAAGAGAATCACATTGTGGGCCTGTTCGCGGCATGGGACAGAAAAGCGACTCCCATGCTCGTGCTCCGAGTCCACGGGGCGGGAATGCTGCAGACGTTTGCAGAGATCTCGCCCGCCGGGGAGTTCAAGCTGGCGCTTCCGGAGGTCCCTGCGGGTAAGGGCTTCGGGTCGTTGACGTGCGGAACTCCCGGCACGGATGGAATCGTCGTCGTGACCGACTTTTCTCTGCTCACGAACCTGCCCGGATTCTCTTCGCCGGGGAAATGGGACCGGGGGCTCAGCACGATAGGAATGGCCACGTTCTCGGACGCGGCGTTCAGCAGCAAGATCGGCTCGCCGGGAAGCAGGCGCGCAAACTGGCTCTACAGTGAGTCGGCGCGAGATGTGGACGCGGGCGAGTGCAATAACACGAACGGCTTTCACCTGGAGCCCGGATGGAATGCATTCACCGTCACGAGCGGTCCCAGCGGCGGGCCACACACATACAGCGCCGGTCTCGAGGACGACCTGGGATGGTACTGGTACGCCTTCCCGGAGGACATGGCGGAAACGAAGGTGTCCGCACCCGCGCAGACGTCCGGGCAGGACGCCTCATCCGAGCAGACTGCCGCGGGAGGCGCGGACGTGACGGCAGAATGGCTGCACGGTGAGTGGTCAGGCGTGCAGGTCGATGTGCAGATGCAGATGCGCCTGGAACCCTCGGGCGAAGTCTGGCTCGAAAGCATCGAAAATGGCCGCAGGAAAGTCATGGAAGGGAAGTGGACGCTCGCTGACGGGGAGTTCAGCCTGACTATCCCGGAAGGGGTGCTCGCGTTCAATGTCGAGATGACATCCGAGAACGGTTTTCGCCTTTTCGGCAAAGCTGCGAGCAGTGATCTCAGGTTCACGCGAGTGGATTGACCGAGGCCCGCGCGACAGGAAACAGCTTCAGATGACGATCACCGTGATCCCCGTCGTCCCGAAGCCTCCCATCGCGGGGAGCAGCGTCGGCACTTCTTCGAGCGCGGCCCGGCGTCCCACGAGGCGCCCCGGGTCGAGCGCGCCCGACGTGATCATGCCGAACATCGCGTCGTAGCGCGCGGCCTGCATGCCGTGGCTGCCGACGATCTCGAGTTCGCGCGCGATGACGATATCCATGGGCACCCGTGGCCGGGCGTCTTTGCCGGCCAGCAATCCCACCTGCACGTGGCGCCCCCGTTTTCGCAGGCACTGAATCGAATGCGCGCATGTTTCTTCGCTGCCGAGCGCGTCGATCGAAACGTGTGCACCGCGCTTCGTGATATCCCGAATCGTGCCGGCGACATCACTCGTCCGTGCGGCGTTGACCGCGAAGTCCGCGCCGAGTGATTCCGCCAGCGCCAGCACATCTTCGTCGATATCGACGGCGATGATCCGCGCTCCGAGTGCGTGCGCGATCATGATCGCCGAGAGACCGACGCCGCCGCATCCGTGCACGGCGAGCCACTGGTCGCGCGCAACGCGGCCCTGTTCGACGACGGCGCGAAACGACGTGCTGAATCGGCAGCCGAGGCTGGCGGCCGTGACGAAGTCGATCTGGTCGGGGAGCCGCACGAGATTCTCGTCCGCATAGCGCAGCTTCACGTGAGTCGCAAACGACCCCCATCCGTGAAACCCGGGCTGAAACTGGTTGTCGCAGATATGGTGATTGGCGTCGCGGCATTCGGGGCACGCGCCGCAGCCGGACACGAAGGGCACCGTGACGCGGTCGCCGATCGCGAAACGCCCCGCGCCCTCTCCGAGCGCCGCGATCGTGCCGGCGAGCTCATGGCCGGGCACGTGGGGGAGTGCGACGATGTCGGCGTCGTGCCCCATCCAGCCGTGCCAGTCGCTGCGACAGAGCCCGCCGGCCTCGACTTTCACGATCGCCTCGCCGGGCCCGGGCGCGGGACGGTCCACGTCGTCGATTCGAAGCGGCCCCTGAAATTCATCGAACAGAACGGCCTTCACGCGTTTCCTCCTTCTGGCATGGGCCCCGGATGACAGACCGGAGTGCGGATGATACCGTGTTTGAGACGCGAGTCCACAAAAGGGCGTCGTGTAACCGTGCCCGGCTCCGTTTCCCCTGACACGGGCGACAAGTCGCGCCAGGAGGGTCTCATGATTTCCTGGTTCAGAACCCGCCGCCGCAAGAAGCTTGCCGGCGCTCCTTTCCCCTCGTCATGGGAGGATATCCTTCGCCGCAATATGGCCCATTTTGCGATGCTTGATGATGGTGAGCGTGACCGCCTGCGCGCTCTGATTCAGGTGTTTATCGCGGAGAAATACTGGGAAGCAGCGGGTGGGCTCGAGATGACCGACGAGATTCGCGTCACGATCTCCGGCCAGGCGTGTCTGCTGCTCATGGGTCTGCCCCACAATTACTACGAAAACGTCGAGTCCATCATTGTCTACCCTTCGACCGTCGTTCCTCCGAAGCGCAAACCGGGTTCCTTCGAGAATACGTTCGCGCCGGTGGAACTCGCCCAGCCGATTCTCGGTCAGGCGTTTTCGCGCGGGCCGGTCATACTCGTCTGGGATGCCGCATTGCGGGGGGGCGGCACGCAGCGTCCGGTCACAACGTGATTTATCACGAATTTGCCCACAAACTCGACATGCTCGACGGTGCCGTCGACGGGACCCCTCCTTTGCGCGACCGGGCTGAATACCGCGACTGGGTTTCGATCTGTACGCGCGAGTATCAGCGTCTCAGGGACGACACGGAGAAGGGAAGATCGTCCTTCCTGAATCCGTATGGCGCTACGAACGAAGCGGAATTCTTCGCCGTTGCCACGGAGCAGTTCTTCGATCAACCGAAGTTGATGATTCAGCACGCGCCTGACCTTTATCGAGTTTTGAAAGAGTACTACCGGCAGGATCCCGTCAAGCGTGTCGCTCCGGGAGTGAAGGGGTGACATGTCGAGACTTCTTGCCACGATCGGGGCCGTTCTCGGGGGCTGGCTCGGCTGGTGGCTCGGGGGGGTCGTCGGGATCATGACCGCCTGGATTCTCAGTATCGTGGGAACGGCAGCGGGAGTATATTTCGGGCGAAAGATTGCGAAGGAACATTTCGACTGATGGAGTCGCCGGGACCACGAACCGATTCGCGCTTCAATGAATGTTCTCTGCTATTCTGAGTGTGGTTCTCCGGCGATTTCATGAGCTCGACCCGATCGGGAACCAAGCAGAAAAAGTGTGTGACAGAAACGCGTGACACCGGCCGAGAAGGAGATGGGGGTCCCGACCTGCACGGAGTTCCCTGGCAAGTAATCATCACATGAAGAATGTCATCGCTCTCCGTCAATCCCTGCACACGTTTCCCGAACTTGCGGGGCGGGAATCGGAAACGGCGCGAAGGATCGCTGCGTTCTTCCGCCCGCTTTCGCCCGACGCGATCGTCGAGCATCTCGGTGGCCACGGTCTCGCGGTCATTTTCGGGGGGCGCGGGCCCGGCCCGGCGATTCTGCTGCGCTGCGAACTCGACGCGCTTCCCATACACGAAACAAACGAAGTAAGCTATCGGTCCCGGTCGGGCGGCGTTTCGCACAAGTGCGGCCACGACGGCCACATGGCGATTCTTGCTGCGGTGGGTGCTGCGCTGGCCGCGCGGCGACCGGCACGCGGACGCGTCATTCTGCTCTTTCAACCTGCGGAGGAGACGGGCGAAGGGGCGGCCGCCGTGTTGCGGGATCCCCGGTTCGCGGAACTGCGACCGGACTTCTGCTTCGCGCTGCACAATCTGCCGGGCTTTCCGCTCGGCGAAGTCGTGCTGCGTGCGGGGACATTCGCCTGCGCCTCACGCGGAATGTCGATCGTGCTGTCGGGCAGAACCGCGCATGCGGCGCAGCCGGAAACCGGGATCAGCCCGGCGGGCGCGATGTGCCGGATCATCAGCGCACTCGCGGGCATGCAGGCCGGGGGGCCCGACGAAACGGCGTTCATAACGATCGCGGGCGCGCGGCTCGGGGAGAGAGCGTACGGGACCGCGCCCGGGGACGCCACGATCTGGGCGACGCTGCGGGCGGAAACGGATGACACGATGCACGAGCTCGTTGCGCTTTCCGAAGAGACCGTACGCGAAGCCGCGGCGGAGGCCGGGCTCACGCACACGCTTCACTGCGAGGACGTCTTCCCCGCCACCGTGAACGCGGCGGAGGCGATCGATATCGTGCGCGCTTCCGCATCACCATTGCCCGTACGGGAAGCGGCGCAACCGTTCCGATGGTCCGAGGACTTCGGCCGCTTCGCAGAAGTCGCCCCGGCCGCGCTGTGCGGGATCGGCGCGGGAGAAAACGTACCCGACCTTCACAATCCCGATTACGATTTTCCCGATGAACTCATTCCACTGGCCGCCGATCTGCTCTCGAGAATGATTCGCCGAACATGTGAGGCCTCTTGAAAGGAGACCCGATGCGAGACTCCGATGTCGCTGCCGGACAGAAGCCGCTGCGCGCAAAGTACAGGTTGTCGCCCGAAGCGGCGATGGTCACCGACCACGCGCGCACGTCCGGCACGGACCCGCGCGATCCGTTTCACGCGAACGTCGAACCGATGGACGGCTGCGGCGTTACCGTGCCTGTCGGCGTTCACGCCGGGGTCGGGGGGCCGCACGACGCCCCGACTCCGGGCGACATACTCTGCGCGGCCCTCGCGGCGTGCCAGGACTCCACGATTCGCATGGTCGCGGATCTGCTCGGCGTCGAACTCGAGTTTCTCGAAGTGGCGGTTGCTGCAGACGTGGACCTGCGCGGCACTCTCGGTATGGAGCGCGATGTGCCGGTCGGTTTTCAGGCAATGCGATGCGAAGTGAAGATGCGCGTCAAAGAAGGCACGGACGCCGCGGTTCTGGAGAAGCTGAAGACGAGCGCGCAGTATTGCTGTGTCGTACAGCAGACGTTACGCAATCCGCCGCCAATCGAGACGACGTTCGAAACGAAGTGAGAACGCGGGATGCGAAGGAGGAAGACTTTGGGCATTGTCCGAGTCGTACCGAATATTACAACAGACCGGATCGAGGAGAGCCGTGAGTTCTATACCGGCCTGCTCGGTTTTCGTGTCGCGATGGATATGGAGTGGATCGTGACATTGTCTGCTCCCGACAATCCGACGGCCCAGATCAGCTTTGTCCGCGGGCCGTCACCGGAAGCGGCAAGCGCCGCGGTCACGCTTACGGTCGAGGTGGAAGATGTCGACCAAGTCCATGCCGAGGCGGTGCGGCGAGGCGATACGATTCTTTATCCATTAAAGGACGAGCCCTGGGGCGTGCGCCGATTCCATGTCGTCGACCCGAGCGGAGTGATCGTGAATGTCATGATGCATATCGAGTGAGTTTCGAGAACGGGAGCAGGATCGATTGGCAGTCGCGCGCGCTTTCGCGCTTACGGTCCGCTCGAGAATGAACGCCCTTCACTGTCGATGAATCCGATGAAGCCGTCGCCCGCCATGACGCTGCCGTAGTTCAGAAGTTTGCTCTTGCCCGGCTTCCCGCTTGTTTTACCGCCGCACATCTGCGCCAGATTGAATAGCGGGGGCCCGCCCTCGAATCCGCCGATCCCGTTCGCGTTCAACCAGTAGCGTCCCTGGTAGACGACACCGGTGCAGTTCTTGAGGGCCGCCACATCGTACGGGTGGAGTTCCCGCCCGTTCACGAAAACGCCTGTGCCGCCGCCCGACGCGTTCCCCGCCAGTTCGCCGCCCACCGCAACTCCGGCGCGGCCGAAGCCCATGCACGGACCGCCGCGATATCCCCAGGCGCCGCAGACCGGATCGTACCAGTAGTCGCCCGGAGGAACCGGCGCACCGGCCATGTTCGAGAGCATGGCGACCTCATTCGCCGTGAGCGGCTCGCCGTTGATGACGACGTCGCCCGCGAAGATCGGCTTCGCGGAGATCCACGCCAGCATCGCGCCGAGATACAGGAAGAGTACGAGCATGGGAAAGCGCCCCGGACGCCTCAGCCCGCGTGCGCGTGCATGCGGGGCCGTGTCGTGCGAAGCGGGCGCGGATTCCGTGTTCATGGGCCGATCTCCTTCATTTCAGCGACGAGTAAAAGTTCTGTCTAACTCATCGCCGAACGGGCCTGTCGAGTTGCTCGTAAAGTTTCGATGCTCTACGCTCTCTTCAGTAGATCGGCACAATCGGGCATCGGCCCGAGTTCCAAGCCGGTTTCCCCGTGCCCCGGAGGCGAAAGAAGCACATGTTTTCGCGCAGATGACCCCTTATAACCACGCCTGAAGTCTTCAGGCTCCCGAGAGAGGGCTTCGCCTCCGATCTCCGCTGGTCGATTCCGATCCGTCCGCCCCGCTGACGTTTCCCGATCTCCTCCGGCGGCACGGACGCCGGCCCGGAAGGAGATACGATTTGCCTGCAATGATGAAGCGCCTCGGCGCACTCGCTTTTCTGTCGATCGCCGCGGCCGCCCCGGCCCCGGTGGATGCGGTCGAATGGACGCCCTACGGATTTGTCCGATTCGACGCGATTTATGACGATTCCCGCATGTCGAACCACCAGTTCCCGATGTATGCGCTGTCCGAAGACGAGCTCGCGGGTCCCGCAAACGATTCCCGCACGACGCTGCATCCGCGGCTGACCCGCTTCGGCGCGAAGCTCGGGGCATTCGATCTGCCTGCTCCCTGGTCCGCGCGCGCTCTCATCGAAATCGATTTTCAGAACGGGGGGCGCGAATCGCGCGAAGTGATTCGCATGCGACAGGGCTATTTCGAAGTGCGCCGCGGCGATCTGGCGATCCTCGCCGGCCAGACATGGGATCTCATCTCCCCGCTTTATCCGGCTGCCAACAACGACGGCATGATGTGGAACGCGGGGAATCTCGGCGACCGGCGGCCGCAGGCGCGCGTTTCGTGGACGCCGTCTGTCGGGCAGGGCGCGATCGCGCTTGCGGTTGCGGCCACGCAGACGGGGGCGGTCGATTCGAAGGATCTCGACGGCAACGGGACGCTCGACGGAAGCGACGCCGCGGAGCCCGGTGTGCAGGGGCGCGCCGGGTATGCGCGCGCGTTCGATTCGGGCGCGTCACTCAAGGCCGGGGCATGGGGGCACTTCGCGCGCGAAGAGACCGCGTCGCCTGTTGGTGAAGAGAGAGAATTCGAATCGTGGGTCGGCGGTTTCGACGTGAGCCTCTTCCCGCACGCGAAGTTCGGCGTGGAAGGAGAGGGTTGGTCGGGTGAGAACCTTTCGGACATCCGCGGCGGCATCGGGCAGGGGATCAACCGGTTCACGGGTCGCGCCGTCGCTTCGAAGGGAGGCTGGGCCCAGGTCGTGCTGAAGCCGCACGCGAAGGTGGCGGTCTTTGCCGGGTATGCGATCGACGATCCCGACGATGAAGACGTGCCTACTCTAGAGGAAGCGACCTCGAAGAGCGGGGCGAACAGCGCAATCCAGGCGCTCGGCGACACGGGGCGCACAAAGAATGAAGCGGCATTCGGTGTGGTGCGCGTAAGGCCGTGGGCGCCGCTGCAGATCGCGCTCGAATACATTCACTGGAAGACCGCGTATGCGGGCCTCGACGAGGGGACCGACAATCGCATCGACGCGCACACCACACTCTATTTCTAGATACGACGAAGGAGATGAAAATGACGGGACGATACGGAACAGGCAAACGAATGATGAGGGGCGGCCGGGCCGCGTTTCTGGTGCTTGGGGTCGCGCTCGCCGCAGTGGCCGTGGTTGCATCGCGTGCTGTTGCCGCGGATGAGGGCGCACTCGAAGCACGTGTGTTCGACCTCGACTGGACGATCGCGCTCGATGGCATTCCCGCGGACGCGAAAAACGCCGTCGTCTGGATCGCGGTTCCGCAGCAACTCGCCGAGCAGGATCGGCTCGAGCTGGCTGTTGATACGGAGCACGAATGGAAGCTGGTGCGCGAAACGCCGTTCGGAAACGAACTCGTGCAGGTAACGGTGGCAAATCCTGCCGGGCCGCTTGCGATCGACCTCAAGGCGCGCGTGCATCGCCGGCCCGTAACGGCACCGATCCCGGCGCCGCTCGACAGCCGCACGCGTGCGCTCTACCTGCGTGAGGAGAGCCTCGTCACGCTGAGCGATCGTGTGCGCGCGCTTGCCGACAGCGTCGGCGGCGGACATCGTGACCGCTACGATTTCGTGCTCGGCCTCATGGACTACGACAAATCGGTCCCGGGTTACGGATTCGGAGATACAGAGCGTGCGTGTGACGTGCGGAAGGGTAACTGCACGGACTTTCATTCGCTCTTTCTGTCGCTTTCGCGCGCGAAAAGTGTGCCGGCTCTGTTCGAGATGGGGTATCCGACGAAACTCGCAGGCGAAACCGACGTGACCGGGGGGTATCACTGCTGGGCGTGGTTTTTCGAAGACGGAGCGCGCCTGCCGGTCGATATCTCGGAAGCCGACAAGAATCCCGCCAAGACGGATTTCTTCTACGGCAATCTCGACGCCGACCGCATCACGTTCTCGCGCGGACGCGAAGTCACGCTGCCCGGAATGCGGGGCGCGCCGCTGAACTACGTGCCGAGCGGCGCCTACGCGGAAGTGGACGGCGCGCCGTTCGAGGGCGTGACGCGCTCGCTATCGTATCGAGTGGAATCGGTTCCGACGGAAACGGCTCTTCGCTAGCGCGTTCCGCGCCGGCGCGTTCCGCTAGCTTACGCCTTCGCCTTCTGCCCCTGCTGCGCCTGCTGCTTCTGCATGCGCGCCCAGCTGTCGCGAAGCGATACGGAGCGGTTGAAGACCAGCGCGCCCGGCTTCGAGTCGACCGAATCCGGAATGAAGTAGCCGGTGCGTTCGAACTGGACGGGGAAGTCGGCCGTGGCGTTCGCGAGGGAAGGTTCGAGCTTCGCGTTCGTCACGGTCAGCGACTCCGGATTCAGGTGCATCGTGAAGTCCTTGCCATCGGGGACGATGTTCGGATTCTCGGCCGTGAAGAGCTGTTCATATAGTCGAATTTCCGCGTCGACCGCGTGCTTCGCCGACACCCAGTGAATCGTGGCCTTCACTTTGCGATTGTCGGGCGCGTTCCCGCCGCGAGTCTCGGGGTCGTACGTGCAGCGGATCTCGACGACCTCGCCCGCGTCGTTCTTCACGACATCGGTGCACGTCACGAAGTACGCGTAGCGCAAACGCACTTCGCGCCCCGGCGATAAACGGTAGAACTTCTTCGGCGGATCTTCCATGAAGTCGCTCCGCTCGATGTAGAGCTCGCGGGAAAACGGCACCGTGCGCGTCCCCGCCGACTCGTCCTCGGGATTATTGACGGCTTCGAGTTCGTCGCTCTGATCCTCGGGATAGTTTTCGATCACGACTTTGATCGGATCGAGAACCGCCATGACCCGGTTCGCGCGCTTGTTGAGATCCTCGCGCAGGCAGTGCTCGAGAAGCGCGTACTCCACCGTGCTGTTCTTCTTCGCGACGCCGACCCGCGTGCAGAGGTCGCGGATCGACTCGGGCGTGAAGCCGCGCCGGCGCAGCGCCCGCAGCGTGGGCATGCGCGGATCGTCCCAGCCTGTCACGATGCCGTCTTCCACGAGCTGGCGCAGCTTGCGCTTGCTCAGCATCACGTGCGTGAGCGCCAGGCGTGCGAACTCGATCTGCGTCGGATGATGGATCTCGAGCTGGTCGAGGAACCAGTCGTAGAGCGGGCGGTGATCCGCAAACTCGAGCGTGCAGTTCGAATGCGAAATGCCCTCGATCGAGTCGGACTGCCCGTGCGCGAAGTCGTACATCGGATAGATGCACCACGCGTCGCCGGTGCGATGATGATGCGCGCGCAGAATACGATAGAGAACGGGGTCGCGCAGATTGATATTGCCCGACGCCATGTCGATCCTGGCGCGCAGCACTTTCGAGCCGTCGTCGAACTCGCCGGCGCGCATGCGCGTAAAGAGGTCGAGGTTCTCTTCGATCGTGCGGTCGCGATACGGGCTCGGCCGTCCCGGTTCCGTCAGCGTGCCGCGATGCTCGCGAATCTCTTCGGCCGACAAATCGTCGACATACGCCACGCCTTTTTCGATCAGCTTCACGGCGTAACCGTAGAGCGTTTCGAAGTAATCCGAAGCGAAGTATTCGCGCTCACCCCAGTCGAAACCGAGCCACTTGATGTCCGCGCGGATGGCGTCGACGAACTCCTGTTCTTCCTTGATGGGATTCGTGTCGTCGAAGCGCAGGTTGCAGTGCCCCCCGAACTCCGAAGCCAGCTCGAAGTTCAGGCAGAGCGCCTTGCAGTGGCCGATGTGAAGATACCCGTTCGGTTCGGGCGGAAAGCGCGTCAGCACTTTCTCGTACTTGCCCGACGCCATGTCTTCCCGAATGCGGGTTCTCAGGAAATCGGTCGTCGTCTTTTCCGTCGTGTTCTTGTCGGTTTCGTTCATCGGGGACCCCGGCGGGGCGGAGAGTGCGACCGTTCGGCCGATCCGCGCGCGCTTTCATTATATGGTGAATGGTTAAGAGTAGTGGTTTCCCGGTGCGCTGTCCAGACGGTGCCCGGATCAGTGCGGATGGTGCCCGCGTTGGATCGAGGCGTCTTCGTGCCGTGCGAGGAACCAGCGGCCGATCAGGATCTCCTGCGCGAACCAGCGCGTGGTGAGCAGTTTTCCGGCGATCCCCGGGAGCAGGGACTGCGGCAGGCGTTTCAGCCAGTAGTTCGCGCCGTGGGGCGATCCGAAGCGTCGCCGAAGCTCCGCCGCGTAGGGCGCCAGGCGGTCTGCCGAGTACGGGTTCTCGCCGCCTGTCTGGCGAGTCGCCGCGATCGCGCGCCCGGCGAGAAGGCCGGATTCGACGGCCGTCCGGATTCCTTCGCCGCTCTGCGGATACGCGAGGCCGGCCGCATCGCCTACAAGAAGCGCGCGGTCGCTCACGAACGGGCGCTCGCTCGAGCCGTAGAGCAGATAGGCGTGCCCGTGAAAGCGCGCGGGAATCGTCGCGGGAATGCGGCCGGAAGCGCGGTACGTTTCGAAGAATGTGTTCGTGCGCTGCGGGAGACTGGCCGAATCTTCGTGTCCGAGACCGTAGTTCAGATACCGGCCTTTGCGAAAGCACCACCCGTAGCCCTTGAGATCCGGGCTGAAGTGGAGTTCGGGAATCGTACCCCTGAGTGCGCACGCCTGCGTCTCTTCCGTACTCATGCGGTGTTCGTTCTCGCGCGCGTAGACCGCGTGTTCACCACGCCCCGGCTTCGCGCCGAGGGCGCGCGCCACCGGGCAGAAATGTCCGCCCGCTCCGACGACGACTCTTGCGTGAATCGTGCCGTTCACGACCCAACCCGTCCGCGCGCGTTCGATCGACTGCACCGGTTCTCCCGATCGCACGCACGCGCCCGAGCGGGCGAGAAGATCCGTGTCGAACTCGGAACGCACGATGCCGTAGGAAACGGCGTGGCCGTAGTTGACCTCGCGCACGCGGCGCCCCATGACGGCGATGCGGAATCCGTGAATCGGCTGCAGGGTATATCGTTCGGCGTAGGTACGGGGATCGAGGCCGAGGGCCTGGAAAACGGCCGGCGTGACCCAGCCTGCGCAGAGTTTGGTGCGGGGAAATCGCTCACGGTCGATGACGAGCACGTCGATCCCGCGATCGGCGAGATAGGCCGCGCACGATGAGCCGCCGGGACCGCCTCCGACGATCAGGACTTCACACGTTTCCATGCGAAGAGCTTACCAGATGAAGCCCGCCCTTACGAAACCGACGTCTTGAAGCGCCCGTTCGACGCTCTCTTCGTGCCGTCGGCGCCGTCCGCGTCCTGCCCGCGATGCCGGTTGAGCGGTGCCGCGCAGTATCCGCAGAACTTCCAGCTCATGTCGACGACGTGCCTGCACTCGTCGCACGAGTCCACGATCCGGGTGCCGCACGAGGGACAGGCGGCAAAGTCGGAACTCACGACGTCGTGGCACGAGGGGCAGATCGAACCGGCGTCGTCCATCTGTACGACGCGGAGCACTTCGCTCGCGGTCGTGATGCCGCGCAGCATCTTGTCGAGCGCGCCCGTACGAAGCGGGACGAGACCTTCCGCGAGCGCGAGCTGTTTGATCGTCGATTCCGGAGCGTCGTTCGCGATCTGCTCACGAAGCCGCGGCGTCAGCAGCAGCATCTCGTAGATGCCGACGCGTCCGCGATACCCCGTGTTCGCGCAGTTCGCGCACCCTTTGCCTTCGTAGATCTTGATGCTTTCGGCGTTCTTCGGTGAAATGCCGAGCCGCGAAAGCGTATCCGCGTCGGCCGGTACTTCGGTGCGGCACGTCTCGCAGATCTTGCGCACGAGGCGCTGCGCGACGATTCCGGTGATCGTCGAAGCGATCATGTACGACGGGATGCCGAGATCGCGGAGTCGCGTAATCGTTGCCAGCGTATGGTTCGTGTGAATCGTGGTCAGCACGAGGTGACCGGTCAGCGAACCCTGCATTGCGATCATGGCCGTTTCGCAGTCGCGCATTTCGCCGACCATGATGACGTCGGGATCCTGGCGCAGAATCGAAGGGAGCATCACGGGGAACGTGCGCCCGGCCTTCTCGTTGATGCCGATCTGATTGATGCCGTCGAGTTCGTATTCGATCGGATCTTCGAGTGTCGTCACGTTTTTCTCGACGCTCTTGATCTCGGACAGCGCCGCGTAGAGCGTGGTCGTCTTGCCCGAGCCGGTCGGCCCGCTGACGAGCACGATGCCCTGCGGCTGACGGATCACGCTCATGAGCTTCTTCAGCTCCGCCGGTTCCAGCCCGAGCTGGTCCATCGTAACGGGAACGCTGGCGCTGTCGAGAATACGAATCACGATCTTCTCGCCGAAGTTGGCGGGAAGCGTTGACGTGCGGAAATCGTATTTGTCGCCCGAGATCTTGACGCCGAAACGTCCGTCCTGCGGCAAGCGCTTTTCCGCGATGTCCATCTTCGCCATGATCTTGATGCGCGAAATCAACGCGCCCTGCACCCACTTCGGAAGTTCGAGTTCGACGCGGAGATGACCGTCGACACGATTGCGAACGACAACGAGATCGCGGCCCGGTTCGATATGAATGTCCGAAGCGCCGCGCTCGACCGCGGTCGAAATAATATGGTTCACCATGCGAATGACGGGCGCCGCTTCGCTTTGATTGCGAAGATCGGTGAGGTCCGTCACCTGCCTGGCGACGTCCTGATCGCTCAGGAGTTCCACTTTCTTCGTGGAGGAGATGTCTTTCACGATCTTGTCGACGCTGTCGCCGATCTTGTAGTGCTTGTCGATCGCCCAGCCGATGCCCTTCGCCGTTGCGATGACGGGCTGAATGACCGTGCCGGTCGCGAACTGCAGCGACTCGATCGCGTCGAAGTCGAGCGGATCCGCGAATGCGACCGTGAGATTGCGGCCCTCGATCGCGATCGGCATCGCCGTGTGTTTGCGGGCGAGTTTTTCGTTCATGAGTTCGAGCGCCGACGGCTCGACCGGCGCGATCTTCATGTCGATAAGCGTCACGCCGAGCTGGATTGAAAGACCCGCGGCAATTTCGGCTTCGGTGCAGAACTTTTTGGTGACGAGCAGTTCGCCCAGGCGTTTCCCTGATGACTTCTGCTCGCGCAGTACGTTCTTGAGATCTTCCTGGGTCAGGAGACCGGCTTCGACGAGAAGGTCTCCGATCTGCTTTTTCGACTGGGGCTTGGTGCTGGTGGTATTCACGTATCGATCCTCGGGTAGTGCGGGAAACGGAAGTTCCTGAGAACACACGATTTCCCCAAGTATCGGCGGAAAAACGGGAATCTGTACCGGATTTGAAGGCGGAGGAAGGGGCCTAATCGACGTAGCCGAGCGCTCTCAGCTCCTCGAGGTCCTGTTTTCCGAGTTCGGGGAGCGCATCGAGCGTGCGGACTTCCTGATGATCGCCCTCGGAGGGAAAAACGAGCGAAATCGGATGATCGGCGAGTGTTTTCTCTTCGAATGCGTCGATCAGCACGGTTCCCGCCAGTCCGTGCGGCACGGGAAGGCCGAGTGCGTATAGCGCCGTGGGAAGAACGTCGTAGACGCGCGCGCCTTCGAGGCGGCCCGCCGGGTGAATGCCGGCGCCCGCCATCATGATGATGCCGCCCGGCCCGAAGCGATGCCCGCTGCCGTCGAGGTCGTGCCCGTGGTCGGAGACGACCATCACGATGTCTCCGGGGCGACGGGCCGCGAGAATGTTGCCGATCAGGCTGTCGGTGATCGCATAGACCTCGTCGATCGTTCCGGCAAGATCGGCGATCGTTGCCTCGTCGGTGAATCGTTCGAAATAGGCCGAGAGCGCGCGTCGGCCTCCTTCGCGGCCCGGAACTTCGCCGCCTTCGCGGCCCAGAACGTGTTCGAGAATGAACTGGTGTTCGCACGCGTCGACGGCCGTCAGCCCGGCAACGACGAGACGCGGATCGTACGCGTCGATCAGGTCGCTCGTGGCGGCGGAGTAGCGGAAGTCACGCTCCAGGTGATACCCGAGCTTCTGCACCTTCTCGGCGTTCATGCCAAGCTCTTCCGTCGTCATGTTCGCAAGCCGCTCACCCAGGATCGGGCGGGCGCGCCGGGCGCCTTCCGCAGAAAAGTCGATGCGCAATGTTTCGCGAAGCTCGGCGGGATAAACAGCGGGTTGCGGCAGCACGGTCTCCTGAAAGCGATCGGTGACGAACGCGCCTTCGATCGCGGGCGCGGGATACGAAAACCGCCAGCCGACGACGGCCGCCGTGATGCCGCCGGCGCTCGTGTAATCCCAGAGCTCGGGCACGCGCTTCTGCGCGCGGGAAGCGTGCACGGCCGACCCGATGCCGAGGCGCGCGAGCTTCGGCACGAACTTCTGGAACAGGAACCGTTTCCCGGTGCCGAGCCCGGGATAGCGCGTGATCAGCGCGTTCGTGAACGGCGGCCTGTACGCGAAGAACTCGCAGAGACCGTGCTGATCGTCGTCGAGCCCGGTGGAAATCGACGTCCAGAGATACGGCGAAATGCACGGGTATGAAATCGCAAGCTCGCCCGAAACGCCCGAAGTGTAGAGGGAAGCGAGATTGGGCACCCGCCCCGACTCGATCAGCGGCATCAGGAAGTCCCAGTCGGCGCCGTCGATCACGAAAAGAAAGAGGCGGCCGTCGCGGTCGTCCTGCATCGACGCGTCGTAGCGCGGCGGCTGAAACGTTTCTGTTTTGTTTACGATGAGCCAGGCGGAGGGGAGGCCGAGTGCGAATGCCAGCGCCACGGCGCCCGCGCCCCGCAGGCGTGGCAGGAGCCAGGACACGAACGCGCCGACGAGCGCCCCGATCACGAGGCAGATCAGCACGACGACGCAGAAGTTCCGAAAGCTCGTGCCGGGCGTGAGCGTCAGACTCGGCCATGTGTCCTTGTACCATTGATGCACGGAGTAGCTGCGCGCCATGCCTTCGGCGAGCGCGAACGCCGCCGCCGCCGCGATCGGGGCCACGGCGCGCGTGCGTGCGAACGGTGTCGTCAGAAGGTCGGCCACGAAGCCGATCAGCCCGCCGGCAAGCCCGAACAGAACCGGAAAGAACAGCAGGGTAAGGAGGCGATCGCCGAAGGACGCGATGCCGGGGTTCCGGGCCAGCGATTCCCACGCGAACAGGAATCCCGCGAGCGCCCCGACGAGGCCGCCCGCGAGAAAGCTGCGCGTCAGCGCGCGTTGCGAAATACTGAGTGCCAAAAGGAAGCCCACCCCCGGTTCGAGCGGCCGACAAACTGCGGCCTTCGCTCGATAGTATCCGCTTCCGCGCCGTTCGACAACGAAGCGCTCGTCAGCGGATGAGGGTGACGCGTGAGGTTTTGCGCCCGTGCGTGCTCTGCAGCGTTACGAAATAGACGCCTGAGGGAGCGTAGCGGCCCGCGTGATCGACGCCGTTCCACTCCACGGCGTGCGATCCCTGCCAGTCGGGGAGCCCCCGGAACCGGCGGATTTCGCGTCCGCTCATGTCGTGAATGACGATCTCGATGTCCGCGGTCCGGTTCGGCAGCGCATAGCGCACCAGCGTATGTCCCCGGAACGGGTTCGGCTGCGACGGGAGCATCGTATAGGCCACGATGGTCGTCTCGTTCGCCGTCGTGTCGATGTCGTCCGTGCCGCCGGTCGTGTCGACGTCGTCCGTGCCGCCGGTCGTGTCGACGTCGTCCGTACCGCCCGTCGTGTCCGTGTCGTCATTGGTTTCGCCGACCTTCAGCAGCACTTCAACGGGATCGCTCCAGACGAAATCGGTGCCCAGGAACCGCACGTACGAACCGCCCGTTTCCCACGCGACGCGATCGAGATCGCAGGCGGCGAGCGAGAGAATCGCCCCGCCGTCGCGCAGGGAGAGCGGCCCGGAATCGGAGACGTAGATCCAGTGCACGGACCCGTCGCCGTCCGTTACGGACCGGGATACGGTTTCGTCGGAGAGCGCGCCCTGTTTCGCGGCGCCCCCTTCGTTCGTGTTCGTGACGAGCACGCCGTAGACGGAGTCCCACGTGCCGGGGTGCAGTTCGATCGCGGGAGAAAGCGAATCCGATCCGCAGGCAAAGCTGGAGTCGCCCGTCATGACCCAGAACGGATCGTCCTCGGTCGCCGGTTCCGGCTCGCCTTCCCATGCATACGAATCGATGAGGTCGAGCGCGAGATCCACGTCGGCGCGATCCGCGGAGCCGTCGCCGTCGAGATCGCGGCAGTCATCGCTCGTCTCGAGCGCAAGCAGTGTCGCGAGATCGTTCAGTCCGACGGCATCGTCGCCGTCGAGATCCGAGGTGCGGTACTCCAGCGGGTCCGATGCCGCGGCCAGCCCGGACATTGTCGTGATGGCGAGCTCCACGGCGCCGCACCCGGCCAGGTCGCCCAGGTCGAACGAAAGCGTGGCGGGCAGCGTGACTACATGCACAGCCGACCAGTAGACGACGCCCTTGGCGGGGTGGTCACCGACTTCGCGAATGTCGACGAAGATCGATTCCGCTTCTTCCGTTTCGACGGGCACGCCGGTCGAATCGAACGCGGTCAGTTCCGCCTCGAATCCGTAGAAGTCGTCGTGCGGCGTCAGCACGCTGCGATTCAGTGAGATATCGACACGTGTCGGCCTCGGGCCGCTGTCGGTTTCGGGTTCGGACACCGTGACATGCGCCGTGTCGGCGAATGCGCCCGCGTGCGCGATCAGCACGCCCGAGCCGGGGGCGGTGGCCGTGAACGTGCGGTCGGGGGCGAGAGATCCGATGCTCGAGGGAATCGTCCACGTCACGGTTGCGGTCGGCGAGTTTGCGAATGCGTCCCGCAGTTCGACGGTGAACGAAACCGACGAGTCGACGGCAAGAATCACCGTGTCGGGCACAATCGTGAGCGCCGCGAGCGGACCGGGCGTAACCGCTACGTCCGCCTCATCGCTGAGCGCCCCGTACTCGGCCGTGATCGTGTGCGCGCCTGCCGTGATCGCCTGATAGGCGCCGTTTCCAGCGTTCAGGAAGCCGGAGGCGTCGGGCCAGCTGACGGCGCCGCTCACCGGGTTGCCGTACGCGTCGCTGAGCGATGCCGTGTAGACGAGCGTGTCGCCCGCGCTTCCTGAGGCGGGCCCTTCCAGTGCGAGCATAACCGGGGCGCCGGCTTTCACCGCGAACGTCACGCTGTCGGACCAGGCGCCGGCGGTCGCGCCGATCGTGATGTCGCCCGTCGCGCCGGGCGCATAGAGGCCCGTGCCGCCGCCGATCGCCCCGCCGCCGGATTCGACGCTCCAGGTCGCGTCGAGCGCCAGTGTGTCGTCATCGGACGTCACGCCAAAGAGCGTGAACGCCACGGCAGAGTCCGCGCTCAGAGTGTCAAGAGGCGGGTTCACGAACGTCGCGACGAATTCGACCACGACCTGCATGGCGCTCGATGCGCTTACGCCGCCTGAGCTTGCCGTTACGTGTCCCGCGCCTTCCCCGAATGCGAGAAAGAGCCCGCTCTGCACTTCGCCGATCGAGTCGGTTGCGCTCCAGACGATCGCGTCCGTGAGCGGGTGCCCGAAGGCGTCGAACGGAGTGGCGGTGAACCGCAGCGTATCGCCCCGCGCGATGGTCGCGCTTGCAGGCGTGAGTACGATGCTGTCGATCGGACCGGGTACGATCGAAACGAAAACGTCGGCTGCAATGGAATTCACCGTGGCCGTTACGGTCGTGGCGCCCGGATGAATCGCCGTAACCACCCCGCCCGCATCGACCGTGGCGAGCGAATCGTTCGCGACCGTCCATACGGGATCGTAGCTGAGGGGATTGCCGAGACTGTCGCGCACCACAGCGGTCAGGTCGTACGTTTCGCCTGCGGCGAGAACGAGCGAGTCGACATCGACTTCCACGACATACGGTGATCCCGGCGTGACCGTTACACTCGCGCTGTCCAGAAGGGCGCCGACCGAGCCGATCACGTTCGCGGAGCCGGGGCTGACGGCGCTGAAGAACCCGTTCGTGTCGATCGTGCCCACCGTATCGTCGATCGCCCAGAGCGGGCTCACGACGACGGCGTTTCCGACGGCGTCGAAACCCTGCGCGCTGAACGAAACCCCGACGCCCGTAGCGACCGTCGCGCTCCCCGGCGCAACCGTGATCGAAACGGGCGGACCGTAACCGGCCCATGCCCGGAGCGCGTTCGCGTCCCCGGCATTGCCGTTCGCGTTCCCTTCATTCAGCCAGACCACGGGGTCCGGCAGAAGGGTGGAGCGCACGCCGCAATCGAAGCGCAGAGAGTCGGTGGAAACGGTGCCCGGCGCCGAGACGCCGAAGACGAACGATACGGGTGCCGCGCTCGTCACGGGCGACCCGAGGGAAACGACGATCGTGTCGCCGCGCAGCGTCACCGACTCGCTGAGCGTGCCGCCGTTCTGGCGCGTGTCATAGTAATTGCGATACGGGGCGTCCTGCGGCAGTACGATCCACGCTTCGTCCCATGAGGAAGATACGGAATCGGTCAGCGAAACGGCCGCGTCCAGCGTGCAGAGAACCTCCTCCGCGTTCACGATCCAGAATCCGGGTACCACTTCTGCCGTGCCGTCGTCGACCAGGCCCGCCGCCGCGAGCAGGAACGGCGCGCTCGCGACATCTTCGCCGACGAGGTCCGACGTGTCGGTTGCCACGACTTTGAACCAGCAGTTCTCGCCGGGCGAGCCGGTGGCCGTCCAGTCGAACGAGGACACGTTCTCGTCGAACGACCCGATGAGTTCCGGATACGTGGCGCCGCCGTCACGCGAAAGAAACACGTCGACGTCCAGCGGTTCGCTATCGCTGTTCGGATCCGAGAGATCCCAGGACAGCTTGATCGGATCGCCGACGCGAACGACCGGCGCCGGATCGACAGCCGCGACCGCGGGTCTGAAGTCGTAAATCCCCTTCTCGAAGAACGGGAAGATGCGCACGCGCCCGCCCGTGAAATCACGCTGCCAGCTGTCGAGCCCGACGTACGTCGTTTCGCGCACCGCGTCACCGGTGGGCGTTCCGATATGAGCGCGCACGGAGTCGTATACGTCGAACCACCAGAGCGTCTGGTACTGCATCCGTTTCGGGTCGCCCTTGTAATCGACCGCCGTGCCCCATCCGGACATCGCGTGCCAGCCGTCGCTCATGAGGCTGCTGGCGAGCGTCCATTTCACGTACTTCGGGAGACCGGGATGCGGGAAGGGAACGTGCTTCGTCGAAAGCTCGTCCGGATCGTAGTCATAGCTCGGCGTGAAGTTCAGGCAGAAGAGGCCGGAGAAGTGCGCGGGCACGTCGGAGTAAAGCGTATCCCCGCCCAGATACCCGCGCTCCGGGTCGGTCATGCCGCTCTCGTACCCCTTTTTGTGCTCGTGCGGATGGCCTTCGTGCCAGCGGCCGTTCACGTACTGGTAGTGCTCCGGCGCGAGGTAGCCGTTCACTATAATGAGATAGTCGGGGCCGAACTCCGCGCGCAGCGTGGCGAGAAACGTGTCGACCCCCGCCGACCACCAGAGCGTCAGATCTTCGTCGCTGTCTCCGATGCCGTCGCGGTTCGAGTCGATCGAATCGACGCCCGCGTCCCATCGCTGCGGCACGCTGTGCCACCAGTGAATCGTTTCGGCGACCTCGTCGAGCCGGATCCCCTCGATCAGGTCCGGATACTCGTGCACCGTGACTTTTGCGATGTATTTCGCGTATGCGCGGGCCGCATCGAGGTTCGTCAGGTTGACGCGGCCCTGGTTGCAGATCTCGCTTTCGCCGTTGATGAACCACTTGCCGCCGTTCTTGTCGTGCAGAATCCAGTCGTCAAGATGAGCTTCGAGCGTGTCGCCCCAGGCTTCGCGGTCGGGCGTCTCGTCGCTCCACCAGTTGTCGCAGCTGATCGCCGCGCTCCAGTCCTGCATGACCATGAGATCCGGATTCTCGGCCCGCAGCGTCTCCATCGAGTCTCGAAATCCGTTGCCTGTCGTAAACGCCCAGTTCCCGACCTCGAGCACGTCGTACTTCCGCATGCCCGCGAAGTCCGAAGGTTCCAGTCGACCGATCATCGTGGTATAAAACTTCGGATAGATATCCGGAACGGGGCGTGGCGCCGCATCGGCCACGAAGGGCCAGAGGGTCGCGGCAGCCAGTGCCAGGGCGGAGAGTCTCACGATAAAGTCCGGTCTCATATTTGGTGTCGATCCTTTGGTGCGTTCGGTTCAGTTTTTCAGCATCTGTTCAGACGGCGCACAGACTGCGGCCCCTGAACAGGGGAACTCTTCGCGAGACTCCGCTGTTATTAGAGCAATACGGATCAGAACGGCCCGTCCCCCGCACTTAGGTTTGCAAGTTGTGCACCAATCTGCTGTTCGGCCGATATGCAACGAAGGATTAGTGATATATTCTTCAGAACCGCAAACACTCGAGAGGAATGACGAGAATTGAACCGTCTGACCGTGATTTTCGCCGCTTTCATGATGCTGGCCGCTTCAGTCTCCAGGGTTCTCGCTGACGACGGCGACGTGCGCCCGAACGAGATTCGCGCCGGGATCGGCATTTACAACGCGAACGCGTCGGTGCCCGTTCCGCTGTTATCGGGGAAGCAGATCGAGGAAGTGCTGAACGGCGGCGTGGCGAAGATTCGCGAGAAGGGCGCTTCTCTCGAGGATCCGCAGCGTGCGCTCGGCTACATTCTGATCGACCATCCGCGTCCGGCCGTCTGGCTGGCGGCGCTGGAGCCTGACTACCTTCCGGTCAAGGGACTCACGGAATACCTGGTGAAGGGAGACCCGGCCGGGAACAGTACCTGGTACCAGCACATCAAGCTGCCATGGCCCGTTACGAACCGGCACTGGCTGATCGACCTCAAGAACAGCCTCGAACTCGCGGACGCGACGCGCGGCAAAGTGTGGGAGCAGACGTGGGATCTGAATCCGGGCGGCGAAGCGGAAGCGAAACGCATTGTGGGCCGCGGGCTCGTGTCCGGCATTACGATGGCTGAAGCGCAGAAATCGATCTTTACGCCCGTGAACCACGGCGCCTGGATCGCCGTGAAGCTGCGCGACGACAAGACACTGCTGATTTACGCCGTTACTTCCGTCATCGGCGGCATGATTCCCGAGAGCCTCGTGGTGCGTTACGCGATGTCGACGCTCGACGAGCTGCTTTACGGAATCGCCGATCGGGCCGAGAAGATGCGGACCGTTTTCCCGAACGGGACCTATCCGGTTCCCGGCGGCGACGGCGAGCCGCTCCCGGCCGGCCTCGACTACTAGACTCTCTTCAGAACCGTATCCTTCAGATAATCCGAACGGCACGGCGCGTCCGGCTTCTGGCGAAGCGTCACTGTGTTCGCATTCACGATCACGTGCGTGAAATTGCGCGTTTCCGCGTCATCCCGATGCATGCAGACGGAATACGCGCTCGGCCCTTCTCCATGATCATGATGAAAACGAAGGTGCGCGGCGCGGGAGTCCTCGTTTGCGATTCGAGTGAACGCGTCGGTGCGCTCGCTCGTGACGCGCGTGAGACCGGCGTGCGAGGACGAGATGACGGGCTGCGCGGCGTTCTCCTCGTCGATCCGCGCTCCGTCCCACGCGTACACCCGTGCGCCGGCGCCGGGCGCGAGCACGATCACGCGAAACGGGGGATACTGTTTCGCCGGGACCGCCGCGAGCCGGCGCGCGACTTCACCGCTGCACGAAGACGACGCGAGATCGAGCACGAGCAGCCCGCGGCTCCGGTATGTGCGCGTTCTGTCGAACGGGACTTCGTACCGGTTCAGGAGCCCGATCGAAAGGCCGTGGTCATTCGCCGCGATCCACGATCCGCCGTGGTCGCCGTCTGCGGGCGCGATAAACCGCACGCCGTCATCCGCGTCCCGCAGGGCGGGCGCCAGGGCCGGAAGGCGGCTCTTCCGCTCGTCGCGATTGAAGAAGAACTCGTAGCCGTTCTGCCGTAGAAACCAGGTCGCCGTGCACATACTTCTATAATAGAGGTTTCATCTTCCTTATGCTGCTGTCATGGATCTGACGCTGATACACGTGATTGCGGCCGTCACGCTCCTCTACGGGCTCATCTCCGGGCGCGTCGAGCGCTCTTTCCTGACGCCTCCGATGGTCTTCGTGATCGTGGGCTTTACGATCGGTTCGGCGGGGGCGGGCTGGCTCCGGCTCTCGCCCGAGGACCCGGGCATTCATCTGCTTGCGGAAATCACGCTGATCATCGTGCTGTTCAGCGATGCCGCCCGCATCGACCTCGGAGTCCTGAAACACCAGATGAACGTGCCGGCGCGGCTTCTCGGCATCGGGCTTCCTCTTTGCATTCTGGCGGGCACTCTCGTGGCACGCTGGCTGTTCCCGTCATTCACGTTCGCGGAAGCGGCGTTGCTGGCCGCGATTCTGGCCCCCACCGACGCGGCGCTCGGCCTCGCCGTGGTGGCGAGCCCGATCGTGCCGAAAGCCGTGCGGCAGTCGATCAACGTCGAGAGCGGTCTGAACGACGGTCTCGCCCTCCCCGCGGTGATGTTCTTCGCGGCTCTTGCGTGTCATGAGCTCGGCACCCTCGACGGCTGGGCTCTTTATCTGACGCGACAGATCGCGTTCGGGGCGCTGGCGGGGATCGGGGTCGGGTGGCTGGGCGGTTTTCTCGTCGCGCGCGCGTCGCGCGCATCCTGGATGACCGCGGGGTTCGTGAAGCTTTCGGGGATCGCGATCGCGCTGCTTGCGTACGGTTTCGCGGAGCAGGTTCACGGCAACGGTTTCATTGCGGCGTTTCTCGCGGGCGCGATGCTCGGCAATTTCCATCGCTCGGTCTGCGAGCCGCTCGAGGAGTACGCGGAACTCGAAGGGCAGCTGCTCACCCTCGTGGCGTTTCTGCTGTTCGGCGCCGTTCTGCTGCCGGAGGCGCTGCCGCAGATGACAGGGATGACATTTCTCTACGCCGTGCTCAGTCTGACCGTCATTCGCATCGTTCCGGCTCTCATTTCGCTCGTCGGGAGCCCGACCGGGTGGGGAACGCGGCTTTTCGTCGGCTGGTTCGGTCCGCGCGGGCTCGCTTCGATTCTGTTCACGCTGCTCATTCTCGGCGAGTTTCATCTCGAAGTGCGCCATGAGATCGCGTCCGTCGTGATGGCGACCGTGCTTCTCAGTGTTTACCTGCACGGACTGAGCGCCCGTCCCGGCGCGGCATGGATCGGACGCTACGTGAAGGGGCGCGACCGCGACGGCGCGCACGAGTTCATGGACTACCCCTCGCTTCCGACGCGCGCAGGCTTCTCCGAAAGCGATCACTCCTGACGGGCGGACCCGCCTCCCGCACCTTCCTCGCTTCCGCACGCCGCGATTGACACGCCCATGGGATTGCTCTACTAGATAGGTCATGGGCACGCATCACCACTCCTATAATGTGGAGCATTACGAACTCATCCACGACGACCTGACGTCGCTCGAAGTCCATCCGGATCGGATCGACTGGGTGCATGTCGAGGGCGGAACGGATGCCGAGCTCGATCAACTCGCGGAGAAGTTCGGGATGCACCGGCTCGTGCGCGAGGATATCGGCGGCAACAAGCAGCGTCCGAAAGTGGAAGAGTACGGCGAACACGTTTTCGTCGTCGCCCGCATCCCGGGCGAGGGGCCAGGCGATCCCACGCTTCAGGTTTCGTTCTTTCTCGGCGACGCGTTTCTGCTTTCGTTCTGCCAGCAGCCCACGAATTGTTTCGACGGCGTTCTCACGCGCATCGAGCAGGGCGGCCCGCGTATCCGCAGGTTCGGGGCCGACTATCTGATGTATGCCCTGATCGATGCCGTCATCGATGCGTACTTTCCGATCGCGGACACGATTGCCGAAGGGGCGGAAGAGATCGAGCGCGTGATTCTGGCGGGCGCAGACGACGAACTGCTTGTCGACCTGCTCGCAACGAAGCGTCACCTGCGCATGATCCGCCAGGTTCTTGCCGGGCATCGGGAGGCGCTTCGCGTGCTTTCGCGCGACGAACTGACGCCCGTTTCCGATACCGCGCGCGTCTATCTGCGCGACTGCCACGATCACTGCATTCGCATTCTGGAGCTGATGGAAGGATTGCGCGACCAGACGTCGGATCTCGTCGACTTCTATCTATCGCAGGCGAGCCACCGCATGAACGAAGTCATGAAGGTGCTTACGATCATCGCCACGATCTTCATTCCGCTCGGATTTCTGGCGGGACTGTACGGCATGAACTTCGAAAACATGCCGGAACTGAAGCAGCCCTGGGGCTATCCCGGGCTGCTGACCCTGATGTTTCTCGTGGTGGCCGGGATGCTTACGTACTTTCGTCGTCGGGGGTGGCTCGGGGGGAGCGGTCGCCGCCGATGACCTGTACCGGAAACGGATCCGTAACCGAGCCCGCGTAGAGCGACCGGTGCGGAAACGGAATCTCGACCCCGGCTTCATCGAACGCCTTCTTGATATTGATCCGCATCTCATTTACCAGCGTCAGATAATTCTCCCGCCGTGTCCAGATCGAGAACTGGATGTCGAGCGACGAGTCTCCGTATCCTTTATAGATAAAGAGTGGGTTCGGTTCTTCGAGTGAAAGCGGATGCACACGTGCGGTTTCCATCAGGATGTCGCGTACGCGGTCCATGTCTTCTTTGTAGGCGACGCCGATCGGAATGTCGACGCGGCGAATCGGAAAACGCGACAGGTTGGTCACGACCGACTGGATCAGCTTCTCGTTCGGGACGCGCACCGAAAGATTGTCGAACGTGCGCAGCTTCACCGACAGAAGGTCGATCGAAAGGATCTCGCCCTTCTGGCCGTCGACCTGGATCACGTCGCCGATCACGAAGGGTTTTTCCGCGATCAGGAAGAGGCCGCTCACGAGGTTCGAGGCCGACGCCTGCGAGGCGAATCCGATCGCGACCGAAAGCACGCCGGCGGCGCCGAGCAGTACGCCCATGTGCAGGCCCACCTGGTGAAGCGCGGTGCTGATTGCGAGAAGCGCGATCCCGTAGAAGACGACGTGACGCGTGAGAACCGCGTGCTGTGGCGTTCCCTTGCGGCCGATGAGCCCGCCCACGAGCGCGGATAAAATTCGCCCGATCGTGAAGCCGATGATGAGTACGATGGCCGCGCGCGAGAAGCCGACGATGCGCGCGTGCGAAAAGAGCTGATCCCAGCCGAGAAATACGAGCAGGTCAGTCATCGCTCGACCCCGGAAGTGCCCGCATGAGTTCGCCGAAGGCCCGCGTAAGACCGCGGCTTCTGATCACGCGCTGTTCCGATACGCGCGTGGCGTTGCCCGCGTGCTTCGGCGGCCATTTGCGGATTTCGATGCTGGCGCGCGGCCAGTCGCCTTCGGAAATGAGCTGCACCGACTCGGTCCAGAGGGCGCCGCCGGTTCCCGCGTAAACCGCGAGATTCGGCAGGGGAATGCGAAGGCGCGGAATGCGAAGCGGAAGCGCGGACTTGTTTACTATGCGCACGTCGGTGTGAATGCGGTCCACCGGGTACTGTTCGGGCGGGTCGCCGATCAGCAGCGGGTACGTCGAAGAGTAGCAGCACTCGCCGTCCGTCGTGCTGGTGCCGAACCACGTTTCCGAGAGTACTTCCGATGCGTGGTCGAGCAGCGCGGACTCTTTCTTCCCCGCACGAATCTCGATGGTCGGGGGGCTGTCGAGCGTAAGGCGCACGTCTTCACCGGGCGGAAGAATCAACGTCCCGTCAGGCTTGAACACGACGGCGCGGTCGGTCGTGCGTGGTACCGCGCGTATCGTGTCGCTTTCGCCCTTGAACGTAAAGATCTGCCAGTCGAGTTCTTCGTCGGGCGCGGGCGGTTCGGGCACTTTCCTGCAGATGCCGGCCGTCGTGAGGTCCCCGATGGCGTCGATCCTGCGCACCGCGCACTTCCAGCCGAAATCCGTACGGCACGCCACGAGCGAAATGCCGCCGACGGTCCAGACCGCGCACTGATCGGTCTCGAGCGTGATCGGCTTCCACCACGATTTTTTTGTCTTCGGTCTGGCGTTCACGTCCGCATTCCCTGAAGTCGGAGCGCTCATGATCCCGCGTACTTCTTTTCAATGGCGGGGAAGAGGTAGTCGTTGAATGTGGCGTCGATATCGTGCCGCGCGTCCCAGCCCCAGTCGGATCGAGCCCACGTGTCGTCGACGTTCGAAGGCCAGCTGTCGACGATGCGCTGGCGTTTGTCGTCGGGCGAATACGTGATTTCCGCGTGCGGAAAATGGGCGAGCACACGCTCCCGGATCTCGCCCGCCGTCGCCGAAAAACTCGTCACGTTGTATACGCGCCGCTTCAGCTTCGCTTCGTCGGCGCGCGCGAGCGACAGGATCGCGTCGATCGCGTCCGGCATCGCCATGAACGGAATGATCGTGTCCTCACGCACGAAACACGCGTATGGCTTGCGGCTTGCGGCGGCGTGGATCATCTCGGGCGCATAGTCGCTCGTGCCGCCCTGCGGCAGTGTGGTCGCGCTGATGAGGCCCGGATAGCGGAGGCAGCGGAAGTCGACATTGTACTCGCTCGGTTCTTCCGCGAGTTGCCGGTAGTGGTTCGCGTAGTAACGGCCGAGCTGTTCACAATAGAGTTTGTTGCAGCCGTACATCGTCATCGGCGCGGTCCACTCCCATTCCTTGACGTTGCCCGCCGCGCGCTTCGTCTCGAGATCGGGGAGGCCGAACACGGCGATCGAACTCGGGAACAGGAACTTCACGGACTCGGCCGCCCAGCTTCCCTGATCGCGCGCCAGGCGAAGCAGATCGAGCGTGCCGGTAACGTTCACGTCATGGGCCGTGTCGGGCGTGAATTCCGCCCGCGTCGAAAGCAGCGCCGCAAGATGATAGATTTCGCGCACCCGATACTCGCTCACGATCCGTTCCATGAGCGCCTTGTCCACGATGCTCCCGGCGTAACTGGCTGCGCAGCGCCTCTTGAGCTCCGGTTCGATCTCCATCAGATCGAGGGCGATGATCGGATCCGGGCTTTCTTCGGAAAGCCGGTGAATGAGGCCGTGGCCGACCTCTCCATTGGCACCTGTAATGAGAATGGCTGATTTGCGCATGCCGCCCATTCTACCCGGCAAGAGCCGAAATCGAAAGATATTGCGGACTTGCCCGCCTCCTTCTATACTTAACCAAGGTTAACTGTTTTCGCAACGTCAGTTGACTCGAAAGGAGCCCAGAGGTATCCATGCAGAAGCTTCTCTCCCGGAACCGCGCATCATTCGTCATTCCGGCAGTCGCTTTGATCGTGATCTCGGCCTGCCCGGCAGGCGCGGGTCCGTACGACGACGCGATCGTCACCGACCGACCCGATTTCACCGAAAGTCCGACAACGGTCCCGGCCGGCGGGCTCCAGATCGAATCGGGCGCCACTTTTGCCAGGGGAGATGTCTGGAATCTTCCTGAAGTCCTCGTTCGCTGGTCGCCGTTCACGCGGGCCGAACTTCGTCTCGAGCCGCCGGAATATCAGGGCGTCGGGGAAACACAGGGCGTCGGTGATTTTCGGGCCGGCGCAAAAGTGCATCTCGGCGGTTTCGCCGGGTGGGATTTCGGCGCGATCGGCATGGTTTCGGTGCCGACCGGCGACGACGTGTTTACGAGCGACACCGTCGACCCGGAATTCATTCTGACCGGTGGCCGCGACCTCTTTCCTGGGTTGTCGCTCGGCATGCAGGGTTCGATCGCGCTTCCTGAGGGGCCGGACGGCGATCGGACGGAAGTCGGAAACGCCACGATCGTTCTCGGCGCCCCGATCCGGCCGCGCGCCGGCACGTTTTTCGAAGTGCTGACCGAAGTCACCGACGGGGCGTTCCCGGTTGTGACGTTGCACCACGGTTACACGCTGCTGATCTCGCCCGATCGTCAGTTCGACATCCATGTCGGGCTCGCGGGCCAGCGCGACTACTTCATGGGCGCCGGCTACTCGCACCGGTTCGGGGGGCGGCGATGAGCAGAGCGACGCTGCTGCTCGGAGCCGCGGTCGAAGACTATCTCAAGTCGATCTACAAGCTGTCGCTCGAGAGCGAGCGCGTGACGCCGAAGATGGTGGCCGACGACCAGAACGTATCGCTGGCCGCCGTCAGCAAGATGGTGAAGCGCCTGCGCGACCAGAAACTCGTGCGCTACGACCGGGGCGAGGGGATCGATCTTTCACCGCCCGGGCGCAAGGTCGCGCTGGAAATCGTACGGCATCATCGCCTGATCGAGGCGTATCTCTGCGAGGCGCTCGGCTACTCGTGGGACGAGGTCGACGAGGAAGCGGAGAAGCTCGAGCACGTGATCTCGGAGGAATTCGAGGATCGCATCGACCGCCTGCTCGGTCACCCGACTCACGACCCGCACGGCGCGCCGATTCCTACGAAGGACGGTCATGTCGACCACCAGGACCACCCCTCGCTTTCAGAATTCGACTCAGGGCGCGTCGTCGTAAGGCGCGTCAACGATCACGACCCGGCCATGCTGCGGTATCTCGGCAACTGCGGACTCTATCCGGGCGTGCCCGTCGACGTACTCAGTGTGGAACCATTCGGCGGACCGATTCACATGCGGGTGGCCGGAGAGGAAATCAGCATCGGCAGAGAACTCGCGACCCACGTGTTCGTGGAAGTCGCGGAAGAGGAAACGAAATCATGAATTCATGGCGAATGCGAAGCAGCGCGGCGCCCGTTCTGATCGCGGTCCTGATCTTCGCGGGAGCGCTCGGAGCGGGAGCGTTCGGATGCGCACAGTCGGAATCGGAAAACGGCGCACGCAAGGCGGGCGCGAAGATCCGCGTGACGGCCACGGTCGGCATGGTAGGCGACCTGGCGCGCAATGTGGGCGGAGAGCATGTCGAGGTGACCACGCTCATGGGCCCGGGTGTCGACCCGCATCTCTACAAGGCCTCGGAGGGCGATATCGCGCGGCTGTCCGGCGCCGACATCGTGTTCTACAACGGGCTTCTGCTCGAAGGGAAGATGGTGGACGTTCTCGTAAAAGTGGCGCGCCGCGGAAAGCCCACGGTTCCGGTCTCGGAAACGATCGACGAGTCGCGTCTTCGCGAACCGCCCGAGTTTCAGGGGCACTACGATCCGCACATCTGGTTCGACGTTTCGCTCTGGGCGGAGACGATTCCTGCCGTCGTGACGGCGCTTTCCGAACTCGATCCGGCTCACGCGAAAACGTACGAAGCGAACGGCGCCGCCTACGCGCAAACGCTCGCGGCGCTGCATGAAGAAGTGCGCGCCGCGATCGCGACGATCCCGAAGGAAGCGCGCGTTCTCGTCACGGCGCACGACGCATTCGGCTATTTCGGCGTGGCGTACGATATCGAGGTGATCGGCCTGCAGGGCGTCAGCACGCTGGCCGAGTACGGGCTCCGTGACGTGCAGCGGATCGTGGATCTCATCAGCGCGCGTTCGGTGCGCGCCGTATTCGTCGAGTCGAGCGTGCCGCGCCGTTCGATCGAAGCTGTCGTAGCCGGATGCACGGCGAAAGGACACGACGTCAAAATCGGCGGCCAGCTCTTTTCCGACGCGATGGGCGAAGCCGGAACGCCCGAAGGAACGTACCTCGGCATGGTCCGGCACAACGTGAAGACGATCGTGGAGTCGCTGCGATGACCGGGAAACGAAACGCCATGGAAGTACACGACCTCACGGTTGCGTACGATCGCAAACCCGTTCTCTGGGATCTCGACTTCACGATTCCGGAGGGATTGCTCGTCGGGATCGTGGGGCCGAACGGCGCAGGAAAATCCACATTGATCAAGGCGGCGCTCGGCATGATTCCACTCGCTTCGGGATGGGTGAAGTTCTTCGACAAGCCGGTGGAAGACGTGCGCACCGAGATCGGATACGTGCCGCAGCGCGAGTCGGTCGACTGGGACTTTCCGACGAACGCGCTCGACGTCGTCATGATGGGGCTCTACGGAAAGCTCGGCTGGATGCGTCGCCCGGGAAAGACCGAACGCGAGCGCGCGATGACGTGCCTGGAACATGTCGGTATGGCCGACTACGCGAAGCGCCAGATCAGCCAGCTTTCGGGAGGGCAGCAGCAGCGCGTCTTTCTTGCGCGCGCGCTTGCCCAGGAAGCGAATATCTATTTGATGGATGAACCGATGGCGGGCGTCGACGCGGCCACGGAGCGCGCGGTCGTCAATCTGCTTTCTGAGCTGCGCGAGCAGAACAAGACGATTCTCGTCGTTCATCACGATCTCCAGACCGTTTCCGACTACTTCGACTGGGTCGTGCTGCTCAACATGCGCCAGATCGCCGTGGGCCCTACGAAGGAAGTGTTTCACGACGAAAACCTGCGCAAAACGTACGGCGGGCGACTCACGATCATCAGCAAGATCGCGGACGCCGTCGCACGCGATGCGCCGCAGGGCCTCCGCTGATGTTCGGCATCTTCGACGATCCGAATGCGCTCTGGGTGCTCACGGGCACGACACTTCTGGGTGTCAGCGCGGGGCTTCTCGGCTGCTTCGCGTTTCTGCGCCGTCGCAGCCTGCTCGGCGACGCGATCGCGCACGCCGCGCTCCCCGGTATCTGCGTCGCGTTTTTGATCACGCAGACACGCTCGCTCGGGCCGCTCCTCGTGGGCGCGCTTATCGCCGGCCTCATCGGCGCGTTCGTCATTCAGGTCATCATCAAGCGCACCAAGCTCAAAGAGGACGCCGCGCTCGGCATCGTGCTCTCGGTTTTCTTCGCGTTCGGCATCGTGCTGCTTACGATCATCCAGCACTCCGGCGCGGGCAATCAGTCGGGGCTCGACAAATATCTGTTCGGCCAGGCGGCATCGTTGATCGGTTCCGATGTCCGCCTCATGGCGATCTGCGCGGCGCTCGTCTGCGTGCTCGCGCTTCTGTTCTTCAAGGAATTCAAACTGCTCTGCTTCGACAGCGGGTTCGCGGCGGGCATCGGTTTTCGGCCGGGGCTGCTCGACGGGATCCTGATGACGCTGATCGTGCTCGCCGTAGTCGTCGGCATGCAGGCGATGGGCGTCATTCTGATGTCCGCGATGCTGATCATTCCCGCGGCGTCCGCGCGCTTCTGGACGGAGCGCCTCGGTACCATGATCGTGCTGGCCGCGATTTTCGGCGCGCTGTCCGGGGCCGGGGGCACGTTTCTCTCGACCCTCGCATTCCGCATGCCGACCGGACCGTTGATCGTCGTCACTTCGAGCGTGTTCTTCACCGTTTCGCTGCTGGCCGCGCCGCGCAAAGGGCTGATCGCGAAGGGGTACCACCTGATCGCCACGCGCGGGCGTGTACAGCGGGAAAACGTACTCCGGTCGCTCTACGAAGAGCTCGAAGAGACGGGGCCTGGGACGCGCACGGTTACGATCGCGAGTGTGGCGGGCCGGCGTGGAATGAACGAAAGCAATCTTCGGAGCACCCTCGAACGACTCCTGCGCGAGGGCCTTGTCATACGCGAACCCGACGGTTTTCGCCTGACCGAAGCCGGTCTCGAAGCCGCCCATGGCGTCGTGCGCAATCACAGGCTCTGGGAGATGTTCCTGATGTACGAGGGGCAGCTCGGGGCCGATCATGTCGATCGGGACGCCGACACGATCGAGCATTTTCTCCCCCGCGAAACGGTGGGTGAACTGGAACGGTTTCTCGAGATTCACGGCCTCGAGCCGCGGCTCCTGCCGAACGTACACGCGGTCGATGGCATCGACAAAGCGGAAGGAGGGACGGCGTGAGCGATTCGATGATCATCATCCTGACGGGCGCGTTCGTCGCAGGCTCGTGCGCGCTCCTCGGCTCGTTCCTCGTGCTGCGCAAACTCTCGATGCTCGGCGACGCGATCAGCCACGCCGTTCTGCCCGGCATCGTGATCGCGTTTCTCGTCACGTCGAGCCGAAACTCACTCCCGATGTTCGTCGGCGCGGCGCTCGTCGGCGTACTGACGGCGTTTCTCGTGCAGTTTCTGTCGCATCGCGGCGTGCAGGGGGATGCTGCGATCGGAGTGACGTTCACCACCCTCTTCGCGATCGGGGTCATTCTCGTTTCGCACTACGGGAGCGCGGTCGATCTCGATCTCGAGTGTGTGCTTTACGGTGAAATCGCATATGCGCCGTTCGACGTGATCTTTATCGGCGATCAGTCGATCGGGGCGCGCGCGCTCTGGGTGAACGGAGGTCTGTTTCTGCTGAACCTCGCGTTTATTTTCGTCTTCTACAAACAGCTCAAGCTGAGCGCGTTCGACCCGGAACTCGCGGCGGCGGTCGGCATTCCGGTCACGGCGTTTCATTACATGCTCATGGGGCTCGTTTCCGTGACCACGGTCGGTTCGTTCGAAAGCGTCGGCGCGATTCTCGTCGTCGCGATGATCATCGTACCCGCGGCCACCGCCTATCTACTGAGCGAGAACCTCGCCCGCATGATCGGGCTCGCGGTTCTGCTCGGCGCGATCTCGTCGGTGCTCGGCTACGAAATCGCGTCGCATCTCGACTGTTCGATCGCGGGGGCCATGGCGTCCGTCGCGGGGCTTCTGTTCTCGCTCGCCCTGCTCTTTTCGCCGCGGCAGGGGATCGTGGCGAAGGCGATGAGCCGGCGCGGTCTGCGGCGCCAGGTGGCCGAGGAAGACGTGCTCCTCTGGGCAGCCCGTCAGCGCGAACTCATTTCGGCAGAGGGGTTTACGATGCATGAGCTGCGCGACACGCATCCGGATGAAATCGACAGGCTGGCGCGCGCCCTTTCCCGGCTGATTCACCGGGGTCTGCTGGCCGCGGACCGGGACGGGTTCGAACTGACCACGAGCGGGCGCGAAGAGGGCGTGGAGCTTCTCCGCCGCCACCGTCTCTACGAGAGTTTCCTCGGGGACAAGCTCGGGTACGATACGGATCACCTGCACGATCCGGCGGATCGCGTGGAGCATTACATCTCGCCTGACGATACTACTGAGATCGAGCGCGTCACGGAGTATCCTGACCGCGACCCGCAGGGGAAGCCGATTCCGCCGAGCCAGAAGGAAAAGGAAAAGGAAAAGGAAAGGGAAAAGGAAAGTTCCTGATCGTATGCGAATCTGGATCACATGGGAGAGGCACAGGCGCAGCGTGGAACTCGCCGAGGCGTTCGGGTGCGAGTACCACTGCATCGACCATGCGGGGAAGTCGCGGCTTGCACGCTACTTTCATTCCGCGTGGGAAACGTGGCGGCTGATCGCGCGGACGAAGCCCGATGTCGTATTCGCGCAGTCACCTTCGGTTCTGCTCTCGTTCCTCGTCGCGGAGCTTCGCCTGTTCCGCCGTTTCGTTTACATTATAGACGCGCACAACGCCGTGCCGAACTACGCGAAAAAGAGCGGTCCACTTGCCTGGATGAACGCGTTTGCTGTCCGGCGTGCGGACTATACGATCGTAACGAACGAGGAACTCGTGCCCCCGATCGAAAAGATGCGCGGGCGTGCGCTCGTGCTTCCGGATCGCGCGCCCCGGATCCCGCCGCGCCCGATGCCCGCGCCGTTTCGCGACTGCCCGAAGCCGCATTTTACGCTGATCGCGTCTTTCAACTGGGACGAGCCGATCGGCACGTTTCTCGAAGCCGCGACCGGTCTCGATGAGCCGTTCACGCTCTTCGTAACGGGGAAGAAGAGCAAGGCAGGCGAACTCCTGCGCTACGAATCGGAGCGCGTCGTGTTCGTGGATTATCTGCCCGACTCCGCGTTCGAAGGGCTCATCGCGGGGTCCGATCTACTGATCGACCTCACGACCGACGACCGGGTGCTCGTATGCGGCGCCTACGAGGCGGTGGCGGTCGGTGTTCCCGTGGTACTCGTCGACTCGCGTGTAAGCCGCGCCCTGTTTGCCGACGGCGCGATCTTCGCCAGAAACGAAGTGAGCGACTACCAGCGTGTTCTCCGTGAATTCCTCGCGAAGCCGGCGTATCATCGCGACCGGATGCAGTCGTTTCAGGCCGGGTTCGAAACGCTCTGGAACGCGTCGTTTGAACCGATCGAACAGGCGATCGAAGAGGTCGCGCGAAGCAGGCAATGAACCGAACCCTCGCCAGGCTCGTCTATCGCACGGCCGCGCAGCTTCGCGGCGAGAAGACGTTCGCGTACCTGCGTGACTACGAGCAGCATCCGTTCTCCGATCTCGCCGCCGTTCATGCGTACCAGGAAGAGCGGGCCGCGGCGCTGCTGACGCATGCGTACGAGCACGTGCCGTTCTATCGTGACTTCGTCGAGACCCCGTTCGCGCAGCTTCCCCTGATCGACAAAAAAACACTGAAAGCCAACGGCGACGCGTTCCTGAGCGAGGAGCGGGCTTCGCTCGGCAAGCTGACGGTCAAGGTCACGAGCGGTTCGACGAGCGAGCCCCTCAAGATCGTGAAGGACGCCGAGTCGATGGCGCGCGAACAGGCGGCGACGTATCGTTCGTACGGCTGGGCGGGGGTTCGGCCCGGCGACGCGCAGGCGCGGTTCTGGGGCGTGCCGCTCAAGGCGAAGGACGCGCGGAAGAACGCCCTGCGCGACGCGCTTCTGAACCGAAAACGCTATTCCGCCTTCAATTATACCCCCGCGAGTTTCCCCGGCTACCTGCACGCGCTCCGCGCCCAGGGGCCCGACTACGTCTACGGTTACCCGTCCATACTCGCGGAAATCGGCCACTGGCTCCGGTCGGAAGAGGGGGGCGCCGGCTCGCGGCAGGGAAGTCCCGTGCCATCCCTTCGCGCGATCATCACGACGGCCGAGATCCTGACGCCCACGATGCGTGAGGCGATCGAGCAGGGCTTCGGAACACGCGTTTTCGACGAGTACGGATGCGCCGAAGTGGGCTCGATCGCGCACGACTGCGAGCACGGCAGCCTTCACGTGAACAGCGAGAATCTCCTCGTCGAAATTCTGACGGACAAGGGCGAAATCTGCAGCGAGGGTACGGGGCGTCTCGTACTGACCGAGCTTCACAACCGCGCGCAGCCGCTGATCCGCTACGACTCGGGCGACTACGGCGAGCTTTCGTTCGCCCCCTGCGCCTGCGGCCGCGCGCTCCCCGTGCTCGAGAACGTGCACGGGCGCGCCTACGATACGGTGATCGGGCCCGAAGGGAGGCGCTATAACGCCGCCTTCTTTTCGTACATCTTCAAGGAAGTGCAGCTCCGGGGTGAGATGATCCGGCAGTTCCAGGTGATTCAGAACGACCGCGAGATCACGTTTCGGATCGTGCGCGGCGCCGACTACGACGCTGCATCCGAGGCGCTTCTTGCGCAGCTGCTCGCAAACGAGTTTCACGACTACTTTCAGCCACGCTTCGAATATCCCGATGCGATCGAGCGCGAAAGCTCCGGCAAACTCCGCCAGCTGAAGCGCGTCTCGCCGCCTGATCCCGTCTCGCAAGTTCTTGACTCGCCCTGACACGGGTGACATACTCCGCGCGAAAAATCAGGGAAAGAACTCATGAAACATGCCGTCTATTTAGGCGTTGTTCTGCTCGGCACGTGGCTGTTGTGGTCGGGGCATTACACGCCGCTCATCATTTCGTTCGGTGTCCTGTCGTGCGCGCTGGTCGTCTGGATCACGCATCGCATGGACACGATCGATGAAGAAACAGTGCCGCTCGAGCATGTGCTCGCGATCGCACTCTATCTTCCGTGGCTCTGCGGGCAGGTGATTCTTTCGAGCTTCACGGTGGCGCGTATCATTCTCTCGCCGAAAATCGCGATCGATCCAGAATTCGTGAACCCGAAGATGAGCCAGAAGACCGATCTCGGCGAAGTGATCCACGCAAACTCGATCACGCTGACCCCCGGCACTGTTTCCGTGGAGCTGCACGACAACGACATTCTGACGCACGCGCTCACGAAAAAAATGGCCGACGACGTCATGGAAGGCTCGATCGACCGCCGCGTTGGCCGCCTGGAGGGAAAGTCATGATCCCGTTCGCGATGGCCGCGATCCTCATTACGATGTTCATGACACTGATCCGCGCGTTTCGCGGACCTTCCCTCTACGATCGCATTCTGTCCGTCAACTCGTTCGGAACGTCCACGGTTCTGTTCATCGTCGTGCACGGCTTTCTGAACGGACGCCCTGAGTTCCTCGATCTGGCCATCGTATACGGCCTCCTGAACTTCATCGGAACCGTGGCGGTTCTCAAGTTCTTCGGCCTGCGCGAGTACGGGTCCGATCGCGAGAAAGAAGAGACGAAGAAGCTGTGACCGCCGTTTTCACCATCTTGAGCGACGTCTGCCTCGTAATCGGGGCCGTGTTCTGCCTGATCGGGGCTCTCGGCCTGCTCCGTCTGCCGGGTTTCTACACGCGTCTTCACGCCGCCGGCATGATCGACACGACCGGCGCCGGATTTCTGGTGCTCGGCTTCATGATCAAGGCCGGACTTTCGCTGATTACCGTGAAGCTCATGTTTCTGCTTCTTTTCCTTCTGATCGCGAGTCCGACCGCGACGCACGCCCTCGCGAAAACCGCCTGGCGCAACCACCATGAGCCGTACCGGAAGGAGGGAACGTCATCGAATTCATGATCGACATCGCTGTTCTCCTGATGCTGGCGTTTACGGCGATCGCGATTTCGCGCCTGCGCAATCTCTTTGCGGCCGTGATGCTCGCCGGCCTCTACAGCCTGCTTTCCGCGTGCTGGATGACGGCACTCGACGCTGTGGATGTGGCGTTTACCGAAGCCGCCGTGGGCGCCGGCGTTTCGACCGTTCTGATGCTCATTACGCTCGCCGTTACCGCGCGCCGCGAGAAGGTGGCGAAGTTTTCGTTGCCGGCATTCTTCGTCGTGCTCGTGACAGGCGGTTTTCTGATCTACGGCACGCTCGACATGCCTGACTGGGGCGATCCCGAAGCGCCCGTGCATCAGCATGTGGCGCCGCGCTATCTCAACGACTCGTACGCGGAGATCGGTGTCCCGAACGTCGTCACGTCCGTGCTCGCGAGCTATCGAGGCTACGATACGCTCGGCGAAACCGTGGTGATCTTTACGGCCGGTCTCGGCGTCATGCTTCTCCTGCGCTGGCGCAAAGAGGAAAAAGGGTCGTGAGACACCATTCCATTCTGCGCGCCGTCACGAAGTTCTTCCTGCCGTACATTCTGCTGTTCGGTCTCTATACGCAGTTTCATGGCGACTACGGTCCGGGCGGCGGTTTCCAGGCGGGCGTCATCTTCGCCGCGGCGATTGTGCTCTACGGCCTCATCTTCACGCCCAGAATCGCGCGCAAAGTCATTCCCTATCGCGCCGTTTACATCTTCATGTCGCTCGGCATTCTGCTTTACGCCGGTGTCGGGGTTGCCACGCTTTTCATGGGCGGAAACTATCTCGACTACAACGCGCTGAACCATCATCACCCCGTGCACGGGCAGCATCTCGGAATCCTGCTCGTGGAACTGGGTGTAGGAATCACTGTAGCGGCCGTCGTTATCTGCATTTACTACGCGTTCGCGGATCGGCTGGAATCATGAGCGAACAATTCGGCCTGTTCAATTACTGGGTCGTCATCACGCTCATGATGACGGGATTCTATATCGTGATCGCACGGCAGAATCTCGTGAAGAAGCTGATCGGTCTCAATATCTTTCAGACTTCGGTCTTCCTGCTCTTCATTACAATGGGGAAGGTGCGCGGGGGGACGGCGCCGATCCTCGACAAGACGATCGAGATCTACTCGAACCCGCTGCCGCACGTTCTGATCCTGACAGCGATCGTCGTCGGACTCGCCACCACGGCGCTCGGGCTTGCGATTGTGGTGCGGATCGATCATGTCTACGAAACGATCGAAGAAGAGGAAATTCACGATATCGAGCGGGGGATCAAGCGTTGATCGCCGAGCACCCCGTCATTCAAATTCTGATCCCGCTTCTCGGCGCGCCTCTTTGCGTTCTGACCGGCAGAGGTGTGCTGGCCTACTGGCTTGCGCTGGCGTGTTCGCTGGCGTCGCTGTTCGTCGCGACACGGCTTCTCGCGACAGTGATGGCGACCGGCCCGATCGTGTACGAACTCGGCGGGTGGGCCGCGCCGTGGGGGATCGAATACAGAATCGGACCGCTCAACTCGTTCGTGCTGCTGCTCGTCGCGCTTCTCGGCGCGATGGTCATGCTGGCCGCGAAAAAGAGCGTGGAAAGCGAAATCCCCGGCGATCGGCGCCATTTCTTCTACGCCGCGATGCTGCTGTGCCAGACCGGGCTCCTCGGCATCACGATTACGGGCGACGCGTTCAACGTCTTCGTGTTCCTCGAAATCGCCGCTCTCTCTTCCTATGTATTGATCGCGATGGGGCATCAGCGCCGGGCGCTCTACGCTTCGTACCAGTACCTCATCATGGGCACGATCGGATCGACGTTCATCCTGATCAGCATCGGGCTGCTGTATCAGATGACGGGCACGCTCAACATGGCCGATCTTGCCGCGCGGCTTCCGGCCGTCGGCGACACGCGCACGGTTCTCGTCTCGTTCGCGTTCTTCATGGTCGGCGTGAGTCTCAAGATGGCGCTTTTCCCGCTTCATATGTGGCTGCCGAACGCCTATACGTATGCGCCTTCGATCGTGAGCGCGTTTCTCGCTTCCACCGCAACGAAAGTGGCCGTGTATGTGATGATCCGCTTTCTGTTCTCGATCTACGGACCCGCGTTCGCGTTCGACAGGATCGGCGTCTCGCAGATCCTCGGTTCGCTCGCGCTCGTCGGCATCGTGATCATGTCCGCCGCGGCGATCTTTCAGAACAACGTGAAGCGACTGCTCGCGTACTCGAGCGTGGCGCAGATCGGATACATCGTTCTCGGCATCAGCTTCGCGAGCGAGAACGGCCTCACGGGCGGCATCGTGCACCTGTTTAATCACGGGCTCATGAAGGGCGCGCTCTTTCTCGTGGTCGCTGCGGTCGTCTATCGCGTGGGCTCATCGGACCTGAACGCGTTCCGCGGGCTCGGCCGCGCGATGCCGGTCACGATGTTTCTGTTCGTGCTGGGCGGGCTCGGGATGATCGGCGTTCCGCTCACGGTGGGCTTCATCAGCAAGTGGTATCTGATTCTCGCGGCGATCGAAACCGGACACTGGCTCGCCGTAGCCCTCGTTCTGCTCTCGTCGCTGCTGGCCGTCATTTACGTCTGGCGCGTTGTCGAGTTCGCGTACTTCCAGCCCCGCGATCGCGACTCCGACCCTGTCGGGGAAGCGCCCCTTTCGATGCTCGTGCCGACCGCGATTCTCGTCCTTGCCACGATCGTGTTCGGGATCAATACCGAATGGACGGTCGGTGTCGCGCGCGCCGCGGCCGTCTTTCTGCTCGGAGGACACGCATGAGCCACGAAATGACGCTGCTGATCGCGCCGCTCGTGCCCCTGATCGGCGCGGCGCTCGTCAGCCTGACCGGGCGCTCGCCGAACCTGCGCGAGACGATTTCGATCGTGACCGGCGTGGTGCTGCTTTTGCTTGTCGCGCCGCTCGCGCCCGCGGTCATGAACGGCGCCCGCCCCGAAGCAGTGGTGTGGGAGGTGCTGCCGGGGCTTCCGATCGCGTTCGCGCTCGAGCCGCTCGGCATGCTGTTCGCGCTCGTCGCGTCCGGCCTCTGGATCGTGACCACGCTCTACGCGATCGGCTACATGCGCGCGCACGACGAGCCGAGCCAGACGCGCTTCTTCGCGTGCTTTGCGATCGCCATCGCCGCGTCGGTCGGGATCGCGTTCGCCGCGAATCTCTTCACACTCTTCATATTTTATGAAGCGCTCACGCTTTCGACGTATCCGCTCGTTACACACAGTCGCACGAATGAAGCCATGCGCGCGGGCCGCGTGTATCTCGGCATACTCTTTACGACCTCGATCTGCTTTCTGCTGCTCGCCATCATCTGGACCTGGTTCCTGACGGGGACGCTCGACTTTACGCCCGGCGGCATTCTCGCGGGCAAAGCAGACCCGATGACGATCGGCATCCTGCTCGCGCTGTTCGCGTTCGGGACGGGGAAGGCCGCGCTCATGCCGTTCCACAGGTGGCTGCCCGCGGCCATGGTGGCGCCGACGCCCGTGAGCGCCCTGCTGCACGCCGTTGCGGTTGTGAAGGCCGGCGTGTTCACGGTCATGAAAGTGGTGGTCTACATCTTCGGGCTCGACCTCCTGACCGAAACCGGCGTGAACGAATGGCTCATATACGTCGCTTCGGGCACGATCGTGCTCGCGTCTCTGATCGCGATGACGAAGGACAACTTGAAAGCCCGGCTCGCGTATTCGACGATCTCGCAGCTTTCGTATATCGTGCTCGGCGCGGCGCTCGCGACACAGGCTTCGATGATCGGCGGCAGCATGCACATCGCGATGCACGCGTTCGGCAAGATCACGCTCTTTTTCTGCGCCGGCGCGATTTACGTGGCGACGCACAAGAAGAACATCAGCGACATGGAAGGCCTGGGCCGCGCAATGCCGATCACGTTCGCTGCGTTCTTCATCGGGTCGCTTTCGGTGATCGGTCTGCCGCCGCTCGGCGGCATGTGGAGCAAATGGTTCCTCGTGCTCGGCGCGGCCGAGGCGGGACGCATGATTCCGATCGCCGTGCTGATGGTGAGTTCGCTTCTGAACGTGGCGTACCTGCTTCCGATTCCGCTCCGCGCGTTCTTTCGTGCGCCGAAGGGGCTCGCCCCCGGTGAAACGCTTACGTTTTCCGAAGCGCCCCTGTTATGCCTGGTTCCGATCTGCGTGACGGCCATCGGATGTATCGTGCTCTTTTTCTATGCGGATTCAGTCTATCGATTGCTCGAAGGGATGGGATGATGAGCGAGAATCGTCCGAACGAAAAACAGTACTGGTTCGACCAGCCGAAGAACGTGAAGCTGATCCTGCGCGGTCTCTACGTTACGTGCGCGGGGCTCTTTCTCGCGGACTTCTTCTACCATCGCCATGTCGACGAGCCGATGGAGAAGATCTTCGGGTTTTACGGAATCTACGGCTTCGTTTCGTGCGTGATCCTCGTTCTTGCCGCGAAGGAGATGCGGAAGCTGCTCATTCGCAAAGACGACTATTACGATTCGGCCGAGGATGGCATGCCCGGGGGGAACGCCGGCGGGAACCCCGGCGGCAGCAAAAGCGGCGGGGACGCACCATGAGTAACCTGCACCCGGCGCTCGTATTCTTCGCGGGCGCGCTGCTTGTCGCCATGCTGCGCGGTCGTGCGCAGGCGCTCGTTGCGCTGCTCGTGCCGATCGTTTCGGCGTGGAGCGCGTTCCAGCTCACGGCCGGGACGGAAATCACGCTCTCGATTTTCGATTACGAACTGATGCCGTTCCGTGTCGACCGGCTCAGCCTGCTCTTCAATTACCTGTTTCATATCGCCGCGTTTCTCGCGTTGCTCTTTGCGTGGGAGGCGGGCGATCGACTGCAGCGTGTCTCGGGTCTGCTTTACGCCGGGAGCGCGCTGCTTGCGGTGTTCGCGGGCGATCTGATCACGCTGTTCGTCGCGTGGGAACTGCTTGCCGTGACGTCCGTGTTCCTGATCTGGGCGCGCGGAACCGAACGCGCGAACCGCTCGGGCATGCGTTACTTGATCGTACAGATTCTTTCCGGCGTCATTCTGCTGGCCGGCGCGATTCTTCATCTTCGCGAAACGGGTTCGCTTGCGTTCAACGAAATCGGGATCGCGACGCTCGGCGGCAAGCTGATCCTGCTCGCGCTCGGCATCAAAGCCGCGTTCCCGTTCCTGCACAGCTGGCTCGTCGACGCGTATCCCGAAGCGACCCCCGTCGGGACCGTGTTCCTGAGCTCGTTCACGACGAAAGTGGCCGTCTACGCGCTCGCGCGCGGCTTCGCGGGCGAGCCGATTCTCGTGATCGTGGGGGGGGCGATGGCCGCGTTCCCGATCTTCTTCGCCGTGATCGAAAACGACCTGCGCCGGGTTCTCGGCTACAGCATGATCAACCAGATCGGCTTCATGGTCGTGGGTGTCGGTATCGGCACGGACCTCGCGCTGAACGGCGCCGTCGCGCACGCGTTCAACGACGTGCTCTTCAAAGGCGTGCTCATGATGTCGATGGGCGCAGTGCTTTATCGCGTGGGGCACGTGAACGGGTCGGACCTCGGCGGACTTTACAAGAGCATGCCGTTCACGACCGTGTTCTGCTGCGTCGGCGCCGCGTCGATCTCGGCGTTCCCGCTCTTCTCCGGATTCGTGAGCAAATCGATGGTCGTCGCGGCCGTGCTGCACGAACATCACATCGTCGTCTGGATGATTCTGCTCTTCGCGTCGGCCGGCGTGTTCCATCACGCGGGGATCAAAATTCCGTTCTTTGCGTTCTTCTCGCACGACTCGGGACTGCGCGTCAAAGAGGCGCCCAAAAGCATGCTGTTCGCGATGGGAATCGGCGCCGTACTCTGCATCGGCATCGGCTGCTTCCCGCAGTTTCTCTACGCGCGGCTTCCCTGGCCGGTCGACTATGTTCCGTACACCGGGACGCACGTTCTGACGCAGATGCAGATTCTGTTCTTCAGCGCGCTCGCGTTTACGTGGCTCAAGCTTACGCATCTCTATCCGCCGGAACTGCGCGCCGTGCACCTCGATATCGACTGGCTCTACCGGCGCGCGCTCCCTGCAACCGCGCGCGGTGTTGCGATGGTCGCGGAACGCGTGCGCCTCTTCGGAGCAGGACTCGCGCTTTCGTTCGTGAGCGGCCTGCAGCAGGCCGGGCGCCATCACCTCGGCCCCGACGGGATCTTCGGCCGCACCTGGGCGACCGGAAGCATCGCGGTCTGGGTCGCTATTCTGCTCGTGATCTACCTGATCTTCGAATACGGCGCGTAAGGAGCGGACACTGCTGGGCATGCGCGTGGGGCGTTCTCCTCGCCTTCGCCCTGTCGGACGGCGGTGGACGCTGCTGGGCATGCGCGTGGGGCGTTCTCCTCGCCTTCGCCCTGTCGGACCTGCTGACAGGGATGCCGAAACCTGATCGCCGTGCCCCCGGTCCTCCAATGGGGCTCAGGCTGCGGGGAACGCCCCACGCGCATGCCCAGGTCGTCCGTGGTCGCGGGCGTGAGGAATCAGGAATGGGGAAGGAGGAATGGGGAATGGGGAAAGAGGAAGAGGAAGAGGAAGAGAGGAAGAGGGGAAAGAGGAAGAGGGGAAAGAGGAAGAGGTTAGAGAGAAGAGAAGAGCGGATAGAGGGCGCGTGGGGCGGGCCTGCTCTGACACGCCAGGTACGGCACCTAAATCATTTGTGGTACAATTGGCAGGCACTCAGATAGTGGCGAAAGCGCCGATCCCTCCCGATCAACCCGGAATCGCACCAGGAGATTTTATCATGCCCGCAATTGCGCGCGCACTTGCGCCGTTCACTATTCTATTCGGCACTTTGTTCGGGGCGCTGGCGACTTCGGCGCACGCTCAGCCGTTCGCGCGGATGACGGGCAGCGAGGTCGAGAACGACGGGCTCTACTCGGAGGGCGCCGCCTGGGGTGACATCGACCAGGACGGCGACCTCGATCTGCATATCGCGAACATTCTCAGCCAGGTGAACCTGCTCTATCGCAACGACGCGGGCACGTTCGCGCGCATTCTCTCGGGAGCGCCGGTCGCGAGCGGGGCAAATACGTATGGCGGATTCTTCGCGGACCTCGACAACGACGGCTTCCTGGACCTCTACGTGAATCACGGTACTTCGAACACGGGAACGTCGAACGTGCACTATCGCGGCACAGGCGGCGGCGCTTTCGCGGTTGCGGGGAGCGGGCCGCACGTGACGGACGCCGGGCGCTCCTGGAGCACGTGCGCGGCCGATACGGATAATGACGGCGACCTCGATATCTACGCGGCGAATCACAAGGCCGTGAACGGCGTGTATCGGAACGACGGTGGGAATGTGTTCACGTCGATCACGTCGGCTCCGATTGCGACAAACGCAGGCGCGAGCCTCGGTTCGTCGTGGGCGGATTACGATAACGACGGCGACGCGGATCTCTTTGTCGCAAACGGGAATTTCATCGCGGGCCAGGTGAACCTGTTCTATCGGAACGAGGGGAACAACGTGTTCGCGCGCATCACGACCGGCGAGTTCGGCACGGACATCGCGAACTCGGTCGGCGCAAGCTGGGGCGACGCGGACAACGACGGCGATCTGGACTTGTACGTGACGAACTACTCCGGCGCGAACAACTACTATTATCGTAATGAAGGCGCGGGCGCTTTTGCGAAGGTCGTGACGGGCGGATTCGTCACGGACGGCGGGAATTCAGTCTGCGGCGCCTGGGGCGACTGCGACAACGACGGCGACCTCGATCTCTTTGTCGCGAACGATCTGAACGAAGACAACATCCTCTACCTGAACAACGGCGACGGGACGTTTGTAACAGTCGTGGCCGGGGCGATCGTGAATGACGCCGGGCGCTCGAACGGTTCCGCCTGGGCTGACTACGACGGGGACGGCGACCTCGACCTGGTCGTGACGAACGGCGATAACCCGGTCGTGCAGAGCAACTTCCTGTATCGGAACGATCAGGCGAACGGCAACGGCTGGATCCAGATCACGCTGGAAGGAACGATTTCGAACCTTTCGGCGATCGGCGCGAAGGCGCGTCTGCTCGCGACGATCGGCGGGAATACGTTCTGGCAGATGCGCGAGGTGAGCACGCAGACGGGATACAACGCGATGAACTCGCTCCCCGTCGAGTTCGGACTCGGCGACGCGGCGCAGGTCGACTCGCTCGTGATCGAATGGCCGTCGGGCATCGTGGAGCGCTTCGGTACATTTTCCGTGAACCAGTTCATGACGATCGTGGAAAGCCCGACGACGGGAGTGGCCGGGGTGGTCGGTGGCGCTTTTGACGGCGCCCAGTCGGTCCCCGGTACCCGTGCGGCGGTGCTTCATGCGAACGAGCCGAACCCGTTCAACCCCGTGACAACAATCCGCTTCACGATGAATCGCGCGGGGCGCGCGACGATCACGATTTACGATACCGCCGGGCGCGTGGTCGCCCGCCCGCTCGACCGCGCAGTCGAGGCGGGAGAACATGAAACACGATTCACGACCGCTGACGGGGCGCCTGCATCCGGCGTCTACTTCTATGAACTGGCGATCGACGGCGTGCGTACAGCGGCGCGCCGGATGACGCTGATCCGCTGACGAAGGAGACCGGGATGAACGCGAAGGAAAAACGATCGATGAATGATGGCACTGAAGTTACGGCTGGCGAAAATCGCGGCATCGACCGTCGCGAGTTTCTGACGGGAACGCTTACGGGGGCGGCGGCGTCGGGACTCGGACTGACCGCGCGCTCGCTGTTCGGTGGGATCGCATGGGCGGATCCCGTCGATCCCGCGACAGCGGACGGCAAGCCGGAGTTTCACGACCACTTTCCCGCGCACGATCCCGATGATGTCCGCGCGATCGTAGGGGCCTCGCACACGAAGTTCGACGTCGTGAAGGAACTTGTAACAGCACGCCCGACGCTCGCGAAGGCATCATGGGACTGGGGGTTCGGCGACTGGGAGACTGCTCTCGGTGCCGCATCGCACATGGGACGGCGCGACATTGCCGAGCTTCTGATCGAACATGGCGCGCGCCCGAATCTGTTCTCCGCCGCGATGATGGGCGACCTCGCGACGGTGCGGTCGTTCGTAGAAACGCGTTCCGGCATCCAGAGTCAGCCCGGGCCGCACGGCATCACGCTGCTCCGCCATGCACAAGCCGGTGGGGAAGACGCGGCCGCCGTCGTTGCGTATCTCGAAAAAGTCGGCGGCGCCGATGAAGGGCCGGCCAAGGTCGCAATCGACGAAGACGAGCTCGAGAAGTACGTCGGGAAGTACGTCTTCGGCCCGGGTGAAACGGACAGCTTCGAAGTGTTCGTGGACCGCGGCCTTCGCCTCAAACGAACGGGACGCTTCGCGCGCTTCCTGGGCTATCTCGGCGAAGACACGTTCTATCCCGGCGGCGGCGAGTCCGTGCGGATCCGGTTCGACGTAACCGGCGCGACCCCCGCGGTGGAAGTGCACGACCCGGGCCTGATCGTGCGTGCGGTACGGATGTAAGGGGCGCCGGCCCGAATCACTATCGTGGACTTGACGATCTGAGCCCCAGCCAAGATAGTTCGAAGATGAAGCTCCGCACGCATTGGTGTCAGATCGCTGCGCTCCTGCTGGTCGCAGGAGTGGCGACACCCAGTGAGCCCGACGATGAAGGCGTACAAAGATCGGCTCGCGCCTTGATCGAAGCGCTGCCCAGGGATGCTGGCGGAGTTCCTGCCGACTCCCTTGAAATCCTGAATATCACGGTGTCGGTCGACTCCGGCTTCCTCTGGCTGGAAGGCCGCGAGATTCTCCCGCCATTTCGAATTCTAAACACAAACCGGGGAATCTACGTCCTCGGAATTCGCGCGAATGGCTCGCACGGGCGATTGGTCATGCCGCTGAGGCGACCTCGAGTCGCCGCTGAGACACGCCGGACTGGCTCGGGCGGAGGCCGGATTACAGAAGCGATATCCGCACTGCGGGAACGGCACGCCGCCTTCCTCGATCAAGGTCATTCCTGTATCGAGGCCCTCCATCTTCTAAAAGCGCACTACGATACACTTGCTGATACAAAACTGGCTTCGGTAGAGATGGGCACATTCGTGATTCAACTCCATTCGATTCCTCGACTCATCATGAGTGAACGTTTCTGCAGCCAGCTCGACACGACTTCTCCGAGCGGGATAGTGCGGAGGGTCCCCCCCATGGATTGGGAGAAGCGTCGTGAACTCGAGATGCGTGCTATTGCCGACCGTTTGAGCAGGGGATGTCTCTTGATCCACTGGGGCGGCGCCCAGAGCAGGATTGTTCCCGGCCAGCGTGCTGCCCCGCAGGCTGTTCTGCTTCGCAAGTATCGAGACGGAGAACTTTCGGGCAGCGAAATCGATTCCCTGCGCATCCAGATGGGCCTCCGGATTTTGTCACTGATCGACGACGCTAAAACTCGCTGAGCAAACCGCCCGGCCCCACACCCTACCCGAAGAAGAAGTAACCCACCACGATCGCCGCGATAATGCCGGCGAAATCCGCCGCGAGTCCGCATCCGACAGCGTGCCGTGTCTTCCGAATGCCGACCGAACCGAAGTAAACGGCGAGCACGTAGAAAGTCGTTTCGGTGCTCCCCTGCACCACGCTTGCGATACGGCCCGCGAACGAGTCGGCCCCGTGTGTCTGCATCGTTTCGATCAGCATGCCGCGCGCGCCGCTCCCTGAAAGCGGCTTCATGAGCGCCGTCGGGAGCGCTTCCACCCAGCGCGAATCCACCCCCATCGCTTCCACCACAGTGCGCACGCCGCCGAGCGCGAGATCGAGCGCCCCGCTCGCGCGGAACACGCCGATCGCCACGAGCATCGCCACGAGATACGGAATAATCGTCACCGCGACCTGAAATCCGTCTTTTGCGCCTTCGACGAACGTCTCGTAAACAGGCACGCGCTTGCGGAGCGCGCTCACGAGAAACGCGATGATCACCGAAAGGATCAGGAAGTTCGCGAAGGTCGCGCTCTGGGACTCCATCGCTTCTTTGGGCAACCGGCCGAAGTAGAGCACGAGTCCCGCGATCACGGCCGTCATCGCTCCGAGATACGCGAGGATGACCGGCTGCAGCAGATTCCGGCGCTGCACGATCGCGGTTACGATGAGCCCCGCCATGGTGCTGCAGAACGTCGCGATCAGAATCGGCAGGAAGACATCCGTCGGATCCGCGGCGCCCATCTGCGCTCTGTACGTGAAGATCGTGACGGGGAGAATCGTGACCGCGGACGTGTTGATGACGAGGAACAGGATCTGGTCGTCGCTCGCGGTATCTTTATCGGGGTTCAGTTCATGCATCGACCGCATGGCTTTGAGGCCGATCGGCGTGGCGGCGTTGTCGAGGCCGAGCATATTCGCGGCCATGTTCATGAGCAGCGAGCCTTCGGCCGGATGCCCTGCGGGGATGCTAGGGAAGAGTCGGCGGAAGAGCGGGCGCACGAGGCGGCTCAGCAGATCGACAGCGCCCCCGGCTTCGCCCAGTTTCAGGATACCGAGCCAGAGGCACATGACCCCCGTCAGCCCGAGGGCGATTTCGAACGCGGTTTTCGACAGGTCGAACGTGGAGGCGACCACTTCCTGGAAGACGGCGGTGTCGCCGAGGACGAATGCGCGATAGCAGGCCGCGACGAAACCGACGAGGAAAAATGCGGCCCAGATGACGTTCAGCAATGGAAACCTCCTGCTGGGGCACAGCTTAGGGGAGCCGGGGCCGCCTGTCACCCCGCGAGTGGAGATGCCCTTCTGCTTTTCTTCGCACCGCTTGCGGGCTACAATCGGGGCCGGACAATTCGGAACTTTGAAAGGAGTCGATTCCCCTGATGAACAAACAACTCATTCTCGCGGGCCTGATCGCGTTGATCGGGTTCTCGTGCGGCGGTAACAAATCGGACGACACCGCGGAAAAAGCGGCGCCCGAAACCAGTCAACCCGCGGAGACCAAGGGAGAGAACGTGGCAACCACAGAAGGTACGAAGGCGGATATTGCCAAGACGCTCGGCGTCGACATGGCGAAGATGCAGAGAGACGAATCCGGGCTCGAATATATCGTGACCGCCGAAGGTGACGGCGCTGTCCCGACGAAAGGGCAGACGATCTCGGCGCATTACACGGGCTACCTGCTGAACGGCACGAAGTTCGACTCGAGCGTCGATCGCGGGCAGCCGTTCGAAACGCAGATCGGCGTCGGTCGCGTGATTCAGGGATGGGACCTCGCGTTCACGGACATGAAGGTCGGCGAAAAGCGCGTTCTCTTCATTCCCTCCGAGCTCGGCTACGGCGATCGCGGCGCGGGTGGCGTCATTCCGCCGAACGCGACGCTCGTCTTCGACGTGCAACTGCTCGACATCGTACAATAGGGAGAGAGATTTCATTCGCAAAGAGGCCGGATTCCCTCCGCCCTTCGCCCTGGCTCAACGGCCAATGGGGCTCAGGGCTCCGGGAACCGGCCTTTTTTGCGTTGATCCCTCTTTTGCGAGCGGAAGGAATCCGGAGAGGAGGTAGGAGCACGCCTGCGTGCACCTGCTCGATCGCGAGCAGGATATCGAAACACTCACCGGCCTCTAACCTGACTTCTGATTCTTGTCTTTTTCCCTGAATACGAAAACGCCGCTTTCCATGTGGAAGCGGCGTTTTACTTATTTGTCCTGATTCTTACCGCACGGGAGCGGAAGTGCGGATCCCGCAGGTCCCGAGCCCCTGGCCGGTCGCCGGGGCGAGCGGACCGAGGAGATTCGCCTTCACGCGAGCCCGTCTCTAGCGGGTGACGTCGCGGAGGCTGAGTCCTTCGCTGCGCAGGAAGGCCATGAAGCCTTTGCGCGTGATCGTGCGAAGGGCGCGCGTCGAAACGCGAACGCGAACGGTCCGAGCGAGTTCGGGGACGAAAATCCGCTTCCACTGAAGGTTCGGAAGCTGACGTCTCTTCGTCTTATTGTGGGCGTGTGAGACGTTGTTACCGGTCAGCGGCCCTTTTCCGGTAATCTGGCATCTGCGGGCCATGAGAATCTCCTTCTACTAACTATCCAAAAATCAATCAGTTACGTTTTGTGAGACCGGCCTGTGAAAGGGGCTTGTGGTCAGACAGAACAGTATACAACAGAGGGCCCGTCAATTGTAAAGGGAGAATTCCCGGACAAAGCAGTGTCCGGGCGGGCTCCCCGACCGCCTCCGGACAGGCTCCGGGCCGGCTCCAGGAAGGGCTGCACACGGCCTTAGCGGTCTGGCGCGGTATGGCCGCCCGGCCTAGCGGGGAGGGGGCGCCTGGCCCGTCGCGGCTCTCTGTTCGAGCTCGGCAAGTCTACCACGGATGAAGTCGTTGCCTGGCAGCAGGCGATCCGCCTCGCGATATTCGACCAGAGCTTCGTCGAAACGTCCGAACCGCATGAGGAGTTCTCCTTTGTCGATCCGCGGATTGACCCAGCCGGGCGCGAGCTGCGCAGCGCGATCGAGAGCGTCGGCACCTTCCTGAAACTTCTCGCGCGCGATCAGCACACGTCCGAGTTCCCGATAGCCGGAAGGACTTTGGGGATCGAGGGTGAGCGCGGATTGCAGGTAACGTTCCGCCGGCTCCCATTCCTCGCGGTCGATATGAAAGAGCGCGGCGTTTACGAATGAAACGCTCTCTTCGAGCGGTTCTTCGAGCATGGGCACGTTGATCGCGATCATCGACACGGCGAGCACCGCGCCGTACTTCCCGAGGTCGGAAGTGGTGTGCGCGCGCAAGGCTCGAACGAGCGCGAGAATGCCGCAGGCGGCGACCGGAATCAGTACGGGCACGAGCGGCGCACGATAACGCCCGAAGATGTAGAACAGGGCGACGAAAACAGTGATTCCCGCGGCGGCAGCGGCGAACCAGAGAAGCGCGCGACGACGCTTCCCCCGGAGCGACGCGACGAGACCGAGAATCGCGAGCGGCGCGACCACGCCGAAATGAAGCGGCGCGAGAAAGCGGAAGGCACGCGACTGTTCGCGATAGAACGCCATCCCCCAGGCGTCGGGGACTTCGTACTGATTCCACGCGAGTCGCAGCTTCCGAAACATGAGCGCGAAGGCTTCACCGGGGGCTTCACGCATTTCACCGAGCGCCTCGCGCACCCAGAAGCGCGATACTTCCGAGGCGGTGAGCGCGCGCCCCGACTCCTCCTCCGCGATCGCCTTCGCGTCGGCCCCCTCGAAGCGCGGGTCCTGGCGGCCCGGCCGCAGTTCTTCGTACGTTCCGGTCGCGCCGCGATGATTGCCGATGTAGAAGTTCGGGCCGGCCTGCACGGTGGTGACCGCGAAGCCTCCCCCGCGCGACGCGTTGTAGATCGTCGTCGGCAGCAGCGCGAGCACGAGTCCGGCGGCGATCAGAACCGGCGTCACGAGACCGGCGGTCCGGCCGCGGCGCCTCCCGTGCCACCAGAGCAGCACGGGCACGGCGAGCGCGATCGGGAGAAGCGTTTCGCGCGTGATGCTCATGAGCCCGAGCGCGATGCCGAGCATGAGCGCGCTGAGCGCCGCGCCGGAGCTGTTTTTCGTGCTCGTTCCCCGAGTCGCGTGACGGACGAGCAGCCAGAGCGCGAGACACTGCAGGAATTGAGCGAGCGACGTCTTCTGATAACCGAGATCCCACAGAATCCCCGGGCCGTAGAGCGCATAGCAGAACCCGGCGAGAAGCCCCGCCGCCGGGCCGAACAGATGGGCCGTGGCGAGCGCGAGAAGCAGCGCGGAGAGTGCGCCGAGCACGATCTGCGCGCGCAGCACGACGGGCGGATCGGGTCCGAATACCTTGTAGAGCCCGGCCTCGAAGAAGGGATAGGCCGGCGACTGATAGAACGCGCCCTCGAACGGCCATTCACCTGATGCGAGCGCGACGGCCTGTTCGTGGTAGCGCGCGCCGTCGTTCGTCGGTTTCATGAGAGCCGGCACGTCCTGGATCTCGAACATGGCCAGCATGCGAATCAGAATTGCGAGGAGAAAGACAACCGCTCCCCAGCTGGGGGTGAGGCGGAACTCGGATGGCGGGGTCGCGTTTGTCACGCGCAGAGTCTATCACCTTTCGGCATGAGCTCGCCGCCGCGCAGACGCCCGTGTACAATTGCGGGAAAGCGCGTGTCGGGTCGCGCGCACGGGCGAACTGTCCGGCCCCGGGCCGGCGCGGTCAGATCGGGAGGCATCATGAAGATTCCCTACTATCATATAGACGCGTTCTCAGCCGTTCCCTACCGGGGGAATCCGGCCGGAGTGTGCCCGCTGCCGGAATGGCTGCCCGACCGGGTGATGCAGAATATCGCGATGGAGAACCAGCTCGCCGAGACGGCGTTCTTCGTTCCCGAAGGGACGGGGGCGTGGCATCTGCGCTGGTTTACGCCGTCGATCGAAATCGACCTCTGCGGTCACGCCACGCTGGCCACGGCTCATGTTCTTCGCAACGAGCTTGGAGAGAAATCGGAACGGCTCCGGTTTCGATCGCTGAGCGGGGAACTTGCCGTCGACGTGGACGGGGACGATCTTGCGCTCGATTTCCCCGCGCGCCCCGCCGAGCCGGTCGAGGTCGGTGCCGTAGTCGCCCAGGCGCTCGGCGTGCCGGTCGAAAAAGCATTTCTCGCGAGGGATCTCATGATCGTGCTCCCTCGCGAGGAGGACGTACGCGCCGTGCGGCCCGACTTCAACGCGCTGCAACGGCTCCCGTACAAGAGCGTGATGATCACGGCGCCTTCCGCTCGCGAGGATGTGGACTTCGTCTCTCGATTCTTCGCCCCCGCGATCGGGGTTCCCGAAGACGCGGTCACGGGGTCGGCCCACTGCACGCTGGTCCCCTACTGGGCGGAGCGGCTCGGGAAGACGATTCTCGAGGCGCGCCAGCTTTCGTCGCGTGGGGGCGCCGTCCGGTGCACGCTGACGGGCGACCGGGTGCGGCTGGCCGGAGGCTGCTACACGTTTGCCCGGGGAGAAATCGAAATTCCCTGATCGTTTCCATGATTTCTGCTCTTGACGAACTGCCCTGCCCGCTACATACTGATCGGTATGGTAATCACACGTGACCCCGCCGGAACCAGACAGAAGCTCCTCGAAGCCGCGTTTCACGAAATGCACCGCGACGGTTTCCAGTCGGCCAGCCTCGATCACATTCTCGAGGCGGCCGGAGTCACGAAGGGCGCTCTCTATTATCACTTCGAGAACAAGCACGCGCTCGGGTACGCGGTTGTCGACGAACTGATCTACGGCTGGATCGACGGCCGCTGGGTCAAGCCGCTCGAGAAGTCCGACGATCCCCTCACCACCCTTCGCCATATTCTGGAGCAGTTCGACAGCGAAATGAAGCCGGAAGACTTGCGTAACGGTTGCCCGCTCAATAACTTAATCAACGAAATGTCCGGGATCGACGACGGCTTTCGCCTGCGACTTTCCCGGATCGTGGACCATTGGCGGGGCGGGATTGCCGAAGCGCTGGCGCGCGGACAGGGGCTCGGAACCGTGCGGGCCGACATTCTGCCGCGCCAGGCGGCCACGATGCTGATCGCGATTTTCGAGGGGGTCACGGGCCTCGCCAAGAACGCCCAGAACGTGGAGTTCATGCGCGACGCCAGCCCCGCTGTTCTTAACTATCTGGAAAGCCTGCGCCCCGCGGCGAAGGCCGGATAGCTTCGGTTATTTTTTTGGAATATTACAAACCGGCTGGTATGCAGGTCGGAAAAGGAGTCTCTCATGTCTCGCAGGTTTGAACGCTGGGTGAACCAGTTCGCGGAGCAGGTGGTGCGCTGGCGCTACCCCATCGTGCTGCTTACGATCCTGGCGGCGATGGCGTGCGGGTCCGGGGCGCGTTTCCTCGGATTCAGCAATGACTACAAGGATTTCTTCAGCGATACGAATCCTCAGCTCGTGGAATTCGACAAGCTGCAGGCCGTATACACGCAGAACGACAACATTCTGTTCGTGCTCGCGCCCGCGGACGGGGACGTGTTCACGCCCGAAAATCTTGCCGTCGTCGAAGAAATGGTGGAAGCCTCGTGGCAGATTCCGTACGCGATCCGGGTCGACGCGATCTCGAATTTCCAGAACAGCTATGCAATTGAAGACGATCTCGTAGTCGAAGACCTCTACGAAGACGGGGCGTCGCTCGGTCCGGCGGATCTGGAGCGCATTCGCAGGCTCGCGATCGGGGAGCCGCTGCTGCGCGACCGGCTGATCAATGACCGCGCGCACGTCACCGCCGTGAACGTCACGCTGCAGCTCAAGAACGAGTCGATGGACGAAATCCCCGAAGCCGTGCGCTTCGCGCGCGGGATCGCGGACGAGATTCGCGCCGCGCACCCCGGGATGGCCGTTTACATCACCGGCAACGGCCCGCTCAGCAACGCGTTCTCTGAAATGAGCATGCGCGACATGTCGACGCTCGTTCCGATCATGTACGGCATCATGATTCTCGTGATGATTTTCACGCTGCGTTCGTTCTGGGGGACGCTGGCCACGCTGCTCGTGATCATGCTTTCCACGATCACGGCGATGGGCATTGCGGGCTACCTCGGCATCAAGATCACGCCGCCGTCGAGCACGGCGCCTACCATGATCATGACGCTGGCCGTGGCCGACGCGATTCATCTGCTCGTCACGATGCTTCGCGACATGCGGGCCGGCGTGGCGAAAATCGACGCGATCAAAGACAGTATTCGCATCAACTTCCTCCCGATCGGCATTACATCGATCACGACGGCGATCGGCTTCTTAAGTATGAACTTCAGCGACTCGCCCCCGTTTCACGATCTCGGAAACATTACCGCGATGGGGGTTGCGGCCGCGTGGTTCTTCTCGATTCTGTTCCTGCCCGCGTTCATGGCGATCGTGCCGATTCGCGCGAAGGTGAAAGAAGTCGCAAAATCGTCCTTCATGGACCGCTTCGCGGATTTCGTCGTGCGCAGGGAACGACCGATCTTTTTCGCGAGTGTCATCGTCATTCTCGCGATGATCGCGTCTCTCCCGATGAACGAACTGAACGACGAATTCGTGAACTACTTCGACGAGACGGTGCCGTTCCGCGTGGCGACCGACTTTACGATGGATAACCTGACCGGGATCTACCAGCTCGAGTACTCGCTCTCGTCGGGCGAGAGCGGCGGGATCAGCGACCCCGCGTATCTGCACAAGCTCGAGGAGTTCCAGAAGTGGTGGGAGGCCCAGGACGGAGTAGTGCAGGTCAATTCGATCCACACGATTCTGAAACGACTGAACAAGAACATGCACGCCGATGACGAGTCGTACTACCGGATTCCCGACTCGCGTGAGCTGGCGGCGCAGTATCTGCTTCTCTATGAAATGTCGCTGCCGTACGGGCTCGACCTCAACAACCAGATCAATGTCGACAAGTCCGCCACGCGGTTCGTCGTGACGCTCGAAAACATGAGCACCGTGAAGACGCGCGACTACGTCGAACGCGGCGATCAGTGGCTCGTCGAAAACGGCCTCCCGTCGATGGCAACGCACGGTTCGGGCGCGATCGTGATGTTCTCGTACATATCGCAGCGCAACATCAAGGGGATGCTGCGCGGCACGCTTCTCGCAATGCTGCTGATATCGGGGATTCTGGTCCTCGCGCTCGGGAGCTGGCGTTACGGATTGATGAGCCTGATTCCGAACTTCGTGCCCGCGATCGTGGCATTCGGCATCTGGGGGCTTTTCGTCGGCAAAGTGACGATGGCGCTCTCGACCGTTACCGCCATGAGCCTCGGGATCGTGGTCGACGACACGGTGCACTTTCTCACGAAGTATCTGCGCGCGCGGCGTGACAAGGGACTGAATGCGGAAGACGCTGTTCGCTATGCGTTCTCGACAGTCGGACGCGCGCTTCTGGTAACCTCGATTATTCTGGTCGCCGGCTTCGCGGTGCTTTCGATGTCGGCGTTCGACCTGAACGCGGGGATGGGCCGCCTGACCGCCGTCGCAATCGCGGTGGCGCTCATCACAGACTTTTTCTTCCTGCCCGTGCTTCTGATACGGATGGAGCGCGGCGGAAAATCGGCCGCCGCCCTCGAGCCTCATGAAATTACATTGAAAGCCGAGCTTGCCGGCGCCTCGAAAGGATCCACGAAAATGATGCGCACCCTGCTTCCGAAACTGCCCCTGTTCGCGCTTGCCGGAGCGCTGTTGCTCCAGCCTGTGACGCTGCAGGCCGAGACGCCCGAGGAGAAAGGGCTTGCGATTGCGATCAGGGCCGACGCCACGGACGACGGCTTCAAAAACTCCGAAGCGACTCTCAAGATGCTGCTCAAGAACCGGCACGGCGAAACGAGCGAGCGTTCGATGCGAAACAAGACGCTCGAAGTCGAGGGCGACGGCGACAAGACGCTCGTGATCTTCGACGAACCGGCCGACGTCAAGGGAACTGCGTTCCTTACGTTCTCGCACAAGGAAGGATCGGATGACCAGTGGCTCTACCTGCCGGCGCTGAAACGTGTGAAGCGGATCTCGTCGAGCAACAAGTCGGGACCGTTCATGGGGAGCGAGTTCGCGTTCGAAGACATCGCGTCGCAGGAAGTCGAGAAGTACACGCACAAGTTTCTGCGCGATGAAGAGTTCGATGGCAAACCGTGCCATGTGATCGAACAGATCCCGGTCGACACGAAGTCGGGCTACTCTCGTCAGGAAGTCTGGATCGACCAGAAGGACCTGCAGCGGCGCAAGGTCGACTTCTACGACCGCAAGGGCGATCTCATGAAGACGCTGGTATGGCGTGACTACAGGCAGTACCTGAACAAGTTCTGGCGCGCGCACGAAATGCACATGGAAAATCATCAGACCGGAAAGAGCACCACGCTTTCCTGGGTCGACTACAGCTTTCAAACCGGTCTCGACGAGGGCGACTTCAACGAGAACAGCTTGAAGCGGGCGCGCTAAAGCATGCGAATCGCCCCTCTCACGCGGACGATGGCTGGAGTGCTCACGATCGCGTGCACGGTCACGATGGCGTGTACGTTCGCGCTCACGCTCGCGTTCGTCGCGTTCCCGCGGGTCGTGCATGCCGGCGACTTCGCGGGCTCGGGTTCGGTCGAGCTGGAGGCGCGCCTGTTCGCGAGCGAACCACTGGATGACGCGCAGCATCGGCAGTACTACGCGTTCGCGACGGAGTCGGAGTGGTACTGGTCGGCGGGTTCGCACACGCTCCTGTTCGCTCCGTTCGCGCGCTACGACGTGGAAGACGACGAGCGCACGCACTTCGACATACGCGAGCTTTACTGGGAGTACTACGCCGACTGGTGGGAGATGCGCCTCGGGATCAACCGCGTGTTCTGGGGCGTTACCGAATCCGTGCATCTCGTCGATGTGGTGAACCAGACGGACTTCGTGGAGAATTTCGACGGCGAGGACAAACTCGGGCAGCCGATGCTTTACTGGTCGATGTATCGGGACTGGGGAACGCTCGACCTGTTCGGGCTGGCCGGATTTCGCGAACGGACATTTCCAGGCGAGGACGGCAGGCTTCGCACGGCGCCCCCGGTCGATGACGATGACGCGATTTACGAATCACCCGGCCGCGACGAACGCGTCGATCTGGCGGCGCGCTTCTCGCGCACGTTCGGCGACTGGGACGCGGCGGTTTCGCACTTTTCGGGAACGTCGCGCGACCCGCGGTTCGTGTTCGACCCCGGCACGGCGGGCAAGACGAGCGATGACGATAACGGCCCCCGCCTCGTCCCCGCGTACGATCTCGTAGAAGAAACGGGCTTCACGCTCCAGATGACGAAAGGTGCGTGGCTCGGCAAGGCGGAAGTGATCTCGCAGGAACGCCTCGGGCATCGCGGTACGGCGGCCGCCGGCGGATTCGAGTACACGTTCGGGGACGTCAGGCGGTCCGGCATCGACATCGGATTGCTCGGCGAATATCTGTTCGACGACCGGCCGCGCTCCTGGCGCGGGCCCTTCGACGACGACTGGTTCTTCGGCACGCGCATCGCGTGGAACGACGTGCAGAGCACCGAGCTTCTGGCGGGCGCGATCGTTAATCTCGAAACCGGCCGCGCGTTCGTGAACGTCGAGGGGAGCCGGCGCCTCTTCACGAACTGGAAAGCCGCCATCGAAATCCGGGCTCTCGAAGGACTCGATACGGACGATCCGCTCTACTCGCTCCGAAAAGACGATTATCTGCGGGTCTCTTTCGCTTATTATCGCTGAGACTTTATTACACGATATCAATACGCGTGCCGGTCACAGCCGGCCCGGGAGGTTTCTGCGACATGTCAATTCCGGGAACGAGTCGGGGCAGGATCGCGCCGCTGCTTTATACGCTCACTCTTTGTCTCTTCGCGCTCTCGGCGGGCTGCGGGAAGAAAGCCGACGATTCGGCCGGGAAGTCCGCGGCGGCCGACGGAGCGACGGAGTCCGAGTCGCGCGTTTTCGTATTCGACTGCGACGGCAAACGATCGTTCACGGCGAAGATCACGGACGACGGAGAACGTGTGATCATCACGCTTCCGGAAACGCGCTTCGCGCTTCCGCGCGTCAAGTCCGCGTCCGGCGAAAAGTTCGGCGACGGCATCACGAGCTTCTGGGCGAAGGGGGAGGGGGCCGAACTCGTGCTGCAGGACGATACGTATCAGAACTGCGTCAGCAATCCGCGCGAGGCGGTCTGGGAAGAGGCGCGGCTGCGCGGTGCGGACTTCCGCGCGACAGGGAACGAACCGCCGTGGCGTCTCGAAATGTTCAAACGCTCCCGTGCGCGCTTCTTCACGGACTACGATGAGATCGAGTACGAGTTCAGCAGCCCCGAAACGCACCAGGCTTCCGTTCCGAACGCGACGGCGCTTCGCTACACGAACGATGACCACGAACTGATCGTCGAGATCCGGAACGAGCTCTGCTCCGACACCATGAGCGGCGCGCGCGGGGGAGCCTCGGTGATCGTCACGTTCAACGGGCAGCGCTTCACGGGATGCGGCCGTATTCTCCGCGGGCCGAACAAACGCTGAAAAACGGGAGGAACGATGGACGAGAGCACACGCGAGAAACTCCGCTTTCCGATCGGACGTTTTGAGATGCCCGCCGACACGTCGGACGCGAGCAGGGCCCGCTGGATCGAAACGATCGCCACGTTCCCGCGCAATCTGCGAGCGGCCGTCGCGTCCCTCACCGACGACCAGCTCGACACCCGCTACCGGCCCGAGGGTTGGACGGTGCGCCAGGTCGTGCATCACGTCGGCGACAGCCATCTGAACAGCGTGATCCGCTTCAAGTGGGCGCTCACGGAAGACAATCCCGCAATCCGGACGTACTACGAAGATCGCTGGGCCGAACTGAGCGACTATCGCGATGTCCCGCTCGATCTCGCGCTTTCGTTTCTTGATGCGCTGCACGCCCGCTGGGTCGTCCTGCTCCGCGGACTCGAGCCGGCGCAGTGGAAGCGCACGTTCACGCATCCCGAGTGGAAAGAGGTTTCACTCGACGTGAATCTCGCGACCTACGCGTGGCACTGCGACCACCATCTCGCGCACATCACGGAGCTCGCCAGGCGGGAAGGCTGGTAGCGAGCGCATGAGCGTCCGCAACCGGATACGCGTGTGGCTCTGCCGGACGACCGCGCGCTTTCACGAAGCGGACGACGACTTTCGATAGAGCGCGTTCACGGTTTCGCGCGCGCCGGTCTCCGTTTCCTTTCGCACCGTCGCGGTTTCGTTCTCGGTCTGGAAACCGCGACGCGCGAACTCGCCGTCGAGCTGCTCCGCCGTAAGATGACAGCTGTTCCCGAAATGAAATCCCGTGTAGAGAAAGCGGGACCCGGGGACGAGCGACGGCGGATTGTCTCGCGACCCCGTGCCCGGTCCGAAGTTCGCGACGAGAACGAGCCCGCCCGGTTTCAACACACGCGCGGTTTCGTCGAGCGCGACGTTCCATTCGTCTTCACTCTGCGCCTGCTGATAAATGCCGAGTGCAAGAATCCAGTCGAAGGCGTTGTCATCCCATTCCGACAGGTCGTTCATGCGGCGTTTGCGGACTCGATCGGCGGCGGCTTCTTCCCCGAGAATCGGTTGAAGGCGCGCGCGAGTCGTGCGGACCATGGGCCCGGCGAAATCGATCGCCCGCACGTCGAAACCCGCTTCGGCGAGAAAGACCGTGTTGCGGCCGCCGGCGCAGCCGATATCGAGCACCCGCGTGACAGCCGGGGCGGGGCAGGCGGCGGCCAGGGCCTGCAGGCGGAGATCCGGCGCCCGCTCGGCGAATTCACGCGCCTTGTTCTCGTTCGACCAGAAATCCTCCGGGGACGTGCTTTTCACTCGAAACCTCGCAAGTCAGTTGTTCCCATGGCCTTCCTCTGGCATACTCTATGTTCTGTTTCATGTCTAACACAAGACGGTGACACTTGAACGACTCCCCCCATCCGAGTCGCGACACCGATTTTCAGTATGTCGCGCAGATCCTCGTTCCCGACGCACTGGTAGGCGGTCGCTACCGACTTCTCGAACCGCTGGGCCGCGGCGGTTACAGCATCGTGTGGCGTGCCCGCGACGAACATCTGAACATGGATGTCGCGATCAAGTTCCTGTCCGACCTCATCGTCAACAACCCGGAAGCACTCGGGGATCTCAAACGGGAAACCCGTCTCTCTCTTCAATTGACTCATCCTAACATCGTACGGATCTACGGGTTCGTCCAGGAACAGCATGTCGCCGGGATTTCGATGGAACTCGTCGAAGGCGGGACGCTGGCCGCACTGAAAAGCGCGAATCAAGCCCGCGCGTTTCAACCGGAAGATCTGAAGACGATGATGCGCCCGCTTTTCGAAGCGCTCCAGTACGCGCATGAAGTCGTGGAGGTCGTGCATCGCGATCTGAAGCCGGCGAATCTGATGGTCGACAGCAAGGGACTTCTTCGCATTGCCGACTTCGGCATTTCGTCGAGCCTGAACGACACGCGCACGCGCGACACGGCGCAGGTGAGCGGCACCGTCGCCTACATGAGCCCGGAGCAGATCGCGGGGCGGCCGGCAAGCGTCACGGACGACGTGTATTCGCTCGGCGCGACGCTCTTCGATCTGCTGGCAGGGAAGCCGCCTTTCTATCAGGGGAATGTGATCGGTCAGGTGGTGAGCGTCGATCCGCCGACCATTCAGGATCGCAGAAAAGAGCTCGGCATCGACCTGGCGCCCGTCCCCGCGGTCTGGGAGAAAACGGTCCAGGCGTGTCTTGAAAAAGAAGCGGCGAAGCGACCGCAGACCATTCGAGAAGTGGCGGAGCGGCTCGGGATATACGACATCACCGATTCGCGGAGCGGGGCCGCGGCGTCAGAAGACGCCGGAAGCGCCCGCTCTTCGAAGCCGGGCATCGGGCTCGTGGGCATCGGGGCCGGCGTGGCGGCCGCGCTCGTTGTCGGGGCGCTCGGGTTTTATTTCGCGACGCGCGGCGGCGGCAGCGAAGCCGGGACGCCGATCGAAACCCGCACCCCGGTGACGGCAGGCGAGGTCGTGAGCGAGGACGGCGCGGCAGCGGCCGGGGACCTCGGGAGGGAGGCGGCGCCGGGCGGCGATGCGTCCGCCGATACGGATTTCGGCGACCGGGTCGCATCGCAAACTCCCCTGGATAGCGCGGTGCCCGATTCCATCACGCAGCATTCGGCGGACGGAGAAACGCGCGCCGGCACAAACGGTGTCGAAGGCGCCGGCGACGCAGGCAAACCAGGCGACGCAGGCGAACCAGGCGACGCAGGCGAACCGGGCGACGCAGGCGAACCTCCCGCGAATCAGCCTGCCACCGGCGATGCGCGGGCGAGCGTGGACCAGGCGAGCGATCGCGCCGCGCCGGCAGGTACATCGGCATCACCTCCGACGGATGTGAGCGCCATGCGCGTCACGATCGAATCGTTGATTGCCGCCCGCAACTGGGACGGGGCCATGGAGGGGATCGAAACTCTGGTCGATGCCGCACCGGGCGAAATCGCGCTTGCCCATCATTTGACTCAGCAGCTCAGCGAGGCGAAGGAGGCGGAAGTGCGCGACCGCCGGGCGCAGGTGCTGAGGACCGAAATCCGGGCGCTGGCGGATCGCGGCAGCTGGATTTCGGCAGGCGAACTCATCGACGAACTCGACGCGCTCGTTCCCGGCGACGGCGAAGTGCGCGCGTGGAAGGCGGCGCGAAACGAAGCGCGCACGGCACTCGCCGCCGTGAATCCGGGCGGCGGACAAACCGCCCCCGCCGATGAAACGCCGTCCGCTACATCGAAAGAGCAGGACGAGACCGCGATCCGCTCCGTTCTGGCGAGCTACGAGAGCGCGCTGGAAGCGCTCGACGTCGGAAAGTATGCCGCCCTCTGGGCGTCCATGCCCGGCAGCGAGCGGTCGAAAATCGAGCGCGCGTTTCGCGATCTCGAATCACAGAGTATCGAGATCACGGGAACGGCGATCGCGCTCGACGATCAGACCGCGACCATGAAATTTCAGCAGAAACAGACGATTCACATGAAGTTCGGCTCGGATCCGCCGCCGGTCGATCGCACACGCTCCATGAAACTGATTAAAGCATCGGACGGACGATGGCTGATCGATTCCATTCAATGAGAGGTGCCCCTTTGCGTAACAAATTCTGGACAGGACTCGCAATTCTCGCCATCTGCGGACTCGGCTACGGCACGGCAGAGGGCCAGTCCCTGAACCTGCGGGATCTCACGCCCGACCTCGTGCGTGACGGCATTCTCCTTGCGCCTCCGCTCACGGGCACGAATCACTCCGCTCATTTTCTCGATTCGGGCCAGTTCGAGTCGTTCCAGGCGATCAACGAGGCGATCGGACGCCAGATTGCGAACATTCCGATCAGTACCTCCGCGGGCGGTTTTGCTTTCGAGTACGACCCGGACCTGATGATCTACTCGCGCAAGACACGCACCTTCGGGAGTACGTACGCGGAACGCCCGTTCACGCTCGGGCAGGGCAAGTTCAACGTGGGCGTCAACTTTTCGCGCTTCACGTTTGACGAGATCGATGACGTCGGTCTGCGCGAGGGCAACATCAAGCTGCTCTTCACGCACGCCGATTTCGACGGCGACGGCCCGACGAATCCTCCGTTCGAAGGGGACGTCGTGACCGCGTCGATGTTCTGGAACCTCGATTCCGATATCACATCACTCGTGGCGACGTACGGGTTGACCGACCGTTTCGATATCGCCGTAGCGATTCCGATCGTCGAAGTGAACACGCAGGTATCGCTCGCCGCGCATGTCGAGACGCAGTCGACCGGAGACGCGGAGATTCACCAGTTTGCGAACGGGACGTCGGATAACGTGGTCACGCGTTCGGGAAGCGCGTCGGGGGTCGGCGACATCCTGCTGCGGGGCAAGTATCTGTTTCTGAGCAACGACCCGAACTATGTGGCGTTCACGGGCGACATCCGGTTCCCGTCCGGTGACGAAAAGAACCTGCTCGGATCGGGTGATTTCCGCGTACAGGGCGCGCTCGGGTGGGCGTACAACTACGGCGATCTCTCCCCGCGCGCCACGGTCGGCTTCGGCGTGTCGAGCGATAGAGACGAAGTGCTCTACGGGGTCGGGCTCGACTGGGCGCTCGATCCGAAACTCTCGGTGGCGTTCGACGTTCTGGGGCGCCAGGTCAGCGAGGGCGGCAAGGCGAGTGTGGGCCCGCGGGAAGTGACGTACAACGACGGTACGATCGATCGCACCACTTCGTTCGACCAGATCACGTTCGACGAATCCGAATCGCTCTCTCAGATCGACGGATCTGTGGGGTTCAAATTGAACATTCGGGGAACGTGGCTCGTGACCGCCAACGGCTTCTTCCCGCTGACCACCAACGGGCTGCGCGATCATTTCTCGCCGCTCATCGGAGTCGATTACGGTTTCTAGAAGAGGAACGTGTGAGGCAGCGGAGGGCGCCCTTGCTACTGGGGCGCTCCCGCTTGAATCCAGCAGAGCACGCGCTGGTAGCATTCCCCGCTCGAAATCGTGAAACAGGCGAAGTCGCCGCCGCTGTGCGCGTCGCCGTTCGGGGCGGGGAAGCGCAGGAGCTTGCTCGCGGTGGGCGTTCCGAGGTTCACGTTTGCTTTCACGTCGTTGATGTTCGTGAAGTCGCCGATGCCGCTCCCCGAGCTGTGACAATCCGTGCAGCCCAGCCCTCCGGGCGTCGGGCCGAGCGTCGCTTTCACGTAGTTGTTCCATGTCTCGCGCGCGTTCCCCGAAAGCGAGACCGACTGGCAGCTTCCGCCGGTCGTCACGGTCCCGGTCCGGACGCCGCACGTAGTCGCGGACGGGCTGAATCGCACCGTCACCGTCCGGCTCTGGTTCGCGCCCAGCGAGTAGCTTCCGCCCCCCGAAACGATGCTGAAGAACGATCCTGAGATCGAAACGCTCCCGGTCAACGTTCCGCCGCCCGTGTTGGTGATCGAGAAGCTCTGGTCCGCCGTTTTTGTCGGGGCGACGTTCCCGAAGTTGCGTGATGTGGCGCTCAGATCACAAACGGGTCCGAGTTCCGCTACGCCGGTCATCGAAACCGCGCCGCAATCGGTTCCCAGATTGATCGAGCAGTTGAACGTACCGGCGTTTGTCGGAGAGAACCGTACGGTCACCGTGCGCGACTGTCCCGTGGTCAGGCTGAACGCGCCGCTTCCCGAAGTGATGCTGTATTCGTTGCAGAATTCGAGCGCGCTCCCGGAAATCGTCTGCGCGCCGGTGTTCTTGATCGTGAACGACAGGTCCTTCGTCGAGCCGGTCGAAATCGTCCCGTAGCCGAGGCTCGTCGTGCTGAGCGAGCACGAAACGAGCGAGTAGCCCGTTCCGATCGCCTGCACGTCGTCTTCGCATCCCGTGGTCACGTCGCACGAAAACGGTCCCTGCGATGTCGGCGCGAACGAGAGCACGACGAGTCGCGACTCGCCTTCGCCGAGCGCGTACGAGCCCGCGCCCGCCGTCACGGAGAGGTCGCCGCACGATGCGGCGATCGCGCCGCTCAGAACGCCTCCGCCCGTGTTCGAAATCGTGAACGAATCGCTTGCGGACTCGCCGACGAGAACCGAATCGAAGTCGATCGCGGTCGTGCTGAGCGCGCAGACCGGCGCCCGCACGCCGCGCCCCGAGAATACGATCGCGCTGTCGCACCCGGTCGTGACGTCGCACGTTGTCAGCAGAGTGTCGGAAGGCGTGTAGCGCACCGTGAACGCGGCCGACGCGCCGGCGCCGAGCGAGTAGGACGGTGTCCCCACGATGGCGTAGTCGTCGCACACAAGCGAAAGTGACCCCGCGAGTGTGCCCGCGCCGACGTTCGAAACGCTCAGTGTGAGATCGCGTGACGACCCGATCGTGACCGTGTCGAACTGCGTGCCGGCGACGAAAAGGGAGCAGATCGGCGGAAGCTTGCCGGTTCCGGAGACGTCGACATTCTGCGCGCATCCGGTCACGAGCGTGCAGTTCAAAGGCCCGGCGGCGGTCGGCGCAAACCGCACCTGAATCGTGTCGGACTCGTCCGCGGCGAGCGCGTAGTCTTCGGTGCCGGTCACGACCGAGAAATGTTCGCAGGGAGCGGTCACGGTTCCTGACAGCGTGCTGCCCCCCGTGTTCTTGACGACGAATGCCAGTGTGGTGTCTTCGCCGATCGTGCGGTTCGGGAACGAGAGGTTCGTCGGTGAGATCAGGCACTCCGCCAGCGCGTCGCCGAAGCCGACCGCTTCGATGTTGGAGCAGAGTGCGTTTCCGAATGTGAACGTACACTTCTTTTCGCCCTCGAGTTGCGGACTGAAGCGCACCGTTACGACGCGCGACTCCCCGCCGCCCAGTGAGTACTCGGGATCTTCACCTTCGACGAGTCGGAAGTTTGCCTGGCACGGGATGCTGATTCTGCCTGCGAGATTCTGTCCGCCGTCGTTCGCGATCGTGAACGAGCGGGTCACGGCCTGTCCGGGATTGATCGATCCGAAATCGAGGGAGTCGGGCTCCAAGCGGCAGAGGGGCGGCGGGTCTCCCGCGCCGCGCAGCACGACCCTGCTGTCGCATCCCGTTTCGAGCGTACAGACGAACGCGCCGCCGCCCGCGGGCGCGAACGAAATGTCGACGGTGCGTACTTCCTGCGGGGCGAGCGTGTAGGCGCCGCCGCCCGCGTCGATCGTAAACGGCGCGCACGCGTTTCCGATCGTGCCGTCGTAGCTCGCGCCGCCGTTGTTCGTGAGCGTGAACGAGAGTGACGCGCTCTCGCCGACCGTGACGGTGTCGAAGTCGACGGTGGTCTCCGAAACCGCGCAGTTGCCCGGCGCGATCGCGCTCCCCGTGAGCGCTACCGGTTCCGGGCAGAGCGCGTTCCCGAAGTCGAGCGTACAGGCGAGCGCTCCCGGCGCGTCCGGCTCGTAGCGCACGGCCACGACCAGGCTTTCGCCAGCCGCGAGGGCATAGGCGCCGCTCCCCGCCGTGATCAAGACATCGTCGCAGGCTTCGCCGACCGTGCCCGCGAGTGTGGATCCGCCGGCGTTCCGAATCACGAGCGTCTGCGTGGCTTCGCTCCCCGTAAACACCGTGCCGAAATCGATCGTTCCCGGTTCGATCGCGCATTCCGCGGGGGCTTCGGCCGTTCCCGCGAGCGTGATCGGATCGGGGCAGAACGGCGTGCCGAGTGAAAGGCTGCAGGCGAAGGCGCCCGGATCGCTGCCTGGTGTGAACGCAACCACGACGAGAAGCGAGTCGTTCGGTGGAATCGTGTACGCGCCGTCGCCCGAAACAATCGCGAACGCGGTGCAGGGTGGGCCGATCGCAACCGAGCCGGCAAGCGATGCTTCGCCCACATTGTAGAGGCGCAGTGTCTTCTCCGCGCTGGCCGCCGTTTCGATCGAGCCGAAATCGAGGGCCGTGGCGCTCACGGCGCATGCCGGGAAGCGCGCCCGCGTTCCCTGGCCGCTGACGGACACGGAGTCACAGGCATCGCCGGAGAGGAAGATGGCGCATTCTTCGAACAGCGTGTCGCCTGGAGCGAATCGGACGGTGATCTGGAATGACGAATCCGGCCCGAGAATAAACGGGCCGTTGCCGCTCGTGATCTGAAAGCGATCGCAGCTCGCAAACAAGTTGCCGAAAAGCGCTTCGTCGCCGTTGTTCGTCACCGTGAACGATTCGACGGTGTCCAGCCCCACGCTGATCGACGGGAAGGTGATCGAAGCCGGCGACAGTTCACAGGTGGCTCCCACGCGTCCGATGCCGGTACAGACGACCGGGCGGCACCCGGTGTTCGTGCGGAGCTGGCACGTCACTTCACCGGCTTCCACAGGGGCGAAACGAACGAGGACCACACGCCGCTCCCCGCCCCCCAGCTGGAAGGCGCCGCCACCCGTTACGATCTCGAATGAGCCGCTCGAGTCGAGCAACGACAGGAACCCGGTCAGCAGCCCGCTTCCGGTGTTGCGTACCGTGAACAGTTCCTCGGTCTCGTTTCCGATCGGGATCGCGCCGAAGTCGGCGAGCAGCGGCGACACGACGCACGTCGCTTCGCCGTTCACGTCTTCGATCTGGATGATGACGGGTTTGTCGCAGGCGAGGAAGATCACGAACAGCGACAGCACGGCGATGGCGATACGAAATGGCAGCATGGGGGTTCCTTCGGATGGGCATGATACCACAATCCGCTCCGTGGCCCGCGCGCGTTCAGTATAATGATGGCATGAGGCTGCTTCTCATCCCGATTCCGTTCCTTGCTGCCCTGGCGCTGACGCTCTTTGCCTGCGACCCGGCGGGGGCGGATCCCGTTTCTGTCGATTCCACGCTGTTCGAGACCTTGAAGAAGCTCGAGGAGGAGCGGGCGTTCGCGCGAGTCGATTCTCTCGCGGCGTCCGCGATCGCGGCGCACGTGTTCCCGGCCCGCGCCGACTCCCTCATGCTCGGCGATCTCGTTGCCGTCCGCGTGCGCGCGCGGTTCGGCATGGGGATGTTCACGGACTCGACGACGTTTTCCCTCGGTCTCCATGCGATCGAAGTCAAGGAACGCGCCGCCGGCCCCGAAGCCGAAACCACGGCGGAAAGCATTCACGACTTCGGGACGATCATGTACCGCCGCGGTCTCTTCGACGAAGCCGTTGCCCATCTCGAGCGTGCCCACGGGATTCTGGCGGCCCTCGAACCTCTCGACGAACGCCGGCTTTCGAATGTGGAGTACACGCTCGGCTCGGTTCTGAAACGCGCGGGCAGGTACGACCGGGCCGAAGCCTATATCGTGGCCGCGCTCGAGAAGAGAAGGAGGATTGCGGACGGTTTCGAACCGAAGGTCGCGCTCAGCCTGAACCAGCTCGCGAATCTCTATTCCGTGCGGGGAGAACCGACACGCGCGATTCCGGCGTATCGCGAGGCGGTCGCCATTCTCGAGGGGCACGAAGAGGAGTACGCGCACTGGTACGGCGCGTTCATGGCGAACCTCGCTTCCGAGCTCAGGATCGTCGGTCGATTCGACGAAGCGCGGCGCACGTATGCGGTCGTGAATCGGGTTCTGGCGAACGCTTTCGGCCCCGATGATCCGCGACTTACGGCGAGTCTGGAGGGGCAGGCGATCCTGCTCATGAAGTTTGCCGAGTACGGGGAAGCGCGACGCCTGCTGAACCGCTCGCTCGCGATTACGGGGAAGAACGAGGGCGCCGAGAGCTGGCAGGCCGCCACGATTCTGGACAACCTCGCCATTATCGCGTCGGACCTCGGCGATTACGAACAGGCGAGCGCCCTCAATCTTCGGTCTCTGGCAATCAAGCATGCGGTGTACGGCGACTCACACGAACAGATCGCAATCTCACTCAACAATCTCGGCGTGGTTAGTTTCCGCAAGGGAGAGTACGAACCCGCGAAGGAGTACGCGGCCGCGGCTCTTGCCATGCGAGGCGAGATTCTGGGCAGCGATCACCCGCTTTACGCGTCGGCGCTGATCAACCTGGGGAACGTATTCTCGCGGAGCGGCGACACTGCGCGCGCGATGGAGTCGTATCAACAGGCGGTCGAAGTGTATCGCGCTGCCTACGGCGAGCGGCATCCGAAGTACGCCGAGAGCCTGCAGTCGGTGGCGCACGAATTCTACGCCCGCGGGCAGTACGACGAAGCCGTCCCGATTCTCCGTGATGTGATCGTAATTCTGAGAAGCGCGTTCGGAACGAGTCATCCCCTGGTCGCCCACGCGCGCTTTCTTCTCGCCGAAGCGCTGCTTCAGGCCGGCGACCGCGAAGGCGCGTTTCGGGAGGCGCTGCAGAGCGAGAACGAGACGCGCGACATCCTGCGTTCCTGTTACCGCTCGCTTCCCGAATCGGAGGCGCTGCGGTACGCGCAGCGGCAGGCGAACGGTCTCGGGACGGCGATGACGCTGTGGAGCGGCGATGCGCCCGGCACGGGAACCGTGGCGGACCTGTGGGACGCGGTCATTCGCTCGCGCGGACTGCTGTTCGACGAGATGAGCGCCCGCAAGCGTTTTCTCGCGGAGGCGGACGATCCCGCAGTCGAACGCCTTTTCCGCGAGCTCGAGAAAGCGACGCGACGCGTGGCGAACCTCGTCGTTCACGGTCCGGACGGGCTTTCGCCCGCGCAGTATTCCGACTACATCGCCGATGCCCAGGCGGATCGCGGGGAGTGGGAACGGAAGTGCGAGGAGGCGAGCCGGTATTTCCGCGCGGAACGGGCGCAGGCGCGGATCGGTTATGCCGACGCCGTACGGAACCTGGGCCCCCGCGAGGCATTGGTCGGCGTGCGCCGCTATGAGCACGGCGATCCGGGAAACGAACGCGGCACGTCGTACTACATGGCCTTCCTGAAACGGGGCGATGCCGAATCAGCCGTCGCGATTCCGCTCGGGGCGGCGGCGGAAATCGACTTTCTGGCGTCCCTCTGGCGGGCGGAGATCGATCGCGGATTTGAAGGCGACGCCGATCTCGCACGGCGTGCGGGCGAAAAGCTGCGGGCCGCGGTCTGGGATCCAGTCGCGTATCACCTGGACGGCACCGATGCCGTCTGGCTCGTTCCCGACGGCGCGTTTCATACGATCCAGCTCGAGGCCCTTCCCGCCGCGGGAGGCGGGTACATGATCGAAGAGAGCCTGGAGATTCATCTGCTCTCAACGGAGCGCGATCTCGCGCCTCGCAACGTCGACAGGAAGGCCGGGCGGGGTGTTCTTGTGGTCGGGGCGCCCGATTTCGATCGTGATCGCGGCGCGCGTGTCGCCTCCGGGCCGGATTCCGGCTCCCGCGATGAATTCGGTGTGGCGCGTACGCTCCCGGTCAGGGCGTCCGTCTGTCAGGAGTTTCGGGCGCTCACCTTCGCGGGACTCCCCGCATCCGCTCTCGAGGCGGGCGATGTGACCGGGGCGTGGAAGCGGTGGAGCGGCCGCGAGCCGGCCCGATCTCTGACCGGGACGGAGGCCGACGAGTCCCGTTTCAAGGCGGAGGCGGCCGGAAAGCGTCATATCCATGTCGCCACGCACGCTTTTTTCCTCGGAGAGGAGTGCGGCGCGAAGCCTTCGATCGGGGCCGGGGCCGGCGCGGGGGTGAATTCCGGCGCGGTCGGGTCCGGACTTTCGCCCCTGCTGCTGTCCGGGCTGGCCTTTGCCGGTTCGAACACCCGCAGCGAACTCGACCTCGAAGGGGAAGACGGCATCCTGACGGCCGAGGAGATCGCGTCGCTCAATCTGCGCAGCGTGGAGGCGGCCGTACTCTCGGGGTGCGAGACCGGCGGCGGCGTCGTGCGGCTCGGAGAAGGCGTTTTCGGGCTTCGAAGGGCGTTTCAGCTCGCGGGGGTCAGGACGCTCGTCATGTCGCTCTGGCGGATCGAAGACGAGTGGGCGCGGCGCTGGATGAAGGAATACTACGAAGCCTGCTGGGGCCGGGGGCTCGGGGCTTCCGCATCGGTCCGCGAGGCGAGCCGCTCGATTCTCTCCGCCCGCCGGGAAGCGGGGCTCAGCGATCACCCGTTTTTCTGGGCCGGATTCGTGGCGGTCGGCGAAAAGTAAGTTCCGGTAGGGGGTATTACCCCGCTCGCCCGTATGCTAATTTATGGGGGCTTACGGGAGATCGCAGAAAATGACCATCGAACCACACCGCGTGCGCAACATCCTGATCCTGGTCTGCTGTCTCTTCGCCGGAGCGGCTTTCGGCTTGCCCGCAGAGCCAGTCGCGAAGCTCGCGGTTCTCGACGAGATCGAACTCATTCCCAACATCGAAACGATCGGCGTCACCGTTCACGGAACGAACCTGCCCGAGAGCGCCTGTCTCCTGGTCCGCGAGAGCGGGACCGGAATCCAGTGGCCGGGCCATCCGCTCGTTCGCATCGATAACTCGTCCCTGGCCGGCAGTCTGTTCGATCTCGAGCCGGAGACGGAGTACGAAGTGACAGTGCTTTGCCCCGGGATATTCATCTCAGATTTCGTCACGACCCAGCCCGAACAGTTCTCGTACCAGCCCTCTTCCGTGATCTATGTAGACGACGACGCGGCGGCAGGAGGCAACGGTTCGTTCGGCGCGCCGTTCCGCACGATTCAGGAGGGCGTGAATCAGGCGGGACCGGGGACGCGTGTGCTCGTCGCGGACGGAGTCTACAACGAGTCCGTGAACGTGCCGAACAGCGGCGGAGCGAACGACTGGATTCAGATTATCGCCGAAGGAACGGGCGCCGTTCTCGACGGGGCGGACCATCTCTCGGGCAACATCTGGACGCCGCATGCAACGCAGTCGAATGTGTGGTTCACGACGATTCCGCAGCACACGATGTATGTGGCGAGGAACGGAGCGCGCTACTACAGGTACGACGATCTGGCCGGCCTGCTCGCGGGCTCGGGCCACAACGGCGTTTCGATGTCGCAGGGATGGTGGGCGGATCCGGCCGGCCCGACTTTGTATGTACGGAGCACCAGCAACCCGTCGGGCTCGACATGGCAGGTCGTGCAGGAGGACCACGCGTTCAAAGTGTTCCAGCAGGACTGGGTCTGGATCGAAGGATTCGAAATTCGCTACTACGGCAGGAACGAAGGGGCGGCCGTCTTATTCGACCACGCTTCGCATGTCGTGTTTCGGAACAACGTCGTTCATCACATGCAGCGCGGCGTGCAGGTGTACTGGGCGTCCGGTTCGGATCGCGGCAACGACTCACGGATCGAATACAACGAGATCTACGATGACCCGGTGAATGCGTGGCCCTGGAGCGCGGTCAAGGGGACATCGATGGAGGGGATCGGCATTCAGATCGCGGGGCACAAGGGTGCGATCGTGCGAAGCAACAACGTGCACGAACTCTTCAACGGGATCTACGTGGGGCGCTGGGGCACACTGGATCTCGAAAACCCCGATATCGCGTTCGACGGCGATATTTACGACAACGACATCACGCAGATCGGCGACGATGGCCTGGAGCCCGAAGGGGCGTGCATCAACCAGCGGTTCCGCGGCAATCGTTTTTCCGACGGACTCGTCGGGATTTCACTCGCGCCGATCACGCACGGACCGACCTGGGTCATGCGTTCCACGTTCACCGAATTCATCGACTCGAGCATCAAGTGGGGCGTGAGCCAGTACTCACCCGACGGCATCGTTTACATCTACCACAATACGATCTGGGCCGAAGACGTGAACGAGAACGCGATGTCGATCTACAACCGCTCAGACAACTGGGTGCTCAGAAACAACATCTTCCGCGGCACGTATCACACGTTCGAAGCGTTCGCGGCATACGGCAACACGGGGCACGACTGGGGAAGCGACAACTGGTACACCACGTGGACCGGTCCTGCTTTTCGCTGGGAGGGTGTGAGCTACAACACGATGGCCGACCTCTGCGGGGCGACCGGGCTCGAATGCGACGGCTTCGAACACGAACCCGATCTCGTCGATCCGGACGCGGGCGATTTCACGCTGAATCCGTCGAGCCCGAACGTGGATGCCGCGCAACTGATTGCCGGGATCAACTGGAATTTCTATGGCGCCGGGCCTGATCTCGGCGCGTACGAACTCACCCCGCCGGTTACCGTGGACGTAGTCGCAGCTTCAGAACCGGTCGCGTCGTCGTCGTTCTTCGGGCGCACCGTCGGGCCCGGTAATGCGCTCTTCGACTTCCGCCTCCCGGAAGCTTCCTTCGTATCTCTCACTTTGTACGACGTGACGGGCCGCCGCGTGGCGGATCTGCTCGATCGCGATCTCCCCGCCGGCCGGCACCAGGTGGAATTCGGCCGCCGGGGAGACCTCCGAATCGCAAGCGGTGTCTACTTCGGCCGCCTTACGACGCGTGCACGCGCAGGCGAACGCGCCGAAGTGCGCACCGCACGCGTCCTGCTCGTTCGCTGATTCCAGACTGTTTCGAATTTAATTTCAGGATGATTCGCGCGGCCAGATGTCGCGGAACGCGAAGTCGAGCAGCATCTTCTGCTCGAGGCCGTGGGCCTTCGCGGATCCGGTTGCGGGGGAAGCGCTCTCGGTGCGTCGGACAGTGCTCACGCGGCGCCCCCGGGAGATGTGTTCGAGAATCGGGCGTACGTAAAAGAGCGCGCCCATGTTGGCGGGCTCTTCCTGTACCCATACGACTTCCGTCGCGTGCGCGTAGCTCCGGATGATCTCGCGCAGGCCGAGCTTCGGGAACGGCACGAACTGTTCCACGGTCACGATGGCCGTGCTTTCGATCCCGCGCGCCTTGCGCTCCGAACGCAGGTCATGCGCGATCTTGCCCGAGCAGACGAGCACACGCGTAGCCTGCTCGTAGCGCTCCACGTCGTCGAGAACGGGCTTGAACGAACCATGCGTCAGATCGTCGAGCGAGGAACTGGCCGCTTCCGCGCGGAGCATCGATTTCGGTGTCATCACGATCAGGGGCTTCCGCCACTTGCGAAGCGCCTGGCGGCGCAGCATGTGAAAGTACTGCGCGGAATTGCTCGGCTGGCACACCTGAATGTTGTCTTCGCCAGCGAGCTGCAGAAAACGTTCGAAACGCGCGCTCGAATGCTCGGGGCCCTGGCCCTCGTACCCGTGCGGAAGCAGCATTACGATCCCCGAAAGCAGATTCCATTTATCCTCACCGGCCGTAATGAACTGGTCGATGATGATCTGCGCGCCGTTCGCGAAATCGCCGAACTGCGCTTCCCAGATCACGAGCGCGTCCGGGTAGTCGCGGCTGAAGCCGTATTCGAATCCGAGCGCGGCCGCTTCCGACAGAATGCTGTCGAAAATGTCGAACCGCGCCTGATCCCGGTGCATGTTCTGAAGCGGCGCGAACGTCGAGCCTGTCTTGACGTCATACACGACGGCGTGTCGCTGATTGAACGTGCCGCGACGGCTGTCCTGCCCCGTGATGCGCACGGGCACGCCATCCCAGAGAAGCGTGGCATAGGCCATCGTTTCGGCCATTCCCCAGTCGAGCCGCCGTTTTCCTTCGACCATTTCGCGTCGCTGCTCCAGCAGTTTCGCGACTTTGCGGTGTACGGCGAAGTCCCCGGGCACGCTGGTGGCTTTGATGCCGACTTCGTGCAGGCGCTCCGGCGCGACATTCGTGGGGACTTCGAACGCCACCTTGTAATGCCCGCCGAAATAATCGTTCCAGTACTCGGGCAGAGTCCGGATCACGGGCCGTCTGTCCGCCTTGCGCCCCTCTTCGAGATCCTTTTCGAGATTCGCCGTCACTTCGCTTTGGATTCGCTCCATCTGATTTTCGGTCGCGCCGATCTGTTCGCCGTAGGATTTGTAGACGGCGGGCCGCGACTTGATCTTTTCGTAGAGAAGCGGCTGTGTCGTGGTGGGGTCGTCGATCTCGCTGTGGCCGTAGCGCCGGAAGCAGATCATGTCGACGACAACGTCACTCTGATACTTCTTGCGGTAGTCGAACGCCATGCGGGCGGCGCGCACGACCGCTTCCGGATCTTCCCCGTTCACATGGACGATCGGAATCGGCAGGCGCTTGGCCACGTCGGTAGCAAAACGCGAAGAGTGCAGGGCATGCGGTTCGGCCGTAAAGCCGATCAGATTGTTCACGATCACGTGGACCGTGCCGCCGACACGATAGCCGGGCAGATTCGCGAGGTTCAGTGTTTCGGCCGTGACTCCCTGCCCCGCAAATGCGGCGTCACCGTGAAGATTGATCGGCAGGATCTGGTCGCCCGTGATGTCGCCGATCCGTTCCTGCCTTGCGCGTACGCGGCCCATCAGCACCGGGTTCACGGCCTCGAGATGGCTCGGGTTGCTGACGAGATGGACGCTGACCTCTTCGCCGTCCGGCGTCCTGTACGTGCCGGTGGCGCCGAGGTGGTGCTTGACGTCGCCGCTGCCGAATACCGAGCGCGGGTCGACGTCTTCGAAGTCGGCAATGAGATGAGAGGCGGATGTCCCGACGATATGCGTGATCACGGTGAGCCGGCCGCGGTGGCTCATGCCGATCATGGCCTTCTGCACGCCGGCTTTGCCTGCCCGCTCCAGAAGCGTGTGCATGAGCGGAATCATCGCGGCGCCCCCGTCGAGCGAGAACCGCTTGGCGCCGATGTATCGCGAGTGAAGAAACGTTTCGAAGATTTCGGCGGAAGCCAGGCGCCGGAGCAGAAGTGACCGGTCGATCTCCTCCGGTTCGCTTTCCATGCGCGCGGCGATCCAGTCGCAGCGGTCCGTATACGGCATGTGCATGAACTCGACGCCGGTCGAACCGCTGTAGATCCTGCGGAACCGGTCCGCTTCCGCGCCCGTTGCCTGATCGAGCTCCCGGTGTTCCATCGGGAGCAGACGTCCGAGCGAGTCGAGATTCGCCTGCAGATAACCCCAGCGACGGAACGAATCCGCCACGGCGCCGGTTTGCTTCTTTTCTGACTGTCGTGTCTTCATATCCCTCACACCGTGATCTTCGAGATGGGGATGGGGAGGTCGCCCCCATGATAGCGGGTGTTTCCGGTCGCAACAAGGCCCGCGCGAGACCGCGGACCGTTTTCTGTGGATCGGCAGCGGGTCGCGGGAGAGTGAGTCAGGAAGTGCCGGAGGGACCGGTTGTGTCCGGCGCGGTGTCGGCGGTGCTCTTCGTGGCCCACGGTAGCGGTGCGCGTCCCTTGGCCCACTGCAGTGTGCGCTTGCCGCGTGCCACGGCGCGTTCGGCCAGCACATAGAATGTGGGGAGCACGACGAGCGTCAGGATCGTGCTCGCGGCGAGACCGCCCATCACGGCGCGGGCCAGCGGATAGTAATAGCCGTCGCCCGCCGCGGCTTTCCCGAGCGCGAGGGGAATGAGCCCGAGAATCGTCGTCGACGCGGTCATCAGAATCGGCCGGAACCGCTCGCGGCACCCTTCGATAATGGCGTCCGAACGCCCGAGGCCTTCCTTTCGCCGTAGATTGATATGGTCGAGCAGCACGATCCCGTTGTTCACGACGATCCCGATCAGAATCACGATGCCGATCATGGCCATCAGGTTGAACGGCGTCGAAGTGAGCATCAGGGTCCAGATGACGCCGATCGCGGCGAACGGAATGCAGAGCATGATGACGAGGGGATGCAGAAACGACTCGAACAGCGCCGCCATCACAAAATAAACGCACGCGATCGCGAGCAGCGTATTCATCGCCATGTCGTTTCGCTGTTCGCGCTGCTCTTCGAGTTCGCGCCCGAACGACCAGCTGTAACCCGGCGGCATTTCGATCGCATTCATGATCTGGGCCACCTGGCCGTTGATCCCCGAATGGTCTTCGCCTTCGTAGCTCGACCGCACGTTCAGCGCGGACTTCTGCGACTGCCGGAAGATGCGCTGCGGTCCCTTCCCGATCGTGAAGTTGCTGACCTGGCCGAGCAGTACCGGCCGGTCGTCCCGGTACGTGATCGGAATCTGTTCCATGTTTTCGATATTGCGACGGTCCGAAGGTTCGAGCACGATCCCGAAGTCGACTTCACGCGTCTCCCCCTGGAAGTGCCCGAGCGAAACGCCGCGGAACGTGAGGTTCAGGATCTGCGCGAGCGTGTTCGCCTGGATGTTGTAGCGCGACGCCTGTTCGCGGTCGAGCGCGACGCGCACTTCGTCGGCCCCTTCCTGCACTTCGCTCCGCACGTCCTCCATGCCGTCGATCAGCGCAAATCGTCGCACGACTTCTTCTGAGATCTCCTCGAGCGTGGGGGAGTCCTCGCCGAACAGCGTAACGGAGATCGAACGGGCTCCGCGCCCGCCGCCGCGGTCGTTGCCGAACCGATACTCGGCCCCCGCGATCGGCGGCAGATTGTCGCGCAGATATTGCCGCAGTTCCTTGATGTCTTTGTTGCCCCAGCTTTCGGGTTCCTCGAAGAACAAACCGAACGCGGCGAAGTTGTCGGTAAAGAACGTGTAGACCGACTCGATCCCGAGCGAGTCCTTGACGGCCATCAGCGAGCCTTCGATCTCGTCGACATAATCGACCACACCGTAGATGTTCGTGTTGTCCGTGAAGTCGAGCCGCACGTACAGGTTGTCCTGCTTGACGCCCTCTTCGTCCATGTCGCTCGACCCGAACCCCGAAATCTTGACCGCGGCGATCGTGAGCAGGATCGTCACGGGTACGAACAGAAGACCCGTGCGCATCGGGTGTTCCACGGCCGTCCAGCGCAGGACGCGTACGTATCCGTTCCGGAAGCGCTGCAGAAACTTGTATTCCTCTTTGCTGGAGGTGACTTTCGTGCGCGCGCTGAGCAGCGGCACCAGAGTCAGGCAGACCGCGAGCGAAAGGACGAGCGTGACGCTGATCGTGATGCCCACTTCCGACAGGAAGAACGCCATGCGGTTGCCGCCCGTCAGGATGATCGGCGCGAACACGATGACCGACGTAAGTGTGGACGCCGTGACGGCCATCGCCACTTCCATCGCCCCGTGCCGCGCGGAGTCGACCGAGCTCTCGCCCTGTTCCCGTCGCCGGAAGATCGACTCGAGCACAACGATGGCGTTGTCGACGAGCATCCCGACGGCGAGCATGAGCCCCATCATCGTCAGCATGTTCAGTGTGCGGTTCGAGAGATAAATGAAGATGAGCGTGGCGATCACCGAGAACGGAATCGCGATCGCGACGATCAATGTCGCGGAGAGGCGGCGCAGGAAGAGGAACAGCACCCCGACCGCGAAGATCGAACCGAGAAAGCCCGACTTCAGGAGCTCGCGCAGCGAACTCGTGATCTGCTGTGCCTGGTCGAAGAAGAGCACCACGTCGACGCCGGAGAGGGCCGGGTCGCGCCCGATCTCTTCGAGCACCTCGTGCACCTGACGCGAAACCTCGACGATGTTCGCGCCCGACGCCTTGCGAATTTCGAACGCCACGGCAGGTTCCGTATTCAGGCGCCGGTAGTATTCGGGCACCGGCTCGCTGTACACCACTTCCGCCACGTCCGCGATCGTGATCCCGGCCGCCGTCACCTGCATGTTCCGGATGTCGTCGATCGAACGGAACTGGCCGAGCGTCCGCACGCTGATCCGCTGCCCGCCCATGTGCGCTTTGCCGAGCGACGCATCCGTGTTGTTCGCCAGAAGCACCTGGAACAGCTTGTCGACATCCACCGAGTGCTCGAGAATCTTGTCGAGAATGAGATAGATCGTGATGCTCTTCGGCCCGACGCCGTCCACCTTGACCTGTCCCACGCCTTCGATCCGCGAAAGCGGGTTGATCACGCGCCGTTCGAGCAGGTCGTACTCTTCCGCGAGGTCGCGCCCCGTCGCGCTGATTCGGCCTACCATGATCGGGATGTCCGCGGAGTTGAACGTAAAGATGAAGTAGTCTTCGACGTCGCTCGGAAGAAGCGGCCGCACCTGCTCCATCTTCTCCTGCACGTCCATGCGCACGACGTCGATGCTCTGGTCGAGCTGGAACATCATCTGCACGAACGTGCCGGACGCGTCGGAGTACGACTCGAGACGCTGGAGTCCCCCGATCGTGGCCATCACCTCTTCGATCGGACGCGCGATATCTTTTTCGACCTGGCTCGGGATGCCGTTTCGAATGGGCACGTGAACGCCCACGAAGGGGAGGTCCATCTGCGGGAGGAAGTCGAGTTTGATGCGCGGCAGGCTCACGATGCCGAGCACGAGCACGGCGATCGTTACCATCAGCACGGTAACGGGGCGTCGCAGCGCGAACTCGGGAATGCGCATGGCGTTCTCCTACGGCTTCCGGTCGAGTGATACGTAAACGACCGGAATCACGACGAGCGTAAGCAGCGTCGAAAGCATGAGGCCGCCGATGACCGCGATCGCCATGGGGGCACGGATTTCGGCGCCTTCGCCGAGGCCGATCGCCATCGGCAGCAGGCCGAGCACCGTCGTGAGCGTCGTCATCAGAATCGGGCGGAGGCGCGTTCGGGCGCCCTCGCGCACGGCGGCCAGTTTCGCGAGGCCGGCGCGGCGACGCTGATTGATGTAATCGATCAGAACAATGGCGTTATTCACGACGATCCCCGTCAGCATGACAGCCCCGATCAGAACCACGATGCTGACGTCGGTTCCCGTGACGAGCAGCGCGAAGATCACGCCGATCATGCCGAGAGGCACCGAAAGCAGAATCACGAACGGGTGCAGGAACGATTCGAACTGGCTCGCCATCACGAGATACACCATGAAGACGGCGAGCGACGTCGCGAGCAGAAGCGAGCGGAAGGAAGTCGCGACTTCGCGGTTCTGCCCGCCGAGTTCGACCGCCATCGTGCCGGGCGGCGGATACGCTTCGATCAGCGCTTCCACGTCGCGCGTGGCGCTCCCGAGATCGCGGTCGGCGAGGTTCGCGCGAATGATGGCCGCGCGCTGCTGGCCGATGTGCGAGATCTGCGAAGGGCCGCGGCCGATCGTGATGTCCGCGACCGTCGAAAGCGGAATCGGAATGCCGTCAACCTGGCTTATCACGAGCTCGGAGACTTTGCTCACTTCGAGATCTTCCGCGTGCGCGCTCCGCACGAGAATGTCGATCTGGCGGTCGCGTTCCTTGAGGCGCGTGGCCACGTCGCCCCGGATCTTGTTGCGCAGCGTCTGCGAAATCGTCGCGATGTCGAGGTCGAGCGCCGCCATGCGGTCGCGCCGGAACGCGATCTGCACTTCCGGCGATCCTTCTTCGAGCGTGCTGCGCACGTCACGAAATCCCTGCAGCTCGCTCATCGCGAGTGAAAGCTGCGTCGCATACGATTGCAGCGCGGTGAGATCATAGCCGTACACGTGGACTTCGATCGGCGTCTGGAACGTGAAGTAGCTCGGCCGCCGGAATGTGTAATCGATGTCGCCCGACTGCTGCAGCTTCGTTCGCATGCGCTCGATCACGCGTTCCGACATCGTACTGTTTGCTTTGTTCGCAACGGCGATATTGATCTGGCCGATGTTCTCACGGCGCTGATTTCTTGCGCTTCCGAGTTCGGGCGATTCGCCGACCGACGTGAAGTAGATCCCGATGTCCGAGTCGTTCGCGAGCCCCTTCTCGATTTCGTGGACGCGGTCCGCCGTCTTCTGGAGCGGGGTCCCGGGCGGAAGCTCGAGATCGAATGCGAACTCACCCTGCGTGAACGGAGGCACGAGCTCGACGCCGAGCCGCGGCACCATCGCAATGCCGACGGCCGCGACCACCAGTGTGAGCACGAGCGTACGACCCGGGCGCGCGAGCGCTCCTTCGAGCATGGACGGGTAGATGCCGTCAATGAAACCCCAGGCCCGGTCGAACACGGCCTGGATCGGCCGAATGAGTATGTCGAATACGCGACCGAGAATCTTGAACACGATCGCGAAGATGCGAAAGATCGTCCCCGGCAGGAGCACGGCGAGGAAACGGCCAAGCCATACGAGCACGAAGCGAACGCCGAGAAAGAGAAGCTGGAACGGTTTTGCGATCGCGCGCAGGTACCCGGGGAGCGGGCGTTTCGGCTTCGCTGTGGATTCCGCGTGCGGCGCGCCTTCGGCGCTTTTCGCGCTTTTCGCGTCCTTCGGGTCCTTCGCGCCCTTCTCGATCCTCGCGCCCTGGCCCGCCCCGGGCAGGTTTCCGCCGCCCTCCGCGGGCAGGCCCCCGTCGTCCGCATCAATGTGCAGCGGGCCGCGCGCGCGGGAGCCGACGCTCGCGAGCACCGGAATCAGCGTGAGCGCCGCGATCAGCGACACGATCAGCGACGCGGTCACGGTGAGCGCCTGGTCGCGGAAGATCTGGCCCGCGATGCCTTCGACGAAAATGATGGGCAGGAACACGGCCACGGTCGTCATCGTGGAGGCCGTGACGGCGCGCGAGACTTCCGACGCGCCGTCCAGTGTCGCGTCCCAGACGGATTTCCCTTCGGTACGATGCCGGTTGATCGCTTCGAGCACCACAATCGCGTTGTCGACGAGCATCCCCACGCCGAGCGCGAGCCCGCCGAGCGACATGATGTTCAGCGAAACCCCGACCTGCTGCATGGCGAAAAACGTGGTCAGGATCGAAATCGGTATGACGAGCGAGATCACAGCCGTGCTGCGCCGGTCTTTCAGGAACAGGAACAGCACGAATACGGCGAGCAGACCGCCGATGATCGCGTTCGAGCGGACTTCCTGGATCGACTTTTCGATGAACGTCGACTGGTCGAACAGAACGTCCGCGCGCACGTCGTCATCGAATCCCTTGTTCAGCCATTCGATACGCGACTTGACGGCGCGCGCTACCTGCACCGTGTTCGCGTTCCCTTCTTTATAGATGGCGAGTTCGACGGCGTCTTTCCCGCGCACCCGCGAGACGACCTCCTGCTCTTTGTAGCCGCGCGTGATGCGGGCCACGTCTTCCAGCTTCACGCGCCGGTTCTGCTCTTCGAACAGCACCGTCTGCCTGATGTCGTCCATGTTCTCGAACTCGTTCGTGGTCCGCACGAGGAATTCGGCGTCGCGGTCGCGGAGTCTTCCGCCCGCCGCGTTCAGATTCTGGTTCATGAGGAAGTCGGAGACGGTGCGGATCGGGATGCCGAGAGAGGCCAGCTTCTTTTCGTCAACGGCGACGTGAATCTCTTCTTCGAGGCCGCCGCGAATGCGGACCGAAGCGACGCCTTCGAGCGATTCGAGATCCTTCTTCAGCACGCGCTCGCCGAGATAGCGGAGCGTAACGAGGTCTTTGTCACCGGAAAGGCCGACGCGCAGAATCGGGTCGAGTGACGGGTCGTATCGCAGCAGCACCGGCTTGTCCGCGTCGCCTGGCAGATTCACGAGATCGATTTTTTCGCGCACGTCGAGCGCCGCGAAGTCCATGTTCGTTTTCCACGCGAACTCGAGCGTGATCTCAGAAACACCGGGGCGCGAAACCGAGCGCAGCAGCTTGAGGCCCGGCACGACAGAGACGGCTTCTTCGAGCGGTTCGGTGATGAGCTTCTCGATCTCGGCCGGCGCGGCGTCCGCGTACTCCGTCTGGATCGTGAGCGAGGGGTAAGTGATGTCGGGAAGGAGATTCAGCGGCAGGCGCGACAGCGACACGGCGCCGAAGAGAAGCGCGGCAACGGTGATCATGGTAACCGTCACCGGGCGCTTCATGCTGCGTTCGACGAGTGCCATGGCTGACTACCCGTTTCCGTTCGTCGCGGACTCGGCCACTTCCGCGCCGTCCCCGGCTTCTTCTTCCTGCTCTTTCTTCTGCTCTTTTTCTTTCTTCTTCGCCTCGATGTCTTCGAACTTCGCGCCTTCACGCAGGGCGCCCTGCCCGACCGTCACGATCCGGTCGCCCTCAGAGACGCCGTCCGAAACCTCGACGAAGAGGTCGTCGGTATAGCCCGTCATCACGAGCACTTTCACGACCGTGTCGGCCTGCGCGCGATAGATGTAGGACTCGTCGCCTTCCGCCACGATGGCATTCGTCGGCACCACGAGCACGTCCGGATGCATGTCCGTCTGCAGTTTGACGCGCACGAACGAACCGGGCTTCAGCAGCTCGTTGTTGCCGTCGATCATGCACGTCACTTTCACCGTACCCGTGCGTGTGTCGACCACCGGCGAAACGAGCATGACGTTGCCTTCGTACGTGAGCGTGTCGTCTGTGTCGGGCGTGATCACGACGCGCTGGCCGAGTGCGATCGAAGCCGCCACGTGCTCGGGGAGATGCACGCGGGCGAGCAGCGGATCGAAGTCGACAATCGAAAAGAGCTCCGTACCGACCTGCACGTTCTGGCCGGGGTCGATGCTGCGCTGCGAAATGATCCCGGAGAACGGCGCTCGTATGGATGTATAGGAATGGTTCAGCTCCGACGCTTTGAGCTGCGCTTTCGCTTCTTCGTAACGCGCCCGCGCATCGTTCATCTCCTTCGTGCTGACGAGGTCCTGCTCGAAGAGCATCGTGACCCGGTCGAAATCGAGTTCGAGTCCGCGAAGGCGCGCTTTCGACTCTTCGAGCGCGACGGCCTGCGCGCGTCCGTCCGTGCGGGCGAGCACCTGCCCTTCTTTCACGTAGTCGCCTTCTTCGACGCGGATCTCGCGGATTTCGCCCGCGATCTTCGCGAGAATGGTCGCGCGCTTTTCGGCTTCGAGGGTCGCGGTGGCGGCCACATAATAAGGAACGTCGCGCCGCGAAACGTCGGTCAGTTCGACCGGCACCGGGGGCTCTTCCTTCTCGTTGTCATCGTCGCCGCCGCGCTTGAAGATCTTCTGGAAAAATCCACGCCCCTTCCTCTGCTTCGTGCTGTCGGACTTCGCGACGGCCGTAGAGTCGGCGACTGTAGAATCGGCGGCGGCTGCTTTCGCTTCGGGATCGCCGGACGCGTCTCCCTTTGTGCAGGCGGTAAACGCCAGTATGGAAAGAAGGAACAGGCAGGTCAGCGTGGTGCGCAATGCGGTCCCCATGGGGGTACTCCTTAGTGAATGCATCGAATTTGCGGCTCGAAAGGTTCGGGGAACAACCAGCGTGTGGGTTTCAATACGGAAGCCGGCCCTGAATTGTTCCCTCCATTCTAGGACGATTCGGCCGAATTTTCCGCTTAACTTTCCGTGTCTAACGAAGGTTCGGGGAGGGGGGCGGGATGATGCCGCGCTCTTCCGCGCGCTCGGCCTGGTCCCGTCTGAGCCAGAAATAGAGGTAGAGCTGCTCTCCGTCGGGGTCCCGCAGCTCCGGGATGGCCACAGCGCGCAGGATGTACATCGGCCACGGATTGTTCGTTCTGTGGATCGACTTTCCGCTCCAGATTTTCGGATGGGCGAGAATGAGGTCCGGATTCCGGCGCTGAATGTACTCTTTCGTGGCCATTTTCGTATGCCCGGGCTTGTTGATGTTCCACGGATCCCATTCCTCTTTCGCCGTGTAGCGGTCGTTCAGCCCCGACTGGTCGATCGTCGGGAGGCCGCTGAAGAACGGGATCGCACCCGCCGCGGACGTCGCCAGCACGGCATCAGGCCAGAAGGCGGCCCCGAGCGCGCGGCCCGCGGCCGACCAGTTCGCCGTATTCGTGCGCATGCCCGCGAGAGGAACGACGACCCGGGATTTCTTGATGCCGGCGGCGCTCGCGAGGGAAGGCTGATAATTGACCCAGGCGATGCCCGCGAGAAGCGGGAGGATCAGAAGCGGGGCGAAAATCGCGTGTCCCGTGAGCCTCGTGACTGTGAGTCCCACCACGAAAAGCAGCAGCGCCGCGAAGATGGCAAGGAACGGGATGACGGGGACGTAGAACCGGTAAAGGGCCATGTAGTCACCGCCGCCGTACGTGACGTACGCACCGAAAAGCACGACCGCGACCAGCATGTGCAGCGTGGCGCCGCGCACGCGCCTGAGCGAAGGGGCGATCAGCGCCAGAAGCGCGCCGACGAGCGCCGCGAGCAGCAGCGTCTGGTATTCGGTCGCGAACGACTGCAGATACTCGATGCCGAGCGCGACCCGGCCCTCACCCGCGCTCTTCACGTAATACGTGTTCGGCAGCCAGTCGCCATAATAGAGAAGACGGAACAGCAGATGCGGGATCACGACGAGTGCGTAGCCGCCCGCAAGCCGCAGCGCGTCCGGGATCAGGCGGGAGCGGGATCCGATGCCTCGCGAAATGATCAGATGGAGCCCCGCCGCGCCGCCGAAAACGGCGCCGTCGGGGCGGACGAGCGTGGCCACGCCGTAGAGCGCGCCCGCGAAAAGGAGCGAATGCCGGTCGTCCGTGCGTGCCCGTTCGTACTGCACGAACGCCGCCAGGATCGCGGCCGCGAACAGAATGCCCTCGAGACCGCCCACGGACCAGAGGATCATCGGGCCCGACGTCGCGATCAGAACGAGCGGAAGCACGCTCCAGCCGACGCTCCCCGTGAACCGATACGTGAGCACGGCCGCGAGCTTGAGCGCCGCGATCAGAAAGAAGATGCCGAGCGCGAGCGCCGCGGTTTCCGCGCCCATGCCGAGCTTCATGAACACGCCGACCAGAAACACCCACAGGAAGTTCGTGTACCCTTCGACCCGTTCGCCCGCGTTGTAGACGAGGCCGTTCCCCTCGGCGAAGTTCTGCGAATAGCGGAACGAGATATACGCGTCGTCACAGAAAAAATGCACGAGCTTCGCGTGCATCGGAACGATGGCAATGGTGGCGACGAGAACCGAAACGAGCAGGACCCAGTCGATTCCCGTAAGGCGGCCTTCGAGCTTCATGCGCGGAGTATATCAGAAGGGCGGGGGCGAAACTTCCCCCCTTGAGGGCATGCGCCCCCTCGCCTACACTGACCGGATGAACCGAAACCATCGCAAGACACAGTCCCGAGTTCGGGACAGTCGCTCCAGTCGCTCCAGTCACTCCCGGCGCTCTTCGATCGCAGCCGGCATGCTTCTGCTCGGGGCGCTGCTCCTCGCGTGCGGCACGAAGCCGCAGCCGTACAACGTGATTCTGATCACGCTCGACACGACGCGCGCCGACTATCTGAGCTGCTACGGCTCACCGAACGCGGCGAATACGCCGTACTTCGACGGCATCGCGGCCCAGGGTACGCTCTTCGAGCGCGCGATCGCGCAGGCGTCCGTGACGCCCGTTTCGCACGCCTCGATCCTGACCGGCCTCTATCAATATCAGCACGGCGTCCGCGTTCTCTATGCGTCGTCGGGTTACAGGCTCGATCCGGCCGTCCCGCGCATTACGACCGTCCTGCGCGACAAAGGGTGGCGCACCGGCGCCTTTCTTTCGGCGTTTCCGGTCTCGGAACAGTTCGGGTTCGACACGGGATTCGAGGTGTTCGACAACGGCATTCAGGCCGCCACGGACACGGTGCTGCAGGAGAGTGGCGACGGCCGCTTCCGATGGAACGTCGCGCGCAATCAGCGCCGGTCCGACGTTACGACCGATCGCGCGATCGCGTGGATCGACGAAATCGGCAAGGACCCGTTTTTCACGTGGATTCACTACTGGGATCCGCACGACATGTCGCTGAAACCGCCCGCGGAAGTCGTGAGCGAGCTCGTGCCGCGCGGCACGGTAGGCGATGAGTATCGTCGCAAGATGTACGCGGCCGAAGTGCAGTACGTCGACAGCCAGTTCGGGCGTCTCGTCGAGCATCTGAAGGCGACCGGGAAGTGGGATCGCACGATCGTGATCGTGACGTCCGATCATGGCGAAGGACTCGGCGATCACGACTGGTGGAACCACCGCATTCTGTATCAGGAGCAGATCCGCGTGCCGCTTCTCGTGCGCATCCCGGGCGAGACCGGCGGAAAGCGCGTGTCATCGATCGTACGAACGATCGACGCCGTGCCTACGCTCTACGACTGGCTCGACGTCGCGCCCGAAGGACATATCGAAGGGCGCACGCTGCTTCCGCTCATGCGCGGCGAACCCGACGAGCCGCGCATCGCGTACGCGGACCAGCTCAACATGTACGACACGAACGCGAACATGGTGGCGCGCCGCCCGAACGACGACCTGCTCTACTGTGCCGTCGATGACAACTGGAAGCTCATCTATCGGCCGCGCCATCCCGACCTCTCCGAGCTTTATCACATTGCCGAAGACCCGGGCGAACTGCAGAACCTCTACCATAAGAACCACCCCGAAGCACTGAGGCTGCGCGCGTATCTCGACGAGTCGGGCGGGTATGTCGACGGTCCGTTCGGCGAAAGCATGGACGAGGAAACGAAGAAGCGGCTGGAAGCGCTCGGGTACGTGGACTGATCAGGAGCTAGTTCGTATACCCCAGCGCTTCGAGTTCCTCGCGCAGCTTCGGGTCGAACCGCAGCGTGTCGCCGTCGTCGGGTTTCAGTTCGGCGCCACGCGCCTGCTGCTCCGCAAGCTTCGTCAGCAGTCGATCCTTCAGCATTGCCAGCGTATCCGCATTCTCCCCGCTCACATCACGGAGTTCGTACGGATCGGTCGTAATGTCATACAGGCGATCGTTCGCTTCGGGCACGTAGAAGAACTTCCAGCGATTCGTGGATAGCGTGTAGTTCGCGGGGTCGGGGTCGTGGCGCTGGATCTTGCAGTCCTGCGACACGATGCCGTCGGTTCGGTAGTCGTCATGCGCGGTATTGCTGCCGGTCGCCTGGTCGAGGAACGATCCGCGCGGGAGATCGGGCGCGAGCGCGAGCAGTGTCGGCAGCGCGTCGACGAGCGAGAGGGGTTCCGCAATGCGGCGCGGGTCCTGACCCGGAACACGCATGAAAAGCGGCGCGTGCAGCTGTTCCTCCCATGTGTAGCTGTGGCCCGTGCGCGCGTGCTGCCCGACTCCTTCGCCGTGATCGGACGTCACGACAACAATCGTATTGCCCCAGTCACTGCGCTTCTTCAGCTCCGCGAGCAGCTCGGCGATCCGGTCGTTCGTGTACAGAATTTCGCCGTCGTACTGGTTCACGTATTGCGACATGGCGAGAAACCCCGCGTTCGGAAGCTGCAGCTTCTTCGCGAACCCGCGCGTGTTCATGTACTCGAGAAGCGCGTCGTCTTCGAAGAATCGATCGTCGTAGGGAGCCAGCGGTTCGTACGGGAAATGCGGATCGTAATAGTGCACCCAGAGCATGTACGGCGCCTTCGGTTTGCTCTCGAGCCAGGCGAACACTTTTTCGTTCGTAACTTCGGCGCGGCGCTCGAGCTTCGGCGGCGTGTCGTATGTGTCGAACCCGGCGTTGATGCCGGTCTTCGCATTCAGCGGCGCGGCGGAAACGAACGCGGCCGTTTCATAGCCGGCGCTCTTCGCGATCTCTGCGTACGATCGCAGATGGGGCGACGGGACGAAGCCGTAGCCGCCCCGCTTGATGTTCGCGAGAATACCGTGCTCGATCGGATACGTCGCAGTGAAGAGCGACGTATGCGAGGGGAGGGTCGTCGCCATCGGTACGAGACAACGCTCGAAGAACACCGACTCGCTCGCAAGTTCGTCGAGATCGGGCGACGTGTCGCGAAAGTATCCGTAGCAGCCGAGATGACCTGCGCGCAGCGTGTCGATCGTGATGATGACGAGGTTCGGCTCCTTTGCGCCGCCGCCGCAGGAGAGAAGCGCCGCGGTGGCGATTGCCGCAAGGCAGGCACGTAGCGTGCGGAGCCGAAGAGTACCTGTGCCACGCCTGTTCATTCGGCACCACCGAACGGGTCGGGTGAACCGTGCCCCTTGCCGGGGCGCGCGGGGTGGACAAGCGCGTTCGCGACGAAGCGTTTCGCGCGATGCACCGCTTCCGGCACTGCGCGCCCGCGTGCGAGATAAGCCGCAATCGCCGAAGCGAACATGCAGCCGCTGCCGTGCGAGTTGCCGCCCGGAATGCGGCGCGAACGAAACAGGCGCACGTCGCCGTCGCTCGATGCGAGTACGTCGGTGGCGCGCCGGCCGCTTCGGTCGCCCCCGGTCACGACCACCCATGCCGGCCCGACTGAGACCGTGCGCGAACGGATCATGAGTGCCGCCAGATCACAGGCGGCCGTGGTCTGCTCTTCCACGCTCTCGATCGTGCGGCCGAGGATCGTACCGGCTTCCATGAGGTTCGGCGTGATGATATGCGCGATCGGAAACAGATGTTTTGCCATGGCTTCCACGGTTTTCTTTCCAGCGAGCTCGGCCCCGGTCGTCGCGACCAGCACGGGGTCGACCACGAGCGGCGCTTTCGTGCCGGCCAGCGCCTCGGCGATCGTCTTCACATGGCCGGGTCCCGGGATCATGCCCGTCTTGATCGCCGCGACACTCATGTCTTCGAGCACGGCTTCGATCTGATCGCGCAGCGACTTCATCGTCGCGTTCTGGATCGACCGCACGCCTTGCGTGTTCTGCGCGGTGAGGGCCGTGATCGCGGAAGCCCCGAACGTGCCGAGCGCCGCGAACACCTTGAGGTCCGCCTGTATACCCGCGCCGCCGCCCGAGTCGGATCCTGCGATCGTGAGCACCACGCGTTTCTTTTCTTCGGTTCGTTTCATCGGTTCCTGTCAGCGGGCTCTTTCGAGCCGCTCGAATTCCTCGAGTTCGAGCCGCGCGCGTGTAGCGAGCGGGTGATTGACGAAATCATACCGCTCCGAGCGCAGGGATAGAAAAGCTTTCTCCCACGGAACGTGCGGCTCCCATACGGCAATCGCCTCGGCTCCGAGCTCCGGCGAGACGGCGGGGCCGACGTTCACGAGAGCGGTCCGGCGCAGATCCTCGAGCAGCTCGACCGCGAACGGCACGCGGAGGGCATTGTAGATCTGCTGTGCGCCGGGCGTATACGCGGCGGAGACGCGCTGCGCGAATACGAGAGCGTCTTTCATGAGAAACGTCCACGGCCACGGATCGGTTCGATAAAGCACGAGCGATTCGGCAAGCAGCCGCACGGCCTCGTCGGGCCTCTTCTCGGCCCACGCGAGTTTCGCGAGAAGCAGCAACGCGCTCCCTTTACTGATCGGCTTGATCCGGTCGATCCATACCCGCGATTCAGGGTCGCCCGCACTGGCGAGAAGATCCGCCAGCATCAATGCGTGCACGTAGCCCTGCGGTTCGCCGTTCTGCTGATTCCAGACTTCGATCGCCGTGCGCCTGTCCCCTTCGAGATAGGCGCGCAAAGCCCGCGCCCGCAGATACGGGTCACGCGGCATCCCCTGCTGGTCGGGGGGCGCGATCTCCTCCCACGCGAACTGGGTCGCGAACTCTTCCATGATACGCGTTCCGTCGAGTGTGCCGAGAATGTGCTGCGGTCGCGACATGCCTTCGTTCAGCGCGGCGGCACGCAGATCGTTGATCGTGAAGAGCCCCGTGCGGCCTACCGTGCGCGCGAAACCGAACTCGACCGTCGGCCGGTCGTCGGTGTTGACGGGAGCGCCGTGGCGCGCGGTCATGTACGCGGGGAAGCGGTCGTCGGCCACGTAGTGCGCGAACACGCCCTCGAGGTCGAGCACGCCCCAGCTGTTCGCCACCGCGCTCCGGAAAGGTTCGTCCGCGAGGCGCGCGCGCATGGCGCCCGTGCCGTAATCGATCGGCTGCTTCGAACAGACGAGCAGCAGATCGGAGACTTTCGTCTGCCATGTTTCGACATAGGGGAAGACGTCATGCAGGGTCGCGTAGATCGTGGCGAGCGTCTGTTCGTCGATTTCGTACGCCTGCACCCATTGCAGAAAGAGGCCGCGGCCGGAGAGCGAAGCATGAACCGATTCGTAAAACTCTTTCGTGAACAGGCTCGCGATTCCGGCGCGATACGGATTCGACGGCTCGGACGCGATCAGATCGTACGGCTCGCGCGCGGTCAGCATCATCTCGCGCCCGTCGCCCCAGAAGACGTTCACCTTGTCGTTCGCGAGCGCGGATTCGTTCACGGCGGCGCAGCGGTCGGCCACTTCGCGGATCGCGGGCTCCAGCTCGGCAACATCCACGCGCTGCATGGTCGGGATCTTCGCGAGCCAGCCTGCCGTACTGCCTGTCCCGAGCCCGATCACGAGCGCGCGCTCCGGCTTCGGATGAATGAGCCCGCCGAGCAGCCCGTACATGACCTGCGTCGGCGCGTCGAGCCGCGCGCTGCCGTCGCTCTTTCCGTTGATCAGGAACGCGAGACTGACGCCGGACTGCAGCGCCACACCGCTCTCGCGTCCTTCCGCTTCCCAGACGATGCCGCGTCGGACGCGGTTTTCGAAGCTCTTCACATCGTTCGGGGCCGTTTGTTCCAGTTTCGCCCGGCCCGCCCCGATCGGCGCGTGGCGCCATACGGCGGTCGGGCCCGTGGCCATCAGAAGTGCGAATACACTCAGCGCCGCGGCAGCCAGTCCGCCGAGCGCGCGGATCCGCTCGCGCTCCCTGCGACGAGTGCTCGCGATGAGCGCGGCGATCGCAAGCGCGCTCAATAGAACGGCGATCCATTTCCATACGCCGACCGCGCCGAACAGCGTGATCGCGCCGAAACCGCCCGCGAGCGCGCCCGCGATACCGCCGACCGTATTCCACGCATACCCGAGTCCCACCTGGCGGCCGACGCTCGCGCGGCCGCGGCCGAGCAGCGCGATGAGCAGCGGGAACTGAAACCCGGTGACGATCGACGCGGGGAGCACGACGAGCGTGGTCGCGACCGTCCAGATCCAGACGCGGCCGCCGAATGAAAGCGCGGCACCATCGCCGGCGCTCATGAGCTTCAGCACTTCGATCGCGAGTCCGTCCCCCCACGCGAACGGGAGTGCGATCGCGAGTGATTCGAGGCCGCATGTGAGCCCGAACAGAGCGAGCGACGGCTTGCGACCGGCAATCGAATAGAGAACGCCGCCGGCTCCGATGCCCGCCAGCACGACCGCGAGGATCACGCCGAACGTGTACGTCGATCCGCCGAGCAGCGGGGCGAGCATGCGATACCAGACGAGTTCCATCATGAGAAACGCGAAGCCGGTGACAGCGAGCGCGCCGAGCACGAGTGACGGGGGCGGGAGAGACGAAACGGCAGATCCGCGCTTGTCGCCGGCATCGGCGCCTCCGCCCGCCGGAACGGGGCGCGCCGACCGGATGGCCAGGACCGCGATCCCGGCGTTCAGGAGAGCGGCCGCGAAGAGAGTGGCGCGAATGCCCCACGCTTCGAACAGGACGAACGTCGGCAGCAGAACGCCCGCCATGCCGCCGAGCGTATTGAGACCGTAGAGCGTGGCCACCCGCGTGCGCGACTGATCGCGGTCGGTCATGTACGCGCGCGTGGCGGCCGGCAGCGTGCCGCCCATCAGAAACGTGGGGAGCCCGAGCACGAGCGTGGCAAGTACGAGCCGCGCGAGTTGCGCGCCCGTTTCGCCGAGCGCCGGCGCGCCGCCGAGCTTGAAATACGACGCCCGCACCACGAACAGCAGCAGGGGGGAGAGCGCCGCGAGCAGCGCGATCGCGACTTCGAGGCGACCGTAAAACGCGAGCGGTTTCTTTTCGCGCTCGGCGCGTTTTCCGAGAACGAGTCCGCCGAATCCGAGGCCGCCCATGAAGATGGCGAGCACAGCGGCCGACGCCGGAGTCGACGCGCCGAAAACGAGACGAAGTTCACGAAGCCAGACGGTCTGATAAACGAGGGCGCAAAGTCCGGAGCCGAAGAGGAGTGCGGGAATCTTCATGCGTCAATCGATGTGCAGGTTGAGCAGGGGAAGCCAGCGGAAGGGCGCGGGGTTGTTGCCTGCGTAATTCAGAAGACCGATCTGCACGCCCTGCAGATCGCGCACGCGGTTGAAGAGCGCGATGCTGATGCCGCGCTGTTCCTTTGCCTTCAGATAACCGAGGGTGATCCCCGCCCCCCGGATCTGGTCGGCCAGGATCGCGAAGCCGCCTGCGGTGATGCCGTGCATCTTGACGCCGCCCGCGCCGAGCCCCCCGATCGTGATGCCGCTCATTTCCGCTCCGCCTGCGAAGATTCCTCCGACCGCGAGCCCCGTCATTCCTCCGAAGCCGGCGCCGATCGGGGCGACCGCGATCCCGCGCATTTCGTCGATCCCGACCGCCAGCACGCCGAGCGCGATTCCCGTGACGCGCTCCGCGTCGACACCGTAGCCACCGAGCATGATGCCGCGCAGGTCCGCGCCGTCGGGACCCACGATCCCCGCGCCGATGCCGGTTACGACGAGGTCCGGGTTCTCGCCCGGTCTCCATAGAGTGAGGTTGAGTCCGTTCACGCGTTCGACATCCTGATCGACCGCGTTCAGCCGTATGCCGGTATGGCGCACCGTGTTGCCGATGCCGATGCCGAACTCGCCTGCTCCGAGGTTGAAGCCGCCGGCAAGGGCCGGGGAGGGGGAGCCGCTCGCGAGGACGGCGGCCATGATGGCGCCCGGGACTGTGGCCGCGATCGGGCGGCGGAAGAAGAGCGTGCGCGTGAAGCTCACCGGTCGCCCATGGGTTCGATCGCCCGTCTTGTCCACGCGTAGAGCATGACGGCGTGAGCGAGCAGAACCGCGCCGAGTGCCTGGTGCAGCGTCGTCATCCAGAGATCGGATGACGTCGGCCCGCCGGGCGAAGGTTCGACACCGACAGCCGCGAGCGCCGCGAATCCGAGCAGAAACTGAATACCCGTGATCCCGAGGATGGCGATCCCGGTCTTGCGTATGCGCGGGGCGATTTCGTAGAGGCTGAGCGCCCGCATGCCGACGAACACGGCGAGTCCGAGTACGAGCACGGACATGCCGATGTGCGAAAGGAGCCCGCTGTTCATGTGTCTGAGAACGGCGCCGAGCGCGATCTGCACGACCACGAAGATCAGGAAGACGAGCGAGAGCGAGCGCTCCATCCCGGCGGTTTTCACGCGGACAGCCGGTCCGTTCGTGAACCAGCGGGTGGAGAGCACGAGCGTGAGCGCGACCATGAGTCCGAAGAAGACCTGGCCCATGATTCCGTGCGCGACGGCGAGTTCGATGCTCGGCGCCATGTCCGCTTCGGCGGTGCTGAGCGTGGGCGTGCCCGTGACGCGCAGGCCGCCCATGATTCCCTGAACGACCACGAGTGCGACGGCGACGGCCGCCATTCCCTTGACCCAGCCGCGCCGGTCGACACGAAAGACCTGGTACGCGAGCACGAGCGTCGTGATGCCGACGAGCGAGCCGAGAAGGCGGTGCGCGTGTTCGTAGAAGACGCCGCCGCTCATGCGCGACAACGGATACAGGAACATGTTGTAGCCGAATGAGTTCGGCCAGTCGACGACCGCCAGGCCCGCCTGCTGGCTCGTGACGATGCCGCCGGCGACCAGCAGCAGCAGTGTCGCCATTGCGCCGACGCCGGCAAAGGCGCCTGTGCCGTTCGGGTTCTGCGGGGCGCCCTTGCCTGCTATCGCGCCGCCGATTCCGGCGAGCAGCGCACCCGCCACCAGAAAGCCGGGAATCATGATCATGGCGCTCGGGACGATCGCCCCGGGCTCGTTGCCGCCGAGCAGGCTGCCGAGTACAAGGAGGTTCAGGAGCGACGAGAGAAGGCCCGTCTTGACGCCCGCCATGAGCCCTTCGCCCGTGGCCCGCGCGCCGCGAAACCCGCCGAGCACGAGAATCGCGCCGAGAAGAGTGACCGTGAGCCATTGCGGTACCGATACCGCCGGCATATGGGTGATATAGCCGATCGCCCACATCGCGACCGTTGTTCCGAAGCCCGCGGCCAGAATCCGCCCCTTTTCGCCGTGCGGCACGATCGTGGCGCCTCCTGCGGCACCCTCTTCGAATGGTGTTCCAGGCCCGATCACGGCCTCTTTCTCGATTCCCGTTTCCGTCGTCATGATTCTCCGTGGATCCCCTTGCTTAAGCCGTTCCCGCCCTCTATCATTTGAGAGAATACTCGTTTGATCCGTGGGTGACCAGCGCGGTCCCCGATCTTTTTATCCCTTGATTCGGGCCATTGAAGGACGCTATGAAACTGCTCCGCATTTACAGCGAACTGGCGAAAGCACGACTGTCTTCGCTCGTGGTCATGACCGCGGCCGTCGGCTTCATCGTGCCGGAAGAGCGTGTGCGGTGGGGGCTTCTATTCGCGACCGTGCTCGGCACGGCCCTCGTGGCCGGCGGCGCGGGGGCGTTCAACATGGTCATGGAACGCGATCGCGACGCGCTGATGCTTCGGACGAAGAAACGCCCGATCCCGGCCGGCGAGATCGGCGTCCTGCACGCGTCGCTCTTCGCGCTCGTAACGGGCCTCGCGGGCCTCGCGATCCTGTTCTTCGCGGTCGGCCCCAAACCGGCCGAACTCGCGCTTTACTGCATTCTGCTCTACGTGCTGATTTATACGCCGCTCAAGGCGTACAGCTCGCTGAACACGCTGGTCGGCGCCGTTGTCGGTGCGATTCCGCCGATGATCGGCTGGGTCGCGAGCACGGGACGGATCGACTTCGGCGCGCTCGTACTGGCCGCGGTGCTCTTCGTCTGGCAGATCCCGCATTTTCTGTCGCTGGCCTGGATGTATCGCGAAGATTACGAGCGCGGCGGATACGCCATGCTGAGCGTCATCGACCCGAGCGGCCGCTCCACCGTGCGCATGTCGCTTCTCTATTCGCTCGCACTCATTCCGATCGGCATCGTCGCTGTCGCGGCCGGCATGGCCGGCGTCTTTTTCGGCATCGGCGCGTTTCTGCTCGGCCTCATGATGACGCACCTCGGCATCAAGTTCATGCGCAGCAAGGGCCAGAAAGAAGCACGCGGCCTGTTCTTCGCGTCGCTGCTCTATCTGCCCGTACTGCTCGGGCTCATGGTGGCTGACCGTGGCCCGATCCCGATCGTCGAAGCGCGCGGCGTGTACACGAGCGAACGGATCGCAGTCACCGATCCCGGCGATACGGCCGCCATCGTCGACACGGACGAAACTCCGGCATCCGCCACCTCCCGTCCCGAATGACCGACCGCAAAAAGGTCTCGCTCGGGCGAGCCGGCACTGTCTTCCTTCTTCTCTTCGTTGTCATTCTCGCGGCGATGCTTTATCGCCTGATTCCCGTTCTCGAACAGAGCACGAATGTGTCGCGGACGCTTCCGCCGTTCGACCTGTCGCAGGCGATCGTTCCTGTCGACGAAATCGTCGATGCCGGCTTCGGGCGCGACGGATTGAAGGCGATGAATCTGCCGGCTCTGCAGACGCGCGAGGAAATCGACGCACTCGGCGAAAAAAGGCGCGGTAAATATCTGGTCGGCGGGGACCGGGTGATCGGCGTTCGCGTGGGCGATGCTGCGCGCGCCTATCCGATCGACGTGCTCAACTGGCACGAAATCGTGAACGACACGCTCGGCGGGCGGCCGATCGCGGTGACGTACAGCCCGCTCACCGACGCGGTCGGTATTTACGACCGGAACGTGGGCTCGGAAAGGCTCGTGTTCGGTGTGTCGGGCAAAGTGCACGACTCGAATCTGCTGATGTTCGATCGCCGCGAGGAAGTGCCGGACGAAAGCCTCTGGTCGCAGCTGCAGGGGAAAGCTCTTACGGGCCCTCTGGCCGGGACCAGGCTCGCGATGATTCCGGCCGCGTACACGACCTGGGGCGACTGGGTGCGCTGGAATCCGGAGACCACGGTGATCGCGCGTGACCCCGGGCTTTACGACATGTACAAGAAGCGGCCGTACGGCACGTATTACGGTTCGCAGCGTCTGCGCTTTCCCGCGCAGCCTCTTCCCCCGCCCGAAGGGATCCCGCTCAAGAGCTCGATCGTGGCCGTTCCCGCAGGCGATGGCGCCGTGGTCCTGCCCTTGGACGATATCGCCCGCGCCGCAGGCCCTGACGGCAGGTGGGACCAGGAGATCGGCGGGCGCGCCTACCGCTTCGAGTACGAAGGGCGGCCGCCGCGGGTCACGGTGTGGGACGCGGACACGAAGCGCCTCGCGAACGTGCGCTACGCCCTCTGGTTCGCCTGGCACGCCCAGTTTCCGGACGATTCGCTTTACACGTTCTGAAGCCCCTTCTGCTAGGATGAAAGCATGATACTCGTAACAGGCGGCGCCGGATTCATCGGCAGCAATATCGTGCGCGCCCTGAACGCGCGCGGCGAAACGGACGTCATCGTCGTCGACGACCTCACCGACGGCCGCAAGATCTTCAACCTCGCCGATCTCGCGATTCATGACTACTGGGATCGGGACGATCTCTTCCCGCGCATCGAATCGCCGGGCGCCACGAAACGGATTCGCGCGGTCTTTCATGAAGGCGCCTGCTCGGCAACCACCGAGTGGGACGGCCGCATGATGATGCAGCGGAACTACGAGTACTCGAAACGCCTCTATCATGTCTGCACGGAAGCCGGCGTTCCGTTCTTCTATGCGTCGTCGGCCAGCGTTTACGGGCACGGCGAAACATTTCGTGAGGATCCCGCCTGCGAGAGTCCCGTTAACGTGTACGCGTACTCGAAGTTCCTGTTCGACCGCTATGTACGAAACGATCGCGGGTGGGGCGGCAGCGGTCCGCTGAATCACGAAACGTCCGGGTCGCCCGTCGTCGGCATGCGCTACTTCAATGTGTACGGTCCGCGCGAACAGCATAAAGAGTCGATGGCGAGCGTGGCGTTTCACCTGCACAATCAACTGCAGGAAGGGGACGAAGTGCGGCTCTTCGCGGGGAGCGGCGGCTACGGGGACGGCGAGCAGAAACGCGACTTCGTTTATGTGGAAGACGCCGTTGCCGTGAACCTGTGGTTTCTGGACCACGCCGAGCGCTCGGGCATCTTCAACGTGGGCACGGGACGCGCGCAGCCGTTCAACGATGTGGCGCGCGCCGTGATCGACTGGCGCGGCCGGGGCAAAATCAAGTACATCCCGTTCCCCGACTCACTCCGCGGTAGCTATCAGAACTACACCGAAGCCGACCTCACCGCGCTTCGCGCCGCAGGCTACGACCAACCGTTCGCGTCCGTCGAAGAGGGCGTGAAGCGGTACCTCGATACGATCGCGGGAAAACAGCACGCCAATCAATAGGCAGTAGAATCTGTCGGAAGTTCTTTTCTAGCGGAAGAGAGACTTGACGCGGGACCATGTCGCCGATTCGCTTCGGCCCGCTGCCACGCCCGTTGCCGTGCAGCTCACGGGGCGTGCACCGATCAGGCCGCACGCGCCTGCCTGCGCGGGCGCACACGGTGATTCCGACGCGAGGCTGAAGTCGCCCGCCTGCGCGCCGCAGAAGAGCGGGTCGAGCGCGATGTTCGACGAAGTCAGCCCCGCGCAGAGCGTGGTGTCGTAGTCGGCGGTCGCGCTTCCGAACGCGTCGTTACACTGCAGCGTGCTGTTCTCGCAGACGATGCCGGTCTCGTTTTCGTACGCGATGTTATTGCTCGCGGAACCGTTCGTGACGCGGATTCCGGTCACGCAGCCGGCCACCGTGTTGTTGGTGAGCGTGGCGCCGTCGGTAACGATGCCGTCGGCGATGTCGCTCACGATCACGTTGCCCGACGCGGTCGATGCCGAGCTGATTGAAACGCACGCCACGGACGAACTGTTCCCGTCAAACGTATTGTTCTCGAGGTCGAGAGTGGTTCCCGAAAAGTAGACCGTATACTGGCTCGTCTGCCCCGTGAACACGTTGTCGCGAATCGTGATCGGTCCGTCGCCGTTTACGGAATAGATGCCCGCCGTGTGGCCGCCCAGATTGTCCTCGAACGTGTTCCCTTCGACAATACTTCCCGCACACCCGCTGCAGTTCAGGTCGAAAGCAATCGCGCCGCCTCTCATTATCTGGTTGGCGCGAATCACGTTGTTGCGAACGAACGCGCGCGATGCCGTGATGCGAATGCCGCCGCCTTCGTTATTCGGAATGAGGACCGGCTTCGCGTTCTGCATCGTGAACCCTTCCACCGTGAAATTGTCTGAAAAGCTGATGCGGAGCACCTGCCGTGACTGCGGGTTCATCGCGGGGAGCGCGTCGAGAATCGTAGCCGCGGGCCCGGACTCGCTGACGAGAACGATGTCGTCTTTGAAGACCGCGTCGAGAATCACGAAATAGTGCCCCGCGGCGACCAGAATCGAATCGCCGGCCGTCGCCGAGTCGATCGCCGCCTGAATCGTAGGCGCATCGCCTGTCGAGTCGGGCAGCACGTACCACGTGGTGGCGGCGGCCGCATGCATGGCGGGCGCGGCGAGGGGGGCGCCGAGAATGGCCGGAAGGCAGAGAAGGACCGGGACACGAAGAACGGCGAGGGCGCAGGAAATGGCGGACGAGAGAGTCTTCATGGCGATCCTGTCGGGGCGCGGAGGAGCTTCGCGTGCTTTCCATTATACACGACACAGGGAATCGTGCGGGGGAGCGCCCTCCCGGACCCGCCATGAGACGTGGATTGCGGCTTCGCGCCGCGTTACACTACGGACATGAGCCCGCTTCGGATCATCATGACTTTACTCGCCTCCTTCGCGAGCCTCGTTGCGGTACATGCGGCCGCGGCGAATCCCCTTACCGTTACATCGCCTTCCGGAAATCTGCGCGTGGAGATCGAAGTGAGCGACGGCGTGCCGTCGTACGCGATCCGGCGCGGTGACGAACCCGTGCTGATTCGCTCGCGCCTCGGCCTCATTCTGCGCGAAGCGGATCTGACGCGCGGACTCGCGATTGTTGATACCGCCCGAGCCGCGCGCGACACGACATGGACCCAGGTCTGGGGCGAGTTCGGCGTGGTGCGCTCGCACTATCGGGAGCTGCGCGTCGACCTGGCGACCGAGAGCGAAGAGCGTCCATCACGCGCGCCCGGCCGTGGTTCGCTTCCGCCCGTCACGCGCCTCACCGTTCGCTTTCGTGTGTTCGACGACGGCGTCGGCTTTCGTTACGAAATCTCCGCGATCGACGGGCGCGATTCCGTTCTCGTTCAGGACGAAGTCACGGAGTTCGTGCTGCCGAACGATCCCGCGGCGTGGTGGATCGAGTCGTATCAGAACAACCGGTACGAGTATCTGACGAACAAGACACGCGCAAGCAGTATCACGGTGGCGCACACGCCGCTCACGCTGCAGTGCGGGGACAATCTGTTCCTCAGCATTCACGAAGCGGCTCTAACGAACTACGCCGGCATGAGCCTGCGCCGGGCCGCCGAGCCGAACGAATCCGCAGGCGACTCCCGCAATGCCGTCGGGCTCAAGGCCGATCTCGCGCCCTGGTCGAACGGCGATCTCGTGCGCGCCGCGCTTCCGATGCGCTCCCCGTGGCGAACGGTGCAGGTCAGCGATACGCCGGGCGGACTCATCGAATCGCCCCTGATTTTGAATCTCAACGAACCGAACCGAATCAACGACGTTTCCTGGATCGAGCCTGGCAAATACGTCGGGATCTGGTGGGAGATGCATCTCGGGAAGTCGACGTGGGGGAGCGGGACGAAGCATGGGGCGACGACGGCGAACACGAAACGGTATCTCGATTTCGCCGCGCGGCACGGATTTTCGGGCGTCCTGGTCGAAGGATGGAACGTGGGCTGGGACGGCGACTGGTTCCGGAACGGCAACGCGTTTCGCTTCTCGGAACCGCATCGCGATTTCGACTGGGAGATGCTCACGCGCTATGCGTCGCGAAAAGGCGTGCGACTTATCGGCCATCATGAAACGGGCGCCGCGATCGAGAACTACGAAGAGCAGATGGCCGACGCGTTCGCGATGTGCGAGCGGGGAGGAGTGTGTGCGGTCAAGACCGGGTACGTCAGCAACGACCCGGACGTCCAGCAGCCGGCTGGGAAGAGCGTTCCGCCGGGGGAGTGGCACTACGGACAGTTCATGATCGAACATTTTCGGCGCGTGATCGAAACCGCCGCGGCGCGTCACGTGATGCTCGACGTGCACGAACCTGTGAAGGCGACCGGAATCCGGCGCACATGGCCGAACATGATGACGCGCGAGGGCGCCCGCGGTCAGGAGTACAACGCGTGGTCCGGAGACGGCGGCAATCCGCCTGATCACACGACCATCCTGCCGTTCACGCGTCTGCTGGCGGGCCCCATGGACTTTACGCCCGGGATCTTCGATCTGCATTTTGACGAGTACCGGCCCCGGAACCGCGTGAATACGACCCTCGCGAAGCAGCTTGCGCTTTACGTCGTGATCTACAGCCCGCTCCAGATGGCGGCCGATCTCCCCGAGAACTACGAGAAGCGGCCCGACGCGTTCGCGTTCATCAAAGATGTGCCGACCGACTGGCGCGCCACGAAGGTGGTGCACGGCGCGATCGGCGATTTCGTCACGATCGCGCGACTCGACCGGCAAACGGACGACTGGTATCTCGGAAGCGTGACGGACGAAGAAGGACGCGCGCTCGCGACGCCGCTCACGTTTCTCGATGCCGGGCGAAAGTATCGCGCGACGATCTATCGCGACGCGGCGGACGCCGACTGGATGACGAACGCATATGCGTACGTGATCGAAGAGCGGGAAGTGGACGCGGATACGAATCTCACGATCGTTCTCGCGCCAGGCGGCGGGCAGGCGATCCGGTTTACGCCCCTCGACTGAGCGGCGCGCACGCTGAATCGCGCGCTCCGAATGCAAGACACAGGGCGCATCCGGCCGCGACTATGACTGCGCGTCGGCCGGCTCCAGCATGAAGTTCAGGAAGAACAGGACCGTATCATTGGCGGGCTCGGGCCCTTCGGGACCGTCGATGCCGAACGGATCCGCGAGGCTGATGTCAAAGGAAGCACTTACGGCGAAAGCCGGTTTCCCGTCGTTCGGCCGGGGCAGTAACGTGGCTTCCACTTCGATCGGGTACTCGATTCCGGTCATCGCGAATGTGCCCGTGACGGTGAGCGTTACGCCCTCGGCGCTTGCGATCGAACCGCTCTTGCTCCTGATCTCGTTCATCTCGAAGCGGGCCTCGGGAAACTGCGAGACCTGCAGAATGCTGCCGTGAAGTCCCGCGTCGAGCATCGCGTTCCCCATCGTGATCTGCTCGGCCGGAATCGTGATCCAGCCGGTTGCGTCGGCCCATGTGCCCTCGCCCTCGCCGAGAACGAGTTCGCCCTCGATCGAGTCGGAGTAGCCGGCGTAGCGTTCGAGCGGCGCGGGAAACCGGAACTGCAGCGGGGAAGCGTCATCGCTTGCAGGGCCGACCACCGTCCACCGCTCGGGCAGGTCGCTGCGTGAGAATCCCCGCGCGGCCGGGTCGCCCTCATTCGTCAGTGACGCGGCGGACGCGACAGCGGCCTCCGGCAGAGGGAAGCCGAGCTCGTCGTAAGAAACGATCGGCGCATTCTCGGGCACCATATCGAAACCGTCGCCGATGCGCGATACCTCGCGCTCTTCCAGGACCTGCCTTTCGAGAACGCGCACGGCTTTCTGAAAGACCTCGTCGCGCTCACCCCACTGCCCGTACACAGGGTCTTCGGTCTCTTCATAAACGGGAAAGTCGCAGTTGAACTGCGAGAATACCGCGGTCGAAATGTAGAGTCGGCCGCTCTCTGATAGATAAGGATGGAAGTCCATGTAGAAGAGGCGGTCGGACGGGCCGAACGTGGCGCTTTCCGCGCGCTCGAAGCGGTCGAGGCCCGCGAAGATCATGGCTGCGGCTTCTTCGCGAAACGCGGCGGAATCGAAGTCGTCGGGAACGGCGCCTGCAAGCGGCGTCACCTTCACCGGACTCCCGATGCGCATGCGCCCGTCGGTCCAGGTCGCGATGTTTTCACGGTCGTACGGCGCGTCGTCCTGCGGGAGCGCGCGCGTCGTCTTCAGAAAGTGGCGTACCTGCTTCAGCTCCCCGTACCGCCCCTGATACACCGAACGTCCGCGCTCGTTCTGAAACACGAGAAGCGGCGTCAGGTGCACGTCGGCGGGTGTGCCGTTGCGGGCGTCGATCGTGTGAACAGTGACACCGAGGGATTCGGCGATCGATTCGATTGCGGGCAGCATCTCGTCTTCGAAATGCCGCGCCAGCTCGCTCTCGCCCGGCTGGACGAATACGAGAAGCTGGTCGTTTTTGTCAGCCTGCGCCAGAAGCGGCAGCGTGAGCGTGATGATTGCCAGAACGATCGCTTTCATTCGTATCTCCAATGAGTGCCGGTGGCCTGTGCGTGCGGGTCTTGTTCTCTGTACCCCGAGAGACGCAAAAAGGTCGTTGCCACGACATATTCTTCAAGGCTGAAAATCGGGAGCGGCCGGCGATCGGGGGAGCACATGACGAAGGGGCCGGCGATCGCTCGCCGGCCCCTCGTGGCATCAATTGGTCAGAAACTAGCTCTTGGCCGCGAGCAGTTCGCGGAATCGCTCGAGCTGTTTCTTGTAGTAATCGCTCTCGGGATCTTCCTTGATCGCCATCTCGATGTATTCGACGGCGCTTTCGCACGATCCGCGCTCGTTGCAGATCTCGGCGAGCGTGTCGAGAATCATCGCCTTCTCTTTCCCTGCCGGCGCGAGCTCGACACCCTTGCGGGCCATATCCTCGGCTTCCTTCAGGTTCACCTTGTTCTCGAAGCACCACCAGGCGAAAGAGTTCAGCTCGCCGGCGTCTTCCATCCAGCCCTCGGGCAGGTTGCCGCGCTTGAACGCCATTGCCTTCTCGGGATTCTCTTCGATGACGAGAGCATGCTCGATCAGCAGATCGCCGCGGTACTTGCGGAGATCGGGGTCGATCGACTTCTCGGTCTTCGCGAGAGCCGCTTCGATATACGGCTTCTGCATCTTCGGCTTCTCGGCGCCATGCGCGAATCGCGACATGCTCATGGCAAGGTAGACCCACTCCATGTCCGAGCCCTGGCCCGAAGCGACCATGTTGTCAGCCGCGCGGATGACCGTGTCCGGATCCGCTTCGTCGCCGGCTTCACGGAACTTCTTGTAAGTCAGTTCGAAGATCTGGTAGCCGTACACGTTCTTGTCTTCGCTGAGGCTCGCGGCCGTGCGATAGAGCTTGAGCGCCTTGTCGGTTTCGCCCGTTGCGCCCGCATAGCGCGCCAGGATCGCCGCGTCACCGGCCGTCTGCTCTTTCTCGAAGCGTGCCATGCGCGCATCGATCGTAATCGGGTTCTTCGCCGTGCTCTTCATCGTTTCGATGAAAGAGGCCGGCTCCGCGTAGCCCATCCAGCGGTCGACCGGCTGCATGTCGGTCGTAAGCATGACGAACGTCGGAAATCCGGAGACGTTGTGATTTTTAGTGAGTTCGGGGCCTTCGCCTTTTTCCGCGTCCACTTTGTAAAGGACAACGTTCTGGGCGAGGGCGCTCTTGAGGCGGGGATCTTCGTTCGCTGCACGAGCGAAACGTTTACAGGCCCCTCACCATTCGGTGTAGAAGTCGACGAGCAGGGGTTTGCCTTGTTCCGCGGCGAGTTTCTTCGCTTCATCAAGCGAGGTCGGGCCGTCCGCAAGCGCGGGCATGGCCGTCATCAGAAACGCCGCAAGGCTCCCCGCCGCAATCAGGCGAGTCGAGAGTCTCATGGATTCCTCCGGAAAGAGATTGGGAAATCGGTTACAGGTGCATGTAAAAGGGTAGCAAAAACGGGGGCCGGGGGCCAGAACTGTCAGCAGGGGCTGGCCGGCCGGCCGGACGGGGGAGGCGGGAGGGCGGGTGCGGGACAGGCAGTGAGGCTGCAAGAGGGTCTCCCGGGGCGCCTAGTTCAGTCTCTCGCGGCCCTCTTCGATGATCTTGACGAGCTCCGCGAATCGAGGGTCGTTTCGCAAAGGGTCCATGTCCGGGTCGCCGGCGAGCCAGTGGGGGTCTCCCCAGCCGTCTCTGGAGATGCTGAAGAGGACCTCGAACGCGTCGTCGTGCCACCCCAGCAACGCATAGGCGCACGCCACGTTGTAGAGAAAGCCGGCGTCAACCGAGGAGGCGCTTCGGAGGTAATCGGCGATCTCGCGCGTCTTCTTTTCGTTCCCTTCAAATGCGTAGCACCCGACCAGGAAGCCGAGCGCGCGATTGTCGTCCGGGTGCAGGCGCAGGTGTTTCTCGAGTACAACCCGGGCCTCCGCCACGGCCTCCGCTTCGCTCGGTTTTCCCCGCAGACAGGTCGACAGGAGTGCGATCGACTGATACTCGTCCGGGCGCAGTGCGAACGCCTGGCGAAACAGTTTTGCTGCGATATCGAGCTCCCGCGAAGTCATGGCGACACGGGCGCCGTAGTAGTGAGCCTCCCAGTAGCTCGGGTCGACGGCGCACGCCTGCTGAAACAGCGCGAGCGATTTACCATGCTCATGGTTCATCCAGTGCAGTAATCCCTGTGCGAGAAGACTCTCGGCGCTTCCGGGCGCCATCTTCTCGGCCTGATCGGCGAGTTCACCGGCTCTCGTTCGCAGGGAGCGCTTGTCTTCGACGGGAACCCAGAGATAGAACCACGACAGGAGTTCGACGCGCGATGCGATCGCAAGCAGAAAGCCGGGGTCGAGTTCGAGCGCACGCTTGAACATCGTTTCGGCTCTTTCGAAGCTCTCGAGGTTCAGCTTCCAGAAATAGTAGCGGCCGCGCAGATAGAACTCGTAAGCTTCCGCGTTTTCCGTCGGGGCTTCCCGAATGGCTTCGCGCTCTTCGTTCGTAAGCACGATCTCGAGCGCGCCGGCGATGCACTCGGCGATTTCGTCCTGCACGGCGAAGATGTCGTCCATCGTGCGGTCGAAGCGATCGGACCAGAGATGATAGCCGTCCTCGACGTTTACGAGCTGCGACGTGATGCGCACGCGGTTGCCCGACTTCCGCACGCTCCCTTCGAGCACTACGTTCACGTCGAGCGCATTGCCGATTTCGCGAATGTCCTCGTCGCGCCCTTTGAACGCAAACGACGACGTGCGCGAAACGACACGAAGAGGCCCGATCTTCGCCAGCGAGTTGATGATCTCCTCGGCCATGCCGTCGGCGAAGTATTCGTCGTCGGCATCGGCGCTCATATGACGAAACGGGAGCACGGCAATCGACGTCTTTTCGGCTCTTGCTCCCTTGCGCGGTGCCTCGCTCCAGTCGGCCTCCTTCAGCGCGCGGGCCAGGGCGTGCATGTCGTCGAAGCGATCCTCGCGGTCCTTCTGCATCGACTTCACGATGACATTCTCGAGACCGGCCGGGATCTCCGGGCGGGACTCACGCGCGCGCGGCGGATCCCGGTGCAGCAGCGCATCCGTAACGGCCGCCATCGTAGGGCCGTCGAACGCGCGTCGCCCCGTCGCCATTTCGTAGAGCGTGGCGCCGAACGAGAACACATCCGAGCGCGCGTCGAGATCGCGGCCGAGCGCCTGCTCCGGCGACATGTACGAAACGGTGCCCACCGTGCCGCCCATCTGCGTGAGCGAGGCGGCGTCGGGTCCGGGACTTACGACCGTTGCGTCCATCGATGACATCGTATTCGTGTTCGGCTCGGTCAGTTTCGCGAGTCCGAAATCCAGAATCTTCGCGATGCCGTTCTCGGACAGAGAGATGTTTCCCGGTTTGATGTCGCGATGCAGAACACCCTGTGAGTGCGCGAACGCGATCGCGTCGGCAAGGGGAACGGCGATGCGCAGAATCTCGTCGATCGCGAGCGGCTCGCGTCCGAGACGGTCCAGCAGGTTCTCGCCTTTGAGCAGTTCCATGACGATCCCGTATCGGCCGTTGTCTTCGAGAAAATCGTAAATCGTGCAGATGTTGGGATGATTGAGGCGCGAGGCGGACTGGGCTTCGCGGCGAAAGCGCTCCACCGTGCCGTCTGCGGCGCACGCGCCATCGGGCAGCAGCTTGAGAGCGACCAGGCGTCCAAGGCGCGAGTCGCGCGCCTTCCAGACTTCGCCCATACCCCCGGCCCCGATGCGGCCGAGGATTTCGTAATGTGCAAATGCGTCAGCCATGGCAACAGTATACCCCGTTTTGCCGGGCGTGCAATTTTAGTGCGGTTGCAATCTTGCAGGCATGCTCCTCGATTTTTTGCGGATTCGCCCCGCCTGCTCCGGTTTCGGCATGCGCGCCCCCTCGATCCGGTGCTACGATGAGTTCACAGCGAACTGCCGCTCCTTCAGTCGATTGATCCGTTCGAATCAGCCGGACGTTTCGATATTCACATCGTGAAAACCGACTTTCCTACTGGAGGTGCTCTGTGTCCTGCTCGCTCTCCCGGTGCGTTCTGTCCGCATTCCTGCTCTTTTCCGTACTGGTTGCACTGCCCGCGGATGCGATCACGCGCGATGCCGCGATCTCGATCGTTGAAACCACAATCATCGACACGTCGACGGTCAAAACCATACTCGACGGTTTTGCGCTCCAGGATCCGCTCGCGCCCGGGGCCGTCATTACGGAGGACCTCGGGGACACCGTAGCCGTGGTTGCGGATTCCGCGTGGTTCTTCTGGCTCGACAACCGTCCGATCGGGGAGTTCGAACATCCCACCGAATACATCCTCGTGAATTTCGCGACGGGCGCGATCGATCTCTGCGTCGCGGGGAAGTGGTGGCCCGGCGTGGACTCGCTGCTCTACTACGTGGACAGTGGCGACCGGGAAACCTCGCCCGATCGCTTCTGGACAGCCGGCGCCTCGATTCCGAAGCAGAAACGCGGCACGGGTCGCAGCCTCGGGATCGTGCCGAAGACGGACGTGTTCGAAACGAAATACAACCCGTGGCCGACCGAATGGGACAAGGGGGCGGCAGGGCCGTGGGGGATCATCGTCTGCCCGTACGACACGGCGAGCAACGAAACTTTCAGAGAGAACCTGAAGCGGGCGAAGGAAGTATTCGACTCTCTCGGCGTTTCGAACCCCAAGATCGTGCATAAGAAGTCAGCAGCGCAGACATTGACGGACATCGAGGGGCTGCCGAACGGGTGCGACAAGCTTTACGTCTACTGGACCGGGCACGGCGATGTCGACGAGCTGTCGTTTCCGGGACCGAACGACATGTCGGCGAAGGATTTCGCCTGCAAGCTCGCGGAGCAGGGCGCGAAGGAATACTGCGTCATGCTGCAGTTCTGTCACTCGGGCAGTATCCTCGATGAACTGACGGACAAAGGGGTGTCCGGGTTCCATGTCACTTCGACAAGCGACTCGACGAGTTCCACCGGAATGAAGGGGAGTCCGTTCACAGGATCGATCTTCTCGAAGTATTTCTTCGATTGCATTCTGAGCGGCCTTCGCGGGGTCGAGGCGTACGAATGGGCGCGCGGACAGACGCGCGATCTGATCGACTCGCTGCTGTCGAGTCCGGACTCGCTCACGCACAAACCGAGCTGGTCGGGTAAGTACAAGGACGACGACCATCCGCAGGGCGGATACACCCATCGATTCGGTTCGGGAAGCGCGGGCGCGGGCGAATCGTTCTGCTTCGAACTCGCGGCGAGCTGTTCGACCGGCTGCATCATGATCCCGGGGAGCACGAGTTCGGACACGTGCGCGAACTTCACGCTCGCCTGCGAGGCGACGGCGGGCACCGGCACGAAATGGACAAAAGTCGGGGGCTACAACTGGAACAAGGGGAAGACGATTTACTTCCGGACGTTCGGTGCGCCGGGCGCGACCGGCAAGTACAAGATGACGATGCACTCGAACAAGGGAGGGTCGCGCGTCGGGATTACGTGGCTGCCGGGGACATCGACTCCGGTGACGCCCGTGAACTCGGACATCTACAACACGCACGCGCTCGGCTGGACCGACGGGACGTCGGACGAATTCGATCCCGGCCTCGGCGCGGGGACGAACGGTTTCTATCAGTACGGCTGGTTCGACGGAACGGACTACAATTCGATTCCGGGAACGACGGGCCCGAACTGGTTTAACTCGACCGAAGCGCAGATTCCGCTCCTGCCCGACTTCGACAGGCTCTGGATTTACAACGGCGGCGATCCGCAGCTCGGGTATCAGGACAACACGGTTCTCGTGCTGGCGCCCGTGCAACTCGTCGATCCGTTCGGGCTGCCGACGGATCCCGGTAGCACGTTCGTGCAGTGGCAGATGCAGCAGCCGATTGCGGGATACTTTGCGGCCGACGCGTTCGTGCTCTACTCGGACGGCAGCACGGGCCCGGGCACCACGCCGAAGAACGTGAGCACGCTGAAGACCGCGATGGGGTTGGATCTGATCCTGATCGATCTCGGCACGATCTTCCCCGAACCGGCCGTGGTGAACATCGGTGTGTTCGGCCCCGGCGCAATCGAGTGGGACGCGATGATGCTCGTGACCGGCGATCTGTTCGCGTCAGCGACGAACGTGGACGAGCCGGTGCCCGCTGTTCCGCGCACCGCGCTTCATCCGAACGAACCGAACCCGTTCAACCCCGTTACCCGTATTCGCTTCGAGCTCGATCGACCCGGCCGTGTGCGCGTGGAAGTGTACGACATCAGCGGGCGTCTCGTGCGTACGCTGCTCGACGCGCATCGCGACGAGGGACTGCACGACGTGACCTGGGACGGGCGGGCGGACGACGGGTCGCGCGTGGGCAGCGGCATGTACTTCACGCGCATGGAAGATGCGAGTGGAGCGAGAACGAATAAGATGGTGCTGGTGAGGTAGGGTTTGGGGTTTCCTTTCTTCGCTGCGGGCACCGGAGGCCGGCTTCCCTTCGCCCCTCGTCCTGGCGCACGGCCAATGGGACTCTTGGCCGGATTCCCTCCGGCCCCGGGGCTCAGGGAACCGGCCTCCGGGACCGCATGGAAAGGGAACTGGAAGCGCGAAGAAGGGAAAGAGAAGAAGGAGAAGGGGGGGAGGCGGAAGGAAAAGAATAAGAAGGAAGGAAGAGGAAGGCGGGGGAGAGAAAGAAGAAGGAAGCGGAAGAGGAAGAGAGGAGTGGGCTACTTCAGGCCGATCTTGGCGCGGTAGGATTCGTCGCCGTTGGCGTGGAGTGACCAGTACGGGAGGCGTGTGCTGCCGGTGAGCGCTCCGCGGACGTCGGGCAGCAGCTGCCAGGAAACGATCCGATGGGGCCACGCGGATTCGATGCGAAACGTGCCGGTGCGTCCGTCGCCGATTGCGATGTCGTAGGCGATGGTCAGGAATGTGCCGGCGGGGACGGTGACCGTTTCGGTGTTTGCGCGCCGCGTGATCGTGGCGTCGACCCAGCGCAGGGGTTCGTGCGCGAGGCGGTTCTGGAAAACGCCGGTCAGCAGTGGCACTTTGCGCGACTTTCCCGCATCGAGGAACGGGCCGTGGAGGCCGCGCAGCAGAATGAAGAGGTGGTCCTCGGCCACTCCGCCCTCGGGAACGGGCAGCGCGATTTCACTCGACTCGTTCTCGAAGTAGCTGTCGATGCGCGACTGCAGTTTGCCGCCGCGAAATTCGATCCCCTGATACACATGCCCGCACCACTCGGCGCTCGAAAACGAAGTCTTGAGCGGCGTCAGATCATCCGTACGAACGAACGAAGAGACCATCGTGTTGTAATCGTAGATCCCGGTCTGAAAGTCGCGCACCATATTCAGTTTGAATGCGTTGACTTCATCCCCTTTCGGGGCGCGCGCCGGGTAGTCGAGCTTCGTACGTTTCGACTCGCTGAACGGCTCCGTCACGTAGATCAGAACGGCGCTCCCGGTGCGCTCCTCGCCGTAGCGCGAAACGGTGAGTTCGTAGCCGTCGAGTTCGGCTTTCCCGTCGAACCACCATGCCCCGAACTCCTGGGCGTGCGCGTAACCCCCGAACAGCAGGAACCCGGCAAGAATCGCAAGTCGCATCAGGAATCCCTTCGATTGAGCCATGCAACGGCATCGTCCGGCGCGTTCGAATCTCGGCGCAGGCGTGCGGCGAGAACGCAGGTGCGTATCAATCAAAAATAGCACGGGCGGGAAGAGGGCGCGAGCCGGCATTGTCGCAGAGGCTTCCCGGCGCCATCTCGGACGGGCGCGAAAGGGGCGATTCTGGTATCCTTCAGGATTGCAATGAAGCCTCCGCCCGAGTCTCGTGGCGGAGTTCTTGTTGGACGGGAAACGGAAGGCGGAGACCCCTTGGGCGAGAAGAAAAAGCGCATTCTTTCGGGCGTGCAGCCGTCGGGAAAGCTCCACATAGGGAACTACTTCGGGGCGATCCGGCAGCACCTGCGGCTCATGAGCGAAGGGCACGAGTGCTTCTATTTCATCGCGACCTATCATTCGCTCACGAGTCTTTCGGACGCGGGCCAGGTGGCCGCGTATACGGACGAAGTCGCACGCGGTTATCTCGCGCTCGGGCTCGACCCGGACAAGGCGTGCTTCTTCCGTCAGACCGATGTGCCTGAGGTCACCGAGCTTGCATGGATCCTGTCGTGCGTGACGCCGATGCCTCTTCTGCAGCGCTGCGTTTCGTACAAGGACAAAGTCGCGCAGGGGATCGCGCCGAACCATGGCCTGTTCGCGTATCCGGTGCTGCAGGCGGCCGACATTCTGATCTACAAGCCGCACTTCGTTCCTGTCGGCCAGGACCAGAAGCAGCACATCGAAGTGACCCAGGACATACAGACGAAGTTCAACAATACGTTCGAAAAGGTCTTTCACTATCCCGAACCGTACATTCTCGACGAAGTCGCGGTGGTGCCCGGAATCGACGGCCGCAAGATGTCGAAGAGCTATAACAATACGATCAATCTTTTCGATTCGCAGAAGGACGTCAAGAAGGCGATCATGGCGATCGTGACCGACAGTACCCCTCTCGAAGATCCGAAAGATCCCGATAAAGATAATGTAATGGCTCTCATGAGGCTGTTCGCCGATAAAGCCGAGATCGCCGAGTGGGAGGGGCGCTACCGGGCCGGCGGGACCGGCTACGGGCACGCGAAGAAGCGCCTTCTCGAGCAGTTCGATGAAACGTTCGGCACCGCGCGCGAGAAGTACCGGGATCTCGAAAACGATCCGGACTACGTGAACGACGTGCTTGCTGCGGGTGCGAAGAAGGCGCGTGCCGTCGCGCAGGCGACGATGGACGAGGTGCGGGCGGCTACTGGCCTCGTCACCGCGGCGTCCGTCAGGAAATAACACGAATCAATCGGGTCGCTCATGGCGACAACGAAATCAGCCGGACATCCGGAATCGGGGGAATGCATTTTGACTGAGCACGAAAACCCGCATCTGATCGAACAGGAGGTCGACGGGCATCACATCAGCCCGGCTCTTCCCGAGCACATCAAGAACTACCTGATCGATATCGACGGGACCGTTTGCGACGACATACCGAACGAAGAGCCCGAGCGTATGGCTACCGCCGAAGTGTACCCCGACGCGCTGAAGACCCTGAACGAGTGGTTTGACGAAGGGCACATCATCACGTTCTTCACGTCGCGCACCGAAGAGCATCGCGAAGTGACCGAGAAGTTTCTCGCGAAGCACGGTTTCAAGTATCACGGTATTCTGTTCGGCAAACCGCGCGGCGGCAACTACCACTGGATCGACAACCACATCGTGAAAGCGACCCGCTACGAGGGGAAGTTCACGAAGCTCGTCGAACGGACGCACGTGATCGAAGTATTCGACCACGATTTGTAGGCGCCCAATTCCCGGCTGATTCGGGTCGGTGGTTGGCGGGTCCAGTCGCGTCCCGCGACCCCTGTCGCGTCCCGCGACCCCTGTCGCGCCCGGCCACAACCTATGTGGTCTATCCCTTGCAGTCTTCAGCCGGACAGCGGAAAGTGAGTCAACCTCGTGTGTATTCTTTTTGTCGGATTGCTGCTTTGTTTCGTCATGAACGAGCCGGCGCATTCTCAGGAAGTGGATTCCGGGATTGCCACGATCGGGATCCTGGCGTTTGATCGAGTCCTCACGAGTGAAGTCACCGCGCCCGTGGAAGTGTTCGGAGCCGCTATCAATCAGGGGCTGCTGCCGTCATACAGGGTGCTGCTCGTTTCGGGCACGAAAAAGACGGTCGTCGTCACGGAAGAGGGGCTCAAGCTCGTTGCCGATGCCACGATCTACGATGACCTGACGATTGATGTGTTGATCGTCCCCGGATCGTATGACCTGGAGTCCGTGGAATCAGACGCGGCATTCATGAAGTTTCTGCGCGCGAACGGAAAGCAGGCGACCTGGTTGGCGAGCAACTGCTCGGGCGCCTTTCTTCTGGCTCACGCCGGGCTGCTGGACGACGTGCGGGCCACCACCTGGGCAGGTGGCGAAGCAGACCTCAAAAAGTCGTATCCGAGAGTTGACGTGCAATTCGACCAGAACGTAGTGGTGGACGGCAACATCATCACGTCGAACGGCGGCGCCGTCAGCTATCAAGCGGCTCTCACGCTCCTTGCCGAGCTGAGTTCCCCTGAGCAGGCGCATGAGATCGCAGAACTGCTGCAAATCCCCAGGCTGCAAAACGCAGGCAGAGAAGCCACGCCTCCCACTGATTGACTGGCTAGTTTCTTATCGCCAAAATGGCGGTCGGAAACTGGCCGATCCGCATGATGCCTCACATTCCGCCCAATACCGCACGCACCCAAAAAAGACCCCGCATCACTGCAGGGTCTCTTACATTCCGGCTCCCCGGGCAGGACTCGAACCTCCCTTGCTCTACTGGCCGAGTCGCAAGCTCTTGGAGTCAAAGAACTTGAGCGACCTGCGGGGTAGAGCTGTCTGGTGGCTTCGCATTCTGTCTTGACAACAATACCAACTGGTTGGTAAGTTTTGTTCATGCCAAGACAACAGGTCGCAAGGGACAAGCTGCTCGATGGTGCTCTCGCTTTGATACGCGAGAAAGGGTTCTCTGCCATGACGGTCGACGACCTGTGTATACGCGCAGGGTTCAGTAAGGGTGCGTTCTTCCACTACTTCAAGAGCAAGGTGGAACTTGGGATCGCGGCCGCGGAGCACTGGTCCGCTGTGACCGGCGCGCTCTTCGAGCAGGCTCCTTACCACAGTCACGAAGACCCTCTCGACCGCGTCCTCGCGTACATCGAATTCCGCCGGACTCTACTGCGGGGTGAAATCCCTGAGTTCACGTGCGTCGTGGGCACGATGGTCCAGGAGACCTACAGCGAATCCCCCGAAATCCGCGACGCCTGTGCCGCGAGCATCTTCGGACACGCCGGGACGCTCGTCGACGACATCGACGAAGCAATGTCCAGGCATGGCGTCGGCGGCGACTGGACCGCGCAAAGTCTGGCGGCGCACACCCAGGCAGTGCTGCAGGGAGCGTTCATTCTCGCAAAGGCAAAGAACGATGTTGGTGTCGCCATCGAATCTGTCGCTCACCTTCGGCGCTATGTCGAGCTGCTGTTCGCCGGCTCTCCGAGCGGGCCCGTCATCGGCGGTAGCAGCGAACGTTCCTCCTCGTAGCTCGCCTTGATGGCAACGATGCGACGAATCCGAAACCGAAAGATGAACGGAAACCGATATGAACAACGACGTGCTCACGATTGAAAGCTTGGTGGCCGCACCGATAAGCGTGACCTGGCGCTGTTGGACAGAGCCTGCCCACATCACGCGGTGGAACTTCGCGTCTGATGATTGGTGCTGCCCGAGTGCAGAAAACGACCTGACGCCCGGTGGTCGATACCGAGCGAGAATGGAAGCCAAGGACGGTAGCTTCGGGTTCGATTTCGAAGCGATCTACGACGAAGTCTCAGATCTCGAGACGCTCACCTATACCATGACGGATGGACGCAGAGTGAAGACGTTCTTCGAACCGCAGAATGGCTCGACCAAGGTGACGACGACTTTTGATGCGGAGAAGGAGAACTCCGTCGATATGCAGCGCCAAGGCTGGCAGGCCATACTCAACAACTTCAAGCGCTACGTTGAGGCGTACAACGATAGTGCGAAAGGCGGGTCGAAATGAGCGACAAATCGAAAGTCCGTACCTGCTTGTGGTTCGATGGCAACGGCCAGGAGGCGGCCGAGTTCTATGTCTCCCTCTTGCCAGGTAGCGCCATCGAGGTGGCATCAGGCCCTATCGTGGAGCTCTCGTTGGCCGGGACGCCGTACATGTTCCTCAACGGAGGTTCTCGGTACAAGCAGTCGCCGGCGGCATCAATCGTTGTCCGCACCGCCGATCAAGCAGAAACCGATAGGCTTTGGGGCGCCCTGCTTGCCGATGGCGGCGAAGAGAGCATGTGCGCCTGGCTCACGGATCGGTTTGGTGTTTCGTGGCAAGTCGTCCCCGACGCGCTGCCGCGCATGATCGGCGCCAACGACCGGGAAGCCGCTAACCGCGCCCTGCAGGCGATGCTGAAGATGAGAAAGATCGACATCGCCGAGCTCGAAGCAGCATTTCGTGGCGAGTGAAATTCGACGATGAGCGTGCAGACGATTTGACGATTCCCTGGCGGCCGTTCTTCCGAACCAACCTCTGCCCTCGCCCCTCGTGAAGAAGCTCGTCAAGGCGCGGGTTGCCGAGTGCGCTGCGCTCGAATCCGCGAAGAAGGAGAAGAGGCGATGAGTACATCTCGAATCGATCACGACACCGTTCTTCTGGAGCATCGCTACGCCGCTCCCGCGCGCGCAGTCTTTGCTGCATGGTCAGACCCCGCAGCCCGTGTTCAGTGGAGCGTCTCCACAGATGACGAGGCGATCGAGTACCTTGAATCCGACTTCCAGGTCGGCGGGCGCGACGTCAGCCGTTGTGGCCCACACGGAGACCTGCGGTTTCGCGTCGACGCCCAGTATCGAGATATCGAACAGGATCGGCGGATCGTCTTCGTCGAGACTGTCGCCACCGGTGACACTACGATATCGATCGCGCTGGTGAGCGTGGAGATCGAGCCGGACAACGAGGGTTCGTGTGTCATGCTCACTATTCAAATCGCCTCGCTCGTCGGTCCCGACGGCATAACCGGTAGCGCAAGCGGATACCGTGGCGCACTCACGCGGCTCGCAACCCATCTGGTCAACCAGCGCGACTGCTAGCTCCTCGCCCACTACTTCTATGTGGGCTATGTGACCCGGCGGTTCACAGGCCAGGGGGCGAGCGTCTTGCACTCCCGCCTCAGCTCCAGTCGAGCCGTTCGAGAAGGCGTTCCGCAGCTGGCCCGGCTTTCCGGAATTTCTTTTCGATGAGCGAGTGTTTGAGACCGCAGCAGACCTCTTTGACGACGGGCGGCTGCGAGGCGTAGTGCTTCCGGCCGCCGATCGCTTCGTGAAACAGTGAGATCATGTCGAGCACGTCGGCGAAGATGTTGTGTCGCGCCGACCCCTCCCGCAGATGGCAGTTGATCAGCTTGATTTCGAACTGCAGTCCGAGTCTTTCCAGGATGATGTTGTCGGAGTGGATATCGCCGTAATACTCGCGCGAGTCGTCCAGAATCTCGACGCCCGCTACGAGCGCGTAGAGCAGGTGCCCGGCCTGGAAGGCGTCGAGCCTTTTGCCGCGCCATGCTACCCCTTGAAGTCTTCTTTCGCCAGTCCGAGATTCCGCATCTTTTCGTAAAGCGCGCGGGGCGTGATGCCGGCTGACCGCGCCGTTGGTCCGATGCGCCCTTCGTGCTTCGTGAGCAGGCTCGCTCGGGGGCCCCGTCCGTCGCACCACCCGCCTCGATCTACTGCTTCCAGGTAGGTTTCTGCCCAGTTCGTTCCCCGCACGTAAGATCCAATGGCGCGAAGGTAAGATGGATCGGCTAAATGTGAGCCGGGCTAACTATCGTTTCGGGCTTCAAATGAGCTTTGCCGAGTTGATATAATCAGAGGGCGTCTGATTCTCTCCAGCCTGTTATTGGAGGTCTCTCATCAATAGTCGATATGCCCTCGTTCTGACTGCTGCGGTTCTCTTCGCCGTCTTGCTGCGAGTTGCCTATATCGACTACGGACTGCCCTACGCCTACTGGCATGATGAAGCCATCATGATCGAGGGCGCCCTCAAGATGGCCGCTGAGAAAACACTTCGGCCGACAATGACGGAGTACCCGGCTCTCTATCTTTATACGTTGATGGGAGCGTACGGCCTGACGTTTGCAGTCGGCAGTGTCCTGGGATTCTTCCCGAGTGTGGCGGCCTTTGGCGCACAGTATTATCTAGACTCGAGCGTTTTCTTTCTGGTGGCTCGCACGCTCAGTACGATTCTCGCAGTGCTGTCAGTCCTTTGCGTGACTCTGCTTGGATGCAATTTTGGAAAGATGGCCGGCGTTTGGGCTGGGTTCCTGCTGGCGTGCTCGGCGATCCATATCGATCAGTCGATTCTGGCTCTCCCGAACATGCCAATGACTGCGGCAGGCGTTCTCGCTTTGATCTTCATTTTCAGACTGCACGCCAGCGGGCGCTTGTCGGATTACCTGCTGGCTGGAGCAGTGATTGGCATCTCGATTGCGTTCAAATACAACACCGCGCTCCTTGTGATTCCGCTGATGGTGGCTCACTGGACGCGATCCGATCGTCGTCTTCAGAGCCTCGTTCTCGCAGTCTTCATGATTCCCGCTGTGTTCTTGATTCTCAATCCTTACTGGGTGCTTGAGCACGATCGCTATCTCGCGGACTCGGCTTTCAATTCATCGCACATGCGGGTCGGGCACATCGGTCATCATCATGGTCCGCCGTATATCTGGTATGTCGGCCAGCTTCTCAGTCGGGAGGGGCTTGTTGGCGTACTCTTTCTGGGCGGCGTTGTCGTCTCACTGATTCGCCGAACTCAGCTCGATTACATTCTGCTGTCTTACATGCTTCCCACTCTTGCACTCATACTGCCTCTCCAGAACCAGGGAGTTGACTATACGGTTGGAATCGTGCCTGTTCTTTCGATCCTCGGTGGCCGTTCGTTTGCGCTATTGGTGAATTCGGGGGGGGGGGGGGGGGGGGCAATTCCAAAGATAATTGGGCGCCCCGCCGCCATTTATTGCGATTTTTGCGATTCCGGTTCACCCAATAAAACGGCCC
>JAJCZU010000007.1 GCA_029262235.1 Candidatus Eiseniibacteriota bacterium | reverse complement strand
CATTGAGCCCCGCGCTCTCTTCTTCCGTACTCCGCGCGAGCGGCGTGTCGGTTCCCCGCAGCCCGAGCCCCATTGGAGGAGCGGGGGTACGGCATTCTCGTTTCGATGTTCTTGTCAGCAAGCCCGACAGGGCGAGGGCGAGGAGAAGCCGACACGCCGCTCGCGCCGCCTCCGACTCTTATTCCTAACGGCGAGCACCCACCCCCGCAGCACTTCACGCCTATCGCGCGCTCATTGCCGCAAGCTCGTCAAGCACGCCCGGTATGACGGAAGCGAACGCGTCGCCCACGTTCTGAATCTCGTCCCAGTCAGGTTCGCCCGTCCACTCGTTCATGAAAAACTTTTTCACTTCGACGAGAAGCGAACATCCGGAGCGCGGAAACGTATTGTGGACCCAGCTTCCGAAGTACCCGCCGGAAAAACGCACGTTCTCGCCAACATCGAGCCGGCCGCCGGGATAGTCGTATTCCGCGAGCGAGTTGCAGAAGGTGTCGACGACGGGTGCCCAGTAATCGCGGTCCATGTTACCGGTGCCGATGCTGATGTGCGGGTTCAGTTCGGACGGGTCGGGGGGCGCGTCCGGTCCGCCGCGCCGATGGCAGTAACTGTGAAGATCGAGAACCAGAAAATGCCCGAACCGTTTTTCGAGGCCAAGAAGTGTCTGATACATCATCCGGTAGAAGGCGTCGAAGTTCTCCAGTGAGCGTCCGATCAGCTCGTCGGGAACGGGTTCTTTCCACGTCGAAATTCCCCACGCTTCTTCGGGATGGCGATAGATCGCGCGCGACCGGGCACGATTGAGATCGATCTCGAAACGGGAGCGCGTGACGACAACGCGGGTGGGGGCCACGGTGACCCACTCGGCCGTGTATGGGTCTTCTTCGCGGCGGCGCGTTTCGGGATCGACGAGCAGCTGTGCCTCGACTTCCGGTCTGACCTCGTGCCCTTCGTGAAGTGCCACCGCGACTACGGGCCCTACGCCCTTTTCGACAGTCCAGATTTGTTCACCCACTCGCGAAACCCTCATCGGCAAAATGTAAGGCGAGATTCTAGCAGAATAGCAAAAAGGGGGCGCGCTCGTTCCTCCCTCCCCAGGGTGTTTCACTTGCGTGAACCGGAACTCGCACGCCCCCGAATCAGAACAGTGGGCAGCCTGTGTTTTCAACCGCGGAAAGGGGACGCTATACGACCCGCTTCCACTTTTCGATCTGCTCCGCGGCGAACTGCCGTCCGCCGATCCCGAACGCGATCGCAAACGCAACGGCTGCCGCACCGAGCAGGAGCCCGAAGGCAAGGTTGATGATCTCGTCCGCAAGCCCCATCTGGCGAAGCGCAATCGCGCCGACCAGAATGAGAATCGTGACGCGGGCCATGGTTGCCAGCACATTCGACTGCGTGGCGCCGCTCTTGCGCACGGTGTCCGCGATCAGGTTCGCCAGAAAGAGACCGGCGCCGAAGATCACGAGACCGAATACGATGCGGCCGCCGATTTCGAGAACCTGCACGAACATGGCGGAAAGCGCCGCGAACCCGAGTAGGTTGAACGCCTCGGTCAGGGCGAAGATCATGATGCCGATCAGAACCAGGTTGCCCACGATTTCCGCCGGAACAAGACCGCCGGTTTCGTTCGTAAGGCGCAGCTTGACCGCGATGTTGTTGAAGCCGACGCGCGACAGGAAGTTCAGGACGAACCCCGCGACGGCGCGCCCGATAATGAGCGAGAAACCGAGCACGAGCAGCGCGGCGAAAATGCTCGGAAACGAAGCCCAGATCATGTTCAGCATGTTGCTGGCCGGGTTCGTGACGGCATCGAGCTTCAGCGCGCTGAGAGACGAGATCGCGATCGGAATGATGATCATCGCGTAGACGACCATCCCGATAATGCTTGATACCTGAATGTCGCCGAAAATCTTCTTGAGGCCGAGGCGATCCATCAGCTGATCGGCGCCGACGGCAACGAGCAGCGACGTGACGATTTCCCGCACGATCCGCGCGACAAACCACCCCAGAACAAAGATCACGACCGCGCCCAGAATGTTCGGCAGGAAGCGAAGGAACTGATCCGTCATCGACTGGACCGGTTCGAGCAGACCCTGCATCGAAAGGGCGCCGAGCACCGCCGGCAGAAAGAGAAAGAAGACAAGATAGTACACGGCGTCGCCGAGCGTCTTCGAGACCGGCACGGACGTCGTTTCGGAAACGCCGGCGTTCTTCGCGAGCCGGTCGTCGAACTTCACGGAGCCGAGCACGCGCGTGACGAGCATGCGAAGGATCGTGGCAACGACCCAGGCGACCGCAAGCAGAATAGCGGCCCCGAGGATTTTGGGCGCGTAATCGAACAGCTGGGTGAGAAGCGAGTTGATGGGTTCTGTTACGAGCGTAAGTCCGAGTGCCTGGAATGCCGCGATGACTACGAACAGCATCAGGACGAGATAGGTTGCCTTGCCGGCTGTCTTGCCGACGTCCATGTTTCTGTTCGGATCCTCTTTGTTGATCGACTTGCCGATGCGCTCCGCGAGCCCGGACCGGTTAAGTCCGCCGCGGACACCGCCGGCGATTGCCAGCGCGACCAGCCATCCGACCACCAGAATCGCCAAAGCCCCCAGAATCTGGGGGACGTAACCGACGAGAAGTGAGTTGAGTTCCGTCCAAAGCTCCTGCATGACCTGACCCCCTGGAAAGTGATATTGAATTTACCGGGGAATAGAAAAGCGCCGGCCGCCGTGATGCCAAGTACCTGCCCGTACCCCACATTCGATCACGACGACCGGCTGACTTTTCTTATGGGAAGCTCAGTTACCGGGCTGCGACACCAAGCGACTGAAGCGTCTTCATCGTAATGCCACCCGTCGCGAGACCGTTCTTGCGCTGGTAGGCTTCGATCGCGACCGCCGACTTCGAGCCGAGCTGACCGTCGATCGGGCCCGGATCGTATCCGGCCTTGCTGAGTGCACGCTGGATCTCCATGATCTTGGTCGGGCTCATGTTCGTTTCGCAAAGCACCGTGCGCCATTCGAGTCTCTCACCCGAAACCTTGACGCGCTTGGTGAGTGTCTGGTATTCGGCCGGGATCTCAACGGCACGTTCCTGCGCCGGCGAAGCCATTTTGCGAACCGGGATCGTCTTGTATTCGGCCGGAATGACGATTTTGCGCGTCGACGGCGGCGTGCCGATGACCTGCTTTTTCACGGTCTTGTACTCGGCCGGAATCGTAACCGCTTCGGTGCGGGCCGGCGTCTGAAGCGTGCGCTTCGTCACCGTCTTGTAGCTGGCCGGCACTTCAACGAGACACATGATTTCGCCGGTCGTGTTGCCGACTTTTTCGATCAGGCCACGACCCTTTTTCCAGACCGTGTGAGCCGGCTGATCGAGGACCCGCTCCGACGCCGTCTCATAGACAGCCGGAACAACGCGGAGTTCTTTCGACTCCGGCTTGACCATCACGCGCTCTTCCACCCACTTGTACGTGGCCGGAATCACTTCGATGCGCTCACTGGCTTCTTTGACGAGAATCGTTTCTTCGCCCATTTCCCACTTCGCGGGAATGACTTCGATCCGCGTCGAGGCATCTTTCTTGAGCACCGTTTCCGTGGTCGTTTCGTAGACCGCGGGAGCAAAGACGCGAGCGTAGCATTCGCCCGGCTTCGGGTTCGGCGGCAGCAGTTCCATGCCGGTTTCGTTCTGTGCATGGCCGGCCGAGGTGGTCATCACCAGGGCAAGGGCAGCTACAACGAGCTTCAGGTTCTTCATTTCAGGCTTTCCTCCAGATTTTCCCATGGGTTGGGAATTGGTTTAAAAGGAGACGGACCGATTACAGGGTGGTCTGGCAAGTTGTTGGCTCGGTCCGTCCCCGCTCAGCGCAAGGGATCGAATTCGAATTCCCCAGGCAAAATCCGTCCATTCGCTCCCATAGACCCGGGCCTTGCGGCGCGGGTCACATCTTTTTCGCGACGCAGGGCAGCGCGCGCGCAGGTCGTCGAACGAACCCCGTGGCAGCGGCGTTCCTCTCGACGTTGGTCAGGCATTTCCCAGAGGTTGCGGCCGGATCGGCCGACTTCAATCTTGCGGGCAGGTTCGAGATCCATTTACCCTGGGGAAGGCATGTCAGGTAACGCCTATAACTATAGAGAACCCCAATGGGATGTCCAGTGAAATTGTAGTTTTTTAGATGGGTTAAAATCGAGTGGTCCGGCGGATTGAAATCGTTGGGGTCCATCGAGGCGGGTGGTAGAATGGCGGCCCCCACTTCTGGGGAATCCGGCCGGGGGGCCTGACGGACCGAGGCCTCGGTTTTCGTGTGACTTTCCCCCGGTACGGCCTGTCAGATAGGAAGACGCTGTCGAATGGACTATAAGGTAGAGAAGGACGAAGTCCTGGTCGCCGAGGCAAAGACCGCGGGCCAGCGTGACCATCGTCCCTTTCAGGAGCTGGTCGCCCGCCACCAGGGGGGCGTGCTGGCGAACTGCCGGTATCTGACCAACTCGTCGGACGACGCGCAGGACCTGGCGCAGGAGGTTTTCGTAAAGGCCTTCTTCGCGCTCAAGGGGTTCGAAGGGCGCGCGCAGTTCAAAACATGGATTCAGCGGATCAAGGTGAACCACTGCATGAACTTCCTCCGGAAGCAGAAGGGGAAGTACTTCGTCGATGTGGATGATCCGGAGAGCCAGTACCACACCGAACTGCACCTCGACGAGAAGGTGACGCAGGATGTCGACGCCAGCTGGAAGAGAAAGCGGATCCGCGAGACGCTGGCCAAGATGCCCGACACGCTCCGGGTGCCGCTGATTCTTTGTGACCTCGACGGCTTTTCCTATCAGGAAGCGGCGGACCAGCTCGACATCGGGCTCTCCGCTCTCAAGATGCGGGTCAAGAGGGCCCGCGAACAGTTTCGAGAAAAATACGGGGACCGGGATTCCTGAGGCGACACCTGCGAGCTCCCTTCTCCCCGTAATATATAGAGAGCAGCATGAACGACACGCCAGACGACAGCAACTCCCCGGACGATATCGACGCCGGGGAGCCGATCCAGGAACTGCTCGATCTCGAGGAAGAGCCCCAGGGGGATCTTCTCGGTCGCGTGGTGCGCGGTATCGAACGCCGGGTCTTCGCGGCTGATGCCATTGACTTTACCTGGTCGGGTCTCGGAGAGTTTCTTCGCGAGCTCTGGAACACCGTGGCCGGCAGCCTGAGCGGAGAAGCGGCGCCGCCGGAGAAAAAAGACAAAGAAGAGGAGTCCGACCGATGAACAACCAGTTCGATCTCGTCGGCGTGTTACAGGAGATCCTGAACAACATGCTGCTGGCGACGACCGAGTTCGTCCCGCGCATTGTCACCGCCCTCGTCATCCTCATCATCGGTTTCATTATCGCGAAGATCGTACAGAAAACGCTGGCGACCGTTCTGTCGCGCATCAAGTTCGACTCGCTCCTCGAGAAGGGCGGCATCTCGGAGTCCCTTTCGCGCATCGGTATGCGCGACCCGATGTCCGTATTCATCCCGAAAATTCTCTACTTTCTTCTGCTCGTGTTTTTCGTGCGGACATCGTCCGACGTGCTGCTTCTGCATGAAGTCAGCAACCTGATCGGCGCGTTCTTCTCGTTCCTGCCGTCGGTCATCGCTTCGATCATGATCGTGCTTCTCGGCACGATGCTCGGCCAGTTCGCAGGCCGTGCGGTCTCCGCCGCGGCGGCGGGCGCCGGCATTGAATACGCCGCCGTACTCGGCCGCCTCATTTCCGCGATGATCGTTCTGATCGTAGGGATTCTCGCCGTCACCCAGCTCAAGATCGATATGGCGATCGTGCACTCGGTCGTGCTGATTCTCTTCGGCGGGCTGGCGCTTGCTTTCGCGCTCGCGTTCGGACTCGGTGCCCGTGAGATCACGCGCAGCATCGTGGCGGGGCTTTACGTGCGACGCACGTTCGCGATCGGCGAAGAAATCCAGATCGGCGGCGAGCGCGGCGTGCTGAAATCGGTTACGCCCATCATGACGCTCATTGAACGCGACGGGCGCACCGTTGCCGTTCCCAACAGCGCTTTCGTACAAAGAGCCCTCCCCAGATAACAGGACCCTTTGGTTCATTGACAGGAGTGATTCCAATGCATAAGAGAACTATGCTCAAGGCCGTCGCCCTGGCCGCGCTCGTCGCGCTGCCGGGCCAGGCTTTCAGCGCAGACGAAACAAAAGACAAGAAGCGGGTACTTGAAATCGGCAAGTACTATCCATCGCTTGAGACCGGTATTAATCTCTCGCAGAGCGCGTACAGCGACAACTGGGCGGGCGGCGACAAGGGTTCGATCGTCTGGACCTGGCTGCTGAACGGCACGCTCGAAAACCAGCTGAGCAAAGGCCTCAACTGGGACAACAAGCTGAAGCTCGCGTTCGGGCAGACGCACCAGCAGGACGGCTCGCGCAACTGGGGAGCGCCCGACAAGTCCACGGACCTCATCGACTACGAAACGATCTTCCGTTTCACGCGTGGCTGGCTCGTCGACCCGTTCGTGTCGGGTCGCGTCGAGAGTCAGTTCATCGACGATTCCGACGCGCTCGGCCGTTCGCTCAACTTCAACCCGATCAAGTTCAAAGAGACGGGTGGTGTGGCGCGGCAGTTCATCGACGAAGAAGATCGCTCGCTCCTGAGCCGGCTCGGTTTCACGTTTCGTCAGAGCGTGCGCGACCAGTTCACCGACTCGTTCGACACGACGAGCACGGCAACGTTCAGCCAGTCGACGAACGACGGCGGTATCGAATGGATCACGGATTACAAGACGAAGATCCTCGAAGACAAGGTCACGTGGACGTCGAAGCTCTCGCTCTACCAGCCGATCTTCTACTCGGACAAGGACAACCTGGAGATGATCAGCGCCGCCGACCTGACCACGGCCGGGCTCTCGTCCGACATCGCGGATTACTCGACGACGATGGATATCGATTTCGAAAACATCTTCTCGGCCCGGATCACGAAGATCATCGCCGTGAATCTGTACACACGCTGGATCTACGACAAGTTCGACAACACCGTGGGCACGAGCTTCGACGAAGACGGCGTGCTGCTGAACGGCACCGATCTGAGTCGCGCCGTCCGCAAAGCCGGGCAGTTCAAGCAGACGCTCGCAATCGGGGTTACGTACCGGTTCCTCTAGGCCGCACGAGGGAACGCTTTACAACAAAGACTCCTTCTTGGGACAATGACGTCGTCAGCCGTCATTGTCCTTTTTTTCTGCCCCTTCCTTCTGGAGGTTCTCATGAAACACTTCTTCGCCGCCGCCTTCGCGTTTCTGCTCTTCGCCCCGGTCACGGCCTTCGGCCACTGTCAGGTCCCGTGCGGAATCTACGATGATACCGCCCGTATCGACCGCATGCTCGAGGACACCGACACGATCGAAAAATCGATCCTGGCCATTGTCGAACTCGCCGGCACGCGGAACGACGCGAAGGCGATGAACCAGATGGTGCGCTGGATCACGACCAAGGAAGATCACGCGAGCGACATCATCAGCATCATGTCCGAGTACTTTCTGGCGCAGAAGGTGAAACCCGTCGCCGCGGAAGCCGAGGGTCGCGAGCAGTATCTTGCGAAGCTCGCCGATCATCACGCTGTAATGACCGCCGCGATGAAAACGAAGCAGGACGCCCGAGCGGAAACGGCGACGGACCTGCGCGCGGCGATCGAAACGCTCAAGAAGCACTACAAGTACGAAGACCACGTCCACTAGGGGTTGAAGACGGGCGGGGCTGAGGAGGTATTGCGATCTGCGTGCGGTACCCCTTCAGACCGGCGCACGGTTTTCGGCTTCTCCTCGCCCTCGCCCTGTCGGGCCTGCTGTCACAGCGATTGAAACATGTTCGCCGTGCCCCCGGCCCTCCAATGGGGCTCGGGGCTGCGGGGAACCGAAACCGCGCGCCCGAGGTCGCGGCCCGCCCGCGCACACCGCCTCGCCGCTCCCGTCTCTTGAAGCGGGAAGAATCCGAAAGGGTCAATCGCGGGCGCTCCGACTTACATTCCCCTCGATGCACGGTTTTCGGCGCACGGTTTTCGGCTTCTCCTCGCCGTGCCCCCGCCCCCTTCTTCTATTTCCTTTCCAACTTCTCTATCCGCTTCCCTCACCTTCTCCGAACTTTTCCCCTTTCCCTCGCTCGAAAAGGCCATCTTCGAAGGTCCATTCGTTGCCCGCCCCGTCGGGCATGCTGCTCACCCCCGGCCGGGCGTGTCGGCTCCCCGCAGACCGAGCCCCATTGGAGGGGCGGGGGCACGGCGTATTCATTACAGTACGATGACCCACGACCCGACAGGGCGAGGCGAGGAGAGCCGACACGCCCGAGCCCGGGCAAAGGACAGGCCCGAACCCCAGCCAGCACATTCATGGAACTCCGGAAATCGGCCGATAACGGACTACAGGGAGTACACCTGTTTTCGGGCCGATTATCATGAGGGGCGCGCATGCTTCAGGCGGGTAAGAGTAGTATTTGCAAGGGTTTTTCGCTTTCGAGCGATCCCGCTGAGGCGGCGAAGGAATTTTACGCCTCGGTCGATGCGGAGAACGCCGCCATCACGGTTTTCTTCTGTTCCCCTTCGTACAATCTGGACGTGCTGGCCGCTTCACTGAGAGAGGCTTTCGGGAACCGCCCCCTGGTGGGCTGCACGACGGCGGGCGAAATCTCGCCGATGGGATACCTCGAGGGCTCGATTACGGGGTTCTCGCTCCCGAAGAGCGAGTTCGGCGTCGCTGTGGAAATGGTCGACCAGATATCAGGTTACGACTTCACACGCGTCGCGACGGCCGCGAAACGAGCACGCGACTCGCTCGGACTGCCCGCGGAAGAACGCACGAAAAAAGCGTTCGGCTTCCTGATGACGGACGGCCTCAGCTGCATCGAAGAGCTCGTCGTGAGCGGAATCTATCGCAGCCTCGGCGGCATTCATATGTTCGGGGGGTCGGCCGCCGACGGCGGGCGCTACCGCGCCACTCACATCTACTACGACGGCCGGTTTCGGAGTGACGCCACCGTGCTGACACTCGTAAAGACGAACCGGCCCTTCACGATCTTCAAGACCGACCACTTCCAGGCGACGGATGAAAAAATCGTCATCACGGACGCGAATCCGGCGGAGCGCGTTGTCCGCGAAATCAACGGACGCCCCGCGCTCGAGGAATACGCGCGTCTGATCGGTACTCCCGTCGACGAGATCGACTACCAGGCATTCGGAAAGTACGCGTTCGTCGCGCGGGTCGGCGGCACGTACTACGTACGGGGCATCCAGCGCGCGACCGAGGAGGGTCACCTGCGATTCCTGTGCGCGATCGACGAGGGCGTGGTCCTTTCGCTCGCGAAGGCGGGCGATCTCACGCGCAACCTGAAAGAGACTTTCTCCGCGATTCAGAAACGTCTGGGGACTCCGGAAATCGTGATCGGGTGCGATTCGATGCACCGCAATCTCGAACTGGACTACAGCGGCATGCGCCCCGAGGTCTCCGAACTCATGGCGCTCAACAACGTCATCGGTTTCTCCACGTACGGCGAGCAGATCAACTTCATGCACACGAGCAATACGTTCACGGGTATCGCCATCGGCACTGAAAACGGAGAAATCACGTGAGCGGCGACCTGCAGAAGCGATGTCACGACCTCGAGCAGGAAGTACTGCGCCTGAACAAGGTGCAGCGGTCGCTCATGCGGCGCGTCGAGCGCAGCATGGACATGTATAACGAGACGTTCTCCCTGACACAGGCGGCCGTTCTTCTCGAAAGCAAGGTGCGTGAGCGAACGACGGAACTGCGCACGACCTTGCGGGATCTCGAGCGCTCCAACGCGGACTTTCGAAGCGCGAAGGAAGCCGCCGACGCCGCCAACCGCGCGAAGTCGGAGTTTCTCGCGAACATGAGCCACGAAATTCGAACGCCGATGAACGGCATTCTCGGCATGACCGAACTTCTTCTCGGAACAAACATCGACACACGCCAGAAACGATTCACCGAGGTCATTCAACGGTCGGGCGAGTCCCTGCTCAGAGTCATCAACAGTATTCTCGACTTCTCGAAAATCGAAGCGGGGAAGCTTTCGCTCGAGGAGATCCGGTTCGATCTGCGCGAGGTCGTCGAAGAAACCTGCGAGCTTCTCGCGAACTCCGCCCATACGAAAGGGATCGAACTGCTCTGCGTCGTGCCGAGTTCGATCCCGACGCAGCTTATCGGGGATCCGGTGCGTCTGCAGCAGATCCTCAGCAACCTGATCGGGAACGCGATCAAGTTCACGACGAAGGGCTGGGTGCTCGTGCAGATTTCGACCGCGGAACAGGACGATGAAAAGCTGAGCATTCGTTTCGACATTCGCGATACGGGAATCGGCATGAGTGAGCAGGCGCTGAGCCGTGTGTTCGAGTCGTTCGAACAGGCCGACGGATCGACCACGCGCCAGTACGGCGGCACGGGGCTCGGCCTTCCGATCGCGCGCCAGCTCGTGGAGATGATGGGCGGCGAAATCGGCGTCGAGAGCGAACCCGGCGAAGGGTCGCAGTTCTGGTTCTTCGCGCGCTTCGAACGCCAGCCTGCCATCTACTCCTCGATCTCGCTGCAGCAGGACGACCTGGTCGGCGCGCGCGCGATCGTGCTCGACACAAACGCGCTCAGGCGGAAGTCGCTCGGGAATCAGGTGACCGCGTGGGGGCTCGACTGTACGCGCACTGCGAAGCCCGAGGAGGCGTTCGCCGCGATTCGCAAGGCGGGCGCGGGGGGACCGATGTTCCTGGTCGTCGACGAAGACCTGCCCGACTATCTGCCCTCGCGCTTCATCGAAACCATGCGGAACGACGCGACCGTCAGCGAGACTCCCGTTATCCTGCTGCGGAAGTCCGGCGCGAAGGACAGCGAACTTCGCGAGGACCCCAAACTGCTGTTCCTTTCGAAGCCGATTCGACAGCGGGAACTGCTGCGCACGATTCGCAGGCTGCTCGACATCGAGCGCATCGAGCTCGACCTGGGCGATCCGATGAGTGAGTCGCATTCCTCGAACATGCCGGCGCTCAGCCATCACGTTCTTCTCGCCGAGGACAACCCGATCAACCAGGAAGTGGCCGTCTCGACGCTCGAAGAGTGGGGGTGCCACGTGAAGATCGTCGAAGACGGGCGGGGCGCGCTCGACGCGTTCGCGCAGGGGACGTACGACCTCATCCTGATGGATTGCCAGATGCCGACGCTCGACGGGTACGGGGCCACGAAGCGCATTCGTGAACACGAGGCGAACTATGCTGATCTGAAAAGAACGCCCGTGATCGCGCTCACGGCGAACGTATCCGACACGGCGAAGCAGCGCGCGTTCGAGGCGGGCATGGACGATTTCATCTCCAAGCCGTTCTCACAGGAGGATCTGCGACGCGTGCTCACGAAGTGGCTGCACGGCGATACGATTCCCGAGAGTGCCGGCGCGAGTCAACATGCGGATCCCGCGGCGGGCTTCGAGGATGGCGTCATCGATATCGGCGCCATCGATCGACTGCGCTCCATGCAGCGCCCGGGCGGGGGGAATCTCGTAGTCCGCGCCATCGACTACTTCCTCGAGAATGCGCCCGAGCAGATGGAGCAGATTCGGACCGCGGTGCTCGACGGCAATCCTTCGCAGGTCGAGTTTTACTCGCACGCGCTCAAGTCGGACGCCGCGAACCTCGGCGCGGAGCGTCTGCGCGAACTGCTGCAGGAGCTCGAAGACAGGGCCCCGATGAAGAACTTTCCTTCCATGATGGAGCTGCTCCCGGCCGTGCAGGATCAGTTCGATGCCGCGAAGCGCGAACTCCTCCGCATTGCGGAACAGTCGTAAGACTACTTCAGCCTTTCCCGTAACCACGCGCCCGCGTCGATCGCAAACGACGGCGGAAGCCGGTGTCCCGCTTCATAGAAGACCAGCTTCTTGTCCACCACCGGAATCAGCGCGAGCAGAGTCGCCGCGTCTTCGGGAGAGCTCAGCCAGTCGTCCCGCCCGATCTGCAGAAGAACGGGCGCCTTCGTGCGCGCGGCAAAGTTGAAGTAGTCGGTCGGCACGGGCGCACGCCCTGACGTCGCCGCGCAGGCCACGACGCCGGCCACGTCCTTCTCGAGCGCCGCCAGCCGAAACGCGATCGAAGCCCCCATGCTGTAGCCCACAACCGCGATCTTTCCGGGATCGATCTCCCGCCGCGTTTTCAGATAGTCCAGCGCGCGGCGCGCATCGATCGTCGACTGAATCACCATGTCCCGGCTCTTCACGAACAGGCTGTCGCCCATCGTCAGAAACACGGGGTTCTGGTAATCGTTCCGCGCGCTGCGGGCGCCGTGAAGCGCCAGGTCGATCGTAAGGACCGCAATGCCGGCGGCAAGCAGCGAGTCCGGCAGCGCCTGGCGGTCTTCGTCCCACCAGCGGTCGCGCGTCGCGCCGAGCCCGTGAAGCAGAATGACGGCAGGGCACCGCTTCGCCCGATCCGTGGGGATGGCGAGATCGCCCGGCACCCGCTCCCCCGACTGCGTCGTGAACACGATGTTCTCGAAGATCGCGCCGTCTGATTCCCACGAGTCCACCGTGCGCGTGTCGAGCGGATTTCCCGTGTCGTAATCGTAGAAATGTTCCACGACCTGAAAGACTTCATCGGAAGCCGCGTGCCAGTCGCGCCTGTGCTCCTTCTGCGCGGGACGCTCCTGCGCCTCGGCGACAGACGCCGCGCCGGAAAACGCGAATGCCTGCAGGCAGAACAGAAGTGTCGCCGGAAGCGCCGCGTGCAAAGTGCTGCGCCGTGAAAATGCCATGGTGATGCCCCCCTCGTACTTTAGACGTTCGGGGGCATTGTACTGCTTAACGGAATACGATGGGCGGGGATCAGGGAGTGAGAAGGATGGTAGAAGAACCGCTCTCTTCGTTATCGTCCTGCGTCGCGGTGGCGAGCGGAAGCTCGATGTGTACGTCGGTCTGGCGCCCCGGCTCGCTGTCGATCCGGATCGCGCCCGCCTGGCCCCGCATCATCTCGCGGCAAAGCGCCAGGCTGATACCGAGTCCCTGCGAGTGATGATGGATGTCGCGCTGCGTGAACGGCTCGAACACGAGGTGCATGAAACGGGAATCGATCCCTTCTCCAAAGTCCGTGACGATCAGACGGCAGCGGTCGTCACTCTTCGTGCTCTGCTGCAGGCATACGCGGCTTCCCTTCTCGCTGAAGCGAATCGCGTTGTCGACGACGGCGTTCAGAACGAAGCGCAGGTAGCGCGGATCCGCCTGCACGTGCACATCTTCCGGCACGCGGCAGTCGATCGAAACCTTCGAGCTGCTGATCGCGTCCTCGAGGGCGTCCAGCACATGCGCCAGTTCCTCCCCGAGATTCAGCTTCTCGCATTCCATTCGTACATCGCCGGAACGAAAGCGGCTCAGCAGGTCCGACTTCTCGAGCAGATTCACGAGGCGGTTCGTATTGTTGAGCGCGATCTTGACCCAGCGCTTCGACTCCGCGTCTTTCGATTCGGCGTCCAGAATCGTCAGCGACTGCATGATCGCCGTGATCGGCGTGCGCGTTTCATGATTGATGAGCTGCAGCACGTCCTGTTTGAATCGATCGAGTTCTTCCACGTTCTTCAGGCGAACGAAGACGTCGATCTTCGCGCGGAGTTCTTCCGGGTCGAACGGCTTGACGACATAGTCGTCCGCACCGGTCTCATATCCCTTGAGCCGGTCACCGATCCGGTTCTTGGCCGAAACAAGCACGATCTTGACCCGGCGCCCGCCTTCGAGATTCCGGATTGCTTCGCACGTCTCGTAGCCGTTGATGCCCGGCATCATGATGTCGAGCAGAACGATCGAAGGCTGCATCTCCGGGAAGGCCGCGAGCGCTTCTTCGCCCGATTCGACGCACGTCACCTCGTACTCCGACTCGAGGATCTCCAGCGCGATTGAACGATTCAAGGCGTTGTCGTCGACGACGAGAATTTTTTCTTTCTGGCTCAAGCTGTCTCCTGCGTACGCATTCCGGGACGTGGTCTTCTACTAAAATATCGGCGCGTACACGGTTCCTCCGTATATGGGTTTTCCCGTAGATTCGAAGACTGGGAACGCCGAGGACCGGAAAGGACCCGGGAGGACAGACTGCCCGACCATGACGAGGCGGTGTGCGGGCGGATACGGGCGATGGGGACTGGATGCGGGTGATCAGGACCGGGTGCGGCGGAACGGGATCAGCGGATGAGCACGACCCGAGTCGTTTCGCTCTTCCCGAGAAGCGTCGCGCGGACGAGATAGAGGCCGCTCGGCGCGCGATGGCCGCCCTCGTCCCGCCCGTCCCACGAAACGGCCGCCGAGCCCGCTGTGCGGTACTGGTGGTGCAGCGTACGTACGACACGCCCGCCGATATCGAGAACGCGCACGTCGAGAAGCGCCGGCATGCCGCTCTTCGACGACGGGACGTCGAGGCTGACTTCCGTGCCCGCGCGAAACGGGGTCGGGGCCGCCCGCAGGTTCAGGGGAAGCGCGGCCGGAATCGGTGTGTCGGGCGTCGCATCGAAACCGGCCGAAGTTTCGACATCGGTCGATCCCTCGACGCCCGTCGCCGTGAAGGCACCGTAGTAAATGAGGGCGTTCTCGATTTCGGCCGTCACGCGAAGCGAGTCCTGGGCACTTTCGAATTCACCCTCGGTGATCACCACGGTCTGAAAATCGTTCAGCCGGTCGATGAAGAAGTTCGCGGCCGCGACGTCCGCAACCGGGTCGTTCCCGATCGCAACATAAACGGGCGCCGTGTGCGCAAAGAGCGTGTCGCCGATCACGTGCCAGTCGTTCTCGACGCCCGCAACACGCGCCGCGATCCAGGCGCTCTCGTTTGCTGTGAACGTCAGCGTGGTGTCGAGTGACGCGAACGGACTCCCCGGCTCCACGGTTCGTTCCACCACGCCGTTCACGACAAGTTCGAGCCGGTCGACCGGAAGGCGCGAGAAGAGGGAAATGTCGATACTGAGCGCCAGGGGCGTGCCCACCGTCATGAGCGAGTCGCCGGGGAGCGCGCCGTTCACGCGAAAGTCCGTGAAGAGCGGCCCGTTCGTCACGAACGTGCGACCGGAATCGACCGCCGCGTTCCAGTTCGCAACTGTAAGCGAGTCCGCGCTGAGATACGCATATGTGCGGAAAGCCCCCGCCGGCCCATCGGCCAGGCGGTTGATCGAGGCGTCCGTGCCGGCGACTGGCGGAATCCGAAACCCGAGATTCAGCGCCTGGTACCACGTCTGCAGCTCGATGCCGTTGCCCGGCTCATTCGAATAGCACATGACCTCGAACGCGTCGTACGCGTCATGAAGCAGCCCGATCGGAAGCTCGCGCGCATGACCGGTGCCCGGCCAGTCCGTGACGTCGAACGGATCCCCGCTCGGCACCGGATGCGCGCAAACCACCAGCGCGTCCTGCGCCCGCGCCGAATCGGCGATGTCGATCAGCATCGGTTTCCAGCGCGAAAACGTCGGCGTAATCAATGACGTGAGTCCGAGCAGATCCACATGGCCGTACGTGTCCGATCGATACTCCTCGGACATGTAGACGAGGTGGTCGGCCGTGCTTGTCGGGTCGGCGGTCCCGATGAAGAAGTACCCGTTATCGAGCCCGTAGCTCATGTTCAAGTCTTCCGCGCGCGCCACCCGATGCAGGCTGAGCGTGTTCAGCCCGTAAAAGCCGCCCGAATGATTGATGTGCGTATGGCAGTCGCCCGAGTACCAGCCCAGTGTCTTCATGTCGATGAGGCGGGAAAGGGAGCGGGTGAACGTCGTGTCGCCCGTGATCCAGACCGTGTCATTCACGGTTTCGTACTCGAGGCCCTTTCCGACACGGATCCGGAGCATGCCCGGGTCGGGAAAGATCGGCGTCTGTCCCTCGGTGTAGTAATATCCGTCCTCGTACAGATGCACGATGATGTCGTTCAGAACGTTCGCGTTGTACTTGAGTGCGCCCGTGGAGTCGAGAATGCTGTGGCGCGCGGTGGTCGTGTCCCCGGTTGCCGCGTCCAGCACGTAAATCGTAACGGTCGCCGCCGGCGCACGCAGGGGCAGGGCGAGCAGCAGCGCCAGACCGATTACGACAATCCATCCTGTGCGGCGCATCGAGTCCTCGTGGAAAACGGGCAGCGGTTTACGGTTCACGGGAGGCGGGAGAGCCTTCATTATACCAGAATCGGGGCATCAGAAAACCGGCCACTCGACGGCTCTCCGGGAGAAAAGGGCGTTCATGAAGCACGAATCGTACCTGACACACCTCGAATGCGGCCTCACCGGCAAACGCTACGACGCCGATCGTCTCCAGAATCTGTCGACCGCCGGGCGCCCCCTCCTTGCGCGCTACGATCTCGCCCGCGCCGCCCGTGCCGTGAACCGGGACGATCTCGCACATCGCGAAGAAACACTCTGGCGCTATGCCGAACTCCTTCCCGTTCGCGACCCGCAGAATCGCATTTCGCTCGGCGAAGGTTGCACGCCCCTGCTGCGTGCGCGCGCGCTCGGCGCGGAAGTCGGTCACGAAACGCTTTACATCAAAGACGAAAGCAACAACCCCACCGGATCGTTCAAGGCGCGCGGACTCGCGCTCGCCGTTTCACGCGCCAGGGAACTCGGCGCCCTCGCCGTCTCCGTGCCGAGCGCCGGAAACGCCGCCGGCGCCACCGCCGCATACGCCGCGCGTGCCGGACTGCCCGCACACGTTTTCATGCCGCGCGACGTGCCCGAACTCTTCGTGCACGAGTGCCGGGCGCTCGGCGCGGAAGTGCGCTTGATCGACGGGCTCATTCACGACTGCGGGAGAATCGCCGCGGAAGAGATCGCAAAGAACGACGGCCGCTTCGATCTTTCAACCCTCAAAGAACCGTACCGGCTCGAAGGCAAGAAGACCCTCGGCTACGAGCTCGCCGAACAGCTGCAGTGGACCCTTCCCGACGTCGCGATCTATCCCACCGGCGGAGGCACCGGGCTCGTCGGCATGTGGAAGGCCTTCGAAGAGATGGAGGCGCTCGGCTGGATCGACGCGAAACGGCCGCGCATGATTTCCGTGCAGTCCGAAGGATGCGCCCCCATCGTCCGCGCATTCGAGCGCGGGGAGGAGTTCGCGGAACTGTGGGAAGGCGCCCGCACGATTGCCGACGGACTCCGCGTCCCCGTTGCCGTCGGTGACTTCCTGATCCTGCATGCCATTCGCGAAAGCGGCGGCTGCGCCGTCTCCGTCAGCGACGAGTCCATGCGCGAAGAGGTCTACCGCATCGGGCGAACCGAGGGGATCTTCGCCGCGCCCGAAGGCGGCGCCACCCTGGCCGCCCTCCGCAAGCTGAAGGGCGCCGGCACGATCGCGCCGGAGGAATCCGTGGTTCTCTTCAATACCGGTTCAGGGATTAAATATCACCACATCATCGACTGAGAGGGTGAGGAGCAGGAGAAGAGTCGGAACAAGCTCGTCCACGAGGAGATCATTCCTCTCCGCCCCTCGCCCTGGCGGGCCGGCCAATGGGGCTCGCGGCTCCGAGGAACGACCTCCTCGCATTCGAAGCTTGTTCGCGCTCATTGGAGGGGGGCTTGCGCCAGTGACACTCAGCCCGAAGCTCACCGCTCACTCGGCCGCCAACGGCTCCTCCGTATTCCTCTCGCACGCGCAGACCGGTTCCCCGAGCCCCGAGGCCCATTGGCCGTACGCCAGGACGAGGGGCGAGGGGAATCCGGTCAAGCGCACTCGCATGAAGAAACCGATTCGGGGCGCAGGGAAGAATTCACCCCGCCTCTCCCGTTCCTCCCCCTGGCACGCGTGCCGGAGGGGAGGCGCGGGGCCGCTGTTCTACGGATCCGCCCGGCCTCCGTACTTGGCCATTTGGCCAGGACGGGCGGTCGAGGAGAACAGCGGCCCCGCGCCTTCTCTTCACAAACGGAACGAGGGACGAGGGACGAGGGGGAATCCGGTCAAGCGCACCGGACGGCGATGACCCAGTAGCGGAGTTTGTCTTCGGTCAGGTAGGACTTCTCTTCGCGCTCGATCGCGAGCGTTTCGACGGGCTCGATCCGCATGCGCAGGTCGAGCATCGTGTCGGGCCCCTTGAAGAAGAGCACTTCGCCGAGGGGTCTCAGCATGAGTTCCATCGTCCGCAGGTTCTTTTCGCTGCTCGGCACTCCGCGGCTGATCACGAGATCGGCCCATCGAAGCCGTGCTTCCTGGAGTTCCTCGCCGCGCCCTTCCCACACTTCGGTCCCCCAGAACTTGAGGGCTTCGATCGCGCGGTTCATGAAGTAGCACTTCTTGGCGTGGGACTCGAGCAGGGCGACTTCGAGGTCGGGGCGCAGAATCTTCCAGGTCATCGCGATGATGCCGCTTCCGGCGCCGAAGTCGACGACGCGGGCGCCTTCTTTGGGCGCGGCGAAGGCGAGCCCCGCAATGGCATCATAGACATGATTTTCGACCAGGCGCTCGGGCTCGAGGTCCCGCTTGGAAAAGAGATGGATCTTGTCGCCCTTGTCGCGAATGAACTTGATGAGATCGAAGAGAAGCGCTTCGGCGTTCTCGGGGGGCGTGATCCCGCGCTTCGCGGCGAGCTGCACGGCGTTTCGAGTCAGCTGACGGTTCACGTCGCAACCGCCTCTCGCTCACCCCTGTCCAGATAAACGATGAGAAGCGCGAGGTCGGCGGGGGTCACGCCTTCGACACGAGATGCGGTGCCGACGCTTTCGGGGCGATAGCGACCGAGCTTTTCGAAGCCTTCTTTCGAAAGGCCGCGCACGCGTTCGTAGTCGAAGTGCGCGGGGATACGGCGGTTGTTCATGCGGCGCACCTTTTCGACAGCCTTCTCCTGGCGTTCGACGTAGCCGGCATACTTGACGCGCACCTCGGCTTCGCTTCGTACGGATTCTGTGGGCGCGGGGGCGTCGCCCCGGTACGAAAGAATATCGGCGTGCCCGATGCCGGGCCGGCGAAGAATCGCGGCCAGTGCGGTGCCGGGCTTGATCGCGGCCCGATCGAAGCGGGCATCGAGAGACGCAGCGTCGTCACGACCGATCCGGGTGCGCTCGAGAAGCGCGATTTCGGCGCGGACGGCTTCGTCCTTCGCGCGCGCGGCCTCGGCGTGCACTTCGTCCAGCAGTCCGATGCGGGCACCGAGAGGCGACAGCCGCACGTCGGCGGTATCATGGCGCAGAAGCAGGCGGTGCTCGGCGCGTGAAGTGAACATGCGATACGGTTCGGTCGGTATGCACGTAATGAGGTCGTCGATCAGCACGCCGATATACGCTTCGCTCCGAGCCAGCACCACGGGCTCCTCGCCCTGCAGTTTGCGCGCGGCGTTGATCCCCGCGATCAATCCCTGCGCGGCGGCTTCTTCGTAGCCGGACGTGCCGTTCATCTGCCCCGCAAGATAAAGGCCTTCGACCGCGCGTGTTTCGAGTGACGCGCGAATCTGATCGGTGGGAAAGAAATCGTACTCCACGGCGTAGCCCGGGATCTTCATCTCACACTGTTCGAGGCCGGGGATCGTGCGCAGCATCGCGATCTGGGCGTCTTCGGGAAGCGAAGTCGATAGTCCGTTCGGGTAGACGAGGTCGGAGTCGCCGCCTTCGATTTCGAGAAACACGTGATGGGAATCGTTCTCTTCGAAACGAACGACTTTGTCTTCGATGCTGGGACAGTAGCGGGGCCCCGTACCTTCGATCCGGCCCGTATACATCGGCGACCGGTGGATCTCGCCGCGAATGACGGCGTGCGTTCTTTCGTCGGTGCGCGTGATCCAGCACGAGAGCTGGGGACGGTCGATGCTTTGTGTTTGAAACGAAAACGGACGCGGCGGGTCGTCGGGCTTCTGCTCGGCAGTGCGCGACCAGTCGATGCTCGCGCGCGCGATGCGGGGGGGCGTTCCCGTTTTGAGGCGCGACGTGCGAAAACCGAGCGAGCGCATTTTCTCGCCGAGACGTTCGGCGGCCGGCTCGCCCCTTCGTCCGCCGGGCGCCACGGCATCGCCGACATACATGATCGCCGATAGGAATGTGCCGGCGGTCAGCACCACGGCGTTCGTTTCGAACGTTTCGCCCTTCGCCGTTTCGACGCCGCGCACGTGGGCGCCTTCGACCAGGAGGTCGGCCGCCTCGCCCTCGTGGACCGTGATGTTTTTCTCGCGCGCGACGACGTCGCAGAGATAGCGCGAGTATCCGTCGCGGTCGGCCTGGGCCCGCGGACCCTGCACGGCCGGACCCCGGCTCTGGTTCAGCATCTTGAAGTGAATGCCGGTCGCGTCGATCGCGCGGGCCATTTCACCCCCGAGCGCGTCGATCTCGCGCACCAGGTGTCCCTTCGCGAGCCCCCCGATCGCCGGGTTGCACGACATGCGTCCGATCGCGTGCGCGTCCATCGTGAGCAGAAGCACAGTGTGCCCCATGCGCGCGGGAGCGAGCGCCGCTTCCACGCCGGCATGACCGGCGCCGATTACAATGATGTCGTACGTGCTGTTCATGGATTCTTTCTCGCTTCTTCCCGTCCGGATCACTTCCCGATGCAGAACGACGAGAAGATCATATCGAGGACTTCCTCGCGTGTCCCGTCGCCCGTGATTTCATTCAGCGCGCCCAGCGCCGCCCGTAGATCTTCCGCCAGAAGTTCGCCTTCGTCGAGCCGTTCGAGGGCGTCGCCGAGAGAACGCGTGGCGTCCCGGAGCAGGTCGATGTGTCTCGTGTTCGTCACGAGCGGTTCGCCCACGAAGTCGTCGCCGTCGCCCGTCGCCGCCTCGAACAGCAGGCGACGGAGCGCGGCCAGCCCGTCGCCCGTCTTCGCGCTGATCGAGACGCCGGAGAGTACGCCGGGCGCGTCGTCGCTTGCACCGGCCCGCGCGTTGCCCCACGCGTCGCCGAGGTCGCTCTTGTTGCGTGCGAGAATCGCCGGCGCGTCCTCCGTGGCCGCGCCTCGCACGAAGGCCAGGTCTTCGGCCCGCGCGGGAATCGAGCCGTCTACGACGAGAACGCGAAGGTCGGCCGCGGTCGACTGCGCCCGCCGCATACCCTCTCGCTCGACGTGCCCCACCTCACCCTCGCGAATTCCGGCGGTGTCGTAAAGATGAAATACGATGCCGCTGACGACAAAATCTCCGTGCAGCACGTCGCGCGTGGTCCCGGCCTCTTCGCTCACGATCGCGCGATCTTCCTCGAGCAGCGCGTTGAAGAGCGTCGACTTGCCGCTGTTCGGCCGGCCCGCGAGCACGACCCGCACGCCATCGCGCACGATCCGGCCGCGCACGCCTTCTTCGATCAGCTGCTCCAGTGTATCGCGAAGCGCCTTGATCTGCTCCGCGACCACGCCGCGGTCGTAGCTCGGCACTTCCTCCTCGGCGGCGAAGTCGAGGTCAGCCTCTACATTCGCGAGCGTGCGGAGCAGCGGGTCACGCAGCGTCCGGAGGCGCGCGGAAAGCCTGCCCTGCAGCTGGCGCAGCGCGGCGCGTGCGGCGCCGGCGGATTGCGCGTGAATCAGGTCGGCGACGGACTCCGCCTGGGCGAGGTCGATGCGGCCGTTCGCGAATGCGCGACGCGTGAACTCGCCGGGAAGAGCGAGACGAGCCCCCTCCTCCTGGATGCGGACCAGAATACGGCGCACGAGATACGGCGCGCCATGGCACGAGATCTCGGCAGAATCTTCACCTGTAAATGACTGGGGGGCTCGAAACAGAGTGAGCAGAACTTCGTCGATCGGATCGCCGTCACGCGCCACGACATGCCCGTGCAGAACGCGCCGCGGGCGCTCGGCGTCGATTTCCCTGGCGCCCCGGAAGACGCGGCCCGCAACAGCGACCGCCTCGGGGCCGCTGATTCGAATGACGGCAAGCGCGCCGACACCGGGCGCCGTCGCGGGGGCGACGATCGTATCCCCCTCGCGATAAGTCCGATTCGCCATGGTTCTCTATCTTACTCGGGGGGGCTGTCCCCGCCCGATCGTCGCGCGTCTCCCGGCTGTCCGCCGCCCTGACCGTCGGACTGGCCGTCCGGCCCCGGACCGCGTCCACGACCGCGACCACGACCGCGTCCACGACCGCCACGACCCCGGCCGCGTCCGCCGCGGCTTCGTCCCCGACCACCGCGTCCGGGACTTTCACCATCTCCGGCAGGGGGGCCGCCGGGACGGTTGCCCGTTCCGGGCCTCGCCGGTTCTCCGCTCGCGGTAGCCGCGCCGGCGCCCGCTTCGCGATTCTCGGCCGGGCGCTCTCCGCCCTGCGCGCGTCCTCGGCCGCGTCCGCGACCACCACGCCCGCGTCCGCCCCTTCCGCCGCGCGGAGGTCCGCTGCCGGATCCCTGCGGAGCGACGACAACCGCCTGTGCGAGGCCGTCGCCCACGGTGTACGTCCGGATGCCGTCGGCGTCCGTCAGCGCGAGATGAATCACGCGCCGGTCGGGCGAGTAGAGCGGGTCGGTCGACATTTCACGTCCGGTCTCGCGCACTTTCTTCGCCATGCTGGCCGCCTGCGTCTTCAGCTGGTCGTCGCGGCGCGCACGATACCCCGACACATCGACCGTGATCCGGCCGCGTTCCGTGGGGTCCTTGTGCACGATGCGATTGACGAGGTGTTCGAGCGCGTGCAGCGTTTCGCCGCGCTTGCCGATCAGCAGGCCGTCGGAATCGACGGTGCCGATGTTCACGAGATAGTCGGGGCCGCGCTTGGCCACTTCGACCTGCGACGGAATCGCCATATGCTTCATGATGCCGGAGAGGATTTCGTCGATGCGATCTTCGGTCGAGCTCTGGTGCGTCACGCGCACTTTCACTTTTCCGCCGAAGAGTCCGAAGAGCATCCCGCGCTTCTCCTCCATCACGTCGACTTCGACCTGGTCGATGCGCACGCCGAGCTTCTGAATGGCCTGCTCGACGGCTTCCTCGTAGGTACGACCTTCGGCGACGACGCTGTTCATGTAATCTCCTTTGCTGTCGCGCGCGACTTCTTTGCGCGCGCGTTCGCCTTGCCGGGCTTGGAAGGGTTTCCGGCGGCTGGTTGGGGTACTGCGGCGTCCGCGTCTTTCGGTGCGTCGCTCGCCTTATGAATACTGCGTTGCTGGGCGATCGACATCACGTTGTTCACGAGCCAGTAGAGGACGAGCCCCGACGGGAACCTGTAGAACAGGAACGTGAACAGAATCGGCATCATGTAGACCATGGCCTTCTGACGCGGATCGACTGTCGACATCTTCTGCTGCCAGAACATCAGGCCGCCCATCACGATCGGGAGCAGGCTGAATCCTGAGCCGAGAAACGGAATCGGAAACGGCATTTCGAATAATACTTCGGGCCGGCTGAGATCGTTGATCCAGCCGAACCAGGGCGCGTGCCGGAGCTCGATCGTCTTGTTGAGCACCTGAAAGAGCGCGAGGAAGACAGGCATCTGCAGCAGCATCGGGAAGCAACCGCCCATCGGGTTGATCCCTTCCCGCTTGTAGAGCTCCATCATCTCTTTGTTCAGCTTCTGCGGGTTGTCCTTGTGCTTCTCGCGAAGCTTCGTCATCGGCCCCTGGACCTTCTGCATGTCTTTCATCGACTGGAACTGTTTGCGGCTCAGCGGATGCAGAATCAGCTTCGAAACCACGGACACGATGATGATCACCCAGCCGTAGTTCGGGATGAACTTGTAGACGAAGTTCATGAACTTGAGAAGCAGGTGAGAGATCGGCGCGATGATCGCCCACCCGAGATCGAGCATGCGTTCGAGGCCGTGGCCTTCCGCCAGAAGGATTTCGTAGTCGAGAGGCACGAGATAAAGGCCGAATGAATCGCTGGAGCCCATCGGCGAGCGAATCGGAATCTTGGCTTCGAACCAGGCCCGGTCGACCGCGGGGGCTTTGCGCACGAGCACTTCCGCGCCGGGGTCGCCGTCGAACTGGAGGGCTACCGCGAAATACTTGCCCTTGATCGCCGTCCATTTGACGTTGCTGGGATGAAGCTTGCCTTCTTCGTCGATCTTGCGCGTCGCATCCCGCACGATGTCCGTACCGGCCATGGTAGCCGCGCCCACCTGATCCTTTTCGAACTCGGGACGGCCTTCCGTGACCGCGACGCCCGGCTTCCACGCGAGCTTGTACGAAAAGACTTCCTGGCTTCCCGTTTCGCGCGCGATCTCCTGGCGAAGGTCGACGCGATACGATTCGCCCGTGAACGTGAATGTGCGCCTGATCGTGATGCCCGTCGCGAGGCGCTGCTCGAGTACGAGCGATTCGGACCCGGCGGGATCGCTGATCTGAATGCGGTCGCGGTTCGCGCGAAAGACGAGATTGTCGAGTGCGACATTGCCCTCTTTCGTCGCGAGCGAAAGCGTGAGCCCGCCCGGACTGTCGGGGGCAACGAGCTGCACCGGCCCGTCGCGTTCGTCGTTTTCGTATTGAAGGAGTTCGGCGGACTGCACGACGCCGCCGCGGGTGTTGATCTTGACTCGATAGAGGGGCGTTTCGACCGTGACCGTCTTCGGCGCGACCGGATCGTCCGTGAGCGGGGCGGCCGGCGTGGCGGCCTGGCCGGACTCGTCAGCGCGGCCGGAGCCATCGCGCGGTGTCGCTTCCGGCGCGGAATTGAATTCCGCGGGCGGGTCGCCCGACTCGATACCGGGAACCTGTTCCCCCACGAGCGGATCGATCGCCCTTCCGGCGATTTCCTGTTCCGTCCCCCGTGGCGGCGCCTTCGGGAGAAAGAACATTTCGTACGCCAGAATGGCCAGCGTAGACAGAAGAATAGCCAGAATGGCTCGACGATTCATGGATTCGTTAACACTTTCGAGGGGCGAGCCCGCAGCGGGCGGCCCGGTTTCGTCGAAACCGTCTCTACTGTTTGTCCGGAACGGGGTCGTGCCCGCCCGGATGAAGCGGATGGCAGCTCACGATCCGTTTGCACGCAAGCCACGAACCTCGTAGAAGTCCGTGGCGTTCGAGTGCTTCGATCGCGAATGCGGAGCAGGTGGGATGAAACCGGCACGCGGGACGGAACAGGGGAGACAGGAACCGCTGGTAGCCGCGGATCAATCTGATAAGTAGACCTGTCACTCGATCCATCCGAGATGGCCGATCATACGGCGCATCTCCCGTTCGATTTCATGAGATCGGCAATCGGAAAAATCACGATGGGCTACAAAAACGAGATCGTAACGATGACGATCGTGGATGCCGGGTCTGATCTTTCGAAACGACTCCCGCAGGAGGCGCTTGATTCGATTGCGTACGACGGAATTGCCGATCTTCCTGCTTACGACGAAAGCCGCGCGGGCCGAAGGCAGATGGGTTTCTTCCCGCTCCCGAAAGTAGAGATTGAACATCCGGCTTCTCGCGACACTTCTGTCGGCGAAGACGCGATCGAAATCGCTCTTCCTGCGAAGTCGGTATTCGGGGCGCAGCCTTTGGCACACTTTCCGCTCATTGCATCACAAAAGGATGCTGATTAGACGGTCAGACGCTTGCGTCCCTTTGCACGACGACGGTTCAATATGGCGCGACCCGCACGGGTCTTCATGCGCGAACGGAAACCGTGTGTACGCTTTCTTCTGATGTTGCTCGGTTGGAATGTGCGCTTCACGCGTCAATTCTCCATCATTGAGTGGTTCATAAACAAACGCGGCCGCCCAGGCGGCCACGGACAAATCTCCGAACTTACGTAGTTTAGGTAGGGTATCCGAATCACGTCAAGCGGAAAAGAAACCGCCCTCCGGATCGCCCGTCCGGATAGAATAGTCGGGAACGAGCTGTGAATCATCCAGTTTTCTCGGTTTTCGTCAGAAATCCCCTTGCGCCTGATTTTTGCCGCGTGCTATTCTCTGCCTCCGGCTGAGAAACAGCTTCTCAGCCCCTGGGGTTCGTGAATTCGCCAGATTAACTGGTTTTTCTCTTCCTGCACCGGGGTTTTGCACAAATCCACAGCGATCTGGGGACAACTCGATCGCGAGCCTCTCGGCTTTTTAGATCTAACTCTCTACAGCTCAACAAGATCGATCGTTATCCAACCTGTGGATAACCTGGGGATACTATGGTCTCTCATTGGGAAAAACTGTCCGGCTCTGTGGATAACTTCGCTCCGCCGTGTGGACAGTTTTTGCCGATGCCAACCTCCGAGGAATGCTTCCCATGTCATCACCCTCCGAAGTGTGGGCGGAAACTCTCCGTCGCATCCAGCATTTTGTACCCGAACAGACCTTCGAGGCGTGGTTTCTACCCACGCGCTGCGCGGCGTACTCTGCCGAAGGTGTCCGTATTCAGGTCCCGAACCGCCTTTTTGCCGACTGGCTCAAGGAGAACTACCACACACTGATCGTGAGCACGCTCTGCGAGACGCTCGGCCGGTCCGAGGTCGTCGTCGATTACTCCGTCTCGGAGCATCCTGACGCGCGCACGGTCCCCGAGGCGCGCCCGGCGACCGCTCCCGGCAATAACGCGCCGGTGAACGGGATCGCGTTCCCGCCGCAATCGGGCAGCACGCAGCTCAACCGGCGCTTCAGTTTCGACAGTTTCGTCGTGGGGAAATCGAACGAGTTCGCGCATGCGGCCGCTCAGGCGGTTGCCGAGAAACCCGCGCAGGTGTACAACCCGCTCTTCGTGTACGGCGGCGTGGGGCTCGGAAAAACGCATATCCTGCAGGCTGTCGGCAACAAGATGCAGGAGAAGAACCCGGCGGCGCGTATTCATTATGTATCCGCCGAGAGCTTCATGAACGAGATGATCTCGTCGATCCAGCGCGGCAACACGCTCAATTTCAAAGAGCGCTATCGCAGCGTCGACGTCCTTCTGATCGACGACATTCAGTTCCTGGCCGGCAAAGAGAGTACGCAGGAAGAGTTCTTCCATACATTCAATGCTCTCTATAACAATCACAAACAGATCGTGATGACGAGCGACCGTCCTCCGAAGGAAATCAATCTCGAAGAACGGCTCGTATCGCGTTTCGAGTGGGGCCTCGTAGCAGACATCAGCCTCCCCGATCTCGAAACAAGGATCGCGATTCTGCGCAAGAAGGCGGAAGAAGAGAAGCTGTCGATTCCTGACGACGTGCTGCAGTTTATCGCGAAGTCCGTTCGCTCGAACATCAGGCAGCTCGAAGGGTCGCTTGTCAGGCTTCTCGCGTTCTCTTCGCTCAGCGGACAGGATATGGACGTCGAACTCGCCAGAAACGTGCTCAAGGACTTCCTGTCGCAGCGCACGAACAAAGCGTCGATCAAAGACATCGTGAAGATCGCGTCGGAGGAGTACGACGTCTCGGAAGAGGCGATCATGTCGAAGAGACGAACGGCGCAAATCGCCCTCGCGCGCCAGGTTGCGATGTATTTCACGCGCGAACTCGGCGGGCTTTCGCTGAGCCAGATCGGCGCGCGCTTCGGCGGCCGGGATCATTCCACGGTACTGCACGCCTGTCAGAAGATCGAACGGCTGCTGAAGGCGGACGAACACTTTCGCAATCGCATCGACGACATGACCGAACGTTTGACGGCCTGAGGTCGCGCAGGCGATCTTCGTTTCATTTTGCATGGTGAGCGGTTCTCGTTGTCGCCAACGTTGCATTCGGTTCGAAATTTTGTAAAAACAACACTTGAATGGGGCGCGTTTGCGTCCCATTCTTTTCATATATGAAGAATGAGGACAACCTGGTGCACAGACCCGGCACTTTCTCTAACAACGTGACGTTTTTCGCGAGGGTGGGGATAACTCGCAAGTTGTGCGCGATTCGTCCACCGCTTTTCAGACTCATGCAAAGAGGGAGCGTGCTTCAAAAAACGTTCTGCGATACCGGCCGCGCAGGCATCGTGAACAACTGTCCACAGAGTCCACTGTTCTTCTACTTCTACTACTACTTTCAATTTCCTAAAGAATTAGTAAGAGGGCGTGGACAACTCATCCTCGGGCCGATGAGGAATTCGATTTGATGACGAACGAAAAGCTGCACGTATTATTTCTCTGTACCGGAAACTCCTGCCGAAGTCAGATGGCGGAATACTGGTGCCGGCATCTGCACCCCGAATCGATCGAAGCGTATTCCGCGGGAACGGATCCGCAGGGCGTAAACGAGAACGCGGTTCGCGTGATGGCCGAAGCCGGGGTGTCGATGGAAGGCGCCGGCTCGCACCATGTGGATGAATTCGTGGATAAGAAGCTCGATCTGGTGGTTACCGTCTGTGACCAGGCGCACGAGAACTGCCCGATCTTCCCTCGCGGAGTCAAAACGATTCACGTGGGCTTCGAAGATCCTCCCCGTCTCGCGCGTGGGGCCGCGACCGAAGAAGAGGCGCTCGAGCACTATCGACGCGTGCGAGACGAAATCCGCGACTTCATTGCCTCGTTCCCGAACCCGCTTCGACCGCCGGGCAAATCTTCCTGATCCGACTGTCTCTGATGATCCGAAAAAAAGTGCGCTGGATTTCCAAAGCTCCTCCGTTCGGGTAGGCAGAGTGCTTAAACTCGGGAGGTATCGGAAATGAACATCATGCGACGAGCCGGTCAGTTTTCTGCCGGCATTCTATTTCTGGTTCTTGCAACCGGCCTGATCATGAGCGGCTGCAACGACGATGAAGCCACTTTCTCGGACATCATGGGGACCTCACCGGCCGAAGCGCCTGCTTCTTCCGCCGTTTCTCCGCCGGACTGGTCCGAACTCCAGAAGGCGGTGCCGCTTACGACCGCGCAGGTCGAACCGATGAAAAACTCGTATGAATCCTGGCAGTCGAACGATTCGCATCGGGAAGGGACGATGGACTTTCTGCAGCAGAGTCAGAACGTACTCGAGAGAGAGCAGTTCCTTGCCCTCGTTACGTACCTCGGCGACCGCACGGAAAGAGAACGTGAGGACCGGCGCGCGGCGATGGCGAATCGAAGCGGTCGGGAACGCGGTCCGCGGGGCGGCGACCGCCACGGTGATCGTGAACGGGGACACGACGGCAATGCGGGTGAGTCCCTCGGCGAAATGGCCGAAGAGCTCGGGCTGACGGCCGAACAGAAGGATCGGATCCAGGCGATGTTCGCGTCGCACCGGGAAGAGGTGGAAGCGCTGCGCGGGCAGCTGCAAGCCGGCGCTCTCACGCACGATGAGTACCGGGCCGCACACGATGCCCTTCGCGCCCGGAATCACGAAGCGATAGTCTCCGTGCTGACGGAAGAGCAGGCGACGGCGTTTGCGGCATCGCGGGCCGAACACAGGGTCGAACGGATGCAGGAACATCTGGAGCGGTTCGATGAAAGTGCGCACGGCGACAGGAAGCTCGCCTTCCTTACCGATGTGCTCGATCTCGACGACGGGCAGGCGGCGGAGCTGGCCTCGCTGTTCGCCGAGCAGCACGCGGCCCGCAGGGCCCGGCTGGAAGAAGCGATCGCGTCCGCCGGGAACGACCAGGGACCGCGCGATCGGGGAGAGCACCGGGAAGAGATGCGCGCCGCGCACGAAGCCATGAACGATGCGATCGAGAGTCTTTTGAACGCGGACCAGCTCGAGGTGTACGATGCATTGCAGATGCTGCACGGAGCGCGCGGTCGTGAAGGGTCTCCGGAGCACTTCGGAGCGAACGCAGGCGGCCCCCACGGGCGTCACTGATCACATCGTGTTCTCTCGTGTGTTCCAGACCGGGATTGAGATTATCCGGCGCGGCCGGCCCTTCGGGGCCGGTTCGCGCACTTTCGCAAGGACAGGATCGCCCCCAAGTGACCGACGACCAACGAATGGAGCGCATTGCGGCCGGAGACGAAGCCGCATTCCGGGAACTGGTCGAGGCGTGGGAACAGCCGGTCTTCGCGTTTCTGGCACGTATGCTCGGCAACCGGGAGGACGCGCGCGACCTGGCGCAGGAGACTTTCGTCCGCGTGTACGAACAGGCTTCGCGCTACAGTCCGGAAGGCAAATTTCGCAGCTGGCTCTTTCGTATCGCCGGCAACTTCGCACGCTCCGCGCTCCGCAGGCGGAAAGTACTGCAATGGGTCGGGCTCGATTCCGCGCAGAACATCGCAAGCAACGCGCATGAGAGCCCGGACCGGTCGATCGAGCGCGACGAACGAAATCGAAAACTGCAGGCGGCGCTCGACAAGCTGCCCGCGCGTCAGAAAGAGGCCATCGTGCTGCAGCGTTTTCATGAAATGAGTCAGAATGAAGTCGCGGGCGCGATGGGAGCTTCCATCCCCGCGGTCGAATCTCTGCTGCATCGGGGTATGCAGGCGCTGCGAACGGAACTGGTGAAGGAATGAACGAAGACAACGGACGCGACAGACGAAACACGATGAACGAAACGGATCGGCTCCTGCGGGAAGCGCCCGAACCGGTGCTCGGCCGTTCGCTCTACCCGGACGTGCGAGCCCGTATCGCTGGCAGGCGCGACGCGATCACAACGCCGTTTCGCCTGGCGGGCGGGCTGGCCATGGCGGCCGGCATTCTGCTCGGCGTATTTCTCGGGAACGACACGCCCCTCACGGAGTCCGCGACCGGCGTCTTTGACGACGATACCGTGGCGCTGCTTGCGTATGGCGAAGACGAAACGCTCGACACGGCCTTTCTGAGCTCGTTTACGGATGAGAACATACGATGAAACGATGGGTATTTCTGCTGCTCGCCCTTTCGGTCGGCCTGAACCTGGGCCTGCTCGCCATGCACCTGCCTCTCTTTGACGGCCCGCACCCCGTTCAGGGGCGTATGGATCGAGATCGAGGGGGATGGAGAGGCGGCGGGGAACGCGCTGAGCGCACGCCGGCCGAAATGGAAGAACGGAAACGGGCGTATCTGGATCGCCGCTTCGAACGCCTGGCGGCGGAGCTGGCGCTCACCGACGAGCAGCGCGCGACCTTCCGGGCGGTTCACGAAGAGTATCTGCCGCTCATTTTCGAGAACAGGGATGCTGCACACGCACGGCGCGAGGCGATGATGAACCGCCTGCAGAACGTCAGCACGAAAGAGGAAGTGCAGCAGATCGTGGGTGAGCGGGCGGAAGTGCAGCGCGCGATCGACTCGCTCGTCGTGGAGGCGATGTTCCGGCAGCTCAGTGCGCTCGACCCGGAGCAGCGGGAGAAGTATCTCGCCCAGTTTCCCTGGGGAAGAGAGCTTGGCGACGGCCCATCGCACGGTTCCGGGCGCGGCCAGGGCCACGGGCGAGAAGGTCGCGAGGATCGCGAAGGTCGCGAGGATCGCGAAGAACAAGACAGAGAAAAAGCGCGCCGCGGAGAGTGAACGCCGGACACGCCGGCAACGTCCGCACTACTGACCCGCGCCTCGCGTTCGGCCTCCGATCAGTCCGCAGTCCAGCCCTGCTTGTGCGCGCCGTCGCAGAACGGCTTGTTACTCGACCTCCCGCACCGGCAAAGCGCTCCCTTTTCGCTTTCGAACAGCACTTTTCCCTCTTCGTCGACCACAGAATACGGCCCGCTCATCAGAATCGGCCCGTTCAGGGCGAGCGTCATGCGCAGCGCTCCCGGCTCCGTGCCTGGCGCGCTTTCCCGATCGGCCATGCCGGCCGGCGCCTCGAACTTCTGTTCGATATGCGTGTTGTCGCAAAACGGCTTGTTGCCGGAGTCGCCGCATCGGCAGAGCGCCAGGCGCGTATCGCGATGCACGAGTTCCCCGTCAGCGCTCAGAATCTCGAGGTTCCCCCGCACGTAAACGGGCCCGTTTTTCACCGCGCGCACGGTATTGCGGGCGTCCGGCGCCTCGCCCGGCTCAGCGTCCTTCCGCTCGTACTGCAGCGCGCCGGACGGACACTTGCGAATCGTGTCCGCGATCTCGTTCGGCTCGCCGCCGTCCGGATTGATCCACGGCTTTCGTCCCGCGTCGAACACGGCGCTCAGGTTGCTGCCGCATTCCGCGGCATGGATGCACCGGCGCGGGCTGAAAGTGATCGCAATCCGGTCGTTCTCGTATCGCCTGCGCTTGTCGTCCATTGTTTCCTCCGGTTACCAGGGGCTTTCAACGCAGACAGTATAGCAAGACATGCCGGGAACGGCGCACGCGCCTGGAATGGCACACACGCCGGGAACGGCTGTATGTCGCGGCGCGCGATGCTACAATGCCCGCATGTGCGGACGGTATTCCATGATCATGCTTCACGAGGTCATCCGGGCGCGACCCCATCGCGTGGCGCCGCCCGAGCTGTTCGACGAGCCGCCGCATTACAACGCGGCGCCCGAGCAGGACTTACCCGTTACGATCAACGAAGAGCCGGGCGCGATCCGGCTCGGACGCTGGGGCTTCATTCCGAGCACGGCGAAAGAGGCGAAGCCGCGCATTCACATCAACGCGCGATCGGAAACGGTCGACACGCGCCCGACGTTCCGGGACGCGTTCCAGAAACGGCGCTGTATCGTGTACGCGGACGGTTTTTACGAATGGATGAAGACCGAACACGGCAAAGTGCCGCACCGGATCTGCCTGCGCGATGAAGACGTCTTCGCGTTCGCGGGCATCTTCGACCGTCGCGGCGACGAACTTCGCTATTCCATCCTGACGACGGCCCCGAACGAGCTCATGGCGCCGATTCACGACCGCATGCCGGTCATTCTGACGGAAGCCGGCGAAGAACTGTGGCTCGACCGCGATGCGCCCGGTCGCGAGGCGAAGAAGCTGCTCGTTTCCTATCCCGCGGAGAAGATGACGGCATACGCCGTTTCGAATCTCGTCAACAACTACCGGAACGACTCGCCCGCCGTGATCGAGCCGCGCGATCTTTCCGCGCCACCGCCCGGCCTGTTCGACGAATGAACGAAAGCACATCACACACATCGCAGACATCGCGGCGAAACGCCCCCGCCGCGATCCCGTATGCAGACGCCGTAAGGGTATGGACGCGTGTCGGCGCGCAGAGCTTCGGCGGCCCGGCGGGGCAGATCGCGGTCATGCACCGCATTCTCGTCGACGAGAAGAAATGGGTCAGCGAACATCGCTTTCTGCATGCGCTCAACTACTGCATGCTGCTTCCTGGCCCGGAGGCGCAGCAGCTGGCGACGTATCTCGGGTGGCTGCTGCACGGCTACAAGGGCGGGCTCACGGCGGGCCTCATCTTTATCCTGCCGGGCTTTCTGTCGATTCTCGCTCTCTCCTGGATGTATGTCGCGCTCGGCGACCTGCCGCTCGTCGTGGCGCTCTTCTACGGGCTCAAGGCGGCGGTGCTCGCGGTCGTTCTCGACGCCCTGCTTCGCATCGGCGGCAAGGTTCTCAAGAATCCGATCAAGATCGCGCTGGCCGTTTCGGCGTTTGTGGCGCTGTTCTACTTTCAGGCGCCGTTTCCGCTCGTAGTGTTCGGGGCGGCGCTGATCGGGCTGCTCGGCGGACGGTTCGCGCCCGGCGTCTTTTCTCCCGCCGGCGGGCCCGCAGGCCCGGGGGGCGACGAGGGTGACTCCCGCGCGATCGACGACATTCTGGAGCGCGACCCGCCGGCGCACACGCGCGCTTCGGCCGGCCGTGCGATCCGCGTGTTTCTGACGTGGGGCACGATCTGGGCTGCTCCGATCGTGATCCTGACCCGGCTCTTCGGAAGCGCCCACGTCTGGACCGTCGAGAGCGTCTTCTTCAGCAAGACCGCGCTCGTGACGTTCGGGGGGGCGTACGCCGTGCTCGCCTACATCGCGCAGGAGGCGGTGGCGCAGTTCGGGTGGCTCGAGCCGGGCGAAATGCTGGACGGGCTCGGGATGGCGGAGACGACGCCCGGGCCCCTGATCATGGTCGTGCAGTTCGTGGGGTTTCTGGGCGCGTTCCGCCATGCGGAGGGCGCGAGTCCGATGGTGAGCGGCACGGTCGGCGCGATCGTCACGACATGGGCCACGTTCGCCCCCTGCTTTCTCTGGATCTTCCTCGGCGGGCCGTACATCGAAAAGCTTCGCACGAACCGCGGCATCTCCGCGGGCCTCGCGGCCGTGACCGCGGCCGTGGTCGGTGTCATCGCGAATCTCGCAGTCTGGTTCGCGGTCCACGTCCTCTTCAGCGAAGTCGTCGAAGCGGCCGGTATTTTCGGCGCCCGCGTGCTCGTTCCGGAGTGGTCGACGCTGCAATGGGTGCCCCTCGTTCTGGCGGCCGGATCGTTCTTCGCCATTCGAAAATGGAAGCTCCCGATGGCTGTCGTTTTCGGCGCAAGCGTCGTTCTGGGAGCGCTTTACAGCCTGGCGTTCTGAGAGCCTCGGAGAAGGCGGCCTAAACCCATTGAGATCAGCACATTACGGCCCTCCAAAACCCCCCCTTTTCCCTTGTCCGAAACCGGGTCCCCGCCTATACTGAAAATTCTAGAGAAATGCTCACTTCAACATGCGGAACTGCTTAGAATTGCGGAGGTTCCAGATGGAGTTCCTTACAGACAAGAGCGATCTTTCAAGGACACTTGACCTGGTCCTGAATGTCGTTCCGCCCAAAACCACGCTGCCCGTCCTTTCGAACCTCCTTCTGGACGTGAAGAGCGACTCGATTACTGTCATTGCGACCGATCTCGATACGTCGATTTCGACGAGGCTGCCCGGTGAGGTCAAGAGCGCCGGCATGATTACGGTACCGGCACGCCGTTTAGGCGAAATCGTACGCCTGCTGCCCGACAAGCCGGTTCGGCTCAAACTCGAGGACGAAACGCGCATTCAGATCACGTGCGGCGACACGCAGTACAAGATCCACGGCATCGTCGAAGAAGAGTTTCCGAAGATTCCGCAGGTGCAGGCTCGCGAAGAGCTGCAGCTCCCCGCGAACATTCTGCAGCGCATGATTCAGAAGACCGCGTTCGCCGTTTCGAAAGATGAAACGCGCCCGGCGCTGAACGGCATCTTCTGGCGCATGGAGCCGCGCAAAATGGAAATGGTCGCGACCGACGGCTATCGGCTCGCGCGCATGGAACAGATCGGCGAGTTTCCGATCAAGGGGAAGAAAGAGTTCCTCGTTTCGCCGAAAGCGCTCGCCCAGATGACCCAGATCGCGGCCGACTCCGATCAGCCGGTCGACATCAAGGTCGACAACAACTACCTGGTGTTTTCGTTCGAGGGCACGGTGGTTTACTCGCGCCTGCTCGAAGGGCCGTTCCCGCGCTACGAACAGGTGGTCCCGAAAGACAACAAGAAGGATCTGATCGTGGATCGCACCGACCTCATGCAGTCGTGCCGTCGCGTCGCTATCTTGAGCGACAGCCTGACGCACCAGGTGCAGGTCTCGGTACGCAAGAACGCGGTCATTCTGAAGTCGAACACGCCTGATCTCGGCGAAGCGACGGATCATATCGACGCGAATTACTCGGACGAGGAAATGGATATCGGCTATAACGCCACCTACCTCTCCGACATCCTGAAATACATCGACGGCGACAAGGTGAAGGTGAAACTCGACTCGCCGATCAAAGCGGGGATACTCGAGCCGGTGGAGCAGGAGAAGGACGAGCACTACTTCTGTTTGTTGATGCCTCTCCGCCTGGCTGAGTGAGACTCGAATCGCTCCGGTTGAACGACTTCCGTAATTATGCGGAACTGTCGATCGAGCCGGGCGGCGAGAGCGTGGCGATCTGGGGGCCGAACGGGCGGGGGAAGACGAATCTGTTAGAGGCCGTTTTCTTGCTTGGCACGACTCGATCCCATCGCACGCGAAAAGATCCGGAACTCGTTCGCTTCGGCGAGCGGGTCTTCAACGTGAACGCGACGTACGTGCGCGACGGCGGCGGGAAGACTTCGCTGTCGCTCGGGTATCAGACGGGCGGGCGCAAGAAGGGCATCGTCGACGGGAAAGAAGTCGCCCGGCTTTCGGAAATGGTCGGGCGTTGCGGCGTGGTGCTCGTGTCTCCCGAAGACGTGGAGATCACGAGCGGCGAGCCGGAACGAAGACGGCACTTTCTCGACCTGACGCTTTGCAGTGTGGACGCGGTTTATCTGCGCCGGCTGCAGGAGCTGGCGCGCATTCTGAAGCAGCGCGGCCAGATCCTGCGTGACTCGTGGGAGTCGAATCGCGCGCGCCTTCTCGAACCGTGGGACCGCCAGCTTGCGGCGACCGGTTTCGAGATCACGATGGCGCGGAGGCGGGCGATCGAAGAACTCGCCCCGCACGTCGCGGCCGCGTATGCCGGGCTCGTCCCCGGAGGCGAGGCGCTCACCGTTCGCTACCGCCCAGGTATTGGGCAGGAAGTGGAAACGGAAGAGGCGGTTTTCGAGAAGATTGTCGCGCGCCGCGAAGACGACATGCGTCTCAAGCGGACGACGGTCGGTCCGCACCGCGACGACATCGCGATGACGCTCGACGAGCGGTCGATCCGGTCGTACGGGTCGCGCGGACAACACAGGAGCGCGGTGCTCGGGCTCAAGATCGGCGCGTCGCGGCTCATGCGCGACCGCCTGCGCGAAGAGCCGATCCTGCTGCTCGATGACGTGTTCACCGAGCTCGACGCGGGGCGCTCCGACCGGCTCGCGGGCATGCTCGGCGAGGCCGGACAGGTTTTTGCTACGGGAACGGAGCGGGCGGGTCTCGGCCGCTATTTTCCCGGGGCAATACGATTTTCGTTTCGAGAAGGGGGCGCGTTGCTTCGCGAGGAGTAATGTGCGGGCGATACGAATGAGCAAGTGGCAGAAACCCGGAAGCATCCTGCCCGACGTCCTCAAGATCGCGGGGGTCGAGGAGCCGTTCCGGAGACACTCTGCCCTTCTTCACTGGGATGAAGTGGTGGGCGAGCGGATCGCGGCGAAAGCAAGGCCGCAGTCGCTCGACGGAAAGGTGCTGATCGTGGAAGTCGAAAGTTCGGCGTGGATCCACGAGCTCACGTTTCAAAAGGACGGGATCATGAAGAAGCTGAACGACACCGTGGGTGGCGGCGCGATCGAACGCATCGTCTTTCTCGCCGTGGGGAAGAAACCAACGCATGAGTGAGCGGGAAGAAAATATGGGAACGACGAGAACCGATTACGGTGCCGACAAGATTCAAGTCCTGAAGGGACTCGAGGCCGTACGCAAGCGTCCGGCCATGTATATCGGCAGCACGGACTCGCGCGGACTGCACCACCTGGTGTACGAAGTCGTCGACAACTCCGTCGACGAAGCGCTCGCCGGTTACTGCGACGAAGTCAACGTGACGATTCACAAAGACGACTCGATCACGGTGGTCGACGACGGGCGCGGCATCCCGGTCGAAATGCACAAAGAGCAGAACCGGCCGGCGGTCGAGGTCGTCATGACGATGCTTCACGCGGGCGGCAAGTTCGACAGTGAAACGTACAAGGTTTCGGGCGGGCTTCACGGCGTGGGCGTTTCTGTCGTGAACGCGCTCGCGGAGAAGCTGGAACTCGAAATTTGCCGCGAGGGGAAAATCCACCAGCAGACCTATTCGCGCGGCGACATCCAGACGCCTCTCAAGGTGATCGGCGACACGGAAAAGACGGGAACGAAGATCACGTTTCTGCCTGACCGCAAGATCTTCACGGAAACCGTGTTCAGCCTCGACATTCTCGCGGCCCGCATGCGCGAACTCGCGTTCCTGAACAAGGGCCTTACGATCAATCTGCACGACGAGCGGACCGACAAGAAGCGCTCGTATCATTTCGAGGGCGGTATTCGTTCGTACGTCGAGCTTTTGAACAAGAACAAAGATACCGTGGGCGACCCTCTGTACGTCGACAAGGAAAAGGACGGCACGGGCGTCGAGATCGCGATGCAGTGGAACGACGGCTACAGCGAGACGATTTATTCGTATGTCAACTCGATCAACACGATCGAGGGCGGCACGCATCTCTCCGGCTTCAAGACGGCGCTCACGCGTTCGGTCAACAGCTACGCGACGAAGTCGGGCCTCTTCAAGGCGAAGGGCGAAAGCCTTTCCGGCGAAGACGTGCGCGAAGGCCTCACGATGGTGCTCTCGATCAAGGCGAAGGATCCGCAGTTCGAGGGGCAGACGAAAACGAAACTCGGCAACAACGAGATTCGCGGCATCGTCGAGTCTGTTGTCGGGGAGTACCTCGGTGACTTCTTCGAAGAGAACCCTGCGGTCGCGAAGAGGATCGTGGAGAAAGGGCTCGCGGCGTCCCGTGCGCGCGAAGCCGCGCGCAAGGCGCGTGAACTCACGCGGAGAAAGAGCGCGCTCGAATCGGGTAACCTGCCGGGCAAGCTCGCTGACTGCACCGAGCGCGATCCGGCGCGGGCCGAGCTCTACATCGTAGAAGGGGAGTCCGCCGGCGGTTCGGCGAAGCAGGGGCGCGAACGCGCGTTCCAGGCGATCCTCCCGATCAAGGGAAAGATCATCAACGTGGAGAAGGCGCGCCTCGACAAGGTGCTTTCGAACGAGGAAATCCGCACGGTCATTACGGCCATCGGTTGCGGAATCGACGACGAAATCGAACTCGAAAAGGCGCGCTACCAGAAGATCATCATCATGACGGATGCCGATGTCGACGGCGCGCACATTCGCACGCTGCTTCTGACGTTTCTGTTCCGGCGCATGCGGAAGCTCGTCGACGCGGGCTTCGTTTATATCGCGCAGCCGCCGCTCTATCGCGTGCGTAAGGGTCGCAGCGAGTGGTACGCGTACTCGGAAGAGGATCGCGAGAAAATTCTCGCGGACATCGGCGAAGTTCGCCGCGGCGTGCAGGTGCAGCGCTATAAAGGTCTCGGGGAAATGAATCCCGAGCAGCTGTGGGAAACGACCATGGATCCCGAAAGGCGCACGCTGTTAAAAGTGGGCATGGAAGACGCCGTCGGCGCGGATGACATTTTCTCGATCCTCATGGGCGAGAAGGTCGAACCGCGCCGCAAATTCATCGAAGAACACGCCGCGAGCGTCTCGAACCTGGATATCTAGGAGAAAGCGAAAAGGATGGCTGACGGAACCATTCTGCCAACTTATATCGAAGAGGAGATGCGCGAGTCTTACATGACTTACGCAATGAGCGTGATCATCGCGCGGGCGCTGCCCGATGCGAGAGACGGGCTCAAGCCGTCGCAGAGACGCATCCTCGTCGCGATGAACGACCTGAACCTGTCGCCCGGCGCGCAGCCACGCAAGTGCGCGAAAATCGCCGGTGACACGTCGGGTAACTATCATCCACACGGTGAACAGGTGATCTACCCGACGCTCGTTCGGCTGGCGCAGGACTTCAACATGCGCTATCCGCTGATCAACGGGCAGGGGAACTTCGGTTCGATCGACGGCGATCCGCCTGCGGCCATGCGCTACACGGAAGCGCGGATGACACCGACGGCCGTCGACCTTCTCGAGGATCTCGACAAGGAAACGGTCGACTACGTCGCGAACTACGACGAGACGCGCACCGAGCCCACGGTACTGCCGGGCAAGCTGCCGAACCTCATCCTGAACGGCGCGACCGGGATCGCGGTCGGGATGGCGACGAGCATTCCGCCGCATAACCTGCGCGAAATCGCCGACGCGCTCACGGCGCTGATCGACGATCCCGAGATCGACGACTTCCAGCTCCTCGAGCATGTGCAGGCGCCCGACTTCCCGACCGGGGGCATCATCTGCGGCAAAGAAGACGTCATGCGCGGCTATCTTACGGGGCAGGGTCGCGCCGTGGTGCGCGCGCGCACGCACGTCGAAGATTTCAAGAAGGATCGCGAGCGAATCGTGATCACCGAGATTCCGTATCAGGTGAACAAGACGTCGCTGATCGAAAAGATCGCGGACCTCGTGCGCGACGGCCACATTGCGGGTATCAGCGATCTGCGCGACGAGTCCGACCGCAAGGGGATGCGGATCGTGATCGAGCTGAAGAAGGACGCGCCGGCCGACATCATCCTGAACACGCTTTTCCAGCGCACGCAGCTGCAGGCCACGTTCAGCATGAACATGCTCGCGCTCGTCGACAACGAGCCGCGCGTGCTTTCGCTGAAACAGATCCTGACGGAGTTCGTGCGGCACAGAATGGAAGTGGTGCGGCGCCGGACCGAGTTCGACCTCCGGAAGGCCGAGGCGCGCGCGCACATTCTCGAAGGCCTCAAGATCGCGCTCGACCATCTCGACGCCGTGATCGCGCTGATTCGGGCGTCGCAGGATCCGGCGGAGGCGAAATCCGGGCTCATGGAAACGTTCGAGCTTTCCGAGCTCCAGGCGCAGGCGATTCTCGACATGAGACTGCAGCGCCTGACCGGGCTCGAGCGCGACAAGATCGAAGCCGAATACCTCGAGCTGCTGAAGCTGATCGAACAGCTGAAGGCGATCCTCGCGAGCGAAATGCTGATCCGGGGCATCATTAAAGAAGAGATCGCGGATCTCCGCGAACGTTTCGGCGACGACCGCAGAACGGACGTCATCGACGCCGTGGTCGAAATCGGCAACGAAGACCTGATCGCCGAAGAAGACATGATCGTCACGATTTCACACACCGGTTACGTGAAGCGCCTGCCGCTCGACACGTACCGCAAGCAGAACCGCGGCGGGCGTGGCGTGGCGGGCGCGGTGGCGAAGGACGAGGACTTCCTCGAGCACCTCTTTATCGCCTCGACGCATTCGTACCTGATGTTCTTTACGGACAAGGGTCGCTGTCACTGGCTCAAGACGTATCAGATCCCCGTCGCAAGCCGGACAGCGCGCGGCAAATCCGCGGCGAACCTGCTGAAGCTCGATGAAGGGGAGAAGATCACGGCCGTCATTTCAACGACGGACTTCCCGGAAGACCGCTATCTCGTGATGGCGACCGAAGGCGGCTATATCAAGAAGACGCCGCTTTCCGCATTCCAGAACGTGCGCAAGGTCGGTATTTACGCGATCAGCATGGAAGAGGGCGATCGCCTGATCGAAGCGAAGGTGACCGACGGCGACGCCGAAGTCGTAATCGCGAAAGCGAACGGCAAGGCGATTCGTTTTCACGAGAGCGAAGTGCGCCCGATGGGACGCACGGCACGCGGTGTCCGCGGCGTTACGATCGAAGACGGCGACCGCGTGGTCGGCATGATCACGCTCGACCGCGGCGGCTCCATTCTCGTCGTTACCGAGAACGGGTACGGCAAGCGTACGGTGATCGACGATTATCGTATTACGCGACGCGGCGGCAAAGGGATCATCACCGTCAAGGCCAACAAGCGGAACGGCGAGCTCATTTCGATCAAGGAGGTCGTCGACAGCGACGAACTCATGATCATCACCCGCAAGGGGATCGTCATCCGCATGCAGGTCGCCGGCATCTCGATGATGGGCCGCAACACGCAGGGCGTGAAGGTCGTGAACCCCGACGAAGGGGACATCGTGGTCGACGTCGCGCGTCTCATGATCGAAGAAGACGATGATGAGGGCGGCGGGCCGGGTGCCGGAAGCGACGAGAACGGAAACGACGAGAACGGGAAGGCGAACGACACCGCTTGAGGGAACAGAAAGAACATTCCGCCACCCGCACGAAAAGTTACGACGAAACGAGATCGCTCTTTGCGCCGACGGTAGACCCGAAGGCGCGCAACGAGTCGGCGATTCTTGTCGGCGTCGGCCTCAATCGTGACACGCAGGAATCCGTCGAACGATCACTGGAAGAACTCGCGGAACTCGCCAGCACGGCGGGCGCGATTGTCGTCGACCGCATCATCCAGCGGCGATCACGTATCGTGGGCGCGACCTACATCGGAAAAGGGAAACTGGAAGAGCTCCGCGAACTCGTCGAAGAGAAAGAGATCAGGCTCGTAATCTTCGACAACGACCTCTCGCCCGCGCAGGGCAAGAACCTCGAAACACGCCTCCAGACCAAAGTCATCGATCGAAGCGAGCTCATCCTCGACATCTTCGCGACGCACGCGCAGACCGACACGGCGAAGCTCCAGGTCGAACTCGCGCAGCTCGAGTATGCCATGCCGCGCCTTACGAAACTGTGGGACCATCTGTCGCGGCTCGGCGGCGGAATCGGAACACGCGGGCCCGGGGAAACGCAGCTGGAGGTCGACAGGCGAAAAGTGCGCGACAGAATCGGGCGCCTCAAGAAAGAACTGGAGCGTTTCGAGACAAGCCGCATGGTGCAGCGCAAGGCGCGTCGCAAGCACACGACGGCGTCGCTCGTCGGGTATACGAACGCCGGCAAATCGACGCTGCTGAACGCGCTCGCCGGAAGCAAGGTCTACGTGGCAGACGAGCTCTTCGCGACGCTCGACACGACGTCGCGCGTTGTCGAGCTCGACAAGGACTACGATATTATTGTCAGCGACACCGTAGGATTCATCCGCAAGCTCCCGCACAAACTGATCGAATCCTTTCGCGCCACGCTCTCCGAAGTGCAGGAGTCGGACTTCCTCATACACGTTGTCGACGCCTCGAACGAGGACGCCGAGCAGCAGATCGAGACCGTCGGGAAGGTGCTGGAAGAGCTCGGCGTGAAGGACAAGCCTGTGATTCTCGTTCTGAACAAGGCCGACCGGGCTCCGGACGAATTTCATCTGAACTACCTGTTGAACAAGTACGGACCGGGGTTTGTGGCCAGCGCCAAAACCGGACAGGGGCTGGACGAGCTTCTCGGTGAGATGCGCACACAGGCGATCATCGGCAGCCGGGTGGTCGACCTTCGTTTCCCCGTGAAGGAATCGGCGCGCGTGTCGACCGTGCATCGGGAAGGCGAAGTTCTTGCCGAGAAGTACGGCTCGGATGCCATTCTGATTCGCGCGCGCCTTCCGCACGTCTGGGTGGAGCGCTTCAAGAAGCTCGGCTTCGTTTCCGACGCGGAAGAAGACTTCGGCGAAGAAACAGATGCTGCGAGCGCTGCCGATGCTGCGGGCGCAGCCGACACACTCGACGAAAGCTCCGAGGAATAACGAGAGGCCGTTTCAACATGCGCCACCTCGACATTCTCATTCTCACGCTGCTCGTGTTTCTGCTTCTGCCGATGGAAAGCGACCTCGAGTTCGGCGCCTGGCTCGGCGATCTTGCAAAAACATCGGACAGCTGGTCGGCGTTCTTCGAACACAGCCTGATCAAGAACCCGCTCGCGGCGCTCTGGGTCGCATTCTCCTCCTTTCTGATATTGATCTACGCCTTCGCCTCGTTCGGAGTGATCGGCAGCGGCGCCGGAGGCCCGGCGGTCGGAGTCGCGGGCGTGGTGGGGTCGTCGCGGAACGTCTTTTCGCTGCTCGTCAGGCGGATCGTTCTCGCGGCTTTCGTGCTGCTCTGGGTCGTGATGCCTCTCTACTGGGAGACGAATCTCCGGTTCGATCTCGGGCCGAAAGGGCACGCGCACGACGGCGGAGTCATACAGACCGAGGAGGCCGCGCGCTTCTTCCTGCGAGGCGAAAATCCGTACGCGGCCGACTACCGAAGTACGCCGATGGCCACGCTCGAATGGGGGCCGAAAAATCCGGCGATCATCCACCTGCCCTACCTGCCGTTTTCATTCCTCGCGCACGTGCCATTTCTCTCGGTCGCTGACGGCGCCGGGCTTCGCTATGACGCGCGCTATCTCTACCTCGCGTTCTATCTGATCGGCGGCCTCTTCGCGACGCGCTTTGCCCGCGACCCGGAGCGGCGTCACCTGCTCGCGATCATCTGGTACCTGAACCCGTTTCTCGTACCCCACCTCGTGCAGGGGCGAAACGACGTGATGGTGCTGTCACTCGTAGTCGCGGCCATCGCGCTCCTTCGCGGCGGGCGCGTTCTCGCGGCGGTGCTCCTTTTCGGTGTCGCGTGCGCAACGAAACAGTTTGCCGTTCTGCTCGCGCCGTTCTTTGTTCTGTTCGCAGTGGGCCGCGGAATCGTGCCGCGCAAACTGCTTCCCGGAATTCTTGCGGCCGCGCTCCTGGTGGGTCCCTTCTTTTTCTGGAACCCGGGGGCATTCTGGGAAGACACGGTCGACTTCAACACGGGGCGCGCGGAAATCAGCTACCCGCTCGGCGGCACGCCGGGATACGGTTTCGGAAACGTCGCGAACGTTTTCGCGTGGGTCGAGAACCGGTACGACTACTTCCCGTTCTGGCTCGTGCAGGCGCCGTTGGCCCTCATGGCGTTCGCGCTGCTCTTCCGCTGGATTGCGCGCTCGCCGTCCGCGCGCCGGTTTTTCGCGGCGAGCGCGCTTTTCCTGCTCACGTTCCTGCTTTTCGGGCGCATCTTCCATCTGAACTACTGGGGCCCCGTGTTCGCGTTCTTCGCGCTCGCCGTGCTCGCCGAAGAAAGCCCTCTCTCCGAATTGTCCGATACGAGAGGTGCGCTTTGACCGGAGCGTCCCCATGAAACGATACGCCGTAATTCTCGAAGATACCGCCGTTCCCGTGCCGAAAATTTTCTGTGTCGGCCGGAACTACGCGAAGCATGCGAAGGAGATGGGCGCCGACCTCCCGCGCGAGCCGATGCTTTTTCTGAAGCCGCACACTGCCCTCGCGATCGAGCCGGACGCGGTGGAGGTCCCCGCCGCTTTCGGCGAACTCCACCACGAAATCGAGCTTGCGGTCGTGCTCTGCAAAGGGGGTAGAAACCTGTCCGTTGACTCCGCCGCCCGCACGATCGGGGGCTATGGCGTTGCACTCGACCTCACATTGCGAGGTGTGCAGGCCGCCGCGAAAAAAACCGGCGCACCGTGGACGCTCGCGAAGGGGTTTGACGAAAGCGCGCCGGTCGGCCGTTTCGCCCGCGCGAAAAACTGGGCGTGGAGCAAACGGAGCGGCGATGCGGAAACCGAACTGCATCTCACCGTGAACGGCGAAACGAAACAGCGCGGCCCGCTCGGCGAAATGATCTTTTCGCCCGCGACGCTGATCGCCTATGCATCGCAGTACTTCACACTTGAACCGGGGGATCTGTTTTTGACGGGAACGCCCGAGGGCGTCGGCCCTCTCGAAGACGGAGACGAAGTGAACGCCGCGATCAGCGGGCTTCCGGAGCTTTCGTTTCGCGTGAGACGCCGGTAGAGTCGGGCCGCGCGGTCACGGGCGCCTCGATGCACTCACTTCGGCTGAGCCCGACGGATGCGAGCTGTCGAAGATCCGTCGGAACGAGTTCGGTTGCCCCGCCGCCCGTGTCGATCAGGCGAAAGATGGCGATGCGCGCACCCGCAATCTCCTCGTCCGAGGCAAGCCGTTCCTGACTCCCCGGCTCCAGCGTCGTCCAGTCCACGTTCTCTTCCGGAATATACGCACAGATCGAATTGTCGCCGGGGATGTCCTGCACTTCCGTGAAACCAGGGAAGAGCGTTGCGGTAGCCCGCCCGCTGTCGTCGGTGATCGTCGACGGCGTGACCTTGCCGGTGTCGGTCTTGAACACGACCTGCACGCCCGGGACCGGGTTGCCGAACTCATTCGTTACGAACGCCACGAGAAGCTGGGAGCGCAGGGCCATCGGATTCTCGATACCCTGAATGAGGGAGCTCGGCAGCGTCGTCTGCATCGCGACCGGATTCCAGCGCCGGTGCACTTCCCGCTCATACGAAAAGTAGAGGGCGATGATGAGCCCGAGCACGACGAACAGCACCTGCCGAAGGCGCGACGAGTTGCGCGACTGGTCCTTCTTCCCCGTGTCGAGATCGATATGCATGCCGCTCTTTTCCGATGATCCGGGCGTAGTTCTCCGTCGCGGCACCTCGGCCGGGGCGGTCTTCCGTCCTTCTTCGTATCGGATCAGACGCGGAAATCTTTGAGGGGGTCGTTTTCGGGGGGCTAGAGGGCCCCAGAGCCCGGTGGCGGGGCGATGCGCTCGAGGGAAGAGGCGTCCACGCTCGGCTTGAACTCGCTGGTGGGCGTGAACTGGATCTGAATGCGGTCGGCCCCGAAGCTGCGGGCCACCCCTTCGAGCGTTTTGCGGGCGGAATCCTGCGCGTCGGACTGCGCGGCGGCGACGAGGCCTTCGGCGAAATGAGTCGCGGACCGTTTGGCGTCGGCGATGAGCTGGTTCTTCTTCTCGACCGAGAAGCCGCCGCCCGTGAAAAAACGGCCGACGAGGTCGGGCATGAGCCACGGCAGAAGCTTTGTGTGGTCTTCGCTGTGAACGCGCATGTCGATAATGCGAACTTCGTACGCGCACGCCGGAAGCTTCACGGTGTACGAACCGTCGGACTCCTGGCGCACCTCGAGATCGGGGTCGAGCAGGTTGTAGCGAAAGTCGACGTCGAACTCGAAGATCATCGTCATCTTCTTGTTCGTGATAAGCCAGGTGAGATAGCGCCCGCCGAACTCGCCGAAATCATGGTCGGACGACGTAATGATCTCCTTCGTCCGCGCCCGGAACACGGAAAGTTCCCCGACCGAGCGCAGGCTCGTAACGAACGACTGCGTTTCCGGAACACGTTCCGCGGGAAGGCGCCCGCGCTTTGTGCGACGGAACGCGAGCCAGGCGAGCCCGAGCACGACGAGAGTCATCAGAATGCCGAACAGAAACGATTCCATGGAGATCCTTACGCGGGGGCCCGACAAAGAGGTGCGAGGAGATGGCTCCCCGCACCACTGTCGTACTCAAGTGGGCGTACTACCTACGCGCCTGCCATTGCCGGCGCTTCGAGCACTTCTTTCACGCGGTCACAGGCCCAGTCGACTTCATCTTTTGAAATCGTGAGCGGCGGCGCGATCCGGATGACGTTTTCGTGCGTTTCCTTGCACAGGATGCCCTTCTGCTTCAGCGCGACGCAGTCGGGACGTGCCGCCTTTTCGAGTTCGATCGCGATCCAGAGCCCGCGTCCGCGAATCTCCTTCAGGCGGTCGGACTTGATCTCGCGCAGGCGCTTCAAAAAGTACGCGCCGAGCTCTTCGGAGCGTTCGACCAGTCCTTCGTCCACGATGACCTTGAGCGCTTCGCGCGCCACGGCGCAGGCGAGCGGGTTGCCGCCGTACGTGCTGCCGTGATCGCCGGGCGTGAAGACCGACATCACACTGTCGTTGCAGAGGAACGCCGAAACCGGGTACATGCCGCCCGAGAGAGCCTTCCCGACAATGATGCCGTCCGGCTTCACGTTCTCCCACTGGAAGCAGAACATGCGGCCCGTGCGTCCGAGGCCGGACTGAATCTCGTCCGCGATGAAGAGCACGTTCTCTTTCGTGCAGATTTCACGCAGCTCTTTCAGGTAGCCGTCCTTCGGAATGATGATGCCGCCCTCGCCCTGAATCGGTTCGATGATCAGCGCGCACGTGTTCGGCGTGATCGCTTCGCGCACCGCGTTCGCGTCGCCGTATTTGACGATCTTGAAGCCGGGAGCGAACGGACCGAAGCCGCCGTACGACTGCGGGTCGGTCGAGAAGCCGACGATCGTGGTCGTGCGGCCGTGGAAGTTTCCGTCGAAGACGATGATCTCCGCTTTGTTCGCGGGGATCCCCTTGACCGTGTACCCCCATTTGCGCGCGGCCTTGATCGCGGTTTCGACCGCTTCCGCGCCCGTGTTCATCGGCAGAACCTTGTCCATGCCCGAAAGCTCGCTCAGCTCCTTGCAGTACGGCCCGAGCTGGTCGTTCCGGAATGCGCGGGAGGTGAGTGTCAGCTTGTCGACCTGCTCCTTGATCTTCTTCACGAGGCGCGGGTGACAGTGGCCCTGATTGACCGCGGAATAGGCCGCGAGGCAATCGAGATACTTGTTGCCGTCGACGTCGTATACCCAGACGCCTTCCGCTCGTTCGACCACAACGTCGAGGGGATGATAGTTGTGGGCGCCGTAGCGCTCTTCCATTTCGATGAAGTGTTTGGTGTTCACTTTGTGTTTCCTCCCAAGTGGACCCGGTTCCCCTGATTTTACGCGCTTAGCGGGGATCCGGGAACCCCCAATCGAAGGCGTGGGATCCGGCGAGATAGCGGGCGGCGGCTTCATGCGTGATGGAAGCCGTGCGAGCGCGGGAGACGGCCGCCAGGGCGGAATCGGGCCGCCCGGCCTCCGCCTGCAGGCGCGCGACCGTCAGATGCAGAAGTCCGATATCGGCAGGGGCGGGGCCTGCCTCGCTCCCGGCGGATCTGTCGCTCCCGGCGGCCCTGTCAGCTCCGGCGGTTCCGCCGCTCCGGTCGGCCCCGGCGTTGACGTCGCGGCCCCCTGCCCTGATCGTTGCTCGCAGCCCGGCGATCGCGCGGTCGGGACCCGCGGGGTCGAGCTCGGCGTCGTTCAGCGTTTTGAGCGCAAGCGGGAACAGATCAGGCGAAAGGCCTTCGACCGCGACGGTGAGCCGCGGCGCCGCCTCTTCGTACCGGCCGTCTTCGAACAGGAGGCGGCCGAGATTCAGCGCGGCTTCCGGCAGGAGGGCGCCTGTATGGTCCGATGCGCGCGCATACCATTCCATGGCGGCCACGCGATCCCCGGCTCGCTCTTCGAACGCACCCCGGTCGAGGGCGAGGTCAGGCCGCGGGTCGGTCGTGTAGGCGCGATCGAAGTGGTGGCGCGCACGATCCCAGTCGCGACGATCGCGATAGAGATGCGCGAGATTGCGGTTGGCGAGAAAGTGTCCCCCGTCCGCCTCGACGGCGCGCCCAAACGCCGCGGCCGCGTCATCGATCGCGCCGCTCTGCAGAAGAACGCCGCCCAGATTGTTCCACCCACTCCCGAAGCCGGGCTCCCTCTCGACGGTCTCGCGATAGAGCGCCTCCGCTTCGGCGAACCGCCCCATCTGCTCCATGCGGATGCCCAGATTGTAAAGCCCCGTTGTTTCGTCGCGTGGCACCGGAACGAGCGAAAACAGAAACGCAAGCCCGAGTGTGGCCGCGATCCCTGCGCCGAACGAACGCCACCGCTTTCCCTGGAGTGCGCGGCCCAGCTCGTAAAGTGCGCGCGCCGCGGTCGGAATCAGAAACGGAACCGCCGGGAGCCGGTAGCGTCCGAATACGAACAGAAAAACGAGCGAGAGGAAAATGGCCGCCACAACCTGGGCTGGAATCGACTGCCGAAAGCCGACGCGGCGTGGAAAGAAGAGGCCTGCAAGGCCGAGCGGCGCGACGAGTCCGAAAGACACGAATCCGAACGCGAGCAACGGAAACAGCGAACGGTAAAGGTTGAAGTCGTAAGTGTCGGGAATTTCATATGCGTGCCAGAAAAGCGCTGCACGTTTGCACGTGAGGGCGAGAAACGCGGGAACGTCGGACTCAATGTGGTCGAACGCCTGCGTGAACCAGTAGCGGTTGATCTCCGAGGGGCGAAGCGTTCTGCCCGCGTCCTCTTCCGCAAGACGGATCGCATCGCTCTTTTCGTAAACGGGGTTCTGCCTTCCCGGAAGAATGGGCTTGTAGGTTCCGTCTGCGCGCGGGTTGTTCCCGTGATAGAACGTCGGGCCCGCATGGTAGGTCATCAGAACGAAGTCGTGCCCGACAGCGTAGTTCCTGACGGTGACGGCCGCGACGGGCAGCAGGGCCGCAATCATGGCGACGATCACGGCACGCCTTCCCGCCAGCCGCCACAGTGCGAAGCAGTGCACCGGCAACACGAGCAGAAAATTTCCGCGCACGAGAACGGACAGTCCGAGCAGCAGACCGGAAAGGGCGGCCGCGACAATTCCCCGCGCGTTCGAAGCCGCAAGGAGTGCACGCACGCTTGCCGTCAGAAGAAAGAGAGCGAGTACGGGTTTCAGAATCAGCCCGTTATAGAAAATCAGCATTCCGTAAAGCGCGTAAAGCGCGAGCGCGATCATTCCGGGTCCGACGCCGAACAGAGAGCGCGTGATCGAGTACACGAGAAAGGCGGTGACCGTGTCGAGAATCGCCTGCGCGATTTTGGGGGCGAGTTCCGAGCCGCCGAGCTGTCCGTTCGTGAGCGCGAGAAAATACGGGTAGAGGGGGGCGTCGAAATAGACTTCGTGCCCGAGAAAATCGCCCGCGCGAATCTCCGCGGCCCGCTCCCGGTAAGGGCGGGAGTCACCGGCCATGTCGTCGATGTACGGGTATTGTTCGGCGGTATTGACGAATGCGATGCGGACCGCGAGCGTGAGAATGAGAAGGGTCAGCAATGAGAAGGCGCGTGCCATGAATTGTTACCCCCTTCACTTCGGGGCAAACAAAAACGGGGAGGCCCGAGCTACGTCCGCCGGATGGTCCCTGTTACGGAAGCCACCAGCACGGGTCCTACCCCGAAGCGACTCTTTCGAACCGCTCCAAAATGTTACCCTCCGCTGTTCGGGGTGACAAGTATTTATTCGGTCTGAATTTTCATTGCAGAAAAATGGATAAGTTTCGCTCAGCAAGTGCTGCCGTCCATCGACGAAGACCGGCCCGTTCGTCGCCTCCCGCGGCCACGAGGATAACGAGCGGTCGGGGCGGAAACGAAGGAAACGAAACGTGGCTCGGAATCTGGTATGATCAGGAATCATTATGGGAAAAAGTGTCGCCGTCATCGGAGCATCCAACGACCGTAACAAGTTCGGGAACAAGGCCGTACGGGCCTTCGCCCGCAAGGGGTACCGGGTTTGTCCCGTAAACCCGCGCGTCGACGAAGTCGAAGGATTGCGAGCCTACCGATCGATCCTGGACATTCCGTCCGAGCTCGATGTCGTCACCCTCTACGTACCGCCGTCCATCGGCGTGACGTTGCTCGAGGACATTGCAAAGAAAAGGCCGAAGAAGCTGTATGTGAACCCGGGTGCGGAGAGCGACGAACTCGTTCGACTCGCGGAATCGCTGGGTCTTCGGCCGCTGCTGGCGTGCAGCATCCGCGCGATCGGACTGTCGCCAGAGGAGGTGTAGTGGCTCGTTGAGAGCCGCATGGAACCGGTTTCACAAGCTTTCATCGTACTGTTTCTCGTAGCCCTGAACGGATTCTTCGTTGCCGCCGAGTTCGCCTTCGTGAAGGTCGGCTCCGCGCGTCTTGGAATCCTGGTAGAGCAGGGCAACCGTCGTGCCCGCACCGCGCAACACATCCAGAGCCACCTCGACGAGTATCTCTCGGCCTGCCAGATCGGAATCACGATTGCGTCTCTCGGTCTCGGCTGGGTCGGTGAGCCTTTCATTGCCCGCTACCTCAGGCCGCTCATGCACCTGGCCGGCGTCGAATCCGAGGGGCTCATCCACGCCGCGGCATTTTCGCTCGCATTCGTGCTGATCACATACCTGCATATCGTTCTCGGTGAAATGGCCCCGAAATCCTTCGCGATCAGGCGACCGCTGGCCACTTCCCTGCACTGCGCGTACCCTCTCCGCTGGTTCTACATCGTGGCCTATCCGTTCATCTTCGCGCTGAACGGATCCGCGAACTTCTTCCTGCGTCTGGTCGGAGTCCCGACCGACGAGGCTCTGTCGCAGGCCCACAGCGAGGAAGAGATTCGCGCTCTGCTGAGCCACTCGGAGGAGTCGGGCGAGATCACGAAGGGAGAGACGACGATGCTCGAGCGGGTGTTCGAGTTTCATGATCGGGAAGCGCATCAGATTCTCGTTCCGCGCCCCGATATCGTGTATCTACTGGCCGAGAGCGATCCCGAAGAAAACCTGAAGATCGCGGAGCGTTGCGGCTTTACACGCTTCCCGCTTTGTGTGGAGAACATCGACCACATCATCGGTTTCGTGCACGTGAAAGACCTGTACAAGGCGGCGCGTACGGCGACCGACACCGTCAGCATGAAGGATCTGAAGCGCGAGATTCTGTTCTTCCCGGAACACACGCCGCTCGATCGCATCCTGGGTGCGTTTCAGCGGCGCAAAGTACATCTCGGTATCGTGCTCGACGAGTATGGCGGCACGCTCGGGCTCGTGACGCTCGAAGACGTGATCGAAGAGCTCGTCGGTGAAATTCAGGACGAATTCGATCGCGAAATTCCCGCCGTAATCCCACTCGGCCCGAACGAGTTTCTGCTGGACGGAAGCTGCCCGGTCAGCCTGTTCGTGGAAAAGACGGGCGTCACGCTCGCGGAGACGGATGTCGATACCGTTGCGGGCATCATACTGCGCATGAAGGGCGGCGTACCCGAAGCCGGAGACAGAGTCTCGCTCGACGAAGGCACGCTCATCGTGGAGCGCGTAGTCGATCAGCGTATCAAACGGGCCCGGTTCATCCGCATTCCCGAACAGCGGTCGGCCGCAAACTAACGGCCGGCATTCCCGCGAAACGACAGGAGAGCAAGTTTCGCGCTCTTGTCGTACTCACCTGTTGCCAGTGGATCCGACTCGAACGCAAACGAAGGCGCCGGCGTGTTCCACGCAACATCGGCTCCCTCGATCGACAGAACGGCGCTTCCCGGGCCGCTTCTCTTCGAAACGGAATGGATGCCGACGCCGAGACCGGCAAACGTTCCCGCGACGAACGACCATTTGATGATGTCGCCCTCGTTATCGTCCGCGGCAAGCGCGATGGCGCTTCCGAGAATCAAGCCGGCGAGACCTCCGTACACGATTGTTTTCGATACCGTGAGCATCGCGTTCTCTTCCGCGTGCACCACGCGGGGTGTCATCAATGCCAGGACCAGAATCAAGATGATGGCGATGCGCGTCATTGCTTCCTCCTGAAGACGGGGGGGCGCGAAGTCATGAATCGGTGTCAGTATACGAGAGGAATCCCGCACGGACACATCGATTTTGAGAGCTTCTGTTGCACACCTGGACCGGGAGGGGGATCTCCGCCGCCCCCGCTGGGGGGCATTCAGCGGGAACGACGGGATCCTCTCCCGGTCCTGACGGCGGTTCGATTCCATGCGACCAGCCCCTCACTGCATCGCCATCCTCATCTGATCGGATGGATCGTCCCGACCGCCTATCTTCGAGGTCGCGAGCTGGGCCCGCTTCCCACACACGGCAGTATGGCAATGCACGATCCGTGCCGGGAGCAACCACTACGTGCACGCCCCAGGCGCCCCCCCGTCGCGGTCCGGGCGAAAATCGACGCCCACATCGTGGTCACCCGCTGACCAGGTACTGTCCGGTACGACCGAATCGATCATCCATGTTAAAATGACGCAGGTATCGGCGAGGTCCCGGGAAGGGCTCACTCGCTGCGGAGTAGAACGTGACCACACCCGGACCGACTCGCAGCACCCTGATCGGGGTTTTTGTACTTTCGGGCGCCCTTCTCGCGCTCGAGATCGCGCTGACCCGCATCTTTTCCGTCATCCTCTGGTATCACTTCGCGTTTCTCGCCATTTCGCTCGCGCTCTTCGGCATGGCCGTCGGCGGGCTGCTGCTCCATTTCCGTCCCGACTGGTTTCCGCGCGATCGCGTGCATCACCAGATGGCGCGCCACTCGATGCTTTTCGCGATCTTCGTGCCGATCGCGTACGTGCTGATACTGGGCGTTCCCTTCGTGTACCGGGTGTCGCTTCCGGCGGCGGTTTCGCTGCTGCTGATCTACACGTTCGCCGCCCTGCCGTTCCTGTTCGGGGGGCTTGCGCTTGCGCTTGCGCTCTCCCGATTCTCTCAACGGATCGGGCTCGTCTACGGCATGGATCTGATCGGCGCCGGACTCGGCTGCCTGCTCGTCGTCCCGCTGCTCGGCTATCTCACGGGGCCGGGTGTAATTGTGGCCACCGCGATACTGGCGGCCGTCGCGTCGCTCTTCTTCGCCGCGTCGCTCGGCGCGGGCGCGCGCAACAGACGTTTGCTCGTGCTGGGCGTGCTCGTGGCAGTGCTTGTCGGGCACGAGACGAAGGGGTGGCTCCGCATCGACTTCTCGAAGGATCGCCTCGAAGTGGGCACGATTCACAGCGACTGGAATCCGCTCGCCCGGATCACCGTCACGCAGGAAGGCACGGTCAACTGGGCGACGTCCGAGGTCTACAACGGCCCGAAGCCCGAAACGCTCTGGCTCAAGATCGACGCCGAAGCGGGGACCCCGATCGTGCAGTTCGACGGTGATTTCGAGAAAGTCAAAGCGCTGCAGTTCGACGTTTCCGCACTCGTGCACACGCTTCGCGAAAATGCCGAGGTACTCGTGATCGGCCCCGGTGGCGGGCGGGATGTACTCACGGCGCTTTCGTTCGGCCAGAAACGCGTGACGGCAGTGGAGATCAACGAGGCGATTATCAGCGCGGTGCGCGACAAGTTCGGCGACTGGTCGGGCGGCCTTTACTCGCGACCGGACGTTCGGATCGTGAACGACGAGGGGCGGAGCTGGGTACGTCGCGCCGACGAAAGGTTCGACATCATCCAGGCCTCGCTGATCGACACGTGGGCGGCGTCTTCCGCCGGCGCGTACGTGCTGAGCGAGAACAACCTGTATACGAAAGAGGCGTTCCGCGATTTTCTGGAGCATCTGAACGACGACGGCATCCTGACGATGTCGCGCTGGTACTTCAAAGGACGCCCGATCGAAACGCTCCGACTGACAGGGATCGCGGTCGCGGCGCTGCGCGATCTCGGGATCACGAACCCGGCGGCTCACATCATGGTCGTGAAACGCTCGACGTGGGACTGGGCGTACCGGCGGCGCGAGTTCCGTGACGGCGTCGGAACGCTGCTCGTAAAACGCACGCCGTGGGATCCGGGTGAAGTCGCTCACATTCAGAAGATCGCGGAGGACCTCAAGTTCGACGTGGTGTACGCGCCGGGACAGCAGAACCTGCCCGAGTTCGAAGCGATCATGGGGGAGCGGCGCGCCGAGTTCGAAGCGGCGTACCCGGTCGACATTTCCGCGCCCGTCGATGACCGCCCGTTTTTCTTCTACATGCTGCATGCGCGTGACGCGTTTCGCATTTTCGGCGGCGGCGAGGAGATCGAGCAGGGGGTCGTGCAGAACAACGTGCGCGCGATCTTCGTGCTGGTGGCGCTTCTGGGGATCGTGCTCGTTCTGACGTCCACGTGTATCATGCTGCCGCTCTTTCTGAGCGGCGGCGAGTCGTTTCCCCGCGGGGGTTCGAGCGCGCTCTATCTTCTCTACTTCTTCTGTCTGGGGCTCGGGTATCTGCTTGTGGAGATCCCGCTCATGCAGCGCTTCATTCTGCTGCTCGGGCATCCCGTGAACGCGCTGACCGTTGTCCTCTTTTCGATGCTTGTCGGGAGCGGCGCGGGGAGTGTGCTTTCGAATCGTATCCCCGAGCGTCTGTTCCTTCTGCCCGCCGCGCTCATCGCCGTGCTCGTTCTGGTTTATGCCGCGGTCGTGCCGCCGATTCTCGATGCTTCGCTCGCGCTTCCGTACTGGCAGCGCGTGCTTCTTTCGGTCGCGCTGCTCGCGCTTCCCGCCGTGCTGATGGGGATGCCGTTTCCGCTCGGAGTTCGTCAGCTTTCGCGATTGCGGGAGGGGATGCTGCCATGGGTCTGGGGTGTGAACGGCGCCACGTCGGTCTGCGCGTCCGTGCTCGCGACGGTGTTCGCGATCTTCATGGGATACACGGCCGTGCTCATGATCGGTGCCGCGACCTACGCACTGGCTGCGGTCACGCTTCTGCTCGTCCGATCGCGAGAAGCTCGAGAAGTGCGTGCACAGTCCGCCCCGTAACGCCCCAGATATCTCCCGACCGCGTCGGATAGCGAAGATACCGTCCGCCGATCTCGGCCGGGTGCCGGCCTGAGTAGCCGTGCCGCGCGTGCTGATCGAGCAGCGTTTCGAGCTTCAGGGAAACGATTTTTTCGATCTCGACCGGATACGGCACGGGCGTCCGCTTTCCATCCCAGTACCCGACGAACACATGAACGGAGGTCGCCGGGACCTGCGTCGGAAAATGGCCGAGCGAGCCGAGCGTTTCGACTTCGTCACGCGGCAGCTGCAGCTCCTCTTCGAGCTCCCGGTACGCGGCGTCGAGGTCTGACTCGTCCTCCGGCTCGATGAACCCGCCGACCATGCCGATCTGGCCGCTCCACCGATAGCCCGGCGTGGTCTTCTTCTTCACGAGAAGAATCTTCGTCACGTCCTCTTCATATAATAGAAGGAACGAGGCGGCGCGGCGCTCCCGGTCGGCAAAACCGTCCGGGTCGTCGGGGCTCGCGGCGAGAAGGCGGCCGACGAGTTTCTGGTCGAGTGGTGAAATCACGTGCGTTCCTTTCCCCGCCCATTGTACCCCGACTCTTTCGCCGTGTGCTAATCTAGCCGCATGCGAGCGGACTTCATGATCATAGGCGGGCAGAAGTGCGGAACGACGAGCCTGGCGGCCCAGCTCGCGGCGCATCCCGGCGTTTCGTTCTGCCGCGAGAAGGAACCGCACTGGTTCAGCACGGTCGACGCCTGGGAAGAGCGTCTTCCCGAGTACCACGCGCTCTACGACATGCACGAGGGCGCGCTCTACGGGGAGGCGTCGACGTCGTATACGTTCCTGCCCGAATACGCGGACGTGCACGAGCGCCTGCACCGCTACAACCCGCACCTCAAGCTGATCTACATCGTGCGGCACCCGGTGAAGCGCGTGATCTCGCAATGCGCGCACGACATGATCCGGGGGCGCATCAAGGGGGGGCACGAAGAGCACGTGCTGCGCGATCCGATGTACGTGAACCGCACGCGATACGCCCACCAGATCCAGGCGTACCTCGATCTGTTCCCGCACGCCCAGGTGCGCATTCTGCTGTTCGAAGAGTATGTCAGGGGTCCGCGCGACACGCTCCGCGCTCTCGCAAAGTTTCTGGGGCTGGCGCCGGAACCGTTCGAAACGATCGATGTCGCCCCGCGCAACATCTCCGCAAAGACGGCGTATTTGAAGAACTTCCCCGGCGCGGCCACGGCGAATCGAGTGCTGTCAATGGCCCCCGGCCCGATCCGCAGGGCGGGCTCGAAGCTCCTGCTGAACAGAATCGACGAGAAACCGGAGTTTCGGCTCGAAACGAAACGCAGGATCTGGGATCTGCTCGAGGAGGATGTCGCGGCGCTCGCGAAGATCATCGGGCGCCCCCTCGATCTCTGGGAGCCCCCGGGCGCGTAGCGATTTCCCTGAGCAGCGGCCGCCCTCCACCGACCCTTCTTGACCCTCGGCTCCCCCCGCGGGTACGCTTACTCCATGAGGAAAACGAACGAAAAGATCGAACTGGCGATCGACGCGGGGCTCGCGACGATTACGCTCAGCGCGCCCCCGGTGCATATTCTGGACGCCACGATGTGCGGCGAGATTACGACCGCTCTCCGCGCTCTCCGCGAGAACGCCGCAGTCAAGGTCGTGCTGTTTCGCTCGTCAGGCCCGAAAGCGTTCTCAGCAGGCGCGAGCGTCGAAGAGCACAGGCCGGAACCCGTCGTGCAGATGCTCGCCACGTTTCATGGGCTGATCAAGGAGCTACTCGCCGCGCCCGCGCTTACGATCGCCGGCGTGCAGGGCGTGTGCCTCGGCGGCGGGCTCGAACTCGCCGCGGCCTGCGACATGGTCCTGGCGTCCGAGCGCGCGAAGTTCGGCCACCCGGAAATTCTGCTCGGCTGCTTTCCGCCTGCTGCCGGGCCGCTGCTTCGCCGGATCGTCGGGCGGCACAAGACCGCCGAGATCATTGCTTCGGGGGAGACGTTCGACGCAAGCGAAGCGCTCCGGATCGGGCTCGTGAATCACGTGTATAATGAAGACTCGTTCCCCGGCGCCTGCGCGGATTTCGCCCGCGCGCTCTGCGGAAAGAGCGGCGCGATTCTGCGCCTCGCGAAACGTTCGTACGCCGACCTCGACCGCGAAGCGATTTTCGCCGAGATCGACCGGAACGAAACAATGTATCTCGACGAACTCATTCGAGAGCCGGACATGCTGGAAGGCATCGAGGCGTTTCTCGAAAAACGCGCTCCCGCGTGGAGCGAAGGAACATCATGAAAGACTTTGTCGCCCTCGATTACTTCAACATGGAAGAACTTTACACCGACGAGGAGAAGGCTGTACGGAACTCCGTGCGCGACTTCGTTTCGAATCAGTTCATGCCCGGCATCGAACATCACTTCGAAGAGTGCACGTTCCCGACCGAGCTCATCCCGCGCCTCGCCGCGCTCGGCGTTTTCGGCAGCAACCTGCCGGAAGAGTACGGGTGTGCGGGCATCAATAACGTGGCGTACGGGCTTGTCATGCAGGAGCTCGAACGCGGCGACAGCGGCCTTCGCAGTTTCGTTTCGGTGCAGGGCGGGCTCGCGATGTTCGCGATCTACAGTTTCGGCACCGAAGAGCAGAAGCAGGAGTGGCTGCCCCAGATGGCCGAAGGGAAGAAGATCGGGTGCTTCGGGCTTACCGAGCCGGACTACGGATCCGACCCGGGCGGCATGATCACGACCGCGAAGAAAACCGACAAGGGTTACGTGCTGAACGGCGCGAAGATGTGGATCACGAACGGAACGATGGCGGACATCGCCGTTGTATGGGCGAAACTCGATGGCCGCGTGCGCGGATTTCTCGTTGAAAAGGGCACGCCGGGCTTCAGCTCGAAGGAAACGAAGGGCAAGTTCTCGCTGCGCGCCTCGGATACTTCCGAGCTCATTCTCGCCGACTGTGAAATTCCGGCGGCCAATCTACTGCCCGAATCCGACGGTCTCGTTTCGCCGCTTGCGTGTCTTTCGTCGGCGCGCTACGGGATCGCATGGGGCGTGCTCGGCGCTGCGATGGACTGCTATCACCGCGCGCTCACCTATGCGAAGGAGCGCAAGCAGTTCGACAAGCCGATCGCGGGCTTTCAACTCGTGCAGCGCAAACTCGTCTGGATGGCGAGCGAGATCACGAAAGCGCAGCTGCTCGCCTATCGCCTCGGCCGGATGAAGGACGAGGGGCAGGCGAAGTTCAATCACGTTTCGATGGCGAAGCGGAACAACTGCGCGATGGCGCTCGAATGCGCGCGGCTCGCGCGTGACATCATGGGCGCGAACGGCATCACGTCCGAGTACCATGTGATCCGTCACATGCTGAATCTCGAGTCCGTGAAGACGTACGAGGGCACGCACGACATTCACGCCCTCATCATCGGGCAGGACCTCACGGGGGAAGCGGCATTTCGCTAAACGCGCATGACTTCTGGTTCCTCGGAGCCGTCTTCGTCGCGTCCATGATCTACGACCTGGTGATCTGGCGCCCGTTTTTCCTGCGCGGCATCAGCGCCGGCGTCGACTCCGCCCGCGTACGCGGCTATCTGATCACGATTCTCTGGCAGGTCGTCTTCGCCTCGATCGTGCTTGCGTTCTGGCGCAGCCAGGGCCGGCTGAACGACGGGCTCGGCCTCACGGCACCCGGCGGCGGCGGCTTTGTGGTGGGCGCCGCGTTCGTCGGATTCGTGGCGATCGGATTGTTTTCGTACGCCCTCCAGGTGCGCACGAAGATCGCAGCGGGCCAGGACGCCGGCCTCAATATCAGCCTCGGAAGTCCGCTCTTGCCCAAAACCTCCGCCGGTCTCTTTCTGTTCGGCATTCTCGCCGTGGCTGCCGCCGTGTCCGAAGAGATCTTCTATCGCGGGTATCTGATGTGGTTCGCCGAGCGCTGGCTCTCGCCGTGGATGAGCGTACTCGCCACCTCGTTCGTGTTCGCGATGGCGCACTCGTTTCAGGGATTGCAGAACGTCGTGCGGCTCTTCTTCTTCGGGCTCGTTCTCTGTGCGCTTTATCTCGTGTCGGGTTCGCTCTGGCTTTCGATGGGACTTCACGCGATCATCAATGCGAATTCGGGGCTGCTGAGCTACATGAGGGCGATGGCGGCGGAGGAATAGGAAGACGATTCACGTACTGCAGTGCTACTCCACGACCACGCCTTTTTCGCGCGCAATCAATCGCACAGTATCTCCGGTTCTCCAGCTTGCGTCGTAGCCCGATTTTACGATGAGCGTGACTCCTCTCGCCATCACCCGATACGTAATGTCGTGCCCGTGGAAGTCGCGCTGCAACACAGTGGCGAGGGAGTGGGACGGGACGCCTTCACTCCCCGCGTTCCCGTGTGTGTCCGCGCCAGCATCGGCAATCGTATCGCTCGTCCTGCCACTCGCCGTTTCGATCGCCAGATGCTCCGGGCGAAGCGCAATGCGAACCGAACCGGTCGCCTCCGTTGTCAGCATTACCTCGCCGATCGCCGTCATCGCGCGATCCCCGGTCGCCTCTCCTTCGAGCACATTGCATCCTCCGAGAAAGTGCGCGACATAAGCGTTCTTCGGCGTCTTGTACAGTTCCTCGGCCGGCCCTTCCTGCACGATGCGCCCGTCCCGCATGACGGCCACCCGATCCGCGAACGCGAGCGCCTCTTCCTGGTCGTGCGTCACGATAATCGCGGCCATGTCGTGCTTCTTCAGATACCCGCGTACCTCGCTCCGGATCGTGCCGCGCAAATCCGCGTCGAGGCTCGAGAACGGCTCGTCGAGAAGCAGGAGCGGCGGGCGCGGAGCGAGAGAACGGGCCAGCGCCACGCGCTGTTGCTCCCCACCGGAAAGCCGGCTCGGCATGCGCGCGGAGAGGGGTTCGATCTGCATGCGCTCGAGCAGATCGCGGCCGCAGGCTTTGACTTCTTCGTGCGCGTGGGCCCGCGGCCCGGAACCGACGCGAATGCCGAAACACACGTTCTCTTCGACCGAGAGATGCGGGAAGAGCGCGAACTCCTGAAACACGAAACCGATGTGACGCTTCTCGGGCGGTACCATCTTCCCCCGGCCGCTCAAGAGTTCACCGCGCATCGACACTGTGCCCGTTTCCGGCACTTCGAATCCCGCAAGCAGTCGAAGAATGGTTGTCTTCCCCGCGCCGGACGGCCCGAGCAGCGCGTAGATCTCACCCGCGGCCACATCGAACGAAACGTGGTTCACCGCGGGCACGTTCGATTCCGGATGCACGAGCGTGAGGTCGCGCACCGCGAGCAGCGGCTCTCGCGTCGAGGCGTTGTCGGGCATCGCCCTTGTCCTGTCGCTGCGCCTGTTCATCGGGCACCCCCCGGGCTCACGCGAAGGACCAGCGTCGCGCCGAGCGAAGAAAGCATGAGAATCGCAAGCGCGTACGGCGCGGCTTCGGCGAACATCGCTTCTGTCGTGTAACCGTACACGCGCAGTGGCAGGCTTTGAAAGTCGAGCGGCGCCAGAAGAAACGAAACCGGCAGCTCTTTCATCGCCGATAGAAAGACGAGCAGTCCGGCGCCGGCGACACCGGGCCAGAGTAACGGAAGCGATACCGAACGGAATGTTTCCCAGCGACCACGGCCGAGCGCCCGGGACGCTTCTTCGAGGGATCGTGACGCAGTACGAACCGCGGACCGGATCGGCGAGAGCGCCAGCGCCAGAAAATGGACCGAGAGCGCGGCAACCAGGAGCGCGAGGGACTGATAGAGAAACGGGACGCTCTTCAGTGTCAGGAAGATGAAACCGAGTGCGAGTGCGAGCGGTGGAATGGCGTAACCAAGATACGCCCCGCGCTCGAAACCGCGCGACAAGCCCGACGGAAACCGCCCGGCGAGCAGCGCAACGGGAAGCGCAAGCGCCGTCGCGACGAGCGCAACGGGGATGCTGACCGACAGGGAATCAAAGAGCGACGGAAGCAGGTCGCTGAACGAAAAATCCCGTACGCGCGACGTCCAGAACAGGATCGATCCGATCGGAAGTGCCAGCGAAAAGAGAAGCGCGGTCCCGACGAACGTGTAAGCCGGCCACGCCCAGCGACCGAGCCGAAAGAGCTTTCGTTCGCGCCGGGATCCCTTGCCCGCGCGCTCGAGCAGGATGCGGCCGGCAACGCGAAACTCGATCGCGAGAATCGTAATCGTCAAGGCAAGCAGTCCGAGCGCGAGCCAGGCCGCGTACGCACGGTCGAGCGAGGCGGCGTACTGCAGATAGATCGCGTAGCTGAACGTTTCGAAACGCATGAGACTCACCACGCCGAAATCGCCGAGAACATAGAGCCCCACGAGGAGGGCGCCGCTTGCGAACGCCGGCCAGAGCTGCGGCAGCGTAACGCGCCGGAACGCGGCGAACGGCGAGAGGCCGAGCGCGCGTGCCGATTCCCCGAGCGCCGGATCGATCTCGAGGAATCCGGTTCGCAGGGTGAGAAAGAGAAACGGAAAGTTGTAGAGCGTGAGCGCGACCAGCGATCCCCAGAACCCGGTCGCGCGCGCGAACGGAGTCACGCCGAAGAGCTCCTGCACGGGACCGTACGGACTGCCGAGCGCGAGGAGAGAGTAGCCGAGAACGTAGCCCGGTATCGCGAGCGGAAGCACGGACAGAAGTGTCACGATGCCGCGCCCCCGAATGTTCGTCGACGTGGCCAGCCAGGCAAGCGGCACCGCGAGCAGCGAACTTCCGGCGATGACGCCGAGCATGAGACCGAGCGTGTTGCGTACGAGCAGCAGGTTTCGTTCGCGCAGCAGAATTTCCCGCAACATTGCGGCATCGACTTCGGACGCACGGACCGCGAGGTAAGCGATCGGCAGGCCCACCGCGATCGAAACGAGCGCGGGAAAGAAAGTCAGGTACCAGGGCGGCCGCCGGCGCATCTACAAAAGCCCGACCTTCCGGAGAAGAGCGAGAGTGCCGTCGAGGTCCTCGAGATCCGCGAGTTCGATCGGGGGCGCCAGCTCTTCCAGCGCCTCATACATCAGGAGACCATCGTGGTCGTGCAGGATCGGGATCACGGGGTACTCGTGCGTGTTCTCGACGAGGTACTTCTGCATTTCGTCCGAAAGCAGAAACTCGATGAACTTCTGCGCGCCCGTCGCGTTGCCGCTCGAACCCAGAACACCCACGCCCGCGATATTCACGAGATTGCCGACATCACCGGCGTCGAACGAGGACTGCTCGACCGGAAAATTCGGGTCCTCTGCCTTGAACCGAAGCAGGTAGTAGTGGTTCGGCAGTCCGAGGTCGATTTCGCCCGCGTAGATGCCTTCGATGATCGCCGTGTTCTTGGGGTACGACTTCGCGCCACCCGCCTTCATCCCGCGAAGCCAGTTCTCCGTACGCTCCTCGCCGCTCATCACGCGCATCGCCGTTACGAACGACTGGAACGAAGCGTTCGTGGGCGCCCAGCCAACCCGGCCGTTCCACTTCTCCTCCGCGAGTTCGAAGACCGAAAACGGCATGTCGTCCAGCGAAACACGATCGGGGCTGTACGCGAACACGCGCATGCGTCCGCTCGTCGCGACCCAGTGATGCGACGTATTGCGGAACAGCCCGGGAACCCGCGTGATCACGACCGGCGGAAGCGTCTGCAGCAGCCCCTTGCGCGAAAGCGCTCCCAGCGCGCCCGCGTCCTGAGCCCAGAAGACATCCGCCGGACTCTTCGCGCCCTCTTCCTGAATCGCCAGCGCGAGTTCTGCCGTGTTGCCGTACTTGATGCGGACGTCGACGCCCGACTTCTCCTCGTACATCTTCACGATGTCGTCCACCAGGCTCTGACTCCGCCCGCAATACAGCACCAGCGATTCCTTCGACGAGTCGCCGCCGTTCTCCGCCCCTTGCCCGCCGTCGCGCGAGCATGACAGGAACACGAGCACCGTAGACAAGAGTACGATTCGAACAGGCCAGCTACGCAAACGAAACATGAGATCTCCTCGAAGCGGGATACACCCGCGATTGTTTTGCAAAAGATAAAACCCGGTCCGGGGCGCTTGAGCCTCCCTCGACCCGCTCGCCTGGCCAAGTGGCCAAGTACGGAGCCTCGCGGGATCCGGGAAGCCCGTCGCGCCCCGGAATGGATTCATCTGCGCTGTTCATGCGACAGGAATAAGGAACCCCGGCCCGGGGCGCTTGCGCTTCCCTCGACCCGCTCGGCTGGCCAGCTGGCCAAGTACGGAGCCTCGCGGGATCCGGGAAGCTCATCGCGCCCCGGAAGGAAAACATCTTCATCGCACGAGCGAACAGAAGAGGGCTTTCTGGTCCGGGGCGCTCGAACTTCCCTCGACCCGCTCGGCTGGCCAACTGGCCAAGTACGGAGCCTCGCGGGATCCGGGAAGCCCGTCGCGCCCCGGAAGGAAAACATCTTCATCGCACGAAGCACTGCGATGGTTTCTGTTCCGTGGCGCCTCGACATTCCCGCCGCGCGGCGGGAAGAATCAAGAGCGCAAGCGGTTCGCCATCGCTCGCCACCCCAACTGCACCGCCCACTCCGCTCGCCTTTCCGCCTCTTCTCTTCCCGCCCTCAATAAAGGAAACGAAAGCCTCGGCGCGGAATCAGTTCTCGGATCCGCGAGGCCTCTTTACTTGGCCATTAGGCCAGGCCGAGCGGTCGAGAGAATTGATTCCGAGCCGAGCCCCTTCTTTCCTTTCCCATCCCTTCCGCCTTCTACTCTTCTCTTTTCTTCCCGCTTCCAAAAAGGAAACGAAAGCCTCGGCGCGGAATCAGTTCTCGGATCCGCGAGGCCTCTTTACTTGGCCATTTGGCCAGGCCGAGCGGTCGAGAGAATTGATTCTGAGGCGAGCCCCTTCTTTTCCTTCCCATCCCCAGGCCGAGCGGTCGAGAGAATTGATTCCGAGGCGAGCCCCTTCTTTTCCTTCCCATCTACAATCCGAATTTCACTCCCGTGATAAATCTTCTCGGCAGTCCCGGCCGAAGTCCGGCGGGGCGGCGCGCGGTGTTGTAGGTCTCGTCGGTGATGTTGTTGATCGAGAGGAATCCGCGCACGTTGTCGGCAAGGGAAAGCTCGCCGGTTACATCGAGAACGATGCGGGCGTCGGTCTTCTGATTATCGGGAATCGCGCCCTGGCCGGCTTCTGTTCGCATCTCGCTCATGTAGTTGCCGAACACTTCGGCACGCCAGCGGGCGCGCTCGAAACCGAGGCCGACGCTGAACTGGTGTTCGGGGATATACGGAATGCGGTCGCCGGAATCGACGGCGCCCCACGGTTCGAAGGCGCTGTCGAAAGAGGATTGAAACTCGGCGATGGTGTACGTGTAGGCGAACGTGACGGGCACGCCGACGGGCCATGCGAGCCGGCGTCCGGCGTCGATGGCAAAGTTCGTCTCGAGACCGTATGCGTTGACCTGGCCGGCATTGAAGAGGTCGCCGCTCCCGGTTCCGCCGGACGAGAACGTGTCCTTGCCGAGCAGGTTGTCGTAGCGATTGTAGAAACCGACGGCGCGCGCCTGCAGGTCGCGGTGCTCGTAACGCGAGCCGAGTTCGTAGTTGACGCTCGTTTCGGCCTTCGTGTCGTTGCTCATGCCGGGGCCCGGAGGCGCGAAGCCTTTATGCACGCCGCCGAAGGTCGAGACGGCGCGATTCCACTGGTAGCTGATACCGGCGCCGGGAACGAGGGCACGCGTGGTGGCGCGCGATGTCGCGGGTGCGGTCGCGCGGTCGGCGTCGTTCGCGCCGTACTGCTCGCGCTTCGTGTCGATCGTTTCGAAGCGAATGCCGGGAATGATCGTGAAGTCGCCGGCGACGATGCGGTCCTGGGCGAACAGCGCGAGGGCACGGGCCGCGTTCACCCGGTTGTCGCCGCCCCCGGCCGCCCCGGGTGTGCCGGCGGTCGTGAGCACCATCGAACCGTCCTCCTCCATGCGGTAAAGATCGCTGTGCTGAAAGCGATCCTCTTCGTCCTCATGAAGGCGAATGCCGAACTCGAGATCGTGCCAGCTGCGACCGGCGCGCAAACCGTATCCGGTGATGAGTTCGACACCCTGCGAGTAGTACGTGCGATTGTTGGCCTTTACGGCGAGCGCGTCGTCGCCGCTCGCGCCGCCTTTCACGATCGCGAACGCGTCGGCGTTCGCGCCGGGGTCGCTCAGTATCGTGGCGATCGAAGCGCCGTCCACTTTGTCGAGCTTGTACCAGTTGCGCGAAAAGTCATTGCGATAGACGGTCGACGTGAAGTCGAGGTTCTCGCTCGCCTGGAAGAAGTGGCGGAACGAGTATTGCTCGTGGTCCGTGGTCATTTCATCTTCCTGTGACCCGGCGTAGCGTGCGTACGGATTCGCGGCAAAGTCGGCCTCCGTCAGCCCGAGGTACGTTTCGTGCGAGGTTTCGTCGGTCCGTCCCGCCTTGAACGTGAATTCCTGCGGGAAACGCGCGCTTGCGGGGGTACGGTACTGAAGTTTCCCCATGTAATCCACGACGTCGAACCCGGTGTTGTCGCCGTTCGGCAGCTCTTTGAACCCGTTGTTTTCGATCTGGTACGTTTCGACGAGCCAGGCGAGAGTGCCCGCGCCCGCACCGAGCGAGCGGGCGTCGCCGTAGCTCGCGTGCAGCTTGCGCATGCGATCCTGGCCGCCCGCAATGCGAAGCCGGAAGCGAAGGTCGTCGGGAACGCTCGTCGAGAGCAGGTTCAGCGCGCCGCCGTTCGTGCGCGGGCCGAACTTGATCTGGCTCGACCCCTTGCGCACCTCCACGCCTTCCATGCGGCCGGCGATCGGGAAGTAGTACGCGCTCGGCGCCGAGTAGGGGGCGGGCGCGGCGAGAATGCCGTCTTCCATTACCGTGATACTCGCGCTCCGCTCGGTGCCGGTGCCGCGCATGCCGATATTCGGTCGCAGTCCGTAGCCGTCTTCTTCCGTGATGTTGATGCCGGGCAGGCGGAACAGAATGCGATGAATGTCGTCGAAGCCCTGGTTTTGATTCTGCAGAGCGCGAAAGTCGAGGTAGTCTGCCGAGCCCGGGATCTGATCGACGCGATTCGGCGCGCCGGTTACACGAATGCGCCTCGCGATCCGTTCGGGAATCGATCCGCTTCCGGCTGCCACGACAAGGATCTCGTCCCCGGCGGCTCCTGAATCAGCCCGCGAACCGGCGGTTTCCTTTTCGGGGGCCAGTTTCCGTTCGAGAGCCGACTTCTGCCCGGATGCGGATTCCCGTTCGGGAGCATGCACCTGCGCGGGTGTTTCGTCGGCGTGTGTGACGGGCGGGAACAGCCCGGCGGAAGCGGCGATCACCAGTGCTGCACAGCAGGTACGGAGAAGGCGGCGACTCATTGTTTTGGTCCTTTCGCACATCGTGACGATGCGATCCTGCGATCACGCAGGTCTGTATCCAGGCAGCAGGGCGGGCCAAGTTAGGCCAGCCTAACTAGACATTCTAAAAATTAGGGGCGGCTAACTCATGCCCCTGTAAAAGCGCGTCACGAGGCCGTACGCTCCTGCTGCGGCTGGGCGCCGCGCGCCTGGTCGGTCTCATTCACCCAGTTCACGAAATCGGCCACGATATCCCCCGGGCCGAGCGGGCATACCTGCACGAACTCGAGAAACCGCGAGAGTCGATTCAAGGTCGTCCGGCTCACGACGTGCTCCAGCGTGCAGGCGTCTTCCTTGGCGATACGGTCGGGAACGCCAAGGACCTCGCGCAGGAACCGATACAGTAAGTCGTTCTGCTCTTTGACTTTAAGGGCAACGATCCGCCCTTCCTCGGTCAACGCGACCTTGCCGTACGGGTTGTGGCCGACGAGGCCCTTTTTGCGCAGGTTGTCTACGGCACCACTGACGCTCGGCATGGTCACGCCGAGGCGGTCCGCGATCATCTTGACGCGTGCCTCGGACCCCTCGAGATCGATTTCAAGAATCGTCTTCAGGTACATTTCCATGTTCGGCGTAAGATGGACGTCCATACGGCACTCCGGGCTCGGTGATCGAATACACTGAAGAAGATACCGAAGCGTGGGCGGATCGACAAGGTAAAAGTTAGGCTGGCCTAATAGCTCCTGTAGATGCCGAGGGGAGCGCCCGACAGGCCACCTGTATGCGGGGGGCGGGGCCTCTCCCTTGACGGACGGTCACAATGGACAGACCTTTTCGTAAGGTGGGCTGAGGAGAGCGCCCACCCCTGTTACCTTTGGAGTATGAAAATGAGCGACAATCCGATTCGATTTCTGGGTATGGCGGTTTCGGTGATCGCCCTGATCGCGGGTTTTTCGATGATCGCGAAGAAGGGAACGGCGCAGGAGACCGGATCGAGCCCGACGAGCGAGAACATGAAATCGGGCCGCGGGCCGGATCGCGCGGCGGGTGAGTGGCGCACGTTCTCGAAGCCCTCCGATGATGTGCTGCGCGAAGCGCTCGACGAAGAGCAGTACCGTGTGACACAGCGCGATGGCACGGAGTATCCGTTTCAGAACGAGTACTGGAACAACAAGGAAGCGGGGATCTACATCGATGTGGTATCCGGGGAACCGCTCTTCAGCTCGAAGGACAAGTTTCGGTCGGGCACCGGGTGGCCGAGCTTTACGAAGCCGCTCGTGGACGAACTTGTTGTCGAACGCCAGGACCCGAAGTATCAAACGCGCGTGATGGAAGTCCGCTCGAAAAATGCCGACTCGCATCTCGGGCACGTGTTCGAAGACGGACCGGCGCCGACCGGTTTGCGTTACTGTATCAATTCGGCGGCCCTCGATTTTATTCCTGCCGCGCAGCTCAGCGCGCAGGGGTACGGGGAGTTTGCCATGATGTTTCCGGATGAAGAACAGGAGGCGGCAGCGATGACCGGCAAGACTGAAACAGCAACGCTGGCCGGTGGGTGTTTCTGGGGAATGGAAGACATTCTGCGCGAGATCCCCGGCGTGATCGAAACCGAAGTCGGATATACCGGCGGCACGGTCGATAATCCTACGTATCGTGATGTAAGCGGCGGACGGTCGGGCCACGCGGAAACGCTTCAAATCACGTTCGATCCGTCAGCGGTCAGCTTCGAAACCCTTCTCGATCACTTTTTCCGCATGCACGATCCCACGACGAAGGATCAGCAGGGGAACGATCGCGGGTCACAGTATCGTTCGGCGATTTTTTTCCACGACGATGACCAGCGCGAAACCGCCGTGCGCGTGATCAAGAAGGTGGAAGAAGCCGGCTACTGGAAGAAACCGATCGTAACGGAAGTGGTGGCGGCGGGTCCGTTCTACAAAGCGGAGGACTATCACCAGGACTACCTCGAAAAGAACCCGAACGGGTACACGTGCCATTACGTGCGCAAGTTCCAGGCAGTTGACTGACACGGCCGATCTCTGACGATCGGCAACGAACGAAGATTACGAACGCCCGGTCTCGCAGGAGGTCGGGCGTTTTCGTGTTTCGGCCGGACTTGTCAGGGGCTAGACTCAAGGAGCGCGGTCGGGGTTGTTCGCCTCGCCTGCGCAACGGATCGCCGATGCGTACCTATGCTCGTTTGCTTTCGAGACAGGCAGGGCGGTGAAAGTTGATACGAAAACAAAGCAGGCTCCTTGCCCGTTTTACACGCGACGCATGGCTGATACTCGGCGCTACGCTCGTTCTGCTGGTTGTGCTCGAACTGGCCTGTCGCGCCCTCGGCACCGGCGGCAGGGAACCGCTCGACTCCCGCGCGGCCGCCGACACGTATCACGGGGCCGACTGGGTGCCGGAGTATTTCAAAGAGTTCGACGCGGCGTATGTGTCGGAGTGGTCGCCGTACGTGTACTGGAAGCGGGCGCCGTACGCGGGGAAGTACATCAACGTCGACGAGCGCGGCGTGCGCGCGACTGCAGGCGGAGCACCCCCGGAAACGCCCGACGCCCTCCGCATCTGGATGTTCGGCGGCTCGACGCTCTGGGGAACCGGTGCGCGTGACGAACATACGATCCCGTCGATTCTGTCGCGCCTTCTGACAGACGCCGGGACACCGGCAAACGCCACGAACTTCGGCGAGTCGGGTTACGTCAGCACGCAGGAGATGCTCCGCCTGATGCTGGAGCTGCGCAAGCAGGCACCCCCGGACATCGTGATCTTTTACGACGGCTGCAACGACATTTACGCCGCGCTGCAGAATGGAGTCGCCGGGATTCCGCAGAACGAGAGCAATCGAGTCCGGGAGTTCAACGCATTCAAGGAAGAGCGGCGGGCGGAAGTGCTGCCCGTGCTGCTGCTGGACCTCGTCAATAACTCCGCGCTCCGCGAAACTTTCAACCGGGTTCCGGGCCGCCGGGCCCGGAAGGCGCGCACAAGCAAGAGCGGCGCGGAACGGGTCGAGACATTGACCGCAGCGGACTCGCTCCTCGCTCGAGACGCGCTCGAGGTTTACCGCGAGAACGTGCGCGTGGTGACGGCGCTCGGGGATGAATACGGTTTTCGGCCGCTCTTCTTCTGGCAGCCGCTGCTGTTCGGCAAGGGCGACATCACGGAATACGAATCCGAACTGCTTGCACGCCGGGATGGCCGCACGCGCGCCCTGGTCGAGGCGGCGTACGCGGCGATAGCCGAAGGGGAAGTGGTGCCCGCGACTGCGGACTTTTACGATCTCCAGGATCTGTTTCAAAGTGATCGGGAGCCGCGCTACATCGATCCCCTTCACCTCGGCGAGTCGGGGAACCGAATCGTGGCGGAACGGATGGCGGCAATCGTGACGGGATTTACAGTCGAGCGTTGAAAGCGTCTCTGCGCGCCCCCCGCGATTACTCCTTGCGGAACACGCTGAGGCCCGTCTGCAGAATCTCCTCGAAGACCTCGCGATAAAATGTGCGGACCATGGCGAGATAGACGAGCCCCCCGAGCGGAATCAGGATCCCGAGCTGAAGCGCTTCCGAAGCACCGATCGGCAGCGCATAGCGCTGCACGCCGAGAAGTACGGCCGCCATCACGCACGTGCTCACGGTCGCCGGGACCAGCGCGCCGAGCCACCTCGTGAACGGCAGCTCGATCAGTCTCGTCCCGATCCATGCCGTGACGATCGACGCGAAGGCCGCGATCGTGACGCCGGTGGCGATGCCGACTACGCCGCGCGGCGCGAAGAACCAGATCAGCGCGACCGTGAGAGGCAGACGAACGATGCTCCACCAGAGAATGACGTCGGGGCGCCCTTTCGCGTTCAGTACGGCACCGTTCGTCCCGAGAATGGCGCGCGCGATGCCGGCAATGCACAGAACGCGGAGCGGCGCGATGACCGGATCCCAGCCGGGCCCGTAGTAGAGGTGCACGAACGGTTCCGCCACGATCATGAGCCCGATCAGCAGCGGCATCGAAATCAGGGCGATCAGGCGCAGCGTCTTCACGAGACCGACGCCGAAGCGCGGGTTGTCGCTTTGCACGCGGCAGTAAACGGGGAAGAGCACGCGGTTGATCGACTGCGTGAATTCGTACTGCACCTTGTTCGGCATCGACGTCGAGAAATTATAGAAGCCCAGCTGCGTCGCGTTCAGAAGCCGCGCGATCAGGATCGAGTCGACGTTCTTCGAGAAGTAGTCGAAGATGCGCGCGCCGGTCAGGTTGATCCCGTACGAAAACAGCTCGCGAAACTTGTCCCAGTGAAACGCGAGCACGGGGCGCCAGGGGTGTGCGAAGAAGCGCGCGATCGAGCTCACGATCGTCTTGGCGATTTCACCGTACACGAGCGCCCAGACGCCCATGTCGTAATAAACGGCAAGCACGACCGAAACGATGACGCGCAGTGCAATGCTCCCGATATTGATGATCGCCATCGCCTTGAACTGCAGATCTTTCATCATGAGGCACCCGTGTGCCCAGGAGAACGAGTTGATCAGGAACGTGAAGGCGAGAACGTAGGCGACAGGGCGGACGAGCGGATTATGAAAATATTCGGCAGCGAACGGTGCGCCGAGGATCGTGATGCCCGTCAGCAGGGCCCCGATCACGATGTTGAACCAGTACGAGGTCGCGATGTGTTCCTGCGTGACGTCCTGGCGATAGATGATCGCGGCGCCCAGGCCGAACTCACCGAGCAGCGTGACGAGTCCCGTCAGAATACTGACCGTAACCACCACGCCGAAGTCTTCGGGCATGAGCGCCCGCGCGAGAATCGGCGTCCCGATAAGCGAGATGGCCTGCGCGCCGACCTGCGCGAACGATGTCCACGCGACGGAGCGGGCCGCCTGCATCTTGAGGCCGGGATGGTGCGAGTGGTTGTCTTCGGTCATGTCGCCTTACGATTCACGGGGTGACGGCGTTGGATGTGCTTCGAACTGCGCGAGCCGCATGTCGACGGTATGCGCGAGAGAGAAATCGGTCGCGGCGCGCTCGCGGGCGGCCCCGCCCATCGCGTGGAGCGCGCCCCGGTTCGCGGGTGCGAGCAGCTCTTTCAGAGTATCGGCCAGGGCGGAGAAATCCTCCGCGGGAAATAGCCGGCCCTGCACGCCGTTTTCGATCTGCTCCGGAAGCCCGGTAATGTCCGGGGCCACGACCGGAAGGCCCGAGGCCATCGCTTCGAGCACCGAGACGGGAAAGCCTTCGGACCGGCTGGCGAGCACGAAGAGATCGGCATCACGATAGGCGTCGTGCACCGCGTTCCGGGGCTGGTCGCCCGCGAAGTTCACGATGTCGATGAGACCGAATTTATTGCGCAGGGCGATCAATCGCGCGCGCTCGCGGCCGCCTCCCACGATCGTGGCGCGGAAGGAAACTCCCTGCTCGTTCAACTTCGCATACGCACGAAGCAGGATGTCGATGCCCTTGACCGGCGTCAGCCGCGCCACGGTGAGCAGGTGCGGCGGCGCGCTTTCGGAACGACCCGCGCGGTCCGTTGCAACAAAGGCGTTCGTATCGACACCGTTCGGAATCACACGAATCCGATCCTCGCGCACACCTTCGGAAAGCAGGTGCTTTCTGTTGTGTTTGCTGGCGGTGAAGATCGCGGTCGCGTGTTCGGCGATCAGGCCGAGATGCGGATGTGGATAGAGAAGAATGTCCGAGCCGTGCGCCGTCACGCTGAATGGAATCCCCGACAGCAGAGAAAGCGCGAGCGCGTGATCCGCGGCTTCGCTCATGAAGTGAGCGTGGATGTGGGTAACTCCGAGCTTTCGCAGACGGATCGCCCGCGGCAGGGATTCCGTATAGATGTAGCCATAGTGATCGGCGTGGTCGTCCCGCAGAATGCGCTTTGCGCGCGCCACTCTCTTCTTTGCGCGCATGGAAAGACGGGCCAGGGCGATCCCTTTCCGGATTCTGCCCGGCCCGTCCTGGTCCAGATACTCGACATCGTTCCGCACGACCGCCACTTCCGGATGCTCGCCGTCGTCGTCCGGCCAGCGTCCGAGCGCCCATACGCGAAGCGGGATGCTGCGCCGCTTCACTTCGCACAGTTCGTCGAGAATGAACGCCTCCGAAAGCTTCGGAAAAAACTTAAGGAGATAGAGAATCATTCCGTGTGTCCGGCCGCGCCCCGTGCGTGCGCGACTGTTATTGCTTCACTTTCGCGGAGAAGTTGTCGATGGTGCCGTCTTTCATGTCGTTCAGAGGAAACTCCCAGATCGCGGTGCTTCCATTGACCTTCGTCGCGTTCGACTCGACGATCTTGCCGGGGAACGTGACCTCGAAGCGCATGGATCGCCCTTCCATCGACTGTTCCATGGTGGCCTCGAGCGACCCCGCCTGCTTTTCCAGGTTGCCCATATTCTTCTCGAGATCCTTGAGACCGCCCTGGAGGTCTTCCATCATTTTCTTCATGGCCGCTTCGCGCTCTTCCTCGGACATGCTGGCAAGCTTCGACGGATCGAAGTCACCCAGGCCCGGGATCTTCGGCATGCCCTCGGGCATTCCCTTAGGGGCGCTCGAACCCCCGGACATCCCCGCGTCCATGCCCGCATATTCCGGCATGCCCGCACCCGAAGACATCGTCTCCGGGTCGAGGTCGCGCGTGTAGACCCAGAGGCCGTCGCTCCCCTTGGCGTAGGTGAAGGGGACGGAAACGTCACCGTCGCCTTCGCTGTCGAGCGCGTATGCCATGTCCTCGAAATCGGCCATGCTCTGGAACGAGAACTCCATTTCGGTGACTTCGTCTCCGCCGCTCGACTTATGCGAGAACGATTTGAGTTTGGCGCCGGACTTGCGCGTGGCCAGCTTTGTCTTGATGTCCTTCTCGTTCATCCCGGCCATCGGATCGGGCATGTCCATGGCGTCGCCCAGACTCGAGGAGAACTGTTCCATTGCCGATTTCATCTGGGCTCGCAGCTCTTCGTCGATCGCGACGCGCATCTTGATGGTGCCCGATCCGTCCTTGTTCAAGGTGAGCCACTCGTTGTAGTCGACGCAGCCCTGCATGAGAAGAACGAGCAAAAGCGCGGGAAGCAGGATTAATCGTTTCATCTGGGTCTCCCCCTGGTGGTGTCGGAACGAGGACAATTCCCGGATGGAGCGGCGCCTGTCCTCTGCTACTATAATAGTAAGCAGAATATCGGAACCCACGTGCGGACTCAACTGGAGAGTCCGGGGAACCGATCCTTGGGGAGCAGGGTGACTGAAGGGATCCCGCTACCGACCGAAGGAGCCGATTTGCGTCTTTCTCGCGACAATCGATGGTTTGCGTCGTGGCTCGTGCTCGTGGTCGTATGGGCGCTCGCGTGCCCGGCTTCGACCTCGGCCTCGATTGCGGCCTGCGCATGCTGCGGTCCGGCGGAGGCGCCTGCCGACGATTGCTGCGCGGGGGAAAAGACGAGCGCGAACTGCGAGGACGCCATCGGCGACTGCTGTCTGATGGCCGCGATCGGCGAGGCTTCGCGCTATGCCGTTCTTCCCGCGATCGACCGGACCATCGGGAAAGCCGCGAAGTCTTCGGCGCCGGCGCACGACCTGGCGGGATTGTCCGGCGCGCCCGGCCTGGCAGGTTCGCTTCATGCGAGCGTTCTTGCCATTGCGCCCCCGCCCAGGCCTGGCGTCCTTGCGAACTCCGCGACGCGGGAGACGGACCATCCGTCACCGCCGACGCATCTGCTTTACTCCGTTTTTCTGCGCTGATTTCCCACTGACCGTGTCCGTTCTTCGAGGCGAAACCACGCCTCGAATCTCCATATCTACTCGTTCGACTGGAAAAGGAACCATGAATAGAAGTCTGCTCGATACCATCATCCCGACGTGCAGGGCAGTAACTGCGCTGGCTCTCTGCGCTGCACTGCTGCTTCCGGCCGCTGCGACCGCCGCGGTCTATGAGTTCAAGCTGTATGGCATGGATTGCGAAGCGTGTGAGCCGAAGGCAGTGAAGCTGTTCGAAAGCGTCGACGGGGTCGCGAACCCTGTCGTCAAATTCGCGGAAAGCGGGGGTTCGTTCGAAGGCCCCGACGCGATCGACCGCGACGCGCTGAAGCAGGCGCTTGCCATCGGCGGCTACGAACTGCTCTTTCCCGGCGAGACGCTGATTCTGCCGCTTACGGAAGCGGAGCGCACGGGCCTCGACATCCAGACCATTTCGACCGGCGAAAAGGTCAACGTGAAAAAGCACATGCCCGAAGGCAAGATCACGATCGTCGATTACTACGCCGACTGGTGCAAGCCGTGCAAGATCCTGACGCCGAAGATCGAACGGCTGCTCCTGGAAGACGATCGTCTCGTGATTCGCAAGGTCGACCTCGTCGACTGGAAGTCGGACGCCTCGAAGCAGGCGACGAAGGATTTCCAGATCTCGGGGCTTCCGTTCGTGCGCATTTTCGGCCCGGACGGCAAGCTGCTCGGCGAAGTAAAAGGGAACTACATCGACAAAGTGCGCGAGGTGATCGCGCGCGCGGATGCGAAAGGGGCGAAGAGTTGAGGAACTTCCCACGTCTCGCGACGGGCCTGACCCTCGCGCTCGGCATGCTGATTCTGAGCAGTCCCGACCTGTTCGCCCAATGACCCGCTTGAAGCAATCCCAGCGTTCCTCGAACCGAGGATTGGGGGGCCGGTTCGGTCTCCATCGAAAAAAATGAGTGGGAAGTGCGCCTGAATGTGGCGCAGACGTTCGATCTCGAAGGCGGGCACGACGAGCGCAAGGGGCTGACCCCGGGCGGCGAACTCGTGAATGTGCCGCTGCACCGTCACGACATCACGATCGACCTGTCGCGCGTCGAGGTCGAAGCGCGCTACGGTGTAACGGATCGCTGGCAGGCAGCGCTTCGTGTGCCGTACGAACGGAAAGATCAGTCGGTTACGATTAATCCCATTGACGATGCGACGCCCGAAGAGATCGCGGCGATGCAGCGGAATGGCGACATTCACCACCGGGATGAAACGTACACGGGGTTTTCGGACCTGTCGCTCCTGGCGCAGACCGCGTTCTCGGGAGTCGTTCGCGAGCACGACAGGGTTCGTTTCGGTATCGGGACCACGATTCCCGTCGGCCAGACCGAACACAACCCGTGGGAACTGGGCGAAGCCGGTAAGGAGCACCTGCATATTCAGTTCGGTACCGGGACGTTCGATCCGATCGCCGAGCTGCTGTATTCGACGGCTGTCATGGCGGGCGTGACTGCGAACAGTTTCGTTTCCGCGCGACTCCCTGTCTACGAAAACGACAAGGCGTATCGCGGTTCGCGCGAGATCACGGCAATGACGGGCGTGTCACGCGCCGTCGGTCCGGTCGGTTTCCGCGCGAACTATCTGTTCTTTCGCCAGGGGCCGTCTGCATGGGATGGCGAGCGCGACAAGAACTCCGGGCTCATTTCGCACAGTGTGATGTTCGGCGCGAGCTACAATCTCCGGGGCGTGGCGCTTGGCGTGGACGTGCGCATTCCGGTTTCACAGCGCCTGCTTGCGGATGAAGAAGACGCGTTCGAGCAGGGAGTGGGCGTGATGGTGAGGGTCGGAATCTAGAGCTGCTGACCGGGCGGGCGTGCCCTCGATTGACACGGCAACCTTTCGGGGCCGGGCAACACGTGTTGTTCGGCCCCGTTTTCGTTCTCACTCCCGCTTCCAGCGCGCGCCCGGACCGCGGCCCGTTACGTCGATCGCGCCCGCGGATTTCATTTCGCGAAACACTTTCCGTATCGTGGCGCGGCTCACGTCCGGGCATTCGCGTTCGATGTCGGCCATCTTGAACGGCGCGACCTGGCGTTCGATCGCGGCGCGCACGCGTTCCGACTTGTGTCCGCGACCCTCGGCCGCGCCGACCCGCGTTTCGAACTCGCCGTACCCGCGCGTCAGCACGCCCCAGAAGTACGAGAGCCACGGCATGATGTCGTGCGTGCCCTCGTGCCATCCGTGCGAGCTCTTCTCGAGCGCCTCGTAATATGTTTCGCGCGACTCCCAGAACACGCGTTCCATGCTGATGTAGCGCCCCACTTCGTACCCGGCCTGATAGAGCGCGAGCAGCGCAAGGAGTCGCGACACGCGGCCGTTCCCGTCGGCGAACGGATGCACGCAGAGAAAGTCGAGCGCGAGCAACGGAATGGCGAGCAGGGGTTCGAAGCCGTCCCGGTCGGCCTCGTGATACGCGTCGAGCGTCGCGCGCATCATGGCGGGCGTTTCGGTCGCGCTCACGGGCGTGAAGCGCACGCGCACGCTGCCGTCGGCGCGCCATTCGCGAATCGTGTTGTCCGCGGATTTGTAGTCGCCGCCGGCTTCGGGTTGATACGCATGAATCAAGCGGTGCAGCTCGCAAATCACGTCTTCGCTTACAGCGAGCTCGTCGTACGACTCGTGAATGAGCCTGAGCGCGTCGCGATATCCGGCGATCGCCTCTTCGGACCGGTTGCGCGGTGTCGCGTCGCCGGTCACGATCCCCTTCACGCGTGAGGCGGGCGCCGTAATTCCCTCGAGCCTGTTCGACGCTTCGGTCGATTCGATTCGCGCGAGGGTGCGGAGCGCCGCGAGCGTTTCGGCGCGCTGGTGCGTGTAGAGCTCCTGGCGCCCGCGCGCCTCCCCGAGCGCCCGGAGCGCCGATGCCTGCCTTTGCGTGAGCAGGATCGAATCACGTTTGGCGGCTGTCAGTGAATGCATGGTCTGACTCTACGTCGAAAAATGGGGGTATTGCAATCAAAAAGGGGGTATTTTGTTGCGCCGAATACCCCTATTGCGTGTCCGGCTATTTCCGGATCACGCCCTGAATGCCGCCGCCGACGAGCGCCGTCACGCCGAGCAGCACCCGCGGAAGCGCAAAGCTGCCCGGGCAGGCGATGTAGCGCGACTCCCAGACGGGATCGAACTTCTGCTTGTAGCGTCGCAGGCCCTGAAAGTTGTAGAACGCTTCTCCGTGCCGGTAAACGAGATCGCCCACCCGGTGCGAAATCGGCGCGAGGTCATGATTCTCGAGACCGGAGAGCGGCGCCATGCCGAGATTGAACCACGCGTATCCCTGTTCCTGCGCCCAGAGGATGAGTCGAATGAACAGATACTCCATCGTGCTGTCGGGGGCGTTGCTCGCATAGCGCATGAGGTCGGGAGAGAGCTCCGCTTTGCCGCCACTCTGCCAGAGATCCGCGAATGCGATGATTTCGTCGTTCCGCTTCACGATCCCGACCGGAAACCGTGCGAGATAATCTTCACGAAACGAACCGAGGGAGAAGCTCTTCTCTTTTCCCTTCTTCTCGGTGAGCCAGTCGTCGGAGATCGCACGCAGACGCGGCATGACAGAAAGCACTTCTTCCGGCGCCAGCACCGCGAACGAACAACCCTCACGCTCTTCGAGGCGCCGCAGTGTCTTGCGCAGGGCGGCGCGGTCCCCCCCCTGCATCGAAAACGTCGCGAGCGGAACGCGTGCGCTTTCGCCGATGCTGTGAAGCGTGAGACCGAGGTCGACATAGAGACCGAGATTCGTGGCACCGACTTCATAGAAAGCGGGGATCCCGCCGTTCCGGTCGACCAGTTCGCGGAACTTCCAGGCAAGCTCGGTGCGTTCGACGAGAGGACCTTGCGGATCGCCCATCGCTACCCAGGCACGGCCACGAACGCCGTACATCAGAAACGCCGTTCTCTCATCGTTGAATAGAAAGCGCTTGTCGCCGAGCAGGGCGAGGTGCGCGCTCGAGTCGGGGCTCGCCTGCACGATCTTCCAGGCCGCTTCGATATCTTCAGCCGTACCGAGCGGCGGCGGCGGGGTGTTCGGCCGGAGCAGGCGCGCGATTGTGAACGCGCTGGCGACCACGGACGCGCCGACGATCGCGCGCATGGCACGCGGGGCTTCCTCGTTCAGCGCGAACCGCCACCAGAGATCGCCGGAGTATTCGAGACGTCGAAACGAAAAGAGCAGCACGATCGCGGCCCCGAGAAGCGAGGTCAGAACGAGCGCGATCCAGCCGGGCGTCCACGATACGGCCGTCAACGCGGTGGGGCGATAGAACTGCCTTCTGCTTGGGAGCAGGAGAAGAAGCAGCAGCGCGAGAAGCGCGGCGTGCGCGAACTGCGAGCGGAGCAGGGTGACGAGAGTTCCTGTTGCAAGCAGCACGAGCGCTCCGGTCCACGCGGAGTCGGCGCGGCGCTGCAGGCCGCGTGCCAGAAGAATGAGACCCATGCCGAGAATGCTGCCCGCGAAGTGAGAGATCTCGACGAACGGAGCATTCGACAGGCCGAACAGACGGGCGTGCCATTGCACCGAAGGCAGCGATCCGGACAGGAGTAGAAAAGCGCCGGCCGCAAATACGAGAAATCCGAGTACCTGCGGGACGGCCTCGGAGACCCAGTCGCCGAGTTGCCGCCCGACACGGCCGATGACTTCTTTCCGGCGCGAGTACTCATGCAGGCCGAGTAACGCCGTCGCGCCAATGAGCGGAAAGACGTAGTAGATGAAACGAAAGAGGAGAAGCGATCCGAATACTGCGGGAGCATTGCCCGTCGTTGTAATGGAGAGTCCGACCACGGTTTCGAAGACGCCGAAACCGCCGGGGACCTGACTGGCAATGCCGAAGACCTGTCCCAGGAAGAACACGCCGAGAAAAGGCACGAACGCGATTCGTATGTCGTCGGGGAGCAGAACCCAGAGTACGAGGGCCGATGCGATCCAGTCGGCGGCCGACACGACGACCTGCGCGAGCGACAGGCGGAGGCCCGGTACGGGGAAGCTCCAGCTCCGGAATCGGATCGGTGTCGATCGTACCGATGCAATGGCGATCCACGCGAGTCCGATCGCGAGAAACAGGGCGCCGGGAATGCGCGCGGTTTCGAACAGCGGAATCGAGGCGGGCAGGGGCGGCGCGTCCCATACGAAAGCCGCCCCGCCGGCGATGAAGATCCCGATCCACGTTGTCAGATATCCGAACGTGACGATGCGCGCCAGCCCGTCCGCGTCGGCCCCCATCGACGAGTAGAGACGGAATCGAAGCGGGGTCGCCGTCAGAATCGGATTGCCCGCGCTGTTGCTGAACGCGAACGCCGTGAAAGCAGCCGGGATGACTTTGCGGGCGGGCAGGTCGAGTCCGGCATAACGCACGGCAAGCAGGTCGCTGAGCCCGAGCATGAGATAGCTGAGCGCCGTGAAGCCGATCGCCGTGAGCACTTTGTCGGAGGAAACGGCGCGCACGGCGGCGAGGATGTCGCGCGGGTGCAGGCTCTGTACTTCACGATAGAGAATGAAGAGAGCGGCGGAGAGCGCGAGAGGACCGACCAGGGGCAGTAGTTTTCTCCAAAACTTCATGGGTCTCCAGGAACGACGACAGGGGGGCTCGGCGGCGGCGTGCCGGGCGTGCGCTCCAGGCGCGCACCGAGCGCGAACGTGGCCAGTATAGTCTGCGGGCCGCACGACTTCCAGTGCTCGCCCCCGCCCCTTTTCGGCCTCGATTCCGTTGTGGTAAAGTTGTCGTGTGGTTCCATTGGCCCCGGGAGAGCGCTGTGGACGGCCGACTCTATCTCGACGACATCGCCTATCAGTATCGCTACTACAAGTCCCTGGCTGACAGCGCCGCCGTGCAGCTCGGCGACGAGGAAATCTTCGCGCGCCCGGGCGGCGTTGCGATGAGCGTGGCTGTGATCATGAAACATACCGCGCGTAACCTGCGTTCGCGCTGGCTCGACTTCCTGACGACCGATGGCGAAAAGAAGGACCGCGATCGCGAGAGCGAGTTTTCCGACGCATGGGAAACGCGTGAAACGATTGCGGCTCACTGGAACGAGGGGTGGACGATCGCGCTCGACGAACTCGGGCGTCTCGAGCCGCCCGACCTGGATCGCACGGTCACGATCCGGGGACAGTCGTACCGCGTGTGGGAGGCGATTCATCGCAACGTGCTGCACGTTTCGTATCACACGGGACAGATCGTGCAGCTCGCCCGCGCGATTCGTGGACCGGACGAGTGGAAGTCGCTCAGCGTCCCGCCCGGCAGCAGCGAAGAGAACAACGCAAAGATGCGCGAGAAGTACGGCGACTGGTGGGCGCCCGACTTCAAACCGAAAGCGTAGCCCGCCACCGCCCACTCGAGAGTCGAGCATTCATGGGACCCTACAGCCGTTACATTCTTCCGCATCTCGTGCACAGGTCGTGCGGCGTCAGCCCCGTCGCAAAGCAGCGCCTCAAGATCATCCCTCACGTGCATGGTGATGTCGTCGAAGTCGGAATCGGCTCCGGCCTGAACCTCCCCTTCTATGATCGGTTGAAGGTGAAGCGTGTCTGGGGCATCGATCCCTCGCGCCGCGCATGGTCGATCGCGGAGAAGGAAGGGGCGGGGGCCGGTCTCGACGTTACATTCGTGGAGGGCGTCGCGGCTTCGATCCCGCTCGATAACGGAATTGCGGACACGGTGGTCATCACGTACACGCTGTGCACGATTCCGGACGCCGCCCCCGCGCTCGCCGAAGTGCGCCGCCTGCTGAAGCCGGGCGGGCAGCTGGTGTTCTGCGAACACGGAGTCGCGCCGGATGCCGGTGTGCGCCGTCTCCAGAATTTTCTGAATCCGTTCTGGAAGATCATGGGCGGCGGCTGTCATTTGAATCGCGACATCCCCGCGATACTGGACGATGCGGGATTCCGCGATCGTGACATGGAACAGATGTATATCCCCGGACCGAAGTTCGCGAGCTATGAATTCTGGGGCGCGGCGCGGCCGATGTGATGTAAACTCGTACGATGAGTTCCTTCTCCCCAGGGGCATCGCTCGGCCCGTATCAGGTAATCGAACCACTCGGTGCGGGCGGCATGGGCGAGGTGTTCAAGGCGCGCGACACGCGACTCGATCGCATTGTCGCGCTCAAGATCCTCCCGCAGCACCTTTCGTCATCCGAAGAATTGCGCCAGCGTTTCGAACGCGAAGCGCGCGCGATTTCAAAGCTCTCGCACCCGCACGTCTGCCAGCTTTTCGATATCGGTCACGAGTCCGGGATTTCGTACCTCGTGATGGAATACCTCGAAGGGGACAACCTCGCGCAGCGTCTCGCGAAGGGTCCGATTCCGCTCACGGAAACACTGAAGTTCGGGGCCCAGATCGCCGAAGCGCTCGAAGCGGCGCATCGCGAGGGGATTCTGCACCGCGATATGAAACCCGGCAACGTGGTGCTGACGAAGATGGGCGCCAAACTCCTCGACTTCGGTCTTGCGAAGAACGCGACTCTTGCCGGGAGCGCGGGCGATCTCAGTGCGTCGCCGACGCTCACGAGTCCGCTTACGACCGAAGGCACGATCGTGGGTACGTATCAGTACATCGCGCCCGAAGTGCTCGACGGGCAGACGGCCGACAAGCGAAGCGACATTTTCGGCTTCGGCGCGATGCTCTACGAAATGATTACGGGGCAGAAGGCGTTTCATGGCAAGACGCAGGCGAGCGTGATTGCGGCCGTTCTCGAGCGTGAGCCCGCGCGCGCGTCTGCGCTTACGCCGACCACGCCGGCGCGCCTCGACGAACTCGTGCGCGTCTGCCTGCTGAAAGATCCTGACGAGCGACGCCAGTCGATGCACGACATCGCGCTCGAGATGAAATCGATTCTCGCCGGGCTCGATGATCCGTCGAGCGGAATTGCGCCTTCGGCCGCCGCGGCCGGCGCCGCGCCCGCGTCTCCGATCGGGGGCGTTCCCGTTTCTCCGGCGATTCCCGTAACTCCTCCGCCTGCGCCCACGCCCGGGGATCCGTCGGGCGCTCCGCCGCCGGACTCGTCATCGGGCATGCACGCACAAACCGATCCGGGCGTACATCCGCCGTCGGGATCCGGCCTTCATCCGCAATCGGGGTCCGGTCTTCACGCGGGGCTCGCTCCGAAGGGGCGCACGCCCGCTGTTCCATGGGCTGTCGCCATACTCGGGCTCGTGGCGGCGGGGGTGCTCGGATGGCTCTACACCAACCAGCCCGAACCGGAGCCGCCGCGCGTCGTGCAGGCTTCGATCCAGCAGCCGGCTGACTACACTTTCGAGCTGATGGGAGTGCATCCCGGTCCGCCGGCGATTTCACCCGACGGCTCGAACGTCGTGTTCACGGCAACAGACACGCTCGGAAACGCGATGCTCTTCGTCAGAAACCTGGCCGAATCGCGAGCGCACCCGGTACCGGGAACCACCGGAGCTGGTTACCCGTTCTGGTCGCCGAACGGTTCGCATGTCGGGTTTTTTGCGGACGGTAAGCTGCGAAAAGTGGAGCTCAGCAGCGAGTCCGTACTTTCGATCTGCGACGCCCGCCGCGGCAAGGGAGGAAGCTGGCATGCCGACGGCACGATTCTCTTCACACCCGACTACAATGAAGCCGTGTATCGGGTGCCCGCTGCCGGGGGTGAACCCGCCCCGGTTACGAAACTCGACTCGTCTCTTTCCGAGAACAGCCATCGTTTCCCGCAGTTTCTCCCCGACGGCGAGCATTTTCTCTACTTTGCGCGCCGGGATCAGGGCGAGGGATCGGTTCGGCTTGCGGACTTCGAGGGGGCAAATCGAGAGCTCGTGCCCTCGGTCACGGGCGCGACATATGCGGACGGACATGTTTTCTATCTCAAGGAAGGGGCGCTGATGGCCCACCCCTTCGACGCGAAGAAGAGGGAGTTCGCAGGAGACGCCTTTCCGCTCGTGAATCAGGTGGAGTTTCTCTCGGGCGCCTCGTACGGCGTGTTCTCGGTCTCGGAACATGGCGAACTCGTCTATCTTCCCGATACCGACGCGAGTCTCACGCAGTTCGTCGCGTACGATCGCGAAGGAAAGCTCGAGCGGATCTTCGAGAGCAAGGGGTACTACGGGGAGGCTCGTGTTTCTCCCGACGGCAAGTTTCTCGCGGCAACGGTGAACGATCAGGAGAGCGGTTCGAACGATATCTGGATCATCGATCTGGAGCGCGGGATCGAAACGCGCCTGACCTTCGGACGCGAGGACGAATTCAGTCCGGCCTGGTCCCCGGACGGCACCGAAGTAATCTACCAGGCGATGGAAGCGAAGGAGCGCGTGCTCTATCGAAAGAGCGTCTTCGGTGGATCGGAGAAAGTCGAAATATTCCGGAGTGAAACGGCGCATTTCTGGCCGGCAGCGTGGCATCCGGACAGCGCTTTCGTGATGTGCTCCGCCAACGACGACAAGCTCTGGCTCGTTCCGTTCGATCCGGAGCGCGACCCGGTGCAGTGGACGAGTTCCGGTTTCATCGAGCGGGATGCGTCTTTCTCGCCGGACGGGAAGTGGCTGGCGTTCATGTCCGACGAAACCGGTGTTTCCCACGCCTATGTGACCGCCTTTCCCGCAGGAGGGCGGAAATGGCAGATCTCCGGCAGCGAGCAGGGCCTGGGCCCGCAATTCGGCGGGACACGCCGTGAGATCGTGTACTACGCGGGGAAACTCGGGAAGCTCATGAGAGCCGGATACGAAGTCGATGGAGACGACCTCACGATCCTTCGGCCGGAAATCTACATGGACGTGCGGCGGGCGATCGACGTGGATCTGTCGCGCGACGGCAACCGGGTCTGGGCGATCGAGCCCGTAGACGACAGTGGTGCGATCCCGATCAACCTGGTGCTGAACTGGCGCGGGCTCGTCAAGAACTAGCGCAGCTTCGTCAGTCTTCTGAGGTTCATTGTCAGTCCTATGACACTTCGTCAAGCGCCTTGAGCATGCGCTTCAGCGCGACGAGCCGGTATCCCTTTACGAGCAAAGTTTCGACTTCCTTCCACTTCACTTTTTGAATGCGCACACCGATCCATCCCGCGTTTGCGACATACGGCGGCAGGTAATATTCGGGGCGCTCGGTCAGGCCGGCCTGCTCGGCGGGAGTGCTCTTGATCGCAATGGCCGGTTTGCCTTCGTAGTCGCCGAAAATCGCGAACAGTTTTTTCCCCGCGCGAAACGTCGGGTGGCCCCACGCTTCCACTTCCTGCCCTTCGGGCAGTTGCGCGGTCAGGGTGCGCAGTTTCTTGAGGTAGGGATGGTTCCGGGGCTCGCTCATGCGAATGATTGTAGGGGACGGAAGCGACGGATCGCCAGTGGAAAGGAAGCGCGGGCGCGGCGGTGACGCGAGCGGGAGGCGCGAAAGAGGAATGTCCGGAACCGCACGCTTCTCACGGGTACGTAACAGGAGTTCCGTGTTCCAGCAAGTGTGCAACAGCCGCCGTCGTGTCGGCGGGCGCGGGCCGTTCGGGGGAAACGACTGCGAGGAGTCGCGGGCGTTTGTGACTCGCCAGCCGTGCGCGGCAATGATCTCGGACTGACTCTGCGGTGATCGCGTCGGCCGGCCAGAGTACGACGCCCACGACCTTGCCCCAGGTGGGGTCGGGAACTCCGACGACGAGAGCCCGGGTCACGCCGCGGATCTCGAGAAGCACCGTTTCGACTTCGTTCGCGTCGATCGTTTCGCCCCCGGTCGTGATGAAAGTGGGCAGTATGCGGCCCTCGATCACGACGTCCCCGGAATCGGAAACGCGGCCGCGGTCGCCCGTTGCGAACCAGCCGTCCTCGTCGAGGGGCGACTCGACGCCCGTTTCGCTCAAGTAGCCGCGGAAGAGCGAGGGGCCGCGCACGGAAAGCGCGCCGTTCGCGCCCGCCCGGAGCGCGGCTTCGCCGATCGCGCGCCCGGTCAAGAGGTCAACGATGGCGGCACCGGTTTCCGTCATGCCATAGGTCGGGACGATGGGATAGCCACGCGCTTCCGCGAGTACGAGGTCGTCCTCGTCGAGTGCGTCGCCTCCTATCATCAGGAGGCGAAGACTCGGCACCGCGGGATCGCGCAGCAGCGTGCGGAGCATGGAAGGCACGAGAGACGCGATCGTGACCTCCCGCTCGAGCATCGCCCCGCGGAGCATGTGAGCGCCTGCGTGCGACGGAAGAACGAGCGCGCCGCCCGTCATGAGCGTACGCAGGACCGGCGCAAAACCACCGACATGCGCCGGCGAGAGCGGCGAGAACCAGCGGTCGCGCGGGGCCAGTTCGAAGTGCCCGGCAATCGCCTGCGCTCCGGCGAAAAGTGATTCGCGCGTGTGCACGACTCCTTTGGGGAGGCCGGTCGTTCCCGACGTGAAGAAGACGACGTCTCCGCGGCCGAGCCCGCCCCGGCGCAGAAGCGCGCCGGCATTCTCGCGTTCGCGCTCCGTCCATCCCGGGTGGAGCAGGGCGAAGGGATCGTTCGAGGACCAGTAAGCGAGAATGTCGACCAGCGATTCGTCGTCAAAGTGTGGTGTCAGCTGGATGGGGTCGAGATGCAGTGTCAGTTGCAAAGGATCGCCGGCCGGTTCGTCGGCGTGCTCCGATGCGCTGCTCAGACCGAGGGCCTGCCTGCGGGCCTTGACGATGTCGGCGAGTTTCCGGTACGACCAGTCGTGGTCGTCGAAGATGAGCGCGGGGCGATCGCCCCATTGCTCGGCCGCACGATTCAGGAACCCGCGCGCGGGCATCAGGCGACCGGTTGCAGCAGGGGGAGGCCGAGGCCGGGGCGTTCGTCGAGCTGGAACGAGCTGTCGCCCATGCCTGCGGGGAGTGCGTCCGGCCAGATCGAAAGGCCGGGGTGCTCGTCGAGGCCGCACGCCAGCGGCGGATACGGGAGCGCGCACGCGAGCTGCATGGCCGCCGCCAGTCCGATCGGCCCGTCGAACAGATGCGATATCACGAGCCGGTACTTCCGCGCCTGCGCGATCTTCGCGATCCGGAGAGCCGCCATCGCGCCGCCGAGAACCATCGGCTTCAGCACGAGCACGTTGCACGACTTGACGAGCGCGAGTCGTTCGACGCCGCCCGGGATCGCTACGGTTTCGTCGGCCGCGACGTCGATCGGGGACACGCCGAGCTTGAGCAGCAGGTACGGCACCACCGGCTGCTCGATGTATTCGAGGTCGAACGGCGTCAGCGCTTCGAGTTTCTCCTGGGCCTCGATCAGGTCCCACGCGCCGTTTACGTCGGCGCGGATCGCGAGGTCCCTGCCGAACCGCTCGCGCACGGCTTCGATCATTTCGAGTTCACGGTCGAAGCGATGAATGCGGCCGATCTTGATTTTCACGTTGCGAATGCCGCGCTCCCAGATCGTCTCGGTCTCGGCAAGCGCGCCGATCTTGTCTTCGGAATAGATGACGGAAGAGAGCGCGATCGGATCGCGATGCGGCCGCGAACGAAGGAGTGCCGCGATCGGAACGTTCAGACGCTGCCCGAACAGATCTAGCAGCGCGGTTTCGAGCGCGAACTTGGCAGCCGGCGCATTGAGATCGACGAGCGAAAGCGCTTCCTGCACTTGCGTGAGTACGTCGCCCGTAATATCGAACGCGGGAAAACGCGACGGCTCCAGATTGCCGAGCGTCGTGCTGCAGAGCCCGGGCAGGTCCGTCGAAAAATCGGGAAGCGGCGACGCTTCGCCCTGGCCCACGTTTCCGAGTTCGTCCACGAGCTGGAGCAGCGTTCCTCTGCGCGTCATCCAAACGGAGCGGCTGTTCGAAGCGGGATGATTGAGGTCGCCTTCGAACGCGTGTGTAATCACATTCACGATCTTCATGGTCCGCTCCCTCCCTGGAGTCCCGCGGCGAACAGTACGCCGAATACGAACAGCAGAATCGCCGTCCTCTTCAGTATGACATTGAGCGCGGCTCCCGTCTCCCCCCGAACGACACGCATGACGAGAGCGATTCCAAGGGGAAGTGTAACGAAAGGCAGAAGCACGGGAAGCGGAAAGCCGGAAGCTACGTACAGGAATGCGGGTGTCGCGTACGCGGCGGCGACCAGCGTCGTGTATTCGGCGATGGCAAACGTGCGGCCGAAGCGGACGGCGAGGGTGCGTTTCCCGGCGGCGCTGTCGGTGTCACGGTCGCGAAGATTGTTGACGACGAGAATGGCCGTGCTGAGCGCGCCCATGGGCACCGACGCGATGATCGCGAGCGGGGGAACCGCGCCCATCTGCACGAACACGGTGCCGCATACGGCGACGAAACCGAAGAACGCGAACACGAAGAGATCGCCGAGCCCGTTGTAGCCGAGCGGATACGGTCCGCCGGTGTAGGCGATGCCGCTTGCGATTGAAACGAGCCCGATCGCGATCACGGGCCATCCGGCGGCCGTGACGAGATAGACGCCCGCGATCATCGCGAGCGCGAACGCGACGATCATGCCGCGCTTCATCGCGGCGGGCTTGATCCAGCCCTGCTGCACGGCGCGCGCGGGCCCGAGCCGCTGCGCGTTGTCGGCGCCCTTTTCGTAATCGAAGAGATCGTTCGCGAAGTTCGTGCCGATCTGTATCAGCAGCGCGCCCGCGAGCGCGGCGAGCGCGGGTCCGGGCGCGAATGCGTGCAGCGCGGCGGCTACGGCTGCGCCGACGAGTACGGGCGCGGCGGCCGCGGTCAGCGTGGGCAGGCGCATGGCCAGAATCCACGCGCGCACGGAGCCGGGCGTGCTGGTTTCAGGGAGCGTAGCGGCTTTCTGCATGATGAAACGAAACGCGGCGTTCTACGGCAGGCGCGGGAAGCGGTCGAAGTCGGGCTTCCGCTTCTCGTTGAACGCGTTCCGGCCCTCCTGTCCTTCTTCTGTCATATAGAAAAGGAGCGTGGCGTTGCCGGCGAGCTCCTGGAGTCCCGCCTGGCCGTCGCAGTCCGCGTTCAGCGCCGCTTTCAGGCAGCGAAGCGCCATCGGGCTGTGCGCGAGAATTTCGCGGCACCACTTTACGGTTTCGGCTTCGAGATCGGCATACGGAACAACGGTGTTCACGAGCCCCATGTCGAGCGCCTGCTGGGCGTCGTACTGACGGCACAGGAACCAGATTTCGCGCGCCTTCTTCTGGCCGACGATGCGCGCCATGTAGGACGCGCCGTACCCGCCGTCGAAGCTGCCGACTTTAGGCCCGGTCTGACCGAAGCGCGCGTTGTCTGCCGCAATCGTGAGGTCGCACATGAGATGCAGAATGTGGCCGCCGCCGATGGCGTACCCGGCCACCATCGCGATCACGGGTTTCGGAAGCGTGCGGATCCGGCGCTGCAGGTCGAGCACGTTCAGGCGCGGCACGCCGTCGGCTCCGACGTATCCGGCGTCGCCGCGAATTCTCTGGTCGCCGCCGCTGCAGAACGCGTCTTTGCCTTCGCCCGTCAGGATCACGACGCCGACGCCACCGTCGTCGCGTGCGTCGGCGAACGCGCGTTCCATTTCCTGCACGGTGAGCGGGCGAAACGCGTTCCGTACTTCGGGCCGGCAGATCGTAATCTTCGCGATGCCGTCGCCCGACTTTTCGTAACGGATATCCTCGTACCCGGGGAGCGATTCCCAGCGCGGGGTTGTTACGGTTTCGGGAATGGTCAAAGCGGGATTCCTTCTTTCTGTCTCAAGTTCGTTTCGATGAGCGACGCGACCTGCTCGGGCGCTTCGAGCGGGATGTTGTGGCCCGACTGCGCGACGATTCCGTACGAACCCTGCGGGATCTTCGCCGCCATGCTCTGTCCGATGCGTCTGAACTTTTCGTCTTCCTCGCCCGCCACGACATGAACCGGCACTTCGATCTCGCCGAGTTTGTCCCAGTAGTCCGGCATGACGCCGAGCCCGAGTGTGCGGAGCGATCCTGCAAGCGCTTCGGCGTCGTGCGCAAGACGACGGGCGCGCTGCTCCTTGAACCACGGTTCCGGCACGCGCGCCTGCGACGCGAACAGAGGGAGCGATTCCCAGTGGTCGACGAACGCTTCGATTCCCTCGTTCATCAGAATATCGATCACCGCCTGATCCTGCGCGCGCCGTTCCGCGCGTTCCGCCGCGTTGCGAAGTCCTGCACTTGCGCCGATCAATGTGCCGCCGACGAAGAGATCCGGGTGCTCGACGAGCAGGCCGAGCGCGACACGGCCGCCGAGTGAGTAGCCGACGAGGTACGATTCGTGCAGATTCGCTTTGCGAATGGCAAGAGCGAGCGCGTCGATGACGCCGTTCCAGTCGTGATAAATCGTGGCGGGCCTTGTGCGCCCGTCGTGCCCGGGAAAGTCCACGGCAACAACGGTGCGTTCCGTGCGCATTTTGGCGGCCACGCGGCTCCAGCTTCGTCCGTTCCCGGTAAAGCCGTGGAGCAGGATTACGGGAGGGTTCTCAGGACCGGTCGACCAGTAACGAAGTGATATGGCTCCCATGGTGTTCCCTCGCTGTGCGCGGTGCGGGCCGGGGCCTCAAGCGTGATCCTGGTCGATCGCGTGTGTGGCCGCGGCCCTGATTTCGTCTTGTTCTGCGGTTACGGTGCGGGGTGCGATGCTCGCTACTATCATAGTACAACCGGGCATTTCGTGCGACTCGGCGAGCGCTTTTTCGAGGGATGAGACCGTGTCGGCCGCGAAGCAGGCTGCGCCCAGAGAACGGGCGAGGGCGTTGAAATCGGGCTCCCGGGGCGTTGTCCAGTACGGGAGGGCTTCCTGGGGAACGGCCCGTTTGCGGGCAAGCGGGAGCAGATCGAAAATGCGTCCCCCGCCGTTTGCGGGGACGATTACGGTCAGCGGCTTCGGGGCATGCACCGCGGTAAGAACGCCGTGAAGGTCGTGAAGAAGCGATACATCGCCGACGTAAAGCGCCGCCCGTCCCGGCCACTTTGACGCGGCACCCGCCGCTCCGGACAGGAGCCCGTCGATCCCGTTTGCGCCCCGCTGCGACCAGACGGCGAGGTCGCGGGCGGCTCCCGGAACGAACCAGTCGACATCCCGCACGGGGAGGCTGTTGCCGAGCGCGAGCAGCGAACCGGCGGGAAGTGCGTGCACAAGGTAGTGCGTGAGCGCGCCTTCGGTGAGCGGCGCGTCGTTCTCGAAGCGGCCCGCGACCGCCTTGCCGGCGTGGGCGTCCGCGCGTTTCCACGACGCCAGCCATTGTGGATCGGGGCCGATCGAGTCGGGAGTGACGGGGGCGGGCCGGACGGAATCGTTGCCCGCATCCTGCCTGCGATCGAGCGCCCGCGCGAGCGTCGTGATCGTGTGCGCGATCGGGCCGAACACGATTTCCCGTGCGCGGTTCGACGCGTCCGCCCAGTCGTGCTCGGAGAGAAGAGCCAGAAACGCGTCCGGGTGCTCCGCCCGATAGAGCGGCCATGACATGGAAGTGAGCGTACCGCCGATCGAAAGAACGAGATCGGGCTTCATCTGCGCGCGGAAACGGGCCGATCGCAAAACGGTGTCGAAGAAATCGATGCGCGTTTCGCTCGACTCACCCGTGAAACGGAACTGGCTCGTCGACTCGGCGAGCACGGGCCAGCCGAGACGCGTGGCGAGGGAGTAGAGCGCGGCGCGGGCCTTCCCGTTCGCAAGCGCGCCCGGTCCGCACGCGATGACACCGCGGCGGGCCATCCGCACTCGGCCCGCGAGTCGTTCGATCGCGTCCGGGTGCGCACGCGCTACCGGTTGTTCGGCGCGCACGATCGGTTCGCGCGCGATCTCGTCTGCCATCTTGCGGGGGCCGCGATCTTCGTCGTTCGCTTCGCAAGGCTCGAGCGGCTTGCGGAACGGCGCGTTGATCTGCACGGGCCCCGGCTTCGCGCCATGCGCGCGCGACCAGGCCTGCGCCATCTTCCTTCGCAGCGAGCGGAGCTCGTCTTCCGTTTCACCCGGCATGCCCGTGTCGCAGAACGCGCGCGCGAAGCGCCCGTACAGATTCGTCTGGTCGATCGTCTGCGGCGCTTTGTTCCCCTGGAGTTCGCGCGGCCGGTCGGCCGTGATCGCGATCACGGGAACGCCCGCTTCGCTCGCTTCGACAATCGCCGGATAGTAGTGCGCTCCGGCGGAACCGCTCGTGCAGAGAAGCACCGAAGCCCGCCCCGTTACTTTCGCCTGTCCGACGGCGAAAAACGCCGCGGATCGCTCGTCGATGATCGAGTGCACGGTGAGGTCGGGGTGGGCGAGCGCGGCCACGAGAAGCGGGGTCGATCGCGCGCCGGGGCTCGATACGATGTCGCGCGCGCCGGCGTCCGCCAGGCTCTGCACGAGCAGGCGCGCCCAGGTGGAGTGGAGATCGCGCGGCGCCATGACTACACGGACCGGACGCCGAGTGCGCGGAGGAGTGCGAGTTGCTTGATGTCGGTTTCGACGTATTCCTTGTGCGGGTCCGAGTCGCGCACGATGCCGGCGCCCGCGTAGAGGTGCAGGCGTTCTCCCTCGAGCAGCCCGCAGCGGAGCGCGACGGCAAACTCACCGTCGCCGTTCTCGTCGAACCACCCGATCGGGCCCGCGTACCATCCGCGTGCAATCGGCTCGTGTTCGCCGATCCAGCGTACGGCTTCCCGCGAGGGGACGCCGCCGACCGAAGGCGTGGGGTGCAGGCGCGCGACGATATCGAGCACGTGCGAGTCGGGCGACGAAAGCGTGCCCTGGATCGGCGTCTGGAGATGCAGAACGTGTTTGAACGAGCGGACAGTGGGAACGTCTTCGATCGCGAGCGCCGCGCAGAGCGGGGCGAGATTGCCGCGAATCGCCTCGACGACGATCGCGTGTTCGCCGCGATCCTTTTCGCTCGAAAGCAGTTCCGCCGCAAGCGCGGTTCGTTCGTCTTCCGTCGCGCGTTCCGGGGAGCCGATCGACCCGGCGAGCGCCTCGGTCGAAAGTACGTCGCCCTCTTTCCGGATCAGGCGCTCCGGCGTGGCCCCGAGAAACGAGACGCCATTTTTTCGATAGACGAACCGGTAGCACTCGGGGTAGGACGAGCCGAGTTCGTGCATGAGGGCGTCGAGCGAGATCGCGTCGTTGCAGACGGCCGTCGACCGTCGGGCCGCCACGATCTTTTCGAAGCGCCCTTCCGCGATCTCTTCGCGAATGTCCTGCACGAGAGCGGCCCAGTCGGACTCGGCCGTCTGTTCGAACGACCGAAGCGTGACGCCCGGGTCGCCGATCGGCGCCTGATCCGCAAGCGCCTGCCAGAGCCCGGAGGCTTCTTCGATGATCGCGTCGTTCGACAGCGGCACGTTCGTTTGCGTCTCTGCGTTCTTCCCGGCAATCGCGAGTGAGATCGATGCGTGCCCGTCGTCCCAGGTCACGGTCCAGCGGGGGAGAACGAAGCGCGCGTCTCCAAACGGTTCCCAGGGGCCTTCGTCGTCGTCGATCGAAAACGAAAACCCGCCGTGGAGCGCAATCGAGTGCGGCTCCGCTTCGCTCGCGCCTCCGTTCTTGTGCAGCGTCCTGATATAGCGCGCCGCTTCGTCACGCACCGCGTCGAAACGCGTTTCGCCCGCGGGCGCGAATGTGCGCAGCACTCCGAGGCCGAACGAGACCGGGCCGCGCGGCGGCATCCAGAGGTGCGCGTCTTCCTGCGGAAACAGCCGAAGCAGCTTTTCAGGGCTGCCGTGCGGAGCGGGAAACGTGGTCATGTGCGGCCCGCTCAGGTCCCGCACGGAGTCGAGCCACGACGCGAGCGAACGCAGCCAGTCGGCTTTCGCGGGAACTCGATTCGTATCGCCGGTGACTACGTGCATGGTCTGACCTCGCGGAACGGATCTGCTACAATGCGCAGGACATTTAATAGGAGACGGCTTCGAACGAAGTCGAAGTATAGCAACCACCCCCGAACTCGTCTAGAAGGCCCGCCTTCCGCGGGAGCGAGCGAGATTCCGCCCGGAAAGTGAGTCTGTGCCGTTGGCCCGTATGCCCCGGATGCACGCAGGATTGTCCCTGACGATCGCGGCGATTTCAGGCTGTTTGCTGCTGGCGATCGCCGCTCCGCGGATGGCCGTGGCGGCGGAAAGCGCCGCTTTCGACTCGACGGATGCGTCCCCGGAGGCCGTTTCTGTCGAGAGGGAGCTTGCCAGCAAACGGGCGAAGCGTTTTCCCCCGCGACTCGTTGTCGGGCGCCTGATCTATCTGCCGAAGGTGTATTACTCCTCAACCTCGGGCTTCGGCGTCGGCGGCCAGCTGATCGCCCCCTTCCGGTGTGCGGGCAGCGCGGACACGACGCCGCTCTCGGACTATCGAGTCAAGGGGCGCATTACGCACAAGGGCCAGGGCAAGGTCGAAACCACCGCGACTCTCTTCCTCGGCGACAATCGCTACCACGCGAAAGCCCGCCTCGCCTATACCGATCTCGCTTTCGACTATTTCGGAATCGGGCCCAATACACCTCGATCGAACGCGGAGGAATTTCGGCCCCGCAACTACTTCGCTTACGTGGAATTCTTTCGCAACGTTCTTCCCGCCCTCCGCGTCGGGGTTCGAACGGAGGCAAACCTGGTCGAGTCGATTTCGTTCGAAAAGGACGGGCTGATTGCGAGCGACCAGCTGGCCGACCAGACGAACTCGCGCGTTTTCGGATTCGGCGGTGTCCTCGATCTGAATACGACGGATGCGAGATATTCACCCACAAACGGAATTCACTGGCAGATGTTCGGCCTCTGGTTCGACAAGGACGCAGGCAGCGAGTTCGATTTCAATCAGTACGTGATCGATCTCAGAAACTACATCGGGCTCAGGAAGAATCACGTTTTCGCGACACAGTTCTTTCTGTTCGGAACCGACGGCAACGTTCCATTCTTTCGGCTCGCGCAGCTAGGCGGGCACACGCACACGCGCGGATACAAGCAGGCGCGCTACCGGGACAAGGTTCTGGGTGCGTTTCAGGCGGAGTATCGCTGCCCGCTTTATCGCCGGCTCGGCTTTACGACGTTCGCGGGAGCTGCCGTGGTGGCGCCGGAGCTCGCCGACCTGAAGGCCAGGTATCTGCGGCCGACCGCGGGGGTCGGGCTCCAGTTTCGGACGGAAAGCCTGAACGGGATCGTAGCGCGCGCCGACGTGGCTTTCGGGCAGGAGGACGTCCGTTTCGATCTGAGCCTCGACGAGGCGTTCTGATTTGATTAGGGTTTACCCCATGTGCTATACTTGAAAGATCAAACCCTCAAACTGACCGACAACCGAGCGCTCATTCAACAAAGAGGTGACAACCATGCGCTGCCTGCTGACCGTTCTCCTTGCCTTTCTTCTGATCACATCTTCTTCACACGCCGCCAGCTGGCTGATCAAGTCTGACGGAACCGGCGACGTGCCGACGATTCAGGACGGCATCGACGCCGCCGGTGTGTCCGGCGACACGGTGCTCGTTGACGACGGCACGTTCACGGGAGCGGGCAATCGCGGCATCGACTTCAGCGGGAAAGACGTGGTCGTTCGTTCCGTGAACAGCGCGGCGCTTTCGATTCTCGACGGGGAAGACGCGGACCGGCTCTTCATTCTGCAGAGCGGCGAAACGAGCGCCGCGCGCATCGAACGCCTTACGCTGAGAAACGGACTCGGCGTGCCCTATGGCGGGGGCATCTACTGCCTGAACGGTTCGAGCCCCACGATCTCCGAGTGCGTGATCGAGAACTGCTACGCGACGGAGCGTGGTGGCGGCATTGACCTGCGCGGAAACTCGAACCCCGCGATCGACGCGTGCACGATTCAGAACAACAGCAGCGCGCTCGACGGCGGGGGCGTTTGCGCGTTCGAATCATCGCCGAACATCACGAACACCGTATTCGACGGCAACACGACCGGTGAATATGGCGGCGGACTCCTCTGCCACGAATCATCCGGAACCATCGATGGCTGCGACTTCCGCAATAACGTAGCCGGATGGGGCGGCGGCGGGATCTCGATGTGGGTGAACACGACGGCCACGTTCACGAACTGCACAGTAGAAGATGACTCGTGCGGCGCTGCGGTCGGCGGCGGCGGACTTCATGTGCGCAATTCGAACCCGACACTGACGAACGTCACGATTCAAAACAACCGCACGGCGGGCGACGGCGGGGGGATCCACTACAACAACGGCAGCACGGGATCGGTGAGCGGCTCCAGCATCAATTCGAACCGGGCCGACGGGAACGGCGGCGGTGTCTTCATGCATCAGGGGGCAAGCCCGTCGATTGCCAGTTCCTCGATCGACGGAAACCAGGCCGCTCTGCGTGGCGGCGGCATGCACATTACCGACGGCTCCACGAGCTCGATCACGGACTGCGAAATCGCGAACAACGAATGCAGTTTGAGCGGAGGCGGGGTCGACGCTTTCAAATCGTCACCTTATCTGACGCGCAACGAAATCCACGGCAATCAGGCCGGTGAGTACGGCGGCGGCATTCTCTGTGACGACTTCACGAACACCATCGAAGAATGTCTGATCTACAGAAACGTCGCTACCCTGGACGGCGGCGGACTCTCGATCTGGTCGAATTCGAGCGCCACTCTCCTGTCCGTCACGGTTGCCTGTAACGGCGGCGGTGGCGACGGCGGCGGCATTCATTCCCGCAACTCGACCGTAACCGTCGACCAGTCGATCATCGCATTCGCGGCCAACGGACAGGCCGGCTTCTGCGAAGTGGGCGGCACGATCACCGCCACCTGCACCGACATCCACGGCAACTTCGCCGGCGACTACGTCGACTGCTTCGCCGGCCAGAACGGCGTGAACGGCAACATCGATACCGACCCGCTCTTCTGCGACAAGCCCGGCGACGACTACACAATCGCCAACTCGTCACCCGCCGCCCTCGCCGCGTGCGGGCACATGGGATCCGAACCCACCGGCTGCGGCGGCTCGACCGCAACCGAAGAAACCAGCTGGGGCGAAGTGAAGTCCCTGTTCCGGTAGCAGCAACGAAAGCCCCTGCTCTTCATGGCTGTCGTTGGATTTGCGTTATTGCAAACCGACGACAGCCTTTTTCTTTCCCCTCTTTCCCCTCTTTCCCCTTCCCTCTGTTCTTGTCTTTCTTTTTCTCCTTTTCTTCCCTCTTTCCTTTTTTCTCCCCTCCCCATTCCTCACTTCGAAAGCTTCGGGGTTGTGTGGGTTGGGGGGGCGTGTTCCCCGCAGCCCGAGCCCCATTGGAGGACCGCGGGCACGGCATTATCGTTTCGGTATCTTGACCCACGGTCCGACAGGGCGAGGGCGAGGAGAACACGCCCCCCCAAAACCCACACACCTGCCCCGGCAAACGGCGAAGAGCCCGGCGCCTCTCGGCCACCGGGCTCTCCTCGTAGGGAAGGCTCTGCCCTCCGACTACTTGACGAGCAGCATCTTGTTCGTGGTTTGGAACGGGGCGCTGCCGTCGGGCGCCGCGAGATCGCGGGCTTCGAGGCGGTAGAAGTAGACGCCCGAGGCGACATCTTCTCCGCTCGCATTCGTGCCGTTCCACCGGGCGAAGTGTTCCCCTCGAGCCTGCATCGCATCGACGAGGCTCGTCACTTCGCGCCCCCGCACATCAAACACACGGAGAGTGACGCGGCTCGGGGCCGCGAGCTCATATCGAATGGCCGTGGTCGGATTGAACGGATTCGGCACGTTCTGAAAGAGTCGATGACGCGTCGGCACGACGGTTGCGCCGTCCGCTACGTCGGTCGTGATCTGTTCGGTCACGAAGATCTTCTGATTCACCGCAACGCCCGTCATCGTCGTGACGGCGCCTGACGGGAAGCGTACGATGATGGAATCGACGACGGCCGCGTCGCCGAGCCCGAAGTGCGTCGCCAGCATGCTGTGCGAGTTGAACGCGTTCTGCGCGACAACCTGGCGCTGCTGCCACACGTCGCCGCCGCTGATACTGGCCTTCGTATAGACTGCGGTTCCCAGCGCCGATAAATTGGATCCGCCCGGACCACCGGCTCCCACACACTCAATGATGATCCAGGCGTTTCCGTTTGCCGTGTCGTTTCGGAAGAGGGCTTTCGAGATGGCGGTCCCGTTCAGAAAGAGATCGAGATCGCCGTCGCCGTCGTAATCGGCGGCCGCCACGCCTGCGTTCGGGCCGGGCTGGCCGGTTGCGCCGGTTCCGAAGAGCTTCGTAAACGAGCCGTCGCCGTCGTTGCTGTAGTACTCGGCGCTCTTGAATCCGTCGTAGGTAATGATGCAGTCGACGTCGCCGTCGTTATCGTAATCGTGCCAGTGGTTCGAAAGCGCGAGACCCGTGTTCGACACGATATCGCCGGCCGTGGCCGCCGTCATGCGAACGTACGTGCCGGTGTCGTTCCGATACAGATAGCCCGGCGTATTCGTGTTGTAGTTCGTGAGGTACGCGTCGAGGTCGCCGTCGTTGTCGTAATCAATCCAGTTCCACGTCTGTCCGTCCGCGGTATCCGTTGCGATCGGGTCCGTGAAGATGCGGTTCAGCGTGCCGCCGTCGTTTCGATAGAGATAGTCGGGTTCGAGATTTCCCGATGCCGGACCGGCCGCGATGAAGAGATCCATGTCGAGATCCTGGTCGTAGTCGTACCACGTCGGCACCGTGTACGGCCCGAGTCCCTGCTCCACGTCCGATGTCGTTTCGCGCGTGAACGTGCCGTCGCCGTTGTTCGAGAAGAGTCGGTTCTCGTGCGCCACGCCGCCGAAACCGTTCGCGGCCGCGATCACGAGGTCCACGTATTCGTCGCCAGTGAACTCACCCCAGGCTCCGCCCCATCCCGAGTTGTCGAGGCTGTCGGCAATGACGCCCGTCAGGATTTTTACGAACTCGGTGCCGGGTCCGTCGTTGCGAAAGAGAAAGCTTCCGCGGACGGCGTTGCCGACGAGAAAGCAGTCGATGTCGCCGTCGTTGTCGTAGTCGGCCCATGTCATGCCTTGCGCCTGGCCCTGCTTCTTCATGATGCCGCCGAGTTTGTGGAAGTCGCCACCGCCTTCATTCCGGAAGATCGCGCCCTTTCCCGCAACGCTGAGGTCGAGGTCGCCGTCGTTGTCGAAGTCGATCCACGCGCAGCCCGTGTAGTTCGCGGACCCGTTATCGCTGACGATTCCGTTCGAGGAATCGGCGATGGTCGAGAATACCTGTGATTCGGCCGGTGCGGCGAGTGCGAGCGCAAGAAGCGCCGCCACCGCGATTGTCTGTAGTCGTTTCATGAGATGACCCTCCAGTCGCTTGTTGCTGTTCTTAATGATCCCGAAAAGAGGGGGGTGGCGGCTACTACCGAAACGGGTAGTTTTTCGGGGGGGGGCGGCTAGATCAGCCTCTCGCGCAAGGCTTTAGCGACCGCTTCCGACTTTGAATGGACCTGCAGCTTCTGATAGATGTTCTTGATGTGAAAATGAATGGTCTCCTCGCTGACGAAGAGATCGGCCCCGATCATCTTGTAGCTGTGGCCTTCGCAGAGCTTCTCGAGAACCTCTGTTTCGCGTTTCGTGAGCGGCGACTTCTCCGCTTTACGGAACGAAACGACGATCCGCCGGGCGATCTGCGAACTCATGGGCGATCCCCCGCTTCTGACATCGCGAATCGCGCGCAGAATGTCGTCCGGCTGCGAGTCCTTCAGCAGGTAGCCGGTTGCGCCGAGCGAGAGCGACTGAAACACGAGATCGTCGTCCTTGTGGATCGTCAGCATGATGATGTCGATGCCGGGCCGGGCCGTTTTGATCTTCTGCACGCCCTCCACGCCGGACATGCCGGGCAGTTCGATGTCCATCATGAGGACGTCCGGCGGGTCCTTCGAGACGCTTTCGATCGCGGATTCGCAGTCGCCGAACGTCGAATGGCACTTCATGCCTTCGGTGGCGTCGATCAGAATCGCGAGCGCGTCGCGGATCTCGTCGTCGTCCTCCACGAGGCTGACGCGGATCGTTTCGCCGTTCGTCATTCCGACCTCCGGACGAGCTGGATGCGCGACCCGGACCCCGGCTCCGACTTGAACTGAATCTCGCCATGAATTTTCCGCGCGCGGTTCTCCATGTTCTTGAGACCGTTGCCGTCGTCTTCCTGGGGGCGTGTGTAGCCGACGCCGTCGTCGCGAAGCGAAATCTCGTAGAGGTCGCCGATCACGCGGACCTGCAGGGCGACCTCGCTGCACGACGCGTGTTTCAGCGCGTTCGTCATGCCCTCTTTGAAGATCGCAGTGGTGTGCCGGCGCACGTCGATCGGCAGCACGATGCGATCGAGATCTTCGCCCCAGCCTTCGAAGCGGAAGCGGATGTCGGTGCGATCGTAGAGCTCGTTCCCGAAATCGCGCAGATACGCGGCGAGATCGCGCAGCGTCTTCTCTTCGGAGCCGAGCGACCAGATGAAGTCGCGCGTGTCGTTCGAAAGCGTATGCGATTCGCGGATGATCTTCTGCAGATAGTCGCGAATGTCGGACGAGGCGTTCGTCATGCGGTTCTTGATCACTTCGCTGAAGAGCGCGATTTTGGCGAGGCGATGCCCGAGTTCATCGTGGAAGTCGGCCGCGGCTTTCTTGCGCACGATCTCCGCTTCCTCGAGGCGCGCGTTCTGAATCGCGTGCGCGAGCGCGAGTTTGCGCCGGATGCGAAGCGTGTGTGTGAGAAGCAGGGTCCCGCCGATCGCGAGCGCCGCCAGCACAGCGAACCATGCCGTGCGCCAGAATGGCGGGTCGATCGTGAGCGAGAGCCTTGCCGGTTCCGGGCTCCATGCGCCGCCCGCGTTCCGTGCGCGCACTTCGAACGTGTACTCGCCGGGCGCGAGGTTCGTATACATCGCGAGACGTTCCGACCCTGCGCGGGTCCAGTCGTTGCCGTCTGCGCTCTTTCCGAGCAGCCGGTATTCGAACTGTGTCTTTTCGGGCGCGTGAAAGTCGAATGCACTGAAGCCGATCGCGACCTGGTTCCGGTCGTGCGGCAGGCGGACGGGAGCGGGCGTCACCACGTCGACCGGCGCCCGCTCGTCACGCTGATTCCAGAACGAGGTGACGGCGGTTTCAGGCGGCTGGTCGTGCGAAAGCACGCTGTCGGGATGAAACACGTTGAACCCGTTCACGCCGCCGAACACGAGCTGGCCGCCATCGAGAGTGGCGTATGCGCCCTCGGCGAAAAGATTGCTCTGCGCTCCCTGGCTCGCGTCGACCGTGCGCACGACCATGCCGCGCTCCGGGTCGAACTCGGCGAGCCCGCGGTTCGTGCTGAGCCAGAAACGCCCGTCCGACGACGGCGCGATACCGGCGATCACGTTGTTCGGAAGACCGGCCTCTTCGCGGAAATGGCGAAACCGGCCCGTGGCGTCATCGTAAAGATTGAGACCGTTCCCCGTGCCGAACCAGATCCGACCGGACTCGTCTTCGTGTATTACGTACACGTAGTTGCTGCTGATGCTCGCGGGGTCCGCCGGGTCGGTCGGAAAGTGATCGAACCCCGTGCGCCGGTCGTCGAGACGCGAAAGGCCCTGATAACTCGACGTCCAGATTCTGCCCTGCGCGTCTTCGAACAGCGATTGTATGTAGTTCCCGGCGATCGACCGCGCGTCGTCCGGATCGTGGCGGAACGTGGAAAACGATTGTGTGTCCGCGTGATTACGCGCCAGTCCGCCGCCCCCGGTTCCCGCCCAGACGGTGCCGGTGTGATCGACCAGGAGCGCGTTCACCTGATTGTGCGGCAGCGATGTGGAATCGCCCGGCACGTTCAGGAACGTTTGCGCCGTATTGTATGCATCGCCGGTCGCGTCGTCGGGCGCGAGTACCGCGAGTCCGGCGGCCGTGCCGACCCAGAGACGCCGGTCGTGATCCGCCGCCAGCGAACGAACCCGGGGAACCGGCAGCTTCGCTGCTTCGAACGGGCGGATGACATTCTCCGCACGATTCCAGAAGAACAGGCCGCCCTTCGTTCCGATCGCGACGATTCCTGGCGCGTACGGCTCGAGGGACGTGACATGCTGAATCGGTGTGTCGGTTTCTCCTCCCGTGCCGCGCACATGGCGCACGAGGGATCCGCGCGGGCGCAGTTTGTGCGCGCCGCCTTCGTACGAACCGACCCAGACGACTCCGGATCGATCCTGATGAATCGCGACGACGTAATTCGTGCGCAGGCTGTGGTCATCGCCCGGCGCGTTCTCGTATCGATCGAACGAACCGTCTTCGCGCAGCGCGGCCATACCGCGAAACGTCCCCGCCCAGATGCGCGAGTCGACGATGGCGATCGTCGTCACCCAGTCGAAGATGAGCGACGCGGGGTCGCCGGCGTCGTAGCGGTAGTGCGCGCGCAGTTCATGGTCGGCGGCACTGCCGGCAATGCCTTCGCCGCTGCCGGTGCCGGCGATGCCGATGATGCCGCCGCCGAGCGTGCCGAGCCAGGTGGTGCCGCTTTTGTCCGTTGCCAGCGCGTTCACGGGAAGCGTCAGCAGCTCCGGGTCGAGCCCGGGGATAGTGTCGATGCGAGTGAACGAGTCGGTCGTTTCGTCGTATTCGCAAAGGCCTGCTGACGTGCCGACGTAAAGACGGCCGTGTGCGCCCATGCTCAGCGAGCCGACGTGGTCGTGGGGAATGGAGCGGGGGTCGTCGGCATGCGCACGGTACGTCCGCACGGTTCGGGTGGCCGGATCGATCCGCGCCAGTCCGCCGGCTTCGGTCCCGACCCAGATGTGACCGCTCGCGTCTTCGTCGATGTCCCAGATGATGCCGTGGTGCAGGGCGTCGGGGTTGTCGGCGTTCGGGAGATAGCGGACGAACACGTTGCGGGCGCGGTCGAAGTGATTCACGCCGCCGCCGTACGTGCCGAGCCAGAGATCGCCGCGCCGGTCGACGTGAATGGTGACGATGTCGTCGTTCGAAAGGGAAAGCGAGTCGTCGGGGTCGTGGCGATAAAAGCGGTACGCGTCGCCGTCATAACGAACGAGACCGTACATCGTCCCGAACCAGAGGAAGCCGGTTTGATCCTGCGTGATATCGAAAACGAGATTATGCGAAACGCCGTCTTCGAGAGAGAGCCGCTCGACGTCGTACTGATTCGCCGCCCGGGGCGCATCGGTCGGATTCGCGCCTGCCTGGCCCGGGTTCGTCGCCCAGCCCCCCAGAATCGCGATCCCCGCGAGAATGAGCGGGAGGATTGTTTTTGTTCGCAGCGTCATTTGCTTTCAATCATAAGGGATTCGAAGAGGCGTGAGACCTACCAATTCCGGGGGGAGAGCCGGCGGGGGCGAAGGAAAGGGCAGGAAAGGCCCGAATCGGCGTGATTTCGTGAGCCAAGGAAGCGGAAACGCGACCGTTCAGGCCAGGAACGAGGCGAGCATGCGGTGAAAATGGTGCGTACCCGTCTCGCGTGTCGGCGAGTAGCGCCCCCGGTCGTAGAGTCGCGAGTGAACGCCGCGCTGCACGGCTTCGACGATCGCCTCGTCCTCGCGCTCCACACGATCGAGATCGGCGCCGGCGCCCTCGCCCAGCAGCTCCGGCTTCCAGACGTACGGCAGAAACGAGACACGCGTGCGAAGAGCGCCGAGCGGTTTTACGACGTTCACGCTGAGTCCCCACGGATAGAAGTTCAGCATGATGTTCGGAAAGAGCCAGAAGTAGTAGCCCGCGATCGCCGTTCCGCGATCGGGAGAGCCTGCGGGAAGGTCGAACGTACTTTCGCCCCCTTTTGCGACGCCGAGCTGAAGCGATCCGTGCTGAAAAAGCTCTGTGCGGTAGCTGCCGTAGTCGAGAGCGGCCCCGAGGCTCGCGTGCACGAACGGAATGTGGAAGCCCTCGAGATAGTTTTCGCAGTAGAGTGCCCAGTTCGCGTCGACGAGATACTCGCGCGCGCGCGAGGCGTCGTACTGAAATTCGTGGAGCGGAAGCCAGCCCACGCGATCGCGCACCGGCGCCATCCAGTCTTCGAACGCATGCGCCGGCGAGAGCGAGGTGAACAGAAACGGCCCTTCGCGTTCGAGCGCGAGCTTCGGAAGCGAATCCGATTCGGCCGGGAAGTTCGCGGTTTCTTCGAATTCGGGCATCGACTGAAACGAACCGTCGAGCCCGAACTTGCGGCCGTGATAGCGGCACCGGAGTCCGGCCTCGATCCCGGGCGATTCACAGACGAGATTGCCGCGATGCGTGCAGACGTTCGAAAGACAGCGCAGTACGTCTTCGCGGTCGCGCGTCAGCAGCAGCGGCTCGGCCAGCGAGCCTTCGAGAAGCGTGAACGGATGAACGGAACCCGGCACGCGCGCCAGATCCTCGTGGCCCACCCACTGCCAGGAGCGGGCGAAGATGTGCTCGAGCGCCCGCTCGTAAACGGCGGAGTCGGTGTAGACCCGCGACGGGGGCGTGGAGGCTTTGCGAATATCGGGGTCGATCGTAAATGTCATGGAGTCTGGTTCGTCCTTTCCGTTCCCGCGCCAGGTCGTCATGCCGGCCCGCCCGATGGTGCCGGCGGCTTCAGGAAAAGGCCCGCCATTTTCGCTGTCAGCGCGACCTTGCCCGGAGGAGAGAAGTGGCCGGCCGCGCCGGGGAGCGAGGCGGCCTTGCGATACGTGGCGGCAAGTTCGGTCAGTGCAAACGACCGCCAGAGTTTCGTGCAGAGGCTTTCGATCTCCGCGAAATACGGCCCGCGCGACTCGTCGGGAATAGCGGGGATGCGGGCCATGATGTTCGCGCAGTAAATACGGAATTGATTCATGTCTCGATTATAGTTGCCCCACTGACTGTTCCCCGTGTCCTCGATCTTCGTCGAAAGGAACTCTCCCAGTACGGCGATCTCCTTTGCTTCCAGGCTGAACTTCGTAAGCGCGTCCGTGATCTCCCAGCAGCGCAACGCTTCTTCATACCCGCCGCACCGTTCGAAAAGCGAGCGGTTGATGCAGTAGCCGCCCGAGTGCACGTTGATCACGAACCGGGAATGAAAGCGGCTCACGAGCAGCGCGCCGCTGCTGTCCGCGGCGCCGGATCCGGGCGTGGAATCCGTGACATCGGCGCGAAGAGTGCCCCCGCGGGCGGGCAGGTCCTCCCGCCGTTCGCGCTTTCCTCCGCGCACGACTTCGAACGAGTTAAGCGAAAGTTCCACGTCCGGATGCGCGCTTCTTACGGCGAGATGGGATCGGACGAAGTTCTCGTGGATTTCGTCGTCGGCGTCGAGAAACGCGAGTACCGGGAACTTTGCCAGACGCGCGCCGGCGTTCCGTGCGGCCGAAGGTCCGGCGTTCTTCTGCGTCAGCAGCCGAATGCGGTCTTCGAACGGCGCGAGCGCGGCTACCGAGCCGTCGGTGCTTCCGTCGTCGACCACGATCAGTTCGAAATCGCGCGAGGATTGCCCGAGGGCCTTTTCGATCGCGGAAACGACCGAACGTTCTTTGTTATAGAGGGGAACGATGATGCTGACGCCGTTCATCAGAGCGGTACCTCGGGCCTGCGACATTTCGGAAACGGAGCTTCGCATTTCAGCCGGGCGATCATATCATAGGAAACGTTATGTCGATCCTTGACCGCATCTTCGGGCCCGTTCCCGATCTACCGAGGCCGTCGTTTGCCGACGACGACAAGCGCGCGCGCGTCGTGCTGTGGATTTCGTGCGTCCTGCTGATCCTGCTGATCTTTCGCGGCGGCTTTCCGTGGCCGCGCGACCTGAACCCTGACTGGGGCTCCTGGGACCCGCGCGGCCTCGAATCGCGGATCTACTGGGCAAGCTGGGGTTTTCTGTTCTACCTGGCGCTCCCCGTTCTTCTTCTTGTCGGCATTTTTCGCGAATCGCCGGCGCGTTACGGATTTCGCATCTACCTGAGCAGACGGACCGTGGCTCTCTACGCGCTCATGCTCGCGGTGATGATCCCGGCGCTCTTCTGGGCTTCCACGCAGGACGCGTTCATTCGCAAGTATCCGTTCGTCGAAAACCTGGGGCCAGGCTGGCGCGAGATCGCGATCTGGGAAGTGATTTACGTGACGCGCTTCATCGCGCTCGAGTTCTTCTTCCGCGGATTTCTGCTGTTCGGCATCGAAGGACGGTTCGGTATTCACAACGCGGTTGTGATCTCGACGATTCCGTACAGCTTGATTCACTACGCCAAACCGTTTCCCGAAGCGATCGGGTCGATTATCGCGGGGGCCGCGCTCGGATACACGGCGCTTCGCACGCGCAGCATCTTCGGCGGCGTTCTGCTCCACGGTACCGTGGCACTCGGAATGGACCTGCTCGCGCTCTGGCGCAAAGGCGTCATCTTTCAGTGAGCGGCGCGCTGTCGAAGCTGCGCACGCTGCTCGGCCATACCCTCGCGCCGCTCGGCATTCGCTATTACGATCTCTACTACGGCCAGTTTTCGCTGGGCATTCCGATTGCGCCGGTTGACGGCACGGCCACCGTTTCGCGTGCCCCCGCCGACGAAATCGCCCGACTCATTCGCAATGGGGATGATGCGCTTCGCGCGAGCTTCGAGCGGGCGCTCGCGATCGAAAGCGAATGCTGGATCGCGAAAGTCGACGGGGCCGTGGCCGGTTACACATGGATCAACCGCGCCTGCTTCGACATCGTCGGACTTCCTGCGTGGCCGCTGCCGCCGGGCGTCGCCTACCACTACCAGAGCTACGTATTCCCCGCGTTTCGCGGCAGAAAAGTGTTTCAGTCGATGATCGCCGTCGTTTATGAAAAGCTGCGGGAGGAAGGGTGGGAGATCGTCGCGAACTTCGTCGACACGAGAAACGCCCCCTCGATCCGGGCGCGCAAAAAGTTCGGCACGAAGCTGAGCCGCACGCGCATTCTGAAACTTCCCGCAATGAAGCCGATCTGGCTGGAGCGCGCGTTCCGTGAGAATCCCTAGGCGGCCGTCAGTCGTTTGATCGCCCACTCCGCCGTGTCGCGTACGATCGGGTCGTTCGATCGAAGTCCGCCGTACGCGGAGTCCAGGTGAATGTCGAGCGCGAGGCGCCCCACCGCAAACAGTCCCCACGCGTTCAGATGACTCTCGCGGCTTTCGAGCAGCTCCATCACGGTACCGTAGGAAGAAGGGGAACCGCGTTCGAGCACGAGCCCGGCAAGCCGCACGCGCTGTTCCTCCGTGCGGGCTTCGAGAACGGGAAGTAGTTTCTGTTTGTGGTCGCTTTCCAGTATCGATTCGAGGTATTCGATCGACTGCGCGCGGAGGCGCTCGTTCCCGCTGCGATACCCGTCGTAGGCCAGTATGGTTTCGCGCGCGTTGTATACGAGCGCGAGACGACGGAAGATGCGCTCGAGAGACTGGTCCGCCTTCTCTTTCAAGACGCGGCTGAGCAGGTTCCGCACGGGCTCGTCGGGGATCGAGCGGATCGATCGTTCCTGGACGATGCGCTCGCAGAACCGCTTGATCTCCTGATCGAGACGTTTCCGCACGATGCTCCAGGGGAGCACGATTTCAGGGTCCCGCGTCCGCACGTCGTTCAGCGCACGCAGTACCTCGTTCAGCACGAGCCTGTCCGTTGCCAGATGGCCGGAACGAAAGAGGGCCAGCGCCGCGTCCTGCGTTCCTGTCGCGCGCAGGATCTTCACGATCTCGAGGCGGATCGACATCTTCGTGGCGGGGTCGGCAAGATAGTCGCCGAGCGCGCCGACAATACTTTCTCCATAAAGAGTAAGGCCGGTTCGCGCCGGACCGCGTTCGGCCGGGTCCTCGAGCTTCTCAAGCAGCGGCCCGACGAGTTCGCGCATGCGGATCTGCCCCGCGCTTCGATACGCGACATGGCGGACGTCCGGCTCGGGGTCGTGGATGAGTTCGGGCAGTCGGCGCCTCGGGATGTCCGACCCGAAACCGCGCGCCGCCGCGGCCGCGACAGCAACACGGTCGGCCGGTGTCTCTTCCAGGGCGACTTCCGCCGTCGCGTCCCCTGAGCGAAGGGTCGTGTCGACCGGCTGCTCCCACGCCACGTCTTCGACCTTCGCTCCGCTCGCGATCAGGATCGAAAGAGCGCGGGCACGCACCCGTGGCGAGGGGTGATGAAGCAGGTACTGGCGCTCGTTCTCGATCGTTTCGGGGCTTGTGCTGCGAAGGATGTCGAGCGCGTAGACGACGGTCGATTCGTCATCGCTCTGCAGCTCCCGCTCCCAGTCGAAGTCCCGATGCAGATCTTTCAGAGCCGAAGTGCGCTCCGCCTGATCGGGCCTCTGCATCACGCCTCGCCGCAGCTGCTTCGCGACCTGCTCCTTGTAGCTGCGACTTACGCCGATCTCGACGGCGATCCATCCTGCCGCGAGCACGAGAATGGCGACCGAGAGTCCTGTTACGCTCGTGACTCCGGCAAGCCCGAGCACGATGACGATGATTCCCGCGCCCGCGTCGGCGCTTCGGCTGATCACGACATCGATGAATCGCTTCGATTGCGCGCGTACGTTGTCGGGAAGGGGAAAGTAGAGAAACTCCCACGCCGTGCGCGAAATGGAAACGCGCAGGGTGGCGTCGAAAAGGCGCGTACCGAGGACGGAAAGAAAGACGGGCGCGCCCAGGATTCCGATCGACCCGACCAGAATCCCGGCGGGGAGCGCCATCGAAACGAAGCGCGCTCCGAACTTCGCCAGTAGAAAACCGGCCACGCCGAGCTGGGCAAGCAGGGCGAGCACATTCTGCGCGCCGTAGAACGTACCGAGCAGCGATGTGATTCTTTCCGGCTCGAACTGATCCTGCAGGAAGAGCTTGAACTGGTAGTCGAGTACGGCCGACGTGATGCCGCCGACGAGGAAAAGCATCGCGAGCAGACGCACGTAGGAGTTCTGCAGCGCGCCCCGCATGCTGACCGCGAGCGCCTGTTCTCTCGGCTGCGGAGCGACCTCGCTCGGTAGAACGGCGCAGCGTCCCGCGAAAATCGCCCCGACCGCGTGGATACCCGCGGCGATCAGCAGGATCACGTGAGTGGGCAGAATGCCGCCGAGAAAAGTCGCGAACGCACCGCCTGCGAGACCGCCCAGGATGCCGCTCGCGCCGATGAAGCCGAACATGCGTTTTGCGTCGCGCGAATTGACGCGCTCGTTCGTAAGGATCCAGAACTGCGACACGAGGACGAGACCGTAGGCGCCGCTCCAGAGATAGAATGCGATCGCGGCGGACTCGCCGGCGTGCAGAAACCAGTAGCTGAATCCCACGAGCGACAGGCCCGTTACGAAGAGCGCCCACTGCAGGATGCGATGAGAGGGGGCGCCGCCCGAAACGCGCCCCATGATCGCCACGACGAGTGCGGTCCAGACGGCGACGCCGATATAGACGTACGGCAGCATTTCCGCCGGGAGCTCCGCGAGGAAGAAGCCGTCACGCGCAATGCGCGCGAGAGTAAACGCGGCGATTACGAGAAAGTGCAGGCTCGCCAGCAGAACGAGTTTGCGCCATTCGTCGCGCTGGATGTTCCCGATCGACAAGCCTCAGCCCTCCTGCGGGGTCTGATGCGGCGGCACCACCGAGAAGAACGCGCGAAACGCCTGGGTCACGAGCACCGCGGCAAGCACGAAGAGAACGGCGGCGATGCCGCGCACGATTCCCGTTGTCTGCCCGGACACGATCAGGAGCGCGAGCGCCCAGAGCGTCATCGAGATCATGAACACCATGGGAATGAACGCGAACGCGGCATTTTTGCCCGAGCGCTTGAGCCAGAGCGAAACGACGAGAAGCGCGAGCCCGGCCAGCAGCTGGTTCGTCGCGCCGAACACGGGCCAGATCGCGCGCCAGACCGGAACCGGCGCGCCCGACGCGTCGCGAATCGTCACGAACACGAATGCGAGAGGAAGCGCCAGCGAGGCGACCGACCCGAGAACGCGTGACAGGGAGCCGCTTACGCCGAACATCTCCTGGAATATGTAGCGCGAAAGCCGGGTACACGTATCGAGCGTCGTCAGCAGAAACGTGGAGACCGCGAGAAGGCCGAAACCGACGCCGGCCGCTTCGGGAATCCCGACCGTGCCGAGAAAACGCCCCATGCCCGCCGCGAAGACCTGCGTGGGGTTCGTGTTCGTGAGCGTCGTGCCGGGCGCCAGGATCATGACGGTCGCCAGCGCGATGACCGCGAGCACGCCCTCGATGATCATTGCCCCGTAGCCGATCGGTTTCGCGTCGCGCTCGCACCGGAGCTGCTTCGAACTCGTTCCCGACGCGACGATCGAGTGAAAGCCGGAGCATGCGCCGCACGCGACCGTGATGAACAGAATCGGAAAGAGCGGCCCGATCGGCGCGTGAAAACTCGTGAACGCGGGGTAGTCGACGGAGACGCCCCCGATCAGGATGCCGACGAAGCCGCCGAGAATCGTTCCGTAGAGCAGAAACGACGAAAGAAAATCGCGCGGCTGCAGCAAGACCCAGACCGGGGCGATCGACGCAACGAGACAATAGCCGAGCAGCAGCAGATCCCACGTTTTCTTTTCGCTCCCGAAGAGCGCGGGCGCGGTCATCGGAAACCGGTAACCGATCACGAGCACCGCGAACAGCAGCGGCAGGAAGATCACGGTGGCGCGGCCGAGCCCGATGTTCGTGCGATAGAGAAGCGTGCCGAGCACGATCGCGAGCAGGACGAACAGCGATGACGAGGTCGCGACGCTTCCGTCGGTCGTGAACGTGGACGACGTGAGGTCGAGAAACACGATGAGCACGTAGACCATCGCGAGCCAGATGAAGAGCAGAAACAGCAGATAACCCGTGCGCGACATGTGCACGTTCACGATTTCGGCGATCGAACGCGCCTTGTGACGCACGCTCGCGATCAGCGAGCCGAAGTCGTGCACGCCGCCGATGAAGATCGACCCGAGTACGACCCACAGAATCGCGGGCACCCAGCCGAACGCGAGCCCCGCGATGATCGGCCCGACGATCGGCCCCGCGCCCGCGATCGAGGAAAAGTGGTGCCCGAGCAGCAGCGGCACCTTCGTCGGAACGTAGTCGACTCCGTCGTACATGGTCTCGGACGGCACTTTGTTCGCGTTGTCCAAGTCGAAGCGCCGGGCCAGAAAGCTGCCATAGAACCGGTAGGCGAGCGCGAATCCGATCAGGCTGACGATAAAAACCGCGGCGAGCATGCGGACCCTCGGAAAGTTTGGGGGCGCGGGACTGCCTTCTATAATAGTATGGAACAGAGCCGTTTTCCAAGCAGAGGAGCCAAGGGCGATGCCGACCCCGGGTTTGTTCGACAAAGTTGAGACCGTGATTCTCGGTGGTGGGCAGGGAACGCGCCTGTTTCCGCTGACGCTCGAGCGGTCGAAGCCCGCGATCAGCTTCGGCGGCAAATACCGTCTGATCGACATCCCGATCTCGAACAGCATCAACTCCGGTATTCGCAAGATCTTCGTGCTGACGCAGTATCTTTCGGCCGGCCTTCATCGCCACATCACGCGCACCTATCGCCTCGACAATTTCTCAGACGGTTTCGTCGAGATTCTCGCGGCGGAACAGACGCTGACGCAGGTCGAGTGGTTCCAGGGAACGGCCGACGCCGTGCGCCGGAACCTGCGCTATCTGATGCGCAATCCGGTCGACCACATTTTGATCCTTGCGGGCGACCAGATGTATCGCATGGACTTTCGCGAACTGCTCGCGACGCACATCCGGAACAATGCCGACATCACGCTCGGCGCCACGATGATCCCCGAGGACGACGTGCCGCGCATGGGCATCCTGAAACCCGATGTCCAGGGGCGCATTCACGAAGTCGTCGAAAAGCCGGAGTCGCCCGAAGAGATCGAGCGCATGGCGTCCGACGACGACGTGCTGAACCATTTTCGCTCGAACCACGTCACGTCGCGCCATATCGGATCGATGGGGATCTATGTCTTCAAGCGCGAGGCGCTGCTGGAGCTGCTCGACGATCCGACGATGCAGAGCTTCGCGCACGAGATCGTGCCGTGGGCCGTGCCGCGCTACCGCGTGTACGCACATCCGTTCGAAGGCTACTGGGTCGATGTCGGGACGATACGCAGTTACTTCGAAGCGAATCTTGAACTGTCGGATCCGGCGCCGCGCCTGAACCTGTATCAGGGGTCGACGCCGATCTTCTCGCGTCATCGCAGCCTGCCCGCCGCGAAGCTCATGGGGTGCAGTGTGGATCAGGCCATTATCGGCGAAGGCTCGATTCTCGATGGTGCCACGCTGAACCGTGCGATCATCGGGCTGCGTTCGGCGATCGGCGAGGGAACAACCATCCGCAATTCGATTATTCTCGGGAACGATTTCATGGACGAGGAACTCGACAGCGGCATCTACCGGAGCGAAATCGGCCCGCGCGCCACGATCGAAAACGCGATCATCGACAAGAACGTGACCGTGGGAGAGGGCGCGCGCCTGATCGGAAGCAGCGAGATGGCGGATTGCAACGAAGAGAACTACTATGTGCGGGACGGCATCCTCGTTATACCGCAAGGCACGGAAATCCCACCCGGCACGGAGATCACGGTTTGAGTTTCACAGGTTCGCTCCTCGGCGGCATTATAGGATGGGCGGTCGCCGGACCGATCGGCGGGCTGATCGGCTCGCTCATCGGCAGTAACGTCGGCCGCACGATGCGCGCCGGCCGTTTCGACGGCACCTTCGAGCAGGGTCCGTTCGATCGCGGCGGCCAGGGCCCGAATCCGTACGGCCGCTCCGGCGGACGCGGGGGGCCCGGAACCGCGCCGCGTCCCGGCGACGGCGCCTCGGCCGCGATTTCGCTCATCGTGCTGCTTGCGGCCGTCACGAAGGCCGACCAGAAAGTCGCGAAGGGCGAAGTGGAGTTCGTGAAGAACTTTCTCGTCCGCAATTTCGGCGTCGACAACGCATCCGACATGATGCAGGTTTACCGCGAAGCGCTCGAAAAGCCGCTCGACCTCGCCGCGATCTGCGGGCAGATCCATCGCATGATGGACCACCCCTCGAAGATCCAGCTGATCCACACGCTGATCGCTCTCGTGCTCTCCGACGATCACGCCCACGAGACCGAGAAGGAGATCATTCGTCAGATCTCGCGTTACTTCGGGATCATGCGCGAAGAGCTCGAGCGGATCGAAGAGATGTACTGGAAGGCCGGTTCCGACGCCTACAAAGTACTCGGCGTTACCGAGAGCGCGTCGATGGAAGAGATCAAGTCGAAGTATCGCGAGCTCGTGAAAGAATATCACCCCGATCGCGTGGGCCATCTCGGCGAGGAATTCAAAAACGTGGCGAAGGAAAAGTTTCTGAAGGTGCAGGCGGCCTTCGAGAAGATCGAGAAGGAACGGGCGAACGGATGATCACGCGATTACGACGTGTGCGCCTCACGCTGCTTGCGCTTTGCACCGCCGTTTTTCCGGCGCCGTTTTCGATCGCTTCGGCCCAGGTCGCCGAACTCGGACTCACGCTCGACACCACGCAGACGGCGGTCGCGAACCCGGCGAGCACGCAACCGACGGCTGCGCAGCCGATGGCCGCGCAAACGATCGCCGCCGAATCCGCGCCGCTCGCACACTCACTGCTCTGGAAAATCACGCGCCCCGGCATCGCGCACGCCTCGTATCTTTACGGCACCGTGCACATCATTCCCGAATCGCGCTTCCACGTCCCGGACCGCGTAATCGAAATCCTGGAGCAGACCGACCGCATCGTATTCGAGTTCAACATGGGCGACGAAGACTTCTCACTGAGCGCCGGCCGGGAGATGCGCCTCAAACCGGGCACGACCCTCCCGATGCTCTACGGCGAGGAGCGTTTCGCCGCACTTGCCGTCCGTGTACAGGAAGACTACGGTTTCGATCTGGCCGTGCTGAGCACGATGAAGCCGTTCTATCTCATCCCGCTTCTCGGGCGCAATTTGATCGGCGAGCCCATCAAGAGCTACGAGCAGTATTTCTTCGACTACTCGAACGAGAACGGCGTCGCGATCGGGGGGCTCGAAGACGTGCAGCGCCAGTTCGCGGTCGTGAACGCGATTCCGCTCGAAGAACAGGCCGCGATGCTCGCGGAGCTCATCGAAGAACCCGACGAAGCGAAGGCGATGTTCCGGAACATGTACGACGCCTATGACGCGCAGGACCTCGGGCGAATCCACACGTTCTTTCTCGAAAGCCCCGAGATGAAAAAGTATTACGACCTGCTTCTCGTCGATCGCAATCACGCCTGGGTCCCGGCGATCGCGAAGCACCACGAAGAGGGCCGCAGTTTCATCGCGTGCGGCGCCGGCCATTTTGCCGGGGATGATGGCGTGATCCGACTGCTTCGCGACGCGGGATTCACGGTGGAGCCCGAGTGACAAGCCACCACGCACCCCATGCGAAACACTCCGAACAGCGCACCGCGAAGATCGAACTGACCCTGGCCGTTCTCGCCGGCGTCTGCGTGCTGGCTTCGTGGATCCTCGGCGTATGGCAGGGCGGGGATGAGGGGCTCCCGCGCACGGTCGCGATCATCGCTTTCATACTGGGGGCGCTGCCGACGCTCCGCGACACCATCGCCAGCATTCGCAAACTTCAGCTGAATATCGACTTTCTGATGCTCGCCGCAGCAGCAGGCGCGGCGTTTCTCGGCGAGTGGCTCGAAGGCGCGCTTCTGCTCTTTCTCTTCACGACCGGCCACGCGCTCGAAACGTACTCGATGGGGCGCGCCCGCCGCGCGATCGAAGCACTCGCCGAGCTCGCCCCCGAGTTCGCCATTCGCATCCAGGACGGCCGCCAGACCGAAGTCGCGGTCGACGATCTCGAAGTCGGTGACCGCATTCTCGTGAAACCCGACGCGCTCATTCCCGCCGACGGATTCGTAGCGAAGGGGACGAGCAGCGTCGACCAGTCCTCCGTGACCGGCGAAAGCGTTCCCGTCGACAAGAGAGCCGTGCACAGCGCCGCCGCCGCACTCGAAACGCCCGCGCGCGTCGGCGAAGAGAGCGCCGTTTTCTCCGGCACCATGAACGGCGCCGGCGTTCTCGAAGTCATCGTGACGCGGCGAAGCTCCGAGAGCACACTCGCGCGCGTCGTCAAGCTCGTGACCGAAGCCGAAACCCGGCAGTCCCCCACCCAGCGATTCGCCGAGAAATTCGAACGCGTGTTCGTGCCGTCCGTACTCGTTCTCGATGTTGTCATCTTTGTCGGGGGCCTGATGCTCGGCGAGCCGTTTCATCAGGCGTTCTATCGCGCCATGGCAGTGATGGTGGCCGCCAGTCCGTGCGCGCTCGCCATCTCGACGCCGAGCGCCGTACTCGCCGGCATCGCCACCGCCGGGCGTTCCGGCGTGCTCGTGAAAGGAGGCGGCCCGCTCGAGGTCATGGGGCGCATCAACGCCATCGCGTTCGACAAGACCGGCACCCTCACCGAAGGGCGCCCGCGCGTCACCGATATCGTGCCCGCCGAAGGCGCCGACGAAGCCGAACTCGTGCGCATGGCTGTAGCCATGGAGATGAAAGTCGACCACCCCATCGCCGAAGCCGTTGTGCGCGACCTGCGCGACCGCGCGAATCCCGACACGCTCCCCGAGCTCGGCGAAGTGCAGAGCATGACCGGACTCGGCATCCGCGCGCGACTGACCGGCGGCGACGCCCTGCACATCGGCAAGCTTTCCTACTTCCTCGAGTCCGACGGCACCAGGCCCTCCGATACACTCGTTGCCAAAGTACGCGAACTCGAAGCCGCCGGACGCTCGACGATGGTCGTTCGTGCCGGAGAGCGCTATCTCGGGTCGATCGGGCTCATGGACACCCCCCGCGCCGCCGCACGCGAAACCGTGGCCAGACTGCGCACGCTCGGCATCAAGCGCATGGTCATGCTCTCCGGCGACAACCAGCCCGTGGCCGACGCCATCGGCCGCGACGTCGGCATCGACGAGGCCTTCGGCAATCTCATGCCCGAAGACAAAGTCAAAACCGTGGCGCGCCTTCTCGAAGATGGCGATATCGCCATGGTCGGCGACGGCGTGAACGACGCCCCCGCCATGGCAACCGCCAGCGTAGGCATCGCCATGGGCGCTGCAGGATCCGACGTCGCCCTCGAAACCGCCGACATCGCCCTCATGGGCGACGACATCGCCAAGCTCCCGTTCGCCGTCGGCCTCGGACGACGCACCGCGCGCATCATCAAGCAGAACGTGTTCATCAGTCTCGGCATGGTCGCCTTTCTCGTACCCGCCACGATCTTCGGCCTCGACCTCGGCCCCGCCGTCGTACTGCACGAAGGGTCGACGCTCGTAGTTGTGCTGAATGGATTGAGATTATTGAGTTATAAATAAGTTGGGCGAGCGCAAACCAGGAGCGCTTGTGCGTGTCGGCTTCTCCTCGCCCTCGCCCTGTCGGGCCTGCTCTCATTGTTCTCGAAACCCGATCACCGAACCCCCGAGCCCTCCAATGGGGCTCAGGCTGCGGGGAACCGACACGCACAAAGCACTCCGATTCGTCCTCGCCTTTGAGGCGGAAGGAAGTGTGGGGCGGCGGGAGGCCCGGAACGGGCGCTGTGCTATACTTGCAATGTTACGCGTTTCGACTGTCTCTTCCCCGGAGGCGCGCCCTGAGACCTGCACGAAACTCCTTCTGGTTCATCGCACTCGTCATACTTCTGGCTCTGGACCATTCGGCCTGCGTTGCGGGGGACCTCGACTGTTCTACCGGCAACCTCACCACGCTCGAGCTGGATGCCGGGTCGAGAAGCGGCTATCCCAGCGAGCACCCGTCGAATGTTCGGTTCTACGGCTGTGGTGGCAGTGTACAGCCGGGCGGTGAAGTCATCTATACACTCGACATTCCGCCGGGACCGTGGCGAGTGGTCACCGTAACACTGCTGGGCCCCGACCCGCATAATGGCGATGCCGACCTGTTCCTGCTCGCTTCGTGTGATGAGAATGATTGCATCGGACGATCGGCAACAAGCAGCACGCTGGAGAAAGTTACGCGCTGTCTCGAACCGGGAAGGCGCTACTACGTAGTGGGTGAGGGCGGACCTCACTTCGTCTGGGCGAATACCGTCGACTACTGCTTCCGTCATATCGAACGAGAAGAGGGTCTGGCAAAGAGTGGAACCCCCTCGTCGTGGACCAACATCAAGACGATCTTTCGTTAGCGTCTAAAGGAGCACCTGATGACTCGTTACCAAAACTCCGCGTTCGTCTTCGCCTTTCTTTACACTCTCCTTGCGCCCGTGTCCGCTCCTGCCGGGAACCTGGATTGCAGCGACGAGAATGTGATCGTGCTCACGCTCGACGGCGGTACCATCGGGGGAGACCCCAATGAGCATCCGAGCAATGTCCCCTTCTACAGTTGTTGGGGCGGCGGGGCGGGTGGAGGTGAGGTCATTTGCATTCTTGACATCCCCCCTGGTCCTTCGCGAGTTGTCCAGATTACCCAGACTGGGCCTGATGCTCACTTCGCTGACGCCAGCTTATTCCTGCTGAATAGTTGTGATGAAAACGATTGTATCGCGTATTCAGCGGGCAACGACTATTTCGAGCGCATCACCATATGCCTCCAGGGCGGCAGACGCTATTACGTGGTCGGCGACGGATCGTTGAGCTGGGGGTATGGACTGGACGCGAGCACGCTCCGTTACTGCTGGAACCTAAATCGTGAGGCAGCGCGGGCTAAGAAAGAAGAACTGTCGAGCTGGGGGAGCATAAAGTCCATTTTCCGGTAGGGGCGAAGCGTGCAAGTCCCGCAGGATTTCCCCTCTTCTCTTCTCTTCTCCCCACCCTCTCACAGGTCGAATGTGATCCGGGGCGGGGGCGCGGTTGTGGTTCCCCACAGGCTGAGCCCCATTGGAGGGCTCGGGGGTTCGGCAATCAGGCTTCGCGATTCGTGAGAGCAGGCCCGACAGGGCGAAGCCGAGGAGAAGCCACAACCGCCCGCCCGCCCCGCGGCCTTTCGACCGCCACCACTACTTCCCTCTCTTAATCACCAACGCCGTTGCATCATCACCCCATTCCTTCCCGCCGAACTCGAATGACTCGTCGAAAATGGCTTCGAGGATCTTGTCCGCGGGAGCGTCGCGATGTTCTTCGATCAGTGCGGCAACGCGGTGGTCGTCGAACTCTTCTTTGCCAGGCGAGAAGTTTTCGGTGATGCCGTCCGACACGATCACGAGTACGGCGCCGCGGTCGACGTGCACGAAGCCGCGCTTGTACTGCCCGTCGGGGAGTGGTCCGATGATGGCGCCGCCGATTTCGAGGCGCTGCATGCCGCGTTCGCCGAGCAGAAACGGCGGAATGTGGCCTGCGTTGATGTACATGAGGTTGCCGTTGTCTTCGAGCTCGCCGTAGAAGAGCGAAACGAACTTGGTCGAGATGGTGGAGCGATGAATCACGCGGTTCAGGCGTTCGATGACGGGCGTGATCTTCATGTCCTTCTCGACGCCCATGCGCAGCCCGGTCACGACATCGCGCACGAGAAGGGCGGCGGGCAGGCCGTGGCCGCTGGCATCGCCGAATGCGATCCCGATATAGGAGTCGTCGGGTTCGAGAAAGTCGAAGAAATCACCGCCCACGGCGTCGGCCGTGATCGAGCGCGCGGCGATGTCGTAGCCGGCAAACTCGGGGAAGCCCTTGGGAAAGAGGCTGCGCTGAATGAGCCGGGCTTCTTCGAGATCTTCGTGAATCCAGGCGGTTTCGAAGCGATGGTCGATCGCGTGGCGGATCGTGTTCAGCGCGAATTCGAGGCTTTCGCGCTCCCAGCCCGGTTTCAGGCCGAATGCGAGCACGGCCCGCTGATTGCGCCCGACGAGAATGGCCGCGGAATCGGTACCGCCGATGATCTTGTGTTCGAAGTGATGGTCGAGCCCGGGCGTCCCCGAGTGAAAGATGTAGCATTTGTGGTCCATGAGCAGCTTCACGGGCGGATAGTCGAGGTTCACGCGCATGTCGCCGAGCTCGCCTTCCGGGCTCTGGAGATCGAGCAGCAACTTGAGTTCGTTGCCGCGAACCCCGTAAAGCCTTCCATTTACAATAGATAGCTCCTGGCCGAAGGACTCGACCAGATCGCGGAGCACCGAACTCAGCAGGCTGGTGCGCTCCTCGGTATGCTGGATCTTCGAGAGAAGGGAATCCAGTTTCTTATAAAACAGCTTTGCCTCGACCAAGACGTCTCCTTCCACCCCGGGACTCCCCGACATGGTAGTCCGGTTGCCTCCTTCGAGGCCAATTTTTTGTTGTAAGAGTTCGACGTGCAAGGCTACACTTATCATCTTTTGAGCAGCCAAATGGATGAGAAGAAAAATTCGATTCAGCGCCTCAAAAAGGGGCTGAAACGGTTCCAGACGGGCGCGAGCGAAGCGGAGCAGGGGTACGGCAGATATCTGCACCTCGGCTTCACGTTCGCACTCGCCGCGCTTCTCTTCTGCTATGCGGGATATCGGCTCGACAAGTGGCTCGGAACACTGCCGATCTTCACGCTCCTTGGCACGTTTCTCGGGGGAATCGGCGGCTTCTTCTATATCTACAGGGAGCTCACTGCCCGGGATAGTAGAAAGTAAAAGAGGCTCCTTGCAATGGCTACGGCACCGGACGGGAACTCCCGGCTCTTTTTAGTCGGGTCTTGCCTGATTACGGCCTTGCTGTTCTTAGGGCTGAGACCGATCTTTTACGCGAAAAGCGGGGGCGCGTGGACCGCGTCGCTCGCATTCGGATTGATCGTTTGTCTCGGGGTGGTGAGCGCGAGTTTCTTCTTGTCGCGCTGGGCGCTTCGGGCATCGAACCAGGCTTTCATCCTCGCATTCGGCGGCGGTGTCCTGGCGCGGTTGGTCCTGCTGACAGGATTCATTTTCGCGGCCTACGGCATGCCCGGCCTGGACGGACGAGCCACCGCGATCGCCATACTTGCCGCATTCTTCCCGCTCACCTTTCTCGAGGTGTTCTGCATCGTTCGGGGTGCAGGGAAGCGGAAGAACGCGAACGAAGCGACAGCTGACCGGCCCTGACGGGCCAGGACAGGGAGATCATGTCGGAACGGAACGTACAGCCCTTTTTCGCACCGGACGGTGACGCCCACGGAACGGCCGAACACGCGGCCGATCATGCGCACGAGGCGGTCGACGCGGCGCACGGAGCAGTCGATGCCGCGCACGGAGCCGCCGGACATGGTGCGCACGGCGACGCATTCGATTTCACACATCTGCTGCACCATCTCGAAGACGTGGTGATTCTTCCGCTGCCGACATTTTCAATCGGCGGCATCGAATTCGACCTCTCGATCACGAAGCTGATCCTGATGATGTGGATCGCGGGCATTATTTCGCTCGTGGCGTTCACGTCGCTCGCGAAGAACATCGCGAAGGGGGGTGCGCCGAAGGGACTCATGGCGAACCTGTTCGAGTCGCTGTTCAATTTCATCCGTCAGGACATGGTGTACGACATCATGGGCTCGAAGACGGGCCGCGCGTTCGCGCCGTTCTTCATCACTCTCTTCTTCTTCATATTGTTCTCGAATCTGCTGGGTCTGATTCCGTTCATGGCAACGGCCACCGCGAACCTTTCGGTCGCCGCGGGTCTTGCGCTCATGACGTTCGCGATGACGCAGGTGAACGCGGTCCGCTCGCAGGGACTTCTGGGTTACGCCAAGCATCACGTTCCGAGCGGCATGCCGATCTTCATTCTGCCCATCATGATTCCGATCGAGCTGCTCGGCCACCTGATCCGGCCGTTCGCGCTCACGATTCGACTCTTCGCGAACATGACCGGCGGTCACGTCGTCATTCTGTCGTTCTTCGGCCTCGTGTTTCTTTTCAAATCGATCATTCTGGCCCCGTTTGCCGTCGGCTTCGTGGTCCTTATTGATTTCCTGGAGCTTCTCGTTGCCTTTCTCCAGGCGTACGTATTCGTTCTGCTTTCGATCCTCTTTGTGAACTCCGCGGTACATCCGGAGCACTAGAGGGATCGTTTTGAACCAAATCCGCCCCGTATGAAGAGGCGGCTGTAAAGGAGACTTAAGATGGATCTCGGATTTCTCGGCGCCGGCATTGGTGCTGGTCTCGCAGTGATCGGAACCGGAATCGGTATCGGTAACCTCGCGGCGTCCGCGCTGGAAAGCATGGGGCGTCAGCCGGAAGCCATGGGCGACCTGCGCGCGAACATGATCATTTCCGCGGCGCTCATTGAAGGTGTGGCGTTCTTCGCCCTCGTGATCTGCATTCTTCTTGCCACGAAGTCGTAGTTAGAAGACTGCTACTCGCTTCGTAGAGGTGTCCTATGGACGGATTACTGAGTATCAATCCGGGGTTGATGGTCTGGACGATCGTCAGCTTCGTCATCTTTTTCTCGCTGCTTACGAAGTTCGCGTGGGGGCCGATCATGAAGGCCCTCGAAACGCGCGAGCAGAATATCCGCGAGTCGATCGAAAGCGCGGAGCGTGCGAAGGAAGAGGGCGAAAAAGTCCTCGCCGAGCACAGGGCGGCGCTGCAAAGCGCCCGCGAAGAGACGCGCCAGATGATCGCGGACGCGAAAGCGATCGGCGAAGAGGAGCGGGCCAAGATCGTGGAGAAGGCGCAGACCGAAGGGGCCGCGCTTCTGGAACGGGCGAAAGCGGAACTGCGCGGCGAAGAGGCCGCGGCGATCAAGCGCGTTCGTGAAGAAGCGGTCGACCTGGCGCTCGGCGCCGCAAGCCGTCTTCTCGAACGTTCGCTGAATGAAAGCGACCACCGCATCATGGTGGAAGACTTCATCAAACAGGTCGGCGCAGGGAAGAAACCGTAATGAAACTGGGTGGAGCCATCGCACGGGTCTACGCGCAGGCGCTCTTTGAGTCCGCGCAGGCAAAGGGAGCGGCACAGGACCGTCTCGACGAAGTGCGCGATCTCCTGGATGTATTGAACCGGGAGAAGCGTTTTCTCGACGTCCTCTATTCCCCCCAGATCAAACTGACCGAAAAGGAACAGCTGATCGACGACGTGTTCGGCGGATCGATTTCGACCGAACTGCGCAATCTGATCGTTCTTCTGCTTCGGTTCAACCGCCACTTCTTTCTGATCGAAGTTCTCGAGAGCTACGTCGAGATCTACCAGGAGTCGAAGGGCGTCGTGCGCGCGAAAGTGACGACGGCCGTTCCTCTCACGACGAGCGATCGCGACCGGCTGGTGGACGCACTGGCGAGCCGGCTCGGAAGCGATGTGCAGCTCGACGAAGAAGTCGACTCGAAACTGATGGGTGGCGCCATCCTTCGTTACGACGATTACGTGGCCGACGGAAGCCTGCGTTATCGACTGGCGCGCATGAAACAGAAACTCCTCGCCAGCAGCGAGTGATTGGACTAAGGGAGCTTCAGAATGGCGACCAAAATCAGACCGGATGAAATTACTTCGGTCATCAAACAAAGACTCGAACAGTTCGGCTCGGCGCTCGCTGTCGAAGAGGTCGGCACGGTGCTCGAGGTCGGCGACGGCATCGCCCGTATCTACGGTCTCTCGAAGGCCATGGCCGGCGAAATGCTCGACTTCGGGAAAGACGTTTTCGGGATCGCGCTGAACCTCGAAGAGGACTCGATCGGCGCGGTGATTCTGGGCGACTACCTTCACATCTCCGAAGGCGACGAAGTGAAGAGAACCGGCCGCATCATCGAAGTGCCGGTCGGCGAAGCGCTCGTGGGACGCGTCGTGAATCCGCTCGGACAGCCGATCGACGACGGCGGCCCGATCAAGACCGACAAGTTCCGGCCGCTCGAATTCAAAGCGCCTGGCATTATTGAACGCCAGACGGTGAACGAGCCGATGCAGACAGGCATCAAGGCCATCGACTCGATGATTCCGATCGGCCGCGGCCAGCGCGAACTCATCATCGGCGACCGCGGTACGGGCAAGACGGCCATCGCGGTCGATGCCATCATCAATCAGAAGGACTCGGGCGTGAAATGCGTCTACGTCGCGATCGGCCAGAAGAAGTCGACGATCGCGGGCGTGGTCGAGCGCCTGCAGGAAGCGGGCGCAATGGCGTACACGACAGTGGTCGTGGCCGGCGCCGCGGATCCCGCGCCGCTCCAGTACATCGCCGCCTACGCGGGCTGCGCGATGGCCGAGTACTTCATGTACGACAAGCACGAGCACACGCTCGTTGTATACGACGATCTTTCGAAGCAGGCGGCCGCTTATCGCCAGCTCTCGCTTCTTCTCCGCCGTCCGCCGGGTCGCGAAGCGTATCCGGGCGACGTCTTCTACCTGCACTCGAGACTGCTCGAGCGCGCCGTGAAGATGCACGACAACTACGGCGGCGGTTCGCTCACCGCGCTTCCTATTATTGAAACGCAGGCGGGCGACGTATCCGCCTATATCCCGACCAACGTGATTTCGATTACGGACGGTCAGATTTATCTCGAACCGGATCTCTTCTTTTCGGGCGTGCTGCCCGCCGTCAACGTGGGACTTTCGGTCTCGCGAGTCGGGGGTAACGCGCAGATCAAGGCCATGCGCCAGGTTGCCGGTTCGCTTCGTCTCGACCTCGCGCAGTATCGTGAGCTCGAAGCGTTCGCTTCACTCGGTACCGAGCTCGACAGGACTTCGCAGCGTGCGCTCGATCGTGGCGCGCGCATGGTCGAGATCTTGAAGCAGCCGCAGTACCAGCCGATGCCGGTCGAAGAGCAGGTCGCGATCATTTTCATGGGCGCTGAGGGCATTCTCGACGACATCGATGTTCCGAAGGTGCGCCAGTTCGAATCCGAAGTACTCGATTACCTTCGTTCGAAGCACAGCGATCTGCTGAGCACGATCAAGACCGAAGGAAAGATCGGCGACGGAACGAAAGAGAGCCTCATCAAAGCCGCGAACGAATTCAAGAAATCGTTTGCTTAGAGAGAAGTCTTCTCGATAAGACGTTCTCGTAAAGAGAAGAGTGAATGGCGAACTTACGCGAACTATCGAAACGCATCACGAGTCTCGGTAAGACGAAGCAGATTACCAAGACGATGGAGCTCGTGGCGACGTCGCGCATGAAGAAGACGGCCGACCGCCTTCATGCGACGCGGCCGTATGCGGATAAGCTCAGCCAGATTCTGAGCCAGGTGAACCTGGCCGAATACGTCGAGCAGTTTCCGTTGCTCCAGAAGCGCGAGCAGGTCAAGCGCGTCGCGATTCTGATCGTGACGACGAACCGCGGACTGTGCGGCGCGTTCAACGCAAGCGTGATCCGCATGGCGCGCGACGTGGCCCAGCAGCTGACCGACGACGGCATTTCGTACGAACTGCATGTAATCGGCCGCAAGGGGGCGAACGCGCTCCGCTACATGGGCTACGAAGTGGCGTCGAAAACGACGAACATCACGGACTGGCCGTCGTTCGAAGACGCGCGCCTCGTGGCCGAAACGCTGCAGGAACGCTTTCTGGACGGCACGGTCGACGAACTTCGCATCGTGTATTCGAACTACGTTTCCGTTGCCTCGCAGAAGCCTGTCGCGGAAATGATTCTTCCTATGCAGGTCGAAGGCGACGAAGAAGTGACGAGCGAGTACATTCTCGAACCGTCAGCAGAAGAGATTCTCGAGAATCTGATTCCCGCGATCATCAACAATCGCATCTTCAAGGCGCTTCTCGAAACCGCGGCGGGCGAACAGGCCGCGCGGCGCGTCGCCATGAAAAACGCAACCGACAACGCCGAAGAAATCAAGCGTCTCCTGACGCGCTCGTACAACCGGGCGCGCCAGGCCAAGATTACGCAGGAGATCGCAGAAATCGTCGGCGGCGCAGAAGCGCTGAATTAATTTAGAGGGAGATCGGTAATGAGCACCGGCAGAGTCGTACAGGTGATCGGACCTGTTCTGGACGTCGAATTCAACGAAGGCGAGATCCCCGAGATCTATAACGCCATCCGTTTGGAAGAGACGGTGGACGGGAACGAAATCAAGATTACGGCGGAAGTGCAGCAGCACCTCGGCCGCAACCAGGTTCGCGCGGTGGCCATGTCGTCGACAGACGGCGTTGTCCGCGGCATGGACTGCAAAGATACGGGCGCGCCGATTTCGGTCCCCGTGGGCGAGAAGACGCTCGGGCGCGTATGGAATCTGCTCGGCGAGCCGATCGACATGAAGGGCGACCTTCCGGCCGACACGCCGCGCATGCCGATTCACAGAGCATCGCCCGCGTTCGATACGCTCGAACCGAAGACGCAGATGTTCGAAACGGGCATCAAGGTCGTCGACCTGCTCGCGCCGTACGTAAAAGGCGGCAAGACCGGTCTCTTCGGAGGCGCCGGCGTCGGTAAGACGGTCATCATCATGGAGCTCATCAATAATATCGCGAAGCAGCACGGCGGTTACTCCGTGTTCTGCGGCGTGGGTGAGCGCACGCGCGAAGGCACCGACCTTTATATGGAAATGAGCGAGTCCGGCGTTCTCGACAAGACGTGCCTCGTTTACGGTCAGATGAACGAACCGCCGGGAGCGCGCCTTCGTGTCGGTCTTTCGGGCCTTACCATGGCCGAATACTTCCGCGACCAGTCCGGGAGCGACGTGCTCGTGTTCGTCGATAATATCTTCCGCTTCTCGCAGGCGGGTTCCGAAGTGTCCGCGCTTCTGGGCCGCATGCCGAGCGCCGTGGGTTACCAGCCTACGCTCGGTACCGAAATGGGCGAGCTGCAGGAGCGCATTACGTCGACCAAGTCGGGTTCGATCACGTCCGTACAGGCCGTGTACGTTCCCGCTGATGACCTGACCGACCCCGCGCCCGCCACCGCGTTCTCGCATCTCGATGCGACCACGGTGCTTTCGCGCTCGATCGCCGAACTCGGGATTTATCCCGCCGTCGATCCGCTCGATTCGACGTCGCGCATCATGGACCCGAACATCATCGGCGAACGTCACTACGACGTGGCCCAGGGCGTGAAGCGAATTCTGCAGCGCTACAAGGAACTCCAGGACATCATCGCTATTCTCGGGATGGACGAGCTCAGCGAAGAAGACAAGGCTCTCGTGAACCGCGCGCGCAAGGTGCAGAAGTTCCTGTCGCAGCCGTTCAGCGTCGCCGAAGTCTTCACCGGTTTCCCCGGCAAGTACGTCGACCTCGAAACGACCATCAGTTCGTTCGAACGCATGCTCTCGGGCGAGTTCGATCACATTCCCGAAGGCGCGTTCGCCTACTGCGGCGGTATCGACGAAGTGATCGCCAAAGCCAAGAAGATGGAAGAGGAGTAAACAGTGGCGCGCACGCTGCACTGCGAAATTCTCTCGCCCGAAGGAAGCGTCTTTGCGGGCGAAGCGACACTCGTTGTCGCCACCGCGATCGACGGCGAATTCGGCCTGCTCTATAACCACGCACCCCTGATCGCGGCCCTCGGCAAAGGGCGCCTGCGCCTCGAGCTCGAAGGCGGCGGCGAAAAAGTGTGGCGCGCCGAAGGCGGTTTTCTCGAAGTGTCGCAGAACAAGGTGACGATTCTGTCGGACAAGATCGAGGAGAAGTAAGGCGGGGAGAGAGCGCGGGAGCGGCTGGAAGGCCGAGACCCGCCGCCTGAATACGAAAAGAAGAAAGGCTCCGGCCAATCTTGACGAGATACGAAGGGCCGGGGAGCAATCTCCGGCCCTTTTTCTGTGGGAAGGTGAATCATGAGTCTGTCGGCACAATTCGCGAGCGATGTCCGGTCCCTCTACTTTGACGGCGGCTTCGTCGGTGCTTGCATCAAAGACCACGTCGCGGACCTCACCTGGGAGGAAGCCGCAAGACGCCCCGAAGGGTTCAACTCGATCGCGATGCTGGTCTTTCATCTCGACTACTACGTGCGGGCGGTGACGAAAGTGCTGCAGGGCGGGCCGCTCGACGCGCACGACAAGTACAGCTTCGACTGCCCGGTGATCGCATCGAGCGCCGACTGGGAGAGCTTGCGCGACGGCGCGTTCGCGAATGCGGAAATATTCGCGGCGTTGATCGAGAAGCTGAGCGACGACGAGCTGCAGGGGGATTTTGTCGACGGCAAGTACGGAACGTGGTTTCGAAACCTGCTCGGGCTGCTCGAACACAGTTACTATCACATGGGGCAGATGGCGCTCATCAGGAAGATGGTGAAGGGCGAGTCCTAGTCATCGTCGGAATGTGCGGCCGACGTTCCGCCTCCGCTCATCACTTCTCCTCGTGGTATTCCCGCTCGGCGTTCACGTCCCAGATGTTCGACTTGTCGGTGCGCCCGGCGGCAATGTTGTCGACTGCCGTCATTGCCGTCAGCATCGAGTGGTCCTGGTTGTTGTACTTGTGCATGCCGTTTCGGCCGACGAGAAACAGGTTGTCGATCGCATCGACGAAGTCACGCACCTTGTGGAACTCGTCGTACGTGCCGAAGTACGCGGGGTACGTCTTCGGCATGCGGATTACGGTGGCGTCGAGCACGGCGCCGGGTGCGAGAATGCCGATGCGCTCCATTTCCATGCGCGCGAATTCGTACAGCGCCGAATCCGTCATCTTCCAGAGATCGTCCGTATCGTTGCAGAAGTACTCGAGGCCGATCCACACGGTATCGGGGTCGGCGACGAGGTGCGGACTCCAGTTATTGAAAATCTGAAGTCGCCCGACCTGCACGTCCGGTTCCTGAATGTAGATCCAGTTGTCGCGGATCAGTTTGCGCCCGGGCTCGCTCTTGTCGCGCAGTTCGAGCTTCCTGACGAGAAGCCCGACGGTCAGGAAATCGCGATAGACGAGGCCGTCGCTGACCGCGCGCACGTCCGCAGGAACCGGGCAGTCGAGCTGGGCGATGAGCTCGCGGACCGGCATCGTCGAAAAGAAAAAGTCACCCTCGAACGATGGACCCGGTGAACGATCCACGCGTGTCGTGTCGACGCCGGCTATGCGGAGCGAGTCGCCCTCCGTCCGCACCGTGCTTACGCGAAGGCCGGTGTGAATTTCGCCCCCCATTTCGCGCACCCGCCGTGCGACCTCTTCCCACATCTGTCCGGGGCCGTGCTTCGGATAGAGAAATCGTTCGATCAGCGATGTTTCGGTGTTCTTCTGCGCGAGGTCGCTCCCCCGCGAAAACACTTTCTTGAACATGTGCATGACCGTTTTCGCAATCGAGAGCCCCTTGATTCGCTGCGCGCCCCATTCTGCGCTGATGCCGCGGCACGGCACTCCCCAGACCTTCTCCGTATACGACTCGAAGAATGTGGAGTAGAGCTCGCGCCCGAATCGATTGACGAAAAACTCTTCGAGGTTGGTTTCGGGCCGGATCGGGAAGAGAGCCGCCCTCACGTAGCTGAAGCCGATCCGGGCGACGCGCAGAACGCCGAGTTTCGTGAGCGTGTCGACGCTGAGCCGGATCGGGTACTCGAACAGCTTGCGCAAAAAGTAGATACGGGATCGGCGGCTGCGGACGAGCAGGACCGTGTCGGGATTCGGGACTTGCGTGGTCGGAGTGGCGGTTTGCCCGGTCATGCTGTGCGCTATCGGGCCGGGATCCGTTTCCCGCGAAACCGCTCGCGTGGAAATATCGCGCGACTGGCGCTGGTACGTAATCGTGATCTCGTCGTCCGCGCCCGGCTCGACCGGCATCATCGCGAGCCACCAGTTCATGACACGATCGGACTTCGAGAAGAAACGATGGCCGCCGATGTCGATCCGGTTTCCCTTGTAGTTCACGGTGCGCGAAATGCCGCCCATGTACTCGGACATCTCAATCACGATCGGATACACGTCGGTGCGGAGAAGCAGTTCGTAGGCCGCAGTCAGGCCGGCAGGCCCGGCGCCGACGATGATCGCGGTGCGTTTGTGCTCGGGGCGGGTGCCGGGCGTCGCTTCCGATGGCGTGGCGTTGCCGGAGATGGGTCGCTACCCCAGGCGCGTTCTGAGTTCGCGTTCGAACGCGCCGAAATCGTTCGGAATGTGGACGGAGAGAACACCCTTGTCCGCAACAGCCGCAAGGGGCTCGGGGAGCGCGAGCTTCGTTCCGAGCACACGTTCTACTGTCTCGAGGAACTTCGCGGGATGTGCGGTGCCGAGAAAGAGACCGTTCTCGCCGGGGACGAGACGTTCTTCGAGCGCGCGAAACGCCACCGCCGCATGCGGTTCGCTGACGTAGCCATAGCCGTTCAGCGTGCGAAGCTTCGCTTCCGTCTCGGATTCACTCGTCACGAACCCGGTCAGAATGCCGGGCTCCAGATCGCCCCGTGCGAACAGCGCCTCGACGCGCGGCCAGTTATTCGGCGCGGAAACGTCCATCGCATTCGACATCGTCGGCACGGTCGGGTTCGGTTCCCATTCGCCTGTCGCTAGAAATCGCGGCACCGTATCGTTGCGATTCGTCGCGGCGATATATCGTTTCGCCGGAAGTCCCATCGCCTTTGCGATCAGCCCGGCGGTCAGGTTGCCGAAGTTGCCGCTCGGAACCGCGATTACGAGCGAGTCGTGGTCGCCGGCCGGGATCTGCGCCACGCCCTCCCAGTAGTAGCAGATCTGGGCAACCAGGCGGGCGATGTTGATCGAGTTCGCGGAGTTCAATGCGAGATCTTTGCGAAGGGCGTCGACGTCGAACGCCTGCTTCACGAGCGTTTGACAATCGTCGAACGCGCCGTCGACCGCGAACGTATGAATGTTCCCGCCGAGCGTGCAGAACAGCTTCTCCTGCAGCGGGCTGATCTTGCCTGCCGGGTAGAGAATCGCGCAGCGAATGTTGTCGAGGCCGTGGAACGCGTGCGCGACCGCCGCGCCCGTGTCGCCCGATGTCGCCGTCAGGATCGTGATCTTGCGGTCGCCCGCTATATAGGAGAGTGAACGCGCGAGAAAGCGGGCGCCGAAGTCTTTGAATGCGAGCGTCGGCCCGTGAAACAGTTCGAGGCAGCGCGTTTTCGGCGAGGCCTGCACGACCGGCACCGGAAACGAGAACGCTTCGCGTACGATGTGCGCCAGCACGTCCGTAGGGATGCTGCTCCCGACGAATCCGGCCAGCACGTTGATGCTGCGCTCGATGAACGGCTGCGCGAGAAACGCCGCAGGATCGTCCACGCGCGGGATCGACTCGGGCATGAAGAGCCCCTGGTTTCTGCCGAGCCCCGTCGCGACGGCTTCGGCAAAATCGACGCGCTGCGTTTCGTCTTTCAAATTCGTGTAGTGCATGTCAGTCCGTTTTCGGTTGTTCGTTCGAGCGGCCTGGCCTTTTCTGTTCTACGACTTCGTGATGATCGCGCCTTCGTTCTGCAACTTGCAAAGATGGCAGAATCCGTTCTCGTTCTTCAGATAGTGCTCACGCATGTAATCCGCGAGCTTGTCGGCGCCGGCGCGCGTATCGGAGATCGCGAAGATCGTGGGGCCCGAACCCGAAATGCCCACGGCTTTCGCGCCGAGTGCCGGCAGCGCTGCTTTCGCTTCGGCGAACCCCGGCAGCAGTCTGGCGCGGTACGGTTCGGCGAGCAGGTCGACGAGGTGTTCCCAGGCGAATTCGTCGTCGCCCCGATAGCAGGCGCTCACGAACGAAGCGAGATGTCCGGCGGCTTCGATCGCCGTATGGAACGGTACAGTCTTCGGCAGCACGGCGCGCCCCTCTTTCGTGAGCATCGTCGTGCCGGGATACGCGAGGGCCCAGTACCAGTGGTCCGCGCCCGGGAGCGCGATACCGCCGTCGCGCCCGTCGGCCGGGAGGAGCCGCAGCCCGCCGAGATACGAGCCCGCCACGTTATCCAGATGAACGCCGCCGCTCACGTGTCCTTCCGCGCGCCCCATGACGACCACGAGTTCGTCGGGCGTGAACGGGCGCCCCGCGAATTCGTTCATCGCCGCCAGCGCCGCGACGACCGTCGATGCGCTCGAACCGAGACCGCTGCCGATCGGCAGGTTCTTTTCGAGATGGAGGGCCATCGGCGCGCACCCCCCGCCCTTCGCTTCGAGCGCCGCGCGAAAGTAGCCGGCGGCGATGAGCGCGAGGTTCTGCGCGTGGTCCTCGGGAAGGATGTGCGCGAACGGCCCGCCGACCGTGAGCGTGTCGGGAGCGCCGGTGCCGGAGACATTCGCGCCGCTCGCCGCCCCCCCGCTCGCCGCGCCCGCTTCGCACGCGCTCACCGTGACCCGATCGCCGAGGGGCGGGTTCGTTTCGTCGATCGGCGCGAATGCCGCTCCGAGGATGTCGAATCCGACGCTGACATTCCCCATCGAGATCGGGGCGAACGCTGTGATTTTCATCATGAACTCCGGCGATGCAGGCTGCGATGATCGAACCCGGGTACGAGCCCCATTATGCGCGAAACGGTGCGCCGCGAAAACGGAGAAATCCCCGCGCGGGCGAGCTTTCGGCAGGACACATCTTCGCGCCGGAGTGCGCGGATCAGCGAATGCGAATCAGGCGAAGTGCGGGCGCGTCGCTCGATGCGGGATCGAGGGAACGCTGGCGCGCGAAATACACACCCGGAGAAACGGCACGTCCGTTGATATCCGTGCCGTCCCAGACATGGTCGGTCCGGTTCGCGCCCGAGCCGGCCAGCACGCGAATCACCCTCCCGCGGATATCGTAGATCGCGACCGAGTGCGTGCGATTCACATCCCGCGCGCCCGTCATGCGGATCGTGACCTCGCCCCGCGACGGGTTCGGCCAAGCCGTGAGCGACGGCGCTTCGATTGCGCTTTCGTCCGCGCCGCCCGCGCTCTGCGCGCCGTCCACGTTCTCGTTCGCTTCACCCCCGCCTGCCACACCGACGTAGCTCGCGCGAAACAGCGTCAGGTCGTGCGGCGGCAGTCCGGTGTCGATCGGCGATGACGTGATCTCGGTTTTCGTGGCGGCGTCGAACACGCGCACGCCGGGATCCGCGTTCTTACGATCGGCGAGGTAGAGGCGATCGGTGGGAGGGTCGTGGATGCAGTCGGATACGAAACCCAACGAAGCATGAAGCGTATCTGTCACGACCCCGCCCACCAGATCAAATGCGATGAGCTGCGTATCGAAAAAGAAGTTCGAAGAAGTGACTACGAAGAGATCGTTCCCGGCGGCGACGGCGGGTCCGACTTCGGTCCCGAGCTGCGATTCGCTGACGACAAGCCCCTGGGATTGAAGCGCGACGGGGTCGACGGCTTCCACGCCGCCGTCGTTCACGCCGTATGTTCCCACGAGCGGCACGAGAATGCGCGCACCGGTTTCGTCCCACGACATTTCATTCGACGGGTTCATTGCGACGAGCGCGATCGCCTGCATTCCCGGCGCAACGGGGTCAGCGTCAACGAGAGTACGCGTGGCGATATCGATCACGGCGACCATCGACGGAAACGCGGGCGCCCACGCGTTCGTGCGGTCGAGCCGCTGCAATGCGACGAAGATGCGCCCGCCGACACGGATCATGCGCGCGGCTTCGGGCAGCCCGTCCGCGTCGGCGAACGGTGCGAGGTCGATCGAATCGAGAATCGCCTGGCCGAGCGGATCGACGACGTAGAGCTGCGTCGACTCGTAGCGCGACACGAACGCCTCGTTCGGCGAAACGATCACCGCGTCCTGCGGATTGCTCCCCGCGCCGAGTGAGAACTCGGCCACGGTCTGGAAGCTCGCCCCGGGGTCGATGACCTGAAGATTGTCGGCGCCGAGCCGGTTCACCACGTAGAGATAGCGGCCGTCGTTTCGGACGACTGCGTCGGATCCGACCGGAGTGATATCCGCCTGCGGCGACCACGGTGTATCAAGTTCGACGCGCGCAGTGGAGCCCGAGATTTCGTACTCGGTCGTCGTCGCGAACAGGAAATCGTCAGCGTGCACGGGAACGGGCGCGATCATGCACGCAAGCGCAAGCACGAACAGGGCGGCCGGGATGATTGTTTTCGAATTGTCGATCATGGTGTGTCCTCGTTCCAGGGTATGCGGTTCTTGTTGCCCGAATGCGTGAGTGTCGGCGCGTCGAGCGTCATGGTCATGTAGTAGGAACGGCCCGGCATCGGATAGCCGTACACGTCGTAGGAAGTGTCGTCGGTCAGGTTGCGCATGTCGAAATCGAACGCGACGGATTGCCACTGCTGCCAGCGGACGCTTGCATTGTGCAGTGTGCGCGAGTCGGCCCGGTTCTCGGGCGAGTTCGCGCGATCGCGATAGAACGTGTCGGCGTAGAGAACGTCGTAGCCGAATCGGAACGCGCCGGCGCGCACGCCCGCACGGAGCGCATACTCGCGCGGGGAAACATACGGGAGCCAGCGATCGTTCCAGCGCGCGATCGTGCCGTCGTGGCGCACGTCCTGCGACAGAAACGAGCCGCCGCAATGGAAACGCCCCCGGCGCCATTCGAATTCAAACTCGACGCCCTTCGCTATGACGCGTTCGAGATTCTGCGCGACGAACGCGCGCTGCGAGTTCTGCACGAGATAAATGATCGAGTCGCGCGCGGCATGGTAGACCCCGAGGTCGGCCATGAAGCCCCCGCGCGCATAGCGCACGCCGCCGTCCCATGACGTGGCCCGTTCCGGGACGAGCGCCGGGTTCGTTACGACTTCGCCGCTGGTGCCGAAGAGCTCGAACAGTGTCGGGAAGCGCGCACTTCTCGTGCGGGAGGCGCGCGCCGCGAAACCGGGCGCGAACTCCCAGCGGGCGCCGAAGGCGTTTCCCGTGAAAGAAAAACGGTGACGTTCCGCTCGCGCTTCCGGCGGCCGTCCGAACGAAACCTGTCCGTGAAAGTTGTCTTCGGACTCCTGACCCTGAACGGAAGCCGTGAGTGAAACGCGATCGCCGGCGAACGAAGCACGATTCTCGGCGCCCCAGTAGTGAAGGGTACGCTCGCGCGCGAACGTCGCGGGCTGCGCCGCACCCGAACCCCCCGCGCCTGCTGCGCCCGCGCGATCTTCGGTCGGCGTAAAGCGCTCGCTTCTTCGCTCGACGAAGACGTGTATCGTCTGCCCCGCTTCGAGCCAGTGATACGCGCTGTTCGCCCTGACCCCGCTCGCTTCCGTTTCGTGATTCACGGGAAAAGACGAGAGCCCGGTTTCACGCAGAGGGTTCTCGTAGCGCGCGGTGCGCGCGAGCCGGTAACCGCCGGCTTCGCTCTTCAGCCGCCCCCCCGCCATCGGCGGCGCGTTCACGAGCAGCGACGCAAGCCGCCGGCTACCCTCGCTCGAAGCCGCTTCGAAGAGCAGGTTTCCGTGTCCCGCAATGCCGCCGTCACGATCGTACCAGTCAGCCTGCGCGTGGAGCGACGCGCCACCGGGAAGCGGCGAGGCCAGTTTGAGAAGCAGGCCCTCTTCGTGGAAACGATTGTTCTCACGACGCACTTCACTGTCATCATCTTCATTGAAAAAGCGCGTGCCGGGATCGTACCGATACGTGAAGTCACCGTCGCTTTCGGTTCGCGAATACGATGCGAGCAGCTGCGCGGGCCCGACCGGGCGCGCGTGCACGAGAGCATTCTGATACGTGTCGAAGCTGCCCGCGGACGAGGTGAAGGTCGTGCGGGGCGTGTCCGCGCGGCGGGTATAAAGATGCAGCGCGCCGCCGATGCCGATGCGCCCCGAAGCGAGTGAGGAGCCGCTTCGATAGATCGCGGCATGGTCGAGATGCTGCACGGGCAGTTCGCTCAGGTTCGTGATGCCCCATTGCGCCGAGTTCAGCGGAACGCCGTCGAGAAACACTTCGACCTGGCTCGCGCCGCTGCCGCGAACCGACGGGGTGGCGAGCGCGCCGAGGCCGCCGTACCGTTTTACGCGCACGCCGGGGACGCTTTCGAGAAGGTCCGACAGGTCGTGCAGGTTCGCGTTCGCGGCGGCGAAGTCGATCCAGGTTACGGGGTACGGGGAGCGGAGCGCCTGCTCCCGTGCCCGCATCGTCGAAGCCGGCACATCGATCGTGTCGGTCGCGGCCCGGCCTGCCGTGATCCGGTCGACCGCTTTGCTCGTGTCTGCAGCCGCGTCCGCGTGAGCAACCGCCGCGCCCGCGTGAGCAACCGCTGCGCCGCCGTCACCGTCTTCCGCGTGCACGGATGCCGCCGCCCCCCCGCAAAGCAGGGCCAGCACGACGAGACGAAACACGGCACGCGAAAACCGCGCCGGGCGTCCTGGAAAATCTGTCTGCATGGTAAACGACCGGATGCCGGCGCGATCCGCGAGCCTGCATCGGTTGGTTCTTCGGGTAGGTGTTCTGGCTCCCGGATCGTCCTACTTCCTGCGCCTTCCCATGACAGAGTCACAGTGGCTGAACTGCAGGTTTCGTCCCCGGTTACAGCGGCGGGCCCGCAACGGTTTTGCACCGTTTTCCCTGAGAGCCCGAAGAAACGTGAAATCATTTGTACACGAAGCGTAGGGGATGACGGCGGGGTGAGTCAAGCGGGTTCGTGAATCGTGCGGTCTGGCGTGGCTCTTACAGGCAGAGCGCTCCGCGCGGGGGAACGGCTATCCCTTCTTCTTGATAATCGCGGCGATCAGAATGCCGATCGGACCGAGCAGCCCGCAGATCAGAAACCATCCGCAGCCGGAACGACCCTTCGTCGTCGCGATCCAGGCGCCGATGATGCCGAAAACGAACCATATGGGAAGAATCAGTTCCATCAGGCGATATCGACCCCTTCTTCGCCTTCGGAGCGGGCGATGATCGCGGCGCCGCACGAGTCGCTGAACACGTTGACAGCCGTGCGGAACATGTCGAGCGGCCGGTCGATCGCGAGCATCGTGCCCACGATCGCTTCGACTTCGGGCCCGCGCAGGTTCACGGCGTCGAGCACGAGAAAGATGATCACGAGGCCCGCGCTGGGTACGGCCGCCGCGCCGATCGAGGCGAGCAGCGCCGTGAGCACGACAATCGCCTGCTGCGCGAGCGTCAGGTCGATGCCGAGTACCTGCGCGATAAACAGAACGCCGGCGCATTCGTAAAGCGCGGTACCGTCCATGTTGACAGTCGCGCCCATCGGAATCACGAACGACGTGACGCGGTTCGAAACGCCCACTTCCTTTTCGAGCGTGCGAAGCGTGACCGGCAGCGTGGCGCCCGACGAACTCGTGGAGAACGCGAGCGCGATCGGTTCGATCATGTTGCGAAAGTGAACGCGCGGGTTGATGCGCCCGAGAAACACGAGCAGGAGCGGCAGCGTCAGGAACATATGAATGGAAAGGCCGGCCGCGATCGTGAGCATGTAGAGGCCGAGCGCCTTGAACGAAGCGAATCCCGTGAGGCCCACGACCTTTGTGATGAGGCCGAAAACGCCGATGGGGGCGAAGCGGATCACGCCCGAGGTGAGCTTCATCATCGCCTCGAAACCGGCGCTGAAAAAGTTCGTCATGGTTTCGCGCGGATCTTTCGGGAGCGAAGCGATCGCGATGCCGAACAGGATGCAGAAGAAGATGACCGCGAGCATGTCGGGTCTGGCAGCCGCGTCAATCACGTTCACCGGAACCATGCGCATGAGAAGATCGGTCGGGCCCCCGGGCGTTTCGAGCTCCGGCAGCACCGCGGCTTCCGCGTCTACGAGGTTCGCGCCGTCGCCCGGACGGATCAGGTTCACGAGAAGAAGGCCGACGATAATAGCAAGCAGACTCGAAAGTACGTAGTAGCCGAGGGTTTTGCCGAAGAGACGGCCGAGAGAGGCACCGGCTCCGACAGAGGCAACGCCGGAAATGATCGAAAACGCGACGAGCGGCACGATCACCATCTTGAGCAGACGCACGAAGAGCGTACCGAGCCATGCTACGCTCGGCACGATCGCTTCGCCGCCGAGAAGGCCGGCTGCGATTCCGAGGAGCATCGCGATGAAGACCTGCCAGTGCAGGCGCATATACCAGGGTCCGGTGAGTTGCATCGTGCTCCGACTCTAGGCGACGGGCGCCATGCAGGCAAGTGGATTGCATGAACCGAAGAGGCACGTGTAAGATCCGATGCGCGGTCGATTCCGCTCCGATCGCAGACAATGACCGGCAGGAGGGCACATGTTCGCAGGCATATTCTGGGGAACGGCAGTCTGTCTTGCCGAAGTCTGCCTGCGGCTTCTCGGCGGCCGTTCCTTTCTCACCGCCGCGATGATTCCGGGAATCATTCTGCTTTTTCTTCTGTACTGGTCGCTCGTCGGCGCCGCCTTCACGCTCATCAGCAGGATTCCGCCGCTTCGCGTGCTGCGACCGAACGGAATCGTTCCCGCGCTCGTTCTCGGTTTCACTCTGCACGCCGTTCTCATCCGCCATCTGCTTGCCGACCTCGTTCCTCCCGGATCTACACTCTTCTGGGCCGCATGTTTCGGAGGCGCGATTCCACTCGGGGTCGCTTTCGGCCGCAGGCTCGGGGACTTTCCGCGCGCGAAGCCGGCGCTGATCATGCTTTCGCTCGGCCTGACGCTCGCGCTCGGTTCGTACTTCACGGCGGGCCTCGTGAAAGACCCCGGCCGGCCCGGCATTACGGGCAGACAGAACGTGCTCGTTCTCATGATCGACACGCTGCGCAAGGACCACGTGGGGGTTTACGGGTATCCGCGGAGCGTGACACCGCATCTCGATCGCCTTGCCCGCGACGCGCGCATTTTCGATCGCGCCTACTCCACGTCGAGCTGGACGCACCCCGCCGTCACCTCACTCTTTACGTCTCAATATCCCTCTTCGCACGGAGTCGAAACGAAGGTCTCGAGCCTGAACGGGGGTTTCGAAACGCTCGCGGAAGCATTCGAGAGAGAGGGTTATCGAACGGGCATTTTTACCGCGAGCGCCTTCGTGCCGAAGATCTATGGCCTGGATCAGGGCTTTCAACATGAAGTTTCGATGGGGAAACCGGCGTACGAGAGACTGCTGATTACGGAGTACTTCGGCCGCACGGTCGGCAAGATCCCGATGCTGCCGTGGCACAGGCACGACCTCATTACGCTTTTCGAGGAGTGGTGCCGTCCCGCACTCGTGCTCGACTGGCTGACCACGCCGCGGCTCAGCGATGCATTCCGCCGATGGATCGAGCAGATCGGGGGCGAGAATTTTTTCGCGTACGTTCACGTGCTCGAGCCGCACACGCCTTACGTGGGGCGCGGAATCTACGCCCCGCCCGGCCCGCTCGATTTCAAGTACGGGGCCTCGGGTGCGACGCTCTATCCGTTCGATGTGGCGCCCCCGATCCCGGCCGACAGCCTGCGGCTTCGGATCGACAAGTATGACGACGACGTTCGGGAGGTCGACCGTGCGGTCGGTGATCTATTCGAGTGGATGGAAGAACAGGGGTTGCTCGAGAATACGATCGTGGTCGTGATGGCGGATCACGGCGAGGAGTTCTACGAACACCGAAGCTGGAAGCATGGCACGACGCTCTTCGAAGAACTCGTGAGCATTCCGCTCTTCATTCGCATTCCGGGGGCGCCGCCCGGCCGTTCGCGCGAATACGTGAGCATGGTCGACGTAGCCCCTGCTCTGCTCGATCTGACCGGCATCGCCGCTCCCGCAACGTTCCGTGGCTACAGCTTCGCTCCCCTGCTTCGGGGTGATGCGCGTTTCGAGCCACGGTCCGAAATCTTCGCGGAGCTCGCTCGCTCGTCGGGCGCCGAAGCGCAAATGCTGCTGGTCGACGGAGCGAAGATCATTCAGTACTGGAAGCAGTCTTCAGAGGCAGTGGAGCAGTACGATCTCGGAGCGGACCCGGGCGAGCAAAGGTCGACAATCGCGCTCGACTCGATGCGAGCGAAGGCGATGCTCGAGAAGCTGAACGCTACGATCGAAGACGCGCGCGCAATCCGCGGCACTACGGAGAACGTAGAGCTCGACCCGAACCTGGAACAGCAGTTGCGCGCCATGGGCTACCTGGACTGATCAAGGTCCTCCCGGAAGCGTGATGATCGTAGCGGAATCGAGCGTCACGAAAGTCGCCCCCTCGAAAACGAGTTGCAGGGGCGGCGTCGCGATGCGGATCGTGCCCGTTTCCTGCGCGACGACCACCGGCGTGCTCAGCCCCGTAATCGAAATCTCGCGCACTCCGGCGAAGAGCGGATGGTTCGCACCGCTCGCAATCGTAAGCGACTCCCAGTCGAACACCTCGACCGATCCCCGCCCGTTTCCGAGACGCACGAACCGGCTGTGCAGTACAACGCCAGGCTCGAGTACCACCATGTTCAGCGGATCGAATCGCTCCGGAAACAGAGGCTCCTCGAGCGATTGAATGCGAAGCTGATAGCCGGGCCGGTCCTGCATTGCGCGCAGGCGCTCCCGGTTTCGCACCGCGAGCAGCGCGATCTCGGTGTGCGACGCGGTGAGTACGCTGTCGACGGGAAGCGTGGCGGCCACCGTGCCAGCCGGAATCGCGCCCGCAAGCAGCACGTCGAGCGGTATCGTATCGTTCTGCTCGAGCGCGATCCGCCAGCCCGGTCGCAGAAAGTCGAGCGCACGGCAGAGGAGCGCGCCCGAAACATACGCGCGCTGGCGCACGTCCTCGGGCGGGTACTGGCGGTCGAGCAGCGTGTCGAAGCGCTCCCATGCCGCCCCGGTCTGTTCGACGTAGGTCGCCGTACCCTCGTTCCACTCGGTCTTGCGTTCGTAGGCGATCGCGGTCGAGTCGAGCACGGCGTAACGGCGACCACGGGCTTCGAGCGCCGCCTGCGCCCACGACGCACGGCCGTTGCCCTGTTCGTTCGCAGCGCGGGACAGCGCGAGGATTTCGAGCCGCGCCTCGGCAAGCACGACCGCGCGCTCAACGGGATACAGGAACAGATCGGCCTCGTTCGCGCTCCAGTGCGGGTGCGCGCGGCGCTGATAGACATGAAACGATTCGTGCAGAAGGATCTGTCGCAAGCGATCGTCCCGGTCGTCGCGATCGAGAAGCAGCGTGGCAGTTCGCACTTCCCCGATCACGGCGCTCGCATTGGCGGTCACCGCTGGATGGCGCCCCTCCATTGAAAAGAGCGGCTTCCCGTGCAGGGAACCGTTCGGCTGAAACTCCGCGGGGGGAGCGGGGTGGCGAAAGAGCCACGTCGACCCGCCATCGTAGAGTGCGACCGGAACGGACGCCGGATCGAAGCCGGGCCAGATCGCGCTCCAGCCGGTGTCGGGAGCGCGGAGCAGGGCCTCGACCTGCGCGGGGACGGCACTGGCATGCGCGGGGGATGGGGCGGGGGCGGCACTGGCGTCCCCTGCTGCGCCACCGGCGTCCACGTCCGGTGGGACACCAGGAGATGCCCCGACACTCATGATCAGCGCTCCCGTGCCGAGCAGCGCGATGGCCCCGAAACGCCTTGTGTCATTTATTTGTTGCAACAAATATCGTTTTCCCATATAATCTCCCTGTCATGAAGAGTACGCCGCACGACACGAAGTCGAAGCTGGCCCAGGAGGCGTTTGTCGCCCTGGTCCGCACCACGGACTGCCTGCAGTCTGAAGTGCACGCGGTCCTCAAGGCGCACGGCATTTCGGGTCCGCAGTATAACGTACTGCGAATCCTGCGCGGCGCGGACCCTGCCGGACTTCCGTGCCAGGGGATCGCCGACCGCATGATCACGCGCGTTCCCGACATCACGCGGCTGATTGACCGCCTGCTGCTGGCGCGCATGGTGAATCGCGAAAAGGATGTCACCGATCGCCGTGTCGTCCGCGTGCGGCTTGCCCCTCGCGGCCGCAGGCTTCTGGACACACTCGACGCGCCGATCGCGGACATTCACAGGACGCAGTTCTCGCGACTTTCGCTCAGGGAAATCCGTGACATGCTCCAGATTCTCCGCTCGCTCGAAGAACAGTAGCGCGCCTTTTTTTGATTAATTACTTGTTGCAACGAATATCGAAAGGAGCCGGACAATGATCCGCATTCGTAAATCGAACGACAGGGGCCACGCAAACCACGGCTGGCTCGATACTCACTATTCGTTCTCGTTCTCGAGCTATCACGATCCGGAGCACATGGGATTCCGGTCTCTCCGCGTCATCAATGAAGATCGCGTGGACGCCGGCATGGGTTTCGGCTCACATCCGCACAACGACATGGAAATCGTGACGTACGTCGTGAGCGGCAAACTGGCGCACAAGGACAGCGGCGGCAATACGGGAACGCTCGAACGCGGCTACATTCAGGCCATGAGCGCGGGAAGCGGAATCGTGCACAGCGAGTTCAACGGTTCCCAGGACGAGGAAGTGCATCTCCTGCAGATCTGGATCATGCCGGCCGAGCGAGGCGTGACGCCGCGCTATGCCGACGCGCTGATTCCCGACGACGAAAAACGAAACCGCCTGCGGACGCTCGTATCGCCCGACGGTGCCGGCGGGTCGCTTCCGATTCACCAGGACGCGCGCATCTTTGCGTCGCTGCTGGACGAGGGCTCCGAAGTCACGCACACGATTGCGGACGGTCGTCATGCCTGGGTGCAGGTAATCAGCGGGGCCGTAGACGTGAACGGAGAAAGCCTCGGCGCGGGCGACGGCGCCGCCATCAGCAACGAGGAAGCGCTTACGCTGCGTGCGAAGGCCCCGGCCGAGCTGTTACTGTTCGACTTGAATTGATACCGGACCGAAGAGAGGAACGACCATGAGTAAAGCAGCAACCCCCGATCACCCCATTCACGACGTGCTGTCGTCCCGGTGGAGCCCCTACGGCTTCTCGGATCGCCCCGTGAGCGAGCACGATCTGTGCTGCCTGTTCGAAGCGGCGCGATGGGCGGCGTCTTCGTTCAACGAGCAGCCGTGGCGCTTTCTCGTGGCGACGAAGGACGACCCGAAGGAATTCGCGCGGATGCTGTCGTGTCTGAGCGACGCGAACCAGGAGTGGGCGAAGCGGGCGCCGGTGCTGATCCTGAGCGTGGCGTCGACGAAGTTTTCGCGCAACGACAAGCCGAACGGGTCCGCGTGGCATGACGTGGGTCTTGCTTCGGCGAGCCTCACGTTCGAGGCGACCGCGCGTGGACTCTCGGCGCACTGGATGGCGGGAATTCATCGCGACAAGATTCGTTCGGAGTACGAGCTGCCGGGCGACTTCGAACCCGTGACGGGAATCGCGATCGGCTATGCGGAAGCGATCGAAGACGTGCCGGAACCGTTTCGCAAGCGCGACAGCGGCACGCGGACGCGCCGTTCGATCGACGAATTCGTCTTTATCGGCGACTTCGGCGAATCCGCGCCTTTCACGAAGGGCTAGTCGAGTACGCCGGGCTCCATCGATTCGGCTTCCTGAATCCAGCGTACGATCAAAGAGACGGGAGGCGTGGCTCGCACGAGCCGCGCTTTTCTGTTCGCCTTCTTCAATCTCTCCGCAAGAAGCTCCGCGTGTCGCTTTCGCAACGCGTGAATCGAGTCGACGCCGGCCGCGTCAAGTAGCTCCGAATACTGCGGCCCGATTCCGTTAATCCGCATGAGATCCGCCATGTTGGCCCATCGCCGCAGGTTCTTCTCCGCGATCCCGGTCTTTCTGCTGACATCCAGCCGTGCCGGTTTGCTTCCGCAGCGAAACAGAAAGTCGTCCGTGCTTCTGATTTCGGCCTCGCTCAGCTTCCGTGCGTTATCCAGGCCGATATCAACCACGTCTAAAATATCGTAGGCCAAGGGCTTCTCCCGCGATGCGATCAAAAGATCATGAATTGTTTTGTTTTGATGAGGAGGAAGCGGGCAGAAGCAACCCTCAGCGCATTGGACCCGGCGGACGCGCGGTGAGTCACATGCAATCAACATGTCTGGTATAATGATTCGCGGGATTGGCCGGAACGCAGGAGGGGACAGTGGAAGCGAACGCAGAGGGCGCGGGGAAAATCGCAAGCTTCGTCGCCAGGCTCGACGAGGCGATGGCATGCACGGACGAGGAGAGCCTCTGCGCGGCCGTGAAAGACGCCCTCAAAAGGCAGTTTGCGGAAGATCCCGAGCTGCTCGGGCCTGCGTTTCTGGCTCCGTCGCCCGGCGCCTATGCGAGGCGGCTGCTTCACAAGTGTCCGCAGAACCGCTATTCGGTCGTCGTGATGGTCTGGGATCGCGGGCAGGGGACGCTGCTGCACGATCACGCCGGAGCCTGGTGTGTAGAGTGCGTTTACAGGGGGCGGATCCGCGTGGTTTCCTACGACCGCACGAGCGACGGACCGGACGACCGGGCGGTGTTCGAAGCGCAGAAAGAAGTGATTGCCGGGGTCGGAGAGGCCGGAGCGCTGATTCCTCCGTTCGACTATCATACGATCGAAAACGCCGGGGACGAGCCCGCGGTCACGATTCACGTCTATCGGGGCGAGTTGACCTGGTCGAACGTTTTCGTGCAGCATGACGACGGCACCTACGAGAAGGTCCGGCGTGAGCTTTCGTACAGCGCCTGAGCTTCTGCAATCCATCCATGAGCTGTGGATAAGTGGATAACCTCAAACGAAGCCCCTATTGGAAGCATTGTGATTGCAATGCATTTTATTTGAATGGGTTGCAGGATTCTTGTCTCAACGGATCTTATGCGTTATCCACAAACCTCTGCGATACGCCAGCCTAGAAAGATTTGGCTCTCCCGTGCCCGATCCGGCGGCGTAAGGCGTTTCAGACATGCCGCTTGGCGATTGATCTCGCCCTGCTGGCTTCTCGTAGTCATTCCCTCACTTTCGTTCGCCCAGCCGTACCCATCTCAATCTCAAACGCCGGCGACCGAACGCCCGCAGACCATGGTCCATTCGCGCGCGGATCTGGTGCGCGGACTGACGCCCGTTGCTTTCGACGCGTTCGATCACCCCGGTCCGCCCTGGACGGGGGGCGGTGCGTGGGAACGGGGCGCGCTGTTTCTGTCGACTCCGACGGGCGGGCCCCGGACGGTTGCGCGCTGCGAGTGGCGCCCCCGCGGTCACTTTGCGATCGAGTTTCTGGCGCGGTTCGACGGCGGCCCGGCGGATGCCGCCCTTACGATCGCGGTCCCGTACGAAGACGGCCTGCCGGGCCTGCGTGTGCACCTGGACGCGACCGGGCACGTGGCCATCGATCGCGTGATCTCCCCCGGTGGAGTTGATCGGCTCCTGCCGCCGACCCCGGCGGCGGGCTACCAGCCGGGGGGATGGAATCGCGTCGGGATCCGCGGTTTCAAGGGGAAGCTCGCCGTTGTGGTCGGCGGCAGGGAAGTCGGCGTGGTGCCGATGGAGGCGAACGAAGGGACCGGCCTTGCGTTTCTCGTGGCCGAGGGGGGGCGATGGGAAATCGATCAGCTTGCCCGGTTCGAGAGGCGCTTCCCGACCCGTGCCAGCGCCCTTGACGACGGGATCAGTTCGTCGCCGCCGCTCTATTTCGAGGCGTTCTCGCACGGGCGCGATGACTGGCTGCGCGGCGCCTTTCGTGTGCAGGATGGCGCGCTCTCCGTTCGCCCTGGGGCTTCGTCCGATCCCTGGGACCTGCTGCTGCAAACGATTCCCGAGCTCGCCACGTTTCGTGCGGTCGTGAAGCCCGCAAGCGGGTCGGGCGCGACCATTCTGCTCGGTGCCCGCGCGGACCAGGGCACGCTGACCCAGGCGTGGATCTGGGACTGGTCGCCCGACGGCGCTTCTTCTCTGCGGTTTCTCTCGAACGGGAGCGAGCAGACATGGACGACGGTGGATCCTGTGCCGGGCTGGTCGCGATGGGGGAACAACGACCTGCGGATCACGCTCGACGACTCTCTGCGGTTTTCGTGCAACGGCACGCCCGTTCATGCGCTGGATCGCGGGCTCGTTCCGGCAGGCGCCATCGGGTTTCAGTCGCGCGGCCAGTCGAGCTTCCGCGTGGACGAAGTCATCGTGACGATGGGGGCGGCGCCCGCGCGCGGGAGAGGGGCGGTGCGCGAAACCCCTTCGGCGCTCTGGGAGAAGGCGGTCCGGCACATGCGGAACGAAGAGCATGCCACCGCGTTCGATGCCCTTCGCGATCTCTACTTTCTGGACCCCGAACTGCGCGATGCGCTGCCGATCGCGTTTCGCGAGGCCGTGCGTGCGGGCGAGCCGGAGGAAGCGCTCACCGTGGCGCATATCATGCAGCTCACCGAGGGCGACCGCCCGTCGGCCGATACGCGCCAGATCGAGATCATCGGTCTGCTGGCGGCGCGGCGGTTCGACGAAGCGTACGGCGCGCTCGGCCGGTATCGGGCCGACTTTCCGTCCGATGCGTTCGGACTCGACAACACCCTCCTGATGCTCGACCGCGAGAAGAAGTACGACCTCGCGATTCGTGAGTTTCTGTGGGCCACCGAGGGGAGCGAGCCGCTGCGGGCTGCAGGATTCGGCGTGGCTGCTCATGCGTACTACCGGCTCGGAAACTACGCGCGCGCGCTCGAAACGATCCGTCTGGGGCAGCAGGTCGGTCCCGGCCGGCTCGATCTGCTCGTGACGGAGGCCGACATTCTGCGCAAGCTCGGTGATATCGGAGGCGCGCTGGCGCGGTACGAACGGCTGCTCGCGGACGGCGTGACCCCGATTCCGCGGAGCGATCTCGAGGCGCGTCTCGGACTCACCCGCTTCGAAACGGGCGACTTCGCCGGGGCCGGCGACGCGCTTGCCGAGCTCCCGTCGTCGAACGAGCCGACGATCCGGCGCGCCCGCAATCTGCTGCGCGCGATCTCGCTCTATAAGAGTGGCGTGCTTCGCGAGGGCGCCGGGCGGGAAGATCTGGAAGAAGCGCACCTTCTCGCGCAAAGCGAGATTCACATTCCGCCGGTTGCTTCGGATGCCGTTGCGTACGACCTGCTTGGCCGTATTGAAATCGCGCTCGCCCTGCTCGACCTCGCCGCGAGCGACATGTACGACGCGTATCAACGGCAGAAGGCGGAAGCGCTCGCTTCGTTCGAGCGGGCCGGCGCGCTCGACCCCTCGTTTGCCGTGACGGCCGCCAACGCCGAAGTCGGCCAGATCTCCGAGATCGACCCCGCGCGATACACGACCTTGATCGACGCGGCGATGCCGCAGGATCATCCGATCGGGGGCTTCATCGAAGATCCGCAGCGCTGGGGCGCCTGGTACGTGGTCGACAAGAAGGCGGCGCTTGCCGAGCGCGCGATCGGAACCGCACTCGGGACGCTTGCGAATGGCGGTGCGCAGGACGGCGGGTTCTGAGATGACCGACCGCAGCAAACCGCGCCGCGCCGGCGACCCCGGCGATCGCGTCTTTCCACTCCACGCCGTCGTGCCCGCAGAGAGCCTGATTCTGTTCGACCTCGACGGCACGCTGTTCAGCGGCGCCGAAGCTACGGTAACGGCCGTGCAGGATGTATTCGAAAAGTACGGCGTGCCGTGCCCTCCCCGCGACGAGATCCTGGCGTTTTTCGGCATCCCGACCGCCGAGTTTCAGAAGTGGCTCGCGGGCCTTTGCGATGCCCACGGCGCGAAGGCGTCGGGGGACGCGCGCGCGTCTGGCGTAGAAATCGCGCCAGGCGCCGAGATCGCGGCGGAAGTGATCGTGCACGAGAACGACCTCGTGCCGAGCCACGGCAGGCTCTTTCCCGGCGTACCCGAGATGCTCGAAGAGCTGACCAGTGCCGGTTTCACGCTCGGGATCTGCACGAACGGCCAGCAGCCCTATGTCGGCACCGTGCTCAAGTCGCAGCGGATCGAGAAGTACTTTCACGGCGTGCGGCATCGCCAGGCCCCCGAGGACGAGAAACCCGAAATGGCCAACGAGATCGCGTCGGCGTTCCCGGCGCTCGAGGCCGTCGCTTTTGTCGGGGATCGTGCGGACGATGTCGCCTGTGCGCGGCGGATCGGGGCGAAGGCGGTCGGGTGCCTGTACGGTTTCGGGCGGGACGGCGAGCTGGATGATGCGGATTTCGTGATTGAGGGGATCAGGGAGTTGGGGGGGGTGCTGAAAAGAATTGGTAAGTGGGAGTAGGGATGAGGGGGCGGGTGGGGCGTGTCGGCTTCTCCTCGCCTTCGCCCTGTCGTGCCGCGGTAACAAACTCAGACTGCCAGGTCATCGTTGCCCGGCCCTCCAATGGGGCTCAGGCTGCGGGGAACCGACACGCGCCCACCCGCCCTCACCCCCACTCTTTGAGCGAGGGGAAGGGAGAAGAGGGCGGAAGGAGAAGAGGAAGAAAGGAAGAGAAGAAGCCGGAAAAGAGGGCAGGTAGAGAGCCGATTGAGGGGAGGAGACGGGGCGTCTTACTCGATATTGGCGGTGTAGATTCCGGAGGCCGTGAGCCAGGCGAGGCGCTTCCCGCCTGGTGCGATGGCGATGTGGAGAACTTGTCCACCGGTGAGGGGGCCGAGCGAGCGGGTGTGATGCTCTCTCCTTTCGTACCAGTCGAGGCGGGGTTCGTAGGCGTGCAGGCCGGGTTCCGTCCCTGCATCCTCCGCGATATACCAGAGACGAGTGCACCCGGGTTCCCAGGTCGGCAGGACTCCCGGAATCCGGCGTGACGTGTCCCCGAGATCGTCATTGATGTTCCGCGAATGTCTGAGTCCGTTGTCCAAGGGGCCGACCCGAATCTCTCTCGAGCCTACTCCAAGAAGGTCCGAGGGCCGATGCCTGAAGTCCGCAGTCCAGCCCCCAGAAAAATCAAAGACAGTGCGATCCATTTGCAATTCCGATAGTGTGCCGACTAGTTTGATTCCCTGACCCTCCCCCTCTCGAAAGGCAGACCACCATTCGCGTACCGGGTCCCACCAGACGATCGCGCGCGTTTCGGGCGCCTCTATGCCACGCCACATTTCGCGGAGCAGGAACGGGTCGCGCACATGAAACGCGGAGAGGGCGCCGGATTTCAGGTCGTAGGTGCGAATGGCTTCGGCGGGATAGTCGAGGAAGCGAAGCGCGGCGCCGGTGGAATCCCAGGCCATCGGAATGCGGACGGGAGAGGGGTCGGTCAGGGAGTAGACGTCCCAGAGCAGGCCGGACTTCGTGTCGAGAATGCGAATGTAGCGATGGTCGCGGGTGAGGACGAGCGCGTTGCCGTCGGGTGACCAGAGTTCGGGGCGAAATCCTTCGGCGTCGGGAAGAATGTGCTCGGCTGGGCCGAGTGCGGGTGATTCGGTGAGCGTGGAATCGGCATGGACAGCGGAGACGGTAAGAAATGAGATAAGAACGAGCGAGGGAAGAAGAGCGTGGAATCGGCGCGGGGTCCGCAGGGCGCTCACTTGCTGGTGTCGACGCCGTGCCGTTTCATGATCGTGAGCCACTCGTCTTCGGGCAGCACTTCGGACTCTTCGACGAGCATATTCGGAATGTCGTCTTCGATCCGGTAGCGGCGCCGGGTCGCGGGATCGGTGGAGACGAGAAAACCGCCGTCGAGAACGACGGGTGCTTTGGTCGCGGGGCACGCGAGAATTTCGAGCAGATCTTTGTCGATGGCCATGTGCATCACCTCATGAAGGGGCCCGATTACATTCTAGTACGCGCGGGCAAAAACAACCCGCTGCTTCGACGGCTTTCCGCTCACCATACAGACGCCTTCTTCACCGTCCGTGTCGAACGGAATGCAGCGAATGGTTGCTTTGGTGTCGGCTTTGACTTTCGCTTCGGTCTCTTTGGTGCCGTCCCAGTGCGCAAGATAGAAGCCGCCGTCGCCGACGCGCTTCTTGAACTCGTCGTAGGAGTCGATCTTGTGGGTGCGCTCGTCGCGGAACGCGCGGGCGCGTTCGAGCAGGGCTTTCTGGAGGTCGTCGAGCTTCGTGGGAATCTGCGCGATGGCGTCGTCGATCGGAAGGAACTCCTTCTCGCGATCGTGACGCTGCGTCAGGACGACCTGACCCTTGGCGACATCTTTGGGGCCGATCTCCATGCGGAGGGGCACGCCCTTCTGTTCCCACTCGGCGAACTTCCAGCCGGGCTTGTACTGGTCGCGGTCGTCAAGGTGGATGCGAACGTCGGGCAGCGCGGCGCGCACCTTGTCGGCGACTTCCATGACGAGCGCGCGCTCTTCGTCGGAGCGATAGATCGGGACGATCACGATCTGGTGCGGCGCGATCTTCGGCGGCAGAATGAGGCCGTCGTCGTCGCCGTGCACCATGATTACCGCGCCGACGAGCCGCGTCGAAACGCCCCAGCTCGTGTTGTACGCGTACTTGTTTTCGCCGTCCTGGTCCTGGAACTGGAGATCGAACGCTTTCGCGAAATTCTGGCCGAGCATATGACTCGTGCCGGCCTGAAGCGCCTTACCGTCCCGCATCATCGCTTCGATGCAGTACGTCCGCACCGCGCCCGCGAAGCGTTCGGTCTCCGTTTTCTCGCCCGTGATCACGGGGATCGCGAGCGTATCTTCTGCAAATTCTCTATACATCTCAAGGGCCGTCTGCGTTTCAGCCTCGGCTTCTTCTTCGTTACGATGCGCGGTGTGCCCTTCCTGCCACAGGAACTCGAGCGTGCGCAGAAAGAGTCGCGGCCGCATCTCCCAGCGAAACACGTTCGCCCACTGGTTCATGAGGATCGGGAGGTCGCGGTACGACATGACCCACTTCGCGAACATATGATAGATGATCGTCTCGGACGTGGGGCGAAGCACGAGGTTCTCTTCGAGTTTTTTGCCGCCGCCGTGCGTTACGATCGCAAGCTCGGGCGCGAAGCCTTCGACGTGCTCGGCCTCCTTCTGCAGAAAGCTTTCGGGGATCAGCATCGGGAAGTACGCGTTCACGTGGCCCGTGGCCTTGATCATGCTGTCGAGCTTGTCGCGCATGTTCTCCCAGAGTGCGTACCCGTAGGGCCGAATGACCATGCACCCCTTGACCGGGGCGTGCTCGGCCAGCTCCGCCATCTTCACGACGTCGTTATACCACTTGCTGAAATCCTGCGTCATCGGTGTCACTTTTTGTGCCATGGGCAAAATGATACCATGAATGCGCGAAATGAAAACCGGGTCGGCCACGATTCCGTTGGACTTGTGTGACGGGATCGGAGAGCGTGCGATCAGGATGCGGATTCGGATCGCGGAGGCCGGATCATGAATGACGAAGCGCGAGGGACGGAGAATGAGCCCGAATCGGGAAAGACAATGAATGCAGGGAAGGGACGACTTCCACTCCTGATACTTGGAGCGATCGCGATGGCCGTCGTATTGGCGGGCCCGTTTGCGGGCTCGTGGCTGCCGGCGTCGTTCGGGCCGGGCGCGGCGTTTGCGCAGAATACAACGTGCCCCGTCATGCCTGGTACGGAAATCGACCCGGCCTTCTTTGTCGATCACGAGGGGGAGCGAATCTACTTCTGCTGCGACCGCTGCGTGACGAAATTCCGCGCGAACCCGGACATCTATCTGGCTACGATGGCGGCTGAAGCGGACGCGGCGGCGCGCGCGAAGGAACAGGAGGGCGCGTTTCCCCGGATCGTCCGCTTCCTGGGCAAGCTGCATCCGATGACGGTCCACTTTCCGATCGCGTTTCTGCTGACGGCGCTGCTTTGTGAGGCGTTCGTGCTGATGGCGGATCTGCGGGCCTTGCGGCCGATCACGCGGTTTCTGCTGTTCGCGGCGGCGCTCACGGCGCTGCTGGCGGCGCCTCTCGGGTGGGCGGCGGCCTGGAAGCAGGGTTTCGGGGCGGCGCTCGAAACGCCGCTCTTTCGGCATCGATGGCTCGGCGTGGCGGCTTCGGTTGCGACTGTGCTCGCTTTTCTGACGCGCGAATGGTTCGAGCGGCGCGGGTCCGCACTCGGGGGGCGTCTCTGGCTTCCGCTGCTCGTGCTGGCGGCGATCCTGGTTGCTGTCGGGAGCTTCTACGGCGGCATTCTCGTGCGGGGGCCCGGGCACCTGGCGTTCTAGTGTGCCCGAATTGTGCTACCATTCGCGGCATGAAACGGTTCTGCCAACTTACCTGCGAACACGCGGGCCGCGCGCGGCTTTACGCTTTCGTCCTCATGCTGATCGCGGCCCTCGGGCTCGCGTGTCTCGACGCGGATCCGCTCGACCCGCACGCGAACGAGGCGGAGGTTTCCGTTCACCTTACCTATTATAGTGGCACGGTTAGTGGCGCGGTTCCAGGGAATGGCGCGGCGCCTGCGGCGACCACAGCCGGCAAGTCGGCGATCGTCGATTCGCTGCAGATCACGGTGTACGACGTGACGGCGGATGTGAACACGGACGAACCGGCCACGTTTCCGATTGCGGCCACGGCGGTGAATCCGCCGTCGCAGGACAACGCGACGGGCACGTTTTACGAAGCGAACATGCGGATCGATCTCAGCGAAGAGCGCTCGTATCGTGTGGTGGCGCGCGTCGTCGACAGCAGCGGCCCGGGCGTGCTGACGGGTGAGCGGACGATCGATCTCGTGCCGGGCGCGACTTCGTTCGTGGCGATGGTCATGACGGCGCCTGGCGTTCCTTCGCCGGGAACGTACGATCTGGCGGTGGTGAAATCGTTCGCCCGGTCGGGTACGCGGGGCCACGAGATCCCGATCGTGCTGACGAATGCGGATTCGATCGGCGGCATCGAATTCGAGATGAAATACGACGCGGCCGTGATCAGTGAGGTCGTGGGCATTCGCGTCGATCCGTCGAGCCGCCTTTACGTATCGGACGGCACGGGCGGAAGCCGGCTCATTCCGACGCAGGTCGCGACGCCGAGCGATTCGACGCTTCGTGTTCTGACGGTCGACCTCACGGTCGAGGGCGACTCGTTGACGGCGCCGCTCCGCGTGATCGTACCGGGGCGGGAGCTGCTGTTCTTCGTCGTGGTGGATCTGGCCCCGAATCTGCCGGCGCTTCCTGACACGTTTACGATGGATCTGGGCGGCGTCTTTTTCTCGACTCCTTCGGGAAGTACGGAAGTCGCGGTTCCGGACCCCCACGACGACATCCTCATCATGACCCCCTGACGCGATAGACCGCGTCTAATTGCCGCCTTTGGGCATCTCTGTTAAGATCGAAGACCCAGGGACGGACAATTCACAGATGGGGTACATGCTCCAGAGGACGTTCCTCGACCCCCGGAAAGTAAAGTAAGAATCGTCATGCGCCGCTGGAACCGCGCGATCGCACTGTTTCCACTCCTGCTTGTTCTTCTGTCGATGGCGGCGCCGGCGTATGCCCAGCTTTCGGCACCGGGAAACCTGACCGCGAGTGTCGACTCGTGCTGGGGGATCGCTCTCGCGTGGGACACGCAGCCGGCGGCTGATTCATTCGCCGTATTTACGGCAGACACGGTGCGCTACACGATCACGAATTCGTTTCGCGATTCGCTCGCGGCGGTCGGTCTGAACACGACGTACTGGGTCGCGGCCATCAACAATCCGGGTATCGGCGATTCGGCGACCGCGATCGGGTTGCGCCCGGCGCCGTTTGCGACCGTGCCGGGTTTCACCGCCTCGCTCGATCGCTGCGACGGGATCCTGCTGTCGTGGACCGATGTTGCGGGCGAAGCGGGTTACGTTCTGTATCGCGACAGCATTGCGGTCGATTCGCTGCCGCCGAACACCGTTTCGTTTCTCGACGGAACCGCTGCGGCGGCCGACTCGGTCTCCTATCGGATCGAAGCGTGGAGCGATTGCGAACCGGTGCCGGTCGCTTCCGGCACCGTGAACGGCTGGCGCAAACCGGCCGCGCCTCCGGTCGTGAGCGGTCTGTCCGCGACCTCGGATCTCTGCACGGGAATCGAAGTGTCGTGGATCGACGTGCCGCGCGAAGAGGCGTACGTGATCGAGCGTGACGGCGTTCCGATCGACACGATCGGCGCGAACCTCACGGTCTACCTGGACGCGAGCGCGTTCTCGGGAATTACCTACAACTACCGGGTGGGCCCGTTCAACGAGTGCTCCTCTTCGCCCGCATTCGGGTCGTCGATTACGGGACGCCGCCTGCAGCCCGCACCCGCAGCGCCTTCCAATGTGACGGCGAGTGACACGTCCTGCGCCGTCGTGTTCCTTTCGTGGAGCCTGTCCGTCACCGACGGCACGTACATCATCTACCGTGACAACATCGCGATCGACACCGTGTCTTCGGCATCGCTCACGTATGTCGACTCCGTGCCGGGCGGAAGCTACGTCTACGGAGTGGCCGGCGAAAACGCGTGCGGCACTTCGCCCGACAGCACGGTCGCGGTCGGCACGGTGCTTCCTGGTGCGCCGGCGCCTCCGGTCACGGTGACGGCAAGCGATACGTCGTGCAGCGTCGTCGTCCTGGCGTGGTCCGCTTCGGTCGACGCGGATTTCTACTACGTATATCGCGACGGCGCGCGGATCGACTCGCTCGCGGCTGCGGTACTGGGCTACGAGGATGCTCCGGGCGGTTCGGGATCGTTCGTGTACGGGATTGCGGCAGGCAACGAATGCGGCGTTTCAGATTCGACCGAAGCGAAGGGCACGGTTCTCCCCGGCGCGCCGGGTGCGATGACGGGATTCACCGCGGGCGACACGGCGTGCGTGAGCGTAACCCTGAACTGGGACACAGCCGCCGACGCGGATACCGTGTTTCTGTTCCGCGGCGGCGCGGAGATCGCGCAGTTTCTGCTGGGCGAGACAACGTTCAACGAAGTCGTTTCGCCCGGCGTGTATGAATATGCGGCGTTCGCCGCGAACGAATGCGGGCGCTCGATCACGGTGATCGACAGCGTGGCTGTGTTCCCGCTGCCCGTCCCTCCGACAGGGCTTGCGGCGTCGACCGACTCGTGCGGTCTCGTGCGCGTGACGTGGACCGGCGATCCCGGCGACACGGGCTACGCCGTGTACCGCGAGAACACCTTTCTGGCGAACGTGGCGGATCCGTTCTACCGCGATACGGCCGCCCCGAACGGCGCCTCGACGTACTGGATCGCGGCTCTCAACGTTTGTGGCGCAAGCGATTCGGTTTCGGTTGTCGGAACGCGCCCGCCGGACGCGCCCGCTGCGCCGGCGCTCGTAACGGCGACAGACGATTCGTGTGCCGCGGTGTTCGTGAGCTGGAGCGCTTCGGCTGAAGCGGACTCGTACTTCGTGTATCGCGACGGCGCCGTTGTCGCGCGGACGGTGCAGCTTACGTTTGCCGACACACCGCTGCCGGGCACGTACGAATATGCGGTGGCGGCCGGTAACTCGTGTGGCGTTTCGGCCTCGACGGTTGACGCCGGCACGCTGCTGCTGCCGCCCCCGATCGCGCCGACGCTTGCGAGCGCTTCAGACTCGCTCTGCGATCATGTGGAGATCACGTGGGGAGACGGGGCGAACGAAGACGGCTACATCGTGTACCGGGACAGCGTAGCGCTCGATACGGTCCCCGCAAACACGGTGCTCTATACGGATGCGGTGATTGCGCCCGGCACCTCGGCCGATTACCAGGTCGGCGCGTTCAACGCGTGTTCGGTCACGCCGGCGGTTTCCGCCTCGCTTGCGGGGTCGCGGCTGCCGGCGGCGCCTTCCGCCGTGAACGACCTTGTGGCGAGCGATGACTCGTGCGGCGTCGTGGTGCTGGCGTGGACCGACGTATCGTTCGAAGACGGCTATGTGATCGAGCGCGAGGGCGTACCGATCGACACGATCGCGCCCGGCGCCACCGGATATCGTGACTCGCCGGCATTGATCGACGTGGCGCTCTCTTATCGGGTGGGGGTTTTCAATACGTGCTCGGGTGGCGTCATCTTCGGCAACACAGACGCGGGAACAGCGCTCCCCGGGGCCCCCGGCGCGCCTTCGAACGTCGTAGCGACGGACGATTCCTGCGGCGCCGTTTACGTTACGTGGACGCCGGGCGCGGACGCGGACTCTCAATTCGTTCTACGAAACGGCGACATTCTGGCGCGTCTCGGTCCGGCCGCGGTGTCGTACCAGGATCTCGCGGCCCTTCCGACAGTCATTTATACGTATGGCATTCGTGCGCGAAACGATTGCGGTGCCTCTGATTCCGGAACCGACAGCGGAACGCGCCCGCCGAACGCGCCGTTCAGTCCGGCCGGGTTTACCGCGACGGTCGACTCGTGCGACTATGTGCAGCTTGCGTGGGGACAGGTCGCGGGCGAGGAAGGCTACACCGTTTATCGCGACAGCATTCCGCTCGTTACGCTCCCCCCGAACATCGTGACGTGGCGCGACTCGTCGGCCGTTGCCGGCGTGACGTACACGTATTACGCAGGCGCGTTCAACGGCTGCTCGATCACCCCCGCGCTTTCGAATGCGGCGATCGGAAGTCGGCCGGCGGTACCGGGCGCCGTGACCGGGCTGCTTGCGACGGCCGACGACTGCGCCTTCGTCCAGTTGACATGGCTCGACGGCGCGAACGAAACCGGCTATCGCGTGGAGCGTGACGGGGGCTTTCTGGTCGACCTTCCGGCGGACGTGACGAGTTTTTCGGATTCGACGATTCCCGCCGGCACGACGGCGGCGTATCGCGTCGGCGCGCTTGCGAAATGTATCGTGGATGCCGCCTGGTCGAGCGAGGCGAACGGAACGCGCCTGGCGGCGATCCCGATGGTGCCGACATCTGTTTCAGCGACCGATGATTCGTGTGCCGTGGTTCGGGTTACGTGGGATGCGTCACCGGGAGCGGACGGCTACGAAGTGCTCCGCGACGGACTCTTCGCCGGCCTCGTGAGCGACGGACCGCTCTTCTTCCGCGATATCGCGCCGCCCGCCGGGGCGTCGTTTTATGAAGTGCGCGCATCGAACGCGTGCGGCATATCGGCTGCGGCGGGCGACAGCGGCAGCGCGGCGGAACCGCCTGCGATCCCCGTGATCGATTCGGCGTCCACGGATCGATGCGACGGGATCATGATCAGCTGGGGCGACGTCGCGAACGAAGACGGCTACATCATCTATCGCAATCTGATCGGCATCGACACGCTTCCCGCGAATGCGATTTCGTATCTCGACACACTCGCGGACGGCGCGCTCCCGACGCTGTATCGCGTAGGCGCATTCGGCGCCTGTTTCCCCGCGCCCACGCCCTCCGACCCGGCCCAGGGCGAACGCCTTCCGCTGCCCCCCGATCCGGTGACCGCGCTTGCCGCGACGAAGGACCGTTGTGACGGCATCCTTCTGACGTGGGGCGATGTCGAAGGGGAAGCGTTTTACATCGTGGAGCGAAACGGATTCCCGATCGCGAACCTGCCCGCGGGGTCGGTTTCTCACCTGGACACGACGGCGCTTTCGGGGAGCACATACAACTACCGCGTGGGCGGCGCGAATTTCTGCTCCGAGGACCGGCCCGTATACGGCGACACCGTTCAGGGGGCACGCCCCTTTGCCGCACCCGGGGACGTGACCGCGCTGACCGCGAGCCAGGATTCGTGCGGCGTGATCCGCCTCGAATGGATTGCGCCGGTCGAGGCCGATACGGTTTCGATCGTCCGCGACTTCGTAGATGAAATCGCGCGCGTTCCCGCGGCCGTCGGATTCTATCGCGACACGAGCGCCGTGACCGGAAGCCCGCTCTACTCGGTGATCGCATTGAACTCGTGCGGCGCTTCGAAGCCGGCGCTGATTCAGGGGGCGAGAAAGCCTGACTCGCCGCCGCCGCCGGAGACGGTCAGCGCGTCGACGGATTCCTGTGACGGCGTCTATCTCACATGGAGCGATGTCGAGAACGAGCTCGGCTACGTCATCATGCGGGGTGGAGTTCTCGTCGACACGGTGCTTGCCGATATCACGGCGTACGTCGACACGACTGCCGCGCCCGGCATCGATCACTCTTATCAGATCGGGCCGTTCAACGATTGCACCGCAACTCCGCTTCTGTCGACCGGGATCCTCGGCACGATTCTGCCGCCGCCGGTTCCGGTCACGAATCTCGTGGCTACAGTCGACAACTGCGCGGGCATTCAGCTGACCTGGGTCGGCGGCGCGTTTGCGAGCGGGTACAGCGTGGAGCGCGACGGCGCGTTTCTCGATTCGATCGGGCCGGGGCTCACCGCATACCTCGACACCGCCGTGGTTTACGGGAGCACGCACAGCTATCGCATCGGCCCGTTCAACCGGTGCTCGGGCGGGCCGGTCTTCGGCTCCCCGGCGCAGGGCAAGCGCCCGTTCGATCAGCCGGCACCGCCGACGGGCGTCAGTGCGACGGACGATCTCTGCCAGGTCGTCAATATCGTGTGGGACCAGTCTCCGAATGCGCTCAGCTACGTGGTCGAACGCAATGGAAACCAGGTCGCCGAAGTGTTCTCGGCGCCCTATTTCTTCACGGACACTGCGGTGCAGCCGGGGTCGTACACGTATGCCGTGAAGGCGCGGAACCTGTGCGGCACTTCCACGGGAGCGGTCGACACGGGAACGCGGCGCGCGGGGCCGGGAGAGCCGGGCAATCTCACGGCGACGCAGGATCTCTGCGAAGGCGTTCGCCTGACCTGGTCGGCTGCGGCCAACGCTTCGTCCTACACGATTCGAAGAGGCGGCGTCACGATCGCGACGAATCTGTCCGCGTCCGCCACCACATATTTCGATGACGGCGCGACAGGCGGCGTTTCGAATATCTACACGGTGGAGGCGCTGAACGTCTGCGGCGGTCGCATCTCGGACCCCGGTGTTGTCGGGCGACGTCTCGCGGGGGCGCCGAGCGCGCCTTCGAACGTTTCGGCGACGGATGGCGGCTGCACGGGCATCACGATCACGTGGAGCTATTCGGGGTCAACGACCTCGCTGCTCGGTTTCCAGATTTCGTTCCGCGATCTGAATGCGGGAGGCGTGTACGACTCGATCACGACGCTTCCGGTCACGAGCAATTCCTTCGTGCACACGCCGCCGCCGGGGAACTATGAGTACTGGGTCAGCGCGCGGAATCAGTGCGGCCGTTCTCCGCAGAACGACGGAAGCCAGGACGAAGGAACGATGCTCGGCATTCCGGCCGCCCCGACATGGGCCGCGGCAAGTGATTCCTCGAGCTGCACGGGAGAGTCGTTCACGCTTCGATGGAACGCGCTGCCGAACGTGCTCGAATACCGCGTGTCGCAGGGAGGATTCGTCGTCAGCACCGTGGACACGTCGTTCGCGTTCGTGCGCTCGCAGACGGGCGATTACAACTTCACGGTTACGGCGTTCACGGCATGCGGCCCGGGCCCCGCGAGCATCGTGTTCCCCGTGACGGTACTCGCGAGCCCATCGCCGCCGACGAACGTGTCCGCGTCGCAGGACTCGTGCGGATTCATCGATCTCGTATGGCAGAACGGCACGGACAGCCGGGTGTGGATCGCGTCGGCCGGTGACACGTCGTTCCTCGGCGCCGGCGTGCAGAGCTGGCGCGACGCTCATCCTGACGGCGGACCGCGTTCGTATCATGTGGGCAGTTACAACGCATGCGGCACGCTGGGTTCGACGACGCTTCTCACCGGCTTCGCGTTCCCGGGATTCCTGCCCGCGCCCGACAGCGTGCACGCCACGGACGGGCTCTGCGATTCCGTGATCGTGACGTGGACATACGAATCGACGATCGAGCCAGTGCAGAACTTCCGCGTCATTCGTTACGACGGCGCCTCGGCGACGACGATTGCCGTTCTATCGAGCGAGGACGAGTATCGCGTGGTCGACTTCCCGCCCGACGCCGCGTCCCGGCGCTACGGTGTGCAGGCTGAGAACCGCTGCGCCCTTTCGATCGCAGCGGAAGACTTCGGCCGCGCGAACCGTACGCCCGGCATTCCGATCTGGACGGCGGAAGTCGGCGAGGCGTGTCAGTCGGCTTCGTTCTCGCTCCGCTGGCAGGCCGTTGCGGGCGCAGTGAGTTACGAAGTCATGCGCGACGGGAGCCTGATCGCAACGGTGGCGCAGCCGAGTCTGCGTCTCAGCGTCTTCGAGACAGGCGAATTCGAGTTCCGCGTGCGCGCCGTCAGTGAATGCGGCCCCGGACCGCTCGGCGAAGGCCAGCTCGTGCGTGTCTTCGATCTGCCCGCAGTGCCGCTTGACGTCAGGATCGACAGCTCGTTCTGCGATTCGGTGCACGTGACCTGGAGCCCGCAGCTCGACTCGATCCGCGTAACGCGGTCGGATCGTGTGGATCCCGTTTATGTGGGCGCGGGGAACGGGTTCGCGACCGATTTCCCGGTGAAGAGCGTGACGTACCGCGTGCGCTCCTTCAACGGTTGCGGCGAGTCCGCGGAAGTCACCGTCACGCTGGGCCGCCCGCTGATTCGTCCGCCGGCGCCCATCGCAGTCACGGCCTCGAACACGCTCTGCGATTCCGTCGTCATTACGTGGTCGATGCCGCAGTCCCAGATCGTGCTCGACGGTTTCGAGATCACGCGCACGAGAAACGACTCGACCACTCTCGTGGTGGGTTCGCTCGCCCCGGCGCTTCGTCGCTTCGTTGATCGCGGCGGCGTGGGGCTCTACGAATATCGCATTGCCGCGATGAACCAGTGCGGCGTGTCGGCCGACGCGGAAACGGCGCGCGACTTCGGTTCTTTCCGTCCGGCATTCCTGACGACGAACTTCAGTTCGGAATCCGACTCCGTGGGCTGCCGGGGCTCGAACATCGAACTCGTGTGGGACCCGAACCCGAACGCGCTCTTCTATAAGGTTTGGGAGACGGGGGACGCGATCCCCGTGGCGGTCGTGGCGGGAAGCAATTCCAGCGCGTCCATTCTGATGACCTCGATCGGCGACCGGAGCTACGAGCTGCAGCCTGTCGGCGTCTGCGGCGACGGCCCGCGTTCGGAGCCATGGCTGGTCCGCGTGGGAGAAACGCCCGTGCGCCTTTCGGGTCTCCGCGCGAGTAACGATCTTTGTAACGCCGTGCGTCTCGACTGGAATCGCTCGGCGTCCGTGATGGAAGAGGTACGCGTGTATCGCGATGGCGAGTGGATCGCGTCCGCATCGCCGACCGACACCACGTTCAGTGACGAGACGGCGGCGCTCGGCGAAACGTACGAGTATTTCGTGGTCGGCGCGAGCCGCTGCGGTACCGCCGGCGCTTCCCCCACGGCCGAAGGGAGCGCGCTGCGGGGCCTCATCGCACCCGTTCTTTCAGGGCCGCCTTCGGGTGCGTCGAATCTGCCGATTCCCGTCACGATGAGCTGGACGCCGGTACCGGCCGCAACCGGCTACTATCTCGAGGTCCAGGATCCTGACGCGTCCGAGATCGTCCTCGACTCACTGCTCCCGGCGTCGCCGTCCGTCACGATCGGGGAGCTCGCCCTCGGTGAGCGCTACCTGTGGCGCGTTGCCACCGTCGACGACTGCGGGCCCGGCATCCCGAGCGCGTGGCGCAACTTCCAGACGATTCAGAGCGCGCCCACGGTGCTCGCGAGCGACCCGGCGAACTTCGCTACGGGTGTGGCTCTTGACGCGAACGTGCGCGTGATCTTCAGCCTGCCGATCGACCCTGCCAGCCTGAGCGGGGCGCAGCTCTTCCGCGGGGAGACTGAAGTGCCCGTTTCGCGCCGGCTCGAGACAGAGGGAAGCGTTCTTGTCGTGGATCCTGTCGACTCGCTCCGGTTCAACACGACGTATTCTCTGCTGGTCGGCGGCCTGCAGGACATCTTCGGGCAGGGGCTCGGAGGAACGCCCCCGATCACGTTCACAACGGCGCCCGCGCCGCGTCCTCTCGGCGATATCGACATCGACTTTCAGCGGACGCCTGCGGATGTCGCGCGCGCCGCGGACATCGTTCTCGGCCGGGTGGATCCCGCGGAGTACGATGCGGCCGAGATCGATCTGAATCGCGACGGACGGTTCGGTGTCGGCGACGTGGTCTTTCTCGGGAAGCTGATCGTGAAAGAGGGCGTGGTCCTTCTGCCCGACTTTGCGAAGGGCGCGCCGCACACCATGAGCCTGGCGAGTGAGCCCGGCGCGGGAAGCGGTAACCCGGACGGTTATACGCTGCTGCTGACGCTGGAAGGCGAAGCGAGCCGGAGCGCGTTTGTTTCGCTCGCGTGGCCCGAAGACGCGGGGCGCGTTGCGGCGATCGAGAAGGTGGAGAGTGCGGGCGCGACGCAGAATACGGAAAGCGGCCTCGTCTTTTTCTCACAGCGTGCCGGCACGCTCCGGATTCTCTGGAACGACGATACGGGCGCGGGCGCGTACAGAATCATCGTGTCGGGCGGCGGCGCGCCGGAAGCATTGACGGTGCGCGAGCTCCTCGTTACGCTCGGCGACGGCGCCGTGGCGCGCGCGAAGAGCGCGGGAGAAACGATTGCCGTGACGGGACCGCGGCTGGTCCATGTGTCGGGGCCTGACGCGAGCCCGAACCCGTTCAATCCCGTCACGACACTTCGCTATCACGTGCCCGGAGCGTCTCTCGTCCGTCTCGTGATCTACGATCTGACGGGGCGCGCCGTGCGCACGCTCGAAGCCGGGCATCGCGCCGCGGGATGGCACGCGCCGGTCTGGGACGGAACGAGCGACAGCGGCGAACCGGTCGCGTCCGGTCTCTATTTCGCGCGGCTCGAAGCACGCGGTGAAGGGCATGACGACACGCGCACATCGCGCATCGTCCTGATTCGCTGACCCTGGAGTTTTCACTGCAATGAACTGGATTCTCTGGGGCATCTTCTCCGGCCTGCTGCTTCGCGCGGGCGAACTCTCCGTACTCGGCCGCTCCATCCGCATCGGCCCCGGTGACTTTCTGATCGGGCTCGCGGGCACGGTGATCGGCTCGCTCGTTCTCTTTCTCGCTGCGGGACTGACCGCGCGCGGCCTGGCAGCGCTTCTGAAACGCGACTGGTTCGCGAAAGCCGGCGATCGATTTCTGCTCGCGCTCCTGCAGGCGGCTCTCCTGTTCACGATCTGGTGGGCGCTCCGCGCGGATCTCTTCTCGCTCGCGGGAAGCAGCACCGGCAAGCTTCTCTTCGGCGCCATGCTCCTCGCTTCGTTCGCTCTCTTTTTCATGCTGCGGCCTGCACTCAAGCACATACCGGCGCAGATTCCGGCGGCGCTCCTGCTCGTGGCGGGCGCGGGGTTTGCGATGGGAGGCACGTTCGGCCCGATCACGTTCGATCGCGCGGAAGGGAATGCCGGCGCGAACGCGGACAGCGAACACGCCCGCCCGAATATCGTGCTCATTCTCATCGATACGCTTCGAAAAGATCGTCTGCAGTTCGACCGCAAAGTGACGCGAAATCCGAGTCTCGCGAAACTGGCGCGCACTTCCGTTCGGTATACGAAGGCCCGTTCCACGAGCAGCTGGACCGCGCCCTCCGTAGCCGGGATTCTGACTTCGCGTTATCCGTCGCAGCACGGCGTGCATCACGAAACGGCGCGGCTCTCTTCGCGCGAGCTTTCGTTCGTCGAAACGCTCCAGGAGAGCGGCTATCGCACGGCCGCCGTCACGGCCAACAGCGTGATCGGCCGAAGTTTCGGGTTCGCGCAGGGTTTCGATTTCTACCTCGACACGAAGAACGCGTTTCCGTTCGGGTTCTTTCTCGATCAGCTTTCGCGCACCTGGAAGCTGCGATTCGAGAAAGGCAGCCAGCCGGAAGTGCAGGGCTTCTTCCATCGCGTCACCCGCTATTATCAGCACGCGGAGCAGGTCACGCGGAACGCGCGCGCCGTGGCCGACGGTCTCGCAAAAGAAGACGAGCCGTTCTTTCTGCTGGTGCACTACATGGACCCGCACCGGCCGTACCGCGCGCCGCTTCGTTACTGGCGCGACAGAGAAGCGGAGTACGACGGTCCGGTCAACGGATTCGAATACATGAAGTACGACGAAAGCGCCGAATCGTTCCGCGTGGGAAGCGTGGAGCTCGGGCCGGAAGATGTGGCGCAGTTCGTTCGTTTGTACGATGCCGAGATCCGGCACGTGGATGATGCGATCGGGCGGCTGGTCGGCGGGCTCAAGAGCGCCGGCCTTTTCGAAGAGAGCTATGTGATCGTGACGACGGACCATGGCGAGTACTTCGGGGAGCACGGGCTCTCCGCGCACTCGAACGTGTATGCGCCGTGTATCGACGTGCCGCTTCTCGTTCGTCCGCCAGGCGGCGCGCCGCAGTCTACATATAATGAATACGTGCAGACGCGCCAGATCGCGGCGACGGTTCTCGCATGGTCGGGGCTCGACGAGGCGGCCGCTGCGATGGAGGCGCCCGCGATTCCGGTCCCGGGTAGCGACACGGGTGAAGCGCTTGACCATGTATTCGTCGAGGCCGAGGACGGGCCTGCAGAGTTTCGTCGCGCCGTCGAGCGTGGCGACTGGAAACTGGTTCGCGGCGCGTCAGGCCAGGAACTGTACGACAGGGGCGCGGACCCGGATGAGCGTGTGAACCTGTTTGCGCAGGCGCAGACTGACTCTGTTCTCCGGCGCGAATATCACGTGCTCGATTCGCTGCTTGCCTCGTTTGAAGATTCGATGAGCACGTTCAGTCGTTCCGGTGAGAGCACAACGCCCGAACAGCAAGAAGCACTTCGCGCCCTCGGGTACCTCGACTAAGTGCTATAGTTCGAACATGAATCGATGCCCGCACTTTCGCATCCCGTTCCTTCGATCTCGCACAATTCCGATCCTGCCGATTCCAGCGATCCTCCCGATTCTGCTCGCGAGCTGCGCTCTGCTCTGCGTTCCTGTCGCTGTGTCGGCGCGCGACCTTCCGGCAGGCGTCACGATTCTCGAAGACTCACCCGGCGGCATTACGTTCGCATATGACGCGCCTGACTGGGCGGAGCGGACCGTGGCCATGCAGGAGGACCGGAAGGGCACCGTCTTGGCCGCGCCCGGCTGGACGCTGCGCGAGGATGAAGGCGCGCCGTCGTTTCCGATTGTGTCGATTCCGATCGCGGTGCCGCAGGGGGGAGCCGTGCGCGTCGAGGTCGTTTCGGAGCGAGTGCGTTCGCTCGGTGCGTTCGCGATTCCGTTCGGGAGCGGGAGTCCGCATGCGCCGTATCGCGCGGGTTCGATGGCCGGCCGCGAGCAGGATGAATTTTCGTCCGCGTGGGCGTTCGTTACGAACCCGGGTCACGTGCGTGACCAGAGGATCGTCTCGCTCGTACTCGCGCCGGTCCGCTTTGCGGGCGAGGATGAACGCTCCCCTACTGGATCGGGCGGACGGCCCGGGTCGCTGCGCGATGTCGAGGAGCTCACTCGCGCTACGATCCGCGTCACGTTCTCCGGCGGCGATCGTGAGCAGGGTGCGAGCGCGTACGAAAGCATGCGCGTAGACGTGCCGGTTGCGACTTCTCCATCAAAAGACGAAGCGCTCTATCGCGCACTTTCCACGAATCATGAAACCGGCCGCGCCTGGCGTGCGAAAATGCACAGCGAACGCAGCGAACGCAGCGAACGGGACGGCGACGGCGATCGCGCACCGGCGAGTGCAAATGCGGGTCGCGCGCGTGAAGACGACTCGTTCTCGTCGAGCCCGGACTGGCTCAAGATCACGGTCTCTGCGCGCGGCATGACGCGCGTCACATACCAGGACTTCCTGGACGCGGGTCTCCTGAACCCGCGAAACGCCGTAGGTGATCCGCGCGGTCTGCGCATGTATACAGGTACGGCGCGCGAGCTTCCCGAGTCGATCACCGAGCCCCGCGCGACCTGGATGGACCAGACGGCGATTCTCGTTGCGGGAGGCGATGACGGCACGTTCGACCCGGGCGACGCGGTCGAGTTCTACGCGCTGCCCCCCGACAATTTCGCCGACTACTTCAATCCCGATGCCCCCGACCCCGACCAGTGGGTGTTTCATCGCTACGCCGATGACGGCGTCTACTGGCTGACCTGGGGGGGCGACTTCGCAGAACCTGCAGCGCGCATGGAGAGTTTCGAAGTAGACGGCTTCGGTGCCGCGGGTGAAAAAGCGTTCGACGCCGCGGGAGGCGGGAGTCCTGTTTTTCGGGATCGCGCGCATTTCGAGATCCAGGAATTCGCCGACATTACACGGTTCGGCACTGACTTCTACTTCTGGGACGAACTCACAAGAAGCCGTAACGATAAGACGTATCGCCAGCCGCACCTGGTTCACGCGGACACTGCCGCCCCCGGAGTGCTTCGCATTCACATGATTCACGATGCAAACGAACGAGCGAATGACAACGGGGGCAGTCAGGATGTTCGCTTCACACTGAACGACGGAGAACCGGACTCGACGCAGTGGGTCAGTTCGCGCATCGAGAACGGGGCAATCGTCTCTCAGATACTCATCGACTCCAGCGTAACTGTCACGGGTGGTGAGAACAGGGTCCGCATCGAGGCCCGACGCCGCGCCGAGCTCTGGCTCGACTGGATCGAAATCTTCTACGATCGATTTTTCGAAGCAATCGAAGGCACGCTCGCCTTTTCGCTGGAACCGGGCAGCCATGCGCTATCCATCGGCGGGGTGACGGGGACCGCGCGCGTTTTCGATGTCAGTGACCGGCTCGCGCCGCGCGAGTGGAGGAGCTCGACCGTCTCGGGAGATCGACTCCAGTTCGCGTACGAGGCTTTGTCGCGCACGCACGCGATCGCGCTCGACGCCGACGCGTGGATCGTTCCTTCATCGATCGAGCTTACGCGACCTGCGGACCTGCGCGCCGAGACCGAGGGCGCGGAGTACGTGGCGATCACGGGTGAGTTCTTTTTCGACGAAATCGAAACGCTCGTGCGCCATCGCAGTCTCGAGCACTCGACCTACATCGCGCGCATGCTCGACATCTTCGACGTCTACGCCTGGGGCCTTCGCGACCCCGTAGCGATCCGTGATTTTCTCGCGAGCGCGTACAGAGCCTGGAGCATCCGTCCACTCTTTGTGTTGCTCGCTGGTGACGCCACGACCGATATCGCCAATCGCCTTCCGACCACGACCAATCGGAACGACGTACCGACTCTGCAGGAGGTCGATCGGCGGGGGCGCTCCGAATTCACCTTCGGAACCGACGATTTCTACACGCTTGTCTATCCGGATACGGCAGACGATCTCCTCCCCGATCTCGCGATCGGACGGCTTCCGGCGCAAAACGAGGCGGAGCTGTTTGGCGTGCAGAAGAAGATCGTGGATTACGACATTGCGCCTCCGTTCGGTACATGGAAGAACGAAACACTCATGCTGGCGGATGACCATTTGCAGGGGTTTGAGGGGGACTGCGCGTTTGGCGGCCGGTTCACCGAAGGTGCGGAGGAGATTGCAAACGGGCTCCCGGTCAATCTTGAAAAGCCACGCATTTACCTTACGGAGTATACGCCGCGCCCCGACGGAGAGAAGCCCGAAGCGCAAGCTGACCTGCTCTCACGCATGGACGATGGATTTCTGTTCAGCAGCTATGTTGGACGAGGTGGGTTCGACAAGCTGGCAGACGAGAATCTGCTGTCACTTGCATCTTTGCAGAACAGTGGCGACTCGAATGCGGGGAGTGAGTACTTGTTCACTTCGTGGACGAGCTCCGTAGGTTCGTTTGACCTGCAGACGCAGAGCTCTCTCAGTGAGCGGCTGCTGTTCCTGGAGCCTGGGGGAGCTGTTGCGGCATATGGAGCGAACGGCCCGAGTTTCGCCAATCTAGCCGAGCGGCTGTCACTCGACTTCTTCGACGCCCTCTTCCCCGCGCCGCACGAAACGATTCCGCTCGGGCTTGCGGCGATGATTGCGAAGGCGAACTCCAGCCACTCGACCAGTTTCCACATCAACGCGCGCAAGAATCATCTTCTTGGCGACCCGGCGATGGAGCTCGCGATTCCGCGGCTCGCGATCGACCTCGGCGACACTCTCACATTCACGGCCGGCACGGTATCCTCGCTCGCCGGCACGATCGTAAGCACGGCGGGCGATGTTGTCTCTTCGTTCAGCGGAGAAGCGATCCTCACGGTTCACGAGATGTCGGACACGTCGGGGTTCTTGTACACGGACTCCCTCTGCACCTCGTTTCCAACGGACAAACGCATCCGCTACACGCTCACGGGTGAGCCCGTTTACACCGCCACGCTCCCGGTCGTCGCCGGGCGTTTCGCGACGGAGTTCGTCGTGCCGGTCGACGCCGCGCACGGTTCGCTCGCCCGCGTCTCGGCGTACGCGTTCTCGCAGTCGTCGCAGATCGACGCGTCGGGCGGGAGCGACTCGGCAAGGATCGCGCCGGCCCCGCTCACGTTTCCATTCGACGACGCCGACCCGCCACGCGTCATGATCGCGTTCGAAGGCTTCTCGAACGCGGACCCGGCGCCGATCAAACTCTCGACGCCCATCGAAATCACGGTGCAGGACTCGAGCGGTGTGAACATTCTGCAGTCGGACCCGTTCTATCAGATGCACGTGCGGGTGGACGGCGGCGAACCGATTCCGCTGCTGCCGTTCTTCGCCATCGACCCGGCGAACTTCCGCACGGGGCGTCTTCGTTTCACGCTGGCCGCACTGGTTGCGCCGGGCACGCTCACGCTGGAAGAGCACGAGCTCACGTTCGTATTCTCGGACGCGCGCAAAAATCGCAGCGAAACGGTTCGCCGCCTGCGCGTGATTCCCGAAGACGGCACGTTCGGTTTCATGCAGGACATACTGAGCTATCCGAATCCGTTCGATCCGGAACGCGAGGAATCTGTTTTCTATACGGACTTCGGTTCGGTGGGCGAACTGACGATCGAGATCTTTACGGTGAACGGGCGCAGAATCCGCACGTTTCGCGAATGCATCGCGGCGGGCGCGGAGAAGCTGAACTGTGCGTGGGACGGGCGGGATGCGGATGGCGATATCGTGGCGAACGGCGTGTACGTCGTGCGCGCCACCGCCGTTTCGGCCGACGGCAGCGAACGCGACGAATCCCTCGGGAGAATTGTTGTCCTGCGCCAGGGGGATCGCCGCATTCGCCGGTAGGCCGGGTTGCGGTCCGAGACCGGGAGGTCCGAAATCTAGAGAACGATGACGGAGTCTTCGTCGCCGTGTTCGTTCGGAATGAACTTGTCGGCTTCGCCGTCGTTTTCCCACTTCTTGCCGTCGAGAAGATACCGGTAGCGGTATTCCTTGCCCGAGTCGAGCGAGATCGTCGTCGAGAAGCTGCCGTCCTTCCGCTTCTTCAGCGGATTGGCTTTCGGATCCCAGTCATTGAATTCGCCGAGCACGCAGGCTTTGCGCGCTTTGGACTCGGCGGGAAGCGTGAAGGTCACGCGGCATCCCTTGCCGGTCTTCGTATAGGTCTTTTTCATCTCGTCTCCTCTTCCCCGCGGTGCGGCGCGGGAAGTATCTGCTGGTAAACTGTCATAAATTAGGCGCAATGGCCCCATTCCGCAAGGACCCGGGGCGAGATTTCAATGGATTGTCATCGCCGCGGCACGGGGTCGAACGGAGTGGTTTCCTTCTTCGATCTTACCACAGAGTCGGCCTGCCGGAGGCCGGCTGCAACCGGTTGAATCCGCACGGTTTGCGGGAGCGTCGCAACGCGGTTGGCGAGAAAGGGCACTTCCAGTATACTGCCCGGCATGAAGTACTACAGAATTCTACCGGTTCTGCTTCTGCTGCTGTCCTGCTCCAGCCGTTATTCGCAGACCGAAACGACAAAAAGCGAGATCGACGAATCGTACTCGACATCCACGACCCTGCCCGTCTCGGTTGACGACGAAGACAAGCTCTCTTACGCGTCGCGAGCCGCCGGCGAAGGCCAGTGGATGGAATCGATTCACTCCTACCAGGGCGTGTACGACAACAAGAAAGCCTCGGCCGAAGATCGCTCCCGCGCGCTGCTCGGGCTCGGCGACGTATGGTCGAACCCGCTGAATCCGTTCCGCGACTTCGGCACGTCACTCTTCTATCTGGACAAGGTTGCGACGGAGTTTCCCGATTCGGCGATTCGCCCGAAGGCGGAGAAGAAGATCGCAAGCGTGCGCATCATGATGGAAGAAGTCGAAAACGTGACCCGCGACCAGCTCATCGAATCGCAGCAGACGGGCGACTAGCGCTTTCACGGTCGCGCCCTGCCCGCCTTTCCCGTGCCGGCGTGCCGCACCGCGCGCGGGCTCCGTCGCACTTGTTACACGCGTTTTACCCGCGCCCCCCTCGAGCCGCGATACGATCGGACCGAATCTGAAAAGAGGAGGAGGTCCGCGATGTCTGTTCGTCTGTCCGCTGATATGCCACGCAACCTGGCCGCCGCCGCGTTCTTCGTTCTGCTCGGCGCCTGTTCGCGCGACGTTCCGCCCGAGCCGCTGGTGTTCGACGGGATGGCCGCCTACGAGGACACGACAGCGGAGTTCCCCCGCGTTCGATACGAAGACGGCACGCTCTCGATGAACGATCGCTGCATCGTGCGCCAGGTCAAGCTGAACCGCAAGATGGGCGCCGTGTATGTGAACGGGCGCCCGATCGGATTCTGCTGAAGCCCCTGCGTCAAGGTCTTCGTGCAAGACCCCGACCCGTACCTCGATGAACTCGACCTCTCCGTGCGGTGCGCCGTCAATCCGCGCATGCCCGCCAGGATGGACGCCGAGCATCGTACCCGCGTGAACCACGAAATCTTCTACTTCGCAACGAGCCGTGAACGCGAGAAGTTCGCGAAAAAGCCGCTCGAGTACGTCGGTATCGTGACCGATCCCGTTACGATGCAGCGGTTCGAGCCGAACTCGCTTTCGCCGAGCACGGATCACGGGGGGATCCCGTTCTACTTCCTGAGCGAGGAGAATCGCGACCTGTTCACGGCGACGCCCGACAGCTTCGTCGTCCCGAAGCTTCGCATGAAGTCCTGACACCGCTTGACGGGAATGCGCCCTCTCTGGAAAGATCCACGGAGAGGTGCTGAAATGACGGAACTTGAAGTGATCGGCTGGCGGGAATGGGTCGGTATGCCCGACCTCGGCGTGGAGCGCATCAAGGCAAAGGTCGACACGGGCGCGCGCACCTCCTCGCTACATGCATTCGATATGGAACGGTTCGCGAAGCGGGATCGCCAGTGGATCCGCTTCTCCATCCACCCCATGCAACGCGACTCGAAGCAAGTGATCGAGTGCGAATTCCCCATCCACGACTTCCGAACGGTCAGAAGCTCGAACGGCCGCAAGGAACTGCGCCCGGTGATCCGCACCCATCTCCATTTGAACGGGGCCGCCTGGCTCATCGAGCTCAATCTCACGTCCCGGGACCTCATGGGATTCCGCATGCTGCTCGGACGCGAAGCCGTGCGAAACCGCTTCACCGTCAATCCCGGACGATCGTTTCTCTTTCGCGAGCTCGTTCCGCGACGCAAGAAGAAGAAAAGCTTGAAGAAAAGGAAAATGTCCCAGTGAAAATCGGCATTCTCTCCCGCAAGGCAGAGCTTTATTCGACGCGGAGATTGCGCGAAGCGGCGGAAGCGCGTGGTCACGACGCGAAAATCATCGACTACATTCGCTGCTATATGAACATCACGTCGCGGAAGCCGCGCGTTCTGTACGCGTCGCACCCGCTCACGTTCGACGCAATCATTCCGCGCATCGGCGCCTCCATGACGTTTTATGGCACGGCCGTCGTGCGCCAGTTCGAGATGATGGGCGAGTACTCCGTGAACTCGTCGATCGGAATCGCGCGCTCGCGTGACAAGTTGCGCGCGCTGCAGCTTCTGGCGCGTGCCGGCGTGCACCTTCCCGTGACCGGGTTCGCGCGTTCGACGAAGGACATCGACGGCGTCATCGACACGGTGGGCGGCGCGCCGCTCGTGATCAAGCTGCTGGAGGGCACGCAGGGCACCGGCGTCGTGCTCGCCGAAACGGACAAGGCGGCCGAATCCGTCATCAGCGCGTTCCGCCAGCTCGACGCGAACATCCTCGTGCAGCAGTTTATCGCAGAAGCGGGAGGCGCCGACGTGCGCGCGTTCGTCGTCGGTGACCGGGTCGTCGCGTCGATGCTGCGGCAGGGGCCGGAAGGGGAGTTCCGGTCGAACCTGCACAGGGGCGGATCGGCGACGGCGGTCAAGCTCTCGCCCGCCGAACGCAAGCTGGCGGTTCAGGCGGCGAAGACACTGGCTCTTCGCGTGGCGGGTGTCGACATGCTCCGATCGAACGACGGCCCGATGATCATGGAAGTGAACTCCTCACCCGGCCTAGAAGGAATTGAAAAGGCGACCGGCATCGATGTGGCGGACGCGATCATCCGCTACATCGAAAAACACGCCACGCCGGGCAAGAAGAGGGAGAGGATTCAAGGTTGAGCAAAGCGAGCGAACCGGGCAAGCCGGGCAAACCGGGCAAGACGAGCAAACCGGGCAAGACGACGAAGTCGGCGAAGTCGGCCGTGTCCGCGAAGTCGGCCAAGACGGCTCAATCGCCCACGCCGGGCAGGCCGGACTTGCCGGGCAAAACAACCAGACCAGGCGCCACGGGCGGTCGGGAGAAGTGGGGTCCGATCTCGATCGGCCCGATCATGGCGCGGCCTGGTGAGCTTACGCGACTGGAACTTCCGTTCTCCCGGCTTGCAACGGGAACGTGGGCGTCCATTCCGGTTGCGGTTCTGCACGGGAAGCGGCGCGGTCCCCGCGTCTGGGTGAACGCGGTCGTTCATGGCGACGAACTGAACGGCATTCCGATCATTCGCGAACTCGTGAACGACATCGAACCGTCCCGGCTCAAGGGGACCGTGATTGCCGTTCCGGTCGTGAACGTGTTCGGGCTGATCAAGGAATCGCGCTATCTTCCGGACCGGCGCGATCTCAATCGTTCGTTCCCGGGCTCGGAGCGCGGCTCGATGGCTTCGCAGCTCGCGCACCTTTTCATGACGCATATCGTTGCGGGGTCGAGCCTCGGATTCGACCTGCATACGGGCTCCGATGGCCGGACGAATCTTCCGCAGATCCGGTGCGACCTCGAAGATCCCGTGACGGCGGAATACGCGGATGTCTTCGGCGCTCCGCTCAACCTGCACGCCCCGCTTCGGGGCGGATCGCTTCGCGCGACCGCGGCCAAAATGGGGATCCCCGTTCTGGTCTATGAGGGCGGGGAGGCGCTTCGTTTCAATCGCGAAGCGTTCCGGGTCGGTTACGAAGGCGTCAGGCGCGTGCTCGAACGGCTCGGCATGTATGAGTCGGGGCTCCCGCCGGTTACGAACAGTCCGGCGCGATCGCACGCGAGCCAGTGGGTGCGTGCGCGGCGTTCGGGACTCTGCCAGCTGACTGTCCGCATCGGGGCGAGCGTCAAGAGAGGCGACAGGATCGCGGTCATCTACGACGCCGCCACGCAGTGGGAGTCCGTCATCCGGGCGAAAGTCGACGGCATGATCATCGGCATGACGCGGGTGGCCGTCGTGCACCGGGGAGACGCGATCGTCCATATCGCTTCCGTCGACTAGCCCCCTCGCATTGTGGTATTGTGGGAGCGCATCCGCAACGGAGTGGAGGTGCCATGCGGAGGACGCTCCCGAAACGTTTTCATCTGGCGGCGGCCCACGTCGCAATCATGCTGCTCGGCTGCACACAGGTCGAATACTCGCGCATCTATGACGACGACCCGGGCTCCGGCGGTCGCACCACCCCCCTCGTATCTTCCCGACCCGAGCTGGCCGTTCGCCTTGACGGCTATGTGGACATGGGCGAGATTCTCGCACGCGGCCAGGGCGCGCGCGCGCAGATCATGCGCGAAGCCTCCCGCAAAGGCGCCGACCTGCTTTACATTTCCTATTACACGAACACCCCGTCGGCATTTCAGGAATCGGAAATGGGACTCGCGCCCGAGAAGGAAGAGACGCCCGCAACCTATTTCGAGGCGAAGCTCTTTCGACATGAACGGGATGTCGCGATGGATCGTGGTCTGATTTTCGCGCTCGCGTATCCGTCGGAACTCGGCGACGCAAGCGGTCGACTCGTTTCGGCGGACGACCGCGCCCTCTACGTATCCGCGTTTCTCGACTCAGGCGCCAATCCGAATGCCGAACACGGCGGCGTCCCCGTTCTCGGAAAGGTCATCACGCACTGGCATCGCCATTTCGATGATCGGCACGTCGATGTCGTGCGCGCGCTCGTCGCTCACGGTGCGAACACGGGGCTCGAACTCCCGACCGGCGAAACGATTCTGCAGGCATGCGAGCGGGTCGAAGCGTGGGTGGCGGAGCAGGAGGTCGGCGCCGATGGAAAAGCGGCCGGCGAATACAAACGCATGCGCGAGCAGTACCGGTTGATTCGTGAAGTTCTCATGGGAGCATCGGACTCGAAGAGCTGAGCGCGATTCAGTCGAGAAGTCGACCGCTCTGGTCCCGCTCCGGGATCAGGCAGACATCACTCTTTCCGAATACCCGAAACCGGATGCGAGCGACAAAGCGGTAGAGTGCGTCGCGAATCGGACGCGGCACGATGCGGAAGACACGAAACCATCCCCAGAAGCCCCCGAGCAGCGTGACGATGCGGAGCACGGCGTCGGACCGTTCGAGAATGGCCCCGTTTTCATAGAGGACGAGCGTCTCCCCGGGACCCGGGCCCGACACGCCGAGTCGCGCCGCCGTCTTCCCCTGCAGGGGCGCGTAGCGAAAGACCCCTGCGCCGTCGCGCGTGTAGACGAAGCGAACGGCCTTGTGGCAGAGGGCGCACTCGCCGTCATAGAAAAGAATCGGACCACCGGCGGGTTCGGTCATGCCCGGCGCGAGTCATTGCGTCTGGCACGTCGTGCCCGCCACCACGCGCCCGCGGGAATGAGCAGCACGAGCAGCTGTGCGGGTCCGGCGCCCCGGAAGAAAAACTGCTGCTGCGTAGTGGTCTCGCGGAACTCGTCGTTCGTCGCCGCCTTCTCGATGAAGATCGAATGGCGAAACGCCGTCACGGTCGTGATCGTGCGCTCGAGACGCGTCAGGAACGTGCCCGCCTTCGCAAAATCGGCCATCGAAGGATACAGCGTGAGCATCGCTTCATACTCGCTCGCCGTAATCCGGTTCGCGTAGCGCGTTCTGAAACCGTCGAGCGAGGCGCGGTCGTCGCTCACGATATAAAACGTGACGGGAAGCGTGCCGGCCCAGTTGATGCTCAGAATCGGGAGCGCGAACTCGAAATCGGTGCCCGCGAATTCGAAGAGAACGGGATCGACGTTCGTGTTCCACCCCTGCGCGGGGACCTGGACCTTCGTCGTGTCGAGCCGCATCGCGGTGAAGAACCAGCCGTTTTCGACGAGGGGCACGAACTTCGCCGCATCCTCTTCCGCAAGCAGGAAGTTTCGTTCGCTCAGCCAGTTCACGAGCGCGTCCGGATCGTCCGACGTGATGACCGTCGCCTGGAAAGCGCCTACGGTCGTTTCGTTGACCACGATCACGCCGTCGTCTGCCGTTTCGGCATCACCGCCTCCCGTCGTGCCGTCGTTCGGCGCCCCCACGACCCGGCTGCTGCTGTTGCAGCCGAACCCGTCGTCGGAGTTCGACTGCCGCACTACGACCGGGGCCGTCATGTTGCGCGCCTCCGTCCAGATCGTGGCGCTGGCGGGAAAGAGCGCCGGCTCGGCCGGTGTCGGCACGATCAGCGCGAAGTCGCGCGCGTTTCCTGTAAAGCGAATGTTCGGGATCAGCTGCACGAGCTCGTTCTTCTTGTCGATGCGCACGAGGTTCAGCTGCCCCGCGTTCTGAATCTCCCAGTCGGGGTCCGGAATCGGGCAGCAGACCGCGCGCGCTTCCCCGGGATGGATGAGCAGTGCGGAAACGGCGAGGGCCGCCGTGAAGAGTAGTGTTCTGATCGTGTGTTTCATGATTGACCTCCGCCGAGGGGAAGAGCGATGCCGATTTCTGTCTGGGCGCCGTCGAAGTCGAGCGACCGATCGTCGAAGTCGCTGTCCGAGAGAATCGTAATGCGTTGTCTGATCCACGCGTACATGCGGTCGTTCACGCGCACGCGCGGACGAAAATCGAGTGCGATCCCGTGCGCGGTGGCGCTCGACTCCACGGCGAACGAGCTCGTTCGTTTCACGAAGAGCGTCTGCCATCCGATCGAGAACGCGATCCGCACGGGGCTCTCGGGGCTTCCGCCGGTCACTCCCGTACCGATCGTGACGGGAAACGCGTTGTACGTTGCCTCGTCCGTTTCGAACGTCGGATCGACTGCAGCGAGGTCGTTCCCGTTCGCATGCATCCATCCGGTTTCGAGAAAGAAAAAGCCGGGGCCGGGCGGAATGGGAACGAGAACACCGGCGCTGAATAAAGCGCTGCTTCCGTAGTCGTCATCGTGCTGGTCGTCGAACGGGTTGTAGAACCCGCCGCCGAAGTAGAGATCGAGTTCTGCCGCGTCGGTCGGCGCGATCGAACCGGCGAGCACGATTAGAATTGCCAGGAGTCTGATTACCGGGTGCAAGCGAAGGTCCTCCGTGGGTGTCGAGTTCTGGAACGGACGAAAACGCGAGGGGATGGGGCGAACCGGAACCGGGTACATGATCGTCTCCCGGGGAACTCTTCGCACATTCAGTATACGCTCTTGATGGCATCGCCGTCCATTGCCGTCGATCGAAGTCGAAGGCGCATCGCCCCCGAATGATTCTACGCCTTCGCTCTCTCCGGGGAGCGCGCGCCAATCTGCCTGAAGTCGTCCCCCGTCGGATCCTGGAACACGCGGAGCCCGAACTCGGGGATCACCGCCAGAACGTGATCGAAGATGTCGGCCTGAATCGCTTCGTAGTCCGCCCACGCCTGCACTTTCGAGAACACATAGATCTCGATCGGAATCCCCTGCGGTCCCGGCGCGAGCTGACGAACCAGAAATGTCATTTCCGAGTTCACGCGCGGATGTTTCTTCAGGTAGTTCTCGAGATAGGCGCGGAACGTTCCGATATTCGTCAGGCGGCGGCCGTTCACGAGCACGTTGAGATCCACTTTGATCTCATCGTTATACTTCTGCACTTCCGCGACCTTCGTTTCGATGTACTTCGTAAGAAACGCGAACTTGCGAAAGCGGTCCACATCCTCCGACGACAGAAATCGAACGGAAGTCATGTCGATGTTGATGGCGCGCTTGATCCTTCTTCCGCCCGACTCCTCCATTCCTTTCCAGTTCCGGAACGCGTCGCTGACGAGAGCGTAAGTCGGAATCGTCGTGATCGTCTTGTCCCAGTTCTGCACCTTGACGGCCGCGAGAGTCGCGTCGGTAACCGTGCCGTCGGCGCCGTACTTCGGCATTTCGATCCAGTCGCCCACCTTCACCATGTCGTTCGCCGAGAGCTGAATACTCGCGACGAAGCCGAGGATCGTGTCTTTGAAGACGAGAAGGATCACGGCGGTCAGCGCGCCCATCCCGCTCAGGAAGACGAACGGGGAGCGGTCCATGAGAACGGCAAGTGCGAGAACGCCGAGAACGAAGAACGTCAGGATTTTGGCGATCTGCACATAGCCGCGAATCGGACGCCGGCGTCCCGCTTCCGTGCGCGTGTAGATGACGTGGGCGGAGTCGAGGAGTCCGGAGACGACGCGGATCACCACAAGGATCATGTAAGCAGCCGCGAGACGTTCGATCACGGTAACGACACCGGCGTGCTGCGCGAACGCGATGGGCACCGTGAGGTACACAACGAATGCCGGGGCAAGCTCGGCCAGCCGCGAGAACACCTGGTTCTCCAGAATCACGTCGTCCCATTCGACCGCGCTCTTCGAGATGACGCGTTTCAAGATACTAAGGACGATCCGTTTCGCAACGAACCACGATATCCACGCAAGCACGAGAATGCCGAAAGCAAGTGCCACGTATGCTGCAATCTCCGCCGCGCCGGGTTGCATCCCGCGGTCCGTCATCCAGTCGCGAATCCATTCCATTCGATCATCCTTCATTCAAAAATTGCTGTCATTGCTGCGAGCCGTGCCTCAGCATAACAATTGCGGCGCGCTAAGACTTCACACCCTTTCGCCGGTACGTCCGCAGAATCCAGGCGCGGCGGAGCCGGCGCAGGAGCCGCGCGGCAAGAGGATCGCGCCCGCCCGGTCCCGGCCCGATCCAGGGACGAAGCGCCGCGGCATGTTTCGCGTAGATGTAGCGGGTTCGCTCGGACGAGGGGTCGTCGAGTGCCGCGCCTCGCAGCATCGAATTCGGCCGCACGCGATACTCGAAAAGTACGTCGCGCAGATGGTGGAATTTCCAGCCCTTGATGAGAGCGTGCATCCAGAACTCCCAGTCCTCCAGGGCGTCCAGGCTCGTGTCGTATCCGCCGCAGTCGTTCCACACTTCCCGCCGAAAGAGCGCGCATGCGTCCACGCGATTGCAGTAGCACATCTCGGGAAAGCGCGGCGAGGGAGGATACACGAGATGATTGCGCCCCCCGAACACGCGGCGGCCGGCATACACGACGCCGGTCGCGGGCGACTTCTCCAGAACGGCGCTTCCCTGCTGCACGTAACCGGGCAGCAGCCGGTTGTCGGCGTCGAGGGGCAGAATGAAGCGACCGGTCGCGGCTTCGATGCCGGCGTTCCGCGCGCCGGCGAGCCCCCCGTTCTCCTTGTCGACCACGTGGTATCCGAGCGTTCTGAGCGCGGTCATCACTTCGCGCGTGCGCGGCTCGGTCGACCCGTCGTTTACGATGATGAGCTCGGTAGTTTCCGCGGGGACGCTTCGCTCCACGCTGGCCACGGCTTCGAGCAGAAGCTCGCCGTGATTGAAGCAGGGGATGATGACCGACGTGGTCACGCTGCTGGCGCGCCCGGGGCGGCGAAGCAATTGCAGCGCCGGGCGTGTGCCCTCGTTCCAGAGAGCCGCGGACGACAAGTCGGCGCATTCGTCGAGTTCCTCGAGAAGTCGAATCGAATCGGGCGAAGCGGCGGCAAGCAGCGTGACCAGGGGGTGGACACGGGCGTCGGGCGAAACGAATCGCTTGCTGTCACGAATGCGGTCGAAGGCGCGCGTTGGGATGTCGATGGCGAAACGATCGCGAAGGAGTGCGCCGAAATCGTCGAAGCGATGCATCATCGCGTTCGCGCTGACGAGCAGGCAGCGATCCTTGTTCGCACGGGCGAACGCGAGAATGCGTTCATTATAGAAGCGCCAGATCCAGTGCGCGTACTCCGGGTTTTCGAGAAAGACGTCGGAGCCGAGCCGCTGCATGGAATCGGCCACCTCCCAGGGAAATCGATAGACGAGCAGGAACCGGGAGTCGGGGATGATCTCCTTCCAGAAATCGAGGAAAAGGGACGTGCGCGGATCCTTCCATCCCCAGCGCCCGCCAGGAACGCGCGTATGGGCGCGCGCGAACGCCTGATTCTTGAACGGATCGGCAAGCGCGGCGTCGAACCCTTCGTCTTCGGTCCATCCCCAGTCGACCCAGCCGGGCGTATTCGCGGGCACGCAGTTATGCAGGAGCATGCGGTGAAACTCGACGAACCCGATGTCTTCCTGGTGATCGCCCCGGCGCTCCGTCGGACCCATCGCGACGCCGCCGGTTCGCAGCAGTTTCGCCACGAGCGTAGTACCCGACCGGTGCATGCCGGCTACGATAACGGGAGGAAACTGCGCCATCGAAAATCGCCTTTCAGTTCGCGGCAGGACGCCGCATGCGCCCCGCCAGACCGAAGAAGAACTTCGCACGTTCGCGGCCGCCCGGCAACCCGACCCAGATCAGGACGTAGACGAACAGAAAGAGTGCGGCGTGAACGGCCACTGCGAGAAACGTGTTGTCGATCGTGCTATCGATCGTGCTATCGATCGTGTTCATCGCAAGAAACGCGCGCACGGCCGCGGCCCCGGCGATCGACGCCGTAACCGGCGCGAAGAACGCCTTCACGAGATCGTTCAACCGGACCGGAGTGCCGTGAAAACAATACAGGGCGCCCGGCAGGGCAAGCGAAACGGCGACGAGAGACCAGGCGGCGGCGACACCCTGCACGCCCCACCGGATGCCGACCAGAAAAGCCGTGATCGTGACGACCATCTCGACCACCTCCCACCGGAACTGCCGGTCGGCGCGTCCAAGAGAAACGTAACACCACCCGAAGCCGGCGCGCACGACGGCCGCGAATGCGACAGGCGCCAGCAGCCGGAAGATCGGGATCGCGGGTGTCCACTGATCGCCGAGAATGAGCAGCACCACCGCCCGCGTGTCCGCGAAAAGAAACGCGGCCATCGGAAGCGCGATGGAGGCAAGGATCTCCTGGCCCTTGCAGAACCAGGCGCGAAACCGCGCGGGTTCCGATCGCAACCGGCTCAGCACGGGAACGGCGACGCGCGACACGGGGCCGGAGATCAGGTGTGCCGGCGTATAGAGCCAGCCGCGTGCCCGCCCGTAGAAGCCGAGGACCTCGGCGCCGAAAGCGCGCCCCACGAGAAGTCTGTCGACGTGGCGCGCCGTGTATCGCACGAACTGCGACAACGTAAGGTAGCCGCCGAAGGCCAGCTGCGACCGGACGCGCCCGAATCGAATCACGCGCTCCGGTCTCCAGTCGCAGAGGATCCAGAGCAGGCTGACGCGCGTGATCTCCGTGGCGAACCGCATGATGACGAGGGCCCAGTAACCGTGTCCCCGCACCGCGAGGGCGATTCCCGTCGCCACTCCCACGGCGAGCGAGACGACTTCCGCGATCGAAAGGGCGCCGAACCGCATGCGTCTTCGGAGCAGGCCTTCGTGCTGCGTACCGAACGATTCGAGGAAGCCGAGAATGCCGAGGGCGATCCCGATCGCAACGAGTCGCGGTTCATGAAAGAAAGACGCGATGGCGGGTGAAACGAGCATGACCGCGAGCGCGAGAAGGGCGCCCGTCATGACGTTGACCCAGAAGAGTGTGCTGACCTGTCCCTGGTCGATCTCTTCGCTTTGTACTGTCGCCGTGGCGAGACCGAGGTCTCGCAGAATGCCGAGGAACCCGGTCGACGCGGTCACCATGGCTACGATACCGAAGTCGCCGGGGGCGAGAATGCGTGCGAGAACGATCGTCGAAACGATGCTCAGGAGTACGCGCGCGCCCTGCGCGCTGAGCGCCACTGTGCCGCCTCGCACGGAGCGGCCGATCAGATCGTCCTGCAGGTCCTGCGTGCGAAAGTGGCGATCCTGATCCTTCAAACCGCATGCCCCTGCTGGTCGAGCCTGCGCACCCGGTCGCAGAGTGCGGGGTAGTCGCGCGTGAGCGCTTCGCGCGTGCGCTCGAACCGGCTGTTGACTTCGGCCGACCCTGTCGGCATTGCGGGGGGAAGGGGTTCACCCCGGCGAAGCGAATCCATCCAGGCAGAAGCCTGCACGACGACTCTTTTCTTGCGCGCGTAGGTGCGTGCCTGGCGTCTTCCCTCGGGCGTGAGCCGTCGCTTCACGTTCGTCATGAAGTTGATCGCGGGCGAACGTTCTCCGCGCATGAGCAGAGAGGCCGTGCGCTTCCATTTCTGCGTAGCGCGCGGGAAGGCGATATCGGTGGTGTGGCTGAGTCCGCCCAGGTGATGCAGCAGCGTGCAGTCTCGATTCACGATGGGGTTGCCCTGTCGCACGAGTTCGAGATGCGCCACGCGCGCCGTGCCGTATCGCGCGAAGTTCCAGCCGCGCGCGGCGAATGCGCGGCGCACTTTCGCGGGGAGCGAACCTGCGAGACGGTTCCGAAGGCCCGCGCCGATCACCTCCAGTGCGGCCCGCAGCGCCGCACGGTCATAGATCGCGCAGCCCGTTCCGCCCGCCGCCGTTCCGTCTGCAAGCGCGCGATACGGCCCGCCGAGAAACGGCTGCGCGGGGTCGCAGATCGCTTCGTCGTCCTCGATCCAGACGGGCCAGCCGGTGCAGATCGCGCCGCAGGTCGAAGGGCGGTCTTCGAGTTCCGCCAGAAAGTCGCCCGTAGCCAGAATATCCGAGTCGATGATCGCGAACGTGGATTCATCGGATCGCGCGAGAAGGTGATCGAGCGCGATGCCGTGTCGCACCACGCGGTCGAATGGAAGGCGGTAGTACGAAAAGCGATTTTCCGCATTCGCTGCCTGCTGCATGCGCGCGGATTCCGCGGGCGCGCATCCGTTGTCGACCAGCAGAAAGCGCGCGCCGTGCGACTGCAGAAGCGACCAGGCGAACGGCAGCAGGATCTCGGTCGTGCCGGCCGTATAGACGACGTGAAATGTCGTCATCGCGCTTGCGTGTCGCCGGCCGCGCGGCCTGTTTCGCCCGTGCCCGTACCCGCCCTCGTGCCTGTGCCCGTGCTCGCGCCTGTGCCCGCGCTCGCGCGAAGTGCGGCCCGATCCGGCCCACACTGCACGGCAAGGGCGGCTGTGAGCGCCGCGACCTGTCGCCCGACGGCGCCTGAACCGAAGTCCGGAGCCGGCGGAACGTCGCGGCCGTCCCGGATCGCGTCCACAGACTCGCGCACGTGGGCGATGACCTGCGCTCTTCGCACGTTCATCGCTCTGTGTTCCGGCGCGCGCCTGCTGCGCGCGATAAAAAGGTGGTGCCGCGACGCGTCGATCAGGCGCTGCAGGCGACTCCCCTCGTTCGACCGCAGAATCGCAAGCGCACCGCCCGTGAGCGCGGCGAGCCTGGTACGCCTGCGCGCGAAGTGCTGAGCGCTGAATCCTCCCACGTGGTGCAGATCGGGGAGAATGCGATGTGTGAGGTCGTGGCCCGCTTCGAGCAGAAGCAGATTGAGAACACGCGTTGTGTCGAAAAGTACGAAGCGCCATCCGCGCGCGGCAAACGCGGCACGCCTTTCCCGCGACAGTTCGTAGGAGTCGACGACGCCGAAGCCCCGGGGCGCGTCATTCCAGACGGATTCGAGCGCGGCGCGCGGATAAATCGCGAAGTAGGAGTTTCCGGCGCTCGTTCCGTCTTCGAACTGCCGGTGGCGCGCGCCGATCCACGTGTTTGCCCGCGCGATTACCGTGTCCCTGTCGGTGGCCCAGACGGGCGATCCGCTGAAGACCGTGGTCCCGGCGCGCAGAGCCGGATGGACGTCCTTCATGAAGTCGCCGCTCGCGATCACGTCCGAGTCGACCATGCCGAAGTACTCCTCGGGAAACCTCTCGAACAGGTGATTCAGTGCGAGGCCGTGTTCGACGGGGGATTCGGCCGCCAGCGAATAATACGAAACGCGATCGCCTCGCCCCGCCGCTTCGCGAAGAAGTTCAGATTCCTCCGCGCGGCATCCGTTGTCGACCATGCGAACCGCAATGCCCGAACCCTGTAACAGCGATGTCGCGAAGGGAATCAGCCGGGCGGGTGTGCGCGGCGTAAATATGACGTTCAAAGTGATCATGGAGTCCTCACGATACCATGGAATGTGCGCATCCCCGGCCCGGTTTGGTACAGTGGCCCCATGGCACTCCCCGACTTCATCGTAATCGGCGCCGGCCGCTGCGGCACGACCTCGCTCCACCACTGTTTGAAGCAGCACCCGGACATCTTCCTCTGCCCGCACAAGTCGCCCAACTACTTCGTTTCTCACGAGAAACAGCCGTCACGCGAGAACGCCAGGGTCCGCGCGATGGCCCGGCAGTGGGTGTCCGACCGGAGCGCATACGAGAAGCTGTTCGCGGGGGCACGCGGAGGGCAGGTGCGCGGCGAAGTTTCTCCGGTTTATCTGCAGGCGGCCGGCGCGCCCGCCGCGATTCACGAGGCATGCCCCGAGGCCAGGATGATCGCCGTTCTTCGCGATCCGATCGATCGTGCGTACGCGCACTATCTCGGTCGTCGGCGCGACGGGCTCGAGCCACGCGCGGACTTCCGCGAAGTCGTCGCCACAGAACTTTCCGCTCCTCTCCCGGACGATGTCGCGTTCGGAAGCTATCTCGGGTGCGGGCGCTATCATCATTTCCTGCGCGGTTATTACGAACGGTTTCCGCACGAACGGATTCGCGTCTTTCTGTTCGACGACCTGCGCCGGGACCTGCCCGGTCTCATGAAACAGATCTACGAGTTTCTGAACGTCGACGCGGGCTTTGCGCCCGACACGGCGTACCGGCACAATGAAACCGGCATGATCGAGAATCCGCTGGCGCGTTTCGTGTGGACGCGAACGGCCCCGATTCGCACGCTGCTTCGCCCTCTGTGGCCGGAGTTCGTGCGTGATGCCGTGCATCCGCTGCGCGCGGTCACGCTCGTAAAGCCCGCGCTCGATCCAGCGATCCGAGCGGAACTTATCGATGTGTTTCGGGAGGATGTGAATCAGCTGCAGAATCTGATCGATCGGGATCTGTCGCACTGGCTGCAGGACACGCCGGTCGCGCGTTGATCGCTTCGGCTTCGTACAGCGGCGGTTTCGCGCCGGGGACCATGCGGAGAGCCAGTGAAAACGCGGCGCCCGGCCTCCAGTGGCTCCAGTGCCGGAAGTCACGCTCCACGCGATCGGCCCCACTCGCATCCCAGTCGTATTCCGCGAGTTCTTCCATGAATGTTTTGGCGATCGCATACGTAAGCGCCACGCCGTTGCACCCGTGATGCGGGCACCCGAACGGCGAGTACGCCTGCTTCGGGAAATCTTCCTTCAAATGTCGATCGGGATCGAACGAATCGGGATCGTCGAACAGCGCGGGATCGCGGTGGCTCTCCCAGACGCACTGGCGGATCAGCCATCCCTTCGGAAAACGAACTCCCTCGAACTCGAAATCCGTATGAACGGCGCGGTACAGATATTCGCTCTGCGCGAGGCGGAGCGTCTCCATAATGATCCGGTTCGCGATGTCATGTCGTCGTGAGTCGACCGCGGACCGGCGTTCGTTCCGCAGGCGCACGACCCACTCCTGATTTTCGCCGAGCATCTGCAGAATCCAGTGGAGAAGCGACGACACGTTCGCCGAGGAAATCTTCAAGATGAACAGCAGGTTGTCGATGCACACATCGTCAGGCATGGACGGGTCGACGCGGTGAAGTTCGGAAAGCGCGTTTGCCGGTTCATCGCCGCCGCCGCCCGATCGCAGCCCGTCCGCTTTTGTTCGGATCACCGCGCGAAGCTTCCCGAGCGCCGACTTCGTTCTTTCGTTCAGACGCTGATTCAGGTCCTGCGCGCCGAACTCTTTCGTCAGCGCTTTGAGTTCGTCCGCAGCGGGCGTGCCGGGAACGATGCCGAACAGTGATGCCGTAAGCGCGTCGTGCACGATGGACTGCACGAAGGGCCCCGGCCGCATCCCGCGCCCCTCACTGGCACCCGCCTGCGCCGCCATGCACGCAAGCTGCCCGCGCGCCGACGTGCGCGTGACCCCGGCTGCCGTAACCGTTGCCGGCCCGGAGAACGCCTTGCGGAACAGGGGACCGTACTTTTCGTACGTGGCCTCGTCCATGTAGCGGAGAAAACCGCCCGCGACTTCGTCGGAAAACGGGAGGGGGCACGGCCCGATCTGATCGGCGCGCTCGCGAAAGAGCCGGTGCCCGCGTTCGATTCCGAAGACGCAGATAGCCTTGTGATGAAACTGCGCCATTTTGAAGATCGGTCCGTGGCGTGCGAACTTTCTCCAGTAGAACCGCCGGTCGGCCAGCGCTTCGATCGACTCGGCAACCGAAACGTTTCCGGGAGGAAGCGGCGCCGAAACATTCGACCGCGGACGGTTTCGTATCATGAGTCCGATCGCCAGGAGCGCGACGGCCGCGGTCAGCAGGTGAAAACCGAGAGGAAAATAGAACGCGAGCAGAATGGCGGGGGCGGCAAAACAGATTCCAGCGGCAAGCAGCGCGAAGAACGCGCGCGGAAACATGCGCCGGAGCGAGCCTGTACCGAGCAGGCGCGCCCACGGAAGAAACGCCCAGCCGAGCAGGCACCCTTCGAGTATGCGGATCGTAACTCCCAACGTGCCGCTCCCGGTTCTATCTCAGCCAGTGCGAAAGATCGCGGTTCAACATCTGCTGCAGTTTCTCGATTTCCGTGCGGTAAAGCGCCGTAAGCTCCGCCCGCAGTTCCGCGTCGAGCGGGCGCCGGTCGAGATCACGCTTGACCGCGGCAGACACGGGGCCACGGATCCATCCCGGCACATACGGCTGCGCGCGTGCGCGGAGCAGGGCGGAACGCGTCCACATTGCACGCAGCAGGGGGTTGCGTATTACGCCGCCGCTCGCGTTGTGGCGCGCCCTCGTGTCGATCCGGAACGACGCGTCGACGCCCAGAAATTCGAACGTCTCCGCCATGAGTCGCGCCGCATCATCCCGCAGATCTTCGAACAGATGAATCCTTATCTTATCACGGCTGAACTTCTCAAAATAGGACCGCAGAACGTGACTGCAGAATCCGGCCGCCAGGTACGTGCCGGCGGCGTCGTCGCGAATCAGGGACTCCGTTCGCTCTTCGCGCACGATCCCGGCGAAATCGCTCCGGTTTTCGAGACCGTCCCTGAGGCGCGCTACATATCGTGCGTACACGCGATCGACCGGGTTGCGGAGAATTGCGATCAGGCGGGCCTCCGGAATCCGTTCCGCAATGCGCGCCGGAACCGCGGTCGAAGCGAGATAGGCCGGCGAGACCTCGCCGATCGCCTTCTCTCCGCGCACCCCGTCGAAGAGCGCTTCATAGTCCGCCTCGTTCGGCACGAAAAAGTTGCGCGTCACGAGCCGGACCCCGGGGTTTTCCGACGGCGCCCGATCCCTGCAATAGAAGTGGCTCGGCGACTTGACCCGGGGAAGATAGACGTCCGGGTGGCTGCCGAGGTAGTGATGCAGCGATGTGGTGCCGGACCGGCCCGCGCCGATCACGAGGAAATTCGGTAGCACTTCCTGCGGCTCCTTGCGTCCGTGTGCGTGTGAAGTACGGCTGATGCGAGTATTGCAGATCGTGGCGGTTCGAGGCCAACGGTGACCGAAGATTGTCAATCCGGCGCAACGCACCGGATCGCCGTTCGATTCTGCCGGAATGAGGCGCTTCCGCGTCAAAAAATAACCCGTAACACATTGAAAACTTGTGAGTTATGAGGAACCGCATTTGGTATAATGGAGGCGTCAACAACCCGAAGGTTCCTGCTTAACGAGCCAACATACAACTGGAGAAACACAACCATGCGAAGGCTTCTGACTGGACTTGTATTCGCCGCACTCACTCTTCCGGCCGCAGACGCGTTCGGCCAGGTGTACGCGCTGCACGACCATCCGAACGGGGCCGAGGCGCCGCCTGCCTACGGGCTCCGCGTCGACGACCTGCTGTCGGACGCCGTGTACACGTTCAGCTTCGACTATCCCGGCGCCGCGGTATTTCTGACCTACGACCCGATCGGGGAGTCGTTCACGATTCAGGGCAGCGCCTACGGAGGAAAGATCACGAGCCACAGCTATGATGTTACGGAACAGGGATGGATCGATCTCGACTTTACGTACTCTGTTGATGTCGTCGAGTCCGACGATTGTACGGGCGCGCCCGGAAACGACATCCATGTCACTTCGGAGAGCGTGCTGAACGGGGGCACGCTGACTCTCGTCGGCTGGGGCGGCGACGGCGTCTACGCATTCACGGACAAGGCCAACGGCTCGGGCTGTTCGTTCCTGTTCGACAATGATTCCGACTCGAAAGGGAATGCCGCCATCGCAAACGACCCTGATGTCTTTTCCGGCTCCGGCTGGCTGCAACCCGGGGCCGCATCCGGCTCCCGCGACTGGCTCTTCACGGGTCTCGAGCTGACAACGGCGAACGAAGAGGCTTCGTGGGGCTCGTTCAAGGAGCTCTTTCGCTAGATAGAAGAGCGCGACGTACTTGACTCTGGATTTCTGGTTCCTGCTCGATTGCTCCGATGATGTCCGTCCTGGATACGGCTCCCCGCCCGAAACAGGGCGGGCATCTCGGAGCTCTTCTTTCGACATGACTTTCTTCTCGACCCGTCTCCCGGTACAATTCGTTCAACAAAAGTCAACGATCCGCTCGAAGGGATTCGCCGCTTGAACGACGTGCTGCAGACAGGAAAAACCGTGCTCATCCGTTACCCCGTCATGGCCGACCGGGATGAGTTCGTGAGGCTCAGGCAGAAGAGCAAACGCTTCCACAAGGCCTGGGAACCGACGCCGCCGAAAGGATTCGACCCGTACGGTTCCGAGGCGTTCACCCGATTTCAAATGACCGCCAACCTCGAAAGCGTAAAGCGCTTTCTCCTTTGTCGCACCGAAGACGGCGCCATCGTCGGCGTCATTACGCTCAGCGAGATTATCCGCGGCTGTTTTCAGAGCGCCTACATGGGGTACTGGATCGGCAGCCCGTTTGCGCGCCGCGGCTACATGACCGAGGGACTCACGCTCGCGCTCCGGTACGCGTTTCGCGAGATGAAACTGCATCGCGTGGAAGCCAACATTCAGCCGACGAACGAGGCCTCGATCGCACTCGTGCAGCGAGCGGGCTTCACGCGCGAAGGATACTCGCGGCGCTACCTGAAAATTGCCGGCCAGTGGCGCGATCACGAACGATGGGCGATCCTGAAAGAGGATTGGGGCGGGAAGTAGGGCACGACAGACGTGTTGGGCCGGGTACGTGACCGGCTCCTCCTCGCCGTGCCGCGCACGACAGACGTGTTGGGCCGGGTACGTGACCGGCTCCTCCTCGCTTCGCCCTGTCGGACCGTCTTGAATGGGACTCGAAACGGGAACGCCGTGCCCGCGGTCCTCCAATGGGGCTCAGCTCCGGGGGCCCGGTCACGCACCCGGCCCAGCGCGTCGACATGCTTGTAGAGAGTGAGGAATGAAGAGGGGGGAAGAGGGAAGAGGGGAGGAAGAGAAGAGGCGGGAAGAGGAGGGGGAGAAGAGGGCGGAAGAGAAGAGCGAGCCCGGAGGAGCGATTCCTTCCGGGCTCGAATATTTTCGGAGATGAGCGCTGTGACTACTCGACTTTGATGTCGACGAGGCCGTCTTCGACGGTGACGCTGCTCCAGTCGAGGCCCTGTTCGCTTAGGATGCGCTTGATCGCCTCGGCTTTGTCGGCGTCGGTCAGGCCGTCGAGCTCTTCCATCTTGATCATGTGAATGTCGCCCGTCGCTTCGCCGTCGAACTCGAGCTCGAAGTTTCCGTTGAGCGTTTCCATCGTGAGTCCGCCGATGCACGCGGACGTGCCGTCTTCGTTCTCGATGCTGATGATCTTGACGGCGCCCTGATCGGAGTAGGAGACCTGCGGATTGTCGCAGCAACCGGACGCGATGATCTGCTGGCGAATGTCTTCTTCGATTTCGTCCTCGAAACGCCCGGCGGTGTCGAGGCTCAGGCGCAGAACGCATTCACGTCCGAATGCGTAGGCGTTGCTCGAGATCTCCGTGCGTACGGGTTCGATCGAAGCTTCGGCGTCGATACCGCGCTCGCCGACCGCGGCCGCAAAGGCATTCGATACGCGCTTCACATAGGGCCCGCTCTTCGAGTCGGTGCTCGCGATCAGCGCGAACTGCCCCTCATGGCCGAGTCGAGGCTCGATCCGAAGTTCGGTCGCCTCGAGCACGTCGGCCAGTTCGTTCGCGAGGGTCTGGATCTGACCGTCGTGATAATTCGGAATGGCAAGATCCATCGTTACCGTGTGTCCGGTGGTTCGTTCGTACGAAATCGGAATCACGAGAAGAAGCAGCGCGGCGAAGGCGCCGACCAGCACGGGCTTGAACCAGCGTCGATCATTCATATCGTTTACGGTTCGCATGATTGCGTTCCTTTCATTATTGGTACGGCATTTCGCCGCCAATGTTCGTTTCGTACTTTCCCATCCCGGCATGTCGTGCGTCCGCATCTCGCGCAGAGATCGCAAATCGTCCTTCATCACGCGCGCGGGGTCGCTGCCGGAGGGATTGCTATCCTGTCGAGGATCGTGCGCATTTGAGTGAGTATGACGTCTCATCGCGCTCCTCCTTGTTCGATTGCGATCGGTTTGTTTCGCTCGCGAATTCGTCCGCGAGCCCGAGCCGCCTGTAATATTTGCGAAGCCTCTCCCGCCCTCTCGCAAGTCGGGACTTCACAGCTGAAATGCTTTTCGACTGCATCGCCGCGACCTCGGCGATCGTGAACCCGTCCAGGTCGTGGAGCACGAACGCTTCTCGCTGCGCGGCGGGGAGTGTCGCGAGGGCCCGGGCCGCCCGCTCTGCTCCTGCCCGTGATTCGATGTCTCTCGTCCCGTCGTCGCCGGCCGGTTCGCGCCCCTCTTCGAGCTCGTTCTCGAGAGGAAGAAGTCGCTTCCAGAATCGGCGCCGGTATCGGGTTCGATGCCGCGAGAGGAGTACGGCGTAAAACCAGGCCCGGAAACGCGACTCGTCGCGAAGGGTGTCGAGCTTGTCGAATGCACGGAGAATGGTGTCTTGAAAGAGATCGTTCCCCTCGTCGGAGCTCTTGCAGAGCGCCCGGGCCGACGACAAAGCCTGGTCGTGTATCGGCGCCAGAAGCCCCCAGAGACGCTCCCACTGTTGATCTCGATCTCGAACCATCCATTCCGCCTTTCGATGTAGAGACGCAATGAGTGAGGGGAAAGGTCGCAAAAAAGTGCGAGGTGAGCTGGGGGGGTGGTGGGGGGGAGCGTGGCTATCCATAGCCATGGCCCAGTCGGCACAGCAGACAGGGGAGGCGAAAACAGATCACCGGGGCCCCCGTCCACCAAAGGG
>JAJCZU010000006.1 GCA_029262235.1 Candidatus Eiseniibacteriota bacterium | reverse complement strand
TTCAGACGCTTCTGCTCGTCTGTCGTCGTGCCGGGGCGAACTCCATCGTCCCGCTCGGCCTGACGAACCCACTTCCGAAGAGACTCCGGCGAGCATCCGATCTTCTCGGCGATCGAGCGGATCGTCGCCCACCGGGAGTCGTAGTCTCCCTGGTGGTCGAAAACCATCCGCACCGCACGTTCTCTGACTTCCGGTGAGTATCGCTTGGGATGTTCCATAAGCTCCATTCTCTCAAGAAATAGAGCCTCCGGTAAAGTCGGGGCCGTTCAGGTTGGAGTCAACCGGTGGAATTGTGGATTCATGTATTGTGCGCCTCAATGGTATCTATCCTGGACAGACAGGGGTGCAGCTCAAGAGCACGGGACCGAGTGCTTGTGAGATTGAGATCACCAACAACTTCTTTGGCGGTTTCGCAAGTCAGGGCAGCGTAGACTCTGTACAGTCAGGTGTGCTTCTAGATCTAGACGGAGTCGGGACAGGCGATGAAGTTTCATTTACTAAGAACTCACTCAAGTACATTACAGGCACTGGGCTGGACATCAGGATGCCGGATGTCCAGCTTCCAGGTACATCTGAGAGCAAGGTGGACGCAGGGGACATCTTTGCAGCTTCATCCGGAAACGAATTCTTGAGTGTCGGATTGGTGTTTGACTTGACGTACGCTGTTAACACAAGGATATCGGGCACCGCAGCAATTGGGTTCGATGTAGGCGTCAGGTCAAACACGCACACGCCGGTATTGTGGGACACGTTGGGTGCGCCGAACTACTTTGCAGACTCTTTGGCCCAAGGAGGTGGGCGAGCCTATATTGAAGTAACTGAAGATCTTGGGACAAACACACTGGTTGCAGATGGCTGCTATTGGGGAGGGCGTACCACAAGCGATCTTGAGACTAACAGCCCTGATCTTTTTCTAGAAGACGGATCGGGGTTGCCCAACAACATCAGCATTGACAATGCTCAGCTAAGTCTTCCCTACATCTTCCCATGGGATTATTGGTCGGCACTCAAGGCCGGAACCTACTCTTCGCCTGCGAATCCTGAGGAGCTGCGCGTGCAGTCAATTGAGAGTTGGCCAAACCCTTCGATGAGCACGGCTACACTTTTCATTCGCGGATTGGAGGGCGCAACCAAGGCAGATATGGATATTTACGATATTTCTGGAAGACATATACGGACCTTGCGTGCCCACTCTTCCGAGGGACGGCTGGTAGCCGATTGGGATGGGAAAACCGCTGATGGACAACGAGTCGGGGCAGGTGTATACTTCATACGTGTAAGAGTAGGCGATGATGTCTACACGAGTCGCTTAGTGAGGCTTCGATGAATCTGTTTCGCATGGCTATAGCTTTGAGTGTCTTGATCTGGGTTGTGGGGTCAGATGCTTCGACGGTGAATGTGCCCGGAGATCAGCCAACGATTCAAGCTGGAATTGATAGTGCCATGTCGGGGGATACAGTCTTGGTCGGGAGTGGGACATTCGTAGGACTTGGTAATAGAGGCCTTGATTTCGGCGGCAAAGAGATTGTTCTCCGTTCCATTTCTGGTCCATCAAATACTATCATCGATTGCGAGTTCATGGACAGAGCGCTTTCAGTTACATTAGGAGAGACGCAAGCTGAGATCCAAGGGTTTACAATCGTAAACGGAGTCGCCCCAGGAGGGGCAGGAATATACGTCAGTCAGTCTGATCTCACTATTCGAAACTGCCACATACTTGACTGTGCGACGAGCGGTCCGGAAGACGACGGAGGTGGAATCCTCGTCAGAGATGGTCCGGCATCGGTAAGCATTGTTAGATGTGAGATCCGGGGAAACAGTGCCTTTCGCGGGGGAGGTGTCTGTCTCAATGGAACACAGGTATCGGCAGTGTTCGATTCAACTCTGATAAGTGGAAACTATGCTGCGGGTAGTGGGGGGGGGGTCTGTCTTCGTAACGGGACAGCAACGGCTGATTTTTACACGTCCACCGTTACTGCTAACTTGGCAGATAACGGGGGCGGAGGAATTGCAATGACGTCTAGTGGCGCACCGCTTGATTTCATTCTCTCCATCGTTTCTGGCAACGATTCGCCCGGACACGCAGGGCTTGAGATCGCGATCTCATCCCAATCCTACATTATCGCATTTTGCATGGCTACGGATACAAGCCGCTCCTTAGCTACGTTCACGGGACCTTTCATTACCAACGTGGATCCCAAGTTTTGCAACCCAGTGTCTGCTCTAATCAGCCCGGACGCAGGAGGCGACTACACAATCGACTCCAGCTCCGCCCTCGTACAGTCAGATGTTTGTACCGCAGGGCAAGGGTGGGGTACATACGGGCATACACTCCCTGGCTGCACGGTAGTCACCGAAGTTGCAATATCTTCCACAGAGTCTAGCGAGAGGAAATACTTCTATCCTAACGTCGCAAAGCGCAATCAAACCCCCACTTTTTTCGGCCTAGTGGGTACAGAAGCGGACGTGCAACTGTATTCTGTCAGTGGAAGACTGGTAGGGAACCAGGTGATAACAAAGAGCAGGGGAATAGATTTACGATTCCTTTCTCCCGGCGTTTATTTCGCTCGTGTTCACACTAAAGAGGGCACTACGCTGCACCGTTTGACGCTTATTCCGTAGCCGGTCGCGGATAGACCAATCGCAGGAAGGCCGCTGACTGGTAATTGTCAGAATTCTTGACGTACTCTGTCGCCGGGTGGGAGTACTCGGCAAATCTTGGACTCTCCAGGTTCACTATGCTGCAGGATGTAGACTACTAGACTTGGCATTTGTGATGATCCTTGTGGAGGGTTCGAGTGCTATCATATCGTAACCGGTCAGTGATCGGCGTCGGACTGACCGGTTACGAATGTATGGCACATGCGGCACATGCGGATTGGCCAATTCTCGACCGCCATTTCGGCGGTCAGAAAACAACCACCGTTGATTTTTTTGTACTGATCGAGACACCTCAGGTTAGCTGCGTTGCCTCCCGCGTGGTAACGAGCGCGTGGTTCGAGTTGTCGGGCACAAGGCGCTCGATGGCTATTTCACCTCCAGGTTAACTCCATCAAAACACGCAAAAGGGAAGGCCGGCGCGAACCGTCCCGGTCGCAACGCGCTGTCGATCTGCTAGAATCCCGACCATGAACACGAATGACCGACCACCGGAAGATTCGGACCGCACGCTCCCGGGCGACAGCGATCGCACGATCTCTTCCGATTCCGACCACACACTCGCATCCGGCCCCGACCAGACGATGCGATCGCGCGACGCTTCGCCGTCACCGCCCGTTTCCGCATCCGCGGCCACCCCGGCCACGATCGGCAACTACACGATTCACGGCAAACTGGGCGAGGGCGGCATGGGCGTCGTCTACGAGGCGGAGCAGCAGAACCCGAAGCGGCGCGTGGCGCTCAAGATCGTGCGGGGCGGGCACTTCGTAGACGACATGTCGGTGAAGCTGTTCCAACGCGAGGCGGAATCGCTGGCGCGCCTGAAACACCCGGGGATCGGCGCGATTTACGAGTCGGGGCGGACGGAAGAAGGCCAGCACTTCTTCGCGATGGAGCTCGTGCGCGGCGACACGCTCGACGTTCATGTCATGCGGAAAACGGCGGCCGGGGACGATCGCAAGCAGGCGGATCTTCGCGAACCGCTCGCGCTCTTTCGCGCGATCTGCGACGCGGTCAACTACGCGCACCAGCGCGGCGTCATTCATCGCGATCTCAAGCCTTCGAACATCCTGATCGACGAAGAGGGCCAGCCGAAGATCCTCGACTTCGGTCTCGCGCGGATGACCGATTCCGATACGGCCGCGGCGAGCATGATGACGGAAGTGGGCGCGATCAAGGGGACGCTGGCGTACATGAGCCCGGAGCAGGCGCGCGGGAACCCGCAGGAGATCGATCTGCGTACGGATGTCTATTCGCTCGGCGTGATCCTTTACGAAATCGTGACCCGGGACCTTCCGTACGATACGCAGACGGGCTCGGTGATCGAAGCGCTTCGCGTCGTGAACGAGATCCCGCCGCGATCGTTCCGGAACACGCCGCGCGCGGCGCGCTTCGTCGGCAGCGATCTCGAAACGATCGTGCTGAAGGCGCTGGCCAAGAATTCCGACGAGCGTTACGCGAATGCGGCCGCGCTTTCCGAGGACATCGAGCGCTATCTCACGAACCAGCCGATTCTCGCCAGGCCGCCGAGCACGATCTACCAGCTTAAGAAACTCGTCGCGCGCAACAAGCTCCCTTTCGCGTTCGCGTCGCTGCTCGCGCTTTCGCTGGTCGGATTCGCGATCGGGATGGGCGTCTTGTACACGCGCGCGGAAGCCGAGCGTCGGAACGCTGAAGCCGAGCGTCGGAACGCCGAAGTCGCCCGCGACGAATCGGAGGCAGTCACGACGTTCATGACGGATCTGCTGGGTGCCGTCGACCCGGATGATGCCGGGCGCGACGTGACCGTCCGCGAGGTGCTCGACGAAGGCGCCAGGACCATCGACGAATCATTCGAAGAACAGCCGCTCGTCAAGGCGCGTATCGCATTTACGATGGGGGACATGTATCGCGCGCTCGGTCTCTATCAGGAAGCGCTGCCGTTTATCGAGAACTCCGGAAAGCTTCGTGAGGCGGCGCTCGGCCCCGGTTCTCTCGCATTCGCCTCGAGCCTCTGGAAGCAGGGCGCCCTGTTTGTGGTCCTTGATGATTATGCGGCGGCGGAACCTCTTCTCGACCGCGCGCTTGCGATCGCGGAGCAGAGCGAGGAACCGCTCGAAGTCCGTGCTCCGCTGTTGATCAGCGCCCTCACGGATCTCGGTGACGTGAAGAGGGCGACAGCAGAGGACGAGGCTGCGCTTTCGTATCTCGACCGAGCCATTGCTCTGGCCGAAACATACGAACCGGAAAGTGTCCCGGCTATCTCGCGAAGCCTCGCGATTTACCATCACGGGCTCGGACGTTACGATCTCTCCGTTCCTCTCTTCGAAAAGGCGCTCGCATATTCCCGCGAAACCTACGGCCCCGATCATCCCCGTGTTGCGCAGGCGATGGGAAACCTGGCTCTCGCGATCAAGATGGAGGAGCGTTACGAAGAGGCGAGGAAGCTGGAGGAAGAAGCGCTCGCCATTCGCGAAGCGGCGTTCGGCCCGGACCATCCGAAGGTCGGCCAGAATCACCTGAACTACGCGGGCACTCTCAAGAACATGGGAGATCTTGATGGCGCGAAACCCCATGTCGAACATGCGATCGAGATTCTCGTGGCCGCATTCGGCCCCGACCATCAGGACCTGACGAAAGCCTACAGAACTCTGGGCGACATACTGAGGGATCAGGGGGAGTTCGGCGAGGCGATCCGGCAGTACGAGCGCAGTCTCGCGATTCGGGAGAAGGCTTTCGGACCGGACCACCGGGATGTCGCATTCTCGCTGGGCGATATCGGCTACACTCACCAGATGCAATCCGATTTCGAGGCCGCGCAGCCCCTGTTCGAACGCGCGATGAAGATCGCTCTCGCGAGCTACGAGCCAGGCAACCGGTATATCGCGTACCACTCGTTCAACCTGGCAGAGAATCTCGTGAATCTGAACCAATTCGCCGCCGCGCTTCCGCACGCCGAACGAGCGGTCGCGATCCGGGAACCGCTCTTCGCAGACACGCCCGACATTCTCGTTGCTGAAGATCTCGAGCTTCTTGAAACCGTGCTGCGCGGGCTCGGCCGGACGGCGGAAGCGGATGATGTCGCCGCGCGGGCAGCGGTGATCAGGGAAAAGGTCGCCGCCGCTTCGCGGTAGGCAACGGCACACTATATGTGCTAATGTTTTGGTTGCCCTCCTGAAGACGCAGGCACCAACCTCCGGAGTCAGTCATTCTCTGCGCGTTCCGTGCCAGTTTCAGTTCCGTCCGCTTCTCGGAATCGTTTTGTCTGGTTTCGGCTTTGCTCCTTTGTTACCCCTGCCTTGCGTCCGCCACCTCCTATCTGATCGAGCCTGGCGGAACCGGCGATTTCCCGACGATCCAGGCAGCGATGGACGCGGCCGCGAGCGGCGACACGATCCTGCTTGCGGACGGTACGTTCCAGGGCACGGGCAATTACGCTCTCAATATGAACGGCAAGGATCTCGTTCTGCGCTCGCAGAGCGGAGATGCGAGTTTGTGCATCATCGATCCGCAAGTCCTCGGACGTGCGCTGAGCATCGGCTCGGGGGAGACGGTAGATTGTCGTATCGAAGCGATTACAATACGCAACGGCAAGGCACCGCCCGGCCCCGGACAGGGGGGGGCGATCTACTGCTTTAACGGATCGGCGGCGACCCTTCGGGAGTGCCGGTTCGAGGCGAACAGGATTCCGACTTCCTCCGTTTATTTGATACAAAGTGGAGGGGCGCTCGGCGTTGGCGTGGGTGCGCATCTCTCGCTGGAGGAGTGCGTGTTCGTGAACAACAGAGCACACGATGGCGGCGCGATCGGATGCGTCGGTGCGAGTTTGGACCTCATGGACTGCGAGTTTTTTGACAATCGCAATCTGAATGATGGCAACGGTGCGGCGATCTCGGCAACCGAAGGTTCAAGCTTGATTCTAACGGGGTGCGTTTTCGACAGCTGCACGGCAGGCAGGGCAGGCGGAGCAATTCGACTCTCCGAGGCAACGGCGACCATTGTCGATTGTATGTTCACAAAGAACTCCACGAGCTCGACCAACGATGTTAGTTGGGGCGGAGCGATCTACATCTTCTCCACGGCCGTTTTCATCGATGACTGCGACTTCGAGTTCAACACGACTGCTTTGTTGGGCGATTCGAGTGGGATTTTTGAGGGACGTGGCGGAGCCGTCTATCAGAAGGACTCGGAAGTCGAGATTCGAAACTCGAGATTCCTGGGGAACGAATCCGATGCGGGCGGCGCGCTGTATATGAACCAAAACACTCCAGAGGTGCTGGTTCGAGGATGTTACTTCGAGTCCAACCATGCCCAGAGAAGGGGGGGCGCCGTTTTTGCCGACGTCGACATTCCGATGATCGACAGTTGCCGTTTCATCGGAAACAGTGCGGAACTTTATGGGGGAGCCATTTTCGGTAAGAGCTTCGGCACGAGCAATGGCGGCGCCGAAATTACAAGAAGTCTATTTGCCGGCAACGGCGCTGCTGAACAGGGAGGGGCGATCGCCTGCTGGGCGACAGATTCATCTCAAACGGCGAACACGACCTCCTTGAGCGAATGCACCCTCGTTGGGAATACCGCGTCCGAGGGTTCCGCCATCCATCAACAACCAGGCTCGGCTCTTGACATTGAAACTTCAATCATTTTTGGGAACACCGGATCCGAGGCCGTTTACTGTGACTCGGGGGCGGTTCCGACCATTCAGTGCAGTGATGTGTTCGGCAATCCCGGCGGCGACTGGGTGAGTTGCATCGCAGCCCAGGCCAACATGAACGGCAACATCAGTGAAGATCCGCTGTTCTGCGACTCGGCGAACGGCGACTACGCGCTCGACGACATGTCACCCGCGTGGCTCGCCGCGTGTGGGGCCATGGGCGCGTTCGACGCCGCGTGCTCGTTCGCGACGGAAGTCGCCGGTGCAGGCGATGACGCTGCCGACGCGATCCCCGCGTTGCCCACGCTTGCGGTCGCCCCCAATCCGTTCAACCCCTCGACAACGATCTCGCTCGGCGTGCCACGTCGTGCCCAGGTGCGCGTCGCCGTGCACGATCTCGCGGGGCGCGAAGTAGTCGTTCTTCTCGACCGCGCTCTCGCGTCCGGCACGCACAATGTCGTGTGGCGCGGACACGACGCCTCCGGATCGCCGGTCGCGTCCGGGGTCTATTTCGTGCGCACGGCGATCGGCGACGCGGGCGAGACGCGCAAGATTACGATGGTGCGCTAAAGGATGGAAACACAGTCCTGCCCGGGGAGCCAGAGTGGGGGTCCGACAGTGATGGCGACCCACCTTTTTTTGTGGGAGCGGCAGTGTTGGCCGAATAACGGAGGTCACAAGCGACCTCCCCATTCCTGTACCCATTCTCACTCCTGCTCCTGCTCCAGCTCCTGCTCCAGCTCCTGCTCCTGCTCCTACTCCAGCTCCTGCTCCTGCTCCTGCTCCTCATTCCTCACTTCGCGCAGGCCGTGAATGACGGGGCCGAATGCGCACATCCCGCGCGGCGGGTGGCGCGCCCGCCGGGGCCCCCTGCCGAGCCTGCCGAGGCAGGGGTGGCCGGGCGCGTCAGGGTGTGGCGGGGAGCCACAGGGCCCCGCCGCCCACGGATGCTCCAACCCCGCCCCGCCTTGACGGACCACTCCCGCGGTTCTACCATGTCCCCTCACAGCCAGACCTGAAGGAGCCCGATTCATGGCCTATCCGTTCGCGGAAATCGAAAAGAAATGGCAGGCGCGCTGGGACGAGAGGGGGGCGCATTCTCCCGACCTCGCGAGCGCAAAGAAGCCGTTCTACAACCTGATGATGTTCCCGTATCCGAGCGCCGAGGGGCTTCATGTCGGCAACTTCTTCGCGTTCACGGGCTCGGACATCCACGGACGCTTCAAGAAGATGCAGGGCTACGATGTCTTTGAACCGATGGGCTTCGACGCGTTCGGGATTCACAGCGAGAATTTCGCGCTCAAAATGGGCGTGCATCCGTCGGATCTTGTGCCGCGCAATATCAAGAACTTCCGCGACAACCAGCTGAAGCGCATGGGCGCGATGTTCGACTGGTCGCGCCAGGTCGATACCACGCAGCCTTCCTATTATAAGTGGACGCAGTGGATGTTCGTGCAGCTCATGAAGAACGGGCTCGCGGAACGGCGCACGGGGCCCGTGAACTGGTGCCCGTCGTGCAAAACGGTGCTCGCGAACGAGCAGGTCATCGACGGCGAATGCGAACGCTGCGGCACGGAAGTCGTGCAGCGCGAAATGGCGCAGTGGTACTTCAAGATCTCGCAGTTTTCGAAGCGCCTGCTCGACAACCTGGAGACCATCGACTGGTCCCCGGTCACGAAGCACGCGCAGGAAGTGTGGATCGGGAAGAGCGAGGGCGCGCGCCTTCGATTCCCGCTGGAAGGGGAGAACGCGGGCGAGATCGAAGTGTTCACGACGCGGCCGGACACCGTGTTCGGCGCGACGTACGTCGTGCTCGCGCCCGAGCATCCGCTCGTCGAAACGCTCACGACGGACGCGCAGCGCGAAGCGGTGGCCGCGTATCAGAAACAGGCGGCGAAGAAGAACGCGCGCGACCGGCTCGACGCCACGCGCGAGAAAACGGGCGTCTTTACAGGCGGCGTCTGCGTCAATCCCGCCACGCAGGAACGCGTACCGGTCTGGGTCAGCGACTACGTGCTCGTGACCTATGGTACGGGCGCGATCATGGCGGTGCCCGCGCACGACGAGCGCGACTTCGCGTTCGCGACGAAGTTCAAGCTTCCCATTCGCACGGTGATCGATCCGAACGATGAAGGCACACCGGCGACGAAGCCGGAAGAAGCGTACATCGGGGAAGGGCGCATGGTGTCGTCCGGCAACTTCACGGGCACGACATCGGAAAGCGCGCGCGAGGCGATTCCCGCGTGGCTCGAGAAACAAGGCTTCGGCGAGCGCACGATTCAGTATCGCCTGCACGACTGGTGCGTGTCGCGCCAGCGCTACTGGGGCCCGCCGATTCCCGTGATCTATTGCGAGAAGTGCGGCGCGCTTCCGGTCCCGGAAGAGGACCTGCCCGTGCTGCTCCCGAAGAGCGACGATTACAAGCCGGACGACTCCGGGCTATCGCCGCTCGCGCGGAACGCGGAGTTCGTGAAGGCGACCTGCCCGGGTTGCGGCGGACCGGCGACGCGCGACACGGACGTTCTCGACAACTTTCTCGACTCGGCGTGGTATTTCCTGCGCTATCCGAGCGTGCATCGCGACGACGTCCCGCTGGATCCGGCGCTTACGAAACAGTGGCTCCCGGTCGACATGTATATCGGCGGCCAGGAACACGCCGTGCTGCACCTCATGTATACGCGCTTTCTCTGCATGGCGCTTCATGACATGGGGCATCTCCATTTCGAAGAGCCGTTCAAGAAGTTCCGGGCTCACGGCATGATCGTCAAAGACGGCGCGAAGATGAGCAAGTCGCGCGGCAACGTCGTGAACCCCGACGAGTTTATCGACCGCTTCGGCGCCGACACGTTCCGCATGTACCTGATGTTCCTCGGGCCGTACACCGAAGGGGGCGACTTCCAGGACGACGGCATCGTCGGCATCGCGCGCTTTCTGGACCGCACGCACCAGCTGTTCGATCGCTGGCTCGAAGCGAAGCCGGAGGGGGGCGAGGGTCCGTCGCAGGCAACGGTTTCGGAACTGCACCGCGTGATCGCGAAAGTGATCGAAGACACGGGCGATCTCAAATACAACACGGCGATTGCGGCTTTGATGGAGCTCTTGAACACGCTTCGCAAAGAGAAAAACCTCGACCGCGAAACCATGCACGCGTTTCTTTCGCTCCTCGCTCCGTACGCGCCGCATCTGGCAGAAGAACTTTACGAGAAGAGCGGCGGGGAAGAGACGACCGTGTTCGACTCGGGAATGCCCGTCGCGGACCCGGGCAAGATCGTACGCGAAACGGTCACGCTCGGCGTGCAGGTGAACGGCAAGATGCGCGGCACGATCGAAACCGCGCCCGACGCGAGCGAAGACGTGATTCGGGCGGCGGTGCAGGACGAACCGAACGTGGCGCGCCACCTGGACGGGAAGAATATCGTCAAGTGGATCGTCATCCCGGGCCGCATCGTCAACGTCATCGTCAGGTAGGATAGGGCGAAACCATCTACTGCGAAGCGGGGCCATCGTGAGCCGACCGGTGTTCGTTCTCTACATGCCGGGCCTCGACCACCGGCTTCTCGACCCGGCGGTGACGCCTCGCATCTGCGAAATACTCGCCGAGCACCCGCCCGTCGTACTCCGTACCATTCCCTCGACCGAACTGATTCCGACGATCATCACCGGGGTCCCGCCTGAGACGCACGGCATGTGGCAGGTGAGTCTGGACGAACGCCCGTTCGACTGGAAACAGCGGCTCGCGAACCTGATCCCGGACTTCGTATCCACAACCGCGCAGTGTCTCGGACACTTCGTGGACAGAAAGACGTTCGACCTCGCGGCAATCCCGTGGCGTCGCAGGCGCCATCTGCAACCACACCGACTCTCCTACGATCGCAGGCTGGCCGGCATCATGGACATCCGGAGCGGAGTGAATACGTTGTTCAGCGCCGTTCCCGGATCACGGTACGAGTTCCAGAAGAGTTTCAAGAGTGCCGACGATGTGCTCGCGCGGCATCCCGTCCCGAACGTGCCGATCGACTTCCTTCAGTTTCACGCGTTCGACATCTTTCTGCACTGGAACATCGACCGCCCTGACAGGGTGGAGAAGCGACTGCGTTCGACCGACGCGCTCGTCGGCGCGTTCCGCGACAAATGCGAGAGGCGGGGCGTTACGATGATGTTCCTTGTGGACCACGGACAGACGCTGATCGAGACGCGGATCGACTTCCGCAGGATACTGAAGAGCATCGGCGTTTCCGAGAAGGAGTATCACTACTTTATCGAAATCACTCTTGCGCGACTCTGGTTCCGGAACGAAATGGCGCGCGCGCGAATCGAGCCGGTGCTCCGCAAAACCCCGGGCATCCAGGTCTACAATCAGAAGGAGTACGCGCAGTTCGACGTGTGTTTCGACGAACGGGAATTCGGCGACCTCTTCGTCATCGCGGACCACGGCCTGGCGTTTTTCCCGCACGACTTCCATCACCCGATCGGAAACTTCGTGCTCGGCCTGACGGAAGAGCACGCCCGCATCCTGAACCCCAGGCATCGCGGGAACCACGGCCAGCACACGGATCATCCCGCAGAAGAGGGCTATTGCACCGTCATAGGGGACAGCTGGAAGCGTAATCGCGAACGGGGCCACCTGTACGATGTCGCCCCGACGATCATCGCCGCCGCAGAGCAGGAACATCTCGCTCAATTCGTCGGGCAACCGATGTTCGATCAGTAGGAGACAGGCATGCCTCCCAACATCTTCGTCTGCTACATTCCCGGCCTCGACCGTCGCCTGATCGGCGACGACACGCCCCGCATTCGCACGATTCTGGAGCGCTGGCCGCCCGTAACGATTCGCACGCTTCCCACTACGGAACTCGTGCCGACGATGATCACGGGAGTATGGCCGCACGAGCACAACGTGTGGCAGGTGAGCCTCGACGAACAGCCGGATACGATTGCCTCGAGACTCATCGAGCTCGTGCCGGACCCGATGATCACAACGCTGCAGTGTTTGCGCCATTTTCTCGACGTGCAGTATGACCTGGCGGCGATTCCGTACAGGCGTCGCCGGCACTTCCGACAGCATCGCTTCAAGTTCAAGCGGCGCTTCGAGGGCAATCTGAAGCTGGGCGGCGGGAGGGACGTCCCGACGATTTTCGACGTGATCGGCTCCGCGGCGGAATATCACTTCGGCGGGGGATTCGGGGCGCTGGAAGAACTGACCGCGCGCTTCCCGCGTCCGGAGGCCCGGTTCGATTTTCTCGAGTTCTACGGGTACGATCTGTTCAGCCACTGGAACTCCGACCGGCCGGACCGCATGAGGGAGGCCCTGCTGCGTGTCGACGGGGCCGTCGGAGCCTTCGAAGACCGCTGCGCACGCGAGGGAGTCACGATGGCGCTCCTCGTGGACCATGGTCAGGAACCCGTGACCGAGACGCTCGATCTGCAGGGCATGCTGCGAGGGACCGGAGTCCGCGCAGACGAGTTTCACTATTACGTGGAGGTCGGCGTCGCGAGGGTCTGGTTTCGGACGGAACGGGCCCGGCGCGAGATCGAGCCGCTGCTCCGCGGGCATGGGAAACTGGCGGTGTATTCCTGGAAGGAAATGGCGGAGTTCGACCTGGCATTCGAGGACAACCGCTTCGGTGATCTCTACCTGATTGCGGCGCACGGAACGGCGTTTTTCCCACACGATTTCTATCAGCCGGTGGCCAGCCGTTTTCTCGGCCTGAAACAGGAAAAGGCCAGGCTCAGGAGCCCGGTTCACAGGGCGAATCACGGGCACCACCCGGACCATCCATCGGAACACGGCTTCCTGTCGATTCTGAGCGACGACGCGAAGCCCCTTGAGAAAGAGATCAAGCTGATCGACGTAGCTCCTTCGTTTTTATCGCTTTTAGAACATCCCATACCGCCTCACATGAAGGGCCGCAGGGCATTCCAGCAAACCCCGCTGTAGTGCGGCCGCTTGGCCCCTCATATACGCCCTGAAGCCCTCCACGGGCCTCTATAACGGGAGAGAGGGCCCCGCGCTGCGCGCCCGGGCTGCCTGCATACGGATGAGTTGTCCACCCCTTTTCCACACCGGTTGTAAGTTTACATAATATAGATTCTACGACACTGTCGTTCCCGTGGATAACCTGCTCGCCTAACGCCCGTACATGGGAATTCTGTTCTCGCAGACCGATTGCATCCGAGTTGTGGCAACTACTGAAGATGGGATCGTTTGAAGATGGGATCGTTTGAAGATGGGTACGGCCGCGCAGGATCCCTCGATCATCCGACGGTCGGCCGCATGATCGGGCTCGGAAATTCCTAACGAAAGAGGCTTTTCAACTCTGACCAGCTCAGGCTTTCGGTGCCTGTCAGGCCGCAGCAATCCAGGAAGATACTGTGGATGAATCTCTGGTAGCCGCAATCGCAGTCGCAAACCATCCTGCCGAACAGAGTGAAATCGCCTCCATTGACCGAATGATGACGAATCAACAGGGAATCCTGCACGATGAGCGAGTCCCCCTCATAGAGCTCGTGTGTGTAGCTGGTGCCGGGACAGCCGCCCCCGCAAGGGTTTACGCAAACCTGTCCCAGCAAAGCGAGGATTCGTCCGCCGGGCGCGAGACAGATCTCCCAGGTCCTGCTGTGGTTCAGATAGCCTTCATCCGCGGGTTCTATCTCCACGTAAATATAGCCGTCTCCGTCGGTATCCGCGGCACAGGCATCGATTGCAAACGCTGCACAAGGCGCCATGCATCCAAGAACGGCAACCACTAAAATGATACGAATAGTCATAGATATCCTGTCTTTCGCGTAGGTTGTAGATATATTACCACATAAAGCATCCTGTTGTGAACGAGCACCAGACTCACTCCGTCGGCTCCGGGCCTTAAGGAGCATATGCAACGGTGCTTCCGGTGGATCGCACGGCCCTCGCTGCCCCGCCATGACCCCCTTTCATCCCGTGAGGCCACTATTGTCGCGAATTGCAACGGAACGATTTTCCCTTTTCCTCTTTTCCCATTGCGCGCAGGCGTGTACTGAATCCCTTACAGGCCCCGTCGATATACTGAACATGGATTACGTGCGAACCGCCATGAACAGCACCGGCCGCTACGTGCCGGTTCAGATCCCCGGGACGCGGATCAGCTCCCGGGAAACGCGCGGCACGGGGCTCAGAGCGAGCGCCGATCACACGCGTGCGTCCGAAAACGACGCCGCCGTCATCTCGATCTCTCCCGAAGGTCGCACGCATGCGCGCGAATCCGCCGCTCGGACCGCGAACGACTCCGTTCCACAGGAAAAGTCCTCCCCGGCGTCGCTCGAAGCGGAGCTTTCTCCCGAAGAAGCCGAGCAGGTCGAAGAGCTGAAGCGCCGGGACAAGGAAGTGCGCGCTCACGAGCAGGCGCATCTGGCGGCCCTGGGGCGCTTTCGAAGCGGCGGCCCGAAATACAAGTATGAAACCGGGCCCGACGGCAGACGATACGCCGTTTCAGGCAACGTCCCCGTCGATGTATCTCCGGAACCCACTCCGGAGGAAACACTCGAAAAGGCCAGGGTGATCCGGCGCTCCGCGATGGCACCCGTGCCGCCTTCGCTCCAGGATTTCCGGGTCGCGTTCGAAGCCGGCCGCATGGAAGCCGCCGCGCGCAGGGAAATGACGGAACAGTCCGCGGAAAACGGCGGGTTCGGCGATGAGGGCCTCGAGATCGCCACACTCGACAGCACTACACTCGAGAGCGGCGTACTCGAAAGCGGCGCACTCGAGAGCACTGCGCACGGAAACACGACTCTTGATAACCCTGCGCTCGAGAGCGCTCCGCTCGGGAACGCTTCGCTCAATAGCGCTCCCTCCAGCTCAGCAGCGGAGAAAACCGCCCACGTCGATTTCACCGCCTAACTCTCTCTCTTCTTTCAGTTTACGGCTAAACCGAAAGCCTTCGTTCGGGCAGACTTGCACGGGACGCGTCGCAATCCGCTACAATCAGGGTCAGTCCCATCGATGATTCGGATCGCTGCTCCGTCGAAAGGCTTCACCATGACGTCCCGATTCGCCCCTTGTCTGCTCCCGATTCTACTTGCGATTTTTCTTCCCGCCACGGCGCATGCACAGGTCGCACTGCCCGCGATCGACGCGGAGATCAGCGCGATGATCGAATCCGTTTCGGTCGATTCGCTCTTCAACGTAATCGATACGCTCACGAGCTTCACGACGAGGCACACGAACTCGGACACGACCTCGAATACTTTCGGCGTCGGTGCCGCCCGGCGCTGGGTCTACAACCGCCTGCTCGAGATCGGAAACGCGACGGGCAATCTTACGGTTGCGTATCACAGCTTCGAGCTGACGACACAGGGAATCACGAAAGAACATCGCAACGTCGTCGGCACCATTACGGGAACCGACCCGGCGCAGGCCGACCGCGTTTACATCATTGGCGGTCATCTCGATTCCCGGAACGAAGACCTCGCCGATTCGACAGGGTTTGCGCACGGTGCCAACGATGACGCATCAGGCGTCGGCGCCGCGCTCGAAGTCGCGCGCATCCTCGCGCAGAATCCGCCCGAAGCCACGGTCGTTTTCATTGCATTCGTGGGCGAAGAACAGGGACTTCTCGGCAGCGGCGAGTATGCGCAGCTCGCGACGCAACTCGGGACGAACATCGAAGGCATGCTCAATAACGACATGGTCGGGAACGTCGTCTTCGGTGAGGCCGGAACAGGCGACAGCCTCGCGTTCGACTCGACGCACGTCCGCATGTTCTCGATCGGTCCGTCGAACTCGGGGTCCCGCCAGATGGCGCGCGCCGTAAAGCTCTACGGCGAAACGTACGTCCCGTCCATGGGCGTCAACTTGATCGCAGCACAGGACCGGCCGAACCGCGGCGGCGATCACATTCCGTTCAACGACAACGGCTTCACGGCATGCCGTCTCGTCGACGTGTTCGACAATCTGCTGCATCAACACAACTTCGGCGACACGCTCCAGGTCATGAACTTCCCCTACTACGCGCGGAACGTCGGCATCGACATCGCAACGCTGGCCGGTCTCGCGAATGCGCCGCGGCCGCTCGAAAATTTCGTCGTGGGGAATACGGGCGACTCGACCGGTTTCACGGTGAGCTGGGACCCGAGCGACGCGACGGATCTCGGCGGCTATATGGTCACGATCCGAACCACCGACACGACCTACTGGCAGCAGTCGATCGACGTCGGCAACGTGACCGACTACGTGATCGCCTCCTCCCCTTCGGAATCTCTCTGGGTGGGCGCCGCCGCGTATGACACGCTCGGGCATCTCGGACTCGTGACAGAAGAACTCGGCGTGCTGTCGACCGTACCCGCGGCGCCGACCGGACTCGCGGCGCTGCCCGACAACGTCCAGATCAATCTGTCATGGAACCCGGCGCCCGAAGGAGACTTCTCGCACCACAACCTGTTTCGCGCGACCGCTGCCGGCGGGCCGTATTCTCCGCTCGCGGGACCACTCGCCCTTCCCTCCTACGCGGACAACAGCGCGGCACTCGGCACTTTCTACTATTACAAGGTGAGCACGGTCGACACGAACAGCACAGAGAGCGCGCAGTCCGGCTTCGCGCGGGGCCGGGTCGCCTCCCTCGACCAGGGGATTCTGCTCGTCGAAGAATCCGAAGACGGCACGGGCCAGCCCCACAGTCCCTCCGACATACTCTCCGATGCGTTCTACGCCCAGGTGCTCACGAACACGCCGCACGATGTGTTCGACTACGACAGCGCGGCCGCCGCTGACGGGCTCACGCTGTCCGACCTCGGCGCGTACTCGTCCGTGATCTGGGTGTCGGACGACCGCGACCGCGAAGTCGCCGGGGTCCCGGTGCAGGCGCAGTTCCTCGGCCAGAATCTGGCGTTGCTTCAGCAGTATCTCGATGTGGGGGGCAACGTGCTGCTCATGGGCTGGCGGCTTTCGGGCGGTGTCGACCCGATCTACCCCGGAACGTACGGACCCGGAAGCGTTCTCTACGACTACTTCGGTGTCGCCGACGTCGGAACGGCGTCCCCTCAGGGGGGCCGCTATTTCTACGGCGCAACCGGGGCTCTCGGGTATCCGAGCGTCACAGTCGACACGGCCAAAGCGCGTCCCCCCTGGGTCGGCAAGCTTCCCGATGCGGACTTCCTGACGGCGAGTGCCCCGGGGGCCGAGACGATTTACACGTTTCTCTCGGATCCCCCCGACTCGGCATTTCACGGTGCTCCGGTCGCGCTCCGCAAAGATGGCGGTACGTTCAAGACCGCGTTCGTCGACTTCCCTCTCTATCACTTGCTGATGCCGGGTGCACAGGACCTCGTCGAGAATGCGCTCGACTGGTTCAGCACATCGACTGATGTCGCGGGCGGCAGCACGGGAGCAGTCCGATTCTCGATTCGCGCGGAGCCGAATCCGTTCGGTGCGCGCGGAACGACGCTGCGGTTCGCGCTCCCGCGGAAGGGTGATGTCGACCTCGCGATCTATTCGATCAGTGGTCGCCGTGTTCGGTCGCTCGTGAGCGGCACGCGGCCGGCGGGCCTTCATGCGATCGACTGGGACGGAAGAAACGAAAGCGGCGAACGAGTCTCGAGCGGCATCTACTTCTATCGAATCGAGGCGGGCGGCCAGAAGGCGACGGGCAAGATCGTGCTCTTGAAGTAGAAGCAGTTCGGTTCTCCATGCTGAAAACGTAGGCTTCTATTTCCGCCTTGAATGCTGGCACCATACGACTGAACGACTGGAAAGAGAGTAATGTCGAAAGCCCTTCTCCTGATAAGCCTCCCTCTCCTTCTATGCATGGACCTGGCGTCCCTCGGCGTCGCCCATGCGGGCGATTTAGATTTCGAGGCGCCGCTCCAGACACGACGAGACAGTGCACTGCCTTCTCCCCAAGAACCTGCGCTGGGTTTTCTCGTGCGTCAGGACGGCTCCGGTGACGCCACGACGATTCAGGGGGCAATCGACCTGGCTTACGGGCCAGGCGGGTATAGAATCATCATCGGTCCCGGCCACTACACCGAAAACATAGTGATCAGCGACCACGGTGACAACGGGGATGAGGAATCCGAATGGGAAGCCTACCTCGTTCCCGAAATCGATGGGACCGTGACCATCTCCGGCCAGTTGTTTGGCCCCTATAGATTCAGTACCCTGATCCTTGATGGATTGCATTTCGTGGACATGCAGATCAATGCCTCAACGTCGAACACGCAAATCTGGCGGTGTATTATTGAAGGGACTGTCGGAAGGCCGGCGATCACTTCGGAATTCCAGGGCACAGGCGACGGCTATATCACGATGCGTGACTGTCTTGTCCGGTACAATCACAACCCCGGAGACGGCGGAGCCATTTGCCCGGCACGCTTAACCGCGCTGGATGTCGAAGATTGCCGATTCATCGGAAACAGTTCGGATAGTCGCGGAGGCGCCGCTTTTCTCGAGGACAGTTGGTTTCGTTTCAGAGACTGTCTTTTCGTAGAAAATCATGCAGCTTTCGGGGGCGCGATCGCGACTCAATCACCGACCCGCGGAGGCGCGCTCTTCAATCTCTCGGTAGTCGCGTTCTCGACCTTCTACAAGAACTCGGCCGACAGTGCAGGTGCCCATATTCTTAACAGCACGACCCGGCCGTATCAATTCGCGATCAGCGCCTGTATCCTCTCACAGGGCCTGAATACGGCAGCCTATCACCATGGGGGCGGTGTCCTTCCCAAGATCGCCTGTACGGATATCTTTGACAATGAAGGAGGCGACTGGGTGGGACCGATCGCGGATACGCTGTTCGTCAACGGAAACATGAGCGTGTCACCGCAGTTCTGCTCACCTCAGGACGGCATCTTCGACCTGAGTCCCGGTTCTCCGATCCACGACCACCTCCCCTGCTTTAACTGGACTTCTATCGGAGCCTCCGACATCAGCGAGTGCGCTCAGGTGTATCCGCCCACTGACGTTTCCGAATCGGACCCATCGGTGTCTCGGGGATTCCATGCGCAGCCCAATCCATCCACCGGGTCTGTGCGATTCTCAATCGCACCAAGCGATGCCGCGATCAGTCGACTCCTGATTCATGATATGCGTGGTCGTCTCGTTCGAGAACTTGCAGTACCCGGAGGCCGCTCCGTTGTCTGGGACGGACTGGACAGGCAGGGACGGCCATTGAGCTCGGGTATCTATTTCGCGCGGGATTCGGATTCACACACGACTACGCGCATTCACCTGGTCCGGTAAATCTGCCCGTGTTCATCTCGCATGTTGATGATCGAGCCATCAAGTAGATAGGAGTCATGCTACTCAAACGCGAACGAGCCCGGAGGAAACTTTCCCCCGGGCTCTCGTATTCAGATTCTGATCGCGCTGTCTTTCGGACTTCTCATGAGCCCGGGAAGCGTCGCTAACTCCCCGCGAGTCCGATCTCGGCTTCTTTCTCGAACCAGTCGAGAGTGGCCGCCTGAATCGGGTCAATCAGATCGCGATCGATGTTCGCGAAGATCTCGCTCGCCTTCTGGAATTCATTCCCTGACAGATAACAGCGGCCGGCCGCATACAGCATGCGCGCCTTGCCCGCCTCCGTCTTCTCGGAAGCCGCCAGCTCTTCGTACGTGCGCGCGGCTTCCGTGAACTTCCCTTCGGACTCGTCAACGGCCGCAAGCCCCGCTGTCGCGGAACGCTTCACATCGCTTCCGTCTTTCGCACGCTCGATCGCGTAGCGATACTTCTGCGCCGCGTCGCTCGGGCGCCCGCTGTAGTAGTACGAGTCGCCGGCCAGAACCGCCGCATACCCGGCACTGGGGCTCCGCGGATGTTCATCGAGAAACCGGCTGAGCTGAATCGCCGCTTCCGGATAATTACCGCTCGTAAAGAGTCCCGTCCCCTGCCCGAGCATCGCCGCGGCCGCTTTCGCGCCCGAAGCCTGCGAGTGCATGAAGAAGAAGACCGCCGCGACTCCGAGTACGACGCCGGCCAGCCCCATGAAGATCGGTTTCTTATGTTCCTGGAAGAAATCCGCCGCCTGGAATGCGGAGGTAACGAATTGATCTTCCTTAAGTTGTCGCTTTGTCAAGCGAGTGCTTTTCGCCACGGCTATGCCGCTCCTTTCGTTCCCATAACAACCGTCACAGGCTAGCACAGCGGGTGAAATGCGGGCAAGCCCCTGCCCCTTTTTCATTGACCCCATTTCGTGGAATTCTTAACGTGAAGAGACCTACCCGGGAGGTGAACCATGTCGCGCCACCACCGGAAACGCGCGGGAGCCGGCCACGGCCTTCTCGTTGCGCTGCTTCCGATTCTGATCCTGTATACGATCGTGGCACTGCTCCGCCTCCCTCTGGTGCCCGATCTGGGCTTTCAATTCCGCCAGTTCGCCGTGACCGACATCTCTCCGGACGGCCCGGCAGACCGTGCGGGACTCCGTCCGGGGGACGAAGTGCTCCGCATGCAGGGAGTGCACCGGGACGACATGATGGGGATCCTGCGGGCGTTCGGCACGTTCCGGCCGGGGGACCGCATTCTGTTCCAGGTGGAGCGCGCCGGCGCAGTCGAGCATTTCGAGGTGATCGCCGCGGAACGTTCCCCCGAGCTGCGCCTCCGCATCGCAATCCGGTCCCTCGTCGGCCTGGCGTTCGTGGTCCTCGGGTTCATCGTATTCTGGAACCGGAACGACATCGTCGCGAGCCTCTTCTACTTCGCGGGCATCACTCTCGGCTTTCTGCTGATCGAGCCCCCTCCCACGGGCAGCATTTTTCTCCAGTTCGCGGTCAAGACCGCGGCCGATTTCGCGATTCTGTTCGCCGCTCCCGTGATTCTGCATCTGTTCCTGCTGTTCCCGCGGAAGAAGAGGATTCCTCCGGCCTTCGCCATGCTCGGCCCGGTCACGATTCTCGGACGGAAATTCCCGTGCGGCCTCTATCTCGTGAGCGTTGTCTTCTTCCTCATGAGTCTCACGCTGAACATCACGATCTATTTCACGGGTAATCTGCACCGGCCGCTCCTTTCGTTCTTCCAGTTTATCTCGGCGCTGTACATGCTGCTCTGCATTCTGGCCGGTGTGGGCGCTTTCCTGCACTCGTACCGGACAACGAAGTCTCCCGTCATGAAACGCAAGCTGCGCGGCGTCGCCTGGGGCACGTCGATCGCGCTCCTTCCTTTCGCGTTCACGAACGTGTATAAACTCGTCCGTCCCGAAGGCGAAATCTTCGCCGGCCCGTACTTCGTTCTTCTGGTGCTCCTCCTTCCGCTCAGCTTCGGTCATGCCATCGTGCGCTACGGTCTGCTCGATCTCGAAATCATTGTCAAGCGATCGATGCTGTACACGATCCTGACGGCGTTCCTTGCCGTCGCTTACATCGGACTCGTCGATCTCGTGGGGCGTCTCGTTCGCAATGTTTCCGGCGGGACCGACATCCTGCCGAGCATACTCACGATCTTCCTGATCGCGCTCCTCTTTTCCCCTGCGCGCAATTTGATACAGGAATGGATCGATCGCACGTTTTTCCGCGAGAAGTTCCGGTACCGACGCACACTGCACGAGTTCAGCCAGGCGATCACGTCGATTCTCGATTTGAAGACGCTGCTCCGCGTGCTCGTGCGACGCATCTCACAAACTTTGCACGTGAATCGTGTGGCCGTATTCTTGAAAGACGAAGCGACGGGGAATCTCGTACTGCAGGAAGCGGCGGGCATCGTGCGCGAAGCAACGGGCGCCGCACCGATCACGTTTTCCGGCGACGACAAGATCGTGCGTTTTCTCGAGGGCTCGCATCGCGCCGTTCCGATCGACCGCGTCGCCGACGGCGAGGGCACGGTGCTGCTTCCCGCTGCGGAGAAGGCGCGCCTCGCGGAGCTCGAGTCTTCGCTGCTCATTCCCCTGATATCGGGTGATCGATTGACGGGAATCGTCTCGTTAGGGCCGAAGGAATCGGGCGAAGTCTATTCGCGGGAAGATCGCGAACTGCTGAACACGCTCGCGAACCAGGCCACGCTGGCGATCGAGAACGCGCAGCTTCACAGGGAAACGATCGATCGCGAGCGGATGAAGCAGGAACTGGAACTCGCGCGCGAAATTCAGCTGCAGCTGCTTCCCCCCTCGCCGCCGTCGCTCCCGGGTGTCGACATCGCCTCGCTCTACGTGATCTCGGAAGAAGTCGGCGGCGACTACTACGACTACGTGCCGGGACCCGACGGCTCAGTCGGGCTCGTGGTCGCGGACGCGATCGGGCACGGGGTTTCGGCCGCGCTTCTGATCTCGGCCGTGCAGTCCTCGTTTCGGGCCGAAGCGCGTATTTCCGCTTCGCCCGGAGCGTCGCTCGAAAAGGTGAACCGCCAGATGCAGGAGCGGAACACGAGCGGCCGTTTCGTGACGATCTTCTACGGCATGCTCGACCCGGGGCGCGGGGTGCTCACGTACGCCAACGCCGGGCATCCGCCCCCGATCGTCGTCCACGCCGACGGATCCCATCACGACCTCGACGAGAGCGACCTGATTCTCGGGGTCGACGCGGAAGTCGCGTATCGGGAACATGCCTTCCCGCTCGAAACCGACGATGTACTCGTGCTCTTTACCGACGGCATTACCGACGAGCCGAACGCCCACGACCGGAGCTTCGGACGGGAGCGCCTGACCGACATCGTCAGGGAGCATCGCGCCGGGAATGCGGCCGCCATCTGCGACGCTCTTCACAGGGCGGTCATCAACTTCCTCGGAGAGAACCCGACGGACGATCTGACTCTCCTCGTCCTGAAATACAGGAAAGACGCCCGCTCCTGACCGCTTCCTGCGATATCGAGACGGCTCCCGTCGATCCCGTTTGATTCCGCCCATCGCTCCCTCAATCTGCCAAGATATTTACCGGGGCCGGCTAGAAACTGGTCGGTTTCTGCACACTTCCTGCCATCCACAGTTTCGCCTAACCTGATACACAAAAGCTACTTACGACGATTTCAGCACATTGGCACTCCCTATGCAATTCATGTCTCTTGCCGTGAAATCAGGGGAGGCCCAGGTGGCCGCAGACCGAGAGGGGTGATGCCTATGTGTGCCAGATCAGTCGATCCATCCGTCGAATACTTAAGACAAAGGAGAGACCAATCATGGCAGCCAAGCTGGCCATCATTCTGTTCACGTTCTGGGGCCTGGCCGACATCCTCTACTGGATGCGTTAGCCGGTTCCGCGGATTCGTAGCGATTAAGAAGGAGGTAGGAAACCGATGAGAGAATGGATGAAAGCAGGCTGGTTCAGTTTGCTGGCAGGCAGCTCTGTCGGGGGAATTCTCCTCCACTGGTTCGAACGGGGGCTCCCGGCCCCCTTCTGGTTCGGGCCGCTGTTTTAGACCGACCGGGTGGGGGTGAGCGACGTGCTACCCAAATCGTCGCCACCCCCGAACACCGGTCATGAGCCTTCGATCCCTCCGCGCGATCTTTCCTGACGGCAGAGATGTTCGATTCTGAGGAGAAGACGACGAGCAACCAGTATCGTCTCCTCCATCGACTCATCCGCGACCTGTGCTGCCAACCGGAGCTGCACGGCCGCATCTTCAACGCGTCCCTGTTCCCTTAACTTCCGATAGCGGTTCATATAGTCAGCGATGAGCCGCCGCTTCGAATGCAAACCCTCACGAGGGTAATGGTGTCCTTCCACTGGCTTGTCTCCTTGTTCCATGAGGCTTGGTTTTGCAAGGAGCGGGCCGAATCGAAACAGGGGACAGGAGTACGAAATGCGATGAATCAGTGCCGGATCGGATCAAACGAGAGCGGGAAAAACGGGGGAAATCACCCAACCGTGGGGGTTCTCACAGGGAAAGTTACGCCTCAGGCGGGAATGACGAGATGGATCTGCGGGGGCCGGTGATCCCAGTCGAGACGGCTCCCGCGCTCGCGAAACATCGAAGCCAGGAGCTGGAGTCCCTGCCAGCGGGGCTTCCAGGAAGCCGCTGCGGAGGCCCCGGTTCTGCGGAACGTGACAACATGCACGCCGGTACGGGAAAGGACGCGAAGGCCGATAGAAGCGCTCCCACCGAGGTTTGCGCCGATTTCGTCGGCCAGGATCCGGGTCGCGGCCTCGTAGAAGGCACGATCACCGTTCACAGGCAGCGGGATGTCGGTATCGAAGCGCGTGGCGATGGCGGGATCGCCGGGAGAGCGCGGACGCTCCCTGAGGTCATGAATGACGTTCCTGAGGTCGAAAGTGCCGGCCCGGGCCGACGTTTCGGCCCCCGCGCACGCCCAGAGATCCAGAAACGTCTCGATCGTGCCGAGCTCCGCGAGAGAGGCGCGGATCCACGCGGCCGTGGTCCGTCCGTGGCCAGGCTCGAGAGCCGTGAGGCTGCAGTGCAGGTGCGTGCGCGCCTTACGGCAGGTCGCCGCCAGATCACGGGCCAGCGGCCCGGGGTCGCTCACTTCCATCCGGGCAATCGCGAGTGGGGACTCCCCGGTCACGCGATCCCCAGAGCTTCCCGGGCATACGCGCGCTTGCTGCGCTCGCGGGCATTCCCGACCTTGGCGATGGCCTGGTGTTCGTGACGCGCCGAAACCAGCACTTCCTGATTCGGACGAAGCTTCGCACGCAGTCGGCTGATCGCCTTCGTGTGAATCTGCGAGACGCGGGACTCCGAGACGCCGAGGATCGAGCCGATCTCTTTCAGCGTCATCTCTTCGTAGTAATAGAGGATCAGGACGAGGCGCTCGCGCTCCGGCAGCATGTCGAGCGAGCCGTCGACCACTTTTCGCATCTTCTGCACTTCCAGCACGGCCACGGGGTCGACCTGGTTGTGGTCCTGTACCGTATCGTGGATCTTCGTCGGCGAGTTGCCGTCGTCCGAAGAGCACTGTTCGTCGAGCGAAAGCAGCGTCGCGCCACGGACATCTTCGAGCAGATGGAAGTAGTCGCGCATTTCGATCGACATTTCCGTCGCCACTTCCTCGTCGGAGGCGGCGCACCCTTTGCGCGCTTCGATCTTGCTGTAGGCGTCTTCGAGCTGGCGCGCCTTCCTGCGGACCGATCGCGGCACCCAGTCCATCGAACGGAGTTCGTCGAGCATGGCGCCCCGGATCCGGGAGATGGCGAACGTCGAGAACTTGTTGTCGCGGCCCGGGTCGTACCGGTTCACGGCAGTCATGAGCCCCATCGTTCCCGAACCGATCAGATCATCAATCTGAACGGACGGCGGAAGCCCCACGGCGAGGCGGCCGGCAACGTACTTGACGAGCGGCATATACTCCACAATCAGCTGATCGCGCAGTTTCTTCGCCCCGGACTTCTTGAACTTCCGCCAAACGATCTCGATCTGATCCATGCTTGTCCCCCTGCCTTAAGTTTTTTGATTGGCAAGGTCATACATGAGCAACCGTGGTGCCATTTCGGAACCTTTTGGAAGAAAGGCGTAATTCGTTACTGTTTCAGCAGTTATGAGACTGGTTCGTAAGGCGGTCCGAGGCATCGATCGGGTGAATTCTGTTCACATTCCGAGCAGATCAAGAGGGATATTGTCGTAAACGATGAATTTACAGAAGATTACAAGATCGAATCGAGGTTGATCAAAAACCGTGCAGTGGTAAATTTTCGACCACTCAGGTCGGCGTTCCCGCCAGCGCTCCGTCGTCGAGGCGCCGCACCTTCTCCCGAAGCGTCTGGCGCGAAATCCCGAGAGCCTTCGCCGCCTTCGTCTTGTTGCCCCGCGCCCAGGCGAGCGTCTGGCGGACGGCCTGCAGCTCCAGCTCTCTCAATGTAATCGGCACGAAGTCCCCGTCCCTTTCGTTCTGCTGCATCACCGGCATCATGTCGTGGGGCATGTCGATCAGGATTTCGTGCAATAGAATGCGGTCTTCATCCTCGAGCAGGATCGCGCGCTCGAGCACGTTCCTGAGTTCGCGAACATTCCCGGGCCATACATAATTCTGAAGGCGGTTCCGGGCCGTCGGTGAAAGCCCGCGAATATTGCGACCGAGCTCCCGGTTGAAAAAGTCGATGAAGTAGCTCGCGAGGATCGGAATGTCCTCGGGGCGTTCGCGAAGCGGCGGAATGAAAATCGGCACGACGTTCAGGCGGAAAAAGAGGTCCTGACGGAAGCGGCGCTCGGCCACGGCCTTCTGCAGATCCTGGTGCGTCGCCGCGATGATGCGAAGCTGCACTTCGATGTCCTGCGTCCCGCCGACGCGCTTGAAGCGTTTCGTTTCGATCACGCGCAGGATCGACGACTGCAGTTCGAGCGGCATCTCTCCGATCTCGTCGAGAAAGAGCGTCCCGCCCGAGGCCAGTTCGATCAGCCCCTTCTTCAAGTGTTTTGCATCCGTAAACGAGCCGGCTTCGTGTCCGAAGAGTTCGCTTTCGAGAAGACTTTCGGGAAGCGCGCCGCAGTTGATCTCCATGAACTGACCGATCTTCTTCACGGTTCCGAAGTGCACGGCTTTCGCCACCATCTCTTTGCCGACGCCGCTTTCGCCCTGAATCAACACAGTCGAATGCGGGCTCGTGGCCACACGTTCCACAACATCGAAAATTTTCTTCATCTTGGGGTTCTTGCCGAGGATGAAGCGGTCGGTTTCCCGATTGCCGATCACGATCGGTTCGGCGCTCTTCACCTCGCGCCGGATTTCCGTGTCCGCCATGAGGTCCTCGATGACGTCGAGAATGCGGCGAATTTCCACAGGCTTTTCGAACGACTGCGCGGCGCCCCGCTTGATGCTTTCGGGGACCTGATCTTCGCTCTTCTTCGAGTGAAGCATGAGCGCGACGGAGTCCTTGTCTCGAATCGGCTCTTCCTTCAGGAGTTCGAGAGAGTCCTGCGCGAGGTCGAGGTCGAGAAACACGACGGTGGGGTCTTTCTTGAGAAGAGTGCGGGCGGAGGACAGATCGTCGGCGGTCTCCACTTCGTACCCGTTCTCGAGCAGCGCGGAGCCCAGAGTCCAGCGTACGCTCTTCTCATTCGAAACGAGCAGCACCTGACGCTTCTTCCCTGCCATCCCTACCTCCTGGTCTAGGCCTCGTCCTCGTCACGATCCTCGTCCGCCTGCGGCGCGGGCGCCAGCAGAAGCCGGAGCAAGCCGTCCTTCTGCTCCTCGCTCAGGTCGTCGATACGAACACTTGCGGCGTAACACTCTTCATCTTCCGGATCACGTCCGATTGCCGCGACGCAAACGATGATCGACATCGCGCGGTTTTTCCCGTCCTGCCACGAAACGCGAAGTGACGTCTCGAGATCGAATGGCTCGGGGAGGCCGCACAGAGTCAAATATCCCCGGCTGTCGGCGTCCGGCCTGACGCCCCCCTTCACGATCGCGGGCACGATCGGCTCATAGCTGACCTCGGCTCGCTGCAAAGCGAGCAGGTAGCCGCTCCGGACTATTGGTACCAGATCATCGGGGCGCCTTACAACTACATACGGAGAACTGTTCTTGAAGTGTTTCGCGAGTTTGGATCGAGCGAAGGAAAACGAACCGTTCACGGGAACGCGCAGGCAGACCGGCGTGCCCTTCAGAAGATCGACGAAATGCAGGGGGTCGAAACCGGGAACGTGAAGGATCAGGTTGCGCGCATCGCAACGTTCGATCTCCGCACGATAAACCTTGCTGTTGACCCTCTTCCCGATCGTGATGTCAAGATAAGGAACAGTCTGAAAAGGATCCACCATCCACTCGCCTCCCCGCCACAATGACTACGCGCGGATTCTACGGGGAGCAGATCGGAGGGTCAATGAAGAACGTCTATCGTTTTCCGTTCATGAACGCTTCGAGCAGAAGGTCGAGAATATCCTCACGCACCTCGGGGCGATCATAGTAACCCGCCTTGATGCGGCGCTTGACGCGAAGGATCTTCCACGATGCGCGTTCGTCGACCGGGGCCGGTTTCGGCGGCTTCCTGCCGGTCGATTTCTTTTTCTGGTCTCCCATGTTCTACCTGCTGCTCTCACGCTTGATGCGAGAAGACCGTTACCCCTCGTTCTAGCGGCTTCATCGACGAGGAATCAGAGGCCCTTGAGCGCAGATATTGAACGATGGAACCGTGCTTAGAAGTCCATCAGGCAAAGTTCGACTGTCTTGTCGAGACGATCGCGAAGTTCGGGGTTGTTGGGCTCTCGATCGAGCGCCAGCGAATACGCATCCGCGGCGGACCAGATGTATTCCTGCACGAGGAGCGAGTCGCCCATCTTGCGGTATCCGCGCGCGCGTTCCGGGCAGAGCTGCTGGTAATGCTCATAAAAACGGATCGCTTCTTCGAAGCACCCTTCACCCGCATACAGATCGCCCGTCCTGATCAGCAGCCCCGGCTGCGCGGGATCGATTTCGAGACTCGCGAGATAACACTCGAGCGCGTCTTCGATCCGCCCCTGCAGCGCGATCGCCTTGCCGAGCTGGGCCATCAGATCGGGACAGTCCGGTTTCTCTTCGAGCGCACTGCGCAGGAGCGTTTCCGTTTTGCGATACGATGCGAGCAGGCGTTCGCCCGTTGTCCGGTTCGACATTACTCACCTCCCAGAAGCGTGCATAGATCTTCCATCGTGGGGACGCGCGAAAGCGCCGACTTGCGATTCGCCGTCGCGATCTGCTCGACGACTTCGCGCTCGGCGATCGCCATGCCCGACGGCGAGTAGCAGCGCAGCGTAATCGTGTCGCCTTCGATCCCTTCGATCATGACTTCGACATTGTTTCCGACCAGAATGCTCTGGCCCTGGCGTCGCGTGATGACCACTGTCTTCGTCGTGTTCAAAGGAGCACCTCGGCTTCTTCCCTTCGCAGCTCCTGCGCGAGCGAAGCGGAAACGGATAAGGAATTCGCTTTCGGAATGATCTGCATGCCGATTCGTTTCGTGGAAGAAATCAGAATCGGTGCGCGCAGATTCACGGTGATGCCCGAGGCGTCGGACGGAACGTGAAGCATGGCGTAAACCGCGAGGTCGCGGCGCTCGGCGATACCGAGTTCGCACAGCTCTTCCGGCGACAGGATGACTTCGTAGTCGGGACGAATGAGAAGCGGATCGATCAGCGGAAACCGCATCGCGTCCCTCTCTTCGCTCTGCAGAATCGAGAACGGTCCGTCGATCTCGACGCGATGCAGCGAAAACTGGGTCAACCCCGGCAGCCCGACCAGGCCGTGCGGGAACCAGATTTCGTTGTCGCCCGCCTTTGCGTGCCGTCTGGATGACATGAGCACCTCCTTGATGCCCGGAGTGCATTGCAGGAGGCGTGCCCGGCCCGCGGCACGGGTGCGATTCGGACGTAAGACGCAGCTATCGATAGAGTTACGAAGGGGAAAACGCAGTTCCCGGCGGGGATCCGGGGTGGACGGGAAACAGCCGGCCGATCAGTTTCTCGCCGAACGGGCGGTCAATTTCGGTCCACATGCAAAAAGCGGGAAGCCCTTTCGGACCTCCCGCTTCCTCTATGTAAACCGGCAGGCGCCGGGATGACCATCCGGTCAGTTGGTCAGGTAGCTCCGCAGAGCCGGCCCTTCCTGGGACTGGCGCAGGCGCTTCATGGCCTGTTCCTTGATCTGACGGACTCTTTCACGGGACAGTTTCAGGCGTTTCCCGATCTGTTCCAGGGTTTCCGAGTCCCGGTCGCCGAATCCGAAGTACGAACGGAGAATGTCTCCTTCGCGGTCGGTCAGCTTCCCGATGGCGTCGTGCACGTCGGTCTGCATGCGGTCTTCGACGAGGTTCTCGTCGGGCCGCGGCGTCATCGTGTCTTCGAGATAGTCTCGAAGGCTGTTGTCGCCGTCAGCCGGCCCTTCCGGATCGTCGATCGACCGCGAGATCGAGGACAGGTCCATCGTCTCTTTGATCTGCGATTCCGAAAGCGCGACAGCGTCCGCCACCTCGCCCGAGGTGGGCTCGCGGCTGAAAACCTGACGCAGACGCTCGGTCTCGCGCAGAATCTTCTGGACGGTGCTCGCCCTGCTGACGGGGAGCCTGATCAGCCGCGCCTTGTCGGCGATCGCTTTCAGGATCGACTGGCGAATCCACCAGATCGCATAGGATATGAAACGGTTCCCGCGAGTTTCGTCGAAACGGCGTGCCGCCTCGATCAGACCCAGGTTTCCCTCGTGAATGAGGTCCGCCAGCGCGAGCCCGTGACTGCGATATCGTTTGGCTACGGACACCACGAACCGGAGGTTGGCGCGAACCAGATGATCCCGCGCCTCTTCGTCCCCCTCACGCATGCGGCGTGAAATCTCGACTTCTTCTTCACGCGTAAGGAGCGCCACCTGGGCGATCTCGCGGAAATAATTCTGAAGCGACCGTTCGTCGTCCGTTTCGAATCTTCTTTTTGCACTCATTGCTTCCATGATCTTTCCTCTTTTCCGGGTCCCGCTCGAAATAGGACCCGCGGGGCTTTTGATTGCCACGGCCTATGTATAGATCAAGTCTCGTGCCAGAATCATGATCACAGAGGATTCAAAGGAAGAGTTTAAAATTCAACCGGTTAGCGAGATCGCGCAGAATGAGCCATGGAAGGGCAATCAAAACGCCTGCCATTTCACAGCCGAAATGGCAGGCCAGACGAGCAGAATAATGGCAGAGCCGTCAATGTGTCAGGAAGGCAGGTCCGTCGATACGGAGCCGACCTGCTCGATATAGCGAGTCAGCATCTGCTTCTTCTTTTCCGGAAGTGGCAGGAACGCACAGCCGATCTCGTACGACTCACAGCCGGGGATCTCGACTTCCGGATCCGACCAGACCACGATCATCTCGGCCTCCAGCTTACTTTCCTGGCCATCTCCCTGCGGGAGCATCAGAGTCGTTTCGAGCTTCGTCATGAGAGGCACGAAGTTCGCGACGGAACAGTAGACCCCGCCCATGCTGATATTCAGTCCCGTCAGCGGGCTCGTGATTGCACTTTTTCCGCCGAGCTTCACGGCAAAATCCGCGTCTACGCGGCGGTGCTTCCTTCTTTCATCCGATTTCGACATCATACCCCTCCCTTCAGTTTCCCGGGCTCAATCGCCGATTTCATTCCATGTATGCACGATTCGGTCCACAATTTCGAGAGAAACCCGACGCTGCGCCTCTTCGGTGCCGGCACCGATGTGCGGCGTGGCGACGACCCCCGGGCAATCCCAGAGCGGCGATTCTCCCGGTGGTTCGGTTTCGAACACGTCGAGCCCGGCACCGGACAGCCGACCGGATCGAAGCGCATCGACGAGCGCCGCCTCGTCCACGACCCCGCCGCGCGCGCAATGCACGAGGCCCGCACCCGGCTTCATCTTCGCGAAAGCTTCCGCGTTCATGAGGTGCCGCGTGGCGTCGAGCAGAGGGATATGAAGAGTGATGAAGTCACTCTCCTTCAGCAGTTCATCCCAGCTCACTTCACGGGTCACCGCACTGAGCGCGCCCGGGTCGATCGGGGCCGGGTCGAACCAGATTACTTTCATCCCCATGCCGAGAGCGCGGTCTGCCACCACGCGTCCGATGTTGCCGAAGCCCGCGATGCCGAGCGTACGGCCCGCGATTTCTATGCCGCGCAGAGACTTCTTCTCCCACCGCCCCGATTTCATTCCGGTATCCGCAGCGGGCAGTTTTCGCGCAATCGCGAGCAGGAACAGGATCACGAGTTCCGCAACGGCGCCGGCGCTTGCCCCGGGCGTGTTCAATACGGCGATTCCTCTTTCGCGCGCGGCCTCCTGATCGACGTTGTCGAGTCCGACCCCGCCGCGCGCCACGATGCGCAGGCCGGGCGCGGACTCCATCAGGGCGCGCGTCACTTTCGTGCGCGAGCGTACGAGAATGGCGCGTGCTTTCGACTCGTTCAGACGATCGGGCAGCTCATCCGCGGACCAGGACGTTCCGTCAACGGGATTCCATCCGGCGTCGCGCATCGCGTCGTACAGAAAAGGTGGAAAGGCGTCGGTAACAGCGATTGTGATCATGGCTCAGGACCGATCGCGATCAGGACAGCTCTTCGAAAATTTCGGGCTGCGGCTTGTGATCGGTTTCTTCCTCCGCCATCTCGGTGCCGTCGAAAGAGTAGAGGATTTCTTTCCCGTCACGGATCGACCGGAGTCGAACAGGACGGCGCCAGAATCGCTGAATATTGATAAGTGTCTTTTTGGCCATCCCATCGTCCAGGTCCAATCCTTCGTGACGGTGTGCGAGAAGTAATTCCCCGCGGTTTCCGAAGTTGGCGTCTTCCACGAAAATGAAAGGACGCCCCGTGTTGGTCAGCTGAAACAGGAGCTGCTGTTTCACTTTTCCGAATTCGCGCGAGGCCACTTCCTGCCGGCCCTTCTTTTCGTTGTACGCGAATACGAACAGCTTGTGCTCCCGGCAGAACTCCTCGGTCAGGAACGTGTCGATGAACGTGACGTCGTTATGGATCTTGCGCACCTCGAAGATCTTCTCGAGACCCTGGCCGAGATTGCGATTCCATTCTCGCTTCGCCGTCAGATCGTCGCACGCCTCATACTCCTCGCCGAAGCGTCCCGTGTCCCAGCGATACTCGATATCCCGAAAGAGATCAAGACCCATCTTGTACGGGTTCAGCTGGCCCGGCTGCGTCGCAACCGTGCCCGAATGATGGTCGGCATAGTCGATAATTTCCGCGTCCTTCAGGCAGTACTCGGTCATGATCTTCGAGTGCCAGAACGTGGCCCACCCCTCGTTCATGATCTTCGTCTGCGCCTGCGGCGCGAAGTAGTAGCTCTCCTCGCGAATCATCGAGAGGACATCGCGCTCCCAGTCGCGAAGCGGCGCGTAGTTCATCAGGAAGAGAAGCACGTCGCGCAGAGGTTCCTGCGGGAACTGCGTCTCCTTCTTCTTCTGCTCCTCGAGCAGGCGCTCTTTCTGTGCCTGCATGAACTCCGGCGGATTGATGAACGAGTCCATGTATTCTTTTGACTGAATCTTACCGATGCGCCCTTCGTCGTCCGCGATGGAATCGGCACCCTTCGGCGAGAACACGGAATACGGATCGATCAGATCTTCGATCGAAAGCGCGGCGTCGATCATCTCCTCGACGCGGTCCGGCCCGTGCTTTTCCATGTAGCGCTGCACACGCGTTCCGTGGTTCGCGAGCTGGTCTATCATTTTTCGATTCGTCTGCGAAAACCAATAGTTGTTCTTGAAGAAGTCACTGTGCCCGTAGACATGGGCCATCACCATCTTCTGGTCGACGGTCTGATTGCAGTCCATCAGGTACGCATAACAGGGATCGTTGTTGATCACGAGTTCGTAGATCTTCTGCAGCCCGTATCGATACCCCTTCGAGAGGGATTCATAGCTCATGCCGAAACGCCAGTGCGGATAGCGCGAAGGGAACCCGCCGTAACTCGCGATCTCGTTCATCATGTCGTAGTCGACCATTTCGAAGATCGTCTCGAAGAAGTCGAGTCCCACGCTCTTCGCCACGGCTTCGACCTCGTCCTTGATCTTCTGCAGATGCGCGGGAAGGCTCATCGTCCCCCTCCCAGGAATTCACGGATCGATCCGTAGATGTCGTCCTTGGAATTGATTTCGGAAAGCACGAGAGACTCCTCTTCGGGAAGCTTCTCGCGCAGATCCTTGATGAACTGGCCGGTGCCGTAGAGAGACTTCACCTGCCCGTACGAAAACTGATTCGAAACCGGAAGCAGACGGTCTTTCATGAGGCCGACGGCCACGTCGGTGTCGCCGCCGCCCCAGTTGTCGCCGTCGGAGAAGTGGAACGGATAGATGTTCCATTCTTCGGGCGCGAAATCACGTTCGATCAGGCGCCAGCAGAGATCGTACGCGGACGAGATCTTCGTGCCGCCGCTTTCGCGCGTATGAAAGAACGTCTCGCGGTCAACCAGATGCGCCACGGCGTCGTGGACGATGAAACGCGTTTCGAGATTCTGGTACTGCGTGCGCAGCCACGTGTCGATCCAGAACGACTCGAGCCGCACCATCTCCTTCTGCTCGTCCCCCATGGAACCGGACACGTCCATCATGTAAATGATGACCGCGCTCGACTCGGGTTCCTCGATGGTCTTCCACGAGCGATACCGCTGATCCTCGCGAATCGGAATGATGACGGGGTTTCGCTTGTTATAAGTGCCGGATGCGATCTGGCGTTTGAGGGCCGCCGTATACGTGCGTTTGAAATGCCGCAGCGACTCGGGACCAGTCCGCCTGATCGACGTGTAACGATCGTGTTCGTCTTCGATCTGCATCCTGCCGCGTGGTTCGATATTCGGAAGGCCGAGCTCTTCCCCGAGAATGGCGGCGAGATCGTCGAGCGGAACGTCGACTTCGAGAATGTGCTGCCCGGGCTGATCGCCGGCCTCGGCCTGGACGCCTTCGCCCTCTTCCCCGTCGCCCTGGCCCACGCCGCCCGAGCCGGGCTGGCCGAACTTGAAGCGCGGCAGTTCGATGGACGGCACAGGGATGGACACGTAGCGCCCTCCCTGGCGGCCGATCATCTCGCCGTTCTTGATGTACTCGCGCAGGTTCTCTTTGATCGCCCCGCGGACGATCTTCTTGAATCGCGAATGGTCCCGGTCGATGCGAAGCACGCGGACTCCCCCTTATGCCTGCTCTTTGATGTCACCGCGCGCGAAGATCGATGCCACGAAGTTCAGAACGTCCGTGGCACTTTGTTCGTTGTATCCGAAGTTTTCGATCAGACGCTGTTTTACGACGTCGATCTTCTCCTGCGTTTCCTGATCCACGACACTCGAAACGAGGCTCGTGAGTTTGATCGTATCTTTCTGATCCTCGAAGAGCTTGAGCTCGAGCGCTTTCTGCAGCCGCGGGTTCGCCCGATAGTCGAACTGCTTGCCGTCGACAGCGAGCGCGCCGATGTAGTTCATGATCTCGCGACGGAAATCGTCCTTCCGGCTCTCCGGAATGTCGATCTTGTCTTCGATCGACCGCATCAGGCGCTCGTCCGGATCTTCGCTCTGGCCCGTGTACTTGTTGCGGACCTTTTCCTTCTGCGTGTACGCCTTTACGTTGTCGATGTAGTTCGCGCAGAGCTTCTTGATCGAATCTTCATCCGCGGAGATGGCGCGCTGTACTTCGTTCTTGACCGTATCTTCGTACTCCTGGCGCACGAGGCCCAGGATTTCGAGGTAGCGCTTCTTGAGATCGTCCGACGAGATCAGCGTGTGATGGCGAAGCCCCGATTCCAGCTCCTTCAGAAGCATGAACGGGTTGATGTACGCCTCTTCGAGTTCGGAGACGAGCGCGTTCGAGATCTTGTCCTGCACGTAGCGGGGCGAGATCCCCTCCATCCCTTCACGCTTCACTTCCTTGCGAAGCTCTTTGACGTTCTCCTCGGTAAATCCCGGCAGCGACTTGCCGTCGTAGAGCTTCAGCTTCTGCAGCAGCGTCAGCTGCCCCTTGAGCGGATCTTCGAGGCGCGTCAGGACGGCCCAGATCGCGGCCATCTCGATTGTGTGCGGCGCGATGTGCTTGTTCGGGATCTTCTTCGAGTTGTAGTCCTTCTGATAGATCCGGATTTCGTCTTTGAGCTTCGTGATGTACGGAATGTCGATCTTGACCGTGCGGTCGCGAAGCGCCTCCATGTATTCGTTCTTCTGAAGCTTGCGGAACTCGGGCTCGTTCGTGTGCCCGATGATCACTTCGTCGATGTCGGTCTGCGGAAATTTCTTCGGCTTGATCTTGTGTTCCTGCGACGCGCCGAGAAGGTCGTACAGAAACGCAACGTCGAGCTTCAGGACTTCGACGAATTCCACGATGCCGCGATTCGCGACGTTGAACTCGCCGTCGAAGTTGAACGCGCGCGGATCCGAATCCGACCCGTACTCGGCGATCTTGCGGTAGTTGATGTCACCCGTGAGCTCGGTCGAATCCTGGTTCTTCTCGTCTTTGGGCTGGAACGTACCGATCCCGACACGATCCTTCTCGGAGATCAGAACGCGCTTCACGACGACGTGCTCGATCATCTGCGTCCAGTCGCCGTTGTAGCGCTGCATGAGGCTCGCGTACATGTAGCGGCAGAACGGGTTCAGTTCACCTTCGAGGACGACCGGATAATCGGTGCGTTCATTGAGGGTCTCGAGGAGCGCGCGCCGCGTGTCCATCGGGAGCAGCTTCAGGGGCTCCTCGTGCATCGGGCTCCAGTCGATGCGGCCGCTCTCGGGATCCTTCCAGCCGAACGTGAAGAGGGCGCCTTCGGGCGTGCGCGAGTACTCCTCGAGGCCGCGCTTCAGAAGCCGCACGATCGTGGACTTCGAGCTGCCTACGGGCCCGTGGAGGAGGAGAATGCGCTTTTCCGGCCCGTACTGATAGGCGCCGGCCTTGAAGATGTTGACGAGTTTCATGAGGGGGACGTCGAGGCCGAAGATGGCATCTTCGCCGCCCATCATCGGGTCGTCGAAGAAGTTGTAGTGCACGATGCGTTTCTTGCTGTCTTCGTACTCGCGCGATCCGTACGAGAGAACCATGTCGTACACGCGCTGGTAGGCGGTTCGTACGAGTTTCGGATTTTCCAGGACCATGTCGAGGTATTGCTCGAACGATCCCGTCCAGTTGAGTTTCTGGTAGTGATCCGTGTCCTGGTGGTCACGGATCCGATTGATGATTTCGGCACCCCTTGACATGTGATACGTCCCCTTCCCGTGTCTACGGCTGGCCGGGTTTGCCCCTTTTGTACAACCATCGACCGACAGGGTCGTTTCTTTAACGATCCTTCCCAAGATTGGTTGTTTTCTTCCGCTTTACGTCGTTCGCTTTCCTCTCTGGTTTCGACTTACATAAAAAAAGCGGGCCCCGCAATGGGGCCCGCTCGAATCGAATCAAAATTTCCGGCAGAGAATTACGCCTTCGGAGGGCAGCCGTTCGTAGCGCATACGGCCATGCACTTCTGTTCGCCCGCAGCAGCCTGCACGAGCTGCGTGTAGCTGGCGGCACCGGAGGACGTGCTCTTCACGAGCATGTACGATCCACCCTTGGCTTCGAAGATCTCGACCTTCAGGTTACGGTTTTCACGGAGGTCCATCGCCACCGTTTCCATCCACTCTTTCGTGCCGGCTTCGTCGCCGAGAGCGTAAATCCGCAGACCGTCTTCCGCCTTCACGAGACTGACGCCGCACTTCGAGGCCGAAGCACAGGCCGAAGCCGTGGAGACTTTCGCGCCACCGGCACAGCAGCCGGCGCCCGCGCTGGCCTGCTTGACCGTGGCATTCGCGCCGGAGCACGAAGCGCTGGCTTTCTGGGCGCCCGAGCACGAGGCTCCGTTCGCGCTGGCCTGCTTCACCGAAGCCTTGGTCGACGAGCACGTGGAGCCGCTGGCCTGCTTCGTGCTCGAACACGAACCGTTGGCACTTGCCTGCTTCGTGGTCGACTGGCAACTGCTGCTTCCCGACGACTTCTTGTAGTCACCCGATTCGGCCGTAACGAATGCCAGACCGAGCAGCGCCGGAACAGCGAGTGCGATCGTGAGTCTCTTTGCGTTGAACATCAATGAACTCTCCTTCTTCAAGAAAGGGGCGTTTTGTTTTTTCAGCATGAGTGCAGACCCCATACTAGCTTAGATTGGTGCACGAATTCGTAAAACTATCGTAACAAAAGTGGCTCAGCGACCGCGCTTGCCACCTGAACTGCCTGATCGAGTCGTGCCCGACCGTCCCGTAGTGGCTCGTGAAGACGTGCCACGGTTCGACGACGGTGCCGGACGCTGGACGGCGCTTCGCCCCGTACTCGAAGGGCGCGAGCGCACGGTGGACTTCGTTCCGCTGCTCGGCCTCGTTTCCTTCGGGCTATAGCGTGTCGAGCCGGAAGGACGGGTGATCGTGCCCGCCGTGGTTCCCCGTGACCGCGTGGTGGCCTTCGTATCCCGCGCGGTTACGCTCCGCTGCGTGCCGCTTCTGTAGTGCGTTTCGGAACGGCTTCCGCTGCGAGCCGCCACATTCGTACGACTCCGCTCCTTGGTATATCCCGAGCGATAGACCGACTGATGCCGCGTTTGCGGGCGCCCGTAGTCGCCGCGGTGATCGTTGTAATGGTGACCATGATGTCCGTGGTGGCCGTAGTGACTGTAGGAATGGTGGCCCCAGTAATGGCCCCAGTACAGGCTCGCGTAACCGATCGGCGAACAGTAGGCGCCGTACCAGTAGCGGGGGTAGTACCAGTCGAACGCCACCGAGGCGTACCATGGATCGTTCCAGTAACCGTGCCAGTATGAAAAGGAGTACCCGCCGTACCGGGGGACGGCATAGGGCACGAGCACGACCTCCACTGCCTCGGGCGTTTCGTAGCGATCGAATCCGAGATCAGCCGGGATCTCATCTTCCCCGTCGACGTCGGTTTCCGCATTCCGTGCGGGGATCGCGGCCTGAATGGCGTCGAGGTCGGTTTCCCCGGAACGGATCATGGCTTCCAGGACCGAATCGGGAATGCCCGCTTTCTTGAGATCGATGATTTCTGTGGTGGAAAGGTCGAAGGTGGAGCCGCTTTCGGCGATCTTGGCCAGGATCACGCGTTCGCCGACGCCTGCCTTCCAGAGCGCAGAAACGTCCTCGGACGTCAGCGACGCCCCGAGCGCGAGGCCCGGCAATATCAGAACTGTCAGGATCATGAGAGTCGCAAGACGAGCCACGGCGTTTCTCCCTCAGGGGTTTCCAATCAATAGACTACCCCAGAAGCCCCCTGTTTGCAAGTGTTTCCGCCTGTTGTCACTGTCTACACCATCGACCGGAGAGGGGTTCCGGCCCACCGGGAGCGATACGAAAAAAAGCCGGCCCCCGCCAGGGACCGGCCTACGCGAAATCCCGCCTTTTCCGTTGCCCCGCCTGCGGTTCAGCGCACGACCCAGTGGCCCGCGACCCAGCGGTACCCGAGACGCGGTCCGCACCAGTCCCAGTGGCCGGCGACCCAGACGGCGTCGCGGGCCGGGCACACGGGTTTCACGACGACGACGGGACGGGCCGGTTTCACGACGATGGCTTTCCCCGGCTTCACGACTATGACGGGGCGGTTCCTGCGTGCCTCCGCCTCCGGCGTGAATGCGGACAGAGTGACGAGTGCGACTGTGGCCAGAATCAATGCGCGGATCATGTTCTCTTCTCCCCGTTATCGTTTGTGCCTGCGCGTTTCGCGCGTTCGTGCTTCGTGCGATCACGAGAAGGAACTGCAACGGATGTGCCAGACGGGCAAACGTCACGGAAACGCCGACAGAGAAAAGAGTTGGAGTCGTGAAGAGCGACCGCCGGATGCGCGACACCCTCGAGAGATCGTACGAGTTCGTACGGGCTTCGTACGATACCGCCCTGTTGAAACGGCGGGGAACGCCGCGGAGCGGCGGGAGGTTCCGGGCATGAAAAACGGCCCCATCGCTTCCGGTGGAGCCGTATTCGAATCAAAAACTGAAATCGGGGCGACGCGGGCTTTCTAGAGATCCTGCGGCTTGAGCGTCTTCCGGTTGTTCGCCGTCGCACGCTTTTCCGCGTCTTTGATCATCGCACGCACTCTCTGATCGAGGGCTTCGTAAAAATCGCTCGAGACATTGCACTTCTTGGCGGCATCTTTCGTGCGGGCCTTCGAAATAATGAGATCGGCCATTTCGTACCTCCTAAAGGTGTGGTAAGCAGGGCACACCCCCGCTTGCGCCCCCATCTTTAGATCGCGGTTCGATCACTGTCAACAAAAAAGAAACGTCGATATCAAGCCCGAGAGCGGCTCTCGCACCCGTTTGAGGCAATCGCAAGGGCCCCCAGAACCGCGGCGGCAACGAGGCTCGCGATCCAGACGGGACTGGTCGGAAGTGACTCGCCCGGAAAGTCGTAAGTCTCTCCCAGCACGAGAGTTCCGTTGTACAGGGTATGGAAGAGCATGGCCGGAAAGATAGAGCGTGTGCGCCACGTCAGCCATCCCGCCACGGCCCCCATCGTCGCGGTCGGCAGAATCCGGTAGATGCTCAAATGAAACAGCCCGAAAAGAAGGGCGGAAAAGAAAATCGCCTTCCACGCCGGCATGCGCGCCTCCCGATAGCGCCCGAGCACGAGCCCCCGGAAGAAGGCCTCCTCGCAGATCCCGGGACTGACCGCGATCGCGAACACGAGCAGCGGAAGCGAACCATTGCCGAGGTCCATCATCTGTTCCATCGCTTCGAAGAGCTGTTCGGGCACCGGCACGAAGAGCGATTGCAGCGCGAAGAGACCGTGGGCCGCGAACAGAGTCGGCATCGCGAGCAGAACGGCACCGGCAAGTGCGAGCGGTCGCGGGGCCCGCAGCGCGAATGCCTCGCGCGCCGGGAGCTTCTTCACGGCGGCAAAAAGGATCGCGGCGCCCAGGATGATGCCCCAGAGCGAAACGAGCAGTCCGCTCAGCAGGTCCGCCGCCTGGAGTCTCACGCCGACGTAGTAGAACAGCAGAAGCGTGGCGAGGCCGAAGAGTGTGGCTTCTTTCGCCGCACCGGCCGTGTCGTCGCCGGGCGCAGGCGGACGTTCACCCAGAATCGATTCCTCACTCTCGATATAGGAAACGGCCTGCATCAGAACGAACCCCGCATAGAGCGCGTTCGAAAGAATGACGAGAGCCAGCGGAATGACGGGGAAATTACCGACCAGGGCTTCCCGCATCGCCAGCGCCGTATTTGCGATCGGCACGAGCGCCACGATGGAGTCGATCCGAATCCCGGGCAGCAGTGAGGCCGCCGCGGGCAGCAGAGCGGCCAGCATGATCGGCAGCAGAAGTGTCTGCGCCTCTTTATAGCTCTTCGCCTGAGCGGCTACGAGAACGAGAATCGCCGACAGGAAGATCGCAAGCGGGATCGACACGAGAATCACGACAAGCAGAGAAGGGACGGACAGTGACAGCGTTGCCATGAGCGCGTCGTCCGGTACGGCCCCGACTCGCGAGAAAAAGAGCGAAGACGCGAGAAAGAGCAGCGTCGACAGAACCGCGACGAGAATGACCGTCAGAAACTTGCCCATCACGATCGAGCGCCGATCCGCCTTCGACGTAAGCAACGTCTCGATCGTCTTCCGCTCCTTCTCACCGGAAAACAGATCGGTTGCGGCAACGGACGCGGGGTTCATGAGAAGAAAGAGGAGCAGGATCGGCATGAACCGGCCCAGGGAATCGCCCGCCATGCGGGCCTCGCTCGCGAGGTTGATCGACTCCCACTCGACAGCGCGCACGAGTCCCCCCGTGGCCCCGATGCTCTCAATGCGAGCAGCCTGGAGTTCGGACTGCCATGTCTCTACGTGTTCGCGAAGCCGGTTTGACGCGACTTCCGATCGCTCCGCAGTGTCGTCCATCAGGATCGTGACCCGAACCGGGTCCTCCCCGGGGCCCGGGATCGGCTCGTTCACGACAACCGCTCCGAAAATTTCACGGCGCGCAATCGCGGCCCGCGGATCGTCCACCGCACGGACGACGAGACTCGTATCGGATCGGAGCCTCGCCTCCAGTTGATGCGTGGCGTCCTCTACGGAGACGGCAAGCACTTCGAGCGAGAGGTTTCTCTCGCCTACCTGCTGAATGCGGCTGCTGCCGAACATGAGGAGCGGAAAGAGCGCGATCGGAAAAACGATCGTGGCGAGAATACTGCGCCTGTCACGGAGAAGATCGAGGAGTTCCTTCCGGAACACGATGCCGACGTCACGCGATTTCACGGGACCCGCTTTCGAGAAGGGACCGGAAAATCTTCTCAAGATAACGCTCGCCGGTCAGACTGCGAAGTTCTTCGAGAGACCCGACCGCGAGAATGCGCCCTTCGTAGATGACCGCGATCCGGTCGCACAGACGCTCCGCTTCGCTCATGACGTGCGTCGAGAACACGACGCATTTGTCGAGGTCGCGGCAGCGTTCGATGTAGGTCAGAAGCGTGTCGGCAACCAGAATGTCGAGCCCGGATGTCGGCTCGTCGAAAATGAGGATCGCGGGGTCGTGCACGACCGCCCGCGCAATCGAAACTTTCTGTTTCATTCCCGTGGAGAGTTTTTCGCAGCGAACATCCGCAAAGCGCTCGATCTCGAACTCGCGCACCAGCGACATGACCCGCTCTTCGAGGCGGCCCTCGGGGAAATGATTGAGCCGCGCGAAGTAGCGCAGCGTTTCGAGCGGCGTGAGCCGGCCGTAGAGTCCGGTATCGCCCGAGAGATACCCGATCGAAGCGCGTACTTTTTCCGATTCGCGCACGACGTCATATCCGTTCAGGACGGCAGTACCGGACGTCGGCTTCAGCAGAGTCGCCAGCATCCTGAGCGTGGTCGTCTTCCCTGCTCCGTTCGGCCCCAGGAGGCCGAAGATCTCCCCTTCCCTGCACTCGAACGAGACGTGATCGACCGCGAGCAGGTCGCCGCGCGCCGGATCGTGATAGCGCTTTACGAGCGTGTCGGCCGAAATCATGCTGCTCATGTCATGCACTCCTCTTGCGGCTTCGCCGGATGATCGAGGGCAGGGAGCGAAGCGTCTTCCCTCCACTGCCGAGCCGCAGTTCCTCGTCGGCATACACGCGTCGCGCAATGGCGATCACGAAAGCCGTCGTCAGGAGCAGCGTGCCGAGCGTGATGGCGATCGGTCCCCATGGAAAATTCCCCGCAATGACTTCCCGAAACAGGAGCGCGACGTTCGTGATCGGAATCCAGGCCGTGCGAAGGTCGAGCTCCACTCCCGGCATGACCGCGAGGAGAGTGGGGAACATCATCAGCAGATAAAACGGCGTAACATAACTCTGGCCCTCTTTGAAAGTGCGCGCAAAGCTGGCGAACAGAACCATGACGGCCGCCACGAAGGCTGCGAAAAGCAGCCCCGCAAACAGGACGGCGATCACCGACGTGAACGGGATCGCGATTTGAATCTTCGCATCCCCCATCATCGAGAACATATGTTTGAATGCAAGCACCATACCGATGAGATTCAGCACGAGTGCCGCAAACGCCGCCGTGACAACGAGCAGATACTTGCCTGCCAGGATCGCCTCCCGCGGCGCCCCGCTCACGAGAATCGTCTCGATCGTCTTGCGTTCCTTTTCGCCGGCTAGAACATCGACAGCCGGATGCATCGCGCCCATGCTGAGCATGAAGACGAGCAGCATCGGAAGCACGCGGGCGAGTATTGTCTGGCCGACTTCTTTCGCCGACGCGATGTTTTCCGTTTCCATATTAATGATCGCGAAGGTCTCGTTCGTTTCCCCGTAAGCCAGCAGGCGATCCTCGACGAGCGCGCGATCCGTCTCTTCGATCACTTCTCCAAGCCGTGTCTTCGCGACGCGCGATCGATCGCGGGCTTCGTCGAACCAGGCGTGCAGGGACCAGGTGCCGGTGTCCGAAGACGGCGCTTCGATGCGCACGAACGCGTCGATCTCCCCCGCACTCACCGCGGCGAGCGCGTCCGTTTCCCTTTCGCTGACGCGCCAGCGCTCGTCAGCCGCGATCGCTTCGCCGAGTGGAGAGCGCGCCTCTTCTTCGATCACGACGCGCGACTTCTGTTTCTCGAGAGAGCCTTGCTGAAAACTGAACCACTCGCCTATCCCCCAGAAAAGAATCGGATAAAGCGCGAGCGGAATCACGAGCGAGTACACGACGGTATTGCGGTCGCGGAGAGCCGCGCGAAGTTCAGTACGAAATACGGTGCCGATGAGTCTCATGAGATACGGGGCCGCCCCTACTGTTCCCCGATCGCGTGGCTCGATGCGAAGAGGTCGCCGACGCCTTCGATGGCAAGGAGCTTGCCCTTGCGATCGAGGCCGCCGGAGAAACCGTGAAGTCGCCCGTTGCTCGCGAGGATGCGGTGACAGGGAACGACGATGGGAAGCGGATTGCGGCTGAGCGCCCCGCCGACAGCGCGCGTGGCGCCCGGCTTTTCGATCGCTTCCGCGATATCCTTGTAGCTTCGTATCTGCCCGTATTCGACCCGGGCGCAGGCGGACCACACTTCGGACTGAAACGTGGTCGCGCCCAGAAATCGATACGGAAACGTAAAGCGGCGGAGCGAGCCGTCGAAGTAGCGGAGCAGCTGTCTCGATGCTGACGTGGAACCGGCGGCCAGCTTCTCGGGAAACGAACCGAAGCGGGGTACGATGCGTGCCACGAAATCGGCTTCGTGCATGCCGGAAATCGAAATCGTCGTGGCCACTTCCTCGCGCGTCGCGATCCAGACACGACCGATCGGCGAATCGATTCCCTCGTACGAAACGACTTCTTCACCCGAAGGGCGCTCCCGGTCGAGCCGCCTCTTCAGTCTGCGGAACGCTTTGTCGGGAAGCGTCTTTCGATAATGAAGCGCGAACGGAGCGAGCGGCTCCGGCGTACCCGTTCCCTCATCGCTGACAAGAAAGCGCCGCACTTCATCCCGCGCCTCCGCCTTCTCCTTCGCAGGCCACGACGCGGTCGCCGATCGCACGATCTTCTCCACGACCTGCGCCGCGCGTGCGTCCGTCGATCCGTACGCGGCCCCCGTTTCTTCGGGAGCGATCCTCGCCTCGAGACGGGCGAAGAGGATCGCGTGCGCAAGACGGTCCCAGCGCTCACCGATCGACTGCGTCGCGGACTTTTTCACCGGGCCCGGATTCGCAATCGGAATCGGCTCGTACGGACGCTGGCGCATGCGCCGGTCGTACGTCGTGAGCAGTTCGAACGCGCGCTGCAACAGGAATTCGCGCCCGCATGCGCCCGGCGCTTCGTCCCAGAACCGAATAAAATATTCGTACGCGAGATCTTCGGCGTCGAGAGGGTCTTCCACGAACAAAAAGAAGAATCGACAGAGCCACTCACCGTGGCGATCGAACAGGAACGGAAATACGCGTTGCGGCGGGTTCATGATCAAGAAGAGTAGCCGCTCAGGGACGGGCCTCCAAGCGAAAACTGGCTACAGAGCGCGCGCCGAGCGACCACGTTTTCTGCCGGGACGGCGATTCTTCACGAAACGGTCGAGGCGGTACTTCTTGTAGAAGTGCCACATGCTGCGCTCGGAAATGCCGAGCCGCCGCGCGGCGTGCGCCTGGACCCAGTCACTCCGGTTGAGCGCGTCGATCAGCAGGCTTCGCTCGAAGTCCGACACACGACTCTGGAGTGTCCGGGCGTCCGCGTCGTCGGCCCCCGGTTGCACAGTCCCCAGGATGGCCGGCGGGAGGTCTTCGGTCGCGATCGTGTCTCCGTCACCGAGCACGACCGCGCGCTCGATCGCATTCTCGAGTTCGCGCACGTTCCCGGGCCATTCGTAATCGATCAGCAGTTCCATCGTCTCCGGCGTAACCGTTCTCGGCGAAAGTCCGTTCTCCTCGCAGAAGACCCCGATGAAGTACTCCGTGAGTGCAGGAATATCCTCGCGGCGATCGCGAAGCGCCGGAATCTGGAGGTTGATGACGTTCAGTCGATAAAAGAGGTCCGACCGGAACAGCGCCTTCTTCATCTCGGCGCGCAGGTCTTTATTCGTAGCGGCAATCACACGCGTTCGCACATGGATCGTTTCGGTTCCGCCGACCCGTTCGAACTCGCGCTCCTGAAGCACACGCAGCACTTTCGCCTGCGTCATGAGGCTCATGTCACCGACTTCGTCGAGGAAAATCGTTCCCCGTTGCGCCTGTTCGAACTTGCCGATCCTTCGGTCTACATTCGTGGCGATATTGCTCTCGATGCCGAAGAGTTCTGTTTCGAGAAGCGTTTCCGGAATGGCGGCGCAGTTCACCTTCACGAACGGCTCGCCCCTTCGCTCACTTTCGTAATGGATCAGCGAAGCGATCAGTTCCTTCCCCGTGCCGCTCTCCCCGGTCACGAGTACGGACGACTGCGCGTTGCAGACCTTGCGCGCGTACGTCTGTACTTCGAGAATCCCTTCGGACCCTCCGACGATCCGGCGGCGCGCCTTGTACGCGCCCGCACCTGCTGCGCGCGCTTCATCCTGCACACGGCGACGCACGAGCTTCAGCAGATAAGGAACGGCGCGCAGTTCCTGCTCCGGCAGCACGAGCGCTCCCGCGACAGGAGTTTCGTTCGGCGAGTCGCTGCGGCGAATCCAGACGACCGCATGTTCGCGATGATGATCACGCAGCCAGTCGAGAAATACCTGGTCCCGTACGCAGTCAGTCGACGCCAGCACGAGATCGGGCTCGGGGGAAGAACTTTGCGCGCAGAGATCCGCGCCGTCCGTTACGGAAAGAATCGAGGGGGTGGTGCCTTCGGGGAGAATGTCCCGCAGCCGGGTCGTGATTTCCGCGCGGCGCTCACCGCAGACGAGGATTTCGTGGCGGTTCCTCATCGGTGACCATCGTTTCTGGGGAGCGATGGGTGCAAACCACGGGGGGACTCGGCGTATCCGCGCCGGCTTCCCGCGGTACTGTTCTCAATTATACGAACGGCGGGAACGCCCTGTCAAATCAGGCCCCTCCGGGGCCGCGAAATGGTGTTTGACAAAGAATGAGCGCTTCCCCTAACCTGTTGGTTCTTCAAAACGTCCCCATCGTCTAGTGGCCTAGGACGTCGCCCTTTCACGGCGAAAACCGGGGTTCGACTCCCCGTGGGGACGCTTCTGCGTCGTTTTCAAGAGCTCAGCGGAGCAGTACCCTCCGTCTGGTCTCGAATCCAGCTTCCGGATCGATCATGGCCGCCTCGGCCCCTTTTTGTATGGAGTGGCATGCTCTCCGATCATTCTCAAATCAGCCCTCATCTTCGGAGAAGCGGCATGACATCGACACAATTTCCGGACTCCTTCCTCTGGGGTGTCGCTACGTCCGCGTATCAGATCGAAGGCGCTGCCGGGGAAGATGGCAGGGGTGAGTCGATCTGGGATCGATTCTGTAGCGAGCCCGGGCGAATCGCCGACGGCAGTTCGGGAGCCGTGGCCTGCGATCATTATCATCGCTGGCGGGACGACCTGGCGCTGATCCGAACCCTCGGACTCGGCGCGTATCGCTTTTCCATCGCATGGCCGCGCATCATTCCGCAGGGGACCGGCGCGGTCAATTCCGCCGGACTCGATTTTTACGAACGACTCGTGGACGGCCTGCTCGAAGCCGGCATTCAACCGTTCGCCACTCTCTATCACTGGGATCTGCCGCAGGCGCTGCAGGATCGCGGTGGCTGGGCAGCGCGGGCGACAACGGACGCGTTCGCGACGTATGCCGATGTCGTGTCGCGTCGACTCGGCGATCGCGTGGCCAGTTGGGCGACGCACAACGAACCGTGGTGCATTGCGCACCTGGGACATGAAGACGGAGAACATGCGCCGGGATTGCACGATCCCGCCGTCGCACTCGCGGCGGCGCATCATGTGCTTCTTTCGCACGGCATGGCCGCTCGTGTTATTCGCGGCAACGTGCCGGGGGCCCCGGTCGGCATCGTGCTGAACCTCACACCCACCTCGCCCGCTACGGACCGCGCAGAAGATCACGATGCGGCGCGCTGGATGGACGGCTTCTTCAATCGCTGGTATCTGGATCCGCTGTTTCATGCGAAGTACCCCGCCGATGCCGTCGCGGACCGCGTCGCGCGCGGTCACCTGCCTGTGTCCGGCATGCCATTTGTGAAGCCGGGCGATCTCGCAACGATCGCCCAGCCGCTCGACTATCTGGGCATCAATTACTACGCGCGCGCCGTCATGAGAGAGAACGGCACGGGCAATCCGGAATCGGTGTCGATGGTGCCGAAGAAAGAACTGACCGACATGGGTTGGGAAGTCTACCCCGAGGGCATGCGCGATCTTCTCGTGCGCGTGCATCGGGATTACGCGCCTCCGCGTATCTATATTACTGAGAATGGGGCTGCCTATGCGGACGGACCCGACGCTGCCGGACGCATTCGCGACGAGCGACGCATCGCTTTTTTCCGCGGCCACCTGCGCGCCGCACATCAGGCGATCACGGACGGCGTGCCGCTGGAAGGTTACTTCGCATGGTCCCTGCTCGACAATTTCGAGTGGGCCCAGGGATATGAGAAACGATTCGGCCTCATCTGGGTCGACTACGAAACACAAACACGCACATTGAAAGACAGCGCAGTCTGGTACCGCGACACGATTGCGGCCAATGGGGTATCGGCCGGCTCGCCCTGACCCATTCGAAGAAGGCTCCCGTGCCTTTCAGCAGGCTCCTGTCGCCCTCTCCCCCTTGACAGACAGGGTCGGATACGAGTACGTTCGCACTATGAGAGCGCACCGTGTCCTTTCTGTATTTCTAGGCGTATGCGCGATCCTGTCCGCCGGGATCGTGCAGGCGAAGGACCCCGCCCCCATCCGCACGAACGAACAGCCGATCGTCCCCGACATCCGCACATACGACGCTCCGAACCAGATGGCCGAAGAAGTCCCCGGATTCGTTTTCAAGGGCGACAGTTACTACTGCGAGTTCATTCCTGAAGGGCTGATCTGGCGCTTCACCGAACATGAGAAGCAGTTCGCCTACTGGATCGTGGAGATGCACGGCTCGAAAGGGCAGGTGGTCTGGACGGAGAGCAAAGGCAGCTCGTCCTTCGGCAGCGACGGCGATCAGGTGGCCTATCAGCGCACATTATTGATCCGGGAAGCTTACGAAGGCGGACAGAATCATGTCCGCCAGGTGTGGCAGTTCTCCGAGAATCCGCTCTGGGAAGGTGGCGATCTCGTCATCATCTCAGAGATACTTACCGCGCTCGAAATGCGGAAGGAAGGCGAGTCGATCGCGTTCTACGATCCCGACACAAACGAACGGATCGGCCCGTTTCTCGAAGTCGTGGCGCGAGACAGAGACGGCAGGCAGATCACGCTGGAACCTTCGCTCGAGGAGAAGACAGTGACGATCACGATACCGGCCGGGTGGCTCTACCAGATCGGGGCCATCGGCGCCACGCCCTGATCCGCTCGCACTGCTTTTCATTCCGATTCGAATCAGACGTGCGGATAGGTCGCCGTTCCGGCTCCCTCGCATCGCCCTTCCCACAGCAATCTCACGAGATCGCCCGGCCCGTTCACGACGAACAGTTCGTTCGCGCTCCCTTCGCTCCGCACGCGGTCCGGACTCCAGTCATCGAGGAGCAGGCCGTTCGCGCGCGAAACGACCTCGGCCGGAATCGCCACGTCCCAGCCCGGCGCCTCCGCCGCGATCACGCGCGCGATATCCTGTCCGCAGAGCAGACCCGCTACATTGATGGCGCGTCCAAGAAAATCGTTCGGCACGGGAATGACGCGGAGTTCCATGCCGGAACGCTCCGCCAGCTGTCCTACCATGCCTTCGAGCGTCTTCGCGAAGAGCGTTCCCGTTACGATCGCGAGCTTCTTCGTGACGGGCGTACGATGCGAGACGGCGGTCAGCGCTTTCTCGAATTCATTCGTAAACGAGCGGATCATGCCGATGCCGTCCTCATACTGATCGAACGCTTCGTAATAATCCGACGCGGGGAGCGGCCGTTCGGCCTTCAGGAAGAACTCGTCGCCCGGCCACACGAAACGCGTCCCCTTCTCTTTGAGAAGCCGTTCCTGGTGCTCGTGAATCTGATCGAGCACGCGGCCGGCGACTTCCTTCGTTACAGGACTGAGCAGCGGATTCTCATCTCTGTGCGCGGACAGGCCGAGCGGTACGACGGCAATTGCTTTCATGCCCGGATGATATCCCCCAAGCACTTCGATCGTTTCGTCGAGAATCGCGCCATCGTTCACTTTCGGGCAAAGGACGATCTGGCCGTACAGTTCGATTCCGCCGCCGAGCAGAGTTTCGATCGTGGGAATCAGTTCACGTCTCGGCGGGCGCCCGAGAATCTTCGCGCGGACTTCGGGATCGACGGAGTGAATCGAAACGTAGAGCGGCGAGAGACGCTGTTCGAAAATCCGCTCGATATCGCGATCCTTGAGCGTATTCAGCGTCATGTAGTTTCCGTGAAGGAAAGAAAGGCGATAATCTTCGTCTTTGACCTTGAGGGAACTGCGGACGCCGTCGGGCAGCTGATCGATGAAGCAGAAGATGCAGGCGCTGCCGCAGACCTTCGTCTTGATCTCCTCGAACGTGATCCCCCGGAGTGGATAGCGCTGCTCCGGGAGCGTCAGTTCGAGCGATTCCCCGGTTCGCTGCAGGCTCAGCCTGACATCGCCCGGCGTGGCCGCATGAAACCGGATGTCGAGGTGATCGTCCACATTGCGGCCGTTCACTTCGATCAGGCGGTCTCCCGCCAGAATCCCGCTCAGCTGGCCGGGAGAACCCGGCTTTACTTCTTCTACCAGGACGCCACGCGCCATAGACTTCCATCCCCTCCGATTCCGTTCATTGTGCAGTCTCTATTGTAGGTCCCGCCCGCCCGGAGGGCAAACGGAGACGCGATCTGCAATTCCGCAAGGCGACTTTTGCAACGGCGCGCAGAAAAATTCAACCGACCTGTCCCCTCGCTGGGCCGGGCCGCGGTGTCCGTTCGGATGCGCAGAAATCGCACACACGGGAACCCATGCCAGATCAATGATTTATAGAGTTCCCGGTTCACGCTTCCGGAAGGCGTTCTCTTGGCCTGCGGGTTGCATCAGTACCCTCCCGGAGACTAAAACGGGACACAAGACAGATCGCATACGGAGCAGCATCCTTAGGAGGAAACAACATGAAGCTCGGACGACTTTTGATCGTACTTACGCTGATTTTCACGCTCGTGGGACCCCAGGTCGCGCTCGCCGGTTTCGGCGGCACGCACTCGGTCTCGCACTCGTCCACCCCGGCGGTGGAACAGACGGTGGATCACGAAACCACTACGGTGAGCGACAATCAGGACCGTCGCGGTCGCACGTCATTCCTTGGCGGCGTGAACATCTTCTGGTGGCAGTACATCACCTTCCTGCGCTACCTCGGCCGCTGGTAAGACAGCGTCCCGAAACGGGCGGAAAAATGAAGAGGGGTGAATCCTTGCGATTCACCCCTCTTTCCGTTTCCATGCAGACGATCCGCTCTATTTGACGAGCATCATCTTCCGTGTCTTCGAGAAAGTATTCGACTCCAGCTTATAGAAGTAGAGCCCGGACGAAACGCTCCGTCCGGCATCGTTCGTGCCGTTCCACATCACTTCGTGCCGTCCGGTCGCCTGCACCTTGCTGACAAGGGTCTTCACGAGACGACCTGTCACGTCGAAGACCTCGAGCGTCACGGGACTCCTGCGCGGAAGTTCGTACGCGATCCTGGTCACCGGGTTGAACGGATTCGGGCGGTTCTCCTCGAGTCTGTACACCATGGGAGCCGTGCCGGGCGCTTCCTCTGACGCGCCATCGACGGAAGTCGCGATACTGGCGGGAATGAGCAGCCGGACATCGTCCACGGCCGCGTGCACACGCGTCGGATCGCCCGTGTCGCGCGCGACGAACCGGAACTGCACCGAGTCGATCGCCCCGAAGAGAGCGCCGAGATCGACTTCGACCTCGACCCACGACTCCGATCCGCTGCCGACGTGCTCGATCGGTGTCCAGCTCGCGCCGCCGTTATTCGAAGCATCCGCATCCCAGAACTCGTCCAGTGTCTGCAGAACGCCTGTCGCATCATAGTTGTTCGAGTACCAGCGCCGGTATTTCGCGATCACGCTGCCGGCCCCGTTCAGCTGATAAGCCGGCGAGTAGAGTGTCGTCTTCCCGTTACGAACGTTCCCACTGTTCCCGGTGACGAAACAGTTCGTTCCTTCGGGTGACGCATCGTCCTCGGGTCGCGTGTCGTTCCCCATCGGATCGTCGTTGATCCAGACCCCCTTCGTCGCGTCGTCCGACGGATCGCCGAGCGTCCATCCGCCGAGCGATTCGCAATCGTCGTACACCAGCACGACATCGTATGCGTGGGGCGCGGTTGCCGCGTTCGTCGGACTGAAGCCTTGATTGAACGACGAGTCCGTCGCGTCGACGAAGTATTCGACCCGCGTTCCCTCGCCGGACGCCGGGATTGCGGCCGAGTACTCGTCCGCGCCGCCTGTCGGTGTCATCGGGACGGTCGTGTAGCTGCCCCCGTCAACCCTGTAGTGCAGGGCGACTGAAGATGGATCGACGCCGGCCGAGAGAGAGATCGCCGTCGCCACGACGGTACGCGGGTTCGAATCGTCGGTGGTCGCGTTCAGGCCTCCGTGTGTGATGTGCACGCCTTGCGTAATCGTCGGCACCGAGAATCCGATCTCGGTCGCCGCACCCGCAAGTTCCGTAAAGTTCGGCGTGCCGTTGTCGAGGTTGCCGTCATCATCATCGTAGATAAAGAACCACGTGACCTGATCCTGCATGTTCGAGGGCTTTCCACTCTTTCTGCTGAAGTGCCAGAGATACGGCATGATCGAGTCCGTGTAGGCCTCGCCATACGTCGTGATCATTCTGTTCCGGTACTCCCACACGAATCCCGATATGAACTGGCCGTCATGATGCCCCCCGCCCGTCAGGTCGGCCGGATAGGTTTCGCCCATGTTCGCGGAACGGATCCCGATATTGCAGGCACCGTTGTTGAACCCGATACCGAGGGTGGGCCGCGGCAGGACCATGATCGTGGTCACGTCGGCGTTCCCTTCCGACTGCGGATCCGAAAAAGGCATGCCCGCGTATGTCCACTGGTTGATGCCGTGGCCGTACTCGTGATACATCACGTCGCCGAGCCAGGCCGTATTCGCATACTGGAGGCTCTGCAGACAGTAGTTCGTGGACCAGCCGTCCCACCAGGCGTTGCCAGGGCAGAAACCGTCGGTTCGCTCGATGTTGAGCGGCATCTGGTAGTCGTTCGTCGTAAGCGCGGGGTCGACGGTTTCGATCATGTCCCGCACCTGCCAGTGCCCGCGCCAGGCGTCGCGCTCGGACTGCAGTGAGTTCCCGTCGTTCCAGCGGAAGTCGAGCGTGTCGCCCGGGTACCAGGGAAACGTATCCTGCGAAGCCGTGCCCGTGATGTGAAACTCCCGGAAGTACGTGCCGCGGAACTGAGTCGAAATCAAAACGGTGTCCACACCGACGTCGGGTATGACGAAGTGGCCGTTCTCGTCGGTGTTCCCGCCGACTCCCGAAGGAATGCGGATATTGACGTTTTTGAGCGGCAGGTCCGATTCGCCGTCGCAGTAGCCGGGCTCTTCGATGTCGGCGCGTACCGTGCCGATCACGTCCAGTCTCTCGTACATGTTTTCGCGGGCGTAGATCTCGCCCGTATTCGCGTCGATCCAGTGCCGCCATCCGCCGAACGGCTCCTGCGTGTGCACGATCACTTTCCAGGTAGGCCGGTATACGTACGCGCTTCCCGATCGAACCGGCTGAATGACGAACTCCGGTTTTTCACGCATGAAGTCCCGGCCGTCCATGTAGAACATGTTGTTCTTCGCAACGGCCACGGCCTCGGCTTCGTCGATCACGTTAACGAGATCGGCGGTGACATTCGGGTGAAGGTCCGAACCGAGCGCGTAGATGCGTCCCTCTTCGGTCATGACGACATGAGCCCGCCCGCCGTGTACGTAGACGCCCTCGTACGATTCAGGGAAAACGACAGACCACTTTCCATCCTGATGCACGACATGCGGCGCGCCGAGGCGGTTCGGATCGAGCATGAGGATGTCCGCGTGCTCACTCAGAAACGAGCGCGACAGCTCTTCGGCGCGCCCTTCACTCTCCACGCGTGACTGGCTGTACGAAACCCCGCTCCCGAGGATCATGTGCGGCGAATTCGTCATCGGATCGCGCTGAATCGCCCAGCGCCCGCCCACACGGGATTGAAACTCGGCGAGACCGAGATCAACCTGTTCTTCGCTTCGCACGAAGCGATCGAAAACTCTCGTGTAGCTTACGGGCTTCTCGATCGTCCAGGCATCCTGCTCGGCCTGGGTCGTCGGGCGGAAGGCGTCCGCCGGACCCGCAAGTGTCAACAGGCCGACTGCCAGCGTCAACGCAATGGCGATGGGTCGCATTTGTATACCTTTGTCGGGAGCTGGTACGAATTATGGAAATGGGAATGTCGGCCGGGAGAGCCGATTGGAGACGCTTTATATTATAGCGGAAGCAACGTATGAGAGGGGAACTAATTCCGGATCAGTCGCCGAGGTAGCCCAAAGCCTTCAAACGTTCCAGTTGCGCCTCATCCATTGCAACCGTATCGACTTCCGCGGATCCGAGCCCCGAGACTTCCGCGATCCGAAGATCGAGAATCTGCTCGTGCAGGGCGGCATCTTCCGCGCGATCCTTCGTCAAATTCCGCTTTTCCATCGGATCTTCGACCAGATCGAAAAAGAGGTCGGGAGGATTGGCGATGTTTTCATACTGAAAAACTTTGATGTATTTGTGCGTTTTCGTACGAATGGATCGAATGTCGTACGGTCCGTATCGTTTCAGGATCTCTTCGCCGTAGGCGATGCGTTCCGGCCCCTGGTCGCCGCCGAACACGAGCGGCACCGCGCTCCGCCCCCGCGTCGTTTCATCCGCCTCGATCCGCAGATACTCGAGAATCGTCGGCACGACATCCACGTTCGAAACGACTTCATCCACCATGCCGTGGGCGCGCGGCAGAGGCGGAAAATCGATCGGCGAGGGGAACGAGATGATGAGCGGCACGCCTACCGACGACTCGTACGGCAGCTTGTTATGCCCCCAGTAGCCGTGCTCGTAAAACTCCTCGCCATGATCGGATGTATAAACGAGCATCGTGTTCTCCATGACGCCCATTGTCTCGAGACGTTCGACCATCTTGCGCAGTTCGCTGTCCCAGTAGCAGATGGCGCCGTCGTACTGGGCGATCATGTTCTTCAGCTTCGCGGGCTCGGGTTCGCCCAGCTCGTGCTTCCAGTCGCTGATCGGATCGCCCTTCCATTCGGGGTCGAACAGAGTCTGGAAAGCAGGCGGCGGCGTGTACGGATTGTGCGGATCGATGTAGAACAGAAAACCGAAAAACGGCTGGGTATCCTGCTCGGAAAGCCAGGCGAAGAATCGATCGTTCACTTTCTCGGCCGGCGTGTACGCCCAGCTCGGATCGTGTTCGTATTTGTCGAAGCCCTGGGCGTATCCGTTACGCGGACTGAGATGCGGGTTCGTGGCATAGCCGTACGTATTGTAGCCGTACTCGTGCAGGTATTCGGATATGAGCGTGAAGCGATTCGCGAGCACGTCCGCGTACCCCGTAATTCCGTGCTCCGACGGATAGCAGGATGCGACGATGCACGGAGTCGAAACGATCGTGTGCGTTCCCTGCGAGACCGAGTTCTCGAAGACCACGGACTGGTCCGCATACGAGTCGAGAAACGGCGTCGTCGTCTTCTCGTAACCATAAACGGAGAGATGGTCCGAGCGCGTCGTATCGGTCACGAGCAGAAGCACGTGCGGACGCTCCCGCACGTTACTCGGGAGCAGCAGCCAGAAGAGCGCGACCGGAAGCACGGCGGCGAGCAGAAACGAAATCACCTTGCGGCGGCCAAGCAGCGCTCCGAGAACGGCGCCGGCCAGCGCCAGTCCGATCCCGAGTCCCAGGAACCATGCCCAGAAAACCGGGGCCTGCGACGGGGCGAGCGCGCCGAAGCGCAGCATGCGGAGCTGCAGGAGTCCTGCCCCGCCTGCAATCAGCGCGCCGAGCAGTGCCACGAGCGCCGGCGACGCCAGAAACGCGTGCCACGGCGGGCGTTCATCCATCGTTTGTTCTGCCATGGAATTCAACAATACTCCCCTCGGAAAATTCGGAGCCGATACTAGCACAGGAATCCGCGGGCGCGGACCCAAAACGAAATCAGTATTGCCCGAGCGTCCCGTCGCGCCGTGCACGGGCCACCGCAAAATGCGCCGACCAGAAACCGAGCAGCAGTGTCACGGCGGTAAAGAGGAGCAGCGCGAGAAATTCGCTCCGCAGCTCCCCGAGGCCCTGGCCCTGCAGCAGCGTCATCCTCATCCCTTCGAGCGCGTACGTGAGCGGCAGAAAGAGCGCCACCTTCTGCAGCCAGCCCGGAAGAACCGTGAGCGGAAAATAGACGCCCCCGAGCAGGCGCGAAAGCGATGTGAAAACCCAGTTCACGGGATTCCCGCGCTTCAGAACGAGGATAAAACTCGCGGCAAGGATCCCGAGACTCGAAAAGGAAAGAACGGTAAGGGCGAGAAAGGCGGCCGCGGCGCCATAGTTCGGCGATGCGAGCTCGACGCCGAAGAAGACGACGCCGCCCACGAGATACACGACGATCTGCAGCGACGCCCACAGGAAACTCCAGAGCGCGGAAGAGAGCAGATACGTGCCGAAGCGTGTCGGGGTCGAGAGAACCGCTTCCAGGGTGCCCACCACCTGCTCTTCTCGAATGCGTGACGCGAACGCGTTCAGACCGGTCGAGAGATAGTTCGAGAACGCGATTCCGATCAACACGAACGAGAAGTAGTCGCCCCCGTATTTCTCGAGATACGGAGTCATCGTGGGATCGACAAGGCGGGCGAGGAAAAAGAACAGCGCCAGGGTGAATCCGATGCCGGCCCATTGCAGCAGAAACGCGAGCCGGTAGCTCGTGGCGACGCGGTAATCCTTCGCGATGAACGCGGCCGGCTTGCTCCCGATCATCGCTCGTCTCCGTCTTCGACTGAAAAGCGCGCGAACAGCGATTCCAGAGATCCGGGTTTCCACGAAAGGCGCACGACGCCGCCATGAGCCCCGGACTGCTCGCGCAGAAACCGCACCCAGTCCGTTTCGGCGCCCTCTACTTCGCACGTAAACCGTACGGTTCCTCCCCCCCGATCGAGTTCTTCGCGCGCGCCGTCCCCGACCGTTCGCCTGAGCGCCGCGCGAAACGACTCGTCCGGGTCGCGGACTTCGATCACGACTTCCTGCGGAATCGAGAAGCGCCGCAGCACTTCGTCCGGAGTATCGTCGGCCAGCAGGCGCCCGCGGTGCAGGAAGAGCAGCCTGTCGGACACCCGGTCCACCGCGTCGAGATCATGACTCGCAAGCAGAATCGCCGTGCCGCGATCCCGCGCGTAAGCGCGCAATTCGTCGAGAAACATTTTCGTAGAATGCGGATCGAGGCCGCGCGTCGGTTCGTCAAGCAGCAGCACGGGCGCGTTTCCGATCAAGGCCCGAAACAGCGAAAGCTTCTGCTTCATGCCGGTTGAATACGTCATGAAGCGACCATCGAGATCGCCGTGGCGGAGGATCGGTTCGAGCCTCTTGATATCGCGGTCTACGGCCGCGTGCGAGAGCCCGCGGAGCCGCCCGAAGAAGCGCAGGTTCTGCCGCCCGGTCAGGCGAAAGTAGAAGCTGCGCTCCTCCGCCATGCAGTACCCGATTTGCGCACGGCTCTGCAGGCTCTTCCCTTTCGTGTCGAAACCCGCGATCGCGGCGTTCCCCTCCGTCGGTGTGATCAGAGAAGACAGGATTTTGATCGCCGTAGTCTTACCCGAGCCGTTCGGGCCGAGCAGCGAAACGATCTCGCCGGGACGTACGAGAAAAGACACATTCTGAAGCGCGCGCTTGTCGCCGGTCGCGCCCCCGCGTCCGGGCAGCCAGTCGAGCCATCCGCGCGTACCGCGATACGTCTTCGAGATCGATTGAAAGCTGATGGCCGGCTGCATCACTTATAACTTTCGAAACGGGGACAGCGCCCAGTTCGCACCGAGATCGACGAGAGAGCCGAGGCCGGAGATGAATCGTTTGCATTCATGCATCCGCGACGTTTCCTCTTCGCGCGTGTAGTAAAGCTCGGACCGGATCTGCTCGTTCGGGATGAGCACGTTGCCCGCGAATCGGAGCGGGCTGTAGCCGGAAAGGCACGAGGCGCACCACATGCGGTACGCAAGAGAGCGGCGCGGGGAAACACCGAAGAAGTCCTCGCCCCGGTAGCGCGAAGCGAGACCGCGCGTTCTGCTCGAAGGCTCGATCCGGTATTCGTCATCGCCCCAGAATCGATGCAGGAAGTGGAACGCGGCTTCCGTTTCGCGCGAAAGCCCCCACTCACGTCCGCGTGTCATGACCCGCTCCTTCCAGTCGGTCCCGCGCCGACTCTCGATCGCGAACGCAAGATCGACGAGACGCTTCAGCGAAAGAAAAGACGACATCCGATAGCTGATCATCATGTACAGGATTTCATCGATCGGTTCGAGCAGTAACAGTTCTGCGTTTCCGTATTGTTCGGGTCGGGCCGCGCGATACAGCCTGGCGATATCGAAGTGAAGTCCCTGCCTCGGATGAAGCAGGTTCCAATGAAGCTCCACCACGTCTACGGACTGTCGCATGCGCACGAACACGAGATGAAAGTGGTGGCGCCGGTAGTACTCGCGCGAATGGATCGACGTGAACAGATGATAGCCGAGGCCGGTCAGCACATCTTCCGCCGCGGGAAGGTGCTCCGGCGGAATCAGCAGATCGAGATCCCGAATGTCGCGCGCGGACGCGTCCGTAAAATGTCTCTGCGCGAACGGAAGCCCCTTCAGCACGAGGGGGCGGATCCCTTCCCGTTCCATTTCGACGACCACGGCAGCCAGTTCTTTTTCCTTCAGCAGCGTTCTGACCGCGGCGCGCACGCCCTCTTTTGCAAGCCGGCTGCGAAGGTCGGCCGGCATGTTCTCCACGAGTCCCGTTCCATTCTCCATGCGTCGCCCCGCCAGCGGAACCAGCTTCGAACGGAACAGCACTTCCTCGAAGCGATGCCAGTTGACGCGACGCGCCAGCAGGGCTTCGAGCTCCGCCTGATCGATCGCCGGGCGAAGCAGGCACCGCAGCAGTGCGGCTTCCTGGCGCAGTTCGATGCCTCTCATGCGCGCCCCCTCTCCCGCGGAAGTTCGAAGACCGCAAGATAGGCCTCGTCGCTCCCCGCCTGCTCGAGAAAGGGTTTCCCTTCGTGCAGTAACCAGCAGTGGCCCGCCCAGTCTCCTTCGCCGGACGGGTCGACGCCGAATGCCACGCGGACCGGGAGTCCGTACTTCGCGAACAGGTGATAGAGAACCAGACACCTTCGCAGGCACGTTCGCTCGTATGGGAACACGCGCATGCGAAAAAGCTTTTCCGTAAGCGCGCTGACCAGGGCCGCCCCCTCCAGATCGAATGTGTCGCCTGCGCCGAGCGGGGGAAAAAGTTCGGTGATCGTCCTGCTCCTGAGAGAGACGAGCAGGTGTAGCGCTTTCGTCGTGTCCGCCGCCAGGCGCGTCATGTTGCGCGGGGTCAGGAGCCGGCTCCAGGGCAGCGGATACTTTTGAATGGCGCTTTCGAGGGCGTTCAATGCGATCGCCCCTTTGCGCGTACAAGCCGATCGATATGCGCGATGAGATCGGGTACGTCCGCCGCGAATCGAAAGAAGTAAGGATCCGACGCCTCCACGAGGTCACCAAGCAGATCCATGTGCGACTGCAGTACGCGGGCTGTCGAAGGAATGGCGGACTGCGGCAACAGACGGACCATCGCCTCGGACCGGGACATCGGTTCGAAGCTCGTGACCTTTTCTTCTGAGAACGAGGGAAAGAGCAAGAGCCCGGGAGCGCAGTTCGTCATTCGCCCGCCACCGGGCAACTTGTTATCGGGAAGTGAGATTTTCCCGTGGCGTTCGACGAAATCCTGACGCCACTGCGGAAACCATCGCGCCGATTCGCGACCGATCTTGACCGGCTCGGGGAACGGATTCAGCAGGAGCATTCCGCCTGGATCCCGGCTCACGAACAGAGTGTCGTCCGTGAGAAACGGGGCGCCGGCCGCGAGCGCAGCAAGTGACGTGGTCGACTTGCCCGATCCGCTCGGCCCGGAAACGAGAATCGTGCGCCCGGCGACCGCAAAGGCGGCGGCGTGAATCGGGTAATACCCCGCACGGCGCATCCACTCGAGCAGCGGCAGGAAGAACAGGCGATGCGCGACCACCCAGTCGTTCTCCCGGTCATCGGGATGGACCGTGACCTCGACGCGGGCGTCGTCCCAGAAGCATTGCGCGAACGACCGCTCCCCCGCGCTGACGAGAAACGAATTCTTCCAGTGGTAAAGATTGAAGTCCAGAGAGTGGGCGATCGGATCCCCGAGCGAGTCGATGAAGAGGTCGCTCTTCCGCCCTTCCTTATATGTGTATTGGAGAGGTCGGGAATCGGGATAGATTCCGGGCGCAGCAGTCGGCGTTGCCTCGAGATGGGGGAAAGCGTCGCGTATCGCGAACAGATAACGCTCCTCGTCGGACCGAACACGGGCGCTCTGCGAAAGCAGCGTCATATGAAGGCCGGAGTCCGTCATTCCGCCCGGATCACGTCGACCAGTCCTTCGCGCAGAAGTTCGATGGCGAGAGCAAGAGTGTCGTCGAGCGCCTCCTCCGGATTGACCTCGTACTCCGCGGCAACCTCCGCCGCGATCGCCCCCAGATCCTGCTCCCCGTTCAACCGCGCCCAGATGAACTGGCCGGTCTCGTTCAAGCTGAAGTAGTGGCCGCTGTCCAGGTTGATGAGCACCCCTTTTCCCTCGACGGGGCGTGAAGGGACGTCGGGAGCGTGCGTCAGAAGCGTGCTTGCTGAAAGTGCAGTCAAACGATCCTCCATGAATCCGGGAACGACCATCCATGAAGCTCCGGCATGCCGTTCGCTATCCCGGGAGCGCCTGATGATTATAACGGTTCCCGGCAGGATGACGATTTCTTTGCGCCGCGCGCCGGGGATTTCGCGAGTCCTCAGGCGCGCTTCGACCATTTCTCGTACCAGAAGAACGCGGCAATCACGAGGGCGTGCCGAATGACGCCGCGGCGGATGGCTTCGTGAACCTCCGATACGTCCCACGCCAGGATCTCGATCTCCTCGCCCGGGTCGGGCGCCGTTTTCCCCGCCGGTCGCGCGTCGCGCGCCAGATAAGTATGGCAGAGATTCGCCTGAAACGCCGGATTGGGCTCGACCACGCCGAGCAGATCCCAGTCGTCCGCCACATACCCCGTTTCTTCCTCGAGTTCACGCCGGGCGGCCGCTTCCGGAGACTCGCCACGGTCGACGCCGCCCCCGGCGATTTCGACCGTGTATTCGCCTGTGCCGTGACGGAACTGGCGCACCAGCACGAACCGCCCCTCCGGGGTCACCGCCACGACGTTCACCCAGTCGACCGCTTCCAGCACGGTGTACTCGCGTTCATAGCCGGATACGGGGGACCGCGACCGGTCGTAGCGAACGGAAAAGATGCCGAAATGGCCCGCCGGACGCGACTCGATTTTGCGCCATTTGCGTTCTTCCACCGCCCCCTCCCGCGCTCGTTGACTTCAATTCCCGGGTTCGCTATCTTAATACAATTCCGTCACTTCCGATCGAAGGGTACATCAATGGCACAGGGGCCACAACGATTCCAGGCAGGAGCGGTACCTCCGTTTCTCATCGTGCCCGCCAAGGAAGGTGCCACGCTCGACCCGGGAAGCTCCCGCCGCACAAAGCTCTGGAATCAGAAACAAGTGGCCGCTTTCGATACCTGGGAGGCCGCGGCCGCATATGCCCGGCGACACTGGCGACGGAAAACCCGCTTTACGATCCTGAACGGACCAGCCCTGATCGACGACGGTATTCCCGTATTCGGGGAGAAAGGCTCCTACACGATCGAAGGCGCGGTTCACAAGAGATACGCCCTGAATCTCGGCGCCGAAACGCGGCGCCAGATCAGCGCAGGCGGAGTCGTCCGCTATGATTCCCCCGACGGCCCCCTGCACGCGCTCATCCAGGTGCAGCGCAAGAGCACGCTTCGCTGGGAGATTCCGAAGGGAAAGATCAAGCGACATGAATCGCTGCGCGAAGCCGCAATCCGGGAAGTGCGTGAGGAGACCGGCATCGAGGCCGGTATCGAGGCCGGCGATCTGCTGGGCCGCGTCGACTACCTCTTCTACGGAGATCACGATTATCTGTTCTTCAAAAGCGTGCATTACTTTCTTCTCTTCGCCGACAGCCAGGGCTCTTTGACGCCCCGCGAGGAAGAGTGCATTTCAGACGCCCGCTGGTTCGACGCCGAAAACGCGTGGGAGATCGTTTCCTTCCCGAACCTGCGCCCCATCCTGCAACGCGCCGCGCGCGTGCCCACCCCCTCCTGAAACGACGGCGCCCATGCACGTCGTCATGTTCCTCTTTCACACCTTCGAGAACGATCATCGCGTCCTCAAAGAAGCTCTCACCCTTAGGGAGACCGGGCACGATGTCACGTTGATCGCGCAGCGTCACGATGACAGCTATCCGGAGGAGCGTGTCGAACACGGCATTCGAGTCGTGCGTCTGCGCATGCACAAGTGGCCGTGGCGCAAGGGGCGATATGCCGAGTATTTTCTGCGCGCCGCTTCGAAAGCAGTGGCCCTCAAGGGAGACGTGTACCACGCCCACGACCTCGACACTCTCGTCCCTGCCGCCATTGCGGCCCGCTTGCGACGGAAGCCCCTCATATACGATTCACACGAGCTGTTCACGGAGATGCACTTTCTGATCGGGCGCGCGCGCGAAACCCGTATATGGGAGTCCATCGAAAAGCGCCTGATCACGCAATGCGCTCGCGTGATTACGGTCTCCGACCCGATCGCGGACGAAATGGTGGCGCGCTACGGAATCGAACGCCCCGTCGTCCTGCGAAACATTCCCCGATACGAAGAGCCCCCCGTTCCGATTCCCTTCTTTCCGGAGGAACCATCGTCGGACGCGCTCACGTTTCTCTGCCAGGGTTATCTCCAGCCGGGACGTGGCCTGGACCAGATCGTGCGTGCAATGAAGTCGCTCCCGGAGCATCGCCTCGTCATTCTCGGTGACGGTCCCGAACGAGAGTCACTCGTCGCAATCGCCCGCAACGAGAAGCTGGAGAACCGCGTCATCATTCACGCCGCAGTCCCCCTCGCCGCGTTGCCCCCGCGCACGGCGTCCGCGGACGTCGGCCTCATCGCCTACTCGATGGCCTCGCTCAACTTTCGATACGCGCTCCCCAACAAGTTCTTCGAGTACATCATGGCAGGAGTTCCCGTCATTACGACTCCCATCCCCGAGATCGCAAAGCTCGTCAAGAAGTACGATGTTGGCGAAGTCGTGGAGGAAGCGACAGACGAGGCTCTCGTGAAGGCAATGCGCAAGCTGGCCGACGATCCGGACCGGCGACAGAGGATCAGGAAGAATTGTATCGAGACCGCACGGGTTCTCTGCTGGCAGGAAGAGGAAAAGAAACTGCTGCAGATTTACGAGTCACTGTAACTGCAGGCGTTGCCTGCGCTACATGTAGCGAAACAAACCGACGACTTTTCCCAGAATGCGAAACTCACCGTCATTCGGATCGACCGGAATCGGCTTCATGGTCCGGTTCGCGGGCCGCAGCTCGATCTGGTCTCCCTTCCGATAGAAGTACTTGACCGTTGCCTCGTCCCCCATCAATGCCACTACGATATCGTGATTGCGAACATCGGTCGTCGGACGAACGAGAATCATGTCCCCCTCCGTGATGAACGCCTCGATCATGCTGTCGCCGCGTACCCGAAGAAGGAACTCGTTTTTGCCGGACAGAAACGACGGGTCGATCTGAAACCGATCTTCGACGTTCTCATCGGCGACATTCGGAAGCCCGGCGGCAATTCGCCCGAGCAGAGGCACTCCGGCATCGGATTCCGGGCGTTCGATGTAGTTCAGCTCAAGCGCCCGGGACTTGCCCACCTCACGCTTGATATACCCCTTGCGCTCGAGGGCTGTCAGATGATCCACGACACCCTTCGTCGATTTGATCCCGAATCGGAACCCGATCTCCCGGATCGTCGGCGGATACCCGTTCTCGTGGTAATGCTCCACAAGAAAATCGTAGATTTCTTTCTGCCTGTCGGTCAGTCGTTTCATGAAACTCCTTCTCTGATTCGGAACTTAGGACACGGCGCTCTGAAACGGAAGAGAAACCTGTCCCGTTTCCGATACCGCCCCGCCCTTGCGCGATTTTCGCGACGAACGCACTCCTCGCTTTTCGAGCCGGAATCCGTCGTCCTGTAAAGACCGCGCGAGACGAATCAACACCGGTCGAGAGATAGCGCTTCCCAGCATCCGATCCAGAAAGTCGGCGGCCGAACGGAAACTCCCACCAGTATTGCGGGCCTGCAGGATCGCCAGAGCCTCGGTACGGCTCAGCCCGGGAATCCCGGCGAGTCCCTGACGGATCACACCCGGGGCGACGACTTCGCATTCGGCATTGCTTTCATTGATCGAAAGCGGCTGCCACTCCATGCCATCCCGCGCGGACAGCGCCATCCACTGTCTTACGACTTTCCGAGTGCCACTGTGCTCTTCTCTCTGCAATCCATTGATGAGTCGCATCCAGAATCGATCCTTGTCCGTGCGCGCGGCAGAAACCACGCGTCGGAGGAGCAGCGCTTTCTCTTCATTCCGTGCGCGGGGCAGGGCACGTTCCGCCATTGTCAGGAGGAATGAAAACACCCGATCCCCGTAGAGCGAGGAAGCACCCTCGCGCACGACCGCGGCAATAAAGTCATGGCTCTCGCGCGCCAGCATTCTCGGATCCTCGTTCTGCAGCTTACCCAGCAACTGCTCCGCCCTCTCGTGCGCGTAACCCGTGATTGCCTGAATGACGAGCACGAACTGCTCGCGATAGACCGGAATACCTTCAGTTTCCTCCAGGCATTCGTTAATACGTGAACCAACCAGGGGCTTCGGGATCTCACCCGCACGCACTCGTCCGATGAGGGCAAGCGCCTCCTGGGCGGAATCGCTGTTATCGAGCATCAGAGTCCAGTCGGAAGGATTCCGAAGTTCCACGCTCACATCCTGGATGTCTCGATTCCCGGAGAGTAATCGGATCCATTCGGAGTCCCATACGGGAGCGGCCTCTTCCCCGGCTGACGGCTGTACCGTCAGGGAAAGCGCTTCGTGCAGATCACTGACGCGGAGCGCAACGGAAGCTGTCGGCTTTTCATTCCACCCGAATTCTTCCGAATGTCGAAACGTGAATCGACTTCGCCTGACAACATAGTCTGTGATGAAAGGCGGGTTCAATAGCGAGGGCATCCTCTCGGAAGGGACCGGGCGGTGGTTTGTTCGGTTGTGGGGCTCGAACAGACTGTGGGTGGATTGTTTTTTTGGATCGTGCCCGGCACCCTTCCCAGCGGACGCCAACGTTTCGACGAGGATGCGCTGATCCTCGCGCGATAATCTTTGCGGTTCAATCAAGCAACTGTAGGCGGGAGCGTTCGACGTCGTGATCAGCGAGCGCAGCGTTCGCAGGAATCCGCGATTCCCTTCGATGACAACCCCGTCTTCGTTTCGCTCGCTGTCTTCGACGGCCAGCAGATCGGCACTGACCGGGTCGACGGTCGTCCAGCCGAGCAGATAGGCGATGAGCGTTCCTTCGAGGAAGTTAGCCTGAAAAGAGGCCCCCTTTGCGGCTTCCGTCGCCCGCTCGATCAGGCCGGCGAGGGATACGACGAGATCGAGATTCCCCTCTTCTTCCACTTTCCAGTACTCACGCCAGAAACGCTGGTCGATCTCTTCCCGCTTCCACTTCAGTTCGCTCTTGTAGAGCGTGTTGATTCTGTCCATGCAGACTCGGAGAAAGTGATCGCGTGAGGCTTCCCTTTTCGTTCCCCTGTCGCCGCTCTCGGTGCATAGCATGGCAACATCGAGTGTTTCCTTGATCGTGGGCGCATCGTTGCCGTAGCGATTTCGCATCGTAAGAGGAGACGGTAGATAGCAGTGGTCGTTGTCTGTCGGTTCTTCCGGGGAGAGTCCGCGGACCGCCCGGAGAATTTCCGCGTCTTCGCGCCGAAGGTAGCGAACTGGCGAAGAGGCGACCAGCGGGATTTCGAATCGAGACGCCATTTCCCTGTAGAACGGTCCTGTCAAATCCTCGCCGTCGAGACCGCTGTGCCCGGATTCGACAACGATATGATTACCGACCGCCCCGTAAAGGACCGTGGCGATCTTCCAGGCGTCGGCGAGCCGTCCCTTGCGAAGGCACGCAAGCACGGGACCATTGGATCCGGACAGAACGAAGCGCAGATGTTTCCTGGCTTGATGAAGATCCTGAAGCGCAAGGGAATCGATTCCCCGCTCTTTCCGCTCCCAGTACAGGCGAACGAGACGATCGAGGGCCTGCTCCCCCTTCAATCCAACCGCGAGAAAGCCCAGGACGGACCGCAACTCGACTCCTTCGCGAATCGGGAACGAGATGGGGAGGTCGACCCCCACCGCGACACGGATACCGGTGCCGCGTGCGGCACGGCGGACGGCGTAGGCCCCGTACAGTGTCCCGTCGTCCCGGACGCCACATGCGGGGATTTTCCGCTCATGAAGCGCCTGGACGACGTCGTCAGCCGAAAGGAGCGATCCCAGCGGTGAAAAGCGGGTCTTGATGTGAAGCGGTGCATACATCGTGCGAGTACCTCCCTGAGCACTGCACAGAAAGTACTACACATATGTTTCGCCCGTCAACAGGAAAAATGACGGTCCGGTCCGGAAAGTTGAAACAGCCGCGAGGCGGGTTCCGCAATGCCGTTTACGGCGGTCCTCTCGCGCGCAATTCGCGGCGCCAGGGGCTTCGACGGGCCCATTCTCCCTCCGAAGCCCACGCTGTCCTCCTCGCGGTCCGGGCCCGATCCATTCTCGCCTAAAGGGGGCTTCCCGCGCGTCGATATTCGGAATACGCGCGAAACTCTCGTGCCGGTCCGGGGCGGCGACGCCCCTCGACGACTGTAAAGCCGCAGGAAGGTGCCGAAAATGAGCAAGCCGATCATCATGATCGTGGATGACGAGGACGCGATCACGAGTTCTCTCTCCTATTGTTTGCAGAAAGAGGGCTACGAAGTCCTCGTTGCGTATAACGGCGCGGACGCGATCAAGATGGTCGTGAACCGCGTGCCCGATCTCATCATCAGTGACATCATGATGCCCGAGGTCGACGGCTTCGAATTCTGCCGGCGAATCCGCGACTACTACAAGACGCGCACGATCCCTTTCATCTTTCTGACGGCGAAGACGACCGACCGCGACAAGGTCGAGGCGGTCCGGCTCGGCGGCGACGACTACGTTACGAAGCCCTTCGATCTGCAGGAGCTCATCCTCAAGGTGCAGCGCAGCCTCGAGAAGAGCGAAAGCGTCTCCGGGTAAGCCGCGTGGAAGTCACGATCCTGAGTCGCGCGGAACTCGTGCTCCTCTGGGTCATCGCGCTCTCCGTCCCTCCCGTTGCCCATATCGCCACCCGTGTGCTGAGCGTCGCGGTCGGGGTCGACCCCCGGGGCGCGATGCCGCGTGTCATGCTCTGCACGGGGGCGGCCGTCGGTGTGCTGCTCTTTCTGACGAGCGCCCATTTCGCGTCCGCGTCCGTTGAAGACGATGCCGTGACGCTGCGCTACGCGTTTCCCCCGACTCGATCCGTCACGATCCCGCGAACAGAAATCGCGGAGGTGCGCCTGCACGAAGGCCGTTTTCCGAGGCAGTCCTACTCCGTGGCGATCGAATCGAAGTCAGGGGCCGTGTATGAGTCGGTCGGCGTCACGGTCGCGGGTCTCGCGCCACTCTACGAATTGATGACGACGTTTCATCCCGATGAAACGCCTTACGTCGCCAACCGCTAATTCGCCCTTTTCCTTGCCGCGTGTTCCTGTATCCTCACAAGGAAAGTGAGGATCCGTATGAACCGCCGCTCCATCATTTTACTTGTCGTGTTTTTCGTCGTCGCCGCCGGTTTCGGAGTCGTCAGCCTCCGCCGGGAGAGCGGGAAACGAATCGAAGTCGAAACCGAAACGGTCCAGAACCGCAGGATCACGGCCGTGGTGAGCGCGAACGGCTCGATCGGCCCGAAGCGCAAGGTCGACGTTTCCGCGAACCGGCTCGGCACGATCACGAGGATCGCCGTCAAGGAAGGCGACAGCGTCGAAGAGGGCGACTTCCTTCTGCAGATCGATCCCATACAATATGAACAGGCTGTCGCGCAGTCGCGTGCGGGCATCGCTTCGATGCGGGCGGAACTCGACAAGGCCGCCGTCAATCTGAACCAGGCGACGCGGGAACTCGAACGAATCCGGATGCTGATCGACCAGGACCTTGCCTCGCCGCAGCAACTCCTGAAAGGCGAGACCGACGAGAAGGTGGCGCGCGCGCAGCAGCGGTCGCTGCTCGCGAAGCTGCGCGAACAGGAGGCGAGTCTGAAGCGGGGCGAGCACGACCTTTCGCTCGCCACGATTCTGGCGCCGATGACGGGCGTAGTGGTCCGGCTCAATGTGGAAGAAGGCGAAACGGCGGTCGTCGGCACCATGAACCAGCCGGGCACGGTGCTGCTGACGCTGGCCGATCTCTCCGAACTCGAAGCCGAAGTCGATGTGGACGAAACCGATGTCATCGACGTCAAGCTCGGGCAACGCGCGGTGATCACGATCGACTCGTACCCGGACACGAGCTTCGGCGGGGTCGTGACGGAAGTCGGCAACTCGGCGTTGCGCTCTTCACGGCAGACGGAATCCGTCGACTTTCAGGTCGTCATCACGCTCGACGATCCGATCCCGGGCGCCAAGCCGGGACTCTCCGCGAGCGCCGACATCATCGTGGCGACACGCGACAGCGCGCTTTCGGTCCCGATCCCGGCGCTCACGATCCGGCGGGATCCCGCGATCGAGAAGAGTGACGAGGACGCTCCCGTCGACGACGACCCGACAGCGCGGCGCAAGCGAAACGAGCGCGAAGGCGTGTTCGTGGTTCGCGAAGGCAAGGCGTACTTCGTGCCGGTCGCGACCGGCATCGCGGGAGATCGCTTCTTCGAAGTGCGGAGCGGGCTCTCCGCGGGCGATGAAGTCGTCGTCGGTGACTTCGAAGCGATCCGCACTCTCGAGAATGAAGACGCCATCAAGATCAAGCCATGACCTTCGAAGGCGTACGCATTGCACTGTCGGCATTGCGCGGCAACAAACTGCGTACGTTCCTCACTCTCCTCGGCAATATCGTCGGCACCATGGCGGTCATCGCCGTGGTTTCTCTGCTGAGCGGCATCGACTCCTACACACGGGAAGAGCTCGTATCCGAGGGCGCGAACGTGATCACGCTGCAAAGGTTCGACCCGTTCACGCTGCTGACCGACTTCGAGAAATTCCTGAAGGCCGCGCGCACGAACCCGCGCCTCGACTGGGACGATTTCGAGTACGTGCGCACGCACGTCCCGAGCGCCGACGCCGTCGACATCGTCGCTTCGCGCACCGCCACGATCCGGGCGGGCGACCGCGCGCTGAGCGGCATCAAAGTGGACGGCCGCACGGAGAGCGCGCCGCTTGTCGAAAACCTCAAGATCGCAGGCGGCCGCGCTTTCACGCTCTCCGAAGTGACGCGAAGAAGAGCGGTCGCGGTGCTCGGCAGCGACGTCGCAGAACGACTCTTCCCGGGGCGTGACCCGGTCGGCCGCACCGTCAAGATCGCGGGGCGTCGTTACGACGTGATCGGAGTCGCCTCTCCCAAACCGACACAGTTCGGAACGAACCAGAACCGCTACGTCCTGATCCCGTATCCCGCGCTCGAGAAGACGTTCGGCCGCAGTGCGCAGGCGCAGATCAAGCTGCGTGCGCCCGGCCCTGACCTCGTCGAACGCGTTACGGAAGAGGCGCAGTGGGCGATGCGCATCCGCCACAAACTGAAGCCGTCGCAGGAGGACGACTTCGCGCTTTCGACGAGCGAGCAGATCCTGAGCATCTGGGAGAGCATTTCGCGCGCGATCTTTCAGGCGCTGGTCGGCCTCGCTTCGATTTCGCTCGTGATCGGTGGTGTGGTGCTCATGAATGTCATGCTCGTGGCGGTGACGGAAAGAACGCACGAAATCGGCATTCGCAAGGCGCTCGGCGCGAAGCGCTCGGACATCCTCATGCAGTTCCTGGCCGAGTCGGTCACGCTATCGGTGATCGGGGGGCTGATCGGCGTGCTTCTCGGTTTCGCAATCGCCGCGCTCATTTCCGCCTTCTCGCCGATCCCGAGCGCGGTACAGCTCTGGGCGATTCTGGCCGGCCTCGGGGTCACGATCGTGATCGGGGTTCTCTTCGGCACGTATCCCGCGAACCGCGCCGCGCTGCTCGATCCCGTGGAGGCTCTGCGCCATGAGTGAACCGAGGCGCGCCACCAGCGCATCTTTGCTGCTCGAGAACGTGCGCCAGGCGCTTCAGATTCTGGCGATGCACAAGCTGCGGAGTTCGCTGCTCATACTCGGTGTGGCGATCGGCGTGGCTTCGATCCTTGCCGTTGTCGCGATCCTGCTCGGCCTCAGTGAAAAAATCGACAACGATTTCGCGGCCGCGGACCAGCCGTACATTTCGATCACGCGTTACGACGTACTTTCTGAGGGGCGCGGTGCCGAGCGCGTGCGGCACCGGCCGCAGCTCACGCCCGCGGAAACGAATGAACTGCGGGCCATGTCACGCCTCACTTCATGGGTCGACTATCGCGTCAACAATGAATCCGGGCGACTCTTTCTGCTGACGGCAGGGTCACGCAGGACGCAGCCGCTGTCGATGGTGGGCACGAGCGAAGCGTTTCCGAACATGCATCCGTTCGAGATCGAACATGGACGATTCTTCACGCGTCAGGAAGTGGAACGCCGCCGCCCGGTGATCGTTCTCGCCTGGGGGCCGGCCGAGGCGCTCTTCCCGAACGTCGATCCTGTCGGCCGCACCGTGCGCGCGGGCGAACGCGAATACACGGTCATCGGGACCATGGCCCGGCGACGTACTCTGATCGGCGCGATGGGGGACGCTTTCGCGATCATCCCTCATACCACGTACCATCGTGATTTGTATGCCGACGGCGATGAAGGACAGATCGTGGTCTCTCCTGCTCCCGGTGTGACTCTCGACGCGACGACGGAGGAGGTCACCGCGATCCTGCGAGTCGTTCGTCGCGACCGCGTCGGGGCGGAGAGCAGCTTCGAAGTGCTGAGTTCGGAGGCGTTCTCGGAGACGCTCGGTCGCGTCACGGGCGCGGTCGGTCTCGTTCTCATCATCATCTCGTCGATCGGACTGCTGGTCGGCGGCATCGGCGTCATGAATATCATGCTCGTGTCGGTAACGCAGCGCACCCACGAGGTCGGCATACGCATTGCGCTGGGAGCGAGACGGAAGGACGTGCTCACGCAGTTTCTCGTGGAGTCGGCGACACTGACGGGGATCGGCGGGATCGTCGGGATCACGATCGGGCTCGGGATCGCCTACGCCGTCACGCATGCCCTTCGATTTCCGTTTCGCACATCCCCGCTCTGGATCGTGATCGCGGTTCTGTTCTCGGCCGGCATCGGGATTCTGTTCGGGCTCTACCCCGCGAATCGCGCGGCGCGCATGGATCCGATCGAAGCCCTGCGAAGCGAGTAGTCGCGCCCTCTATTCGTAGCCGGGCGGCGGCTCGCCCTGCGCCCAGGAGCGGTCGGGCGGATTCGGCACGACCACATCAGGCGGCACGAGGTGCGTCACGATCAACGACTCGGGATTGCAGACGGGAACCGCGGCGGCCGGCGGCGTACTCGGTTCGTCGCGCCAGTCGAGAAAGTAGTATTCCCAGTCCGGGTTCGTCGTGGGATCGACCTCGTCAGGCAGCATGTCGACCCGCTCGAGAATCGATTTCGTATTCATGATCGGGCAGAAACGATGCGACCGGGCGCGCTGCAGCAGGATACGCTTGATGCGGTCCTTGTCGAGCACGAACACGTGATCGTTCATCATCTTGCCGGAACGAAGCCAGTCTTCTTCACTATAGAAGCCGTAGCCGAGGCGATGGCACCCCCACCAGTTGAACCACTCGCTGCTTTCGCCGTAGCAGTACTGATTGGAGTGAGCCGACGCGTCACGGTCCTCGAAGCAGTAGTACCCGCCGTAGAAGAACGAACGCCAGGTCTCCTCGCGCCCGTCGACGAACAGCCGGAACGACTTCCAGCCGCGCACGATGTTCGCGAGTCGCAGCAGTTCGCCGGACTGATCGGCATGGAAGCCGACGCGGTGCACCTTGAGGGTATTTCGCTCGAACGTACGGTAGTTCGGATTCGTGATGCAGAGATCGAGCGCCGTGTGAAAGCTGCTCGACTTGCTCTCCTGGAATTCGATCTCGACCCACCGGGGCGGCTCCGGCTCACCGCGACGGCCGCGGCGTCCACGGAGCGAGTGCCCGCACTGGGCGCAGTAGTTCTCGGTTCCGCGTAACTCGGCGTTGCATGTTGTGCAGGTCTGTCTCGTCATGACGGCTCCTGAAGGGCGTTCGGGATACGTCGATTATACCCGCCCCGGCGCATTCCGACAACGGCGCGCCTCCAGAAGCCCGCAACACCCTCTAGTACTTCGAAATGTAGCGCTCCTGCTCCCACGGATGGACCATGGAGAGGTATTCGAGCCATTCCGCCTTCTTGCCCGCGATGTAATGCTCGGCGATGTGCTCCCCGAGGGCCGCCTTGACGACTTCATCCTTTTCGAGCGCCTCGATGGCCGCGCCGAGGTCGATCGGCAGATCCGAGATCTTGTGCCGGCGCTGCTCCCGCACGCTCATCTCGTAGATGTTCTTGTTCACGGGCGGGCCGGGATCGATGTCGTTCGATATACCGTCGAGACCCGACGCGAGCATCACCGAGAGCGCAAGGTACGGGTTCGCGGCCGGATCCGGCAGGCGGAGTTCGACTCGCGTTCCGATGCCGCGGCGATCGGGAACACGCACGAGCGGCGAACGGTTTTTCTCCGACCATGCGACTTTCGTCGGCGCTTCGAATCCAGGCACGAGGCGCTTGTACGAATTGACGAGCGGGTTCGTGACGGCCAGAAATCCGCGCGCGTGCTTCAGGAGTCCCCCGATGTACTGAATGCATACTTTCGAAAGCTCGTACTCCGCGCTCTTCGAATGAAAAATATTCTTCTCGCCCTTGAAGAGCGACTGGTGACAATGCATTCCCGAACCGTTCACACCGTAGAACGGTTTCGGCATGAACGTGGCGTGCATGTTGTGCTGCGCCGCAATCTTCCGCACGATGAACTTGAACGTGACGAGATTGTCCGCGGTAGCGACGGCGTCGGCATATTTGAAGTCGATTTCATGCTGTCCGGGCGCGACTTCATGGTGCGCCGCCTCGACTTCGAAGCCCATCATCTCGAGATGATGGACGACGTCGCGCCGCACGTCCTCTCCCTCGTCGACCGGGGACAGATCGAAATAGCCGGCCGAGTCGTGGGTTTCAGGAACGATGTCACCGTCGTCGTCCAGCGGCAGCAGGAAGAACTCGGCTTCGGGGCCCGCCATCATCGAATAGCCCTTCTTCTTCGCCTGGGCCACGACGCGCTTCAGCGCCGAGCGGGGACATCCCTCGAACGCCCGTCCGTCCGGATAGACGACGTCACAGATCAGGCGCGCCGATCCCCACGTGTCGCCCGACCGCCACGAGAAGATGCGAAAGGTAGCGAGATCCGGATGAAGCACCATGTCGGACTCTTCGATCCGCGAGAACCCTTCGATCGAAGACCCGTCAAACAGGATCTGGCCGTCGAGCGCTTTCTCGAACTGGCTCCGCGGGACTTCCACGTTCTTCAGTACGCCGTGAATGTCCGTGAACATGAGCCGCAGGAAGCGGATATTGTGCTTGTCCACCATCTTGATAATTTCACGTTTTGTCATGATTCTCCCTGTTTTGATGCAGATGGGTCAGGCATCAGAATATGCAAAGTGACACCGAAAAGCTGTACATTTGGCACAATTATCGACCCCACAGGACCGTCGATCAAGACAAATATGCAGAACGTTAAAAGATTTCATGACAGCGAGACACATCGGAAATGCCCCCGCGGGCCTCTTCCTGCAGCGGATTTCGGCCGATACTGAAGGGAACAGGAGGCGACCATGGCGCGAATTGACGCGATTTTCAAGATGGTTCTCGAGGAGGGCGCTTCGGACCTCCATATGGTGACCGGAGCCCGTCCGATGCTGCGACAGCAGGGCGAGATCCGTCCGATCGATTTCGACGAGCTCACCCCCGAGCTCGCCAATGCGCTCCTTACGGAGATCATGTCACCGGACGAGCTCGCCGAGTTCGAACGCGAAGGGGACGTCGACTTTGCGTATGACGTGCCCGGCATGGTGCGGCTGCGCTGCAACATTTACAGACAGCAGCGGGGGATCGCCGGATGCTTCCGGCTGCTGCCCACTTCGATCATGACGCTCGCCGAGCTCGGGCTTCCGGATCACCTGATCAAGTTCACCGAGTTCGAAAAGGGCCTGGTCGTCGTAACGGGAACAACCGGCAGCGGGAAGTCCTCGACGCTTGCCGCCCTGATCGACCACATCAACCGCACGCAGAAGATGCACATCCTGACGATCGAAGACCCGATCGAATATGTGCACAAGAACCGTAATTCACTCATCAATCAACGGGAAATCGGCGCGAACTCCGTTTCGTTCGCGCGCGCGCTCCGTGGGGCGCTTCGCGAAGACCCCGACATCATTCTCGTCGGGGAAATGCGTGATCTCGAGACGATCGAACTCGCGCTGACCGCGGCCGAAACCGGACACCTCGTGTTCGGAACCCTGCATACGCCGAGCGCGCACCAGACCGTCGACCGCATCATCGACTCGTTCCCGGCCGACCGCCAGGAGCAGATCCGCACGTCGATGTCGGAGAGCCTGCGCGGCGTCATCGCGCAGAAACTGCTCCCGCGCGCCGAGGGTAAAGGGCGCGTCGCCGTGCTCGAAGTTCTGAACTGCACGAACGCGATCGGTGCCCTGATCCGGGACGGAAAGACGTTTCAGATTCCGTCGATGATGCAGGTCGGCAAGAAAGACGGGATGCTGCGCATGGACGACGAGCTCGTGCGTCTCGTACGTGAGAAAGTCATCACGGCGGAAGCGGCGTATCGGGTGGCCACACAGAAAGACATGATCCGGCCCCTCCTGCCGCGAACCACAGAGACCGCGGCAAACGCCGGGACAACGGTGGCCGGCGCGCGATGAGTTTCGAGCCGATCAAAACAGCCGACCAGCTGGTCGAAAACGACGACCTGATCGGGTCCCTGCGCGTTGCGAACCCTTTCGACCTCAGCCAGTTTCTGCTTCTCAACAACAAGAGCGGCACGCTGACGATCTTCCGCAGAGGCGGAACGACCAAGATCTTCTTCGATGAGGGCCAGATCGTGAACGGCCTCGAAGAGCCCGGCAACAAGCAGGGAAAGAAAGTCGCCCTTCACGCGCTCACGATCAAGGAGGGCGGCTTCCGGTTTCGCGAAGAGCAGTGCGAAGCCGCGCACCTGATCGACGATACGACGCAGAACCTTCTGCTCGAAGCGGCCAGGAGCATGGACGAGGCTGCCGCGGCGGCGGGCGAAGAATCTCCCGGTATGCAGGAACAGCTGCGCGCGAAGCAGGAGCAGACGGAGGCGCTGGAGAAGGTCTTCGCGATGCTGGAACAGGAAGTGTCGGAGGAAGGCGAAACGCCGCCGCTCGATACGCTGCTCACTCGCTTTGCGGAAACGAAGGGCGCGCGGCTCTATCTCGAGCCGGGGCGTCACCCGCTCGTACTGCAGGGAGGGCGCGTGACGCACGTGCTGGAAGGTACCGTGTCGAGCGATGTCGCGCGCGATGCCGTGAAGCGCGCCGGCGAGTGTAGCGTACTTCTGTACAACGGTGTGCGCTACCGCGTGAGGCACGACTGGCACGGCGAGCGCCTCATGCTGCGGCCGATCCGGAAGCCGATCGCGCTCGAGAAAATGAACCTCGTACCCGAAGCGGTCGAGGGGCTGCTGGCGACACGCGGCAAGCTGCTGTTTCTCGTGGGCGACACTCCCGAAGTCGCCGCACAGCTCCACGCGGCGGTACTTGCCGCGCTCGCGGAGCGGGGCGACGCGGTGATTCAGCTCGGCGAATGGGATGCGAAGAGTGAACAGGGTCTCATCGTTCCCGTCCCCTACCCCGCGTCGGAAGACGCGCGACAAAGTACGCGTGCGATGCTGAGCGCGCTCCGCCCCTCGTACCTCGCGTTCCCCGAAATTCGAACGGCCGACGACGCCGCGCTCGCTCTCGGGTGTTCGCTTGCGGGTCACGGCGCGATTGTCACAATGACGGGCAGGGACGGGGGCGACGCGATCGATCGCGCCCTGGAATGGTTTCGCGCGGACGGCGGGGATTCGCGAAGGCTGGCGAAGAGTCTCGCCGGGGTCATTGCGGTCCGGGTCGGCACGGATCGGACCGGCAACCCGTTCGCGGTGACATCGGTCGCGCGCGTGACGGAAGACTGCGTGCGCGCGATCCTCCGTGAGGACTTCGCCGCGCTGACGGGAATGCTCGAGCGGAACGCCGGCGATCAATCCTTCCTCGAATCTCTCGCGCGGCTCGTGTCGCAAAAGAAAATGGGGGAAGACGACGCCGGTAAACTGGCGCCGAACCTCCCCCAGGCTCTCTCGATCGATCCCGGCTAGATCAGCCCTCCTACGAAGCGTCTTCTTCGACGCGCCGCAGGACGATCTTCATGTTCTGGTTGTGCCGGAACTCCTCGAAGTATTTTTTGAGTTCGTTCATGCGCTCGACCGGAATGCGGTTCTGCTGCGGTTCGAGGTCGTACGCCATCTGATACTCGATGAAGTTGACCGTGAGAAAATCGCCACTCGGCACGACCTCGACAGAATCATCAACGGCAAGCGTGTCATATAGATCGATAAAGTCCGTGCCCGCCCGCCATTCCATGCCGAGCTGCAGCGACTTGTCGGGTCCCGTAGCGACGTCGTACGACTCGGGCAGCGTGCTTTCGTCCACTTCGTAGCCCTCGGGAATCATGAACCGCGTCGTCTGCTTGCCCGATTCCGAGAACGGAAACTGTACGACGGTCTTTCGCTCCGCGGGATCCACCGCGAAATTCTGCGCGGGCCCCATCATGCCGAATGCGAGACCGTTCAGTTCGATCGTGTCGTCGTTCTTCATAACGAACGATTCCGGGTACGTGGCCCGGAACGTGACGCGAAACTGCTCGTCATTGTGGTCGCCCTTTTCGATCTGCCACTCGTCGATGAACGTATCCTCGGGGTAGTTCGCCGCAAGCCAGTTCTCTCGCTCCACGCTCGCCTGGTTCGGTCCCTGGCCGTAGAACTTCTTCCGGAAGAGGCGATTCTGCTCGCCCGCGAGCGACATGCTCGCCTTGCCGCCCACGAGTCCTGACTCCTCGTCGAGCGTCAACTCCGTATACACGCTGTAGGCGTTCCCGTCGGAGCGGGAGTATTCGATGTCGATCCATTCGGGATCACCGGCTTTTACGAGCAGAAGCGGCGTGCCTTCGATAGACGCGGGCGCGTCTTCATAGCTCGCTGTCTTTTCGGCCGGATCGAGATAGAACAGGAAGCCGTCGTCATCCGCAACGACCACGGCGCGATTGAACTGCGAGAGGCTTTTGATGTTTTCGTTGACCGTTCCGAAGTCGGTCGATGCCACGAGAGCGAAGTTCGCTTCGATTTCCGCGCGGCGGAGAAGAGCCGTCATGAGCAGTGCGAGATCGGCCGATGTGACACGCTCGAGGTGGGCGATGGCGGTCGGACGGTTCGGCAGGTAGCCGGTGCGTTCGATCGGAAGATCGATCACATCGTACTTCTGCTGGCAGTATTCGTAGATGGCACGAATCTTCTCGTCGGCAAGCTCGAGTCCTTCCGTAGTCTCTTTCAGGATCGGGTCGAGCACGACATCATCGGCCCGGCTCTTGAGCTGCTTGTCGATCTCGGTCGCGTACCACTCGAGAATCAGCCCCCAGTCCGATTCGAAGTTCGGGGCGACGATGACGCGGGGCACGGTGGTGATGGCCGGCTGCGAATACGGTTCGACCGGCAGCGGCCGGATGTTCTGCGCCTTGTAAATGTAACGGTTGATCGTACCCGCGGACGTCGTGTTCGTCGTGAACTCGCTCATGCGTTCGTCGGCGCGCATCGACTGGATCGCGTCCTTCAGGTGAGGGAACTGGGCCGACTGGGAATTGAAGAAGTTGTACTCGAAATTCACGCGGTACGTGGGGATCGTGTTCGTAAATGCGTAGTCGAGGTGCCCCGCCTCGTTCTCTCCCTCGATCGTATAATAGAGACGTACGATACACGGCACGGGAAGCGCGTCGAGGTTGAACACGAGGTCACGGACATTCCCGTATACGTCCGCGTCTTCCGGCAAGGCGGTACGTGTCGAGATGGGATCACTCGGGGCGTCCACGAATTTTCCCTGGCGGTCGATGATCTCGACCTTGGTTCGCACGGCCGTCTCCCCGGCGTCGAGCGGCACGATCCATTCGCGGAACCGAGAGGCGGCGACTTCGTCGAGAACCGCATAGTACTTGGTCCATCGCTGGCTCGTCGTGAACGTCGAGCCGAGCGCGCGGGCCGAACTGCGGGAGTCGGATGTAACGTCACTTTGCGCCGTGGCGTCGACCTTCTGCACCTTGCCCGTATATTCGAGACCGAGCTCCACGTCGTCGAGAAGCTGCACGAGGCTCTGGCCCTTGTACTTCCTGAGCAGGTCCTGCCAGAACCGCTCCGTCTTCTCGTCCGCATCCGCGTTCGGCGCCAGCAGGGCCCCGAGCAGAATCACCGGTCCGACGATCCGCCATCCAATTCCCTTCATACCGCGATTCCTTCCCTTCATGGGGATTCTCTTCAAAATGAGCTAATCAATTATTATTACAGAACTTTCAATTAACGTCCAGTTGTCGGCTCGCCCCCGATTATCCTCAAGATCGCCGGGAGTGACCACCCCTCATTCCGCGATGAGGCGGCGGGGGTCATAGTTTGATGCTCTCCCCGGGCGCGAGAACGCGGACGTCCGCACGCCCGCCCACTGATTCTACAAAGCGAACGGCTGTAGAATCAAGCAGAGGCCACGTGGCGTAGTGAACGGGGACGGCGATCTCCGCCCCGCACATCGCGACGGCTTTGGCTGCCGAAGGCGCTCCCATCGTGAAACGATCGCCGATCGGCACGAACGCGAGGTCGATGGAAAAGAACTCGGGGAGGAGCGCGAAGTCCGGGATCAGTCCCGTGTCGCCCATGTGATAAACCGTCTTCCCGTCCATTTCGACGATGATGCCGGTCGGGGCGGCGAGATGCGAAGTGTGGGCCGCATTGGTCATGCTGAAGCGCACGCCTTTCGACTCGATCGATCCGCCGATGCCCATCGGTTCGATCGCGATCCCCAGCGCTTCGGCGCTCTCGGCTACTTCGAACGCGGCCACGAACGTCGCCCCCGTCCGCTTGCAGATTTCGAAAGAGTCTCCGAGGTGATCCATGTGATCGTGCGTCGCGATCACGAAATCGGCTTCCGTGATCTCCTTCGCTTCGATCGCCGCGACCGGGTTTCCGGTCAGAAACGGGTCGATCACGATCGTCCTGCTCCCCTTTAGAATGACGGCGGAGTGGCCGAGATAGCGCGCTTCCATCGAATCAACTCCTCAGAATGGTCCCGATTGACTGAATGAGCGCATTATATAAGGAAGGAACGCGAAGCGGAAGTCGTTTCAAGCGAAAAGGCCGCGGCGAATGCCGCAGGGGCTCGGCGGGCGGGTTGAGCAGAAACGAAAGGCCGCGGCGAATGCCGCGGCCCCTCAGGCTGGAACTGTCAGTGGCCGGATCGCCCGGCCGGGCAAGGGTCGCCCCCACGGGGCGAATCGAACTGCCGTCTATCCCTCGAACGAGAAATGGAACGTGTAGCGAACCACCGTTTCACATCCCTCTTTCGCCGGGAACGACCAGTTGTAGATCCGTTCGAGAATGCACTTCTCGAGCTCGGGGTCGGCCACGCTGCTCGACAGAATCGAGACGTCCGTAATATTTCCCCGAGGCGCGATCACGAATCGAACCGCGATTTCGCCCTGCTCACCCGGGGTGCGAATGAGCGAACGGTTGTAGCAGCTGCGAATGCCGCCTTTCTTCTTCTGTACGATCGACGCGAGCGAGGACTCTTCCCGGCAACCGTCGTCGCCGCCGAGCGCGAGTTCTTCGCCGTCGATTACGCCGTCCCGTCGTTCGAGAACGAGATCGTTGCTCGAGCCGTCACCGAGAGACGCGACGAGATCCGACGCGCGCTCTTTGGCCTTGCCGCCGCCGAAACCGGATCCGACACCGTTGCCGAAACCGATCCCCGACTCGCCTTTCGCCGCACCGCCTGAAACCTTGCGCGTGTCGCCGACGCCGCGGATGAGCTGTGTGAGCCCGTCCGACGCGTATGTCACGCCGTCCTGGTCGGCCTGTGCACGCACGGCTTTCGTCGACCCCGTGAGCTTGCCGAGCACGCCCATCTTCGTGACGCGCGCGAGCGGATCACCGCCCCCGCCGCCCGAGCGCTTGCCCTTCGGCTTCGCGTCCTGAATACCACGCCGCTTCGGCGCCGCATTTTCTTTCGGCTCTACTTTCACTTCCTTCGGCTCGATCTTCGCGATCTCGATCGGATCAGGCAGTCTGATTTCGATCACCGCATCCTCTTCCATCGCCCAGACTCCCGCAGGAACCATCGGTGCGATGTCGAGCTGGGTTACGACGAAACCGAGAATCCCGTGCGCCGCGAGCGACGCGATGAAGACCCGTTTCAGAAAATTATCTTCGCGTTTCACTGGACGCCTCCCATCTGGTCGGGCGCCTTCTCGTACGCAGCAAGCGCCAGCTTCTGATAGCCGACCTGGTGCGCCGTGAAGAGAACCGCATAGAGAAGATCGAAGGGAATCGTCTTGTCGCCCTGCACCAGCACGCGGCGCGAAGCCGCCGCCGGATCGTCTTCACTCACGGGCCCGATCGCCGCGCCGAGTTCCGGAATCCAGAGCTGTCCTTCCCAGTTTTCGAGTCCGGCGACCATGTGCTCCCCGACCGAAACGCCCCGCTCCGTAACCGCGAGCACGAGATCGCTCCCCTCCACCTTTTCGGGAGAGGTCGACTCGGGCAGCTCGAGATCCTGCGCGGCATGAATCACCGCGCCTTCCGGAGCGAACGACATCAGTAGAAAGATCAGCAGGATCGACAGAATGTCGACGAGCGACGTAACCGAGAGCACGGTGGCGAAACGCGTTCGCCGTTTGGCCCCCGCCGCGCGCGCGCGGGAATTGTTGACTCGCATCAGGCTCCCTCCCCAGGCAGCACGGGCTGCATGTGAAGTCCGACGAGCGCGATCCGGTTAAAACCGCGTTCCCTGCAAATGTCCATGACGGCCATCACGTTCTCGTACGGAATCGTCGGTTCGGAAGCGACGGTGACTTCAGCCTCGTCCGGAAACTCGTTCCGCACGATCTGGAGAAGCGCGATGAGTTCGTTCGGGTCATAATGCCCTTCCGTTTTCAGCACGCTCGGCAGAAAGCCTCCGCTCCCTCCGACAGTGATCCCTTCCGTCGAAATGACCACCATCAGATTCAACGCCTCTTTCTCGACGAACCGTTCGGCGCCCTCTTCTCCGCTTCCCTTGGGAGGAAGCTGGAGTTCGAGCACCGTTACGTTCGCGAATACGGCCGCGAGAAGCAGAACCGGCACGAGCACGGTGAACAGATTCATCATCGGCACCATGTCGATGTCTGAAACCGGAGTCGCTCGTCCCTGCTTACCGCCGGGTCGCATTACGCTTTCCCCGCAGTGACCATGTCTTCCAGCTTCGCATTGCGCGTACCCTGCTTCGCATTCTCGCGAGGCGCGCTCTGCGTGCTCCGGCTGCTCTCTTCGATCACGTTCGTCAGCACGGCCATCCGTGCTTCGATGTCTTCGAGAGCGCGATCCGCGCGGCCCCCGAGAAGACCGTGCAGCGCGAGCGTCGGAATCGCTACCGTAAGGCCGAATCCCGTCGTGGCCATGGCAACCGAGATCCCTCCCGCAAGCGCGGCCGTTCTCTGCGCGGCCGCAACGTGCGCTACGGCTTCGAATGCAATTACAAGACCGGCGATCGTACCGAGCAGGCCGAGCAGCGTCGACAGGTTCGCGCTCACGGCGAGCAACGGAAGCCGGCGATGGAACTGCGGCGTTTCGGCAAGGTACGCCTCGTCGACGACGTTCTGCAGCTCGTCCTTCGAATGACCGGGACGCAGGCTCAGCACGCGGCTCGCGATGCGTCCGAACGGCGTGTTCATGCCCTCGGCAACACGGCGCGCGTCTTCCATGCGATTGGCGCGCACGAGTTTCGTCATTTCCTCGAGCGATCCGTCATCCCGCCCCGACGTCTTGAACATCAGGAGAATGATCTTGTCGATCGCGATCGCGACCGAGAAGGCGCTCACGACGAGAATCGCCCACATGAACGCCGCACCCGCTCCGGTGAACGCGTTGCTCGCGAAGCGGAGAAAGTTCGATCCGCCCGAACCCGTCGCCGCTTCAGGCTGCGCGCCCGCTTCGAGACCGATTCCCTGCACCGGCGTCACGGACGCCGGCATCGTACCCGTTGCACCCGCTGCACCGGGTGCACCCGCCGTGGCGCCCGGCGCCGTGCCGTTCGCCGTCGACGCGGCGTTCGACGCGCTCTCTGTCTGAGCCCAGGTGCCCGCCGGAAATGCGAGCAGAATCCCGAGACCCAGGATCGGAAACACGAGTTTCCATTTCATGATCCAAACCCCTTTCCTGACTGATCCAGCCTTACTCAAACTAACTGTGATCCGCGATGGCAACGGTCTGCCGATCGTGTTTCATTTTCATGATCGGAAGAAGCCATCCCGTCGACAGCTCCCTCTTGAGCGGGAAGAGTTCGTAAAGCGCTCCCCCGTTTCGCTCTCGAATGAACATCGTGGAAGGATTCGATACCTTCCCGTCGATCTCCAGCTTTTGCAGGTCGACAACCTGACGTTTCGGTTTGCCCTGTGCATGCGCCGTTCCCGCGAACGAGAGTGCGGCCATCACAAGCATTCCGAATGCGATTCGCTTGATCATTGTGAACTCCCCCAAACCAGTCCCTCGTCATCGGGGACCGCGACGTTCCCTGGTTCCTCTGCTCCTGGTGCCTGCGGTTCGAACGCCGCGACGGCCTCCATCCAGACGAGCGCACGGCTTTGATATTCCGCGCCACGCTCTTCCAGAACGGATCGATAGAGCGCGCTCTCCTCTTCGGTCAGGCCGCCGGGAGCCGGCGCCGTGCGAAGAAGATGCGCACACTGATTCATGGCGTCCGCCGCTTCGAGATGAACCTCGCGGCGGGACGAAACGAGCGCGAGCGACGGTGCGCCGTCACGCTCGATTTCGATTTCATAAAGGGCGTCGGCCGTCCGGCGCCGTTCTTCCGCAAACTCCACGCGTTCGAGCCACGCCACGAGCCATTCGGAATAGCTTTCGATTTCCTTGTTCGACGCGCCTTCAGGCGGAGCTTCCCGATCGGACGCGATCTCACGGTCGGCCGCGTCACGCACGGAATCCGCGAGCGCCGCGTACAAATCGCGGCTCGACTGATCGTCGCTTTCGTAAAGGTTCGCGGCGTCCGCGTAGAACGGCTCCACGAGCGCGGGCTCCGGAATGCGGCCCCGCTCCCACTCATGCTGAAACGCGGTTCGTCCGTACCATTCGAGACAGTTCGCGAGCTCCAGAACGGCGGGCTTCGTCATCCCCTCGATACGAATCGCGATCAGCTCGCGCATGTGTCCCACGTACTCGTCGAGGCGCGTGGACGCCGTGCCGTTCTTATGGGTCTTGCGCCAGTTCCGAATCGCGTCATCGAGTCCCGGCTTCCTGAGATCCGCGAGGCCGCGCAGTGCTTTCGCGGCGTAGAGCGCGCTCGGATCGAGATCCTCGTTCGCGCTGTCGGGCGCGCTGTTCGCCTCCACCCGGTAGTGCTCGACGGCCTTCAGCCAGCGATCTTCGGCCAGCTTCATGAGGCCGGCCTTTCGATACGCTTCCGCCGCAAGGCCCGAGAGCTGCGTGCGGGAAACTTCGTCGAACTTCGTGTCCTTGCGACAGAGGTCGTAGACCGCCCCCGCTTCTTCGTAGCGTTCCGTAACATCGAGAATGTGAGCGAGACGCCAGCGGGCGGGCGTCAGCTGTTCGGCTTTCGGGTAGCGGCCGAGCAGATCGCGATAGCGAAGTTCGGCTTCCGGCATGTTGCCGATGCGATCCCAGGCGCGGGCCGCTTCGTAGCGATCCTGCACGTCGGGAATCGTCTGGAACGAGGCGTCGAGAAGGACGGCCACGAGGTTGTGTTCTTCGCGCTCGTGCGCCTTGAGAGCCGCCGCGCGAAACGCGTCGCGCATGATCTCGTCGCCCGGGAACGTGGCAAGCAGCGTGTCGACGAGCTCGCCGGCGGCCACGTGATCTTCGCCGAGAACGCAACATACGAATTCACGCCGGAGCGCGTCGCGGGCCACAGCTGTCTGCGCGTATTCGGTCCGCACCTTGCGATACGCGACAACGGCTTCGCGGTACTGCTTGGCGTCCTCGAGTCCCTGCGCCTGCAGAAACGCGCTGGCGCCCGCGCGCTCCACTCGTTCCTTGCGCTCGGTCTCGTCACCGGCGGCATCCGCAGAGACCTTGAACCAGATCTCCGCGTCGGCCGGATCTTCGAGCACGGACGCGATCTTGCCCGCACGGAGCGCGGCTTCTCCGCGGAGCTGCGCGTCCTCCTGACGCGCAATCCACTTCGAGAGTTCGAGAGCCCGCGGGCCGTCACCGGCCGCTTCGAGCTGCTCTGACGCATAAAGAACGGTCTTCTGCGCCTCGGGGCTCTTTTCGAAGCCGCTCCAGTAGCGCAGCGCCGCGTCGGCGATCAGGCTCGCCTCGGACCCGGCATCCCGGTGCGCGAGAAAAGCCCCGTGCAGTACGGACTCACGCTCCTCGTCGCTCAGGCCTTCCGTGGGTACGGCATCGTACAGGCGCGCGCTCCGCGCGAATTCGCCCGTCTTGTACCACGCCTCCGCGGCGAACACGAGTCCCTTGGTCTTGTGCTCCGTGGCACCGAGATCGTTCACGTACCGTTCGAAGTGTTTCGCCGCCGCCTGATAATCTTCGTTCGTCGCGCGCGTGTAACGCAGAAGCGCGGCGTTCCACAGATTCCGTTCCACGCGGGAATGCGTGTCGCCGACACGATCCTGGTCGTTCGCGTGCGCCTGCTCCCAGGCCGATCCGGGCCAGTAGAGATCGCAGTATTCTTCCCTTGCCGTAAGCGCGGCGTTCTTTTTCGTCTGCATGGTGTAGCACTCGATCAGCTGATCGCTGATCACCGGCGCGTCAAGCGCAAGCGGTTCCAGTTCGAGCACCTGCCTGTACGCGACTTCCGCGTACTTCGGGCGGTCATTCGCGAGAAGCACATCGCCGAGTTCGCGCAGCGCAAGCGCGCGATAGTGGTCCTCCTCGAACTGAGCCGCAAATCCGCTCACGTTCGAGGGATCCGTTTCGCTCTGCACCAGCGCAAGCGAGCGGAGCACTTCCAGCAGGCCCTCGCGCCCGTTCTGATGCTCGATCAGCCCGGCGTAGCTGCGGTCGGACGCTTTGCGGAAGTGACGCCCCGCCTCACGCAGATTGTCCTCTTTCAGAAAGCACCAGCCGATTTTGTAGTCGAGCCTGTGTTCCGCCGGATCCACTCCCTCTTCGAGAGCGCGCATGTATCCGAACCGCGCCGCGGCCCAGGCTTTCTCGTCGAAGCGGATATCGGCAATCCGCACGTGCGCCGCCCCGCGCACGACGGGATCTTCGGAGAGCGTGACAAGCTCTTCCAGGCGCCCTTCGGCATTCTTCGGCTGCCCCATCTCCTCGTAGCAGACGCCGAGCGCAAACAGCGCCTCGGCACGTCCGTGAAACGCGGGGTACTTATCGATGATCTCCTCGTAGAGAGCGATCGACGGGTTGTAGTCGATCGTCGGAGCGACTTCCAGCAGACCGTCCTCGTACTGCACGATCTCCGTGAGATAGCGCTCCTTCTCGCGCTCGGCATACAGATTACCGAGCATGAGAACGATCGGCGCCCGCATTTCGCTGTCGGGATACCGTTCCAGGAGTTCCTCGAAGCGCTCGATGCTCGCCTGCCTCTCGGCCGTTACGTCGCTCGCCTGATCCGCGCTCACGGTGAGCGCAGTCCCGAGCAGAATCCCGAACGCCAGACGGAGCGTCGATCCGCGCCATCGATTCATTAACGCCATGCTGCTTGATCCTCGCTGAATCCGATGTCCCGTTTCATGTCGTCCGCAAGACGCTTCGCGCAGTAGAGCGACAGTTCATGCACGTCTCGCGGTACGGCCCGGTCGATCGGCCCCGGTAGTTGCCTGACTTTTCGATACACTCTCTGGCCGTCCGAAGCCCGCACGAGCTCGACAGCCATCACAACGGACGCGGGCGTCATCTTGTCCCCCGCGAACCACTTTCGCAGGTTCCCGAAGACGATGTAGTCGGCACCGAAGAGAGCGTTCCAGTCGACGGCCGACACGTCCTGAATCGTCTCGGGCATCTTCAGCCCGTGCTCCGCGAGAACCGCGTCGACCTGGTGCGTTTCGACGACGCGAAAGTCACTCAGGCTCAGTTCTCCCGCGAACTGGCTCGCCAGCTGCCGATTGCCGGTACCGTTCGTTCCCCCCGGTCCTTCCGCACCCCGGAACGGCAACACGACGACGGTTCTGCCCCCCTCGAGAATGGTCTGCGGCGCGACCTTGTTGTGAGCCGCACAACCCGCGAACAGAGAAACGGCCAGAACGAAACAGCACGTCTTCACGACAACAGACATCATCAACCCCCTACCATCCCATGTAGAACGAGAGGCCGAACTGCAGGCTGAAACCTGTCAGGAATGCCCATTTTTTCGAAGACGCATCGTCTCCGAAGAAAGTAAACAGGGTTCCCGCAATCAGTCCGCGCCCCCACGCATTGTTGAGAACTTCGCCTCGCGACAGTTCCAGATCGTCTTTTCTGAACAGCGTCGACGACCGGAGCGATTTCGCGCTCAGGTCGACGTTGTCGTACGGATCCTGCACGATGGGGAACTCCTGTGTTCGGCCGTTCGCCCACCGGATTTCGCGCACTTCCGCAAGCGGAATCATCTCGGTCTTTTCGCCAGGCGCTTTCTGCAGCTGCAGGTCCGCCGCGTCGATCGCGATGATCGAACCTCCCCGCCAGGAGAGATCCGCGAGCAGAATCTGATCCCCGCTCACTTCCTGCGCATCGGCGCTGCCCCACGTGAACGCAACCGTTGCGATCGCGAAAAGCGCGAAGAGCATTCTGTTGATTCCATTCGTCATCGAGATTCGCCTCCTCCGTGCGCGCCCGTGATCTGCTTTTCGTAGCGGATCTGTGCGAGCGAGAATTCCGCGCGCTCCTGAATCTGTTTCCGAGCAACGGCGTCTTCTTCGGGATTGCTCTCTCCATCGAGTTTCCCGGCCAGATCGCTCACACGCCGTGCCAGTTTTTCGTGTTCCTTGCGAATGATCGTGAGCCGGTCTTCCGTATCGGGTGACGGCTCCAGATAGAGCAGCGACGCGATATCCGCTTCACGCGGGCGCATCGTTTCTTCGTACTGCTGCTTTGCGGTCGACCAGGAAACGCGGAGTTCCTGCTGCTTCGCCTCTTCGGCTTTCCAGGAACGACACGTCGCAAGCGCCTCGTCGAAGCTGTCCGCGGAATCGTCGAAACGCTGCAGCCTCGCAAGACAGGTGCCTGCCAGGAAGTGCGCCTCGCTCAGATAGCGGAGCTCCATCGGTCCGTCGATCTTCGCGATGGAATGAATCGCACCGACGAAATCGCCGCCCTCCGCGGCCACCCACGCCATGCCGAGCCGCGCGCGGGGCAGAAACTCGAGATCGGACTTCTGATACCAGCGAAGCGCCTCCGCATGATTGCCGAGCGAGAAGTGCAGATCGCCGAGTGCGAGCCGGGCGCGCCCTTCGAGCCGGCGGTCCGATTCGCTACCGCCGAACGGTTCGGCCGCGCGCTCGAGAGCCAGGCGTGCGCTCGTCGTATCACCCATGGCACGGTAAGGATCGGCCATGGCGTAGCGCGCGAACTTGTACCAGTTGCTCTCTTCGGGCACCAGCGCGAGCGTGCGAACCGCCGCAGCCGGGTCACCCAGTCTCATGTAGGACAGTCCCGTCGTGTAGCGCATGCCGCCGAGCAACGGATCCTTCGGGAAACGTGAAACGAAACTCTGCAGCGCCTGCACCACACCGTCGTCGTCACCTTCCTGAAAGCGAATCTGCGCGAGCTGATACGCCGCGCGCGAAGCGAAAGCGTCAACGCCAAGACGCGTGTACACGCGTCTGGCAGTACTTGCAAGCGACAGCTCTTCAAGCGAGCGGCCGAGATAGAATTCCGCTTCGTCACGAAGGTCGCTCTTGCCGAACGTCGTCACGATTTCGGAGAAGATCTCCGTGGCGTCCCAGAACTCGCGCGCCTCGTAATGCTCCATCGCCTTGATCCAGAGCGGATCGAGGCGCGTGATGTAGAGGGGGCCGAATCGTTCATCGAGGCGCATGCTGTTCGTCAGCATCTTGACGCCGAGCCTCACGCGATCGCGCGGGTTCTCCACGGGAAGCAGATAGCTGCCGCCCACGTCGACCTGGGCCGCAATCAGGTCGCGGCCGTCTGTCGTCGAAAGGAGCCGGCACCCCATCTTGAAGTGCGCCTTCCCCTTCCAGCCGAGGAACGACTCTTCTTCGCTGTAGCCCGTGATCGTTCCCGTGAAAACGGCGTCCACCTCGAATACTTCACCCATCTCCTTTAATATGTGCGGCGTCAGCGCATTCGCATGCTCGTAACCACGCTGCTTCAGGAAGTCGCGCACCTTGTAACGATCCACAAGCCCCGGGAAATACCGGTGCGCCTGCATGGAGAAAGCGTCCGTCGCCAGTTCGGCGAGGTAATCCGGGCCGGTTTCGGTGTCCTGATAGAAAAGCAGCACAGCCACGTTCTGCACGGGCAGGCTTTCCACAGGATCCTGGCGCTTCATCTGCACGTGCTGCGTGCAACCCATCGTCGTGGCAGCCAGAACTACGAGCATGGCCACGCTTCTCATCCAAACTTTCATGATTGCCTCTCCTCGCGCTTCAGATTCGGCTGACCCGAAACGCGCAATCTTTTCCGTCAAACGTCATCAGGGGGCAAAACGTGTGCCATCGAGTGCCGCATGGAGCGTTTCAGTCGAATTCGCCCCGATTCAGCCCCGAATCAATCGCCTCGTCGGCGACGATGTGCAACACCGGATCAGCGTCTTTTGCTGGCGGACCACACTTGGTGCTCAACCCCTGCTCCGATTGTTCGATGCTTATACAAAGGGGAACCGTTGACGTGGTCACAGATTCCTCATAACCTTGGATCGGTGTTTCGAAGCGAAACCCTAAGAAGGAAATCCACATGGAGCAGCCCGAGGTCATTCGAGAAGTCAAATCTCACGAAGATGAGTCGATTCTGGATCAAATCTCGCTCGATCTTTCTCAATCGCTTTTCGAAAGAAAGTTCGGTTCGATTGTCCCCTGGAAGGAGGAGGTCAACCGGCTGCTCGAAACGCTGCAGAAGCGCACGAACCACAATGTGCTGATGCTCGGGCCCACGGGGGTCGGGAAACGGACGATGGTGATGCGGCTTGCGGAGCAGATCGCCGCAGGACGAGTTCCCTCGCGGCTGCGCAACAAGAAGATTCTCGAGATCGGGCTCCAGTCCGTCCTTCCGCTGATCCAGGATTCCGAGGAATTTGAGAAGATTCTCTTCCTCGCGGTCAAGGAGGCCCTCGATCGCAAGGACGTCATCCTCTATTTCAACCAGCTCGACAATTTCATCGGGACCGCCGAGGGCGGCTTTCTCGATGCTTCCTATCTATTAGATGCGGCTACGCGGCAGCGCGACCTGCAGGTGATCGCTTCGATGTCCGACTGGGCCTATCGCAAGGTCGTGAACGAGAACAGCTGGATTCGCTACAACATGGCCTCCGTGACCATCCAGGAGCCGTCACGAGACATGGCGAAGAAGATCCTGCGCGTCGTACGGGCCAAGCTCGAGAAATTCCATGAGCTCGAAATCACGACCGAAGCCGTCGATCGCGCGATCGATCTTTCCAATTATTATCTGAAAACACGCGTTCTTCCCGGCAAGGCCCTCGAAATCCTCGATGAGGCGTGCGCCGAGGCCGTGATCCGCAACATGCGATCCCGGACCGCCGGCGGCGCTGTCGTCGACGGGAAGGCTATCGAGAGAACCCTCAGCAACCGGCTCGGCATCCCGATCGAGAAACTGCACCATCGCGCCGGGAGCGACCTGCTTCTGCTCGAGGATCGTCTCGGGCAGCGCGTCAAGGGACAGGATCGGGCGATCGCGCAGGTAGCGGACGTCATTCGTGTTGCGAAACAGAATCTCTCCGCGAAACCGCAACGGCCTGACGGCGTGTTCTTCTTCGTCGGTCCGAACGGCGTCGGAAAGAACGAACTGGCCCGCTCGCTCGCCCTCGAGCTCTTCGGCTCCGAAGAACATCTGATCCGGCTCGACATGACCCAGTACACCGAAGACGACGCCGCGATGAAGCTGATCGGCGGACGCGGCCCCGGTGAGACCAAGGGAATCCTGCCGCGCATTCTCGCCCATCGCCCGAATGCCGTATTCGTGATCGAGGGAATCGAAAAAGCCAACTCGAAAGTCGGCCCGATTCTGCTGCAGATACTGAACGACGGGCAGGTCGTCGACGGCGAAGGCCGCATGCTCAGCTTCGCCAGCACGACCATGGTCGTTATCGCGAACAGCGACAATCTGCTCGGCGAGGAAGAGAAGACCGTAGGCTTTACCGAAGCTGCGGAAACGAACAAGATCGAGAATCAGCGCAAGGCAATCGAGAACGGCACGCGCAGTTTCTTCGGCACCGAGTTTCTGATGTCGTTCGACGAACTCGTCTTCTTCGACCCGCTCACTCCCGAATCGATCTGCGAAATTACCGAACTGCAGATCGCCCAGATCGAGGAACGTCTGTACGAGCGCGGGATCATCCTCACCGTGCCGCATGAAGTCATTCAATTCGTCGCAGACGAGGGCGGTTCGAAAACCGGCGGCGCCAGTCATCTCGCCCGTCTCGTCGAGACGCACATCCTGCAGCCGATTTCACGCTATCTGCTGAAACATCCCAATGCAAAGAAAGTGCGCGTGGCGCTCAAGAAGAAGCGCGTAGTCGTTTCCGGAGTCCGCGACAAGAAGCCCGCATCCTCGAGCCAGAAGAAGTAGAGTTCATTCTCCTCGAGCCTCATGCAGACAAGTGCGGCCGGGTCGCGCCCCCATAACGGGAGCCGCCACGGTCATCCCGCCAGGGAACGTCCCCCGGCCTTTGTGCTCGCTCGTCCCGAAGACTGTCGGGGTGCGCGAGGTCGTTGTTCCCCTCGACCCGCTCGGCTGGCCAAATGGCCAAGTACGGAGGGGGTGCTCGTCTGTGAAGACTGATCGGGGCGCGAGGTCGTTGTTCCCCTCGACCCGCTCGACCTGGCCAAATGGCCAAGTACGGAGGCCGAGCGGGATCCGGGAAACAACTCCTCGCGCCTCCGACCAGCCCCCCGTGCTCGCTTGTGTATTAGGAGAAGAAAAGAGAAGAAAAGAGCAAGAACCGTGCGTTCTCTTTACGTCTTGTCCACTGCCGATCCCTTCCCGCTCCTGATTCTCTTCCCGCTCCTGATTCCTTCCCCTTTCCTGATTCCTCTCGCGCGCGAAGACCGGTTCGCCGAGTCCCGAGTCCGATAGCCGTACGCCGAGGACGAGGGCGAGGCGAATCCGGTCAAGCGCGAGGGCGAGGCGAATCCGGTCAAGCGGAGGGGAATCCGGTCAAGCGCCACTAATAGTCGTCGGGCATCCAGTCCGGACGATCCCAGTTCTGCGCGAGACCGTCACGGAGTCCCTTTGCACGATCGACGAGCCGCAGGAATTCATCGGCCTGTTCGCGGGAGCGCAGTTCGCTCGCGGCCATGTAGGCAACGCGGTAGACTTCGTTCAGGTCGCTGTCTTTTGCCCAGTACGAGTGGCGCAGGATCTCGGCGAACTCCGCGACAGCGGCGTCGAGGCGAAACGTCGGATCGGTTGCGTTGAAGTCCTTGTGCGCTTCGCGCAGATCAACGTCGCGCTTGCGCTCGGTGATCTCGAACGTCACCGGGTCTTCGTGCCGCACGCGTACGGTTGCGAGGCGGCCGCGATCGCGCGCATTCTTCTCGAGCTTGATCTCGAAGAGGGCCGTTACTTCATGACCCGCTCCGATCTCGCCGGCATCGACGGCGTCGTTTCGAAAATCCTTGTCGGCAACATCGCGATTTTCATAGCCGAGCAGGCGATAGCGCCGCACGACATCATCATTGAACTCCACCTGGGCTTTCACCTGCTGCGCGATCGTCTGCAGGGTACCGGTCACGTTCTCGACAAACACGCGGCGTGCTTCGCGAAGCTGATCGACGTAAAAGTAGTTGCCGTTGCCGTTGTTCGCGAGTTTCTCCATGAGCACGTCATTGTAATTACCCATGCCGAAACCGACGGTCGTCAATTCGATGCCCCTGCTCGCGTCGCGGCCGATGCGCGCCAGGATCTCGTCGGCGCCGGTCCGTCCGACATTCGCGACGCCGTCGGAGCAAAGAATGACACGGTTGATCGCGCCGAACTGAAACGCACGCGCGGCATTGATGTAGCCTTCGACGAGCCCGTGTTCGGCGTTGGTCGACCCGCCGGTCGAAAGACGATCGATCGCGTTCTCGATCAGATCGCGCTCTTCGAGCGACGTCGGGGGCAGAACGGTATGTGCGGTGCTGCCGTAAGCAACGATCGCGACACGGTCGGTCGGCGTCAGTTCGTTCAGCAGCAAGTGCAGGGAACGTTTCACGAGTCCGAGACGATTCTCGCGATTCATCGACCCGGAAACATCGATCACGAACGTCAGGTTCGCGGGTTTGCGGTCGAGCCGATGCACTTCGCGCCCCTTGAGGCCGACGCGCATCAGGAGCAGGTCATCGCCGAAGCGCGACGGTGCGACAGCGACATGCACCGCGAACGCGTCATGATCCGTTCCCGCCTCGTCCTCGCGCGGCTCCGTGAAGCTCGCGGCGCGGAACGGCTTCGCGGGCGGCGGCGTGTAGTCATGCTTGAACGAGTTGATGAACTCTTCGACGCGCACGGCTTCTTTGGGGGGCAGCGCATTGCGCTCGAGGTACGAACGCGTCAGCGTGTAAGACGCATTGTCTACGTCCACGGCGAACGTCGCGAGGCGATCTTCCCGGGCGTCGACGAACGGATTCACACCATAGTGTTCGAAAAACATCGCGTCGAACTTACGGCCGTTGACCGGGTCCGTGCCGCCGACGGAAATCGGAGAACGGTTCTTCTCGCTTCTTTCGGCCGGCATACCGGACGGAGGACCGCTCATGATGGGGCGGCTCTGTCGCGCAGAGACTTCGATATCAGCATGCTTGGAAAGAAGGATTTCGGTGGACTCGGAACGGGGAATTGGCTTGCCGTCCACCGCATACTTCGTTTCGTCAGTGCGCGCGCCTCGCACGTGCACGCCGCCGTTCGGATCCACGACCGCACCGGGCGTCGCCGAAAGCGCGTCGGTTACGTTGTTGGTCGCCCGGATCTTGAACTCTTCCTTGCTAATTTTGTAACTCGTGCTGCTGCTCTGGACATCGATCTGATCGATATCCTCTTCGATCACGACGCGCCCCGCCGTCTGCTCGTTCCGCTTCACGAGCACGATGAGCTCGGTATCGAGGCCGCCGCGCACGGCGACGTTCTCAATCTTGTGCGACGTGTAGCCGACTCGATTGACGAGCACTTTATACGATCCGTGCGGTACGTTCGGAATCTCGAAAGTCCCGTCCCGCTGCGTGATGCCTCCCCGTCCACTCCCCTTCAGCACGATGTCCGCAAAGGGGACGATCGTGAGGTTCTCGCCGATCACGATTCCGTGCAGTTTGCCTGCCCCGTTGGCGTCTCCCGCGGCGCTCGGAACGACTACGACATAACCCTGCTTCTCGAGCTCTGCCTGATGCGCGCTCACTTTCCTGACGAGCTCGTCGTGGCGGCGCTCGGCGGCCTCCCTTTTTTCCGCCGCGTTTTCCGCCTGACGCCTCTCCTGTTCTTTTCTCTGGATCGCCGCCTGCTCGAGCCGACGGGTCTCCTCCGCTTTCCAAAGAACCGCCAGCGATCCGACTGCGCTGCCGACGAAAGAGGCGGCCTGGATCGACCCATTGCCGCCGAGAGCATCGAGCGGCACGATCCTGGCCTTCATGGCATCCGGCGCGGGCTTTCCGTCCCCCGGAGAGTTTCCGTTCGAAGACAGCGATTGCGACGGCGCCCTCCCGAGCGACTCTTCGAGTTGCGTGACGGCGCCTGCGCGCAGGGACTCGTCCTGGGTCTGCTGTCGCAGCGTCGCGGCGCGCCGGGCGCTGGCATGATCCGCGGGCGAAACCGTTTCCCGGGCAGAGCCGGACACGGCTTCCTGTTTCTTCTCCGGGGAATCCACGGGCTCGGACCGTTTCAGGACAGCCGCGCCCGCGAGAGCCGCATCATTCGCCTGTGATGCCCCCGCTCCCTTCGATGCCACTGCTCCGCTCTGATCGTCCGCGGCATTTTCTACAGACCCCGTGACTCCTGTCGCAGCGGGGGCGGGCGGTGCCGTCTGATCCTGCGCTGCCGCGGCGGATGCCGTCGTCGCATCCTTCGCCAGCTGATCGTTTCGCGGCGCCTGCTCCATCGCCGGCGCCGCCATTTCGGGCTGCGCCTTCACGAGCTGGTCGACCGCATGCCGTTCGGTCGAGTCGAGGGCCCCCATGCGTAATACGACAAGGAGCGCCACGGCCACTCCGCCGAGCGCCGCGATCGGCATCGCAAAGCGGCGCGGGGCCGACTTCCGTCCCGCACGGCGGGCATGGTGAATCGCGTTCCAGACACGGCGCTGCTCGGCGTCGGTCATCATCGGTTTGTTCTGTTCGAAATGCTTTTTCATGTTCGTTGCTCCTGAACACGAGAGTCTTGTGCGAGGGTGGCGGATTCATCGGTGAGCAATGCGGTGAGTCGCTGGCGGCCGCGATGGTAATGGACGCGGGCGGTCGCCTCGCTCGTACCGAGAGCCTCGGCAACTTCACGAAACGAGTAGTCCATCCATTCGCGCAGCACCACGGCGCCCTTCTGCTTTCCCGAAAGGTGCCCGAGCGCGCGGTGCAGATATTTCGCGCCCAAAGCATCTTCGAAGGGAACGTTCGTCGAAGGTTCCGGTGCCTGATCGAGCGAAAGTGTCGATTTGATCCGCTTCAGAGCGCGGCGTTTCCAGTCGAGCGCCTTGCGAAGCGCGATTCCGGCCAGCCACGCTTCGATCGGTCCTTCTCCTCGAAACGATCCGATGCCGCTTACGGCGGCGACGAACGTATCCTGGAGAAGGTCGAGCGCTTCCTCGCGATCCCCCGTCTGATAGCAGAGAAGGCCGAAGAGGCGACCCCGGCACGAATCGTAAAGCTCCCGCCACGCGAGATCTTCGTCCTGTTTGAGCCGCGTGACCAGCGACATCTCGACTCGGGAATCCGGCATGTCCTCTCCTTTCGCCGCTCTGCAACGACTGGGCCGTTGCTCGTAGTGAATGTCGTGGTCACGGAGCATTTCGTTTACACGGCGTGCCGTACTATACGAAAAACACGGAAACCGCCAAGGGGGGTCCGCAATCGGGGGTTTAGAACTGGAAGTAGATGAAGGGGGTCACGTCGGTCGCCATGAACGTCAATATGACCGCCGTCGCCAGCCCGACGATCATCGCGAAAACCGGCCCGGGCACACGCTCCAGAAGGCCGCGAAACGGCGCTCGATACGCGATGGCGTGCATGACACCGAGCAGAACGATGACCGCGAGAAGCTCACGGGGCAGACTTCGTGCCCCCGGGCTTTCGAACAGCAGATACGCGCGCGTGGTCGTGTATGCGTTCGTCCAGCTCTCGGAGCGAAAACAGATGAGCGTGAGCATGAACCACCACATTGTGATGGCGATACCCGCGGGAGACGGCACGCGCCATCCTCTTCGCTCCATCCATTCGTGAAACTCGCGATGAAATACGAGCGAAACACCGTGCAGGCCTCCCCAGATCACGAACCGCCACGCCGCGCCGTGCCAGAGTCCGCCAAGGAGCATCGTGAGCATCAGATTGCGATACCGGAACAGCTTGCCTCCCTTGCTCCCCCCGAGCGGAATATAGAGATAGTCACGGAGCCACGAGGACAGGCTGATGTGCCAGCGCCGCCAGAGATCCTGAATGCTTCCCGAGAAGTACGGAAAGGCGAAGTTCTCGCAGAGCGTGTACCCGAGAAACCCCGCCGTTGCGATTGCGATGTCCGAGTAGCCTGAGAAATCGCAGTAGATCTGAATCGTGTAGAGGAGCACGGCGATCCAGGTGCTGAGGGCGTCGTATGATGACGGGTCGGCGAAGTAGCGGTCGACCACGCCCACGATGTTGTCCGATACGCACGCCTTCTTGAAAAACCCCGCGAGAAACAGAAGCAGGTACGGACGAAAGCGTACGTCCGATAAGGCGCGCCGGCGTGCCAGCTGAGGGATAAACTCGCGCGCGCGCACGATCGGTCCCGCCACGAGCTGGGGAAAAAAGCCGACGAACAGTGCGAGATCCAGAATGTCATGGGTCGCGCGCATCTTCCTGCGATAGATGTCGAGCGAGTAGCTCATCGTTTGAAACGTATAGAAACTGATGCCGACCGGCAGGATGATCCTGAGCGTGAGCGGATCGGCATGAAAGCCGAGAGCCTGTAGAAGCGCCAGCGCCGAATCCGCGAAGAAATGGAAGTACTTGAAGGCGCTCAGGAGCCCCAGGTTGCCGACAACGCTCAGCGAGACCCATCGCTTGCGCGCGCGGTCGCTCCTGCCCTCCTCGTCGAGCTTGCGCCCCACGAAGTAGTCGAGAACCGTCGACCCGAGAATCAGGCTCAAAAACCGCCAGTCCCACGCCGCGTAAAACGCATAGCTCGCGAGCAGCAGCCACAGCTTGCGTGGTCGGTTGCGCGGCAGTGCCCAGTGAACGGCGAGGACGACCGCGAAGAATGCGAGAAAGCGAAACTCGGTGAAAATCATCGCGCGTCCCCGCTTCGCTTCGCGACGGGCACGAAGCCTTCGGCAAGATACCGCGTAAAGAACGCGGCCCCCTCCGCCCCGAAGTGGCCTTCGTCGAACAGGTAGCGCCTGTCATGGAGCTCCGGGTAGCGAGCGGCGTCGTCGAGCGAGATGAGATGCGTAAGGGCGCCGTCACGGCGCGCGGACTCGAGGTCGTGCGCCGCCTCAGCGTCCATGGTGCGAACGAAGAACACGACTTCCGCGCCATGCCCCCGCACCACGGCGCTGATATCCGCGATGAGATCTTCGAGCACCGGCTGCTGGTACGAAAGGTCGGGATAGTCTGCCGCGAAGCTGTCCGTTTGATCAGCGGGCCGACCCACGAGTTTGTCACGGCGTTTTTCGAGCCGATCCTTCGCCACACCCCGGGCATACACGACGGCGCTGTCGAGCGAAAGAAAACCGTCCTCGTGCTGCCACCACGTTTCGGCGATGCCGACCGGGCGTGCCTCGATCCGCTCCCGGAACCAGGTACCGCCCCTCCCGTGGCCCGTGTAGTGGATGAAGAGCGGCAGGACCCGTTCGCCGAGCGCTTCGAGCCGCTCTTTCCAGGTCAGACTCCCGTTCGCGACAAGCAGTCGCGCATAGCGCGCGAACGTGTGACGGTCGTGATAGAGCGCCACGCGATCACTTCGCAGGTTCATCTTCTCGAGCTGCGTTTCGAGCCCTTCGAGCGAAACGAAGACCCAGCGCACATGCCCCGCCTGATCTTCCGCCAGGATCTGCCTGAGCTGGTGTGGTGTCTCGAGCGGAGTCGTTCCCGTATAACCGAAATTGTACGAATGCGTGGAGATTCCGTTCGCGGCCGTGACCGAATCGAACATCGCGGGATGGATATGCCGGTAGACGCGACTCGAACCGGTAAAGATCACATCGTAGGGTGGGTCGGCCGCTGCAAACTGCGCGAGTTTGCGATCGAAGAACCGGTTGTCGTTCGAAGGGAACGCGCCGCCGATAAAGTGCGCCGCAATCGCAAGGGTCGACAGAAACAGAACCATGCTGAGGAGCGATTTCACGACGCGATTCACCGGTAGAGACATAGTGGCGTCAACCTGTTGCGGGGAATCGTCGGCCACCCCTGTGATTTCTCATTCCGATCATGAGGCAGAGCCTAGCGAAGCGGCGGCGGTGTGACAAGGACTCCGGTGCGATCAAAACTGAAAGTAGATGAAGGGGCTGACCGACGCGGCCTTGAAGATCAGAATCAGCGCCACGATCGCGCCGACACACGCGCCGAAGAGAGGGCGCGGCGCCCTGAGTAATCTGTTCCGCCACGTCCCCCGGCAGGCCGCGGCGTGCATGATGGCAAGCAGCGCGAACATCCCGAAGGATTGCACGGGAAGGCTGCTCGTACCCGGGCTCTCGAACAGCAGATAGGCGCGGGCGGTCACAAATGCCGACTGCCAGTCCGCTGCGCGAAAAAAGATCCACGTAAGGCCCACCCACCAGAACGTGACGGCAATGCCGATCGCGGGGGGAACGCGGAACGAACTCCCACGCACCCGTTCGTGAAACTCGCGATGCACGATCAGGGCCAGACCGTGCAGCCCGCCCCAGATCACGAAGCGCCAGGCCGCCCCGTGCCACAGACCGCCCAGCAGCATGGTCAGCATCAGGTTGCGATAGCGGTAGAGCTTTCCGCCATAGCTTCCGCCGAGAGGAATATAGAGGTAGTCACGCAGCCAGGACGACAGGCTGATGTGCCAGCGCCGCCAGAAGTCCTGAATGCTCCCCGCGAAATACGGGAACGCGAAGTTCTCGCAGAGCGAGTAGCCGAGAAATCCGGCCGTCGCGATCGCCATGTCCGAATAGCCGGAGAAGTCGCAGTAGATCTGCACGGCGTAAAGAAGCACGGCGATCCATGCGCTCAAGGCGTCGTACGCAGTCGGGTCTGTGAAGTAGGCATCGACTACGCCGGATATATTGTCGGAGATACACGCTTTCTTGAAGAAACCGGAAAGGAACAGGAGAAGCAGCGGGCGAAAAGCAATGTCCGATGAAACACGACGGCGGAGAAGCTGCGGCAGAAAATCACGGGCACGCACGATCGGGCCGGCCACGAGCTGCGGGAAGAAGCCCACGAAAAGCGCAAGGTCCAGAAAGTCGCGCGTCGCCCGGAGCTTCCCCCGATAGATGTCGAGCGAATAGCTCATCGTTTGAAACGTATAGAAACTGATTCCCACGGGAAGAATGATGCGCAGGGACGCAGGCTCGACCGTGAGGCCGAGCGCCTGCAGTAGAGCGGCGGCCGAGTCGGCGAAGAAGTGGAAATACTTGAAGACGGCCAGAAGCGACAGGTTCACGACCACGCTTACGGCAATCCATCCGCGCCGCATGCGCGGGTCGCCACCGCTCTCGAGCTTGAGCCCGACGATATAGTCCACGATCGTGGAACCGAGAATCAGGCTCAGGAAGCGCCAGTCCCAGGCGGCATAAAACACGTAGCTTGCAGCGAGAAGCCACACCTTGCGGGGCCGGTTTCGGGGGAGCACCCAGTGGACGCCGAGCACGATCGCGAAGAAGACCAGAAAGCGCAGCTCCGTGAAAATCAAGAGCCGCCGCCGTTCCCTCGTGCAATCGGCACGAACGCCTCCGCAAGATACCGGGTCAGAACTTCCGCCCCCTCGGCACCGAAGTGACCGCCGTCGAACCGGTGCCGGTCATCATGGAGCGCCGGATAGCGAACGGCATCTTCGAGCGAAATCAAATGCCTGATCCGCCCCGCGCGTTTCATCGCTTGCAGGTCGGGCGCGCCCGGATTGAAGTTCCGTTCGAAGAAAACGCCTTCCGCGCCGTGCCCGCGCACGATTTCCTCGATCTCGCGCACGAGATCACCGAGCACGGGAGCCTGATGCGACACGTCCGTCGAGTCCGTATCGCCCCGCCCCTTTCTGAACGCTCGTTTCTCGCGGTTGCGCGTGTACGTTTCGATCCTCTCATCGAGATCTTCCCGCACGGCCCCCTCGGAATACTCATACGCGGTGTCCAGCGAGAGAAAGCCGTCCTCATGTCTGGCCAGCGAAGACGCCGCCATGCTTCGCCCCGGCTCGATCTGCTCGCGAAGCCAGTTCCCGCCTCTCGCATACGCCGTCACGTTTCGGAACAGCGGCGGCACGCGATCGAGCAGCGCGGCGAGTCGATCTTCATCCGCTCGTGTTTCGTTTGCGCCCAGGAGCCGCGCCGCGCGCAGAAAAGTACGCCAGTCGAAATAGCGGGAAACCCGATCGCTTGCGAGGTTCATCTCCTCCATGTTCCATTCGAGTCCCTCGAGAGCGACGAACACCCATCGAATGCGCGCTTCGCGATCACGCTTCAAGATCGTGCGGAGCTGAAACGGCGTTTCGAACGCGTTCGTACCGGGGGAGCCGAGGTTGTAGGAGTGCACGGGAATGTCGTGCGCGGCGAGAACGGAATCGAAGGTGGCGGGGCGAACATGCCGGTACACGCGACTCGAGCCGACAAAGATCACGTCGTACGGATCTTCAGACCCGAACAACTCGGCCAGCTTTTGATCGAACAGTGTCGTGTCGGTCGAGGGGAAAGCGTCGCCGATCGTGCGCGCGGTCAGAAAAAAGAAGAGGAAAAAGAGAAGCGTCGCTGCGAGGAATCCCGCGTAGACGCGCCGGCGTTCTGTCATCGAGCCGCCAGGAGGCGTTCCACGGCGTTTCGAAGATCATGCTCGTCACCCGGCTCGAACCCGATGCGACGTTCGAACACGGTGCCGTCCGCTCCGATCAGCATGAGCGTCGGAATCCCCCCCACCTGGTAGAGCGGCCCCGTCACACCGCCCATGCGCGTGTCCATCACGACAGGATACGAGTATCCCTTCTCTTCGAAGAAGCGGGTGACCGCCGATGCCGAATCGTCGTAGCTCACGCCGAAAACCGTGAGGCGATCGCCATACTCTTCGTTCAGTTTTGCGAGTTGAGGAGACTCCTCAACACACCCGGGTCACCACGTGGCCCAGTATGAAAGAAGCACCGGCTTTCCATCGCGCACTTCGTGAAACGAAAGCATGTTTCCCTGCGGATCGGGAAGCGTGAAGTCGGGGGCGCGTTCGCCGACCAGCAGGGGATCACGCGGCACGACGGTGGCGTCGGAATCGCCCCACTGCACACGGGAGCCGTCCCACTGCACGGAAGTGATCGCGTAGGCGTGGCCACCGAGGTCGAACGGTTCGAACAGCGAGTAACGCTCGATACTGTTCCGATTGCCGTCGAAGAAACCGTCGCCGTTATGGTCGATCACGAGTACGTCACTGGAGTCGAACAGGCCGTTTACATCAGCGTCATAGAGCAGGAACGGAACACCGATCGCCGGAAACCGGCCTTCGCGCACGTTCGGGGAGGAGTATCGAAACTGAACTTTCCCATCCCGGCACCGGAGCAGCGGGGAAACCGTAACCGCCCGCTCGTGTTTCTTTCCGTTCACGAGAATTTCGATCGGGATGTCGAGGTCGGTCGCTTCATAGTAGCCGGGATGGTCGGCAAGCGGCGTGAACGTGGCGCTCGTCGGCCGGAACCCGCCTTCCGTACCGAAGCTCAGGAAGAGCTGCTGATTGAAGAGCTCCCCTTCTTCCGTCCCCTGCACCATCACTTTCGGACGGACGCCGCCTTCGCTCCCGACCGGCAGCTCCGCGGAGTACGGATAGATCCTGGAACGATAGTTCGCGATCGAAAAGGGCGTTCCCGACTCCATCATGATCCGGGGAGAGTCGGCGCTCCACACTTCATCCGTTCCCATCGGCCTCACGGTCGTGGTGATGGAGTCGTCGAGGCCGCCGCAACCGGCGCCCGCAAGAACACATGCGCCGCCGATGATCGTCAGCAACAGGCGGCCGGCGCATGGAAACGCACCGCGTATTGCAGCCGTGGTCATGCTCGTGGTCGTGGTCGTGCTCGCTTTCATGCGAAATACCCTAACGAAGGAGCGCCCGGATCGCAAGCGGATCGCGTGGCTCCGCTCACGGTGTTTTCGGGACGCGCACGCGGAGTGCGCCACGAGCCACTTTATAATGAAGGACCGGGCCTTCTTCCAGCGGTTCGCCGTCTACATGGAGAGGGGCTGACTGCGGCCGCAGGATTCGAATCTCGCTCGCCTGATACATCTCGACCGGACCGGCATCCTGAATGGTGCCGTCGAAGAGCCGGGGCGAGTTAACGAGCATTTCGAGCACGTTTACGTTCCGGATCACGACGATATCCAGAAGCCCGTCCGACGGATCGGCGTTCGGCGCAATCTTCGCCCCCGATCCGAATTCGTCCGTATTGGCGACTGCGACCAGAAGAACTTTCGCCACGATTTCCCGCCCGCCGAACCGGATCGAAACTTCGACCGGCTTGAACTGAATCGACTCGCGGGCCGCGATGCTGAGATAGGGCAGAATGCCGCGCACTTTGCTCTTCGCGAAGCCCTCGCCGACGGCCGCGTCGAACCCGATCCCGGAAACGCTGAAGAACGGCTCCTCATTCACGTAGCCGACGTCGATGGTGCGCTCGCCTCCATCACGGAGCACGTCGAGCGCCTGTTTGGCCGTGAAACCGATCCCGAGTCCCCGGGCGAGTCCGTTCCCCGAGCCGAGCGGAAGGATGCCGAGCGCCGTCCGGGTGCCGATCAGATGCCGGCCCACCTCGTGGACGGTCCCGTCGCCCCCCACCGCGATCACGAGCCCCGCCCCGGCTGCAACGGCTCCGGTCACCGTTTCACGCAGGCCGGCGATACTCCCCGGTGTTGCGATCTCGACCGCGTACTCCGGCAGAGCGCCCTCGACCTGCCGCGCGATCTTCTGGCGATCACGCGCGATCCCGGCGCGCGGATTGACGATGACAAGCGCTTTCATGCGGCGAGCTTAGCAGGGGAAACGGGCAAAAAGAAAGCCGGTCCGAAGACCGGCTTCAAAACGACCCCCCGCTGGACCGTGCACGCAACTTGGAAACCCAGGGTAGTTATGGATCCCTTATCGATTTGGCTCATGATGAAGCGTGATCACGAGCTGCGCAGGGGGTCAGATCTGGCTGACACATCGTGTTGTTTTCGATAACAATACTCATCAAGTTACATGCCAATCCGGTGGGAAGTTGGTACCCGCTAACAGAAGTGATTTCATCCACTTAGCGGCTCTATTTCAAGCGACTACTATGTTTACAGATTAAGCGGAACACATACTACACAATACGTAGGGCAATACTTCCCATAATACTTCAAGTCATCCATTTATTCAGCTATTGAACAACGCTTTACGAAGCACACTATGCAAAGTTGCTCCGGCGGTTCACAAACTACAAATCATGTAGCTCCATTTCGATTCCCCGGGAGCCTGCGCGCGCGCTGGAGAAACGCTTGTATCCGTCCCCCCGCTCCCGTATCTTCCCCGCATGACGGACCGGAAACGAGGCATTCTTCTCGGAATTCTCGCCCTCGCGCTCTTTCTGATGACGAGCGGGGGGCGTCTCTACGTAAACGACTCCCATATCAAGCTGCAGACCGCACGCGCGCTCGTCCAGCAGGGCTCGCTCGCCATCCCGTCGTTCGGCCAGCTCACATTCGTTTCGCCGAAGGACGGACGGAGCTACGCGAAGTTCGAGCCACTGCACTCCCTCCTTTTCGTGCCGGCCAGCGCCATCGCACGATACGCCGTAAGCGCCGGCTGGATCGCTCCCGCCTCCCAGGTCTATTTCGAGGGGGCGCTGGCAAGCATGGTGAGCCCGCTGCTCGCCGCCCTCGCCGTCGCCCTCTTCTTCTTCTGGCTGCGCGAACTCGGCCTCGGGGCACGGACATCACAAGCGGGCGCCCTGCTGTTCGCGACAGCCACGATGCTCTGGCCCTACACGAAGCGAAGCTGGACCGAGGTCCCGCAGATGACGGCGCTTCTGGCGGCCGTATGGCTCGTGACGCGCTTTACGCGGACGGGGCGGTCGCGCGACATCTTCTTCGCCGGCGTCCTCGCCGGTGTGGTCGCCTCCTTTCGCGTGACGGGCGTGGTCGTTCTGCCATGGCTTCCCCTTTACCTTCTCGTGCGAATGCCCCAGCGCCGAATCGGCGCGCTCGTTCGCATGGCCGCCGGCTTCACGGCCGCTTTCGTTCTCTTATCGCTCTCTTTCAACTGGTGGCGGTTCGGGTCGCTCTTCGACGTATACCGATGGCGAACCGGCGGGTTCACCACCCCGTTCTTCGAGGGTCTGTGGGGCTTGATCGCGAGCCCGGGTGAGTCCGTGTTCCTTTATTCGCCCGTCCTCATTCTCGCGTTCTTCGGTCTGCACAGACTCGCCCGCGCGCATCGGGGCGGAGCGCTGCTCGCGGTGGGGATCCCGGCATCCCTTCTCTGTCTCTACGCCTCGTGGTGGTTTCACGCCTACACCTGGGGCCCCCGCTTTCTGATTCCCGCCATCCCCTTTCTACTGGCGCCCGCCATGTTCGGCATGGAGGCGATCAAGGGAAAGCGGGGAAATCTCGCACCCGGGCGATTCCTCGCCTCCGGGCGATTCCTCGCACCCGGGCGATTCCTCGCACCCGGGCGATTCCTCGCACCCGGGCGATTCCTCGCACCCGGGCGATTCTTCGCCCAGGGCCTGATCGTGGTTTCAGTGAGCGTGCAGGTGCTCGGCGTGCTGTGGCATCTGGGGGGGCTGACGGAACTCTCGGCCCCGTTGCATGAAGCGGGACTGCTTTCGATCGATCGCACGGTGACACGGGAAGATACGTGGCACGACTGGCGCCGAACGCGACTTACCGCGCATGCCATGGCGGCGGTGCAATCGATCGCACCGCGCGCAGGCCGATCGCACGACTATCCGCTCGACCTCTGGCCGGCGCAGGCGCACGCACTCTACGGATTTCCGATCGCGCTCGCGTGGACGATCGAAGTCGCGCTGCTGATCGGACTCGTGCTGCTCTTTTTTGCTTTACGGTTTAAGGAATCGGAAGAGTAAGGCGGATTCCGCTCTTTTCCAGGTAGACTTTCTCCACGCCGATTTCTCTCACTTTCCAGTGCGAAAAGTCTTCGCCGGCGCTGAGCGGGCCGCTCTTGTTCTCGCCGAGGGAGAGCACGACACGCGGGCCGCTTTCGTCCCGGATCACGAGCATGACGCGCGGAACTGTCGACGAGCGGGACTCACGCGGCCGGCTCACGGCAGGCGGCGATGCGCTGCGTTTCGTGGCGGGTGCCGATGTGCTTCGGGTCGTGGCTTGTGCGGCCCGCGGGACGCTCCGGAACGGCGTACGTGCCGGCGGCTTCGAGCGGAGTTCGGCCGCGAGCAGATCGGTGCGAATCGCAGAAGCCAGAACTTCCGCTCCCGGAAGCGAGCCCGGCGCATAGTCCGTCACGGTCGGAACGCCGCTCTCCTGCGGGCTGAACCCGTCCGCGGTTCTCCAGACGCCCAGAAGTACGGCCGCAAAAAGAAGCACGAGCCCCACGCGTTCGATAGCGGTCATTCTTCCGTCCCCTCTTCGTGCGGTGCCTGGATCAACAGACGGAAACGGGCGCCGCGTTCTCCGGGTTCGATCGACAGCTCCTCGACGATCCACGGCCCTTCCTCCTGATCGACGGCGGAGAGAAGAGCGTGCACGTCCGCGAACGGCGCATCGCCCGTCAGTTCGTAGAGTGAGGGGTCGGCCGGGTCAGAGCTCCAGCGATAGTGAGCGGCGTCCCAGTCGGCAAGATGATCAGACCATGCCACGCGAGGGTCCGGCTCGCGATCACGGGCCTTTGCGTGATACGTGTTCAGTTGCGAAAGCAGTTCGCGCGCGTCGCGCAACTGCGCCTCCCGGCGGGCGAACTGCGTGCTGCTCACGATCGCTTCACTGTCGCCCCCGTACCGCATCGCCCAGACGTCGGTCATGACGAACAGGAAAGCAAGGAGCGGTCCGGCGAGCAGGATGGCCACGTTTCTCATCGGTCCACCTTCACTTCGGCGAGGACCGTAAACTGATCGCCGTTCTCCTCGATGATCGAATAGTGGCTGAACGACTGCGCGAGGATCGGGTCGACCCGAAGAAGGCGAAGGAAATCGCTTCGATCTTCCGTGGCGCCGCCGCGCAGATGCAGCAGCACCGTTTCCCCGGCGCGTTCGTATGTAATCCTGCTGAGCGCGATCTGCGAGGGAAGTAGCTGCGAGAGGGTCGTAAGCGAAGGTCCCCAGAGAACGCGCGTCGCCCTGGCGTGCATCCACTGCGTCCGTGCGGCGAGCTCGTGTTCGACGACACGCTCGCGCGCGGCCAGGTTCTCCGCGACACGGGATCGCTCGCTGCGGGCACGCTCCGCTTTCCATACGCCCTGCGCCCGATTGCCCGTATGGACGAGTATCGCCGCCAGTCCGAGTACGAAGAGCCAGCGCGTTGCCGTACGAAATGACGCCCCCGTTGCCACACGTTCCTGCAGCAGGTTCATGTCGTACATCAGCGTTCCCACCAGCGTGTCAGCCCCGCCGCCACGAGAAACTGCGGCGAAACCGCTTCGAAATGATCGCGTTTCTTGTCGTCCCAGGTGCCGGGAATCGCGAACGCCTGTAACGGATGCGCGGGGAGAACGGGAATGGCGATCTTATTCTGAAGCACGGTCGCGATCCCGTGGACGAGCGCCCCGCCCCCGCCCAGATGAAGACGTCGTACCGGGCCCTGGCGCATCCGGAACTGATTGATCTGCTGCATGGTCTCCACGGCGAGTTCGTCGAGGGTGTTGCGCAGAAGCGACGGAAGCGTCGCGGTCCGGTCACGCCACTCCGGTTTCACTTTGGAGAGGGAGATCTCGGCCCGCTGCACGAGGTCCGCCTCCTGACGGCTCACGCCGCACCGGACGACGATCTCCTGCGCAAAGCTGGCGCAGCCCACCGGAAGCGAGCGGACGTGCAGGGGGGCTCCGCGGCGCTTCAGGACCAGCCAGCTTCCCGTGGCCCCCACGTCGAGGACTCCCCAGCAATCGTCGGTATCGCGCTCTCCGGCGTGGATGAGGTGATTCACAGCGGCCAGCGGCGCCAGCTCCATGCGCCGCGGCTCGAGCCCTCCGGAAGCGAGCAATTCGACGGCGCGCCCTCTCTCGGCACGATCCGCGACAGCGGCGAGGATCGACAGCCGCCCCTTCTCACGGTCCTTGCGCAGAATCTGATAGTAAACGCCCCAGTCCTCGGTTCCCGCGAACGGAACATGCCGTCGGATTTCGAACGGGAGGCTCGAGGCGAGGTCGGATTCCGAGGCGATGGGAAGGTCGATCTGACGGATCTGGGCCTGCCGGCCGGGATATGTTACATGGAGTTGCTTGCGGAATCGTCCGGCGAAGTCGCGGACAAGCGGGCCGATATCACGAGCCTGAGCAGGAAGAGAAACGGCGTAGTCGAGAATCTGGGAACGGGAGCCGGCGATGCGGACCTTGAGGAGTTTGGCCGTCTCTCCTGTCCAGTCGAGAGCGACAACCGTGCGGGGAAAACGAATCATTCCAGCGGCTCCGTCATTTCGGACACACTATCAGGAAACGCCCCGGTAAGAAAAGAAAATGGCCGCCTTCCCGCCGTGATTCTAAGGGGGGTGAAGGTGCGGACGTCCACCCTCGCGCATTAGATCCGAACGGTCAAGCGGCTCATTTTTCTACAATGCGGCAATGGTCCAGCGAGTAAGGCGGGGAGTCCCGGGAGTCAGGGGGTGAACCGTGCGAGTCCGCTGCGCCCCCGGCACTTCGTCCCCGCCATTCCCGTAACACCATCCCAACCCATCCAAAACGGGCTACCAAACAGCCGTAATATCAATCAGTTACAAAACCAGGCCTTGAGTATTCAGGCTTTCCTCCATCCCTGACCGGATTGCACTCCTGGAAAGGGATCGCGATTTTAGAAACGGGGTACCCGAGTGTCAACCAGAAATTCCGAAAGGAAATCCTGATCGCGCGTAAGGCGCCACCGGGCAACCGGTTCCGGGCGAAAAAAAGTTCTGAGTGCTACCGGGCAGACCGACCGGAATCCTTCAAAACGCCAGTCAGACCGGCGAAACGAACGCGCGCACCCGGAGCCAACTCATGAGCCCAGTACATCTTAGAGCCTGATGGCGAATCTTTCCACAACATTCGCGAAGGGCGTCAGAGAGGGCTGAAAGGGGCCCGCGAGGGGCCTTGGAGACTCCTGGCGCACATGCTCAGGTGACGGATCCGTGCGCGGGAAGCCTGACTCACGAGGGTACGATGACGATTCCATTGAACCGGACGCAGTTGTCGCTCTCCGAATTCTCGCGCAGGCGAATCACGACATCATCCTGCCCGTTCGAAACCACCTGGTACGTCTCACCCTGGTAGTTCACGTCAGGGGCAAACTCGATGTGCTCGCGGACCATACGTTCTTTGCCGAGCGCGTCGTAGACGAGAATGTCGAAGTGGTTCGGCCTGGCGGCCACGTGCCAGTCGACATGAAAGGTCGTCACGTCGAATTTCCCCGCCGGGAGGCCGGAAACCGAAATGGTAATCTCTGCGCCCTCGCCACAGGCGCCGACCATGTCGCGGATGACGTGCGCGTACGATTGGTGCGAAGGCGGCACGTCCCGGTCACGCCAGGATAGTCCGGACGCCCGGACGGTGATGCCGCCGGAGGTGACGGTCAGATGATAGATCCCGTTCGAACCGTTGCCCGTCATTCCCGGAGCGCTCATTCTGACGAATCCCGGCTGCGTTTCCCCGGGAGGCGAGTCGTACCCGTCGACATCGGCACGAATCAGAGGCGCCGGCGGCAGGGGGACATCGATCGGGGGTGCCTCTACCGGAACCGTATCCGTCTTCGCCCTCGGTTTCAGCTCCTTGCTTTCGTCCGCTGATTCGGCGCCCGTGTTCTCCGCGATCTGGTTCACGGGAGGCTGTGTCGGGCGAAACGAACGTATGCCCCATGCTCCCGCGAAACCGATGATGACGAGCGCGGCAATCACCCAGGCCGCGAGGCGGTTCCTCGAAGGCCCGGCCACTCCCCGCGGCCCCGGCACGCGGTCGGCGCCCCCTCCCCCCATGCGATCCAGCGCCGCGGAACGATCCCTCGCTTCGCGACCGAGTGCGGCTTCCAGTCGGTCGAGCGCCGAATCGTAATCGGACGTGAAGTCGATGTACTGCACCCGGCGCAGCCGGAACGGAATCCTGCATTCCTGGTAGAGAACGGGAATGACCCTGCGTTTCTCGTCGAGGGCGTACCCCACTTCGTCCTGCACGTTCTGTGACGCGACCGAATGGGGCGATAGAATGATCAGCAGCGACTCCGACTCGAGGAGCGCTTCCTGAATCGCCTCGTCCCAGCGCGCTCCGGCGGGAATGTCGAGCTGGTCGATCCAGATGCGTACGCCCGCGGCCCGGAGGTCTTTCGCCAGACGCGCGGCGAATGCGGAATCCTTGCGCGAATAGCTGAAGAGAAGGCGATTGACCATGCAGGGAGACTCCGGGTTGGACGCGTCGTGACAAGCTGGAGATTCATGATCCCAGAAACAAAGGGACCCCTCAATACAAAAGCCGCCGACAGATCGTCGACGGCTTTGGCCTGTATCGAATGGTACGCCCGGGAGGATTCGAACCTCCGACACCTGGCTCCGGAGGCCAGTGCTCTATCCACTGAGCTACGGGCGCACGAAACGGCTGCAATCGTGTGCGAGCCCTGAATTGTAGGGCAAGCCCACGGGGGGCACTACCCCTAAACTGATCCCTGTCCCTTCGACTCGAGTTCGGCGACGGCCATCACGTCCTTGTCGCCGCGGCCCGAAAGATTCACGACGATGACTTCGGTCTTCTTCATCTTCGGCGCGACTTTCATCGCATACGCAATCGCGTGGGCGGATTCGAGCGCCGGTACGAGCCCCTCGGTGCGCGACAGGTAGTAGAAGGCCTTGAGGGCGTCGGGGTCGCGCGTGCAGGTGTACTCCACGCGATCGAGATCGTGCAGATTACTGTGCTCCGGGCCGACCGCGGGATAGTCGAGGCCCGCCGAGACGGAATGCGTTGCCGCGATCTGGCCCGCCTTGTCGTGCAGGATGTAGCTCTTCGTTCCCTGCAGCACACCGATCGATCCGCCGGAGAAACGAGCGGCGTGATCGCCGAGCGCCTTACCACGCCCCCCTCCTTCCACACCGACCATGCGAACGGATTCATCACCGAGAAAGCGGTGAAAGAGGCCGATCGAATTCGAACCGCCGCCGACGCACGCCACGAGCAGGTCCGGAAGCTTCCCCTCGGCCTTCAGGATCTGGCGGCGCGCCTCCTGCCCGATCACTTTCTGAAAGTCGCGCACGATGACCGGATACGGGTGCGGGCCGAGAACGGAGCCGATCAGGTAGTACGTATCGCGAATGTTCGTGACCCAGTCACGCATCGCTTCGTTGATCGCGTCTTTCAGCGTGCGTGATCCCGAGTCGACCGGGACGACCTTTGCGCCCAGCATTTTCATCCGAAAGACATTGAGAGCCTGACGCACGGTATCGTCGACGCCCATATATATGATGCACTCTTTGCCGAGCAGCGCGGCCGCGGTCGCGGTGGCCACGCCATGCTGGCCTGCACCCGTTTCGGCGATGATGCGGTTCTTGCCCATGCGGTCCGCGAGGAATACCTGGCCGATTGCGTTGTTGATCTTGTGCGCGCCGGTGTGTACCAGATCTTCGCGCTTCAAGTAAATACGCGCGCCGCCGAGGTCGTTCGTCATGCGCTCGGCAAACGTGAGCGGTGTCGGGCGGCCGCAGTAATCGTGCAGGCATCGGCGGAGCTCTTTCTGAAACGCGGCATCACGCTTTGCGGCGCGATACGCATCGTCCAGCTCGAGGAGCGCGGGCATGACGGTTTCGGGTACGAATCGACCGCCGTGTCGGCCGAAATATCCGGCCCGGCTGGGTTCACTTCGCAGCATCGGTCCACTCCTCCCAGGCACGCCGCGCGCGGCGCACGAACAGTTCCATCTTTGCGTGGTCTTTCCGTCCGGGTTCTCGTTCGACGCCGGACGAGACATCGACGCCGGACGGGCGCGCAACCCGGATCGCCTCGGCGACATTGTCGGGCCCCAGCCCGCCTGCCAGCAGAAACCCGCGATCCTGCATGCGTGAATCGATTCGGTCCCACGCGAATGTCTTCCCCGTGCCGCCCGCTTCGCCAGGAACGAATGAGTCGAGCAGAACGAGATCCGCCGGGTCGCCCGCGATTTCATCCCAGTCGCGCCCGCCGCCCACGCGCACGGCCCGCATGACGCGGGCGGAAATGCCGCGGGCGAAATCCGCCGGTTCCTCGCCGTGCAACTGGATCCACGCGAGCCCGCAAAGCTCTACGATTTGCGCCACGCGTTCCCGTGTTTCGTTTACGAAGACGCCGACCGGCTCCGGCCCGCCCGCAGGGAGCGTGGCAATCAGATCCGCGGCCTTCGCCGGATCGAGACGGCGCGGGCTCGGCGCGAACAGGAAACCCGCCAGATCCACATGCAGACGCGTCACGGCGGCGACATCTTCCTCGTTCGTAAGCCCGCAGATTTTGATCATGCCCACGACGCCGTTTCCATTATCTCTCGCGGCCGAGAAGTTCGCGGATCAGATGCGACGGCTCCGGCTTACGCATCAGGCTCGTCCCGACGAGTACCGCGTCGAAGCCGGCACCTTCCAGCATTTCCACATCGTCCCGCGTGTAGATTCCGCTCTCGCTGACACGCACGCACTCTTCGGGGAGCGCTTTTCCGAGTTCGACCGAAGTCTCGAGGTCCACGCGAAAACTGCGCAGGTCGCGATTGTTGATGCCGATGATCTTCGCACCGGCTTCCACGGCGCGATCGAGCTCCCGCCTGTCGTGAATTTCAACGAGCGCGCCCATGCCGAGACCGGCACCGAACGCGATGTAGTCCGACAGCTGCTGCGTCGAAAGGATCGCGACGATCAGCAGAAACGCGTCGGCTCCGGCAGCGCCCGCCTCGGCAATCTGATACTCGTCGATCAGGAAATCCTTGCGCAGCGCCGGGAGCGACGTGATCTTGCGCGCTTCGCTCAGGTAGCCGAGCGCCCCTTGAAAATACGGCGCGTCGGTCAGGATCGAGAGAGCGCGCGCCCCGCCGCTTTCGTACTGCTTCAATAGAAACGGAATGTCGAAGTCGTCGCGGATCACGCCGGCCGAGGGTGATGCGCGTTTCAGTTCCGCGATGAGCGAGATTCCGGCGGCACGAAGGGCGCTCTCGAACGAACGCTGATCGGTTCTCTCTTCCGCGGAACGGAGCAGCGACGCGTACGGGTGCTTGGCCTTGCGCTCCGCCACTTCCTCGCGTTTGGTTTCGACGATGCGATCGAGAATCATGGCGCTAGTCGCCGGGCAGGTTCGGGTTCGGACCGCCAAACGTGCGGAGGAAATCGAGTTTGGCGCTTGCGGCACCCGAATCGAGAGCCGTGCTCGCGAGATAGGCGCCTTCGGGCAGGCTCTTCGCTTTTCCGAGCACATAGAGCGCGGCGGCCGCGTTCGCGACCACCGTGTCGCGCGCCGGATGCGCTTCGCCGCCCAGAATCCGAATCGTGGCTTCGGCGTTGTCGGCCGGTTCCCCGCCCGCGATCGCGTCATGCGGAGATACGGGAAGGTCGAAGTCGGCGGGGCTGACCGTGCGCATGGTGACAGCGCCGTCCTTCAGTTCCGCGACGCGCGTCTTTCCCGTCAGCGTAATCTCATCTGTTCCGTCTTCACCGTGTACGACCCAGGCGGCCTTCGTGCCGAGCCGGGAGAGCACGGTCGCGATCGGCTCCGCAAGGTCCGGATCATAGACACCGAGCAGTTGAAAGCGCGCGCCGGCCGGATTCGTGAGCGGCCCGAGAACGTTGAAAATGGTGCGAACGCCCACTTCCTTTCGGGGGCCGATGGCAAATTTCATGGCCTCGTGAAGCATCGGGGCGAAGAGAAAAGCGATGCCGCCGTCGCCGAGACACGCCTCGAGATCCGGCACGGAAAGTCGAATATTGACACCTAATGCTTCGAGAAGATCGGCGCTCCCGCACTTGCTCGAAACGGAGTAATTGCCGTGCTTCGCAACGGGCACGCCGGCACCGGCAGCAACGATCGCCGTCATCGTGGATATATTGAGCGTGCCCTTGCGATCGCCGCCGGTCCCGCACGTATCGAGTACCTCCCGGGCGGCGGGCCGAATCCGCTTCGCCTTTTCGCGCATCACGGAAGCGGCGCCCACGATTTCGTCGATCGTTTCGCCCTTGAGCCGCAGGCCGATCAGAAACGCCGCGATCTGCGCGTCCGTCGCCCGGCCTTCCATGATCGCCTTCATGGAACCCTGCATTTCCTCGACCGTCAGGTCGGCGCGCTCGTCGATGATCCGCTTGATACTGGCTGCGAGAATGGGGTCCATCTGATGCTCGTTTGTCAGGACACTTCGAGGAAGTTGCGGAGCAACTGCTTGCCGCGCATCGTAATAATCGACTCGGGATGAAACTGCACGCCATAGACGGGATGGGTTTTGTGCTGGAAGCCCATAATCTCTTTGTCCGCTGTCCACGCCGTGATCTCGAGCTCCTCGGGGAGCCCCTTACGCTGCACGACGAGCGAGTGATACCTGGTGGCTTCGAACGGGTTTTCTATCCCGCGGAAAATGCCGCGCCCTTCATGAATGACGTGCGAAGTCTTGCCGTGCATGAGCGTTTTCGCGTGCACGATCTTGCCGCCATACGCTTCCCCGATCGCCTGATGCCCGAGACACACGCCGAGTATCGGGATCTGGGCGCCCAGTTTGCGCACGACATCGAGACTGATGCCCGCGCTCTTCGGATAGCCCGGCCCGGGCGAGATCACGATCTGATCCGGCTTCTTCTTCCGGATCTCGGCAACCGTGATGGCGTCGTTACGGACGACCTCGATCTTCTCGCCCATCTCGCCGAAGTATTGCGCGATGTTGTACGTAAACGAGTCGTAATTGTCGATCAGGAGAATCAACGGCGTATCCTATTCGAGTCCGGCGGCCGCGCGCTCGATCGCGAGCTTGAGCGCGTTCGCCTTGCTGAGTGTTTCCTGAAATTCGATCGCGGGCACCGAGTCGGCCACGATCCCCGCACCCGCTCCAATATAGGCCCGGTCGCCCTTCACCACAATGGTCCTGATCCCGATACACATGTCCATGGCGTTGGCGAAACTGAAATAGCCGATCGCGCCCGCGTAGAGGCCGCGGCGCACGGGTTCGAGATCCTCGATGATCTCCATGGCCCGGATCTTGGGCGCCCCGGATACGGTACCCGCCGGGAAGCAGGCGCGCACGACATCGAACGGCGTCGTCTTCTCGCGCATGCGCCCCTTCACATTCGAAACGATATGCATGACGTGCGAATATTTTTCGAGCACCATGAGCTCGTCCGTTTCGACGCTTCCGTACTCGCTGACACGTCCGAGATCGTTTCGCCCGAGGTCGACCAGCATGATGTGCTCGGCACGCTCCTTCTGGTCGGCGAACAGGTCCTGGCGAAGGGCCTCGTCCTCGGCCTTGTCCTTCCCGCGGGGACGCGTGCCCGCGATCGGCCGCAGTTCCAGATTGCCTGCGGATTCGCGCACGAGGACTTCGGGCGACGAACCGATGATCTTCAGGTCGTCGAAGCTCAGGTAATACATGTAGGGCGAAGGATTGATCGTACGGAGCGCACGGTAGATATCGAACGGGTGTGCGGGCAGCGGGACGCTCATGCGCTGCGAAAGAACCGCCTGAAAGATATCGCCGTCACGGATGAAGGTCTTGATCTTGCGCACGGCCTTCTCGAAAGCGGCTTTCGTGAACGTGCTGTCATAGCGCAGCTTCTTCGACTTGCGCACGGGCTGCTCCGGCTGGGCGACCGGGAGCTTGAGCCGCGCGATCACATCATCGATTCGCTTTTCCGCGTCACGATATTCCTTCTCGAGGTTCGCGCGCCTGCCGCCTTTCGCGTGGGTCACGACCTTCATCGTGTGCGTAAGATTGTCGAACACGAGGATGGTTCGTGCATATACAAACAGGGAATCGGGAACGTGAAGATCGTCTTTGGTCTTCGTCGGCAGCTTCTCGAACTTGCGAACGGCATCGTAGCTGAGAAAACCGACCGCGCCCCCGTAGAAAGGGGGCAGCCCGTCGACTTCGACCGGTTTGATTTTGCCGAATGTCTTCTCGATCGGCTCGAGCGGGTCTTTCGCATCGACGACACGCGGCGCGCGCCCGCGTTTTCGAATCTCGGCGCGGTCCCCCGTAACGCTCACGATCGTCTCCGGATCGATTCCGATGATCGAATAGCGAGCGAGCTTCTCCGACCCTTCCACGCTCTCCAGAAGATAGCAGGGGTCGTCATCCGACACCTTCAGGAACGCGGAGACGGGCGTTTCCATGTCAGCAAGTATTTCGCGATAGACGGGGACGAGCGTACCCCGCGGGGCGATCTCGCGGAACCGCCTCCAGGAAGGAGTGGTCATGATTCACCTGTGCTCGGACGGTGAGATTTTATGCGTCCGAAAAATCGTTAACTGATTGTATCCTAGGGAGTTCAGTGTGCAATCGCAGGCAAGGGGTGTCAAGCGATTTCCCGGAACGGCGGACTGCTTTCACGGCTCTCGGCGCGCTGTCAGACGCCCTGTCCGGCTGCGCGCAGAATCTCCTCGGCGTGCGCGACGCTTGCCTTCTTTCCTCCGCCCCCGAGCATGCGCACGAGTTCGTCCACGCGCTCGGCATCCTCCAGAATCGAAAGTCGGATCAGCGTCCTCCCCCCGTCGACTTCCTTGCCGACATGAAAGTGTCGACGGGCCATGCCCGCAATCGAAGGGAGATGCGTGATGCAGAGTACTTGTCGTGCCTGCGCGACGTCCCGCAGCGCGAGGCCGATCTTCTCGCCGACATCGCCTCCGACGCCCGCGTCGATTTCATCGAACAGCACGGTCGGCACGGGGGACGAATCCGCGAGAACGCGCTTCAGCGCGAGCATGATGCGCGAGAGCTCGCCGCCGGATGCCACACTTTTCAGGTCGCGAATGGGCTCTCCCACGTTGGCCGAGAGCTGAAACCGGATCCGGTCGATCCCGTCGCGATCGGCGCGGAACGGCTCCCCTCCGATCACGACTTCGCCCGCCGCATCCGGAACGCGCGTCGCTTCGATCTTGAACTGCGCCCCCCGAAACGACAGATCCTCGAGACCCTGTTCGATTCGTTTCGCGAGCTTCTTCGCGGTGACCGTGCGCCTCTTCGAAAGCGCTTCCGCACACGACGAGAGCGCGATCGTTTTCTCCGCAAGTTCCGCGCGCATCTTTTTCACGATCTCGTCGCTGCGGTCGAGTGTCTCGAGTTCGGCCTGCGATTCGTCGCGATGCTTCAGGATCTCCGGCACTTCCTTCCGCATCTTGCGTTCGAGGCGAATGATGATCTCGCAGCGCTCGATCGCTTCTTCCAGGCGGCCCGCGGGCGCATCGACCCTTTCTTCGAGACGGTCGATCGCGCGAAGAGCGTCGTCGATCTCCAGAAGCGCGCGCCGGCAACCTTCCGCCGCCGTCGCCGCCTCGTCACCGTAGTCGGTGAAGCGTTCGAGTTTGTCTGCGATGGTTCCGATCCGCTCAACCGCCGATCCGTCGTCTTCGTGCAGTGTCTGTCGCGCCGCGTACACGACTTCGCGCAACTTCTCCGCTTCCTGCAGCAGACGGATCTCCTCTTCCAGCTCTTCCTTCTCGCCCGGCTTCAGTTCCGCTTCATCGATTTCGCGTACCTGCCAGCGCAGAAAGTCCTCGCGTTCACGAAGCCCGGCAATGCGCTCTTCTTCTTCTTTCAGCGCGGCCTCCGCGTCGCGCCGCACACGAAGCGCCTCGCGATACGCCTCGAGCTCCGCGTCGAGATTGCCGTAGCGGTCGAGATACGCGCGCTGGCGGGACGCATGCACGAGCCCCTCTTTGTCACTCTGTCCGTGAAAGTCCACGAGCCAGGAACTCCATTCGCGCAGCCGGTCGAGCGGAATCAGGCGGCCGTTCGCCTCGATACGTCCGCGCCCGGTGGCCGGGATCTTGCGTTCGAGAATGAGCTCGCCGTCTTCCGCGTATTCCGCGCCCGGAAAATCGGTGAGACCCGAAACATCGAACAACCCCTGCAGCACGGCGGCTTTCGCCCCCTCGCGCACGGGCGGTCGCTTCGATTTGCCGCCGAGCAACGCGTTCAGCGCCTGGAAGAGAATGGTCTTCCCGGCGCCGGTTTCGCCCGTAATGATATTGAGGCCGCTCTCGAATTCGATCGTGAGACGATCGACGAGGGCGAAGTTCTGGATGCGAAGTTCTCGCAGCATGGTTACGACTCCAAGGTCGAGTCCCGTTTTCCCCAGTAAAGTTTTTGCCGAAGTACATGATAGAAACGAGGCCCGCCGACGCGGACCAGTCGCGTCACGAACGGGGCCATGAAAACGGTTACGGTGGTGTCGGGCGTCAGGTGGTAGAGCCTCTGGCCGTCGACCGTCAGTTCGTACTTTTCGCGCCCCTCGGGGAACTGTACCCGAATCTCTTCGTGCTGCGGAAGCACGAGAGGACGAATCCCCAGGGTGTGGGGACAGATCGGCGTGACGAGGATCGCGCGCATGTCGGGCGAAACGATCGGCCCCCCCGCGGACAGATTGTACGCGGTCGAGCCGGTCGGTGTCGCGAGAATCAGCCCGTCGGCCGTGTACGAGTTGATCATCTCTCCCTGAAGAAACGTCTCGAAGCGACCGATGCGCGTAGCATCCGCGCGCGAAATCACCGCGTCGTTCAGCGCGGAAAACGAAATCGTGTCGCGTCCGGGCCGTTCGATGCGGCCCCCGAGATTCATGCGCTCCACGATCTGATGTTCGTCCGCCGCGACCAGATCGAGTGTGGCGGCGAGTTTGTCGACGGAGGTCTCGGCGAGAAATCCGAACTTCCCGAGGTTGACGCCCAGGATCGGGATCTGACTCTTTCCGACGATCCGCGCCCCGCCGAGCATCGTGCCGTCGCCTCCGAGCGTCACGATCACGTGCGAGCGAAGGAGCGCACGCTGCATCTCGCGCGGCGGATGCTCTTCTCGATTCAAAACGAGCTCGTGCCCCTGCTTCGCCGCCCACGACTCGAGCACGCTGATTGCGTGCTCCGCGCCTTCCTTCGTCTGATTCGCGATGACTCCGACTCGCATGGTGCCCGCCTAGTGAATTCGTTCTACGATGTAGCGCGCGAGAACGGCCAGATCGCCGTCGGCCGTGTCGCACGGGAGCGCCCGGATCGCGTCCTCCACGAGCTCCTGCGCGCGGGCGCGGGACTGGTCGATTCCGAGAAGCCCGGGGTACGTTGCTTTCCCCCGTGCGGCATCCTTCCCGACACGCTTGCCGGCGTCCTCTGCCGTACCGGTAACGTCGAGCAGATCGTCCGCAATCTGGAATGCGAGACCGATCTTGCGTCCATACTCTCGAAAGCCTGCTACGACTTCATCGGTTGCGCCGGCCGCCATGGCACCGAGCGCCGGGGCTGCCTCGAGGAACGCACCGGTCTTCCGTTCATGAATCGTCTGCAGCTCCGCGATCGAGAGTCCGTCCTTCTGCTCGGCGTCGAGATCGAGCATCTGCCCGCCGATCATGCCATCATATCCGATCGCGCCGACCAGGGTCGCAATCATCCGGCAGCGGACCGCCGGGTCGACGCCCGGCGCTTCGGCAAGGAGGGCGAACGCGTGCGTCAGAAGGGCGTCGCCGGCAAGGAGAGCCGCCGCTTCGCCGAACGCGACGTGGCAGGTCGCACGCCCGCGGCGAAGATCGTCGTCGTCCATGCAGGGCAGGTCGTCGTGGATCAGCGAGTAGGTGTGGATCATCTCGAGCGCTGCCGCCGCCTGGGCCGCCCCATCCGCACGCCCGCCCGCGGCTTCATGCGCGAGCAGCAGCAGAATCGGGCGGACACGCTTCCCACCGGCAGTCAGCGAGTACTGCATCGCCTGGACCACGCGGTTGTCCGCGCCCGATCCGTCGAGCGCCTCGCGCAGCGCGCGCTCCACGCTCTTTCGATGCGCGTCCCACCGTGCCGGGGCCGCGTTCACGAATCGTCGCTCCCCTCTTCGAACAGCGTCTCTTTGAACGAACCGTTTTCCTCGATCAGCTTCGTCACGCGGAGTTCGGCCCGGTCGAGTTCCTTCCGGCTCTCCTGTACGAGCTTCGTTCCCTCTTCGAACAGCTTGATCGAATCGTCGAGACCGGCTCCGCCCGCCTCGAGCGTCTTCACGATCTCTTCGATCCGCTTCATCTTGGCGTCCCAGTCGAATTCTTTCGTTTCCTTCGTCATGAATCCTTCGTCTCCCCCGGGGCGGTCGGCCGAACGCGCTCGATCACGGCGTCCGCCTCCCCCTTCCGAAATCGTATTGTGATGGCATCGCCGGCGGCCACGGTGGAAGCGTCCGTAATCGTCGCCCCCGATTCCGCAGTGCGCGCGATCGCGTAGCCGCGCTTCAGCACCGCAAGCGGATCGAGTGCGGCGAGTTTTTCGTTCACGAGCTCCACACGACCGGTCACACGGCCCTCCCAGTTTCGGAGCGCCTGCACCATGCGGCGCGCCTGCTCCGTGAGTCGCACGCCGCAGCGGCTCTGTTCGTTCCTGTGGGCGCGCACCATCCGCCGGGCGCTCTCGCGCAGTTCGTCCGCCGTGCGGAGCTGCAGGTTGTGCAGAGCGCGCGCCATCCGGTCGGTCTGATCGTCCAGACGCTGCGCTTCGGTCAGAAGCCGCGCGCGCGGCTCGGCCAGTGCACGGCTCTCGGCGAAACGGGCCAGCCGTTCTTTCAGAAGGGCGAGTCGCTCGCTGATCCGGCGCGCGAGGCGCATTTCCGAATGACGAAGGCTGTCGAGCACTTCCCGCCTGTCGGGAACGACGAGTTCCGCGGCCGCCGTCGGCGTCGCCGCCCGCAGATCCGCCACGAAGTCCGCGATGGTCGTATCGACCTCGTGCCCGATTCCGGTCACCACCGGAATGCGAGAGTCGGCCACTGCCCGCGCCACGATCTCCTCGTTGAACGCCCAGAGGTCCTCCAGCGATCCGCCGCCGCGGCCGAGCAGGATCACGTCAGCGCCCGTGAGACGATTGGCACGGTCGAGACCGGCGGCGATGTCCCGCGCCGCGCCGTCACCCTGTACCCGAACCGGTATGATCTTTACGTCTAATGGAAAGCGTCTGTGAAGCGCGCGCAGCATGTCGTGAACCGCCGCACCTGACGGGGAGGTGACGAGCGCCACGACACGCGGGTAGCGCGGAATCGGTCTCTTGCGATCGGCGCGGAACAAGCCCTCTTTGTCGAGCTTGTCCTTCAGCTGGCGAAATGCAAGCTCGAGATCGCCGACCCCCGCCGGCTGCATGCGGCTCACGACGATCTGATACGCCCCGCGCACACCATAAATCGTCGGACTCCCGAACGCGTACACTTTCATGCCGTTCTCGGGCCGGAACTTGAGCGTGCGGTTGTCACCGGCGAAAAACGCGGCGCTGATCTGCGACCGCTCGTCTTTCAGGGAGAAATACATGTGGCCGGAGGCGTGATGCACGAAGTTCGAAATCTCGCCCTCGATCCAGACGTGGGGAATCGAGCGCTCGATGAGATCTTTGACACGGGCCGCGAGCTCGGAAACAGTCAGTATTTTCCGCTCGCCACGCCGCGATTGACTCTGCCGGCCCTCGCCGGCGCGTCCGCCCCGGGGGGCCGGGTAGCCCATTACTCCTCCGCTCCGGAGGCTGCGCGCGCGGTCGCCTGCAGCAGCAGAGACGTGGTGACGGGACCGACACCGCCCGGTACGGGCGTCATGCGCGAAACGACGGGGAGAGCGCTTGCCGCGTGCACGTCGCCGACGAGCTTCCATCCCTTCTTCGTATCGGGCGCGTCGATCGCATGTGTGCCGACGTCGATCACGACGGCACCCTCGCGAAGCCATTCGCCGCGCACGAACTCCGGCTGGCCGATCGCGGCAATCAGGATCTCGGCCTGACGAACGTAGCTCGGCAGATCACGCGTACGCGAATGACATACGGTGACCGTGCCGTTCCCGCCCGAGCGCTTCTGCAAGAGCATGGTCGTAAGCGGGGCCCCCACGACTTTGCTCCTGCCGAGGACCACGATGTGGCGCCCGTCCATCTCCACGTTGAAGCGATCCATGATTTCCATCACGGCCAGCGCCGTACACGGAACGAAGCGCGGACGCCCGAGCGCGAGCAGCCCCAGGTTATAGGGATGAATCCCTTCGACGTCCTTCTTCGGATCGAGGTTCGCAAGCAGCGCCTGTTCATTGAACCCTGAAGGAAGCGGTTGCTTGATCAAGATGCCATGCACGGTCGAGTCGGCGCTCAGCCTGGCAAGGGCTCGATTGAGCTCGCGCTCCCCCCCTGCAAGCGGCACTTTCTCGACCGACGACTCGATTCCCACACGGACGCAGGCCTTGTCACGCTGACGCATGTAGGAATCGAACGACGCATCCTCTTCGTCGACCGCGAGCGACACGAGACGCGGCGTCACGCCCCGTGTCTTCAAACGATCAACGGCCGCGCCGACTTTCGCTTCGATCTCCTTCGCGAGGAGTTTGCCGTCAATGTTCTTCTGTGCGACAGACTGCATCGTTATCTTGCGTACTCCACGGAACGGGTTTCTCGAATCACGGTGACTTTGATCTGGCCGGGGTACTCGAGTTCCTTCTCGATTTTGCGCGCGATCGAAGCGGACATGTTGGACGCTTCGTCATCCGTGACGATCCCGCCCTCCACCATGATACGCACTTCCCTGCCCGCCTGGATGGCGAACGATTTTTCGACTCCCTTGAAGGAATTCGCGATGTCCTCGAGTTTCTCGAGACGCTGCACGTAGGTTTCGATCGTCTCGCCGCGCGCGCCCGGACGCGCCCCCGAAATCGCATCCGCCGCCTGCACGATCGGCACATAGAGCGAAATCGGCTCCACGTCGTCATGATGCGCGCGGATTGCGTTCACGATGATCTTGTTCTCGTTGCACTTCTCGGCCACGTCGCCCCCGATCAGCGAATGCAGGCCTTCGACTTCATGCGTGAGCGCCTTCCCGATATCGTGAAGAAGCCCGGCCCGCTTCGCGAGCGTCTGGTCGAGCCGGAGTTCCGCGGCCATGATGCCGCAGAGCCACGCCACTTCTTTCGAGTGGGCGAGCACGTTCTGCCCGTACGACGTGCGGTAGTGGAGCCTTCCCAGCAGCTTGACGATGCGTTCGTGAACGCCCACTGTGCCCATTTCGAGCGTGGTGCGCTCTCCGAGGTCGATGATCTTCTCGTCCATCTCTTTCGCGGCCTTCTGGACCACCTCTTCGATGCGTCCCGGATGAATGCGGCCGTCGCTGATCAGGCGGTCGAGCGAGGCCCGCGCGATTTCGCGACGTACCGGATCGAAGCCCGAGAGCACGACAGCACCCGGCGTGTCGTCGATGATCACGTCGATGCCGGTCGCCTGTTCGAACGCGCGGATATTCCGCCCCTCGCGCCCGATGATGCGGCCCTTCATTTCGTCGTTCGGAATCGTGATGACCGAAACGGTCGTCTCGGCCGAATGGTCCGCGGCACAGCGCTGGATGGCCAGCGTCACGATCTTCTTCGCCTCTTTCTCCGCGGTCCGCTTCGTTTCATCGCGGATGGCCCGGAGCTGCTTCGAGGCTTCGTGGCGCGCCTCGTCTTCGAGGTTGGTCATCAGGATCGTCTTCGCTTCGGACGTCGAAAGTCCGGCAATGCGTTCCAGCTGGACATTCTGCCTGTCGATCAGATCCGCCAGTTCCCCTTCACGCGATCGCAGCCCCGCTTCGAGGCCCTTCAGGTCCGTTTCCTTCTGTTTGTTCTCGGCGTCCTTCTTGTCGAGAAGATCGACCCGCCTGTTCAAACTCGCTTCTTTATCCGTAACGCGCTTCTCGAGCTTGGCAATTTCACGTTTCTTCTGCTCGGTCTCGCGATCGAATTTCTCTTTTGCTTTGAACCACTCGTCTTTGGCTTCGAGCGTCGCTTCTTTCTTGCGGGTCTCCGCTTCCTTCTTCGCCTCGTCGATGATTTTCGAGGCCACGTTCTGCGCGGACTGTACCCGGCCGCGTCCGACGCGCATCTGAAGGAACCAGAAGACCAGCGAGAGAAGGATCCCTACGCCGGCAGCAATACCGATTTGGAGCAGAGTCATCCCCGTCCTCCCGGGAGGCGTGCCTCCCTATTTATGAGCCGGCCGCGTCGTGATGACGTTGCGTCGCACGACGTTCGCGTCGTCCCGACGGAAAAGCGGCCAGAAAAAAACCCTGCCAGAGTCGCTTACCGGAGGATGTTCCGGCACGGACCCGACAGGGCAACGAAAACACATGAATGAAACGAATCGCGATGCGGCGGCACGGCGGGTCAGTCGCCGGCCTGTCCCTCCAGGATCAACTCCAGGGCGCCGGCACGTTCATCGACATCGCGCTGGATCGCTTCCTTCGCCTCCAACTCCTTGTGCAGTTCGTCGGCGATGTTCATAGCGACCAGGATCGCGATCTTCGTCGAAGAAGAAATCGTGCTCCGGCTTTGCAGTTCGCGCATTTTCCCGTCGACATAACGGGCGATCTTTTCAATGTACCCGGGATCTTCGGACGCCTGTACCTGGTATTCGTTCCCGAATATCGTGACCTTTGCGCTTCCCTTGGGAGATTCCAAGACGACCTCGCAAACGTTGGATTCGTTTCAATCAGGGCGTCACGCACATTGCGCCGGTTCCGCAATCCAAACACCGTTGCGTGGATTACGCCGTTGCCCCGCCCTCGAACTTCGCACTCTATAAAAAAAGAAAGAGCCCGGCTCTTACTGCTCGATGGTTTGAATCCTGTCGAGCATCTTCACGACCTGGTCGCGAACGATAGCCTGGCTCTTCTTGTATTGCTCGTTTTCATTGCGCAGACTCGCCGCATGGCGGTCGGCATCGGAAAGACGCATGACTTCGGTTTCGAGCGCCTGTAACTTGCGCTCGAGGCGTTCCCGCTCCATCGCCCACTTGTCACGCTCGCGCTCCAGGTCCTGGAGGCGGCGCCGAAGACGGTCGATGGATCGATCGAGACGATCGAAGTTCAAGCTGCTCATGAAGTCACTCCCCTTAGCCCTTCTTAGCATAGGACATCGGGCAGAGAAAAGGCCATTCTTTCCGAAACTTAAGCCTGGGCGCCCTTCGCCTCAGTCTGGGCGCTCTTCGCCACTTCCACGAGATCGGCGAACGCCGCTTCATCGTGGGCGGCCAGGTGCGCCAGAACCTTCCGGTTCAGCTCGATCCCCGACTTGCTGAGACCGTTCATGAAGCGGCTGTACGACATGCCGTTCAGGCGGGCCGCCGCGCCGATTCGCACGATCCACAGCTGACGATACTGCTGCTTCTTGAGCTTCCGACCGACATACGCGTGCTGCAGGGCTTTGATGACCGACGTGGACGCCGTGCGGTAGAGATTCCCGCGGCTCCCGACGAACCCCTTCGCGCGGTTCAGTACTTTGCGATGTTTTCTGGACCCCGGAGGGCCGCTTTTTGCTCTGGGCATGATGCCTCCTGATTAAACCTGAGAATCCTCTTCTTTCGAGGACGTCACTTTGTTCTTCTGTGATCTGGGAGCGAGCACCATGGACATGTTCCGCCCCTCCATCTTGGGATGGAGTTCGACCACGGCATTCTCTCCGATGGCCTCGACAAATGCATCGAGGACTTTTCTCCCGAGATCGATATGCGCAAGCTCACGACCGCGGAATATCACCGTCACTTTGACTTTATCGCGCCCCTCGAGAAACTTGAGGGCGTGGCGCAGTTTGAAATCGAAGTCATGCTTCTCGATCTTCGGCCGCAGCTTCACCTCTTTCAGTTGCGTGGTGTGCTGCTTCGCCTTCGCTTTCTTGGTCCGCTTCGCCGCTTCGTACTTGAACTTTCCGTAGTCCATGATACGACAGACGGGTGGCCGCGAGTTCGCGGCGACCTCAACGAGATCGAGCCCCTTTTCCGCGGCGAGCGCGAGGGCCTGCGGAGTGTCGACAATGCCGACCATCTCCCCTTCTTCATCGATGACGCGGACCTGCGGAACGCGGATCCTGTGATTGACTCTGACTTCCGGCGCACGTTTACCTTTGATTGCTACCCCTCCACCGGGACGAGGACCGTTTTGCGGCTCTCAATCTCGCCCCGAATTCTTTCCAGAAACTCACCGACGGGCACGACTCCTTCGTCGCCCCCCCGGCCTCGCACCGAGACCGTGTCCGCTTCCGCTTCACGCTCACCGATAATGAGCATGTACGGAAGCCGGTCCCCCCGGGCTTTGCGAATTTTGAACCCGAGTTTTTCGTCGCTGTTGTCGACGATCACGCGGACGTTCGCCGCCTTGAAACGGTCGGCGACTTCGTTCGCGTACGCCACCTGATTCTCCGTGACCGGCAGCAGACGAACCTGCTCCGGGGCGAGCCAAACCGGAAACGCTCCGGCGTAGTGCTCGACCAGGCAGGCAAAGAATCGTTCGAAGCTCCCGAGAAGCGCCCGGTGAATCATGATCGGGCGATGCTCTCCTCCGTCGGAGCCGCGATATTTCATATCAAAACGATCGGGCAGATTAAAGTCGACCTGGATGGTCGAGCACTGCCACGCGCGTCCGAGGCTGTCCCGGATTTTGATGTCGATCTTCGGCCCGTAGAAAACGCCTTCGCCCGGATCGATTTCGTAATCGAACTCCGACGAATCGAGCGCGTCCCGGAGCGCCTGCGTCGCGCGATCCCAGTCGTCGTCGCTGCCGACCGATTTCTCGGGGCGCGTCGAAAGAAACACTTCGAACTCCGAGAATCCGAACGTGCGCAGCATGTAGAGCGTGAACTCGAGCGTCGACGCGATCTCTTCGCGCAGGTTGTCCTGCGTGCAGAAAAGATGCGCGTCGTCCTGCGTGAATCCGCGTACGCGCTTCAGCCCGTGCAGCTCGCCTGACTGCTCATATCGATAGACCGTGCCGAGCTCCGCGTAGCGGATCGGCAGTTCGCGGTAGCTTCGAATCCGCGTCTTGTAAATGTGGATGTGGAACGGGCAGTTCATCGGTTTGACCCGATAGTTCACGCCGTCGATTTCCATCGGCGCATACATCCGGTCGCTGTAGTACTCGGTATGCCCGCTCGTATCCCACAAATGCTCTTTCGCCAGATGCGGCGTATAGAGCAGATCGTATCCGTTCTTCAGATGCGCGTCGTACCAGAAGCGCTCCATCTCGTTCCGGATGCGCGCGCCTTTCGGATGCCAGAAGATCAGGCCCGAACCGTACTTGTCGTCGCTCGAGAAGAGATCGAGCTCTTTCCCGAGCCGGCGATGGTCGCGCTTCTCCGCTTCGTCGAGCTGATGCAGATACTTCTTCAGGTCCTTCGGCGTCTTGAAGACGACCCCGTAGATCCGCTGCAGCATCTTGTTCTTTTCATCGCCGCGCCAGTAGGCGCCCGCGAGCGACATCAGCTTGAACGCCTTGATTTCCTTCGTCGACTTGAGATGCGGCCCGCGACAGAGATCCGTGAAGCTGCCGTTCTTGTAGAGCGACAGGCCGTCATCGGCCGGGAACGACTCGATCAGCTCCACCTTGTAGTTCTGGCCGAGCTTCTTGAACAGCGCGATCGCGTCGTCGCGCGAGATCTCCTCACGCACGAACTCCTGATCTTCGCTCGCGATCTCCTTCATGACCTCTTCGATCTTCTCGAGGTCTTCGGGCGTCAGCGTCTGCTCCATGTCGAGATCGTAGTAGAAGCCGACGCCGCCGAACTTCTCTCCGAGCTTCGTGGGAGGACCGATCGCGAACTGCGCGTCGGGCCAGAGCCGCTGGATCGCGGACGCCATCAGATGTGCCGTCGAGTGACGGTATATCCAGTAGGCGTCGTTTTCCGTTCCCGTTTTCGGGACAACCTGCATCGTCAACGTATTACCCCGCTCCCCGATTGGCGGAAAGCTGAAAACGGCAGACCGGGGCCTCCACAGTGGAAGCCCCGTTCCGACCGATAACGAACAAAAATGGTGGGCGATACTGGACTTGAACCAGTGACCTCTTGCATGTCAAGCAAGCACTCTAACCAGCTGAGCTAATCGCCCGTCCACAAACAACCTAGCTAACGGAAGATGATCGGTCCGGCCTTGATCGTTGTCAAGACGATTCCGTCTCATCCTCCTCCGAATCGGCCGTTTCAGCGGGCTCAGCGTCACCGGCAGCGGGCTCGGCGCCTCCGGCAGCTGCCTCCGCGTTCGCGTCGGCGACCGCGGCTGCTCCCGAGAGGTCGACCATATCAGCCAGCGTCGTTCCGCCGCCACCACCGCCGCCACCGCCACCGCCGCCGCCTTCACCGCCGGAACGCGCCCGGTAACCTTCCACCTCCTCACGCTCTTCGCCTTCGAAGAACGCTTTCACGGAGAGGACGATCCGGCGATTCTGCGGATCGAGACGTACGACGCGCAGCTGAAGCGCGGTGCCTTCTGCGAGACCGGCGAAGTTGTTCTTCGTCATCTCCTCGGGCACCTGGTTCAGCGGTACGAAGCCTTCGAGATCGTCGCCCACATCGACCACGACACCACGATCGACGACCTTCACGACGGTTCCGTCGATCTTGGTGCCTTCGGGCATCTGGTGTGCAAGCGTTTCCCACGGATCGTTCTGCACCTGCTTCAGGCCGAGCGAGATCCGTCGGTTCTCCTTATCGATATTCAGAACCATCACTTCGACTTCATCGCCCTTCTTGACGACTTCGTTCGCGTGCTTGATTCGTTTCGTCCAGGACATATCCGAAATATGCACGAGCCCGTCGATCCCCTCTTCGAGTTCGACGAAGGCGCCGAAGTTCGTGAGGTTGCGTACGGTGCCGGCGAATTTCGAGCCGACCGGGTAGCGCTGATCGATGCTGAGCCACGGATCCGGTTCCGCCTGCTTCAGGCCGAGCGAGATTTTTTCGTTCTCGCGATCGACTTTCAGCACGACGGCTTCGACCTGATCGCCGACATTCACGATCTTGCTGGGATGGCGAACGTGCTTCGTCCACGACATCTCCGAAACGTGAATGAGCCCTTCGATTCCCTTCTCGAGTTCGATGAACGCGCCGTAGTCCGTGATCGAAACCACGCGGCCGACGATCTTCTCGTTGACGGGATAGCGCTTCTCGACATCTTCCCACGGATACGGAGTCATCTGCTTGAGACCGAGCGAAATGCGCTCCTTCTCGCGGTCGAACTCGAGCACCTTGACTTCGATTTCGTCCCCGATGGATACGACTTCCGACGGGTGGCCGATGCGGCCCCACGACATATCCGTAATATGAAGGAGACCGTCGATGCCGCCGAGGTCGACGAACGCACCGAAGTCGGTGATGTTCTTGACGACGCCCTTGCGGATCTGGCCCTTCTCGAGCTCCTTGATGAGAGCTTCTTTCTTAGTGAACCGTTCTTCTTCAAGCACGACACGACGCGAAACCACGATGTTCCGGCGGCGCTTGTTGAGCTTGATGATCTTGAACGGAAAATCCTTCTCGATCAGTTCGTCGAGATTCGGAACCTGGCGAAGTGCGACCTGCGAACCGGGCAGAAACGCTTCCACGCCGAAGAGGTCCACAACGAGACCACCTTTGATGCGACGAAGCACACGACCCTGTACGACGTTGCCGTTGTCGTACGCGTCCTTGATTTCTCCCCAGACCTTGAGGAAGTCCGCGCGCTGCTTCGAGAGAACGACGAGGCCGTCCTGATTCTCGAGCCGTTCCAGGTAAACGTCGATCTGCTCGCCGACCTGGATGTTCACCGGTTCCTGGAATTCGTGAATCGGAATGACGCCTTCTGATTTGAAGCCGACATCCACCATCACTTCATTGACGCCGACGCGGAGTACGGTGCCGCTTACGATCTGACCTTCCGCGATCTCCTTCATCGACTCTTCGTACATGTCGAGAAGTGCCTGAGCGCTTTCGCGAGCGCCCTCTTCCTCCTCATCCACGTTTACGAGCCGAATTCTCGGCTCTTTCTTCACGGGTTCTGTGGTGGTAGCCACGTCATCGTCGAAATCGTCTTCCTCATGGCGGGGTCGACGTTCGAATTTCCTATCTTCCATACTAGTAACTCTGCCTCCTCGGACATTGAGATTCGCCCTCGAAAAGGGCGTTCGGCGCTCACAGAGCGCGAACCCATATGATAGGCACATCGGGGATGGAATCACAAACAGAAAATCAGAGATCTGCCTTCGCCGTACCGACGTTCGCCGGTTCCCGGTGCTTTTCGGACAGCTCCCGGATCCGGGCCGTGACAGTAACCGCGAGTTCCCTGTACCGCTCCTTGCGATCCTCGCCGGGAGCGACCTGGAGCGGCGGGATCGGATCCCCTACGAAGGCCGTGAGGTGGCCCCGCTTCCAGATCGAGCGGGCAAGACGGTTCGTGCCACGCACATAGACCGGCACGATCGGAACGCCCGCCTGAGCCGCGATCATGCCGATTCCGGGGAACGGCTCCCCGACGCGGCCCGATTTCGAGCGCGTTCCTTCCGGGAACAGCAGGAGCGCCCCCCCGCCCCGGAGGACGCCAAGGACGTTCTGGAGCGTGCTTTTTGCGATGGCGCCGCGCCGCACCGGGACCGCGTTGTATTTCGCGATCAACCAGCCCAGAAACCAGATCTGGAACAGTTCCCGCTTCGCGAGAAAATGCGCCTCGCGCCGGCACGCGAGTCCCGCGATCGGAGGATCGAAGTACGAAACGTGGTTCGGGGCGATGATCACACCGCCTTCAAGCGGGATCTTCTCCTCCCCGATTACGCGAAATCCGAACAGGAGCCGGGCCGAAAGTCGCAGGAAATTCCAACCGAACCAGTAATGGGGTCTCATGCGCCGCGCTCTCTGGCAAGCGCCACGATCCGCGCGATCTGATCGCCGATCGAAAGCCCGGTCGTGTCGATCCGGATGCCGCCGTCGGGAAAAACGAGGGGAGCGACTTTGCGCCCCGAATCGCGGGCGTCGCGTTCGGCGATCTCGCGCTGCACGTCTTTCACGTCGTGCTCGACACCGGCGGCGGCGAGTTCGCGCGACCGCCTGAGCGCGCGTTCGTGCACGTCGGCCACGAGGAAGATCTTGAGGTCGGCGTTCGGAAACACGACCGATCCGGTATCGCGTCCGTCAACGACCAGTCCCCCGAGATCGGCCGCCGCCCGCTGCACGGGCATGAGCCTGTCGCGAAACTCGGGGATCGCCGAAAGAGGAGAAACGAGCTTCGTCACGGCGGGTCGGCGCAGTTCCCCCGTTACGTCTTCGCCGTCGACGCGAACGCGCATGCCGTTCTCGTCCCAGTACGCCTCGACCGCAACGCCGCGCAATGCATCGAGCAGCGCCGGCGAGGCCGCGTCATCGATTCCGGCACGGAGCGCGATGACGGCGAAACCGCGATAGAGAGCGCCGGTGTCGAGATAGTGATAGCCGAGCTCGTCTGCAACGCCGCGCGCTGTCGTCGTCTTTCCCGCGCCCGCCGGCCCGTCGATCGTGATCACGATCGCCATTACTTCTCCTCTAAACGAATGGACTGCTCGAGTCCGAGCGCGCGGAACAGATCGAGAAACTCGGGGAACGACGTTTCGACACAGGCCACGTCTTCGATGCGGCTCTTGCCCTTCGCCGCGAGCGCGGCGACAACGGCCGCCATCGCAATCCGGTGGTCCTTCGCCGCGTCGATCTTCGCCCCCTTCAGATTCTTCTTGCCCGGTTTCGGCCCCTGCAGAACGAACCCGTCCTCGTCCTCGTCCGCTTCCACGCCGAACGCCCGGAGCATGGCTACTGTCGTGGCGATCCGGTCGGACTCCTTGACGCGAAGCTCGGCCGCGTCCCGCACACGGAAGTTGCCACGCGCGGTGGCGCCGGCTACGGCCAGGATCGGGATCTCGTCGATCAGCGCGGGTATCTCGGCGCCGCTGACTTCTGTCGCGCGGAGCGGGCCGTATCGCGCGATCACGCGCACCCGCTTCTCGGGGCCTTCGTCTCCGAGCGGGATGCGCTCGAGGTTCGCGCCCATGCGATCGAGCACATCGAGAAATGCCGTGCGCGTGGGGTTGTCGAGCAGCCCGTCCACGGCAATTTCGGCGTCGGGGATCAGCAGCCCCGCCACGATCAGGAAAGCGGCCGACGAAGGGTCGCCTCCGACTTCCATCTCGAGTCCCCGGAGTGCCCCGCCCCCCTGAAGGCGAACCGAGGTCCCTTCGCAAACGATGTCCGCTCCCATGGCGGCCATCATTCGCTCCGTATGATCGCGCGAGTGCGCCGGCTCTGTCACGACCGTCTCCCCCGCAGCGCCGAGACCCGCGAGCAGAACCGCCGACTTCACCTGCGCCGAAGCAACCGGCGTGCTGTACTCGATGCCCTCGAGCGCGCCGCCCTCGATCGTGATCGGGAGCAGGCTGCCGTCGCGATTCCCCGTAATCACGGCCCCCATCTTGCGGAGCGGCGTGACAACGCGCCCCATCGGCCGCGTCTTCAGAGACTCGTCGCCTGTAAGCGTCGACGAAAACTTCTGCGTCGCGAGAAGCCCGGCGAGCAGCCTCGTGCCCGTGCCGGAGTTCCCCATGTCGAGCGGGCCGTCCGGAACCGCGAACGCGCCGTCGCGGCCGCGCAGCGTGATCGTGACGCCGTCGTCTTCGACCTCGACGCCGAGCGACCGCATGGCCGCGAGAGTGCGCATACAATCGTCGCCGCGGTTCGCACCGCGGACACGTGTCGTCCCCGAAGCCCAGGAGCCGAGCAGGAAAATGCGATGGGTAACGGATTTGTCGCCGGGAATCGTAACCGTTCCGCCTGGCGTTTCGCGCGGTTTTACGACGAAGTCGCGGCGCGTTCCCATGATCAGACCTTTCGCCCGATCGCCTTCGCGACCGGACGGAGTCCCTTCATGAGTGAAGCAAAATCATCAGGAAGCAGCGACTGGTCGCCGTCGGAGTACGCGTTCTCCGGATCCTGGTGCACTTCCACCATAAGCCCGTCGGCGCCCGCCGCGATTCCGGCGCGCGCCATGATCGGAACCCAGCGCGTATCGCCCGTTCCGTGCGCAGGGTCGACCACGACGGGAAGATGACTCCAGTGATGAATGAGCGGCACGATCGTGAGATCGAGCAGATTGCGTGTAGCCGTATCGAAGGAACGAATGCCGCGCTCGCAGAGTACGACATCGAAATTCCCGTTAGAAAGTATGTACTCAGCCGACATCAGAAACTCCTTGAGCGTGGTCATCATGCCGCGCTTCAGCAGGACCGGCTTCCCCGCCTTGCCCACTTCCTTCAGCAGATTGAAGTTCTGAATGTTGCGAGCCCCGACCTGAAGCATGTCCGCGTACCGGCAGACGAGATCCACATCGCGGGTGTCCATGACCTCGGTAACGATCATGAGGCCCGTTTCCTGCCTGGCTTCAGCCAGAATCGACAGCCCCTCTTCGCCGAGCCCCTGAAAACTGTAGGGGGAGGTGCGGGGCTTGAAAGCACCGCCGCGGAGCAGCGTGGCGCCGCCCTTCTTGACGGCGCGGGCGAGCGCGAGAAGGTCGGTCCTGTTCTCCACCGAGCACGGCCCCGCGATCACGGGGACCTCCGTTCCGCCGAACGCGAGATCGCCCACGTGCACGACCGCGTTTTTCGGGCGAAACTCCCGATTCGCGAGTTTGTACGGAGTATCGATCGGAATCGAGCGTGAAACGGCGGGCTCTTGATCGAATCCTGCCGCACGCAGCTCTTTCGGGTTCCCGATCACGGCCAGAATGCGACCGTTCGAGCCGGGCGACTCGTAAACGGTAGCCCCGATCAGAGCGAGTTTGCGATCGAGCTTCCGCCGCTGCGCAGCGGTGCAATTCCTTTTGACATGAAGAATCATTGCTTACGAAACCCCGAGACCGACCTGTTTCCGCAGAGAGTCCACTTCCGACTCATGGAGCATGCGCCAGGTTCCGATCGGGAGGCCGCGCACGCTGACCGCGCCGAAACTGATGCGCCTCAGCTTGGCGATGCGCAGATCGAGGGCTTCGCAGATGCGCCGGATCTCACGGTTCTTCCCTTCGAGCAATACGACTTCGAGCGTCGCGGACTTCGGGCCGGAATGCACGACCTCGACCTCCTTCGGCCGGATCAGCTCCCCCTTGATCCGCACGCCGCGGCGAAAGCGGGCGACCATCGAACTGTCGACGGCGCGGGTCAGATGAAGGCGATAAACGCGCGGGATGCCGTAGCGCGGGTGCGCGAGTCGATGCGAAAGTTGACCGTCGTTCGTGAAGATGATCAGGCCTTCGCTCATGCGGTCGAGTCGTCCCACCGGGAAAATCGGATGCGGCGCGCCCGCCAGCAGATCGTATACGGTGCGGCGGCCCTTGGGATCGTTCGAGGTCGTAAGCGTGTCGACCGGCTTGTTCAGTACGAGATAAACGACGCGACGCGCCACTTTGATCGTGCGTCCGCCGACCCGTACGCAATCGCGATCGGAATCCACGCGGGTGGAGAGATCGGACACCGTCTGTCCGTTGATCGTGACCCGGCCCTGGCGGACGAGATCTTCCACCTTCCGCCGCGACCCGAGTCCGGCGTTGGCCAGAAACCGGTTGATCCGGACATCGGACACGAGATCAGCTTTCTCCGGCCGCGAGCGCTTCGTCCGGGCTGCGGGAGTCGTCTGGTTCGTCTTCGAAGGTGGCGTCTCCGGGCTGCTCTCGGGCATCGTCGCCGGCTTGGAGTCCGGCTCGCCCGTCGGCTGCTTCGCCGACGACTTCACCGTCTTGCTCGCCGCCTTCGTCGGGGCTTTCGCTCCGCTCCGGTTCGGCTTCTGCACTGTCGTTCTCTCGGGCATCGTCATCCTCTGCGGCGAAGGATTCGTCCTCCGCGTCTTCGTTCTGAGGAGCCGGGCCGAGCTTGTCTTCCACTTCTTCGTGGATCTCCTGAAGTTCTTTCGACTTCATGAGCTCGCTCAGCTCCTCTGGTTTCGGCATGTCATCAAGCGAACGAAGCCCGAAGTGATTCAGGAAAAACTCGGTCGTCCCATAGAGAAGCGGGCGTCCCACGCCTTCAGCCCGCCCTTTGAGTGTAATCAAATTGCGATCCATGAGCTTCTTCAGCACACCGCCCACGTCAACGCCCCGGATCTCTTCGATCTCGGCTCGCGTGACGGGCTGCTTGTAAGAAATGATCGCCAGCGTTTCGAGCGCGGCCCGCGACAGGCGAAACGTCTTGATGTCGTTCCGCATGCGCCCGACCCAGGGGTAGTACTCGCGCTTCGTCAAAAGCTGGTAGCCGTTTTCAATTTCGACGAGATGGAAGCTGCGATCTTCGCGCTCGTACTCTTCGGCGAGTTCGCGAATCGCGTGGCTCGCCTCTTTCGGCTGCAGATCCTTCCAGAAACGGCGGATCTGGGTAATCGAAAGCGGCTCGTCCGCGGCGAACAGAAGACCTTCGAGAATGCGCTTCACTTCGCGCGCGCGCGCCAGCCGTTCCGCTTCGTCGGGCGAGTCGGCGCCGGCGTCTCCGCCGGTCGGAGCTCCGGAAGCCGCGTCAGCCCGTGCCGTTTCCGTTTTCTTTTCCGGTTTCGGCTTCTTCGACTTCGACCTGCGCTTCTTCTTCGGTTTCGAACTCTCGTTCGATTCCATCGCCTTCGGCTCTTCCGTCATCTCTTCCGTCGGCTCTTCCGGTGTCATTTCCTGCGAATTCTCCGTCTGCGTATCCGACTTCGGCTCCGTCTTCTCGTTCGTCTCCATACTCGTCACCCCCCTCCCGTCTTCGTATCCAGATGCGCCCGAAGGTATCACTCTGACTGATCGTGATCCGTTGCAGGCGCAGCAGTTCCAGCATCGATATGAATGTCGCGACGATTTCCGATCGTGTCGCCTTCGCGGGAAAGAGCGTCGTGAACTCCACGCGCTCGTTCCGTTCGATCCATTGCAGGATCAGCTCGTTCTTCTCCTCGAGCGTGTACTCCTCGAGCATGACCTCGTACGGTTCCATGCGAGGGGCGTTCTCGAGCAACGTCGTAAACGTGCGGAGCAGCCCCACGAGATCCACGGGGATCAGGAGCTCGGGCTCTTCCGCGTCGCCCTGCTCATACGGGGGCGACTGGCGCCCGACAAGCTGCTTGCGGAGGTCGGCCTGCTCGGACAGTTTCTCGGCGACACGTTTGTAGCCGCGATACTCGAGCAGACGCTGCACGAGTTCGTCGCGGGGATCGCCTTCTTCCTCTTCCCCGTCGTCGTCGAGCTGGCGCGGCAGCAGCATCTTCGATTTGATGCGCATCAGCGTGGCCGCCATGAGCAGGAATTCGCCCGCGATTTCGAGGTCGAGCGATTCCAGCAGACGCACGTGTTCCAGGTACTGCGACGTGACCCGCGCGATCGGGATGTCGTAGATGTCGATCTCGTCGCGCTTGATCAGATAGAGCAGCAGATCGAGCGGGCCCTCGAAGTTCTCGAGGTTGACCCGATAGCCTGTGCCTTTGATTTCCTCGGTCGCAGGGACCATGCTTCGCCACCTCCCGTACTGATGGCTCATTTAAGCATAGGGCACCCCCCCGCGCCACGAAAAAGCGTGATTTTAAAGGGGTTCAGCGACCCGGGAGGGGTCAGGAGGCGGGGTCAGGCACGCGGATGAAACTGGCGGTGGACCTCTTTCAGATAGGTGCGGTCGACGGCCGTGTAGATCTGGGTGGTCGACAGGTCGCTGTGGCCCAGCATCTCCTGTACGTCGCGCAGAGACGCCCCCCCTTCGAGAAGATGCGTCGCGAACGAGTGGCGGAACGTGTGGGGGGAGAGCTTTTCGCTGACTCCGGCCTCGATCGCGCGCTTCCGCAGGATCTTCCAGAAACCCATGCGGGAGAGCCCGGAGCCGCGCGCATTCAGAAAGAGTTGGGGCGAACGCTTGCCCTGGAGGAGCTTCCAGCGGGAAAGGTCGAGATAGCGGTCCACGGATTCGATCGCCCGGCTCCCGAGCGGAATGAGGCGCTCCTTGTTCCCTTTGCCGGTGCAGCGCACCATACGGTCGTCGGGATGGTAGCTGCGGAGAGGAAACTGAATGAGCTCGCTGACGCGCATGCCCGTCGCGTACAGAAACTCGAACATCGCTCGATCGCGCGCGCCCAGATTGCCGTCAGGTTCGGTCGCGTCGAGCAGCTTTTCGATCGTGGCGACCGGAAGCGCGTGCGGCAGCCGAAGCGGGAGCCGCGGCGAAAGGAGCACCGACGTGGGATCCTCCTTCAGGTGACCGCGCTCGACCAGATGCCTGTGGAAGATGCGAAGCGACGAGAACTTGCGCGCCAGCGTGCGGGCGGCGAGCCCCCGCTTCGCGATGTGGGTGGCATACGCGCGCAGATCGTCGCGCTTCGTATTGCGCAGAGCGCGGATGCCGCGGTCGTCGAGCCAGAGAAGATACGCGGCGAGATCGCGCCGGTACGAATCGATCGTATGGGGCGAAAGGGCGCGCTCGGTTTTCAGAAACACGAGAAACTCGCGGAAAGGCCCCGCGAACGGAAATTCGCGGTCCTCCACGGCGCTCTGTTTCGCCTTGGGGCCGTCGTCGCGCTTCTTCGCGTCGTCGCGCTTCATCGCGCCGCCTCGCTCAATCGTTCTCGAATCGTGCGGGCCAGCTTCGGCCCGACACCCGGGACCGCGCAGAGGTCCTCGACCGAAGCTTCTTTCACGCGCTTCACGGATCCGAAATGTTTCAGGATGGCGGTCTTTCGCTCGTCGCCGACACCGGGAATGGCGTCGAGCGCCGAAGCGCGCGTGCCGCGTGCGCGACGGTCGCGCTGGTACCCGATCGCGAAACGGTGCGCTTCGTCCCGGATGCGTCGCAGAAGTGTGAGGCCGGGGCCGTCGGGGAGTTTGAGAGACTCGCGAAACCCGGGGCGAAAGATCTCCTCTTCCTTCTTCGCGAGCGCGATGAGCCGCATGTCGACGGCGTTCACTTCCTTGAGCGCCCGTAAGGCCGCGGAAAGCTGCCCCTTGCCGCCGTCGACGACAACGAGATCAGGAAGTTCGTCACCCTCGCGCAGGAGTTTGCGAAACCTCCGCAGGACGACTTCATGCATCGAAGCGAAGTCGTCGACGCCGTCGACCGTACGAATGCGGTACTTCCGGTAGCGCGCTTTCTCGGGCAGCCCGTCGAGGAAGCAGACAGACGACGCGACGAGATCGCGGTCGCCGAGATTCGAAATGTCAAAGCATTCGATTCTACGCGGGAGCAGCGGAATTTCGAGCGCGCGCTGCAGTTCGCGCAGCGCATGGTACGAACGGTCTTTGCGCGCGAGCTTCTGAATCATCAGCGCTTCCCGCTGGTGCTCCGCGTTCGCCCGGGCCAGCGCCAGGAGCTTCCGCTTTTCGCCGCGTTCGGGCACCAGCACTTTCACGGTCGAACCGCGGAGTTCCGAAAGCCAGGGAATGATTCCTTCCCTGTCCACGACCACACGGTCGCAAAGCACCTCTTTCGGCACGGGCATCCCCGAACCGTAGAGTTTCTTCAGCAACGCATCCATGATGTCCGTCTCGGCGCCTTCGTCGATCGGAAACACCTCGCGCCCGCTCATCTTTCCTTCCCGCACGCGCAGGAGAACCGCTACGGCGTCACTCCCGCTGCCGGCAATCGCGAACACGTCGCGATCGATCCCGTCCTGCGAAGTGATTCTCTGCCGTTCCATGACACGTTCGATCGAACGGATCTGGTCGCGATAGATCGCCGCCACTTCGAAACGGTGGTTGTCCGACGCATCCCGCATCGCCTTTCGCAGATCGTTCACGACCGATCGGTTCCTGCCCTGCAGCAGCAGAATCGCGCGCTCGACCATGCGGTCGTACTCCCCTTTCGAGACCTTTTCTTCGCAGGGCCCCAGGCAGCGCCCGATCTGATAGTCGAGGCAGAGCTTGACCGGTGTCTTCGTGGGAAATTTGTACGTACACGTGCGAATGGGAAATATTTGATGGATCAACTTCAGAACGCGGCGCATCGCCTTCACGTTCGTGTACGGCCCGAAGTACACGGACCCGTCGCTCTCTATGTTGCGGGTCGCGTAGATCCGGGGATAGAGATCGCCCATCGTGAGCTTGATGAAGGGGTACTTCTTGTCGTCTTTGAGTCGCACGTTGTATCGCGGCTGATGCTGCTTGATGAGATTCTGCTCGAGAAGCAGCGCCTCTTTTTCCGAATCGACGAGGATCGTGTCGATCGCGCGTACGCGGTTCACGAGTGCGCGGAGACGGGGTGAGTCGTGGGTGCGGTCGAAGTAACTGCGCACGCGCTTGCGGAGGCTGTTGGCTTTCCCGACGTACAGGATCGAGGCCTCGTCATCCTTCATCAGGTAGACGCCGGGGTGCTCTGGCAGCTCGTCGAGTTTGTCACGGTCCATCATGCGTGCGGTCCTCCCACTCAAAATAGGGGAGGATCATCGCCGGGACAAGGCCCGTCCGAAAAGCGACGAGAACACTTCCCGCGTCAACTCGCGTGCGATCACGAGTGCGGCCGCCCCGTATGCGAGGAGTCCGGCGCCGATCGCGCCCCCCACATGCCCGAGCTGGGCCAGGGTGCCGGCGCCCGCCGCCGGTTCGAGCAGCGGCGAGATCCACAGGATTGCGGGCACCATGAAGAGCGCGGCCAGCGTCAGGCGAAGAGCCGGTACGGCCACGGGCGACTCGAGCCATCCGTGACGCTTCGCCAGAATCACGAGAAGAAGGGCGAGGTTCACGAATCCGGCGACCGACGTCGCAAGCGCGAGCCCCGTGACTCCCATCGGCTTGTAGAGCAAGGCGTTCATGACGATGTTCACCGCCATGGCGACGGCGCCCGCCACGACAGGCGTGCGCGTGTCCCGCATCGAGAAGAAGTACGGGGCCACTGCTTTCAGGCAACCGAACGCGATAAGCCCGATCGCGTAAAAGCCGAGCGCCGCCGCGGTCATCGTAAGCGATTCCTCGTCGAACTCGCCGCGCAGGAACAGAAGCCGGATGATCGGTCGGGCAAGCAGCCAGAGACCGACGGTCGACGGGATCAGAAAGAACAGCAGAAAACGGAGCGAAAACGAAACAGAAGCTTTCGCGCGCACCGGTCCGTCCGTGTGTACCTGATTCGAAAGCGCGGGAAGGGCCGCGGATGAAACGGCCGTCGCGAAGATCGCGAGCGGGAGCAGCATGACCCGGTTCCCGAGGCTGAGAGCCGTCACCGCGCCGGTAGGGAGCAGCGTCGCGAAGATCGTGTCGGCAAGCGAGTTGATCTGCACGACGGCAAGGCCCGCGATCCCCGGCAGCATGAGACCGCCGATGATGCGCAGTTCCGGCATGCGGGGGCCGCGCCAGCGCATCAGCGTAATCCCCGCGTTCCGGAGCGCCGGCAGCTGCACCAGGAACTGGCCGAGCGAACCGGCAAGCAGACCGTAGCAGTAGTAGTCGAGCCGCGGCCCCGTCTCCTCGGCGAAATAGAGCGCGAAGATCGCCCCGGCCACCCATCCCAGACTGAAGACCGTGGGCGCCAGGGACGCCGCGAGAAAGCGGCGCCTCGCGAACAGCATACCCATCACGAGCACCGCAAGGCCCACGAGAAACACGTAGGGGAAGATCAGGCGCGTGATGTGCGTCGTGAGCGCCAGCTTCTCCGTCTCCCCCACCCAGCCGCGCGCAAACAGCGCCACGAGGTACGGAGCACAGATCATCGCAACGAGAACCGCGACGCCGAGCAGGATCGAGAGCGCCCAGAATACCTGCGACGCAAGACGCGACGACTCTTCCTCACCGTTGTCGATCCGGTGCTGCGTGAATGTGGGGATGAAGGCGGCGTTCATCACGCCCTCCCCGAACACGCGGCGGAGAAACGTGGGAAGCCGATAAGCGAGATTGAACGCGTCCGCGGCCATCGATGTCCCGAAGAGCTGCGCGAAAAGAATGTCGCGGACGAGGCCGAACACCCGGGACAGCATCGTGGCCGCCCCGATGATCCCGGCCGACCGGCCGATCCTACGATTCTCGTGCGACTCGCTCATGGCGGGCAGAGTACACGATTATCGAGGGGCAATGGTACAGGGGAATCAGTCGATGACGGCGTCCGCCTCGATCTCGACGAGCATCGCGGGATCGATCAGGCGGGATACTTCGACCATCGTGGTCGCGGGGGGATGGTCGCGAAACAGGCGCGCGTGGGCTTCGCCGATCGGCTCCCACTGATCGATGTTCGTGACGAAGATGCGCGTTCGGACGACGTGCCTGATTTCGGCGCCGCACGCGGCCAGCGCCTTTTCGATCAGTGCGAAACAGCGCTCGGCCTGCGCGCCCGGATCACCCGGAGCGTAGACGCTCCCGTCGTCAGCCACCGACGCCGTTCCGGTCACGTACACATGATCGCCCGCACGGATCGCACGACAGTAGCCGACCTTGCTTTCCCACGGTGCTTTGGAAAACGCGCGCTTCCTCACGAGTGCTAGTAGCCCATGAGACCGCAGCACCGCCGGCAGACGGGCATCGTGCCTTCCGTCGCGATCGAGGACCGGAACTGAAGCGCCTTCTGATTGTTCCACATCGATTCCACCGAGTCGGTCTTGATGTTCCCGATGATGTAATCGTGGTAATCGCGGCAGAGCGAGACATCGCCGTTGCTGTCGATCTCCATCGCCATGAAAATACTCACGCACTGATCGTATCCGAACGATGCTTTATGGTTCGTGTAATACTCGCGAATGTCTTCCGTGTTCGTGAGCTTCGGCATCATGATCGGGGCGCAGCGACCGGTCTTGTCACTGATCTCTTCCATCTCTTTGAAGCGATCCAGAATCAGGCTGTGGTCGAAATCGTGCCACGCCCCCACCCATCCGTAATGCGTCTTGGGCTTGAACCCGAACCGCCGTTCGAAGTCCTTCGTGTGTTCCTGCGCCGAGTGCGGATCGATCCACCAGGTCAGGTAGAAGATGTGCATGTCCGCGTGCTCGTTCGTGAGGCGATAGATATCCGTGACGTAATCGGTATTGTATGCGGTGATGCAGCTGATCGGCACGATCAGCGGATAGAACTTCTCTTTCTCCTGCTTCACGCGCGCCAGCGTCTCGAGCGCGTTCTTCACGTCGCGGAAGTTGTCGTGTTTCTTCGAAACACCGGGGCGCTGCGTGTTGTGGATCTCTTCGTTCGGCCCGTCGATGCTGAGCCAGATAATCTGACACGTCTCGATCAGATCCTCGGCGTACTTCGCCATGTTCGTTCCGTTCGAAACGATCGTGATCGGCATGCCGGCGTCATGAATATAATGAAAGAGCTCCATGATATTCGGGTAGAGCATCGGCTCGCCCCCCCAGAAATACCAGAGCGGCGAAAGGTTCTGCTCGACGAGATCGTCCACGAGCTTCTTGTACGTCTCGATCGGAACTTCCCGCTGCTTCAGTTCCTTGAGCGACTGCCCGATCAGGTAGCCGTTGTCCCCCCACTGACCACAGGAGTGGCAGCGCAGGTTGCACATGTCCGTGATGCGAACGCTGATCTGGCGGAGCTTGTCTCCGCGACCGTGCTTCGCGCCAAGCGGATGGCGATAGGAAAACGTTTCCTTCGCCAGCTGGTAGCTCGCGAAGTTCGTTGATGTACGCCAGTCGTCCGTAAGGGCACTCGTGACATGTTTCAGAAAGTTACGCGGTTTGATTCGGCTTCGCGTCGGCACTCGGACACTCCCTCTCGATTGATTCCCGCGGGATTTCGGGCGGTTTTCGCCCTACTCGGTTTCCCGCCCTACTACCCGGCATTCGGTGGCGGAGGGTATCACATAACGAACGCCCCCCCAAACGATCTCGCTCCGAAACAGTGCGTTCAGCGCGTTGATGATCGCCACCAGCATGGAAAGCGGACAGAGGAGCGAAGCAAGTATATGCGATCCCAGCACTTTGGGCTCCCGCCGCAGCCAGCGAGGCAGGATCCAGAACGAGACGAAACACATCGTAACGTCGATCACCGGGATCCCGGCGATTGCGATCAGGTAAGGCGGATAGTTCCAGTAGACGGCACCGAGACCCATCACGATGAGCGCCTTGGGAAGATACATGAGCAGAATCATCGCCCACGGAGTCTTCAGGCCCATGCGATACGTGACGAGAATCTGACGGTTCGTGAACTCGAGTACCTGAGCCCAGCTTCTTTCGAACATTTCGGTAACGACGATGACCTCAGGCGCGAAATGAACGATGCGGCCGAGGTCGCGGACGGCGTTCGTCAGGTGATGGTCCTCGAATGGGGCGTTCTCCCAGCGACCCGCGACATCGGCCCGTTCGAACAGTTCCCGGCGCATGGCGTTCGAGCCGCCCCAGACCATGCCCCGCGGATGGTCCCCCTGCCAGAGCAGCTGAATATTGATCCAGACGGACTCGACCAGCGTCGCGAGATTCCTGGTATGAGGTACGTAGTAACGGGCGCCGACCGTCGCGCCGACCCTGTCCTCCTGCAGAGGCTGTACGAGATTGACCAGCCAGTCGGGGCGAACGCGCGAGTCGGCGTCGACGAACGCGAGTACCTCGACCTCCGGGTCGAGCGTACGAACCGCCGTCAGCAGGTTCTCCACTTTCTGCGAGCGGGCCAGCTTGTGGTCGACGATATTCGAGGCGAGCAGCACGCGCGCGCGCCCGTGCTCGGCCGCCAGCACCTTGAGCGGTTCGTAGGATGGATCCGGTGTGCTCTGATCGCGCTTGTGCGTGATGAACACGACTTCATAGTCGCCGGGGTAATCCTGGGCGAGCAGAAGCCGGGCGTTCCGTTCCGTTCGCTCGTCCCAGCCGTAGTGCGGCGAGAGAATTGCGGCGCGCGGCGCGTAGTCGGCACGACGCGCGCTCCTCTTCCGTTCGCGCCGCCCGAAGCGAAACGCGCCCGTAAGGATCAGGAACTCGAGGAAAACCAGAATGTATGCGATGACAATGAGAGTCGGGATCACGCGCCGCCCCCTTCGTGTAAGCCGTCGAGAGCTTACCCACCGGGCGCGGCGCTGTCACGCCCTTTCGGATACAGAACCAGCGGGAGCGACACCCTCCGCCCCTTCGCCATGGAGGACCCGGCCATGCGAAGAACCGGTCCGGGGCACTCCCCCTGGTTCCGCGAACGGCCTATGCAGCCGTCACGCTCGTCAATCGAGGAAGAGCGACTTGACCGCCGACCAGCTCGTCTGGGACGTGCGCGTGCTCCCGCCCCCGTTCGTCGCCTGGGGGCTGAACGACCACGGACGGCCCTCCTGCGAAGGCCGCGTCCACGGTCCCGTGCCGTCCGGGACACGGATCATCGACTCGTTCATATTGCCTTCGGTTCCCCATGTGAACTCGTCGATCAGAACACCGGCCCGGACAAGGGTTACCGTGTCGCCCGTATTCGAAAGGCCGTTTCCGATTCTCCCGTCATCCGTGAAGACCTGGCCGGGGAAGATCGTCGGCGCACCGCCCCCGAACAGCGTAATGAACTCGCCGGGAGCGATCGACGTGCCGGCGGGAAACGCGAACTCCGCGCCCGGTGAGTCGTCGTCGGAAAGAAGCCATCCCGAGATATCGACGGTGACCGCGCCGGCATTGTAGATCTCGATGAACTCGTCTTCATACGAATGGTCCACGCCATCTTCGTTCACGTCGTCGAACGGATCGGCGGTCACCTCGTTGATCGCGATCGCCGGGAGCGCGTCCTGCACGCTGTAACCGTGCGTCGTTCCCGGAGCGTCCGACGGGTCATATGAAACCAGACTTTCGTCATCAGTCGCGCAGACGTAGTACTCGACGACATCGCCGTCGAAGAGCGGAGGAACCCACGCTTCGAAGAAGTCTCCTCCGACAGGAGTCATGGGTACGATTTGAAACGCTCCGCCTCCCACGCGGTAGTAGAGACTCGCGACCGTGATCGAACCGTCGTCTACGATCTGGGCGTTTACGGCAACGGAGTCGAACGAGGAAGGGAAGAGCGGAAAGTGCGCCACCAGACTGATCGCCGGGGGCCCGCCGATTGCGCCCCACGCATGATTCGCCGCTCCCGGCGTCCCGTAGTCGCCCGCTCCATAGGGATCCGTCACGTTCTCTTCCCAGTTGCCGCCGACGGTGTTGTCCGCGGCCGGATCGACGAGTTCCATCGACGCGCCCGAAGGATCGGGGAATGTGACGCCATCGTCGTATCCAACGGAATCGATCGTGACGCCGCTCTCTCTCAGTACCACGGCGTCCGCGCCATTCCCGAGGGTCACACTTGCGTACGGATAGTCGAGTGCGACGCCGCCGTTTTGCGTGACATCGCTGAAACGCCCCATCACGAAAAAGCCGCTTGCGGGAATTACGCCGGATCCTCCCGCCTGGATCGTATGACTCTCCGCGGCGCCGTCCCCGATCGTCCACCCTTCCAGATCGATCGGAGCTCCCGTGCTGTTATAGAGTTCGATCCACTCCCCGTTCGCGTCGCTTACCGCTGCGGGGTTCTGCATGATTTCGGTGATGACGACATCACCCGGCGACGCCGCCCGTGCGCCCCCCGCACAAACCGCCCCGAGAATCAGAACACACCCCATCCACTCGCGAAATTCGCGCATCGCTTCCTCCCATCGCTGCTGTGATCGATCGGCCCCCGTCTTCCCCGCCCCGGGGGGAGACCGGTCTCAAAGCAGGATGTGTTCCAAAGGGAGAAAAACGAGAGAGAGCGAGAGAGAGCGAGAGAGAGCGAATCCAGAGGCGCGTGAGCCGAATCACGTTGGGACGACGACCACGCGATGGCCGGCGGCCGACAAGGTCGTGGTCGTTATCAGGGGCCCGCGAAGATCCGCACGTAGGTGAAGAGGCCGGATTTCCATGCGTCGTCGAAGAGGTAATGAAAGCCGAGCGAATACGAGGAGAAGAGAAATTCCGTGCCGAGCGCGCTGTTCCCTTCCGTATCGATGCGGCCGCGCAGCAGCATCGAGGAACCGCGTTTGACTTCCGCGCCGAACACGCCGAGTCCGCCGTCGTCCGCCTCCCCTTCGACGACCGACCACTGCGCGAAGAGGCCGAGCTTGTTCTTCAAGTAAACGCCGCGCGTCCCGATCTCGTAGAAGCGCGCGAGCTTCGATTCATCGAGGCGGGAACGATTCACGTTGCGCGCTGTAATGTGAAATGTGTAACGAAGGGTCATGCGCCCCGAGACGCCGAGATCGATCGACGAGAGTCCGTCGAGTTCGTCATCGGAAGAAGTGATGTAGGTGTAAGAAACGCCGAACGAAGTGCGCGGCGAGGACGGGCTTCCGAACGCGAAAGTATAACGGCGGAAATCAGGGGATGTGAGTGAGTCCGCCCCGAGCGCGCCGCGCGACAGGTGTACTTTCTCTGTTCCGAGTCCGAACCGTTTCCCGCGCACATAGAACATGTCGTCGCCGTCGAACGGGCCGTCCTGCACGGCGAGACGTCCGTACAGAAACTCCGGTTTCGGACGGCCGCCGAGTACGGCCGGCGCCATCACGACCGCCGTGGCCGTCCCGTTCGACGCCCACGGCGACGGATCGACGAGGGTCAGATCGCTCCGCAGAGGATGGTCGCGCGGCGTGGCTTCGGCCGTCACCACGCTGAAAAGCGCGGCAGCAAGCACCGGCAGGGCAGCCCGCAACAGCATGGATCGTATTGGGTATTGCATCGTTCTCCGTCTTCAGTGTTCGTTTCCAGATGCACCTTTCCTGAATTGGTTGTTATAGTCAACGCTGTTTGGCGAGGGACGCCGGGGTAACAAGAAAATGAAAGCTGTCACGGCCGACCCTTCCGGGGGTCTCCACTACATCGAAATGCCAGCGCCCGCGCTTCCCGAAGGGGGAGCGCTTCTTCGTGTGACCGCAGTCGGAATCTGCGGATCCGACCTCGTGAAACTCGGCCATACGGCCGACGGCACGGTTCTCGGCCATGAGGTCGCGGGCGTGATTATCGAGACCGCCCCCGGCTTCACGCGCTTCTCACCCGGCGACCGGGTCACGACCGCCCATCACATTCCATGCGGATCATGCGTCTACTGCAACGGGGGCAACGAATCCCAGTGCCTTCAGTTCCGCGAAACGAATCTCCATCCGGGCGGCTGGGCCGAGACGATCGCGGTTTCGGGCGCTCACCTGAACGCCGTGGCTTTTCCGATTCCGGACGACATGGACGACGCGGTCGCGAGCCTCACGGAACCCCTCGGCTGCTGCGTGCGTGCCATAAGACGCTCGGAAGTGAAGCCGGGCGCAAGGATCGCTGTAATCGGCCTCGGGCCCGTGGGCATGATGCTCGCCGCGCTCTACCGGCACGCCGGCGCACGCGTATTCGTCCTGGACCGCATCGAGAAGCGCATGGACGAGGCCGCCGCATGGTATGGCGCCCTCCCGCTTCCGACCGAGCCCTCCCGGCTCGCCGAGGCCTCGCGGGCCGCAACGGACGGCCTGGGCTTCGATCAGATCGTCCTCGCAGCCGGCGCGGGAGCCACCCTCACGCTCGGATTGGATTTGGTCCGCAGAGGTGGTAAGGTGCACCTCTTCTCGGGCACGCCCGAGGGAGAGTTGACACGTTTCGACCTGAACGCGATCTATAAAAGAGAGATCACTCTCTTCTCGACTTACAGCTCTTCCCCTCGCGACCTCGCCGTCGCGTTCGATCTCATCGCGACGCGAAAGATCGCTTGCGAGAATCTCATTTCGAAACGGCTGCCTTTGAGCCGCATCGAAGAGGGAATCCGCGCGATCCGGTCGGGGGATGCTTATAAAGTGGTGCTCGAGCCCGCGCGCTCCTGACTCACGCGACTCGAAAGGACAGGGAATACGCCGCATGAAAACGATGACCTCAGCCCTCTTCTACGGAAGCCGGGACCTGCGCCTGGAAGAAGTGGAGATCCCGGCCGTCGCGCCGGGCGAAGTGCTGATCCGGGTCGAAAAGGCGCTCACCTGTGCCACCGATCTCAAGACGTACATCCGGGGCGGGCACAAGATGATTCCGTCGCTCCCCTCGCCGTTCGGTCACGAATTCGCCGGTACGGTTCACGAACTCGGCGAAGGAACGAACGGACTCGAAATCGGCATGCCGGTCGTGGTCGCGAACTCGGCGCCGTGTAATGATTGTTCGTTCTGCAGCCGCCAGCAGCAGAACCTCTGCGAGAACCTGGTGTTTTTGAACGGCGCGTATTCCGAATACATTCTCGTGCCCGAACCGATCGTGAGCCAGAACCTCTATCCGCTGACGGACAATGTTCCGTTCGAGCGTATGGCGCTCATGGAGCCGCTCGCCTGCGTTCTTCACGGACTCGACCGCACGGAAGTCCATCCGGGCGATCAGGTCGCCGTAATCGGCGCGGGCCCGATCGGGCTCATGTGGGTGCGCATGCTGCATCTCGCGGGGGCGGAAGTGACCGTGCTCGGACGGAGCCGCTGGAAGCTGGAGGCCGCCGAGCGACTCGGCGCGAAATACACGCTGAACGTCAGCGAAATGGATCGCCCCGAGTTCGCGCTGATGGAAATCACGGCCGGACTCGGCTTCGATGTCGTGGTCGAAGCGGTCGGCGTCCCTGCGATCTGGGAGCGCGCATTCGCAATCACGCGGCGCGGCGGCACGGTCCACCTGTTCGGAGGATGCGAGAAGGGGACCACGGTCCCCCTCGACACGCATGCTCTTCATTACGACGAGAAGCGCGTACTCTCGGTCTTCCATCATACGCCCACCCACGTGGCGCAGGCCTTCGAAGTGCTGAAGAAGGGTGACCTCGACGAGAACGTTCTGATCACACAGCGCGTGCCTCTCTCCGAGCTCGCGGAAGCGTTCGAGCAGATGGAACGGCGCGAGGCGCTGAAGATCTGCATTACGCCGTGAGGTCCCTCCTCCGGCTCCGCCCCTACGTCGAAAAATACCGCAGCAGCTTTCTGATCGGCATCTTCTACGTACTTCTTACCAACGTATTCACACTGATGAGCCCGCTCGTGCTGAAGCGCGCGATCGACGAACTGCGCGCCGGCACGCTCACGCATTCGCTCGTTACGTACGCGGGCGTGATCGTCGCACTCGCCGCCATCCAGGGCATCTTTCGCTACGGCATGCGCAAGGTGATGATCGGGGCGTCGCGCGAAATCGAATACGACCTCAGGAACGATCTCTTCGCGCACATCGAGTCGCTCTCCCTTCCGTTCTTCGAGCGCGGAAACACGGGCGACCTGATGGCGCGCGCCACGAACGACCTGAACGCCGTCCGCATGTTCATCGGGCCGGCGATCATGTATATCGCGAACACGTTCTTCATCGTCGTGATCGGCGTCTCACTCATGCTCGGCATCGACTGGAAACTGACACTGCTCGCGATGATCCCGTTCCCGCTTCTCTCGTTCGCCGTCAACTATCTGGGCTCGCGCCTGCACACTCTGTACGGCCAGATCCAGGAACAGTATTCGTCGATCACGACGCACGTGCAGGAAAACATCTCGGGGATTCGCGTCGTCAAGGCGTTCGTCCGCGAACGCGAGGAGATCCGACGCTTCGGCATCCTGAACCGGGAGTTCATCAAAAGAAACATGCGGATGGTGCGCCTCTGGGGCCTCTTCTTCCCGTTCATGGGACTTCTGACCGGGGCGGCGCTTCTGATCGTGCTCTGGTACGGCGGGCTGCGCGTCGTGAACGGCCATCTGACGCTGGGCGGGTTCATCGCGTTCATGAGCTACCTGGGCATGCTGACATGGCCCGCGATCGCGATCGGATGGGTCATCAACCTGATTCAGCGCGGCGCCGCTTCGATGCAGCGCCTGGGAGAGATATTCGACGAGCGTCCCGAGATCGTGGAAACAGCGAAACCTGTCGTGCAGCCGGTGCGCGGGGAACTGTCGTTCGAAAACATTACGTTTCAATATCACGGCGCCGAAGCGCCCGTTCTCCGCGATCTCACATTTCATGTGCGCGAGGGAGAAACGGTCGCCGTGGTCGGCGCGATCGGGTCGGGCAAGAGCACGCTGCTGCGGCTCATCGCCCGGTTATATGACGTGACGGGAGGCGCGATCCGGCTCGACGGGATCGATCTGCGCGAATGGGGACTGCATACCGTGCGCGACGCGATCGGGTTCGTGCCGCAGGAAACGTTCCTTTTCTCGCTCAGCATCAAGAACAACGTGCGTTTCGGAAGCCCCGACAGACCGGAAGAAGAGATTCGCGCCGCCTGCGAACTCGCCCGGCTCACGAACGACCTCGCGCGCTTCCCGAATGACTGGGAGACCATTGTCGGGGAGCGTGGCGTCCTGCTTTCAGGCGGACAGAAGCAGCGCATCGCGGTCGCACGCGCTCTGGCACGCGACCCCGGAATTCTCATACTCGACGACTCGCTGTCGTCTGTCGACGTGAAGACCGAAGAGGAGATCCTGCGCGGGCTGCGCGAGTTCCGCAAGGGGCGCACGACCATTATCGTGTCGCACAGGCTTTCCGCCGTGCGGGACGCCGACCGCATTCTCGTGCTCGAAGGGGGCACGATCCGCGCGGTGGGAACGCACGAGGAACTGATCAGGGGCGACGGGTTTTATTCGCGCCTTTACGAACGGCAGCGCATCACACGCGAACTGGAGGAGCTGGAATGAGCTGGGGCGATCCCGTCATCCCGGAAGAGGAGGTCATCTCCAAATCGCTCGACTGGACGCTGATGCGGCGTCTGCTCCGATACCTTAAGCCGTATCGCGTGGCCGTGCTGTTCTCGATCCTGCTTCTGTTCCTGCTTTCGGGACTCGGGATCGTCGGTCCGTTCATCACGAAGCTCGCGATCGACCGCGCCATCGCGGCGGAGACGATCGCCGACGCCGAGCGCATGCGCATCCTCACGCAGTTCTCGCTGATCTATCTGCTCGTGCTCGTCCTCGAGTTCGGGATCCGCTACGCGCAGACTTATATTACGCAGCTCGTGGGACAGAAGGTCATGTTCGATCTTCGCACCGAGATCTTCTCGCACCTGCAGAAGATGTCGCTTCACTACTTTCACAAGAACCCGGTCGGCCGCCTCATGACGCGTGTCACGGGGGACGTGGAAGTGCTGAACGAACTCTTCACATCCGGAGTGGTGCAGATTTTCGGGGACCTCTTTCTGCTGATCGGAATCGTGACGGCGATGCTGCTGCTGAACGCGAAGCTCGCGCTCGTTGTCTTCACCGTTCTGCCCGTGATCTTCTTCGCCTCGATGCTGTTTCGAGCGAAAGTGCGGGATTCGTATCGCAACGTGCGCACACGCCTGGCGCGCCTAAACTCGCATCTGCAGGAGAGCATCACGGGGATGAACGTGATTCAGCTTTTCGGCGCCGAGAAACGGAGCTTCGACCAGTTTGACGGCGCGAACGCGCTTCATCGGGACGCCCACCTGCAGAGCGTGCATTACTACGCGGTTTTCTTCCCGGTCGTGGAACTGATCGGCGCGGTCGCCACGGCGCTGATCGTCTGGTACGGCGGAGGCGCGGTCGTGCAGGACGCGCTCACGTTCGGAGCACTCGCGGCGTTCATTCAATATACGGCGTCGTTCTTCCGCCCGATTCGCGATCTGTCCGAAAAGTACAACGTACTGCAGTCGGCGATGGCGTCGTCCGAACGCATCTTCCATCTGCTCGACACGAAACCGGGAATCCCGGTCGCGCCGGATGCTCAGGAGCCCGGCCCCCTTTCCCACTCGATCACGTTCGAGGATGTCTGGTTCGCGTATAACGAGGAAGACTGGGTGCTCAAGGGAATCGACCTCACCGTGCGCCAGGGCGAAAGAGTCGCCCTGGTCGGCGCGACAGGATCAGGCAAGACGACGCTCGTCACGCTGCTCGGGCGGTTTTACGACGTGCAGAAGGGCGTCATCAAGCTCGACGGGACGGACATACGGGAGTTTGCGCTCGGCAACCTGAGGCGCCGCATCGGCACCGTGCTGCAGGACGTGTTCCTGTTCAGCGGCACGATCGATTACAACATCCGGCTCGGAGACCAGGCGATCACGGAGGAACGTATGCTGGAGGCTGCACAGGTCGCCAATGCGGACGGATTCATCGGCCGGCTCGAAAACGGGTATGCGGAGCCCGTTCGCGAACGGGGCGCGGGACTCTCGACAGGCGAAAAACAGCTTCTCGCCTTTTCGCGCGCCCTCGCGTTCGATCCCGAAGTCTTCATTCTCGACGAAGCGACATCGAACATCGACAGCGAAACAGAAGCCCTGATTCAGGATGCGCTCGAACGAATTCTTGTCGGCCGCACGTCCCTCGTGATCGCGCATCGCCTCTCCACGATTCAAAACGTGGATCGGATCATCGTCCTGCACAACGGGGAGATCCGGGAAGAGGGCACGCACGAAGAACTCATGGCGGAGGGGGGCATCTACAAGAAGCTGTACGATCTGGAGTATGACGGAAAGAGGTGGGAATGAACTACCCGCTGCCATACAATAGGAAGACGATATACATTATATAGCGCCTGTTTATCTGCCTTACTGCTCTGGCCTGTCGCTTGTGTAACACATGACACGTTTACGCTAAGATCATGCAGATGCAATACTTAGGACTTCGGATTCTAGAGTGATGTTTGCTGGCCTCCTGTATGTATCTTCAATGCTGCTAACGCATTAAGGCTCCAATTTGCTTTACTTGATGATGCCTGTCTGTTAAGATCGACGTTGCTCAAAATGCCTGTTAAAACCGGGACGCATTTGTCCGTTCCTTATTAATGAGGGCGGCTCCCAGGAACAAAATAAAATCGGAATCGTCCCCCCCCTCGATTCCCGTGGTCCCGATTTACGGAGGATGGAACTTTCATGCGAATGAGATCGACTCTCATTGCCCTGAGTCTCGGGGTCGCGGTCTTGTCTCTGGTGTCTTCGACGACCGCAGCGGCCGCCACGAACTCACGCCCGATCGACATTACACCCGACGAAATGGAAGTCTGGTATGTCATGCCGGACCACAATGCCGTCGGGGTCATCGGAGCCCAGGGCGTAAACGAAAATACACTGATCACGGAAATCAGCGTGATGCAGGAGCCGTGGTGTCTCGCGGTGCATCCATCGAACGGCGAAGTGTGGGTCGCGTGCAAACGGGCCGACGCAATTGTGGTCATCGACGCGGCGACGAAGACGGCAATCGACACGATCCCGGATCTCGGGTTCGATACCTATGGTGTCGCGTTCAATGCGGCCGGCACGAAAGCGGCCGTCACCGCCTCCGGAAGCGATCAAGCGTTTATCGTCGATGTGTCGACGCGGACAATTGACGCTACGATCAGCCTTTACCGGCGTCCTCACGGCATCGCGTGGGCCGACAACGCACGATTCTACGTCTCGACCCTTCTCTTCGTGGACGTCTCCAACACGCGCGTGACCAAAGTATTTCAGGATACGAGTTCCATCTGGCAGAAACAGGAGATCCTGGTCCTGCAGGACGGCAACATATTTGCCCCCGGCGCGGGATACCCTTCCTGCATCATCAGCCTGAACATTCAGCCCGCTCCGGCCGATACGTTCCTGATTCTGCCGGCCACGCATATCAATACGCTCGACGGCCACCTTGTCGGGGGCGCGCTCGAAGCGACCGACATCACGACCTCGGTCCTCCGCCCCGTCAATATCCGCAAGGACCAGTCCGGGTTCACGGAAATGTCCCAGACGTACAAATCGTCCATCGTCGGCACTCCGACGAGCGGCCCGATCGCCACGGAATTTCACGGCGGCAGAATGTTCGTTCCGAACATTTCCAGCGGTGACATCACGGTGTTGTCAGGAAATATCAAGACGGCTGTCGAAGACACGGTGATCCGGTGCGGCGAAGGCCCCCTCGGCGCTGTCGTAGCTCCGACACTCGAACGCATCTTCGTTCACAACTGGCTGAGCCGCGACATCACGGTCATCAGCACGGCGGCGGACACGGTGGTCACGACCGTCACGGCCGCAACCTGGGAGCCGTACAGCGCCAGCGTCCTGAACGGGAAACAACTCTTCTTCTCATCGCGTGGCGATCTGTCGATCGACAACAGGCACAGCTGTCACAGCTGCCACGTATTCGGCACGGCCGACGGCCGCGACTGGGACTTCAGCCAGTTCGGGGCGCACAAGAGAGCCACGCCGGACATGCGCGCGATCGCTCTGACCGGAGCGCACAACTGGACCGCATCGATGGACGAGATGCAGGACCACGAATTCGGAATCCGCGATCTCCAGTTCGGCCCGGGCCTGATCGCGGGTACGCCGAACCCGAAACTGGGACCGCCGAATGCGGGCATGAGCGCCAATCTCGATGACCTCGCCGCGTTCATGGCCACGCAGACGTTGCGCTCGGACACGCCCACGCTCGGGCCTGGTGAACCGCTCTCGGCGACCGCCGACAGCGGCCGCGCGCTCTTCTTCGATCCTGTAGTCGGCTGCGCCGGCTGTCACGCTCCGCCGTATTTCACGGATTCGAATCTCGGCAATAACCCGTTCGTGATTCACGACGTCGGAACGGCCGCGATCGGCGATACGCTCGGTGCACCCGGCTTCGATACGCCTTCGCTGATGGGCGTCTGGGACACAGGCCCCTACTTCCATCACCATGCGGCGAACTCGATCAAGCAGACGATCTCGCCTACGGCGCTCAACCCGAACGATCTTCACGGCGTCACGTCGATTCTGAACTCCGACGAGATCGACTTCATCGTAGAGTACGTGAAAACCATCGGGGGCTACGAACAGCTTCCGACCGGCGTGGAAGACGCCAGCCCCTCGCGACCGGTATCGAACGCGATGCTGGGGCGCGCCGCGCCAAACCCGTTCCACCGTTCCACCTCGATCGACTTCTCGATCACGAACGGCCCTGCCGACGTGCTGATCGAGGTGTACAACGTGGCCGGACGCCAGGTCCGCACGCTGCTGAACCGTTCGATGACGCGCGGCACGCATGTCGTGGGCTGGGACTCACGGAACGATGCGGGGCAGGACGTCGGCAACGGGATTTACTTCGCGCGGCTCTACGTGAACGGGGAAGAGCAAGGCAGTAGAAAGATGACGATTCTTCGATAGGCTCATGTTCGAAGTGTGATAGAAAGCGGCCCTGCCGATCGCAAGATCGGCAGGGCTTTCGCTTTCCCCCTGGGTTCCATCAGGCCCGCCCCTTTACCGGGGCTGATCGCTAGTCCGCGTGGGCTCTGAGGAATGTCGGACGATCGAGATCGTCGCGACCACTCTTCGTCTTCGGCCTGTCGGCCAGACGGTTCTTCACTTCCTGGCGGTTCTTCGCTTCCTGCGATTGATTCAGATTGGGATTGGCGCCCGGATGCGTGCCAGGCTGCGATCCCGGATTCCCGGGAGTGCTCTGACCCGACTTCCAGCGCGGCAGAAATCCTTCTCTGCGACGAAACGCGGGACGATCCCAGTCATCACTCGGCGCAACCGGCTGTGGCTCCTGGACCCGCTTCTCGACGGGAATCGCACGCCGGGAGCGCGGTTCACGCGAACCGACTCCGGTTGCGACTACGGTCACGCGCAGGTTTCCTTCCATCTCTTCGCTGATCATGGCGCCGAAGATAATGTGAGCGTCGGGACCAGCGGTTTCGCAGACGAGATTCGCCGCTTCGCTGACTTCGCGGAGCGAAAGATCGCGTCCCCCCGTAAAGCTGATCAGCACGCCGCGGGCACCCGCAATCGAAACGTCTTCGAGCAGCGGGCTCGAGATCGCCTGATTCGTCGCCTCGATCGCGCGCCCTTCCCCGATGGCCTCTCCCGTCCCCATGATCGCGTCGCCCATCCCCGCCATCACGGTACGAACGTCCGCGAAGTCGAGGTTGATCAGTGCCGGCACGGTAATGAGTTCGGAAATCCCGCGGGTTGCGCGAAGCAGTACTTCGTCCGCCAGGCGGAACGAATCGAGAAGAGAGACATCGTCACCGACGACTGCAAGCAGCCGCTGGTTCGGGATCACGATCAATGTGTCCACGGCCTCGCGAAGCTCTTCGAGCCCCTCTTCGGCGTGGCGAAGGCGCTGACGGCCTTCGAACTCGAACGGTTTCGTGACGATTCCCACGGTCAGGGCGCCCATCGCCCGGGCCGTTTCGGCCACGACCGGCGCCGCGCCGGTGCCGGTTCCGCCGCCCATGCCGGCCGTCACGAACACCATATTGGCGCCGTCGACCGCTTCCGCAACGAGATCCTGACTCTCCTGCACGGCTGCACGCCCGGTCATCGGAATGCCGCCCGACCCGAGGCCCTGCGTGAGCCGATCGCCGATCTGGATCCGATGCGGCGCCTGACTCTGTTGCAAGGCCTGATTATCAGTGTTGATGGCGATGAACTCGACACCCGTGAGTCCGCCTTCAATCATTCGATTGACGGCATTCCCCCCGGCGCCTCCCACGCCCACCACCTTGATGCAGGCGTTGTCCACCCGATCATTCACAAATTCAAACACGGTTCACCTCCTGCAGCTTTCGCTACGACTCGCACTAAAACGAATTAACAACATTCTTAAACCAACTTCCAATCTTTTCGAAGCCGGGATGGTTTTTGTTTCGATGACGATTCGCGGCCCCCATGCGAACGACATTGCTTCCTTCGCGCTCGAATCCGTAAATCGTCAGTCCCACGGCGGTCGCGAAGCGCGGCCCCCTCACTTCATCGTTCAATCCACCGGTCCCGCGCGGCACTCCGCGCTTGACCGGCATTTCGAAGACAGCTTCGGTCAGCTCGGCCGCGCCCTGGAGGTCCGCCGTGCCGCCTGTCAATACGACGCCGCCACCGAGATAGTCGATCATCCCCGTCTGCGCGGCCTCGCGGTACGCCATTTCCATGATTTCGGCCGTGCGCGACTCGACGATCGAGGCGAGCACCTGCCCCGATATCTCGCGATCCGCCCGTCCGCCGATGCCGGGAACGTCGATGCTCGAGTCGGGCGGCGCCAGCGACGAAATCGCGTATCCATGCCGGCGTTTGAGCGTCTCGGCTTCGGTGAGCGGAGTCCGCAGACCGATCGCGATGTCGCTCGTAATGTTGTCGCCGCCGAGACCGACGGTTCCCACATAGCGCATGCTTCCGCCCGCGAAAATCGTCACGTCCGTGGTGCCGCCGCCGCAGTCGAGCAGCACGACGCCGAGTTCGCGCTCGTCCTCTTCGAGAAGCGCATGTCCCGCCGCGTACGATTCGAGCACGAGCTCGTTCACTTCGATGCCCGCACGCTCGACGCATTTCTCCACGTTCCGCGCGGAAGTCTCGGAGGCAGTCACGATGAACACCTCGGCTTCGAGCCGTATCCCCGACATGCCGACGGGATCCGCGATCCCTTCCTGATCATCCACGGCGAACTCCACGGGGAGCACGTGGACGACGCGGCGGTCGGCCGGAATCGAAATCGCTTTCGCCTGTTCGAGTACGCGGTCGAGATCGCCATGCGTGATCTCGTCCTGCGCGCGCGAAACGGCGATCACGGCGCGGCTGTTCGCTCCCTGGATGTGGCTTCCCGCGATGCCTACATACGCGTCATGCACTTTGACGCCTGCCATTTTCTGCGCCTCGTCGACCGAGGTGCGAATCGCTTCGATCGTCTTCTCGATGTTGACGACAGCACCACGCTTGACGCCGGACGAGCGGCACACGCCGACGCCGACCACTTCCAGCGCGCCCCCCTCCCCCACCTCCGCAATCACGGTACAGATCTTCGTCGTACCGATATCGATGCCGGTGATCAGTTTCTTGGAAGCCATGTCCTTAACTCCTGCCTGTTTGGGACTCGATGGGTCCACGCACCACGATCTGGTCCCGGAAGCGGAGGTCCATCTCCGCGTACAGGACGCCGTCGGCGGTCCATTGTCGCCACGTCGTTTCGATTCGATCCCGCATTCCGTAATACGGCCCGGTTCCGAGGAGAAGGCGTGAGCCCGTCCTCAGGTCGATGACCGTGATTCCCCCTTCCGGCGAGATCACGATCTCCGCCGCATGCTCGTCGACCCACCCGGTGCCTTCGTCCAGTTCCGACGCGAGCGCCGCAATCCGGGCCGCGCCCGCTTCGCCCGCGTGATTGACCACGATCGGCAGATCGAGCCCTGTTTCCCGCCTGCCGGTCGGGAACGACACGCCGCTCCTGTCGAAGAACCGATCGGACTCCGGCGCCGAGAGCAACCAGGGTTCCCTCTCCTTTATATGGATCTCGAGGCGGGCCGGCGGAACACGCTTCACCTCTGCCGTTTCGATCCATTCGCCGGCCGCGATCTGCGCGGCGACCGCGTCGGGTTTCACTTTCAGTAGATTCACGCCGCGAAGACTCGTCTCATGCAGCCTTTCGACGTCTTCCTGCGAGAGGTGCACGTTGCCGATCACGGCCACCTCCTCGACAGCAAACTGCCCCTCGGCCAGTGCCCAGCCGCGCGCCTTCTCCCCGCCGTACGCCGTCAGCGAGACGAGGATCAGAAAGCCCAGGCCGATCAGAATGCGCCTTGCCTTGCGCCGGATGCGTTCCTTGCGCGTCATTTGTCTTCCCCCAGAATCCGCACTTCCGGTTCGAGTTCGACGTCGAACCGTTTCTTTACGATGGCGCGAACCTGCGCGAGCAGCGAGAGCACGTCGCCTGCCGTGGCCCCGCCTTGATTGATCAGGAAGTTGCCATGCTGCTCCGATATCGCCGCGCCGCCGACCGTCATTCCCTTGAGCCCGGCCTGATCGATCAGGTATCCCGCCTGCTTCGCGTCGTCCGGGTTCTTGAAGATGCAGCCGGCGCTCGAGGCGCGAAGCGGCTGGGAATCCCGGCGCGACTGCGCGTAACGCCGCACGGTCTCCTCGATCTCCTCACGGGCCGTCGGCGAGAGCTGGAATACGGCGCCTGTGATGACACTTCCCTCGGGAAGCCGCGTGTACCGATAGCCGAACTCCATCTGATCTCTCGGGACCATCGTCTCCTTCGCGTCGCGATCGAGGAGCGTGTACGAAACCAGAACGTCCGCGAACCACTGCCCGTAGGCGCCGATATTCGTCGCCACTCCTCCGCCGACGCAGCCGGGAACCGTCGCCAGAAATTCGAGACCGGTGAGCGAGCCCATGCGCGCGGTGCGCAGAATCGACGGGAACGACTCCCCGGCGCGCGCTTCGATCCGGTCGCCCTCGACCACGTGCGACCCCGCGAAGTTGCGCCCCATACGAAGCACGACACCGCGAAATCCTCCGTCCCGCACGATGACGTCCGAGCCGCCTCCCAGCACGAGCAGGGGCAGGGAATGCGCCTGCGTCATGCGCATGACGCCCCGGATCTCTTCGATCGACTCCGGAAACACGATGGCGTCGGCAGGACCGCCGACACGGAGCGTCGTGTACGCGGCAAGAGGCTCGTCGAACGCAATGCGCCCGTGCACGATCTCGCCGAGACGGCGCTGCCAGTCTTTCCGTTCCATGGTCATCAGCATCGTCACCCGTCTGCTCCGTGATCGTCTTTCGCACGCTCGGAAATCGCGACGAACAGTTCTTCTCCCACATGCCACACATCACCCGCGCCGAGCGTCAGAAAGAGATCGCCCGCTTTGACTTCCTTCGCGATTTCAGCCACGACGGAAGCGCGGTCCTGAAGCCAGACCGCCTCGGGGCCCCCGGCCTCTTTGATCTTCCGCGCCAGCAGTCCCGAGTCGACACCCTCGATGGGCTTTTCGCTCGCCGCGTAAATATCGAGGAGGTAGAGCCGGTCGGCCGGGCCGAAAACCTCCGAGAATTCCTTCAGCAGAAACTTCGTGCGCGAGTACCGGTGCGGCTGAAAAAGCACGACCAGACGCCGCTTCGGAAACGCCTGCCGGATCGATGTGAGCGTTTCGCGCACCTCGGTAGGATGATGCCCGTAGTCATCGAGAATCAGGCACCCCTCGCACTCTCCCTTGAATTCCATGCGGCGCTGGATGCCGCTGAACGACTCGAGCCCCGCCGCGATCTTCTCGAAAGGCACCTGCAGTTCGAGCCCGACGGAGACGGCCGCGAGCGCGTTCGAAACATTGTGGCGCCCGGGTACCTGAAGACGAATATCGCCGCGCTCTTTCCCGAACGCTTCGACCGTAAACGTCGTCTGGCGGCCCGCCGAGCGGATGTTCTTCGCACGCACGTCGACTTCGGAGTCGATGCCGAACGTGATGAGGCGCCGCGTGACCTCCGGCATGATCCGGCGCACCGACTCGTCGTCGCCGTTCACGATCGAAACGCCGAAGAACGGCACGCGATTCATGAACTGCAGGAACGCGGACTCGATGGCGCCGAGATCCTTGTAGAAATCGAGATGTTCGAGGTCGATGTTCGTGACGACCGAGATCATCGGCGTCAGCATCAGGAACGTTCCGTCGCTCTCATCGGCTTCGGCGATCAAGAGTTCGCCTGTACCGAGCTTCGCGTTCGTGCCGATCTGCTTCAGACGCCCGCCCACGACCACGGTGGGGTCGAGCGCTCCTTCCGATGCCACGAGCGACGTGAGCCAGGTCGTGGTCGTCTTGCCGTGCGCGCCTCCGATCGCGACCCCCTGCTTGACGCGCATGAGTTCGGCGAGCATCTCGGCCCGCGGAATCACGGGGATGTTTTGCTCGTGCGCGAGGCGGACTTCGAAGTTCGTGCGATCGATCGCTGAAGAGACCACGACCACATCCGCCCTGCCGGCAAGATCGGACTCGTGCCCTTCGACGATCGTCGCGCCGAGGCCTTCCAGGCGTTCGGTCACGCTCGTCTTCTTGAGATCCGAGCCCGAAACCTGAAATCCCATCGTGAGCAGAATCTCGGCGATCCCGGACATGCCGGTTCCGCCGATCCCGATCAGATGAATGGTGCGGACGCGTCCGAACATGCCGTCACCGGCTCGATTCGCGGTGAAGACCGCCGGTCGTAACGTCTTCAATGAATTCACTTCCCCCTTCACCCCAGTCTGCGAGGATTCTGGTTGCGATCGCATCGGCCGCGTCAGGTCGGCCCATGGCGCGCGAAGCATTCTCCATTGCGCCCCGCCTGTCGTCGTCGAACAGAATGCCCGACATCGCTTCGGCCAGCCGGTCCGCGGTCAGAGCCTTCTGCTCGATCGCCACCGCGGCCCCCTTCTCTTCCATATACTTTGCGTTTTCTGACTGGTGCCCCTCCGCGGCCCATGGATACGGGACGAGGATCGACGCCTTTCCGAGAGCCGTAAGCTCCGCCAGGGTCGACGCGCCGGCGCGACCTACCACCACAGTGGCCACGCCGTACGCGTCCCCCATTTCCGCAAGGAACGGCACGGTTCGAACGAGCGCCTGAATCCGGCTGCAGGATTGCCGGAACGACTCGAAGTCGTCTGCGCCCGTCTGGAAGAGAAACTGCACCTCTTCCGTACGTTCCCAGCGGGACAAACATTCCATAATGATCGTGTTCAACGTGCGCGCGCCCTGGCTGCCGCCCACGAAGAGCACGGTTTTTCTGTTCGTTTCGAGCGTCCACCGTGCGCGCGCACGGGTGTCGTCGAAGTCGAAGATCGCGGGGCGGACCGGATTTCCCGTCACGGCGCACTCCTTCGAAGACGGGAAGAACGCGCGCGAACCTTCGAACGCCAGAAAGATCGCGCGGGCAAAGCGCGCGTTCCATTTCGTGGCGAGCCCGGGCGCACGATTCTGCTCCGCGACATACACGGGCAGACGAAGCATCGCCGCGGCGAGCGAAACCGGCGCGCTCGGGTATCCGCCCATGGCAACAACGGCCGCCGGGCGCTCGCGCCGCAGCACGCCGAGCGCGGATATCAGGCTGCGCACCAGATCCCACGCGAACGGGATCAGACGCAGCAGGTTCTTCCGCGGCATTCCCTTCATCGGGATCGCGTCCCAGGCGAAGCCGATCGGCTCGAGAAACTGCGCCCCTTTCCCGCCCGCTCCGAGAACGAAGCGCGCCTCGACATCCGATCGCTTGTTACGTAAAGCTTCCGCGATCGCGACGGCGGGGAATATATGGCCTCCCGTTCCTCCTGCTGCGAAGATCACTTTCATCGCCCCCTCTTCGCAAGACGCCGCTTGACCTGATCCGCATTCGCGAACCGGCGGCCGGTCGACTGCCTCGAAATATTCAGAAGGACTCCGCTCCCGAACAGCGCGACAAGAAGCGAAGAACCGCCGTAGCTGATGAACGGCAGCGGCACGCCGGTCGTCGGAATGCTCCGCGTAACGACGGCGATATTCAGCATCGCGTATAAAAAGACGAGCAGCGTGATCCCCATCGCGAGCAACCGGCCCTCTTCGTCCGGCGCGCACATCGCGATGCGCGTGCCGCGCCAGGCGAACACGAGAAAGAGGCCCATGACGAAGAGCGATCCGAAGATGAAACCGCCTTCTTCGCCTACGACGCTGAACACGAAATCCGTATGCGAGTCGGGCAGGAAGTAGTACTTCTGCTTCGACTGCCCGAGACCGACGCCCGTCCAGCCGCCCGAGCCCATCGCAATCAGCGACTGCTGCACCTGATAATCTTTTCCCAGCGCATCGAACGAACCGCTCGTGTACGTCTTGATGCGCTCCCTCTGATACGGCGACGCGAGAAGCGAACCGGCCACAACAGCCGCGAACACGACTCCCAGGCCGATCAGATGCCGGATCCGCGCTCCCCCGATGAAGAGAAGCGGCGAGCTGATGAGCGCAATGTGAACGACGCAGGACAGATTCCGTTCGAGCGCCACGAGCGCGACAACGGTGCCGAGCACGAGGAGCGCGGGCATGAGCCCCTTCTTGAACGACTCCTGGTGGCGCCGTTTGCGCGACAGAAAATCGGCGAGGTAAATCACGATCGCGAGCTTCGCGATCTCGCTGGGCTGAATCGAAAGCGGGCCGAGCCGGATCCAGCGCACGCTGCCGCGCACCGGATCGTTCCATGACGTGAGCAGCACGGCAACCAGAAGCACGATGCTGACGCAGATCAGAACACGCCCCAGCTTCGTGAGCAGATGGTAGTCGAAAAAGAATGCGATGCCGAACCCGCACATCGCGATCGCGACGCGAATCGTGTGCCGCTGCAGGAAGAACGTGAAATCGCCGGCGCGATCCGATGCGCGAAAAGCGCTTGCGCTGAATACCATGACGCATCCGAGCACGACGAGCGCCGCGACCGAAAGCCAGAGCAGCAGATCGGGACCTTTGCGATCCCCCGTGAAACCGACGGCGGCGTGGCTAGACATCCTGCTTCTCTCTTTCTTCGAGCGCGTGCACAGCCGCTTTAAAAGCGTCTCCACGCCGTTCGAAGTTGTCGAACATGTCGAAGCTCGCGCATCCTGGCGAAAGCAGCACGATTTCGCCCGGGCGCGCCATGCGATACGCGAGGGTCACGGCTTTCTCCATCGTGTCTGCGTAGTAACGGTCCGAGAAGTGCTCGAAAGTCAGATCCAGCATCTTCCGCGCTTCGCCGATCAGAACCATCGCGCGCACATGTATGTTCACGAGGTCGACCAGGCGCTCGAACTCCGGCTTCTTCGGCCGCCCGCCCGCGATCCAGATGATCGGCGAGTCGAAGCTCTGCAAGGCGTAGTAGACCGAATCCACGTTCGTCGCTTTCGAGTCGTTGATGAACGTGACGGCGCGGATCATGCGCACGCGTTCGAGGCGATGCTCGAGCCCGGGGAAGGTCTGCAGCGTTTCGCGGATGACCTTGCCCGGCACGTCCATCACCTTCGCTGCGGCGACGGCCGCCAGCGCGTTCATGCGATTGTGCGGACCCGGCATCGCGATGTCGCGCTCGAGCCCCACGAGTTCCTCGTCCTCATCGATACGACTGCGTATTTCGCCGTACGTCAGGCTGACCCCGGGAAGGTTCCCGCCGACCCCGCGTGAAAACCAGAGCACGCGGCCCTTCAGCTTGTTCCCGATTCTGCGAACAGCCGGATCGTCGTAGTTCAGAATCGCCGCATCCGTTTCGTTCTGGTTTTCGAACAGGCGCGCCTTGATCGAACCGTAGTTTTCGAAAGTGCCGTGACGATCGAGATGATCGTCAGTCAGGTTCAGCAGAACGGCGACCTTCGGGCGGAACCGGTCGATCGTTTCGAGCTGAAAACTCGAGATCTCCGCCACGATGAAATCGTAATCGCGGTACGGCCCCACGACATCCGTGAGCGGTCTTCCGATGTTTCCCGCAACGGCCACGCGCCGCCCCTCTCTCTTCAGAATCTCGCCGATCAGCGAGGTCGTCGTCGATTTCCCGTTCGTCCCCGTCACCGCGATGATCGGGCAGTCGGCCGCGCGGTACGCGAGTTCGATCTCCGCAATCACGGGAATGCCGCGCTTTCCCGCCGCGGCGACCAGCACATGCAGAGCCGTGATTCCGGGACTCACGACCACGATATCGATATCGTTCAGCAGCGCCTCGTCCGGTTCCCCATACGAGAAGCGGGCGCCTTCCTCTTCCCACTCCGCAAACTGCTTCGCGTCTGCCGCGCCCGGCGGCGTCCTGTCGTAGCCCGCCGGCTTGCCGCCGAAGCGAAGAATGAGATCGATCGCTCCCCGCCCGCTCCGCCCGAGCCCGAGAATCAGAAACTGTGCGCTCTGCCAGTCCATCAGCGCAGTTTCAGCGTGCTGAGGGAAAGAAGCGCGAGCAGAATGCCGATGATCCAGAACCGGATGACGATCTTCTGTTCCGGCCAGTTCTTGAGTTCGAAATGATGGTGGATCGGCGCCATGCGAAAGATGCGCTTCCCGCGCAGTTTGAACGAGCCGACCTGGAGCACGACCGAGACCACCTCCAGCACGAATACACCGCCGACCAGAGCGAGCAGAAACTCCATTTTAATGAAGATCGCCACGGCCCCGAGCACGCCGCCGAGTGCGAGCGACCCCGTGTCGCCCATGAAGATTTCGGCAGGCGGCGCGTTGTACCAGAGAAACCCGAGCGACGCGCCGACGAGCGCTCCGAGAAATACCGTGATTTCACCCGCGCCTTCGAGGTGCGGAATCTGCAGGTACGTGCTGAACGTCGCATGTCCGGTGACGTACGTCATGCCGGCAAGCGTGACGCCCGAAAGGGCGACCAGTCCGATCGCGAGACCATCGAGACCATCGGTCAGATTGACGGCGTTCGACGAACCGGTCAGCACGAACACGATGAACGGGATATAGAACCAGCGGAAATCAATCACGAAATCCTTTAGAAACGGAACGGTCGTCTTCGTCGCCCACTCGGGATCGGGCGGAAAGAACGCGAGCATGCAGCCGACAAACGTGCCGAGCACGATCTGTCCGATGAGTTTGTAGCGGCCGATCAGTCCTTTCGGGTACTTGCGGACGACTTTCAGGTAGTCGTCGAGCAGGCCGAGCCCGCCAAGCCAGACCGTTACGAGCAGAATGAGCTGCACGTACGGGTTCGAGAGGTCCGCCCAGATCAATGTGGGAACGATGATCGCGAACAGGATCAGCAGGCCGCCCATCGTCGGCGTGCCGCGCTTCTTCTGATGTGATTCCGGTGTCCACTCGCTCGGTTCTTCGAGACACTGCAGTTTCCCCAGCCAGCGGATGAACACGGGGCCGAAGAGAAAGCTGAGAACGAGCGCGGTAACGGCGGCGTACGCAGTGCGAAACGTGATATAGCGGAACACGTTCAGGATCGAATACGTATCGCTTAACGGATAAAGGAGATGATACAGCACTACGCGTTCCCTTCGCGTTCGGTCAGTACGGTTTTGATCGATTCCAGAAATCGTTCCATTCGCATGCCGCGCGAACCTTTGACAACGAGGCAGTCTCCCGCGGCGAGGTTCTGCGTGATTGCGACGACAAGCTCATCCTCGGTCGTGCCCGGCCCGGTGACAGCGGCAGCGTTCATGCCCGATGCAATGGCCGCGTCGGCGACGTCGCGCACTCGTTCCCCCCAGAGATAGAGGTGGTCGAGACCGGATGCCGCCGCGTCCGCTCCGGCGGCGCGGTGCACGGCGCGCTCCTCATGACCGAGTTCGAGCATGTCTCCGAGGAGCAGCATGCGCTTTCCGCTGATCGCGCCCCGTTTCAGGAACGTGAGCGCCGCGGCCGTCGAGGCGCCGTTGGCGTTGTAGGTATCGTCGATCAGCAGAACGTCGTTCACGGTGAGGGGCGCGAAGCGCCCTGGAGGCGGCGTGAACGCACGAAGCGCGGCGGCAATGCAGTCATTCGGTACGCCGTTCAGGCGCGCGGCGCAAACTGCCGCGAGCACGTTGCGAGCCTGATGCTCTCCATATAAGGGGGCCTCGATTACGAGTCCGTCGGGCATCGTCATCGCAAGGCCGCCCGCGCGCCACGGATCACAGGACGCCGGATAATAGTGATTCGATTCGGAAAGACCGAACGTGCGGAAGGCGAGTTTCATTTCGCCCGCAACGGAGAGGAGCGTTTCGTCCTCTCCGTTCAGGAGGAGCACGCCGTCCGATTGCAGCGCGCCCGCGAGAGAGAGTTTCTCGCGCGCGATGGCACGAAGGTCGCCGAGGCCTTCCACATGCGCCGCGTTCACGTTCGTGACGACCACGACATGGGGCCGGATCAGAGCGGCCAGCTTCGCCATTTCGCCCGGCACACTGATTCCGGCTTCCAGAACCACGCGCTCCGTTTCTTCGTTCAGCCCGAGCAGCGTCAGGGGAAGTCCGAGCAGGTTGTTGTAGTTCCCGGGCGACATGAGAGACGTGAAAGCCGCGCGATGGATGGCGCCGGCCAGTTCTTTCGTAGTCGTCTTGCCGTTGCTGCCCGTAATGGCCGTCATGCGCGGATCGAAACGATCCCGATGATGCTTCGCGAGCGCGTAGAGCGCTTCACCGGCACTGGTCACGACGACCAGTTTCTCCCGTGGCACGGACGCATCCACGGCGCCCAGCGAAGTCCGTTCGACGACCGCAAGCGACGCGCCGGACTCCATGGCCGCTCGAACGAAACGATGACCGTCGACACTCTCGCCTGGAAAGGCAAAAAAGATATCACCCGGCCGGAGAGTGCGCGTGTCGATCGAAGCACGAGGGCCGCACGGTTCGGTGGGCATGTGGGCCACGGACCCCGCTTCTCCCCCGACAATCGCGGCAATCTCCGAAACCGGGTATCCGTTCATGACTGCAACCTGCCTATGCATTTTCAAGTATCTCGCGTACGACCGCGTTGTCGGAAAACGGCACGTGCACATCGCCGATGATCTGCACTTCTTCGTGTCCCTTGCCCGCGATAATGACGACGTCACCGGGCCTGGCACGCCCCAGTGCGACTCGAATCGCCTCGCGGCGATCCCCGATGTTCTCATAGCGCGCCTTTGTCTGAATCAGACCTCTCTCCGCCTCGGCACGGATCGCCGCCGGGTCTTCGTGGCGTGGGTTGTCGTCCGTAACAATGCAGTAATCCGCTCCCCGCCCCGCGGCGCAGCCCATATCCATCCGCTTTCCCTGATCGCGATTGCCGCCGCAGCCGAAGACGAATATGATGTCGCCCTCGGTGATCTCGCGGGCGGCTGCGAGCACGGTCATGATCGCGTTCGCCGAATGCGCGTAATCGAGCAGAACGAGATACGGCTGTCCCGCCTCGACACGCTGCAGCCTGCCGGGGACCGGCGGGACATCGGAGAGCCCGGTGCACGCTTCCTGCAGGGTAATATCCTGTGTGAGGGCGAGACCGATTGCAGCCAGCGCATTCGACGCGTTGAACGCTCCGATCACAGGCAGCGACAGCATTTGATCTTCGCCTTCCCACGTAATGTGCATGTGAATCCCCGCGCGATCGGATCGGAGAATCGTTCCCTGCAGGTCCGCTTCGGCGTGAAAACCGAACGACAGAACGGGAAGATCCGTGGTGGCGATCATGTACCGGCCCGTATCGTCGTCAATGTTCAGAACGACATGATCGACCGTGGCGGATTCGGCGTCCGCTCCCTTCTTGTAGAAGAGACGCATCTTCGTCTCACGATAGTCCCCGTGTGTCTTGTGGTAGTCGAGATGATCGCTCTTCACGTTCGTGAGGGCGAGCGCGGCGAAGTGAACGGAAGAAATGCGGTGCATGTCGATCGCATGCGACGAGATTTCCGACGCGACGATCTCGACCCCGTCATCGACCATCTCGCGCACGATCCGGTGCAGATCATCCGCACCCGGGGTCGTGTTCTTAGTCGAAAAGCGCTTCCCGCGCCAGCGGGTCTCGATGGTTCCCATCACGCCTGCTGACCGACCCGCCGCCCGGGCGATCGCTTCGAGAAAATGAACCACGCTCGTCTTGCCGTTGGTCCCCGTCACGCCCAGAAACGGCACGCGGTCTGTCGGGTGACGGTACACTTCGTGAGCAAGCGCCCCCAGAATTCTGCGCGTGTCCGCGACAACAATCTGAGGCCAGTGATCCAGGGACTCGTCAGGCTGATCGACCACCGCGGCAACGGCGCCCGCATCGCGCGCCGCGCGAAGGTAGGCGTGGCCGTTCTCCGCATGCCCGCGCATGGCGACGAAGAGACTCCCGGGTCGCACGTTCCGGGAGTCCACTGTGATCGCGCGCACGTCGGGATCGGCCGCCGGCGCGTGCAGCATCCCCGGCACCCTGGCGCGTCGGAGCAGATCGCGCAGCGAAATGGATCGATCGGCACTCACGATCAAAGATCCGCTCCTTTCAGGATGCAGAGAGATGCCCCCGCGATGTCAGCGCCGGGCTTCGGTTCCTGCGCGGTTACCGCCCCTACCCCCTGGCAGCGGACGGGAACACCTTGCGCAAGCACGAGCCGGCGCGCTTCACGAAGAGAGAGACCTGTGACATCCGGCATCTTGCCGGACGGGGCGCTCGGGGCGCCAGGTTCAGCGCCGAGCAGAGCAGCCTCGCCCGCATCGGAGGATGCGATCCAGGTTCGAATGGCTTCTTTGCGACGCACGTCTGCGAATGGATCGGAATGCATGGAGGTTGCGGCGCGTGTGAGGATGTCACGGAAGACCGGGCCGGCGATCACGCCGCCCGCACTCACGCCGTCGGGGTCTACGAGTACAACCGCCAGGGCGATCTTCGGGTTCCCGGCCGGGACGAAGCCGACGAAGGAACTCAGGTAGTGACGATTCGAGAAGCTGCCGTCATCGTTCAACATCTGCGCCGTGCCGCTTTTGCCTGCCGCGTTCCAGCGATCGAGCGCGGCCTTCTTCGAAGTTCCTTCGCGCACGACGCCGGCAAGAAGCTCGCGCAGCGTGGCGGCCGTTTCGGGGCGCAGCACGCGCCGGATCGCCGTCGGCTTTGCCTGAAAGACGGCGTTCCCGTCGGCATCCCGTATCTCACGCACGACATGCGGTTCCATCAGCATCCCGCCGTTCGCGATCGCGGCGAACGCGCTGACGAGCTGCACGAGGTTCACGGTCAATTCATGTCCGATGGCAATCGTACCGAGAGAACGTCCGCTCCACTCGACCGGCTTCCTCAGAATCCCGGCGACCTCGCCGGGGAGGTCGATGCCGGTAATGGAGCCGAAGCCGAATTTGCGCGCATACCGATAGAGGTTCTGCTTTCCGACGAGGTTCGCAATCTGGGCCGTCACGATATTCGACGAATACCAGAAGGCCTCGCGAACCGTAAGCGAATCATGCTCTTTCGAGTCACGCAGTTTGTAGTAGCCGAAGTCGTACTTGCCGCCGCCGGCGTCGAAGATTGTGTCGAGCTTTACGATACCCTGCTCGAGCGCGGCCGCAAACGTCACGATCTTGAACGTAGAACCCGGCTCGAACTGCGCGCTGAGGCAGTGGTTCAGTGCCGCGCCGTCTTCCGAACGGAAACGCGCGCCGGTCTTTTCCGTCATCGCGAGGATCTCGCCCGTCGACGGTTCGATCGCCAGAACCATGCCCCACTGCGCATTCGTGCGTGCGATCGCGCGCTCGAGCTCCATCTCGGCACTGCTCTGCAGCCCCACGTCGATCGTGAGCTCGATATCGCTGCCATCCACGGGCGGCATGAAGGGAGAACCGGCAACCATCCGGCTTCCGCGGGTCGGCACCTTCTGCAGCACGCGCCACCCCGGCGTTCCGCTCAGGTATTCGTCGTACTGCGATTCGATCCCTTCGATCCCGACGTTGTCGATATTCGTGCGCCCGAGAAGGTGGCTTGCCAGGTCTCCGTACGGATACACGCGATCCTTCTCGAGAACGGAATACACGCCGGGCAGCGACGCCTCTTCGATTTCGTTCCAGACGGCCGGCGCCACTTTTCTTTCCACATATAGAAACTCGCGATCCTCGCGAAGCCGGCGGGTAAGCGCCCTTCTGTCGCACTTCAGGATCGAGGCGAGTCTGCGGCCGACGGTCGAAGCCTCTTCGATCTGACGGGGATTGGCGATAATGGAAGGGGCCGAACTCGATCCGACGAGCAGTTCTTCATTCCTGTCGAAGACGTTTCCGCGGCGTGCGGGAACTTCGACCGGCTTTTCGTGCTGCCGCGAAGCGAGCGTATTATAATGATTGTGTTTTACGATCTGAATGCGGAAGAGTGAGACAAGCAAAAAGAGCCAAACGGCGATTCCCCCAGCAACCACAACACTGACACGCACCGTTCGGCTCTTTGCAGTCAATCGTCACTCCTCCATCGGCTCGCCACGGAAGCGACGAGCGAAGCGAGGTGAGATTCCGGCGCGGGCGTTTCCTCCCACTCCGGCAGATACAGCTGTTCGCGCTGATTCGGCGTGCGCATGCCGAGTTCCGCGACGGCGAATTCTTCGATGCGGTCGCGCCTGGACAGAAGCTGCACCGTTCCCTGAATCCGATCGCGTTCTTCCGTGCTCTGAGCGAGATCGCGCGCCAGACGCTGGTTCTCACACACCATCTGATCCACGGAGAATCGCTGGGATACACAGGCAATCAAGACAAGCCCCCCGACCACGATCATCGGAATCGTCGACCCGATCGAACGACTCCGGTTCTTCTGCGTACGCTTCTTCTTCTTACGAGCCCTGTTCATGAAGCCTCCGCTAAGCGAATGGCCGTCCGGAGTCGCGCGCTTCTCGCCCGCCCGTTGGCGCGCACTTCTTCTTCAGTCGGCCGCTGCAGTTTTTGTTTCGGGAGGCGGAGCACCGGGGCAAGTCCACACTGACAGACCGGCAGGCGTGGCGGACACACGCAACCCCGGGCCCACTCCCGAAACCGATTCTTGACGATGCGATCCTCGAGCGAGTGATACGAAAGAACCGTGATGACTCCGTCCGGGACAAGCAGGGAAACTGCATCCTCGAGCCACTTCTCCAGCGCGGAGAGTTCGTCGTTCACTTCGATCCGGATCGCCTGGAAGATCCTTGCGAGTTCCTTGTTCAGAAAACGATCCGGGACCAGCTTCGAGATCGTGCGGGCGAACCGACCGGTAGTCCCGATCGGCTCCGCATCTCGCTCACGCACGATCTCCTGCGCGATTCGTCTTGCACCCCTTACCTCACCCCACTCGCGCAGGATTTTCGATAGCTGGTCCTCGGAATATTCGTTGATCACATGATAGGCGCTCTTCTCCTGCGTACGATCCATACGCATGTCGATGGGCGCGTCTGACTGAAACGCGAAACCGCGCTCCGGCGTATCCAGTTGCAGTGTGGAAATTCCCAGATCGCCGAGAATGCCGGCCACGTCCTTCTCCGTTCCCGGAGGAAGCAGATCTTTCACGTCCTGGAAATTGCCGTGCACGAGAAAGAGTTCGACCGGGATGTCCTGCATGCGCTCGCGCGCGATCGCAAGGATATCCGCGTCGCGATCGATCCCGACGAAACGACGGATGCCGGGGATCTCGCGGAGAATTCGTATGGAGTGCCCGCCCATGCCGAGCGTGACGTCGACGAAGGTGCCTTCCGGCATCAGTTCGAACGACGCTTTGACTTCGTTCGGCATCACGGAGACATGTTCGGGGTGGCGGCTCATGCGCCCTCCCGCTTCGGACCGTTCTCGCGGATCGTCTTGAGCGTGTTCTGCGCGACCTTGTTCATCGGAGGTGCCGCTTTTCTGGCGTGCTCCCGCTCTTCCGCCGCCCAGATTTCGAAGTGGTCGCGGAGCCCCACGATCACGACGTCCTTCTTGATTCCGGCGTATTCACGGAGTTCCTTGTGAAGCATGATTCGCCCCTGCTTGTCGAACGACTCGGGGCGGGCGTTGCCGAATACTTCGCGGGCCAGCGTACGGCCCTCTTCATCGAAAATCGGGATCGCGTCGAAAACGGATTCGAGTTTGTCCCAGTCGGACTGAGCGTAGACTTTGAGGCAGCGCTCGAGCCCGATGGTTACCCAGAAGGTCTTGCCGTCGGGTTCGTCGGCGATAGCCTTACGATAAGGGGCCGGGACATTCATCCGCCCTTTCGTATCCGCCGAGTAGCGATATGTGCCATAAAAACGCGCCATGATATCGATCCAATGGAACGACACCCTGATCGTCGGTTGTCACGTATGACGGGGGCCCGTATACTGCCGGAATGAACAGGTTTAGCGTGGCTCTCAGTTGCACTTGGTCGTTTCCGAGCCCCCAAAGCTCGAACCGATCCGATCGAGGGTCTCTACCCACAATTACCCACCCGGGTATAATAGATGAGGGCACCTCCGGTTGGCAAGGATTTTTTTGGCACGCCCATCTCTATGTATTTGAATACGTTACCATGAATCAACCCGCCTGTCACGCGGTGGGTAGAATCGACAGCCCACAGGAATCGTGATGCCCATACGTCCCAGAATGCGGCCATTCCGCCGCGCCGCCCGAACCGACGCCGGCCCCATCCAGGCGCGCCCTGGGCCATTTCTCGGCCTTCGGGTACTTCTCCCCATGATCCTGCTGCTCGGCGCCCCCGGATGCGGAGGGCGCGACGCGCGAATCCCGGGCGTAAACCTCGTGATCATCACGATCGACACGCTGCGGTTCGACCACCTCGGCTGCTACGGAAATGAGTCGATCCGGACTCCGATGATCGACGAGTGGGCGCGCGAGGGCGTGCTCTTTCGCGACGCGATCGCTTCCGTTCCGCTCACGCTTCCGTCACACACGACTTTCATGACGGGCCAGTTCCCCCCGAACAACGGCGTGCATGACAACGGCGCCTACACGCTGGCGGACGAAAAGACAACGATCGCGGAGTATCTGAAGAAGGCGGGCTATCAGACGGGCGCCGTTCTTTCGGCCTTTCCGCTGAACAGGAAGTACGGCCTGAACCAGGGCTTCGACACGTATCGCGACGACATTCCGCGCGAGTTCGTGCTCTACGACGAGCGTCTCATCTCGGGACCGAAGGCGTACAATCTGCAGTTCGAGTCGGAGCAGCGCCGTGCGGAACAGGTCGCGCCGCTCGTCAAGGAGTGGATCGACACACTGACCGACGAACCCTTTTTTCTCTGGCTCCACTACTTCGACCCGCACGGGATTTACGATCCTCCTCCCCCGTACAGCAGCATGTACACGGACCTCGCGTACCCTTCCGATCTGTACAACGGGGAGATCACTTACCTCGACCACCATCTGCGCGACATCAAACGCCTGCTCGAGGATCGCGGAGTCTACGACAACACGCTCATCCTGTTCACGGCGGACCATGGCGAGGGGCTCGGGCAACACCGCGAGCGCTATCACGATCAGTTCATTTACGACACCACCGTACAGATCCCGTTCCTGCTGGCGGGCGGCGCGGTGCCTGACGAATGGCCCCGGATCGTATCGGCCCCCGTACGAAGCGCGGACGTGCTCCCCACGTTTCTCGAACTCGCGGGTGTCATGCCGGCGGACGACATCGACGGCGTCAGCCTCGTGCCGTTTCTCGACGGCGTCGCCCCGTTTCCCGAGGACCTCACGCAATACGTGGAGTCGTACTCCCCGCAGCACAATCTCTGCGTTCGCCTGTTCGGACTGCGAAAGAACGGATGGAAATACATCGAAGCGCCGACGCCCGAGCTCTACAACCTGACGCAGGATCCGGGCGAGACGGAGAACCTCGCCGACCGGCACATCGCGAAGGCGGCCGAACTGCGCGCGGAGTTGCTTACGATTACGGACTCGGCCGAAGACATTCCGGCAGAAGTCGACTTCGAAAGTCGAAAGAAGCTGGAGGCGCTTGGATACATTCAGCGCACGGAGCGCAGAATCGCGATGGCCGAGAATCAGGAAGCCGACCCGAAAGACATGGCCCGTTCGATCGACGGCCTGCATGAATCGATGGAATATTTTACGTATGGAATGCTTGACTCATCGCTCGCGGTATCCGTTCGGCTCATGGAAATCTTTCCCGGCCAGCCGCGAATCTACGACAACGTGGGGAACCTGCAGCTTCGCCTCGGACACTATGAAGACGCGATCAACACCTTCACGAAGGTCACCGTATCGCACCCCCGCTACATCAAGGGGTACTTCTGGGCGGGGATGGCGTATCTCCGGATGGAACAGTTCCCGAAGGCGGTCGAATACCTCGGCAAGGCAAGCGCAATGGATCCCACGCTCGACATCGCCCGCTACAACCTGGGAGTGGCGCACGCGCGGAGCGGACACTACTCGGAGGCCGTCAGCGAGTGGGACGCGCTGATCCAGAACGGATCGGACGAGCGCTCGATTCAACTCGCCAGGCGATCGATGCAGGATATCAACAAGGCGCTCGAGGAAGCGCAGAAATCCGGGCGCCCGCTTCAGGTCGAAACTAACTGACCTTCTGCCCCATCTTCTCGACTACCAGATCGCCGATCTCGTCGGTCTTGAGCCCGCTCCTGGCGGACAGATCCGGAATCCGCTTCGACGAGAGAAGCTCCGCGATCGATTCCTCGATCGTGGCGGCCGCCTCCGTTTCGCCGAGGTGCGCAAGCATCATCTGCACCGCCGCGATCGTCGCGAGAGGATTCGCCACGTTCTTGCCGCGGTACTTCGGCGCCGATCCGTGAATCGGCTCGAACATCGAAACGCCGCCGGGATGAATGTTGCCCGAAGCCGCGATCCCGAGCCCGCCCTGCAGCATCGCGCCGAGGTCGGTGAGAATGTCGCCGAAGATGTTGTCGACAACGATGACGTCGAACGCTTCTGGATTCTTGACGAGCCACATGCAGGCCGCGTCGATATAGGCATGATCCTGCTCCACTTCGGGGAACTCACGCCCGACTTCCTCGAACGTGCGCGTCCAGATCGCCTGCGGCCGAATCGCGTTCGCCTTGTCTACGAGCGTCAGCTTCCTGCGGTCGCGCTTCATCGCCGCGTGATACGCGTAGCGCACGGCGCGTTCGACTCCCTTGCGCGTCATGATCATCTCCGCGATCGCGACTTCGTCCGGCGTTCCCTCTTTGAAGTTCCCGCCGAGGCCGACATAGATGCTTTCCGTATTCTCGCGAATCACGAGAATGTCGAGATTTTCCGGCTTCGTATCTTTCAACGGGCAGAGATGCTCCGCATACAGCTTGATCGGGCGCAGGTTGATATAGAGGTCGAGCTTCCAGCGAATGCCGCCGATGATGGCGCGCTCGAGAAGTCCCACTTCGATCCGTGGATCGCCGATCGCGCCGAGCAGGATCGTGTCGTGGTCGGCGCATTCATGCAGCACCTCGTCCGGGAAGAGGTCACCGGTGGCGAGGTAGTGGTCCGCCCCGTGCGGATAGTGTGTGTACTTCGTCTTGAAGCCGTATCGTTCGGCCGCGACGTCGAGGATCTTGATTCCTTCGCGAATGATCTCTTCGCCGATCCCGTCACCGGGCACGACGGCAATCGTGTATTCCTTGCTCATGATTTGTCCTTCAGCACCGCACGTCCGATCACGGTCCGTTGAATTTCGCTCGTTCCTTCGTACAGCTCCGCGGCTTTGCAGTCGCGATAGAGCTGCTCGATCTTGTATTCCTTCATGAAGCCGTAGCCGCCGTGGATCTGCATCGACGAATGAATGCAGCGCGAAGCCATTTCGGTCGCGAACAGTTTCGCCTGCGAAGCTTCTCGCGTGTAGGGCAGCCCCTGATCCTTGCGCCAGGCAGCATAGTACGTCAGGTAGCGCGCGGCATCGATCTCGGTGCGCATGTCCGCCAGCTTCCACTGAATTCCCTGAAAGTCGGCAATCGGATGACCGAACTGATTGCGCTCTTTCGCATACTTTACAGCTAAATCGAAAGCCTCTTCGCCCATCGCCACTCCCGTCGCGGCAACGGAGACCCGGCCGCCGTCGAGCGTTTCGAGCGCGATGCGGATCCCCTTCCCCTCTTCACCGAGAAGGGCGTCATGCGGAACCTTCACATCAGTAAAGCTCAGTTCGCACGTGGGAGAAGCGAGAATCCCCATTTTCTTTTCGATCTTGCCGACCGCGAAACCGGGCGTGTCCGTATCGACGAGCAGCGCGCTCATTCCCTTGTACCCGAGGTCGGGATTCGTCTTTACGAAGAGAATCAGAAAGTCGGCGACGGATCCGTTCGTCGAAAAGATCTTGCTGCCGTTGATCACGTAACCGTCGTCGGTCTTGACCGCGGTCGTCGCGATGCCGCCGGCGTCGGAGCCGGCGTTCGGCTCACTGAGCGAGTAGCATCCGAGCATGTAGCCGGTCGCGAGCCCGTGCAGGTACTTCTTCTTCTGCGCTTCGGTGCCGTACGCGAGCAGCGGATACGCAAGCAGCGAGTTGTGCAGGCCGACGACCATCGACTGCGACATGTTCGCGCGCGCGATCTCTTCGATCACGAGCAGGTAGCTCGTGTAGTCGGTCCCCATGCCGCCGTACTCTTCGGGCACGACCATTCCCAGGAAACCGTTTTCGGCCATCCGCTTTGTGATCGCATGGGAGAATTCCTGGCTTTCCTCGGCCTCACGCGCTTCGGGTTCCATCTCCCGGGCGAACTGCCGCGCCATGTTGCGGATCATGACCTGTTCTTCGCTGAGCGAAAAGTCCATGCGGGCTCCTTTATACCGACTCGAGCAGCACGGCCATGCCCTGGCCGCCCCCGATACAGGCCGATGCGATTCCGTAGCGTACTTCGCGTTTGTTCATTTCGAGCGCCAGCGTATACAGCAGCCGCGTACCGGTCGCGCCGAGCGGGTGTCCGAGGCCGATTGCGCCGCCGTTCACGTTTACGCGCGAGCGATCGAGGTCCAGGTCCATTTCCACCGCGAGATACTGGGCGGCGAACGCTTCGTTGATTTCGAAGAGGCCGATGTCGTCGAGGCCGAGTCCGGTTTTTTCGAGGAGCGCGCGGATGGCCGGCGCGGGGCCGATGCCCATGATCTCCGGCTCGACGCCGACGTAGGCCCAGTTCTTGACCTGCGCCATTCCCTTCTGCCCCATCTCGCGGGCCTTCGCCTCGGTGGCGAGTACGAGTGCGGCCGCCCCGTCGACGATGCCGCTCGCGTTCCCGGCCGTGACGAAGCCGTCCTTGCCGAACGCGGTCGGGAGCGCGGCAAGACTTTCACGTGAAGGTTCGGCCTGCATGTGATCGTCATGTTCGACCGTGAAGGTCTTGCGACCACGCTGCACTTCGATCGGCTCGATCTCTTCTTTGAAGCGGCCCTGTTTCATCGCTGCGATCGAGCGCGTCATGCTCTCGAGCGCGAAGTCGTCCTGCTCTTCACGCGAGATTTTCATCTGGCGGGCCAGGTTCTCGGCAGTGCCGGCCATGTAGCAGCCGCACATCGGATCGTGAAGCGCGACCATGAGCAGATCTTCGAGCGCCGCCGTCTGTCCGAGCCGATACCCTTCCCGGGCGCCGCGCATGACGTGAGGCGCCTGGCTCAGATTCTCCATGCCTCCCGCGACCGTAATGGACGCTTCGCCCAGCTGCATCATCTGCGCAGCCGAAACGACCGACTGGAGGCCCGACCCGCAGAGGCGGTTCACGGTGAGCGCGGGGGACTCGATGGGGACGCCGGCTTTGAGCGCAACATGGCGCGCGCCGTAAATCGCGTCACCCGATGTCTGCAGCGCGTTCCCCATCACCACATGTTCCACCTGCGCCGGATCCACACCGGCGCGTGACAGCGCCGCGCGCACGGCGTGGGCGCCGAGTTCGATCGCGCTCATGTCCTTCAGCGCGCCACCGCGCTGCCCGGTGCCTGTCTTGCCGCCGGACCATTCGGTCATCGGGGTTCGCGCCCCGTTCAAAATCAATATGTCCTGCATCACCCTGGCTCCTTGATTGGAGAGCAGCCGCGTTGTGCGCGACAGTTCCTGCATTTCGATAGGGTTTACTTCCCTTGAAACTCGGCCTTCCGTTTTTCGAGAAACGCGCCCATGCCTTCGGCTCCGTCTTCACTTCCGCAAGCGAGTCCGAACAGGCCCGCCTCGTACGCGCACCCCTCGTCGAGACTCATCGGAAGTCCGTTATGAATGGCGTCGAGAACGTACGCGACGGAGAGCGGACTGACCGCATACACCTGCGCGAGAATGCGCTGACACGCGTCGATCAGTTCGTCGGGCGGTACCACTTTATTGGCGAGACCGATCCGCGCCGCTTCTTCAGCCGCGACCTTGCGGCCGGTTACGGCGATTTCCGTCGCGATGCCGCGACCGACGATGCGGGGCAGGCGCTGCGTTCCGCCGTAACCGGGCATGATGCCGAGCGTGACTTCGGGCAGTCCGAACACGGCCTTCTCCGAGGCGACGCGTATGTGACATGCGAGCGCGAGTTCGCAGCCGCCGCCAAGCGCAAAGCCGTTTACGGCCGCGATGACGGGCTTCGTAAGTGACTCGATTCCCGCGAAGATCTCCTGCCCGCGATGGGCGAACGCTTTCGACTCGATCGCCGAATACGTCGCGATTTCGCTGACGTCGGCTCCGGCGACGAATGCGCGGCCCGCGCCGGTCAAAATCACGCCGCGGATCGCATCGTCCTCGCGAATCGCGCGAAACGCGGCCTCCAGTTCGTCCATCGTTTCGCGGTTCAGGGCGTTCAACGCTTTCGGTCGGTCGATCGTTACGAGGGCGGTATGGCCCGTTCGCTCGATCGAGACGTTCTTCGAACTCATGACTTCACGATCCTTTCCAATCCCGAACAAGGCAGTGCGCGTGGCCGGCTTCGAGGCGGCGGGACATGCCGGGTGTCGATTCCCCTGCGTCTCTATGTCGTTCAACATATCGCCGCATGAATCGCGCTGTCAACCCCTGCCCGTCCACGGAGCGGCCAGCGACATAGATGAACCCTATCTTCATATATATCATCCGATTTGCTTCCTCATATCATGTTCTTTCGAGACCGCGAATCTCGTCACCTCCCCCCTCGTCGCGCCATTGTCAAACGGTGTGCGATCCCGTACTCTACAGCCATGAAGATATTGAAGATCGACCACATCGGAATCGCGGTCAGGGCCCTCGACGAAATCGATCCCGCGCTGCGGGAACTGCTGACGGCGTCGGGCGTGCCTCACGAGGAGGTCGTGGAAGACCAGGGGGTCAAAACGACCTCCTATCGGGCCGGCGAGTCGGGGCTCGAGTTCCTCGAAACGCTCGACGAAGAGAGCGGGCCCGTTGCGAAGTACCTCGCGAAGCGGGGGCCGGGTATCCATCATGTCTGCCTTCGTGTGGACGACCTCGAAGAAACGCTCGCGCATCTCAAAGAGCGAGGCGTGCAGCTCATCGACGAGAAGCCGCGGCTCGGAGCGGGCGGATGCCGGATCGCGTTCATCCATCCGCGAAGCGCCGGGGGCATCCTGATCGAGCTGAGCGCGCCCGCATCGTGATCGCGCGCCTGCTGCTCCCGGTCGTTGCCATGCTCTATCTCGCGGCGCGCTGGACGTTCGCGGGCGTGATTACGATCCCCGACGGGATCGCGGCCGGCTTTGCGCTGCTTTCGCTGCTTCCGATTTCCTTCGCGCTGCCGGCCCCTCCCGCGCGTCTCATACGCGCACTCTTCGGGTTGCTCCTGATTGCAGTCACGGCAGCCGCCCTCCACTATTATGAGGACGTCTGGACGAGAGGCAAGTCGCCGCACCAGGCGGTCGTGCAGGACGAATTCTCGTATCTCTTTCAGGCAAAGACGTTCGCGGCCGGGCGTCTTGCGTTTCCGACACCGCCGGATCCCGTTCGCTTCGATGCGTTTCATATCCTGACAACGCCGACGTACGCCAGCAAATACCCGCCCGGACATGCGCTTCTGCTTGCGCCCGCCGCGCGCGCGGACCGGCCGTGGATCGGTGTTCATCTGATCACGGCGGCGGGGCTCATCGGGCTCGGCCTGCTCGCGCGGCCGCTGCTCGGTCCGATCGGCGCGCCGCTTCTCGTGTTTCTGTTCGCGTTTTCGCCTGCGATGATTCAGGTCGCGACCACGTACCTTTCGCAGACGACTTATCTCACCGTGGCGGTGCTGTTCCTTCTCGCCCTCACGCGATGGATCCGGACGCGCGGCACGGTCGCGGGTGCCGGCACCGGACTCCTGTTCGGGTGGGCCGTGATCACACGCCCGTTCAATGCCGTGCTTCTCGCGACGGTCGTTCTGATCGTCTTCCTGATCATGCGGCCCGTGCCCGTTCGCTCGCTCTTCACGCGCGCGCTTCTTGCCCCGCTCGCGGGACTCTTCGTCTGTGCGGCGTTTCTGCTCGTTTACAACACCGCCGTGACGGGGGCGCCGCTCACGATGCCGTGGTCACTCTATTCGGCGCAGAGCATGCCGGGAGACGGGCTCGGATTCGCCGGCGGACCTGTTGCCGAGCCGGCGCAGAAACTGAATGTCGCGAAGCGAAAATGGCTGGCGGAGTTCTTCTACCCGAATCAGTCGCGCTATACGCTGCCGTACGCGTGGAAGAACCTATGGCAGAACACGATCCCGCTTGCGATGTTCGAAGCCGGCGTTCCGCTGCTGCTCCTGCTCGTGCCTGCGGCATTCGCGCACGGGCGCACGCGGCGATGGGCGATCGCGCTCGCCGTGCTCCCCGTACTCGGACACGCTTTCTACTTCTTCTACTGGTTTCCGTGGCCGCGCTACTATCACGAAACGTTCCCCGCGCTTCTCGCGATCCCGGTACTGGGAGCCGTGGCGCTTGTGCAGCGGGCGCACGCCGATCGTCGCCCCGCTGCACTGTTCGCGCTGGTCGGAGTCGTAATCGCGCTCTGCTGGGCAACGGGCGAGAACGCGCAGACTCACGGGAAATTCCGCGCCGGGATCGCCCGCTATCACAGCCGTTTTCATGATCTCGTCGCGCGCGAAGTCGAGCCGCCCGCCCTTGTGTTCGTCCGTTACGGCGCGCGGCATAATACGGAACTCGATCTCATCAACAACGAACCGGACCTCCGGGAGGCCGGCGTCGTTTACGTGCATCATGAGCCGGGCGCGAACCGCACATTTCATCAGGCGTACATGCCGGAACGCTCCCCGTACTTCTTCAGCGAGGACGGATTTTCGATCATCCCCGGCTACGGACCCGAGTAGACCGCCGAGCCTCCCCCGCCTCCTCGCCCTACCGCCCATACGTAGATTCCGAAACGAGCACCGTGAACCCCCCGATAGGTTCACGCTCCCGGTCCGCCGTACCTTCGTAGGAACTTGGGATCGTAAGCCGGGGGATACGGTTGGATTGTTGCGCGACGCACTTTCAGTCGACTGATGCGGTTTTGCTCCTTGCCACCGGGCTTTTCATGAGCGTCGGGCATTGCACCGGCATGTGCGGCCCGCTCGTTCTGGCGTGGTCCGCACCGCGTGCCGGCGCGAAGCGCGGTGAGATCGCGGGAACGCTCGCGACCTATCATGCAGGCCGACTGACCGCCTACGTGATTCTCGGTGCCGTTCTCGGCGGCCTCGGGGGCGCATTCGGACTCCTTACGCAGGCGAACACACCGTCTTTTCAGGCGGGGCTCTCGTTCGGTGCGGGCATCCTGATGCTCGGCGCCGTAATCGGGGCGGGCGCGCTCGGGCACGCAACGCCGTCGCCGCTCTGGGCCCGATTCGCCGCGATGGTGCGCTCCGTCTTCGGCCGTGTGCATCGCCTGGGTCGACTCTTCGCGCTCGGCCTCACGAACGGGCTGCTCCCCTGCGGGGCGACGTTCGCCGTACTCATCCGCGCGCTCGCGACCGGCCATGCCCGCGAAGGGATGATCGCCCTGTCGTGGTTCGGACTCGGCACGGTTCCCGCGCTCGCGCTCATCGCCCTCGGCTATGGCAGGCTTTCGAGTCGCTCGCGCCTCCGCATGACCTCCGTCGCACGCGGCCTCATCGTAGTCGCATCCCTTCAACTTCTGCTGCGCTCTTCGAGTGGCTGGGGCTTCCTCCCCTCCCTGTCACTCGGACCGTTCGTGATCTGGTAGTCCGGTGGCGACGGCCCTCCATTCTCACGCCGATGCCAGAGCGCGGACGCCGGGATGCGTTCATTGCGATCTCCCGATCCCGAGGTCGCGAATCGAACGCGGTTCCCGTTTCTGCTGCGCCGGATGTGAAGCGGTCCACGCCCTTCTCGCAGAGGAAGGACTGACCCGATACTACGAGCTCAGGAACGGACCCACAGCCCCCGTGCGGACGGGAAGCTCGTCACCGCTCGCCTGGCTCGCCGCGGCCGTCGAGGAATCGCCCGTCGACGAAACGGGCACATCGTGCCGGCTCGAACTCGATGTACAGGGAGTGCATTGTGCGGCGTGCGTCTGGCTGATGCAGGAACTCGGCAAGCGGCATGACGAAATCGACGCGGTGCGCGTGAATCCGGCGCGGGGAGAACTGGTACTCTCGTGGAACCCGCGGATCGGAACACCCCGGGCATTCCTGCGCGATGTGGAACGCTTCGGGTATCGCTTCGGACCGGCGGGTGCCGACAACAGCCGCCCCGACAGAGGATTGCTGACACGCCTCGGGATCTGCGCTTCCGCCGCGATGAACGTCATGATCGTATCGGCATGTTTCTACTTCGGGCTTTCGCCGGTAGACGAACCGCTCTACACGATTCTCGGCTATCTCGGACTCGTGTTCGCGGGCATCACGACGATCGTCGGCGGCGACCTCTTCTTTCGATCCGTTCTGCGCGGCGCGCGACGCGGCCTCGTCCACCTCGACCTCCCGATCGCGCTCGGCATCGCACTCGCGTTCGCAAGCTCCGTTGCGATGCACCTGACACGTGGTCCCGAGTTTGCGTATTACGACACGACTTCCGCTTTCGTGACGTTCATGGTCGCCGGCCGATGGCTGCAGCAGCGCGCCGTGGAGAGAAACCGGCGTGCGTTGCTGCGGGGCGCGGGAGTGGATCACCTCTACGCGCGGAGGCGCACGGGGGATCGTGTCGCTTCTGTTCCGGTGCGCGACATCCATGCCGGCGACGAGCTCTGGATCGTTCCGGGAGAATTCGTACCGGTCCGCGCACTCCCCCTGCAGGAACGGGCCGCGTACAAGCTCGACTGGATTACGGGCGAGCCGCGTGTGTTCACGACGCGAACGGATGTCGCGCTCCCGGCCGGCGCGACGAACGCGGGCGAGGAGATGCTTCGCGTGCGCGCGATCGAAGATTTCGCTCAATCGAAGCTGGTCGCGCTTCTCGGCGGATCCGGCGCTCCAGGAGGCGCTCCGGACGATCGCGACACGGACACCGCGGGCGGCGAGGATCGCTGGTGGCGGAACGTGAGCCTGATCTATGTCGCGTTCGTGCTCCTGACCGCATGCGCCGGGCTCTTCGTCTGGCGTCACGACTGGGAGCGCGCGATTCCGATCACGATCTCGCTGCTCGTCATCACATGCCCCTGCGCGATCGGCTTCGCCCTGCCCCTCGCACGCGAACTGGCGCACAACGGGCTTCGGCGTGCCGGTATCTTCGTACGGAAACCGCACTTCCTCGACCGCGCGCTCCGCATTCGGCGCATCCTTTTCGACAAGACAGGAACGCTCACGAACGGAAGACTGCGCCTCGACCCGGCTTCTCGCCAGGCGCTGTTCGCGCTGCAGGCCGAAGACCGCCAGGTGCTCGCCGGAATGGCGGCGCGCAGCAACCACCCCGTCAGCCGCGCGCTCTGGAACGAACTGAATCAGCAGGCGACCGCCGATCCGGACCGGGCCGTGCGGGAAGTGGCCGGGCGCGGCCTCGAACTCGTCATGAATCGCGCGCTGTACCGGCTCGGCAGCGCCCCGTTCGCCACGCTTGCCGCGCTTCCGGATGCCGGGGAAGAAACGTTCTTCTCCCGCGACGGCGTCCCTCTGCTCCGCATTCGACTGGAAGAACAGATTCGAGAAGACGCACGCGACGAAGTGACCCGGCTGCATCAAATGGGTTTCGACATCGCGATCCTGACCGGCGACGGTCCGCTGGCGGCCGGACGTGTGGCGCATGCGATCGGCATTCCGGAGAATCGCGTTCTGGCAGGGCTCGACCCGGAGGAGAAGGCGCGCACGGTCAGGCAATGGGCAGGTGAACCGAGCCTGATGGTGGGCGACGGCTTGAACGACGGTCCCGCCCTCAGCGAAGCGAGTTGCGCCGCCACACCCGCGATCGATCACCCCGCGGTTTCATCACGCACGGATTTCTACTACCTGGGTGACGGCATCGCCGCCGTCCGCATGGCGCTTTCCCAGGCGCGGCGGCTGCGGCTCGTTACACGCAACATCCTGATCCTTGCCGCGCTCTACAACATCGCCGCCATCTCCGTGGCGCTTGCGGGCGGAGTCAGTCCCCTCGTGGCGGCGCTCGCCATGCCCGCCAGTTCGATTTTGATTCTTACCTATACCGTTCACTCATTTACAGGAGTGCGAACCGCATGGAAGCTCTGATCATCACGATCTTCGTCAGTATGGTCCTGGTCTTTCTGGGCCTTCTCCTCTTCGCGCGATGCGTGAAGGAGGGCGATTTCGAACATGGAGACCGACTCTCTCTGCTTCCCCTGGAGGATGAATCGAAACGATTCACGGGGGCCGGAGATCCGCAGGAGGAAGAAACCAAATGACAACCGATGCTCTGAAACGGGAGATCGTTTACGACGACAGAATCGTCCGCGCGTTTATCGTGGCGTCGGTCGCGTTTGCCGTCGTGGCGATGAGCGTCGGCGTGCTTCTCGCCGTTCAGCTCGTTTTCTGGCAGGCGAACTTCAGCACGTCGTGGATGGCATTCGGGCGGCTGCGGCCGCTTCATACGAACGCGGCAATTTTTGCATTCGTCGGCAACATGATGTTCGCCGGGATCTACTACTCGACACAGCGCCTGATCAAGGCGCGCATGGGATCCGACGGGCTGAGCTGGGTCCACTTCTGGACATGGCAGCTCGCGATCGTGGGCGCAGCCGTCTCCCTTCCGCTCGGCCTTACACAGGCAAAGGAATACGCGGAACTGATCTGGCCGCTCGATATCCTGATCGCCGTTTCGTGGGTCGCGTTCTCCGTGAATTTCTTCTGGGCCCTCGCGAAGCGAAACGAAAAGAACCTGTACGTTTCGCTCTGGTTCTACATCGCGACGATCGTCACGATTCCCGTGCTCTTCATCGTGAACAACCTGCAACTGCCCACGAGTTTCGTTCACAGCTACCCGATCTACGCGGGAGTGCAGGACGCGCTCGTGCAATGGTGGTACGGGCATAATGCCGTCGGCTTCTTCCTGACGACGCCGATCCTGGGCATCATGTATTACTTCATTCCCAAAGCGTGCGGGCGCCCGGTCTATTCGTACCGGCTCTCCGTCGTTCACTTCTGGGCTCTGATCTTCCTTTATATATGGGCCGGTCCGCATCACCTGCTGTTCACGGCCCTTCCCGACTGGGCGCAATCAACGGGCATGCTCTTCAGTCTGATCCTGCTCGCGCCGTCGTGGGGCGGCATGCTGAACGGGCTGCTGACGCTGCGGGGGGCGTGGGACAAGCTGAAGACGGATCCCGTGCTCAAGTTCTTCGTCGTCGCGCTCACGTTCTACGGCATGTCGACGTTCGAGGGCCCGCTGCTTTCGATCAAGTCCGTCAACTCCCTCGCGCACTATACCGACTGGATCATCGGACACGTCCACGGAGGCACGCTCGGGTGGAACGGTTTCATGGCGGCGGGGATGTTTTACTGGCTGGTACCCCGGCTGTTCGGCACGAAGCTCTGGTCTACCCAGCTCGCCGATGCCCACTTCTGGACCGGCACGTTCGGCATTCTGCTCTATGTAGTCGCAATGTGGATCTCAGGCATCAATCAGGGCCTCTACTGGCGGGCGCTCGACGCGGAGGGTTTTCTGCTCTACCCCGATTTCGTCGAGTGGCTCGTCTCCGCGCGCTTCCTGTATCTGATGCGCATGATCGGCGGCACCGTCTACCTGCTGGGATTTCTCGCGATGGCGTTCAATCTGATCATGACCGCGCGTGCCGGGAAACCCGTAGTGAGCGCCGATCGCGTCGTCGTTCGTACCGGATTTGCCGGGCCGAGCACCTGGGAACTGATCCGCGGATGGCCGGTCGTCCTCTCTCTTCTCGTTGTCGTCGGCACCGTGCTGTTCGGAATCGCGAGCCCGCTCACACAGGGCGCCGTCGCCGGCTTTCTTGCGAGCCTCGTTGTCGCGGCGATTCTGGCGATCGGACTCGGAAAAGACAACTGGCACCGCCTGCTCGAAGGCCGCCCGCTCGCGTTCACGATTCTCACGGTGGTCGCGATTCTGATCGGTGGACTGGCCGAGCTGATTCCGAGCGTCATTATCCGTCACGAAGTACCGCTCACGCCACAGGCTGCGGAAGCGAAAGCGACCACACCCGACTCGAGCGCGGCGTTGATCGCGTCAGGCACGACTGACGGCGCGGGAAACGCGGGCGGGACGGGAACGCCGGGCGGGGCACCAGGATCGGTTGAAAAGGCCGCAGCACACGCGGTCGTTTCCGCGTTCACGCAGCAGCCGTACAGCCCCCTCGAGCTCACCGGGCGCGACATCTACGTACGCGAAGGCTGCTTCAACTGTCATACGCAGATGATCCGCCCCATGCGTCACGAAACGTTGCGCTACGGCGAATACTCGCGCGCCGAGGAGTTCATTTACGATCATCCGTTTCAGTGGGGTTCGCGCCGGATCGGTCCCGACCTGCATCGGACGGGCGGCAAGTACCCGAGCCTCTGGCATTACATTCATATGCGCGATCCGCGCGCCACTTCTCCCGGCTCGACCATGCCGAGCTATCGCTTTCTAACGGACGCCGCCGTCGATTTCGACGCCATCTCCCGCAAGATGGAGGCGCTTCGGCGCCTCGGCGTCCCCTACTCCGAGTCCGACATCCGAACAGCCGCACAAACAGCCCGTTCGCAGGCGCTGCTGCTCGCGACCGATCTGGCGGAACAGGAAATCGAGATCAAGACCGAAAGCGAGCTGCTCGCCGTCATCGCCTATCTGCAGAGGCTGGGGCGCGGTCCGCAGCCTACCGCGCTCGAGAGCGCGGCGGCCTTGGAAGGCGGTAACTGATGTATAAACAGTTCTTTGCTTCCAGCGATCTACTGCTATGGCCCGTGATCGGGTTCGGGATCTTCTTCACGGTGTTCCTCGCCGTTCTGTTCCGTGTTCTCGTCTGGAGACGCTCACGAGACCAGTGGCACGACCTCGCAGTCATGCCGCTGGAATCCGACGAAATCACGGTTCCCTCCGATGCGAAGGAGAGAATCTAATGGCTCAACATAGAAAAGACGAACTGTTTGATCATGAGTACGACGGGATACAGGAGTACGACAACCGGATGCCGAACTGGTGGCTCTGGCTCCTGTACGGCACGATCATTTTCTCATTCCTCTACTGGGGCATCGTCCATACGTTCGACAGGGGAACGCTTCCGCTCGAAGCCTACCGCGCCGAAGTCGCCAGTGCGGCCGCGGAACAGCTCGCGCGCATGGAAGGCATGGACATTTCGGATGAGTCGCTCATCCTCGTTTCCCGGATTCCCGATCGCGTCGATGCCGGCTCCCGGATCTGGGTCCAGAACTGCGTCGAATGCCACCTCGCGGACGGAAGCGGTTCGATCGGACCGAATCTGACGGATCGGTACTGGCTCCACGGCGGGAAGCCCCTTCAGATCTATACGACGATCACGAACGGAGTTCCCGAAAAGGGCATGGTCGCCTGGGGCGAATCGATGAGCCCGAGCAAGATCCAGGACGTGACGGCCTTTCTGATCAGCAGCATCAAGGGAAAGCAGCTTCCCGGCAAGGACCCCGAGGGTGAGCCGGAAGAAGGTTGAACAGCCATGAACGAAACGGGGATGGAGAACAGGAAACCGGCAGGCGGCACGCGCACCGGACGACCGCGCGCGCGGCGTCCCGATCTCGAGACGCTCTACACCATCAACGAGGACGGATCGCGCAACTTCCTGCACCCCGCCGATGTGCACGGCAAATGGCAGGTGCGCAAGAACATCGTGTGGGCCCTGCTGCTCGCATTCTACGTGCTTCTGCCGTGGATCACGATCCAGGGTGCTCCCGCGGTTCATATCGACATTCCCGGACGGGTCGCCCACCTGTTCGGTTTCGTCTTCACGAGCCAGGACTTCTACCTCGTGTTCTTTCTGATCTCGGGGATGGGATTCGCGCTCTTCTTCGTCACTTCACTGTGGGGACGGGTCTGGTGCGGCTACGCATGCCCGCAAACCGTGTTTCTGGAAGGCGTGTTCCGTCGCATCGAGCGCTGGATCGAGGGTCCGGGAGAGCGCCGCATACGCCGCAACCAGGGCCCCCTGACGCTCGACAGGTTCTGGCGCAAGGCGGTTAAGCTTTCGATCTTTCTCGCTCTTGCGTATGTAACGGCGCACGTGTTTCTGTCGTACTTCATTCCCGTGAAAGAGCTGCTCGAAGTCGTACGGAGCCGGCCGGGGGCTCACCCCACCGCGTTCTTCTGGAGCATGTTCTGGACCGCCGTTCTCTTCTTCGACTTCACCTGGTTTCGTGAGCAGACGTGCCTGATCATCTGTCCGTACGGGCGCCTGCAATCCACCCTCGTCGACGCCGACACGATTACGATCGGGTATGACAGGCAGCGCGGTGAGCCACGCGGCAGGAAGCTCGACTCCGGCGGAGACTGCGTCGACTGCTTTCGCTGCGTAGCCGTGTGTCCGACCGGGATCGATATCCGAAACGGTGTGCAGATGGAGTGTGTCGGCTGCACGAACTGCATCGACGCTTGTGATGCCATCATGGAGAAGGTGGATAAACCGAAGGGCCTGATCCGGTACGACTCGGAGCGCGGATTCGAGACCGGAAAGCGGCGCTCCCTGTTACGGCCGCGCTTCGCGATCTATCTCGTATTGCTCCTGATCGGGGCGAGCGTGTTTACGGCTGTGGCGTCGCGCAGAACCCCGCTCGAAGTTACACTGCTCCGCCCGCAGGGACTCCCGTTTCGAATCCATGACGGCAGGATCGAGAATCAGTACACGCTGCACGTGCAGAACAAATCGACCCGCGAAATGATCGTGCTCGTCGAGACGACCGAAGACCCCGGCATGCAGGCGCTCGAAGACGCGAGCGGTGATCCTGTGCATATCGACTACGTGGTGCCGCGCGCGCGGCTTGCGCTCCCGTCGCTCGGCGATTCGAAGATACCCCTGTTCGCCACGATGGCGCGCACGGATTTCTCCGCCCCGTTCGAACATACGATCGTACTCGTCGATTCACTGACGGGCGTGCGGCGCGAATTCCGCCTGCCGTTTCGGGGGCCGTAAACGGGAAACGAATGCGGGGGAACGTAATGAAGTAAAAGGGCTTCGCGCCCTTTGTTCCGCGCACGTGATGCAGCACGGACAGCGAGCGCGCCGTCGAGAGCTCCCAGTTGGACTTGTATTTCCCCTGCGCTTTCTGGGCAATCGGCGTTGTCCGTATGACCTTCGATCAGAATGTCACGGTCCGGGTACTGTACCAGTACGCTCCAGATCTCGTTCAGGACCTTTTTGCCCTCGGGCGTGATCTCGACACTTCCCGAAGCGAACAATACCGAGTTCGTCATGACGATCCGATTGCCGTCGAGACGAATCTTCTTTCCCGCTTCGAGACCGGCAAGCGCCCTCTTGAGATCGGCGTCGAGCTTGTCGACTTTGATCCTTTCCGTTCGCTGCAGATTCGCAAGCTCCGACTGGAGTGGAACGGGCAGTACGTATGTCCCGGCCTCATCGTTATAGTTAGGCAAGACAGCAGATGGTCAAGCGAAACTGGAAAGAGAGGCGCGCGTCCCGGGACAGGAAGGGGCCTGCTCCGAGGCGCGAAGATTGTCACGCGGGCCCGCGGGCATTATGATCAGGGAGGATCGGCCGGGGAGCGGGCCGGGTTGCCGAAAGGAAGTCTCGATGGCGTCGAACCAGCCGGCCGTCCCGGCAAAACATTCGGTCTGGGTCGACGCCGACGCCTGTCCCGTCGTCATCAAGGAGATCCTGTTTCGCGCGGCGCAGCGGACGGGGATCCCGCTCATCCTGGTCGCGAACCAACCGATGCGCATCCCGCGCGCACCGAATATCAGCATGCTCCACGTCGCGTCGGGCCTCGACGTTGCCGACAGCGAAATCGTGAAGCGACTCTCCCCGGGCGATCTCGTCATCACGAGCGATATTCCCCTGGCCGCAGAAGTGATCGAGGAGGGGGCACACGCGCTCAGCCATCGGGGAGAACTCTACTCGTCCGACACCATCGGGCAGCTTCTCAACATGCGCGATTTCATGGATACTCTTCGCGGCAGCGGGATCAACACGGGTGGTCCGCCGTCACTCAGCAAGAGCGACCGCAAGTCGTTCGCCGATCATCTCGACCGCTTTCTGACGCGATTTTCCGCAGGCGAGTAGGCAGAGGCTCGCCGGAGGGCGAACATCGTGCATCCGAAAGGAGCGGCATGTCTCAATCCCGGCTCGCGATTCTCACGACTCTCGCCATGACCGCTTTCGCGGGGAATTCACTCCTCTGTCGCGCGGGCCTCACGCATACGGATATGGATGCCGCCAGTTTCACGGCCGTGCGCCTGATCGCCGGAGCGATCGCTCTCTGGATCATCGTGCAACTGCGGAGCGTGTCACCGCAGGGAAAAGGCACGTGGCTGTCGGCACTGGCGCTGTTTGCATACGCCGCCGGTTTTTCGTTCGCCTACCTGACACTGCCGGCCGGCACCGGTGCCCTCCTTTTGTTCGGAGCCGTGCAGGTAACGATGATCGGACACGGCATCCTGTCAGGCGAGCGACTGCGCGGCCCACAGATCGCCGGGATCGGTCTCGCTTCCGCCGGGCTGATCGGACTCCTGCTGCCCGGCCTGTCCGCCCCGCCGCTCGCGGGGGGCCTGCTCATGCTGGTCGCCGGCATCTCATGGGGTATCTATTCGCTTCGTGGACGCTCCGCCGGTGACCCTGTCCAGGTAACCGCGGGCAATTTCATACGCGCGGTCCCTGTCGCTGTCATCCTGAGCGCGCTCACGTTCCGGAGCAGCTCCCTTGAGGTTGCCGGTATCGCGTACGCTGCTGCATCCGGCGCGCTGACCTCCGGTATCGGCTACGCCATCTGGTACTCCGCTCTCCCCGGCCTCAAGGCATCCCACGCGGCAACCGTACAGCTCAGCGTTCCCGTGATCGCGGCGTTCGGGGGAATCCTTTTCCTGGGAGAAGACCTGACGATGCGACTCGCGATTGCGACCGTCGCAATCCTGGGCGGCATCGCGCTCGTCATTCTGGAAAAGCAGCGGCCCGCGACGGGAACTCCCGGCCCAGGCTGACCATTCCTTCTCATGCGCTCCCCGCATAACGAGGACGGTCCATCAACCGATAGCGAATCGCTTCTGCGATGTGTCTCTCTTCCACAGCATCTTCCGCGGCAAGGTCCGCAATGGTGCGGGCGACCCGGAGAATACGATTGTAGGCGCGCGCCGAAAACCCGATCCTGTCCATTCCGTTTCCCAGGAACGAAACCGCGTCCGACTTGAAGTTGCCGCGCGCGATGAGTTCACCGGGCTCCACGCTGCCATTGCGAAGAAGTGCCGAACCGTAGCGATCGACCTGAAGCGTGCGCGCCCTGGCCACACGTTCGCGAATCGACGCTGACGGCTCGCCATCCGCTCCTCCCGCGAGATCTTCCTTTCGCACACGAGCCACTTCGACCTGCAGATCGATCCTGTCGAGGAGAGGGCCGGAAAGTTTGCCCGCGTATCGGCTCACCTGTGACGGATCGCACGCGCATCGCGTTTCACCCAGATAGCCGCAGGGACAGGGATTCATCGCAGCAACGAGCAGGAAGCGGGACGGAAATCGAACCGAAGCGGCGGCGCGCACGACGCGGACGCTGCCCTCCTCGACCGGCTGACGAAGGGCCTCGAGCGCGCCCCGCCGGAATTCCGGGAGTTCGTCGAGGAAGAGCACGCCATGATGCGCAAGTGAGACTTCGCCGGGGCGGGGATGCGATCCGCCTCCGAGAAGCCCCGCGTCGGAAACCGAGTGATGCGGCGCCCGAAACGGCCGGTCCCGGAGCAGAGAGACACCGGACGGCAGCGTACCCGCGACCGAATGAACGCGGGTCGACTCGAGCGCTTCCTCCTCTGACAGGGGAGGAAGAATCGTGGGAAGGCGCCGGGCGATCATTGTCTTGCCGGAACCGGGAGATCCTACGAGAAGCAGATTGTGCCCACCGGCAGCGGCGACTTCCGCGGCGCGTTTCGCGAGAATCTGTCCCCGGACATCCGCGTAGTCGATCGCGTGCGCGGCTCTGCCCGGCCTCGATCCTTTGCGCCGGTAGGTTGCGTGCGCAGCCGGATTCTGCAGTACGGCAAGTGCACTTTCCAGGTTGCGCGCCGACCAGAGCCGCAGGCTCGTGACCGCAGACGCTTCTTCCGCGTTCTCCTCCGGAACGACGAGACCGGTGAGACCGGCATCCCTTGCGCCGAGCACGATCGAAAGAACACCCCTGACCGGCAGGAGCCTCCCGTCGAGCGAAAGTTCGCCCAGGATCAAGAGCTTCTCGAGACCTTCAGTTCGGATCTGCTTCGATGCCGCCAGAATGCCGACCGCGATCGGAAGATCGTAAAGAGCCCCCTCCTTGCGGATGGATGCCGGCGCCAGATTGATCGTAATCCGGCGGGCGGGAAACGAGAGCCCGCTGTTGCGTACCGCCGCCGCCACGCGTTCCCTCGATTCGCGGACGGCCGTGCCGGGAAGCCCGACGACCGTGAACGACGGCAGGCCCCCGGCCAGATCAGCCTCTACTTCGACGATCCGCCCGTCGATTCCGATCACGACCCCCGAGTACACTCTTGCGAGCAATGGCTCTCCCTTCCGATGTTTGACGCACTGCTGGGGACCCGCTATCTTCCGACCGGAAGGAAACAGGCCTTATGATGCATTCCAGAAAGCTGTGGAGCGCCGTGATTTTCGTACTGGCGCTCGCTCTTCGACTCTGGTTCCTGAGCGATCTGAACCAGACGCCCTACGGCGATCGGCTCATGATCGATGCCGCGGCCTACGATCGTCACGCCGCGGAGATCGCGGGAGGGAACTGGGCCGGCGATCAGGTTTTCTATCAGTCCCCGCTCTATCCCTATTTTCTGGGTTCGCTCTACACGATTTTCGGACGCGATTTCACGGCTGTGCGCGCGGTACAGTCCGTTCTCGGATCGGCCACGTGCGTCCTCCTGTTTCTGCTGACGACCCGCCTGTACGGGACCCGGGCGGGAGTCGTCGCCGGTCTCCTCGCAGCGACCTACAGCACATTCATCTTTCAAGACAACATGCTGCTGAAATCGGTCGTCATCCTGTTTTTCGTCTCTCTCGCACTCCTCGTCCTCTCCAGGACCGATCGCCCGTTCACGAACCGCGTGCTCTTCGGCGGAGGACTTCTCTATGGAATCGCCGTCTGCGGGCGCGGCAATCTACTTCTCGCGCTCCCGTTTCTACTCGCCTGGATCGCGCTCCGGGATCGGGCGAAGAAACGACGCATCGTGCCCGCCCTCGTTTTTCTGGTCGGCGTTTTCCTCGCGATCGCGCCCGTCACGGCGCGCAATCGAGTCGTGGGAAACGACTGGGTCATGACGGAATCGGACGCCGGCATCAATCTCTTCGTCGGCAACAATCCCGCAGCAACGGGTGTGCATACTCCTCCCGACAACGTGCGGACCGTCCCCGAGCACGAGGAAACGGATGCGAAGCGACTCGCCGAACGGGAATCTGGTCGGGCACTGAAGCCATCCGAGGTATCCGCCTTCTGGATGCGCAAGGCTATTCGGTTCGCACTCGAGAATCCCGGTCGTGAACTCGGTCTGATCGGTCGCAAGTTCGTTCTCGCCTGGAACTGGTATGAAGTTCCCGACAACTACAATCAATATTTCTTCGGGCGCTTTTCCCCTCTCTTTCGCGGGTTCCTGCCCGCATTTCAGTTCATTGCACCATTTGGCGTACTCGGCTTCGCTCTTTCGTGCCGGCGATGGCGCGAGACGGGAGCCGTTCTCATTTATACGTTTGCCTATCTGTTCTCCCTGCTCGTTCTGTACGTCACGAGCCGCTATCGCCTGCCGATCGCCGTCGGCCTGATTCCGCTCGCCGCGTTCGGCCTCGTCTCGACGTGGGACGCGGTCCGAAAGCGATCGTTCCGGCAGGCGACCATCTACGGGACCGCGGTACTCGCTGTCTGGTTGTTCGTGCGCACCGATCAGTTCGAGTACTACGGTTTCGCGAAACAGGACACCGAGATCGCAACCTTCTACGCACAGCTCGGAGACTTCATTAGGGCGGAAGAACACTTTCAGCTCGCGATCCAGGAAGGGGCCGCTTCCGGTTCGCTCCATCTCGTGTACCTCAATCAAGGCATCCTGTTCGCGAAGACGGGGCGGACCGCGGATGCAGCGGAAGCGTTCCGTAACGCGCTGCGCGTACAGCCCGACTTCTATCCGGCGCGTGCCGAACTCGAGCGCCTGCCGCGAACATCACCGCAGTAGAACCACCCGGCGCGATGCCACCACACCATCTCTGCCCACAAGCTGAGCGAAGTAGATCCCCGAGCCGAGTTCGCCGCCGGAGTCCCTGGATCGGATCGCGATCAACTCTTCACCAGCCTGGCCGCTCAGCTCACGCGATACCATACGCCGCCCGCGCACGTCGTAGAGATCGAGACGATAGAGGTCGATCGCATGGGGCGGGATCCGCACGGAAAATCCGAGTTCATCCCGGACGGGATTTCCCCCCTTCGTTGTGAACGCAAATCGCTCGATCGTGGCTGGAACTTCGACTTGCGCAATCGGCAGGGAGTCGAGCGCCGTCGTACCGCGAAACCAGGTCACACCGTATTGACGCATGATCCCGGCGTGCAGTACGGGGAGACCGGAATCGACGAAGTGATATTCCCCGTGGTGCGACCGACTGACGACTCCCAGCTCCCGGCGGCCGGGCGGCGCGGACCGCCACACGAGAAACCTGTCCCCGGGGACGAGCCCCGATGCTCCCCACGACAATGTAACGGCCGTTCCGCCGACCCTCGGACTTCGCCATTGAAAGACGCGTTCTGATCCCGGTAACGCCGCCAGGGAATCCGGAAGAGCGAGAGGCCCGATCCGCATCGTACCGCCGCCGGTGGCCAGGGCGAGTGAACCGGAAAGGAGCGCGAACGGGGTGCGTGAACTGGTCGCAAGATCGCTCAGTCCGAATGCCCCTCCCCCGTCGAGCCGCGCTGCTTCCACCCGGCTTCCGCCTGTTGCGGGCGCCTGCCACACGACGTACGTGTCGGACAGCGCCATGGCGAGCAGGGACGTGCGGTTCGGTCGCGCAATGAGACGAAACGCGGGACCCGCAAGGGTGCTGTATTCGATCCGGATTCCCCGCGCGTCCCTGCAGGCAACGGCGACGCCGTTCCCGGCCAGGGCGAACGCCGCGCAGTCCTCACCTTCCTTCGTCCAGAGACGACGTTCCCCGTGCGGCAGCATCCATTCAACGAGCGTGGAGGAACCATGATCCGCCGTGCGCGCGAATACCGAGTTGCGAATCCCGCACATGTCTTTCGAACGCGGGAATGCAAGCGCCGTTCGGTCGCCCCCCGCACGACCGATCACTTCGGCAGCGCCGCCCGTAGCGCATCCGGAGTCCAGGAACACGTAAAACGAATCGAGTACGAGAAATGAGTGCGCGGTCTGAGAACTCGGCACGGCTGCCAGGGAGCGCTGGCCGGTCACAGGATCTGTCCGGAAGAGCGCGCCGTCCTTCATGTGATAAAGCCCGTCCGGCGACCAGGCGAAGGCATCCGCTTCCGCGCGCAGATCCTCGCGCGGTTCGCCGATCGTGTTCGTCGTCGTGATCCACCCGCCCTCGAAGCGCGTCACGAGATCGCCCTGCATCTCCAGTTGATCGATTTGCCTGTCGCCGATCGCCTGGTCGACGGAATGCCAGGGCACGTTCCGGTGCAAACGCCATGCGGAGATGTTGCCTGCCGTGAAGGGCACGCCCCTCTCCGTGACGAGCCATGTGAAGACCTCTGCGCTGTCGGAGACCAGCGGCACCGGCGCGCGGAATCGAACGGAGGACGAGTCGCGCGGTCCGATCGAGCCGTAGGGAACTGTGATCGCATCCCCGCGACGGCCGGTCAGTGTAAGCGCCGCCTGCTCGATCGGTCTGTCGAACCGGTTGCTGATCTTTACTTCGAACGTTCCGTCCCGTCCCGCATGAATCGTCGAGTCGGGGCGCTGCTCCACATGGATCGCGGGGAGACGCAGCAGGACGCCGGCGCGGCCGTTCGAGCGGAGCGGATCGCCGCCCCGCATCGTCCATGAACCTTCAGAAGGGCCCGGAGAGACCGGGAACGATATCCATTCGCCGTCCAGGCGCCCCGCAATCAAACCGCCCGACGCGCCGATCCTGGCGAGAAGCGGCACGAACCGTTCGCCCCACGGGAGATCGAACAGTTCGCCATTGAACCGGAGCGCAAACGCCCCGAACCCGACGGTGGCTCCGACGACCTCCGGCGCCGAATCGCCATCGAGATCGATCAGCAGGGGCGGAACGACGTCCGCGCTACGCGAGTAGACCGGAGTGCCGGGAATGACCCGGCCGTCGGAACGCAGCACCCAATACCCTTCCGAAGCGGCCACACAGATCTCGTCCACTCCGTCCCGGTCCCAGTCCGCGGCGGCAAGATCGACACGTTCATTCCAGGTGCTCGTGTCGTAGGGCCAGCCCCCACTTATCTCACCATTCAGGTTCCAGGCGTGTATGCGACCCAGCCGGTCGGCACACAGAACGCGTTCGATATCCGCAATCGGAAACAGGGGCGGCGAAACTAGCGGTTGAAGCACGGCGACCGGCCATCCCGACCGGCTCACGCCGAACTCGTCGAGAATATGAAGCGACCTGCCCGCCGCGATCGCGATCAGGCGCCCCTCCCGCGTTTCGGTCCAGGCGACTCCCGCGATCTCCTCATCCGCCGGCGCTCGCCACTCGAAAACAGTGCGGCCGGCCGCGTCGACCGCGCAGAGATCGCGCGCGGAATGCGCCAGCAGCCTCGTTTCCGACTCACGATCCGGCGGCAGAAGGAGAATCGCAGCGGCATCGTGAATAGGCAGTGTGATGCCTCCGACACTTTCGCCGTCCTCCGCATAGCGTTCTACGCGATTCCCCTCGGTCAGGAACAGCACCTCATTCATCCCCGCGCGCTCGACACGACCGTACGCCGTTGCGCCGTACCGTGCCGGAAGGCCGGGCCAGAATTGAGACGTGCCATCGGGAGCGCGCACTCTCCAGACTCCGGAAGAGTCTGACGCCAGAAGCGACCCGTTGGAAAGAAACAGGGCGCCACGATCCATGAAGTGCGAAGAAAAGACAGGTTCGGGAACCTTTGCAGACGCGGACAACGATCCGCACTGCCAGAGAACGGCGCATGTGTATATCAGCATGCAAACGCCGTGTTTCACGTCACTCACCTGACCGCCCCCGGCCCATGAAAGCAGGTGTCACGCAAGAGCCATGCCGTTCGTTTCAATCGGGGAATAGCGGCGCAGAGTGTGGTTCAAAGAGCGCGAAGGGGCGAATCAAAGGCGGTGGCGCAGGGGAACGGCCGCCCACCGTGTGGACGCACGCTGCCTACCAAGTGGTCGGAATCCGCGAATTGCGGGGGGCGCTAGAACGACCAGTCGGGTTTCGGTTCCGGGAGCGCGAACGCACGATCGAGCGCGGCGAGGAGTTCGTCGGGGGCTTTGAGACGACCAATCGCGGCCAGGCCGCTTGCAGGCAGGACACCGAGCCACATCCGCGTGAGGCTTCCGACGTCGGTTTCGAGAACAGGCAGATCCTTTCCACGCCCGGCTTCCGCCCGGCACTCAGAACCGAGCTTCACGATGTAATCGCCGGCAACACCGCGCCATCCGGCATCGTCAAGCTTCTCCGCGATCGGATCCGTAACGCGCAACTGGAACGCGATATCATCGCAGGCGAGCGACGTCTTCAGAAAGCACCCGGCAACATCGACCATCCGCATCTGCCACCACGCGATTCCGCGGTTCATCGTGACGTGATCGTTTCCCTTCGTACGATGGTACGACGCAATCGGGCCGCGAATGAGATCCTGAATCTGCACGCCGGCCGGCTGCAGCATCGCGACCGTCCATACCTGGTCGCCGAGCCCCTTGATCAGCAGAAGCAGTTCCCGGAACTCTTCCCACGTGCGGAACGCGAGCCAGTCGAGACGCAGGGGGCCATTCTCGCCCGTCATCTTGCCGAACCAGACGTGATGGGTGAGTTCGCCGTTCTCGTCTTCGTACCCGAGACCGAAACTGCTGCTGCTCGTCCAGAACGCCTCGGCCTGCGTGACGCCGGGAGACGTAATCCGGCATGCGCCATGGCGCCTCATGCGACCAAGCCTGTTCCGGTGCATACGATCGGCGTCTTCGATGCCGAGACGAACGGGAATCCGCGCCTTGCCCGGCAGCATGAGATCGGCGGGACGAAACGTAACGATGTGCTCCAGATTTCCCGAGCCGAATCCGAGCTTGTCGTAAAAGCCCTGTTCGAACATGCCGAGCCCGGCGACGAGAGCGCCCTCGTCGGCCGCTTTTCTGACGAGAGAAGCCGTCATCCCGCCGGCCAGTCCGAGACGCCGCGCGATGCGGCTCGTTGTCACCGCCGTAACACACGAAAACGGCAGTTCGCTCGCCAGATACCGGATGGTGCCGGGCTGCGAAAAGACGGCGCACTCGGCTGCGCCCGCATGCTCGGCGACGAAGCCGGCGCTGCCCTTCAGAAAAGCGGCGAGACCTTTCTCGTCGTTCTTCTCTCCTTCGATCCATCCGACTTCACGCCAGATGCGATAGACGTCTTTCAAATCCTTCTTGCTGTCAAAAGGGCGTATTTTCATCGTCAGATATCCATCATGGAGAAATGATACTTGTAGAGGAGCGCGCCGGCGGCGGCTTCACGCGATGCCCGACGCTCCTAGTAGAAAACCGCTTTGCGGAGTGTCTGCAGTTCGTCTCCCGTAAGCGAGATGCTTCCGCCTTCAACCAGTTGTCCCCGGATCGAATTGATGCGCACGATGTATTCGATCCTCTCGCCCGTGGTCTTTTTGAGTTCGAGTCGGAAGATGTAGTCGAGGTCCTGTTCCTCGACCATGTCGTAGCGACTGTCGACGGCGAGCGCGTCCGTGAGGGTTATGCGGTCGAGCACACGAAAGCTGGAAATGTACTTGATCTCGATTTCGAGGCGCGTATTCAGATAGAAGCCGAGCAGAGTGCGGGCGCGACCGTAGCCGAGCCCCGTATCGAACGCGATATTCCGAATATCGTACGTATCGATGTCCGTTGTGACCGTGGCGTGCTTGTTGGATCGAAACCCGTCCTGGAAATCGCCTTCGCTCTCCTCGGGTGTCTGGCCGGCCTCCGTTTCGGCGACGGGCACGCCCCCATCGACACCGCCCCCTCCTATTTCCGTGAGATCGGGGTCGTAATCGGGAACGGCGCATCCGAGAAAGAGAAGGAGGCAGAGCGCGAAACAGCAAACAGCTGAGAAACATGGGCGGATCGACGGTACCACGAAGCCTCCTCTTTCCTGTGCGGTTCAACGGGACTCGGTTATAATAGAAATCGCTCCCGACGCCGGTCAACACCTTTCCCCGGGAATCGAACGAATGACAGCCAGTTCACTCCATCGTGCGCGCTGGTGGCGGCCCGAATCAGACGGCCGCATTCTGTGCACGCTCTGCCCGCGCGATTGCCGGCTTCGTCCCGGTCAGGCCGGTTTCTGCTACATACGACAGAATCACGAGGGCGAACTCGTGACGCTCGGATATGGACGCCCGACCGCGGTTGCGGCGGATCCCATCGAGAAGAAGCCGCTCCACCATTTCCTTCCCGGAACATCCGTTCTTTCGTTCGGCACGGCCGGCTGCAATCTCGGATGCAAGTTCTGCCAGAACTGGGACATCTCGAAGGCGAAAATCGACGAGATTCAGAGCGGTCACGTGTCCCCGGCCCGCATCGTGCAGACGGCGATCGACGAAGCGTGCGACTCCATCGCGTTTACATATAACGATCCTGTCATCTTCGGTGAGTTCGTGATCGATGTGGCGCGGATCGCGCACGATCACGACATCCGCACGGTCATGGTCACGGCGGGCTACGTGCACGCCGAAGCGCGCCGCGAGATCTTCGCCGCAATCGACGCCGCCAACGTCGATCTCAAAGGCTTCACCAACGAGTTCTATCAGAAAACGACGCTGAGCGACCTGGAACCCGTGCGCGAAACGCTGCTCTGGCTGCGTCATGAAACGGATGTCTGGCTCGAAATCACGACGCTGCTGATCCCGGGGCTGAACGACGGGACCCGCGAACTGCGTGACGAATGCGCCTGGATCGCGCGCGAGATCGGAACGGACGTCCCCGTGCACTTCACCGCCTTTCATCCCGACTATCGCATGCAGGACAGGCCGCGGACGCCCGCCTCCACTCTGCACCGCGCGCGCACTATCGCACGCGAAGCAGGGCTCCAGTTCGTTTATGTAGGAAACATTCACGATCCGGAGGGACAGACCACGTACTGCCCGTCGTGTGCACGCGCGATCATCGAAAGAAGCTGGCACTCGATTCTCGCCAATAATATTGTCAACGGAAAGTGCGGCCACTGCGGCCACACGGTTCCCGGAGTATTCCACGATACGCGAAACGGACCTTCATCCCCGGGTCTTCCCCGCAGAGTTTCATTTCAACGACAGGAGAAGGAATCATGGGAATGACGTCCCTCACACGAATCGGGCGGACCGCAAGGCGCGCGCTCGTTTTCGCGCTGCCTGCGCTGCCCGCGCTGCTGACCGTGCTGGCGCTTCTGACCCCGGGAGACGCCCGGGCCCTCGGCGTGACGGACACGTCGCCCTCACGCTATGCGCTTGCAGTTTCGCCCGCGCTCTCCGAGATCCGCGTCGTGCTCGACGCGACGCCGACGAACCTCGCGCCGGACATGGTGCGCGTGGCGGCGACGATGTCGGGACTGCACACGGGGAACGTCGCGCTCGCGGGCGACACGATCGTGTTCACGAACGGGCCGAAAGCGTGGCTGCCGGGGGATCTCGTCAGCATCAACCTGCACCGCGCGCTCCGATCCTCGCCGACCGACAGCCTGCCGGGCGGGCACTTCTTCGCGTTCACGATCGCGTCGGCGCCCGCGACGGCGGAGTGGAAGACCGTGAAGACGTATCCGGCGGCGAACATCCCGTACTTCATCCACGGCGGGGATCTCGATAACGACGGCACCCCGGACCTCGCCGTGCCCAACGAAGGGACGAACAACGTCTCGGTGTTCCTGAACGACGGCGGTGACGGGATCTTCGACGCGCGTGCCGACTATGGCGTCGGCCTGCTCCCGTCTTCGATCTACGGGGACGACTTCGACAACGACGGAGATCAGGATGTGGCGACGGCCGACATCAACGGCGGCACCATGTCCGTACTCGCGAACGACGGCACCGGCACGTTCACGGCAAACGGCACCTACCCGGCCGGCGTGCAGACGCGCCAGATTCACGGCGGCGACTTCGACGGGGACAACGACATCGACCTTTGCGTGACGTCACGCTCGCAGAACCGCGTCTACCTGTTCTACAACGACGGCACCGGCCTCTTCCCGACCGTGACGCAGTACACGGACGTGCTGACGGGGCCCTTCGCGATCCGCACGGGCGACCTGAACGGGGACGGGCATCTCGACATCGGTGTGGCGTGTCACGACATCGACAGCCTCGTGGTGCTCGAGAATCAGGGAGACGGGACGTTTCTGACGACGGGGCACTACCGGATCGGCCGCGGCCCGTGGTGCCTGAACGGCAACGACTTCGACGGAGACGGCGATTTCGACTTCGTGTCCGTGTCTTCGTGGAACGACCGCATTCACGTGCTGCTGAACGACGGGACGGGAGTCTTCCCCGTTCGCAACACGCGCCTGACGCGCGATTTTCCGCTCGGCGTCTTCGCGGCCGACATCGACGGCGACGGCGACATCGACGCCATGGCTTCGTGTTACAGCGGCCGCGGCGTCGACGTCTTTCTGAATGACGGGACGGGTATGATCAATCTCGACACGAGCCTGACGGTCGCGCAGACCGGGTCGTACACATGGGCGCACGACCTCGACGGCGACGGCGACCTCGATCTCTCGGTCGTCGACGAGACCGCCGACTCGCTCTACGTCTTTTACAACGGCGCGACGCCGACGACTCTCCCGCCGGCGTCTTCGAACGCGGGCGCTCTGAGCGTGTATCCGAACGTGATCCGCAGCGGGGCCGAAACGACCGCGCGCTGGAGTCTTGCGGCCGGGGCCCGGCCCGACGAGATCGCCGTGTACGCGATCAACGGTCGCCGCATGCGCACACTGCCTGCCACGGATTTCGGAGCGCTCTGGGACGGACGGGATGACGACGGCCGCTTCGTGCCGACCGGGCTGTACTTCTTCGTGGTCACGAGCGGGAGTGAGCGGGTGAGTCGCGCGATTCGCTTCGTGCGCTGAGCTACGCTTCCGCGGGCCAGTCGCCCGGCAGATGCTCGATCTCGACGCCGGTCTGTTCGAGCAGGGGGAGCGAAGACTTCGAACGATATTCGTGCGCGTAATAGATACGCTTCACGCCGCCCAGGTTGATCAGGCGTTTGGCGCATTGCGAACACGGCAGATGCGTGACGAGCACGATCTTCGGCGTCTCGCGCGGTTCCACGCAGTTGATGACGGCATTCTCTTCGCTGTGCAGGCAGCCGCAGTTCCCGGGCTCGGTCCGGTCACACGTGTTGGCGAGGCCCGACGCGTTCCCGTTATATCCCACAGCCAGAATACGGCGGTAGTCGACAGACGCGATCACGGTGCCGACCTGCAATCTCTGACACGTGCTCCGCTTCGAAAGCTCGAACGCCATCTTCATGTAGATTTCGGGAAATGTGGGTCGCGACACGCGCTATCTCGCTTCTGACGCAGCAGGCGCATCGGTCGCTGCCGGCGCGTCCGTGGCCGTTTCCGGGGATTCGGGCTCCGGTGCCGGCTTGATGAGCTCTTCGGTCGGGCGAAGGAAGTTCGTGAGCCGCGAAGACTGCACGGAGAAAAGCACGTCGTCGCTCCCGCGCCGGACAAGTCGACCGGCGTTCCCTTCGCGTTCGGCCCCGATCAGGAGAACACGGCTCGCGCCATCGCGCAAGCCCACTTCCACCCGTGCTTCCGGTGCGTCGAATCCGGCCAGCGCCCGCTCCGCTTCCGGCGGAAAGTCGATCGCCGTCAGGCGCGTCATGACGCGCGCCATCGCGACGAGCAGCGGCCCCGTTTTCACATATCCCGCGGGCTCCTCGACGAACCAGTCGCCGTCGCGCTGCGAAAACACGAGTCGCTCGTCGCCGCGCGTTACCGTGAGGGTCTGCATATCGCTCATTTCGATATTGAAAATCTCTTTCTCTTTCCATGTCTTGCCGCTGCGATCGAAAAGCGACGACAACGCGTTCGGCTGCAGAAACACTTCCGGGCGCGCCATGTCACGCACATAAGTGCTCGTCATGTCCGGGCCGCGCTTCCCGATCACGAACTGCGCAACGTCGTTCCCGGCAGCGCCGACGGTGACACGAACGCCGGCGACCGTATCGACCTCGAAACGCTCATACTTCTCAGCCCGCCGCGACACGACTTCTCCGGCATCCAGGTGCACGAGCTCGCGAAGAATGCGATCGACACCCGTGCGCTCGGCAGGAAAACCGCCTTCCGTGGCGACGACCCAGCCGTCCTCCCCGCGCGTCAGCTCCGCATGGTCGGTCCTGCCCGTGACCGCGATCGCGTCGACCGCGGCCGTATCGAGGTCCGGGTAGAGGCGCGCCTGTCCGGTCGTTTCTGTTTCGGGTGCCGGGCGAATCATGAAGTAGATGCCGGCGACGAGCAGGATCAGGAGCGCCGCGAGCGCGAGCGGGTTGCGTGTCATGACAGCTTGACTCCTCCGATTCCGGCCGCGCGACGCTTGCGGATCTGGCCCCAGCGAATGAGCCCGAGAAGAACCACGAGCAGCGGCACACCGAACGTCACGAGGAAGCGGATCCACGTCTTCCCCTTCTCACTCACTTCTTTCAGCGGCCGGTCGGTGGCGCCGCGCGAGCGAATCGAGATGAGATCGTTCCCGAGCGTGAGCCAGTCGACGGCGTTCTGCAGAAGCAATGTGTTCACGGGGAACTGCTGGATCATTTCGTCGAGAACGGCGTTCGCGGTTCCCACGACCACGACGCGCGTTTCGGCCCCGGTCGCGATGAAGTTCGCGTCGTCCCGCCCTTCCGCGGCAAGCGATGCTTCATCGTAGAAGCTCGGGAACGCGCCTGACGCCACGACGGCGAGCGGGATCGCGCTCTGCGGATCACGCGGCGCATCCGGGAAGCGCTGCTGCGGGTTGAGATCGAACCGGTCGGTCATCCGCCATGCGAACGGCGACGACGAAACGAGCGTGTCGATCGTGATCGACCCGGGCGCATCGGGCGCCGCGGCAACGGATGAAACCCACGGCATCACGAGCCCTTCGAGCTGGTTCACCATCGGGTTATTCTGATTCATGCCCGCGCGCGTAATCTTCGGCCAGAACGGATACGGAACGCTGAACGTGATGAAGCCCTGATTGAATGCGGCGCTTTCGTTCGTACGGTCGAGCACGAGGTTCGCCCCGACGTCCACGCCGTAATGCTGGAGCAGATCGCCGATCCCGCTCTCACGCGGTGACGCGGCCACGAGCCCTTCCGCGAGCTTGATCGCATCGACGTAGGCCAGAACCGCGCCGCCCCGCATCACGAACTGATCGATCGCGTAACGCGCGTTCGGGCCGAGTCCGTCGGGCTGCACGAGGACGAGCGTATGCACGTCCGGGTCGATCGCGCCGGACTCGAGATCCGCGGTGACTACTTCGTACTGGCGCTCGAGCTCCCTCTTTGCGACGCTGAGCCCGGTTTCGTGCGTCACATCCGGACTTCCGCCGACGAGGGCCACCGTCTTCGGCTCCCGCTGGTACACCTTGATGATCGCGGCCGTCAGTTCGTACTCGAGGTTGTCGACGTTCTGCACGATCGGGATCACTTCGCTGCGGTCTTCGTACTGGATCGCGATCCCGAGATACGCGTTCGCGACCTGGGCCTTGTCCTTTTCGATGATGTTGAGCTGCACCTGCGGAATGCCGAGCGCGCGGCACCGCCGTTCGACTTCCGGATCGCTCGCCGGGTCCTGCCATTCGATCGCGAGATTCTCCCGTCCGTACGCCCCGTACTCTTCGAGCAGGTCCTCGACCTGCTGCGTGAGCGTCACGAGATAGGTCGGGAGATCGTTCGAGAAATACACGTCGATGTTCACGACATCGTCGAGAGCCGCAAGCCGCCCGCGCGTCGCGTCGGTCAGCGTGTACTGCTTGTCTTCGGTGAGATCGATCCGGAAAAACTTCTTCTGCGCGATCAGGTTCAGCAGCACGAGCGCCGCCAGCAGCACCGAAATCAGCAGAAACGAATTCGTACCGGCCGTGGTTCTTCTGCTCATGGCGTCCTCACTTCCACTTCCGGCTCTCGACAGAGCGCACGTTCAGGAAGAGAAAGAAGCCGATGAGCGACAGGTAGTAGATCACGTCGCGCGAGTCGACCACGCCGCGGCCGATGGAGTCGAAGTGCGCGCCCATTCCCAGGAACTTGAGCATCGGCACGATCGCGTCCGGCGCGTTGTAGACGACGAACTCCTCCCCTATCACGAACAGCAAGAACGTAATCGTGACGCCGATGATGAACGCGATGATCTGATTCTCGGTGAGCGACGACACGAAAAGCCCGATCGCGAGGTACGCGCCCCCGAGCAGAATCGCGCCCAGATACCCGCCCGCGATCGACCCGAGATCCGGCTCGCCGAGCATCGACACCATGATCGGGAGCGCGAGCGAGAGCACGAGCGTGACCGCCAGAAACAGGAAGCTCGCGAAAAATTTACCGAGCACCACTTCCACGTCCTTGAGCGGCAGCGTCATGAGCAGTTCGATCGTCCCGAGCTTCTTCTCTTCGGCCCAGAGGCGCATCGTGACGGCGGGAATGAAGAAGAGCAGGAGCCAGGGCAGAATGCCGAAGTAACCGCGCATCGTCGCCTGGCTGACGAGGAAGAAACTCCGCATGAAGAGCCAGGTCGAAAGCACGGTAAAGAACGTGATGTAGATATAGGCGACCGGGGAGTCGAAGTAGCCCCGGAACTCCTTGCGCATGACGGCGAATATGTTTCTCATGCCGCTTCTCCGCGTGTGAGCTTGCGAAACACGTCTTCGAGCGACACGCTCTCCGTGCGCATTTCACCGAGCGTCCAGCCGTGTTTCACGATGACGGCGAACAGCATCTCCCCCGCCCGGTCCGCGTCCGTGGCCGTAATCGAGAAGCGGTGCAGCCCTTCCTGCGTCGTCCCTTCCCAGCGCGCTTCCTCGATGAAGTCTTCGAGCAGCAGTTTCTCGGCGATGACTTTCTCCGACCCGGCGCGGATCGAAGCGTGCACGACGGCTTTCCCGTCGGAACCGGCCGAGAGTTCCTGCGGCGTCCCCGACCCGACGATCGTTCCTTCATTAATAATGATGACGCGCCCGCAAGTCGCGGAGACCTCGGGCAGAATGTGTGTCGAAAGGATCACGGTCTTTTCACGGCCGAGCTCTTTGATGAGCTCGCGAATCTCGACGATCTGGTTCGGGTCGAGCCCGCTCGTCGGTTCGTCGAGGATCAGAAGGTCGGGATCGTGAATCATCGCCTGCGCGATGCCGACGCGCTGCCGGTACCCCTTCGAAAGATGATGAATGGCGCGGCCGACCACCTTCTCGAGACCGCATCTCTCGATCATGCGTTTCATGCGCGGCCCGAGTTCCGACTGCGGGATGCCGCGGACGGTGCCGATGAAGCGCAGAAAGTCGACAACTTCCATGTCGCCGTAAAGGGGGGCGCTTTCGGGGAGGTACCCGATGCGGCGGCGCACTTCGAGCGAGTTCTCGGCGAGGTCGATCCCCGCGATCCGGGCGGACCCGGCCGTCGGCGGGATATACCCCGTGATCATGCGCATCGTGGTCGACTTCCCGGCGCCGTTCGGCCCGAGAAAGCCCAGGACTTCGCCGCGCGCCACGTCGAAGGAGATCCCTTTGACGGCGTGGGTCGTCCCGAAATGTTTCGTGAGATCCCTGACTTCTATCATCGTTTCTCAATTTTGGTTCGGTAGGAGACTGCGGCCCGCGTGGCACATTCCAGAGCGCCCGACGGGGCCCGGTTGCCGTAACGAACGGCAGCCGTTAGACTCCAGTTCGGATTGAAAAGATTACGAAAGACCGTTTTGCTGTCAACCCCTTTTTCGGAACGACGACGATCATGCCGCATTTGCAGAAGCAGGAATACGATGCGATCGTAGCAGGCGCCGGTCCGGCGGGATCGATCATGGCGCTCGTGCTTGCCGACGCCGGTCTCGACGTTCTGCTGCTCGAGAAGCGCGACGAAATCGGAATCCCCGTGCGCTGCGCGGAAGCGACAGGATCGCGCGCCGAACTGGAACGCTTCGTCGACGTTCCCGACGAATGGATCACCGACACGATAGACGGCGCGCGCCTCATCAGCCCCGGCGGTCGGATGTTCGAGAAGTCGTTTCCCGGCGTCGGCGTCATGCTCGACCGCACGCGCTTCGACGCGGGCCTCGCCGCAGCCGCCGCCGCGAAAGGCGCCGAGGTGCGCACGGGTATCGAAGTCACGGGACTGCTGCGCGACGGCGAGCGCGTCACGGGCGTCACGGTACGCGACAACCACGCAAAGACGGCGCCCGACATCGCCCTGCGCGCCCGACTCGTTGTCGGCGCGGACGGCGTCGAGTCGCTCATCGGCCGCTGGGCCGGCCTCCCCACACTCTGGAAATCGACCCAGATATTCAGCTGCCTCGAAGCGAAAGTAAAGAGCAGGCGCGAAGGGGACGGCGTGCTCGAGTTCTACTTCGGGAACGACGTCGCGCCGGGCGGATACGGCTGGGCGTTCCCCGGCGGGGGCCCGATCTGGAACGTAGGCGTCGGCATCGACGCCACGCGCTCCGGGCGCGTGCCCGCGGGCCCGTTCGCAGAACGCCTGATCGACCGCTTCGACCCTGACTGTGAGAAGATCGAATGGCTCGGCGGCGCGGCCTGCAAATCGCCTTCTCTCGCGAAAATTTACGGCGAGGGCATCGTGCTCGTCGGCGATGCCGCGCATCAACCCAACCCGCTGACCGGCGGCGGCATCATGAACGCCATGGAAGCCGCGGCGATCGCGGGGGAATGCGCGGCCGCGGGTCTGCGATCCGGGAATCTGACGCCGGAACTCGCGCGCTATCAGAAGGAGTGGCACCGGAACGTGGGACGCGTGAACGACGTCTACTATCGCATGGCCGAGCTCGTGTATCGCTATTCGGATGACCAGCTCGACCACCTCTGCGAACGGATCGCGTCGCTCCTCGATCATCAGAGCGGACGCGTCCGCCCCCTCCTGTTCCTGCGCGACCTCCTTTCGCTGCCGAGAGACTTCGTGCTCGCGAGTCTTCGTATCATTCCCGTCAACCGGTGGGCGATCTTTTGAGCGCGCCGCCCAATCGCAGGAAGCAGCCGTTCCTCGAGATCCTGCATGAGAAATGCATCGGTTGCGGCGCGTGCGTCGCCGTCTGCGAACCGATCTCGCTGCAGCTCGAAGGCCTCGATCTCAAATTCGAGGCGGAGACCTGCATCAGCTGCGTCGAGTGCTTTCGCGTCTGCCCCACGGCGGCCGTCGTTCCGACGCGCGGTCGCTACTACAAGGATCTCGAATGAGCGTCGTCAAGACTCTCAAAGACTGGGGCGGCTACGCTTCGAGCCAGTACGTCGCGCGCTTCGCAGCCATCATTCGAGGATTCATCGTAGCGCGGCTGCTCGGCCCCGAAGCGTACGGCGGCTGGACGGCGCTGCTTCAGATCTACGATCAGGGCGGCTTCGCTCATCTCGGCATCCTGAACGGCATGGAGCGCGAAGTGCCGTTCCTGCTCGGCAAAGGGGAAGAAGAGAAAGCGAAACAGTTCCGAAACGCCGGCTACACGGCCATCATCGGAACGACCACGCTCATCTTTCTCATACTCTGCCTGATCTCGTTTCTCGGCCGCGGCTCCTACGACACCCTGACGCGGGTCGCGCTTCCCCTGATCGGCGCCGCGCTCGTTCTCCAGATCCAGACGTTTCTCTACAACCAGGTCTTCATGGCCGACCAGAACTTCACGCCCATCTCGCAGAGCTGGACGATCCAGTCGCTGCTGAACTTCGCCCTCTCGATCGCCCTCGTCTACCGCATGGGAATCTACGGACTGATCGTCGCCCTGATCGTCTCGAATCTGACCGCGGTGCTCTTTCTTCGCTCGCGCGCCACGTTTCGGTTTCGGGTGCGATGGGACGGCGCGCTCGTCTGGCAGCTCTTCAAGCGGGGCGTCCCGGTTTTCGCGTATCTCTGGCTCGGCTTTCTGCTTCGCCAGGTGGACAAACTCGTCATCATCGCCATGCTTCCGCGCATTGAACTCGGCTACTACGGCATCGCGGGAACGGTCGCGGGAATGCTCGTCTATATCACGTCATCCGCGAGCTTCGTTCTCTTCCCGCAACTTCTGAGGAAGTTCGGCAAAACCGGTGAAATCGGGGCACTTGCGCGCACGCTCAAAGAACCCACATTCGCGTTTTCGATCTTCGTCCCCGTGCTGCTCGCCCTCGTCTATCTCTGGATTCACATTCCGGTCGTGCATTTCCTGCCGAAGTTCGCGCCCGGTATCGACGCGATGCGCATCCTGGTTCTCGGCACGCTGTTTCTGTCGATCTCCTCGCTGCCGAGCTACTTTCTGATCACCGTGAACCGAACGAAGGTCCTGCTGATCGGCGGCGGTCTGATCGTGGCACTCGAAGCGGCGCTGAACGTCGCGCTCGTGAACGCGGGGCTCGGGATTCGCGGCGTCGCGCTCGGGGCGGCCATCTGCCAGTTCCTGTACGGCACGATTCTGCTGACGTACACGTTTCGACTGATTCCCGACGAAGGGGAGTCGACGCTCCGGTCGGTCCTCAGGACGTACGCCCCCTCCCTTTATGTGGCGGCCGTCGTCGCCGCGCTCTTCGTGTTCATTCCCGTAACGGCGGGCACGTTGCGCGAGGATCTGGTCCGTGGCATGATTCACGGTCTTCTTTTCGTGATCGCCACGGCGCCGCTCTGGATTCATCTGCAGCGCAAAACGGGCGTTCTCTCACTGGCCTGGAGCATCGTAACCGGCAGGAGGAAGCACTGACGTGAAACGATGGACCGCGCTCACACTGCTTTTCGCGGGCCTCGTGGGCATCGACCAGTGGACGAAGCAGATCGCGGTGGCGGAACTCATGACGCGCCCCACGATCCGCATGCTGGGAGACATGTTCCGCCTGCAGTACGCGGAGAACCGCGGCGGTTTCTTAAGCTTCGGCGCCGACTTTTCGCATCCCGCACGCTTCCTCGTGTTCGTCGTCCTCTCCGCGATCGGTCTCGCCGTGCTCGCGTGGATCGGATTCCGGCAGCGCCCGGTCGACCGGAAACAGGCGTACGGCTTCACGTTGATCCTGGCGGGCGGGGCGAGCAACCTGTTCGACCGGATCGCGAACGGCGGCTACGTGATCGACTTCCTGAACGTCGGAGTCGGCCCCCTGCGCACCGGCGTATTCAACATTGCGGACATGGCGATTCTGTTCGGCACGGGATTGCTGCTTTGGGATCACTTCTTCAGAAAACAGCCTGAGAGTTTACCGGAGGAAACGGGTGATGCTGGAACGACCGAAGGCGGATGAGTTTGCGCCCTATTATCAGACCTACATCGACGCGGTCGCGGGGGAGAGCGCGCCCGTGCTCGACCTGCTCGAGTCGCTCCGCACGAGCACGGCATCGCTGCTGGAGTGCGTGACCGGGTCGGAAGCCGATCATCGCTACGAGCCGGGCAAATGGACCGTGCGCGAAGTGCTCGGCCACATGATCGACGTCGAACGCGTGTTCGGAATTCGCTGCCTCGCGATCGCCCGTGGCGACAAGGCGAACCTCCCGGGCTTCGACCAGGATGACTACGTGGCAAACGGCGCGTTCGGAAAGCGCTCGATCGGGAGCCTGCTCGAAGAGCGGGACGGGCTCCGCCGCTCGCACCTCGCGCTGTTCCGCGGCTTCACGGACGAGGCGTGGCTCAGGACGGGGACCGCCAACGACGCGCCGTTCTCGGCGCGCGCCATTCCTTATATAATCGCCGGCCACGAGGTCCATCACGTGCAGGTGCTCCGCGACCGGTACGGTGTCGGGCGGGGAGCCTGACGTGGCGCCGGAGAAAGTTCGCTGCGCATGGTGCCGCGGGAGTGAGATCGAGCGCGTGTATCACGATCGCGAGTGGGGCGTGCCGCTCCACGACGACCGCACGCATTTCGAATACATCATTCTCGACGGCGCGCAGGCCGGACTCAGCTGGGTCACGATCCTGAACAAGCGCGAGGGGTATCGCAGGGCATTCGCCGACTTCGACCCGGCGAAAGTCGCGCGCTTCACGCCGGCCCGTCTCGAGAAGCTGCTGCTCGATCCTTCGATCGTGCGGAACCGCCTGAAGGTGGAGTCGACTGTGAAGAACGCGCGGGCGTTTCTCGCGGTGCAGAAGGAATTCGGCTCGTTCGACGCCTACATCTGGCAGTTCGTCGGCGGGAAGCCCGTCGTGAACCGTAGGAAGACGATGGCCGATGTACCCGCCAGGACCGCGGAATCGGACGCGATGAGCAAGGACCTGAAGAAGCGAGGGTTCTCGTTTGTGGGCAGCACGATCTGTTACGCCTACATGCAGGCGGCTGGCATGGTCAACGACCACGCCGTTTCGTGCTTCCGGCATGCGCGCGTCGCGAGGGCGAGAAGGGCGAAGCGGGACTAACCCGCGGCCGAACTTTCCTCGCGGCTCTCGCGGTATTCACGCGGGAGCGGACGCCGCACGCGGCCGCCGTCTTCGTAGAAACGGAACCAGCGGACCATGTCGTCGGCCGGTTCCCAGCAGAGCAGGATTCGATTTTCGTCCATTTCCGCCGGAAATTCGACCCACCCTTTTTCAAAACTCCAATCGCTGTATTCACAGCCGATTAGATCGAGTTCTTTCAGCAAAACATTAAGTGTTCTTTTCGACTCGAACAGCGCGGGATAGTCATCTGCTTCGAGGATCTTTTCGAAGCGATCCGCATAAATGCGGCCCGTTTCCAGAATATCCGCGACGATTCTTTCGACGAGGGGGAGCGTCTGATTGGCTTCAAATGGCGTAAACTGGATCGGCATGGGACCCCTCCTTTTGAGAGAGTATAAGGAGAATGACCTTGACTGACCACCGCTCTTCTCGTCATGCTTATCTTTCGAAGGCTGTGCGAGGACGACGAGGGATGTACCTCTGGAGGTGAAAGTCATGAATTACGGGAAGATGGCGCTGATCGGCGTCCTGGCTATCGGAGCATTTGGATGCTCCAATAACAAGGAATTGATTGCGCATCAGCAAATGGAGATCACGGCGCTGCAGGCGCAGCTCACCGGTCTCGAGGGTGAGCTCGAGCAGGAACGGATTCGCGCCGAGCGGCTCAACAATCAGCTCGAAATGGCCCTGGCCGATTATGCGGGCAAGGAGCAGGTTCTGCTCGACAGAATCGCCGAGAGGTCGATCGTGACTGTCTCGGACGCCGCGCTTTTCCGCTCGGGGAGCACGAATCTCACGGACGTGGGGCGCGATATTCTGACCCGGATCGGCGAAGTCATCGATCTCTACCCTGACCGCGAAGTGCTGGTCGAGGGCCACACCGATGACGTCAAGATCGCGGCGCAGTTCCGCTCGAAATACAACTCCAACTGGGAACTCAGCAGTGCGCGCGCCCATTCGGCTCTCCACTATCTGAAGGACAAGATGGAGGTTCCGCCGTCGCGTATGGCTGCCGTGGGATATGGAGAGTACCGTCCTGTCGCCGCGAACGAAACGAACGAAGGGCGCGCCGCGAACCGCCGCGTGGTCATCGTGATCGGTCCGAGCATGAACAGCGCACCGGCCCCGGATCAGGCGCCGCAGTCGGACATGCAAAAGCCGCTTTCGTGAGTCGGAACATCGAGCTCAAAGCCCGCGTCGAGAATCTCGACGCCGCGCGCGAAATCGCGCACAGGCTGGGGGCCGAGCGAATCTCCCGCTTCGACCAGTGGGACACGTTCTTTCCGACGCCCGAAGGACGCCTCAAACTACGTAAGCTTCCCGACGCCTGGGAGCTCATCGCCTATCATCGATCGAACGACGCCTCGGCCCGGCCGAGCGACTATGAAATTCTGAGGCTGGAGGAAGGGGAGATCCTGCGATCTCTCCTCTCCTCCACGCTCGGGTTTGAAGGCGAAGTGCGCAAGACCCGCGAGCTGTTCCTCTGGAAAGACGTCCGCATTCATATGGACGAAGTCGACGGGATCGGCACGTTTCTGGAATTCGAAGCACTCGTGAACGAAAAGAATACGGAAGAAGACGCGGCGGGCAAGATTTACTGGCTGACCGACCTCTTCCAGATCGAACCTGCCTCGATCGAGAGCGTCTCCTATCTCGAACTGCTGGCAGCCCGGGTCGTCTGACCTTGGCGCACATCAAGTACGAATCGCCCGATCAGGTCCCCGACCGCTACCGCGTGGCCGACGAGGACAACATCCTCGCCATTCACCGTGTTCATCCCCGCTCCATGCGCGACCATTACGAACTTTACGTGACGCTGATGCGAAGGCCCGGCCCGCTGACGGGCGCTCAGCGCGAAATGATCGCCGTTGTCGTGTCCGCCATCAACGAATGTGAGTACTGACTCGTCCATCACGGGGCGGGACTCCGTGCGCATCTCGAACGGGAAGGGCACGCCGATCCCGGCGGACTGATTGCCGCGCTCTCACAATACGAAACGGCCCCTCTCGCGCCCCGTGACCGGGCGATGCTCGACTATGCGGCAAAGCTGACGCGGACGCCCGGCGCCATGAGCGCGGCCGATGTCGAAGCGCTCCGCGAGCACGGGTTCGACGATCGCGGCATTCACGACATCTGCGCGATCACGGCATATTTTGCGTTTGTGAATCGGATTGCCGACGGACTCGGCGTAGAGCTCGAGCCGCGCTTCACGGATTCCGCGGAACCGCGAGAGCGATAACGGGGCCTGCCTGTCCGCGCGCATGACTCCAGCGTCGCCATGCGCTCTCCATACGAACAGACCACTTCACATTTTTCAGCACGCGGTGAAGCACCATGGGAAGGGCGAACTGCCCCACCCGGCTTTTCATCACGAACCCCGCATGCCCGCACGCTTCCTCGATTTCCGCGTGCGTGAATGCCGTCCACGAATGCGTGGACTTCTCGATGTGCCGCTTCCAGGAAAAGAGGAGCGGCGCCGCCCGCTGCCATCCCGAGCGAATAGGGTAGTCGACGATGAGCCCGCATCGTGCGACCCGCGCAAGCTCGCCCAGCAGATCACGCCACTCCTCCGTATGACAGAGCAAACGCACGCAGATGACCGCGTCGAACGCCCCGGTTTCGAACGGGAGATCGCCGAGGGGCGCCACTACGGTCGTAACCGGTGCGCCCTCGAGACGCCCCAGGGCTTCTTCCCCGCTGGCGGCAACCGTCACGCGGAATCCTTCGGCCGCAAGCCGGGGAGCGAGCTGGGCGTGTCCGCCGCCGACTTCCAGAACGGTCGCGGCGCCGATCTCACGAAGCGCCGCAAGCACGAGCTCGAACTGGCGGTCGAGCATCCACGCGCCGACAGCGCCGGTGAAACGCCCGGCGTAGGCATCCGAAGCCGTATGCAGGTCATACCAAGAGATCGGCGAACCCTCCTCCGCACCGTAACATCCTGCGCTGCCCCCGCGCGGCGTGCTACATTGCCGCCATGGGGCTTCTGATCGACACGCATTATCACATGCACCCCGCCCATCGGGCGAGCGTCGCCGTGAAGAGTCTTCTCGCGAATCTCGACACGCTTCGTAGAACGGGGCCGGGGACTGATGACGACCTCGCCGCCGTTCTCGTTGCGGTCGATGCCCGGGACCCGCTTGCGGATCTCCGCGCGAATCGCGACTCCCTGCGCGGAGACGGGATCGCGCTGCAGACGGACGTCGCACGGGGAACGCCCGGCGGAACGATCACATGTACGTGTGACGGCGTCACGGCCACGCTCTTTCCCGGACGACAGTTTCTGAGTACCGAACGGATCGAAGTCATCGCGCTTGGCGATATGACCGCACCGGCTGCGCCCGCCCCCCTCTCGAAAATCCTCGCGTCGATCGAGGGCGCGGGATGCGTGGCCGTCATTCCGTGGTCCCCGGGGCGCTGGACCGCGAAACGCGGGCGATCGATCAACGAAGCGCTGGCGAGCCGGGAAAAGGGACGCATTCTTCTCGGAGAGATCGCGCTCCGGCCGGCGCTCGCGCCCGTCACCCGCGTGCATCGCGCCGCCGGGGACCGCGGCGCGCCGTTTCTCTACGGTACGGATCCGCTGCCCGCCCGCGGTGACGAGCGTATGGGCGGCCGTTTCGCCACCCGCTTCCCCGCGCTCAGCGCATCGACGTACACGCCCTCGGCCGCACGTGAAGAAGCCGCCCGGGGACGTGCCGTGGCGGCAGGCTCCCGGAACGGCTTTTTCGAAGCGGCTTTTCGCTATGCCCGGCATTGCGCCGGCCGGGCGCTGCGGACCTAACGTGCGATCGTCGCGAGGAACTCCGAACCGCGAAGCGACGGCACGCTCGAGAGCGTCGACATGAGCGGCTTCGCCGTGTTCTTGAAGCGCATCAGGTCGAAATCGTCGTTCAGCAGCGTATGCTTCGGACGTCTGTTATCGTAGAAATAGTTTCCGCCTAAATCGAAGTCATTTGGAATCGACTCGACGGCAATCGGCATCTGGTAGCAGTACGAGTCCGATGCGTCGTAGTCGGGGTTCTGTCCCGTTTTCACGACCAGGTTTCCGCGGCAGCTCCCGGCACGAACGCCGGCCTGGTCTTCGGCGACGGTGAGCGAGATGCCGCAGGCGCCGGTGTTGTAGACGACGTTGTCACGGATATCGACGACCGGGTTCCCCTTGTCGGCGTCCCAGTACGCGATGCCCCACGTCAGGATGTCTTCCACTACGTTCTCGCGAACGGATGCCTTCGCGTCGACGAAGAGCCCGATCCCCTTCCAGTAACGCGTCACCCGGTTCCGTACGATCGTGGCTTCCGCGTCCCACGTGACACCGATCCCGACGCCGCGTCCGCCGCCCGCCTGGCGTCCGCGTGCCATATCGACCCCATCAATCACGTTGCCTTCGATTTCGGCACGCGCGCCGCGATAGAGCGCGATGCCGTCCCACGAGTTTCGCACGATCTGATTGCCACGGATCACGAGGTCGGATCCCTCGCGCCCGACGATGCCGCAGATCCCCACCATGGTCGCCGCGACCGTACCCGGATCGCCGATGTTATCCATCAGTGAACAGTTCTCGATCGTCACTTTGCCGCCGCGCGCCACGACGGCGCTGTTCGTCGCGTTCTCGTCGCGATCGCGCGCGCCCCCCGTAACGGTCACGTTCTCGAGCGTGCAGTCCGTGCAGTCCTCGAACAGAATGCCGTACCCGGAGCGCGTCTGAAAGACGACGTCGTTCGGCCGGGCGCCCGTGCCCGCGATCGTGACGTTGCGTCCCTTGACCCGCAATCCCACTGTTCCCTGTACGGGCGTGTTCGCGTTCTCGCAATTGCCGCAACTCGGGTCGCTGTAGGCTTGCGGACGCAGGTTGTATACGCCGGGAGCGAGCTCCCAGCGCACGTTCGCCTGCGCGCCCCTGGTCGCGTTCCACTTCTTCGTGAAGTTGGCGGGATTCGCGCGAATGACGCGGGCGCCGTCAGGCGACGAGGCGGTGTTGGTCTTTACGGGCGTACCCATGTTGATCTGACTGGTCGTGCATGCCGTCGTCGTGAGCAGCAATAGAATGGCCATTCGCCGGATCATCGTTCCCTCCTTGCTCCGCGCCTGATCGCAAGGCTACAATGCGGCGACCGGTCTGATGGGAGCGTAACAGTTTGTCGAACTCGATTCTGAACATTCGAAACGGCGCGTTTGCCGTGATCGCCCTGGCGCTGCTCGTTTATGCGAACAGCCTCGGAGGCGGATTCGTCTGGGCCGACCACACGGTGATCGGTGACGGGAGGGCCATTCTCGGTTCGGCCTCCGACTGGACGCGGGCGTTTACGCAGCCGCTCTGGGATTTCACCGGCTCCGATTCCCCCGGCGGCTACTTCCGCCCCATCGCGGCGGCGAGCTACACGATCGACCACGCCATCTGGGGAATGAATCCCTTCGGCTATCATCTGACGAACGTTCTGCTCCACGCCTTCATCTCTCTTTTCCTGTTCCTGGCGCTCGCGCGCGCGCTCCCGTCGCTTCCGGTCGCGCTGATCGCGGCGCTTCTTTTCGCGACTCATCCCGTGCACACCGAGGCGGTTGCCTGGATTTCGGGGCGCACGGGATTGCTTGCGGCGCTGGGCATCTGCGCCTCTCTCTTCTTCTTCTTAGAATCGGAACGAAGGCCCGGTTTCTTTGGGCTCAGTCTGCTTTTCTTTGCGTTCGGTCTCGGGGCGAAGGAGAGCGCCGTTCTTACCCCCCTTCTGCTGTTTCTTCTCGTCTGGGCGAAATGCGGACGGATCTCGCTCGTTCCTTACAAGCGCCTGATCCCTTTTGTGGTGCTGACGGCCGTGTATATTTTTTATCGGCAGTGGGCGCTCGGGGGAATCGGCACGGGTAGCGCGGTCTCGATCCCGCCTGCCACGCTGGTTCCCACGATGCTGCGCGTGCTCGGGGGCTACCTCCGGCTTCTGCTTCTTCCGATCGGGCTTCACACGAACGACGCCGTGTTTCTGTCGCCGTCCGTCTTCGACCCGCGTGCTTTCTTCAGCCTTGCGGCGATCGCGGGCTTCGTGTGGTCCGCCCTGAAATACGGGGGCGAGCGTCGCACGGTCGTGCTCGGTCTGCTCTGGACCGGAGTGGCTCTTCTGCCGTTTCTGAACCTCGTTCCGCTGCTGCACTTTCGCGCGGAGCGACTTCTCTATCTGCCCTCGATCGGATTCGTGATCGTGATTGCCGCCGCGCTCGATCGCTGGGTGCCACGCCTTGCGGGAAGCCCGGGTTTCGGACGCGTGCCGTCTTCGGTGCTCGCCGGGGGCGTTCTGGCTCTGGTTCTGGGTGGCATGACGGTCGCGCGCAATCCGGTCTGGAAGAACGACCGCACGCTGTTCGAAGACACGATCCGCAAGAGCCCGTATGCGCCGGAGGCGCGCTACATGCTCGGCTACGATGCGTATCAGAAAGGGAACTACCCGGAAGCCGTGCAGCACTTCTCCGAGAGTCTGCGCATCGACCCGAACGCGATCGCGTTCCTCCCGACACCGTGGGCGCTCGCGAACCTCGGATACGCGTTTCAAAAGCTCGGCGATTCCGCGTCAGCGGCTCGCGCGTTTCAGCGCGCGATTCAGATCTTCCCCAACATGGAGCGCGCCGAGTTCGGACTCGCGCTCGCCCGGCAGAATCTCGGGGAACCCGACCAGGCGATCGCGATCTACCGATCCGTTCTGACACGGATTCCCGAGCACGAAGACGCGCACTACAACCTCGGGATCGTTTATGAGTCAATGGATTCGCTTGCGCGGGCGGAAGAGTGCTATCGAAACGTGCTCGCCATCAACCCGTCCCGGAAAGAGGCGCACACGAACCTGGGATCCGTACTGGCCCAGATGGGCCGTGGAGAAGAGGCCCTCGCGGCGTATCACGCGGCGCTCCATCAGGATGCGATGGACCCGAAGCTTCATTTCAACGTGGGGCTTCTCTACGCGCGAAACGGGCAGTCCGCGCCGGCAATGCAGGCGCTGACCGACGCGCTCGCGCTCGACTCTACGTTCGCGGACGCGCGGGAGCTTCTGGAGTTTCTGCAGAGTCAGGCAGACGAGCAGTAACGACGACGACGAGCATCTCGAGGGCCGCGTCCTTCGTGCGGAATCGCGGCGCCATCTTCGCACCCGCGGAGGCGGCGTACTTCGCCGGGACGCTTTCCGAGGCGACTACGCTGATATCGACCCATCCGTTCTCGCGAAGCGCGTTCACGTAGTCGCCCGGCCGGCGACGATTCGGCGAGCCGGAAAACTTCCACAGATCGTAATACCAGTCAGGATAGCGATAGATGTTCAGCGGATCGACGTCACGGATCCAGCGCGTGTGGGTCTTGAGATCGATCTCCGCGATGAAGCGGGCGCCGGGGGCAGAAGCCGCCGTGACGCCCCGGATCGTACGCGCGACGTCGTCGAAGTGCTCGAAAGCCGCCTGGCTCACGACCCGGTCGAAACCGCTCCCGGCGAGGCCGGCCAGGTCGAAGCGGGAATCGATCAGATAGCGAAGGGACGCGCTTTCGCGGCCCCCGCCTCCCGTCGCAGGCTCCGGGCGCGCGCCCCCCGCCACGAATTCCTCCCAGGCCGCACGCGCGCGCTCCTGCCCGTCACCCGCGATCCCGGCGAGCACGGCGTCATAGAACGCGGCCGGAGCGCCCTCGGCGAGCGCGTGGGCGTCCACGGCCGTGTACGAGCGCGCGCCGCGCGCGATCAGCATGAGCCCGGTCCCCAGATTGTCCCCGGGCCCGAGTTCGAGCACGGACGCCCCCTCCCAGTCGTGCCGGCCGTGGAATCCCGCGCGCCCCATCTCCTCCCACCGGCTCACGATGTGGGCATCATAGGCGACAGCCCTGCGGATATCCTCGAGAGGGAATGTGCGAGGCGTGCGATAGCCCGCCAGCGCGTGACGCACCTTGTTCAGGGGCAGGATCACGCCGCCGGCCAGGTGGTAAAACCATTGCCGGGGCGTCGTCGGATCGGGTAGATGCGGGTGTTCGGCCATGACCGGCGCATTTTAGCACAGTCGCAACCGATTCCCTTTCAACACGTTGAATGAAACCGCAGGAATTCGGGATCGATCTTTCGCTTTTTTCATTGCGAACCCGATTCAGGAAGGACTAAGATATCGGAACCACCACGGGGTGGGAGGTCACATCATAGGAACGACTCACTTCGAGATTTTCCCTTCGGGGACTGCAGGACTCGAGGCTGGCCGATTTCCTGATGTCTCCCACCCTTTTTCTTTGCCATTGGCAGGCTCTCGCCCGCTTTACTCCCCTTCCAGACGACATTCCGGCCTGTCGCGGCAGTAAATCCTCAGAGAACGGCCCCCTTCGCATTCGCGCATGTAGTACCCGATGTGCCGAAACAGAGCCGAAACCTGACGGGAATTCGCCTCGCAAAGCACGGTTTCAAACGACTCCGGATACCAGAACGGGGCCCACTGCAGATACTCGTCGAGGCTCCGCAGGATCGGCATCTTCCTCACGAATTCGAAGAACTCGCCCGGCCCGAGCGGGGAGAAAACGATCGAGAACGCGTTCTTGCCCCAGTGCTCGAGGAGCGCGGCGATCGCGGCCCTCTCTCTTACTTCAAACGTAAACGGAAGATTTCTCCAGGTTTCGCCGTCCTGCGTTCCGAATGAACCGAACATCGGATAACGGGCACATTCGGCACGCTCGATCGCATGCAGAAACGCGCGATCCACTGTCGCTTCGGGAACAAGAACATACGCTTTCAGTTTCTGTTCGTTGAAATCGGACAGGCCATGAACCAGAAGGTTCAGAACTGTCGCCCGATCCTGATCTTGATCTCCAAGGGAAAGGGAGTGTCTCCAAAGGTGGTTTCGAATGAGCTGCTCCGTACGGAGTCCGAACGAATGAGCCAGCATGGTCTCCCTCCTAACTTTGAATCAGGGAGCGTCTTGCCTTTCCCATTATACTTCAATAATCCGAAGATGGTTCACTCTGGAGAAAAAATACCGGATTCCCCGACCAGAAGCGCCGGGCAATCAATTTGAAATGCGCAGCCTTCGCACAATGCCGAGGGTCTTCCCTCCCGTTCCGATTCGTTTTCGTGATCGTCCCAATCGCGGAGCGCCATGCGCGCCCGTTCCGCGGCTTCGTCAGACACTTCGACCCAGGCGCCGGAACGTACCGCATAGAGAAATGTGCGGATCTGTGTCTCCGGTGGGAGCACGCGCGCAAGCGCCAGGCGATAGAGGTTGAGACTGAGGCTGTACCGTTCGGCCAGTTCGGCAGCGTCGGCCCGATCCGTCTTGTAGTCGATGCAGTACCAGGCGTCCCCGCGCGGGATGACGAGATCGATCGCGCCACGAAGGGGTCGCCCCTCCGCTTCGGCGAACAGCGAGTATTCGGGAAGCGGTGGCGTGTCGCGGATCCAGTCGCGCAGGGTTTCGTCGGCCAGGAGTGCGCCGGCCCATGTCTGCACTTCCGCGGGCAGGTCAGCGAGCACAACCGCGGGATCCGCGCCGCGCCAGATCGACTCCATGGCGCGATGGAACGCCGTCCCGATCGCGGCTCCCCCCGGCGCGTGTTTCACGGGCGCGAGAGCGTCCTCTTCTTCGTGGGCGAGGCGGCGCGGCGCCGGATAGCGGCTCGCGAGAAAAGCCCGCCGCGGGCACGCAAAGGAACTCGCCACCTGCGAAACCGTGCGCCCGGACGGTGACGGCGCGTGCGCGACAGGTGCGCCGCGCAGCAGCGATCGAATTCCCTCCATCTCGAGGGTTTCCGTTTCGATCCCGTAGCGCTCCGGTTCGCTCCAGACCTCCGCAACGTCGACGCGCTTTCCCCGCCGTTCGCCGACGGGCTCCGGGTTCAGAAAAAGAACACTGACGTCTCCCACTCTCCCCACACCCGGCTCTTCGGGCGGCGTGAGATACGCTTCGACGCTCTTCAGCCAGCCTGCGGACTTCCCCTTGCTCGAGCCGGTCAGAATCAGGCGCTCCTCCGCGCGCGTCATCGCCACATAGAGGAGGCGCATCTCTTCGGCTTCCGTCTCGCTTTTCTCCTGTTCGCGAATTTTCTGATAGATGACGCCGTCATCCGCGCCCGTCCGCAGGCCGACGCCGAGTTCCTTGTGAAACAGAAGCGCGTCCGAATCGCCCATGCGGATCGGGCGCCCCATGTCCGCGATGGCGACGAGCGGAAACTCCATCCCTTTCGCTCCGTGCACCGTCAGCAGCTTGACCGCCTGCAGTTCATCGCTCGGCAGCGACTCGGGCTCGCGCAGGCGCGTATACCGATAATCGGAAAGCGCACGGATTGTCTGGTGAATGCTGAGATCGGACCGGCGGTCGATCTCACGCGTCAGAGAAACGAGCTTGCGGACGTTCGCCCTCCTGCGGAGCGGAAACGTCATCAGAAGCATCGAGTCGAGGTAGCGCGTATCCCGAAGCAGCGCGTCGAGCAGTTGATGCCCGGGCCAGCGGCCGCGCTCGTTCCGCAGCTTCGTGAAACGGTCGACGAAGCGATGGATTCGTTCTACTCCGTCAGGCGAGAGCGCCGCCAGCACCTCGTCCTGCCGGATCCAGCTCCAGAGCGGGGTGGCGTCCCGTCCGCGGGAGAGATGAATCGTGGCGAAATCGTCGTCTCCGAGGCCGACCAGCGGGGATCGCAGCACGGCCGAGACCGTACGGTCGTCGTAGGGGTCGTCGATCATCTTGAGTCCCACGAGAAGGTCGGACACTTCCTTCGCCTGAAAGAAGCCGCGCCCGGCGGCCGTCACGACCGGGACATTTCTCTTCGACAGCGCCCGCTCGTAGAGCGGCATGTCCGTGCTGGCGCGAAACAGAATCGCCATCTCGCCGAAGCTCGTGCCATGCTCGGCGTTGATCGCGCATAGCCGGTCCGCGAGCAGAGCCGCCTCGAGTGACCTCGCGTCCTTCACGTCCTCGTGGCGCACGGAGAGAAATTCGATGCGGGGGTCGCGCGCGGGCTTCCCCGTTTTTCCGACGGCAAGCGATTCGTACGGAACGCCGAGCGCTTCGTTCCCGTCCCATACGGTTCGAAAGAATCCGTTCACGAATGAAATGACTTCAGGACGGCTTCGAAAATTCTCGCTTAAAGTGAGCGCGATCGAATCTTTCGACTCGAACTCGCGACCGAGCGACAGATACGCCTGAATGTCCGCGTCGCGAAAATGATAGATCGACTGTTTCGGGTCGCCGACCGCCAGGAAGCGGCCTTCGTTCCAGAGAAGGCGCATCAGCGAGAGCTGCAGCCCGTTCGTGTCCTGGCATTCGTCGAGCAGCAGGTACCGGTAGCGCTGTTTCGTCTCTCTCGCCACTTTTTCGATGGCGAGCAGGCGAACCGCGAGCTCTTCCAGATCGATAAAATCGAGCGCGCTTCGATCGCGTTTGCGCGCGAAGAACGTCTCGTCGAGCTCGCGCACGAATGCGCCGAGCAACTCGCGAATACTCTGGTGCCGCGACTCGAATCCGATCCCCTTGAGCGCGTCGATCCACTCGGCCGTTTCGTCGATGAAGTCCTTGACGCTTTTCGCCACGCTCCCCTTGATCCGGCCGCGCACCTCGGCAAGCAGCGCCCATCGCTCAGGCTCCGGCAGATCACGGGCACCGGCAAGGCGCGCGATTTCCTGCAGCTTCTCCATCGTCTTTGCCGGAGTGCCGCGCATCTTGCCCGCCGCGCGCCCGGCGTTCGCGTGCACCCCCACCCACAGGCTGGCCGCCATGGCGTCGAGATCGGGCGTCGTGAAATCGACTTCGTTCAGATCCGCGCCCGCCGTGTGGATCTTGCGAAGGAGCGACCAGAACACGCTCCCGTCGACTCCCCCCGGGTGAGCCGGACCGATCGTGAGCGGCAGCGCGCCGAAGAGGGTCATCGCGTCGTCGCGGCGCTCGCGCCACCACCGATCGAGAACTTCGGCCCACACTTCGGCCTCCCACTCGACGGATTCGACGGGATCGAGAATGCGAAACTGGGGATCGACTCCGACCCGGTCACCGTATTCCTGAATCAGGCGCATGCAGAACGCGTCGATCGTAGTGATCGCGGCTTCGGGAACCGCACGAAGCGAGTCGCGCGCGCCGATCTCGGCCAGGCGCGAAGCGATGCGAACACGCATTTCTTCGGCGGCTTTCTCCGTAAAGGTGATGGCCAGAATGCGATGGAGCGGCATCCCCTTCTCGAGGTGGAGAAAGAGAATGCGCTCGGTGAGCACCCGCGTTTTTCCCGAACCGGCGCCCGCCGTGAGCCACACGTTCTGATAGCCCGCGTACGCGGCGTCCTTCTGCGTGGGCGTGAGTTCGATCGTGCTCACGACTTCGACTCCCTGGCCGCCAGCACCACGCGACAGATGTCGCGATAGGCGCACGAAACGCGCGCGCACACGTTGTCGTCTTCCGGATCGACGGGAAACGCGCCGCTCCGGATCTGCTTTACGACGTCACGGCCGCGCTTGACCGCCGTGCCCGCCGTCTTCTTCCAATCGTCTTCCGTCATCGAAACCGTGTTCTGCCAGTCATTCCGCACTTTGTGCTTCGTGACCAGCTCCTTCTTGACGAAGCCGAGCCTGCGCCCCTTGCGCGCGTCGAGCAGGAACGCGCCGACGGGCTCGAGGCCGGTCAGCGTATTCGCGGCGTGCAGGTAGAGCGGAAGGGCGAGCTGCCGCCCCGAGCGCACCTGGAACTGAAACGTGCGCGTGGCGGGCAGACTGCGCTTGTAGTCGATCACGAGGATCTGATCTCCGTTCCGGTCGATCCGGTCGATGCGCCCGGAGAGCGTCGCTCCCTTTTCGAGCACCACTTCCACCTTCACGCGGGAACCGAAGCGGCGCTCGAGCGACTCCGCGGTCCATCCGTAACGGCTGCGGATCGCTTCGTCTTCGCGAATCAGCGTGCGCAAGCCCTCCCGCAGATTCTGTTCGGCGAGCGCATGCCCGATCCGGGCGGGGTACTCGCCGCGTTCCTCTTCGAACACGCGCGTAAAGACTTCGTCGAACTCGCCCCCGCCGAGCACCTCTTCGAGCGTCTTGTGGATGACGTTTCCCTCGACGCTGGGCGGAAACGCGAACTCCACTTCGGGATCCGGCTCACCGAGACGAAACACGTGGCGCGAACCGTAGCGATAGGGACACAGCTGGTAGTCTTCGAGCTCCGAGATCGAGAACTCGGATTTCGAGTCGGCCCACACATGAAAAAGCGGGTGATTCCCGAGATCGATCGGGCGGCGGAAGTCGATCGGGGCATCGGGAACAGCGGGCCCGAACTCGGCGAGAAGCGTGGCGGCGGTCTTCGCCTCTGCGTCGACGCGGCCGGCCGGCGCGACATGGGCGGCGAGAAAAACGGGAATGTCTTCGCGCATCACGAGCGAGTCGAGCGTCTGGTAGCGCTCGATGACGCCGTGTTCTCGCCAGCCGCCTTCGCCGAGCTCCGTCCGGAACTCGCTGCGGAACGGGGACTCACCGCGCTCCCGGCCGTCGACGCCGAAGGATGAGAACGAAAAGTACACACGGTCGCTTCCGCGACTGGCCGCGCGTCGAAACAGAAAGCGCTCTTCCGCCTGATGCCCGGCGCGATTGCGCACGCGAAACTGCCCCGTGTCGTTCAGCACTTCGCGGTCGGCCTCGTTCCAGATCGTGCCGGCTCGAAACGATCGCGGCACCGCATCACCGTCGAGCCCGGCGAGAAACGCGTAGCGCGCCGCGACGTTCTGGCCGTGTCGCATGTCGTCCACAAGGATCGCGTCGGTCCCGCCCGTCGTGAACGAGACGAGCGCGCGGCGGATCTCCTGTTCGAGAACGGGCAGAATCCGCGGACCGCTCCATCTCCCCACGTTCTCGAGTCCGTGCGCCACGGCTTCCATGCGGCCGAGAAGATCGGCCGCCCGCTCGACTCCCGGCCGTACGCCGCGCGCCGCGAAATCGCTTCCGCTCCCGGTCGGGGCGTCGTCCAGCAGTTCCTCCCACCATTCACGCACGCGCTGCAGAAACGCCGGGCCGCGTGCGGCGAGCGTCTCCGCGCGAAACGCGAGCAGTGGCGCCACGCGCTCCGCGTAGAAGCCGGGATCGATTCCCTGCAGCTCCTCCACCCGCTCCCGGCCCGTCTCGAGAGACTCTCTGCGCCAGGCGCTGAGCGCGCGATCGGCCGCGTCGGGATCGGCCGCGAACATGCGGTTCTTCAGAATGCTCTCCCAGTCGGAGACCTGAAGCGCGGGCTGCAACAGATGAATCAGTTCGAGAAGCGCCCGCCCTGCGGCGGTGCGAACGAGCGGCACCTGAAATCGCCCGCGAAACGGCGTACCCCAGCGGGCGGCGATCGACTCCATCGCTTCCCTGTAGGGGCTGACGTCCCGGAACAAAACCAGGAAGTTGTCGTAGCGCACGTTCTCGCGCAGACGAATACGCTCGATTTCCTTGACGATGCGTTCGAGTTCCTCTTCCCGGGTGGCCCCGCCGAGGAAGTGATACGAAGGAATGTGGCCGGGCGCGGCACAGTCGATCCGCTCGAACCGGAAGCGCTCGGCCAGCAGGGAGTTCGTCTCCTCCGCGATCTCGGCGCTCCACGCTTCTTCCCCGTCGATCGAGGGCAGCGTAATCCAGAGTTCCGGCGCCCGGGCCGCGAGCATCGACAGAAACTCCATGCGGCCGGGCGAGAACTGATGGAAACCGTCGACGAGAATCGTTTCGATCGCGGGCGGTACGATGTCTCCCGCCTGCATCGCGGCCGCGGCTTCCCAGGGCAGTCCGCTCCTTCGATACTTGCCGCGTCCGCGAAGCTGAGCGCGATGTGAAGACAGAAGACGCGCGAGTTCTTCGAGCTTCTTCGAACGGCGGGGCAGGTCTTCGAGCCAGGCGAGGAGTTCGGCCGGCTCGATTCCCGCTTCGGTCGTCTCTTCCATCCATTGAAAGAGCGCGCCGCGGTAGCCGGGAAATCCGACGGAACGCGCCACCACATCGGGCAACTCGTCCGCCTGGTCGAGCAGAATGAGAGCTTCTTCTTCGGAAGAGATGAAATCCGTGTCGCTGAGGCCGAGGAGTCGGGAGGCAAAACTTTCGAACGTCGTGATCGCAGCGTCGGGGAACCCTCGCCTGCCGGGTTCGCATTCGCCATAGGCCGACACGCGAAACCGGTCGGCCGCCGCGCGATCCGGAGTCAGCACGACCACGCGATCGGGGCGCGCCGGATCAACACGATCGAGAAAGCGCCGGACGAGGGCGCGCGTCTTACCGGAGCCTGCCGGACCGACCAGCAGTTTCCGTGTCTCTTTCACTTAGTTCTCCGGGTCGAGAAACGATTCACCCTTGAAGTATCTCTGGAATACGGCTCCGGCGAGCGAAGGATCCGTAAACGCGCTCCTCGTGTCGACATCCGCCGCCAGTGCGCCGCGTGCGTTCGCGATCTTCGCATCGAGATTATCGAGATGATGTACGAAAAGCGCTTCGAGGCTCGACGGCTCGACGGGCGCCCCGTACTCACGGCTGCCGTGATGCGACAGGACACAGTGCAGAATGTGAACGCGAAGCGCGCGCGGGAAGTCGGGGATCGCGTCCATCGCACGTTCGACACGCCGCGCGCCGAGATAAACGTGTCCCACCATGGTTCCTTCCACAGTGTACTCGTCGCCGGCTTTCTCGCCGAGTTCCTCGGTCTTGCCACTGTCGTGGAACAGGATCGAGGACACGACAATATCGCGATCGATTTCCGGATAGGCGGGCAGCAGCCGGTCGGCCGCGGCAATGAGCGAGAGCGTATGTTCGAGGAGGCCGCTTCGATACGCGTGATGAAGACGCGTGGCGGCGGGCGCCACGAGAAAGCGCTGATAAAACGCTTCGTCGCCGAATACGGCACCGGCGAGCTTCCGCACGAAGTCGTTCTCGAGCGAGCCGATCACGTCCGCGAGTTCACGCTCCATGTCTTCGAGCGGCCGTTCGCTCGCGCGTTCGAACAGGCGGTCATCCACTTCGTCTTCCGTACTCCGGCGCAGACGCTTTACGATCAGCTGCAGCTTGCCGTTGAAGACCTCCACGACTCCGTCGACCCGGATGACGTCTCCGGCGTCGAAAGCCTCGCTGTACTGGGTAACGACGTCGTTCGGGCTGCCGTTCTGTCCGAATACTTTGGCATTGATGCGACCGGTACGATCCACGAGATCGAAATCGAGGTAAGGGTCGCCGCGCCGGGAGGTGCGCACGACCTTGCGTACAACGCGATAGTGCTCGAGAACCTGGTCGCCTTCCGCGAGCGACTGGATGAACTGGCCATTATGTATCCGGGGTGCTGTTGTCATAGTGGAAGGAGTATAGTCGCCCGCCGTAACGGGGGTCAACCGATCGCCGGAATGGCGTCTCTGCGGCGGTTGACCGTGCGCGGGGAGCCGGGTACGCTGTTCGGCGTCATGAGAAAAAGACGAACCATACTCGCCGTGTTCGCCCATCCGGATGACGAGGCGTACGGGCCCGGGGGAACGCTCGCTCACTACGCGATGCAGGGGGATGCCGTGCATCTGCTCACTTTCACGCGGGGCGAAGCGGGCTCTCTCGGCGTTTCGAAAGAGCTCGAACCGGACGAACTCGCGCGCCTGCGCACGATCGAATTGAAAGTGGCGAGCGAAGCGCTCGGACTCAGCTCGCAGAAAATCGTGGGCTGGCCCGACAGCGGCCTTGCCTCGATGCCGTTCGAGGACGGCGTTGGCGTCGTCGGGGACGCGCTTCGCCTGCACGAACCGGACGTGCTCATCACGTTTCATCGCGAGGGAGTGAGCCGCCATCCCGATCACACCACCGTATACGGCTGGGTCATGGAGGCGTTTGCACGAACGGACGTGAAAACCGTGGCGCGTGTATACGGCTGGGGAATTCTGGAAGAACTGTGCAAGCCGCAGCGGCCGGAGCGCGACATGGCAAGCATCCCGCAGGACGAGATCGCGGCGCGGATTCCGCTCAGCGAGGAAGCGTATCAACGCAAGGTCGAATCGATACACGCTCACGTGACGCAGATCACGTTTTTCGATCGGCTCAAGGAATGGTTCGGCGACTATCGGTCCGTGAACGACGCGGAATACTTCGAGCTCGCCGCTTCGCGCGTGCCGCAGCCGCAGCCCGTCGTGGACGATCTCTTCGCAGGGCTACCGGCCTGATCCGAGCAGCTGCTCGGGAATGAACTGATACTCTTCGTACTTCTCCCGGCCCCCCGTGCGCAGCAGATAATCGTCGAACGCGCTCATGACCGCCTTGTTCGCGTCGAACTGCGCAATCATGCGGCTCAGCACCTCCCCCTCCTTCTCCTTGTTCCCGCGGTCGTGATAATAGCGGGCGAGAAGCAGGTAGGCGCCGATATGATTCGGGGTCGAATTGATGATGACAGCCAGGTCCCTCTCCACATTGTTCTGCAAATCGATTTCGTAGAAATTATCCTGCGCGGCCGAAAAAAGAGAACTCGCGCGCACGCGGTGAAACGGCGCTTCCACGTCCCGCTGGAAATCACTTTTCGACATCGTGCCGAGGCGCGTCTGCGCTTCGGCTTCGAGCAACCGGGCCCGACGGTTCAGGGGGTTCCGGCCGATCGTGGCGCGCGCGAATGCGAGAGCCTGCTCGTAGTCACCGAGCGTGTAATACGCGACGCCGATGTTGTACGTGATGTTGCCTGCCATGTCCTGGTGCCTGTCGCGCTGCCTTGCCGCAAGCAGATCGTCGAGCCCTTCCTTCGGACGCCCCATCTGGAGGCGGGCCTGCCCGCGGACCATGTAGGGCCAGTAGAAATCCATCCCGCCGGCGATCAGTCGATCGGCATATGCCTCGGCAGCGGGATAACGCTCGGCGAGAATATACTCCTCCCCCAGGAGGCGCTGAGGGGTCACGTTCTCCGGGCTCTGCGCGCATGCCTGCTTCAGGAGCGCGATCGAACGATCGAAGTCGTGATCCTGTGTTCGTACGAAATAAGCGTACATGATCAGATTATCCATCGACATTTCACGTTCGTACGCGGCACGCGCATAGCGATAGCCACCGAGAGGATACGGCGCGCCGCGAAACTCCTGCGCAACGGTTCGGTAGAAATTCGTAATCTCCCGCTCTGTCGCCCCCTCGAAGTCGAACAGCTCACGGCCGTCCGTGTGGAGAGCGCGCAGCCGGTCGTCGATCCGGTCTCCCTCGAGATCGAGCAGCGCGGACGAAGCCGCCCACTCCGCGCGCGGGCGGCGATCCGTGTTGAGCGGGCCCTCGCCGGCGAACGCATCGGCCGTCTCCGTATCGAGCCGCAGCAGCGTGAGCAAACGGGGAACACCGCCCAGGTTGAGCGTCCGCATGCGCGCCGAAACGGCCGCATCTTCCCACGCCTCCATCGCGTACTTCCACGGAATCCGCAGGGCCTCCGTGGAGCCGACGAGAATGAGTCCCTGATTGTTCGAGGGGCGAAACCCGACAACATGCGGAAAGACGCCGGCGAACGTACGCACCTGCAACTGCAGCGTCTCGAGTGGTACCCCGGTGAGCGGCAGCCAGTGAACGTAGACCCCGCCTTTGCGCAGCCCCGCTTCTATCCGCTCGAAGAATTCGCGTGTGCTGCAGTGTGCGGTTCTTCGGTCCCACGGGGCGATCGGGCTCGTCACGATGAGATCGTACCGGTTCTTTACGCGTGAAATGAATGCGCGGGCATCATCATCGTGCAGCGTGATCCGCTCGTCATTCCAGTACTCCGCGTTCCCCGCGCCGAAACTGCGGGATGCCGCCACGATCGACGGCTCCGGCTCCACCACATCGATTTTCTGCGGTCCTCGATCGCCGAACGCGCTCGGGATGGTGCCGGTGCCGAGGCCGAGCACCAGTCCGTTCTCCCACTCGGAACGAAACAGGAGAGGAATGCGCGCCATCAGCATCTCGACCGCCGGCGTCCACTGATCATTGCACCGGATCGCGCCGTCGAGGCGAAGCTGTCTGCCGGTCTGGTAGGCGGTCACGCTCGCTGTCCAGAGACGCCCCTCCTCGTAGAACGCCGGGATCGTCACGTGTTCCGACTCGAAAGTCGCCCGGCTCTGATTCGCGTAAACCGATGCATAGCGGTAGGGAGCCGTCGCGTAAAGGGGACCGAGCCAGCTGGGCGCGCCAGGAAAGACCACGAAAACCGCCGCAACTGCGGTGGCCACACCCGCGATCTTCCACAGGAAGCCAGGCGCCCGAAGCCAGAAAAGAACGCCGCCGAACAGCAGGAGCTGCGCCCCGAGGAGCACCGTGCCCTTCAAACCCCCGCCCGCGAATACGGGGCCGGCGAGCAAAGCGCCTGCCGCCACGCCCATAAAGAGGGATCGAAGTCCCGCGGGACGCCGGATGACGCCCGCGGCGATGCCGAGAAAGAACGCCCACGGCACGGCAACGACTGCTGCGAAGAGTAGATTTTCCTGCCAGTTCTGTTGATATGGCGCGACCGAGTCGGCCAGCTGACGGATATGAAACCAGGGGAGCCCCCCATGACGTGCGTAGAGCAGCCAGGCGCCCGAGGCAGCAAGCAGCAGCGCCGCGCCGGCTCCGGCTCTCACGAAACGAAGTCGCCGGAACGCCAGCAGGGCGCCCGCACCGAACGCGATCGCGAGGCAGCCGTGGAAATCGAACTGCACGGGAATCGTGCCGCCGGCCGTCAGGTCCGCGACGCGCCCCCAGCCCACGGCGAGCAGCGAAGCGCCGGCACCTGCCAGGAGCAGTGCGATCCGCCCCGACCCCGGTTCGCGGCGACCGACCGAAACGTCGGCAGTGCTTGCGCGGTCCCTCGCAGCGTCGTCCTTCCCGTGATGCGGAACCGCACCCGCGCCCTTCGTGGAACCGCCCGGAAGAAAGAGCGCCATCAGCAAGGCGCCGGCAAGCAGACATCCCGCAACCCCGATGGCCCCGATCAGGGGTACCGCGGCGATCATCCCGAGTCCGGCGCCGATGCTGGTACCCGGCAGACAGCCGTGCGCGGTGCGCCCGATCATCGCCCCCACCCCCGTGAGAGCGAACAGCGAAAGCGCGACTCCGAAGAGGCCCCATCCGCCGGTTGCATACACGAGAGCGGCTGCGATCAGCGATCCGAAGATCGGGGCGAAGCGACCGGTTTCACGGCGTTTCTTCCCGCTGATTCCGAACGCGATTCCGAGCGCCGTCGCCGCGAAGAACCAGATCGCGGGTTCGGTATCCGCACCGAAAGACGCCCGGGCGACAAGCCCGAGTCCGGCCCACCAGAGGGCGGCCGCCGCACCGAATCCGATACTCTTTCCGTGACCGTTTCCCACGGGAATCTCCTTGCCTCCCTGCACTTCCGACCGTACCATTCTGGTTTGCAGTTGGCCTATTCTAACAGAGCGTTCTCAAGATGAACAACCGTAGCAGAATTCTAATCGACGATTCCGTCAGGAGTTACAAGCTCTTGCCTATACAGGATATTCTCGTGCCCGAAGCGACTCTCCGGGAGTCCAGGGCGAGGACCAAGGAAGAACTGCTCCGCGACCTCGTAGGCAGGCTCGCGCAGGCGGGCCGCGTGCTCGACCGCGATCGCGTGTACGACGACCTTTTGATCCGCGAGTCGGAACAGGGGACCGGACTCGGGCAGGGTGTCGCCATCCCGCACTGCCGGTCGAAAGGCGTGGACGAACTCTCGGCCGCGTTCGCGCTCTGCCGTGACGGCGTCGCGTTCGAATCGGTAGACGGACAGCCGTGCCGGTTCGTGGTCGTCCTTCTCTCTCCGCTCAAAGCCGACATGTCGCACGTGCAGGCGCTCGCGCGCGTGGCACGACTGCTCCGCCAGGACAAAGTGCAGCAGGAGCTGCTTGCGGCCGGTACTGTCGACGAACTGAACCGCATTCTGCTGAGCCACGACGAGTGAGCCGCTTCAATAAAAACGACTCGTATTTTCGTAAAGCAAAACGCGAAGGATTCGCAGCCCGATCGATCTACAAACTCGAAGAGATCGACGCGCGCCTCGGGATTCTGCGCAAAGGAAACGCCGTGCTCGATCTCGGTTGCGCGCCCGGGTCATGGCTGCAGTACGCGGCGCGCAAAGTCGGGCCGGACGGCGTCGTGGTCGGCGTCGATCTGACCGCGGTCAAAATCAAGCTCCCGCCTCATGCCCACACCTTGCAGCAGGACATGTACGAACTCGACCTCGACGCGCTTCGCGAATACGCCCCCCGCTTCGACGTCATTCTCTCCGATGCGGCGCCGAACACGACGGGGATTCCGTTCGCGGATCAGGCGCGGTCCATCGAACTCGTGCGTCACTCTCTGCACATCTGCTCGCAGCTCTTGAAGCGAAACGGCCGCTGGGTGGCGAAGGTCTTTCAGGGTGAGGATCTGCCGGCGCTTCAATCCGACGCGCGCGCGCGGTTCTCGGCCGTCAAGATGCAGAAGCCGAAGAGCTCACGCGACCACAGCGTGGAAGTGTTTCTGGTCGGCACGGGATATCGGCCCGAAGGCGACAGCGAGGGCGAGAATCCTAAGGCTGAATGAGCACGGTACGCAGGTACCATTCGAACCAGATGTTCCCGTAGAGCAGGGCGAGAAAGCCGATCGGCGCGAGAAAGACGCCGAACGGAAACGCGTAGCCCCCGCCCTTCCGCGACACGAGCAGCAGCAGAATACCGAACACGCCCCCCGCCAGCGAAGAGAGAAACAGCACGAGGAAGATCACCTTCCACCCGAGGAACGCGCCCATCATCGCGGCGAGCTTCACGTCACCGCCCCCCATCCCTTCGCGCTTCCGCACTTTCAAATAGACTTCGCTGATCAGAAACAGGCTTCCTCCACCGGCAAGAATCCCGAGCAGCGAATTCGCCCATTCCCCCTGCGCCACGCCGAAGTATAGAAATCCGATCACGATACCGGGAAGCGTCAGCGAGTCCGGAATCAGCTGCAGGTCGTAGTCGGTCAGCGTCACGACGAGCAGCACCGCGCTGTAATAGAGAAGGAACGGCAGCGTCCAGTCGAACGGAAAACGGAGCGCGACCCAGAGAAAGATCGCGGCCGTCGTGAGTTCGACGAGCGGGTAGCGGAGAGAAATCGACTTCCTGCAGTGCCGGCAGCGTCCGGCGAGAAGCAGGTAGCTCACGACAGGAATGTTGTCCCACCAGGCGATCGTCTTTTTGCAGCGCGTGCAACGCGAAGGCGGGAACACGACCGACTGATTGCGAGGGAGCCGATACACGCAGACGTTCAGGAAGCTGCCCACGAGAAGGCCGAAGAATCCGATGACGTATTCCATATGAGGGGCCCAGACGTTCACGATGCGTCCTGTCGCTATGCGGTTTCATTTTCGTTCAGGGATGATCCGATTTTCGCAATTCTTGCGAAATCTTCTCGAAATGTCCCTTCGAGCGAGCGGTTGTACAGTATGGCCGCTGGATGAAAGATCGGCAGAACGGTCCTTCCGTTTGAGTCGAATGGCACCCCGCGCGCCTTCGAGATGGGAATTGATTCCTTCGAAAAGAGACGCAGGGCGAAGTTCCCCATCGGCACGACGACAACGGGATCGACGAGCGCGAGCTGCTGTTCGAGCCAGGGGTGACACGAGGCGACTTCCTCACGCTTCGGATTTCTGTTCTTCGGCGGACGACACTTGAGCACATTGGCGATATAGAGATCGGCGCGCGCGAGTCCGGCCGCGGCCAGCGCCTCGTTCAGCACCCGCCCCGCCTGGCCGGCGAACGGTTCCCCTCCTTCGTCCTCGTTGCGTCCCGGCGCCTCCCCGATCAGGAATACGGACGCGCGCGGATTTCCGGAGCCGAACACGACGCGGTTTCTCGTTTCGGAGAGCGCGCACAGTTCGCACCGGGAAGCTTTTTCGGCGAGTTTCTGCAAGGTGATCATGATGAGAGGGACGATACGACCCCGGCCGGGCCTCGTCCAGTGCGATCGAGCGGGCGGCGATTCGGCTTGCGCCACAGAGTCAGGCGCGGAGTCAGGTGTGGCGTCAGGCAGGCGGTCAGGAGGCGGTCAGGCAGGCGGCCCTTTCCAGCTCTGCACGCTCGTGTGTGTGATGAACCCCGCGTCGTCCCGCTGCATCTCCCGCACGAGCGTGCGGTCCTTGCGCGGATTGCAGAGCATTTCGCAGAGGCGTTCCCGCTCTTCGAACCCGACGATGACCTGGTCGGCGTCCGGGTGCGCTTCGAGTTCCTGCGTCGCCAGCTTCGGCAGGTCCTCCTTCGCGATCCGGGCCACGCCTTCGTCGGACAGAACGTAGCGTTTGAACTTCCTGAAGTGCCGATTCGGCGGCGCGTCCTCACGATGCAGGGAAGGGTACGGACCCTCCCAGTTCCGCCAGAGGTCGTACGCGAACCGTATCTCGCCGTCGCCGGCACGCCAGGTGACGCACCGTGTCAGCATCCGGCGTCCGCCGATGGCTCGCAATACGGCGGAGCCGGTCTGCTGGCGCGTTGCGGGCAGGAACGCAGCCACGCGATCCTCCGCACTATTGTCACGGAGCAAATCGCGCGCGCCGACGAGGTGAACCTCGGGTGAGTCCCAGTTCGAGCGGAAATACAGATCGTATCGCATGCGCCCCGGCGTCCCATTCCTTTGCATACGAAGGAATATCGGCAGAACGGCCGGGGGAGTGCGCAACCCGGAGAGCCGTATCCAGGCTGCGTCGTGCCAGTGAGAAGGAACGAACACGACTACGAACGTACCGGCACGTTCCGCGTCTTTGACGCGGTCCTCCAGCCAGTTCATTGCGTGCCGCCCCTCCGTTACGATCACGAACCGGATCACTCGCCCTTCCGCTTTCGCGAGAAAGTCGAAGTACGGGTTTTCGCATCGATGGATGCGCTCCCGAATCTGATTCGCGTTTTCGACGGGAGTAACCCATCCCTTGTCTTCGTAACGCACAACGGTGTCGACGAGCGACTCCGCGACCCAGCGGCAATCCTCCCTCGCGGCCAACATGCGATTGAACCCCCTGACGGTCAAGCCCGCGCGCCCTCCCATCTCGAGCTCGACACATTCGTTCTCATGGAGAATCTTCCGTGTCGATTGCTCATGACCTCGAAGAAGTCAGTCGGCACGCGAAGCGAGATCGTGCCGATGCGCAGGAGAAGAGACGGCAGAAACGCGGCGCGGGCAGTCGCGCGTTCGAGATCGTTCTTCGCCGTGCTGATCAGCCGGATGCGGCGCGGCACCGCGGAACGGCGATTCCCATCGCCTTCCAGCAGGTCGAGCAGCCCGAACTGTTCATTCATATGTATGCGGTCCACGTTCTTTACGAGTACGGTTGTCATTCCTGTCGGCGCGGTCCCGTACGCAACGTTCGCGATATGATCCGGGGAGTGTTCCCCGCCATTCATCGTAACGAAGCGCGTTTCGAGCACCGAAAGCAGGTACGACTCCGCCTGATCCGCATCGCCATGCAGCAGCACGTTGGCGCTGCTGAAGAGGGCGCGACGAATCACCTTCTCGAAATCGGCGGTACGCTTTTGTGCGGCGCAATGGCCCGGACTCCGTAACCACCCCGGCCCGACCGGCATGGGACGCGCGAGCGCACTGACGCCTTGCCATGTTTCCATCGAAAATGCCTCCCCTGGGTCGCCTGGTTTACGGATGCGGCGTACCCGGGTCGCCGTTGTCGCCTTCGCCGCCGCCCAGCGGAGCGGCCGGCTCTTCCGCCTCCACCACCGCGGTGACGGTTGTTCCGGACGTGAAGAGATCGGCGATGTCGGCGATCAGTTCCGAGACCGTCAGAAAAGGAAGCACCATGAATGCAAGCGCGAGCGAACGCCAGGGTGCTTTTCCTGTCTTCGGATGAACGGACTTCAGTTCCTGCATTTTTGAATCTCCTTGATCGTGGGGCACCGAACTCCCGTCCACCGGAATTCAACCACTTACAAGGACCCAAACAGATCCAAGAACTGTCAGATCTTCTAACTTGATTCTTAATATAGATTTACAGGCTCAACAAGAAGTTAATTCAGGGAATTCCCGCGTTCGTACGTTCATACGAATGCAACCAGGAAACTCAACCGCCAGAATGGTAGTAACATGTTGTTTTCGGTAGAGTTAAGCCCCAAACAAACCCTTGTACGGCAATTCTTACAGAAGCGTGAGTCGTATGCAGATACGAACTCAATGAGGTCTATATTGTAACAGACTATACTCGCGAATTTTCTTTCTGACTGTGCTTTCGTGAATTCCGAGCAGTTCTCCGGCTGCCGTGTAGTTCCACTTCGTCCGGTGGAGCGCATGCAGCAGGTGCCCCTTTTCGAGGCGGGCGACCTCGTCCTTCAGGCTGAAGCGGTCTCCGGCAGACGGGTCATCCGTGACCTCCCAGCTCTGCAGGAATCGATCGGGAAGCAGGGACACTTCGACGCGCGCACCGGTGCCGCGCACCACGCAGTTCTCGATGACGGACTCGAGTTCGCGTACGTTGCCTGGCCAGTCGTATTGCGCGAAGATCCGGATTACTTCCGGGGAGAACGAAGTGACGCTCTTTCCGTTCTTGAGCGCCGACTCGTGCAGGAAGTGCTCGGAGAGAAGCAGAAGATCCTCGGCCCGCTCCCGCAGGGCCGGCATCCGGATCGGAAACGCGTTGAGACGGAAGTAGAGATCCGGGCGGAGAAGACCGCGCGCCATGCGATCCGCGAGATCCACGTTCGTCGCGCATACGATCCGCACGTTCGGCCTGACAGGCTCGACTCCGCCGTGACGTTCGAAGACACCGTCCTGCAGAACGCGCAGCAGTTTCGGCTGCAGACCGATCGGAAGGTCCGCGATCTCGTCGAGCAGCAGCGTCCCCCCTTCGGCCGCGTCGAAAACGCCGGGCCGTTCTTCGCCTCCGTCGGGACCACCCGTGCGCGCGCGCCCGAAAAGAAGAGCTTCGAGCCGGTGCGGCGCGGTGGCGGCCAGATTCACGCGCTCGAACGGGCCGTCGCTTCGCAGGCTGAGTTCGTGCACGGTTTCCGCAACGAGTCCCTTTCCCGTACCCGCCTCGCCCAGAATGAGCACCGGTATCTCGCTCGGCGCCACATGACGCGCCTCTTCGCGTACGGCATGAATCGCGCGGCTCGTTCCGATCAGCGTGCGCCCGGCGCCACTCTCGATACCCGTAAGGCGCTGCTTCTCGGTATGCAGGCGATGAATGAGCCGCGCGTTCGTGAGCGCCACGGCGGCTTGATTCGCAAGCGCCTGCAGAAAATCGCGATCGCTCTCCTGAAACACGCTGGTCCTCTGCATGTTGTCGAGATAGATCACGCCGATCGCCTCCCCGCGAAACTGGATCGGCGCATAGATGACCGAGAGAATGTGAAGATCGACGATGCTGTCGGAGCCGGCGAAGCGCGGATCTTCCGCGGCGTTCGTCGAAACGAGCGGCCGATCGGAACTCAGCGCCGTCTGCAGAATCGTGCGGCTCAGTTTCGTCAGATCCTCCAGGTATTCCTGGTCGAGTGAGCGCGCCGCTTTCGGAACCAGGCGCCCGTTCTCGCGAATCTCGAACACGAGCCCGCGGTCCGCACCGAGGTAGTCCACGGCATTGTCGAGTACGATTTCGAGAATGCGGTCCGTGTCGTAAATCGTATTAATCGCCTCGGAAACACGACAGATCGCACGGAATGATTCATTCGTGTCCGGGGAACCGCTTCCTGTCTCGCTCTGCAGTTTATGGAAGAACGGCGGCGGTTCCGCAAACCCGATCAGTTCATAGAGACGGGTCGCGTCGTCCATGTACCGGCTGGCGCTTCGGTGCGACTTCGCCAGCGTCTGCACGCGTGCAATGTGGGTGCAGGTCGTCGCGAGATCGATACGCGCGTCGAGCTTGCGGAAATAGGCGGCGGCTTCCCGGAACTGGCGGAGTGCGCGATCGAGATGCCCCTCCTCGAACGCGATCAAGCCTCGCACGAAACGATCGCGGCCGAGAAAGAGGGGATTGCGCGCGCTTCGTATCGGCTTTCGTTCCGCATCGGCAATCTTCCTCGCCTCATCCACGCGTCCTGCTTCGATCAGGAAACGCGCGCGATCGATCACGGTCGGCGACCGAAGGTGTTCCTGCCCGAGCGCGGTGGCCGCTTCGATCGCGTCGAGAAAGGCGCGATCCGTGCCCTCGACATCACCGGACAGCCACGTGACCGCGGCGCGCAGATACGAAACGAAATACCGCGCGTAGTCGCCGATGCCCCCCTTCTCGAGGTTCTCGAGTTCCTCGAGCACGCGACGCGCCGCGACCGGTTCCCGGCGGGCTACATGGACCTGACCGCGCAGATTGCCGATCTCGAACAGAAGGCCGGGGTCCTGCGCGTCCCGGGCCATCCTCTCGGCTTCGTGCGCGAGGTTCAGGGCCGTTCCGAGACGGCCGCGCTGGAGCGCGATGCGAAGCCGGCTCGCCCGGGCCCGAACGAGCCATTCGAGGTCGTTGAAGTCTTCGAGTACTTCCTCCGCACGCGTCAGTTCACGATCGGCCTCGTCCCAGTTGCCGATCTGAATCAGAAGCCGGCCGAGTTCACGGCGATAATGAGCGCCGCGGGACGGGATCCCGGCATGGGCCGCCGCGGTGATCGCGTCGTTCAGCCGCTGCGACGCCTCTTTGAAGCGACCGTGCGATTCCGCGATCAGCGCGAGATTCGCGAGCACGCCGGCTTTGTCTCCCGAGCGATCGCGACGCAGTGCCTTGAGTGCCGCCTGGTAATATTCTTCCGCCTCCGCAATGGCTCCACTGTAATAGCGAATCGTGCCCAGGCGATTCAGCGCGACGCCGCGAAGGTGGTCCGACGCGATCTGCTCTCCGATCGCCAGCGCTTCGCGCAGGTCGGTTTCCGCTTCGTCCCACGCCCGTTCCACGAGGCGGCACCACCCGCGGTCGCAGAGAATCCCGCCGCGCTCTTCGGCTTCGAGGGCGGGGTCCTCCAGAAGGCGATCGAGGAGTGCACGCGCCCGCCCGTAGCGTCCCCGGTCCGCGTGCGCCCACGCGAGTTTGCGTTCGGCCCGCCGCGACCAGCCCGTGGTCTCCGATCGCGCTCGCGCATGATTGCTGAGAATTCGGTAGAGGCGCTGCGATCGGCGGGCGGCTCCGTACTGGGCGCTTACCGAGGCCCATTCGAACAGGAACTCCTGCACGCGGTCGCCGCCGCGAACCGAAGGGAGACGAAGGAGGCGCGGATAGATTTCTTCGGCTTCGCGAAAAGCGCGTCTCGCCCGGAGGCCGCGCGCGGCGAGTTCGAGGAGCGCGGCGGCCGCCTCTTCGTCGCCCGCAAGCAGCGCATGCCTGGCCGCGGAACGCTTCGCTTCGATCGAGTCGATCGAGTCGTAGTAACGATGGAGCAGCGCGTGCAGATTCCGCGTTTGCTCCGACGGCGCCTGCGGCACGGGGCCGGCTTCGAACGCCGGCAGATAGAGGTCCTCCCCTTTGCCCGCCGACGCGAGCCGTATCAGCATCCCCTCCCGTTCGAGCATGGCGAGCGGCTCACGCAGCTCTTCCTCGGAGCGCCCCATTACGGCCGCGATCAGCGCCCGTTCCGCGCGACCGCGCACGGCCCCCAGCACGCGCAGAATCGCGGCGCCATCCGAGTCGTCGTAAGTCGCGGGTTCCGGGACGTGTGCGGGCCTTTCGTCCGGCCGACGGCCGGGGGCGCTGCGCAGATGAAGGGTGCCGAACCGGCGTTCGATCGATCCGTCCCGAAGCGCCCCTCGGAGCGTCTGCTCGATCCGTCCCGGAACGCCTCCGGTCGTCGCCATGAGTCGCGTGTGAAACGAGGGCGTCAGATCTCCGCGGCCGAGCATGCTCTGCACGAACGGCGCGATCTCATCCTCCTCGAGAGGCTTCATGCGTTCCAGGCGCGCGTCGTTTCCGAGTGCGCGGAGCGCGCTCCCGGTGGGCCCGGCCGAAGCATCGCGCGAGGCGAGAATGAACTGCACGCGCTCACGATTTCTCGTGAGCAGAAGGCGCAGGAACTGCAGCGAAGACCGATCCCACTGCTGCAGGTCGTCGATCAGCACGAGCGGCTTCTTTCCGGCGAGCGGATCGCGCCTGAACAGACGCTTTTCCCACTGAAGCGCCAGCTGACGATGATACGTTCGCTCTCCGATCTCCGCGACATCCGTTCCTCCGGACTCGCGCGATTCGATATACCGCTTGAGATTCTCGGCGAAGCGCTCCTCCCCCACCTCCTCGAGCATCGCCTGGATCCCCCCGAGGGGCGCATCCCAGTGTTCCTGGAGAGTCACGCTCAGGACCGTGCCGCCCCGCGCTTTCTCTTTCATGAGAAGCTGCTGCAGAAACCGCGTCTTCCCGAACCCGGGAGCGCCGACAATCAGGTACGGCATCCACTCGTCGCGTTCCCGCCAGACGCGAACCGTACGAAAAAGATCTTCCCTGCCGACGAACGAAGGCGAAGGAGCGACGCGTGATACACGCTTCGATGTCTTGCGTCCGGTGAGAATGGTGAGCGCAGCCGCCGCGGACTGCGGACGATCCATCGGATTCTTCTCGAGCAGCATCTTCAGAAGCGCAACGGCCTTCGGGTCCCCCTCGCCTTTCCCGGACGGAAACGGAGGCGGACTTCCGAGATGTGCCGCCGCCAGCGCCTCCCCCTTCTCCTGGAACGGGAGCCTGTCGTAAAGCGCCTCGTAAAGCAGCACCCCGAGTGAATAGAAGTCGGACCGGTGATCCGCGCGCGCGCCCTGAAGGATTTCGGGGGCCATATAGGCAAGCGTGCCTGACATGGATCCGACAGCATGGACCAGGGAAGGCGGTAGGAAGTCTGTCAACTGGAGCACGCGAATTTCTTCGCGATGGGAACGGAAGAGAATGTTGGCGGTCTTGATGTCACCGTGGACGATCCCGCGTTCATGCAGAAACGCGAGCGTATCGAGAAGGCGGACGGCGAACAGGCGAAAACGGGGCCCGGGGTCGCGCGCGATCCAGCGGGACGGCCCCATACAACGGACGAAAGGAGTCAGATGATAGAGCTGGCCGTGCCGGTTCCGCCTGTAATCGGAAGCGGGCGCGATTCCCTCGTGCTCATGCTCGGCGCGAATGCGCGCATCCGTTTCGAAGCGCTCCCGAACGGCATGGTCGGCCGACGGCGCGAGCATCTTCAGAACCCAGTGGGATTCATCAGACGCAAGCATCACGTGCTGTACGAGCTGCGTGCGCGACTCCTGCAGCACGCGCTTCAGTTCGTATCCGCGGGGGATTTTCCAGTTTGTGCCCACGAGCGGGGTGCCTTTCCCGTCGGCCTCGGCGGTCGAAAGACGAAGGCGCCCGACTCCAGGAGCCAGGCGCCTCAAACATCGATCAACGTGTTCCGCGAAAGCGCACGGATCAGGCGATCATCTTGTCGACCTTGTCCGTGATCTGATCCTTCGGCACGATTCCGATGACCTGGTCGACCACTTCCCCGTTATGAAAGAACAGGAGGGTCGGGATCGAACGGATGCCGAAGCTGGACGCGATCTGCGGATTGGAATCGACGTCGACTTTCGCGATTTTGACTTTGCCGTCGTACTCGGTCGCCACTTCGTCGAGCAGGGGCGCGATCCGCTTGCACGGTCCGCACCATTCCGCCCAGAAGTCGGCAATTACGGGAACGGAGCTTCCGACCACCTGGGCCTGGAAGGTATCGTCCGTAACATTTATTACATGCTCACCGGCCATGATTGTCTCCTTTTCAAGATGTAGCAGCCCGGCGCTTACCCCGGGGGTTCGGTTCGTTGCCTTGCGGCTACAACAGTCAAGCAAAGTGTAAGGTTCCCGATGCCGGTTGTCAACGCGACGGGGTGCCCAGATCGTAGGGCTCGTTGTCGCCCTTCCACCACCTGTCGATCCGGGGAGTGACCCAGAGGACCCACGGGATCAGGAGCGCGCCCGCGAGCAGATCGATCACATAGTGGTGGCGCAGGTACACCGTGGACGCCAGGAGGCCGATTACGAAGATCAGGAGCACCCAGAAGAGCCAGCGCACGTAGCGCCACGCAAAGGCCAGTACGGTCAGGGAAACCCCTGTGTGGAGGCTCGGGAAGGCGGCCCGGGAGGCGTGATTGGGCATCATTTCGATCAGGGCGTTCTGAAAATTGTTGATCTCGCCCCCGGTCAGCGTGATCGAGAACATCCCGAGCGACTCGTAATAGAGCCGGGGCGGAGCCGCCGGAAATATCACATAAAATATATACCCGGTATAGAAACAAATAATGATTCCGAGCATCGTGAGACGGGCTTCCTGGCGCTTGCCCTGGATCCAGAGGACGGCCGAAACCACGACCGTGAGCACGAAGAAATTCGTATAGAAGAACGCAAAGAACTCGGTGCGGCCGGGTGTGATGAACTGCTCGGCCCACACGACCGGTTGAAACCCGAACATCCACTGTTCGATCGCCATGAGCTTGTCGTGAATGTCGTGCGGATTGATGAACCGCACCGTGTCATGCAGGTTCGTATAGACGGCGCTGCACACCGCGAACGGAAGAAACGTGCGGAAGAAGTCGGCCGTGCTGCGCCCGATGCGGTTTTTGATGCCTCCACGAAAGCGGTCCAGCAGCGGAATGATCCCCGCGACGATCATGACGATGATGAGTCGAAGCAGTCCGCCGCGAATCTTGCGCGAGCGAATCCCCGCCTCGATCAGGTCGTAGTTTGCCCAGACCGTGACGATCATCGACGGAATGAACAGAAGCAGAAAGAGAAATTCCTCCGTGCGGAGCTTGCGGATTCTTCTCCAGATCATCGGCTTCCCGTCGGACGACGGTGACGATTCGACTGTACCTGCGATTTCGCTCATGGGGTAATGTAAATCCGGTATTTCAGGGTTTCAGCCAGCGGGCGAGCAGCCTGCGCAACGTTTTGCGGAAGATACTGCTCTTTCGATCTGCGGACAATCAGAATCTCCTCCCCCTCTTCGGCCATGAGCGCGGCGACCCGGTCAGGCTCACCCTGCAGGTCGACTGCCTTCCCTCTGAAGTAGAATTCCGCCGAGAGCGGAACGCCGTCGAAGAAAAAGACCGGCCTCCCGTCGTCGACCGGAATGGCGCGGCGCAGGACGCGCGCCGACTTCTCCTCACCCACGGTATCGAGCGCGAAAAACGTAAGGAGCGTTCCCGTGATCGGGAACAGAAGCGCGGCGATCGCGACAGATGCAATCGATTGACTCTTCAACCATCGCAGTCGAAGAATCACGAAAGCGAGGGCGATCGCCACGGGCACGAGAATCGCTGCCGTCTGAAACGGCGGAAGGTCGATGTCACGCGCGCCGAACCATCCGCCGGCAAGCAGGATGACGAGGGCGACGAGCGAGGATGGGGAAAGTGCGCGGATCCCGGAGCGCTCGGCCGAGCGTGCGAACAGCCACGCGATCCCTCCGAACGCCGGAAACGCATACGGCATCGAAAGCGAACGCGAGAGAGTGAAGAAGAGAAGCGGCGAGAGAGCCCATCCGAGCGCCCAGGCGTCACCCGAGGCGAGCTTGCGCGACGCCGCGCCTGCGATCCGCGCACGCAGGGTCGCGATGAGCGAAACCGTCCACGGCAGAAGCCCGCCAAGCGTGATCGCCCAGATGAGTCCGTAAGGCGCGACATGGCCGTGGCCGTACAGGTCGCCGTAATCCTTCATCACATAACGCAGCACGTGTTCCTGCCAGAAGAAGTAGTAAGAGAAACCGGGCGTCGCCCTCTCCGCGAGCAGGTACCAGGGCGCCGCGATCACGATGGCCAGCAGCAGGCCGGGCAGGAGTACGACCGGACGCATGAGTTTTGCGATGCCGCGGATTTCGCGTCGCAGAACCGCGTGAATCACGACGGCCCCGATCACGAGCACGACCCCGACCGGTCCCTTGGCGAGCAGTATGAGACCGATCCAGATCCAGAACGCGTACCGGCCGGCTCCGCGGTCGAGCAGATCGCCATACGCGATCAGAGCGCCCGTCACGGCAAGGGTGAACGTGGCATCGAGCAGGACCTGGCCTGCCACAATGAACGGAAGCGCCGCCGAGGCGAGCACGAGCGTCGCGAGCCGCGCGGTACGGGCCCCGTCCCACTGGCGGACGGCGCGGTAGAAGAGCAGAAGCATGAGCACGTACGAGAAGAACCCCGGCATGCGCGCGCCCCACTCGTTCTGCCCGAACATCGCCATCGAAACGGCTGTCATCCAGAAATGCAGCGGCGGCTTTCCCCAGAACGGCTCGCCACCATGCAGCGTGGGCGTGATCCAGTTACCGGACTCGATCATCTCGCGCCCGACCTCCGCATAGCGCCCCTCGGTCTTGTCGAACAGCGGGGACTCGCCAAGCGTGACGAGGCGAAGAGCGATCACGAGCACGATCAGTATCAGGAAAACGCGACGTTCCATCAGAATACGAAGAGCACGACGGCGATAACGGGGAGAACGAGAATCATGAGCGCGGCCGTGTAGCCGATCATGTCCTGCGCCCGCACGCGCGTGATGCCGAGCAGCGGAAGCGCCCAGAACGGTTGCAGCATGTTGGTCCACTCATCGCCGTAGGCCACTGCCATGACGATTTTCTCCGCCGGGACCCCGATGCGGGCGGCGGCCTCGAGCATGACCGGCCCCTGCACGGCCCATTGCCCGCCCCCCGACGGCACGAACACGTTCACGATCCCGGCCGAGAGAAAAGAAAGAAACGGAAGCAGTTTCGCTTCGGTGAGTCCGACGGCTCCGCCGCCCGCGCTCATCGAAACGAACGCGTCCGCAAGCACCGTCACGAGTCCGGACTGTGAGACCATCCCCATGATGCCGGCATAGAACGGAAACTGGAGAATAATTCCCCCGGCGCCGCGCACCCCTTCCCCGAGAGCCGCGCCGTACCGTTTCGCCGATCCGTGCAGCAGGAGTCCCAGAAAGAGAAACAGGAAGTTCATCGTGTTGAGACCCAGGCTCGCGAAGCCTCCCGCAAGGAAGCGCGTAACGAGAACCGCGATCCCCGCGAGAGCGATGCCGCGCGCGAGAAGCGCGCTTCGGTCGAGCGCCGCTGCCGGGGTCCGCGGCCGTGCGCCCTCCGACGACTCCGCTGCGGCAAAAGCGGGAGGCGCAATCCAGCCGTCCCGCGGAATCATGGCCACCAGAATCAACGGAACAAAGACAAGAAACAGGAGAAACATGGCACCGTTCATCGGCGAGAAAAGCGTGCCCGTTACGGGGAGCACGCCCACGGTCGCTTCCAGAAAGTGCCCGGACTGGGCAACCGTAAGGGGGGCGCTCCCTGAGAGCCCGCCATGCCAGACGAGGAGCCCCGTGTACCCCGCGGCCACGACGATCGGGTAGTGGAGATCGATGCCGCGCCTGGCAGCGGCGATCGCCACCTCACGCGCCAGCAGCGCGCCGACGATGAGACCGAGCCCCCAGTTCACCATGGCCGCCAGCATGGAAACGAAAGCAACGAGAACGACCGCGCTCCTGGTCGAAGTCACGACACGCGCCACGCGAGCAAGAGTGCGCTGGATCGGCGGCGTGATCGCGAGCGCGTGGCCCGTTACGAGGATCAGCGCCATCTGCATCGAGAACGCAAGCAGGTTCCAGAAGCCGTCGTACCAGTGCTGCGCCATCCCCCAGGGAGACGTGTCGGTAAGCCCCCACCCGAGGAGAAACGAGACGAGAGTAAGAAGCAGGGCGAGAGTAAACGGGTCGGGCAGGTAGCGCTGCGTGCCCGCGGTGGCGAGGCGGCCGAGCGCTCCAATCACGACGGCGCTTTCGTACGGCCCAGCAGCCGCATGCGTTCGCCGAGAAAAGAGTAGCGCTGTGCGATACGATCGTTCCGAACCGCCATCGCCAGTGTTTTCTCCGTACCGAGAACGATCACGAGCTCGCGGCCGCGCGTGATTGCCGTATAAAGTAAATTGCGCTGCAGCATCGGAAAGTGTTCGCTCAAGAGCGGTACGATGACGCCCCGGTATTCGCTGCCCTGGGACTTGTGCACCGAAACCGCGTACGAAAGCGTGATCTCGTCGAGCTGATGAAACGAGTATTCCACCGCGCGAAATCCCGAGAACTGCACCTGCACGATGCTTCGTTCCGCGTCGATCTCGACGATGCGCCCCATGTCACCGTTGTACACATCCTTGTCGTAGTTATTGCGAAGCTGCATGACGCGATCGCGAAGCCGCAGCACCTTCTCGTCGCGGCGCGTCTCGGGGCCCATGGGATTCAGCAGCCGCTGCAGTTCGCGGTTCAGATTCCTGACGCCCACGATTCCCTTGTTCATCGGCGAAAGCACCTGCACCTCGCGGCGCGCTTCGATTCCGTAGGTGTTCTGAATCTCGCTCGCCATGAGACGCTTGATCTTGTCGAGCGCCTGGTCCGGCGTATCGACGCGTATGAACAGGAAGTCACCGCGATCCGCGCGCAGGTTCGGCATTTCCCCGCGGTTGATCCGGTGCGCGTTCACGATGATCTGCGACTCGCGCGCCTGGCGGTAGATCTCCGTCAATCGCACCGTGCGCACCTGATCCGATTGAATCAGATCGCGCAGCACGTTGCCCGGCCCGACCGACGGGAGCTGATCGACGTCGCCCACGAGCACGACGCGCGTGTATGGCGCGACCGCGAGCAGGAACGCGTGCATGAGTTGAATGTCGACCATCGAAACTTCGTCGAGAATGATGGTCGAAGCCGTAAGGGGATTCGCTTCGTTTCGCTGAAACGCACCCGTGCGGGGGTCGAATTCGAGCAGCCTGTGAATGGTGCGGGCCGGCTGCCCCGTCGCCTCTTCCATCTTCTTTGCGGCGCGCCCTGTCGGCGCGGCAAGCAGCACCTCGTCACCCGTGCGACGAAGAATCGCGAGCAGGGAACGAACGAGCGTCGTCTTTCCCGTACCGGGACCGCCCGTGATAATCGCAACGCGCGACTCGATTGCCGCTTCCACGGCTTCTTTCTGCATATTCCCGAGCGCGAGACCGAGTTCTTCCTCGGCCCAGCCCAGCGCGTCCCAGCTGTCGATCGCACTCGGCGGATTCGGCGCGTCGCGAAGCTCGCAGATCATCTCGGCCGTCTCGCGCTCGGCGAGCGCCATCTCCGCGCGATACACGGCTTCCATGTCGGGGAACAGTTCTTCCTGCGTCAGGCTCTGCGACTCGCGCAGACGGTCCAGGGCGTCGTCGACAATCTGCTCGTCCACGCTCAGGAATTCCGCCGCGCGCATCACGAGTTCCGGACGCGGATAGCAGCAGTGCCCCTGCTGCGACATCCTGCTGAGCAGATGCAGGATCCCGGCTTCGGCGCGTCGTCCCGATTCCGGTTCGATCCCGAGCGCCTGGGCGATCCGGTCGGCCGTCTGAAAGCCGACGAGGAACACGTCCTCGGCGAGCCGGTACGGATCCGAGCGGACGATCTCGATCGTTCTTTCCTTATATGTCTGCAGAATGCGGGTCGCGATGGCGGACCCGATCGGAAGATCCGAGAGAAAGACCATCGTTTCACGGACGCCACGCTGCTCCTGCCACGCGGCACGGATCATCTTCAGGCGCTTCGCCCCGATCCCCTCGACGCGCAGCAGCTTTTCAGGATGGTGATCGATGATCTCGAGCGTCTCTTCGCCGAAGCGCTCCACGATGCGTCGCGCCATCTCCGGCCCGACGCCCTGGATCATGCCCGAAGCGAGGTACTTTTCGATGCCGCCTTCCGAGTGCGGCGCGCGAATTTCGTACGACTTTACCTGGACCTGTTCGCCGTACTTGGCGTTCTGGATGAGTTCGCCTTCGATACGGATCGACTCGCCGACGTGAATCCCGGGGAGCTTGCCGACCACGGTGCGGATCCGGTCCGTGCGGTCTTCTCGAATGCGCGCGACAGTCCACGAATTTTCTTCGTTCTGAAAGACGATGCGTTCGAGTGTTCCTTCGATTACTTGCACGGCACGTTCGGGGGTAAGAGGAAAAGGGACGAGGCACGAACGGAAGAAGTGTAGCAGTTATTTCCGAGGGCGCAAACAAAAGGTACCGGATCGCGACAGCACCGATTGAAGAGACTGCATCGTCTCAGCGGACAAGCACCATCCGTGACGACCGTTCGACCGCCCCGCTCGCGAACCGGGCAAAGTAGACTCCCGAGGCGATCGGGCGACCGCTTTCGTCGGTGCCGTCCCAGTCGATGGCGTGATTCCCGGCCGGATAGGCGCCCGCGGCGAGCGTCCGGACGCGGCGGCCCGCGATGTCGTAGACCTCGAGCGAGACATGGCCGCGCTCCGGCAGCGTGAAGAGAAGGCGCGTACTCGGATTGAACGGATTGGGCCGGTTTCCGTGCCACTCGACCCGGGGCGCGGGGATCGCCGGGCCGCCGTCCTTCCAGGCGATCGCGAACACGCCGCTGCCGGGAATCGTCGCACGGGCACGGCCCGTATCGCGATCCCAGAACGTCGGCACGGAACGCCAGTCGGTTCCGGTCCAGTAGTGCGCGACCGGCACCTGGTCCTCGTGATCCGGGTTCTCATCCGGAAGCAGGTCCCACGCCTCGACTTCGACCGCGCGTTCGAGCGGCCCGAGCCAGAGCTGCTGCATGCGTCCGACCATGCCGTCGCCGCCGTCGGGGGGCCGCGGCGCTTTCGGGTCCCTCGCGTCCACCGACATGAGATAAACGTACGATTCCGGCGTCGGGGCTCCCGGGGGGATCTTCACCTGCACGCTTCCCGTGTCGGAGTCGATCGTTCCTCCGCGCGCGCCGCGTGCCTTGCGCACCACGAACCCCTTGAGCGACTCCGATTTGTTCCCGGCGAGGTCTTCCCCGGTTGCACGGATGTTCCCGACTCCGACCTGATCGAGTCGCAGCGTCGAATGATAAACCGCGTTCGTGAGGTCCTGCGTAAGAACGACGAGCGTCGAATCGATCTCTCCCATTTCAAACGTGACACGCGGCTTCGCCGTCAGCTGCTCGGACGCCACGACAACAATATCGAGGTACGAAGTAATCCACGGACTGGGAATCACGCCGACCGTAAGGAAAGGCGCAATCTCGTCCACGTTGGCAATCTTCTGGCCGAACAGCGAAATGCCGCTCTCATTGTCGAGAAGCAGCCGGGCCCCGACGAGGTCGATGTTCTGAATGTTACCGGCGGGGGGCTTCACGAACAGTGTCTGAATCTGTTCGCTGTTGCGCACGTCGAGAACCTGATAGCCGCTCAAGCCGCGCGCGACGAAAAGAAAACCAGCCGCATACGCGAGATCCGTGGCGCCCGTCAGAGTGAACTCGCGGTGCAGCTTCGGCTCGAGCGGGTTCCTGACATCGAGAACATCGAGCCCGTTGATGCGCTTCGTCAGGTATGCGAAGCCGTTCGCCACGATACAATCGAAGTAGCGTCCTCCGGAAGTCGTGGCTTCTGTCGAGAAACTGGAAATGAACTGCGGCGATTCCGGATCATTCACGGCAATCGTAAAGAAGTGAGCATCGGCCTGGCGGCGAATGGCGAGCACGTAAACGAGGTTGCTTTCTTCGTCGAGATAGATCGCGTCGGCCTCGGCCAGCGCGAGATTGCCCTCCGTCGTTCCGTTCGTCGTGTAGGAACCGACCTCTACGATGCGCAACGCATCCGCCGTTACATCATAGACGTGCAGCCCTTCGTCGGCCGCTCCGACATAGAGGTACCTGCCGTCAAATGCCAGGCCGCGCGGCTGGAGCAGATTGGAAACGGCGCGATTCTGCAGATCGAGCGAACCGTCCGGCTGAATTTCGAACTCGATCACGCTCTCGCGGTTCAGGTTCACGTAGACCAGATTGCCGCGCGCCACGATGTTGAAAATCCTGTCCCCGAGAAAGAAACTCGACTGCCGCGCGAGAGAATCCCCCGCGAAGATCGCGTACGAATACAGATTCCCGTCATAATCGCCGACGAGCATGACGTCGCCGGACACATGCATGGCGCTCACACGCGAACGCGTGGCGGCGAAGCCGACAACGCCGAGCGCATGCTGCTCGAGGCTCGTGAACACTTCCAGCCCGTCGCGCTCCTCGCCGAGCGCGATCAACCCCTGGTCGACGTCGAAGATTCCGCCGCGCCCTCTCGTGGCGATCGATTGCAGCAGCACGGGTTCGAGCGAGTTCCCGACCTGCAGAATGTTGAGCGCGCCGGGAGCGTCGAGGAACGTCGCACGCCGAATCACGTAGAGAAGATCGCCTTCACGCTCCATCTTCCACCAGATCTGGTCCACCGGCTTCTCCATCGTCACCGAGGCGAACGAGTCCGGGGCGGCGGGATCGGCAGCGTCCAGTACCAGGAGCCCCTGGGTCTGCTTCAGCCCGTACACCGCGCTCCCCTTCACCTCCACGTCGAACACGGATTCGTTCGTCCTGTGCTGTCCGAGAAGCACCATGGCGGAGGGGTTCGTGATGTCGACCAGACGAATCGTGGCGCCTTCGGCGATCGCCATCAATTCACCCTCGATGTCGAGGCTGGAAGCGCCCGCCCCTGTCGGCAGCGGAGGAATCGTATCGAGAACGACGGGCGCATCGGGGTTCGAAAGATCGATCGAGACGATACCGACGCGCCCGGCCGCGGCGTACAGGATCGTACCGTCGATAAACGTTTCGTTGATGATCCCGTTCGTCAGCTGAATGCGGGCCGTTTCGTTTCCGGAAAAGTCGTACACGGCGATCCCGGCCCCGAACTCGCTGACCACGGCCCGATCGCGAAATGGCTGGGCCAGAAACGCGTTGTTCGTCGTTTGAAACGAAGTCAGCACGTGAGGGGCGCCCGGCTGCGAGAGATCCACCAGTGCCACGCCGTCGACGGCCAGCGCGACGAAGGCGGTGTCGTTGCGCAGTTTCGTTGCCTGGAATCGCTGATTGTTCGCCTCGAGATAGCCGAGAAGCGCGGTCGACTGCGGGAGTACGATGTCGACGATGCGGATTCCGGCTTCCGCCGTGCCGACGTACATCTTCTCATCCACCGCGTACATCGCGCGCACGCCGTCGGGGACTCCGAGCGCGAAGATCGGCCCGGCATTCAGACGGTTCGGTTCGAACAGCAGGATGCTCAGGTCGTCGACTAGATAAGCCGCGACAAACGTGTCGACGAAAGCCACGTTCTCGATGAGCTCGCCCGGCGCATACGAACCGGAAGGGAACGGCGCCGCGGGGTTCGTCACATCGTACCGACGAACGCCGCCGGGACCGCGCGAAATCAGCAGATAGTCTCCGGACGTGGCGAGCCACTTCGGAGCATCAACGGTAATACTGCCGGTGAAAGTGAAGCGGAAATTCGTGACGTCGTAAATGCGTACGCCGCCCGATTCGGTCGAAACGTAAGCCGTGCTGTCGTTCACGACCACGTCGTACATCTCATCGGGAACAGGCTCCAGATGAATGAGAACCGGGCTTGCCGGGGTGCGGAGGTCGAACGATACGAGTCCGATTCCCTGATCGATTACGAAGAGCCGCTGCTGCCAGAGCGCCATGCGCTGGAAGCTGGAGTCGGGCATGATGGTGTCGACCGCAACGGGAGAACCCGGATTGGAAACGTCGTAAACAAGGAGCCCGCCGGTGCCGACAGCAAGGTACATGTAATCGCCGATCGTTTCGACAGCGTGCCCTTCCCCGTTGAAACCGTCTTCATAGAGTGAGTCCGGGCTGTTCGAATCCGGGTTGTCAAAAATCGTGAACCCTGTCGGGTAGATCGCGAAGAGCAGCGTCTCGTTCGACGTGATATCGACGGGGCCCGACAGGAGATCCGTCGCCAGGAAACTCAGCGTATCCGGAACCTGAGCGCGCGCCGGACCGGCAGCTGCGAGCACGAGAAGGAGCACGCCAAGTGCGGTCGCCATCCTCCTCATTGTTCCATTCCGATCATCAGGATTTCGATTTCGCGCAGAAGTTCGGCGATGAAGTTGACATCGCTCGGGTTGATCTCGTTCGTGGGGCGTACGACGTCGACCTGGTTAAGAGACGCCTCGTAATCCGCGATGGAAAAGTAGGCGGCGGCCAGCACGGCCCGCAACCGGCGCGAAGTGATGAGGCTCATTCGTTCGTAGGTATAGCCGTCGCCGCCGCGGACCAGCGCCTGGTTTCCGGCATTGATCGTTCGCAGCATCTGATCTTCGAACGAGGATGGCGAACCGACGCCCTGCGCATGCGCGGCAAACGCGATTCCGTACCAGGCCGGCACGTGGGTGCTGTCGCCGTTGATCACGGTCGTGTCGGCGACCTGGGTTTCGCCGTTCACCGTGATGATCGAATCGCCATTTACGGCCTGTTCGAACTCGGAGAGCGCGAGCCCCGTGAATCCGAGTTCGATGTTCGACCAGGCGCGTCCGGTACGGGCCGGAACGTAATGCCGGTCCTTCCCGAGCGCCGAAGTAAAGCGGTTCCGGGCAGTCGTATAGTCGCCCTCGTCGAACGCTTCCCACGCCAGATCCGTGAAATAGGCCGCGTTGCGAACCGTGCCGCCTCCTCCGCCGCCGCCACCGTCACCATCCTCAGGTGGAGCCTGAGAACAGGACATCGCGCACAGGGCGAGGCAAACAAGAACGTTTCTTATCATTTGATGCCGTTTCATGAGTCAGTCTGTCTGGGGGTTGGGAACGAAGCGACCTTCATTATAACATAAGCCGAATGGCGCGTACCGACCCCCGTCATCTTATCGGCCCAGGGCCGCCCCGCATTTTACCAGAACAGCAAAAGTCCGGCGAGAACCCGATCGTTTCCGACTTCGTTCGTCTGTTCGCGCACCGCCTGATACTCGACACGGAACGAAACGCCGTACCAGGGAGCAACCGCCAGCGCGCCGGAGAACGTTGTCGTGCGATCGTCACTCTGATCGGCGTCGGGGTCCGTCACCGAAGCGCCGAGCATCACCTCCACATGATCGAAACGCGCCGTATCTTCGATAATCCGGTACGCGATTCGCCCGTAGAAGATGGTCGCCGTTACTTCAGGGGCGAGCGGCTCGGCGAGCGGCGAATACCGGACGCGTACGAGACGCATCGCTTCGGCCTGCACATGCAGAGGGCCGTCGTGGATCGAGAAGTCGGCGCCCAGGATGCGGGCCGACTCGCGCCCGCCGTCGCGTTCTTCCCAGGCGACCGACCCGCCCACTTCGAGCCCGGCGCGCGGCGAGAATGCGACACGCCCCCCGACCGCCGGCTCCGTCGCCTCGCCCTGGAGCGAATCGACGATTCCGTCGAGCGAATCCGCAAGCGCTCCCGCAAAGTCGTCCTGAAACGCGAAGAAGTACTGGATTCGTTCGTCGAACAGGTCGCCCATCACGGCAGCCCCGTTTCCGAGCCTCGTCCAAGCCGGCGGCCGCGAGAGAAAACGGTTTACCCGGTCGGGGGCCGCACGCATTTCGATGCCGCTCGGAAACCAGAAATGCCCGGCACGGATACGGAGGGAAGAGTGAAGAGCGATGTCTCCGCGGATCTGCCCGGCAACGAGTTTCTCTTCGCCGCCGTCGAACGAGCCCTCCGCGAAGTAGCTGAACGCCGTGCCCGGCGCGAACGGCACGCCCGCGATCCAGAGCGTCGCCCGGGAGCGATCACCAAAGCGGTGCTTCCATTCGCGCGAGCCCGCCTCTTCTTCCTCCGCCATCTGGTAGTCGAGCGAAAGGGATCCGTAAAACTCGATCCGTTCGTCTCTCTGATCCGGCCTCAGGTAGTCGTGCCGGAAATCGCCGAACTGTCCCGCCGCACACGGCAGGGCAACGAGAAGCGCGAGGGCGACCAGCGGCATCGCGCGCGCGGGCCGGGCCGGAGCCGCGTTGCGTGCAGTGGCTGCGGTGCCCGCGACGCCTACCATGTGTTTCCCTCGCCGTCGAACGCGTTCCGCAGATGCACCACGCGTCCCGTTTCGCCCGAGATGCCGATCACGTCCCACCTGCACGCGCGATCGGACCACCCCTTCCGCTTCAGGTAGAGCAGCGCGATTCGATTCAGCTTGCGTCGTTTCTGCCATGTAACGGTTTCCCCCGGGGAGCCGAACGATTCCGATCTGCGGTAGCGCACTTCCACGAACACGAGCGTGTCATCTTCATCCACGGCGATGAGATCGATTTCGCCGACGCGCGCGCCCACGTTTCTGTCGATCACGCGAAATCCTTGACTGATCAAATATCGAGCGGCGCGTTCTTCCCCTCTTCTTCCAATCTCTGTCCGGTCCATAAATCACCTCCCGAAGAAGTGTGAAAGGTCCGGCGATGCACGGCACTGTAGCCGTAAACGAACACCGCGTCCGCGTGTTCGCCCGTGGGGTATCCCTTGTTCTGCGAAAACGAATACATGGGGTAGATGCGATCGTACGCGAGCATCAGGCGGTCGCGCACTTCCTTCGCGAGGATCGACGCCGCGGCGATGGACGGCACGTGGCGGTCGCCTTTGACGACCGCGATCTGACGATGCGGAAACGCCTCCCAGCGCAAGCCATCGACGAGTACCCAGTCGGGCCGGTAGCCCTGTGACGCCTCTTCGACGGCGCGCAGCATCGCCCGCTTCGTAGCCTCGCGAATGTTCCAGCGGTCGATGCCGGCCGACGTCACGAGCCCGATCCCGAAGCGCGTCGCCGCGTCGAGTATACGGGGAAAGAGGTAGCGCCGCTTTTCAGGCGTGAGAACTTTGGAGTCGTCGAGGCCCGGGATCTCGGTGGCAACGGGGAGCTCGACAGCGGCCGCGACAACGGGCCCCGCCAGCGGACCGCGGCCCGCTTCATCGACTCCCAGAACGAAAAAAGACCCCCGGCGCCTGAGTTGATCCTCGAGGCGTGGGGGTCTTCGTTTCTTGTCGCTCTTACGATTCGTTCGCGGTGCGGGCAACAGCCTTCCCTCCCTTTCGATCCCCTGTACGGCCAGTGCGATCAGGTCCCGGGGAAGGGAGTGCGGGGCGTGCACCTTACGTGCGCTTCTCTTTCACGCGCGCGGCTTTTCCGACGCGATCGCGGAGATAGAAGAGGCGGGCGCGGCGGACGAGGCCTTTGCGCATGACTTCGATGCCGGAGACGGAAGGCGACTGAAGCGGGAACACGCGTTCCACGCCGACGCCACCGCTCATCTTGCGAACCGTGAATGTTTCCGAGTAACCGGATCCGCGGCGCTGCAGCACGATGCCCTGAAACGCCTGAATTCGCGTTTTGTCACCTTCGCGGACGCGCACGTCGACACGCACCTGATCGCCCGGAGCGAAGTCCGGAAGATCGGAACGCAGCTGATCCGATTCGAGTTGTCTTAAAGTGTCCATTTCATCATTCCTCAGGTTATGAAAGCGCGGCAGATTTGCCCGCGCGAATGTTTCAGTGTAGCAAAGCCTCGTGCCTTGTCAATCCCATTTCAGTCCCCGGCCGGCTCTTCACGCCCCTCGACCAGATCCGGCCGAACCCGCTCCGTTTCGGCCCGTGAGCGGCTTTCGCGCCATTTTCCGATCTCGCTGTGATGCCCGGAAAGCAGCACATCGGGCACCGTGAGCCCCCGATATTCCTGCGGGCGCGTGTAGTAGACCCCGTCCAGCCCGCTGCGCGAAAAGGAATCCTTCCCGGTCGATTCGTCGTTTCCGAGCACTCCCGGGAGCAGCCTGATGGCCGCGTCCATGATCGCGTGCGCCGGGATTTCGCCCCCGCTCATGACGAAGTCGCCGATCGAATACTCGCGGTCGACCAGCGTCTCGCGAAATCTCTCGTCCACGCCACGGTAGCGGCCGCACACGAGGATCCAGGAGTCGTTCTCCTCGCAGAGCGCGCGCGCATCGGACTGCGCGAACGGTTTCCCCTTGGGCGTCAGGAAGACTACGGGAACGCGCTTGCCGGCCTCTTCGCGAATCGACTCGACCGCTTCGAACAGCGGCTCCGGCTTCATCACCATGCCCGGTCCACCGCCGTACGGGATATCGTCGACCGTGCGATGACGGTCGTGCGCGAAGTCCCGCAGATCGACCGGGATGATCTCGACCTTGCCCGCCTCGATCGCCTTGCCGGTCACGCCGGCGGCAAGAGGCCCGGGGAAAAGGCCGGGGAAAATCGTAATGACGTAAAAACGCATGTCAGTCGTTGTTGAGATCGAGAAGGCCGGGCGTGGGGCGAACGATCATGCGGTCCGCTTCCGGCTCCACCGCGATTACGATCTCCGGCACGTTCGGGATCAGATGCTCGCGCGCCCCGTTCCGTACCTGGACGAGTTCGCCCGCGGGATAGTCGAGCACGTCTTCCACGACCCCGATCATCTCCCCCGCTTCCGTCACGACCGTGAAGCCGATCAGTTCGTCCGGAAACGTGGCGTCGAAACCGGCTTCGCGCAGATCTTCGACCTTCGCAAACACGACGGTGCCACGCACGCTCTCCGCGGCGTCCCGGTCATTCACCTTGCGGAACTGCACGAGGAAGTGACCCTTGTGAAACCGCATGGATTCGATCGGCGCGGTCGCCTTCGCCTTGTTCCAATAGACCGTATCGAGTGCGGCGAACGCCTCCTGATAGCGCGCGGGGACGAGCAGCGTCACTTCCCCGCGAAGGCCGTGCGGGCGCCCGATCGTCCCGAGCTCGATCCACTCGGGAGTGCTCAACGCTCTACTCGACGATTTCGAGAATGGCGCGCCGACCCTCGCGGGCCGAGAGCACACCGAGCAGCGAACGCATGGCGTGTGCCGTGCGCCCGTTCTTGCCGATCACCTTGCCGAGATCTTCCTTGTGAACGCGAAGTTCGAAGACCGTGGTCTGGTCCTTCTGCTTCTCTTCCACGCGAACGTCCTTCGGCTCGTCGACCAGCAGTTTCGCGACATGCACGATGAGGTCTTTCATGGGTGAATCACTCATCGGCTTTCGGCGTTTCCGGTTCTTCCGCCGCCGGTGCGGCTTCTGCGGGTGCTGCGGGTGCTTCAGCAGGCGCTTCCGCGGCAGCTTCGGCCGGAGCGTCTTCCTTCGGCGCGTCTTCCTTCGGCGCATCGGTGGCAACGGCGCCACCCGCGGCTGCGGCGACTTCTTCGGACGGTCCCGAAACGACCTTGCGCTTGCCCTTGCGCTTCGAACCGGCCGCATCGAGCTCGTGCTTGAACAGGTCGACCGAGATTTTGAATTCTTCTTCGGTCAGCGCGTTGCCGGCTTTCGCGTCACGATAGCGAGCCATGACGCCCGAGCGATCGAGAATGCTCTTCGCCGTTTCGGTCATTTCGACGCCTTCGCCGAGCCAGTGCAACGCCTTTTCCTGATTGATCGAAACACGCGTCGGGTTCGCGAGCGGATTGTACGTACCGACGATGTCGACGAAGCGCCCGTCGCGCGCGGAGCGGCTGTCCGCGACCACGAGGCGATAGAAGGGGCGTTTTTTCCGCCCGTGCCGGGCGAGTCGAATTTTTACAGACACTCTTTTCTCTCCTTGTAACCTGTCATTGGAATCGGGGGGTCATGCGACCTTTCTTGCCGCGCTTGCCACCCATCTTTTTCATCATTTTCTTGATCATGTCGAACTGCTTCAGAAGCTGGTTCACTTCCTGTACCGAAGTGCCGCTCCCGCGCGCGATCCTCTTGCGACGACTCCCGTTCAAAATCACGGGTTCCGATCTTTCGAGCGGCGTCATCGACGAGATGATCGCTTCCGTTCGACCCATCGCCTTGTCGTCTACTTTCATTCCCTTCGGCATCTTCGCCGCGCCGGGAATCATCCCCATGATCTGATCGAGGGGCCCCATCTTCTTCAGCTGCGAAAGCTGGTCAGCAAAGTCGTCCAGCGTGAACTGCTGACGCCTCATGCGATCGGCCAGATGCGCGGCCTTTTCCATATCAACCGATTGCGCGGCCTTCTCGACGAGGCCGACCACGTCGCCCATGCCGAGAATGCGGTTCGCCATACGGTCCGGGTGGAAATCCTCGAGGGCATCCACCCCTTCGCCCGTACCCACGAACTTGATCGGCTTGCCCGTCACGTGACGAATCGAAAGGGCGGCGCCACCGCGCGCGTCTCCGTCCATCTTCGTCAGCACGAACCCGTCGATCGCAATGCGTTCCTGAAACGACGTCGCCACGTTCACCGCGTCCTGGCCCGTCATTCCATCCACGACGAGGAGGGTCTCGTCCGGTTTCGCCACCGCGTGCACCCGCTCGATCTCTTTCATGAGATCTTCGTCGACATGCAGCCGGCCGGCCGTGTCGACGATCACGAGATCCTGCAGGTCACCCGCCGCTTTCTTAATCGCGCGCGCCGCGATCGAGTCGGGGAGTTCCCCCTCTTCACCGCGCGTGATCGAAGCGCCGATCTGTTTCGCCAGCTGCTCGAGCTGGTCCGCCGCCGCCGGGCGATAGATGTCGCCGGCCACGAGATGCACCCGCTTGTCACGCTTGATGTAGCGCTGCGCGAGTTTCGCCGCGAACGTCGTCTTCCCCGAACCTTGCAGCCCCGCAAGCAGCACGACCGTAGGCGGCTGCGACGCGAGCCTGATCGGCGCACGCTGACCGCCCAGCAGTTTCACGAGCTCGTCGTTCACGATCTTGACGAGCTGCTGCCCCGGAGAAATGCTGTCGAGCACTTCCTGCCCGACCGCGCGTTCCTTCACGTTCGCCAGAAATTCTTTGACGACCTTGAAGTGTACGTCGGCTTCCAGAAGAGCGAGACGAATTTCGCGGAGTCCCGCGGTGACGTCTTTCTCGTTCAGCTTGCCCCGGCCGCGGAGTTTCTTGAATGCGGCGTCGAGTTTCGAGCTGATCTCTTCGAACAAACCATTCTCTCCATGCCCGGACGTACGATGGCCCGGGCGCGCTGCGGGCGAATTTAGAATACTACCACGGGGGTTACGGGTTTCGCCAAGGGGTTTTCGGGCGGAAACGAGCGTAAATCGGCGGGTCCTGTGGCTCCCCGCCACACCCTGTCGCGCCCGGCCACCCCTGCCTCGACAGGCTCGGCAGGGGTCCCCGTCGGGCGCGCCACCCGCCGTGGGGTCGCATTTCCCCCGGAAAGCCCCTCGGGAAGCCCGTGGGCGCGGCGGGGGGGAATAAAGAGGCGGAACGGGACAGGAGCGGAGAAGGACCGAAGCCGGACAGGAATCAGGACCGGAGCTGGACCGGAATCAGGACCGGAGCAGGAGCCGGAATCTGGAACGGGGGCGTGTATTACGGTTCCTGGCCCGGAAATGCCTTGCTTTGGGGCCGCTCGGTTCGCTAAGTAAGGGTATGCGAACCATGCACTTTTTGCGAATCACCCTGATCGGGGCGTTGGCGGCGGTATCTCCCGGCCTTCCTGCGAGCTCGTCCGGCGACGGAGCGGGGATGGCGCCGGCAGTGCCGGGCGCGACTCAGGCCGTCGCTTCGAACCCCTATGTGCACTACGTCCGGGTCGGCGACTCCATCGACCTGCTGGGGCAATCGTACTACGGGAACCCGCATTACGGGCGCGTCATCGAACTCGTGAACTCGCTCGGGAAACGGGAGAAGCTGAAGCCGGGTACGAAGCTCCGGACCCCGCGGCTCGACGCGATTCTGGCCGAAGAAGGGGTGTCGGCACTCTTCCCGATGGAAACGCACGCGATGCTCGAAGCGCGCGCGTCGTTCATGGAAGTGGAAGATCAGCTCTACTCGCTCGCCAGAACCGCGGACAACGGCTACGTGCAGGTGCCCGAAGACGTCCAGCTGAAACTGCAGGCGGCGTCACAGATGATGTGGGACGTCGCGATGGGATTTCGTGTGCCGAAACCGGAAGTCGAAGTCGTGCCGAACCGTTCGATCGGCCAGCTCAAGGGAGTCTCGTTCGACCTGCGCAGAATTTCGTACGGAAGCCTGGACGAACAGGGATTCGATCTCGATGTGGTGCATCAGAAAATCGCGTGGGCGATCTGCAACGAGATCATCTGGGCGCGGAACGGATACAGGGCTTATCAGTAGAGCTTACGCGCCCGTGCGATAGCGGGGCGGGTAAGCGTGTGCGATCTCACTTCCCAGCCAACGTGTTCCCCGCGATTCCACCAATGTCTGTGACGGCCTTCCCATCATCGCCTCCCCTGTTCCGATCGGAAGCACCGCCGCCGCGCAGGTCGACACCCCACCACTATTCCGAGCGGCGCTCCGGCCGTTCGAGTCCCGCCCGCTCCGCTTCCAGTCGATTATGTGCGCCGCAAAGCAGTCGCAGGTTCGACGCCTCATGCCTTCCCCCCAGAGCAAACGGAGTGATGTGGTCGATCTGCAGATGCCTTGTCGCATTGCAGCGCGTTCCATCCCGGGCAATGAAAGTGCATCGACGTCCGTCGCGCAGCATGATCTCGTCGCGCAGCGCAGCAGGAATGTGGCGGGAACGGCACTGTCCTAGAACCCTATCGCGCATCGAAGCGCCGCCCGGCTCTACCAGGGCCCCGCGAGCGAGACCATGACAATCGCCGGCCGGTTCAGGCATCGACTTGCTCCCGCGCCTCTCAAGAGTACGCTCATTTCGTTTCTCTCTTCGCGCCTGCCTCCTCGCCGGGTCGTGGCGTGCGAGATACTCGGAGATCAGCTTACCGAAGACTCCTTCGTAGCTTTGCCCCGCGATCCCGTTCGATACCAGCGCCCGCACCCGCGCGAACTGCTGGGCGAATTCAGCGCTCACAGAGAACTCGATTCTATAACGACCCGCGGCATTGTCCGAAGGCTCGCGCGATTCCCCTGGGGTGGTAACTTCAGGCGGCGTGGCGTGTGCGCTCGGGGTGGTAACTTCTCGACCGCCATTTCGGCGGTCAGAAACTGGCCGCGCCGGGTCAGTGTCGAAAAGAGCGTCTGATTCGGCAGGCCGTCTTTTCCTGCCCACAATTCCTATAGGCTTCAACTTATCGCGAACCAGAATTGCCGGAGTGTTCTCGGCGAGAATGGCGTCGATCTCACGCAGTCTCTTCCCGGTCACCCTTCGAAGGAGTTCGACCCGGTTCCCGGGAGTGAGGGCGCCGGAGATCTTCGCCACCGCACAGAGCGAAAGTTCGCCCCGCTCGATCATCCCGGAAATTTCCGTGTATAGTGCCACAGCGCGGGCGGCCCGGATCCGGCGAAATGCCGCAGAGTCAGAGTAGCCGAGGCCGCGTGTTACGTAATCGTGCATCGAGGAGTAGCCCAGTTCGCGAAACAGTCGCCGGCGTTCCACCTCGACCAGCAACTGAACGACGCGAAGCGAGATCGCTCGTTCCAATCGCACCAGGTTCACGAGACTGCGAATGAGGTCCTGATCGGAGAGGGGCTGGAATCGGGGGGATGCCGGGTAGCGATCCGCCCCCGGCTACTCCATCGAGGGCCAGGTCAAGCCCTCTACGCGCCCGCTGCGTCGAGGATCGAGCGCATGGCCGCCGGCCGGTCCTCGTGATTGTAGACAGCAGACCCCGCAACGAGTAGTTCGGCGCCGGCGCGCGCCACGACACCGGCCGTGGCCGGCGCAATTCCTCCATCGACTTCGATTACGTAATCGTACCCGCGCTTCGCGCGCATCGCCGCGGCCTGCTCGATCTTCGGGACGACTTCGGCCATGAACGCCTGCCCCCCGAAGCCGGGAAAAACCGTCATCAGCAACAGAAGATGAATGTCGCCGAGGTACGGTTCGACGCGGGCGAGCGGCGTGTCGGGGTTGATCGCGATGCCGGGCTTCGCGCCGGACGCGCGAATGACATCGAGCGTGGCGCCGAGATCCTCGCACGCTTCCACATGCACGGTGATCCAGTCGCTGCCGGCTTTGGCGAACGCGGGAATGAGATGGGCGGGCTCGCGCACCATGAGATGCGTATCGAGAATACGATCGCTGAGCTTGTCGATCGCGCTCACGATGAACGGGCCGAAGGTGAGGTTCGGCACGAACCGGCCGTCCATGACATCGAGGTGCAGAATCTCGAGCGGCCCGGCCTCGACAGAGCGAATCTCTTCTTCGAGCTTCGAAAAGTCCGCGGAAAGAACGGACGGCAATACTTGAATCCCGAACTGACTCATGGCGACGTCACTTCCACTTCCACGCTCGTCCCGCGGGCAATGCGCGTCCCGGGCGGCGGCGTCTGCCCGACGACGACGTTTCGCTCCGCGCCTTCGAGGTCTTTGTAGGTAACGCGCGCGAGGCCGATTCCGAAGAGATCGAGATGCCGGCGCACATCGTACTCTTTGCGCCCGCGCAGGTTCGGCATCAGGAACGCGGAGTTTTCGGGGCCGAGGCTGACGAGCAGATGCACGTCGGCGCCCGACCGGACATCGGTGCCCGCCACGGGATCGGTCGCGATCACTTTGTCGCGCGGAACATCGTCGTGGGGCACGCTGATGACGGTTTCGGCCTTGAGGCCGGAGCGGTTCAGCACGATACGCGCTTCGCGCACTCCCTGCCCCCCCACTTCCGGGACGAGCATGCGTTCGACGCCTTCGGAGATCGTGACCTGGATGCGCCGCCCCTTCTTCACGCGCTCGTCCGCCTCGGGACGCTGCGTGATGACGATGCCCGAATCGCTGACGGCGTCGTACACCGTGTTCTCCACGATGAGGTAGAGTCCTTCGCGCTCGAGCAACTTGTGGGCATCCGCTCGATGGATGCCGACGATCGACGGAACCATGACTTCATCGCCCTGCCCCGTCAGATGCCGCATCGCGAAGTCGAACACGAGCGCGCCGCCGAGGAACGAGAGGAGCGCAACGAGGGCGATTTTTCCGAGCGCTTTCAAAAACTTCATTCGATTCTCTTTCGCAGTCGGACGGCAAAAGCGCCGTCACCGGGGTGCACCTCGGGAAGGAGTCGCAGGGTCCCGTTTTCCTCGACCGTCCCCTCGGGGAGCGGCCGCACCGGCCGTTCGCGCGCGAAGTCCGCGCGCTTCGTGAGGAACGCGCTGATCACGTCGTCGTTCTCTTCGGGCTCGGTCGTACAGGTACTATAGAGAAGGAGGCCGCCGTCCTCAACGAGTTCGGCAGCGCTTGCGAGAAGAGTGCCCGCGAGCCGCCCGAGACGCGCGCTGTCTTCGGGCTGGAGGCGCCATCGCAGATCCGCGTGGCGGGCCAGGGTGCCGAGGCCGGTGCACGGAGCGTCAAGGAGCACGGTCTGAAAACGGCGATTGAGCGCGGGCTGAAGCGCATCCATCGCGAGCACATGCACGCGCCCGAGTTCCGCGCGCGCCCGGTTCTCGAGCAGGCGCGCGAGGCGCGAGGGCGAGCGGTCCGCGCCGACCATGATTCCGGTCATCTGCGCCTGCGATGCGAGCGCGATCAGCTTCCCGCCCGGCGCGGCGCAGAGATCGAGCAGCGAGGTCGTGCGCTCCGGGGGATCGGCCATCGACGTGACGAGCGCCGCGGACGGATCCTGCACGATGATGTCGCCGCGCGTGAACGCCTCGAGCGTGCGCGGATCGGGGCCCCCGGGAAGAAGAAGCACGTCGCGATGCAGTTCACTCTGCTCGAAACTGATCTCGCGGGCGCGAAGCTCTTCCTCCAGCGCATCACGCACCCCCAGCGCATCGCGCGCCCCCTTGGCCAGTATGCGCAGCGCGAGTGGCGGCGTGCGATTGCTTGCGACCATGCGCGCGTGAGCGGTTTCGGGGCCGAGGCGCTTCACCCAGCGCCCGGCGAGCCAGCGCGGACACGACTCTTCGGCGACCAGATGCCCCACCGGGTCGTCTTCGAGCGTCGGAATCCCGGCCGGAATCCCCTCGCGCAGGTAGCGGCGCAGAATCGCATTCGTGAAGCGCGAAGCGCTTTCGCCCCCTCGCCTCCGCGCGAGGCGCACGGCCTCGTTGACCGCCGCATGCGCGGGCACGCTTGTCAGAAACATGGTTTGAAAGAGGCCGATGCGGAGGTTTTCGAGCACCGCTCGATCGAGATCTTCGAGCGAGCCCCGTTTCAGGAAGTGCGAGAGAGTCCAGTCGATCTTGCCGCGCGATTTGAGCACGCCGCGCACGATGCGGCGGGCGAGGCGCAGGTCGCGCGGGTTTTCCTTCGTACGCGCATCCGAAGCCGCGAGCGCTTCACCGAGGAACTTCCCCTCGTCGATCGCGAGCAGCGCTTCGAGCGCCGCGGCGCGCGCGCCCCCGCGACTCATGTCGCCGGCGTTTCAGGCGGCTCAGGCGTTTCGTGCGTCCCGCCCGCAGTCACTGCCGGTACGCCCCACGCTTCACCCGGTTCGATCGCAACCCCACGCAGCAGTACCGTGTCCGGCATCGCCTTCCGTCCCGGAAGCTGCACTTTCACGAGCCGCAGCACGCCCTTCCCGGTTCGCATCACGAGGCCGCACTTTGCGTCGGCCGCGAGCACGGCCCCGGGCTTCTCGCCAGGCGCCCACCCTTCGCGCTCCACCGCGTTCGCTTCTTCCGTGCCCGGCAGAAGCAGCCGGCTGCGAAGCACGCGCATGATGCCGTGCGGGGTCTCCGTCCACGCAATCGGGCGCGGGTTCATGGCCCGCACCAGCCTGTCGATCACGAGCGCCCCCTGCGTCCAGTCGATGCGTCCGTCATCCTTCTCGATCATCGGGGCGTGCGTCGCCAGCGCGTGATCCTGCTGCTCGCTGGGGCAGTCGCCCTGCTCGAGACGGTCGAGCGTTTCGACGAGAAGCGCCCCGCCGATCATCGCCAGCCGCGCTGTAAGTTCGCCCGCGGTTTCACCCGGCTCGATCTCGATCTCGTCACGAAGCAGCATGTCACCCGTGTCGACACCCTGGTCGATCCGCATCGTCGTAATCCCCGTCACCGTGTCGCCCGAACGGATCGCCTGTTCGATCGGGCTCGGGCCTCGATGCTTCGGAAGAAGTGACGCATGCACATTGATACAGCCGTGTTTCGGAATCGCAAGCAGCCAGGGGCGCAGAATTTTTCCGTAAGCCACGATCGCGATCGCGTCGACGTTCAGGTCGCGGAACGGTTTCTCCCACTCGGCGCGCCGCAGTTTTTCGGGCTGATGAATCGGGATGCCGTGCGCGGTCGCGCATTCTTTTACAGGTGAAGGAGAAGTGCGGCGCCCCCGCCCGCGACGCCGATCGGGCATCGTAAGCACGCCGACGACATCATGCCCCGAGGCGATCAGCGCTTCGAGTGATGGAACCGCAAACGCGGGCGTCCCCGCGAACAGAACCCTCACGAATCTTTCTTTCCGTCCTGCGGGATCGCTTCGTTGCCGGTCAGAATCGTTTCGATCGCGCCGCGCACGATTTCGATCTTCACGTTTTCGGCGATCTTGAGGACTACGACTTTCTCTTTCTCTTTGACGCCGACCACGGTGCCGAGCATGCCGCCGCGGGTGACGATACGGTCGCCTTTTTTCACGCCTTCGAGCAGTTTGTCGCGCTCTTTCTGGCGTTTGATCTGCGGGTTCAGGTAGATGAACCACCAGATGAAGAGCAGCGTGGAGAACAGAAAGAGCAGGCTCGACCATCCCCCCTCCTGTTGAGCGCCGCCGCCCCCCGAAGAGCCGATCGCGAGTATGGGGAACCAGTCCATGTGAAACTCCCTATGGGAAACAGGATGCGATGTGACTTGCGCGGTCATTCTCGCGCAAATGGGGCCGTCGCGCAACGTGCAGGAGCTACGCCCGCGTGGCCCCCGATTCGTAGCGCGCGAGAAACTCGCGCTTCCAGTCGGCGAAGCGCCCGGCCAGAATCGCCTTCCGTGCCATCGTAACGACGCGAAGATAGAAGCGCAGATTATGAATCGTGGCGAGCCGCATACCGAGAATCTCCCCCGCCGAGAACAGGTGGCGCAGATACGCGCGGCTGAAACGCGCGCATGTCGTGCAGTCGCACTCGGGATCCGGCGGACGCATGTCTTCGGCGAACTGCGCGTTCTTGATCACGAGCCGTCCGTCCGTCGTCAGCATCGTGCCGTTCCTTGCGATGCGCGTCGGCAGCACGCAGTCGAACAGGTCCACTCCCGCTTCGATGCCCGCGAGAATGTCGTCCGGAAAGCCGACGCCCATCAGGTAGCGCGGCTTCGCGTCCGGAAGCATGGCCGCCGATCCCGGCAGCGTGGCGAGAAACAGATCCTTCGGCTCGCCGACTGACAGCCCGCCGATCGCGTAGCCCGGGAAGTCGAGCGCGACAAGGGGCTCCGTGCTCTTCTCGCGCATCGCGAGATCGACGCCCCCCTGCTGAATCCCGAACAGCAGCGGTATCCGGCCCTCCGGAGTCGCCCCCGGCCCGATCGCGTCCATCGCCTCACGTCCCCGCGCCGCCCAGAGCGACGTGCGGTCGACCGCCCGCTCCAGTTCGCGCGGTTCGCACGGGTAAGGCGGGCACTGGTCGAACGACATCGCGATGTCGGTTCCAAGCGCCGCCTGCACTTCCATCGCCTTCTCCGGGTCGAGGCGATGCAGCGATCCGTCAATGTGTGACCGGAACGAGACGCCGTCGTCGTCGATCTTGTTCAGCTTTGCCAGCGAGAAAATCTGGTAGCCGCCCGAATCCGTCAGGATCGGCTTGTTCCACTGCATGAACGCATGCAGGCCGCCGAACCGGCGCACCCGTTCGTGGCCCGGTCGCAGAAACAAGTGGTACGTGTTGGCAAGGATGATCTGAGCCCCGATCGCTTCCACTTCGATCGGGTCAAGCGTGCGAACGGATGCGCGCGTGCCGACCGGCATGAACATCGGCGTCTCGATCACGCCGTGAGCCGTGACGAATCGACCCGCGCGCGCGGCGGTCGTGGGGTCGCGTGCCTCAAGCGTGAACGTGCCCGGTGCTTCGATTGTTTTCGTGGTGTCAGACATGGGGGGAGGATAACGCGGGGAGCGCGGGGAGACCAGTGCGGCAGTTCCCCTCGTTCCCGGCGGGTGAGACGGACCGGATTCCCCTCGCCCTCGCCCGGGGCGGTCCGGCCACGGGACTCGGGACTCGGGGAACCGGTCTGTCTCGCCGCGGGAAGAGGGGAATTGAGAGAGAGAGAGAGAGAGAGAAGAGAAAGGAGAAGAAAAAAAAGGAGAGAGAAGAGTGGGGGGTTATTTCACCAGCGTGATTTTGCCGAACTCGGAGCCGCGGGCGGTTTCGATACGATAGAGATAGAGGCCGGAGGCGACCGGCGCGCCGGAGTCGCCTGTACCGTCCCACGTGAAGTCGTAGTCCCCGGGGGCGAGTGCGTTATCGTTCGCGAGCGTGCGGACCGCGCGGCCGGCGGTGTCGTAAATCGTGAGGCGCAGGCGCGAGGTTTCGCGGAGTCGAAGCGAGAAATTCGTCGCCGGGTTGAACGGATTCGGGCGGACGGATTGTAAGACGCGCGCGCTCGGGACCGCGCCTTCGGGCACGTCGGTTGCGAAGCCCGAGACGACGATCGTCACCGTTTCGTCCGCCCACGGCTGATAGTTGCCGTCACGATTGCCGTCGACGATCACGTCGAACGTGTCTTCGGTCGTCGGCGTGAAGAAGTACGCCGTCAGCGCGCCGGTCGAGTCGAGCGTGCCCGAAGACGCTTCGAGCGCCTGCGCATCAAGATCATCCCAGATCGGTCGCGCGGAGTCGTGGGACGCGAGCACGAAGTCGACTGTGCGGTTCGGCGTCCCGGACGTGAGCGCCAGCCAGACCGGCTCGCCTGCCTGGAAGCTCACGCTCGGCGTCGCGTCAGCCATTGTCGTCTGCGCCGTGCCCCCGTGAGCGACCGCACACGCCGGCGCCTGCTCGCCCGCCGCGCCCAGTGGGTCCACGCAGATGCCGCCGCCGTACGGTGCTTCCGCTTGATTCGCTTCGACCGCCTGCAGCGCTTTGTCGAACTCCGCGCACTGAGAAGCCGGATAGAGATCGTTGCAGGACTGCATAAGCTTGGTGTATGCGCCGTCGAAGTTTTGGCTGCTTGAGAAGTAATTTCGCCACGCGCGGAAATAGACTTGCTTGGCAAACTCGATGCCCTGTCCCTGCACTTCGCAGCCATTGAACTCACCCCCCTCAGAGGCGAGGTACACGGCTTTCGAATAGACGGTGGAGTTGGCATAGTAGCCGGCGGTGGCAGGGTCGGAACTGCAGTCGAAGTTTGGATCGTAGAATCGTTCCGCGTCATTTAGAAAGTCTGGATGCGCCAAGTCGCGAATAGGTCCGCCCACTCTCCCTGAGCCTGCCAGCCAATCCGCCGCCCCCACCTGATCGAATTCAAGAGCCTCACCAAAAATGTCAGAAAAGGATTCATCAAACGCGCGCGTCTCCGCGTTAAAGATGTCTACTCCTATCGGAAAACCCGCGGAAGTAAAAGACCAGTCAACAATAGCGTGCCCGTACTCGTGACCTACCACGTCCTCATATATCTCGTTGTGGCATAGAACGATTGAGTTGGATCCTGAGATCCATGCTCCGCCAGGACAAGTGGGATCTTGCTGCCCATCCCAGCCTTCGGAATGGACGTAGTACCTTGTCTGACCGTACTCCCCTACCTTGGCTCTAATCCCTCCTTGATTGCTGGCTCCGTCTATGCCGAAGCTCATCTGCACGAAGTCGTGCACCGTTTCCGCGATGTCGTAGATGTTGTCCACGTCCGTGCTCCCGAACTGAGGCAACGCCGGTACATTGTGGGGGCCACGAAGCGGCGCGGACTCGCTTCGACCGTGCACGTATCCGTTGATGCCGGGGGAGTCGATGTAGCAGTAAATGTCTCCCACGGCTTTCGAGCAATCGTACGCACGCCGATCCAGCCCCTGCCAATCCTCCAAAGTGTACAAGACCTTCCCGCTGTGCGCCTCAACCGCAACGTAGGCACCGAATGCAGGGCACACATCATGCCTGCACTTGTGAAAGCTCATGTGGAACTCCCAGGCCAAGCGCGTTTCGTCGATCGGGATACTCGGATTGAGACCGAGAGGCAGGAAGACAAGCTCGGGCGTTTCGTGCGCGGCGGCCACGCCATCGAACCCCGGCAGGAGCTGCCGGGCTGCACGCTCAGCCACCGCCAGCGCGTCATCGACGGACACCGCCGGCATGGCGCTCGCCGGGAGATCGTCTGTCACGTCCGCGGATGAGAAGTAGACTTCGCCCGCAGCGTTCACGTGCACGAGCAACATCGTATTCTTGACCGGCAGACCTTCGTGCCTCTGTCGGTAGACAATGCGCGTGAGTCCCTCCTGATCGGAGCGTTCGTCGATCAGTTCCAGCTGGGCGGCGGGATTCGCAAGACCATAGCGGGCACCGTGCTCGATAAGGAAAGCATCGGCAGTCGCACGCGCGACTTCCAGTGATACGGGTGTGGTGGATGCCGTCTTCGACGACACGCCGCTCGGCCGCAGGAGAATGACTCGCCCTCCGTCCCGGCTTTGCTGCTCTACGATGACATCGGCGCTGGATTGCGAGAATGAGAACGCGAGCAATATCGCACTGAGTAGTGAAGCAAGTCGAACTGAGGACATGAAACTCTCCAGCCGTGATTCGGAGACCCGATGGCAATGCGGCTAGGCACATGCGGCTTAGTAATACCGCCTAAGCGTAAATTGTAGCATACGAAGCCTCGCGCACCCGCCACCGCCTCCCCCCTCAACAGCCACCCTCGTCGTGCGCAAACGAGAAGGACCGGTTCCCCGAGCCCCGAGGCCCATTGGCCGTACGCCAGGACGAGGGGTGAGGGGAATCCGGTCCTCTCTTGTTTGTTTTCGACGAGCGGTCGGGCCCGCCCTCTATCGAATCAAAATCATCTGTGTCGTGTCGCTCAGCTTCCCTGCGACGAGGCGTGCATGGTACACGCCCGATCCCGCCGGGCGTCCGGCGTCGTCGTTGCCGTCCCAGGTGAACGCGTTCCGTCCGGCGTCGAGGCGTTCGCCGCGCACGATCGTCTTCACGAGCCGCCCGGCTTGATTGTAGATCGCGAGCTCGGCGGTCATCGGATGCGGAAGCGAAAACGCGACTGTCGTCGTCGGGTTGAACGGGTTCGGCGCGTTCGGCTCGAGCCCGAAGATCCGTGTCGGCAGTGTGCCGTCGGCCACATCGGTCGCGACCGCGCTTTCGGAGATCGTGATGTCGTAGCTCGAGGCCCCGCCGCTGGTGCGTGCCGGGTAAACGACGATTACGCCGGCCTGCGAGAGCTGGTCGCCGGGGCGGATCGCGGTGTAGTCGCCGTCGATGTTCGCGTCGAGCGGAACGTCCTCGCGCTCCCATCCCCCGCCGAACGCCGCCTTCACCTTCGAGACGAGAATGACCTGGAGCGGACGGTTGTCGTTCGCGCCGTCGAACTCGACGCGGATGTTGCCCGCGAAGGCCGAGAGGCCGCGCAGCTTGTAGAATCGCATGGCCATGTTGTCGAGGCTGTTGTTGTTCGTGTACGGATAGTCCGCGTATACGAGATTGGCTTCGAAGGTCGGAAAGACGATCGGGAAATCGGCCGCTTCTTCATATCCGGGAAGCGATGTGTTCGCGTGGCTCCCGACCAGATAGTTCCAGGTGGCGAAGTTCGTAAATTCGTCGGTCCAGGTCGTGGCGTAATCGAGGAACTCGTCACGATAGGCAACCGTGATCGTCTGGCTCGAGAGGCGCGCGGCGTGATCCACCATGAACGGCAGCCCGAACGATTCGCTCAGGAAGTGTCCCCAGATGCAGTCTTCGTAGCTCGGGCCGCCGCCCTGGTCGAGCGGCGTGGAGGGCGCGGTGATGTTGTTGCCGCTGCCGAGGTAACTGTAGTAGTCGTTCGTGTCGTCGAAGACGATGTCTTCCATCCAGGTCGCGTCCATTTCCGCCCAGCCGCCGTACGACCCTGTTGCGAACTGCGAGGCGTGCTTGAACTCGTGCGCGATCGTGGCTTTCGCCGCGCCGAGCTGGTTTCCTTCGGGATCCTGGTTGTTCGGGAATCCTACGAAGTCGTTCTCGATCACGATGTAGCTCGCGCCGCCGCCGGTCGAAACGGCGAATCCGTACGCGCCCATGTTCTGGAACGATATCGGGTAAACGCCGCCCGTGAGGGAGGGCGCATCGAAGCCGATCTCTGTGATTTCACGCGTCCAGGAGGAGTCGGCGTAGATCGCACACTTCTCGACATAATCGGGCACGCCGTTCGCCGGATTCGTGTCCGCCGCCGGGACGGCATTTCCGCCTGACGTGGAGTACGTAAACTCGAACGTACCGGAGGGGCTCACATAGGTGGCCGCCGTTTTGCCGAAGTTGCGCGCGGCGCTCAGGTAACCGTCGATCTCTTCGATCGTGGCCGGCGCCAGCGTGCTTCGATCGCTCTCATACCGTTCGATGATCTCCTGCAGGCACTTGAGGGGCGCGGTCGATTCGCCGAGCAGCGCGGGCGAGACCAGATCCCGATCGAACACATAGCGGAACAGATTCTGGTAAGCGCCGTCGTGCGACAGGGCGCCCGATTCGCGCGCGCCTTCGACGCGATCGAGAAAGTCATGCGCCGGTGCGGCCGTCGCAAAAACGCACGCAAGAAGCGCCGCGCAGAATGAAATGCGGGTAGAAAACGACATCGAATACCCCCTGGTGGGTTGAACTTACAATAAGGAGACGGAATCGTTTCTGGAGGAGTAATACGAGTCTTAAGAGTATCAGGGAACGCGAACCGCCGTCAATCCCCGATTCGAAAGCGCGCGAACGGCCGCGTCGTCGCTCACGGGCCCGCCGCCACTTACGGGCCCGCCGCCGAGTACAACGAGCCCGGGCCGGATTTCCTGCAGTCGGTCGAGGTCGAGCTCTCTTTCGGTGCCGAGCCACGGCACCTTCGCATAAAACGCCACGTAGAGGCCGATCTGATCGTCCACGCTTGCAATGGGCCCGCCCCCGTTTTCCGCATGCGTGGCTGCGAGCGATTGCGCGAGCCTGCCTGTCTCCGCGTACCGCCCCTCGCATGCCTCCGGGAGGCGACGCGCCGCCGGGAACAGAAAGAGCGCGGCTGCCAGCACGGTACCGATCACTCGCCCCCGCCCCGCGCACTGCATGCCCGTCACCCACTCCACGGCACCGAGCGTGACGGCGATGGTGAGCGGAAACACGATATAGAAGTAGCGCTCCTGCGATGCGTGAACGGGAAGATAGAGCAATGCGAGCAGGCTCGCGGGAACAAGCGCCCAGCGCCAGCGCTCTTCGCGCATTCCCTCACGCCACGGCACGCGGAACACGAATGCCGCCACGAGACAGAGCAGTCCGATACCGAGCGCATCGAAGCCGGCCCACTCGCGCTTGATGGCGCCGACATTCGTGTAAGCGGTCGAAAGTTGATAGCGAAAGTTTCCAGGACTCGCAAACGGAGACCAGGCATCATAATCGGTAAGAGGAGGTTCTTCCCAGCTCGTGATTCTGCCGGCATCCGGTTCATGATAGCGGCTGAATATGCGGTGGATTCGCTGCTCCTTTACATCGGGACCGATCAGCGCGTGGTTGATGCCGCCCGAAGTCGAGAACGTCGGTTTTCCATAGTGAATGCTGAGCACCGTGATCCAGGGCAGACTGACCGCGACGAGTCCGAGCAGCGCAAATCGCGCGGCACGGAATGCCTCCGCGCGTGTGTCGTTGCCGAGATACGCGCGAAACGCCGCCATGACAATGATCGCTCCGGCGGCGTAGGGGAGCGCCATGGCTTTCGCGTAGTACGCGAGTCCGCCGATCGCGCCCGCGCGAAGCGCCATGCCGGAACTCTTCATCCAGCAGGAACCGTAAAGTGAGGCGAGCAGGAAGAGGAGCAGGCCGCCGACGAGCAGGTCCGGCGTGATCCGCATGGAACTCTCGAGCGCGACGTAGAAGGCCGTGATTCCGAGTGCGAGAAGCCGCGCCGGGCGGGACAGATCGAGCCTGCGCAGGAACGAGCGCGTCCCGAGCAGAAACACGATCCCCGAAAGCACGAGAACAATGCGCGCGCCCACGAGTCCGTGCACCGTGTCGAGGCTGCGGAGCGGGATCATCATCCAGCTCATGAGCGGCGCCCAGTACCCCGAGAGGGCGAGGGCCGCGTTTCCTTCGGCATAGTAACGCGCAATGCGTATGTAGGAGATGCCGTCCGGGTTGATCTGAGCGCGGTTGGCGATCGCGAGCGCGATCATGAGTGCGGACGCGGCCACTATAATGAGGACAGCGATCAGGCGCTCGAAGCCGGATTCAGCAGAAGGTCCGGGCGATGACGAGAAACGGGTTTCGGTGTTCATGATCACACCACCAGCATCGCGTCGCCGTAGCTGTAAAAGCGGTACTCGCGAGCAATGGCTTCCTGATAGACGCGCTTCATGCGTTCCGTTCCGAAGAGCCCGCATACGAGCAGGAACAGCGAAGAATCCGGGAGATGAAAGTTCGTGATCATGCCGTGCACGATCGCGGGTTCGAACCCGGGATAGATGTACGCGTTGGTCCAGCCGTGGCCGGGTGCGATGCGGCCGTCGCGCGCGGCGCCTTCCAGCGTGCGAACGGAAGTCGTCCCGACAGCGACGACGCGGCGGCCCTCAGCGCGCGCGGCGTTCACCGCGACGGCCGTGCGCGCGGGAATCGAGAACGCCTCGGGCTCGATCGTATGCTCTTCGATGGTTTCCGTGCGAATCGGGCGAAACGTACCAGGCCCGACATGCAGCGTGAGTGACTCGACCGGAACGCCGCGCGCACGCAGGCTCTCGAACACTTCATCTGTAAAATGCAGTCCCGCGGTCGGCGCGGCGACAGAGCCGCCATGATCCGCGTATACGGTCTGGTAACGTGCGATATCCGTGTCGTCCGCTTCCCGCTTGATGTAGGGCGGAAGCGGCATCGTTCCGTATGTCTGGAGCAGCGCCAGAACTTCCACTCCCTCATCGAACGCGAGCACCCACTCCCCTTCGCCAGCGGGTTCGACCACGGTGGCGCGCACGTCGCCCCCCGCGAACAGCACCTGGCGCCCCGGCCGCATGCGCTTCGACGGGCGAATCAGCACGACCCACGCGTTTTTCGCGCGCGTCGCGGGCCGCACGAACAGCGCCTCGAGCTTGCCGCCGGTTTCGAGTGATGCAGCGAGGCGCGCGGGAAGCACGCGCGAATCGTTGCGAACGAGAAGGTCGCCGGGTTCGAGAAAACGGGCGAGGTCGCGGAAGTGAGCGTGCTCGAGCGACTCGCCCTCGCCGTCACGGCGCACGACGAGAAGTCGCGACGCATCGCGCTCCGGCGCCGGCCGCTGGGCAATGCGATCTTCGGGCAGTTCGAACTGGAATTCGGAAAGCTTCACGGCGGATTAGAAGAGGCGTTTCTGCGGGCTGTCACCGGCGCGCGAGGAGGGCGACGCCGGGGCGAGACCGAGATGGCGATACGCTTCCGATGTCGCGATCCGGCCCTTCGGCGTCCGCTGGATCATCCCTTCGCGGAGCAGGAACGGTTCGTGCACTTCTTCCACGGTGTCTTTCTCTTCGCCGACGGAGATCGCAAGCGTACTGAGGCCGACAGGGCCGCCGTCGAAGCGCTGCACGATGGCCTTCAGGATCTTGAGGTCCATGCCGTTCAGGCCGCGGTCGTCCACGTCGAGACGGCCGAGGGCATTCCTCGCAAGAGCACCGTCGATCGCGCCGCTTCCTTCGACTTCCGCGAAGTCGCGCAGGCGGCGCAACAGGCGATTGGCAACGCGGGGCGTTCCGCGTGACCGCCGCGCAATTTCGTGCGCGCCGTCGGCATCGATCTTCGTATCGAGTATGCGCGCCGACCGCGCCACGATCTGCTCGAGTTCGGCGATTTCGTAGTAGTCCATCTGGCACTCGACGCCGAAACGGCTGCGAAGCGGCCGCGTCAGCAGCCCCGAGCGCGTCGTGGCGCCGACCAGCGTAAACGGCTTCAGCGTGAGCTTCACCGAGCGCGCGTTCGGCCCCTTGTCGATCATGATGTCGAGTTCGAAATCTTCGAGGGCGGGATAGAGATACTCTTCGACTACGCGGGAGAGCCGGTGAATTTCGTCGACGAACAGAATGGCGCGTTCCGAGAGAGACGTGACGAGCCCCGCCAGTTCCGCGGGCCGTTCGAGCACGGGGCCGGCGCTTCCGCGAATCTCGACGTTCAGTTCGTTGGCCAGGATGCGCGCGAGCGTCGTCTTGCCAAGACCCGGCGGCCCCGACAGCAGCACGTGATCAAGCGCTTCGCCGCGCCGTTTCGCCGCTTCGATGAAGATCGCCAGGTTGTCCTTGATCTTGCTCTGCCCTATGAACTCTTCGAGGTGCTGCGGGCGCAGCGTCTCTTCGAAAGACTCCTCGTCTTCGAAGGGCGCGCCGTCGATCAGCTCGGGGCCCGTTGTCTCGTCTTCAAATTCCCATTCAGACACCGCGAAGCGCCTCCCGCACGATCATTTCCACCGTGACTGCATCTTTGTTGTCGCCGTGCGTTTCGAGCGCGCGCTCGACGGCCTTGACCGCCTGGTCGCTCTTGACGCCGAGCGTTTCGAGTGCGAGCAGCGCCTCTTCGACGACCGGACCGGCCGGAGTGCCCGCCGCAATCGGCAGCGCCCCCGCCCCATCCTCTTCGAATTTGCTCTTCAGTTCAACGATGAGGCGCTCGGCGCTCTTCTTTCCGATGCCGGGAACACGCGAGAGGCGCGCCGCGTTGCCCGCGACGACCGCGTCGCGAAACTCGTCCGGCCGCACGCCCGACAGAATCGCGAGCGCGAGCTTCGGCCCGATCTTGGGGACGGACACGAGCATTTTGAAAAGGCCCGCTTCGTGCGCGTCCGCGAAACCGAACAGCTGAATCGTATCGTCGCGAAGATACGTGCGCGTCAGGAGCTTCGCGCGCTCGCCGAGGCCGGGCAGTTTTTCGTACGTCGAAAGTGAAATCGAAAGCTCGTAGCCTACGCCGCGCACGTCGATCACCGCGCGGGCCGGCCCCTTCTCAGCGAGAACGCCGTGCAGGTACGAGATCATCGCACGAGCCTCTCGACGTTGCGATGGCACGCGCAGATCGCCACGGCAACCGCGTCGGATTCGTCGAGCGACTCCATCGGCTTCGCCGGGCGCAGAATCTGTTCGACCATGAACTGTACCTGTTCTTTCGAAGCGAGGCCGTTCCCGACAACGGCCGATTTGATTTCGTTCGGCGGATACTCCGCGACGACAACGCCCGCGTTCGCGGCGGCCAGAAGCACGACGCCGCGCACGTGTCCGATCCGCGCGGCGGTGCGCGCGTTCACGCCCTGATAGACGTCTTCGACAGCAACGCAGTCGAAGGACTCACGCGCGAGCAGCGCGACCACGGCTTCGTGAATGGTGTGGAGTTTCTGCGAAAAGGTGAGCGTGCGTTTCGGACGGATGACGCCCGACTCCAGGTACTTCATCCGGCCCGCGACCATGCGGAGCACACCGTAGCCCGTGTTGGCGCTTCCGGGATCGATTCCGAGTACCAGCACGTATCCCCCCGTTCCCCTGACCCAATCCCTCTTCGATGCCCGCAAAATGTGCGCCCGCAGTGAATCGGCGGCGCCGATACGCCTTGCCCGCGGCGCCGCTACTCTTCCGTGAGCTCCGCCATGAGCTCGTCGGGGATGTCGAAGTTCGCGGACACCGTCTGCACGTCGTCGTTCTCTTCGAGCAGATCGGCGAGCTTCAGCACCGAACCCGCATTCGACCGGTCGAGTTCGATCGTCGTGGTCGGAATGCGCACGAGCTCCACGCGCTCGGGGTTCATCCCCGCTTCGGTCAGCTTGCCGGCCACCTCGTGCAGCATGGTGTCCGGCGTCGTGATCGCCCAGAACTCGTCGTCGTCGCTCACATCCTCGGCGCCCGCTTCGAGCGCCACCATGAGCACATCGTCCTCTTCTCCGGCGCTCTTGTCCAGAAGGATCATGCCCTTCTTCTCGAAGAGCCACGCGACCGAACCGACTTCCCCCATGCTCCCGCCATGCTTCGTGAGCAGGTGGCGCACATCCGCCGTCGTGCGATTGCGGTTGTCCGTAAGCGTTTCGATCAGAAACGCGACGCCGCTCGGGCCGTAGCCCTCGTAGGCGACTTCCTCGTACGTCACGCCCGGGAGCTCGCCCGTCCCCTTCTTGATCGCCCGCTCGATGTTCGCCGCAGGCATGTTGCCGGCGCGCGCCGCGGTCAGCGCCGTACGCAGGCGGGGGTTCGCCTCGGCGTCACCTCCCCCGTCCTTCGCCGCAATCGTGATCTCACGAATGAGTTTCGTGAAGAGCTTGCCGCGCTCGGCGTCGGCCTTCCCTTTCTTCCTCTTGATCGTGGACCACTTGGAATGTCCCGACATCTAGTGCGCCTCAGCTTCTTTCTGCGCAGCATGCGCCGCGACGACTTTTTCCGCCGTGTCTTTCGGCACCTCGGCGTAGTGATCGAACTCGCGTTCGTGAATGCCGCGCCCGCCGGTCAGCGAGCGCAGATGCGTCGAGTACTTGTAAAGCTCCGCGAGCGGCACTTCGGCGTTCACGACCTGATAATGCCCCTGCGTGTCCATACCGTGGATCTTGCCGCGGCGCGACGAAAGATCGCCCATCACGTCGCCCATGCAGTCTTCGGGCACGGTGACCTTTACCTTCATAATGGGTTCGAGCAGAACCGGGTTCGCTTCCATGAACACTTTGCGAAACGCCATCGACCCGGCGACCTTGAACGAATTTTCAGATGAATCGACGTTGTGATACGAACCGTCGTAGGCGACCGCCCGCACATCGACGACCTGACAGCCGGCGAGAATGCCGTCCGTCATGACGGCCACGATTCCCTTTTCGATCGCAGGGAGGAATTTCGTCGGGACGACACCGCCCACGATTTCACTCACGAACTCGAAACCGGCGCCGCGTTCCAGCGGCTCGAGCCGGATCCAGACGTCGCCGTACTGGCCGCGACCGCCCGACTGTTTCTTGTACTTACCCTGCCCTTCGGCTTTCTTTCGGATCGTCTCGCGATACGGGATCTTCGGCTCGATCAGCTCCACTTCCACATTGAAGCGGTCCTTGAGCTTGCGGACCAGGATGTCGAGCTGTGTCTCCCCGAGACCGTGAATGAGGGTCTGGTGCGTCTCGCTGTTCACCTCGACATGGAAGGTAGGATCTTCTTCATGTAAACGCGCTAACCCGTTGCCGATCTTATCTTCCTCGCCCTGGGTCTTCGCGACAACCGCCGACCGGATCACCGACTGCGGGAACGGAATCGGCGGGGCCGTGAACCCGCAGTCCGTGAGCGTGTCGCCCGTGTGCGTGTCCTTCAACTTCACCGCGGCGCCGATATCGCCGGCCACGATCTTCTGCGCGTCGACCCGCTTGTGCCCCTGCACGAAGTAGAGCTGGCCGATCCGCTCGCCCTTCTCGCTCCGGGTGTTCATCGGCTCGGTGCCGCCGGTCAGCTCGCCCGAGTAGACGCGAAAGAGCGTCATGTCGCCCATGTGCGCTTCAGACACCGTCTTGAATGCCTGCGCGACAAGCTGGCCCGAATCCGTGTGGATTTCCGTCTCCCCGTCGGCCGCCATGTGCGGCGGCAGATCGAGCGGCGACGGCCCCGCGGCCGCGATCACGTCGAGCATCGTGCCGACGCCCACGTTCATCTTGCTCGCCGTGACGAATACGGGGTAGAACGTGCGCTTCGCGATTCCGCGGCGCATCCCCCGCAGCACTTCGGCTTCGGTCAGCTCGCCCGCTTCGAAATACTTCTCCAGAAGTTTGTCGTCGGATTCCGCCGCCTGTTCGACCAGGCGCGTGCGCGCGGCTTTCGCAATGTCCGCATGCGAATCCGGAATCGGGATCGCCTTCGCCTTGCCCGAGCCGTCCTTCGGATACTGCATCGCTCTCATATGAAGCAGGTCGATGACGGTGTCGAACGCGGTCCCCTCGTTCACGGGGATCGTGACCGCGACCGCCATTTTGCCGAGCGCTTTGCGAATGTTCTTGTACGTCTTCTCGAACGTCGAGAATTCCTTGTCGAGTTTGTTGACGCAGATAATGGAAGGGAGATGACGCCCGCGCGCGAATTTCCATGCGCGGCTCGTGCCGACTTCGACGCCGTTCTGCGCGTCGATCAACATGAGCGCCATGTCCGCGACATGAATTCCCGAAACGACGTCGCCGACGAAATCGTCGTAACCCGGCGTGTCGATCACGTTGAACTTGTGATCGTCCCACTCGAATGATCCGACCGTCAGACGAATCGAAATCTTGCGCTTCTTCTCTTCATCGTCGTAGTCGAAAAGCGAGGTTTCGTCGTCGACACTGCCGAGGCGGTTATTGACCTTGGAGAGGAACAGGAAGGAATCCGCGAGCGAGGTCTTTCCGGTGCCACCGTGGCCGACGAGTACAAGGTTGCGGAGAGCTTCCGTCGTGTACTGCTTCAAGGCGCATCTCCTTTAAGGGTTGGCATTTAAGAGAGAAGAGGAGCGTATCACGCGCCTGAAAAAAGTGTCAACCGAGCGCGGCGTGCTGCCGGCGAGCGTTTCGGGGGTGTGCCCTGGCGGGTCCTGTCGCGCCCGGCCACCCCTGCCTCGGCAGGCTCGGCAGGGGTCCCCGTCGGGCGCGCCACCCGCCATGGGAACACGCGAGACGTGTGCGACGGCATCAGCGCCGCGTCGATTGCACTGGGCGCGGAGTGGTGGTGGCGGGGGCGTGGGGCGGTGTGAGGTGGCGTGGGGCGGCGTGGGGTGGCGGCGAAGTCATTGCCGGAATCCCCACGCTCCGGTCTTCCCGCAGCGGGCAAACCGGTTTGCCGAGTCCCGAGCCCCATTGAGCCGGCCGCCTTCGGTGCACCGACCCGGACACTCACAAGGCAGCAACAGAAGTCAGCTGAAGATGCCCCCCTCGGCCTCCCTCATCAAGGGCGGTCGGCCAGGGCTCGGGGCGAGGCGAATCTGGTTTGCTCGCCCGCGAGGGATGAGGGGAAGCCGGTATTGCCCGCTGCGGGCAAGGGCGAGAGAAACGAGCCTAGAGTTCACACGACAAGATCGATTCAACCAACTCATAACAATTAGGTTACAAGTTCTTCTTCAGACTCTACTTCGGGCTCTGCCGCGTCAGATTCGACCCCGGCATCCGCATCAGCCTCTCCCTCGGCTTCCCCGTCAGTCGCGCCCTCAGAAACGGCTTCGGACTCGGTTTCTTTGGCCGCGTCCAGGCGCGACTGCAGTTCTTCCCAGACGAACTCGGCAGTCTCCCCTTCCTCGTGTTCGACCTTGGCGAGGAATCTGACGACGGCGCGCTCGTGCTTTTTGAGACACGAGACGAGCAGTGAAACGATCGACTTCGCGACCTCGGGATCCTGGACGGGGAGCAGCCGCTTGCAGAGCTGGAAGGCGTCGAAGAGTTTCTCGGGGGAGAGTCCCCGGGAAAAGAGGTGGCCGTACATGGAGAGGCCGAAGGTCTGAAGGCGGATCTCGGACTCTCTGGCCCAGGCGTTCATGGAGTCCATCCAGTTGGAGCCGCGGCCGGCTTCGACTTCGTCGCTCACGGCTTCGGCAAGGGCGTCGAGCACGAGCTGGTTTTTGGTCTGCAGCAGCAGCTCGCGCACGAAGGCCACGTTGGCGGTTTCGGTCTCTTCGTCGCGGGCGACGAGGCTTGGCGCCAGGATGAGCGCGGCGAGAAGGCGAGCCTCTTCGTGGCCGGCCTTCCAGAGCGCGGTCACGAGCATGCGCATGCGCTCTTTGTTCCGCATGGTCTTGCGAACGGACATGGCGATTTCTACGATGTATTCCTTGGAGACGCGAAGGCCGGTGCGGCCCGCCTCTTCCTTCTTCTTCGGCACGGCGAGATCGGCGAGTTCGCGGGCGGCGCCCAGAATCGTCTCGTCGTTCCGCCCTTTGACGATCTCGCGGCTCCGCAGCCGGAGCGCCTTCCGTTTATCCTTCGTCAGCTTGCTCGAATCCAACTCGGCTCCTCCTGTTGCAATCGGTCCCTTGCCCGAAAGTACCGAACCCCCTCCCGCGCGGTCAACGGCTTAGGATGGTCCCTTTTCACATTCATGGCGAGGGGCGCGGGGAGGGCGCCGGCCGTGGCCCGCGGGGGCGCTTCCAATGGGGCTGGAAAGCACGCCGGTCAGGGGAATTGGAGGTTGCGCGATGCCTGGGATCGGTCTAACGTCAATATGTTCGATCCCGTTAATAAGGAAGGGACGCGATGCCCGATTTGACTCTGTCCGACTATCTCGATCCCGGTGCGATCGAGTTGAAACTCAAAGCGAAGAAGAAGGACGGCGTGCTCGACGAACTCGTGTCGCTCGTCTGTGACTCGCCGGAAGCGCGGGGGATGGCTTTCGAACTCGCGAAGACGCGGGAGTCGCTCGGGTCGACGGGCATCGGAATGGGGATCGCGATTCCCCATCTGCGCGCGACGATCTTTCCGAGCATCAGGCTGGCATACGGCCGCTCGAAAGCGGGAATCGACTTCGGCGCCATGGACGGCGAGAAAGTGAAGCACTTCTTCCTGGTTGCCTCCCCGCCGGTCGATCCCTCGAACCTCTATCACCCGATCCTTGCCAAGGTCGTTCAGCTCGTGAAGTCGGAGAAGAATCGTGAAGCGCTTGCCGCATGCGATTCGAAAGCCGCGCTTCTGAACATGATCGACGAACTGGGCACCTGAGGACATGCCGATGCAGAAGAATCTCGAGTACCTCGTTCTGTTGAACGACATCGACATCATGATGGACGACCTCGCTAAAGGTTCAGACGCGAAGTATCGTGAGATGGGGTTCGATGTCGACGCGAACGAGCACCTCGAAAAGGCGCGGGAAGAGATGCGCGCGAAATGCACGGAAGCGATGCTCTCGCGCTACGACAAAATCCGCAAGCGATACGGGAAGGTCGTCGCCCGCGTCGTCGACGGCGTGTGCTACGGCTGCTACCAGCGCCTTCATACGGACCTCGCGCAGACGAAGACGAACACCGAAATCATTCCCTGCCCGATCTGCGGTCGATTGCTGTATTTCCTGGCCTGATTCCCCACTTTTCCTGTGGTAGGATTGCCCGCGTCGAACCGTTACTCGAAGGAACTCATGCGTCATGCCTCGTGATCTGCCACAAAATCAATACGCCCTGCTTACGGCCCTTGCCGGCGAGTCCGCCCCTGCCCTTCTGCCGGATCTGGCCGGGAAATCGGGATGCGATCAGTCGCTGCTTTCCGCCGCCGCGGTCGAACTCGCCGAAGCCGGCTGGGTTGCGGTCGTCGAGACGCCGTTCGTCGAACTGACGCTCGAAGATGCGGGCAGCGCCCAGCTCAAAGCAGGGGATTTCCCCGAATTCGCCATCACGAGCATTCTGATCGAGCACGGCCCTCTCGGCCTCCCTGCCATTGCGGAGAAACTGGGCGCCCCCGCGACCGAAGTGGGAAAAGCACTCCGCTTCCTGTTCTCGAAGGGGCTCGCGCGGAAAGAGAAGGGCACGGGCGACCTCGCCCCCCTCGTGACGGAGATCCCGGGCCAGGAGTCGTTCGACGACATCGCGCTCTTATGGAGAGTGCAGCAGTCGGACGGGAAGCTTCGCCTGACGGCCGGGGAGAGCAAAAAGCTCACGGGAACCGTGGCGGAGCTCAAGTCGCGCGGGTTCGTGAAAGCGCGCGAACGCACGGAACGTACGTACGCGCTGACCGACGCGGGGAGCGCCGTCGTGAAAGACGGCATCGAGGCGAAGCGGGAGCGCAATCAACTCGAACCGGAAATGCTCGCGGACGGCAGCTGGCGCGACATCAAGTTTCGCCCGTACGACGTGAAAGCCGAAACGGCGCCGGCGTATCCTGCCAAGCCGCACCCGCTGCGTCGCATTCTCGAACGCACGCGCCGCGCGTTTCACAATCTCGGTTTCGAAGAAGTGCGCGGCTCGTATGTCGAAAGCGCGTTCTGGGATTTCGACGCGCTCTTCCAGCCCCAGGATCATCCCGCGCGCGAAATGCAGGACACGTTCTACGTGAAGCGGCCAGGCGAGTTCACGCTTCCCGACGAAAAGACAGTGAAGACGATTCAGGCCGTGCACGAAAACGGCGGCGACACGGGGTCGCTCGGCTGGGGCTACGACTGGAGCCGCGAAGAAGCGCAGCGCGTCGTGCTTCGCACGCATACGACCGCGGCCACGATCCGCGCGCTCCAGGACGATCCGAACCCGCCGCGCAAAGTGTTCGTGGTCGGCCGTGTCTTTCGGCGCGAGAAAATCGACTACAAACATCTGCCCGAATTTCATCAGGTCGACGGCATCATCATCGATGAAAAAGCGAGCCTGTCGCACTTGCTCGGTACGCTGGCCGAGTTCTATCGCCAGATGGGATTCGAAAGCGTGAAGTTTCGCCCGGCGTTCTTCCCGTACACGGAACCGAGCGTGGAAGTGTTCGTCCGCATGCCCGGTCGCGACACCGACTGGTTCGAGCTCGGCGGCTCGGGCGTCTTTCGCCCCGAAGTCACGCGCCCGTTCGGCTGCACCGTACCCGTGCTCGCGTGGGGCCTCGGCCTCGAGCGACTTGCGATGGCCGTCTACGGCATCAAAGACATCCGCCAGCTCTATCTGAGTGACGCGCGCTGGCTCGAGGAGACGCCGCTATGCCTGTAGTCGGAATCCCGACGGAGATTCTGCGCGAACTCGTCGGCGAAGACTTGAGCGACACGCAGCTCGACGATCTGCTCGATCGCCTCGGCTGTGACGTCGAGGGAATAGCGGAAGTCAATCGCCTGCAGTGTCCGCGCTGCGCGCACCTGATCGAGCGCGGCACGCACGAGGACTTTCTGGGCGTCTGCCCGCAATGCCAGTCGAGCGCGGGCGACGATCCCGCGACGTTCTGGAAGATGCTCGGCCAGGAAACCGTGATCCGCATGGAGCTGCTGCCCGTGCGCCCCGACCTCTTCGACGTGGGCGGACTCGCACGCGCTATCCGCGGACTTCTGGGCAAGGAGACCGGCGTCCCGCGTTACGACGCGAAGGATTCGGGCCTCGTGGTCGAAGCCGACGAACGCATGGCGAGCCCCGACTCGTACTGGCCGTATATCGAATGCGCCGTGCTGCGAGGCGTCAAGCTCACCGACCGTTTGATTCGCCAGATCATGAAGATGCAGGAAGACGTGCACTGGGCACTCGGCCGCGACCGCAAGTTCGCGTCGATCGGGATCTACGATCTCAAGGGACTCGAGGGTCCCATTGCGTTCCGGCCCGTGGGGCCGACCGAGCTCGAGTTCGTGCCTCTCGCGAGCACCGACGGGAAGGCTGTCACGCCGAAGGACATTCTCGAACATCATCCGAAGGGGCGCGCGTATGCGGATCATCTCGCGAACTTCAAAGCCTACCCCCTGCTGATCGACGCGAACGGGCAGGTGCTCAGCATGCCCCCGATCATCAACAGTCACGAAACGGCGCTCACGACGAACGCGACGGATCTCTTCATCGACGTGACGGGGATCGGCCCGCGCCCCGTCGCGAAGTCGATGAACGTCGTCACTTCGTCGCTGCTGGAACTTCTGCCCGGCGCCCGGCTCGAAACGGTCACGATCGTGCGCGAGGGAAAGAAGCGCACGACGCCCGACTTCACGCCGCAGCCGTTCACGCTCGATCCTGTCGCGACGGCGAAGATGATCGGGATGCCGCTCGAGAAGGAACGCGTGCGCGAGCTGCTGACGAACATGCGGCACGACGCGGTGATCGAAGGCGACCGCATCGCCGTGCAGATTCCGGCGTATCGAAACGACATTCTGCACGAAGTCGATCTCATGGAAGACATCGCGATTGCGATCGGGCTTGCGAACATTCCGCGCGCGCTCGTGCCGAGCTTCACGCAGGCGCAGGAGCGCCCCGAGCGCGGCGTGCAGCGTCGCGCCCGCACGGTGCTGAACGGTCTCGGATACGCCGAGGTCATGAGCCTCATGCTCACGAACCCGGCCGATCATTACGAAAAGACGCGCCGCCCCGATCCCGGCAATGCCGTGCTGGTCGACAACCCGGCATCGCAGGATCAGTCGATGCTGCGGACGGACCTCGCGTCGTCGCTGCTCGTGCTTCTCGCGCAGAACCGCGGCGCAGGCCTTACGCTTAGAATGTTCGAGGCCGACGACGTCGTGCGGATCGAGCCTGGCGAAGAGGAGCCCGTGGAGGCGCTTCGCATCGCGGCCGCGCTCCAGGATCGCCGTGCGGGGTTCGCGGACATCAAAGCCGTCTGCGACGCGATCGGCCGGGAACTCGGCCTCGCCTTTACCTATGAAACATCTTCCGACCCCCTCTTTCTGGAGGGGCGGGGAGCCGAACTACGAAATGGCGACCGGACCGTGGGGGTTCTCGGCGAGGTACACCCCGCCGTACTCGAGAACTTCAACATCCAGGTCCCGGTGGCGCTTCTTGAACTCGAATGGGACGGTCAAACCGGATGAGCACCGTGGACATCAAAAAAGTACCTCTCGATCGCAAAGCTGTGGCCCGCATCGTGCACGACTCGGAGATCGACCTCCGCGTCGCCTCGATCCGCGAGATGAACCGCATCGTGAACGAAATCGAAAGCGAACTCGCAATCGATTTCGTACGAATGGAATTCGGTGTACCGGGCCTGCCCACTCCCGACATCGCGATTGACGCCGAAGTGGAAGCTTTACGCACCAAGCGTCTCGCGAACCGCTATGCGCCTTTCGACGGCGTCCCGGAACTGAAACGGGAAGCGGCGCTTTTCGCGAAGAACTTCATGAACGTCGACCTCCCGCCCTCATGCTGCGTGCCGACAGTCGGTGCCATGCAGGGCGGCTTTCTCGCGCAGGCCGTCGCGGGGCGTATGGATCCCAAGAAGCGAACGATTCTGTTTTTGCACCCTTCGTTTCCCGTGAACCGCCAGCAGACGCGGTTTCTCGGGTTCAACGAAGACCATATCGATTTCTACGACCATCGCGGTGATCGCCTGATCGAAGCCCTCGACAATCGCCTGGCAGAGGGTGATGTGGCCGCCGTGTTCTGGTCGAGCCCGAACAACCCGTCGTGGATCATTCTGACCGAAGACGAACTGGAAGGCATGGGACGCGTGCTCGACAAGCACAGCGTGATCGGCATCGAAGACCTCGCCTACTTCGGCATGGACTTTCGCAAGCATTACGGCGTGCCCGGCAAACCTCCCTATCAGCCCACGATTGCGAAGCACTGTCGCCGGTGGTTCGTCCTGTTCTCGGCATCGAAGGCGTTCAGCTACGCCGGTCAGCGAATCGGAATCGCGTACATCGCGCCCGATCTCATGGAAGAGGAATCGGAGTATCTGAAGCCGTTCTTCTCGACGAAGAAGGTCGGCTACGCGTTTCTGCACGGCGGCATCTATCCGACGACGGCCAGCGTGCCCGAGGGACCGCAGCACGGTCTGATCGCGCTCATGAAGGCCGCAAACAACGGGCGCCTCGACTTTACGGATCTGACGCGCGAATACGGGCGCAGGGCCGAGGTCATGAAACGACTGTTCCTCGAGAACGGTTTCGAGATCGTATATAAGGATGACCTCGGAGTGCCGCTCGCCGACGGATTCTTCTTCACGTTCTCCTATCCCGGCTACGACCAGGGCTTCGCACTCGTGGCGGAGATGCTGCACTACGGGATCAGCGCCATTACGCTCGATTCCGCGGGGAGCTGTCGAAAAGAGGCCGTCAGAGGGTGTGTCTCGCTCGTGCACCCGACCCAGTTTGATGATCTGCAGTACCGCCTGCGGCAGTTCAAACAGGATCACCCGCCCGCCTGATCCGGCTCGTTCGCGCCTCGCTTCTCACGATCCGCGAATCGAGATCCACGCTTTTCGTCCGATGAATTGTCCCTGTTTTGTAACACTTCTTTACACATCGTCGCACAATGCATCAAGAGTGTTACCTTCGTTCACACATGACCGCATTCCACTCTGATTGAACTGCGTTCTTCCGTATCGAACCGATTCGAATTTCCTGTCCGTTTCGGCGCCCGCCGGCCCCTTCCCGCGTTGACAAAACACGCCTTGGCTTGGTATATTATTCACGAATCAATTACTGAAGCACGTTCCGACCCCACCCTCCCACGGAACAATTTCTCCCGCGCTTCAAGCACATCTCCCAAGTCGACTCCCGACCCCGGAAACAGGGGGAGAGGTATTCCTATGAAAGTCTCGCTGAAGATCATGTGGATGCTATGCGTCCTTTCTCTAGTCGTACTCTGGGCTGCGTCCCCTTCGTGGGGCGTAACGGAATCCTTCCAGGGCCACCCGGCCGGTACGGTCGTCGCAGGTGACCTTCCTCAAGGCGGCACCGCACCCGGCACCACTTTCCCGGACTTCGCCGTCTCGGTCATTAACAACAGCGGCCCGCAGTCCTGCATCATTTTCGATTCCGCCAACCCGACAGGCCAGGACTGGGATCTCGGCACGCCGAGCCAGGACTTCGGCGGCCCCGGCATCGGTTCCGGCGGCCTTGCCGGCGAGCCCGGCGAGAACGCGGTCCCTCTCGGCAACCTGCTCATCATCGCCGAAGACCTGGGCGATGCGAACCTCGACAACGTCGTAGACGATCCCGACGATGAAAATGACGGGGGCTCGATTGCCTTCCTGTTTCATTCGCCGGCACAGCCGGTTTCCATCACGCTGGTCGATATCGACGAGCAGCTTCTCGGTCTCGACATGGGCGGCGGAGGCGCGCTCGAAATCAGCGTCCAGGGATCGGCCGCCGGAAACAACTCCGTCCAGAAATTGGACCTTTCGAGCTACGGTCTCGTCTCGAGCATCCGGATCAACTTCATCGGAAGCGGCGCGATCGGTGAGATCGAGTACCGGATTCCCACAACCGCGACGGAAGAGACGAGCTGGACGAGCGTCAAGGAACTGTTCCGGTAGAGACGGGCTGGGAAAAGAGAAGAGAAGAGAAGAGAAGAGAAGACTAAGATAGGAGAAGAGACGGAAAGGGAGTAGGAACGGAGAAGAGCAAGAGTAAGAATTTGGATAAGAGAAAGAAGCGTGGGGGGAAATCAGTTCTCTCGACCGCTCGGCCTGGCCAAATGGCCAAGTAAAGAGGCCGAGCGGATCCGAGAACCGATTTCCCCCGCGCTGTTTTCGTCTTCTCTGGTGACTGACGGTTGCATCCCCGCCCCAGGCCCTTTCGCTGCTCTTCGCTTCTGTTGTCTGCTCGCTCTTCACATCTACTCGCTTTTTCCGCCCGCTCTGCGGAACGTTCGCTGGGACGGTTCGTCCGCTCGCTCTTTTCGCACGAAGGAACAGGAGGTTGTGCTCGGGGCGGCGCATTCCCGCCAGCCTCGACCCGTCCGCGCCGCTCCACCCGCCCGCTCCTCTCCGTCCGCCCTCCTCTCCGTCCGCCGCTCTCCCTTCCCCCACTCTACGAGCGTGTATGGCTGGCGTGAGGGGACGAGGCGTCGTTCCCATACCACTTTGCCCGGCCTGGCCCCCCGCGCGTGCGCGACCGGGCCCCCGCAGCCTGTGCCCCAATGGTGGGCCGGGGGTTCGGCGATCAGGCTTCGTCCCACTTGTCAGCAGGCCCGACAGGGCGAAGCGAGGAGGAGCCGGTCGCGCACGCGCGGATGGCGCAGGCCGTGAAAGGGCGAGGAGAACGGCGCCTCCCCCCTCGCAGCAGCCAATACAGGCGAGAAACCCCTGCTTCCACTCCTCCTTGTCGAATTCAGCCGGATCGGGTCAGAAACGGGCCGATTGTCCCATCACGCACGTGTTTCCTGCCCCGGGCGGTTCAGTGATCTCGCTCGGATTCCGATCTTTTCTCTAGAGATAGGAAGCGCGGGTACGCGCGGGACACAGGGGCTCCGGCCCGTAAGGAGATATGCATATGTTCAACGGAATGAAGATCGGCGCTGCTGCTGCAGCCCTTTGCCTCTGCGCAGGCTTCGCATTTGCCGGCGCCGAGGACTTCAGCAGCATCACGCCGGGCACGGTCGTCTCGGGCGCCGGGACGAACGGTTCCCCGGTCGCGGGCAACACGCACTTCGCGGACTTCACGCTCGATGTCGTGAATAACGGCACGGGCCCGAACTCGGCTATCATTTTCGACTCGGCGAACCCGATCGCGCAGGACGCGGATCTCGGCACGCCGAATCAGGGTTGCAGCGGCCCCGGCGTCGGCGCGGGCGGTGCCCCGGGACAGTCGGGCGAGAACTGCACGGCGCAGGGCAACCTGCTCGTGATCGCCTCTTCGGTGAACGACGGCAACAACGACGGCCTCGTCGACAATCCGTGTGACGAAGCGGGCGGCGGCGAGCTCACGTTCGAGTTCAATCATCCGGTCTCGATCCAGAGCGCCGGTTTTGTCGACCTCGACACGCAGGAGCATGCCAATATCACGTTCTACAGCGGCAACAACCTTGCCGGAACGAAGTACGTGGTGGGCCTCGGCGACAACAGCTATCAGGACGTGGATCTTTCGTTCTACGGCCAGATCACGAAGATGATCGTGGAGATGTCCGGTTCCGGCGCGATTGCGGCCGTGAACTACGGCAACTCGACCGCGACGCAGCAGACGACGTGGGGCTCGGTGAAGACCGACTTCCGCTAGACTGCACGCGGATCCGAAGGCAAAGGGCGGCTCCCGCGGGGGGACCGCCCTTTTTTCGTTGCCGTCAGTTGCGCTCCGGAGCCTCTTCCATGACTGAAGCGGCGGCGGCGAGCCCGATCATGGTCCAGAAGAGCGTGATCACTTCCACATCTCCCAGATTCCATTCGAAGAACCCGTTCACGAAAAATCCGGCCCAGACTGCCATCACGCCGAGGAGCGCGCCGCGCACGACGGGCGGGGCATGCGCGCGCCTTCGGAACGAGCGCACGAGCCAGATCAGGATGCCGCCGAACGTAATACACCAGCAGACGATTCCCACGATCCCCATGCTGGCCGCGAGATGAATCGGCACGGAGTGAAGATGCACGGCGTGCTCTCTCGCGGCGGGATCACGATAGGAAAGGTACTTCTCTTTCATGCCGGTGAGACCGATCCCGGTCACGGGATAATCGCGAAAGATACGCGCCCCTGCTTCATACATGAACAGTCGTTCCCGGTTCCGCGGATGGTTCAGATCCCAAGCGGAACGGGCGGTATCGCGCACGGGCCCGGGCATGACGTTCGCGAGAATCGCCAGCACGATCGGAATATAGAAGAGACGCGGAAAGCGCGCGATGAAGATCGCCGTGAGGCCCGCAACCGCCCCGATCCAGGCGCCGCGCGTATATGTGAGCAGAAGGGCGACGGCGAGCACGGGAACGGCGATGAGCGCGACGCGAAAGAGCGCGCTCCGTTTCGGGAGCGCCGCAAGAAGGGCGGCGCCGAGCACCGTGAGCTGCAGCAGGAGCCCGGCAGTAGTCATATAGAACGCGACATAGCCCGTGAGTCGCCCGTTCGCGCGGTGCGGGAGCGTCACGAAGCCGTAGACGGACGTGGCGATACCGCCGAGGAGCAGAGCGCCGAGAACGAACGCCAGGCGCTTCGGCGTGCGCACCATCATCGCGATGAGCGGCACGACTGCGAGTACCGTGAGCTTCGAGAGTTTTGCCATGCTCCCGGCGCGGTCTTCGGCGAACCAGGCGGCGACCAGATAACAGAGCACCCAGGCCGCCAGCGGCACGAGGAGTGGAACGCACGCGCGAATCCCCTCCCATCGTGCGGGACGACGAAGCGCGGGGTGCGCGAATCCGATCAGCCAGAAGAACGTGGCGAAACCGAGCGCGGTCTCCGAAAACGCGACGGAGATCGACGCGAAGATCGCGAACGCGAGCAGAAAGAAGAAGAATATGGATTCGAGAGCTCGTGCCATGGCGCGGTCACTATAGCGCGTAGGACCGCCGAGGGCGAGAGCGCTCTAGCGGATCAGAACCATCGGTCGCGTGATCGCGAACGGACGGTCGCCCGCGGCCGCAAGCCGGTAGTAGTACTTGCCCGACGCCACCGGCCGGCCCGCATCGTCGCTTCCGTCCCATTCCCGCGCGTTCATCCCCGCCTGCGCGGACTCGTTTCGTACGAGCGTGCGCACCACGCGCCCCGCGGAATCGAAAATCGTGAGATCGACCGGCGCCGGTTCGCGCAGCGTGAACGAAATCACCGTGCGCGGATTGAACGGGTTCGGGGCGTTCGTGAGAGCGCCGGCCACCCCGGGCACGGCGTCGCTCCCGGCGTCAGCGGCGTCGGCGTCACCGGCATCGGCCACGCCCGTCACGTTGTCAAAGCGGAGCACCGTGAGCTTCCCTTCGATGTCGCTCGTGTACACGTAACCGGTCGCCGTATGCGGGTAAACGCCCCAGCATCCCCAGAACGCGGTGGCATCGCTTGCCGGGTATGTGTCGTAGTGCGCGACTTCGACCGGGGTCGACGGCGTCGAGATATCGAGCACGGAAACGCCGTACGAGTAGTGCGAAACGAACGCGAAGTCCCCCTCGACCTGGGCGTTGTGCGCAAGATTGTTGCCGCCGAGCCAGCTCCCCACCTGCGTGATCGAGAGCGGGTTCGAGATGTCCCACACCTTCACGGTCTTCGATGACGTCTCTTCGGTCGTCAGCATGTGCTGCCCGTCGACCGTGGCCCAGGCGTTGTGAGCATATCCCGCGGACGGAACCGTAAGGCGCGCGATCAGACTCGGGCTTGCCTTGTTTGCGGCGTTGAAGATCGAGAACGTGCCGTTCCACCCTTCCGAAACGTACACGGTGTCGTTCCGCGCATAGACATCGTGAATATCGGGCGTCGCCGCAAAACCGACATCGACCGGACTCTCGGGATTCGCGAGGCTGATCACGCGAAAGCCGGAGTAGTTCTGCTTGCACACGTACATGTAGCCCGTTGCCGTGTCGATGCTGAGGTTGTGCGAACGCGTGTCGCTGGCCGTCGTATAGGAACCGACGACGCGCACGCTGTCGGGGAGCGTCGAAAGATCGAGAATCTGAATCCCCTGATTCGTCCCGGTGTTCTCCGCCACGATGTACGCGTAATTCTGATACGTCTTGATGTCGCGATGATAGTAGCAGTCGTTGTTCGTCGGCCCGGGTATCGTCTGGATCACGGTCATGTCGGGGATACGGACGACCGCCACGCCGGTACGAATCCCCATGATCGCGTATTCCGTTCCGCCGGGCGCGGTGTATCCCCACACGTCGGAACCGCCGGAGATCGGCGTTCCGCCGCACCCCCCGCTGTCCGCCGGGAACCAGAGATCGCCGATGAAACTCAGGGCGTACTGGTCGGCCAGGCCGTGCTGCGGCAGCGCGAACGTCAGAATCAGCATGAGTGCGGACAGAAGCAGGAACGACGGGCGAACGACAGTCCGGTGGTATGACGAAAGGTACATTACGGGGCCTTTCCGGGAGCGCGAAACGTCGGTAAGGATTGATTACGTGAAGTATATCATTTTTCGAGGCGAAAGGCGGACGGCGTTGCCTCGCAGTGATGAATGCAGAGTCCGCAGCCGGTGCAGCGGTCGGCGTCGAGCCGCGGCTCGCGTCCGTGCATCGTGAGCGCGCGCGCGGCGGGCGGGCAGTAGTGCGTGCACGTGTCGCAGAGAACGCCCTGCGTCGTCAGACAGAGGTCGAGCGTGAGTTCGACCTTCGCGATCGGCGCCGGCTGCGCGCCGCGCGTGATCGAAAGCGCGCCGCTCGGGCACGCGTGAATGCAGTCCCACGTGTTGCACCATCGGCACGGCGTCTCGTCGGGGAGCAGGCGGGGTGTTCCCTCTGCCTTTCCTGACGCGGGGGAGAGCAGCGCGATCACGTCGAAGGGGCACGCCTCCGCGCATTTTCCGCACCGTTCACACGTCGCGAGGAATTCGTCTTCCGACGGGAGCGCGCCGGGAGGTCGGATCGGCGGGCGGGCGCTCTTCTCCCCTTCTTCCTTGCGGCGCAGAAGACCGCGGATCACATCGCCGGCGCCGAGACGAAAGAACTGTCGGCGGGAAAGTTCGTAATCCATATTACATCCCCGACCTCATCTCCATCGGCTGGGCAATGAGCCAGACGCTGAAGCTCGAATAGAGAATCATGAGCACGATGAGAGGCATGAGCGCGCGAAACGCGGGCCCGCGCTCCGCATACAGAACGCGCACGATCCGGTCGGCCGCCATCACGCCGAACACGTGCCCCATGACGATGAACGTGATCTGCATCCACCAGATCGTGCGCAGCGTCATCCAGGGATCGTACGTCTTCCCCGCGGTGCCGAACAGATTCCAACCCTGGCCGAACGGGTCGCTCAGCAGCGGAATGATGTACTGCGCCTCCATGAAGAAGTGCATGCCGTTGTGCGCCAGATGGTAGAAGAGCGCGATCGGAATCACCGAGTACGCGAACGCGCGGAAGATACGCGCCGTGTCCTGCGAACTGTCGCCGCTCAGGCGGCGGGCGAGAGCCGACACGCCCCAGAAGAGCGCGATCGGCACGATCATCATGACGGCCATCAGAATCGTGAACACTACATGTGAGCTGAGACCGAGTTCGGCCCGCATGAGTTCGGTCATGCGAATCCAGGAAGGCGTCATCGTGAGCCCGTGAAAGCTCGTCAGCGCGAGCAGCGAAAGGGCGAGCACAGCCTCGTCCATGCGGAAACGTACTTTGCGAAACAGGTCGGCCCCGAACGGGCGCACGTTCAGCGCGATGTTGTCGTGCGGACAGGAGCGCACGCACTCGGTGCAGAGGGTGCAGTACGTGTTCTCGGTCAGCGCGCCCGGGAAGAGCGATGTCGGGCAGCCCACGGCCTTGTCGCTTCCGTTGTAACACTCTTTTCCCACGCATGATTTGCAGATGTCGGACGGACCGGGACGCACTTCAATCGGGGCGAAGAGTGCGTAGAGTCCCTGAATCCGCCCGACAAAACAGACGTAACGACAGAAGGAGCGGCGTTCGAAAACGAGCGCGGTCACGATCGCCATGGTGCCGAATACGGCCGCGAGAAGCGCCGTCATCGACGGCGACTTCGTAACGCCGAGCCCGAGTTCGAACCACGTGAGCACGATGAACAGTACGAGCGCGACGTGCGTATTGCGAAGCCAGCGCGGCCATTTGAGCTCGAACCCGATCGCCTTGCGACGGCTCTTGAGCGACAGCGATGTCACGAGGCTCGACAGTCCCTCCCACGGGCAGATGGCACAGAAGGCCGTACCCATGCCCAGGATCGCGAAGATGAGAAGCGCCCACCACCAGGTCCACGTCAGAACGGGGGCGATGTTGACGCGCTGATTACCGAACAGACCGGCGCCGATCACGAGAAGAAAGAGAGCGATCGAGGCGCTCTGGATCAGCATGGGGAAGCCGCTCCCGCGCACCAGGCGTTTTACGAACGGAAGACGCAGCAGGTCGAAGCGCGGATATGTCGCGCTCATGCCACGGCGTTTCCCGAAATGCAGGAACAGATGGGACACGATGATGATCGCGATGATCCCCCCCACCGCGATCGAAACGGGGACGCCCGCCATCTGATGAACCGCGGGTCCGTCCTGCGCCAGCGTGCCCGTTCCCGTTTCCGCCTTCGCGGCCGCGCTGTGCATCGGGCAGTCGGTCATGCCGCAGAACTTGCAGAGTTCTCCGCTCGTGCCGACCTCTTCAGGCACGGCGACCTCTTTCGCTGCGCCCGCTTCCACGTTCTCACCGCCGTGCGTGTCCTGCATCCGCACCGTTTGCGTCAAGCGCATCATGCCCGGCTCCTTCGGCGCGCGCCGGCCCGTCGATCCTGCATCACGCGCGCGCGGCGCGACCCGACAGCCACGACGAGAATCAGCACCGCAAGAGCCCCGGCCACCCTTCTCCCCCAGAACGTCTTCTGCGACGAGAGCCGGAACGGGATGCGGACCTCCTGCCCGCTTCCGTCGCCGAGCGTGACGAGCAGCGAATACTTTCCGGTGGACGGGAGGTCCTGCTGCAGCGCATACACGCACTCCTCTTCGGGGCCCGCGAGCACCTCTTCGTACACGACTTCGTTCGCGTCGCAGACGGCAAGCGTGAGCGGCCCGTCATAGACATCGTTCGCACGCAGATTGAAGATGATCAGGTAGAGCCGCGCGTTGTCCGGTTGCTCCATGTCCTCCTGGTTCAGCCCCTGGAAGTCGTAGAGCACGAGCGAATACTCGTAGTTCCCCTCCTGGCCCAGAAACTCCTCCTGCGGCACCTGGGGGTAATGCTCGTAATACGAATAGTGCGGCAGCCCTTTGAAGTGGTGGGCGAACGCGCCCGGAGCGAGTCCCGCGACCGCGAGCAGAACCGCCGCGTATGCATACCATGCCCTCATCGCTTTTCCCTCATCGCTTTTCCCGTCCGATCGAAAGGCATTGCGTCGGACAGATCGTCACGCACTCGCCGCACACGGAACAGTCGCGCGTCTCGTCCACTTTCGGGTTCACGCTGAGCGGGCAGACATCGGCGCAGCTCCGGCACGACTCGAGACAGTGCGCGGCGTCGCGCCTGATCGTCACCGCCTGCCGGGCCCCGATCCAGCCGAGCAGCCTTCCCGTCGGGCAGAGATAACGACACGTAAACTGTTTCCCGAGCAGCACGTCGACCAGCAGAAACAGGCCGAGGCTCGCAGCCGCCACGGAGAGCGTTCCGAACGCGATCGCCTGAAAGATCGTCTGCCCCATCGCGAAATAGGGAAGGATCAGCGTCCAGATCCCATGGCCGAACAGCAGCATCACGACGAGCCCGCCCGCCAGCACCCCCCAGGCGACCCCGTGGTGCAGGCGGATATCGGGAAAGTAGAAGAACTTCTCGAGCAGGCTCCGGATCCGTGACGTCACGAAAAACGCAAGCGACGCGGGGCAGATGTACGCGCAGAAGACGCGACCGAAGAAGAAGGCGATCGTGAGCGGCGCAATCAGACCGAGCGCAATCGACCATGTCCATCGGTGGTGCTTCGCAAGGAGTGAGAGCGCCGCAATCGGGTCCGTAAACGGCATGCCGAGAACACGAATCGACCAGGTCATGCCGCCGGAAGTACGCACGACCTCCTCGGGCTCGCCGAACAGGGAGAGAAACTTCTCCGTCCACTCGTAAGCGATGCGCATCGGCTTTCCGGCGCTCAGCTCCACGAGCCTGGCATTGTTATGCCCCATCTTCAGATTCGCGTACTCCGTGGAGAACGCGAGGAAGCAGAGAAGTGCAAGAACGCCCGTGCGCGTGAAGAGCGACAGAACGAGAAGCCCCTTCCCGTAGAGTCCCCAGCGACTTTTCTCTCCCGCCGCCATCAAACGCCCCCCTTCTGTCGTTCCCCGGTCGTCTTGCGAAAGGAGAGCGCGTCATCGGGGCAGACCGAAACGCAGGCCAGGCAGTTGTCGCACTCCGTGCCCATGCGGTCCAGCATGGGGTTCAGCGCCATGGGGCATGCGGGAACACAGTCGGCGCACTTCGTGCAGTTACTCTCCTCGAGTCGCACACGCACGGGACGCCGTGTGCCGAGAAGCGAGTAGAGTGCTCCGCCCGGGCAGAAGTAGCGGCACCAGGCACGACGACTCGCCACGAGTTCCAGGGTGAAAAGGAAGAGCAGAAAGAGCGCCCCGCCCGTCACGATTCCGGCCGCGCCGCTTCCCGCGCTGAAGACGGCGCGATGAATCTCGCGCACGACGAGCGCCGGCGGATAGAAGTGCCCCAGAAGCGGGGTCGCCAGGAACGCGGAGAGAACGAGACCGAAGGCGAGCAGGATGTACTTGTGTCCGCGCCAGAACTTGACGTTTCCGGGGCGGAATCCTTTCCGTTTCAAGAACCCGCGCAGCCGGTCGGTCACTTCGAAAAGAAAGCCGGCCGGGCAGATCCAGGAACAGAAGACACGGCCGAGCAGACCAGTCACGAGAACCGGGACGAGTACGGCGAGCAGGATGCGACTCCGTGCGGCCCCGCGTGAGACGAGCCCTTCGGCGCCGGCCAGCGGGTCCATGACGGGAAGGCCGGCGACGTCCGCGACCCACGTGTTTCCGCGGACGGGCGTGGCGACACCCCGGCTCGCGAGGATAGTCAACGCGACGATCGCGAGCAGGACGGCGAACTGAACGGTGTGGCGAAGCCACTGTGCCCTCTGCGTCATGCCGTCTCCCTGTCCGAGAATACGCGAATCGCTTTCGTACCTCGCACGATGCACGCTTCTTCGCAGAGCCCGCATCCGACGCAATGATCTTCATGGATGACCGGCGCGTTGTGCAGCCCGAGCGTGATCGCGGAGTTCTTCAAGGGGCATACCGTGTGACATGCGCCGCAGACGCCCGTCTGATTGATCGCGACGCAGGTGCGCGGATCGATGACCGCGGTTCCCATCGCGACGGTCTTGATGTCCGTGATCGGCTGGAGCGCGCCGGTCGGACAGACGGTGGTGCATGCGAGACAGAGATTGCAGGCGGTTTCGGTCGGCAGGATGAACGGCGTGCCCGTCTGCGCGGGATCACGGGGGCCGGCGAGCTGAATGGCGCGGCTCATGCAGGAGTCGTGGCAGGCCGTGCACCGGATGCACGACGCCAGAAAGTCAGGCTCGGGAAGCGCGCCGGGCGGACGGAGCGTTCCCGGTTCGGTTATGAGGAGATGCGGCGCCGGGTTTCTGCCCATCTGCCATGCCAGGACGCCGAGAGCGGAGCACGCCACCGCGCCGGAAACCGCCCCCTTCGTCAACTGCTCGAGAAAATCGCGCCTGTCCATGTTGTTACGCCGTATCCCGCTCGCGAAGTTCCGCAATGGGCACGATACGGATCGCCTGGGGCATGTGAATGCACGCCTGCTCGCAGAGTCCGCACCCGACGCAGTGCTCCGCATGAACAGTGGGTTGTTCGTACTGGCCGATCGTCATGGCTTCTCCCGGAAGCGGACACGCCCGGTAACAAGCGCCGCACGTCCGCCCCGAGAAGGAATAGCAGATGCTCTCCGTCACGAAAGCCGTGCCCATGGCTACCGCGCGCATCCCCTCTTCGGTCGGCTCGAGCTTCTTCAACGCGCCGGTGGGGCACACCTGCGTGCACGCCATACAGAGAATGCACCCTTTCGATCGGGCCACGATGCGCGGCGTGGCAAGATTGTCGAGCCCGCCGTCGAGGCCGTACGTCTCGATACATTTGTTCGGACACACGTTGGCGCACTGGCCGCATCCGATGCACGTGTCGAGGAATTCCTTCTCGGGCAGCGCGCCGGGCGGCCGGAGAAAGCGGCGCAGCCTGTTGCCGCCCGGGAGCTTGTCGAGCAGGGGCACGGCCAGCGGCAGCAGCGTCCCCGCGAAAAACGCCTTCAGGAACCCCCGGCGTTTCATGCGCTTCGGATCGGTTCGACCCGGCAGGCGCACTTCTTGAAGTCGGCCTGGCCGGATACGGGATCGAACGCGCGATGCGTCGTGCCGTTCGCGAGCCAGCGGTTCTTTTCAGGATCGGCCGAATCCGCGACGGACAGATTCCACGGGCTGAACAGAAATCCCTTCGGCACCGTGTTCCGCGCCGGCTTGACAACGGAGTCGAGGCCGATCGACACGCGCGCTTCGATACTGCCGCGGCGCGTCACGATTCGTACCCATTCGCCATCTTTGACGTGAAGCTCCTTCGCGTCGTCCGGATGCATTTCGACGTACATTTCGGGCACGAGTTTCTTCGTCGTGCCGGCCCGCACGGTCTTCGCCGTGTGAAAATGCTCATACACGACACCGGTCGCCCACCAGAAGGGGAACTTGTCTTCGGGCACCGTCCCCGCCTTCTTCCCGAGATACTCCTTGTGCGGAAGCTCGGGGGTCAGTCCGGCATCCCGCGCGGCGACGAGCAGGTCGTAGTGGTCGATCATGTACCAGTCGGAATCCACGCCCGCCGGGCTCATCGCGTCTGTGATCTCGCGATACTTCGAGTAGTCCTGTTCGCAGAGATGAATGTGCATTTTCCCGTCGGGATGACGGAACTCGGCATACGGCTTGTCGGGCCAGAACTCTTCCTGCGACATATAGCGTCGCTTCGTTCCCCCCGCACGCGCGATCGCGGCCGTGGGTGCGGGCCACTGGATGCCGCGCAGTTCTCGAATCTGCTCGTACGGAGACTTGCCCGTACGTTTTTCGACTTCGAGAATGCCGGTCATGTCGGCATCCGTTCCCTTCGACGCTTTGCAGAATTCGCGGAAGACCTCTTCCGGATCGTAGAAGCCGTTCTCTTTTCGTTCGTACGGGAAGATCGCTTCCGCGTCGAGCCCGAGACGTTCGGCGATCATCTTGCCTTTGTCGATCACCATGTCCATGTCGGGGCGGCACCCCTTCACCGGGTTCGCCGTACCGTCGCAGACGTAGAAGCGTCGCTCGGACTGCACGTACGTGCCCCCCACCCACTCGCCCCATGTCGCGGCGGGCAGAATCACATCCGCGTACAGATTGTTCGGCGCGTCCCTGTAGATCTCCTGGACGATGCTGAAGCACTTCGTCATCGCCGGGCGCGCAAGATTGTAGGAGTCGGGCATATCGATATGGGTCGCGTAGATCATGAAGAGCGCTTTTACTTCGCCCTTGAGCGCGCGTTCCATCATCCCCACCGCGTAACCCGTGTTCGACATTTCGGCGACCGCCTCAAGACGTTCGAGCGGGACGCCCCAGCTCTTCGCTACATGCGCACGATGCACAGGATCCTCGATACCGATATTGAACGGGAGGCGTCCGGTCAGACCACCCGTGAGGCGCTCGCCCATCGCATTCGGCTGTCCCGTCTGCGAATGGGGACCGCAACCCGGCCGGCCGATATTCCCCGTGAGGGCCATGAGGTTCACGAGGCTCATCGTGTTGTGCTGACCGTGCAGATGCTGGTTGTACCCGATCCCCCAGATCGAAAGAACGCCGCCCGAGCCGTGTTCGCGACCTCGTATGCTGGCTTCAGCCCATTGCGCGGCGATGCGATAGATCTCCGACGCGGGAATCATCGTGACGTCTTCGACGTCGCGCGGGTTGTAGCGCGCCTTGATTCCTTCCACGTACGACTCCCAGCCGGTCGTATGCTTCTTCAGGAAATCCCAGGCCACCGCATCGTCGTGCTTCTCGAGAATCGCGTAGGCGATCGCGTTCTGAATGGAAATGTCGCCGTTGATCGTCGAGAAGTGCGTGCTGTTCTTCGGGTTGATCTCTTCGAGCCCCTGCACGGTACCGGTCCGGCGCGGATCGACGACCAGCGTCGGAATATTCTTGCTCGCCTTGTGATCGGCCACGCGCCAGTAGAGAATCGGGTGCGACCCGCGCGCGTTGTGCCCCCAGAACGTGATCATGTCGGAAAGTTCGATGTCGTCGTAACACGTGGGCGGCGTGTCCGACCCCAGCGACTTGAAGTAGCCCGTTACCGCGGATGTCATGCAGAACCGCGCGTTCGCCTCGATCGTGTTCGAACCGATCACGCCCTTCATGAAAATGTTCTCGAGGTACTGTCCTTCGACCGGAAGCTGCCCGGATCCGTAGAGTCCGACGGCATTTCCTCCCTCGGCCTTGATGATCTCCACGACTTTGTCGGCGATGAGTTCTTCCGCCTCCTCCCACGTGGCCTCGCGGAAGTGCTCCGGATCGAACGACCCCTTCGTCGCGGAGACATGGCCGGTCAGCGGGTCGGACATATCTTTACGGATCAAGGGCTTGTTGAGCCTGTTGACGTAGATGGCCTCGGCCGACGTGAGACCCTTGATGCACTGCAGGCCTTTGTTCGTCGGGTGATCCTTGTCGGGAATCACGTTCGTGATCTTGCCGCGCTTCGTCTGGATGATCGTGCCGCAGCCGACTCCGCAGTACGGACAGGCCGCGAGCAGATCGCTCTTCGCCTCTTTGGAGTCGAGCTCGATGTCCTCCGGATCCGGGACCGCCCACCCCTTCGTGGCGCCCGCTGAAGACGCAGCCGTTACCGCCGTGATAGCGCTGTACTTGAGAAAGGATCGCCTTTTCATGCCTTCTTCCTTCCCGACTCGGGCGCGTGCCCGATCGCAATCTAACTCGTGACCTTCTGCAAACTTCTCAGATAAACAATAAGATCGTTCACTTCACTGTCGTTCAGGTTCGCCAGTCCGCGCGAGCCCATGAACGGCTTCATCGGCGTTCCGATCCGTCCCTGCTTGATGGTTTGATAAATGTAATCGTCGCTCGCTACGCTCAGGAATCCGGGGAGCCCGATGCCGGGTCCCGATCCGCCGACGGAATAACCCTCGCCGTTCGGCCCGTGACACGACGCGCAGAAGTGACTGAAGAGAACCTGACCGTTCTCGGGACTTCCCTCGCACTTGCGGTCCGGCTGAAGCGCCAGTTCGACCGGGTTCGCGACGGGGAGCGAGCGGAGATACTCGATGATGTGGCTCATGGCGCTGCCGGTGAGATCGGAACGGGGCACCATGGCGGTTCCCGGCCGTCCCTGCGCGACCGTGGCGCGGATAAAATTGTCGCTCGCGATCGCGAGGAAATCGCGATTACGAATGCTCGGCGCGAGCCCGGGCAATCCTGTGCCGCCGAGCTGATGGCAGCTCGAGCAGTTGGCCCGGAACAGCTTTTCGCCGTCCACCGCGTTCGGGGCCCTGGCCGCCTTGATCGGCGCGTTCTCCGCGTACCGGAGCGCTTCCCGCGGGTTTCTGCGCAGGAACGCGATGATGTCCGCCCCGTCCTGCTCGCTCAGGTTCGCGAGACCGCGCGCGCCGAGGAACGACTTCATCGGAGTGCCGGAGCGACCGTGTCGCAGCGTCTTCATGATGTAGTCGTCGCTGGCGATGCTGAGGAATCCGGGAAGTCCGATTCCCGGCCCCGACCCGCCCGAAACGTAGCCTTCCCCGTGCTCGCCATGACACGACGCGCAGAACTGGCCGAACAGCAGTTCGCCGGACTCGGGGTCGCCCGCGACCTTGTGCCTCCAGTCGACGGAGACATCCACGGGGTTTTCGACTTCCAGGTCGCGGAGATAGCCGATAATGTGCGTGAGATCTTCGTGGGACAGATCGGGCCGCGCCACCATGGCGGTGCCGGGCCGTCCCTTGTTGACCGTGTATTTAATGAAACGGTCCGAGGCGAGTGCGAGGAAATCGCGGTTTCGAATGCTGGGCGCGAGGCCGACGCTGCCCGCGCCGTCGAGCTGGTGACACGAAGCGCAGTTCTGGGCGAAGATGCCCAGTCCCTTTTCCGGGTCGGCCTCCCCCGTGTACGGCTCGGCGGCGGGCCCGTCGAGAAGATCGCCCATCCCCTGGACGGTGCGAACCCCTTCCATATAGGTGCCCGCCACGCGAAGCGAGACCGTGGCCATCGTGATCGTGGCGACAACGGTCACCAGTATGCCGATTACGACAGAAGTCTGATCTTTGATATCAACCCCCTTGCAAGTCTCAAGGAATTTAATATATGTGGACCAACTAGTCTTCTATTAAATATAGAACGCGGGCGATTCCTCCGTCAAACCATTTTCACACAAGATTCCGAGAGGGTTTCAAAAGCCGACCGGCGGCGCCTCCGGGTACGACTACCCGGAGAGCGCGGTCGGAGAATTCAGGCGGGAAAGGCGTACGCACTCAGTGCGCGTGCCCGTGCTCGATTTCTTCTTCGGTCGCGGCGCGCACTTCTTCGATCTCGACGTCGAAGTGAAGTCGTTCGCCGGCGAGCGGATGGTTGCCGTCGACCGTGACCGTCTCCTCGCCGACATCGGTCACGACGATCGGAACCGGTCCGTGATCGGTCTGCGCTTCGAGCTGCATGCCGACTTTGAGCTCCTCGATCCCGTCGAATGCGGCTTTCGGCACTTCCTGCACCGCCTCATCGTTCCGCGGACCGTAGGCGTCCTCCGGTTCGACGACGACCGTCAGTTTCGCGCCGGCTGCCTTGCCTGCCAGCGTGTCCTCGAGGCCGGTGATGATCTGGCCGCTCCCCTGCAGGTATTTGAGAGGCTGATTGCCTTCCGACGAATCCAGCACCTCACCCTTTTCATTCTTGAGCGTGTAGTGGATCGAAACCACACTGTTATTCTTGATTTCCAAAACGGTACCCTTGCCATGTTCGAGAAATGAAAGCGGCTCTCTTCGCCCTGGGGGTCTGCCCTGCGCAAGGGAGAGGCCGGATACGCGGTTTTCGCGTCTGGAATTGAGATTAGCAGACCGGTCGCCGCCCGCCAAGGATCGTATTCGGTAGATGATTGAGGGGCTCGGCGCGCCTCGATCGGGGACGAGGCGCGTCACGAGATCGGGGCGCTACGCGTCGCGCCAGAGCGGGATACGGCCGGGGAGGGCGTTCTCGCCCAGGCGCTCGCAAAGCGGCACGAGAAGGTCCCTCCGTGCCCCCCGCCAGCGGATATCGGCCAGTGTTTCGGGGAGCGGGACCTCCGTGCGAAGCGTCGCCAGATCCTTGTAGAGGGCGGCTTCCTCGCGGCGTTCGTTCAGGCTCTGCGCGAGCCCGGCCGCCCCGCGCACCTTGACCGACCACGTGGCGGGATCCGGCGGGATCCTGTCGATCGAACCGTACGCGGAAAGCACGAGCCCCGACGACTTCGCCCCCCACTTCGGGATGCCGGGGATGCCGTCCGCCGCGTCGCCGACCAGCGCGAGATAGTCCGGCATCGACGCCGGCGAGACCCCGAATTTTTCGCGCACGCCGTTTTCGTTCAGCAGCGCTTTCTGAATGCGATTGAACGATACGATGCGGTCGCCGCTGATGCACTGCGCGAGATCTTTGTCCGGCGAGCAGAGAACGACACGCGTGACCTCGCGCTCCTTCGCGAACCTGAGCGCGGCCGTAGCGAGCGCGTCGTCCGCCTCGAACTCCCTCATGCGCCAGACCGTCATGCCGAGCGCCTCGGCAGCCTCCTCGACAAACGGAAACTGCGCGAACAGTTCCGGGTCGATCCCTTCGCCCGCCTTGTACCCGTCGAACATTTCATTCCTGAACGATTCGACTTCGCTGTCGAAAGCAACCGCGATGTGCGTCACGTCGTCCTGCCCGAGCAGCGCGAACATCGAACGGAGGAAAGCACGCGTCCCCCCTACCTCGACGCCGTTCCGGTCCGTCGATTTCGGAGCGCCGCCGTAAAACGCGCGAAAGAGCTCGAACGTGCCGTCCACGAGATGAACGTTCATTGTTCCTGCACGCCTTTCCTGTTCGCGCCTTTCCTGTTCGCGCCTTTCAGCCGGTCATCCAGCGCGTGAATCTGCGTGATGATCGCGATCAGTTCGCGCCCCGCTTCCGTCAGCGCGTACTCGGTGCGCGGCGGCACTTCCGCGTACGACGTCTTGTCGAGCAGGCCGTAACGCGTGAGTTTGCGCAGGCTCTCGGACAGCACCTTTGTCGAGATTCCCGCAATGTGCCGCTCGAGCGCTCCCGGCCGGGTCACCCCTTCGCCCACCGCCATGAGCACGGAGACCGACCATTTGCATCCGACCACGTCCTCGAGCTTCGCGTAGAGTGCCCGCTGCGATTTTTCTTCGATCTTTTTCATGGCGTATTCCCGGCAATTTACACCGAAAGGTGCGTAGGGCACCGATTTGTGCCCTCTGGCAGACGAGCCTCGTCTGCTGCAGACTTTGGCATGAATGACCGAGGCGCGCAAGGGCCCCCGGTCGATCGACGGTGATTCGAACGGGCGCCGCGGGACGGTACGAGCCTGCGGCGAATTCATGCGAAACGACTGCAAACGAGGAGGAAAAAACAATGAAGCTGAAGACGCGTTTTTATCACGCAGGATGTCCGGTCTGTGTCGAAGCCGAGAACAAGATCGCGCACGCCCTGGATCCCGCGCGTTACGATGTAGAAATCGTACACCTCGGCGAGCAGAAATCGCGGATTGCAGAAGCCGAAACGAGCGGCGTCAAATCCGTCCCCGCGCTCGTGCTCGACGGCGTGCCGCTGCATATCAACTTCGGCGCCTCGATCGACGATCTGAAGTAGACGGGCGGGTGGGAAGCCGGCGGAAGCGGAAGCGCGAGTCGGCGGGGGCTTGCGTGAATCGCGTGCAAAAACAAACAGGACGCGGGCAACCCACTGCTCGCGTCCTGTTCCATTTCATGCCGACTCAAGATTGTCGACCGTTCGATTCGCGCCGGCTTCTTGCGCGCTATTCGTCCGTCTTTCCCGCATCGACCTCGGCTTCTTCCTCGTCGGGATGCGGCGGCACGTCGAAGCCGAGTTCCTCCGCCCGCTTCACGAACTTGCCGCGGGCCACCGCGCGAAGATCCGCCGCCGTGTCCGCCTCGTCCATGATCTCGGTGCCGAGTAGGGTCTCGAGTACGTCTTCGAGCGTCACGATGCCGTCCGTGCCGCCATGTTCGTCGATTACCACCGCAATGTGTTCGCCCTGATCGAGAAAGCGCTGCAGCAGGACGGAAAGCGTCACGGACCACGGCACCCGGAGCACCGAACGCTTCAGCGCGTGCAGAGGCGTAGCGCTCTTCCCCTCGGCCTGCAGCTTCAGAAAGTCGTCCTTCAGTACAAAACCGGTCACCTCATCGAAGCTGTTGCGATAGATCGGAAGCCGGGAGTACGGCGGGTCGAGCGTAACCCCGTCGGCCACGGTCGCGTCTTCGGGGAAGCCGACGATGACCGTGCGCGGCGTCATCACGTCCTCCGCCGTCATCGAACGAAGCCGGAACAGGTGACGCATGATCCAGAGCTCCTGGTCGTCGATCTTCCCGGCACGCTGCCCCACTTCGCTCATCGCCAGAAACTCCTCGCGATTGAACACGTGCGCGCCCTTGCCGCCGGCGAGAAGCCGCGTCAACCGCTCCGACACCCAGATCAGCGGGTACAGCATCAGGATGAGCGCGCGGACGAAGAGCGCGGCCGGATACGCGATTTTCCGCCAGTGCAGGGCGCCGAGCGTCTTCGGAATGATCTCGGCGACGAACAGAATCAGCAGCGTCATGACGGCCGAGAAAACGCCGAACCACGCGCTCCCGAATACGATCGTGGCTTTCGCCCCGGCGCCGATCGCGCCCACCGTGTTCGCCATCGTATTCAGCGTCAGGATCGCCGCGAGCGACTGATCCACTTTGTCCTGTTTGATCCGCTTCAGAAGCACGGCACGATCGGGATGGTTCTCGCGGAGCCCCGCAATGAACGACGGAGTAATGCTGAGAAGCACGGCTTCGGTCACCGAGCACATGAAGCTGAAAATGAGCGCGGCCAGCACGAAGAAAATGAGCAGCCCGACGTCGGTGTCAGTGGCCACACGGATGGGCAGCCCGCTCGCCGGCGCCCCGTCGGCCGCGAACGCGAGGGGCGCGAGTGTCAGCAGCGCCAACGTCCCCGCCGCAACGCCTATAATAATGAGGAGGGCCTGCATCAAGCGTCCCTCGCGCGAACGAATCGTCATGATCACCTTTCTTCAGATCCTCGGCCGCAGCCGGGATAGGCACGATCACAGCGATCGTGTCGAGTGGGAGCCTTGCATGAATCGGGGGGTGATGCAAGCGGCCCCGGCGCGCGGGCCCCTAAGGCGGTGCGGGGGCGACGGATGCGGCGACGGATGCGGCCCCTGATCGTGTTTCGCTCATAGTATATGCGCGAGCGGATTCAGACGAGCGGATTCGCCCGCGCGAAGAGCGGCTGGCACGGGCACGAGCCGGCGAGGGCAGGCTGCAGACGCAGCTAGCGCCGGCCCTTTCCACGGGGTCGACCGCCGCCCGGAGTCGGGGGCGACGCTTCTGCCGGGATACCGACAGTATTCCACTCCGGTGGCGGTTCGCTCGTGAACGTCATTTCCTCGCCCTTCGTCGGGTGGCGCAGGGTAATCGACCGGGCATGCAGCGCGATCGCGTCCGGCACGAACGGGATCATCGACCCGTACCGGCGGTCGCCCAGAATATGGAATCCTCGATGCCCGAACTGCACGCGAATCTGATGATGGCGCCCCGTCTCGAGCGTGATCTCCGCCAGGCTGACGCCGGCGCTGTATGCCAGGCGCTTGAAGCGGAGTCGCGCCTCTTTTCCATCCGGCGCCTCCACGACCCGCGACGCATAATCCGTGCGCTTCAGCATGTCGACCCACGTCGCTTCTTCCGGCAACTTCCCTTCAACCTGCGCCCAGTAGATCTTGGCCGGCTCGCGCCGCCGGAACTCGTCGCTCAAACGCGAGCCGGCCTTCGATGTCTTCGCAAGTACGACCACGCCCGACGAGAGCCGGTCGATGCGATGCACGAGACCGAGATATACGTTACCCGGCTTCTTGTATTTCTGCTTCAGCCAGTTCTTCGCCTCGTCGACGAGGGAACGGCGGAGCGTCTTGTCGCCCTGTACGATCTGCCCCGCGGGCTTCGATACGACGAGCAGGTGGTTGTCTTCGAACAGGACTTTCATGGAGCTCCGGACACAGTTTAAGGATTCGTAGCCTGGAAACCGACGTCGAACGATCCGTTCGTGACCGCAAGCGGTTCGGTCGCCGTGCCCGACGATACAGGGATAGTAAACGAAAACGTGCCTGCCATGCGGCTCGCCGTGACAGAAGTTACCGTCACAGTGCCCGTCGCCGCCCCCCCGACGGTGCCCCAGCAGCACTCCGTGCCGTCCGACAGCAGGCCCACGCTCGCGGTGAACTTTGCCGTATCCACGGCGAGGTCGAGAACCGTGGGCGCGGCCACGTTGATAAACGACATCGCGAGCGAATTGCGCGTATTGCCCGCCACGATCGACAGGATCGGCCCGGGGGTCACGACCGTCGTGACCGTGCCTCCCGCGAAGTTCTCGTCGCCGAACTTCGCGAGAACGACATTACGATTGCGGTCCGGCACGCCCCCGACCGGGCCGCCCGGCGAGAGGGGCAGATCGAACGCGCCGTCGGTGATGACCTTCGTGCCCGTTGCGCCCGCCGAGTTCGTCGTCGCCGTGAATGCGAACGTGCCGGCGATTTCCGACTCCGTGAGCTTCGTGAGCGTGATCGTGCCCGCGTCGCCCGTGAGCGCCGTTCCCCAGCCCCCTGTCGGGTTCGCGTAGATCCCGGTGCCTCCCGCGACCCCGCCGCCCGCCCCGAGCGGGTATGTGCCCGGCCCGTTGATGTTCAGGAGGGAGATCGCAATCGACTGGATGTTCAGGCCGTCGATCGATGTCCCCGAGAGCGAGTACACGCCCGTGCCGATACGCACCGCCGGCGCCTGGGTCGATGCGCTGCTCGCGAAGCTCGCCCCGTCCACTTTGGCCGTAAACGGCCCGCCGCCCCCGTTGCCGTTCCCGTTGCCGGGATCGCTCGGCCCCGAATCGCCCCCGCACCCGGCAAACAGACTGCATAGCGCGACAAGCGCCAGCGCGGGGAGCACACCCGCACGACCCGGCGACATCGCCGGTCGATTTCCACTCGAAAAGAACATGTTCCCGGTCCGCATGTGCAAGCACCTCGCTACACCCGCCGCGACGGGCGCTGCCGGAACGCCGGCAGACGATGACTCTTTTCACTCCCGGCGGTGCTTTGTCCGCCGAATCCTCAAAATGGCAGCCCGCAGGCTACTCTCCTGCCGGCGGCAGAATTATTTCACAGGTAGAGAATCGGCGATACGGGAAAAGTGCCCTGGAGGCCGATGGCGAACGCGCCGTTCCCGGTACGGGCAGCAGGCAGATGACTGGTGAAACTAATCCGGCGCCCAAAACAGAAAGAGGGGATGACCTCGAAAGATCATCCCCTCTTCAAATAATTCCCGGCAACGTCCTACTCTTCCACAAGGTCTCCCAAGCAGTACCATCGGCGCTGGAGGTCTTAACTACCGTGTTCGGAATGGGAACGGGTGTGGCCCCTCCGCCATGGTCACCGGAAAAATTCCAGATATACCTTCAAATAGTGATTTATGTCTCAGGGAATGCGACTTCTAGGATTCGATAAGATGCTAATTTAAGAATCAAGCCTCACGGCCTATTAGTACCAGTCGGCTGAACATGTTGCCATGCTTACACCTCTGGCCTATCAACCTTGTAGTCTTCAAGGGGCCTTTAGGTTCTTACGAACGGGACATCTAATCTTGGAGTTGGCTTCCCGCTTAGATGCTTTCAGCGGTTATCCAGTCCGAACATAGCTACCCTGCGATGCCGCTGGCGCGACAACAGGTGCACTAGTGGTTCGTCCAACCTGGTCCTCTCGTACTGAGGTCAGATCTCCTCAAATGTCCTGCGCCCACGACGGATAGGGACCGAACTGTCTCACGACGTTCTAAACCCAGCTCGCGTACCGCTTTAATTGGCGAACAGCCAAACCCTTGGGACCGACTACAGCCCCAGGATGCGATGAGCCGACATCGAGGTGCCAAACCCCGCCGTCGATGTGAACTCTCGGGCGGGATAAGCCTGTTATCCCCGGCGTACCTTTTATCCGTTGAGCGACGGCCCTTCCATACGGGACCGCCGGATCACTAACCCCCACTTTCGTGCCTGTTCGACTTGTAGGTCTCACAGTCAAGCTCTCTTATGCGTTTGCACTCGACGCGCGATTGCCGACCGCGCTGAGAGAACCTTTGGGCGCCTCCGTTACTTTTTGGGAGGCGACCGCCCCAGTCAAACCGCCCACCTGACAATGTCCTTACACCGGATCACGGTGCGAAGTTAGAATTCCAACCAAACAAGGGTGGTATTTCAAGGTTGACTCCACCGAAACTAGCGTCCCGGCTTCATAGTCTCCCACCTATCCTACACATATTTAGCCAAAACCCAATGCCAAGCTGCAGTAAAGGTGCACGGGGTCTTTCCGTCCAGTCGCGGGTAGACGGTATCTTCACCGCCACTGCAATTTCACCGAGTCCGTGGTTGAGACAGCGCCCAAGTCGTTACACCATTCGTGCAGGTCGGAACTTACCCGACAAGGAATTTCGCTACCTTAGGACCGTTATAGTTACGGCCGCCGTTTACTGGGGCTTCGTTTCAGAGCTTCGCACCGAAGTGCTAACCCCTCCACTTAACCTTCCAGCACCGGGCAGGTGTCAGTCCCTATACGTCGTCTATACGACTTAGCAGAGACCTGTGTTTTTAGTAAACAGTCGCCTAGGCCAATTCGCTGCGGCCCCGAACAGCTTTGTGAAGCAAGTCCACTCACCATCCAGGGCTGTCCTTCTCCCGAAGTTACGGACAAATTTTGCCTAGTTCCTTAACCACGGTTCTCTCGAGCACCTTAGGATTCTCTCCTCGCCTACCTGTGTCGGTTTGCGGTACGGTCGGCAGTATCACTCACTTAGAGGTTTTTCTTGGCAGTCTGATTACAACCACTTTACGGTTCTTTGAACCTCGCTATCGCATCTCGAAGTTGCCCTCCCGGATTTGCCTAGGAAGACCTCCTACATGCTTAGACCAGGACAACCAACGCCTGGCTGGCTTTCACTTCTGCGTCACCCCATCGTTCAAACGTTCTACTACCGGTACAGGAATATTGACCTGTTTCCCATCGCCTACGCCTTTCGACCTCGGCTTAGGGACCGACTAACCCTGAGCGGATTAACCTTCCTCAGGAAACCTTAGGCTTTCGGTGGAGAGGTTTCTCACCTCTCTTATCGCTACTTATGCCGGCATGATCACTTCCATACGGTCCACCACACCTCGCGGTGCAGCTTCGACCCTGAATGGAACGCTCCTCTACCAATTCCAGGTAAACCTGGAATTCCACAGCTTCGGTACAATGCTTAGTCCCGATTATTTTCGGCGCAAGGCCACTTGACTGGTGAGCTATTACGCACTCTTTAAATGAATGGCTGCTTCTAAGCCAACATCCCAGTTGTCTGTGTAATCTCACATCCTTTACGCACTTAGCATCAATTTAGGGACCTTAGCTGGTGGTCTGGGTTGTTTCCCTCTCGGCTACGAAGCTTATCCCACGTAGCCTAACTCCTGCGATACAAGATAACGGCATTCGGAGTTTGATTGGGTTTGGTAACCTGGTGGGGCCCCTAGCCCATTCAGTGCTCTACCTCCGTTACTCAGTCGCAAGGCTAGCCCTAAAGCTATTTCGAGGAGAACCAGCTATCTCCGAGTTTGATTGGCCTTTCACCCCTACCCACACCTCATCGCCCGACTTTTCAACGTCGGTGCGTTCGGACCTTCACGTACTGTTACATACGCTTCATCCTGGACATGGGTAGATCACTCGGCTTCGGGTCTACTTCATGCAACTCAACGCCCTATGAAGACTCGCTTTCGCTACGGCTCCGCGTCTAATACGCTTAACCTTGCCGCATAAAGTAACTCACCGGCTCATTATGCAAAAGGCACGCGGTCACTCCCCCGTATTCCGAAGAACACGAGTTTGCTCCCACAGCTTGTAGGCACACGGTTTCAGGTTCTATTTCACTCCCCGCCAGGGGTTCTTTTCACCTTTCCCTCACGGTACTGGTTCACTATCGGTCGTCTGTTAGTATTTAGCCTTAGGAGATGGTCCTCCCGGATTCCCACAAGATTTCACGTGTCCCGTGGTACTTGGGTGCTCTTCGAAGAAGCTCATTCTATTTCGCCTACAGGACTTTCACCTTCTTTGGTTAACCTTTCCAGTTCTAACAGCGCTTGCGCGCGATATTCGGCTATAGAATGACTTTGTAACTTCTCGGTCAGTTTCGCAGTTTGACCATGAAGAGTCCCACGACCCCGACTGCACAACACCTGCGCGTTTTAACGTACAAATCGGTTTAGGCTGTTCCCCGTTCGCTCGCCGCTACTAGGAGAATCGTTTTTACTTTCTATTCCTGAGGGTACTTAGATGGTTCAGTTCCCCTCGTTTGCTCTAACCGGACTATATATTCATCCGGCAGTGACACGGCATAACCCGTGCCGGGTTTCCCCATTCGGAAATCTCCGGGTCGAAGCTTGTTTGCAGCTCACCGAAGCTTTTCGCAGCTTACCACGTCCTTCATCGCCTTCAGACGCCAAGGCATCCTCCGTGTGCCCTTAGTAGCTTGATTCACACCAAATCGAATCCTAATGTGTGAAATCGCATTACCCTAAGAACATAAAATCACTATTTGAATTTCAAAGATCATATGCGAAGACCACGCCTTCCGGCGTCGCGTTCGCGGCGTCCCGTAGATGCCGGAGTCACTCGCGGCAGGGACTGGTGGAGATAACCGGGATCGAACCGGTAACCTCCGGCTTGCAAAGCCGGCGCTCTCCCAATTGAGCTATATCCCCAGGGTGCGGAGCTGGAAGTACAAGCATGGTGGGCCTAGATAGATTTGAACTATCGACCTCACGCTTATCAGGCGTGCGCTCTAACCAACTGAGCTATAGGCCCTCAGGGTTACCTCGAGCGGACGCTCATAATGGTACCAGCTCCATTTAATAAACAGAATAGTGTGCTCGCCTGTAATTTGGTTGAGTGTCAACCTAGGTGTTCCCCTATTTGCATAGGGAAGAACTCCTTAGAAAGGAGGTGATCCAGCCGCACCTTCCGATACGGCTACCTTGTTACGACTTAGCGCCAGTCGTCAGTTTTACCTTAGGCAGCTCCCTCCGTAGTTGGGCCACTGACTTCGGGTACCCCCGACTCCCATCGCTTGACGGGCGGTGTGTACAAGGCCCGGGAACGTATTCACCGCGGCATGCTGATCCGCGATTACTAGCGATTCCAACTTCATGGAGTCGAGTTGCAGACTCCAATCCGAACTGAGGCCGGTTTTGGGGATTAGCTCCACCTTGCGGTATTGCAACCTTTTGTACCGACCATTGTAGCACGTGTGTAGCCCCGGATGTAAGGGCCATGAGGACTTGACGTCATCCCCACCTTCCTCCAGTTTGTCACCGGCAGTCTCCCTAGAGTTCCCAGCATTATCTGATGGCAACTAGGGACAAGGGTTGCGCTCGTTGCGGGACTTAACCCAACATCTCACGACACGAGCTGACGACAGCCATGCAGCACCTGTGTAAAGGCTCCGAAGAGAAGGTATATCTCTATACCGGTCCTAAACATGTCAAACCCGGGTAAGGTTCTTCGCGTTGCGTCGAATTAAACCACATGCTCCACCGCTTGTGCGGGCCCCCGTCAATTCCTTTGAGTTTCAGCCTTGCGACCGTACTCCCCAGGCGGAGAACTTAATGCGTTAACTGCGGCACAGATCGGGTTGATACGACCTACACCTAGTTCTCATCGTTTACGGCTAGGACTACCGGGGTATCTAATCCCGTTCGCTCCCCTAGCTTTCGCGCCTCAGCGTCAGTACTGGACCAGAGAGCCGCCTTCGCCACCGGTGTTCTTCCTGATATCTACGCATTTCACCGCTACACCAGGAATTCCGCTCTCCTCTTCCGTACTCAAGTCTTGCAGTTTCAAAAGCAGGCCAGCCGGTTAAGCCGGTGGTTTTCACTTCTGACTTGCAAAACAGCCTACACGCCCTTTACGCCCAGTGATTCCGAACAACGCTTGCTCCCCCCGTATTACCGCGGCTGCTGGCACGGAGTTAGCCGGAGCTTCCTCTGAAGGTACCGTCAAGCTATAGACTTATTCGGTCTATAACGTTTCTTCCCTTCTGACAGGGCTTTACGACTCAGAGAGCCTTCATCACCCACGCGGCGTCGCACCGTCAGGGTTTCCCCCATTGCGGATGCTTCTCGACTGCTGCCTCCCGTAGGAGTCTGGGCCGTATCTCAGTCCCAGTGTGGCCGGACACCCTCTCAGGCCGGCTACATATCGCTGCCTTGGTGAGCCGTTACCTCACCAACAAGCTAATATGACGCGGGATCATCCCTAAGCGGCAGGTCCAAAGATCCCCACCTTTACTCTGCTTTCCATGCGAAAAAAAGAACTTATCCGGTATTAGCACTCCGTTAGAAGCGTTATTCCAGACTTAAGGGCAGATTTCCCACGCGTTACTCACCCGTTCGCCACTTTACTCGAGCACTACTTCACCCGAAAGATCGGTAGAAATCTCTTTCTCGTTCGACTTGCATGCCTAATCCACGCCGCCAGCGTTCGTTCTGAGCCAGGATCAAACTCTTCGTTGTCGAATCTAATATTTAGGTCCACCGAAGCGGACTTTAATTCAGATTAGTTGATCATAGATCGCGAGGTCCTAAGACCTCTCACTCAATTCAAATTGACAGGCTTTGAGCACACTATTCATTTTTCAGAGAACAACTGATTCGGCTTTTTCGTCCGTGCGCAAATCGTCGAAACGAAGCGCGACGTGGTGAGCCGAGAACCTAGCGGGCCATTTCCAGGCCGGACTTAGTAATCTACCGAAACGCTCCGAAGCGGTCAACGACTATTTGTCGATTTGTTGACTTTTTTCGGTCGGGGTTCGGCTCTGCAGGAAGCTTCGAACTTGACCACCCCGGAAGGGGTACCTACAGTAAATCGGCCTGCTTGTTGGCAGCCAGAACAGGATATGGAATCGAGGGTATATGCGCAAGCTTTCTTTGTTAGTAATCGTGTTTTCCTGCCTGCTCGCCGGAGCGGCCGTAGGGGGCGTACGATGGCTCCAGCAGGGTCTGCCGCCCGTTTCGCGCCTCCAGCGAATCGAGCCTTCGATCAAAACGCTGTTCTTTTCGGCCGCCGGGGACACCCTCGCGGAGTTCTACGAGGAGAACCGGGTCCTCGTCCCGATCGAGCGGATCCCTTCTATTATGGTAGACGCCCTCCTGGCGACAGAGGATCGGGCCTTCTACGACCACTGGGGTGTCAATCCCACGGCCGTGCTCCGGGCGCTCATCAAGAATGTCCAGGCCGGGCGCGTCGTCCAGGGCGGGAGCACCATCACGCAGCAGCTCTCCCGCGAGCTCTTCCTGACGAAGGATCAGACCTACCTGCGCAAGGCGCTCGAAGCGATGGTCGCGCTCGAAATCGAAAAGACGTACACCAAGGACGAGATCCTCGAGATGTACCTGAACCAGATCTATTTCGGGCAGCGCGCGTACGGCATTCAAGCCGCGGCGCAGACGTACTTCAGTTTACAGGTCGAAGAACTGGGCTTAAGGGAATGCGCGCTGCTGGCCGGCATCCCCAAAAGTCCGCGCGACTACAACCCCGTCGACTTTCCCGACCGGGCGCTCGACCGGCGCAACACCGTGATCTACGCGATGCTCGACAACGGGAACATCACGAAGGAAGTCGCCGACTCCGTGGCCGCGCTCGACCTCGGTCTCGGCGACGGCAGCAAGCGCGAGTTCCTGGCGCCCTACTTCGTAGAGTACGTACGGCAGATCCTCGTCGAACAGTTCCCCGAAGACGAGTTCCGGAGCCAGGGACTTCATGTGTATACGACTTTGGATCTCGAAGCGCAGCGCGTCGCCGAAGAGGCGATCGACAAACAGATGGCCGATCTCGAGAAGCGATGGTTCCTGCGCGACAACACGCGCGAGAAATACCTCGCACTGCCCGAAGAAGAACATCCCGCCGTTCCCCCCTATCTGCAGGCCGCGTTCGTGGCCCTCGAGCCCGCCACCGGGCACGTGCAGGCGATGGTCGGTGGGCGCAACTACTGGGAGTCGAATTTTAATCGTGCCGTACAGGCGAAACGGCAGCCGGGCTCCGCGTTCAAACCGATTCTGTTCGCCGCCGCCATCACCGACGGCTTTCGCCCCTCCGACACGATTCAGGATACTCCCGTCGTACTCACGAACGGCGACGGCACCGAGTGGCGTCCGCAGAACTACGATCGCAAGTTTCACGGCACCGTGACCCTGCGCGAAGCGCTCGCCAAATCGATCAACCTGCCCGCAATCAAACTCGTCATGAAGATCGGCCCGCAAGCGGCCGTGGAGGAAGCACGACGCTTCGGGATTCAGTCGCCGATGGCGGCCGTCCCTTCCCTCGCCCTCGGCGTGTCCGAAGTCTCGCTGATCGAGATCACGAAAGCGTACAGCGTTCTCCGAAACGCCGGTCTCGTCGTCGAACCCAATCCGATCCTGCGCATCGAAGATCGCAACGGTCATGTGCTGTTCGAATCAGAGACGCGCGCCGCCGAAGGCATTCCCGTTTCGATCGCGTACGTCATGACCGACATGATGGAGAGCGTCTGCAACCCCTCCGACGGCGGCACCGGTTCGAAGCTGCGCAGGAACAACTGGAACGCCCCGGCCGCAGGCAAGACGGGAACGACCGACGAATACACTGACGCCTGGTTCATCGGCTTTACGAACGAAACGATCGCCGGCGCCTGGGTCGGGTTCGACGAGAAGCGAAGCATGGGGCCCGGCATGACCGGGGCCGAAGCCGCCCTTCCCTTCTGGATCGACTACGTAAAGGCAATCGGCGACTCGACGAAGACCGGCCCGTTCTATCCGCGGCCCCTCGGCGTAACCGAGCGCCGCATCTGCCGCGAAACCGGATTCCTGGCCTCCGCCCACTGCCCCGGAAAACGCGACGAAGTCTACCTCGACGGCAGCGCGCCGCAGACACGGTGCTTTACGCATCAATCGCCGGAGGCGGGCGGAACGCCGATCGACTTCGGGGGCGCCGCGAGCACGATCGATTTCGGGGGGTTTTAGCGTTGGGAGGCGGGGGAGGCGTTGGTGCCGGGCTCCGCTGGCTCGCCCTGGCCGACCGGCTTTGACAACTGACTCGGTGCCTGCTACTTCTGCTCACTTCTGTTGCCCTCAGTCGAACTAACGATCGTGCCCCGAAGCCGGCCGGCTCAATGGGGCTCGCTTTCGCGGAGTCCGGCACCAACGCCTCCCCCGATCCCCTCGCTTTCGAGATATGGTAAGAAGATAGGAAGAAGAGAAGAAGGCACATGAGGAAGAGGCTTCCCTCGGTTCGCCCGTCCTGGCCAAATGGCCAAGTACGGAGGCCGGGCGAACTACGGGAAGCCTCTCCCGCGTGCTTTCTTACATCTTGTAGTGAGGGAGTGAAGAGAAGAGAAGAAAGGCGTGTGCGGGGGATCGTGTCTCTTCCCGAGTCTTTCCGCCTCTTTCCGATTCCAGACGCCTCTTTCCCCCTCCCCTTTCTAAGGATTGCCGGTGGGGGGAAGTCGGGCGCGGTCGTGTGCGCGGCGAGCGAGACCAACTTGAGAGGCCGTCTTCGGCGCACCGGCTCCAACCCGTCATCACGCAACAGATGTCAGCTTGCTCGTCAGCCGCGATCACAAAACATCAAAGACGGCCGGCCAGGGATCGCGATGCCGCGCACATGACCGCGCCCGACACGCCCCACCGGCACACCTCTCCATCACTCCTCTCCCTCTCCATCCAATCGCCTGCTGCCCAGCATCGTCCGCGTCCAGACTTCGCGCCGTGAACGCGTGTAGACGCGCGGCACGCGGCGCCCGATCGCGCAGGTGATCTCGTACGGGATGCGGCCGGCCTTGCGGGCGAGCTCGTCGACCGTGATCTTCTCGCTCCCCATCGCGCCCACGAGCACGACTTCGTCGCCTGGCTCGACGGCGCTCTCGAGTCCCACGTCTACCATAAGAGCATCCATCGTGATCTGGCCGACGATGGGATAGCGCTTCCCGCGAATCAGAACGTCACCGGTTCCCGAGAGCGCGCGGCTGAACCCGTGCCCGTAGCCGACGGGGATCGACGCGATGTTCGTCGGTTTCGCGACCTGATGGGTGAGCCCGTAGCTGACATTCTCGCCGCCCCCGAAAGGCCGCACCTGCACGACGCGCGATCGAATTGCGAACGCGGGCCTGATCGCGAGATCGGCGGGAAGCGACTCGGGCGGCAGGAAGCCGTAGATCAGGATGCCGGGCCGCACGGCCGTATCGTGCCGGCTGCCGATTCCCCAGCAGATATTCGCTGAGTTGGCGGAATGAACGTTGGGTAGCGCGATTCCGAGGGCGCGCAGTCGGTCCACCGTTTCGTCGAACACGCGGACCTGCTCGCGGGAGAACGACTGCTGCTCGTCGGCTGTCGCCGGAAAGTGCATGTAGACGCCGGTCGGTTCGATGTGGGCCAGGTCGCGCACGGAGGCGAAGAAGCCGGGCGCGTCGGCGGGCCAGACGCCCCACCGTCCCATGCCGGTGTCGATCTCGACCTGGTAGCGCCCGATCACGCCGGCGTCCGCGCAGAGTGAATCGTAGGCGGCGGCGATCGCGGGCGAAGCGATCGTCGGCTCGATCTCGGCTTGCACGATGTCGGGGAGTTCGTCCTCGAGCGGCGGGCTGAAGAGCAGGATCGGGAGGTCGACCCCGGACTGCCGAAGCTCGATCGCCTCGTCCACGGTGGCGACACCGAGGCGCGTGACACCGTGGCGCGCCGCTTCGTGCGCGACCGCAATGGCACCGAGCCCGTACGCGTCGGCTTTTACGACGAGCAGGATTTCGCGCCCGGCGGCAATCCCGCTTCGAACGGCTTCACAGTTTTCGCCGATCGCGTCGAGATCGACTTCGGCCCAGACGGGATAGTGATGCATCTACACCAAGACCCGGACGCCGGTCCCCATGGCTTTCATCGACTTCTCCTTCAGGACAACGGGACGTTCGCATGAACGCTTCCCACTATAAGTCCATCCGGCGATCCGCCGCTAGCGCGATTGGGAAACTTCCTCGAGCCGCTTGTAGAGGCCGTCGAACCCGGGCGACCACGTCTTGCCATCGTCGCTCGACTGTTCGATGAACTGGCGCACGGTGCCGTCCTCATTCGGCGTGAAGGTCATGCGCGACAGTTGCGAGGTCCCGTCGGGGTTGTAGTTCTCCCCTGCGAAGACCATGTTGCCGTCCACGAGACCGCCCACGTAATGAATGCCGCCGCCCGACGCGTCCACCCAGTCCTGGCGCCACTTGTCGATGCTCGCGTCGAAATAATTCATGCTCATGCCGACCCCGCCCAGGGTGGACGTCCAGTTCTCGATCAGGGCGCATCCCTTGATCGCCCGTTCGATCCGGTTCGTGCCCGCGCGGGCGCCGCTCGGCATCAGAACTTCCCACTCGCCGATCCAGAAATCGAAGGCCCGGAACCGTTCGTCGTATTCGCACGGCGCACCGTTTCGCTTCGCCCGCTCGACGAGTTCGCCGAAGCCTTCCCGCTCCCGAAGGGAGACGAGTTCTTCGTCCGCGGCCAGATTGGGGCCGTCGCCGTATCCCGCGTCGAGCGCGTTCTGGAGCTCGGTCCATGCCGCATCGGCGTTCCCCATCTTCGCGAGTACGCAGGCGTGATTGTATTTCGTCAGAATGGGCGCGAAGCCGAGCGCGTCGGCGCGCGTGTACGCCTTCGCGGCACGTTTGAAATCGCCTTCCAGATGCCGTGCGTAGCCGAGACGGAACCACCCGTACCCGTCTTCTTCGTTCTTCGCAAGGTACGCCTCGTAGGCGTCCCCGGCTTCGCCGTGCTTGCCAGCGCTGAAGAGCACGTCGGCGGCGTCGCGTCCGGCCGTGTCTGCGAATGCGGGCGTAATGAAGCCCGTGGCCGCCAGGCCGAGGGCCAGGGCAACGGCGAGGGCCCGGGCGAGAGCCACATGAATCATCGCTTTCATAGTCATAATCCCTCCTCTGTTTCGAGCATACCGCATCCCCTCCGTGCCGTGACCTACCGAACCTGGTGGGAATGTGCGTTCGTGAGAGCACTATATATAGGAGGGCAAACGCGGTCGGATGGACGAAAAATCGGGGCGATGGGAGGTGAGGAAGAGCGGGCCTACGCCTCATCTTCTTCGAGTTCGGCCAGAAGCGGAGCCAGTCCTTCGTCCGTCACGGCATCCACGGCACTCTGGAAAAGCTCGTCCGCTCCCTCGTACCCCAGTTTGCGGTAGATGTGGCCCTGGAGCCCCATTTCGAGGCGATCGATCTGCTTCACGAACAGTGCTTCGGGCGATGCGGCGGCTTCGTATTCGTGCCAGACGTCGATCCACTCCTGGCCGCCGGGGAAGTCCTGCAGTACGGCATCGATCGACTTGATTTCACGCGCGTGCTTTTCTTCGGGGGAAACATTGTGGGCCGGAGTCAGATCGCCGGCGTGAATCTCGCCGAAGTCGTGAATGAGCGCCATCCGAAACACTTTTTCGCCGTCGAGTTCGGGGCGTTCGCGCCCGGCGATCAAAGAGGCGAGAAGCACGACACCGAGCGTGTGCTCGGCCACGCTTTCACACTGCACTCCCGGAACGCCGACCTGAAGCCATCCCTGACGATAAAGCTGCTTCAGCTGCGCAAACTCGAAGTACAGTTTCGCGAACGGCGAATGTCCGTCACCCAGATGATGAACGTCGGTGGGACGGGCCCCTTTTGTGCGCATTTCAGACATGGCTCATTTCTCAGACGTCGAACCAGTGTTTGTAATAGAAGTCGCTGGACTTGTTTTCGTTCAGTCGTTTGACGACTTCGAAGAACCAGAGGTCGAGCGGTTCTTCGTGGGCATCGAGACGCTTGAACGGATGATACGACTCTCCCGCCGCGGCGCGCCCCATCTCCTGCAGCGCGCCGAGCGCGAGTTCGGGCACTTCGACGCGGCGGATTCCTTCGCGCCTCATCAGTTCATCGTACACGTGCGACATCGTCACGCCGCCCGGAATGAAGCCGAGCGCGCGCGTGCGCATGATCGGGAAGAAGAAGTCGATAACACGGCTTTTCGTGCCGTACGCGCGGGCGGCCGCTTCCTGCAGATAGTCCTTCGGGAGATAGAGGCTCGTGGAGTAGGCGCCGTTCCGGCCGTACTCGGGGTTCGCGGGCTCACGGCTCGTGCGGTCGAGACTTCCGCGCCAGTCCGCGAACGCCGTGACCGAAACGCCGATGCCGTTCTGTTCGAGCACTTCGCCGAACTTCACCGCCATCTCGCCCATGATGAACTTCGTCGATTCGATGTTCTTCTCCGTGAGCGGTTCGAGCTCCCATTGAAAGAGGCCCTCTTCGTCGACGTCTTTCACATAAACCGGCGGGTGCCCCGGCAGGATTCCGGAGTTCGCGGCGGCCACCGTATTCACGTAAACGACTTCCTTCGCGCCCGCGTTCCGGAGCACGCCGAGGATCTCCTCGAGGCCCGGACCTTCGAGGGCGAGTCCGCCGTTCGACCAGTGGAAACGCGAACCGATTCCGCGCTCTTCCGCGATCTGCTGCATGCGCTGTCCGGTTTCGAAACCCTGCGATTTCTTGAGGTCTCGACCGATCACGGTCAAACTTCCCTCGTCCTTCATCGTATGCAGGAGCACAGAGGCGAACGCGCCGCCGAGACCGGGGCCTGTCGCGCCGGCGAGCAGGAAGTGTTTCCCGCGAATCTTGTCGAGATCGTATTTCTGCTCGGAGAGAAGCGCGGACTGCGCCTTCCAGGTCGCGTCGATCATGCCTGCCGCTTCCGCCGGAAAGCGCTCGACTTCTTCTTTCGTCGGGCGCGATACGGCCGGGGCGCCCGGCTTGATACGCAGCTTCGGGTCGGGTGTCGTAAACGGACTGGGGCTGTGGGTCGCCATAGATTCCTCCTTCTCGAAGCATCATAGCAGGAGGAGCGGATTCGCGGGAGCGACGATTGCGCGCGCGGGGGCGGGGCGGCGTCTGCGCACCGACCGCCGGTGTGGCGTCTGCGCTCCGACTGCCGGTGCGCCTACTCTTCGTCCCGGGAGGGCGCGAAGAACGAGATGCCACGCTCGTTTTCGTTGAACGTGAGCGTCCTCTGAATCGGCGGGAACGCGCGTGCCTTGCAGTCCATCCGCTCGCAGAGCCGGCACGTGATGCCGACCGGAACGGCGGCGTCTACGTTCTCGAGATCGATCCCGTCGGCGTATACGAGTTCTTTCGCGGCGCCCAGATCGCAGCCGAGCGCGATCGCATAAAGCACCTGCGAGTCGTGGTAGCCGCCGCGATGCTTGCGCACCGTGCGCGCGACGCTGAAGAAACGCGCGCCGTCGGGAAGCTGCGAGATCTCGACCCGGGGCCGCCCCGGTTGCAGGAACGCGGCATGCACGTTCCAGAGCGGGCAGAGTCCCGAGAAACGCGGGAAGTGCACGCCACCCGCGCTGAACCGCTTCGAAATGTTCCCCGCGAGATCGACGCGCACCATCGAAAACGGCACGCCCTCCGCCCCGCGCCGGCGAAGCGAAGTCAGGCGATGACAAACCTGTTCGATGCTTGCGCGAAACCGGTGCGAGATCAGATCGAGGTCGTAGCGAACCGCGCGCGCGGCGTCGAGTATCTGGTCGTACGGCATCAGCACGGCCGACGCGAAGTAGTTCGCGAGCGCGATTCTGCAGAGCTCGCGCGCACCGGGCGCCGTGAGATGGGGATCGACCGCGATCCTGTCGAGAATCGGCGAGCAGGCGATGAGACCGACCTGGTGCGCGATCTGAAAGTTGCGCGAGCCGCGCCGAAGGACTTCCGAAATCGCCAGCTCTTTCGTTTCGGGATCGTACCGGCGCATGACGCTCTTCATCTCATCCACTTTCTTGAGTACGACTTCGACGCCGTACTTCTTGCGCAGATAAACGGGGAGCCCCGCAAAGAGGTCTTCGCCGTCGAGCCTGGCGTCGGTCCAGACGCGCTCGGCCTCTTCCTCGAGTTCGGGAAAGTGATTGGTGTAGCGCTCGATCAGATCGGACACCTGCTCCGACGAGAGTCGCGCCCGGTCGACGGGGTTCACGTCCTGGCGATCGAGCACGCTCTCCGCGAGCGCCTCGGCCGACTGATGGGCGGTGACATACGATTGATACAGATCGAGCACGGAGCGCGCGATGTCGGGCGAACTCGCGACGAAAGCGCGAAGATCCGCGCCTTCCGGCCCCCGGCCAGCGAAGAGCGGGTCGCCGAACACCTCGCGGAGATCCGCTTCGAGCCTCGTGTCCTTCCCCGCGGCCAGATCACGGATGTTCAGGTCGAAATAGTGGGCGAGCTTGATCAGCAGATTGGCGGTCAGAGGCCGGCGATCGTGCTCCACGAGGTTCAGATAGCTCGCGGAGATCCCGAGTTTCTCCGCCAGCGCGGCCTGTGTCAGGCCCTCTTCCATGCGCAAAGCGCGAATCTTTTTACCAAATGCGGGTTGATCAGCCATATTTCTTGATCTCAATTTACAACATTTACAATTTTACCGACAAGATTAACAAACCTGAGACACTGTAATACCTTGTCAATACACAAGTTACTTGACTACCTCTCGGCCGCTTGGTAGAATTCTTGACACAAGTAAAGATGGAAAATCCATTTTCGCCACATCCGGGAGAACAAACATCATGCGCGAAGCCGACCATCTTTCCACATCTCTGACGGGGACCTCGATCGTCGGGGAGATGCGCGAAGGATATGAACAGGTTCTGACGCCGGACGCACTCGCGTTTCTCGTAGACCTGCACCGCACATTTTCGAATCGCTTCGCGCTGGAGCTCCTTCGTCGCAAGGAACGGCAGCGTCGTTTCGACCAGGGCGAGCCACTCGACTTTCCTCGTGAGATGGCGCCGATCCGCTCTTCCCGCTGGGAAGTGGCGCCGGTTCCGAAAGACCTCGAAAAACGCATCGTCGAAATCACGGGCCCGGTCGATCGCAAGATGATCATCAACGCGCTGAACTCGGGCGCCGACTGCTTCATGGCCGACTTCGAAGACTCGAGCTCGCCCACCTGGTCCAACATGGTCGAAGGACAGCTGCACCTCGCCGACGCGGTGCGACGCACGATCCGTTTTCGAGACGAAGCGCGCGACAAGACGTATGAGCTGAACGAGAAAGTCGCCACACTTCTCGTGCGACCGCGCGGCATTCATCTGCCCGAAGAGAACCTGCTCGTCGACGGCGACCCGATCCCGGGCGCGCTGTTCGACTTCGGCCTCTACTTCTATCACAACGCATACGATCTGCTCGCGCTCGGCAGCGGCCCGTACTTCTATTTACCCAAACTCGAAAGCTACAAAGAAGCGCGCCTCTGGAACGACGTGTTCGTACACGCGCAGAAACGTCTCGGTATTCCCGAGGGCACGATCAAAGCAACCGTGCTGATCGAAACTCTGCCCGCCGCGTTCGAAATGGACGAGATCCTGTACGAACTGCGCCAGCATTCGTCGGGCCTGAACTGCGGGCGCTGGGATTACATATTCAGCTTCATCAAAACGCACAGAAACGATCCGATCGCGGTACTGCCCGACCGCTCCGAAGTGACGATGACGCAGCCGTTCATGCGCGCGTATTCGCAGCTCGTGATCAAGACGTGTCATCGCAGAGGCGTGCATGCAATGGGCGGCATGGCCGCGCAGATTCCGATCAAGGGCGATCCTACGGCCAATGCCGAAGCGCTGCGCCGCGTCAAAGCCGACAAGCTGCGCGAAGTCATGGACGGACACGACGGCACGTGGGTCGCGCATCCCGCGCTCGTGCCGCTGGCCCGCGAAATATTCGAGTCCGCGCTCGAAGGGCCGAACCAGATTCATCGCAAACGCGGCGACGTCGAAGTGACGCCCGAAGATCTCACGCAGTACCCGGCCGGCACGATTACGGAAGAGGGCATGCGCCTCAACATCCGTGTCGGGGTGCAGTATCTCGAGTCGTGGCTCCGCGGCGCCGGGTGCGTGCCGCTCTACAATCTGATGGAAGACGCCGCGACGGCTGAAATTTCACGCGCACAGATCTGGCAGATGCTCCGGCATCGCGCCCAGTTCAACGACGGGCGCCCCGTCACATACAACTTGTTCGAGGAACTGCTCGAAGAAGAACTGCACCGCATCCGAGGCGAGGTCGGCGAGAAGCGCTGGACCACGGGACGATTCGAAGAGGCGCAGCGCATCTTTTCACGGATTTCCACGGCGGACAGGCTCGAGGACTTTCTGACCCTCGCCGCTTATCCGCGACTGGCCTGAGGCACGGGACGATTTTGAGGAGGACACCATGAACGCGACACCGGCCTATCAATTCCCTTACCAACCGGACGGCGACAACGCCCGCTGGGAGGGAATCAAACGTCCCTACACCGAACAGGATGTACTGCGTCTTCGCGGTTCGATTCAGATCGAATACACGCTGGCGGATCTCGGCGCGCGGCGCCTCTGGGAGCTCATGCACGCGGAAGACTACGTGAACGCACTCGGCGCGCTTTCGGGCAACCAGGCCTCGCAGATGATCAAAGCGGGGCTCCAGGCGATTTACGTTTCGGGATGGCAGGTCGCGGCCGACGCGAACCAGTACGGCCAGACGTACCCCGACCAGTCGCTTTATCCCGTGAACTCGGTTCCGCAGCTCGTGAAGCGGATCAATAATGCGCTCCAGCGCTCCGATCAGATCGAGCACGCCGAGGGCGGCGCGGATCGCTACTGGTACGCGCCGATCGTGGCCGATGCCGAAGCCGGCTTCGGCGGACCGCTGAACGCGCACGAACTCATGAAGGCCATGATCGAAGCGGGCGCCGCCGGCGTTCACTTCGAAGACCAGCTTTCGAGCGAAAAGAAGTGCGGCCATCTCGGCGGCAAAGTGCTCATTCCGACCCAGGCGTTCGTGCGCACACTGATCGCCGCGCGACTCGCGGCCGACGTCATGAACGTGCCGACGATTCTGGTCGCCCGCACCGACGCCAACAGCGCGAAACTGCTGACGAGCGACATCGATCCGTACGATCATCCGTCGCTCACCGGGGAACGCACACCCGAAGGCTTCTTCCGCATCAAGGGCGGACTCGAAACCGCCATCGCGCGCGGCCTCGCTTACGCGCCGTACGCGGATCTCATCTGGTGCGAAACCGGCAAGCCCGATCTCGAAGAGGCGAAGCGTTTCGCCGACGCGATCCACGCGAAGTTCCCGGGCAAGATGCTCGCTTATAACTGCAGCCCTTCGTTCAACTGGAAGAAGAATCTCGACGATGCCACCATCGCCAAATTCCAGCGCGAGCTCGGGGCGATGGGATACAAGTTCCAGTTCGTGACGCTCGCCGGTTTCCATCAGCTGAACCACGGCATGTTCGAACTCGCGAAGGGTTACAAAGAGAACGGCATGACCGCGTACTCGGCGCTCCAGGAACGCGAGTTCGCCGACGAGCAAAACGGCTACACGGCCACGAAACATCAGCGGGAAGTCGGCACCGGTTACTTCGACGAAGTGAGCCAGATCATCTCGAGCGGGAAGTCCTCCACGCTCGCGCTGAACGAGTCGACCGAAACCGAACAGTTCTAGATAGCAGAAGGTGAAACAAGGGACGCGGGGCGGGTCCGATGCCCCGCTCCCGCAGTCTGTCCTCCACGCTCGCGGACGATCGTCTGCGGCGAAGCCAATGATCCTGCCTGGAGATGCGGAGAAGCCCGGGGCGCCATGCCCCGGGTTTTTCGTGTGTGCTCGTGAATGCATGACAGCTTTCGCATCCCCCGGCCTTTTTACACGAATTTGTCGTCCGGCACTCCGCTGCCGTGCCATGCTCGCGTTGCCTCTGATGGTGCTGCATCGAATCGAAACCAGGAGACGAACCCATGTACAAAGCCCTGCTGACAGTCTGCCTGCTTCTTACCATTCTCTTTTTCCGCGCGGAGGCTTCTCCGATCGTCAGGCCGGGCTATCTGAATCCCGGGATCGAGGACGCGACCGAAAGCAGAGTGCTGGATGCACTGGATGAGCTGTTCGCGGCGATCGACAATGGAAGCGTTGCTGACAGACTTCTGGTACGTGAGCATGCCGGGCTCACGAAGTCCTCTCTGTCCAACCTGCGGGCGCCGGCGCCTGACGAGGGAAATCCTGAAGGCGATCGGCGGCAGTTGATCAACTTCTATTCGCTCTCCCCGGATCGATACTTCCTTACGATCGCGATCACGGATTCGAACTTCGAAGAAGAGGAGGTCGAGGAATCAGCCTCACCACCGGCGATCAAGATGATCGTGAACCTCGTGGCACAGGATCATGACGGGTCCGTGGAGTTCGCGATCCCGCTGCAGCACATGACGCGGCACTGGAAATCCGAAACGGTAGGCCGCGTAACTTACCACTTTCGCAGCACGCTCAACCGCACGCGGGCCTCGCACTTCGATTCCAGAAACACGGCGATCGCGGAGAAGCTGGGAGTCGCGCCCGAGGCCATGGACTTCTACATGTGTGACGACTACCAGGAGATACTGGCCCTCATAGGATTCCAGTACGACAGGGAATCAAACGGCATGACGAGAGACGGCTACGGCGTGGATGACGGCGTAATCTTTTCGATCATGAACAACGAAGATTTCTCACATGACATCTTTCATTACTACTCGGGGAAGATCAACAGGCGCGAAGACAGAAACGGAATCACGGAAGAGGGCGTTGCCTACAGCTGGGGGAACGCGTACTACACGGATCCGGCGGGAGAAATGATCGAGCAGCGCGCTCTGGTCGAAGCACTCGCGCAGTATCTTGCCGCGAACCCTGGCGCGAGTGCGCGGGAACTGTTCGAGAACAACCGCAAGATCTTCGATCTCGCCCCCGAAGCATCCGCGCTCTCCACGATCTCCAGCTTGATCTGCGACGAAGTGGAAAGGCGTGAGGGAATGCCGGGGCTGCTTGAGCTGATCAATTGTGGCCGCAAAGACGCAATGGACCGCTATTTCGAAACGATCGACCGGCTGGTCGGCATCAACAGGGGCAATTTCAACGAACGGGTGGGCGAGCTGATCGAGCGATACGAATAATCGAGTGCTGATCCTCCAGGGTGTGGCACGCGGCCCCGGAAAAGGCGCTTCGGAACGTACCGCTTCCGCCCGGCCGCCGACCTCGCACGTTCTAGTTGCAGATTTCACAATAGCTTCCGACGATCACATTCGGTTTTTTCTCATAGTCGCTGTTCGGGATCAACTCGGTCTCGATATCCCAGCGCGAGAGAGTCCCGCGCGAACCGGGACCACAATCGGCGACCTCCAGTTGAAAGGCACCGCCCGCGCGCATCCCTTCGAAACTCTCCCGCTGCATCTCGGACGGGAACTCGAAGCGATAGGCGCCGTCCAGCGAGAGCGGGCACGTCCATACCTGACTCCCGGTCTCGACATCCCGCTCCGGGATCGCGAGCACGACCGGAACCGAGGCATCGATCTGCCCGTCGTTGTCCGAGTCGTAATGCAGTGTCAGCGCGAGGTCGCAGACGGACTCGTGCACGATCTCGAGTTCGAGCACGATCTGGCCGAGGCTTCCCGCCCCGGCGTCCGCCGCGACCGGCTCCGTCACCAGTGTTCCCGGCGCCCCCGGAATCGGGCTGGGCAGCCCGCTCACGATCATGGCCTGCGGCTTCGCGTTCGCTCCCGCCGCGATCAGGGCAGCCACCATCAGGGTCCGAGCAGTCAATCCCGTGTTCCATTTCATCTTCGCATCCCCCTTCTTACATTTTCGAATGCGAGGCGAACGACGGCCGGTCCGACGTCGCCGCATCGGTCTACACCTGCATGCGCATTCCGCGCGGAAATCCTGCGAAAAAAGTGGACACGAGATAGATTCCAGTAGATATCAATCGCGTAAGTCGTTACAAATAGAGACGCAACCATAGATCAAAAGGAATCACTTGAACTCACCGCGCGACCCGCAGATTACGGAAATCCTGCTCGCCATGCAGGCCGGTGAGGTCGATCGGCCGGCGGCGACCGGCCGTGTTTTCGAAGCGGCGTATCAGGAGCTTCGCAGGATCGCGGGAGGTCTCATGGTGCGGGAGCGACCGAACCACACGCTGCAGCCGACGGCGCTCATTCACGAGGCGTACGGAAGACTGGCCGACGACTCACGGCTCGAATGGGGAAACCGCGCTCACTTCTTCGGAATCGCCGTCCGCGCCATGCGCCAGGTTCTTGTCGAACATGCCCGGAAGAAGAATGCACAGAAGCGGGGTGGCGATCTCGTTCGCGTTACATTCGACGACCGGATCGCGGAGCAGACGAACGACGTCGACATGCTGGCGCTCGAACGCGCTCTCGTGAAGCTTGCCGGCGAGAGCGACCGCATGCTGCGCGTTGTCGAACTGCGCTTCTTCGGCGGCCTCAAAACAGATGAGATCGCCCACGTGCTCGCCATCTCTCCGCGCACCGTACAGGAAGACTGGCGGATGGCGAAGATGTGGCTCGCGCGCGAACTGGGTGGCTAGAGCTTCGGATATCCGTACTGGTCTCCCCCGTTTCGAAGACGTTACGGTGTAGCTTCAAAGCGTCGGCCGCAGCGGTCGTCACGCTCGCAAAACTCATGACGCCTCACGGGTCGAAGGAGACACACGTGCCCGACAAGAGACCGGCGAATCCCGGAACCCTTGCCTCCATTCTGCGACCGCGCTCGATTGCCGTGATCGGAGCTTCGACGCGCAGCGACTCGCTCGGCGGCACGATCTTCAAGAACCTGCTCGCCTTCGGTTTCAACGGGCCGGTCTATCCGGTCAACAACCGCGCGTCGCACGTGCATTCGTGCCGGGCGTACAAGAGCGTGTCGGATATCGTGGACGGGGTCGAAATGGCGATCATCTCGGTGCCGCAGCCGCACGTGAAAGGCGTGATCGAAGAGTGCGCCTCGATCGGGGTCAAAGGCGTCGTGGTTATCACGGCCGGGTTCAAGGAGACGGGCCCCGCCGGGGGGGCGCTGGAAGCCGAGATCACGGAGCTCGTGCACGCAAACGGCATGCGCATGGTCGGGCCGAACTGCATGGGCGTCATCTCGACCCACCCCGACATCCGCATGGACGGCTCGTTCGCCCCGATCTCGCCTCCGCCCGGAACGGTGGCGGTCGGCAGCCAGAGCGGCGCGCTCGGCGTCGTGATGCTCGAGTATGCGAAAGACCTCAACATCGGGATCAGCGACTTCGTTTCGATGGGAAACAAGGCGGATGTCTCGGGCGACGATCTGCTGCACTGGTGGGGCGACGACCCGCGCACGAAAGTGATCCTGCTCTATCTCGAATCGTTCGGCGATCCGAAGACCTTCACGGAAAACGCCATGCGCGTCAATCGTACGAAGCCGATCGTGACCGTGAAGAGCGGGCGGAGCCGTCGCGGACTGCAGGCGGCCAGCAGTCATACGGGCAGCCTTGCGGGAACGGACGTGGGCGTTCAGGCGCTCGCGAAGAAGACGGGCATGATCCGGGTCGATACGGTCGATGAACTCTTCGACATGGCCGCGTTTCTCGCGCATCAGCCCGCGCCGCGCGGCAACAAGGTCGGCATCCTGACCAATGCGGGCGGCCCCGGCATTCTCGCGACCGACGCATGCGAGGCGTGGGGGCTCGAGGTCCCAGACCTCGAACCCGAGATTCGCGAGCGTCTGAACCGTGTTCTCCCGAACGAAGCGAGCGTCAGGAATCCCGTCGACATGATCGCTTCGGCCGGTCCGGAACAGTTCGAGCAGGCGACGCGGATCCTGCTCGATTCGAATCGCATCGACGCGCTGCTCGTGATCGCGGTGCGCCCCCCCGTTCGCGTCGAGACCGGAGACATCGGCAAATCGATCGTGCGCGGCGCCGAGGGAGCGGACAAACCGGTGCTCGCCTGTTTCATGGGCGCGAAGGGTGTCACGGAATCGCTCAGCTCGATGCAGGCGGGGAACATCCCGTCGTATCCGTTCCCCGAGTCGGCCATTCGCGTCCTCTCGCGCGCAGCGCGCTACGGCGACTGGCTCGCGCGCCCCGAAGGGAAGATTCGCGCGTTCGAGCATTTCGATTTGAACACGATTCGCGAAGTGATCGAAGGCGCGGCCGGGCGGGCGAAAGGCGCCGAGGGCGCATGGCTGACCGGCCCCGAGGTCGCGCGCGTACTCACGGCAGCGGGCATCCGGATCCCGGAAGCGCGTTTCGCCGCAACGCATGACGAAGCGGTCGCGGTCGCGCGCGCGATCGGTTTCCCCGTGGTTCTCAAGGCGTCCGCAGACGGCGTGGAACACAAGACGGACGTCGGCGGCGTACGACTCGACATCCGAACGGAAGAGGAAGCGGGCGCGGCCTTCGACGGCATCGCGCAGTCTCTCGCGAAGCACGGACTGTCCGACTCGATGCGCGGCGTTCTCGTGCAGTCACTCGTCGACGACGGCGTCGAGGCAATCGTGGGCGTCAATCGCGACGAAGCGTACGGCCACCTCGTCATGTTCGGTCTCGGCGGCACGCACGTGGAGCTGCTGCGCGACGTTCGCTTCCGGAGCCTGCCACTCACGGATGTCGAGGCGCGCGAGCTCGTCCGCGCGATCCGCAGCTATCCGATGCTGACCGGCTATCGCGGCGCTCCCGTCGCGGATGTCGCGGCGCTCGAGGAGCTGCTCTCGCGCATCTCGCAGCTCGCGACCGAGTTCCCGCTGATCGCGGAGATGGATTTGAATCCGGTGAAGGTGCTGGCGTCAGGGAAGGGTTGCGTCGCGGTGGACGCGCGCATTCTATTGAGAAGGGACGATTGACCGACCGACGGCCAATGCGCGCCGCTCATCACTCCGAACGGAGGAGATCGGGTACGCTGACGCCGAGACCGTGGCGACCGGGTTCGAAGCCTTCATAGAAGGCGCCGCCGAATGACGCGAGCACGGCTTCGTCCACGAGCGCAGACAGCGTCGTCTCTTCGCTCGACGCGCTCGACGCACCGGCCAGGTCGAACGCATCCGCGTATGGATACTTCGTGCGATCGTAGCCGGGAAGGAGCGGCCGGTAATCGATGCCCGTGAACGCGGCGGCTTCATCACGCACGCGCAGCTTCTCCCACACGCGCGCGGCCGCGTCCGTATCGATCAACGCCCACGACTGCATCGCCTGCCAGGGGCGCTCGCGATTCATGCGCTCCGGAAACATCGCTTCGAGCTCACGGATCGCGACGTTCCCGAATGAAAGGCCGAACCGGGGCAGGGCCTTTCCGTCGTCACCGGCCTCCCGGGCGTTCAGAATGGCAGTGTACGGCCATGGACCCGAGAGAGGAGCGGAAGCGACCATGCGCTCCGTAACCGGCGCGAGCGCCGCGGCGTTCTCGAGCAGCCCCATGTTACAGACGTCGAAACCGAGCACGGCGAAGCGCGCGGCCCCGGCGCTGTGGAGCGCGGCGATGAGCTCCGGCACGGTCATCCACTTCGCCTCACTATCCTCTTCGGACGCGTCGTAGCCGAAGCGTCGACCGTTCCCGTGCCCGTAGATCGCCAGCGAGTACGGTGCCTCTCCCCGCGCAAGACCGAACTGCACGAAACGCGCGAACACATCCGGATCCCCGGTGGCAGGCTCGTCGTTCCACTCCGCGAACAGGTCGTGCCCGACACGTCGCATGCCGTCGCGATCGATTTCATAGACCCGAGCCCCCGTGAATTCCTCGGCCAGCGGGCCCGGTTCGTCCGAGTGCCCCTCGGCGCGATCGACGAAGACGACGATCTTCTCGTTCGCGGCGAAATCGCGCGCAGCGGCCGTCATGTCCTTGATCTTGCCCAGAAAATGCGGTTCGCCGTCGTTGTCGCAGGCGCCGTAAACGAGAAGCGTGCTGGGAGGGCGCGTGGCCGGCTCCGCATCGAGGACCGGCTCGGGGGACGGAATCGACTGGTCCGCCACAGCATGCGAACCGGCGGGAAGTGCGAGAATAGCGAATACTACGGCCCCGCACATAGTTGTGATGAATGGCATGCCGCTATTTTACCGCGCTCGCGGGAACCGTCAACCGCCCTGGCCAGACATGCGGAAGCCCGGGGCGGCCGGGCCTCGGGCTTTGCTTATGGAGGGCAATTGATTTCCGCACCGCCGGCCGCAAGGGCCGACCTATCTATTCGTTAGTCGCCTGCGCGGTTTCCATCGAGCGGACTTCCATCGGCTCATCGTGCACATGGTGCCGGATGCTCTCGCGACTCCTTCGGCCCCTTCTACCCCTTCGAAGCTCCAGGTGTTCCATCACGAGCCGTTTCATGCGATTCGTGGCGACATCGATCAGACGCCAGGCGCAGCTGTCGGTTTCACGAAGGATCACCCTGCGACCGTTCAAGAGCCGGACAATGACGTTGCACTGCTTGTCGACTCCCCCTTTCGGGCCGTTCAGATCCATCAGCCTGATTTCCACGTCGGCGATGCGCCGCTGCACTCTGTCGAGTGAGTGATGGACACGCCGCCGCACATGTCGCCCGTACGAATCGGTGACGTCAAAACTACGACTCTGAATCCGGACTCTCATGAATCTGCACTCCTTGTGTAAGGGGAACGGATCGAAGACCATTTGCTTGCACACACGAAGTATCGCCCAAATCCGATCGTTAGTAAAATAGATAATAAAACATGGCATCATCGGTTTTAACTAACTATACTGTGCCCATGGAATGGATCAATTACCATCACCTGCTGTACTTCTGGACGGTCGCCCGCGAAGGGACGATCGCGGCGGCCGGCAGGAAACTGCGGCTCGCGCAACCGACGATTTCGGCGCAGCTCAAGCTCCTCGAAGAGGACCTCGGCGCGGAGCTCTTCTCGCGCACCGGCCGCAAACTGGTGCTGACGGAGACCGGGCATCTCGTCTACCGTTACGCGGAAGAGATCTTCACGCTCGGCCGCGAACTGCAGGATGCCGTCAAGGGGAGGCCGGTCGGAAGCCCGGTGCGATTCCGGGTCGGCATCACGGACGTCGTTCCGAAGCTCGTCGCGTGGCGACTTCTCGAGCCGGCGATGAAGCTCGGCGACGGCATCCAGATCATCTGTTTCGAAGGGAAGTCGACCGACCTGCTGGCCCGGCTTGCGGTCCACGATATCGACCTCGTGCTTTCGGACAGCCCGATCGCGCCCGAAGTGAAAGTGCAGGCTTACAATCATGAGATCGGTTCGTGCGGCGTCACCGTCTTCGGCGCGAAACGCCACGCGACGAAGCATCGCAAGGGATTCCCGCAGTCGCTCGACGGCGCCCCCTTCCTGCTGCCCACGGTGAATACGGCGCTTCGCCTGGCATTCGATGCCTGGTGCGACCGGAACGGCGTTCGACCGCAGGTCACGGGGGAATTCGAAGACAGCGCACTGCTCAAAGTGTTCGGGCAGGCCGGGGTCGGACTGTTCATCGGGCCGAGCGTCATCGAAGAGGAGATCGTCAGGCAGTACCGCGTGCAGATCGTCGGCCGGATTCCGGAACTTCGGGAACGGTTCTTCGCGATCTCGGTGGAGCGAAGAGTCAAGCATCCCGCGGTACGCGAACTCATGGAGACCGCACGCGACGGTCTCTTTACACGCAACGCGAACAAGTAGCTGCAAGGACCAGCCGTTACCATGGAAAGGAAGTCATGCCGGTTCGCACCATCCAGAGTTTTCTGAAGCTCCAGTCCGCGAGCGGGATTCTGCTCATGATCGCGGCAGCGGCCGCACTCGTCTGCGCCAACGTGCCGGGAGTGGCGCGCTGGTATCAGCTGCTGCTCGACGTTCCGATCGAAGTCAGACTCGGCGCACTCGAACTGAACAAGAACTTTCTGCTGATCGTGAATGACGGGCTCATGGCAATCTTCTTTCTACTCGTCGGACTCGAGATCAAACGCGAGATCCTCGACGGCGAACTGTCCGATCGCAGGCAGATGACGCTTCCTGTCGTCGCCGCGATCGGGGGCGTCGCGATCCCGGCGCTCATTTTCCTCTGGTTCACGCAGGACGATCCGGTGGGCCGGGCCGGCTGGGCCATTCCGGCCGCGACCGACATCGCGTTCTCGCTCGGCATTCTTTCCATGCTCGGGAAACGCGTGCCGATCGCGCTGAAAGTTTTTCTGACCGCGGTCGCCGTCGTCGACGACCTCGGCGCGATCGGCATCATCGCCCTGTTCTATACGAGCAAGCTCTCGCTCCTCGCGTTCTCGCTCGGCACGATAGGCATGGTCGTTCTCGCGATCTTGAACCGACGGCGCGTGACACATCTCGGCGTCTATCTTCTCGTTGGCGCCATCATCTGGGTCTGCGTCCTGAAATCGGGGGTGCACGCCACGATCGCGGGCGTTTCACTCGGGTTCGCGATTCCGCTCCGCGCCACGGACGCGGATGGCCATTCTCCCCTGCGAAGGCTCGAACACCTGCTGCATCCCTACGTCGCGTTCATGATCCTGCCGCTGTTCGCCTTCGTGAACTCGGGCGTGAGTTTCCGTGGAATCGGCGCCGACGTTCTGTTCGGCCCCGTCTCGCTCGGAATCGCGGGCGGCCTTCTGATCGGAAAGACGCTCGGCGTGTTCGGTTTCTCGGCTCTCGCCATCGTGACCCGAATCGCGAGTCTCCCGAAGGGGACATCGTGGGGATCGCTCTTCGGTGTCAGCATCCTGACCGGCGTCGGTTTCACGATGAGCCTCTTCATCGGCATGCTCGCGTTCGAAGGCGCCGCTCCCGAGTACGCCGCCGCCACCCGGTTCGGCGTGTTCGGCGGTTCGATCGTGGCCGGGCTCATCGGGTTCAAAGTGCTGAGCATCACGCTGCCGAAAGACCCCGCCGACTCGGTTTCCGCCTGAGGTGAGCCGGAGCGAACAGGACCCAGCCGGATCCAGCCGGACCTGAGCCACGGCGGATGCACTCCACAATACAGTCGCTGTGCTATTCTCGCGTGATCACGGAGGTCACGCGAATCATGAGCACGAAAGAACGCGCCGCCGAGCTCTTCGGCGAGCTGGTCGAAATGGTGGCGCATCTGCGAAGCCCCGAGGGCTGTCCCTGGGACCAGAAGCAGACGTACGAGTCGATGCTGCCGCACTTTCTGGAAGAGGCGCACGAAGCGGTCGAAGAGTACGGCAAGGGGAACTTTGAAGGGTTTCGCGGCGAGATCGGCGACACGCTTTTTCTTGCGGCGTTTCTCGCGCGCATCGCCGAGGAAGAAGAACGCTTTACGATTGCCGACTCGATCCAGTCCATCCTCGACAAGATGATCCGGCGGCATCCGCACGTCTACGGCGATCAGAAATTCAAGACCGAAGAAGAGCTCAAGGCGTCGTGGGAGGCTTCGAAAAAGGCCGAAAAAGGGAACGAACATCGCGAGTCGATTCTCGACGGTATCCCCGCGTCGCTCCCCGCGCTGCTGCGCGCGCGCCGCATCACACAGAAGGCCGCGAGCATCGGTTTCGACTGGCCCGACGTCGACCCCGTCGTCGACAAGATTCACGAGGAGCTGAAAGAGTTCACGGATGAAGTGAAAGCGGGCGACCGCGATCGCATGCAGGAAGAACTCGGCGACCTGATCTTCGCGCTCGCGAACCTGGGGCGTCATCTCGACATCGATCCCGAAGACGCGCTGAACGGCTCGATCCGAAGATTTTACTCACGTTTTCGCACGATCGAAGAACGCATCGACGTCAAGAACCCGCCCTCTCTCGCAGTCATGGACGGCTACTGGAACGAAGCGAAAGAAGCCGAGAAGCGCGAGAAATAAAATGGTCTGGTTGTTCCCGCGCCCTTCCCCGAGGGAGCGGGCAGGCCCGGCGGTTTGCACCGACTTCGTACCGCCCCCCCGACCTAGATCACTCCCAGTACATCGAGCGCCGTGTACGCCAGAGAGAGCGCCAGAATGATCCCCACGATTCTGGCTTTTGCGGGAGAGTCGATCCAGCCGCGAATGGCCTGCCCACCCAGCGCCCAGGTCGAGATCCCGGCGAACGTGACCGGCGCGATCGCAAACGGCGCCAGGAGAAGCAGCCGGAAATCATTCGAAAGCGGCGCAAGAAAAGTGGAATAGATCGTGAGCCCGAAGAACACGCCCTTCGGATTGACGAACTGCAGCGTGAGACCGGTCAGAAAAGGGAGCGGCCTGGCGTCCACACGTGGCGCGAGAAGCGCGCCGCTGCTTCGATAGATACCGAACGCCAGCCAGAGAATGTAGGCCGCGCCAAGATACCGCATGACCGGCGCCGCGGCCGGCAGAACACTCCTGAGCGCCGTCGAAAGAGTGGCGGAGAGCGTCATGACGATCACGAACCCGCACACCACCCCGAACAGGAACGGCAGCGTGCGGCGATAGCCATAGAGCGCGCCCATCGAAGCGCTCAAAATGTTGTTGGGACCCGGGGTGAAAGTCGTGACGAATATGAACACGAGTGTGGCTGTGAGGTCGAAATGCATGCGGCCGATTCTACGACATTGTGAGCCCGCTCAGCCAGGGATCGCGCCGACGCGCGCTCCGGCTTCTTTTCCGACTTCTTTTCCGACTTCCGATCCGACTCGCCGCCCCCCCGGACTCCGACTTCTGAGGCGTGCGTGCGGAAAGCCGGGGCGCGCGGCAAGCGAGACCAACCTTGGCTGAAAAGGCCTTTCGGCGCACAGCCGCGAAACTGACACGACAGCAACAGAAGTCAGCGTACGGTATCCCCATCCGCCTCCTCCATCAAAGGCCGCTCAGCCAGGGATCGCGCCGACGCGCGCCCCGGCTTCCGCACGCACGCATCGCGCATCAGAGCGAACCCCACCCCTATCGCGTCTTCACTACTTTCGTCGAATACACCCGTTCCCCATCGCTGAGCCGCAGGAAGTAGCTGCCGGCCGGCACGCGCCTGCCGCCTGCGTCCATCCCGTCCCAGGTCACGGTCATTTCGCCCGAACCGCTCGCGCCGGAGAGAAGCGTGCGCACGCGCCGCCCTGCAATGTTGAAGACTTCGAGATCGAAGCGCCCCTCGTTCGCGCCGAGATTCAGCAGCAGAACGGTTTCGCCGCGGAACGGGTTCGGCCGCGCACCGCTCAGGACGCGAATCGCGTCACGATCGCGCCCGCCGGGGACCGATGTCCAGAGTTCTTCGGGGAAATCGAGAAACGTCGCGCTGTTCCACGCAATCTGTGTGGCGTCGATCGCGCGGTCGACGAGATCGAACTCGTTGAAATCGAACGAAGGATTCATTCCGAGCCCGAGGCCGAAAATGTTGAAAGTCAGCCGGTCCTTCTCGGGCGTGGCACCGGGATCGACGAGCCCGGGCAGGATGTTCGGCCCGAGAGCCGGAATCGTGAAATCCGTGTCGCTTCCGGTCATCACGAATTCCCAGAGCGTCGTGGCGAGGTCGAGCGTGTCGACCTGCGGATCCGCGCCCGGCGTCGTGTCGGGAACGGTCGTAACCAGCGTGATCGTCGACTGGTAGAGATCGGCGGCGCCCGTGATGCCGGGATTCTCCACCGAGTTCCAGGAGAAAGTCGGGCCGAGCAGATCGGGCTGCGGCGGCAGGAAGAAGTCGGTCACCGTCGCCGTGTCTCCGGGCGCGCGGCTCGTGCGGTCCGAGGCGAACGAATTCGCCCGCCCCTCGATCGTGTCGTTCTGCACGGCGCCCGCGAAGTAGTCCATCCCTGCAAACGGGCCGAGCGGTTCGATCGTGGTGACTTCAACGAGCTCGTTCGTACCGCCTTCGAACGCGGCGAAACCGGCCATGACGAGCCGTCCCAGTCCCGTAAGGCCGTCAAGATCGCCGACCTCGATCGCGAACACGTCGAAGCCGGGCAGCGTATTCTGGACGTCGATATACGTATCGCGCACATCGTCCGCCGTCAGCTCGATGTCGACGCCGCTCGCATCGCCGGTAACGTTCACCCCCTCGACGATTCCGAATTCGCGCAGATTGAAGTCCTGAGCAAGCGCCAGGAAGTCGAGCTCTTCGCCACCAAGACCGTCGAGCAGCACGCTCGTCGGAATCCGTCCGTTCAGCGCGAAGAGATCCTGCGTCGTATTCGTCTGGAGATTGATGAAGTAAGGCGTGCGATCGACCGCAACGAACAGGAATTCGACCTGGAGCGGCATGTAAAGAATGCCGGGGACTCCCGTCTCGCCGATCAGCGGAAACGTATCGAGGACGATGGGAGAAAATGCGCCGAAGTTCGCGAGGCTCGTGATGTCGCCGATTCCGATCGTGGGTAGCACGATTGCAAGATCGAAGTTGCCGTCGTTGTTCACAAAGTTGATTCCGTTCACAACGCCGTCGTACACGGACTTCTGGGGTTCGTCGTCGTAAAGAATGATGGGAAGGATCATCGTGTTCGCGTCGATATCGAACACGGTAAAGTAGTTGTACCCGCTCTTCCCTGCGGTCACGGTCTGCGGTCCGGTGAGCGCCGTGTCGGTGAAGGTCACGTTTCCGCCCGCATCCGTGAAGCCGAGGTTCCCGGCGAACGGCGATCCCGGCGCCTCGCCGACCTGGCAGAACGCGCCTTCGATCGGCGCCCCGGTCAGACCGTCGATGACCTGCACGTTCAGAGTCCCGGCGAGCGGCCCGCCCCCGAAACCACCGTTCGGATCGACAACGGCTTCCGCCCGCGACGCTCCGATCAGCAGTGAAACCAGCAGTAGTGGTGCAATCAGTACATGTGCGATCAGTCGATTCGGCATGTTTTCCCCCGCGGATGTCGTATCTCAGATTGAAAAGGTATGCAGCCACTCTACCAGATCGGCGGACGGAAGCTGAGCGTAAACACGCTGCAGGGTGAAGGCCACGACCGCCGGGTGCTTCACGGGTCAATCGCCCAGAGAGGGGTCCGCGTAACGCACAGAGAACGGTTTGCTTTCATGGGCGAGAAGCATGGCCTTCGTGTGCGCGATCTGCTTCAGGTGCAACAGGTCGTGCGCGGCCCAGGAAGCCAGCAGGTCTCCCGCGCGCAGCGGCCCGAGAGCCGGATGTTCATATGCGATTTCCCAGTCGGGCTTCTTCAGAGACCGCAGCCATCGCAGCGACTCCGCACGCTCTTCGCGAAAGCGTGTCATCACCGCGTCCAGGTCCTGTTCGTTGTAGCGAAACTCGGTCACCCACCCTTCGGGGTCGATCGGGGGCCATTTCTCGTCCGTGCTTTCGAGGGTCACGCGAACGCGCGTGCGAAAGTCGCGCTTCTCTTCATCGGCGAGATGACAGAGAACTTCGAGAAGGGACCACTTCTTCTCGCTCGGCTTCCAGCGTACGCCGTCGCTCGAAATTCCTTCGTATGCCGCTTCGATCGCCGCGCCGTTTCGTTCGAGCTCGCTGATGACGGCTTTGAGATCCATCACGACGATCCTTTCGCGGCGTTCTTCTTGAGCGCGTCGAGTGAAACGAACTCGAGCGCCGAAACATGCGTTGCTTCGAGCACGACCGGCGCGGCGACACCCGCGTCGTACGCTTCCTTCCAGCGTTCCGCGCACACGCACCATTGGTCGCCGTCCTTCAGTCCGGGAAACCCGTACTGCGGCATCGGCGTGCTGAGATCATTGCCGGTCCGCTTCGAGAACGCCAGGAACTCGTCGGTCACGCGCGTGCAGACAATGTGAAGACCGTAGTCTTCCGGGCCGGTGCGACAGCACCCGTCGCGATAGAACCCCGTGAGCGGATCCTTCGAGCAGGGAGCGAGATCACCGCCGAGTACGTTCTTTCCTTCTGCCATCGATAGTCCTCCCGCACGTTGTCGTGCGTGGTGCGTCAAACAGTCTCTTCGGTGCTCCGGGGGCGGGCGTTCCCCCGAATCGTGGTTTCGATGAAAGCCGTGATCGCGGCCGTGACCGCCGGGCTCGTCCAGAGCGTCAGCGGTTCGTCATCTCCCTGCGCAGCCTCCTGAAGCCTGGCGCGGAGCGGCGCCAGGAGCTGCTCCTTCGTAAAACGAAACGTGGCAGCCGGCACCGAACCGAGCTGGCGCGCTACACCTTCTGCCGTTTCCAGAAGGGTCGAACCGGGCGCCAGGGCGTCGACAAGTCCAAGCCCAAGTGCAGCGGATGGCTCGTAGTTCTTTCCGAGCAGCATGACTTCGCGGAAGTGTTCCGGCGCAACGCGCGCGCGCATGATCTCGAACGGGAGATGCGGAAACGGGACGCCGACGCGCAGTTCGGGAACGCCGATGCTCGCGCCCCGATCGATCAGAATGCGATAGTCACACGCGCACGTGAGCACGCATCCGCCGGCGATCGCGTGTCCGTTTACGGCGGCGATCACGGGCACGGACGCGAATGCCACCGCGCTGAACGAGAGGTCGAGCGCCGGAAGAAACGCGCGCACGTACTCTTCGCCTTCGCGCACGAGAAGCGGCAGGTCGACGCCGGCCGAGAAGATGCGCCCCGCGCCCGTCAGAACGACCGGCTGTTTCGCGGCTTCGGCGGCGCGCATCGTTTCCGTGAGCTGCTCGCAGAACGCGAGGCTCATCGCGTTGGCTTTTCCGTCGTCCATGCGAACGAGCGTGAAACCGGGTTTCTCCGTCAGCGTAATCATGCGCGTGTCTCTCTCGTCACCTGCAGTCTTTCACGAGCAGAGCAACCGTCTTCTCCCCGCCGCACGTATCCTGTTTTCCGACTTCACGAAAACCGAGACTTTCGTGAAATGCGGACGAATCCGGATTCGGCGGGTTTACGTTCACTTCGCACGCGATCATCGCGATGCCCTCTTCCCGTGCCATGCGTGCCAGCTCTTCGTACACGGCGCGTCCGATCCCCTGTCGCTGAAACGACGCGGCGATGACGATTCTGTCGATGTAGAGAAACGAATCGTACTTCGCGTCGAAGTAGCGGTAGTTCTCGCTCTCGTACTCGGCCCCTTCACGAAACGTAACGAGAAAGCCGGCGACGACGCCATCGTGTTCGATGAACAGCGCGCCCCCTGCTCGATCGAGAAGCTCTTCGAATGCGGAACGTGTCAGTGCGCCGACGTGGGGCGCGAACTGTTCGTTCCATGCGAACGCGAGGTCTCGCTCCCGGCCGGACACCATGATTGTGCGTAGTTTCATACTTCGCATCCTACAGCATCGGGGCGCGCGGGACCGCCCCCTTTCGACGGCTTTCGTGCAAGGATCGCGGCGTAGGCCGGCGGAAAGCGGAACTCGCCGTAGCCGCGCACGATCCGAACCCGAAACCCGGCCTCGCGCAATCGATCCGCGAGGTCGGGGGCACGGAACAGGCGGAGCTTGTGCGTCTCCTCGCTCCGTCGCCAGGAATCGCCCGCTTTTCGAAAAACGACGATCCGGCGTGTGAGCTCCGTGCGCCGCGCGTTCTCGCTCACGTCGTACTGAATGCTCCAGTCCGCGCCCTCGGTAAACCCGCGGTATCCGCCCCGGCTCCGGCCGGGTTCCGCGAAGTCGAACGCGAAGAGACCGCCCGGGTCGAGCGCGGCATACACGCGCCGGAAGAATGCGCGCATCGCCCGCGCGTCCTTTCTGCCGTCGAACAGGAAGTTGACGCATTCGCCGAGCGAAGTCACCGCACGGCATCGGGGAAGCTCCGCGCTCCAGAGCGACTCGTTCACGAACGTCGCGGCGGGGGCGACTTTCCCTGCGAGCGCGATCATGTGCCGCGAAGAATCGATTCCGCAGGCATCGTAACCGGCGCGGCCGAGAGCAGCCGCCCAGATCCCGCTGCCGCACCCGAGATCGATCACACGCCCCCCGTCGATCCCCGCGTCGCGCAGATGGGCGAGCAGGCCCGGCGCCGATTGTCGCGCAAAGGCCCCGAAGCCGTCATGGTGCACCCACGCGAGATCTTCCCCGTACGCGAGTCTCACGACGCGCCCCCCTCCCCCGGTGATCTGCGGTACACCGCGCGGAACCGGGAAGCAGGCGGCCCTTCGTCATCGAGAAAGCGCTCCATCTTTGTCAGTTCGAGATCCCCGCCGGCGAACGAGCGGAGTTCCGTTTCGGTGAGCGGCCACGGGATCTCGCCTTCGGGCTCCGCCTCGTCACGGGCGCGGCACACCAGGAGCAGGTGGCCGCCGGGAGCAAGCGTCCGCGTCAGAGCGCGCATGGCTCTGGCGCGGAGCGCCGACGGAAGTACCTGCAGCGTGTAGCACTCGACGATGAACGGAAAGCGATTCTCCCATGTCGAAGGCAGCGCGAACAGATCGGCAGCGACGAAGTTGACAGAGCTTGCGGGAAAGCGCCGGCGGCACCAGCGAATCGCCGTTGGCGAAAGATCGAAAGCTGTCACTTGCAGTCCGCGCGCCGCCAGCGCCTCCGACGTGTCGCCGAGACCGCACCCGACTTCGAGCACTTCGAGCACTTCGAGAACGTCGCGTTCCCCGTCGGCTCCCGGTTTCATCTCGTCCAGCAGCGCGAGCACATGCGGATTCGGTTCGCCGTCGGCCCACGCAATGCGCGCGCGATCCCCGCCCGCCTCGGAGTACACCGCTTCGAACCACGCGGTCTCGTCGCCGCGCGCACGATGCTCGGCTGCGATTTTTCGAATGCGGTCGCGGGCTTCGCTCATGCTTTACCTTTCAATCAAAAGGGGAGCCCCCGAAAAGGCTCCCCTCCCGTTCGAAATCATCGCAGGAATGCTACCAGCTGTTTTCGCGCGGCGCCTGCGCTTCACGCGGACGCGCTTCGGACACGCGCAGGTTGCGTCCCCCCACTTCGGAACCGTCGAGGTTCTTGATCGCCTCCGCGGCGTGACCGTCATCGGCCATCTCGACGAAACCGAAGCCTTTGGACTGACCGCTCACGCGATCCATGATGATCTTCGCGGACGCAACGTCGCCATACCCGGCAAACGTGGCGCGCAGTTCCTCTTCCGATATTTGATACGGAAGATTACCGACGTAGATATTTTTCATGAGCAGATCTCCTTCGTGCCGTTCGGAGCAGAGGTCCGCCGGACCTCAATCAACGGCGCCCGAACTGAGATCCAACGCGCGGAGGGAAGGGTATCAAGGGGCTTCCCGATGGCCGTCGCCACCGTGTCCGGAAAGGCTCGAGGGGCAGGAGATCCCGAACGCAGACGAAAACGGGCGGGCAACGTCGGGAAATTATACAACAAATCCGACCGGTTGTGGGCAGGGGCGGCGTAAGCGCCCTTTAATCGCCGACATAGCCGAGCGCCTTCAGCTCGTCCACGGTGGATTTCGGCAACACCGCCTGGTCGATGTTCCGGGCGCGTTCATTGCCGATGCGGTCGACCACGGCGGAGAAGCGCGCGACCGCTTCGGGAAACCCGGCGGTGCGGTCGATCGTTTCCGCAGGATCGTTCCCGATATGATAGAGAGTCTGACGACCGTCCGGAAGCCGGATCATTTTGAGCGAATCGTTACGAACCGAAACGGCTACAGGGAACTCGCCGGCGTCGGTACTGATGTGATTCTCACTCACGATCAGGTCGCTCTCGGCGGCCGGGGCCGCGGTCGATGGCGGCGGGATTCCGGCCCACACAGCAACCTGCGATCCGAGATCGCGCAGCCGGAACTGCCCGGTTTCGATCGTACCCGCGCGCGCGCCGCCAGGCAGCTTTACGATCAGAGGCACATGCGTAAGTTCCGTGTACGGGTGATGCGAGTGCCCCATGAAGCCATGCTCCTGAAACCCGTCGCCATGATCAGACGTCACAACGATGCACATCGAATCGTACAGGTCGGCCGCGCGCAGTTCCTCGAAAAGCGTACCGAGCACCGAGTCGACGAGCTTGATCTGACCGTCGTAGAGGCTGCGGATCTTCCGCATTTCCTCCGGGCCGAATTCGTATTCCCCCAGCCTCGTCCCGCGAACGTAGTCCCTCCAGTCGTCGATGGGCACCTTGTCGTAAAGAGAGAACGCATCGGCGCCGTACAGTTTGTTCCATGGTGCTGGCGGCTTGTACGGTCCATGAACGTCGATGATATGAAGATATGCGAAGAACGGATAGCGATGTCCCCGGGGGAACCAGCGCCTGAAGCGATCGTGAATCGTGTTCACGGACCCTGCGTTCTCGGTAAACGACGTAAAGCCCTGATCGTATCGGGAGAGCTTTGAAACATGGCCGTTCTGCACCCATGCCACGGTCACGTAACCGGCGTCACGAAACGCTTCGGCCATCGTTTCTTCCTCTTCCCGGATACGCTGCGTCACATACCCTTCCCGATCTTCGCGGTTGCCAACGTACACGCCGTGCGCATGGACGTCCTTCCCCGTAAAGAGAGAGGCAATGCTCGACTTGGTCGAGGTAGCCGGCGTCACGACATCCTGGTAGAGGATGCCTTCGCGGGCGAGACGGTCGAGTGAGGGCGAGGGGGAAAGCGGGTTGCCGTAGCAGCCGAGGCGATCGGCGCGCAGCGTGTCGATCAGAACGAACAGGACGGGAACAGTCGGGGCGCCGGCTCGCAGAACGCCCAGAAACACGGGCACCGCCGCGATCGCGACGAGCGGCCAGTAGCGAAGCGGCGAAGGCATCGCGCCGGGCGGGTTTGCGCGGAAAGCGGCGAACCACCTGCCGAGGAAGGACCAGAAATAGACCATCGCGACGAGCATGACGAGATTGCCGACGATACTGAGGGGTTCCGTGATTCCGGGCAGGAGGCGGCGGTTGATTTCATACCCCGCCACGGAAAAGATCGGGGCGAGAGCGGCAGCCGTGCCGAGCGCGGTGGCAGGCACGTCATCCAGGCCGAGCGAGCGCGCCATTCCCCGGAACAGCAGGCTCGCGAGAAAGAAGAGAAGCGTGAGCCCGGCGGCGAGAACGAGCCCGCGCTGGAGCTCGTCGAAAACGAGGAGCCAGAGCCCCGCGCGTACTTCATCCCATGCCCGAACAGACCCGAGCAATACACCCAGGAAAAGCGTGAACGGAAGTGCGCGCACGGCGGTATGGGCGATCCAGCGAGTCAGCATGCGCGCATTCTACCACGGAACGCGCGAGCGCGTAATCACGCGCGCGGGCACGCAGAGACGAGCACAATCAGGCGCGCACGCCGAACCGTTTCTTCGCCCGTTCACGCGCCTTGGCCGCTTCTTCCTCACGATCCTTCGGTTCTGCATTCGTTTCGAGCGACTCCAGAAGACCTTCGACGATCTTCGCCACGTCTTCGACCGCGCGTGTGAATGATGGTTCATTCACCTGCGACGGTTTCGTGAAGCCGCTCACCTTGCGCACGAACTGCAGGGACGCCGCTTCGATTTCAGCGCGCGTCGCGGGCGGTTCGAAGTTGAAAAGCGTACGAATGTTTCTGCACATGATGAGTCTCCTTACTGCGGTTCGGCCGACGCGAGCGCCGGGATCGCGAGCGTGTCCGCGCCCGTCTTCACGCCGGTTACGATCCGCCTGTGATAATCGATCTGCCCCAGATGAAACGAGAGGTGGCTTACAAGATGGAGCAGGAAGTCGTCGACGCGAAACCGGACTCCCGCAATCGCGACGGGGTACGGGGCCGCCAGGTCAGCGGCGGTCAGGCCGGCCAGCGTCTCCTCCACTTCGCGCGCGGCTACTTCGATTTCGGCCAGAATCTCGCTGCGCGCGACACCGCGCTTCGCAAACTCCGCGTCGCGGTCCCGCTCATACCCTGTGCCGCCGAGCTGTGCTCCGATCAGGGCGCGCAGGTTGCCGACGATATGAAGCGCGAGATTCCCCGCTGTGTTCGGCGTTCCCGGCGGTCGCGCCCACAGGTACGTTTCGTCCGGGTAGAGATTGAGCTCGCGCGACAGGGCGCCCAGCTCCCTGCGTACTATCGCGGCCAGCTGGTTCGTCATTTGTACTTCCTTCCCCACTCGGCCTTGCTTCTCTGTCGTACGGGCTCGAGAATCGGAACACCGTACCCGCAACTCGTCATCGTCTTTTCCACTTCCACGTCGATCACCTGCCGGGCCTTGAACTTGAACTGCGCGGCTTTCGTTTCGAAGATTCCTTCGGGAAGATCTTCGTCGTCAACCGGGCGCACGACCGCCTTTCCGTACAGGCGCACGATGGCCGCGTCTTCCTCTTCGAACGAACATACCATCAGCGTGATCGGGCTCCCCGCCTGCACATGCCGGGCGGTTTCGTTGCCGCTGCCGAGAAAGTCGACGTACGCCACACGATTCGGACCGAGTACGTGAAGCGGGGAACCGCCTTTCGGGGACACGTTGAGCGGTCCCGTCTCCGCGGGCGAAGGACCGGGCATGGCCCCGGGGTCGACGCTCGCGACGAAAAACAGCGGCGCATTCCTGATCAGCGTCTCCTGTTCTTCTGTAATTGACGGATAAAAGTTCGACATACGATTCTCCGGGGGTGGTTACAGAACTTTGTCGCGCGTCGACTCGCGCCGGACAGTGCCGCCGATGACGAGTGCCGCGCTGATCAGAACGAGATTCTTGATAATGTACTGCCCCTCGAGGGTCAGCCCGAACGGCGGATGGGTGAAGCAGACCGCGGGCAGTAGAAAGAGCGGCAGTACGGTGCCGGGCATCTGCAGGAAGAGAAGGAGCAGCGCGGCGCGAATGAGGGGCCGGAAAAGCAGGCACACGCCGATCGCGACTTCCCACCAGCCGAGAATGGGCAGAAAGACCTCCGGGGGCATCCAGTAGACCGTACGGCGCACGAGATCCGCCGCGGGACTCATGCCGAGCGGCTTCAGAAGGCCGAACCATATGAAGATCACGGCGAGGGAAATACGCAGCAGAAACCCGCCGTACCGGAACATCCAGCGGGCGATGACCGTATCGATGGCGTCGAACGAGAGGGCGCGCATGGACCGGATCTCCATCAGGGGCGGACGAGTGTGCCGTTTTCAGTATAGCGCGATACGGGAATTCGGTCAGAGCGCCTTACGGGGGCGCCAGCGATACTCTTCGAGCGGGAACCGGTTGCGCTCGTCGAACGGGATCCCTTCGGCTTCGAGAAACGCCCGCTGCATGTCCTCGGCGAACGGATAGGCGCGGGGGGACACTTCGCCCTTCGCATTCACGACGCGGTGCCACGGGAGGCGATGGTTCTCGGGAAGCGCGTGCAGGGCGTAGCCCACCTGGCGCGCGTGCCCTGGCAGCCCGGCAAGCGACGCGACCTGTCCATACGTCGCCACGCGTCCCTTCGGGATGCGTTTCACGACGGCATAGATCCGGTCGTAGTTCGACAGGTTCAGATCGCGCTTCTTCGCATCCTGGATGCGCTTCTTCACATCCTGGATGCGCTTCTTCGCATCCTGGATGCGCTTCTTCACGACGCGCTCGTCCCCGGAAGCCGCACCTCGTGTGCCATTTCGTGATAGCGGCAGAGCACGTTTGCCATTCGCATCTGGTGGGGCGTGCGGCATTCGGGGCGCAGGAGCGCGGGCGTCGCGACCACGATCGAAATGCAGCGGGCGCGGCTCACGGCCACGTTGAAGCGATGCGGGTCGTACAGAAACGACATGCCGCGGGGCGCGTCCTCTGCGGAAGAACTCGTCATCGAATAGATCACGACGGGCGCCTCCTGCCCCTGGAACTTGTCGACGGTGCCGATGCGCACGTCAGGGATGAGCCGGCGCAAACGCCCGACCTGCGCGTTGTACGGGGCCACGATCAGAATCTCTTTCGGTGTGAACTTTTGCGTGACGCCGTCCGCGTTGATCCACGCGCGCGTTGTGGCAAGCAGGTTCTTCACGAGAGCCGCGATCGCTTCGGCCTCCTCCGGCGCGCTGCTCTGGTTCCCTTCGTGCGATACGGGAACGAAGTAAAGACCGCTCTCGCGGAACGCAGAGTCGGTTACGAGGCGCTGGTTTTTCATTGTGTCGATGGGCTCGAGCCGGTTTTCGTAGAACAGTTCGGATGTAAAACGACAGATCGCGGGATGCAGGCGCCAGGTGCGGTCGAGCAGCAGCCCGCGGTCGCCATCGATGACCTTGGCGCCGTCAAGCAGATGCTCCAGAGCGGAGACGTCAGCCCCTTCGGGGTGCGCCCCCCGCTGCGGCTGCTGAAGCTGCTGCGGATCGCCCAGAAGCACGACGTTCTTCGCGGCGCGCGAGGCCGCCAGGGCCATGGCAAGCGACAGCTGCCCCGCCTCGTCGATGAACAGCACGTCGAGACACTCCCGGGCATCCTCGCGGGACCACATCCAGGCCGTGCCCCCCACGATCCGGCCCTCTCCCAGGGCCGCCAGGAACGTCTTGTTGTCGACGCTGCCGATCCGTTCGTTCTCCCCGGGCGGGTCTCCCCACTTGTGGGACGCCTGTAATGCGATCTCGAGCGCGTCGGCGCGCTCCAGGGCCGATCGGAGGAGATGGACGATCACTTTATGGCTGACGGCCGTGACCCCGACGCGGGCTCCTGAGGCCGCCAGGCGGGCAATCATCTCCCCTCCCACGTACGTCTTACCGGTGCCGGGCGGGCCCTGCACGGGGAGGATGCTCCGGTCCAGGCCGCGCGTAATCCGGAGAGCGGCTTCCGCCACCGGCTCGTCCTGCTGCCGCAGCGTCGGAAAGAGGGTCGGCGTGGCCTCCGCCGCCTGCGGGGGCCTGCGAAAGAGGAGGTCGAGACGCGCATCCCGATCGCCCGGCGCCAGCGGCTTCGAGCCCGCCATGACCGTCAGCAGCTCACGCGCGACTTCGTCCGGGGCGCCGTCCCCCGCGGGCAGAAGCGACTGCGCGAACGCCAGCAGCGAGCGATGGAGGTCGCCGGGAGTTATGACACCGCCTTCATGCACCATCTTCGGGTGGCGCTCGGCGGACGCGCGCATCTTCCGTATGTCGATCGTGCTCTCGCGTGGATCAAAGTGCTCGACCACGCCCACTTTTTCGCCGAGAACTTCTTCGAGCTTGTCTCCCGAATCGAGCGCGAGTTCCTGATCAGGAAAAGAGTATCGCTGGATCGGGATGCCGCCTTTCGTCCGCCCGACTTCCTTTTCGAACATCAAGCCGGCAATCGCCTTCCTCTCTCCGAGCGCCTCCTCTTCCGTCAGTTCGTGAAGCCGAAAGAAGTCCCACCAGGCACATTTCAACTCACGCTGGAAGTACGGCACGAGATGCGCGAGCAGATGCATTCTGCGCTCGGTTTCGTTCCACTCGTCGCGCTCTTCCGGAAGCGCCGCGAGAAGACCGGCCGCCACCCGGCCCGCTTCGTCCTCCGCCTCTTCGACCTGATCGCCCGGGTCGCCTGATTTGAGCTCCGGCCGCGGCAACTCCTCGCCGCGCGCGATCCACTCGGCGCGACGATCCTCCAGCCAGTCGCGCAGCCCCGCCGTCGCGAAACAGTCGTCGCGGTTGTAGCGGATCACGAGGTCGCGATCCTCTTCGAGTATGGCCTCCGGCGTTCCCATTTCGAGTTCGTGCTCGAGGCGATGCTTCGCAAGCGAGGCGTCACGGAGCGCGAGGTCGCGCGAGTAACCGAAGAACGGTTCGAGGTCCTTCAGTGAGTAGCGCTCGACGCTGGCCTGCACCCCTTCGCGCACCACGCGATGCAGGTCGATCAGTCGCTCCCCGCGCAGAAGACGGTCGAGCGCGTCACCGCCCACGCCGTACTTTCCCGCCATTCGCTTCAGCGCCACCGGTTCGTACGGGGCGAAATGGTAGATGTGGAACCCGTAGTCGCCACCCGTGCCGCTCCCGAGATCTCCCTTCCAGCGGTTCAGCGCGAACGTCAGAAATCGTTCGAACGCGGCGCGCTCCGTTTCGAAGTCGGTCGCCCACACGTACTCGTACTCGAGTTCGTTGTCCTCGTCCCGGTACGCATAGCCGAACAGGTACTCGAGACCTCCCCCTTCCACGAAGACATCACCCTCGAAGTCCAGAAACACGTCGGAACGACTCGGCTCAGGCAGGCGACGAAGGCCCCGTCCCTCTTCCAGTGCGAGCAACTCATGAACCGGCTTTTGCGTGCGCCGGCCTTCGAACTGCAGCTGAGCCTGGCGGTGGAGGCGCTCGAACGTCCTCGTCAGGCCGCGTCGCGGGGCGCGCCAGAGCGGCTTCTCCGACGCTGCCCATCCGGCCAGCGTGCTCGTGCCCTGCTCCCGCAGCTCGTCGACATGGGAGCGGTGAATGCCGGCGACGTACGAAAGATGATCGTCGCCCCGGCGTCGCTTCTCGCAGCGTGACCACCACTTGCAGATGTCGCAGTGCGGGACCGGATCCGGGTACGTTTCGGGGCGCGGAACGGTGGGGTCGTCGGGAAGGTCACGTCGCATGTCACCCTGCACGAGCGCATAGTACGCCCGATACTCGGCGAAGCGATAGGCGTCCGGCTCGAAGTCCTTGCCGGGTCGCACGACGTACATGTTCTCGGGGACGAGTCCCTGCAGTTTACCGACGAGCTCGGTGTACAGGCAGAGCTGCAGGATCGTTCCGCCGCGCGTTTCCTGCGCCAGCTTCGTATCGACGACTTCGTACGACCAGTCTCCGAGAGCGCTCGCCGTCTCGACGCGCATCAGAAAATCCGCGCGCCCCCTCCATCCTTCGTCCGCCAGTTCCGCCTGAACAATGACGTCGCTTCCTTCCCGCATCGCCGCCACCGTGCGTTTGCCCGCATCTCCTTCGAAGTCGCGCAGAGAAACGACCGTGCGACCTTTCGATCGGAGATGGTCGACGTACGCTGCCTCGTGTTCGAGTCCCCTCTTCTCGAGAACGGCAAGCTGATCGTCTTTGTAGCGCGGCATTTCGATCTCGCGCTCGGCGGCCATGCGCGCGAGCTGCGTCAGATGCGAACAGCCGAGGTGGTTCGCAAGATCGGTGGCGGAGAGGACGAGTTTTTCATCGAGGATCTGCACGGCGGCCCCTTCACGGTACGGCAGGACAATGAGAGCGGTGCGCGGAAAGCGCTCCGGTGACAGCGTATCGCGAGAGGCGGGGGGCGGCAAGTGGCGCGGACACAGAAAAAGGGGGACGAGCAGAGACTCGTCCCCCTAGCAGAGTTCCCTATGAGAGTCCTTGAACCGGCTTAGTTCATGCGGATTACTTCAACCCGCCGATTCTCCAGTCGTCCTTCCGGCGTCTTGTTCGACGCGATCGGACGCTCTTCACCGTAACCCTGCGGGGAGAGACGCGAAGCGTTGATCCCCTTGGTTACGATGTAGTCCACCACGGCTTTCGCGCGGCGCTGCGAGAGATCCTTGTTGTACGAAGCCGAACCGACATCATCGGTGTGGCCTTCGATCTGCACGTTCACGTCCGGGTTCGCCTTGAGGGCGCGGACGAGTTCGTCGAGGATCTGCTGCGAGCCGAGCTTCAGCTTGGCAGAATTGAACTCGAAGTGGACGCCGTTCAAGTTTTCGCGCGGAGCGATGTCCGGGCAACCGTCGTCGTCCATATAACCGTTGTAGGTCTCTGCATTGTTCATGCAACGATCCTGCGCATCCGGGATGCCGTCGCCATCGTTGTCATCATCCGGGCAGCCGTCGCCGTCTTCAAATCCATCGAAGTCTTCGGGCTCATCCGGGCACTGATCGTCAGCGTCCATCAGGCCGTCGCCGTCCCTGTCATCCAGTTCCGGGCAACCGTCCGAATCATCGATGCCGTCGAAGTCTTCGGCTTCATCCGGGCACGAGTCGAGTTCATCCACAATGCCGTCGCCGTCGTTGTCGAGATCCGGGCAACCGTCATCATCCATGAACCCATCAAAGTCTTCGGCCGAGTTCGGGCATTCGTCGTCGTAATCCGGAATGCCGTCGCCATCGCGATCACGCTCACGCTCGCCAAAGGCAAGATTGAGGGAGATACGATGGTTCTCGCCCATGAAATCTTCCATTTCGTTCACGAAGGCATAGTCCAGCCCGATACCGAAGAACCGCGGAACGCGGAGCCCGAGACCGAGGGAGTAACCATTGTCCTGGTCGTCACGAGCGATGTCGCTCGCACCCGCGCGAAGCGCGAGCTGGTAGCCAGGATGGTATTCGAACCATGCTTCGGCACCGAGATGGAAGACCGTTTCGTCGTCTTCACCGTGTTCGATGTCCGCCGCGAGCGTAAGATCGCCCATCGGCTTGAGTGCGACACCGCCACGAAGGTTGAACGGAACCTGATCTTCACCGATTTCACTCCAGACATCCTGTACGGTGACACCGAAGGTCATGTACGGGCTGGGCATGAAGAACGTACCGACGTCCACACCACCACCGGATTCCGATTTGCCGTCGATCTCCTGGTCGAAGATCTTACCGGCGACACCGAAACCGACCGGGCCGTACTGACGTGCGACACCGAGGTGAATCAGGTTGTCCGTGAGATCGAAGCTTCCACCGTCACCACTACCCTGGCCTGCACGCACGAAGTCATCCCAACCGGCATTCGTCCAGCCGATACCGACTGATGCCATGTTGAAAGACTGCGCGTAACCGAAGTAGTTATGGTTACGGTCAAAATCGTAGCCGCCCGTGTACATGAACGTGAAGTTCAGGTTGTCGACACGAGCAAGGCCGGCCGGGTTCCACATCGTTGCGTTTGCATCATCCGCTACGGCAGTATAGGCGCCACCCATACCGAGAGCGCGGGCACCAACGCCCACACGACTGAACGCAGCCGCGTGGTTGTCGCTACCGTTCTCTTCGGCGAACGCCGGAACCGTGAACGCAACGAGAAGAGCAATCGACCCGACGGCCGCAAGCGCGGTAACCGCCTTACTGCGAATGCACATTCTCTCGGTCCTCCTCTCATAGGGATCAAATGAGTACTTCAATGACTCATCCGACTGTTTGACTCTCTCTCTGATTTCACTCTGACTTTTATTATCAACTCGCTGTTTCATCTCACCCTCTTTGACCAATCAGAAAACCTCAGAATCAAGGTCCTCCTCATGTTCGAGAGCCACGGTGAATTCCGGGCCCTCGAATATGAAGAGGCTTGGGGGGGAGTCAAGCTCCCCCCCGAAGCCTTATTGATTAGTCTCCCTTCCGGATGGCGATCTTGACGGTTTCGGCTTTCGTGCCGGCTCCGTCGTTCACCAGAATCCGGGCCAGGTAACCACCGTTGGCCACCATCGTCCCGCCGTTCGTCCGACCGTTCCAGCACTGGCTGATCTGACCAGGTGCCATGGAAGCGACCGGCGACTCGTAGACGAGGTCACCCGCGAAGTCGTAGATCATGTACTGGACCTGCGCATCGCGCGTTCCGCCGAGGAGGAAGTTAATGCAAGCTTCATCTCCATCAGACGGATCGACGGGGTTCGGGTACACCGCAGCGTCCGTAATCGTCAGCACCGAGCTGCCGACCACGAAGCTGTGCGTGGCGGTGAAGCTGTTCCCCGTGCGGTCACGACCGGAGAGCGTGAGGGTGTAATTCCCCTTCTCTTCGAGGCCGGAGACCACAGCGTGAACCATTTCACCATCCCACTCGATCGATTCGATGACCGCGTTGCTGTCGTTCGAAGCCTTCTCCGAGGTGTCAACAACGTACGTCGCCGGGTTGATCGAGAAGCATTCACCACTCGGTCCGTTCAGCGTGAGCTCGAGCGTGGACTCGTCCACTCCCGCGCCGCTGGCGGATTCCGTACCGTCCGCGATCGTCGCCCAGATCGGAAGGTCCGATCCCGGGTTGACCTGGTTCGGCGTCGAGAACGTTACGACCGGAGCCGAGCTGTCCACGATGAATCGGCGCGCAGCGTACTGCGATCCGACGTTACCGACACAATCGAACGGTCCAAAGATGTACCGCGTGAATTCTTCATCGTCATCTTCATTCCAACCTTCGGGGGCATCACCGAAGATACCGATCAGGTTGGAGTCGAATCCGATGTGATCCACTTTCGAGCTATAGAGAACGACTTCGATTTCACGTCCGTCGTACGGCTTCAGATTCACCGTGAGCGGAAGCGTGACATAGAGGTCGTCACTGGGATCGTAATGTACCGAATCGTCACAGTTCGCCTCATTCGAGTACGGGCAGATCTCCGGTTCATACGTGAGCATGACCGGGGTAGCCGACTGAATGAGAGCGCGTTCCCAGAACTCATCGATGTCGGTCTGATCGTCTTCGTCGTCGACGAGCCAGACGTCCATCTTGAGACCGAGTTCTGCGACCGGCAGAACGGCAACACCGTTCACCGTTACGAAGTTACCGAGGACACCCAGGCTTGCGGTGTTCCCGACGAGTTCAGCCAGAGCGCCGAACACGATATTCAGGGTCGCCGTGACGTTGTTGCCCTGCGTATGAACGCCGGACTCCAGGTCGGTCAGCTTGACCGTGATTCCTTCGTGCGATCCGTCCTCATCACCACTGATGAAGCAGTCTGCGGTTCCAACACACGGACCAGCGAGGAAGCCTCCGCTCCACTCCATGGCCACCGGCGTGTTATCGACCGAGAACTCCTGGATGATGTTGTACGTATTGTCCTCATCATCGGACGACGTGTACTGGATGCGGAGCGTGTGAGGCCCGCCGTCCAGAACATCCGCGGCATTCGTCGAATGCGTGTACTGGATCGTCATCTGATCTTCTTGATACGTAACTACTTCAGCACAGATGCTTCCGTTACCGAGGACGTAGATATAGTCATCGTCGTTCGTGAAGCAGTTGTCGTCTTCCAGCTGATCGAAGGGATCGCCGTTTGAAGCAACCAGTTCGTTGTCGATGAAGATCTCCATCCGCTCGATGTATCCATTCCCGACATGGTCCGTCAGCGTGGCCGTGAATACCGGACTTTCGTTCGTGTATCCGTCACACCACGGTGAGAAGGCAACCTGCGTCGGCGCGGTAACGCCAACCAGGCTCCAGACCGCGTCATCCTGGAATGAGTCATCGTTGTAGCAGAAGCTACCGATGTTGACCGTTACGGTGTTGTTCTCCGTATCAACCCGCAGATCCGCGTCGAATCCGCCCTCCCACTCATCTCCGTCCCAGTGGGCGACGTAGATGTCGGTCAGTTCGTTGATCGTGACGGAGTCACCGAAGGCGTCGACCACCGTCAGGTCTTCTTCGTCGTAGCTCCAGGTAATGAGGGCATCATAGCCGTCATTGAACTCGGGGCAGTCGTTCGTGAAGCCGCCGGCACAATCCAGCATCTTCAGGCTGTACGCCTGTCCGAACGGGCGGAGACGATATGCCTGCTCGTTCTCATCGCGCGACGCGCTCGGCGTGTTCGCCTGCGTCAGCATGAGACCACCGTAGACACCGTTGCCCGAAGGAATGCTTACCGTGAGATTGTCGTCGCCAGGAATCGCGACCGGACCACGGGTACCCGCGCCGTTCGTGACTTCATGGACAGCAATCACGTGACGGATAATGTCGACGCGTGCCGGGCTGGTCGCCGAGCCGCTGTCTTCCACTACCGCCGCGTTCACGTAGATGTAACCGCCGCATCCGATCGTATCGATCAGACCCTTGTAGCTGAACCCACCCCAGTTGTACGGGCTGAGTCCGCCACCTTCGTTCATCGGATCCATTTCGACGATTTCTTCGAAGTTGGGCTCTGTTCCGTCAGGGCCGGCCGGATTGACAACCCGATCGGCCGTTACGAGAACCCAGGGCTTCGCGATCGTACCCCAGTCGGCGTTATCAACGATCGAGTCATTGATAGCGATTTCGACCCAGAGGTTCGTTCCGAGACCGTCGTTCGGTACGACTTTCACGTCGTTATAGCTGAGCCAGGCGCCGCCTTCCGGATGCACCGACTCGAGATCGCGATTGAAGCGATCCGCCACCACGCGAACCTGCGTGTACGGGGGATTCGCATCGAAGTAGAGAATGTCTCCCTTGTTCGAAGCCGAAGCTTCGGAGGCATCCGTCTTCGAAGTGATTTCCGGACGGAGCGTGATCGCTACCGCGCGGAGAAGCATTTCATCACCGATGTTCCAGATCGTACCGCGGCCGATCTCGAGCTCAGCGCACCAGAGCGAATCGTCGGTAGCGACGTTCGTCTGCGTGCCGAACGTGACCCACGGAGCGGCAGCCTTACCGGCGGCCCCATCTCCGTCGTCCGTTCCACCGTCGCCCTGCGAGGCGTCGACGCGCTGGTACTGGAACATCACTTCATCAACACGCTGGTTGCACCACTCGGTGGCGTAAACCTTGACCTTCGTCGTCGCGTTGATGTCGTTAATGACATCCGGCTCCCAGCAGATCACAGCGGCACGCGGCGGCGAATCGTCGATCACATTGACCTCACTCCAGTCGGAGTACGATTCGTTTCCGCAGTGGTCCACGGCGCGGGCACGGATGAAGTAATCACCCGGGTCGAGCGCGGACGTGTTCCAGTGTGCCACGAAGTGGCTGCTGTCGCTTTCATCCTGCTCACCCAGATCGAGGTGGTAGATGGTGCCGCCGAGCGAAGCCGTAACTTCGAAGTAGACACTATCGACACCCTGATCGAGCGGGCCGGGGATGTCCTGTTCATCATCGGTTGCCGTAGCATAGATGCGGACCGGTTCGCCGGCCGAAACATCCACCACGAGCCCCTGGCTGATCTGGGAGACGACCGTTGTCTGCTCACCACCCACGTTCCGATCGATCTCGAAGCGGGTGATGTTGACTAGCGGTGCGTCCACGTCGATCACGACTTCCGTCGCCATCATGACTGTAGTCCAGTTGCACGCACTGTCGAGAGCCGTGACGCGGAAGTCGTACTTGCCGCTTTCGTTTTCGTCCACGTTCCAAGTCGTCGTGTAGTAGCCCGACTTTTCGTCGTAGAGGAAGTCCTCAATGTCCGATGTCGACCAGCGCGTCGTGTCGGAGATCGTCTTCTTCCATTCAAAGACCAGACCGAACTGCGCCTGCTGCTGATCGTCCGAGCTCGTAATGATGAGCGGGACCACGGGGTCACCGTCCTCATTGCGAACGAACGGGCACTGATCGAAGTCGTTCGGCGTAACCACTTCAATGGTCGGGCCCGTACGATCGATCACGAGCGTACGCGTCGGCGAGCAGGCAGCACTTTCATCAAAGTTGCCAGCGTCGTCATACGCAACGGCACGCCAGAGGATGTCACCTTCAGGGAGCAGATCCGAATTCCAATCGTTGAGTGTCCAAGAGAAGTCACCCAGGGAATCCACATCATTGTCCGCAAGTACCCAGGTCGCACCGTTGTCGATGCTGTACTGGAAGGCGACCCACTGCGTGTCCGTATCGCCACGGAGCACCTTGGCCGTCAAGCTCGCGAATCCTCGGACTCGTTCGCGATCGGGCTGCTCGATGTTCCCCTCTTCGTCGCACAGTTCGCGACGGAGGTACGTAATCGTGGCGCAGGGCGCCATGTTGTCCTCGACACAGAAGGTAATGCCACAATCAGCCGCCCAGGCAGACTGAATGTCACCCGCGTTGCACACGAGGTCTTCAGCCACCGGGACGATGTCGTAGCAGTTTCCGACTTCGAGCGGAGCGTCCTGCAGCCAGGTCGCCCAGTCGAAGCTGTACGGACGGTTGTCATCCGGATTCGTCGTTTCATAGATGAAGTTGAATCCGTTCGGAACCGTCATGGCCAGCCACGCATCTTCACCCGGCGTCGAGTCGTAGTGCGAGCGCATGTACCACGTGACCGTAACGTCTTCGTTACCGTCAACGTTGGCGCCGACATGGACCGAGTCGCCTCGTTCGATGGTGGTGTCATCCGTCGAACCGTTGATCGTCGCGACGGCCTTCGGAGCAGTCTTGTCGAGGACGAAGTTGTACCACATGGTCGGTACTTCGACGTTGTCCTCTTCGTCAACTGCCCACGCGTACACCGTGTACGAGCCTTCGGCCCATTTCGGCGTGTCCGTTGCATGATCGAGTTCTTCGCAGTCCCACTCGCCGTACCAGCGCCAGACATCCTGTGCACCGTCGGTCGTGGAACTCGGGTTTTCATCAACGTCGATGACAAGAGTGTCACCGGCTTCGTTAATCGCATAGAACCAGACGCGTGCGATGCCGCTGTCCCCGACCGCCGTTTCGGCTTCGAGTTCAATGACGTTCGTCCACGTGATGGTCTGCTCATTCAGAACCGTCTCACTGATTTCGCGCGGGAAGATATTGCAGTCTTCGTCCGGCGAAACACCCACGAGGCGCGTGCCCTGCGGAGCGTGACGATCTTCAATATTGATATCGAACGAACAGGTCGTCCGATTCCAGGGCGTATCGTATGCCCAGGCGTAGACCGTCCATTCCGTGTCACGTACGAGCCAGTCCGGCGTCGTCCAGGTCACGTTGGCCGTCCACTTCGTTCCAGGCGTGTCGAGCTGATCCGGCGTCGGCGTATCGTCCGTACCGATGATCACCGTGTCGCCGTCGGCACCGAAGTACCAGAAGGTGACATGCTCGATGTCAGTACGTCCGCGTGCACCGTTGTTGTCCTGACCGAACCAGGTCAGTTCCACATCGTCACCGGCAGCAACCTGACCGATGTCACCGTCAGCCACCGCGTCGTCGCCGACGAAGAGGCAGTTCGGATCTTCCGTGTCGAGAGTCGCTTTGACCACGAGCGGATCGAGCGCGTTCGTATTGCAGGCAAAGTCCGTTGCGAGGACACGCCATTCATACGGGCCGTCATCAAGATCGATGTCACCCGGCGTGGTTTCGAGCCACCAGAGGTACTCGCCACCCACGTCGAACTGCGGTTCGAAGTCGAGGTCGTCGATGTCTTCCCAGTCACCGAGGAGACCCCAGTATGCGGAGTCCGGACGGGCCTGGAGAGTCATGTATTTAACATCCGCATCGGCGGTCGTGACCCGGAAGGTCAGGAGCCCCGTGAACGGATCCGCTTTCAGCGCGAGCGACGTGTTGTCGACGATGTCATCGTCGGCATAGTCTTCCGTGCCGTCTACGAAGTTCACTGCGGTGTAGTTCACGCTCGGATCCACGCGGTCCCATGTCACCGGCACCATGAGAGGTGTCGGGTCCGGGTTGCCGTCGAGGTCGCGGGCAAGGAACCAGATCGATCCTTCAGCAGTCGTACCGCTGGCGATGTAATCGTTCGCGTTGAACGTGAACGAAAGAGCCGCCGGATTACCGCTGAGGTCGTTCTCGAAGCCGACGAGATGATTCGTCGTACCGTCGTTGAGCCAGAACTCCACAACCGAAACACGGTCTGCGTCGCTCAGGACTTTACCGACAACGGTGACTTCATCACCCTGAATCCGGAGATTCGGGTCGGCGACCGAGATTTCGTTGTCGCAATCAAGGTCGATCGAAATGATGCAGGCCGCCGGCCCGATCGTATCGTTCACAGCCGCCACGATCGGCGTGGTCTGCGTCGAATCCGAACGGTTGCAGCCGTTATCAACGGCGACTGCGAGGAACTGCACGTACTGATCTTCCTGGTTGCCGAGCCAGTCGGTGTCGAAGGTCACGCAGACCTCGTTGTCACCATCGGCGGGCACCCACGGATCATCACCGTCGTCCTGCGGAGTCGGGTCGATCGGGATCCAGTTCCCGGACTGATCCGAGAAGTAGAACACGTAGTAATCGATTTCCTGACCGGTCACGTCGGGCTGGGCACAGACGGTGAAGTCTTCACCGTACGTGACCGTAGCGCCCTGAGCCGGCGAGGTCATCGTGATCGTCGGAGCACTGCGATCGATACGAACCGTTACGTCTTCCGGAACAGTCGGGAAGACCGTGACGGCCCAGCCACAATCGGCTACCACGACGCGGATGCAGAATTCGTAGTCTTCTTCTTCCGGTTCGTCGGTGATGCCGTTGCCGTTGTTATCGATCCCATCGCTGGCCGGCAGAGCGCTCGAAGGCCAGTTGCCTTCCCATACCCAGCCGGTTTCGCGATCGAAGTAGTCGAGGTCTTCCAGATCGATCCAACGGTCTTTATGAACGTCGGTCGCGTACTGGAAACGGACTTCGTCTACTTCAAAGATATCGGTGATGAGCTCACCCGCGTCGCGAATGATCGCGACGAACTGGAACTCGTCGTCGGAGTCGCAATCCTGAACGATATTCAGGCTTTCCACCGTCATCGGCGTGCAGTCGATCGTGAAGACGATCGGACCCTGCGCGCTCGTGGTGTTCGTGCCGAGGACACCGAAGTTCCCCCAGGCGCTCGCCACCGCGGTGTGCGTGCCTTCGCCCAGCTCCGTCGTGAAGTTCCGGTGCCAGAAGTCGGCCGGAACCTGAACGTCGCTGCCGTTGACGCGCGGATCGTTGAAGACGCCGTCTTCGTCGCCCGAGCCGTCAATATCGAACTGGTAGTTGTAGTCACGGAGCGAGCTGCCCACGATGACGTCGACCTGCGTACCCCACCAGCCGTCGTCAGCTGCACCGTCGTTGTGCGCGCCGTCGTCGTACATGGTGATCTTCTGCGTGTCACCCGAGGTGTCCCAGAGAAGATGTACGTTCTCGATCGAATCCGGGAAGATCGCCGGATTCGTGAACCACAGGAAGTCCTGTTCGTTCATCGTGATCGTCAGCGTGATGGTGTCACCCGTGACGTAGTTCGTCAGGTCGTACTGCGTACCCGAGTCGAACGCCAGCTTGACGCTGTCGGCTTCGACCGAGTCCACAATCACGAACGCGTCGTACTCGATACCGCAGAGCTTCGTCTTGCGATGCGAGCCGTTCGACTGGCGCATGGGGTTACCCGACCAGTTGTACTCCGTGAACGGAGAATCTTCGTCCCAGAAGAAGCCGTGAAGCGTGACTTCCGGTCCGTCGATTTCCTGGAGCAGCACGATCTTGTTCTCGGACCACGGCGTTTCGGCGAGACAGTTGTCATCGCCACCGAAGTCGTACTGAACCTGAGCGATCATGTCGTAGGCGCACGTCAGGCCCTTGTTCTCAGGTGCCGGTACCGGATCGGCCGGATCCCAGGCGCTCGTGAAGTAACCGTTTTCGTCCACGTCGTCATCCGGTGAGTCCGCGATCAGCTGCCACCCAGTGTAGTTGTAGCTGACGTAGGCCACGTCCGTCGACGCGAGCTGTGCACCAAACTCGATTTTCGAGCCGCCACGGACCGTGAAGTCAAACTTCGTCGGCGCCGCGAGAGCTTCGAAATCGTCGTTCGTGTAGTAAGTGGCGATGCCGTCTGCCGTGCCCGTATCCACGTGCACCTGAACGTCACACCACCAGTTGTCCTCGTCACCGAAGATGCTGTAACCGCTGTCGGAAGCAGCAACATCACTCGAGATATACGGGTAGAAGGTCTGAACCGTCAGCTCTTCACCAAGAACGCGGTCGGCGTACCAGAAGTACACTTCAGCATTCGCGGCGTCCGCTGCCGTGGCCGACGCGGAAAGTTCCGCGCGGATCCAGAGTTCAGCACCGACCTGAACCGTATCGAGCGTCACGGAGCTGTGATGATCGAGATTGCCGTTCTTCGTCCAGTCGAGCGGACGGAGCGCGGACTCGATTTCGGCCAGGACCGAAAGCTTCGTGAATTCGTAGGGATTGAGACGCGGAGCCGATTCGTTGCACGTTTCGTCGCGAGCAATCACGGCGAACTGATAGCAACCATCGGTAAGACCGCTGATGTCCCAATCGAGATTGAACGGATAGACAACATCCACAACCGCGGCGCGCTGCCACGGATTGTTGAGGTTGTTGAGACCTTCGTAGGCCTTCGGATTCCAACGGTACCAGACGTACACCGAATCGACCGTGCTGGAGTCTTCCACAGTAACGTGGAGATTCAGCTGGTTGATCAGGTAGAGCGCATCGCCGCCGTCACCATCCTGCGTGGCCGGGTAGACGTCGAGCGTGTCACCGTTTTCGTCCGTTGCCCAGACGATGTCCGTTTCCGGATCCACGTTTTCCTGAATCACGAACTGCGTGATCGTGGGATCCGTGTCTTCGTTTCCGTTCTCGTCCACGGCCACGGCGCGGAAGTAAACGCGCGTCGAGGTGCGGAAAAGACCGTCGTTCATCGTCAGGTCGCGAATATTGAAGTAGACGCAGTACGGATCGCGGCTGTCTTCTTCGTCGAAGTCATCCTCGTCCGCATTGCCGTCACCGTCTTCATCACCACCACCGGCGCCGTCTTCGTCGGAGAGCGGGAACATGCGATATCCGTAGATGTCGCTGATGTCGCCCGCAATCCCGTTGCGAAGCAGAACGTCGGAAGCGTCCACCGTGAACGTGGTGTCGGCGCTGTAGTCATCGCGAACGATGGCATCGCCGAGCGAGAACCCGAGCGTGTCGTCGATATCGACATAGAAGTCGTTGTCGTCGTTCACGTCGAGGTCGGTCCAGTTCACGTTATCAACTGAGTACTCGAACCGGATGTAGTCGAGATCGGCGTAGTCGGCGGAGTCGTTCAGGCAAGCCCAGAGCTTGACCCATTCGTTGTCACCGCAAACTACCGAGTCGACCGGCATGCCGTCGTACCAGGAGAAGCCACCGAGACCCATCGCGATTTTGCAGACCTGAGCGGCCGGCGCATCGACGTCGAGACCGCAGCAGATGTACGGAATCGCCGTATTGGAGTCGGTGTCGACATTACCGAGCTCATCCGTCGCGACCGACCGGATCAACCACGAACCCGAAAGGTCCGCAACGTTCCAGCCGCCCTGCCACGTATGATGCTCATCCGAACCGGCTTCGAAGCCGCCGAGACCTTCTTTGAAGATCCAGTCATCGTCGTCGAGGTCACCGTTCGTGTTGTAGTCGGCGTAGAATTCGTCCGCGTCGAACGACGTGATCGCCGGAGGCGTCCCCGTCGACACGACCTGGCCGATCACGGTGGTGTCACCATCGGACTCATCGTAGAAGCCGTCGCTGTTGTCATCCCATACGACCGGGTCGATCGGCGAGTAGCCGTCACCGTCGTAGTCGATGTAACCGTGATCCGCATCGAAGTCGACGTACTTGTCACCCGGCGTGAGCTGGCTGACTTCGTACAGCGTTCCGCTACCGACACGGAGGGTGACATCACCACCCGGATCGGCGCTCGACGAATCGTCGTTGTCGTCGTTGTAGATCGACACCCACGAGATGTTTTCATCCGGGAGGCAGTTCTCATTCGAGTCCGGCCATACCTGGAAGTCGACATTGTCAATCGACTCGTCGTGAATGAAGACCTGAGCCGTAAGCGTGATCGAATCTGATGATTCGAAGACCTGGGGCTCGATGTATGCGCGAAGACCGAGCGTGTCAATGGAGACATGCACGACCTGCGTGAACTTGATATTCGAGTTGCCTTCGCAGTCGATACCGATCGCGCGGACATCGTAGTCCCGTGCGGTCAGCGTATCGGTACGCCAGACAACGTCAACCGGCGGCATCGAATCAAACGGCGTCGCGATCGAACCGATGGTGTACCACGGTCCGGCGCTGTTGTTGCCGTTGTTCGTACGACGCTGCTGGAATTCAATGCTCGTAATGTCACTGAAGCCGGCCAGACCGTCGCGGTCGTCGAGATCCGCCGTACCTTCGATCCGAATGTGGATCGCAGAATCGGCAGGAACCGTCGCACCGTTGGTCAGGTCGTAATCGTTACCCACGCTCGTGATGTTCGTGATCGGGAACACATGGTCCACGACCTCGACTACGAGTTCTGCAAGCGCCGTATCGGAATCCGCGAGGGCCTCTTCGAAGAGACCGGACGCGCCGAAGGCCTGGCAGTAGAAGTAGTAACGAAGCGTTTTGTCACACGGCTTGTTCGTGACGATCGGAGCCGTCCAGTCCGTGTTGTACGGAATGCCGTCGGAATCAGCACCGACGCGCGTCCACGTACCGAGCCACGTGTCCGGATCGACCGGATCGACATTCCACATCATCGCGTAGAAGACGACCGAGTCGATTTCCGCGCCCGAACCCGCAGCCGTGAGCGTGTAGCTCAGCGGTGCGGCCGGCGACGTGTACGTCGAATCTTCCGAATCCCATGCGGTGTAGTCGATGTTCGCAGCGGCCGCACTGTCGGCGCCCGTGTTCTCACCGAATGCAGCGACATCGATCGCGCAGGCAACACCCGTGGTGTCGACGATCAGACAGATCTGAATCGCCTTCGTCGGGTCGCTGTTCCCGGTCCGGTTCGCCGCAATGTCGTCATCGAAGACGCCACCGGCTTTGGACATCGGGCCTATGCGGCCGCCACGCGTGTCGTAAGGAACGGCGCGCAGACTGAACTGCGTTTCGTTCGGGATGTTGTAGTGATGCTGGATCATGCGCATGTTCAGGTTGAACCCGTTCAGCGCCGCCCAGCCGAACACTTCGTCCGTGCCCGTGAGCGGAATCGGCGTGCCGATGTCCGGGAAGAGAAGGGCGGTTTCATCGCTGAAGCCGTCACCCGGAACATTGAGGCTGGTGTCCGTCGCGGCAATACCGGCAACGTGCAGGTACTGCGGGAACATGTTGACACCGGGGCCGAAGCCACCACCGATGACAGCGTCGAGAGTCGAAACGGTCGTACCGTCGAGCATCCCGTCTTCGTCGTCATCGTCCATGAAGTTGGCAGCGTACGTCGTGTCCGTCGCGTCATCGATCACGCCATTATTGTCGTTATCGATTCCGTCGTTCAGCGCCCAGATCCCGTCACCGGCGGCCGGCGTCGAATCCGTGTCAGCAGCATCAGCCGCAAGGCTGTTCTGCATGGCGTTGTGAACCTGGACGTCGAGCGTGTCCGCCCAGCCATCGAAGTCATCATCGATACCGGCTTTACCCGGCTGACCGTCCGCATTCAAATCACCGTTCGGGTCGAAGTTGAGGTCACCCCAGCCTCCACCCGTGTTGATCTGAAGGAGAACGTAATCGACGTCGTGCGAGTCACTGTAGGTCGTGACGTCGAAGTCGACGAAGTTACCGACGGTGTAGCAGTTGGCCGTGCCACCGATATCCGGAAGCAGGTTACCGCTGCCCGCACCGGACTGAGACGAGTCACGACGCGCGAGGCGCGAGAACTGCGACTGTTCCGGAGCGAGATTATCGAACGTGATCGTGTCGAGAAGAATCGACTCGTTTTCGTTCTTGTCGAGGAGCCGGACGCGGCAGATGAGCCACTGAACCGGTTCCGGATTCGCTAGAGCGGCGTCAAGGTTCGCGAACGAAGCCTTATACATCGCGAGTTCCTGACGCATGGTCGGGCCTTCGCCACCGATGTTGGTGGTGTCGCCCGTGTACGGTGCGTCGAGGTAGTCGAGATTGAAGTCGCCACCGCCGTCGAACACCTTGTTGCCATTGTAGTCGACGAAGTACTCACCGAGGTCGAATGCCCCGTTGCCGTTCTCGTCGCAATACGGCTCAGCATAGTCTTCCGTTCCGACACGGCACGTGTCGGCCGGACGGCGATACGCCGGTCCACAGACCGCGCTGTCGCCAACGGCGCCCGAGATCCAGTCGCCGTCGTTGTCAGTCTGATCCGAACCCCATGCCACGAAGCTGGCCGAAGCCACGATTTCCTGGGGCATGTGGAACGTCAGGATTTCGACCGTACCGCTCAGGAGCGACGAGATCTGATCGATCGCGACGCCGGCGGTCGTATCCGCGCCCTCAACAAAGACGCAAACCGAATCGCCGGGGCCGTAAATCGCCCACGGATTCTTCGGATCGCCATGCTTTGTGATAGCGGGGGGTGTCTGATCATTCAGGATCTGCGTGAAGCCCGGGCACTGGTTGCCGAACTGGTCACGCGACGTCAGGTAGATCCAGTCGTTGGCATCACCCGCGTCGCTCGGGAGTCCGATCACGAAGGATCCGACGTCCGTAGCAGTACCGGCCGCGATCGAGTCCGTGAGCGCGGCATCCTGGTAGACGACGACGATGTCGAACGGATCGACAGCGAGCGTATCCCCTACGAGAGTGTCCGGCACCGGGTCGGCGTGACCGTTGATCCAGATATTGTTGTCCGTAACGACGATCGAGTCAGCGCCGAGGCTGATACGAAGGTCGTCGGCAATCGTAATAAAGTCACGCGGACAGGCAACAGGGCCGGCTACAAGAGAGCCGGGAACCCGATACGACTGTCCGATGTTCCCTTCTTTGTCGACAGGAGCGACACCGAAGAAGACGCGGTCGCCCTGGGCGATCACGGTTCCGGTGGCATCGTTCAGACCCGGTGTAATGTCGATAATGACCGTCGCCGTGTCGCCGTCAACGCCCTGCGGATTCGGGAAGGGAATCGAACCACATACGTTGAGCGTAGTGTCGAAGTCGCCGTTGTTAACCTCTTCCCCGATCTTGCTGAGAATGAGGTAATAGCAGACATCCAGATCCGGATTCTCGTACAGGCTGATGAAGCCGTGCGAGAGCGTATCCTGCGGATTCCGCTCGAGAAGGTCCGTCAGAGCGAGGTTGCTCGACGGCGGCGTCGCGTCGCGAATCGGAATCGCGTTGTCCACGGTACCGGCCGCGCCGGTGAACGAGGGCACGAAACCCGAAAGGCCGACCATGACCGGCGTCGTTTCGATGTTGATCACATCGCCTTCGAGCCAGGTCGTGTCAGCCGGAGCATTCAGGCGAACTTCACGTCCGGCAACCGTTGCCAGCGTCCAGCCCGCGCCGATGCCTGTTGCGACATCGCCGTTGATCTGGAAGTCGGCGGCCACCGGGTTCGTCCCGAAGCCTTCCGAGAAGTAAAGAATGATCTGATCCGCGTTGCCATCCCAGTAAGCGGCGATGATCGCGGGACCGAAACCGATCGGCACGCCAGCCGGCCCCGAATCAGCCGAATCGGCCGCCGTGGTCAGCGTTGCGTTCACGAGATCGGCATCAACCGGGAGCGTCGGACGCGTCGAAGTTCCAAGCACCGGAGCGCTCAGATAGTTGCCGTCCTTATGCGCGTTCCGGACACCGACGACCGTGCGGCGGTTCGGAGTCGACCAGACTTCACCACTGAACGTCGGGGCCACACCAGCGCCACTGAACGTGGTGATACCGGTGATCCCGATGCCGGGCGTGTTGAACGAAACATCTCCGCTCATCACATAGTAGAAGCGGTCGTTGCCGCCGCCTACGCCACCCGCATCAGCGTACCAGGGAGCGTACAGCGGAAATGCACCACTGCCCGAACCCACGCGAACGCGGGTGAGCGAGGTCATCTCGTCGGTGTTCGAATCCTGGATGCCCATTCCGGCAAGAATGTCCGACGCGAGTCCGACCGTCGACACGTAGTCGAGGACCGTCGTTTCGTCAGCACCGAAGATGAGTGTGAGGAACTCGTCACCGTCGTCATCACCGATTGTCTGCGTGCCCTTGAGCTGCGGCATGCTGAACAGGGTGTCGTGAGCCGCCGGTACGAACGTCACTCCGGTATTGAACTCTACCGTAATGACGTCGTTCGTAGGATCGAGATCCGATTCACCAGCCGTGTAGAGCGCCGAAGCGATCACAGGGCCTGTCACGATCGGGTGGAACGAGAAGTCGCGCGTTGCCGTCGCGTTCCCCGTAATAATCTCCAACCCGGTGATCGCGGCAAGCGAATCCTTGATGGCGACCGTAGTGGTACCTGGCACCGGCGCTGTCGAGAACGTCGTCAAACTGACTACGTTACCGAGCAGCCCCGAAATTACGGGGGCGCCGCCGGCATAGGTGGTTCCGTCGTTAAAACGGAAGTCCGTGGCGGCAGCTGCCGACACAGTACGGTCGAATACGATATCCAGCCTGTCAGCGCCAGAATCGTACGTCACATCCCTGATCGTAAGGCTCCCGACTTCAGGAAGCGCATCCGCCTGAGGGGCGAACAGCATTCCAGTCAGAAGCAGCGCGAACAGGGAGAGTGTTTTGAGTCGTCCCTTCCTACGACTACTCATACTCGAGCCCTCCTTTTGCGGGGATATGGTCATCCCGCGAGGTTTTCTTCTTCGGAAAGATAAAAGCGGAATAACGCTTTGTAACCACGAGTCGTTCTCCACTCCGTGTCCTCCTTGAGACTTCTATGTGATTGCAGTTTCTTCATTTAAGCCAAAATACAGTAATGGGCACGCTCTTCCGGCTGCTCTCTGCGAGCCGGAAAAGAGACCCTTACACCCTTCTAACTACTTTGTTTTCAACGCGTTCCTTCTCGCCTTCCCGGTGTGGGAACAGGCACGATTTTTCCAGAAAAAAATCGCGGCCAATATCCCACGGGCCATTTGGGTTGTCAAGAAAAAATTCCTTTTCGCGCTTCCTGTCCTCTTTCGGCGGATCCTGACGATCGATTGAGCTTTTTTTTAAAATTGGCCCAATGTAAGAGCATCGTCACTCCGCATTCTCGACCCGCCGCTCCTCCCGCGAGTTGCGACGGAATTCCGCTCTGGCTAAAAACGGGGGTCAACGTATCAACGTGCCCTGAAGAGTGTCAAGAAAAATCCCTGAAACACCTCAGGAGACGTCAGGACAGCCGTCATCGTCTCGATCGCCGTCGAAGTCCTCGGCCGCGTCGGGACAGTAATCTTCGATGTCCGGGATCCCGTCGCCGTCGTTGTCGTAATCCGGCGCCCCGTCATCGTCCTGGAAGCCGTCGAAGTCCTCGGCCTCGCGCGGAGCCTTGTCCCAGAGGTCCGGGATGCCGTCCCGGTCGTTGTCGAGATCGGGGCACCCGTCGTCGTCCTGATAGCCGTCGTAGTCTTCAGGATCGATCGGACAGCGGTCGAACGGGTCCGCGATGCCGTCCCGGTCCCGGTCCGACGCCCCCACGGTCTTCGTCCAGCGGAGCCGCATGGAAAAGCTCCAGTCCGGGTAAAGCACTTCGGGAACCGCCCCGAACCCGGGCAGGGGCGTACGGTCGGCATCCGACTGCGAGAGCGAGATCCCCCAGTGCGCGGAAACCGAGAAACTGCGGCTCACGGCGTACCGGATCCCGGGAATCAGCTGCACCGGGGCTTCGCGCCATCCGAGCCCGTCCGTGCCGATTATCCGGTCGGCCATGATCTCCATCATGATGTCGACGGGGGCCGAATGGAATTCCGCGCCCGCCCGCAGCATCCAGGCGTCGTTGTCCGAGTTGCTTCCCCCGTCAACGACAGGAGGATAGTAGATCGGGTACAGCAGGGCCCCGCCCGATTCGTTCTGATTCAAGCGATAGCCGGTCTGCAGGTGAAACCGGCTGCGCGCACCGCGCCAGCTCCCCGCAACCAGAAAGCCGGCGTCGGTTTTGTTCGTCGTGAAGAGAGCCGTGGTCGAGTCGGAGCCGGCCGGGCCGGTGGGAAGAGTCACGAACGTTTCCATGTTGAGCGCGAAGTTGCTGTGCGGCGACGGAAGGGCCACGCGAAGCGACAGCCAGCTGTCGCCGATGTCGCCCGTGAAGTCGCCGGCCGGCGTGTCGCGGCCACTCGATGATTGATAGTTCAACCATTGACCGTAAAACCGTAAGGCGCCTGACAAATCGATTCGTCCCTGAAGCAAGCCGTACGAAAGAAGCAGCTCTCCCCGCAGAACGTGTTCGGCGTCCGTTACGGGGAACCCGGAAACGGGGATGTCGCGAGGATAGTAGTCGGAGCGGAAGTCGATGGAGTACTGACGTCCCCACAGGACGGAAGCGTCGCGCGTCTCGAGCATCCAGGCGCCGCGGGGAATCGGCTCGGCCTGCCCCACGAGATCGTCGGCCGCCACGTTCGCAGCGAAGGCCGGCACGAAGAGACAGAGGAGTGCGCGTTGCAGAAAGGTCATTCGCCTGCTTCAGGACGTTCTTCTGTCGCCGTTCCTTCCTCGGGGGGCGCACCCTCCCCCTCGGCAGCGGCCTTCTTCTTCTCGGCTTCCTGTTCATCCACGTAGTTCAGGCGAAGGTTCGTCAGGATCGTGGAGAGCTGGCGCTTTTCGATATCGGAGAGGTTGCCCTCGGTTTTCTTTTCGAGGGCGGCAAGAACGTCGATGTGCCACTGCGCCATCCGGAGGTCGACGAATGTCTCGCCGGTGGCGGGATTCGCCTTCTTGCCCAGAAAGGCCATCGTCGTCTCATGAAGGGTTCCCAGCAGTTCCAGGAACCGGAGCGTGTTGTAGTCCTCGATGCGTTCCGACACAGTAGTCCTCCTGCGGCGGCGGAGCCGCCGGAATCCGTTCGACGGGGCGTAACAGAAGTTTTGCGGGCGAGCAGAGTACCATCGCCCGGAGGGCGTGTCAAGATTGGCCGGAAGCAGGCAGGAAGTGCGCAGGAGCGGATGGAGCATGGCGCGCGGGCACAAAAAAGCCGGCGACCGTTTCCGGCCGCCGGCAATCTCCGCAGGAGGGCACGGAGGATGTCTTATCGAAAGAGGGCTTTGACCTCGCCCCAGCTTACCGTTTCGCTTGCGGTGAAGGCGCACCCGACGGGCATCGCCCCGGCGAATCCGCCGCAGTCGATCTTCGTCGCGAGGCCGTTCCCCTGGATCGACAATTCACAGTCGTTCAGGTCGCAGAACCCGGGGTCGCCGATCAGGTCGGTTTCGCCCGGTACCTTGCCGCACATGTCGCCTTCGTGATTCTCGAACAGCACGTTGCACTCGTCGATGATGTCGGAGCCGACGACCGACAGCCCGTGCCCGCCTTCGTTGAAAGCGACGATGTTCCGGCTGAAGTCGACCTGGCTCCCGCCGAACGAGACTCCGGAGCCGAATCCGTGCCCCGACGTGTTGCGCACAATCGTGTTATTGACAGCTACGGCGCCGATCGTGTTCGCGAAGTGCATTCCGCCTCCGGTAATGTCCGCCTCGTTCCCGCAGAAGGTGTTGAAACGAATCGTGGCCGGTCCGCGGAAGATATAGATGCCCGCGCCTTCCAGAGCCGTATTCTCCATGAATCGGCACCGTTCGATCGTGGCGCCGCCGGCCTCGCCTATATAGACTCCCCCGCCCTGTCTGCCATGATTCCCGACGAACTCACAGTCGGAGATCGTGGGGAAAGAGAGCAGGCCGACCGAGATGCCGCCTCCGCGCTCGGCATTGCCGTTGATGATCCGGAAACCTTCGATCCGCGTGTCACGCGCCGCCCTGGCGGGGACCCGGATCACGGAGTAGACGCCCGCGCCGTCGAGGGTCGTGAAATCGGCCCCGGCGCCGCGAAGCGTGACGCCGTCGGGCATGGTCAGGTTCACCGTGAAGTGGCCGGGATCGACCGCCACGACGTCACCCTGCTGAGCGGCGTTCAGAGCCGCCTGGATCGATTCTCCCGCCTTGACCACGATGGTCGCCGCGTGAGCGGGTCCGGACGCAGCGAGCGCCGTAAGAATGGCGCTTAGAGCGATGGATCTCGGTTGCAGATTCATGATGCGGACCTCCAGTCCAGGTGCTGATCCTCTTCCCCGTTGAATTGCAAGTCGGGTGCCAGGGGACGAGCCATCGAGGCTCGGGCGGATCGATCTCGTTGTTGCTTGTCTGACAGGGGGTTACGTCGGGAGGCCTTGTTTCTACTCTACGCAGAATCCGGCGGGTTGTGGGGCTGAAGGCCCTGAATCGGGGCATTTTCCCCAATCCGGCGGCCGCTCCCGGGATCCTGCGTCGCCGGCGGGAGAAGCCGGGCGATCCAAAGCCGTTTCCTATAGTGATTGGACCCCGGAGGGCTCGATCTGGTCACATGGAGGCATGGGTAGCCGGAAAAAGAGCGGCCTGGCGCCGCCCCTCGGTCTTCCTGCAATACTGGATCCGGGAAAGTCGGGGGTGGAATAGAAGATTCTGCTGGCGGGGCCGACGGGACTCGAACCCGCGACCTCTGGCTTGACAGGCCAGTGTGCTAACCAGCTGCACCACGACCCCGCAAGCAAATAGATCAGGAATGTAGCACTGAGTTTTCGAAAGTGTCAATCACTTGTCAGGGAAGTTTTCCCGTTGGTTTCGCTTCGCCTGCAAGGATCTTGACGAGGTATCGGAGGGGCTCCGGGCCCGGGTCGAATGTATGGAGCCGATACCCCACCTCGCGCCGGGCCATGAGGTCGTGCGGGTCGAGAAGGGACACCGCGCAGCCGAGCCTGCCGTCGCTTCTGAGAGCCTCGAGAAACGCGACCTGGCCGGCGGGCGGCTTCCCGCGGTGCGCCAGGGCGAGCGTGACAGGCTCTCCGGCAGGAAGGGCGGCGAGAAGCTTCCGGCGTATACCCGCGCCCGGATCGAAAGGATAGACGCGCACGTGACGCCTCATCCAGACCTCCCCGCGCTCGTTCGCGATATGGCCCGTGTCGATCGGAAGCCGGATGCGACCTCCGAGCTCTTCGGGCAGAAGCAGAATGCCGGCGTCGGACGTGACCATCGGAGCCGCCCTCCCCTGGCGCGCGATCCCCGCCGCGCCCGGCATCGCAGGCACGGGTGACGGCTTGGCCCGGGAGCGCGACGCGCGCTTTCCAGCGGATCCCGCCCATTTTGCGATCTCCATCGCACTCCGCGCGAGATGCCAGTGCCCGTCGCCATCGTCCCTGAGGTCTTCCGCGATCTTCGCGCCGAGTGCCGCGGCATCACGCAGCGTCCCTCCCATCGGAAAGAGCGAGACGCCGGCCAGCAGGCTCGCGCGCAGAAGCGACGGCTCATACGCGTTCATGTCGATCGCATCGGACACGATGATGCCCTGAAAGCCGAGCCGTTCGCGCAGCAGGCCGTGCAGCACGGCTTCCGACGCGGACGCCGGCACGCCCGCTGCGCCGAGCGCGGGCGTTTCGATATGAGCGACCATGATGGAACCGATGCCGGCGCGAATCGCGGCGCGGAACGGCACGAGATCGCGGTGCGTCCAGCGGGCAAGCGGGCGGTCGTCGCGCGGCCGGGTCAGATGAGAGTCGGCGACCACGCCGCCGTGTCCCGGGAAGTGCTTGGCGCAGGTCAGAACGCCGCCGGCTTCCAGGCCGCGCCGCATCGCTTCCCCGAGCCGCGACACGCGCGCCGGCTTCGAACCGAAAGCGCGCGTGCCGATCACCTCGCCCCCCTCCGTCGACAGAACATCGAGGACGGGCGCGAACACGACATCCACCCCGCACGCACGAAACGCGCTGCCGAAGTAGCGCCCCCACTTCTGAGCAAGCGACTCCGACTCGGTGGCGCCGAGCGCGAGCGCCGTGGGACCACGCTCCACCGCGCCCGCGCCGAACGCCACGAGCCCGCCCTCGTGGTCGATCGCGATCAGGCAGCGTCCGGGGGCGACGTCTCGAATCTGTTTCGTGAGTTTCGCGAGTTGCTCCGGCGATTCCACGTTCTGCGCGAACAGGATGACGTGGCCGACGCGGCCGTCGCGCAGGATCTTCTCTTCCGCTTTCGTCAGTGCCTTGCCGCGCGGGGCGGCCATCAGAACGGCGCCGCACGCGCGCCGGATCGAATCGGGAGTCCTGCTCACGCATCTCCCCCGCGCGCGCCGGGATCGTAGATACCGATCCGGATGCCGGGATAGTAGTGTTTCAGGATCTCTTCGTACGAACGGCCCCGCTCGGCCATTCCCATCGCGCCCCACTGGCACATGCCGATTCCATGCCCGAAGCCGCGACCGTCGACCTGCACTTCGCGGACGAAGCCGCCGGAACGTTTTACCTTTAAATTGAACCACGTGCTTCGCAGGATGCCGCCGTCCGCCGGGCGACGAAGAACCCAGCGCACGCGATCGGCCGGGATCTCGAATCTTCCGCCCTCGGTTTCGAAGACCGTATAGAGCACGCGACCGGTTCTGCCCCGGCGTCCGATCTCGATGTTCTTCAGGCGTCCGAGCGAAGCCCGATTGCGCGGAATCTCGAGCGCAAGCGCATCCAGAATCTTTTCGATATCCGACGCGCCCATGATCTCGGTCCACACGAACCGCGGCGATCGCTTGCAGTACGAAGCTTCTTCGTCGGGGCCGCCCGAAGGCGTGTCATGGACGCCGCGCAGATAACGCGCACCTTCACGATCGAACCATACATCTTCGAGTGGCGAAGTACGCCCGCCGCATGTCGAAGAGTAATACGTCCGCACGAGCTCGTGGCCGTCAATCGCCACCAGGCCCGCCGTCTCCGCGATCGCGCGATCGACGACCGGGCTCGTCTTCTCGAGTCCTCGATAGACCTGATCCATTTCGTCGGCGCTCATGTCCCAGATATCGTCGCTGGCCAGGATGCGTGTCAGCGAGTAGGTGCGGGCGGCCACGGCCTGCGACTTGAGCGCCTCCAGCTTGTCTTCGGACAGGAATCCGATCTCCCACGGAACGACTCCGCGCAGATACTCTTCGAGCCCGATCCGGTTGATCGCGAGAATCCCCCCGTCGTGAATGATGAGGTCGAAGGTACCGCCGTAAGGACGCCCTTCCGTTTCGAAGACGCCGCCCGCCGTCGGCTGCACGGTGGCCGCCGTCACGATGGCGCGCAGATTCCCCGCTTCGCGCACGTGCATCTCGTTCGCCTCCGCCGCGACGAATGTGAGCGAGCCCCCCGCCGGGACATCGAGATCGCCGCCCTGCCAGACACATTTCCCTCCCTCGGGAAACGCGACCGCGACCTCCGGCGCGCTTTCGTGCAGCGCGATCCGGACAGGGCCGACGGGTGTTCGCGCCGCGGCGACCGGCGACAGACGCACGGGCGGGCGGGGTGAGCAGCCGGCCGTCAGTACGATCAGAAACAAGAGGAACAAAGCGTTGCGTTTCATGGGAGATTCCGATCGAGGGGAAAACGAAGGGTGTACGGTTTCTCGCCCGGGGCGAGCACGCCGAGAGGCGCCACGCTCTTCGAGCCGGTAACGTGCTTCATAACATAACGCCGGCCGCGGAGGAATTCATGGGCCAGCACGGCGAAGCCGATCGCTTCGCGCGCCGCAGGATCCTGCCCCCACTCCGCAAGGGGGACGAAGCGGGCGTACGGAATCGCCTGCTCGAGAGCGCGCGTGATCGCGCCGTTCGCAGCGCCCCCGCCGGCAAGCGCCAGGTCGAACGGCGTGCTCGTCAGAGAGCTGAATCCTGCGGCGGCCGTGCGCGCCGTGAGCGCGGCCAGAGTCGCCAGCACGTCCGGAATCCGGTTCCTGCGCAGACCCCGCAGCGCATCCCGGGCGAACGCGTCGCCGAATTCCTCGAAGCCGGTGGACTTCGGCGGCTTGCGCCGAAAATACGGATGGCGCATGAGCCGCGCGAGCAGCGCGTCGTCCACGCTTCCCGAGAGCGCCAGCCCACCGTCCTTGTCGTACGGCTTTCCGAAGCGCGACTGCATGATCCTGTCCATGAGTGCGTTGGCGGGCCCGGTGTCGAACGAACGAACGCCGCCCCAGCCGCCGGCGCGCGGAAGCCACGTCAGGTTCGCAACCCCGCCGAGGTTCAGCACGGCGCGATCCCGCCTGCCGGATCGCAGGAGCAGGTAATCCGCGATCGGCAGCACCGGCGCCCCTTCACCCCCGCCCGCGATGTCCGCGGAACGAAAGTCGTACACGACCGGAAGCCCGGTCCGGCCGGCGATCGTCACGCCGTCCCCGATCTGGAGGCTGAACGGGTGTTTCGCGCCGGGGCGATGCAGCAGCGTCTGCCCGTGCGATCCGATCGCGTCATATTCCTGCAGCCGCGCTGCGCCTCCCGCCACGCGGGCCGCCGCGCGACCGAACAGGCGCCCTACCTCGATCGAGAGCGCGGCGAGTTCATCGCGGTCACTCTTCCCGGGCCCGTGATGCCTGCGAAGCGCCCTTGCGACCCCTTCCGGGTACGGCACCGTGCGAAAGTTTTCGAGCGCGACCGCGAGTTTCTCCCCGCGCGCCCGCACATGGATGGCAGCCGCGTCTATTCCGTCCATCGAGGTTCCGCTGACGAGGCCGATCAGGCGCATTCCGCTCAAAACCAGCCCTCCCGATCGAGCGATCGGAACAGGTACCAGCCGCCCAGAATCGAGATCGCGAAGCAGACCCCCGAGAGCCCCCATCGGCCGAACAGGGCCGCGCCGCCCCCGAACAGGAAGCCATAAAGCGCGGCAGTGGCCACGACCCAGAGAAAAAGCCAACGCCCGAGCCGGTTCGGATCGTCTACAGGACGGAAGCGTGACCAGAAACCGACGGGGCGCACGCGCGCGACGAACGTGTGGAGCCTTTCGTCGCCTACCGGGCTCGTCAGAAACGTCACGGGAATCCAGATGGCGGCGGAAGCGAAAACGACCACGGGAATCGAGTACGGGAATTTGAGGTCGGGAAACCAGACGCGCAGAACGATGTTGACGAGGATCGAGGCGATCATGGCCGAGAGTTCAGACCAGGCATTCACGCGCCACCACACCCAGCGGAGGACGTAAACGACGCCCGCGCCTGCGCCGAGCGAGAGCGTCAGAATCCATGCGCCCGTGATCGTGCTGTACTGCAGGGCGATGATGCCCCCGAGCACCATCAGCAGAACTGTCGAGATGCGCGAGACAAGAACGAGGCCTGGCATCGAGGCGTCCGGGCGCAGAAAACGCCGGTAGATGTCGTTTACGAGGTACGAAGCGCCCCAGTTGAGGTGCGTATCGATCGTCGACATGAACGCCGCGAGAATCGACGCGACGAGAATCCCCTTCCATACCGCCGGCAGCACCGTGAGCGCCGTCTGCGGGTAGGCCAGCTTGTCGTCGGTCAGGTCGGGAAAGAGAATGAGCGAGGCGAGCGCCGTGAGCACCCAGGGCCATGTGCGCAGTCCGTAGTGCGCGAAGTTGAACCACACCGTGGCCTTCAGCGCCTCGTTTTCGTTCTTCGACGCGCTCATGCGCTGAATGATCATGCCGCCGCCGTCGGCGTTGTCCGTGCACCACCACAGGAAAAACACATAGATCAGAAACGCCGACATCGGAAGAAACGAACTCCCGTCGAGCGACGGCAGGAATGACGTAAGTCCCGCGCCATGAGCCTCGAGCAGGCCGCTCTGCATGGCCTTCATGCCGCCGACTTCGCGCACGGAGAAGAACGCGGTGGCGATCGCTCCCGTCATCGCGAGCGCGAACTGAACGAGGTCCGTGACGACAACGCCCCAGAAGCCGGAGAGCACCGCGTACGTAAGCGCGATGGCGCACGAGAGCGCGACGGCGAGACCTTTGTCGAAGCCGGGAAACAGCGTACTCACGAGAGTGGCCATGGCCAGAATCACCCAGCCCATGACGAGGCAGTTCCGGATCGTGGCGAAGTAGAATCCGCGAAACCCGCGCAGAATGGCGGCGCCCCGGCCGTCGTATCGGATTTCCGTGAGCTCCGCGTCGGTCAGAACGCCGGCGCGGCGCCAGAAGCGGGCGAACAGGAGCGCCGAGAGCATGCCGCCGATCGCGTAGGTCCACCAGAACCAGTTCCCGGCAATGCCGTACTGGCGCACGAGTTCCGTGACGGCGAGCGGGGTGTCCGCGGCGAATGACGTGGCCACCATGCTGGTGCCCGCGACCCACCAGGGCAGGCTGCGGCCCGAGAGGAAATACTCCTCGATCCCGGACCCGGCTCTGCGGGCGAAGAACACCCCCACGCCCAGAGCAAAAATGAGATAGGCGGCGACCACCACCCAGTCGATTATCTGCACCCTGCCCCCTTTCGGCGCAGCATTGTAGCACCTGGACCTGGGGGCCGCTATGAGAACCGCCCCGGAGGGTGATTTCCAGGGCGGGAATGTATTCCTTCTATAATTATATGGGCGAGCGATAGGGGCTCGCTATTCGCCACGGTTATGGGCGGTGAGGGGCTCTCATTCGTCTTCGGGAGGGGTGGTGCGGAGGAAAACCGCCTTCCCCATCGCTTCGACCCGGTCGTCGGCGCGGCGGGCCTGCAGGCGATAGATGTAGACTCCGTTCGCCACGCGATCCCCGTCCGCGTCCGTGCCGTCCCAGACGAGAGGGTTCTCGTTGTAGCCCGCGCGCGAGCCGAGGTCGCGGAATGTGCGGATCCGGCGCCCGTTCACCGTGAACACCTCGATCGACACCTCGTCGGCCTGGTCCGTAAGCTCGTAGTAGAAGCCGGTACCGTCTTCGGCCGGATTCGGATAGTTCAGCAGGTCCGCCACGCGGAACGTGGCATCGACCCGGATCATGTATTCGACGCTCTGCGCCCCCACGGTGACCTTCAGCGTATGGGTTCCGCCCGACAGGGTCGGGCGCGCCACGGCGACCCACCGGAACTGGTCGATGCTGACGAGGCTGTCGAGAAGCAGCGACACGCCATCGATCATGATGTCGATCTCGTTCGCCGTCACGGGCCGCGGAGTCGTGATTTCGGCGCGGATCGTCGGTCGCGGCGAAACGAGGGCGCCATCGACCAGTTCGCGTCCGTCCACTGTCAGGATCATCGCAGCCGTCGTCTTCAGCACGAACGTCGAAACGCGCCCGTTCAGGTCGACCGCGCGCAGCGTGTAGTCCACGGACTCGTCCGAGTCAAGGTCGAGTTCGAACGCGAGGTTCCACGCGTGCCCTTCCTGCCACGTCGTATCGGCGATGACCGAATAAGCCGCCGTGTCGAGCGCCACGGCACCCGCGAACACGGCGATCGAATCACGCGGGATCAGCACCTCGTCGCGCACCTGCGCCGTCACGAGGACGGGCGTGCCGTCGAGGTTGGATGTCACCACTCCCCCGTTCGTGGTGGGAATGCCGTCGAGGAACACTTCGAATTTCGGAATCGACGCGTCCATCATAAGGGCAGGGTCACCGAAGATCGCATAGCGCCGGATCGTATCCGGACTGCCGAGCGGACTGCGCACCGCAAAGTCGTTCAGTCCGAGCGCGATGATCTCGCCGATCGACCAGCGCGGAACACCCTGGTACCAGGGCGGCGGACTTCCGTTCACATCGATGGAAGGAACGATTCCGGGAGACTGATAGAAATACTTCAGGATCGAACTGTTGAGAGCGAGATTCGGTGAAAGGAATTCGATCCCGGTTGAACCGAACGCCGCGACCGCGCCTCCCTTGTCGCTCCGGATCATGACTTCCGTCAGCGCCTCGTAACCGAATGACGTAAATCGATCGAATTCGGAGATCGAACAGCCGTACGCGGCAAAAATGTAAGGGCGTCCCTTGTTGTTCGTGTTGACGTCGAAATCGTTCGACGTGTTGTTCCTGTAGTCGGGCCCCTGACGGACGACGACTTCATGCGTCAGCACATTCCGGTTTCCGTGCCCCTGAAAATTCACGAACAATGCGCCCGGCCCGTTCAACTGGTCGAACATGCGCTTTCCGACCGTGGCGCGCGCGCCGGCGATCACGCAGTCGACGTCGGCTTCCTGTGTGGAGTTGGGGTTCGCGGCGCACGGGCACATTTCGTGAACGGCATCCGTCGACGTGCTCAGATAAATGGTCGCCGTATCCATGTCGCGGGCGGAAGATTCGAGCAGGTTCTCGACGAACACGCGCGAGTTCGATTCGAACTGCGGCTGACGCCCGTCTTCGATGCAGCCGGAGTCGAAGACCCAGCGGTCGTCCGCCATGAAGATCATGCGATTCCGCCAGGTGTCGTTCGGCGAGAAGTCTTCGTAGGCAATCGTCTTTTCGACGATGATTTCGGCTTCCGACGCGGTTTTGACCGGCATGCGCCCGACGATGACGTCGAGCAGCGCGTCCCGGTCGCCGTCGAGAAAGCCGAACCAGGGATCGCTGGCGTCCCAGTTGTCGCCGCTTCCGAAAATCTGACGCGTATAACCCGGGTACGCGGGGATGAAATCGAAGTCATCGCCGCTGTTCCCCCGATTCACGGCGAGATTCTTGTAGTCTTCGAAACCGTCCCCGACGAGCAGCAGAAAAAGGGGCTGCTTGTCCCACGCCGTAAATCCGTAGCGCACGTAATTCCGGATCGCGACCGGATCCTTCACGCCCCCGTTGAACTCGTCGTACACGTCGCTGATCCGCGCGCGCTCCACGGTGTACCCTTTCGACTCGCGGTACTCCTCGAGCGGCGCGACGGCATCGTAGAAGTCCTCGTGCGCGACCATCAGGTAATCGGACTGCGCCGACGCGAGGTTCGTCGGCAGATCCGCCACGATCTTCGCGCTCTTCAGCACCGGAATCGCGCTCCCCGCGTACGCACGGTACGCGTGCCGCCCGCCGTTGATCGTGTCCTGGATCGTAATCGCGAAGTTCCCGCCACTGCCGGTAGCTGCCGCTTCAATCACGCTCGCGCCGTACGGATCGGTCACGTCCCAGACATGAACCTGCGCGCTCGGGAATCCCGTCACGGTCATTGCGACCGGACCGGAACCGGTCCCCGTCGAAAAATGAAGCGCACCCTGGTGGGCCTTGTACAGGAAGTTCGCGTGAATCTCGTACCAGTCGAGATGCCCCCCCGCTCCCGGCGTCGTCGTTTCAACCGCGCGGCCACGGGACCCGAAGTAGCGAATGTTGTTCAGACCCTCGACAAGCAGAACAGGGTCGTGCACGCGCCCCGTGCGCGAAAGATTCGCGCGCTCGCCGAAGTTCAGATAATTGAAGATCTCGGTCCCGCCCGCCGTTTCGAGCCGGTACCGGTGATAAAGAAGAGCGCCCGAGCCTTCGGATACGGTGGAAACCACCATCCCTTTCACGCCGAACAGAACGGAGGGGTCAATGGCGCCGAGTTCGATCTGCGTCGTACGGCTTTCGATCCGGTTTCCGCCCGCGAAATAGTGATCGATCGTGTCGGTCGGCGACTTCCCGTCGTACTGCACGTCGATCTCCCATCGTATCGAGTCGGGGAACGACGTGAGAGAAGTCGGACTCGCGAGGCCGAGGTTCGCGCTCCGGGTCGCGGCCGGGCGGGCCTCCCCTTCGACAGACAGGAAATACACAGCCTCGATCGCAAACCGATCCTCGAAGTCACGCTCCATGCGATCTTCTCGAAACCCGGGCAGGAAGCAAATCACCGTGTCGCCGTCTTCGAACGTGCCGTTGCCCGTCTTGTCGAGCACGCGCGTGGGCAGCGACACCTCGGTGAACGGACTCAGGTCGTCCTGCAGAAGCTGTTCGGAGAAGCCGCGCCTGTAGATCGAGATCCGGTCGACGGAGGCGCCCCCGGCGAGGCCCTTCTTGTTCAGTTCGGCGAACGGGATCTTGTAGACGCCGCTCTTCTCGATGAAAAGCTTGTACTCGTTTTCCACACGGGACGACTTCGAAGCTCTCTGCTGCCCCGTTCTCGCAGGCCGCGATCGGAACCCGCGCCCCTGCTCGTAGTTCACGATCGTGCCCTGGTACAGGCCCTCCCACTTCGCCTCGTCGCGTGCCGGCTCACGCGCGCCCGCCGCGCGCTTCTCTGCCGGTGCGGGAACGAAGTCGATCCGCACTTCCACTTCATTATAAATGCGGAGCATTCCGCTCGAAGGCATGGTCCGGTACGGATGAAAACGAACGGGAACGACGCGCTGATTCCGGAAGCGCTCGAACTCGCCGAGCGTGGCAATCGCCTCCGGATACAGCGCGGAAGTCTGGTAGAACGCGCGGTCGATCGACTGCGTGAACCCCGGTTCGCGCGTGCGTCCGAACAGGGTGTCCTTCGGCGCCGGCGCAATCGGGGGCCCCGGAAGATCTTCGTAGTCCGTGCGCACGATCGTAAGTCGCGGCTCCATGCCGTCCGGGATCGCGACCCAGTACCCCTGGGTCGGCAGGTCGGGCCTGCCCCCCGCGCTGACGCCGGTGCCGAGTCCCCTTACCTCGCGGAACGTTTCTCCCTGAATCGTCGTTTCCGCGATTCGATAGCGGTCCGGTGTCAGGACAAGGGTAACCGAACCGTCCCCATCGGAGGACACGCGCGCGGCCTCGGCTCGGCCGGCGTTCATCAGGAACATCACGGAAAGCGCCGCGATGAAGCAATAACCGATTCTCATTCTTTGCGTTAGCCTTCCTTGACGGGGATTCGGCAGGGGTGAGCGGGAGATTTCATACTCAGTATACGAACTGGATCTGCAACTTCCAAGCCAAACGTCAGCGGACCCCGGTCGGGGGCTTGATCCCCTCGTTCTGCGGCTCGATCGCAGGTGGCGCTTCTCCCCTGCGCAAAGGGCTGATCGATCGGCGCGCCTCGGCCGCGACCCAGCCGAGAGGATCCCGATCGATCACGCGCTCCCATTCGTCTGCCGCTTCGTCGAATCGCTCGAGCCGTGTCAGTGCCCGGGCACGTTCCGACCGGGCGGCCACGAGATCGGGATCGATCGCGAGGGCCGTGTCGAAGTGCGCCAGCGCGACTTCCTGTTTCCCGAGCTCCGCGGCACAGACGCCGAGATGCTTCCATGACACGGCGTCCGTCCTGCCCGCCGGTGTCCCTACCAGGTCTTCGAAAGTCTTTCGTGCCTCCGCGAACTGGCCGCGGTTCATGAGCAGAATGCCGAGCTGTACGGCGGCTTTGTCGTAGTGCGGGTCGAGATCGAGCGCGAGGCGAAACATCCGCTCTGCCTCGCGCCCCTGCGCGACGTTGCGAAACTGGATGCCGCGATGCAGAATGTCGCGCAGCAGGTTCGGATTCCTGCTCTCCGCTTCGCGCTTCCGCGCTTCCGAGAGAGCCGTTTCGCCGAGATGCGCGTGGGCCGCGGCCGCGATCACGAACGGGTAGTCGTCCTCGACGCTCCCCCCCAGCAGCGGCTCCAGAACCCGCAGGGCAAGCGCCGGATCGCCGCGGTCGAGAATCGTGAACGCCCACTCGGCGCGAATCTGCGCGTCGAGCGAATCGGCCTGAAACGCCTGCGAGAGATAGCGGATCTCCGGCATGAAATCGCCCAGGGTGCGGTGCGCCAGCCCCAGATAAAGGAGCGAGCGCGTGCGCCCGGGCGCGAGGGCGATGGCGCGCTCGAGCTGCGGAATGGCCTCCGCCGGATTCCAGTTGATCAGGTGAAAACGGCCCCACTCTTCCCACCCGGGCGCAAACTCCGGGTTCTTTTCGAGGAGTCGGGCGAACGTGCGGGTAACGAACTGCGACGGCGGGGAAACGGAAAGCATCGTGACCGCATAGATCGGATTGTCCGGATCGCCACGCAGAAGGTTCACGTATTCGGACCGTACCTCGGCGCGTTCGCCGAGAGCGCCCCGCACGAATGCATACGTGAGATGGACATCGGGGTCGCCGGGGGTTTTCCGCAACTGTTCTTCCAGCAGCGTGCGCGCCGCTTCGCGATCACCCGCAAAGACGAGTTGTCGCGCCTCCAGAAGGACATCCCCCCGGGCCCGGGACGGTGCGGTCAAGACCGCCAGCGCCAGGAATGCGCATGCAAACCATTTCAATCGCATCCGTGTCACCTTCCCATACTCGCGCGCGCGGTTGCCATGTTGGCCGCCGCGGCGCGCGCGGCCTGCGTCCCCGGCGCAATCGCGATCGCTTCCTGCCATGCGGGGATCGCCTCTTCGAGGCGGCCGGTGTTGGCCAGCGCCGTACCGAGCCCCAGCAGCAGGTCCTGATTGCGCGGGTCGTAGTGAAGGCCGGTTCGGTAGTGTTTGATGGCAGCGTCGTAGGCGCGCGCCTTCCGGCTCAGGTTCCCGAGAAGCAGGTAGGAGTTCGAGTAGGTCGGATCGACGCGAATCGCTTTCTGCAGCAGCGTAACCGCCTTCTCCATGCGCCCCGCCTCGGCCTCGATGTAGGACCAGTTCTGATAGGCCTCGACAAAGCCCGGATCCACGCGCAAAGCCTCCTGATACGACGCGATCGCGCGATCGGACTCTCCCCGGTCCATGTGGACGTTGCCTAGATTGAAGTGCGACCGCGCGTCGGTCGGATCGACTTCGATCGCGTGGCGGAACGTTTCGATCGCGCGGTCCTGGTCGCCGGAAAGGGAATAGACCGCACCTAAACTGTTCCATGATGAAACGGAAGCCGGGTTCTTCTCCGTTTCCATGACGGCTTCGCGGATCGCACCTTCCCAGTCTTCGACCGCCATGTAGTTTTCGGCGATCAATCCGTGCACTCCCTCGTGCTTCGGATGCATCGCGATGACCGCGCGGAGGATTTCGTTCGAAGTGTCGTAGTCGCCGCTCAGCGAATAGAAGTGCGCATCGGAGATGAGCAGAAACGGATTGTCCGGTTCGGTCTCCAGCCCTTTGTCGAGAGCCTTGCGGGCCGACGCAAGATCGCCGACCTGCATGTACGCGTCCCCGAGCAGCTTCCAGGCGCGGTGATTGGAAGCGTCCCGCGCCAGGATATCCTCGAGCATCGCGATCGCCTCGTCGTACCGGCCGGCGGTCGAGAGTCCCTCCGCGTCATACACCTCGTCCGCAATTCCGATACGGTCCTTCGGGTCCGGCAGCGCCGCCTCGCTTACGCGGGGATTGCCGCCTCGGGTCGCATAGCCGAGCGCTTCCAGTTTCGCGCGCGTTTCATCGTCGAGCGGCTTCGCCTCATTCGTACCGCGGCTCTTGTCTTCCGTCACCCAGGCCTGGAGTTCCGAGGCAAGGCGTTCGGCGATGGCCGTCTCTTCGTCGATCCGGTTGACCGTTTCGCCCGGGTCGTTCACGAGATCGTAGAGTTCGGGCCGCGGCGCCATGACGTACTTCCACTCGGGCGTCCGGATCGAACGGAGCGGGCTCCACCCGTAGTCTTCCTTCGAGGCGAACGATTCCGAGTACGCGTTCTCGATCGTACCGAGTGCTCCGGGCCGGGACAGATTCACGCCCTGGGCTTCCGCCAGAGGCGGGGCTTCCAGCAGCGCAAGCGCCGTGGGGGCGATGTCGATCGTGCGCACGAGATCGTCCACTACGGAGCCGCGCGCCCAGGGAATCGATTCCGATACTCGATCGGGCCACAAAAGGACAAGCGGTACTCGAATCGTGGCGTCATAGACGAAGATCGCATGCGACATCTCGCCATGCTCGCCGAACGACTCCCCGTGGTCCCCCGTCAGCACGATCAACGCGCGACGATCGATCCCCTTCTCGCGCAGTGCGGCAAGCAGTCGGCCGATTTCCTGATCCACGAACGCGACCTCGCCATCATACGGATTCGACGCGTACTTCGTGAGGAACGGTTCCGGCGGCTCGTAGCGGAAATGCGGATCGAAGAAATGGACGAACAGGAACATGTCTTCCTCGCCCTTTTCATCGAGCCACGCGAGCGCCGCGTCGACCACGCGGTCCGCGCTGCGCTCCTCGTATTCCTGCACCTTGTTGATCGCTTCCTGAAACTCGTCGTCATAGCGATCGAATCCCTGCGAGAGGCCGAACTTCGCGGCCAGGGGAAACGCGCCGACGAACGCCGCCGTTTCATATCCTTTGTGCTTCAATATTTCCGCGATGCTCTCGCGTTCGTCGCCCAGCACGTACCGACCGTTGTTCCGCACGCGATGGCGGAACGGATACTGGCCTGTCAGGATCGAGGCGTGACTCGGAAGAGTGAGAGGCGCGCTCGCCATGCAGTTCGTAAAGCGCGCCCCGCGCGCGGCGAGCTGATCGATGTGCGGCGTTTCGATCGCATCGTTTCCGTAGCAGCCGAGCCGCGACGGCCGCATCGTGTCGATGGAAATCACGATCAGGGAAAGGGGGCGTCCGTCGTCTCCCCCGCCGCACCCCGCACCGGACAGCATCAGCGCGGGCAGGAACACGATCGCGACGGCCGCGCGGATGGCGCGCCGTGGCAGGCTGACGGAACCGGAAGGCTTTCTGCTGGGCATCATGCTCATGTCTCCATCATAAAAAAAGAGCCTCCCCGAAGGAAGGCTCTTTCCATGCAATCAGAATAGCAAAATCTAGCGGAAGATCTGTTTCACCGCACTCCAGCTCGACTCTTCGGAGCTCGTGGCGCCTGTGCCCGTGAAGCACTTGCACGTGGCGCTCCCCGGCGGTTCGGCGCATGACCCCGACACGAATGCCGTCGTGAACCAGCCGCTGTTCGCGCCGTCGATATGGAAACCGAGGCGACCCGACGTCAAGATGTCGTAGTGCACTTCGGCGATCTTCACCGCGCCCGGGCCGATCGGGCTTCCGAACGAGAAGTCCGTCGACTGGAAGAGCCAGCACTTGTAACTCGGATAGGCCGTCTTGATCCAGTCTGCGACTGACATACCCGGAGTGTCTTCCGAGTTCTGCAGATCTGTAATGGTCCAGGCCCCCGGCACCGTGGCAATGACCGTGTCGAGAGAGATCGTCGCCGCGTCCTCGATGCAGAACGTGCAATTCGCCGAGTAGAGATTATCTCCCTCGAAGAAGATGTCGATCTGCTGATCGTTCATGGCCGTTGCGCTGTTCTTGATCATTTCGTCCGTCGAGCACTCGAGGTCGGCGTCCTCGTCCATGCCGATGAAAACATCAGCGGAAGCGCCCGCAACACTGAAGAGAAGGGCGCACCCGATCCCCGCGAACATCGATTTGTAATTGATTCGGCCGCTCATGGGTGACCGTCTCCTTTCCTGTAGAACTGAGGAAAACGTTCCGCTCTCCCGAAGGTTTGGTACGACATAAATAGACTGGCCTACTATAGGAATCAGGACGTGGGGTGTCAACGGGAAATTAGGAATTTCGAGGGCGGCCGGGCTTGACGCCGCCGGCAGAGGAAACAGTACGGGCACAAAAAAAGGCGGCCTTCCGAAGAAGGCCGCCTTTCGAACTAGCAAAAGCCAGTCTCAGATCTACCGGAACAGATCTTTGACCGCACCCCAGCTCGTTTCTTCGGTGGCGGTGACGCCGATACCGAAGGACGCGCCGGTGTTGTTCGTGAACGGACCCGAGGTGAAGCTCGAGTCGAACCAGCCGTTCGGCTGCACGACGGAAACCGTCACGATGCCGACCGGACCGTCATACGTGTAGTTGGCCGTACCATGAAGGAACGGCGGAACCAGACCGCCAAAACCGAAGTCGGTCGCCTGGACGAGCCAGTCGTTTCCACCCTGGTTCTGATCGGGGGTCGTCGTCCAACCCGTAGCATGCGTGTACGGATTCCACGTGGCCGGGCCGGCATGGCTGAGCGTGAAGTTACCGGAGTAGACGAAGGACGCCTGTCCCGTAATCCAAGCATCAATGGCAACGGCGCCGGCCGGAACGGCCGCCGCGAAGTCCGGGCCATCGCCCAGCGTCGCATTCTGGTCAAGTTCGACACTGTACTGTGCGCTGGCAACACCAGCGAACATCAGCAGAGCAGCGCCTAATACTAAAGCCTTCTTCATGTTCTTCTGAACTCCTTCCATCAGTTATCGAGAACTGACTTTGAAAAATACGTGCCGTGATCTACTCCGGGGACCCATCCATCGTAGAACCGCTCGCCAGACACGCCTGAAATGCTTCCCTGACACTCAGGCCGTCTCTGGTGACACGTCACCTTAACGGTTGAAAGAAGTATAGACTTCTGAACCGCCTCAAGTCAACTGGAAAATGCTGATCGATCCATATTTTTCCGATTATCAGCACTCCCGGCAAGCTCTTGATAACGTGATGTTATTCAATAACTTATTGGATCGAAAACGATCAGGAACCGGTCTCGATCCGTGGTGCAAACCGCAGGTACTCCGCTATAGCGTGTTTTCCTGCGGATTCGAGTCGCCGGCGGAGCTCATGTCCGCCGCGCCGGGCCTGGAAGGGCCCGAGATGGTAGTAGCCGTTAGTTCGTGTTCCACCACCTCCTTCGGGTTCGAGCCTCGAATTCAGCCTTGCACTACTATAGCAAATATCGGTCGTGTCCGTCAAAGGCATTACGAGTCGGACGAGACTGCGCAAGGCGCGGATCCTGTGTATCCAGGGCCTCCGCCACGACAACAAAAAACCGGCCCCTCTCTTACGAGAAGGGCCGGTTCCGGAGTCTTCAGCAGACAGTTGCTAAGACGGGATCCTCGCTCTAGTTGATTTTACCGGAGCAGTCACCGATCACAGCCGTTCCGTCAGCACCAAAGATGCTGCCGCCAACACAGGCCGCGCCCGCGTTGAGGTCCGGCAGGTACTGGAACGTATCGAAGAAGTTGACCGGAGGCGCGCAGTTCAGGTTACCCGTGTAACCGGCACCCGAGTTCAACTGCGGCAGGTACTTGAACGTATCGAAGAAGTTGACGTTCCCGCTGCCGTTGAAGTCCGTCGCACGGTAGCAAAGCGTATCCGAAGCGCCCGCGAGGAACACTTCCGGGCTCGCGCACTGGGCCGTCACGGTCCAGTCGAGCACAGCCGCGCCACCGCCGCCGAGCAGAAGCTCGAAGCAGACAACGCCGTTGGCGCTGGTCTGGCCAAGGGTGGAACCCGTTCCGCAGACACGACCGTTCGTACCGGCGTTGAGATCGCCCTGGGCGTCATACTTGATGCCGTAGTCGAGGCGAACCGTGCACGTGTCGACCGGCGACTGCAGGCAGTCATTGACCGTTACGCAGATATCGATCGTGGCCTTGTTGCCCTGATACGAGAAGAAACCATCAGCGTCGCCACAAGCCGTCCCGCCAATGGAGAAGCTGGCGCTCGAGTAAGCAGCACAGGGAAGTCCCGCCATTGCGGAACCCGTGAGGCCGAGCGTAGCGACGGCTACGAGGCCAAGCATCAAAACTTTTTTCATGAGAGCAATTCCTCCTGCAGTCTCAATTTTTTGAAAAACGTGCACGATGTGATCCTAACCAAAGTTTCCTGAGTCCACGTAGTAAAGGGGACTCTGGGCTCGTAACTGAATACAACCGCTCTTGACGGAGCTACCCAGCACCTCCTTTCGCGACTCAGCTGTACTTCGGCAATTGACTGTGGGAGAACTCAATCGCACTAACGTAGCATTGGCTACTCTACCATTTCCATTGGGACCCGTCAACCCGAAACCGTATCTCCCCGGTGGTTTCCGGTGACCTTTTCTGTCCTCTGGAATTGGCAAGAATCTTACCAGAGACACCGGGTGAAGTCAATCCAAAGGTACCGTTAAACGGTTACGGAGGCGTATCTTGAAGATCCGGGCAAAGAATGCAAATCTGGGCGAAACAGGACTCGAACCTGTGACCTCCTGCGTGTAAGGCAGGCGCTCTAACCAACTGAGCTACTCGCCCCAGTCAAATCGTTGCAATGTAACTACTTAAGAGCGATCGCCAGCGGGATTAAAACGCAGTAGCCGGCGACCAGGAGGATCGGGGCCAGGGTGATGGAATTCCTGCTCAGGAAGAAATATCCAAGCAGGATCAAGACAATGCCTGCCGTGAATAGGATGTAGTTTTTGCTGGTGAACGGAAGCGAGTTATCGGTCCCGGTCTTTCTCCGTCGTGATTTCCCTTGCTTGGCCATACGCGGGATTAGAACGCGATTTCCTTCCCCGGTCAAGGAGATTTGGACTCCCTGGCCGCTTCCTCCCGCGCCCGGTTGTGCTCCCGGATCGTGCGCGAAAAGGTATGCCGCCCGGAACCGTCCCGCGCGGCCACGAAATAGAGGTCCCGGCACCCCTCCAGGGGGTAGAGCGTGGCGTGCATCGCGGCCGCTCCCGGCGAGCAGATCGGAGACGGGGGCAGCCCTCCGTATCGATACGTATTGTAAGGAGAATCGATCTCCAGGTGCCGATAGTAGAGCTTTTTGCGATTCCCGCGGGCATATTGCACCGTTGGATCGGCCTGCAGAAGCATCCCGCGGTCGAGCCTGTTGTGAAAAACGGCCGCGATCCGGGCGCGCTCTTCGTCGATCACCGCCTCCGCCTCCACGATCGAAGCCAGCGTCGTGACAGCCGCAACGCTCATGCCGAGCTCCTCGGCCCGGGCGCGCCGCACGTCATTCCAGAATGCGTGAAACTGCCTCGCCAGGTGCGAGAGCACGGCCTCCTCATCGACCCCGCGACCGAAATGATACGTTTCAGGATAGAGGTAGCCTTCGAGGGTCGGTCCGGGCAGCTCCCGCGCGGCTTGAAAGCCGGGCGACCGGGCGAGCGAATCGAGCACGAGCGAGTCGAGCTGAAGTCCGTTCGCAAGGAGCGCGATCGACTCGGCGAGCCAGAGCCCTTCAGGCAGCGTGATGCGGTCGTAGAGATTCGGCCCCTCGACGAGCAGCGAAAGGACTTCCGCGGGCGTGAGCGCAGTCGGGATCTCATACCAGCCGGCCTTCACGCTGCGATCGGCCTCACGGTAGCGCGCGTAATACACGAACGGTTTCGCGGCCCGAATCAGGCCCTTCTCCGCCAGCAGCCCGGCGACGGCCGGAAAGCCGGTCCCCTCGGGGATCTCGAGCGTCACGACTTCGTCCGCCCCGCCTCCCGCGGGTTCTTCGAATTCGCGCTGGAACCAGAAATACCCGGAACCCGCCGCGATGGCCGCGAGGAGAGCCAGAATGCCGAGAGCGAACAGGACGCGCATCTAAGTCCGGTCCTCGCGGGCCTCGCTCGCACGGCGATCGAGAAACGACTGCAGAATGAGGACGGCCGCAATCTGGTCCACGTCGCTCTTCGGGCCCTTCTTCTTTCGAATGCGCCCGTTCGCGCCGGTTCGAGAAGCAAGCAGCGTGCGCTCCGCCTGGACCGAGGTCAGGCGTTCGTCCCAGAGATGCACGGGCAGCGATACGCGCGCCACGAGTTTGACGCGGAATGCTTCCACCCACTCGGCTTTCTCTCCGTGCGAACCATCCATGTTTTTGGGGTGCCCGATGACGAACTCGCAGACGCTCTCTTCTTCCGCGATGCCGGCAAGGCGGCCGAGCAGCGCACTCTCGTCGGTTCCGTCCAGCACTCCATAGCGAAGCGCGATGCGCCCCTCGGGGTCGCTGAGCGAAATACCCACACGCTTCGTACCTAAATCGATTCCCAGCAACGGGCCCGTATGCGCGCTCACAGAAGCCACCTCACAAAACTTGAACACTAAACGTCTTTTCTGCGGAGAGTCCGCAAGGCGAGAACCCAGCTTACCACGCACCAGATCGCGGCGACGAGCGTCGATCGCGCGTCCGTAACCGGAAAGACCGCGCGTCCCGCGGCGAAATCGAATCCGACCGACTGCTCGTTCGCGATCGGCGGGAAGACGCGCAGGATGAAGCGGAGAACGGTCGGAAGCGGTCCCGCCGGCTCCCCGTCCAGATAGGGGGCCAGGAGCATGTACCAGACACCGGCAAAGCCTTCTGCCGGGGGCGGTACGTCGAACAGGTACGCCTCGACCACGTCGTGCGCGAAGACCCAGGATCCCCCCCAGACGACAATCGCAAGGAGCGCGCCGACGCGATACCCGAAGGCAACGCTTGTCGCAATAGCCACGGCGATGAAGAGAAGATGCCCGAGCGCCAGATGCGCGACGGCGCCGGGGAGCGATGCCGGTACATGCCCCAGAGCCAGGGAGGCGCCGAGCGAGGCGAGAATCCAGCAAACGAGAAGCAGAAGCACGATTCCGAGCGTCTGGTTCCCGAGCCACCGGAAGCGCGAAACGGGGGCCGTGAGATCGAAACGTGCGCTTCCCTGTTCGAGCCCCCCGATCGCGATCGGCATCGCGAGAAAGAGCATGACAAGCGCGATCAGGACGTTCGCGAACCCGAGCCCCCCGCGCAGCGCCCACCCCGCCATGCTGGAAGCGTCCATGGCCACGGCCTCCCCGTTCACCATGACGCTTCCTTCGACCCCCGCGACGACATGCACTACGAAGTACGTGACGGCGGGGATGGCAACGAGGGCAATGCCGCCCCCGCCCCGCAGAAACGAACGAAGCATGATCGAAAGAAGGGCGATCATCGGAACTTCCCCCCGATCGCATCGCGCAAGGTCGCCGCGCGGAGCGCGCTCTCGAGGACCGCGCCCTCGCCGTTCCCGGCCTCGAGGTCGGCGACTGCGCGATTCGCTTCCTCCCGGTTCGGCACGAACATGCGATAGCGCCCGCCCCCGATCGCCACGAACGACTCCGGAAGGGATGCGCCCGGCCGGCAACGCACTTCGAGAACAAACGGCGCCTGCAGGAACGACGCGGGTGTGCCGGTCTCCTCCACCCGCCCTGCCCTGACGAGGGCGACGCGGTCGCAGACCCGCTCCACTTCGGAAAGAACGTGCGAGGATACGATTACGGCGCGGCCTCGATCGCGCGCCTCCACCAGAATCCCTTCCACGATCTCGCGTCCCGCCACGTCGAGGTCGGCCGTCGGCTCGTCGAGAATCCAGAGGCCGGGGTCCCAGGCGGCGAGAAGCGAAAGCCCCGCGCGCCGGCGCATTCCCTTCGACAGCGAACGGACGGGGCGGTCCCAGGCGGCGGCGATACCGAGCTTCTCCGCGCCCCGGCGCGCGGCGGACGGGTCCCCGTTTCTGAGCGCGAGCTGGGAGCGCAGCCATTCGCCGGTACGAATACGGGCCGGGAACGGAAGCTCCTCCGGCAGATAGCCGGCATCCACGCGGCTCATCGGATCGCCCGGCGGTCGCCCCGCGATCGTGACCTCGCCCGCATCGGCCCGCGCGAGCCCGACAGCCACGCGGAGCGCCGTGGTCTTGCCCGCCCCGTTCGGCCCGAGGAGGCCGAGAACCTCGCCCGGATTCGCATCCAGTGTGAATCCCGCCAGCGCGTGAACCGTCCCGTAGCTCTTTTCGATTCCGATCCAGGCGATCATGACGAACTCCCTTCGGCCTTCGGACCGGCGCTCTCCGCGGCGACGACGGCGGGCCGCAGCACGATCAGTGTGAAGTCGTCCGAGAAACTCTCGGATTGACGGAACGCCGCGACCTCCTGCCGCACCGCGGATACGAGACTCTGCGCGCTTTCGTTTCGATGTTCACGCACGACGGCAAGAAGTCGTTCTTCGCCGAACAGTTCATCGTCATCGTCAGGATGCTCCTCTTCGGTGACCCCGTCCGTGAAGAAGACGAGCAGATCGCCGGCATCGAGCGCCACTTCCCGTTCTTCGTAGTTCGAGTCCGTAAAGAGCCCGAGAATGAGCCCGCCCGCCTCCAGACGCTCCACGCTCCCGTCCGCGCGGAGCAGAATGGGGAAGTTGTGCCCCCCGTTCGCGAACCGGAACACGCCGCGCGCGGGGTCGAGCACGCCGAAAAAGAACGTCGCGAACTTGTCTGTCGCCGTCGCGCCGCAGAGAATACGATTCATGCGTGAAAGAGTCGGCGCGATCGAAACGGTGCCGTTCACCTGCGCGTGCAGCGCGGCGTGCAGCATCGACATCAGAAGCGCCGCCGGAACTCCCTTGCCGGACACATCGCCGATCGCAACGGCAATACCGCCGTCCGCCACGGAGATCAGATCGTAATAGTCCCCCCCCACCTGCCTGCTCGGCACGGAGAGGGCCGCGACATCGACCGCGGGAAAATGGCGCGAACGCCCCGCAAAAATCGTCTCCTGGATCGTACGCGCCATCGCCAGTTCCTCGTCCATAACGGCCCGCTCGACGGCATCTTCGTGAAACCGGGCGTTCTGCACGGCGATTCCGATCTGCGTGGCGAGAATCGAAAGCAGCGTCACTTCGTCGCTCGTGAACCGGTTTCCCGTTACTTTAGGTCCGAATGACAGAAATCCGGGGGATTCACTCGAGCCCGGAAGGCGGATGGGCACGACGAGGCGCGAATGCAGATCCCGCATCGTCTTTTCCGCTTCCCGGCGTTCCTTCTCACTCGCGATTTCGACCACGATATCGTTCGTGAGGCTCGGCCCCGCGGCGGCAGCTACGCCTGCCGCGAGAGGATGCGCTCCGCCAAGGCGTCCTTCGGCTTCCTCGCCACGTCCCCAGACGAGAAAGTCGGTCTCCTCGCGCAGCACGAGATGCGCGTAGTCGACCGCCAGAGCGTCGCGCAGCGTGCCGAGTACGCGATTGCGAAGCACGTCGATGTCGAGGATGGTCGTCATCTGACGCCCGAGATCCTCGAGCACGTTCCGATGCGCCGTCCTGTCGCCCGCGATCAGGCGGTCCGCCGCCCTTTCGATCCGACCGAGCATCGGGTGAAAGAAAACGATGGCCACGATCACGAACAGCGTGCGAAGCACCGGAATGTCGACGCCCGTGATCTGGGCGAGAAAATCGTCGAGCTCACGCGCGGTAATAAAGTAAGCGAACACGAGAGTGGCCGTGAGCCCCGTCAGCAGAATCCCGCGCCTGACCACACTCCCGACATCGAGAAAGCTTCGCGAAACGATCGCGAACGCGATCGAAGTCGTCCCGACGAGTACGGCGATGGAGATCAGCACCACACGGAGCGAAGCGGGAATCGCGAGCGAGAGAATCGTCGGCAGCGGGACCGCCAGCGCATACAGCCCCAGGCATGTACCCAGCCCGAACAGAATCACGGAGACCTGACGCCGGATTTTCGGGCTGCGCATGGCACGAAGCGACTGGGCGAGAATCAGAATGGCCGCGATCGTGAACGCGATATCGACAAACGAAAACAGACGCGTGTGAAACTTCGCGAGCAGATTGACGCTGATTTCGACGAGCGCGCCGGCATGCCCCACGGTTTTGTCGATCACGCCCGTCTGCAGAGCGGCGCCCGCGCGCCATCGCCCGATGAAGAGCGCCAGCTGCGGCAGCCCGATCAGAAGCACGAGGTGAACGAGGTGAGGCGCGAACAGCGTCCAGCTGAAGCGACCGAAGCGCTTCAGAACCGGGCGTTCGCGGGGGAACGCAAGCGAGAAAAGTAAAAGCGTGGGGAAGAAGAATTCCCAGCTCCCGTTCAAGACCTCGGCGAGCAGACCGCCTTCGATCGCGGGTCTTCCATAGGCGGGAAGCAGCAGCCCGAGGCCGCCTACGAGGGGACCGAGCCCGCCGAACAACATCATCGCCGCCGTAATGCGGTTCAGACGTTCCCCCGGGCTCGCACGCAGCACGAGAACACCGAGCAGCAGGATCGCGCCGCCGCATGCCAGGTAAAGAAAGGCGCCGATGAGTGGCAGGTTCATGGAGTGCACCATCTTCTTACGAAGTGGCGGGCGGCGAGGTTTCTAGTTGGCCGCCTCTACGCTCTGCCCGAGATTCTTGACGAGATGAACCGTGGTCCCTATGGAAGGCTTGATGTCGAAGTGAACCTCGTCCATGAATGACTTGAGAATGAAGATGCCCCGCCCTCTCTCCCGCAGCAGGTTCTCGGGAGTCACGGGACTTTCGATGGCCGCCAGGTCGAAACCGTCGCCCTCGTCCGAAACATAGATATCGATTCTGCTTTCATCGTAAACAAAACGCAGCTTCACGCTTTTTTTCGCGTCGAGGCGATTGCCGTGCTCCATGGCATTGGTGCACGCTTCCACGACCGAGTTCGTCAATGTGTCCTGCGTGAATTCGTCGATATGGAGACGCTTGCAGATTTCTTCGGCGACCGAATTCACGAGGTCAAGGTACTCCATGACACTCGGAACTTTCATTTCCAGACTCTCGGTCGCCCGGTTCCCCATCGGCTATCCGTCTTGCTTCGCTTTGAAGCTTTCGATGGCTTCTTCGACAGTAGAATAAGTCTCGAACACGGTGGTCAGCTTCGTGATCATGAGGATGGACTGGATGCGGCTGGCGACGCGCGCCATCTTGAGCTGGCCTTCCGCCTCGTTCACGATTCTGAACCCGGCAAGAAGAATCCCGAGCCCGGTCGAATTGACCCAGCTCAGTTTCTCGAGATCGGCAACGATCTGGTTGCGGCCTTCATCGATCAGTCCCTGGATCGAATCTTTGAAAACGGCGGAATCCGGCCCCCCCATGAGCTTGCCTGAAAGCCCGAGAACCGTGACCGCCCCCTCGTCGCGGCGATGCAATTTCACCTGAATACTCCCTGTTCCAACGAATTGAGCCTCGGAGCGCACACACCATGGGCGCACTCTGAACGCCTCTATCTTACTGTAGAGCCCCGCGTTCGACTAGGAGATTCCGTCCCGATCGGCGCGGAGCGCGACCAGAAGGCCGCCGAAATCTGCCGGAACCGGATCTTCACAATCGATGGGCTCGCCGGTCATGGGGTGCGAAAACGCGAGCCGGGCGGCGTGGAGCGCCTGACGATCGATGCACTTGAGCGCGATCAGCGCCGGGCGCTTCAGATTCGGATGCACGCCGCGCACCGCCGACGCGCCCCCGCCGTACGTTTCGTCCCCGAACACCGGGTGATTCATGTGGCTGAAGTGAACGCGGATCTGATGCGTGCGCCCCGTCTCGAGACGAACACGCAGAAGGGATGCGAAGCGGAACGGCTCGATCCGTTCGTAGTGCGTCACGGCGCGGCGCCCCTCGGGAACGACCGCCATCTTCGTGCGATCTGCGTGCGAGCGCCCGATGGGGAGGTCGATCGTGCCCGCCTCGTCCCCCCCTCCCCAGGCGATCGCCAGATACTCGCGCGTGACCTGGCGGTCTTGAATCATCTTGCCGAGCTTCGCCTGACAGGCGGGGTTCTTCGCAACGACGAGCAGTCCCGACGTGTCGCGGTCGAGCCTGTGCACGATGCCGGGCCGCATCGGGTCGGCGAACGGTGCGGCAGCCTGGAGCCGGTACAGCAGCGCGTTCGCAAGCGTGCCCGTCGCCACGCCCGCGCCGGGATGAACGACAAGGCCCGCGGGCTTCCGCACGATCAGCAGATCGTCGTCTTCGTATGCGATGTCGAGCGGGATATCTTCTGCGATGAGAGTCGAGGGGGGAACGGGCGGAGTATCGTCGATTTCGACAACGTCGCCCTGTTCGAGCGAATGGCTCGCTTTCACGGCAGCGTCGTTCACGCGAACCGCGCCGCTCTTGATCCACTTCTGGCCGATCGCCCGCGAGGGGACGAATCCTTCATCTACTAAATAACGATCGAGGCGGAGACCCGCCTTGTCGTCCGATACGACAGCGCGCATGTCTCCGCCTCGCGTTATCTGCGTTATCTCGAGAGTCAGTGCGTTCGGCGCGCGTTCTTCAGATCTTCTTTTTCTTTGCAGTCGACGCAAAGACGCGCGTGCGGCACGACATCCAGTCGCTGGGGATTGATCGACTCGGTGCACACTTCGCACGAACCGTACTCCCCTTTGTGAATTCTCTCGAGCGCCTGATCGATATGGTAGATGAGCCGCGTGTCGCGCGAGGCGAGGTGAAACGCCTTTTCGCGTTCGTTCGCGTCTGTTCCCGCGTCGGCCATGTGAAACGAATACGCGTTCAGCATGCCGGCGCCTTCGCGTGAGGCCTGCAGCGTCGTTTCTTCCAGTTGCCCGATATCTTTTACGAGCTTCGCCCGCTCTTCCAGTAGACGTTGTTCGAAATGCTGCAGCTGTTTCTTTGTCATGCGTTCTCCGGTGTCCTGGCTTCCAGCTTCGGCGCCACGTCCTCCTCGCCCCGTTCAGGGCCGGGTGCGTCCGCCAGTCTCATCTCTTCCGTATCAGGATGCTCGCCATGCTCGCCTTTCGGGCTTCGATCGAACGAGTCCTCGAACAGCTCACGCTGGATCTCTTCCAGCCTGCGCAGATTCTCTTCGTCTTCGAACTCGACCTGCTTGATGTCGAGCATCTTCATTTGAGTTTCCACAAGAAGGCGGAATCGTGTCAAGTAGTCGCGGCGCTGCTTGGCCATCTCAAGCAGGTCCCGCTGGACGCTGCCGAGGATCTCGCGGGCCGCTTCCACGCTGCGCTGGGCCCGTACCTGGGCGTCTTTGAGCGTCAGCGCGACTTCCTGATCCGCGTTCATCTTCGTCTCGCGCGCCACTTTTTCGGCGGTTACGAGCGCGTTTCGGAGCGCCTCTTCGATCTTTCGGTAGTTTTCGACCTGGATTTCGAGCGAACTCAACTGATCCTGCCGGCCACGATTTTCCTGCAGGAGATCTTCGACTTCGTTCGCGACTCGTTCGAGGAAGGCGTTCACCTCGTGCTCGTCATAACCCCGAAGGCTTTTCCGGAACATCTGTTTCCGGATGTCGAGAGGTGAAATTTTCACGACGGTTTCCCCCTGTTAACTGCACGGTGTTCCATCGCAACATAGCCCAAATCCCAGGTGCGTCCAACGAAAAAGAGGCCCCGGGGCTGGCTACATCAGGACGGAGCGAATGGCGCCCTTCACGATGCCGAGCAGGAAGAACAGGAGGATGGGAGACAGGTCCATGCCCCCGATCGGGGGGATGATTCCGCGAAAGATCGACAGGATCGGTTCGGTTACCTGAAACGTGAAGCGAATGAACGCGTTCCCGCTGTAGTAGCCGACACGAAGCCAGGAGAGAATAATGCGAATGACGACGAGCGTGGTAAACACCGAAACGGCGCTGAAAAGAAGAGCGCCGAGTGCGTGGATCGGATCGCCGCCCGTGATGCCGTGCATGAAACCGAATACCCCGAACAGAACCTCGCCCGCGAGAGACAGGAAGAAATACGCGATCAGAAGAACGGCGAAGATCGCGACGACGACGGCCACGGAAAGTTGCGTTCCGGGCGGAAGCATCGAGTGAATCGGCAGCACGATCGGATCCGTCATCTTCGAAAGGCGGTACCAGATCGACTGCGTGCCGAACTGCGCCCGGGTCGGAATGAAGAATCGCACGGCCAGCAGAAGCACGGCCGCAATCGCCACGTACTGCACCGCTGTCTGCAGAACCGGCATCACCATGGCGAATCCTCCCATATCAGCCCCCTATGCGCGGCGTCCGAAAATGGCGCTGCCGACCCGTACGATCGTCGCCCCCTCTTCGATCCCGATTTCAAAGTCACTCGACATCCCCATCGAGAGATGCTTCAGCTCCACTCCCGGAATGTCTTCCCCTGCAAGCGCGTCCCGCAGGTCCCGGAGCGATGCGAAAGCGCTGCGAATTCTGTCCCTGTCGTCCGTCAGCGGGCCGATGGTCATGAGCCCGCGGACGGCGAGGTTCGGAAGCGCCCCCGCCGCGCGCACGAGATCACCGGCATCCCCGGGAGCAACCCCGGCCTTGCTCTCCTCGCCGCTCGTGTTCACCTCGATCAGCACGGGAAGTTCCCGCCCCGCCTGTACGGCAAGACGCGACAGCGCCTCCGCAAGCGAAGCGCGGTCCACCGATTCGATCAGATCGAACAGCTCGACCGCCTTCCCCGCTTTGTTGCGCTGCAGGCTGCCGATCAAGTGGCGCCCCTCGACGGGAATGAGGTGCGGGAACTTGTCGCGCGCTTCCTGTACCCGGTTCTCGCCGATGAAGCGCACGCCCGCACGGATCGCCTCGTTGATCCGGTCCGCATCGACCGTTTTCGTAACCGCGACGAGCCGCACATCGCGGCGCGCCCTGCCCGCGCGCATACACGCGGCGCGGATGCGGTCTTCGACGCTCTCCAGGTCTCGCAGAATCGTCACGTTCCTACCCCCGCACGCACGATAACGCCCGCGCACGACGGTGGCAAGCAGCGAACCGAAACCGGGCAGGCGGGTGTCAATGCAACATGCCGCCGGCCCCGCGAACGACGCATGACAGAACATTCCGTATGCGCTATTCTGACCGAGGAGAAGGAGTGACTACTTTGAGCGATTCATCCGTTCCATTTCAGTATCGCGTTCATCCCCCCCTCGACCCCCGCCTTCCCGCCAACCAGCCCGCCATTGCCAAGATGTACCTGACCGCGTACAGGCGGATCAAACAAGGCCACAATCTGGGCGATTACTTTCTGCGTGTCTATCGCAAGGATCCCGGCGGCGCCGACAACACACTGCAGGAACTCGAGAGCTATTTTCACGATGCCGATCTCTATCTTGACGATCTGCTGCGACTGCTGCCCGAACGGATCGCGTTTCCGCTCCGGCCGCTGCCGCGCATTCGCCGCGTGAACAATATTCGCGAACTGTTCCTCCGTGCGTTCGAGGAACGCGTGCCCCGGCTTCGCTATGAAGCGCAGCGGAAACTCTATCTCGCGAAACTGCTGTTCGACAGCGATCACTGCCGCTCCATTCGCGACGCGCCACAGCACAAGGAACACTGGGACAATCTGCTCGACGAGATTCTGTGGGCCGAGGCCGAGAAAGCGGACCAGATCGAAATCTGCGCCGTTCTCGAACACGGCATGCGCGGCAGGCAGCACCTCGCCATCGTGCCCACGCGCGACGCGACCGACGTGCGCTGCTGGAAGTTTCCCGTGCGATCCGTCGCCAGCCGCTTCGGGAAGCGCAAGATCCAGATTTATCACTACCGTTCGCGGTTCAAGCGTGCCGCCACGCCGGCCCCCGACCTCGAAGTCAAAAGCGGTTTCTGGCAGGCGAACGAAATGCCGCGCTGGCCCGGACTCGGGCGAAGATCCGGTTCGATCGTGAGCAAGATGATTCGCCGCGGCATCGCCGACCCCCGCCAGATCCAGGACGTCATCGGCGCGATGTTCATCGTCGGCGACCGTCACGACGCGTATTCACTCGAACGGAAGCTCGTGCACGCGTTCGGCGGGCCGTTTCGCTGGCGGGACCGCGTCGACACCCTCACCAACGAGCGCGATCGCGGACAACTGGACACGAATTCCGGCAGCGGGTTTCGCGTTCTGAAGGAGATCGCCGATATTCTGATCAAGGACCCGGCCTCGCCGATTCCCTATTTCTTCTCGGTCGAAGTCCAGATCTATCCCGTCGAAGACTACCTGCGCACGCTTTACGACGCCCACTTTGCGAGCCACACTTCCTACAAGCGGCGCCAGTTCCTGCGCGAACTGCTGCCCCTCCTCTTCCCTCCCTATATATACGGCGACGAAATCAAGCGATTGACGAACGGCGACGATGTCGGCCACGCAAACGAAAACGCCGGCGACCCGATCACTCCCGAATCATTACCAACGTAGCTGCAAGACCGGATGCCCGGAGGCACGAGTACGTCCCTCGCGGGTCCTGTCGCGCCCGGCCACCCCTGCCTCGACAGGCTCGGCAGGGGTCCCCGTCCGGCGCGCCACCCGCGAGAACAGGATCGTGGCTCCGGGAACCGTTCTTTTCGCGCGTGAAGAATCAGGAGGGAAGCGGGCGGAAGGAAGTGACGACGTAGGCTCATCGACCGGATGCCCGGAAGCCTGCCCGTGCTCGCGGGTCCTGTCGCGCCCGGCCACCCCTGCCTCGGCAGGCTCGGCAGGGGTCCCCGTCCGGCGCGCCACCCGCGAGAACAGGATCGTGGCTCCGGGAACCGTTCTTTTCGCGCGTGAAGAATCAGGAGGGAAGCGGGCGGAAGGAAGTGACGACAACGCGCGCACGCGCGCATCCTCGCGCGCACTCCCCTCTTCCCTCATCTAGTCGTGGGGGTTCGGCTCGCGCGGCGGAGTCACATTCCTGGAGCCCGCGAGGCCTCCGTGGTGGCCAGCTGGCCAGGTCGAGCGGGCGGAAGGAAGTGACGACAACGCGCGCACGTCCGCATCCTCGCGCGCACTCCCCTCTTCCATCACCTAATCGTAAGGGTGGGACACGCGCGGCGGAGTCACATTCCTGGAGCCCGCGAGGCCTCCGTGGTGGCCAGTTGGCCAGGTCGAGCGGGCGTAAGGAAGTGACGACGACGCGCGCACGCGCGCATCCTCGCGCGCACTCCCCTCTTCCATCATCTAATCGTGGGGGTGGGCCGCGCGCGGC
>JAJCZU010000005.1 GCA_029262235.1 Candidatus Eiseniibacteriota bacterium | reverse complement strand
ACGACCACGAGCGCCGGTCAGGCGATCGAGCGTTTTGGTGGAAAGACCACTGTTGAGATCTACGATGTTGCGAAGCGCGCCGGCAGCGTCACCGCGGGCGGTGTCGACGAGGGCACCGATCTTGTCACCGAAAGCGTCCGGAAGACCGAGGGCGTCCAGGTAGCGGTTGACCTGCGTTCCGACACTGTTACTGGCGTTCGGGTTGATCATTTTCTCTTCTCCTTAAGCAAAAAGTTTGTGTGTCAGGAGCCGGGCGGCCCGTAACTCCTGTCCTATTTGCCCTTCTTATCCAGACACGAGGGCCCGGAGTTGCGGAGAAAAGGAAAGAAAATCGAGATTTTGCGGGAAAAAGACGGGATTCCGGCCCGCAGACAGCTGAAACGGCCTGCAATGAGCGAAATACGAGGAATGAGGCGCGAACGCGGCTGTCGCCGGGCAGGCTGACGGGGCTACTGCGCCTGACCGGGGTCGGTGGCCGTTTCTCCGCCGGAATCGGCTCCGGGGGAGGAGGAAGCCGCTGGCGGGGCGGGCGCGCGTGCCGGGATCTCGTCGATCGCGTAGAGCCTGACCTGCGAGCGGTCGAGCGCGAACGAGCCCAGGCTGGGGGCGCCGTCGACGAATTCGGCCCAGTCGTTGCTCGTGCCGAGCCGTGTCACGAGCGCGATCGTCTTCGCGCCCGACTCCCGGGCACCGGCCATGAGATCGTCGTACCGCCACCGGTCCTGATGCAGAATGCGGTGCCGTCCGTAATGTTCCATCTGCGGGCCGAGGAACGGCAGGTTCGTCAGCACCGGGCCGTCGGGAATCCTGGATTCGGCCAGCGCCCTGCCGAACACGACGGCGCGGGGCCACGATTCGTTCTCGATCACGATCTTCTGAAGCCCGCGCGCGTGCACGAACAGGTTCTGGCGCCCTTCGGTCTTCATGAACCGCAGCTTCCCGAACGCCGGAATCACGATCAGCACGCCGACGAAGAAAAACAGCAGATGGCGCGCGAACGGCTCGGAGATGCGCTTCATGAAAAAGCGCAGGCCGCAGCCGGCGGCGAGGCCGAGGCCGAGCAACATGTAATACGACCAGTACCAGTGCTCGTACGCCCCCTGCCTGAAAATCACGAGGTGCAGCAGCCCGACCGCCGTCAGTCCGTAGACGACGCCGCGCGGTCGCGACGCGAGCCCGATCAGCGCGAGCAGGAGAAACGAAAGGCTTGTGAGGTTCAGGAGCTGCGTGCCGCTTCGAATGAACGAATCAACGTAGGGAACGCGCGGCGCGGCCGATCCGGCACTGAAGCCGTATCCGCCGCTCTGCGCGAGCCGATCCCAGTCGTGCGCGGTGTCGAGTGCGACAACGCCCGAAGATCGCATCGCGAAAGACTGCTTCAGCGCCGGGATCGTGAGGTCGCCGATCGCCCAGTACGTATGCCCGATGAAGAGGGCGAACGCGAGCACGGCGAGCACGGGAAACGCGATCGTCTTCCGAATCAGTGTCGGATCGACCCAGAACGCGTAGAGCGGGAGAAGCACCCCGAGATAATAAACCGGCCAGCCGAACTGTGTGCCGATCAGGAACGACAGCAGAGAAACGGCGCCCCAGGTGCGGCTCCGGTCGCGGCGCCAGCGAATGATCGAGTAAACGGTAAGCAGAATGAAGAGCCCGGTCGGGGCCTCGTGATTGACCATGGCGCCGGCGAGCACGAACAACGGCTGGCACGCGACGAGTGCGGCCGCCATGAGCCCGAGAGAAACGCCGCCGAGGTCTTTCCCGATCAGAAAGAGCAGGAACAGAGTGAGAATCGCGCACGTGATCGCGAAAAGCCGCGCGGAGCGTTCCGACTCGCCCAGAATCGCATAGGTCGCGGCAACTGCCAGCGGAAGTCCCGCCGGGTGATGCACGTAGTAGCGAAACTCGCCCGGCGGCAGGGACTCGTCGTTCCGAACCGCGATCCCCTTCGTCACGCCGAGCCCGTATTCGAGATGGTTGCGTGCGGCCGTGCTGACCCAGGTGCCGTTCCAGCCGCCGATTCCGTCCCACGGCTTCGACACGTCGCGGAAAAGCAGCAGCACGCCGGCCACGATCACAAGCACGAGCAAAAAGCGTTCGATTCGACTCATGCCGCGCAGTGTAGCTCTTCACGGCCTGGATCCAAACAAAAAGTGAATGGCCGACCGATCTCATGCGGACCGATTTAATAATGAAGGGAACAGCGCCCCGTTTGCCGGCGCGAATCGGGCCGGAGCGACGATGCGAACCGTAAACCGACTACGGTTCCTTCGATTCCACCGTCACGACCTGGAACGCGAGTCGCCTCCTGCCTACGAGCACGGTGATTTCGCAGTCGTCTTCGCGCGAGCCGGGATACACCGTGTCGGCGAAGTCCGTGATCTCTCGAAAAAGCGCCACGAACGATTCTATCGAAGAGTCGGGCGTGACAGCGGCAGCCGAAACCGGGGAGGGTGCCGGCTCACTCTTCGTCGCTTCCGCTTCGTACTCGGCAACAAGGTCGCGCTTGGGCAGCTTGAGCAGAGGGCCGCATTCTGCTGCGCTGCCCGGCGCATCGGGCACCGGATCAAGGCCCCCGTTTACCGATACGATTCCACTCAGTCCCGTCACTCTTCGGCTCCGCTCCCGCACTTTTCCTAAATCCATCCCGCTCTCCCTCCGCCGGCTGCCTGGTTCACTTCCACCGCCACCTCATCGAACGCTTCCCGGACACCGTCGCTCACGGTCAGACGAAACCGGTAGTTCCCGGCCGCCTGCGGCACGAATGACGCGCCGGGACTCGCGCTGCTCTCGAGATAGACCGACGGCCCCTCGAGCTGCACCCACTCCCACGTGAGAAAAATCACGGGATCGTCCGTGTCGAACGATTCCGCGCCGCAGAGGCGCACGCGATCGCCGATCTCGCCCCATTGCGCGGGCCCCGCGTCGGCGCACGGCACCGCGTTCGCGCCGTCTCCTTCGCCGAGCATGCCCTGTTCGCCCTCGGAACGCCCGCGTCGCACGACTTCGCCTGCCACGATTTCAGACATGAAGCACGCAAACAGCGTCAACACGATCGCGAGCGTCAGCCCGGCTTTCCAGGATCGATCTCTCTCGCCATTCATTCCGTCCCCCCCATTCCGCCCCCGAATCGAATGAGCCGCTCAACCCTTGACCAGCCTCGTCCCTTCCTCGACCACCCCGCATGAAGGATTGAGCGGCTTTGGTGTCGTTTTCGCCGTTACCGCGAGGTTCATCGTGTCCATAACAGAGGGAGCGCAAGAGGCATACCAGTCGGGCCAGCGACCCTAGCGAATCGAGAGGAGGTATCGCTGGATCAGATCGAGGTCTTCATCCGAGAGCGTGGAGGCCGCGATCGGGGGCATTGCGCCCTGCCCGTTCCGGACAATCGAGGCGATGGCCGGGTGGCCCGTGATCGTGCGCGGGGCGATGCTGCCGCCGAGACCCTGCGGACCGTGACAGGCGATGCAGTATCGTTCGTACACCTTGCGCGCCCGTTCGGGAACCTCGAGCGCGGGGGCGCCTTCCACTACGGCAAGGTGCATTTCGATCGATTCGAGCAGATTGTCGGTGAAGATCGGAAGAGCGGCGAGGCCTCCGTGTCCCTTCTGCACGAGATCGGTAAATCCGTTCGCCTTCTGAATCGATCCTTCGTAGACAACGGTACCGGTCGCATCCATCCCGTGACACCGCGCGCAATGGGATGCGTAGAGGTCCGCACCGCGTTCGGCGGTCGCAGGCTCGGTATCCTCCTGCACGGCCAGACGGGAATGCCCGGATTCGGACGGCTCCCCGGCGCACCCGGAAAGGAGCAGAAAGAGAGCGAAGGTGGCCACGGACGCGCGGAGAAAGATCGGTATCATGAGAAAGCGAGCTCCTTAGGTGATTCAGTCCCATTAATTTAGCCCATACCGTGGGAATCCGTAAAGCCCTCCGCTCGCGATTCCAGGCTGCCTGTAACCCCCGTTTTCTATTGCCAGAAGGACGCGCGATCACTCAGGATAGGGGCTGTGTTTACCAGGGAATCACGGAGGTCCCATGAAAAAGTTGATGACAATTCTGATTGCTCTCTCACTCGTCGTATTCCTGGGCTGTTCCAAGGAACAGGCGGAAGACATGGCGGCGAACGCAAAAGAGAAAGCCGGCGAAGCGACCGAAGCGGCAAAGGATGCCGGGTACGATGCGGCGGAAACGGTCAAGAATGCGGCGACGGATGTCGGCGAGAACGCGAAGGAACTCGCAGGCGATGCGGCCGATGGCATGAAGGCTGCCGGCGATCGCATTGCGTCCACGGCGGATGCGGCGGCCGCGAAAGTGGCCAGCGTCATCCCGGCCGGATCGCATGAAGTCGGCTGCGGCAAATGCATGTACAAGATGGCCGGCGTGACCGGTTGCGATGCCGCGGTGCTGGTCGACGGCAAGGCAATGCTGATTACGGGCAACACGATTGACTGCCATCAGTACGGTCTCTGCAGTGGTACGAAGGTTGCGAAGGTCGAAGGCAAAGTGGTCGGCGATCAGTTCGCCGCTACGAAAGTTACGATCAACTAGTTCGATCGCGACTCATAAGCCAGGCAACGTGGAGAGCCGGCTCTAACAGTTGGCAGGTCAAGCGAAAGCACCGATCTGCAGGCTGTGAGGGTCGGCTTCTCTGCGTGCGGAGCATCCCGTTCCCGCAAAGCCGTTCCTGTCAGTCGAGCCAGGATTTCGCGTAGTCGAGCGGGAAGCGATACATCTCGTAAACCGACGCAATCGCGACATCGTTCTCGCCCCGCCGCTCGGGATTGTAGAAGTCCCAGACGATCTCGTTGTCACGCGTCACTTCGAATACACGCCCGGCCTGCGATTCAGTAATCAGCACGTTGCCGTTCGGGAGTGGCCACGCAACACCGCAGCACCCCGTATAGAACACGTCGTCGTCGTAGATCCACAGCACGTTCTGCGTCAGCGGATCGACCTGCATGACCTGCGAACTGTGTCTCGGGTTGTTGTTGTTGAACACCATCATCGAGCCGTCGTCAAGAAACGTCGGTCGGTGCTGCATGCTCCAGAGTCCTGTCAACGCCCAGACGAATTTCTCGGTTTCCGGGTCGACGATGCCGACCGTGTCGAGATGGCGAAGCGAAACGAGCAGGTTGCCCTTGCGAAACGCGGGATTCCGATCCGCAAACCTTCCATCCAGAATCTCGATCGTATTGGCGTGCATCTGGTCGCCGTCATCTTCACGCGCGTGATCGCGAAGCGCGACGTACCGGGAGTTGTCGATCGCGTCGAACAGCGAAAAACTGCGAAACTGCTCGCCCGTCTCCGGGTTCAGATAACAGATATCCTCTTCCCATACCTTGTTTTCTTTATCCCACTCGGGCTTCTCGGTGGTGCGTCGACCGGTAACGAGAATCGTGCCGTCTTCATCGATGTCGAGCACGTGATGGTAGTCGCCCTCCGTCGCCCAGAGAAGCTGCGAATCCTTGTCGATCATGACGATGCCGTGTCGCGCAAAGATCGCGACGACGCGGCCGTCGTCGTAAAGATGCGCGTAACGCCAGTACTCGGCGCCGATCCGTACCGTGCCCGTGAACGCAGGGAACGCCTGCTCGAACGGCAGCGTCCACGTGTGCAGAACCTCACCGTCCATATCCATGAGGAATGCGCTCGGCCCACCGGCCGTCACATAGAAATTGAGCCCGGGGGAGGCACGCTCTTCGTCGTGCAGGATGACGCTGCTGAGCGGAGGCGCGAGTTCGTAGCTGCGCAGATACGCCAGCGCGCCGAAGTCTTCGCGAGCCTTCCTCTCCTCTTCCGTTTCATTGATGATATGCAACCGATCGCGCGCTTCGCTCCACTGTCCGCGGAAGGCGGTCGTGTCGGTAGACCAGTGCGATCGCGTTTCCTGAGGCTTGCCGAGCGGATGGCGAATTCGATTGTAAACAGTGTCGACGACCGGGTTCATGCGTACCGCATCGTAGGCGCGAAACAGGAGGGAATACGGCGGAAGTTCCGTCTCCGCAATGAAGAACCCGATTACGAACATCAAAGCGAGCAGTAGAACGCTCAGTGTCGGCTTCATGCGGGCTGAACTCCTGTGGGTTTACACGGTTGCGATCGCCAGCGCCGATCCTAGTGAGTCCCTCCATTCCTGTCACGAAAAAAGGCCCGAGCGTTTCCGCCCGGGCCCTTGCTTGTTGCGATATCTCTGTCAGCTCATCGCGATCGATCAAGCTTTCAGATTGCGAACCGCCGCCATCGACGAGTCGTGCAGCGACTTCATGATGTTCTGCATCGTCTGGAACATCTGCTGACGCTTCTGCATCAGGCTCTGCAGTTCCGTCTGCAGCTTCTGCACGTTCGGCTTGCTGCCGCCC
>JAJCZU010000004.1 GCA_029262235.1 Candidatus Eiseniibacteriota bacterium | reverse complement strand
AGTATCTGAAGATCGGCGGGAAGGACTGATCGTGTTGAATGCGAACGGACACACCATCGCGACCGTTGTTCGTGAACTCGCTGTTCTCTATCAATGTAGAAACGGGTGGATTGTCGAGCAGGATCCTGGCACCGTCGAGGGAGTTAGCGGTCATGACGCATTGCGAGATCAGGCCCCATCCGTTGGTCGCGTAGATCCCGTACGTGCTGTTCCGAAACTCGCAGTTAAGAAGCTCGTAGGGTCCTGCATTGTCTCCGAGAAGCAACGCATCGTCTGCATTGTCAATATGGCTGTTGGACAGCAGCAGAAATCCGCCCGAACCCATCTCAGAATGAACCCCACTCTGTTCGCAAGACGAAAAACGTGAGTGATTGATTCGAACAGTATCGCTAATGGCGGAAAGCAGAATCCCTTCGGTAGCGTCTTCGATCACGGCATAGTCGACCGCAACTGATCCGTTAGAAATCGTGATCCCTCCCCAGTAACCGGTTCCCCCCGCACGAAGGCCGATCTCTACGCTATCTTCGAAAGCACCCGCGATCTGAAGGACGCCATCGACGTTCAGGCTCACCCCTTCCCAGAACTCTATTTGTACGCCAGGCTCCAGACGGAGTGTGTCACTCGGCTGCACCATGAGCGGGCCCACTACTCGATACAGGTTTCCTGCCGAAGTCCAGACGCCGGACACATCGCCCGCATAGCCGCCGAAGTACTTCACAACCTCGATTGTCTCTGGCGATCCGAACTGGTTTATCGCATCGTCATAGATCGCCCAGATGGAGTCCGCATCAGTAACCTGGAACTGTTGGTCTTCTAGATTTACAGCGCCCAGACTGAATGGAATCGAGCCACGAAAGATTCCGTTCGAAAGATCCGTTTCGATCAGAGCGACGGACTCGGAGTCGCCGGACTCCGATACGAGCATGACTGTGACGGTGTCATAGAGCACGCCGCTAACATCGAGATCGGTATCCTTGACTTCCACATAGGCGTCAGAAGAACCCTGCGGGTAGTTGATTCCAATCGAATCATCGGAAGAGTCAAGGAAAGTCACGATCCCTGTCACGTCAGCCAGTGTATTGTCAGCGCTTAGCATGAACAGCAGAACGAGTAGAACGAGTAGAAACAGACGACGACAGAATAACGCGAAGAACCCGCAAGTCGTGCGAATATCGGAGGAGGAACTATTTCGCGTTGAATCCGTCATGCTCACCTCAACGAGATCACGCGCGACGGCGTAAGGCTACGGTTGGCGACCGGTCAGCGCTCGAGGAGGGATAAGCGACATGGGACCAGTAGGTGCTTACAGTTTATGCACTTAGGATACCAAAGGAATTGGTGGCGGGTCAAGAATGCGGCTGAATCAAGGGCGCGGGCACACGAACCGCCCCTCACGCCCCAGGCTGCGTCCACGCCTGGAACTGCTCGTCCCCGCGCAGGGGCTCCCATATGGGGTCTAGCCGCAGCAAAGCGGGGCTCACCCGCGACGGTATCCCGAGAAGGCGTTCCAGTTCATCGACTGCCTGCGCACTTTCGCCGACACGAACATACACCTCGGCCAGGCGCTCGAGCTGATAAGGCCCGCTGAGCGCGTCTTTCTCGACGGGCAGCATCTCGACGGCTTTGCGTGACTCTCGGACAGCGAGCTCCCGATCCTGCAGACCAGCAAGTGCGAGCCCCATGTACGAATGCATGTAGCCGGGGACGACGGACGCGGACAACTGCGGCTCGAGGATTGCGCGCGCGGCGGCGAAGTGCGATCGGGCGGCGGCGGAGTCGCCGACGCCCCCATGTACTTCAGCCATCAACAGGTAAAACATCGCGGAGTCGGACGGGGAGTCGATTCCGTCGCTCGCGATCGTCGCATCATCCCACACGGCTGCGAACGTCTCAGGCAGAACACGCGCGACCGAAGCGGGCGTGTTGTGCAGAAACCCGGCGCAGTCGCTTGCGCGGAGTCCCTCGTCGAGCACCCGCGCGGCCCGCTCGCGATCCCCGTCCCAGCTGAGATAGAGCAGGGTCTTCTCGACATAGGCGACGGGATGCCCCGGCGAAAGCGCGAGCAGGCGATTCAGATACTCCTCGGCCTCGGGGTAACGCCGCATGCGAACGAGTGAACGGCCGATCGGTTGCACGAGAGCGATGTCGCGCGGATTGAGTTTCAGCGCGTCCTGCAGACTGGCGACCGCCGCGTCCCAGTCTCCGAGACGCCGCAGAATGTAGCCGAGACTCGCAAGGGCCTCCGCATGACTCGGTCGCGCGTCGCGGACTGCACGGTACTTCTCGAGAGCCCGCTCGTAGTCGCGACTTCCATAATAGTAGAAGTCCCCGAACGCCATGTGCGTCTCCGGCGCATCGGGCGCAAGAGCACGCGCGCGCTCCGCAGCCTCCTCGGCGGCCGGCAATTCATCTTCATGCCCGATCCACTTGAGCCAGGCGCGCGTCCGCGCGAGAGAGGCCCACGCCTGCGCAAACTCCGGATCGAGCGACACCGCCTCTTCGAACAAAGCGGCGGCCGCTCGCGACTCGCTCTCAGAAGCCCTCTTGTGGAAGTGATCCTTCCCCCGCAGGTAGACTTCGTGCGCTTCCACGCTCTCGGTCGGGCGCGCTCGCAGAGACTGGCGCTCCGGTTCAAGCAGGTTCAGGTCGAGCGCGCGCGCTACGTTTTCGGCGATAGACGACTGCACTTCGAACACTTCCTGCATCTCTTCATGGTACGTCTCGCCCCACATGTGAGTGGCGTCCGAAACGCGAATGAGCTGGGGCGTGACGCGCACGCGATTCTCGCCCGCAGGGTGCTGCCAGCGAATCGTCCCTTCAAGTATGTAGTCGACACCGAGCTCCTCACCGACCTCGGCTACGGACTTCTCGCCGTCCGCGTATTGCATGGCGCTCGTGCGAGCGATGACACCGAGATCGTGAATCGCGGCAAGTCGCGTCGTAATCTCTTCGGTAATTCCATCGGCAAAGTACTCGTCTTCAGGCGGGCCCAGATTTTGAAACGGCAGCACGACGATCATATTACGCTGCGGATCCTGCGCGGATACCGGCGTCCAGTTATCAAGAAACCAGGGAACTGCCATTCCGAGTGCACCGAGCACTACCACGGCTATCACGATCACGCTCCAGGGCCACTTCGGAATATCCGGGTACATGCTCCAGCTGTTCCGGGGCATCGAACGGGACTCGGGAGTCGCTTGTGCGGCCTGCACTCTGATTGTTGACTCTGAGAGCGTACGTTTGAGCGAGCGCAATGCGGCCGCCACTTCGAGGCCAGTCTGAAATCGCTCCTCAATGTTTTTCGCGAGACATCGACCGACGATTTCTTCCAACTGTCGCGGGATATCGGATCTGCGGGCAGTCAGCGGAAGAGGCGGTCGATTGCGGATCTGATCGAAAACCGCGGCCCAACTGTCGGCGGGAAACGGAACCTGCCCGTCCAGCATTTCGTAAAGCGTCACACCGAGCGACCAGATGTCCGTTCGCCGATCGAGCTTTCTTGCAAGGGTCTGTTCGGGAGACATGTAGGCGACGGTACCTACGGCCTCACCTTTCCCGGACATGCGGGATTCGTCAGCGGAGAGCGCGAGGCCGAAATCAACAATGACGGGATGCATGCGACTTCCGTCTCTTCCATCCCCACTTTCTTTCTCGAGAAGAATGTTCCCTGGCTTCACGTCGCGGTGGACGATGCCCGCTTCGTGCGCAACATGAAGCCCTTCGGCGACTTGAATGCCGATATCGATCGCACTTTCGAGAGAGAGCGGCCCCTGCTTGATGCGATCCCGCAGGGACCCACCTTCGATCAGAGCCATTGCAATAAACACGTTCTCTTCGGTTTCAACGACTTCGTAGATGGGACAGATGTTCTTGTGTCGGAGACTGGACGCAGCACGCGCCTCACGAATCATCCGTTTGCGGGCATCGGGATCGCTCACGCGATCCTGCGGAAGGAACTTGAGCGCCACTTCGCGCCCCAGCCTGGTATCGAGCGCCCGATAAACGACCCCCATCCCACCCTTGCCGATATGGCCAAGAATCTTGAAGTGTGAGACGGTCTTGCCGATCATCGAGAGTCCCCCGGTCTGATTCACGATCGTGAGGCGGCAGGCTTTCGTTCATTCTAGGCATTGAAAGTGAATCCGACAAGGAAGATGGCAGGCGACAACCATGGACATGTTGTCTCCGGGCTTCGCCGACGAACCGGGAAGTGCTAGATTCATCACAAGACGCAACACAAGGAGTCACGAATGAGCGGCACGCACATCATGGCGATCGATCAGGGGACGACGGGTTCTACCGTGCTCGTGTTCGACCGCGCCGGCTCGATCGCGGGGCGCGGGTACTCGGAGTTCACGCAGCACTACCCGAAGCCGGGCTGGGTAGAACACGACGCGGGCGAGATATGGGCCGTGACGCAGCGTGTCATGCAGGCGGCGCTGGACGACGCGGGGATCGCGCCGCGGGGTCTCGACGCGATCGGCATCACGAACCAGCGGGAAACGATCGTTCTCTGGGACCGGGCGACGGGCGAGCCTGTGCATCGCGCGATCGTCTGGCAGGATCGACGAACGGCGGCCGCGTGCGATGCACTGAAGGCGGCGGGGCACGAGGACAGAGTGCGCGCGAAGACGGGCCTGCTGCTCGACCCGTATTTCTCGGCGACGAAACTGCAGTGGCTGCTCGATCGCGACCCCGCGATTCGCGCGCGCGCGGAGGCGGGCGAACTCGCGTTCGGCACGATCGACTCGTGGCTTCTCTGGAATCTGACGGGGGGCGCCGCACACGCGACAGATTACTCGAACGCGTCGCGCACACTGCTCTATAACATTCACGAGCTGGCTTGGGACGACGAACTGCTCGCGCTGTTTCAGATTCCGCGCGCGCTGCTGCCGGAAGTGCGCCCGTCGTCGCACGTTTACGGAACAACGCATGCGAGCACGTTCGCGGACTATGCGCGCGAGGGGGCCGACAAGCACAACGCCCCGGCGGTTCCGATCGCGGGGATCGCGGGAGATCAGCAGGCGGCGCTCTTCGGGCAGGCGTGCTACGGCGAAGGGCGCGCGAAGAACACGTACGGCACGGGTTCGTTTCTGCTCATGAACACGGGCACGACGCCGGCGCAGAGCGAGAATCGACTACTCACCACGATCGCCTGGGGGATCGGCGACGAGGCGCCCGAGTACGCGCTCGAGGGCGCGATTTTCGTGACGGGATCGGCTGTGCAATGGCTTCGCGACGGTCTCGGCATCATCGAACACGCGAGCGAAACGGAGGCGCTGGCGCGCTCACTCGACACGAACGACGACGTCTACTTCGTGCCGGCACTCACGGGACTCGGCGCGCCGCACTGGGATCCGTACGCCCGCGGCACGATCGTGGGGCTCACGCGCGGCGCGACGAAGGCCCACATCGCGCGCGCGGTGCTCGAAAGCATCGCGTACCAGACGCGCGACATCGTGCAGGCGATGGAGCGTGACGCGGGCACGCCTCTGCGCGAGCTGCGCGCGGACGGCGGCGCGGCCGGGAACGCGTGGCTCATGCAGTTTCAGTCGGACATTCTAGGAGTGCCGGTCGACGTGCCGGCCATCACGGAGACGACGGCGCTCGGCGCGGCGTATCTCGCAGGGCTGGCGACGGGTTTCTGGTCAGGGCGCGATGAAATCGATGCGAAGTGGAAGCGCGCTTCTTCGTACGCGCCGTCGATGCCGGAAGACGAACGCACTCGACTGCACGGTCGCTGGCAGCGCGCGGTCGAGCGCGCGAAAAGCTGGGCGGAAGAGTAACTCGCGGGTAACGCCTGTGAGTAGCGCCTGGCTTCAATCGTCGAAGCGTACGCGCAGCTTCTCCAGAACGTGCGGCCACGCCTTCACGAAATACGCGAACAGACGGTCCCACTCTTCTCCCTCGCCCCAGCCGGCATGCGCGAGCGAAACACGCACGCGGCTCGACGAGATCTCTTTGAAACGCACGACTACCTGCGTGCGCACATCGCGGAGTTCCCCGAACTCAGGCGGCGCGTTCCATTCGAACGCAACGACCTCCATCGGCAACGCCGCAAGCACGCGACACCCTTCTGATCCGCGCCGGCCGCGTGGCGCTTCTTTGTCGAACTCGATCTCGAACGGGCCGCCGGGACGCAGATCGATGCGCGCCTCGCAACCCAGAAACCGCTTCACGCCGTCGGCGGTCGTCCACGCATTCCAGACACGGCTGAGCGCCGCCTCCACGATGGCTTCACAATGAATGGTGCGGTCCGTGGGATCGGCCACGTAGCGATCCGGTCGCATCGACTCGGCCAGCAGCGATACTTTCATTTCGTGAAGCTCGAACGTGTGCAGACCCGCCACGACCGAAGGGTCGTTCTCGAGAATGCTCCGCGCGGCGGCCTTGTCGCTCGTGCGCAGAACGATGAGGCCGAACTGCCCGAAGACCGGCCCCGCCATGAGCACCTTGCCCTGCGCCGTCAGCGCGCGCAGATACCGGAAGTGCTCGCCCATGACCGCTTCTTCCTCGCCGGTCATGTCATCGGGCCAGCCCGGTCGTGTTCCGAGCAGCTTTGCAAAGTAATCCGTAGTCAGCGTCATACGCTAAAATTTCGGCTGATAGATCTGCATCTGAACTCCGCCCGGCATGACGAGCCTAATCGTGAAACCCCATCCGTCATCGCGGATTTCGTCGAGAAACGCGACGCCGCGCCCCCGCAGCTCCGCGACGGTCGCTTCGAGGTCGTCGCAGAAAAACGAGATGTCGTGCGTTCCGGAAGGCGGCGTCGCTTCACCCTCAGTCGGGTGCACGCCGAGGTCGGCTTTCGCGAGGTCGAAAATGAGCCAACCCTCTCCTATGTCCCGCGCGGAGATCCCGAGCTTGTCTCTCATGAACGCGCGAAGCTCCTCGGGCTCAGACGAATAGAACATGCCGTGCAACCCCTGGATCATGAATCTCTCCTTCTTTGCGTGAGCAACGGCGGGAATTCTAACCTGTGACCGGGGCCACCATCACGACCGGACCGGTCGGCGCGGGTCCGGGGGAACCTCCGGTCGGTTCGAGAGAGACGGCGAACGCCGTGATTGCGCCGGCGTCGGGTATGGCGTCGAACCTGATCGCCGCGCGCCCTTCTTCGTCGGCACGGATCACGCCGAGGCTCGTCGGGACGCTGCCGCGGAGCACCCAGAGTTCGTAGTCGCGCCCGCTCGGCGGCCGAAGCTCGGCCAGGAGCACGACAGCAGCGCCGCTCTCCCTGGCGAAGCAGGCGGTGCCGTTCAGCGGGGCGTCGATCGATCCTGTCAGCGCCAGGTCGTAGCAGTCAGTGCCGGGCGCGGTCACCATCTTCGGGATCCACTCTTTCGCGCTGAGCTCGGCTTCCACTTCGCGCAGCGTCCGCTGCACGGCGTCACGTTCGGCCCGGAACTCGCCCGCTTTCTGCCAGAACCAGTAGTTCCCGAACATGAGAACGACGCACGCGGCCGCGAGCATGCCGGCGATCGCTTTCCCGCCGCCGGCCCGCGCGCCGTCGCGCGGTCGAAGTGGCGTGCGCCCGGGCGCGCGAGGCGAACGCGCGTCGGCATCCGTATCCGCATTCGTTTCCGCGTCCGAGCCCGCGCCGGAGTCACGGCCGACATCGCTACCAGTTCCAGCTCCACCAGCCCCAGCGCCGCCGGCGCTTCCCGAGATCCGCGGATCGCTCAGCACGCGCGAGCGCAGCGCATCCGAAGGCATGGCCGCGGGGGCGCCGCCCCCGATTGCAACCGTGGCATCGCTCGCGTCACGCATCGCCGCTTCACACTCTTCGCACCCTTCCATGAGGTGCGCGAGCAGGCGCGCTTCGTCCCGCGGGCTGAGCGCCTGCAGTACGTACCCGGCGACGAGGTCGAGTTCAGGATGTCGCTCGTGCTTTGCCATTACCACCATTCCCCATCGGGAAGAAGTTTGCGCATGCGTTCCAGTCCCTGGCGCGTCCACGACTTCACCGTGCCGAGCGGCGATCCGGTTCGCTCCGCGATCTCGCTCTGGGAGAGCCCTTCCCAGTACGCGAGTTCGAGTACCTGCGTCCGCTCGGGCCCTAGTTCCGCGAACGCCGCGCGCAGTTTTGCCCGCACGTTCCGGCTCTCCGCGCTCTCCGCCGGATCAGGCGCGTGCTGCTTCGGCGGCTCTGCCGTTTCTTCGCGCTTCGCCCGTGCGCTGCGGCTCCTGATGTGATCCAGCGCGCGCGATCGCGTAATCGTCATGAGCCAGGCGGGCACGCTGCCGCGCGCCGCATCGAACGACGAAGCGCGCCGCCACACCTGCACCCAGACCTCCTGCATCACATCCTCGGCGTCGGCATGACCGCCCGCAATGCGAAGCGCCACCGGAAACAGAAGCGGTGTGAACCGATCGTAAAGCGCGCCCAGCGCTTCGCGATCGCCGTTCGCCACACTTGCAAGCATACGAATATCCGCGGCGCGCTGCCGGTCGTTCATGGGCGCACCTGCACGGCTGTCGCGTGCCCCCTCAATGTAGTTACGCCGCTCATACCCGTTTTGGACGCCCTGAATTCGTAAGAGTTTGTGATTGCTTCCCATTCAGACAGGGACACACGTCCGCAGACACCCACCCCGCCCTTTCTCTTTCATAGCAGCCGGAACGGAGGGGGAACAAGAGATTTCGCCGCGGTCAATGCCGGGCGCGTGCGGTGCTCTCGAGGCGGAATATGTGGAAGTTCACGTCCGGCGCGGGATGGAAGACGTGATGGCGATCGGCCGCGCTCGTGATGACAGCGGGCGCTTCTCCCGATCCGAGCACGTCCCAGATGATCCATTCGACGCCGGCGTCCGCGAGCGCGTCCACGTCGGCCTCCTCCGGATAGAGAGGCAGTACGGTGATCTCTCTGGCGTCGAGCGGCATGGCGAGTACGCCCCCGAGCAGTGTGCCGATCCGCTCCCAGGGGCTGCGCGCGATCCTGCGGGCGCGGAAGAATTCCTCGAAGCCGGGCGCCGCGGCCATTCCCGGAAGTATGTAGTCGAGACTCGACATGTACGTGGCCTGCGAACGCGTGTCCGCAACCGTCCGCCCGGTCGCCCGCTCGAGCTGCAGCGTCCCGTTCGATTCCCAGACCGCGAGCGCGATCGATCCGATCGCCCAGCCGAGCACGATCGATCGCAGCGGAGTCGCCCGCCAGGTCGAAGCCGCGTGCGAGGCCGCCACGGCGATGCACGGGAGTCCGATCGCGAGAAACCAGATCGTGAGACGCGACCACCAGCTCGCGGGCTGCACGGCGAACAGAATGAGCGCCAGAAATGACACGAACAGAAACTCGCGGGCAGGGCCGGGATAACGCCGGCGCGCAGCAAGAACGAACAGATAGAAGAGCGCCGGCAACGCGGCCGCGAGCCAGATATACCCCATGCCTCCGACCGGCGCGTACCCCGACACGGGCGCGTCGGGCTGAAACCATGCCACGAACATCCGCGCCCAGGCGGGATACGGCGCGAGCCACGTCGGGAGATTCGCCGAGAGAAACAGCGCCGGATCATACCCCTCGATTAATACTTTCTGTCCGAATTCGATTTGAATCGGATGGATCGGGTTCCCCGTGTGGTACGCGTTGCGCGCATACCAGTATCCGCCGACGAGAAACGCGACCAGGAGCGTGAGCGCCGCGGACGCGAGAACTCTGCCCGCGCCCCCGAAGCCGCCTCGAGCCAGGGCCGCGGCCGTGACCGCGACGAGAATCACGCCCGCAAACGGCGCGCCTGTGCCCTTGCTCCCCAGCACGAGCCCCACAGCGGCGCCGAGAAGCAGCGCGTTCCGGGCACGTTCCCTGTCCCGATCGAACACGAACACACACGAAGCCGCGATCGCGGCCATCACCGCGCTCGCAAACCCCGGATCGATGTAGCAGGTCACGCTCTGGGAGACGAAGACCGGCGCGCCGAAGAGCAGTGCACCGGCCGCCCATCGCCAGGCGCCGCGGGCACCGAGGCGCGTCGCAATCACGACGAGCGACAGAAACGCGAGCGGCCAGTACCAGAGATTGCACGCGTTCACGAAACGGCTCGTGCCCGTCAATTGATGCACGAAGTAAGAGGTCAGCTCCACTCCCATCGGAAAGTTGACGAACGGAATGTCGGGGGTGTTGCCGATAAACGCGATGCGCCCGTTCGCGACCCATTCGTGAATGGCGGGCAGATGATAGTAGAGTCCGTCCCAGTCGTACGGCGGCCGCGCGCCGGCCAGAAGCCACAGCTGCCCCCAGACCCAGACGAACCAGGCGACCGCGGCGGCGGCGGCCAGCGTCCCCAGCATCGTAAGCGCATTGCGATCGCTTCTGGGCGCGGGATCCGGACGCCTTGTTCCCGCCGCGCTTTCGGAACGCGCGTATCGCCATGCAACCATGCCTGCCGCGCCGAGCGCGACCACGAGAACCACGACGGCAAGGGGCCCGGCGAGAGTGAGCCCCGCAAGCGAAACGGAAATCGTCAGTACCTGGACAAGGGCGAGGAGGACGACAACGCCCGCGAACGCCGCGAGCGCGTGATCGGCGCCCTTCTCATGATCGTGATTCTGTAACGAGTCCGGAAGCAATGCGCCTACCTCTCCCTGAACAGACTGACCGTGACTCCGTAGGCATCGTAGAAGTCGTTGCTGCCCCAGTCGAGCTTCAACCGAAGTCCCCCACGTGAGCTCAGGTACTCCGTAACGCCGAGGGATACCGACACTTCTTCATAGCCGACGAGGAAGGATGTCGGGCCGACCTGCGTGTAGTTCACGTCGCCCAGTGAACCCGACACGCTGAGCGAACGCTCCTGCCAGTCGTACCACGTGATCCCCGCGCCGCCGGATTTCGTTCGCGTGTCGCCCGGATATCCGATGTCGTAATGATAGAACCCGCCGAAGATCCAGTGCGCGTCGGCCCACCAGGTCAGCGAGCCGGCAACCCTGTCGTAGTAGTTCGCGGCCTTGCTCTCTTCGTGCGCATAGCCGAGCGTGGCAATCAGGTTGCCGTTCGCGAGAAGCCCTTTACTTACGAAAGCGTCCAGGCGGTACTCAGGGTGAATGAAGTCCCCCGTTCCCGTGCCGGCTCCCACGCCGGCGCTCCAGTTACGCGCGAGATACTTTGTGAGAAGTGCGCCGATTCCGTAACCGTCGTCATCGAACCGTTCGGCCCTTCCCGCGTCGATCCTGATCGCGTACCGGGACGGTCTCGTCAGTGTGAATGCCGCGAACTGCGTGTTGCCGCTGCCGTAGTCTTCCGTGAAATGCGTATACGAACCGCCCCCCTCGATCGAGTAGACGAGCGGATCCGCGGCCGCGCGCGAGCCGAGTCCGGCCGCGCCGCACAAGACCGCCATCAGGAGAGTCGCGCGGAGAGTCGCACGAAGAGCGCGCCTGCCGTTTCTAGCGTACATGGCGCCTCACCTTCCGCGGAACATCCCGTTCGTACAGTTCGTTCTTCCAGCTCGCGCCCCATGAATACAGCGCGATAAACGTCATCACATTGAACGGCAGTCCGAATACGAAGAAGAGAAGCGGCAGTACGAGCAGCGATGCATGATGCAGAATGAACGCGTGCGCCGCGAACTGCAGCGGTATGAACAGCGCCATGTACAGGATGATGAGCAGCGCCAGGCCGACTTTTCGCAGAAGACTGAAGTCGAAAATGAAGTACGTGAATCCGAGCAGAATCGGAACGAGCGCGATCAGGCCGAGACCCGCGATCAAGAGCCCGTGCACATACCCGGCCGCGCCGTACGGGAACCGGAGCGGCACGAACGTGAAGAACACCTGCGCGCACAATTGAAAGAACAGCACGACGCGCACGACATAAATCAGCGGCAGATGCATGCGCGGAATGAGAAACGACGCGACGAAGAAAATCGCCGTCACCACCCAGCCGATCATGATCACCAGATCGTCCGGTGTTGCCGACGAGACATGAAAGTACGGCGCGCGGAAATGGTAAAAGCCGCCGATCTGATAGTGGATCTGCGTGACGTACCCGCCGATTCCGAGGACTTCGTTCCAGAACGACAGCATGCGGGCCCATACGCCGCTCACCACGCTGACGGATGACAGCCATCCGAAAAGAAGCAGTATGGAGAGCGCGGACGACGACAGAATCTTCGCCCGGCCGTGACGCGATGTCAGCATGGCGCGATGGTTCAGAATCGTTCCGCCCCGGAACCCGCGCCGGCTCAGATCCTCCAGCCACTTGCGAAGCTTCGGATCGGTTCTGCCCGGGTGGCGGTACACCTTGTAGAAGTTCGTGTTCGGCATCGTCTACGCTTCCGCCCGTTTGTGATGGCGTCCCTGATCCCGCGAGCCGTTCGGGACGGTGTCGGGCGTGTCGGCGGAGTCCAGAACACGGCCGTTCCTGTGTGCCCATACCGTGCCGTGCGCGACCGTGCCCCGCACGACCGTGATCTCTTCCGCGCTCACACTGGTCGGCTTCGCCGCCGTGCCGAGAACGACGCCTTCCCCGCACGCGATGCTGCGATCGGCGAGGACGGGGCCGTAGATGCGACTCCTGCGTTCGACAACGAGATCGCGCCCGCTGATCACGCTGCCGTTGATCACAGCGCCCTCCGCAATTCGAATGTCCTTGTGGCTCTTGATCGCCCCGTCGACACGGGCGCCCTTGCGTATTTCGATCCCCCCTGTTACCACGAGATCGGCTTTCACCGTTTTTCCGGCCGGGATTTCCAGATCGCCGTCCACGAGCCATCTTCCCGCTTTCACATCAACCGTGTTCGGAACGTCGTCCGGCGCCAGCTCGAGACCGTCGAAGACGCCCCGCGGTTCGTCGCCGGCAGAGTCGCACGTACCTGGTGTCTCGCCGAACGCGAGGCGAGGCGCGTGCAGTCTCTGGAAACGACATCCGGCTTCGAGCACGATCGACTCGTCGGCCGAAGCGCGCCCGAACAGAACGCCGTCCGCGTGCACGCGTATGGCGCGCGCATGCACCCAGCGAAGCAGCGTGCTGCCGCGCCCGAGTGTGATATCGCTTCCCGCCAGCATGGCGCGATAGATGTTGTTCTCCCCGCCGACGATCGAACCTTCGGCAAACACTTCAGGCAGGAACATCGTCTCACCCGGGAGCTTCAGATCGCCGCACGCCAGAACCAGTCGGTGCGCGGCGCCATCCCGGATTTCCTCGGGCAGCAGAATGTCCTGTTCGTGATCAGGCGCGACGAGAAACGGCGTGCCGTCTTCGAGTGTGCCCCGCTCCGCAGCACCGCTCGCGCGACATTGCTCGAGGTGCTTGCCCAGATGAGCCGCCACGTACTTCCTGAACCCCTTCGCCAGGTGGCGCACGTCGACTTCGGACCGGTACGCAACAGAGAGCGGCTCGGCATCAGTCTTCTGACGCCATTCGGCCACAGCCGGAACGAACGGCAGCACGGCAAGCCCGAGCACGAAACCGAAAAATATGATAATGGCAATCGCGAAGCTCATTCTTCGTTCCGCGCGGTATGAAAGTGATAACCGTTCTGGCCGTTCGTGTGTCCGTTGAAACTGTTGCTTCGTTCGGTTTTGTCCCACACGACCTTGCGCTTCGCCCCGTTCTTCCCGTTCCCGTTCATGGTGACTTCAACGAACGTGGCGCGCGTGATCGAAAGCAGGCTTACGAGGAATCCCAGGAACACGAACGGAAGGAGCCGGATCCGCAGACGCGTACCGTCGAGATAGGTTGCCGCTGTGATTTCGAAGAACACGGCGAAGTTCCCGAGCGTGCTGTAAGCGGTAACGGCAAGCAGAATGATCAGCCCCGACCGCGGTTCGCCCAGATACCAGAGAATGATGCCGAGCGTCCAGCCGAACAGCAGCACGGGCGACATCACGTACACGCCGAGCAGCAGGAGGCCGTCGATCTTTTCGACAAGGCTCGTGCGGCGATTGCGAATGAGCGCCCACGTATAACGATTCGTTACCTGGTTGTGCCCTTTGGCCCATCGCGTGATCTGGCGCAGTCGCGAAGCCCATGTCTCGGGCACCTGCTCGTAGCACTCGGACCGGTTCTGATACACGGTCTTCCATCCGGAAAGCAGGAGCCGGTACGTCGCGTCGGTGTCTTCCGCGAGCGAGTCGGTCTGCCAGCCGCCGACGCTTTCGAGCGCGGTGCGCCGGACGCCGCCGACGGTTCCGCCGTACTGCGGCACGAGCTTCATGTTCATGCGCGCCTGCTGGTCCACCTGGTATCCGCCGGCGCGTTCGAGATCGAGCAGACGCGTCAGCAGATTGCTGTCGACGTTGTACGGGACCACGCGCCCCATCACGGCGCCCACTTCGGGATCGAAGAACGGCGCCACCAGCTGCTTGATGAGCCCGCGCCCCGGAATGTAATCCGCGTCGAACACGAGCATGATCTCGGTCCTTACGCGCGCGGTGGCGTCTTTGAGCGCGGCCGCCTTCCCCCCGCTGCCGCGCGTGCGATGATACGGCTCGATCGTGTTCGGATGCCGCGCGGCGATTTCGTCGATGATCTCGCCCGTCCTGTCTTTCGAACGGTCGTTGACGGGCATGATCGTCATGCGATCCAGCGGATAATCGACGTCGAGCAGCGCCTCGAGAATCTCGCTGATCACGACTTCCTCGTCATGCGCGGGGATCACGATGGTCACCTGCGGCCAGTCGGCCGTGTCGATATCGATGTACGGCTGCCGCTGCCGCCCGAACAGACGATTCACCGTGAAAACGTAATGGCGGACGAGATAGATGCAGACGATGAAGATGACGGCATAGAACAGGTACAGCATGAGCGTGATCGCCCAGTGCCTGCGGTCGACACGGAACGTGGAGAGCGAGCGGGCGTGTTCGCGACGCGCGCCTGTGTTCGACGCGACAGCCGTCCCCTCGGCCCCGGCAAGATACAACTTCACGTACTCGAACGAAGCGGTGCCCCACTTGACCGCGAGGTGAGGCTCGTCATAGATGCCGACAGGAAAGACGCCGCCGAGCGCGCGGAGCTCAGGATCGGCTTCGTCGCGGCCGGCCGAGGCGACGGACGAATACACGTGCTCGTCGTCGATGTACGCGTGAATCTCTCCGCCGCGCATCAGGAAGCGCATGACGTGCCACTCGCCGTACGTCACACGGGTCGTCAGCGGAACGCCTTCGCGGACGTAGTCGTGCGCGTGGGCCATGTGCCGCACGTCGACGCTGTCGCGATCGGCGAAGAGAACGAGTCCGCTTTCGTGGCAAATGGATTCCTGGTCCCGCGTCAGCAGCTGCGCTTCCACGCGGTGCCCGGGAACGCTGCTCTCGAACCGTACTTTCGTCTCGAGAAGAGCGTCATCCCCGTGCACGACAGGAAAGAAATAGACGGAGAAATCGTCGTCGCGGCTCTCGCCCTGCAGCGTCTTGTTGCGGATCTCCCAGGTGCCCCATCCCCACCCGCCGGGGAAGAGTCCATGAGCGAAATCCCACGCGCGCACCAGGGTCCAGTCCGTACCGTCCAGCGTTACGGAAGCGCTGTCTTCGGACGCCGGCGGTGCCGGTCGGGAGGCACGATCGGGACCGCCCGACGCGGAACAACCCGCCCACAGCGAAGCCGCCGCTGCGATCAGCACGGCTGCGAATGAGAGTTTCCACTGTTCTCGCAAAGACACCCTGGTTCCGCCGGCGTGAAAGGCAATGCGGAGCGACCGCCGTCCAGCTTCCGCTCGTGTTCCTTTCATAATTGTACGCGGTCTCGAACCGCGTCTGGGTTCAAATCGTGGATCGCTCCCGGTTTTCGAGTCACGGCGCGCAAGATCCTGCAAGAAACGACCAACATTGTTCTCGATTGGCTCATCCACCCCGGGGGGCCGCGGCGTAATCCATGTGAACAGTCGATTCGATCCAGCAAAACAGAGGAGGCTTGGAATGAAACAGAATCGAAGCAGAAGCACGAAGCTTCTGACAGCAGTCACGCTCGCGCTGCTCGCGGGAATGCCGGGGCTCACGCGTGCCGCGGATCACATGGAAGCGCCGGGGACGCAGGCGGATCCTGCCGCGGACATCGCGGACGTTTACGCGTGGCACGATGCCGGGCGGCTCGTTGCGGCGATCACGTTTGCGGGGCTCCGGGCGCCGGTCGCAGGGCAGGACGGCGCGTACGACGAAGACGTGCTTTATGAAGTACGCATCGGGCGCGACGGCGGTGGCTTCCCGGCCACGTACGAGGCGGACGTCAAGATCGGTGTCCGTTTCGCGAAAGTGAACGGCAACTGGACCGTGACCGCGAGCAACGTGCCCGGCACTACCGGCGACGTGACAGGGGCCGTCGGCACCGTCATCAGCGATCAGGGAGTGCAGCTTTACGCCGGCCTCCGCGACGATCCCTTCTTCTTCGACCTCGAAGGGTTCAACAACACGCTCGCGACCGGCACGCTCATGTTCGACTCGACGCGCGACTCGGTCGCCGGCCTGAACTGCACGGCCATCGTTCTCGAAATGGACCTTTCGAGCGCGGCAGGCGGCGGATCGAACCTCTACATCTGGGCGACGACTTCGAGAAAGGACAGCTGACCATGAAACGCTTGACGAGAAACACGCTGCTTGCGGCCCTGGCCGGATGCATGCTCGTCGCCGCGGGTTGCGGGGACGACAACAATGACAACAACAACGGCATGCAGCCGACGATGGAAACCTTCACGAAAGTCGACCGCATGGGGATGCCCGCGATCGCGACCGCGGTCATCACGAGCAAGGACATGTACAACAGCGACACGCCGGCCGGGGATGTCGCGGGCAACTGGGTCGGCGAGATCACGGCGAACGTCACCGGGCTGCATAACGCGCTCGACGACGACCTGGCCGGGCTCGGCCTCACACCGGCGACGCCGGCGGAAGCGGTGGCGCAGGCCGCGCCGTTTGTGGTTCCCGACGTGCTCATGATCAACACGGCGGCACCCGCCGGCTTCCCGAACGGCCGCGGCCTTACGGACCCGGTCATCGACGTGACGCTGGCGCTCGTGCTGCTTGATATCGATCTCGGGAACAGCGCCGGTCCGCACACGGCAGCCACGCTGGCAGGCGTACCCGTGAACCCCACCGCAAACGACAAGGCGTTCTCCGGCACGTTCCCGTACCTGGCCGCGCCGCACACGCCGTAGAAATCGGACAAGGAGACACGAAATGAAGACGCTTTTAATTATAGGGGCGATCGCGGGGGCAGGATCGATTGTCGTGGCGGATACAGCGAGTTTCGCTTTGAGCGTATCCTCGCTCCCGAGGTATGAGACCGAAGTATCCCGTCTCGACGCCGAAATTGCTGCGATCGAAGAGCGTCTTCAGACTGCGCCTCGCTCCTCGCTGGATCACGAGAAAGCATCGGTTGCTTTTGAGGAGCGGGCGCGACTCACGGGAGGCTTCGCCGACTACGCGTCGGCGGAGTCCCTCCTCGTGAGGGCATTCGAGCTGGCGCCGGCGGGCGCGGGTCCGTTTCTGACACGCGCGGCGCTTCATTACACCATGCATCGGTTCGACGAAGTCGAAGCCGATCTCGCGGCCTTCGAAACGAAACTGCTCCTGAACACGCGGGAACGCGCGGCGATCGCGGGCCTTCGCGGCGACGTGGCCATGCAGGCGGGCGACTTCGTACTTGCCGAAGAGCTTTATCGCCGGTCGATCCTTCTTCGAAAGGACATGAAGAGCGTCGCACGCCTTGCCATGCTCATGACCCGCACGGAGCGATGGGACGAGGCCGAACGTCTCTACCGGGAAGCGTCCCTCGCCTATCACGGCGGGCGCACGTACCCGACCGCCTGGCTCCTGCTGCAACGCGCGAGGAATGCCCGCATGCGCGGGGACACGGATTCCGCGCTCGCACTCTGTGAGGCGGCGGAACGCGCGTTTCCGAACTGGTGGATCACGGACGTCGAACGGGCGGAAGTTCTGGCGGCGCGCGGGGAACAACACGAGGCGATTGCGTTGCTGCGCGAGGCGACGAGCGGGCGGGAACGCCCCGAACTGGAACGTCGCCTGGCGGCTCTGTCGAAACTGGCGGGAGACGAACGATCGGCGCGTAACTACGAGCGCCGTGCCGACGCGATCGACGCGCGCTGGGCGGCCGTGTTCCCCGCCGCGGTGCATGCGCACGGCGCGACCGACCATACGCACGGGCACGGCCATGCTCATGCGCATGAGCCGGCGCACGAGAACGGGCATCACGCGCAGGCGCAGGCCGGGCACTCCCACTGAAAACGACCGGGCCGGGCGTCACTCCCGGGCAAAAAGAAGCCCGGGCTCCGAAGAGCCCGGGCGGGAGAGTGCTCCCAGATCGCAAGCGTCGCGACTACGCGATCAGCTTCGGATTTTGATCGCGGGAGCGTGGCGCTTCACGGCGTCCATGAACGGTTTCACCGGAGCCGGGTACGCATGGCTTTCCATGATCTGTTCGGAAGTTTTATCCTTGCCGTAAACGCGGTTGTTCGCATCGTCGTCGATGGTCACTACAGCGCCCTCGATCGCGACGCCGGCAAACAGACCCTTGCTTCGCGAATACGAATAGATCCCGGAGTCGATCGTGAGATTCGTACCGACCTCGGCATGACGTCCGACCGGCCCGGCTGCCACGGCGGCGCTGCCGCCGAGTTCGAGCTTGTCTTCCATCAGTGCCTTCACACCATCAACTTCGGTGAACACGAGAATCAGGTCGGTCGCTTCCACGCCGAACTGAAGTCCCCAGCTTGCGCCGCCCACATGGACGTACGACGGAGCGTGCCAGATTCCGTTCTCGCCACGAGTCACGATCAGGCCCTTGCCGTAGCGCCCGCCGATCCCCATCGCGCCCTTTACGACGTGCGGAATGACCGCGATGCCCGTCGCGCGCTCCAGAAGATCGTCCGGAATCCCGTTGTCTTCCTGAGCCATGACTTCATCGAGAACGGTACCGGCCTTCATCGCGCGTTCCGCGTCCTCGCTCATTTCTTTCACAGCCTTCTTCTCGGCCTTCGTTTCGGAATCGGCCATCGCGGGTGCGACCGAAGTAAGGCTTGCAATCATCAGCAGACCGGCTGCTGTCGTGAGGTAACGTTTCATTTGTAAACTCCTTTTCGCTGGTGAATTCATCGGGTGACCTCCCCGGACACCGTCTGTAAATTGCAAGGCGCGTGCCAGCGACGGCGCGGCGAGCTAACGCCCCTTCCTGTACCTGGTTAGTCGATCATCACCCGACATGGGGGCTGGCGGTTCCCGCGATGTTCCGGTAACATTTACCGGAGGCTCTCACCATGCCGGGGGGAATCGGCCATGAATCCGAAGCAGAAGGAAGCGCTCCTGGGGCGGATCTGGGCCCGCGTCGCTCCGTCATGGGCGCACGACGTGCGCGGATCGCTTAACACGGCCGCAATCCATCTGGAACTGATCCAGGCGACGGTCGAGCCGGGCACGCCGGCCGCGCGCGAGATCGAAAACGGCGCCAGGGAAATCCGGACCGCAATCGCCGCCGTAACGTCCGCCCTCGAGAGTATGGAACGCGTTGCCGGGGCCGCCCGGGACGAAAGGGCGCGCGAACAGGGGCGCGGGGGGTTCGCGGAAGAGTGGGACGCCGCGCTCGGCCTCGCCGCAATCTTCGCGCGAAAACGGGGAACGCCGCTCGCGATCACGGGCGATCCGATCACCGGCCCGTTGACGGCGCGGGATGGTGCGGGTTCGCCGACAATTCCGCTGCTCCACATCCTGTTCGGCATCATAGAAAGTGCGGGCACGGGCACCGGGATCACCGTTGCCGGGAAGGACGAACCCGGCCGCTGCACATTGACATGCGCATGGCAAGTGACGGACGACACCCGGGCGGGCGACAGCCTCGAAGGCGACAGCCGGGAGGGCGCCCCCCTCGAGACCGGGCCCGTCGCCGCTTCGTTCGCGGCAAGCGGCTGGGATGTCAGGCACGAGAGCCGTGACTCTGAGCGGCGGATCGTGATCGTACTGACGAAAGGAGAAGTCGCGTGAGCAACCTTACCGCTCTGATCGTCGAGGACGACCGCGCGTCGCGGGAAGGTCTCGCCAGACTCGTCGAGCGCGAAAACTTCACCGTAACCACTTGTGAGAATCTCGCGGAAGCGCGGACGGCGCTCGAGACCGCGGTACCTGACGTGATCCTGACGGATCTCTCCCTGCCGGACGGTCAGGGTACCGATCTGCTGACGGAAGAAACGGCCGCTTCGTCCGAGATCGTTCTGATCACGGGGCAGGCTACGGTCGACAGTGTCATCGAAGCGCTGCGCGCCGGAGCGACCGACTACCTCACGAAGCCGATCGATGCGGCCCGGCTGCGAACGCTGCTGGCGGGAGTGCGCCGCACGCGCGAACTGCAGAACGAAGTCAAGAGCCTGCGCACCGAACTGCGGAACCTCGGCCGGTTCGGTCCGATGATCGGATCGTCGCCGCCGATGCAGGCCGTATACGACATGATCGAACGCGTCGCCGCGACGGACGCTGCCGTTCTCGTCTTCGGCGAGAGCGGAACGGGCAAGGAACTGGCCGCGCAAACCGTGCACCAGCTCAGCAAGCGCGCCGGCGCCGGTTTCGTCGCGATCAACTGCGGCGCCATTCCCCCGACACTGATCGAAAGCGAACTATTCGGGCACAGGAAGGGGAGCTTCACGGGCGCGAGCGCGGACCACGCGGGCGTCTTCGAGCGCGCGGACAAGGGAACGCTGTTTCTCGACGAGATCACGGAAATGCCGTTCGACCTGCAGGTCAAACTGCTGCGCGTGCTCGAAACCGGGCAGATCACGCGCGTCGGGGGGAGCGAGCCGGTCACGGTGGATGTCCGGATCGTTTCCGCGACGAACCGCGACCTGGCGCTGGCCGTCGCCGACGAAAAATTCAGAGCCGACCTCTATTACCGGCTCAACGTATTCCCGATCGCACTCCCCCCCCTGCGCGAACGCGGCGACGATCTGCATGCGATCGCCGAACATTTTCTGAACGTGCTGAACGCCGAGACAGGACAGAAAAAGAAGTTTGCGGAGGCGGCGATTCGAAAACTCGAACAACACGCGTTTCCCGGAAACGTACGCGAACTGAAGAACATCGTCCAGCGCGCCTGCATCCTGGCTGACGACACGATCACGGAAGCCCACGTTCCGATCGAAGGCGATGCCGGATTGCCCTCCGCGTCTGCGGCTCCGTCTGCGGCTCCGTCTGCGGCCGACATGCCATCGTCATCAGAACCCGCGATCGCGCCGGGCGCCACCATCGCCGACATGGAGCGCTCACTGATTCTCGCCACTCTCGCATCGTGCGACGGCAACCGCACGGAAGCGGCGCGCATGCTCGGCATCAGCCCGAAAACGCTTTACAACAAACTGCAGAAATACGAATCGAGCGCGCCATGACCGCTCGTGACAGCACTCCCCTGATCCATGTCGTCGTCGACTCAGAAGACGATGTCATCATCGCGCGCCAGCGCGCGCGCCAGATTACGGGGCTGCTCGGCTTCGAACACCTCCACCAGATTCGCATCGCGACGGCCGTTTCCGAACTGGCATGGAACGCGCAGCATCACGCGAAAGAGGCCTCGATCGATTTCGGCCTCGCGCCGCCAGAGTCGCCGACGGAACTCCGGATCCGCGTGCGCGACAGCGGCCCCGGCATCCTGGACGTCGCGAGTCTCGTCGAGGCGGAGATCCATCCTTCGCGGTCGGGCTTCGGCGTGCGCGGCGTTTCGAATCTATCGGGAGGCTTCGCGATCGAATCGTCTTCCAGCGGAACGATTGCCACGATCACGGAGCCGCTCCCGCCACAGGGGCCGAATCTGACCCCGTCAGCCATCGCGGCGATGAGGCGGCACCTCCGCGTCGAACTTCCCTCGTCGCCTACGCACGAAATCATCCTGCAGAATCAGGATCTGCTGCTCACGCATGAACGCCTGCAGTCGTGGAACCTGCAGCTGCTCGAACTGAACCGCGACCTCGAAGAAACGAATGCAACGAAAGAGCTCTTTCTTCGGGTCTTGAGCCACGAGTTTCGAAACGGGCTCGGCGCGCTCACACTGCACGTCGAGCAGCTCCGCATGGACGGCACGCTTCCGGCTTGGCTTCGTGAAGTCGAAGAAGCCATGTCACGGCAGCTCACCGACCTGACCCGGATCGTCAATGACCTTGTCGACCTGTCCGCGGCCGGCAGCGACACTCTCACGATGGAGCCGGAAGTCGTAAGCGCCAGGGATCTGATTGTCTCGATCGCGGAAGACCTTCGCTGGTCCGTCGAGGAGAAGGGTCTCGAGATGGTGATCGAATCGACCGATGAAGATTTCTACACGCGCGCGGATCCGACGCGCATCAGGCAGGTGCTCAGTAATCTGATTCGCAACGCCGCGAAGTTCACGGACGAAGGCGGACGAATCTCGGTCGGGATCGACCGCGCGCAGGACCCGACCGAACTGGCGATTTTCGTCAGAGACACGGGAATGGGGATCCGCCCGGAAGAGGTCGCGTCACTGTTCCAGCCGTTTCGCCAGGGAGTGGTTCCTGCGCGAAAATCAGAGCAGGGTCTCGGCCTCGGTCTCGCGATCTCGGAAGCGATCGTGAAGAGGCATGGTGGCCGCTTTGAAGTCTACAGTGACGGCCTCGGCACGGGGGCCGAATTCCGCTTCTTCCTGATGCGAACCGACGAACGCCCGGATCATACGATCGACCGCACAAAGGCGAAAGTCGATCGAAAGCGAACCGATGTCGTGCGGCGTATCCTGATCGTCGAGGATCATGAAGCGACCGCGAGCGGCTTGAAGAAGATTCTCGAACTCGACGGGCACCTCGTCGAACTCGCGCCCGACGGGAATGCGGCGCTGTCGCTCCGGGAATCGTTTCAGCCGGAAATCATTCTCTGCGACCTCGATCTCCCCGACATCTCGGGATACGAAGTGATGGAAAGACTGCGATCGTCGCCTTCCGTCAGTGCGTGCCGGATCTTCGTTCTGAGCGGATCGTCCGCAATCGACCACGTCTCCTCACTGCCGGGTGCGGACGCGATCTTTCCGAAGCCGGTTGACGTCGCGAAGCTGCGTGCCGCCGTCCGGGAGTAACGTCGCGGACGTCCACCGGCTCATTCGCGCCTTCCATCGCGCTGCCGTTACGATTTGCGGAAGCCCGCGCCCACGAGAATCGCGCCGGCGAGAATCGAAACGCCTGACAAGACCGGCGAAAGCGAAATCGTTTCTTTCTGGGTGACCGAGATTTCCATCGGCCCGATTTCGGCCGTGTCTTTGTCGGTCGGAATCGAAACGCCGCCGAGCGTAAATCCGACGACGCCAATGACGAGCAGCGCGATGCCGGCGATTACAGGGGTCCGCATGATTGTTCTCCTTACGATACGGTTTCTGTTGATCTGACTCCGTCGATCGAACGAGTCTTCGATCGCCGCAAGTAAGCAGGTGCAGGAATCGTGCCGTCCACTCCTGGCGTCCTCTCGCTCCGGCTGCGCTCTACTATTAGAGCTGGTAGAGCTGTAGACCCGTCAGGCGTGTTTCCCGAACCCGTACGTGACTCCCTCAGCCGTCCCCTGGCCCCCGGCATTCCTTACCGATCATCAGCACTTCTTACCGGGATCACGGCTCTTCCCTCCGGTTCCGCAGGTTGTCTGCCGGGCAGGATTCCACCGATGCGCCCGTTTCCGCAGCGCGTTCCGGTGTTTTGTACTTTTCGGCACGGCCCTTGCAATTCTCACGGTCAGGCAGCAATTCCATTCTCGAACAAAGGAGAAACGTCATGCTGGGTTGGGCACTTACTTTCTTTCTACTCGCACTTCTATCGGCCGTTTTCGGATTCGGCGGATTCGCCGTCGCGTTCGCCGGAATCGCGAAGATTCTGTTCTTCGTATTCATGATTCTGCTGATCGCGTCGTTCGTATTCCGTACACTCGGAAACGCCTCCTCGTAACGAACGGAAGGACATCAAGATGTCAGACACCAGAAACCACATGCGAACAACCGCAAAAACTCCGGAGCGGCCGAAGCCACGCAAGGCTCCTCCGAAACCGCGGGAGCCGCGCAAGCCGCCGAAACCGGTGCCGGGTGAACCGAACCCGCCGATACCCGGGCCTCCGCCGAAAAAGCGGAAAGGGCCGCACGATTCCCCGGTCCCCCGACAGCGCTGAGGGATGCCATGGATGTAAAACTGGGTGAGCAGGCGCATCGTGCGATTCGTGAGGATGAGCAGCTCGCGGGAGAAGCGATCCGCGTTTCGGCGACCGGCGGGTTCGTGTTCCTTCGTGGCGCCGTTACGACTTACACGCGCAAGCTGGCGGCCGAGGAGATCGCGCAATCGCTGCCGGGAGTGCAGGGGGTTGTCAACGCTCTCGTAGTGGAACCGGCCCGGATCACGCCCGACGCGCAAGTGGCGAACTATGTGCGGGCCGCGCTTGATGCGCACGCCGATCTGCGGAAGGAGACGCTCACCGTTTCTGTCAGCAACGGCGAAGTCACGCTGAATGGAAACGTCTCTCGCGATCAGGAAAGGGCGACCGCCGAAAGAGTGGCGCTGCGTGTGCGCGGGGTCCGCTCCGTTCGCAATCTGATCCTGATCGACGACGTGGCGGAAACGACAGACAAGACAATTGCCCGCGCGATCAAACGAAGATTCCTGCGAAGGCGCGATCTCGCGAATCTGCCGATTCAGGTATCGGTCAACAACGACACCGTGGTTTTGTCGGGTCGTGTTCCGAATTCCGCCTGCAGGGAGGCGGCCGAGGAAATCGCCCGTCAATCCCGGGTGCTCCACCTCCGCAATGAAATCGAAGTCACGGGAGGCTAGGTCTCCGTCTTCTCTTCGGGCACTTCCTTCTTGATGCGCGACACATAGCGGAGAGTGAGGAAGCTGACCACGGCGAGCGCAATCCCGATTTCGTAGCGGTCCATGGCGACCGCCATACCGATGCCTCCCGTATTCCAAAGGCTCGCAGCCGTTGCCGTACCCGCGACCCTGTCGTCGCGACGCAGGATCGCTCCCCCGCCGATGAAGCCCATGCCCGTCAACAACCCGTGCGCCAGCCGCGCGCGTGCCTCCTCGCCCTCGAAAAAGGAAAGTCCCGTCAACATGAAGGCGCACGAACCGATCGCAACAAGCGGGAACGTACGCAGACCGGCGCTTGTCTTTTCCTTCTCGCGATCGAACGCGAGCGGGAGCGCCAGCAGATACGCGATCCCGAGATGCAGCAGGTGCCCCAGGATCTCACTGAAATCGACCGCAGGCATGCGAGCCCTCCTATAGATCCGCGATCAAGTCACGGGGAATGAACAGTCGAATCGCGCGGGGCAGAGCGCGCACCGTAACCGGCGTATCGCCTGTCAGATCACCGTCGAGCTGTACCGACTCGATCGGGCGGCTTTCCACTCTCACTTCCGCTGTGCGATGACTTTGGTACTGATGATAAGCCGGACGACGGCCGGTCAGCAACTGTGCGAGGACTGCCACGGAATGAAAAAGCGTTTTCGTTTTGATCACGACCACGTCGAGCAGTCCGTCACGACCGCTGGCGTCCGGTGCGATCCCGATGTCGCGCCCGGGCAGTCTTCCCAGATTCACGACGAACAGCGCGCTGCCGCGAACGGAGAGGGCCACGTCGTCGTCGAGCGTGATGCGATACAGCGAGCGTTTGCGCAGCAGAGTCTCTTTGAACGCTGCGATGACGTAGGCGCCGAATCCGAGCACGTTCTTGACGCTGCGCGGAGATTCTTCGATCACGGAGGCCGCGAGGCCGGCGCCCAGCATCAGTACGAAGTACTCGTTGCGGTCGGGGAGGTGCGCGACATCGAGGTCGGCGGTTTCGTTCGCGAGAATGAGCGCCGCGAGCCCTGCCGGGTCGGTGGGAAGTCCGAGCGCGAGCGCGCATACGTTCGCCGTGCCCGAGGGAAGGAAGCCGACGGGAAGACCGGCGCCGGCATCGATCACGGCGCCGACGACTTCACGCAGCGTGCCGTCGCCGCCGACAGCAACGACGGCGTCGAACGGCGCGAGGTCTGTTTCCGCGGTTACGACCGACGCGGGCCGCTCCTCTTCCGTCAGCAGAACTGCGCTTTCGACGGCGCCTTCGCGCAGCGCTTTCACGGCCTCGGCCGCACGTTCCTCCCCCGCAGCCTCACCGGAAACCGGGTTGACGACGAACAGTACCTTGCGAATGCTGCTCAAGACGAACGGCGCTCCTCGTTCATGGCCGTTCGCGGGGAACGCGCCTTCGTCAGCGGGTGAACACCACCCGCCGCGTGATCGTTTCGTTGCCGGCAGTGAGCCGCGCGAAGTAGACGCCGCTCGCGATGCCGTTCGGTTCCCAGGTGACGTTACGAATGATGCCGTCGCCGCGCGAGAGGTGCGTGACTTCCTGGACGCGCCTCCCGCGAATGTCGAAGATCTCGAGCGCCACCGGTCCCTCGAACCGCGCAGCGAAACGGAAGACGGCGCGCTGCCCGACCGGGTTCGGGTAGGGCGGGTCCAGCATCAGATTGAGCGACCGTTCCTCGCTTGCCCCGGCCACGTCTGTCGGAACGGTCGGAAGATTCGTCTCCCAGAGGCCGCGGCCATAGGTGCCCGCCGCCAGTTTCCCGTACGCCGTCCGGATCTCGAGATCCGTCACGACCGCATTCGGCAGGCCCGTATCGTACGGCGTCCAGTTCACACCGCCGTTCGTGCTCGTCCAGACGCCGACATCCGTTCCGATGTACCACGCGTCCGTGTCGTTCGGATCGACGATCATCGTATTCACGGGCTGGAACGGAAGGTCGCCTGTCACGTTCGTCCACGTTGCGCCCTGATCGTTCGTCATCGCGATCTTGGCCGTTGCGCTGTATCCCGAAAACGTCACGAACGCCGTGTTCCCGTCGGTCGGATGCGCCGCCACTTTCGTTTCGGCACCCGTTGCGAATCCGTATGGTCCCGCCGGCGCCCATGAGTCCCCGTCGTCGATCGAAACCCATGGCCCGCTCGCGTTGACGGTCCAGACGATATCCGTGCTCGCCTGACTCGCGTCGATCCAGATCGCGGTCTGATTGCCGACCTGGGTCCACTGATTCATGCGATTGTTCGTGCGGAAAATACCGGCGCTCGTCGAAGTAAAGAGCTGCTTCGGATCGTTCATGTCCATCGCAACCGGGGCGAGCCACGCGCCCGAGCCCGTGATCCCCGTCATCGCCCCGAGCCAGGTCTGGCCGCCGTCGAGGCTCTTCACGTGATTCCCGAACTGCCACTCCGCGTAGACACGATCGGGGTTGTTCGGGTGAATATTGCAGACGAACCCGTCAGCAAGAAGATTCGACACGAACCACTGGTCGGCCGTCAGATGGCCGGGTATGCCGTTGTCCTGCGCGCCGCCGAGCGCGAAGAGCGGGTCCGACTGCGCCACGCCGATATCATAAAACTGGTAGGTGCTGATCCCTTCGCGCCGCGAAGACCAGGTCTGGCCGTCGTTCGTCGAGCGCCACACACCTCCGTCGTTTCCGACCCAGATATTCGCGTTCGAGCCGGGCTCGTACACGGCCACATGATGGTCCCAGTGCACGTCGGTTTCGTTGCCGAGAATAAAACCCTCGCCCGTTTTCACGAACGTCGACCCCGCGTTCGTCGAACGATAGAGACTCACGCCGCCGGCGATCACGACATCGGGGTCATTCGGATCGACCGCGAGGGACAGGTTGTACCAGCCCTGGGCATTCGTCATGTTCGGGCTCGAGTACACGTTGTTCCAGGTGGCGCCCGCGTCGTCGCTTCGATAGATCCCGAGTGTTTGATGATTGCTCGAGTTCACGATGTTCGCGTAAATGACGTTCGGATTCGACCGGCTGATGTCGATCTTCGTCTTCCCTACGGTATTCGACGCCGGATAGCCGGTTCCGAGTTTCGCCCACGTCAGTCCGTCGTTGAGCGAGACCTTGACGTTGTTCCCGCTCGCGCCGAATCCCTTCGCCGCATACACGGTCAGGGAATCGGTCGGGTGGAACTTCACGTCGTAGTAATGCCCGCCGAATCCGATCTGTGTCCATGTGTCGCCGTCGTCCGTCGACCGATAAAGGCCGTCGTTCGCGCCCGCGATGATCGTGCCGGTGACAGGGTTCGCTTCCATGATGTGAAAGCCGTGTCCCTGCGTAAGCGATTTCACGAGGCTCGTCGTGTTCCAGGTCTGTCCGGCGTCGGTCGATTTCAGAATCCCGACTCCGTCATCGCCCGCGCCCGCGGTTGTCCCTTCGCCCGTGCCGATCAGCACGATGTCCGGGTTGCCGGGAAGTACGGCGACTGCGCCGATCGAAAGCGAAGGCAGTTCGTCCGTCGATGTCGTCCAGTTGTCGCCGCCATCCGTCGACTTCCAGAGACCGCCGCTCGCGCTTCCCACATAAACGATGTCCGCGTTCGCGGGATGAAATGCGAGGCTCAGGATCCGGCCCGACATGTTGGCGGGCCCGACGAGGAACCAGTTCGCGGCGGCCGTCTTGCCCTGTGCCGCCAGTGCACGCGCACGTTGGTTTTTCTCGCGCCACACGTTCCAGCGTGCGGCCGCGAGCGACGGGATTTCGTCTTCGAGGCGCGGCTCGTAAAACCACTTCGCGCGGTTGTACGGTTTCCAGCCGCTGCTTCGCGTCTCCTTCAAATCGGGGTTCTCGTCGAAGTACCGCGCCATGCGATCCAGCCACTCCGTGGCGTAGTCGATCTGCCGTTCCGGCCGTGGATCGGACTGCGCATTCACGGGCGACTGGGCGAACAACGCCATCGGAGACAGCAACAGCGATAGAAAAGTAATGCGATACACGAATCGGGGGAGCTGGGGGGTCAACGGAAACATCCGTTTCATCTGGGGCCTCCCGGCTTTGAGTGGAAAAGCGCGCTGAGCGAGGCGCGCAATGTGCGTCTATTGTACTATTTCGCGAGGCTGTGTGTCCACTGAAGGTCATTTCCGGAAAACCGTAAGGACTCAGGAGGCGACCGAAGCGAGATACGCATCGACGACTTCACGCGGATTCCCTTCCGCGCGCACTTTTCCCGCGTCCATCCAGATCACACGGTCTGCCAGCCGAAGTACCGAGTCGAGATCGTGGCTCACGAACACGAGCGTGCCGCCGCGCGCACGGAACGCATCGATCCAGTCGAGGCAGCGCTTCCGGAACGTCGCGTCCCCCACGGCCAGAATTTCGTCGAGAAGGGCGACGTCAGGATTGACGGCGGTGGAAACGGCAAACGCGAGGCGCGAACGCATGCCCGAGGAGTAGTACTTGACCGGAGTGTCGATGAACTCGCCGAGTTCCGCAAACGCAATGATGCTCTCGAGCTTCGATTCCATTTCGCCCGGCCGCATGCCGAGCACGGCCCCCGAAAGCGAAACATTCTCGCGCCCCGAAAGCTCCGGATGGAACCCGGCGCCGAGTTCGATCACGGCCGTCATACGCCCGTTCACACGGACGCTCCCCGATGTCGGCGAGTAGATGCCCGCCATGATCCGAAGCGCGGTGCTCTTTCCCGACCCGTTCGAACCGATCAACGCGACCGATTCGCCCACGGGAACCGTGATGCTGAGATGGTCGAGATGAAATCCGTGGCTCGCTTTCGTTCGCGGCCGACCGCGGAGCGTGCGCACGAACCACTCGCGGAGCGATCCGTCTCGATGTTCGTAATAGTAGAAGCGCTTTACGACGTCACGGCATTCGACGGCGATACGATCAGACGAGTTCACTGATCACCTCCCGCCTGCTGCGAAAGACAATGCCGCCGACCAGGAGCCAGAAAACCGCATGCACTCCGAGCGCGATCAGGTCGCCGCGCGCCGGCCAGATGCCGTGGTACAGCACGGCCTGATACGAAGTCAGCAGCGGCGCGAACGGATTCAAATACCAGAGATTCCGCCACCCTTCCGGAACGAAGCTCACGGGGTAAAAGATCGGCGTAAAGTAGAAGAGCCCCGTCAGGATCACGGGAAGCGCGTGCTGCACGTCGCTGAAGAGTACGGAGAGAATGCTGACGGGCAGCGCAATCCCGAGGCTCAAGACGAACTGCACCAGAAGAAGCACAGGGAGGAGCACGATCGGCGCCGGGACGCCGCCGTGATGCATGATCAGCAGCGCCGCCGTCACGAGCGTGATTTCGAGTGAGAATTCGATCATGCGCGTCATGACGGCCGAAAGAAGAACGATCTCCTTCGGAAACGCAACGTTCCGCGCGATCGGCCCGTGCTCCTGCAGCGTGTACGTTGACGCGTAAATCGTTGTCGATATCGTGTTCCAGACGAAGTATCCGCTCAGTATGAACGCCCAGTACCCTTCCATCTGGATCCGGACCACGAGCCGGAAAACCATCACGAGAATCGTGACCATCAGAAGGGGGTTGATGAACGTCCAGAGAAAACCGAGCACGGAACGCTTGTACTTGACCTTCAGATCCCGGGCTACGAGGTTCTGCAGAAAGTACCGGAACTTCCAGATTTCGCGCCAGTCGAGCATCTATCCGCTTGCCTCTCGCAGGATCTCTTCGAAATGGGCCACCGAAGCCTCCGGATTCAGTTCGACAACCCGCTTGAGTCCGGCCCGGCCGAGTTGCTCTCTCATCGCAGCGTCCGCGGCGAGCGACGAAATCGCGCCCGCCATGGCCGCCTCATCCCCTACCGGTACCAGAATGCCGCATGCGCCGTCACGCAGATACTCGCGCACGCCGGGAGAACAATCCGACGCGATCACGGGCAGGCCCAGCGCAAACGCCTCGCCGAACACGTTCGGAAACGCCTCGCTGCGCGACGGATGTACGAGGATGTCGGCATGCCTCATCAGAGACCAGGGATTCTCGCACATTCCCGCGAAGTGAACACGCTCCTCCATCCCGGCTTCCTGAACGAGGGTGCGGATCCGTTCGCGCTCCGGTCCGTCCCCCACGACCACCCAGTCGAACGCGTTCGTATCTACTCCTGCCAGAGATCGAGCCAGAAAGTCCAGACCCTTTTCGGGCGACAGCCGCCCGACCGTAATCAGATGACACCGCCCGCTGCCTTCGAACGGGTACTCCACCCTCTCGGCCCCTCGCGCCCGGATGCGTGCGGCGTCGATCGGATTCGACACGACCTCCACCTTCGCGGGCGCCGCTCCGAACTCGCGCACCAGATCGTCCTTGACGCCGTTTGAAACCGCAATGACGCGATCCGCGTGCGCCCAGAGTGAACGCGCGATCCGTCGCTGCAGCGCGCGCTCCCATCCGTACGCATGAGCATTCACGATGTGCTGCGAGAGGTGCTCGTGCGCGGTGAGCACGATGTGCAGATCGCGCGCGAAGAGACGCTTCGTCAAGATCGCCACGCGATTCGATTTGAACAGAAAACTGACGATGACGCGCGCACCGGACTGCCGCGCAATCCGCGCGAGCAGCCACGCCTCGACGACCTTGGCGACCGGAGGCACCAGCGCCAGCGCACGGCGCAACCGGCTGTTCTCGATAATGGGGCGAATTGTGACCCGGGGCGAAACTTCGAAGCCGCGGTCGATGATCGGATCGTGCAATACGACGAGCGGTTCGTACGCGCGCAGGGAGTCGACGTACGTCGCAAACACGCGCTCCGCTCCGCCTGCCTCCAGACTTCGAATCAGAAAGATCGTTTTCATGGCGCTCCCTCACCCAGCACGACGCTTTCGAACTGGCGCACGGTCGGGGCCAGGTCGAAACGCGCGATGCGCGCCGCGGCCCGCGCACGAAATCCTTCGCTCATGGCGCGATCCGTGAGCACGGTGCGAATTCCGGCAGCAAGCGCCGCCGCGTCCCCGGGCGGAACGACCAGGCCGTATTCCGAGTCGCCCAGATACTCGCTCACGCCCCGGCAGCAGTCCGTCGCCACCACTGGCACCTGCAGCGCGAGCGCTTCGCCGATCACATTCGGCAGGCCTTCGACGTCGCTCGCGAGCACGAGCGCGTCGGCCATGCGCATATACTTCCACGGATTCTTCTGATAGCCGAAAAAATGCACGCGCTCGGAAAGACCCGCATCGGCCGCCTGCCTGCGAAGGCGGTCCCGCTCCGGACCGTCTCCGATAATGAGGAGCCGGACAGGAAGATCATCGAGCGCGGCAATCGCTTCGATCAACCGGTCATACGCTTTCAGCCTGACGAGCCGGCCTACGGCAATGACCGTGTACCCTTCCTGTGAGAAGCAATCCGTTACGATTTCGGCGCTGCGCTCCTGAATCCGCTCCACCGGAACGGGATTGTGAACGACCTCGATAAGTTCCGCGGGCACCCGATAGCGGGCGACAAGATCGTCGCGAATCCCGCCCGACACTGCGATCACGCTGTCCGCGCGATGGTAGAGCAGCTTCATCGCGTTTCCGATGCAGAAGCGCTCGTAAGAGCCCAGCGTCGCGAGCAGACGCGACTTGTTGCTGTGTACGTTAATCACGACGCGGAGGTCACGCCGGTATCGAACCTTCGCGAGCACGGCGATCGCGTTCGTGAACGGAAGGAAGCTGACAATCGTGTCGGCGCCTCGCTCCCGCGATTCCTCGGCAAGCATTCTGGCCTGATGAAACAGGAAGAGGGTCCACGAGGGCAGGTCGAGCCATACTCTCCATCCCGAACGCGGCGCCCACTCCGCGCCTTCCGCTGCGGCATCCGGCGGCGTGAGACGCAGAAAGTCGCGCACCGCAAATTCCCACTCCTGAATCGCGGCGATCCGTTCTTCCGTCATGTATCCCTTGATGTGCTCGCGGATCGCACGGGAACAGGCGCGCGTGCGAACCCGCATGCGGCGACGGTGGCGTCTTGCCCACCTGTGCAGACGGCTCAGCGAACGCGGTTTCTTCTCGATGCGCACGATCTTCGTACGCGGGTCGATCTCGGCCAGAAGCGGACCGCGTTTGTACTGCAGCGCCAGAACGGGCTCGATCCGCACGGCATGGTTCACGTACTCCACGATCACGCGCTCGGCGCCGCCCATTTCGAGCGTCGGCGCGAAGAAGAGCACTTTCGTTCGCGCGGGTGGCGTCATGGTCCATCCTCCCGCGTCAGAGTGAAGCGCGTTTCGCGCGCCGACCCCGGTACCATGAATGTCTGGCGGAAGTCCGCCTGTCGAACCGCCGTCAAGGTTTGCCCGTCCGGTCCACGAAGGCGCAGCGCCCGCTCATCCTGAAACTCCACTGCCATGTCGCCACCGGCGTGGCTGCCGAACGTAATCGAATAGACGTCGTTCCCCGTGCGATCGCACGCGAGAACGGGACCCTCCGCGCGGACGATCCGGGGAAATCCAGGCGGAATCGTTCGCAGGGTGAACGTGCCCCCGCCCAGCTTCGTGCCAGACAGTGCGCAGGCGCCGGGCCGGCCCCGCGTACGGAACCCGTCCGCGCCGACGAGGTAGGGCCAGCTGCCATCCGCTTCGAGATCGAGTCGAACGAGACTCTCCGAGTCGATCGAGAACTGCAGTTCTCCGCCGTGCAGGTTTTGTTCGATCGATAGAAGCGGTTTCGAAACATGCGTAAGACGCGGTCGCCCGGGATGATCGCCGAACGTGACCTCGATCACATGCTTCCCGGCGGAAAGAGCGGGCACGATCACGACATTGTCATCGCCCCCGTCGCCGGGAATGCGGAATGCGGCGTGCGGCCTTCCGTCGATCGCAACGGACTCGATCGGCGCGGATGTCCTGTCGATACGGATCCCCATACCCGCCATGCTCCGCACTGTTTCCTCGTCAAAGCCGGTGAGGTCGAGCGTCATCTCCATCGCATGTTCGCCCGCGGTCCACGAGTACTCCGCCCGCTGCATGATGCGCAGCTTGTCTGCGGCCTCGAGCGGCTCCGGGCAGTAGATCGGCAGCGCGCGAAACATCGCGCGCATCGCGTCGAAGAGCGGCAGGTTCGACGCGCTCTTCTTGCGTGCCGGCTTGAAGAGATCCGCCCAGCGAAAATGAAGGCGTGCCTGATCCTCTCCGGACGAAGCGATGCCGTAATCGTGCCACATCATGTCGAACAATACGCCGCGCCGGATCGAACGGGCATAGTGATTCAGGATCGCGCACTGCAGGTCCGCGGCCTCTTCCGCCGTATAGCTCCAGTTGCGCTCGTAAAGCCATTGGAAGTCGGGCACCGGCGAATCGTATATCACCGTGAATGGCGGATCTGATCGCGCGAACCACGTACTGACTCCGTAAGCAACGGGCACCGAGGATGAGATTCCGTGCGTCAGGAACAGCGGGAAGCGCGACGCGATAATGGGGTAAGCGGTCATCGGGATCATGCCGTTCGGATTGATCAGGAAGGGCACGCCTTCCGCGTCATAGCCCGCGGCCGTGAGATCGTGATCGATCGCGCGGACCGATTCGTCGAGCTCGCGAAATGCAATCTCTTCGTCAAGCACGCGATAGATGTCGTGCGAATGCGTATGCGTTCCGATCTCGCCGCCACGCTCTTCGAGTCGCTTCGCAAGCGGAGCGAACCCGGCCCACCCCGTTTCCGCCGCGCGCCCTGTCACGATGCCGTATGCGGCCGCGACCCCGCTCTCTTCCGCGATGTCCGTGAGATACGAAAACGTATGGGCCACGTCTTCGGATCGATTGCTGTGATCGCCGTCGAGGCGAATCAGGACGGCCGCGTCCGCGGCGCAGAACTGGAGCGCGGGAATCGGCCCGGGTGCGTCCCCGTAGAGTGCCCACTGCAACGCCGCGACCAGAATGTCGTACACGCGGTTCGGGGGATCCGGCACTCGATCCGCGCCGTTTCGAAAGATCGACGCGGCATCCCCCGCGCCGAATACGCCCCCGATCAGGACCACGCGCGACGCGCCGCTCTGCACGTACGAGAGCCACGGATGCGATTTCCCGGCGCCGCGCGCCTCGAGCAGCACGCCGGCGTCGATTCCGGCGCGCGGTTTTGCGATCAGCGCGTTGAAACCGATCGTAAACGGAGGCGTCACCGCTTCGCCCTCGCTCCATCCCCGCGTAATGAAATGCGCACCGCCCGCAGCGTCCGCGATCGTGACATGGCATCGGCTGTCACCGACGAACCCGCCGAGCGCGCAGTCGAGCGCGGCGTGCAGCGGCCCGTCCCCGCGCCACCCGCCCGCTTCGTCCCAGATTCCGGGGGGACCGTCGAGCAGCACCGCGCCTCCCGCCGCACGATAGGCGATCAGAGTCTGTGTCAGGCGTTCGTAGTTCCCGTCGGAAAGCGCATGCAGTTCGGGCAGAACGAGCGCGCCGTACTCACCTGCCAGCGCCGCGCCGTCTTCTTCGAGTTCGTCGACGAACAGGGTCGCGTACGGAACGCCCGCAAGCGCGGCGACGCCGAGCCATCCATGCCCTGTCCGCTGCGGGATATACGACGAAAGCGCCACGCCTTCGCGGCTCAGCACCACGGCGATACGGGGCGCGAACACGGCCCGGGCGTCTGACGCCGCGATCGAGACCGCGATCGACACCAGGGCCAGAGCCACGATCCGGGGGCCGAATCGGGCGCGCATTCGCGCGTATCGCGCAGAGATTCTCAACGGTCTCCCGCCTCTTCCGCAAGCATCTGCAATGTGATCACGCTTTCGAGAACGTTCCACGCCGCCGCGTCGCCCGGGTCCACCGAACGCTTTCCGATCAAGCCGTAACGGGGATCTTCTTTCCCGGACACACGATCCGGCAGAATTCTCTCCCTGACGATGCGCGCGGCCCATCGTCGTTCTTCGAGAATGAGCGCAAGCCGCGCGAGGAGCGCGTCGATTCTCGCGTCCCCGTCCGTCAGATTCTCTTCGCCGGCACGAAGGCATGGCTGGGCGAGGGCTCCGGAACCGTTCCCCGCGCCCCGATCGTCCGGACAGTCGACGACATCGCCACCGCCTACCGTGAGATACTCCGGAACGCGCCCGTGCGTTTCGTAATAGTCCTGAAAAAACCGGAGCGTTCTGTGCGCCGCGAAAAGAGCCTCCCCCGTCCGTTCGGGACCGATCAGATCCGCATGCGCGTTCGCCGCTTCGGCAAGATGAATCGCCGACCAGACGACCTGTATCGTTTTCAGGTAGGATCCGCGCGGACTGTCGCGGTACTCGAAGTCTCCGATCCAGCTGTCATCCCCGGCGCTCCATCCGCCCCAGAAGAGACCGCTCGTCCCGATCTCGGCCGCAAGAAGGAAGTCGGTCGCGTCACGCAGCACGCGGCGCCAGCGCGGATCCTTTCGCGCCATGCCCCCGATCGTGTAGAGATCCTGATAGCTCCCGGGTGCGGGGTCGCCGTTCGTGTACCCGAAGCCGCTCCGGCCTTCTTCCGCAACGGAATCAGCGCCGAGTTCGAGGAAGTCGAACGCGTACGCGATCAGGGCGCGCGGCACGCCTTCCACCGGCACGCTCACGACCGACGTTTCGTAAAGAGCGCGGGCGACGCGATCCGAAAACGCGGCCGGGGCGCGATCCCCGAACGTTTCCGCGCCTTCCCGGAGCCCACGCACGATCCGCAGATCATCGAACGGCGCGTTCGCCTGAATCCAACCGAAATCCGCTTCTTCCGTGTGGGGCGCGCGCACGTTTTCGTCCGTCGCCCAGTTCAGTACACCGAACACACGCGACATCATGACCTCGCGCACGAAACGCGCACTCTCATCGAACAGCGCACGATCACCCGTTCGCGCCGCCGCGCGAAGCGCCAGCCCCATATGCTCGGTCGTAACGTAATCGCCGTACACATACGTGTCGTCCTCGCGCTCGGAGTAGTGCGCGAGATTCGTGTGCACGCCGAACCGCCACGGCTCCGGAAGCTCCGCGTTTCGCATCGAATTCTTCACGAACGCCATCGCGCTTTCGATCGGTTCCGCAAGCCAGTCGGGCGCCTCGGCCCTTCCCGCTGAGAGAACGGGCGGATCGGCCTCTGCAATCTCCCAGCGAAACGTAACGAGCGCCATGGGAGTGGCGCGGAGCGAGAGCGACACGAACTCGTCGCGGCTCAGCACCGTTCCGCCGCGTTCGACCGGAACGCGCCGCGCGGCACGGCCCGGTCCCGAAACATGGGCCGTGATACGTCGCGCATGCGCGGGCGGACGAAAATGAACCGTCAGAAGCCGGTCGGGCGGGGCCACCGGACGCTGCAGACCGATCAGATCGACGAGGGCGATGCTCTGCCTGTTCTCCCCTTCGACCGGCTCGATGATCTCGAGGTACACGCGATCCTGCTCCACGCGAACGACGGGATCGACGTGCGGCAGGACGTTCTTGCCGAGCGCAGTACGAATCGAGTCGCCGCGGGCCCCCGTGTCGAACAGCGCGTCCGGCGTAATCCCGGGACGGGCGAGCGCAAGACCGTCGCCGACATATGCAGCGCGATCGCGCGCGGCACCATCAGGGAAGAGGTCCGCGAGAAGCGGGCCGGCGGCGTGCCGCTTTCCCGCACGATCATGCGTGGCGGGTTCGTCTCCGGTGGCGAGAACGCGTCCACCATCCTCCACGAACCGTCGCAGGCGTTTCGCATCGCTTTCACTCATCGCGCGCACAGAAGGAAGCCAGATCCAGTCGAGACCGTCGAACGAATCGGGCCCGGCGCCCTCCGGCCGCTCGATCAACGGACGAAACGGCACCTTCGCACCGAGCAGAAAGTGAGCCGCCGCGCGCCAGCCGCCGAGGTGCGGTTTCTTGAGCGGCGAATCGTCCGGATGCTCGGCCCACCATTCCGGGTCGTCGATCACGGGCTCGAGTTCGACGTACTTGCCGTAATAGCCGCCCGCTTCGAAATCGAACCGGTCGCGCGTGGACGAGCTGTACCAGACGCCCACGTTCGCCGTTCGCTCGCCCGCGATTTCCTGCGCATGGTCCTCGAGAAACGAATACGAGCGCGCCCGAAACGCCGAGCCCACGCTCGCGGTCATGTCCGGAATCCGGCACTCGAGCGGCGCGAGTCCGGACGCCATCACGGCGCCGATGACAAGAGCCGCGTCCGTTTCGGCCGCACCGTACGAGAACCCGACACCGGGCCAGTCGCGACCGACCGCCGCCCCCCACTTGAGCATCGCGATCTGGGCATGCATGTCGCGCATCGACGCGTACTGCATCCCGTCACGATTCGAAACGGCGTCGATCTCCCACGCGAACGCGAGCCCGGGAAGGTGGGCGAGACAGGTCGCGTCGAGGCCGGTCGTCATCGCGTCCATGTAGTCCATCGGATAGACTTCGACAATCGTAAACAGTGCGGGCTTCACCGTGCGGGCGGCGCGCTGCACGTCCGCCACGTACCCTGCGAGATTCTCGTGGCGGAAACGGACCCAGTCGTGAAAGCGCGCGTCGGAAACGTCCGCCGCGGCCGGCAGCGAACCGTCGGCCACGTTCCGCGCGTCTGCCCACGAGCGGTACGCCAGCACTGCGGGCTTCGAGGCATCCGCCCATTCCGCCCCCGTTTCGAGATAGAGGGGAACGTCCAGCCAGAATGCGTCGATCGGCAGGCGGGCCAGCGTACGCACGCGGTCGAGGAAGAACGCCCGGAATCCGCTGTTCGGCGAGAGCCACGCGCTCTCCGTTCCCTCTCCGACCCACACCTCGCTTCCGCGAAACACGTTCGGCGTGCCGTCGAGGCCCCGCTGCAGCCAGTCCTTGTGACGGGAACCGAACGATGCCCCCGATTCGTCTATTATTGAGAGCATTTCCAGCGCGGGAACGTAGAGGACGGCTTTCATGCCGCGCGCGTGCGCCGCATCGGCGGCCCTCTGCACGCGTTCACACGCCGCCGCAAATCCCGCCTCGTCCATGTCATACGAAAGAGTGTCGTCGATCAGGGCCACCGAGCAGTTCTCGAGCGCGCGCACGCCGAGCAGCGAGTCGATCACGCTTTCGCGCAGATCGCGTGCCGTGAACACGGATCCGAACCGGGCGCCCGCGAGCCAGTCGGGGGCGGGGCTCTTCTCGTGCTGACGATGGATATAGTCCCAGCCGACATCCGGTTCGTACTCGCCGTGATCCGCGCACGAGACCAGTGCCAGCGCGCAGAGGAACGCGATCGCGCAGGCCACGCCGCCTGTGCGGACGGCGCCTGCGGCGCAGGGACTCGTTCGCATTCTTCTCTGCTGTCGGACACTTCCCACGAGAGACTCCTCTATATCGAAAGATCGGCGTGAATCGGGGAAACAGTAGCAGGATTTCCCTTCGGTTTCCGCAACCGCCCGCCGAGGCCGCGCCCGGCCCCAATCCGGACTCGCATCCGACGCACGCCTCGCGTTACACTGGAGGCACAGGAGGAAGTCATGTTCTTTGAACGCATTTACGAGCGCGGCCTCGCCCAGGCGAGCTATCTCGTCGGCTGTCAGGCGACGGGAGAAGCGATCGTTATCGATCCGAAGCGGGATATCGACGACTATGTGACGCTCGCACGGCGCGAGGGGCTCCGCATCCGGAAAGTGACCGAAACCCACATCCATGCCGATTTTCTGAGCGGTTCCCGGGAGCTCGCGGCAGCCACGGGCGCCGAGCTGCTCCTGAGCGACGAGGGGGGCGCGGACTGGCAGTACGAGTTCCCGCACACCTCCCTTCGTCGCGGCGAGCATTTCATGGTCGGGAACCTGAAGTTCGAAGTCCTTCATACGCCGGGGCACACCCCCGAACACATCTGCTTTCTGCTCACCGACACGCCGGCCGGCACCGACCCCGTCATGCTCTTTACCGGGGATTTCGTCTTCGTGGGAGACGTGGGACGACCCGACCTTCTCGAAAAGGCCGCGGGAATCGCCGGTACGATGACGGAAAGCGCGCAGTCACTCTGGCGGTCGCTCGCGCTTTTCCGCGCGCTCCCCGATCATCTCCAGATGTGGCCCGGGCACGGCGCCGGGAGCGCATGCGGGAAGGCGCTCGGCGCGGTCCCCGGCAGCACGGTGGGATACGAAAAACTCGTAAACTGGGCGTTCCAGGCGAAGGACGAAGCCTCGTTTGTCGCCACCATTCTCGACGGGCAGCCGGAACCGCCGACCTATTTCGCGATGATGAAACGACTGAACCGGGTCGAGCGCCCGCTCTTCGAGAAGAAGACGCTCGCCGTTCTCGAGCCGGAAGAACTCGAAGCGCGCATGCGGAAGGGCGCCGTTCTCGCCGATCTCCGCAGCAAGCAGGCGTTTCTCGGCGGCCATATTCCCGGCGCGCTCTTCCTGCCGTTTTCGAACGCGTTTACGACCTGGGCGGGCTGGGTGATTCCGTACGACCGCCCCATCATTCTCAGCGTCGACGCGCGCATGGCGGACGAAGCGGTCGTGGCGCTGTCGCGGATCGGTCTCGACAAAGTGGTCGCACTCGCGCCCGACGTCGACACCTGGGAGCAGTCGGGGCGCAGGCTCGCGCTGGTCGACTCGGTCGAAGCTTCGGATCTCGCGCATCACGCGCAGCAGACCGGCGCCATGATTCTCGACGTACGCGGCGCGGCGGAATTTGCGGAAGCCCGCATCGCGGGCTCGAAGCGCGTGCACTTCGGCAATCTGCGCAGGCATCTCGACGAACTGCCGAAAGACCGGCCGCTGGCCGTCCACTGCAAAGCCGGCGGACGCTCGCTTCTCGCATGCAGCATTCTGCAGAGCGAGGGATACGAAAGCGTGCGCAACGTCTCGGGCGGAATCGACGCCTGGATGAAGCACGGGGGCGCCGTCGAGCCGGGGGCCGATGAACACGTGCGCGATCGAGTGTCGCGCTGACCGTCATTGCGACTTTTTGACAGGAGTTCACATGAATCTGCTGTTCGCCTTGATTCTTACTGGAGGAACCGTCATGAACCCGCCCGCATGGGACCCGCATGCCATTCCCGTATTCCAGGAGCTCTGGGACTATGGGCACCCGTCCGAAAGCGAAGCTCGTTTCCGGTCGATCGAAGAATCCGTGCAGAAGAACCACCCGGCGCTTTATGCCGAGCTCTTGACGCAGATCGCGCGTGCGGAAGGGCTGCAGTCGAAGTTCGACGAAGCGGACGAGACGCTCAAACGCGTGCTTGCGATCGGAGGGGCGCTCTCCCCCCGCGCGCGCATTCGCTATGAACTCGAGAAGGGCCGCATGGTGAATTCGTCAGGCAACGCCGAGAAGAGCCGCGTGCATTTCGAGCGGGCCCTCGTGATGGCGGAAGAGAGCGACGAAGAGTTTTACGCGATCGACGCGGCGCACATGATGGGCATCGTGGCGCCCCCCGGGGAGCAGCTCGTCTGGAACGAACGTGCGCTCGCAATGGCGGGCGCGTCCGACAACCCGGTCGCGCGCAAATGGATCGGCTCCCTCTACAACAATATCGGCTACACGTACCTGGAGCAGGGTGAGTACGAACTCGCGCTCGTAAACTTCCGCAAGCTCGAAGAGTTCTGCGCGGAGACGGGGAACGATTCTTTCGGCGCGATCGCGCGCTGGTTCATGGGCAAGACGTACCGGTTGCAGGGAAAGACGGAGAAGGCGCTCGCGCTTCAGCAGGAACTGCTCGCGGCGGAAGAGAAGGCGGGGAAGGCCGGCGCGTTCACGCTCGAAGAAATCGCGGAATGCCACCTGGCTCTCGGGGCCGGGGAAGAGGCCCGCCGCTACTTTCTATTGACACATGAAGCGCTTCACGGTGACGAGCAGTACCAATGGGTGCTCGACTCCGAAGCGGAACGCGTAGCCCGCATTCGCGAGCTCGCGGGGCTCTCCGACTAGCGATCGATCTCCTTCGCCAGAATCGCGGTTTCGGCCGCCGGGTGGTCCGGCTCGTCCCGGTAGTACGGGAAGAGAACCCGGTCCTGGCCCGTCGTCGACTTCGTAAGCAGAATATCCGAGGAGGGCGCCAGGGAATCCTGGCGGTCCTCTGCGGGATTAACTACGGGAACGGACTCACTCCCCGATCGACCTCCGAATTGTGCACCCAGATAGAACGAGACGATCAACGCGGCCGCCGCGGCGGTCAGTTTTACGAACCGATTCCATCCCAATGAAGGTGTCCTGCGGAGGAGTCCCTGTTCCCGTAAAGATCTTGCGACGCGATCCTCTTCCCGGCGCGAGTAAAGGTCCACCGTGCCGAGCGACCGGAGCGCCTGCTTCTCACAAGGTGTGAGATCGTTCTTCGCTTCCCTGTTCATCTCTTCCATTTCCGTTCGCTCCATGTCCGTTCAGTCTCATGCGCATGGCGTTTCTCGCCCGCGCCAGCTGGCTCTTCGATGTTCCGCTCTCGATCCCCAGAAATCCGCCGATCTCGCGATGCGTGTAGCCTTCGACGTCGTGCAGGACGAGCACGTCCCGATACCCCGCCGGAAGCGAAGCGATCGCGCGCTCCAGGTCGATTCTCTCGATCGCCCTGTTCACGCGGTTCGGACCTTCTTTCCCCGGGATGGCGTCAAGGGCGTCGCCGTCAAAACCGGGGGCGTCGCGGCGCCCCGCCTTTCGCCTGTGTTCGCGCGTGCAGTTCAGCGCGATTCCCGTCAGCCACGTGCGGAGGCTCGACTCCCATCGAAAACCGGGGAGGCGTTCCACCACGCGCGTCCATGTCGCCTGAATCACGTCGTCGGCATCGCCGTTCTCGCTACCGACCAGCCGGACCACGAGCTGATGGAGTTTCGGTCCGTGCCGCCGGTAAAGTTCGCGAAAGGCCTTCTCTTCCCGGTTCGTCAGGAAGTGAATCACGAGTTCGTGATCCGAGGCTTGTCCGTTTCGCGCTGCTGCCATGCTTCGTCCCGCTTCTTCCAGAAGAATTGACCGAGCGGCCGGGCGCCGGATTGAGGGGGGTCCCTTCTCCCGCGCCCGGCCCTGCTCAGGCCCTTGCTACCCTATCGCTGAGCCGCCAGAATCTCCTCGAACCGCGTGAGCTGGCTCTGGAAGTATTCGTTTTTCGGGTCTTCCTTGACCGCGAGGCGAATGTATTCCACGGAATTTTCGCAATCGCCGGAGGCGTTGCAGATTTCCGCGAGCGTGTCGAGAATGTTGGCCTTCATCTTGCCGGCTTCCGCCAGTTCGATTCCCTTGCGCGCAAAGTCGGCCGCTTCTTCGAGATTGACCCGGTTTTCGAAGCACCACCACGCGTAGTTGTTCAGAAGGTTCGCGTCTTCCTGCCACCCTTCGGGCTGTGCCGCCAGTTTGTATTCGACCGCCTTCGCGACATCTTTCTCGATGTGCATGGCGTAGTCCGGGAGAAGACTGGCGCGCATCGAGGAAACCTTCTCGTCCGTCGAGTTCGCCGTGCGGGCCATGGCCTTCTTGAGGTACGGCAGATAATAGTCCATGTCGTGCGACCGCGACGCAACCTTGTGCATCGAGTACGTCGCCTTCATGATGTCCTTGGCGCTGCTGTTGCTCGAAGCGAACACGGCGTCGGCCTGTGCCTTCACCTGGTCAGCGCTGAACACCTGGAAGTAGTTCCCGTAGGCCATCGCATTGAAGATGTACGACTCGTAAGGCAATTCCGTCTGCGGGTTCAGTTCCGAAGCGCGGCGGTAAAACGCCGCGGCTTCCGCGAACATGCCTTCGTGAAAACGGATTTTGCCGAGCGTCAGCGCGTCGGTTTCCGCCGGCGATTTCTGGAACTGCGCAAGGCGGTCCGCTACCGTTTTGGGATCTTCGAGCGACGAGGCGAGCGAGGTCGCGAAGCCTTCCTCTTCCTGATACCCGAGCCAGCGATCCATCGTTTCGCCTTCGGCATTCACCAGAATGAACGTCGGGAAGTTGCGCACGGAGTACTGGCGTGCGACGCCGATTCCCTTGCCCTTTTCCGCATCGATCTTGCAGAGCACGACGTTGTCGCCGAGCGCGGACTTCACGATATCGTTTTCGTAGGTGGCTTTGTCGAATGCATTACAGGCGCTGCACCAGTCGGCGCCTACCTTCATGAGGACCGGCTTGCCCTGCGCTTCGGCTTCACGCAGCGCCTGATCGAGGTCCGTAATCGTCCCGGCCGGGGCCGTGGTGCTCAGGGCCGTGACGGCCAGCATCGCGACCAGGAGGCCCCCGGTGCTTCTTTTGCGCATTTGTCTCTCCTTCAGCAGTGATTGAGGTGATCGCAGTCGGCGCTGCGACGGGCGAGCGGGGGGATGGTGCCTCTCCCGCTGCTCCATTCACCTATATGAGTGACGGTGAATCGGCGAAAGGTTGCACGAAATAGTTCAGCTTATTGAAGATAAAGTCGATCGGGGCCGACGGAAGGGGCCGATGAAGAGGCCTTACGCCCCTTCGAGGGGCGCTGCGGCGGCCGGAACGAGCGGAATGGCCTCGTCGATCACGCCGCCGCCCAGAAGCCGGTCCCCGTCGAAGAAAACGGCCGACTGCCCGGGCGTGATTGCCTTCTGCGGCTCCGTGAACCGGACCCTGGCGCGCCCGTCGGCGTCGATCGCGGCATGCCCCGCCGCGGCATTGTGCTTGTAGCGGATCTTGACGTCGAGGTCGTAGCTCGCAAGAGTCGCCGGATCCACGAGAAGCGACACTTCGCCGAGAACCGCGCCCGAAGCGTAAAGCTCTTCCTCCGGCCCGATATAGACAAGATTCCGAATCGCGTCGATCCGCGTCACGTAAAGCGGCTCGTCGCCGCCGCCGACACCGAGTCCGCGCCGCTGCCCGATCGTGAACTGGGCAGCGCCGGTATGCGTGCCGACCTTCGTACCGTCCGTCAGCAGAATGTCGCCCTGCTCGAGAACGCCGAGAAACCCGCCGAGGTTGTTGTCGGGAATGAAGCAGATGTCCTGGCTCTCTTCCTTGTCCGCAACCGGGATGCCGGCTTCGGCCGCCAGCGCGCGCACCTCGCTCTTCACGAGGTCTCCGAGCGGAAAACACGTATGGGCGAGCGCATCGGGGCCGATTCCCCAGAGCACGTAGCTCTGATCTTTCTTCGGATCGACACCGTTGAAAAGCTGCGGCTCTCCGTCCTGGTAGAGCACGCGCGCGTAGTGTCCGGTAACGAGGTAGTCGAATCCGGCGGCGCGCAGCTTGTCGTATAAAGTAGTAAAGCGAACGTTGCGATTGCAGTCCACACACGGGTTCGGCGTCCGCCCCGAGAAATACGTTTCACGGAACGGCGTGATGACCGCTTTCTGAAACTCGGCGCTGAAATCCCACACATGATGCGGAAACCCGAGCCGTGCCGCGGTCGAAGCCGCGTCGTCGATCGCTTCACGCGAACAGCACGCTTTTTCCGTTTCGCGCTCGGGGTGCGTGTCGGAACACCAGAGCTTCAGCGTGACGCCCGTGACCTTGTGGCCCGCTCTCACCATCAGAAGCGCCGCCACCGCGCTGTCGACACCGCCGCTCATCGCAACGGCAACGCGGGCGCCGGTCGGTGGCATGAAATTCTTTCCGGAGATCGGGATCATCGGTTCACCTCGCGCGGAGCGCCGAGGGCGCGCAGTTGTTTGACGGAGTCGGCTACGGCATCCACGAGACCGTTCGCATGGTCCTGCGTGTTCGCGTGCCCGAAGCCCACACGCACCATGCCGAGGGCCAGCAACGGGTCGACGCCCATCGCGATCAGCGTGGAGGACGGTGCGGGCGACCCGGAGTGGCACGCGGATCCGGTCGAAACTTCGTACCCGCGTTCATCGAGCGCCGTCCCCAGCTCGAAACCCATGACGCCCTCGAACAGAACGCAGCTCGTGCCGGGCAGACGGTCGACATCGCGGCCGACGACATGCACGCCGCCCACCTTCCTGACCAGGCCGGCTTCAAACGTATCACGCACTTCACGAAGCCGTTTGCTTTCTTCCGGCAGATTGTCCGCGGCCTTCTTCATCGCAAGGGCAAGCCCCGCCGCCATGGCGACGTTCTCGGTGCCGGGGCGCATGCCGCCCTCCTGACCCCCTCCCAGAATGACCGGCTTCATCTCGATCCCGCTTCGCACATAAAGGATGCTGATCCCCTTCGGGGCGTAGCATTTGTGACCGACAATCGTCATGAGATCGACCGGGTCGTGCGAGAGGTCAATCGGAACCTTGCCGAACGACTGCGCGGAGTCCGTATGAAACGGCACGTCGTGCTCGCGGCAGAGTACGCCGATATCATGAATGGGCTGAAGTATTCCCGTTTCGTTCTGAGCGTGAATCATCGTAACGAGCGCAATCGCGGGTGCCCCTTCGCGATCCAGCGCCGAAGCCACGCTCTCCTTCGTAACTCGCCCGCTCTTGTCTACGGGAAGCTCGTCGAGCTGCGTGAGCGAGGCTCCCGCGGCACGGCACGGACGCGCAATCGCCGGGTGCTCCACATTCGAAGTCACGATCCGTCCCCCGCGCGCGACGGCAAGGCCGTACACGGCCAGGTTGTCGGCTTCGCTCCCGGTCGAAGTGAAGCGGATTTCCGACGGCTTGCACGCAAGCACGCCGGCGATATCCGCACGCGCCTCTTCGAGGCGGGCTTTCGCGGCGCGCCCCGAGGCATGGGCGCTCGATGGGTTACCGGCGAATTCGGTCAGTGTTTTCGCGACCAGTGCAACGACATCCGGGTCAACGGGTGTCGTCGCATTGTGGTCGAGGTAGATCCGGTCCATGGCGTGTCCTGCGACAGGTGGTCTCAAAAAAACAGCCCGCGCTCGGCGAGAGCGCGGGCCGAATCACCGTATGCGCGAAATCAGTTGCCCGTTTTCGCTTCGTACTGGGCTTTTTCCTTCAGTTTCTCGCGACGCTCGATCAGCTGATCCTGGCGCCCGATTTCCTGTTGAGCATAGCTCGACCAGACCGGGTCCTTCAAGCTCGATGCCTTGACGAACTTCGCCCTGGCTTCCTCGTACTGTTCGAGGTACTCGAGGGCCTTGCCCCAGGCGCTCCAGGCCCGCGCGTTTTCCGGATCGATGTCGATGGCCTTCTTGACGGTCGTGATCCCGTCCCGATAGTTCCGCTGCGACTTGGAAGACTGCAGTTCGGCGAGCCGGACGAGTCCGTCGACATTCGTCGGGTCGACCGCGACCAGGCGGTCGTAGGAACGGACCGCGCTCGTTGTATCCGGGATCTGAAGATAAATCAGCGCGAGGTTCTGCAGAACGCCGGCGTTCCCCGTATCGACGTTGCTCAGGCGCTCGTAGTAAATCGCGGCCGACGACCAGTCCTGCTGATCCTGATACATCTTCGCGACCTGGCGCAGGAGGCGCGGATTTTCGGGATCCGCTTCCAGCTCTTCGAGCGCGTTGTCGGCGATCATGCCGGTGTCGCCCATTTCGATAATGATCTTCTTGATGTACTTGCCGTAGCTCTCGTTCTCGGGGTCGAGCTCTTCGGCCTTCTGGTAACTGGCAAGCGCCAGAGCGAGATCGGTGCGGGCGCCGTCATCGTCCGTCTTGCTGTACGCGTAAAATCCGCGGTCGGCAAAGTACGTGTCGTCATCCGGGTTCAGTTCGATCGCCTTGTCGATGTGCGCGATCGCGCCGTCGTAATCGAGGCTCTCCTCCGCTTCCACGGCGGCGAGGCGCGCGTATCCGTTCGGATCGTCCGGGAACTTCGCCACGTAGCGCTGATCCATCGAGATCGCGTCGGCCATGCGGCCCTGCTGGCGATATGTATAGGAAAGGTTCTGCATCGCCGTCTTGTTGTTTTCGTCGATGCGAAGGACTTTGCGATAGACCTCTTCGGCCTTGTCGTAAAGATCGCTGTCGAGATACTGCGCGCCGCTGCCGAGCAACCGGCTGACCTGGTCGTCCTCGTCTATCGTGACGTCCCGTTCGAATTCGATTACCTCGTCGTTGACCGCCTGGCAGGCAAAGCCGGCCAGCGCAACGAGCGATGCTATGAGAAGCGTGCCCCTCATCCTGCGGATTGAAGCCATCATTCTGTTCGTTCCTCCTGATATCATGCCGGCAGGCCCGCCGGTGGGTCCGTTCGCGAGGCCACTCTACGAACGAAAGGATTAGTCGTCAAATCCGAGTTGCTGGCGAAGCCGCGTCAGGGAATACCGCGCATTGCGCACGGCCCCCGGGGACTCGCCCTTGATCGTCAGCCACCCCCACTCGCGCTTCGCTTCCTCGTACATACCGAGTCGCGCAAAGAGAACGCCGAGGCCGAAGCGCGCCTCGTTCTGATTCTCGTCGATCGCGAGCGCTTTCCTGTACTCGGCTACCGCCGCCGTGATCGCAGCCGTCGTATCCGGCCCTTCCGCGAGAAAATCGCCGTACATGGCATGGAAGAGCGCGTCCTTCTCCCGGACCTTCGTCCGATTCCGAAACTCCTGATCCGCTTCTTCCCGATTCCCGAGCGCGGTCAGAGCGAACACCATGTTGTAGAAGACCATGTCCGGACCGCCCCTGCGAAGCGACTCCCGATAGTTCGTCACGGCGTCGCCGTACAGTTCCATGTCCTGAAAGGCGTTCCCGATCCGAAAATCGATCTCCCACGATTCGTCCCCCTCGTCGCGAAGCTTCTCGAGAGACGCGATCCGAAGTTCCGGATCGAGCTTCAGAATCTCATTATAAGGAGACTCCGCCGCAGTGGCTCCCGCCATCAGAAAGAAGGCAAGCAGAGCGGCGGCGGCGAAGAAGTGCTTTCGCTTCACGGGTCAGTTTCCTTGAGTACGTCTGGGGACAGTAGCTGTTGAATAGTACAGCTAATCAGGCTAGCGAGTTCCCGTCTGCCCTGTCAAGCGAGAACGAACCAGCCTGCCAGAGCGGCCCCGAGGCAGTAGTAGCCCCATCGGTCGAACCGGCCGGAAATGACCATACGGACGAGGAGCCGGATCGCGACCCACCCCGCCAGAGCGGCTGTGAGCATGCCGAGGATGCCCGGCCCCCAGGCGAACCCGCCGGGCGGCACGCCGTCCTTGAGGGCCAGAATCGCGGCTCCCGCGATCGCCGGCGCCGAGAGCAGGAACGAAAAGCGAGCCGCTTCCGCGCGCCCGATGCCGAGAAAGAGGGCCATGGCGATCGTGGCACCCGATCGTGAGATTCCGGGGAGGATCGCGAACGCCTGGGCAAGACCGATCAGGAGGGCGAACAGAATCGTGATCCGGACTCCCCGCTCCTTCGCGAACCGGGTCGAGAGCAGGAAAATACCCGTAAACGCGAGCGCCGCAAGCACCGCGCGCGGACTCCCGTAGGCACTCTCGAGCTGGTCTTTGAAAAACAATCCCGCGACTACGGTCGGCAGCAGTCCGACGAAAAGGAGCAGACGGTTCCGGTTCGTAACGGCATCGAAACGGGGCGCCAGCAACGACGCCACATCGCGGCGATAGAAACCGAGCACCACGACCAGAGTCGCGACGTGCAGAAGCACTTCGAACAGGATGCCTTCTTCATAAACTCCGAGCAGCGCCTGTACGAGAACGAGATGACCGGAACTCGAAACCGGGAAGAACTCCGTGAGCCCCTGCACCAGGCCGAGCAGGATCGATTCCCAGATACTCAAACCACTCCCCCCCGTCCCGCGCCGAGGATAAGCAGGATGAGAAGCATCGCCCATTTGAGCGTGCCGGAAACGGCGCGCGGGTTGCGTGTTTCGCCCGCGCGGGCAAAGAGCAGCACGGTCATGAGAACAAACGCCAGTGCCAGGGCCGGAAGCAGGTAGAGCAGATCATAGCCGGCGGTCAGATAGGGAAACGGTATCCAGAGAATCAGGGCGGCCGCGCAGATCGTGAGCACATTCCAGGCACCCTCTTCCCCGAACGACTCGACGAGTGTGCGGCGGGAGGTCCGATCGCCGTCCTGATCGGCGATATCCTTCGCGATCTCACGCGACAGATGCAGCACGAAGCCGAACGCGAACGGAACAATACCGGCCGCCCTCTCCCCCGCGAGCCATGCGCCCAGAATCAGCGGCGAGGAAGCGACAACCGCCACCAGAATGTTCCCCGGCAGCCCCGTGCGTTTGAGCGCCGTTTCATAAAGAGCGAGAGCAGCCGTCCAGAACGCGGCGAAACCGAGAACGAGAGGGCCCGCGAACCAGGCGGCGGCCCAGCCGATCGCAAACAGCACGAGCCCCGCACCGCGCGCCGCCTTCTCCGAAACGGCGCCCGTTACCAGCGGGCGGTTCGCGGCGTTCACCGCGTCGACCTTCACGTCACGGCGATCGTTTTCGATGTAGAACGCGGCCACGATTGCGACGGCGGCCAGGATGGCGGGAATCAGCGCCGCAACTTCCGCCCCTCCTCCCGCATGAAACCACGCGAACAGGAGTGCCACGGCCAGGATCAGGAGGTTCGGGAACCGCACGAGCGTGAACCAGGGGCGCATCATCGCACCGGTTTTCTAAGCGGCCGCACGAGGTCGTCGAGAAGAACGTGCAACGAGTCCAGACGTTCGCGATCGTTCTTTCCCTTTTCGATCGCGCGCACGATCGCGCTCCCGACCACGACGGCATCGCAATGCGGGGCCAGCGCTTTCACGTGCTTTCCTTTCGAAACGCCGAAGCCGACGGCAAGCGGCTTCGTAACCAGCCGGCGCACTTCTTTCAGGCGCCGCAGAAGTCCCGGCGGAAGTTCGGTGCGCGCCCCGGTGACTCCCGTGAGGCTCACATAATAGAGGAAGGCGCTCGAGGCGCGCGCAATGCGTTCGATCCTGTCGTTTTCGCTCGTCGGCGCGGCAAGAAACACGGAACCGATCCCGCCTGCGCTGAGCGCCCTGCGAAAGGGCGCCGCTTCCTCGACCGGCAGATCCGTCGGGAGCACCGCGTCGACCCCGGCGCTCGCGCACCGCTTCACGAAGCGCTCGAGACCGTAGGCATGCATCGGATTGAAGTACGACATCACGAGAACGGGGTACGACACTTTCGGCCGCATCTTTTCGATCAGATCGAGTGTGTCACGAAGCGTGGTGCCGCGCGCAAGCGCGCGTTCGGAAGAGCGCTGAATCGTAGGGCCGTCGGCGAGAGGATCCGAGAACGGTACACCGATTTCGAGGCCGACGACCTCCTGGCGATCCATCGCGCGCATCGCTTTTTCCGTGAATGCGAGAGAAGGATCACCGGCCGTAATGAAGGGAAGCAGCCCCGCCTTTCCCTCCTTGCGGAGAGAGAGCATGCGGGACCGGAACTCGGACACGCGTTTCACCGCTTTGCCTGCGCCAGTCGCTCGTGCGCCTGATACGCATCACGTGCCTTGTCGCCGATCCCCTTCTTGTCGTAGGCGATGCCGAGGAACCAGTAAGGACGATCGTCCTCGGGGTCGATTGCAATCGATCTCTCGAGAGCTTCGATCGCCTCGTCGATATTCTCGCGCTTGTTCTCCGCGACGCCGACGTAGTAATACGCCTTCGCGTTCTCCGGATCCAGCGCGAGAATCTTGTTCATCTCCTTGCGTGCCAGATCGTAGAGACCGCGACGGATATAGGACTGTCCGAGCAGGTAGTGTGCTTTGATATTGTCGGGTTCGGCCCGCAGCGCCACTTCGAACTCATGAATGGCTTCGTCGTACTGCCCCTGATCGTGGGCGATCATGCCCAGATTGAAGTGCGCTTCCACGTTGTGCGGGTCGAGCTTCAGCGCTTCGCGAAACTCGATCTTCGCCTCCCGCAGCATCCTCTTCTCGCCGTATACGGCGCCGAGGTTCAAGTGCCACTCCGCGCGGTCCGGCTCGCAGCGAATAGCGCGGCGGAAGTGTGTCAGCGCCTCGTCGGGATCGCCGATCCCCTCGAGCAGCAGCCCGAGGTTCGAGTGAGCCCGCGCAAACGCCGGGTCGAGCCCGATCGCTTTTCGATACGCCTCTACGGCTCCACGCGTCTTTCCCTGGGCGGTGCGCATGATGCCGAGCGTGTAGTAGACGCGGGGCGAGTCGGGATGCTTCTGGATGACCGGAAGGAGCGTGCGCTCCGCCTTGTCGTAGTTGCGGGAGGCCACATAGGCTTTGACGAGTCCGAGCACGACCTCGAGATCCTCAGGATCGGCGCGGAACGCCGCGGCCATTCGCTCGAGCGATTCGTCCGTCTGGCCGGTCTTCCGGAGCAGTTTGCTGAGGCGGATCAGGACGGAGATGTCGCCGGGATTGTGCGCATGAAGCTGTTCGAGATAGTGCACCGCGCGCTCGTACGAACGCTCCCGTTCGTATCGACCTGCAATTTCCCGAAGCGTCGACGCGTCGTCCGGCTCCTGCTCGTGCCTGCGCAGCAGTTCCGTAAACTCGTCGTCGCGTTTCCTCTTGAGGAACCGACCGAGCATATTTCCCCCCCTGTATCAGGTCCGCACCTGAAGGACTCGCACTACGGAGCCGTAGTGTAGTGAACCGGAGAGAGGATGTCTAGATGAACTATTCGAGAAGAAACGGATAGGGAGAAAGCGCGCCGTAGCGCCCGTGACCGCCGTTCAGCTTGCGATACGAGAAGTGGATCAGCGTGTTGTCGCTCGGCGTATAGGTCAGCGACAGCCCGGGAACGATGCGGCTCTCGTCCTCGCTCTGGCGATACGGCGAGGCGATTTCGTAGCCGAGATAGACCGTGGCGTTCAGTCGTTCGTGCAGTTGATAGCTGAGCCGGTTCTCATAGAAGCCGGATCCGCCCGACGGCGCGGCGCCGCTTCCCGACTGATAACCGAACGTCATGGTGTGCGACATCTTGAGTTTTGCGGGGTCGAGAATGCCGAGAAGACCGTGCGAAGGTTCCTGTTCCAGGCCGTAGCCGTATCCCGGAGAGACGGCGTCGTCGGCAAGCACGAACGGAGGCAGTTCGCCCGCCAGGGCCGGCGCGGAGAACGAGGCCAGACTGAGCATCAGCGCGAGGACCGGAATTCGAGACAAGCGAGCCTCCGAACAGGGGGAACGTCCGTTCGAATTTACTTCCAGTCGCCGCCGCTGTCAACGACGGCCGGGGTCGCGCCCTCTTTGAGCTGCAGGTTGATCGAGATCTCGAGGCGCAGTACGCCATGTTCCGTTTCCACTTTGATCGGGACCTGCACGACGCCGTCGGTCGCGGACACAGTCGCCGCAGCAGTGGCAGCCGGCTGCGGCTCTGGCACGTGCCCCGCCTGGTCCACGTGCCCCACTTCGGGCGATCCGGTGGCCACGGCTTCCTGCGGTTCCGGTTCCGTGTGCGGAGCCGGCTCCTGCGTTGCCGCGGGACTCTGCGTCGCGGTCGAAGCCTGCGTTCTCTGCTTGGCTCCCGGCGGAATGTAGTTCTCGCGCCAGTCGATATTCTGGCCGTTCTGCGTGCCACGGGACGGGGAGGGCTGCTCCGCGGACGCAGCTTCCTGCTGATGCCCGGGTGCCGACTGGGTAACTTCGCCCGGATCGCTCAGCTTGACCGGGGCATCTCCCTTGATGCTTTCATCCACATTATAAGTACTGTCGCCGCCGCCGGAATCGGCGCCATCGCCATGAGTGACATCGCCCGAAAGCGTGATGCCGCCTTCCGTCTCGGGAGGCGCGACGAGCGCGGGCTCGGCCTGGTCTTCCTGCGAAGCGGCCGCCTTTTTGGAGGACGAGTCATCGCCGCCCAGGTTCTCCTCGAGTGTCTTGAACAGCGCGTCGACCGCGGCGCGGAACGTTTCCCATACGCCTTTGTCTTCGATCGCCACACCCTCGAACCACGGCCAGCCGCGCGGATTGATGTCCGCGTTCAGCTGCTCGATCGACATCGGGTTCGGCACGTCGCGCTTGTTGTACTGGATGATGATCGGAATCTTGTCCGTCGAGAGCCCGTATTCGGCGAGGTTCTCTTCGAGGTTCGCCATGCTTTCGATGTTCGCGTCGCGCAGCACGGGATCGGAATCGGCGACGAAGATGATCGCGTCGGTCCCTTTCAGCACGAGTTTTCGCGTCGCGTTGTAGTGGACCTGACCGGGAACGGTATAAAGGAGATAGCGCGTGCGGAATCCCTTGATCTCGCCGCCCGATACCGGGAGGAAGTCGAAGAAGAGCGTTCGATCGGAACGCGTCTTCATCGAGACCATCTTGCCTCGGCGCTGCTCGGGAACCTGTCCGTAAATTCGCTCCAGGTTCGTCGTCTTCCCGGAAAGCCCCGGACCGTAGTAAACGATCTTGGCGTTGATCTCGCGTCCGCTGTAATTGAATACGACCATCGAATCTGTACCTCTCCCAAACGGGTCGGATGTCACCAATTGAACATTTTTCGATTCCATCCAAGGATCGGCAGGGGGCGGACGAGTGATTAGAACTTTTCCAGGATTTCTCGGGAGGCTAAATTTCTGCAGGACAAGGGGATACGGAACCGGGTCATCCGGCGCGCAGCGGGCGTGCTCCGTCTGAGGGGGCCTGAGAGCTCTCCCACGCCTCTTTGCGGGCCCATTCGACCAGTTGCGGGTCAAACTCCTGAAGCGCGAGGCGAAGGGGCCCGTGGCCGCTCTGGTCGAGTCCGAGCAGGTCGCCGGGCCCGCGAATGGCCAGATCGGCCTCGGCGATCGCGAAGCCGTCGTTTTCCCGCTCCAGCACGCCCAGGCGTTCCCGCGCGGTCCCTCCGACGGACCCGTGGGTCGAAAGGTAGCAGTAGCTCGCCAGCCTGCTCCGCCCCACGCGGCCGCGGATCTGATGCAGCTGGGAGAGGCCGAAGCGATCGGCGTCTTCGATAATCATCACGGTGGCACGCGGAAGATCGACGCCGACCTCGACCACGGTCGTACAGATCAGCGCGTGCAGTTCGCCCGTCCGGAATCGCTGCAGCGTCTCCTCCCTTTCGCGCGACGGAAGCCTTCCGTGCAGGAGGCCGAGTGAGAACTCGCGCAGGAACGTCTTCGCGAGTTTCTTCTCCGCTTCGACCGCGGCCTTCCAGTCCGCCTTCTCCGACTCTTCGACGAGCGGAAACAGAATGAACGCCTGTTCCCCTTCGCGCAGGCGGTCGCGCATATGATGATAAGCCTTCTTGCGCGCTTCGCCCGCGACGTGCTTCGTAGCGACCGGAATGCGCCCGGGCGGCATGGTGCGAATCACGGAGAGGTCGAGATCGCCGTGCAGCGTGAGCGCAAGCGTGCGCGGAATCGGCGTGGCGGAAAGAAGCAGGAAATGCACGTTCTTCCCCTTCGCCGTGAGCGACGCGCGCTGGCGCACGCCGAAACGATGCTGTTCGTCAATCACACAAAGCGCGAGCGAGTCGAACTTCACCGCGCTTTGAATCAGAGCGTGCGTCCCGACCACGATCCCGATCGAGCCGTCCGCGAGACCCGCGAGCGCTTCGCGTTTCTCGGGCGCGGGAAGGTCGCTCACGAGCAGTCGCACGGGAAGCCCGAGCGGCTCGAACAGCTCCGCGAGCGAACGCGCATGCTGCCGGGCGAGGATTTCGGTCGGCACGAGAAGCGCCGCCTGCCCTCCCTGCTTCGCCACCTGCGCAATGGCCGCGGCGGCCACGATCGTCTTTCCCGAACCGACATCGCCGAGCACGAGACGCTCCATCGGGCACCCGGAACGCAGATCCTTCTGAATCTGCTCGAGCACCCGCGCCTGATCCCGCGTGAGCGTAAACGGGAGCGACGCGATGAGCTGTTCGACGACGGCCGTCTTCTCGAACACGCGCTTCTTCGAACGTGACGCCATGCGCGCGCGATGCGTTTCGGCGAAACGGCACTGCGTACGAAAGAGTTCCTCGAACAGAAAGCGCCGGCGCGCCCGAATGATCTCGTCTTCGGATTCGGGACGATGCACGAAGTGATAAGCATCCGCGCGGCCGGGAAGATCGAGCGCGTGGCGAATGCGGTCGGAGAGCGGCTCCGTTTCGGGAATGGCGTGAAGCGCGACCGCCATGGCCTTGCGAATCGTTTTCTGCGGGAGCCCGCCGAGACTGCGGTAGCGGGGAAGAATGCGTTCGAAATCGGATTCGCCCTCAGCGGGAACGAGCGTTTCGAACGCGGGATGCTGCATGCGGAGAGGCTTGCCAGTCGGCTTTCCCTTGATCACGAGTTTCATGCCGGGCTTCAGGCTCTTCGCGAGGTACCCGGCGCGAAACCAGCTCATGCGGATCGTGCCCGTCCCGTCGTCGAGAACGCCCTCGACGATCGAACGCCCCCACCCGCGACGGATCAGGCGGATCGAAGTGAGCTCGCCCGCGAACACGGCGGGCTCTTCCGCCACGGCATCCGCCACGCGAATGCGGCGTGCCGGCGAAAGATAGTCCGCGGGAAAGTAGTGCAGGAAATCGCCCACGTTCGCGATTCCGAGCGCCACGAGATCCGCGGCGCGGGAGGGCCCGATTCCGGGGAGTACGTCGACCGGGTCGTCGGCCGCCGGTTCTATTGTCCTGTCAGAGCGCGCCATCGAAGGACATACACCTCGCCGGTATCGTTCTTTTCATCGTGCGGCCCGTCCCCGAGCATCGTGGCGGCGAAGAGCACGTCTTCATTCGCCATGCGGCCCATCGTGAAAGCCGTCGCAATCTTGTCCTGCGCCGAAGGGCCGAGCAGGAACAGGTCGCCGGAGCCCGTAGCCAGATCGACGCGCGGTTCGAGGTCCGTCTGCGCCGCGCCGAGGATCACGTAGAGCATGCCGGCGTCCTCCCGCTGCGCGCCCGGACCGTCGCTGAGCAGGGAGGCCACGAGAAGATCGCTGAACCCGTCGTCGTTCCAGTCCTGCAGATTCAAGATGGCGCCGAACTGATCGCCCTCGCGGGCACCGTAGATCGTGAGATCCGGAGCGTACGTGAGATCGAAGATCCTGTCGCTCTTGACCGAAGGGCTTCCGAGTAACACGTACGCCTCGCCGCACTTGTCTCGATGGTTCTTCGGGCCGTCGGCGAGGTTCGCGCCGAGCGCGATGTCGTCGACACCGTCACCGTCGAAGTCGGCGCACGCAACCGCGATGCCCGCGCCGTCGTAGGAGTCCGCGCCGTAAATCGTGAACACGCCGCCTTCGGTAAGCACCGTCTCCCCCTCGAAACGTTTCCCCGTACCGAACAGCACATAGGCCTCGCCGGCATTCGTTCGCCCGTTCGCCGGACCGTCCGCGAACCCGCACCCGAGAACGATGTCGATCTGGCCGTCGCCGTCCCAGTCGCCGGTCGCCATCGCGCCGCCGAGTCCGTCCGACTCGTCCGACCCGTGCAGCACGGGAAGTTCGCGATCGCCGAGATCGATCACCTTCTCGAAATCATCACGCGGCCTTCCGTAGAGAACGTAAACGGCGCCGGCGTCCGCGTCTTCGTCGTACCGGCCGTCCGATCCGATCGCCGCCATCAGCAGGTCCTCCCGCCCGTCGCGATCGAGATCCTGCACGTGGATTCTGCGCCCGAAGCGATCGCCCTCGTCCAGCCCGATAATGTGAATGTCCGGTTTCTCGCGCAGGTCCACGACTTCGTGACGCTCCCCGGCCGAGCCGCCGAGCACGAGAAACGCTTCGCCGCATCGGGCGCGAAGCGAGTCGCTCGGGCCGTTGGCGTAGCGCGCGCCGATCAGCAGGTCCGGGATGCCGTCGCCGTTGAAGTCGCCCGAGTCGAGCGACGATCCGATGCGGTCCCCGGCGCGCCCTCCATAGATGACGGACGGGTCGAGCGTCCCCCGCTCCCAGTCTTCGAGAGCGCGCCCGAAGAAGATGTACACTTCGCCCGCCCGCGAACGCTCGTTGCGCGGGCCGTCTGCGAGCCATGCGCCCAGAATCACTTCGTCGAAGCCGTCGCCGTTCAGATCCGCGAAGCACGCCTGCACGCCGAGTTCGTCCCACGGATCCGCGCCGAGAAAGCGCACGTCGTGATGACGCCGCACGTTCATCGAAGGGCGCTCGGCCGGTTCCGGCGTGAGCGAATCGTTTTGCGCCGCGGCCGCGCACGGAAACACCATGCCTGCCAGGAAGAAGCCTGGCAGGAAGGAGCCCGCCAGAAGCACGCCCGCGAATAGGGCGGGAAACAGATGAGGGTGACGTTTACTCGGAGTCATTGATGCGCTCCCACCATGAGGGGTCGGTTTCGAAAACGCCGATTCGTTCGCACGATCCGGTGAGCGAGAAGCCCTCGGGCTCTTCCCGTAAAGATAACGTGCCGCCGGCGAGGCGCACGTCGATTGCAGGGTCGACCATGCCGGCGCGACGCGCGGCCGCGAACGACGCCGACGCGCCCGTGCCCGAAGACGCCGTCTCCCCGACGCCGCGTTCGAACACGAAGACCTGCAGCGCGGCGCGATCGATCACGCGGGCGAATTCGACGTTCACGCGATGCAGGAAGAACGGATCGCTCTCGAGCTCGGCCCCGATCGCGCGCCAGTTGTCTTCGGTCCATCCTTCGAACACGACGTAATGCGGGTTCCCGACCGACACGGCCGTGCCGCGGACGACCCCGCCGCTCCAGGAGCGCTCGAACGGCTCCCCTTCCGGCACGCTTTCCGCGAGCCCGATCACCCGGGAGGCGAACGAGGGGGCGGGAAAGTGCGATTCGATCCGAAAACCGGGCGGCGCGCGTTCGATCACCCTGTGTGCGGAGACTCCGGCCTGTGTTCGGATCGAACAGCGGTCCACGGCCCCGTGCTGCAGCAGGAAACCGGCGGCGCACCGCAGCCCGTTCCCGCTGATCTCGGCCCGGCTCCCGTCGGCGTTCCAGATCGAAACCATTGCGTCGCTGTGGTCACCCGACGGCTCGATCGCGAGAAAACCGTCGCCCCCGGCGCCGCGATGGCGGTCGCAGAGGGGCGCCGCGAAGCGCGCCGGGTTCCGCTCGCGCTCGTCTCTCCGGTCGGCGATCAGGAAGTCGTTCGCCAGGGCATGCCATTTTTCACACTTCATTTAGTGCGATCGTACGAGAATCGGGGCGAATCGACAACTGCCCCTCTGGTTGACACGTTTCATTTCCATGGGTATGTTCCGGAAGATGTTTGCCATCTTATCTCTTCTACTCGGAATTCTCGTCGCTGCGCCCGCCGCCTGGGCGATCGCGGAAGAGAACGACCTCGCACTTCATCCGTTCCTGTCGTATACCGCTATGGGTCAGGGGATGGGGAACGCCGTGGGGTCCATTCCCGGAACACCGTCCAATGTCTGGATCAATCCGGCGGGGCTCTCCTACTCGAAGGGTTACCTGTTTTACGCAGCGCCGAACGATGAAGTGAACGACTTCCAGGACTCGCGCCGCGACCGCGTGTTCATGACGAGCGCAAAGCTTTCGAAGAACAACACGGTGGGCGCCGCGGTCATCCTGCGCGATGGAGGGGACCGTCAGTTTCAGTTCGTTGACGGAAACGAAGTCACGCTGGTCCGCACCGACATTCTCGAAAAGGTGTTGATGCTTTCGTACGCGAGGCAGATCGGGGCGAACTGGTCGGCGGGCGTGACGGGGATCAGCTACCAGCACAGCGCCGATCACGATTCTCTCGACGGGGAGGCGACCTTCGCCGCCACGTTCGGCGTGCTGTTCAAGCAGGGCCACACGCTCGGCGATCTGCCCGTGACGTCACGCGTCGGCGTTTCCGTCGCGAATCTGGGGCCGTCGTTCATGATCGGCAATCGCGAGGCGGATCTACCTCTGTACGCACGGTTCGGGTACTCGTCGCGTTACGAGAAGGATCGCAACAACACGATCACGCTGGCGGCCGACATTTACAATCTGCTGCGCGACCGCACGGTGGATCTCGGCGGTGACGAGAACACGACAACGGTCGACAGGCTGGGATGGTCCGTGGGGACGGAGATTCGCGTGAGCGGTGTGGTGGCGATCAGGTTCGGCTATCAGTCAGACGACGACATCCTGCTCGGCGGTCGCGAAGGCGGCACGTTCGGGTTCGGGATCGGTCACGAAATCTTCCGGGGCATCGGCGGCATGTTCGAATACGGCCGCTCTCCCTCTCCTACCGCAAACGATTCGGCGGACCACTTCGGGGTCCGCCTCTATTACGTGCCCGGACTCGGGCTCTCTCAATAATCCGACTCGCTCGAAACGACCACGCGGTTTTTTAGCGCAGGACGCACAGCCTGTTCGCGAAGTCGAACACGCTGAGCTGAAACTTGCCGTAGATCTTCGTGTCCTTGCGGATCTTCGGGGGCGAAACCTCATTGATCGTACCGTAGAACGCGCCCTTCTTCCCCTGGGAGATCATGCCGTCGAGCAGAAGCCTGACCCCGGGTTCGGTCGTGTTCTCGATCTGCACGCGCACGTTGCCGCTACTAATGTAGTAGCGGACCGTCTCTTTCGGCGGAGCGGGCGCTTCCGTTCCCGGCGCCGGCGCCTCGTCAGCTGCGGGTGCTGCGGGCGCCTTCGGCTTTGCTTTCGCCGCCTTTTCGGCAGCAGCCGCCTCTTTCGCAAGCGTCGTCGAGTCGATCACGACGCGCTCGACCGAGCCGACGAAACCGATCATGTTGCCCATCAGCTTGTCGGGCATTTCTTCTTCCCACGCGGCGAGTTCGTACGTCTGAAAGAACGACGTGTCGTACAGCTTGCGATCCATCAGAATCGGAAGCTCCGAAGCGGCGATCACGAACGAACCGTCATGACGCGTCCCGTCGACCTCATAACCGCGCAGGCGGAAATGCGGATACGGATTCGTCCACTTCTTTACAAGAAGAGCGTCCGGCTTCTTTCCGAAACGGGCGACGGAATCCTGATACCCCGTGGCGGCCACGATCTGAATCGCGTTCCCCGCCTTGAGCAGCAGATGGTCCTGTCCCTCCGCGAGGATGTCGTAGTCCGCAAGCCGAAACGTGTTGGTCTCGCTTACCGCGGTACCGTTCACGGCCGCGGCCACGCTCGCGTCGACGAACGTCTCTTCTTTTTCGAACAGGTTGCATGACGACAGGAGTAACAATAGCCCGAAGGCGGGAAGTACAATCCGCATAACACCTTGTCCAGTTACTGGAGTGAGGGGACGAGCCGGGACAGCGCCCGGAGTTCGAGCCGAAAGCGTAGCAATCCGCCTCGAAAAGTGTCAATTGAATTGTCCTGGAGCGTAATAGAGGAACCGCAGGCGTTTCACCGCATGCCGGAAGGCCGGCGCGCTCATGACGTCTCAGAGGCCGGATCAGCGGACGAGAAGCATCGAGCCGACGGCGGAACCGCCGCCCGCATCCACCCTGTAATGATAGCGGCCGCTCGCGGACGGGCGCCCGCGGTCGTCGACCCCGTCCCAGACGATCACATTGTCCCCTTCGGGCAGGATGCCGGCAAAGAGCGTGCGCACGAGACGACCCGCCGCGTCGTACACCACAACGGAGGCGGGGAGAGCGCCGTCGACACGGAGCGCGATCGACGTTTTCGGATTGAACGGGTTCGGGCGGTTTCCGAGCAGGCGAAGGGCGACCGGAACGCCGTCCCCGCCGCTCAGCGTAACGCTCGTGACGCCCAGGAAGTCGAAGCTGTCTTCGTAGTAGGCGGCGCTCTGGATGTTGCGGTTGTTCAGCCCGCGCACCTCCAGGTCGTGCTGCCCTTCCGACGGCGCGGTCGGTTCGAACGAGAAGCCTTCCGAACCGCTGTCCCACACGCCGTCATCCGGAACGGCATTCACCCATGCGCCTCCGTCCACGCGAAACTGCACGGCCTGAATCTCGTTGGCGCTGATATCGTTTCCGTAGCCGCGCGTGTTGAGGTTCGCGATCGGAGAAACGTGTGCCGTTCCCTCCACGCGGAAATTCGCGGTGGCCGACGTCTTCGCCGCGTACGTGATCTGCACGGTCGGGCTCGTGTCGAACACGTCCGGAACCGAATCGCCGTCCGCATCCGCCCAGCCGATCATGCCGCGCGCCGACGAACTGACCGTCGCGACAGAAAGCGGCACGCTCCGCATGATCGAGGTCGGCACATCTTCGGCGCACGACCCGTACTGGCTGTTCTGGTTCTGATAAAGCAGATAGCCCGACTCGTCGGTGCATGCGGATCCGGCATTGTAGTACTCGTCGAGCGCGTAGAAGATGTGGCCCGTTTCATGCGCACAGACGGCCGAGAAATTCGCCTGCCCCCACCCGTTGTTGTCGAGCGTAAGCACCATGAACGGACCGCCGAGATACGCGTAGGCAAAGTGCCCGCTCGCGAACAGTCCGTCGTCATCGACTTCCGAGTCCGCGACGAAGATCAGAAACGCCCAGTCCGTATCGTACGCGTCCTTCAGATCGTTCACGAACAGCTGCGCCATCGTGAAGCGATCCGGCCCGTCGTATCCGAGAGTCTTCAGCGCATCTTCGATCCAGATGTTCTCTTCGCTCTGCGGATGCGTGATCGGCTCGTAGTCCGTGTCCACATCATAATGATATTCATACGTAAAGGTAAGCGGGCCGAGGTGCGTCTGGTCGATCCACCAGTCCATCGCCTCGACGACCTGATTCGTAACGTGCGTTTCTTCCGCCGGCGTCCAGTCTTCCTGGTTCGGGTCGGTCGTGCCGTTCGACTCGGGCAGAATGACGGCTACGGCCACATCGCCGAGCATGTATTCGCTTCCGTCCCAGAAGCCGGCGCCGTACGCGCCGTACGTCGCACCGGAGGACGCCTTCGCCTGCGCCGGAGCTTCGATCGTCGGCGGCATCATATGAACGCACTGATTCAGCGGCGTGCCCGTCTTGTGCACTTTCGAAAGCGCCGCCTCCCGCTCGAACATCCGGTTCCACGCGTTCTCTGCCGCGCCGGACGGATTGCTGACCGGGCCATCCGCGATGACCCAGCCATCGCCCAGGCTGCGGGCGAGATCATTTACATGCGCGTCGTCGACGTCGACGATCAGGTGGTCCGGCGGAAAGCGGTGCCGCACGGAACCACCATATCGTTCGACATCATTCTGTGCACTGGTGTAGGGAGCCGCACCTGCCAGCCGCGATAGAAGGAGAGGTGAGCCCATCAGGCTCGTTGGAGAGATCAGAAACAGGGCGGCCCCCACACTCGTGCACAGAAGACTTTTTATTGTCGATAAACGCATGGACGTGTTTCCTTTCACGCCCTCCCCTGGTGCAACGTTGGTGCCAGAACCCGGGGCCTGGCCAATCTTTGCGCAGCCAGTAATTCGTTGTTTATCAATGACTTATGAGGGTCGATTTTCGAACAGGTGAGCGGACGCGGCAAGGGATGCGCCGGAGGCGCGTCCTGCACTGCCGGCAGCGCGTATCGCAACGGAACGATCACCCCTCTTCCGGGTGTATGATGGAGCCGATTCTGATGAGGAGTTCGAAATCCGGTAACCCATGAACGGTGGGAAGGGAACGAGCCGGCTCGTTCTTTTCGCACGAATTTGTTTCATACAGGAGAGTTCAGCTATGAAATTTCGCGTTCTTGTCTTGTTGGCCCTCACCTGCATCCTGCCTCAGAGCATCCTCGCGGCCACAGTGGAAGTGGGGAAGGGCGGCGCCGAAGCGGCCGAACTGCAGACCGCGATTCTGGAAGCGGCAGACGGCGACATCGTTCTCGTGCATCCGGGGCTGTACGAAGGGCTCGCCAGCGCGGTTTACAGCAAAGGGATCACGATTCGAAGCGTGAAGGGGCCGGAAGAAACGATCCTGACCGGGAACGCGAAAAACGCGATTCTGCAGATCCGTTCGAGCGGCGATCATCAGACCGTCGTGGAAGGCTTTACGTTCCAGGGGAACGACGCCGAACGATTCGGCGGCGCGATCACCATCAACCAGCAGTCTTCGCCCACGATCCGCAACAACATCTTCCGCGAGAACTCGGCGGGCATCGCGGGCGCGATCTATATCAGTCCGCAGTGCAGTCCCACGATCGAGAACAACCTGTTCATCGGCAATATCGCGCGCAGCTGGGGTGGCGCGATCTACATGCAGCACGCGGAACCGCGCGTTCGCGCCAATACCTTCGTCGGTAATGTCGCTTCACGCTCAGGATCCGCCATCGGCATGTACGACGCCTCCCCGCGCATCGAAAACAACGTGTTCGTGGATCAGGCAGGCGTAACGACGATCCATCTGATGACGCCGAAGTGCGTACCCACGTTTTCCTGCAACGGCTACTGGGGGAACGAAGGCGTGTTCCTCGGTGGCGATGATGGCGTCAAACTGCCCGACACCGACAGCCGGTCCGAACAGTTCACGTTCGACGATGCGAAGCTCTACGGTCGCGTGTCCGGTCCGTCGTTTGCGGCAGGCACGTGCGGGAAGGTCGGCTGGCGCTGATCACGGCGCGGCTGGGCGGGTCAGGCGCAGGTCAGAACTGAATCGGTACCGGTGTGAACGCGAGCAGGAAGAACCCGAGCGTGGCGAAACCGAGGCGGCGGCGGAAAGGGTCGAGACCGACCACCGCTTCCCGCGCGGGCGGATGGCGGTGTCCGAACACCGCCAGCAGCACGACGATGAGCAGATAAGCCGGCGACTGAAACAGCGCAAACACGCCGATTCCCACCAGGAAAAAGAGCGAGATCCGCGCCGATCTCTCCCCGAACAGCCCGTAGAGAATGTGCCCTCCGTCGAGCTGACCCACCGGCAGCAGATTCAAAGCCGTCACGAACAGGCCCACCCACCCGGCCAGCGCCACGGGATCGAGCAGAAGCGTGGAGCCCTCGGGAATGGGGCCCTTCATGAGAAAGATGAAGAGGCGAAAGATGATCGAGTCGCCCAGCATGACCTGACCGGCGACCGGCACGTCCGGCACGATCTGCGATCGCGCGATGCCGATGAGCGCGACCGGAATCGCCACCACGAGTCCCGCGAGCGGCCCCGCGATACCGATATCGAACAGCTGCTTCCGCGTCGCCCACCGTCCGTCCATCCGGATGACGGCCCCCATCGTGCCGAAAAAATTGAACGGGAACGGAATGAAATACGGAAGCGTTGCCGGGATCCTGTAATACCGCGCGAACAGGTAGTGCCCCATCTCGTGCGTGAGAAGAATGGCGACGATCATGAGCGAATACGCCACGCCCCCCGTCAGAATCGTCGTTCCGATCGTGGCCAGAAAGAGCACGACAGGAAGCAGCGGGAACGGGCGTTTCGGCGGGACGTACTCTCCGGTCCGTTCGTCGAATGTGAGAACGGTCTCCGACTCGAACGGGGGACCGCCCGGATGAGAACTCATACTCCGTCCCCCGTCCCGAACGCCTCACGCAGTCGCGACGCATACTCCCGGCCGATCCGGTCCCATTCGAAATGACGCCTCGCGAGTTCCGGCCCGGGCTGCGCCATCCGCGCGCGCTCCGCAGTCGGTCGTTCCGTGAATTGCCGCACTAGCGCTCCAAAGTCCTGAGGAGTGGGTGCACTCACCATGCCGCACCCGCTTTCGCGCACGAAGCGCGCGGGCTCACCGACATCCGTCAGGAGAATCGGCCTCCCGACCGATAGATACTCGGCAAATTTCGTCGGCATCGCCACCCTTGTCACCGGATCGTCGGCCCGCGGCAGCAGAAGCGCATCCGCGCGCGAAAGCTCACGAACGAGTTCTTCCTGTGTCATGCGCCCCTTCATCGTCAGGTGCGGATTGCCGATCGTGCCCCATCGACCGCGAAGCGACGCATCCCCCGGCTCGAATCCGATGATGCGCAGCTCGAACGAGTCGTCGCGCGCCCGGATCAGTTCTTCGAGAAACTCGAGTCCCTGCCACGGATCGAAACGGCCCGCATAAAGAAGCCGCGGGACCTCACGCGCGGGATACGGCTCCGTTTCCCGAAATCGATCGAGATCGACCCCGTTCCGGACCATCCATACCTGATCGTTTGTCACGAGTCCGGACGAAAGCACATGTTCGCGAAGCGGCTCCGATACCACGAGAACACGATCCGACGCGCGCAGGCCGCGACGTTCCTTCCATCGCTCCTGGGATACACGGAGAGCCGACTTCCAGCCGCCGGTCGCCGCAGCAGCCAGTCGTTGTTCTGCAACCGTATCCCCGTGCATGTCGAAGATCCGGTGCGGCGCCCGGCCGCGGGAGAGCCACGACGCGGTAAACGCGCACGCCGCACTCCCTGCGTGGACGATCGCGCCCGCTTCGCCGAATGCGCCGCCAATTTTCAGTGGATGAAGAATCGTGGGGGTTCCGAGCGGGGGATCGCCCAGATAGACCATGCGGGAATCGATCCCCTCAGCGGTCAGGTGGCGCGCGAGCATGCGCAGGCGGTAGTTATAGGCGTCCGCCGCGTCACTGCGATTGTGAGAGAGAAAGACAGCCCGCAATCAATGCCACCTCTTGGAAAGAACCGAATCGATAGCATACCATGGTCATCACGAAGTGCCGCTCCCCCATCAGCAGGAGAACGTCCGATTTCCATCTGGTCCGATATGCTCCATGAGCCTCAGCCCTTTGCTCTCTGCACGGTCATCGAAGCGCGTGGATCCACGCCCCGGCGACCCGGGGCACGGATGATCGTGCGGGCCGACGCCTCCATCCGGGGCACCGTGGGGGGCGGATCAGGCGAGCGCGACGTGATCGTGGCGGCGGCTGACGTGCTCGCGCGCGGCGGGCCCCGCATGTTTCCCGTCGAAATGTGGGCCGACGCGGAGGCCTCCGAAGGCATGGTCTGCGGCGGCCGCATGGACGTCTGGATCGAACGTGTCGATCCTGCCCCCGCCCGCGACGGCCGATGGATCCGAATCCTGGCTGACAGGCACGCGAGTGGGCAGGTCTCCGTGCTCGTGCGCCGGTTCTCAGGGACGACCGTGGACGCGGGAACCGGCGCACCGCCGGATGCGAACAGCGGGATCACGAGTGTAGAGGACGCTGCGGAACGCCCGCTATGGAGCGCCGCATCCGGCGGCGGCGGGCTCGCGCGCCCGGGGCCCCGCACCGACTCCGCATCGGACCACCGGGAACGCGTCGAGCCCGCGCGTCGACTCGTGATCGTAGGCGCCGGGCACATCGGCCTGGCACTCGCCCGCCTGACAGGTACTCTCGGTTACGACGTGACAGTGGTCGACGATCGGCCGGCCGCCGATCTCGATACCGTGCCGGGCACGGACGCACGCTATGGTGCGGACTGCGGTGAAGTCCTTGCCGAATCGAGTTACCCGCCCGGCACGGACTACGCGCTTCTTTCTCGCGGGTGGCGCGCGGACGTCGGCGCCCTCCGCTCGATTCTTGCCTGCAGACCCGGCTATGTGGGCATGGTCGGCTCCCGTCGACGTGTGGAGACCGTGTTCCGGACGCTGGAGAGTGAAGGTGTGGCCCGCGCGGATCTCGCTTTCATCGATGCTCCGATCGGAATCGATATCGGCGCGGAAACACCGGAAGAGATTGCCGTCAGCATTGCCTCGGCTCTGATCGCCCATCGTCGCATTTCCAGGGGGTGAGCGAAACGCCGATTGCCTGAGGCGGCGAATCGAGAGAAGCGCGGGAGGCAACGGGACTCGTACCGTTAGGGTGTTATGGATCTTCTTCGGCAACCCCCCGCGCTATCACTGGTCATTTCCTTTTGCTGATTCGACGAAACGTCGGGGTGGCACCTCCTCTTCTCCATTCTCTCTTTCGTTCATCGAGCGGTGGATTCCCCGGATCCTGCCGCCGCCTCTTCTCCAGTGCAAACGGAGTGCCAGAATGCGCCAACCTGCCGGTCCGGCCGCTAAACGCTTGCGGCGAAATGCGGTATGATCTCCTCACTTCCTTCGCCGGATCCGAGCGCGGATCTCCGGCTGTCTAAACGATTGTCATCAACTGACCACGGCGTGGTCAGAGAGGGTGCGCAGTGCGAAATATCTGGATTACGGGCGCCGGAAAAGGCATCGGGAGAGAGACCGCGCTCACGCTCGCGGTTCCCGGGAACCGCCTCTACCTCACTTCGCGAAACGGCGCCGAACTGGAGAAGGTGGCGAGGCAGTGCCGGGAGGCGGGCGCGGAAGCGCATGCGATCCGCGCCGACGTGCGCGACGAAGACGAAATGGTGAACGCGCGCGCGCAGTTCGACGGCGCTGTCGACGCGCTCGTCGCCTGCGCGGGCACGGGTACGTTCGGCCCTACGGTCGATCAGTCCCTCTCGGTGTGGAACGAGATGATCGAAACGAACCTGACCGGCGCGTTTCTTGCGATCAGAGAATCGCTGCGATCGATGCTCCCGGCCGGCGAAGGAAAAATCGTCGTGGTCGGGTCCGTCGCCGGCGCGCGCGTCGCGTTTCCGTCATCGGCCGCGTACTGCGCGTCGAAGGCCGGCGTCGTGGCGCTCGCGAATTCCGTGCGCGAGGAGATGCGCGGGACAGGGATCCGTGTGAACGTCGTGATCCCGGGCGCTGTCGCTTCGACATTCTGGGAAGGGATCGAGGGCGAGTGGGACTTCGGGAAGATGATCCCGGTTGCGCGTGTCGCGCGCGAGATCGCGCGCGTCCTGAACGAGGACCCGGACGGCACGCTGGAAGAAATCGTACTCCTACCGCCGGGCGGCAACCTCTGAGTCACCGGCCCATTCGAGCAGCGCGTCGCGCATGAGGTCGTCGAGATCGCGATGATAGATCGCGCGCACGGCGTCATTGGGTGAGTCCCCGCGCGCCAGCGCCTCGAACAGGCGGTGCAGGTGCCGCTTCGTAAAGTGCTCGAGCAGATACGCGGACGCGAGGTACGCCTCGACATACGCCGTTTCCACAAGCGATTCCGGCAGCTTCAGGAACGACTCTTCGAGATCGACGAGCGGAATCGCCGCGCCGCTCGAGGCGAGTTCCCGCGCCACGTTCGCCGAATTCGGCCACCACTCCTCCGCGAGCACCTGAGCGAGCCCTTCGTTCAGCCACGCCGGACACTGGCTCTTCGTGAGCTCGTAAACCACGGCGTGGACGTACTCGTGCTTCGCGATCCGCTCCACCACGCCGCTCTTCTCATCGGTGAAGTCGGGCAGACGAATTTTCCCGTCGTACAGACCGCGGGCCCACTGATGCTCGCCCATGTACGCCTGAAAACTCTCGTCCGAATAGAGCACCACCGGCACGACCTTCGTGGTCTGATGTCCGAGCACGCGCCCCACTTCCCGGCGCGCGCTTTCGAGAATGTCGAGAACGCGGTTCGCCTCGCTCCGCGCCTGCTCGATGCTCGGGTCGTACTGAATACGGAAATGGCGGTCGGTCAGCGATTCGAAGCCTTCGGAGAGTGCGCTCTCGCGCCGCGCCCGGTGAATCCGCTTGCGCAGTTCCTTCTGGGACGGGTCGAGCTGGTACGAGCGCTCCCAGAGAGTCAGAGCCTCGTCGTAATCCTCGAGGTGATACGCCATGTTGCCGAGCAGCGAGTTCGTCGAAGCGTCCTCCGGCTCGAGCGCGACGGCCGTGCGATACGATGCGCGCGCTTCCTCGTAACGCCCCTCTTCCTGCAGCACGAAACCGAGCACCTTGTGGAAGTACGGCTGGTCCTCGAATCCGGCGAGGGCCTGGCTCGCATACTCTTCCGCGACACGAAAACGCGCGCGCCCGGTCCCCTGCTTTACCGACTCGATCGCGATCTTCGCGCGGCACGTGGCAAGATTATAGAGAACGGTTCGCGAATCGGGCGTGGTCGTGCGCGCCCTCTCGAAGCAGTGGAGCGCCTGCGTGAGTTCGCCGGTCTGGAAGTACTCGATCCCCCGCGCGTTCCAGTCGGGAGAGTTCGCGAGAATCGGGCCGGATGCGATCAGAACGGCAAGAATGGCTCTTCGGAGCGGCATGCTCTTTCTCCAGGCGCGGAAATCCGCGTAAGGAAAGAGCTATGTTATTATTCGGCTCCGGGTACGGCCCGCTGAAGCGGACGGCGGGGATAGACGTAACGCAGTAGGAAGAAGAGAGCGAGCAGTATCGTTTCGGGCATGATCGGTATGGAGTAGCGCATTCTGACGATCGTGACGGCATGGATGAAGAGAAAATACAAAGTCATCCACAATAAGGGCGATACGGAGTAACGGCGAAACGCGAGCGCGTATCCCGGAATCGCGAGCAGCAGAATCGGGAGCTGCACGAGCATGTTGCCCACGATGACGCGCGGCTGCCCGAAATACCAGAACGCCGCGAGCTTGACGAAGAACGCCTTCACGAAAGAAACGGGATCGTCCAGAATCCGCGCGATCGACTCGCCGACGAGCGCCTTCTCGCGACGGGCGCCTTCGGCCGCACGGACGGCACGCTCTTCGTCCGACAGCCCCGCCTCCTGCTCGTTCCGCGGCAGGAACTTCTGCTCCGTATGAAACTGAACCGTGTGGTCGTCCGCGCCGGCGAAGTTTTCGTCGAGCCCCTGATCGATCGCGCGCCCGGACCGCATCGTAATCGGCACGAACGCGCCCGTTACGGCATAGCCGCGCGCGAGCCACGGCGAGATCGTGATGATCATGACGGCAACGACAAGCACCGTACGTTTCGCGCGGACAGCAATCGTGCCCGGGCTCTGCAGCATGACAGACAGCGCGATCACGGCCGGGAGCAGAACGAGCTTTTCCTTCGTCAGCACCGCGAGCCCCCAGAAGAGCCCGAGCAGAATCGCGTCGCGCGCCGTTCCCCTGCGCACTGTGCGGACCCACCAGAACACCGTGGCGGTCGTCATGAGCGTGAACAGAATCTCGGGGGCCACGCGCGCGTTGTAGACCACGATCTGCGGGTAGAGCGCCCACGCGAACGCGGACGCGCCGGCCAGCAGCGGGCTCGCGAAAAGCAGCAGAGCGAGACGCGTGATCAGAATGAGCGTGAGACAGTCGAGCAGAATGTGCGCGACCTGAACACGGGGCCCTTCGTCGATCTCTGAGCCCGCGACTCCGTACAGGCCGTACAGGAAGAAGACGTAGCCCGGGGGCGTCAGCAGATTCGGCACCTGGCCGGGCTTGTTGACGTACCCCTCGCCCGCGTGAAGATGGCGCGCGATTTCATCATAGCCGTCGTCAACACCCTTCCAGTGCAGCGTGTCGGCGATCTGGGGATAGATCATGAAGCAGTAGAGAAGACGAACCGCTGCCGCGAGGACCAGCGCCCACAAAACGGCTTTCGGAAAGAACGGATAGCGGCGTGTGTCGTCGGTCATGCATTCCATAGTAAAGGCGGGGCGCAGCGCGGTGCATAAAAAAGAGCCCCTGCGTGAGGGGCTCTTCTATAGAAACCTTGTCGAAAATCGCCTGCGCGATCGAGAATCGAACCGCCTACCGGAACAGGTTCTTGATCGCCGACCAGGTCGCTTCTTCCGTACCGGTCAGGCAACCGGCGCCGATCGCGGCGGAACCGTCGACCGCGGACGAGTATCCGAAGAACTGGAAATCCGCGCGGGTGTAGTTCGACTGGCTCGTGCTGCTGATGTCGGCCACGAGGTCTTCGCAAGTGTCGTCGGTCGTCGCCGTCCAGCTGATGGTCGCGAGCAGGATCGGGGGCGCCGCCGGAGCGAACCCCGGGTTCTCGCCGCCGTCGAACGCGCCGACCTTCACGCAGTTTCCGCTCGGGATCGGGCTCTTGCTGAGCCATCCCCCCGGCAGACCGGCGTATGACGTCGAAGAATACGCAAGCGCGCCACCCGGATTGCATACGGTCACGTCAGCATCGACGATATCTTCCACGCCCATGATCCAGACGTCGCACGTGACCGTTCCGCCGTTCGCGACCGCGACGTCATCCGGGCCGTTGCCCGTCGTGGCGTCAAGGTCGAGCTCGATCGTGTTTCCTGCCAATGCCGCCGTTGCTGCGAATCCGACAACGACAAGACCTGCTAGCAATTTCTTCATCGATCCCCCCTAAACCATGTTGAGATATGGCTGAAGCGTCCTCCTTGAGCCTCCGCTATCTTAGACGATGACCCTCGGTTCATTCCAGGGAAATCCATCATACCTGGAATCGATCGTTCACGGTCTCGATCCCGTGCGTTACACTATCGTCATGAGCTGGCGCGCGTTCATTTTCCGTTCCTTCCGTTCCTTCCGTCACTTCCGCTTTCTCGCAATCCGTTTCCCAGTGACTGTTGTTGCAGCCGCTTTCTGTCTGCTCGGCCTGTCGTGCGCGGATCGAACGTCCTCCGACAGGCCGCCCCACATCGTGCTGATCCTCGCGGACGACCTCGGGTGGGGGGACCTGGCCTGCTTCGGGCATCCGATCGTGAAGACTCCGCATCTCGACAGAGTCGCGCAGGAAGGCTCCCGGTTCGATCAGTTCTACGTGCAGGCACCGATCTGCTCGCCGACCCGCGCGGGCATTCTGACGGGACAGTATCCGGCGCGGCTCTCGATCTCCGTCGCCCTCGCGACCGCGTCCGGCAACGAGAACGCCGGCATCCCGCACTGGATGGACCCGGGGGCTGCGACGATTGCCGACTCGCTCCGCGCGTGCGGGTATCGAACGGCGGTCTTCGGGAAGTGGCACCTGGGTCGGCTTCCCGGCGCGCCCGATCCCGGCGAGTACGGGTTCGACGCGCATCGCACCGTGAACAGCGCCGGCCCCGGCTGGGACGACCGCGGCACGGATTTGTTCCGCGCGCGCTCCACCGGGCTCATCGTCGACGAGGCGATCCGATTTCTCGAAGAGTGCGAACGCGACGGCGTACCCGGCTTCGTCAACTGCTGGACACTGATCCCGCACGACAGCCTCGCGCCGACGGACGACGAATACGCGCTCTACGCCGACACTGACGTGACGCCGATCACGTTTCCCGAACCCACGCGATCGTACCTCGCGAGCGCGCCGCGACTGACGGCCCAGATGCGCACGTACTGCGCCGCCGTTTCGGGGCTCGACCGCGAGATGGGACGGCTGCTCGACTATCTCGACGACGCCGGCCTTGCAAAGCGCACGCTCTTCCTGTTCACGAGCGACAACGGCCCCGACGACTATCAGGTTCCGCGATCGAATCACGCCGGCGCCGGTTCGACCGGCCCGTTTCGCGGCCGCAAGCGAAGCCTCTACGAAGGCGGCATCCGGATGCCGCTGCTCGCGCGGTGGCCCGGGCACGTACCGGCGGGGCATGCCGACGGCACGTCCGTGCTGACCGGCATCGATCTCCCTGCCACGTTCCTGCGGATCGCGAGCGGCCGCGATCACGTTTCATTCCCGGGAGACGGAGTCGACCGCGCCGGCGTGCTTCTCGGAACGCCCGCGAACGAGCGCCCTCCCCTTTTCTGGATGTGGCCGGGCCCGCACTACGGAGCGCTCCGTGACCAGTCGCCGGGAATGGCGGTGCGTGACGGCCGCTGGAAACTGCACGCGGATCTCGAGGGCGTGCCGACCGAACTCTACGATCTCGAGTCCGACCCTTCCGAAACGGCCAACAGAATCGACCGGGAACCGGCGATCGCGGCACGCCTGACGATGCTCCTGCAGGGCTGGCATGCCTCGCTCCCGGAAACGGCCGACTGATCGAGCGCGGACCCCGGGCAGCCGATATACAGAGAAGGGAGAGAAGACGCATGCGCATACTGGTTACAGGCGGCGCGGGATTTACCGGCGCCGCGCTCACCATGCGCCTTCTGAAAGAAGGGCATGAAGTCGTCGTGCTCGACAACGGGCGCGGCATTCAGTTCGACCAGCTGCAGGCGAAGGGCGCGGACATCAGGCTCGGCGACCTGCGCAAACAGGAGCTGGTCGAAGACTGCGTGGCCGGATGCGACGCCGTCTTTCATCTGGCCGCCGCGTTTCGCGCCGTGAACCGTCCCGACGCCCACTACTACGACGTGAACGTGAACGGCACGCGCCAGCTCGCCGAGGCATCGCTGGCAGCCGGCGTTTCGCGCTTCATCAACTGCTCGACATGCGGCGTGCACGGTGACGTCGATCCCGTTCCCGCGGACGAGGACGCCCCGATCCGGCCGAACGACTACTATCAGCAGACGAAGCATCTGGGCGAAGAGGTGTTGCCGGAATTCCACGCGCGCGGGCTGAACACGCTGACGATCCGGCCGCTCGGCATCTACGGCCCCGGCGATCCCGGTCGCTTTCTGATGCTCTTTCGCACTGTGAAGCGCGGCGTGTTTCCGATGTTCGGTGACGGCAGAACGCTGTACCACCCGGTCTATATCGACAATCTGGTCGACAGTTTTCTCCTGGCGCTCGACAAGGAGCCGTCCGGAAACGGCAGCCGCGCGTATCTCGTGGGCGACGAGAAGTACCTGACGCTCGAGGAACTCGTGCATGCGGTCGCCCGATCGATGGGACGCACCGTGCGCGTGGTGAAACTGCCGTACGCCCCGATGTACGGGCTCTCGGCGATCGTCGAAGGGATGTGCCGCCCGTTCCGGGTTCCGCCCCCCCTCTTCCCGCGGCGCATGTCATGGTACCGGTCCGACCGCGCATTTTCGATCGCGCGCGCAAAGCAGGAACTCGGCTACGAGCCCGGAATCGGGCTGGAAGAGGGCCTCGCCCGCACCGCCCGCTGGTACGCGGACAACGGGTTTCTGTAGAGAGCACGCGCCGCCCCGCTTTGTCCCTCCCCGCCCTTCTGGTATAGTTCTCGCGTAAGCAATCCCCCACGCAGGAGCTGGCACCTTGGCGCACCATGTCCCGATTCGATACGACGAACTCGTGCACGGATACGAAAACGGCACGAGAGAGAAACGATACTTCCTCGACATCGACACGGGCGAACTGCACCCGATCTTCGTCGACATGATCGAACGCGGCGCCAACACCGAAGACGCAAAGCGCATCGCGGCCGGCGTCGGTACGCGCTACTTTCTGCTGCCGTTCAAGAGCACGGGCGAAGGGTACGAGGAGATGGAGAATTTCATCGACTCGGTGGACGAAGCCAAAACGCGCGAAATGCTCACGAACGCGATCGAGGGCGACGGCGCGTTCAAGAAGTTCCGCCAGATCCTGGCGCTCTTTCCACCCGATGAAGAGCGCTGGTTCAAATGGAAAGAGGAAGACCAGGAAGAGAAGATCGACGCGTTCCTGAAGGAATACGACATAGTCCCGGAAGACGGGCAAAGAGTGCCCGAAGACACGCCCCACTCCCCCGGGGACGCGCCATAGCCGCCACACTCGCCCTCATTGCCGTCCAGGTCATCTTCGCGATTAACTACGTCGCCTCGAAGCACGTGCTCACCGCCGTGCCGCCGCTCGCGTGGGCCGGGATTCGCGTAACCTGTGCCGCGGTGATTCTGCTTTTCCTCGCGATCACGTCGCACGGCCTTCGTGTCCCGAAGCGCGACCTCGCGCGGCTCGCGCTCTTCGCGCTCTTCGGCGTCGCCGTGAATCAGATCCTGTTCACCGAAGGTCTCGCCCGCACAACACCCGCGCATTCCGCACTGCTGAATACGACCATTCCCGTTTCGACGTTTTTCTTCGCGTTCGTGCTCGGGCGCGAATCCATTACGAAGCTGCGCGTCGGCGGCCTCGTTGTCGCGATGATCGGGGTTCTCGTACTGCTGCGCGTCGAGAACTTCACCCTCTCGCAGGAGACTGTGCTCGGCGACGTCCTGACCGTCTGCAACGCGAGTTCGTTCGGCCTTTTTCTCGTACTCTCGCGCAACATCGCCCGGCGCTACCCGCCGCTCGTGACCACCGCGTGGACGATGTTCTGGGGCGCGCTGATGATCGACTTCTACGGCTTCGGTGCCCTGCGCAACATGGACTGGGCGCTGTTCCAGGATACGAGCATCGCGCTCGCCGGCGCGTTCGTGATCGTGTTCGCGACCGTGATCGCGTACCTGCTGAACTACTTCGCGCTCTCGCGCGTCGAGTCGTCGACCGTCGCGCTCTTCATCTATCTGCAGCCGATTCTCGCCACCGCGCTTTCGATCGGCCTCGGCCAGGAAAGCCTGACGATGCGATTCGTGCTCAGCGCGGCCCTGATCTTTCTCGGGGTTTACGTCGTGAACGCGGAGGGCCTCCGCGCGCGCGGGCGTGCACGGCGCAAGCGGAGAGGCCCGCAGGCGGAGGCTTAGCGAAACAGCTGCTTCGCGGCGGACCGGCGGAATCTCGAAAAATGAAAAAAGGCGGCGAAGCCGAAGCCCCGCCGCCCATGATTGACTGCTCAATCTTCAAACGCTAACGAATCAGCGTCATCTTCTTCTGCTCTTTCCTGCCGTCGGCTTCGAAGAACATGAAGTAAACGCCCGACGACACGTCTTTGCCGCCGTCGGTCTTGCCGTTCCACGTGACTTCCTTCTCACCGGCCGACTGCACGCCGTTTACGAGCGTGCGGACGACGCGTCCGGAGACGTCGATGATCTGAAGCGAAACCGGTGCGGCGTTCGAAAGCGCGTACCGGATCTTCGTGGTCGGATTAAACGGATTCGGAGCGTTCCCGATCAGTCCCGCGGAAGCCGGCAGCACGCCGACACCCTTGCCGAGATCGATGATCGTGTCGGGCTCCCAGTTCGCGTCACCGGTATGGAACGTGCGCAGGCGAACATCGCTGCGTTCGGGGTCGATGACCCGGAAACGCACGACGCCGACGTTCGCTTTTTCACGCGTAACGGCGCCATGCAGCGTCGCCACGGTAACGTCCACCACGCCCTGCTCCGTGCGGTCGAACGGCCCGAACACGAGCGGATCCGCAAACAGATCGCCCGCCTCCCAGTCGACGAACGCAAGGCCCTGCGTGTCGTATTCGAGATCGAAGTGCACCGCGTTGCCCGCATTGAGCTGCGAGATATCGACGCGCACTTCCATCACATCGTTTTTGAGCCGCCCCGATTCCGTTCCCGGAACATCGAGCGTCGGCCGTGCGCCGGCATTCTGCCCCGCCAGAGCGGGAACGGCGAAAGCCAGGGCGCTCAGGATTACAAGAGTACGTTTCATGAGTCCCTTCCTTTCTACGGGCATTTCGCGCCGGACGAAAGATGCGGCAGGTACATGAGCGTGTCGAAGAAGTTCACGTCCGATGCCGCGTCGTTGTTGAAGTTGCCACAGTTCCCCGTCCCGACATTCAGTTCGGGCAGGTACTGGAAGGTGTCGTAGAAGTTCACTTCCCCGTCACCGTTGAGATCCGCGCTCCTGACGAGAATCACGTCAGCAGGAATGGCCGTGCTCGACACGGTGGCGCTGATCGAAAGCGTGCCGCAGCCGCCGACATTCACGAGCGTAACGGACGACTGTCCGTTCGAGTCGGTCGAGTCGGTTCCCGCAATCACGGCGTTGTTCACACCGAGGGCGCAGAACTGCATGTTGCCGCCCGTGAGCGACGCACCCGCGATCGAGAAGCTGATGTCCCCGGCGGCGATCCCCTGGATCGGGGCGCCCGAGGCATCACGCACCGTGACGGTGATCGTGATCGTGTCGGCGGTACCGTCCGGCGTCATGAACGCGCTGTCGGTTGCCGTAACGAACGACGAGTCGGCCGAAACCGAAACGCCCGTGACGTTCAGCGTGGCCGGTACGAGAACCATGGGGTCGGTCGCATCGTTCGAAATGATCCGCACGTTCGCGTTGTACGCTCCCGGAGCGAGCCCGGTTGCGTCGAACGTAACCGTGACCGTGTCCGTTTCCGCAGGTGCCACCGTTCCCGATACCGGCGCCAGCGAGAGCCAGTCGACGCCGTCGGCCGATACCGTGACGTCATCGAGGAACCATCCCGCGAAGTTATTGAACGAACCGTCCGTCGTATCGAAGTGGAACCGGAATTTCACCGTCTGTCCTGCATAGCTCGAAATGTCGAACGCCGTCTGCTGCCATCCGCCGCTCGATCCGCTCGCGCCGCTTCGAAGAGCGTTCCACGATCCGGACGAATCCTGGATGTCGACGTTCACGAAATCCCAGCCCGACTCCGTCGTGTACGACTCATAGAATGAGAGCGTGAACGGAGCAGAGCCCGTAAGCAGCACCGAGGGGGACTCGAGCGTGTTCGAAATCCGATTCCCCGTCGCGTAATCGACGCCCGCAGGGATTCCGCACCACCAGGCGGTGCTCGGTGAATTGCTGTTCGTCGTCTGCTGATGCCAGAGGTCATCCGAACTGCCGTCGAGAAGTGCGGTCGTCCAACCGTTCGCGCCCGACTCCATGTCGTCCGTGAAGAGGGCCGCCGCCGTTTTCGAGAAGCCGTTCCGGCTTTCCCACATCGCGCGCGTGGCGTCCACGTTTGCGTACACGTTCGCGTTCGGGCCAGTGGTGCCACGTTCGATGCCGGCGTAAACCGACGGATCGATGATCGTGAACGGCGTTGCAACACCGGCCAGATCGTACGTAAGAGGACCGGTTCCGATGTTCGAAATGTAGAGGTCGCGCAGCTCCACGCCGCCGACACCCGTGTTCACCGTGTACGAAGCCGGAGCAGCGGAAATCTCGGGCGAGAGTCCCACCAGCGCCGAGCAGTCGTGCCCGTGATTCGACGCGCCGATGCAGATCTCGGTCCAGTTCGGCGTGCCGTTCGTAAGGTTGCCGTCGTCATCGTCGGCGATCAGCATCGAAAGCACCTGGTCCGGCTGGTTCGTCGGCAGCGTCATCGAGCGTCCGTGATGCCAGACGTTGCCGATGATGTCGAGCGCGTCCTGCGCCGTGTTCGTGAGCTGCAGCTCCTGCCACGCATCCCAGACGACGCCCGCGATGATCTGGCCGCTGAAATGGTTCGTGCCCGTCCAGTCGCCCGGGTACTGCAGCGTGTTGTCGCTGTCGCGAATCCCGCTCGTGCAGTTGTTCAGGAAGAAGCCGAGCCCGATGATCGACTCGTTCGTCAGCAGATTCGCGACGATGTCCGAGTTCCCTTCGTGAAGATCGCCCGGCGGGCTGCTCTGCGAGTTGTACACACGGTGCGTAATCCCGTGGCCGTATTCGTGATGAATGACGTCGGAAATCTCGCCCGTGTTGCCGTACGTAGCCGATGCCGTGCAGAAGTTGATGCCCGTGTAGTCGTACCACGCGTTCCCCGGGCAGAAGCCGTCGGTTCGCGAGATCGTCACGGGGTACTGGTAGTCGATATCGTCGAGGCTCGGGCCCGGATCGATGCTGCGGATGTACTCGTGCACGATGTTCGTGAAGTAGAACGTCGTCACTTCGTCCGCCTGCGCGTTCGCGTTGTCCCAGTTGATATCGAGAGTCGGATCCGTCGGCTGCAGCGTCCCCGTCAGTTCCGGATCCGGCTGGCTGAAGTGAATGATGTCCGCCCACGGACCTTCGAGCGCCGCCGTCCACGGAGTCGGCGAGCCGACCGTGATCTGCGCGTCGCCGTTCCCATCGGTCGTAACGACCGTGCCGCCGAAGTCGACTTCGTGCAGCTGGAGGTTGCGATCGACGAGCGAGTTGCCGCAGTAGTGCGGGTCGAACGCTTCCCCGTGCACATGCACGTCTGTCAGGAAACGCATCAGGTTCTCGCGTCGCAGAATCGTGCCGTCCTGCGCGTCGATCATCGTCGACCAGATGCCGAGCGGCGTGTCGACTCTCTGACGCACATCCCAGACGAGGTGATACGTCATCGTACCGTTCGCTTCGATCGGCAGAATCCGGAGGCTCGCGCCTTCGTTCGTGTCGATCGTGTTATTGAACCCGATCGCGTTCCCCGCGATGAGTTCCGCCTGCGCCGCCGTCAGTTGCGGCGTCGTGCTGATGTCGATCCCGGGATAGAAGTCCGAGCCCGCGACGAAGAGTCGTCCCGTTTCCGTGAAGACCGCGTGCGCGCGTCCCCCGTAAACCGGAATCCCCTCGTGTTCCTGATTGAAGACCGCGGACCATTTGCCGAGCGCGTTGTGCGTGCTCGCCAGTACCAGATCCTGATCCTGTGTCATGAAGAGGTCGGTGTTGTCGAGGAAGAAACGGCGCGCTTCGGATTCCACGGCCGCTTCCGACGCGATGCCGGCCGTGAAGGCCACGCCGCTGCCGAATACCATGTGAGCCGTGCCCGTGATCTCGTTCTTCTGAACCTGCCACGAGCCGCCGTAGCGCGTCAGGAAGCCTTCGGCCCCCGGCGCTTTCGACCGTTCGGCCTGCATGTCTCTCGATTCCCAAAGTGGAGCGCGTTCTTCCTCGGGAAGTCGGATCTCCAAGCTCCTGACTTCCGGGACGGGGACAAAAGCAAACGCGGGCCCGGTCATTGCGAGAATGCCGGCCGCGGATCCAATCGCCGCCCATAGTGAGCGCTTCGTACCCATTGAGCCTCCTTTCCTCATCGTCATTGATTCGGGGTGGCCCGGCCGCAAGCGAAAGGGGCCCCATTTCTGCACATGAAAATTCGATCGTTCTGAAACGGAGTCACACCCGGGGGGATCAGGTGCATGCGACATCTAAAAAGAATGTGAGATCCCGCGCGTTCGGCAATAATGCGCTGAATCGTTGTAATTATAGCAGATCGGGCCACGCGGGCCAATCGATAGATGGGCACGAAGTATCCGAAAATGCCGTTTCCGGGGCCTATGGCGAGAATGCGAACCGCTATCGCCAGTGGGCGACCAACTTCCAGTCGCTGAAGCGGAACAGCTGGCACCCCGCCCGCGGCCACTGGATGAAGATGTGCTCGAAGTTGGGATCGAGCGCGACGGAGAGCGGCGCGATATACTCGCGCTCCGAAATCGTGCCGCGCTTCGCCGTGCGGAAGCTCTTGATGACTTCGCCTGTAACGTTCGATCGAATCTCGACGCGGGTCGCACCCACCGTGTCGGGATCGACAGTGGAGAAGAATACGAGCACCGCCCACTTGCGTGGTTCGATACCGGCCCATCGCTCGAGACGTTCTGCCGGCGCGACCTCAAACTCTGGCGGGAGCGCACTCCCCCCGCGCTTCGCATTGAAAATCGACATATCGACCAATCGCTCTTCCTCTTTCCAGGCACGCATGCGGAGTTCAGACAGATCCCAGATCGAGACATCCGTACCGCATCGCACGAAGATCTCCTCCCCGGCGAACGCGATCTCGGGCACGGTTCCTGCGCCCTCCACCAGAATGCTGTAGAGCGGCCGGCGACGTACGGCGTCGTAAACCGTGATGTGCGTCCGTTCCACTGCGGAGGCACCGCCGGCGCTGAACGAGGCAGCGACGAATGCCCCGTCGCCGCTCGATTCGATGACGCCCGGCACAGGGATCGAGTCGGAGAGCGCGCGCACACCCTTCGGCTCAGGCGTCAGCCGCTGCAGCTTCCCCATATAATGAGCGTAGATCGAGCCGTCCGGCGACCAGGCGACGGGGCCATAGACACGAGAAGCCGAAGCAGACGTTGCACTCCCGGCAAAAATCAGTAACGTTGTTAACAGAACAAGGGCGGGTCGAGCTACGAAATGAAGGAGAAATCGATGCATATCACCATCAAATATTGCGGTGCTTGAAACTACCTTCCCCGCGCCTCCGGTCTGGCGGCGCTCATCGAGAAGGAAATCGGCGTAAAGCCCGAGCTTATCAAAGGCGCCGGCGGCATTTACGACATCCACGCCGACGGAAAAGCCGTGTATCTCAAGTCAGAAACCGGTGAGTTCCCGACCGAAAACGCCATCATCAAGGAACTGAAAGCCCTGGCCACCTAAGACCCGGCTCCGGTTTCTACCTGACTCCGGTCTTCTCCGGATTCCGGCCTTCCTCTTCTTCCGGACTCCGGCTTCTTCCTCTTTTCCTCACGCCACCGCCCACCGCTTGTCCGGGCGTGGAGGGCGTGCCGGATGCGCGGCGAGCGAGACCAACTTGAGCCGGGTAGCCCTTCGGCGCACCGACTTCCTCTGCCGCTTCCCGCAACAGAAGTGAGCAACCACGCAACCAGCCACCCGGAAGCATCAAGGGCGAACCGGCCAGGGATCGCGAAGCCGCGCATCCGTCACGCCCTCCACGGCGAGCGGGCGACGCCCCCCCCTAATCCATATGCGAATCAACATGAACCGTCAGATCCGCGAGCCGATTCGTGTAGCTTCCGTATTCGTTGTCGTACCAGCCGAAGATCTTCGCGTGCGTCACGGGAATCCGAAGCACCCGGTCCTTCATGTCGCCGAGAACGGCCCGATCGAGCCCCGCCACCGTTTCGAGATCGATCGTCACGAAACCCGTGCGCGTGTGCGTCTCGAATCCTTCGATCACCACGGCCGCGTTCTGGCCGATCATGTCCGAGGAAACATTCTGCTCGCGGTCCAGAATCAGCAGTTTGTTCTGCGGCCCATTCCCCGCTTCTTCGAAGACGTTCAGCAGCGCCTCCCGGTTCATCGTGGGTTCACCGTTCTCGTCGAGGTGCGACCGGAACGTGAGATTCAAGATGATGAGCGACCCGGAGTTCAGCGGAACGCGCACGGAGTCGGCCATGAAACCGATCTGGCGTATCGACGGGATCACCTTTTCCAGCGCGCTCGCCGCATTCGTCGATGTCAGAATGATGTTGTTCAGAATGCTTCGCGTCTTGCGAAGATCCTTCGCGCCCGCTGCCGGCACGCTGTCGAGAACGCTCTGTGTATTCGTCGTGGCATGAATCGTCGACATCGACGCCGTCATGATCGAGTCGACGGAGTATGCGTCGATCAGCGCTTTCATGGTATGCGCGAGGGCCGTCGTCGTGCACGAAGCAGCCGAAATCAGATGATGCTTCGCGGGATCGTACGCTTCGTGATTGACGCCGTAAATCAGAACGACGGCGTCATCCGGCATGTCCGAACCCTTCTCCTTCGGCTTGAAGTCGGCGCTGTTCATGACCTTCTGCGCGCCGCTCGCGAGATGCCCGCGGAGCGAACCGCGGTCACTTCCGTGCGGCACGGTAGGATCGTTGAATGCGCCCGTGCAGTCGACGACGATGCGCGCGTTCTCGTCACCCCAGCCGATTTCCGCGGGGTTCCTGTCCTTCCGCAGCAGTTTGACCGGCACGCCGTCGATTCGCAGCTCGCCGGTGTCGGCGTTCTCGATCCGGATGCAGGGATCCGCGTGCCGCCCCTTCAAAAAGTGATGCAGCCGCCCGTACGTCGAGTCCTTTTCGATCGTCTGGCAGACGGCGTCGAGATCGAGCCCGACTTCGCGCCCCGTGTTCACGACGATCCGGTCGAAGTGCTTGCGCCCGACATGATGCCAGAGTGTCAGTTTTCCGATACGTCCGAGGGAATTGATCCCCAGCGTCTTGACCGCCAAAGGTGATTCCTCCTGCGCTATAGTCCCGAAAGTTTCCTGGTGAGTTTGATTTCGTGCTCTCCATAATAGACCGATCCATCGTACCCGCTGATGCCGAGCATGTCGCCGCTGCGAATCACGTTTTCGCCGATGCGCGACTGCTTCGCGTGTTCGTCGACGATCAGCGAGCGGCAGCCGACCACACAGGTGCGTCCGATCCGCTGCGCCGCCACGGCCGCATGCGACGTGCAGCCCCCGCGCGAGGTCAAAAGCCCGTCCGCGAGAAAAATCATCGACATGTCGTCCGGCACCGTATTCGGCCGGATCAGGATGATCTTGCGGTCGGGGTGTTTCTCACGATAGCTGCGAATCTCGTCTTCACTGTGCGCGGCGATGCCGCAGAGAGCGCCGCCGCCTACGCCGATACCCGACGAAAGATAGCTCTGCTCGAGTTCCTCCGTTCTCGCAAACGCCGTCACTTCGCTCGACTCGGCCGTGATGATTTCGCGCGTCTGCAGCACGTAGAGAGAATCCGCATGCTCGTCTTCGAACGTAAACTCCATCTCCTGATGATTGTATCCGCGCTGCTCCACGAGCTCGGTTGCCATGTGCAGCAGGCTGCCGTAGATCTCGGGGAACGACGCTTCGAGCGACTTCTGCACGGTGCCGCCGTCGAGGTGGCGCTGCTCCTCGCTGATCGGGAACGTTTCGACGAGACCACGCACTACGTCTTCGCCCTGGCTTCGCAGCACGAAGTCGCCGTAGAGAGAGACGCCGTCGGTGGTCTTGCGAGGGTTTCGCGTAAAGATCACGCCCGTGCCGGAGCGCTCGTCGAGATTCCCGTACACCATCGCCTGCACGACAACGGCCGTGCCCCAGTCGTTCGAAATGTTCATCTCGCGCCTGTACACCTTCGCGCGGTCGCCGTTCCACGAGTCGAGTACGCGATCGATGCTGTAGCGAAGCTGCTCGAACGGATCTTCGATGATTCGCACGCCCTCTTCGAGAATCGCCTTCTTACAGGCCAGCGCGATCTCGCGGATCTGTTCGACCGTAAAGAACCGCTTCTTTGTAATCGAATACCGGCTCTTGTAACCTTCGAACAGTTTGTCGAACACGTCCTGCTGAATTCCGTACGAGATTCCCCAGCACTGCAGGAACCGCCGGTAATTGTCCCACGCGGCCCACGCGAAACGCGGCTGCTTCGACTGCGCTTCGGCAATCTCTTCGTTGATCCCGGCGTTCAGGAACGTGTCGAGAATCCCCGGCATCGAAATCGCGGACCCGCTGCGCACGGAAAGCAGCAGCGGATTCTCGGGATCTCCGAAGCGTTTCCCCGTGCGGTATTCGACATCGCGAATGTGCAGCCTGAGCACGTCGAGACTGTGTTCGGTGAGCTCTTCGAACTCGCGCAGCACGTCGTAACAGCGGTAGATTTCGGTCGTTAGAATGAACCCGGCGGGAACGGGAAAACCGTAGTCCGCCATTTTGCGCAGCCCGAATCCCTTATGACCGAAAAAGATGGGGTCGTTGTGCGGCACGTCCTGCCCGAAGATCGGGGCGAAACACTTGTCGATATCGTAGCTCATGAGCAGGTTGCGCACGGGGCGACTCAGCGTCCGGGCTTCGTACTGCAGCGTCTGTAAAATACGCGCGATCAGATTGTCGAGCTGCTGGAGCCCGAAGCACGTGCTGATCTGCTCGCGCAGAAACGTCTCGAAGAACTTGTACGCGCGGTCGCGCCCGGCGGAAGTCCCCTTCTCGTCGGTCGGCACATAATGAACCGCGATACGGTCGGCGTCGATTTCATACACCGACGTAAACTGGTCGCGAATGATCTCGCGCAGCGTGCGCGACGTGAACTGAAAGATGTTGATGAACTGGTCGATCGAAAGATGGCCGAGACCGAGGCCCGACTCGAGCATGTCGCGACGGCCTGCCAGCTCGCGCGCGTGAATGCCGTCGGCGCGCAGCGACCGTTCGAACAGCAGAATCCAGTGCAGAATGCGTTTGATCCCGCGCCGCGTCATGTAACGCAGGTTCTCTTTCTCGAGCAGCTCGTCGAAGAGCGCCGTTCCGAGCGCTTCCAGTCGATAGGTAAGGCCGAGCGCTTCCACCTTGCGGTTCACGAAACGGCCGTACATCGAAGGGATGCCGGCGGCGAGGTGCCGCTTCTTGTAAATGTCCTCGCTCGATTTCGCGGGTTCGGGGTCGAGAATGATGTCGCGGAGCTCTTCCAGTATCGGAATGAGATGTTCGAGCGCGCGCAGCACTTCCTTCCCCTCGAGCGCCTGCCGAAGCATGACGCGGGAAGTTCTGCTGATCAGAGCGCTCTGCTCCATGGCGTCGAGCGCGCCGCGCCCGGTCAGGCGGTACTTCTGATCCATCAGATAATAGAGTTCGACCGAGAGCTTCGCCTTTTGAAGCGCCACTTCCGACGCGTCCGTCACTTCGTCGATGAGTCCCGTTGCCGTCTCTGCCGTCGAGTTGATCACGACGTCGGGAAAGACGCCTTTCTCGCGACCGACTACCGAGAACACTTTATGCATGTCGCGAAAGTGATCGGTGTCGGTACTGAGACGCGCAAACACTTCGTCCGGCAGGAACGAGCGAAGCGGGCCGCGATCGCCCGACGCCCAGTACTGGAACGTGGCTTCGAGAAAGGGCACAAGCCTCGTAGAACTTTCGACATGGCACTGCTTGCGCAGAAAATGCGCGAGTTCGTCCTTCCGCGCGCAGAGTTCGTCGAGCCGCGTCGACACCTCCCGAATGCGTCCTTCGGCCCCGATTTCATTGAAATAAATCGGCATGAGCTTGCCGAGCTGCTTCACGAGGTTGTAAACGGGCCGCACGTCGGCGTTCAGGAGCAGCGCCATCTCCTTCTGCAGCAGATCGGTATCGCTCACGAATACGCCGCCCATGCGCATGTGCACGATGAGCGCCGCGAGCAGCCGCTTCATGCGCGGCGGGTCCAGGCTGATGAGCTCGATCCACGAGCGGATGTTCGGCACGTGCGCCGGGTTCACCTTGTAGCGCCACAGTTCGTCGACGCCGCGAATGTCGGGGCTTTCGAAACCGTGTTCGATCATACGGTCGATCAGCTTGCGAATGAGGTCTTCGTCGCCGCTTCGCAGAACGTCCTGTGCGATTGCGTGAATGCAGTCGAGCACGGTCTTGTCGTGCTGCATCCAGCCCACCTGAAAGCTGTCGAAGATGCGGTCGAGGAACGGGGCGGCCTGCGGGCGCTCGTCGAGCAGCAGCGCGCGCGAAACGGCGCGGTTGATCGCCCGGAGCGCGGTGTCGTGGATCGGCTTCAGACGCTTCGTATCGAGAACGCGCAGCAGGAAGAGCACTTTCGCGGTGTAGCCGGACCAGCCATCCTGGCGGCGACCGATCTCTTCCGCCGCGTACAGATAGAGACCTTCGATGGTGGACTGATCGGGAAAGCGCTCTTTGTCTTCGATGAGTTCCCGAAGGCTCGGCGGCGTTTTCTGATCGAGCGCCTTGCGGTACTCCCAGATCGCTTCATGCGAGACGCGCCGGAGCGAAGGGGTGTTTTCGTCCGCGGGCGGATCGATCCACTCCGACGGATCCGTGCGCCGGAGCCATGCGTCGTATGTGAGACGCAGCGCGTCGGCCAGCAGGTTTCGCATCGTATCTTCGTTCCAACCGCCCGCTTCGTGCATGGTCTCGAAGAGACGCCGCAGCGAGCCAGAAAGGAGCGAGCCGTAATCGTTGCGTGGAATTCTGTAATCGATTTCGCGCAGGGTCGCGTCGATCAGCGGCCGGTTCCGCTCGAGCAGTTCGCCTGACTCGCGCACGAGTTTCTCGAGGAAGCGGGACAGGGAACGGATGGCTTCGAAATGGTCGAGCTGATTGTCCGACTCCTTTTCGATCCGGAAGAAGATGTCGATCAGGACCTGCAGACCCTCGACGCCCCGCTCATGAGCGTCGATATAATAGAGATTCTCCATCGCGTACGTGCGGAGATCCTGCAGCACTTCTCCCCAGTTGGCATACGGATGATTGACTTCTTCGAGGAGGGCCTGCGTGCGCTGGCGAATGCCGGCGGATTTCGCGGTCACGTCGAGCAGAACCCGTTGCGATTCGGGAATCTCCACCTTGGCGGCGGTTCTCTGCAGGTTGATTTCCAGGGCCGAGCGACCCGGATCCGCGTTCGACATCTCATTCCTCGTGAGGTGGAGTGTGACTTCCCCCGCGTGCGTTCCTTGAGACTATACAGGAACGAATTGAGTTCCCGAACTCCTACTGAATGAGAGTGGTCGGCCGCGTCCCTGTCCGTGCGCCGGGGTCCGTGACCCGGGGAGCATGGAAAGGGGCAGAAGCAAAAGAGGCCCCGGCGAACCGGGGCCCCTCGTATCGAACAGAAGTGAGACTAGCGGATCAGCGTGGCGCGGCGGATCTCCTCCTGGCCGGCAATCGTGCCGCGGAGCAGATAAACGCCACTCGAAACGGAGTTGCCCGCATCGTCGCGGCCGTTCCATTCCGTTTCCACGGTACCGGCCTGCGTGGCCTGTCCGCGGAGCGTGCGGACGAGGCGTCCGGACACGTCATAGATTTCGACGCTGTACGCACCCGCCGCCGGCGCGTTGAAGCGCACCTTCGTGAGCGGGTTGAACGGGTTCGGCGCGACCGTGAGGTTCATCCCGGTCGACGGAACGCCCACTGCAACGTCGGTCGAAACATCGCTGCCGATGAGCTGCATTTCGTAGCGCTGGATATTGTTGCCGGTGCCGGCCTTGCGAAAGACGCGCACGTAGTAGTCGCCCGAGGACGGAATCGCCACGGTACCGGTTTCCGCAACGCCTTCGCCGTTGACGTCGAACGTACCGAGGCTCGAGAGCCCGCTGTCCAGTACTTCGAAGTCGGGATCGCTGATCATGTGCGTCGAAATCGAAACCGGGGGCGGACCACCGTCGTCACCGAGCAGATAGGTCGAACCGATCGGCGTCACCGTCACTTCGAACGGTCCCGCGTTCAGCGTGACTTTGTACCAGTCGACATCGCCGCCGCGATCGATCGAAAGCTCCGTCACGTCAAGCGTATCGGAAAGGGCGCCGAAGTCCGTCGCCGTGCCCGAGTCATCGTTGTTCTCGAGGTGATCGCCGTAGAAGCGCTGGCCACCGCGAATATCATCATCCTGCCAGCCGAGAAACGCCGAAGAGGCGAACGGCTCCATGAGCTTCGTCTGATCGGTGGGCTGCACGTGGCCGAGGCCCATGCCGTGGCCGTGTTCATGCATCACGACGTTCTTGAAGAATGTGTAGTTGCCGCTCGGATTCGCGTAAGTGAAATTGTCATCCGTATCCATGACCATGTCGCCATTGTTCGGATAGTAGTTGTATGCGAGAACGCCACTCGATCCGTCGATCGAGCCCCCACCGATACGAACGTCGGCGCGCACACCGAGAATACCGTTGTTACCGCCGGTACCGAGATTCGTACCGTCGTCATACGCGACCTTCGTGTAGTCCGTGCCGAGAACGTTGTCCCATCGCTGGAACGCGTTGTCCAGTTTATTGACCCACGTGGCGTGGCTCGGGAACGCGATGTCGAACTCGGCGTTCATGTCGCTCGGGCCCTGCGGCGTGATGACTCCGTCCGCAACCACGGTCCAGGTCAGGTTGATCGGATCGCCTTCGGAGCCGGTAGCGCCGTCCGTGGCCGTGGTCGACCAGCGGCTGGCGTCGTTATACGAGACCTTCTGCGCTTCGAGCTGCGACTGATAGAAGTTCTCGACCCAGCGCACGACCTCTTCCATGCGTTCGGCCGGCGTATTCGGGTCGATGATGACCGAGAAAAGGTCGAGATCCATGCACGCCGGAAGCTCGATCCCTTCTTCGAGATACTTGCCTTCGAGGACACGGAACGTTGCCTGGCCCGTAACCCGTTCGAAGGGATCGGACGAAAAGGCGAGCTGGCGGATTTCGTTCACCTGCTGCTCGGCTTCCGTTGGCTGGGCAACTTCTGTGGACTGAATCACGGATGAGATCAGGAAAGCCATGGCCGCAATTCCGGCTGCAAGCGCGACCGAATTGCGGAAGACGTTGCGGTGCATCAAGATAGTCCCCTCCTACAGGAATGTTTGAAGCTGCTGATGACCGGCTGGGGGGTGGGAGAAAGAGCCGGTGTCTACCTAGAGATACTGAGCAATTGTACCAAACGGAGGGCATGTTCGCAAGCGATCTTCACAGCTGCAATGCGTTGATCCTGCTGCAATTTCAAATGGGCCCGACGGGTCGCCGGATCGATTCGCTGATTTCCGACGTCCTCTGGCGGAACCAGGGCATGACGGTTACAATACAACTCGTATCATTCTTCTTTAGTCTTTTCTTCACGATTCGCATTGCGGGAGCGGCATGACCTGGCAGCACGGCAAACAAGAGGCCGAACCGAAGCGGATCGGGCCCTACGGCATCGAAGGGACACTCGGACGGGGCGGCATGGGCGTCGTTTATCTCGCCCGCGACCCGAACCTCGGCCGCGAAATCGCACTCAAGGTGCTTCCGCCTCATCTCGCCACGGATCCTGAAGCGCTCGCCCGGTTCCGGCGCGAGGCCCAGATGCTGGCGACGATCAATCACCCGAACATCGCGACCATTCACTCACTGGAAGAAGATAGAGGCGTCCATTTCCTGACGATGGAGTATATCCGCGGGGAGACGCTTGCCGAAATCGTGCGCGGCGAACCGATGCCGCTCGAAGAGGCGCTCCCGTATTTTCAGCAGATCGCGAAGGGCCTGGAAGCCGCGCACAAGAAGGGTCTCATTCATCGCGACCTGAAGCCGTTCAATATCATGGTCACGGCCGAGGGGCTCGCCAAGATACTCGACTTCGGGCTCGCGAAATCGAACCTGATCCCGGACAACATTTCGATCGCGCAGGAAGTCGTGCGCGGCACGCCGGGCTATATGAGTCCGGAGCAGCTGCGCGGCGAGGAAGTGGACCAGCGCGCGGACAACTGGGCTTACGGCTGCATTCTGTACGAATGCCTCACCGGGAAGCAGGCGTTTGCGGGGAATACACCGTCGGACAAGATCGCGGCGACCCTGCGGGGCGAGCCCGACTGGGACCTCCTGCGCGCGCACGCGAACGATGTCGCGTACGACCTCATTCGCCACCTTCTTCACACGGATCCCACGCACAGAATGGGCATGATCTCGCTCGCCCGCCGCGAAGTCGAAGAGATGGTGGCGCATCGGGCCCTCCCGTCAGGCATCACGACAGCCAGGCGCGAGGCGCAGAAAGAAGGCGCGGGGAATCTTCCCGTTCAACTCGCGAGTTTCGTCGGCCGCCGGACGAACCTGGACGAGATCGGAACGCTGCTCACGAAAAGCCGGCTCGTGACGCTGACCGGAGCGGGCGGAAGCGGGAAAACGCGACTCGGAATCGAACGCGGCCGTACGAGTGCCGCTGATTTTCCGGACGGCGTCTGGCTCGTCGAACTCGCGCCTCTCGCGGAACCGGGCCTCGTGGTGGATGCGGTCAATTCCGCGCTCGGCGTTTCGGAAGACGGCCACGATTCGCCGGTCGACGCCCTCCGCTCCTTTCTCGCGAAGAAGAACGCGCTCATCATTCTCGATAACTGCGAACACGTGGTGAGGGCGGCCGCGGAACTGACCGCCGACGTGCTCCGCGTCTCCCCCGACATCCGTTTTCTGGCGACCAGCCGCGAAGGGCTCGGCGTCCCGGGTGAAACGATCTATCACGTCCCTCCGCTCGGGCTCCCCGACAACGGCAACGATCCGGCCGCGCTCGGCCAGTCCGAAGCCGTGCAGCTCTTCCTCGATCGCGCGCAATCCGTCTCTCCCTCGTTCGAACTCACGAGCGAAAACAGCCCGTGCGTAGCCCGCATCTGCAACTATCTCGGCGGCATCCCCCTGGCTCTCGAGCTCGCGGCGGCGCGCGTCAAGATTCTGCCGGTTCGTGAGATCGCCGATCGACTCGACGAGAGCTTCCGGCTCCTCACAGGCGGTACCAGGACGGCGCTCCCGCGACACCAAACGCTTCGCAAGCTGATCGACTGGAGCTACGAACTCCTGACGGAAGCCGAAAGGCACACGCTCGAACGCCTCTCCGTTTTCTCGGGGGGCTGGACGATGGACGCCGCGGAAGCCGTCGTTTCCGACGCCGCGATCGAAGACTGGGAAGTGCTCGAACTCCTCTCGAACCTCGTGGACAAGTCTCTTGTCGAACTCGACGAGAAGGGCGCGCGCATCAGCGGCCGCATGCGCTATCGCATGCTCGAAACCATGCGTCAGTATTCGCTCGAGAAGCTGCGGGAGCGGGGCGAAGAAATCCCGATCCGCGGTGCGCATGCGCGATACGTGCGGGCTCTCGCCGCCGAAGCCGCGCCCGAGTTCCTCGGAAACAAGCAGGACCTCTGGTTCCACCGCATGGACTTCGAGAAGGGGAACATCCGGAATGCGATCGACTTCTCGCTCGGATCGCACGGCAGTGCCGAGAACGCGCTCGCGATCGTGGCGGACCTCGGACGGTACTGGGCCGTACGCAGCGCGTGGCACGAGAATACGTCGCTCTACGAGCGCGTTCTCGGCGCGGCGGGCAATCAGAGACCGACGAGCGAACGGGCGCGCGCGCTTAACTGGTCGGGAAACGCGCTCTACTGGATCGGTGAATACGACCGCGCGAAGAGCCTGTTCGACGAAGCGCTCGCGATCTTCGAGGAACTGGGCGATCGCAAGGGGATCGCGGCCTGCTACGGCAATGCCGGCCATCTCATGAACGGTACGGGAGATACCGAAGGCGCGATCGCGTGCTACGAAAAGCAACTCTCGCTGCGCGAGGAACTGAACGACCGGCGCGGCGTGGCGAGCGCGCTTCTGTTTCTCGGGAATACTTACCGGCGCCTCGAACGCTACGCGGCCGCGAGAGAGGCGCTCACCAAGAGCATGGCGATTCACCAGGAACACGAAGACCTGCATTACATCAGCGTACTCCACAGCATGATCGGCGCGATCGAACTGCTCGAGGAAAACGTGGCCGAAGCGCGCAACCGGTTTCAGCAGAGCATGCGCCTTTACGAAAAAACGGGGAACAAATGGGGCATCTCCAACTGCCTCAATCAGACCGGCATCTGCGATCTGCTCGAAGAAAACCACGACGAAGCACGCGTGCGGTTTCTCGAGAGCCTCGCGATTCGTAAGAACCTGAACGACCCGTGGTCGATGGCGGAGTCATTCCTGTCGGCCGCCTGGTATGCGGCCCGCCGCGGGAAGATTCGCGAGTATCACGTGCTCGCCGGGGCAGGCGAAGCAATACGGGACCGCCGCCGTGATGCCCGCACCCATACCGATTCGGCCCTCGCACAGAGGTTTCGAAGAGAATTCGAGGGACAGGCGACTCAGGAAGAAGCCGGTCGCTGGCGCCGGGAGGGAACCGAACTCGGCGAAGAAGAGGCGGCGCTTCTGGCGGGCCGGCTTCTGGAAACCTGACCGAACTTCGCTTCTTCCCATCCGCCCCCTCTGCTATAATGTAAAGATTGTGTGCGGGCACTCCCCCTGTCCGACAAGCGAAATCCCTCGACTGATTGAACGATACCGAAAGGAAGTTACCCACGATGAATCGAACCGGATTCTGCATGGCCGCCGTCTGTCTGGCCGCGATGCTCGTCACAGGACCTGCCGCCGCGCAGTCGCTGAACATGTCCCTCCTTTCCCAGAAGGACGACTATGTGGGCTCTTACTCGGACATCTGGGGATACACCAGTCCCGGAGGCGTCGAGTACGCCGTGATCGGTCACCGGGACGGTACGATCTTCTACAATCTTTCCGATCCGTCGAATCCGGTTGAGGTGGGCTATATTTCCGGGCCGACATCGGGCTGGCGCGACATCAAGACCTATGGCGAATACGTCTACATCGTGACCGAAGGAACGGGAATCGGAACCGGCCTCCAGATCGTCGACATGGCCGATCCCGAGAATCCGAACCTCGTCAACACGTGGGCCGACAAGTTCACTTCAGCCCACAACCTCTTCATCGACACGACACGCGGCATCGGATATGCGTGCGGCACGGACAAGGGAATGCACCTCTTCGACCTGCACACCGATCCCGTGAATCCGGTGCAGACGAAGCTCTGGCGCGCGCTCGGCCACTACTACATTCACGACCTGACGGTGGAAGACGATACGGTGTGGGCGGGTGCCATCAATAACGGCGAGATGCATGTGCTCGCCAACCCCGACGATTCCACACTGGTCGAAGCCGCGTCGTGGAGCTATCCGAACGCGAGCACGCATGCCGGATGGTGGCATTCCGATCACCGGTACTTCCTGTCGACCGACGAAAGAGCCGACGGAAGACTGCGCATCTGGGATGTGCAGGACAAAACGAACGTGACGCAGGTCGGCGCCTACCAGGTGGGCACGGGCACGAGCGTGCACAACGTGTATGTGAAGGGCGATTTTGCGATCATGTCGTACTACACGGAAGGCGTGCGCGTCGTCGATGTGAGCGACCCGACGAACCCGATCGAAACCGCGTTCTACGACACGTATCCGGGAACCGGCCTTTATGCGGGGAACTGGGGCGTCTACCCGTACTTCGACTCGGGAGTGATCATCGCTTCCGACATGCAGGGCGGACTCTTCGTCTTCTCACTGAACATCCCGACCGACGTTCCGATCACGCTCGTGCCGGGCAGCCCCGCAGCGCTCCTTCCGAACGCGCCCAATCCGTTCAACCCGACGACTACGATCACGTTCTCGATCGAGAGCCCGGGGCCGTACAGCCTCGAAGTATTCGACATGGCGGGGCGGGTCGTGACGACACTGTACCGGGATCGTGCCGATCGCGGCGTGCAGCGGATCGTGTGGAACGGCACGGACACCGCGGGGCGCCCCGTTGCCAGTGGACGCTATATCTCGCGGCTCGTGGGACAGGGCGTATCCGAAACGCAGAAGATGATGCTGATTCGATAAGCGCTCGATCGGATTCGCCGAGGCACTCGCCCTGGCTGACGGCCAATGGGGCTCATGTCTCGGCGAACCGATCTTCGCGCGCGAGTACTGAGTGTACGTGGCGCCGGCGCACACGTCTTAAGCGGCGAACCAGCCCTGAGTACGCCGGCACACCCGGACCAGCATGAGCATGACCGGGACTTCGATCAGCACGCCCACGACCGTCGCAAGCGCGGCTCCCGATGAAAGCCCGAAGAGCATCACCGAAGTGGCAATCGCCACTTCGAAGTGGTTCGATGCGCCGATCATGGCGGAAGGGGCGGCGTCACGGTACGAAAGTCGCAACCAGCGCGCAAGCGCATACGTGAGGGCAAAGATGAACACCGTTTGTATGAAAAGCGGAACGGCGATGTAGAGAATGGTCAGCGGGTTCGCGAGGATGACCTCACCCTTGAAAGAGAACAGCAGTACGAGCGTCAGAAGAAGCGCGCCGATCGTAACGGGCGTCAGCAGGTGCAGAAACTTCTCCCGGAACCACGTCTCCCCCTTCGCAGAAACGATCCAGCGGCGTGAAAAAAAGCCCGCCACGAGCGGAAGAGCAACATAGACTGCGATCGAGAGAAGCAGCGCCTGCCAGGGAACCGGGAGTTGACCGACACCGAGCAGGAACCCGCCGAGAACACCGAACAGCAGAAGCATGGTAAGTGAATTGATCGCGACCATCACGAGCGTATGCTCGTCGCTCCCGCGTGCGAGATACCCCCACACGAGAACCATCGCGGTGCAGGGCGCGATCCCGAGAAGAATGCAGCCGGCCAGATAGCTTCTCCAGAGAGGTACCGCGAGCATCTTGATGCCGCCCTCGAGTACCACGGTTCCCGCGCCGTACACGGCTCCCACCGGCAGATCGAGGCCGAAAGGCATCTTGACGAGATCGATGGCGTCGGCACCGATGAATCCGCGAAACAGCACGCCGAGGAAGAGAAAAGAAATGGCGTACATCGTGAACGGTTTGATCGCCCAGTTCACAAACAGTGTCAGCGAGACGGGTTTCACGTTGCGTCCCGCCCTGACAACGCCTCCGAAATCGATCTTCACCATGATCGGGTACATCATGAAGAAGAGGCAGATCGCGATCGGGATCGAGACGACCGGAGCTCCGTTCACCATGATCGCCATACCGTCGAGCGTTCGCGCAATACCGGGGGCGACCTTCCCGAGCAGGATGCCCCCGACGATACTGAGCACGACCCAGACAGTCAGGTAGCGTTCGAAAAAGCCGAGCCCCTGGCCGTCGTCGGTCGCGTGCGCATCATTTCCCATCGCTGTCTCCTTAACTCCTGAAAGCGCCCCCGGAAGTGTTTCGACGAATGCACGAATTTCATCGCGGACCCGGCGGTAGTGGCCCAGCGCCTCTTCTTCGGAAGCGGCGCCCTTCGCGAGCGAAGGCGGATCATCGAAGCTTTGATGAATGGTCATTGCCCGGCCGGGGAAGACGGGGCAGCTCTCACGGGCGTTGTCGCAAACCGTGATCACGCAGTCGAACGGGACACCGTCCAGTTCGTCGAGGTGCTTCGAATGCTGCGACGAAATGTCGATGCCCGCTTCGGCCATGACGGCAACTGCGTTCGGGTTCAGCCCATGAGTGTCGATGCCGGCTGAATGCGCCTCGATCACATCACTCTTCAGGGCACGGGCCCATCCTTCGGCCATCTGGCTTCGACACGAATTGCCGGTGCAGAGAAACAGCACCTTCAGCTTCTTCTCTGGCATAGCTCCTCCACCGGAATCGTGAGAATCTGCCTCATGCGGTCCCCGTCTCTGCGCCCCGCTGCCGTCCCTTCCACGGAGCCGTCGAGCCACTCCAGCGCATTCCGGGAAGGCAGAGGCGCATCCGGCCCGGATCTTCTGTAGTGGGCCCAGCGCCCGTCCCTGCGACTGTCGACGAGACGCGCCTGCCGAAGAACGGCCATGTGCTTCGAAACAGTCGAGGGGGCGAGTCCGAGCAACTCGGTGAGCTGACAGACGCAGAGTTCGCGCTCCTTGAGCGCAAGCAGGATCCGGATGCGGCCCGGGTCCGACAATGCCTTCGCGACATCTACAAGTTCACGCACTGTACCCTCTCCATGTTGCCAGTTCGCCACATGACGAAATATAGTAGAAGAGGAAACGACGGTCAAGGGATCACCGCCGGTCCCGATCTACCTTTGCGCTGTTACTGTCCGTCGACGTATTTGTAGAGAATTGCCGCAGCGGCGCCGCCACCCAGGTTCGCTACCAGAAAGATCCAGATGTTGCCCCAGGAACTGAGACCCATCGAGGAGACCCCGACCGCTACCGCCGGGTTGAACACGCCACCGGAGATTCCGCCCACGGCGAACGCACCGACCATGAGCGTGAATCCGATCGCGAGTCCGTAGAAGCTGTTGCCTTCGTTGTCCGGCGAGGCCGCGACGTTCAGAACGACGTAGACGAGTGCGAACGTGAACAGGACCTCGGCGACGAGGGCAGGGCCCACTTCCGGCGATCCGGCCACGACAACGGCCCCCGCTTTCAGGTACTTCACGATCAGGGCCGCAGCAAGTGCCCCGGCCACCTGCGAAACCCAGTAAGGGACCACGTCTTTCGCGTCGCATTTGCCGCGCATGAACACGGCCAGCGTGACCGCGGGATTGTAGTGCGCGCCGGAGATATGCCCCCCCGCGTACACCATCACCATGAGCACCGCGCCGATCGCAAGAGGCGCCAGCGCGCCCGCGCCCGGTTCGATCACGGCCAGCCCGATCGTGAGAACGAGAAAGAACGTACCGACGAACTCCACGAGATATTTCTGCACGCAGGCCTCCTTGCAAGGTCAAATCACAATCATGGGGCGGATAGAGTGTGTACGAACCGGTTTCGGCATGCCCCGATGCATAGCATTCAGCGCCACCGTGGACAAACAAAAAAGCCGCTCTTGCGAGCGGCTCTGATAATCGATCAAGTGGTGCCGAGGGCGAGATTCGAACTCGCACGAGCAAAAGCCCACTGCCCCCTCAAGACAGCGTGTCTACCAGTTCCACCACCTCGGCCCCTAAGGGACATGGAATTTAATCCGAGCCGTGCTGCGCAGTCAACCCGAATGCGGAGCCTAGTTTCCGCCGCCTTCGCCCGCGCCTTGCGCGCCGGCGTCGGGTGCCGGTGAACCGGCCGCGGGTGCCGTACCAGCCGGTGCCGTGCCCGCCGCGGGTGCCGTACCAGCCGCGGGTGCCGTACCAGCGGGTGCCGTGCCCGTGCCACCGTCGCCCGTTGCCGGAAGCGGGTTCGACGGAACCGGGAGCCCCTGGGTCGGGACCGCGCGCTGCTCCGCCTCGAGAACACGCCGGACGGCGCTGTCCCCGCCTCCTCCGCCCTGGCGGCCGAGAACCGTCAGCGTAAGTGAAGTAAGCATGAAGATCACGGCGAGCGCTGTGGTCGCCTTCGACAGGAATGTCGCCGCCCCGCGTCCGCCGAATACAGCCTGCTGGCCGCCCGCTCCGCCGAACGCGCCGGCGAGGCCGCCGCCTTTGCTCGACTGAAGGAGCACTGCCACGATCAAGAGCAGGCAGTTGATGATGTGAATCCCAGTCAAAACCGCAATCATTATGACCCTTTCTAGAGTAGCTCAGTCAGTTCAGGCCGCGCCGGCCCGATAGATCGTTCCGAATGATTCCATGTTCAGGCTCGCCCCGCCGACGAGAACTCCGTCGATCTCAGACGCGCCGAGAATGTCGACAGCGTTGTCCGCGTTCACGCTTCCTCCATACAGGATGCGCAGGCGGGACGCGAGTTGTTCCGAGTACCGGTTCGCGACAACGGCGCGCAGGTGCGCGTGCATCGCCGCGGCGTCCGACGTACTTGCCGTCCTGCCCGTGCCGATCGCCCAGACCGGTTCGTAGGCAACGGTGAGTGCGCCCGCGCATTCCTCTTCGGACAGGTTCGCGAGAGCCGCCTTCAGCTGGCCCTCGACGAACGCCATGCTTTCGCGGGCGCCCGATTCGCGCACGGATTCGCTTTCCCCGACACAGAGAATGGCGTCCAGTCCGCTTCGGATCGCGCGCTCGAGTTTGGCGCGTACCGTATCGTCGGAATCGCCTCCGTGCTCGCGGCGCTCCGAGTGCCCGACGATCACGCCGTGGCAACCCAGATCGATCAGCATACCAGCCGAGACTTCACCCGTAAAGGCCCCCGATTCATGCCGGGAAAGATCCTGGCCGGCCAGCCGGATCGGGGTCCCTTCGAGCACCCGGGCCACCGTTTCCAGATACGGATAAGGGGGCGCCAGCAGCACGTCCCGGTCGAGCTTTCGCTGCACGACCTCGTGCCGTACCGAGCGGGCCAGAGCGGCCGCTCCGCGCGAATCGAGGTTCATCTTCCAGTTGCCGGCGATCAGAAGGCGTCGTGACATGGTCAGCTCCGGTCCGTCAGGGAAACGACCCCGGGAAGTGCGCGCCCCTCTACGAATTCGAGAGAGGCCCCCCCGCCGGTCGAAACATGGGTGATCCGCTCTTCGAGACCCTGCTCGCCGATGGCGCGGGCGGTGTCGCCGCCGCCGATCACGGTCACGGCGCCCCCGTCGGTCGCTTCCGCCGCGGCTTCCGCAAGCGCGCGCGTTCCCTTGGCGAACGGCTCCATCTCGAAGACCCCCATCGGCCCGTTCCAGAACACCGTGCGGGCGCTCCGGATCTCGGCCGCATAGCGCTTCACCGTTTCCGGCCCGATATCGAGCATGCGCCAGCCCGGTTCGATTTCGTCGATCGATACGATGCGACGCTCCGCGTTGACTTCGAAGGCCGAAGCGATCACGGCGTCGGTCGGAAGCAGCAGGCGGTCGGCGCCGACTTCGGCAAGAATGGCGCGGGCCACGTCGAATCGCTCCTCTTCCACAAGCGAATCGCCGATCTCTTTTCCCTGCGCCGCGTAGAACGTGCCGACCATGCCGCCGCCGAGCAGGAGCCGGTCCACGCGTTCCGAAAGGCTGCGTATCACGTCGATCTTCCCGCTGATTTTCGCGCCGCCCAGAAGCGCCACGAACGGACTCATCGGCGCTTCGAGAAGATTGCTCAGATAGTCGATCTCTTTCTCCATCAGGAAACCCGCGAGATTGAGATCGAAATACCGGGTGACGCCGGCCGTGGATGCGTGGGCGCGGTGGGCCGTGCCGAACGCGTCGTTCACGAAAATGTCGCCGAGCCGCGCCAGCTGTTTCGCAAACGCGGGATCGTTTGCCGTTTCCTCTTCGTGGAAGCGGAGGTTTTCGAGCAGGATCACTTCGCCCGGGCCGAGTCCGGAGATGCGCTTTTCCACGCGCTCGCCCACACAGGCGTCGATGAAATGCACCGTCTGCCCGCCGAGAAGATTACGCAGATGCTCGGCGACCGGCGCCAGCGAAAGTTCGGGCACGATCCTGCCGTCCGGACGGCCGAGGTGCGTCATCAGAACGCACGTAGCCCCGGCTTCACAGATATAGCGGATCGTGGGGAGGGCTGCGCGGATGCGTTTGTCGTCGGCAACCGTGCCCGCGTCGGACAGTGGTACGTTGAAATCAACGCGAACCAGTACGCGTTTCCCCTGCAGGGACGCATCGCGAATCGTCATCTTTTTCATGCGGGAATGTTAGCACGGACGGGGTGAGTGCGCACACATTCGGAAGGCGTGCGCGGAAGTTCGCGTCAGGCGACGCTCGGAATCGTGATCGAGACGGTCGTCCCGTTCCCCTGCACGCTCTCGACACGGATGAGGCCGCTGACCTGTTCCACGATCGACCGGCATGTGGAAAGGCCGATCCCTTCGCGCGACTCCTTCGTGGTGAAGCCGGGGTCGAACACATGAGGCAGATCCTGCGCGTTGATGCCGCGGCCGGCGTCCTGCAGAAGCAGGTGCACGAGGCCGGCGCCGTCATTCTTCGTCGTGATCTGGATGCTGCCGCCCTCGCCTTTGCGCCTTCCGATTGCGTCCGCCGCGTTCGAGAACAGGCACAGAAGCATGTGCTGCCATTTCGCGGGATCCACGCGAACGCGCTTCAGGTCGGTAGCCAGCGTCAGCGAGAAATCGATGTTTTCGTACTGACTCAGAAGCTGCGCGAACGCGACGGTGCTTCGGACGAGTTCGTTCAGGTCGCTGCGGAGACGATGCGACTCCTTGCCCGCAACATCGACCATGGCGACCGAGAGCTGCGTTACCTTGTGGAACTGCTCCCGCGCGTGCTGGAGATTCTGGAGGCCCTTCGCCGTGTCGCCTCCCTGAAAGCAGAGTTCCGCCACTTCCAGGCGGGCGCCCGTCTGCGAGAGGAGGTTCTGCATCTGCAGGCCGACTTCGGCTGCCGCGCGACCGAGCGCCGCGAGACGATGCGCTTCATCGTGCGGCGGCGAGCTCTTTTCGAGCGTCGCCTCGATCCGGGCAAGGCTCTCCGAAAGTTCGCTCGTAAGGGCGAGAAGGCGTTCTTTCTCGCGCACTTCCTGCACGGTCGGAACCTGGCCCTCGCTCTCCACCACACTTTGAATGGAGTGAATCAGCGATCTCGTCTTTTCAACTTCGGGCAGAGACATTCGTTGTACGGCTCCAGCGTGGTGACATGAACGGTCTACCATCAAGGATCGGCCGTACGAGCCGTGGCTTAATAGAATGGGGGCATTCAAAATGCCGCGCAGGGAGGAATCGGGACGGGGGCGAAATCGAGGCTGGGCAATGCGAAGAGAATCGTGTGGATCTTGATCAAAAAGGGGCGATGTCGGCAGACGACCGGTCTTAATCCTTCTTGGGAGGCCGTCGGCCGCGCGACGGCCTTCTGTCGCCGCCCGAATCGCCCCTCGGGGGGCCCCCTCCGCGCCGTCCTGCGCCACCGCGCCGCCGGCGCCGTCTTCCCCGCCCTTCGGGCTGTCCCGGCTGTCCGGCGGCCGCTGCGGGGCCCTGTGAGGGACCGGGAGCGGCCGGTTTCCGGGCCGTTCGCTCCTTCTTCCTCTTCGTCCATCGATCGAGCGCATCCCGGGCCGCGACCTGCTCCGCGTCCTTCTTCGTCTTTCCCTCGCCGCTCCCCCAGAGTTTGCCCGAGACCATCACGTCGACATGGAAAGTCTTCTCGTGGTCGGGACCGGCTTCGCGCCGGATCTTGTACTGGGGATGCACCTTCCGTTCGCTCTGCACGCGCTCCTGGAGCAGGCTCTTGTAATTGATGTGCTCTTCGCTTTCCGTGAACCCTTCGACATTATGGAGGAGAAGCTGGCGAATGAACCGCCGGCTCGTGTCGAGGCCGCGGTCGAGATAGATCGCGCCGATCACGCCTTCGAGCGCGTCGGCGATGATCGACGTCCGGTTGCGGCCGCCCGACTCGATCTCTCCGCTCGACAGCAGCAGATACTTCCCGAGATCGAGATCTTCCGCGAGCTCCGCGAGAACCTGGCGACTCACGATGAGCGACTTGATCTTCGTCAGGTTGCCTTCGTTCTCGCCCGGATGGCGCTTGTACAGATGCTCGTTCACGACGAGGCCGAGCACCGAATCGCCGAGAAACTCCATGCGTTCGTTCGATTCGTTGCGTGTCGCGGATTTGCCATTCAGATAGGAGCGGTGAACGAGGGCCTGGTTCAGGAGGGAAAGATCGTTGAAACGCATCCCGAGCCTTTCCTCGAGCTGCTCCAACAGCTTGCGCCGCTTGACGGGCATTGTCTTGCCGCCGACCGAAGTCACTTTACGCGAGCGAAACAGCCGCCTGATCACTTCTATCATGCGAAATATCTCTCTTGGATGTCCTACCCCTCGAACTTCTTCACGAGCAGGCAGACATTGTGCCCGCCGAAGCCGAGAGAGTTGCTCAGCGCGGCACGGATCGGGACTTCGCGCGCCGTGTTCGGCACATAGTCGAGATCGCAATCCGGGTCGCTGGTCTGATAGTTGATAGTGGGCGGAACGATCCCCGTCTGCACCGCCTTCGCCGTGGCGAAGAACTCGACGCCCGCAGCCCCGCCGAGCAGGTGCCCCGTCATCGACTTCGTCGAATTCACGAGCAGCTTCTTCGCGTGCTCGCCGAAGGCCGTCTTGATGGCCATCGTCTCGAGCCGGTCGTTCATCGGGGTCGACGTTCCGTGTGCGTTGATGTGGTCGACGTCGGTCGCATCGGCCGCGCCGTCCTGCATCGCGAGTGACATGGCCCGCGCCCCGCAGCGCCCTTCGGGAGCCGGCGCCGTGATGTGATGCGCGTCGGCCGTCATGCCGTACCCGGCCATCTCGCCGTAGATCGTGGCGCCACGCTTCTTCGCGTGCTCGTAGCTTTCGAGGACCGTGATGCCGGCGCCTTCGCCCATCACGAATCCGTCCCGTTCCGCGTCGAACGGGCGACTGGCCGTTTCCGGACTGTCGTTCCTCGTGGAAAGCGCCTTCATCGAAGCGAATCCGCCGATCGAGAGCGGCGTGATCGCCGCTTCAGACCCGCCGCAGATCATCACGTCGACATCGCCGCGCTGGATCACGCGAAAGGCTTCGCCGATCGCGTGCGCGCCGCTCGAACAGGCCGAGACCGGCGCGAAGTTCGGGCCGCGCGCCCCGAACCGGATCGATACCTGACCGGATGCCATGTTCGCGATCATCATCGGGATGAAGAACGGAGACACGCGTCGTGGTCCCTTGTTCAGGAGCTGGCTGTGCTGCTCCTCCCAGATCTGCATGCCGCCGATTCCGGTCCCGATGATTACACCGAAGCGATCGTGATCGACCGCCTCGAGGTCGAGCCCCGAGTCGACTACGGCCATGTCCGCGGCCGCGACCGCGAACTGCACGTACGGATCGAACTTGCGCGCATCTTTCGGATGCAGCCAGTTCGTGGGATCGAAGCCCTTCACCTCGGCGGCAAAACGCACTTCGAACCCTTCCGTATCGAACTGCTGGATCGGCCCGAAACCGTGCCTGCCGTTGATCATGGAATCCCATGTCTCTTCGGCATTCAGCCCGATCGGGGAAACGACTCCGAGCCCTGTAATCACAACGCGGTGTCTGTCGCTCATGAAACTCTCATCATCCGGTTCGAAAAGTTACGCGGTTACGTGCTCGTTCAGATAATGCACGGCATCTTTGACCGTCAGAATCTTCTCGGCATCTTCGTCGGGAATTTCGATGTTGAACTCTTCTTCGAGAGCCATCACCAGTTCCACGGTGTCCAGGGAATCGGCACCCAGATCGTCGATGAACGATGCTTCCATCGTCACCTGATCCGCCCCGACTCCGAGCTGTTCTACAATGAGTTCCTTTACGCGAGCTTCATAAGACATCGTTCTTGTCTCCTTCTTCACATCACCATGCCGCCGTCCACATGCAGGACCTGGCCGGTTACGTAGTTGGCCGCCGGCGAAACGAGGAACGCGACGACATCCGCCACGTCCTGGCTCGCGCCGAGGCGCTTCAATGGAATCTGCTCTCGCAGTTGGTTTCGCACGTCCTCCGAAAGGACCTTCGTCATGGCGGTATCGATGAACCCGGGCGCAATGGCGTTGACCGTCACTCCCCGCGAAGCGAGTTCCTTGGCAATCGACTTGCTGAAGCCGATGATCCCCGCTTTGGAAGCGGCGTAATTGCCCTGCCCCGCATTCCCCATGACTCCGATCACGGATGCGATATTCACGATGCGCCCGCTCCGATTCTTGATCATGGGCCGGGCGACCGCTTTCGTAAAATTGAAAGTACCTTTTAAATTGACGGCGATCACGCTGTCCCATTCCTGTTCCTTCATGCGGAGCAGGATGTTGTCGCGCGTGATTCCCGCGTTGTTGACGAGAATATCAACGCGGCCGAGCTTTTCCACAACTTTCTGGACACACGCTTCGGCGTCTTCGAGATTCGTGACGTCCGCCTTGAAGGCCAGGGCGCCACGCCCGAGTTCGCGGATCTCGCCCGCGGTCGCTTCGGCTTTGTCCTGGTCGACGTCGACCACGGCCACGTCAGCGCCCATTCTGGCGATCGTCAGCGCAATCGTACGCCCGATCCCCTGGGCTCCGCCAGTCACGATCGCCACCTGGCCCGCGATGCAGTCGGGCAGCCAGGGAAGCTTTACCTGTTCACTCATTCTGCCGCTCCTTCGATCAGGTTCCGGAACGATTCGCCGTCTTCCACATTGCGAACCGCGATCTCACGGTCAATCTTGCGGACGAGGCCCTTCAGCACACGGCCGGGCCCGATTTCGAGGGCGTCGGTCACGCCTTCTTCCGCCATGCGGCGGATCGACTCCTCCCAGCGAACCGCGCCGCGGAGCTGTCGCACGAGGGCCTTCCTGAGCGCGTCGCCCGACGACACCGGCACCGCGTCGACGTTCACCACAACGGGGACTTCGGCGTCGCGGAACTCGATCTCGTTCAGGATCGCTTCGAGCCCCTCGGAAGCATACCCCATGAGCTCCGAATGAAACGCCCCGCTTACGGGGAGAGCGACCACACGCTTCGCGCCGCGCTCTCCGGCGAGTTCCATCGCCTTCTCCACGGCCGCGACTTCGCCCGAGATCACGATCTGGCCCGGCGCGTTCAGATTCGCGGGCTGCACGATCCCGATCTCTTCGGCCTCCCTGCAGACCTGCAGGACCTCGTCGGTCGGAAGACCGAGTACGGCCGCCATGCTGCCCGGATTCTCCACCCCGGCCTCGAACATGAGTTCCGCGCGCCGGCGCACGGCGCGAAACGCGTCGCGCGGGCTCAATACGCCCGCAGAAACAAGCGCCGTGTATTCGCCGAGGCTGTGGCCCGCCACAATCTCGGGTGTCATGTTGCGTCCGTCAAGCAGTTTCAGAAGGGCGAGACTCACCATCATGATGGCGGGCTGCGTATAACGCGTTTCGCGCAACGTCTCCTCGGGCCCGTCGAACGCGAGCTGCGAGAGAGGCATTTCCATGACTTCGTCCGCGAGATCGAACACTTCGGCGGTCACGGGATACTCTTCGCGCAGGGTCTTCCCCATGCCGACGAACTGCGATCCCTGCCCCGGAAAGAGAAAAGCCGTCATGCCCATCAGAACTGCACCACCGCCGCGGCCCATGTAAAGCCGCCGCCGAAAACGACCGTGCCTACGAGGTCACCACGTTTGATGCGCCCCGTTCGTACCGCCTCGTCGAGCGCGAGCGGCACCGATGCCGCCGATGTGTTGCCGTAGCGATCCACGTTCACGAATATTTTCTCGTTCGGGATCTCGAGTCGCTTCGCCACCGCTTCCATGATGCGGAGATTCGCCTGATGCGGCACCAGCAGGTCGAGATCGGCCGGCGTGAAGCCCGCGTCGGCCAGCGTTTCTTCCATCGCCTGACTCATGAGTTTCACCGCGTGCTTGAAGACCTCGCGCCCTTCCATCTTCACGAAGTGCAGTTTCTTTTCGATCGAGTCGGCGCTGGTCGGAATACGCGACCCGCCGGCCGGCATGTAGAGGAGTTTCGTGAGGTCGCCGTCGGAATGAAGATGAATCGCATGAATTCCGGTTCCTGCCGGGTCCTTCTCGTCGGCGCGGCCGAGCACGACCGCCCCCGCGCCGTCTCCAAAGAGTACGCACGTCGTGCGATCTTCCCAGTTCAGGATATTCGTCAGCGCCTCGGCGCCGATCACGAGCGCGTTCTTGTACGTGCCGGCCTCGATAAACGCTTTCCCGACCGAGACCGCATAGAGAAACCCCGAGCAGGCGGCGCTCAGGTCGAAGGCCGCGGCATTGCGCGCGCCGAGATTCGACTGCACCACGCACGCGGTCGACGGAAAGAGCATGTCGGGTGTGGCGGTACCGAGCAGAATGAGGTCGACGTCCATCGCGTCGAGACCCGCGGCTTCGAGCGCGGACTTCGCCGCCGGCGTCGCAAGATCAGACGTGGCAACGCCCGGCCCCGCCACGCGGCGCTCTTTGATTCCCGTGCGTGTCGTGATCCACTCGTCCGTCGTGTCGACCATGCGCATCAGGTCGGCATTGCTCAGTACTTTCTCGGGAGCATACGAACCCGTACCCAGAATATGAACGTTCGGTTTAGTCAACCGTCACCTCGCTCGCGTTTTTGAGCTTGGACTTGATTTCGTCGTTGATGTCGTGGCGCACGAACCGTGCGGCCGTATGCACGGCGTTTTCGATCGCCCGGGCCGACGACCGGCCGTGACAGATGATCGTGATCCCGTCGACACCGAGCAGGGGCGCTCCCCCGTATTCTTCATAACTCAATGTCTGCTTCAGGGCGCCGATCACGGGTTTCAGAAACAGGGCGCCGATTTTGGCCATCGGGCGCGGCTGAATCTCTTCGCGCACCAGGTCGCCGAGCCATTCGACCATGCTCTCGGCGAACTTCAGAATCACGTTGCCGACGAAGCCGTCGCAGACCGCGACGTCGGCGGCTCCCTGAAACAGGGCGTTCGATTCGACGTTGCCGATGAAGTTGACCTCCGCGGACTGGAACAGCTCGAACGCCTCACGCGTGAGCTCGTTTCCCTTTCCTTCTTCCTCGCCGATATTGAGGAGTCCGATGCGCGGGTTCGGTCGCTTCAGAATCCGCTCGGCGTAGACCGAGCCCATCTGGCCGAATGTAACGAGGTCGACGGGCTTGCAGTCCTTCGTGGCGCCCACGTCGAGCAGGACGTATCCGCCCCGGCGCCCGGGCACGTAGGTCGCGATCCCGGGTCGGCGCACGCCGGGCAGACGACCGAGAGCGAGCAGGCTGGAGGCGACCACGGCGCCGGTATTCCCGGCACTCACGAACGCCTGCACCTTGCCGTCCTTCTGGAGCTGGAGGCCGCGGGCGATCGAAGAGTCCTTCTTTCGCCGGAGCGAGGACGCCGCCTTGTCCTCCATCTGGATTTCCTGGGTCGTATGCTCGATCTGAGGGCGTTTCGGCAGATCGCCGTGACGGCCGAGTTCCAGCTCGATGCGATGCGTATCACCTACGAGATAGATGTCCAGGTTCTCTTCGGAGGCGCGCATGGCACGTACCACGCCCTCCACGACGACCTGGGGCCCCGCGTCGCCACCCATTGCATCGATGGCGATTCCGATGGGAGCGTTTTTATCGGCCATACTAGGCGGTTACGATGATGCGCCGACCATTGTAGTACCCGCAATGCGAGCAGATGCGATGCGGAACCTTGCGCTGACTGCAGTGCGTGCAGACCGACGGGCTCTTGGGCGTCATCGCGTCATGTGCACGCCGTTTGTTCTTGCGCATTTTCGAGGTTCTCCTCTGCGGGACAGCCATGTCTCAATCCTTTTCATTTTGAGCGAGATCTTTGAGAGCCTCCCAGACGGAATGTCCGTGGCTCTCCTCGCAGTTGCATTCCTGTTCGTTCCGATCCACACCGCACTGCGGGCAAAGTCCCTTGCAGTCTTTCCTGCAGACCGGCTTCATGGGCGAGGATACGAGAACGGCTTCCCGGACGAGCGGATCAATCGCGAAAATACCCGGGGCCCGATTCAGGAAACCCGGATCGCCATCGTACTGATCGTCCAGCAAACGCAGCTTTTCTCCGTCGAGCTCGGCAACCTCGTAAAACTCGGAATCGACGCCGTCTTTGAACGTACCAAGACAACGCGCGCACGTTCGGTCCGCGCGGGTTACGCAACGGGCAGCCAGTGTCAGTGTATCCGAGGAACGCGTGATGCGAAGCTCGACCGATACGTCTTCTGCAAAGACCGTATCCTCCATTTCCAGATCCAGCTCTTCCGGCTTCGCCAGAAAATCGAACTCGTTGATCCCGTCTTCAAGTACGGAGATCTCGATATCCATCGGAGGCATCAGCGGAACCCCACTTTCGCATAAAGGGAGGAGGAATCCCGGGACGTGCCCGACCGGACCTCAGAATCAAACAATATATAGGGCGCAGGAAATGGGTGTCAAGCACCCGGTGGCGTCAGGAGAGCGGACCGACGAGATCCTCGAGCGGCGCCGGGAGCGCCGGACCTGCGACAGAGAGCCCGAAGGCGTCCGGACGCAGCAGGCGCTGGGCAACAGCGAGAACCTCTTCCTTTGTAACGCCTTGCACGGATTCGCGGTACTTTTCGAGGTAGTGCGGACCGAGCCCGTAGTACTCCTCGTTCAGGTGAAAGGCGGCGATTCCCTCGTTCGTTTCGAGCCTGAGAGGCATGCTGTCGATCATAAATCGCCTGGTTTCTTCGATTTCGCGGTCGGTCACCTTCTTCTGGCGGATCCGATCGATCTCCTCGGTCATGAGAGCCACAGCGCGGCCGACATGGCTCGGATGGACGCCGGCGCGGATCACGAAGGGGCCGGGGCCCACGGTCGGTGAGAGGGCGCTGTAGACGTAGTACGCCAGCCCTTCCTGTTCGCGAATCCGGTTCCCGAGCCGCCCGCCGAGACCGAACGCGCCCAGAATCTGGTTCAGGACGATGGCGGCGAAGAAATCGGGGTCGAGGCGCCGGATCCCCACCATGCCCAGCGCGATGTCGCACTGCGATTTCTGGGGAATGACGTGGGCTTTCGTGCGAATGCGCTGCGGTCCGCGCGCGTCCGGCACTTCCGGCGGTCCGGGGCGCCCGTTGCCGCGCCAGGAACCGAAAGCACGTTTGGCGGCGCTCACGGCTTCTGTTTCTTTTACGTCGCCCACGATCATCAGGATGCCGCCGCTCGGGCGATACTCCTCGCGATGAAAACGGACGAGGTCGCTCCGCTTGAGCGCCGGGATCGTTTTCTTCGTGCCGCTCCCGGGCCGGCCGTACGGATGAGTGCGCGGGTAGAGAAAACGGCGCAGGTTCTTCATCGCGACGGCGCCGGTGTCGTGCTCGTCTTCACGCAGGTCCGACAATATCTGGCCCTGCACCTTGCGGATCTCTTTCGCCGGAAACACGGGATTCGCCAGTAGTTCGCGGCCGAGGCCGAGCATGAACGCCAGATGCTCGCGCAGGAACGACGCAACAAAAACGGTGGCATGGCGATCCACGGACACACCGAAATCGGCGCCGATGAAGTCGGTCTTTTCGGCGATGGTGTCGCCGGTCCATTTTTTCGTGCCGTCTTCGAGCAGTGACGAAGTGAGGTTCGCGAGGCCCTCTTTGCCGGCGGGGTCCGCAATCGTGCCGGAGTGCAGCACGAGCCGAACGGCGACGGACGGGCTCAGCCGGTTCGTCTTCACGATCACGCGAAGGCCGCTGGGTAACACGGTCCGGATCACGCGCGACTCCCTCTGCGCACTTTTGCCGGCGCGTAAATGCCCACTGTTCTGTTTTTGCTGACGAAGAGCGTCTCGGCCAGCGCGCGTACCTGCTCGCCCGTCACCGCCTGTACGCGGTCGAGGAACGTGTCGAGGAACGCGTGCGTATCGATCGTTTCGAAGTAACCGAGGTTGTGCGCGACTTCCGTTACAGAGTCGCTTTGAAAAACGTGCGCGGCCCGGATCTGGTTCTTGGCCTTTTCGAGTTCGCGTTTCGTCGGTGCTTTGGCAGCCGCCCGGTTCAGAAGCCGGAACAGGCTCTTTTCCACGCGGTCGGTCGTGACGCCGTGCGCCAGCGTTACCGTAAAATAGTAGAGATACGGGTCGCGTGTCGGCACCGTGAAAGAACGGGCGGCCGTCGCCAGGCGCTTCTCCACGAGCTCCTGGTTCAGGGGCGAGCTCTTCGAAGCTTCCGAGCCGGAACTCCAGAGGCTGATGCCTTTCGCGCCGCCGATCACGGCGTCGAGCACAACGAGCGCGTAAAACTGCGGATCGGAAACGGCCGGCGCGCGAAACGCCGCATGATAGTACGAAGTGGAGCCGCTTCCCTCGACCGTAACGCGCTTCTCGCCGAGCTGCGGCGCCTCGACCGTGCGCTCCTGCGGGCGCTTCATCCCCTTCGGGATGCGCCCGAAGTGTTTGCGCACTTTACGCAGCGCCGCCGCCGGTTCGAAGTCGCCGGCAACCACCAGAGTCGCGTTCGACGGGTTATACCAGCGCTCGTAATGCGAAAGCATGTCGTCGTGCGTGATGCGCTTCACGTCTTCTTCCCAGCCGATCGTGGGCCAGTGATAGCCGTGCGCCTGAAACGTGGCGGCCGTCACTTCGCGATCAAGCAGCGATTCAGGATTGTTCTCGCCGCCGCGCAGTTCGGCCAGAATCACCGTGCGCTCCGAATCAAACTCCTTGCGATCAATCAGGCTGTACGCCATCCGTTCGGATTCGAGTTCGAGCGCGAAATCGAGATGGTCTTTCGGAAGCGTTTCGAAGTAAGTGGTCTGGTCGATCCACGTGTAGCCGTTCCAGTACCCGCCGCGTTTTTCGACGAGGCTCTTCATCTCCTCTTTCGAGTACTTCTTCGTCCCCTTGAAGAGCATGTGTTCGAGCCAGTGGGAAACACCCGTGATTCCGGGGCGCTCGTCGGACGAGCCGACCTTGTACCAGCACCAGACCGAAACGAGCGGCGCCGAGTGGGTGGGCTTCATGAGAACTTTGAGCCCGTTCCGCAGCTCGTGAACGATCGGTTTTTTTCGATTCATCGAATGGAGACTTTTCCTCTCGCTACATTGCCTGCTTCATCGGATACGCGGAAGAAGAGCACGGACGATTTCATCGAACCCGTCTCGGGCGCTTCGAACGCAAACTCTTCTTCCCACGAATCGAAGATGGCGTCAATGGGTTCCACGGCGCGCCATGTCTGGGCGTCGAAGGAATACGCGGCGCGCCGGAGCGGACTCGTGCGGTCTTCGGCACCGGCTTTGACGCGAATGCGGTCGCCGTCACGGCTCGCGGAGAGGCCGTCGATCACGGGGGGCGTGTTATCCACCGTGAACGGCTCGCCGATGCGCTCCGCGGTCAGCGCGGTCCCTTCGGGATTGTGCGGCTGATCTTTCGCCACGATGCGCAGCCTGTACTCGCCGTCGGTCAGCTTGCGCGAATCCCACGAGAAATACGGCAGATCAATATCTTCGTCCAGAAGGAGCCACGAATTCTCGCCGGCCCCGCGGCAGTACACATCGAAGAGAAGCAGATCGCCGTTCGCGTCGGTCGCTTCCCAGCGCGCGGTTCGAATCGAGTTCGTCCAGAGGTCGTCGGCCTCGGACGGACCGCCGTTCCGATAGCGCCCGGGGTAATACTCGACGCGCGTACCGTCCGCGAGCACCTGGTGCAGCGTTTCGGGGCGCTGGTCCGACGGGCCTTCGTAATACGTTTCGTCCGCGCCCGACACCGTCACGGAGTGCACTTTGGGCGCGAGGTTATGCTCTTTGTAGGCCACGCGTACGCGCTCGACCTGCGGCCCGCTCTCATCGTCTCCGACAAGCCTGGCCTTCCACTGCAGGAAGCGCGCGGCGGGCGACTGCACCTTTCCGCCGCGGTCTTCATCGCGGATCTTCTGCCAGTCGCTCCACGTGTCGTCCGGCTCTTCGGTGTTGCCGCTCCGCGTTTCGAACACGACATCCGAACTTCCTTCGGTCTCGCCCCACCAGCGCAGATTCCCCCAGCGTGCCACGTTCGCGGCATCCATGGTTTCCGACGTGTACTCCCCTTCGCTCGCGCGGTCCGGGCCCACGCGGTACACGTGCCCCTGATTTCCCGTGCCGAACACGAAGTCACCCGCCCATGCATGGAACTTCAGAAGCTGGGACTCGGCGAGCTCCTTCCAGATCGTGGCTTCGCCATCCGGATTCAACTCGACAAGGGTGCCGGGCGAGCCGGTGCCGACCAGCAGGTTCCCGTTTTCACGCATCGCGACCGAGAAGATGAACTCCGCATCCGATGCCCAGAAGAGCTCGACGGCGCCGCCGGGATCGACACGATAGAGAAGCGCGTTCTTCTTGTCCTTCTTGCCTTTGGTGTCGGGGTCTTTCGAATCCCTGTCGCCGGCAGACGAAAAGTAGATCGCGCCGTCGGGCGCGAGAAATACGGCGCCCACTTCGTCGCGTGGCGAATCGTAAATGACCTGGGCTTTCCCGTCGCGGTCGAGCGCGATCAGAAGACCGTTCCCGTCGCCTCCGAGAATCAGCCGGTCGTTCTCATCGTCCCAGACGAGCCCGAGAATGTTCGTTTCCTGTGAGTCATATACGATCTCGGCATTCCCCGAACGGTCGAACTTGTAAACACGTCCTTTTTCACCCGTTCCCGCATAGAGATCGCCGCGGTCGTCGAAGACCATCGACCAGATGTAACTCTCCGGCGTGTCCGTGAACGGCTTCCCTTCGCCCGAGGGCGCGATTTTGTAAATCATGCCGTCGGGGGATGTGCCCGCGAACACGTTGCCGTCCTTGTCGACCGCGAGCGATACGACGTCGAGTTCGACCGTATCGAAGAAAAGGGAGGACTGGCCGCTCGAGTCGATTTTGTAGATACGCCCCTGGTCCCCGGTCCCCACATACAGGTTTCCGCGGCGGTCCTTCGCGAACGACCACACGTAGTACTCGCCGATGTCGCCGACCTGTACGAGCATAGGGGAAAGCCCGAGCGAACCGAGCGGACCCACGGTCACGTTCTCGGCATTCCCTTCCAGGATCGCCTGGCGCCCGGCGACGTCCCAGTAACTCGTCGTGACGGAGAGAGCGCGATCGGAAAATCCGAATAACGCGCCTGCTGTAATTGCCGCGCAAGCGGTGGTTCGTAGGAACGACGATTTCATGAAAAACAATCTCCTCATGGATTGGTCTCGCACCATCAGGGCGCGTTCGGGTCGATGTTCACGGGGAGCGACCAGCAGCCGGATACGACTCCGGAAAACGGCAGGTCGGTCGCAGCGATCACGCGGCCGGTTCGGTAGGCCGCGTCATCGGCATGACGGGGCTCGGCATAAATCGAAAGTACGGATGCGGGAAGATTCGGGAATGCGCGCCCCTCGATCGTCGCCCCGATCGAACGGTCGTAGAGCGTGCAGTACACGCGGTCGTTCCCGCGGCGATCTTTCAGAAGCGAAATCAAGCCGTCCAGGGTCGTGACGCGCGTGCGGTTCGGCGCGCGCTTGTCGTCGAAGTCCTCCGAACCCTCCGCGTCGCAGACGCGAAGAATCAGTTCCCCCGCCGGCTGATCCGCGGGCACCGGAAGCGAGAACGGGTGTTCCGTCACGCCCCCCTGGTATCGCCGCACGAGAACCTTGCCCTTCACTTCCTGACCCGGGCGGTACGAGCCCTTCTCGACGAGCACTTCCTCGATGCGCACGAGGTCGCGGCCGTCGCGCACTTCCACCTCGACATCGATACTCTTCACGGCCACGTCTTCGATGCTCGTGTTCGCGAAGACCTGAATCGGAAGCGCGACATCGGCCGCCGCCGCGCGTATGAATGTAGACGCTGTGTACACGTTGTCGGTCTCGAGGACCTGGTCGGTGCCGTGAAGCGCGATGCGCGTCTTGACACGCGCGGTCCCGTCGCCCCAGCTTTTCTCGTTGTGCATGATCGAATTCGTCGTCGCCCACGCCGCCAGCGCAGCCGTAAGCGCGCGATGATCGATCGCTTCATAGGTAAACTCATCTTTGCGAATGCCCGGCACCGTAACGCCGACGCGAATCGGAATCGTGGGCGCGGTCATGCCGAGTTCGCCCGCGATCGCGGTGCGTCTGTCCTGCGTCATCGCGCCTACGGTCTCGATCGGCGAGCCGATTTTGAACGACAGGCCGCGGCTCGGCATGACCGCGTGAATCTCGGCCGACACGAGCGGGAACACCGCGTTCCCCGATTGGAAGAGGGGATGTCCGAATGCGACCATCCGGTCGCCGTCGACCCAGGTCACGGTACCGATCGCCGTGAGATTCGCGTCTCCCGACAATAGCCGCACACCGACCGCCGCGCCGGGACGCATCTCCCAGCCTTTCGCCTTCGAGTCGCCCCCTCCCGCGCCACCGAGCGTCGTCACCATGCCCAGGTCCGCGAAGAAGCGATCGATGTCGTCGGAAACCGGCCCCGCGAAACCGCTGATCGCGATCGGCGTCGCAATGCGGTCCGGGCGCCCGGTGCTTCCCGATGCAGGACGTCCCTGCAGCGTGTGGTTCGCGACTTCTTTGTCGCGGCGTTCGAGCACTTCGACCATTTCCCCGATCGGGGTAACACCGCCGATCGCGATCCGCGCGCCCGAGTACGTGAACGCCAGTGCACCGGCCAGTTTACCTTCGAGGTACACGGGCGAGCCGCTCATGCCGCCTGCGATCCCGGAGATGTCGGTGCCGAGACCGCGCACTTCGACGAGAATGCTGCTGCCGGAACTGCTGCGCGCGCGGATGACGTCGATCACTTCGACCGTCATCGTGTCGATACGCGTCCCTTCGATCACGGTCAGCGCATAGCCGATCATGCCCCTGTGGACATCATCGAGCGGGAAGAACTCCTCCGCCCGCGCGGGGCCGAAGAGTGCGAAGAGCAGCGCTGTTGCCGGTAAGATTCGTTTCATCATGTTTCCACTATTCCAGGGGTTTCTCCGTTGTGTCAATCCGCGCTACCGAACGCCCGGTTCGTCGAAGCGCCCGTTTCCGTCCTCGTCGATCCAGATCGGATTCGAGAAGGCGACCGGCCGGATCGGCTCTCCCCGCGGTCCGATTGCCACGGGGGCGAGATCCTGCTTCCCGGTGACGACGACCACCACCCACGTATCGCGATGAATCGGGAGCGATTCGTTGAGGCGCACCGACGTTTCGCCCGGCCGCCTCCGGATCGTCTGCTCGCCGATCTGCTGCGCATTTGCGAAGACACGCATCTTATCGAGATGGATCCACTCGGCGGCCTGAATCTCGATCGCCACGTCCGCGAGTCCGTCGCGAACGACGATCGTCTCCCCGGGCTTCGCACGCCCGTTCACGGTCACGTCGAGCAGCGGCCCCGTCGTTACGATTGATCGGCCGGATCGCAGCGCATCTATAAGAGACGATTCGTTCAGCGGCTCCCCTCCCGTATCCACGTAATTCCTGGGATAGCCCAGCGCGCCCGGGTCGAGGTTTCTGGAGTCCGAATTGCCCGTGGCGAAGACGCGGTGGCCCAGGTTCAGCAAATGAAACCAATCGTTCAAAACGCCTGGGGCACTGCGCAGGTCCGTCGCGTTGGCCACTTCGATGAGATCGAAGTCGTAACTGACTTCGATATTCGTGGAGAGCCCCGTACGCGGGTCGAGCCCGATGGCCTGGAAGTATCCGTTCGCCGGATCACGCGGGAGCTGGACCTGCACCAGCGGTTTCGAACCGACACGCCGGAACTTGCTCAGAAACTCGGTGGGCGCCTTCCCCTCCATCCCCTTCGAACCGACAGAAATCACGAGCTCACTCTGCGCGATCGGAAAGAGCCCGAAGCTTCCCATGCGCGGTACGAGCACCTCCTGCCCTTCCAATATGAAAGGCGTCTCGTGCCGGAGATTCGCGGGCGGGTTCGGACCGCGGTCGAGCAGCAGAAGCATGTCGAGATCCTCGACGCGGGCGGCCTCGCGCAGATCACGCAGCGGAATGCTCGAGTTCAGGCTGCGCGCGCTTCGCACGTTTCCGTCCACCGCGTGCAGTCCGCGCACGTCGACCTGACGCTCGAGCGTCACGGAGATTTCAACGCGTTCGCTCCGCCCGAGACGGACCTCGCGTACCACACGATCGTAAAGAGGGCCGTGCGAAAAGTAGAGACGGTTCGTACCCGCGGGGAGGCGCATGAAACCCGTACCCGTGCCGAGGTAACGCTGCGCGCGATGCGGCACGGAAAGTTCGTCGGTGCCCGGGCGCACGTGGGAGACCTTGGCGGGAATCAGATCCCCCCGTTCGTCTCGGACTTCGATCGTCACCTTCGCTTCGTCGTCCATCTGCAGGCGAAGTTCCCCGGACTGTTCGAACGCGGGGTTGAAGTGCCGGTACGGCCCTACCGTGCCGTTGTTCGTCACCGCTCGCGCGTCGTAAACACCGGCGGGAAGCCGCGCCAGAAAACGCCCGTCGGGGCCGGGGCGAATCAGAGAGTAAGGCACCCCGTCTCTTCGAACCTCGACCCACGTGTCCTGGAGCAGGTCGTCAAAATCGTCATGGTAGATCCGCCCGGGGACGGGAATCGCATGGTCCGGAGACATCGTCGTAAGCAGCGAGCCGGGATCCGGGCCGCCTACGAAGAGACGCCGCACGAATGTTTCCGTTTCTTTCGCGCCGATCCGAAACGGCGAGAACGTGACACGGATCGCGTTTTCGTTCTGGGGCTCGATCGAACCGGCGAAGGGCGATTCCCACCCGTACGTAACGCCTTCACCGATCAGCAGAATACGTGATGGAGTCGACACGAATTCTTCCGCCTTCGGGAGTCCGGCGGAGAGCCTTCCGTAACCCGGTACGAACGCCCAGGTCGTGCCGAGCGCGATCCGGTCGCCGACGATCACGCTGTCGAGCATGCCGCGCATCCCGTTTCTGTATTCGGTCGTAATTTCGAGATGATCGCTGCCGTCGGAGAGTGAGTACGTGGTCGTGATCGCGATGTTGTCGTTCCGGCTGTCCCTGCCCTGAAATCGTACGGAAGCGCGCGTGCCCGTACCCATGATCTCCATCGTCTGATATCTGACCTGGCGCGGAAATTCGTCCGTGAGCGCAACGAGGCTCTGTCCCCATTCGTCCTCGCCTCCGTGCATCGCCACGTCGAGGAGCTGCCCCCCCGAAAGCGCCCGCCCTGCGGGATGCTCGATGTTGGACACGATGACACGGAGCCATCCGTTCTCGAGCAGCAGATCGCCTACCTGGCCCATCGCCGCCGGCCCCCGGATCAGTTCTTCCTCGCTTCGGATCTCACGCACGGAGGCGGCCTGAGCCGCGTTCCCCGACAGCACGACTGACACGAGCAGGCAGGCGAATGCGAAGCCCCCTCTGCGAGAGAGGAGGCGATTCCGTCCCCGGGCTGCGCGCCGGTTAGGCACGCCGTCGGAGCAGTATGAAACGAAGGAGTTGCAGAAGAGCCATTGCCGTTGCCGCGACGTACGTCAGTGCGGCGGCGTCGAGCACTTTCTTCGCGCCGGCAAGTTCCCCTTCATCGAGGTAGTTTCCCTGACGAAGCTGTACCAGCGCGCGGCTCGAGGCGTTGAATTCGACCGGCAGCGTTACGACGTGAAAGAAAACGGCGACGGAGAAGAAAACGATGCCCACGTCGATCAGCATCGGAAAGTTCGACAGGAAGCCGATCAGCAGAAGCGGCATCGCCATTGTGGAAGTGATGTTCACGACGGGGAACAGGTTGTGACGCAGAGCGAGCGGCGCGTAGCCGAGACCGTCCTGCATCGCATGGCCGACCTCGTGCGCGGCGACCGCGACAGCCGCGATCGAACTGGACTGGTAGTTCCCCTCGGAGAGCCGCACGGCTTTGGCGCGCGGGTCGTAGTGGTCGCTCAGCATCCCGGCCACCGGTTCGACGCCGACACTCTCGAGCCGGTTCGCGCGCAGGATGTCCTTCGCCACGCGAAGCCCGGGCCGTGCCGCCCGCGTGGGCACTTCCGAGTACTTGTTATAGGTAGCGCGAACCTTCCACTGCGCCCATGCCGCGAGAGCGATCGCGGGGATCAGCAGAATCATCGTCGGATCGAATATCGAAAACATGGCAGGAACCTCCCTGGTTGATAGAGATCACACCCCTCCGATGCCGGGGTTCCGGTGGAGGCGGATACTCACTGGTTCCTGTGTTGATGAGTAACAATGGAGGGCTGAAAAAGCAAGCGATCCCCGGTGGGGGATCGCCTGCTCCAATGCATCAGACCGGTCGTGTGAAGTCTTCGGATTCCGGGTGGGCGGCCAAAAGGTCGCCTACCAGGTCTGTCGGGAGGCTCGAGCTTCCCCCGACGGATCAGCCGGCGGCTCTCAAAACTTCCGACCTTCTAGACGTTCGACTTCTCGCTGTTGGCTTCGTTCTCGATATCTGCCCCGTTCCAACCCTCCGAGAAGAGTTCATCGAGTCGATCTTTCGAGAAGCGCCACTGGCCGCCGATCTTGAGACCGGGAATCTTCTTTTCTTTCGCGAGCTTGTAAAGCGTTGCGCGCGTAATGTGAAGATATTCCGCTGCAGCCCCTACGTCCAAGATTTCCTTTGCCATTCAGCACCTCATTCGGCAGTTAATTGTTGCGATGGCCCTGTCGTGCTCATGACCGATATATCGGCGAAATGGGCGGGTGCTTTACAACCTTTTTCAAACGATTCCCAGAGATAGTCCAGGCCAGCGAACCATCGTGAGAACTGCCTCATTCCCCGAGAGGCGCCCATCACTGAACTGATCGGCCGTAGACCGGTCGGGATTTAGCGGGAAGTGGAAATTCTGCTAGAAGTGGTAGCGGACACCGAGAACGAAGTTGATTCCGGAAAAATCGATCTGGATCGGATCGCTCGGGTCAGCCACCCAGCTCCCCTGGAGCGAGGTTGCCGGGAACCAGGGGTCCCACGCCGTTGCGATTTCACCCTCGCCCTCGACAATGGGAAGGTCGCCTGACGGCTCGAGCGCGGCCCTCGAGGCATCATCGTACTTGAGTTCGTCGATCTTGAGATTCCGGTAGAGAACCTGCCAGCTGAGCGAGAAAAACGGCGCGTAGTACTCTTCGCCTCCGATTCCGATCTGCCAGGAGCCTGTTCCGTTCTCCGCTTTCAGAATGGTGGGAGGATTGATCGATCCGAAGTCGCGCGGAGGAATGAAGAGCTCTGTAACCTGTGAACCCCGGGCATAGCCCGCGCCGGCCGACAGGAAGACGTCGCGACGGTTTCCGAGAAGAGGAAGTTTCTTCTTATTGAATTCGCCCGGGACGAAAAGGAGTCCCGACGCGTGGAACTGATAGGTCTCGTTCGTAAGAGTCGCACCGAAACCGTTCTCGGCGATTCTCGTCGAATTGCCGACACGGGACCCTGACAGATCAAGGCCGAGCCTGGCGCCGCTGATCGAAATGCGTTCGGGGAATTTGTAGCGGCCGGAAGCCACCAGGTTGAAGCCGGGGCCCAGTTCGGAAAAACCGTTGTCGGACCAGCCGATGTCGAAGATCTGCCCCAGAGTGGCGCTCACGGCCTCGAATACTTCCTTGATCGAAAGGATGGATTCGGCCTTGTGCTTCGTTGTGGGGCTGCTCTGCTGTCCGTATCCGGTCTGCATCGAGAACGACCAGAGCCGCTCCGATTCCGCAACCATGTGGTCCAGAATGAGTTCGATGTCGTCGAGCGCCGAGATCGAAAGATCGTCCGGCGCGGGCGCCTGCGCGTGAACCGGGTCGGCCGACATCAGTAAAGCGGCGGCAAATCCTGCGATGGCAAAGCGTTTCATGGCGACAACTCCCTGTGTGGCAAAGCAAACGTAACTATAGGAACCGTTCACTCTTCCTGTCAAGGCGGAGGGTCATGAAAAAAGGGGGGCGATCCCCCTCGCGCGAGAGAGAAAAACCCCCTGAAACAGAGGGGGGTGAGCCCCCTCTTTCGAGGGGGAAGAACCCCCGCTCCGGATAGACCGCAACTCGTTTCGATCGAGTTACTTCACTTTGACTTCGATCAGTTTCGGTTTGGCTTCCGCCGGCTTCGGTACGGTGACGGTCAAGACACCGTCCTTGTACTTCGCGTCCACGGATTCGGGATCGACCCCTTCCGGAAGGCTGAACGAGCGCCGGAAACTGCCGGAGAACCTCTCGAAGCGCCTCATCTGGCCCTCTTCGGTCTTGCGCTCCTCGTTCCGTTCGCCGCTGATGGTCAGCTGATCGTTCTCGACCGTGATCCGCACGTTCGCCTTGTCGACGCCGGGAAGATCGACCGTCACTTCGTAGTGATCGTCCCGTTCCATGATATCAGCGCTCGGATGCCACTCCGTGCGCGCCGTGACCGGCCCGCCGGCAGTCTTGCCGAAGAAGTCATCCAGGAGGCTGTCCCAGGCTCGATCCTGCATCATCATGTTGCGGTTTAAAGGTAATAGTCTCATTTTCAAGCTCCTTCTTATGAATGGTCCCGTTGCGGGTTGACTGACGCTCTTACCGAGCTCTCTTTTCGCAGCCTTCGCCGCGACACTCCTGTACATATCAATCCCCGTACCAGAACGCACCCTTGCATCCGAAACTACCGTATCTTCTTGTGCTGTTGTTACTTAGACGTTAAGAAGATCGCACTCTGGCGGCCGAGGCAAGCCGCACACACTGCCATATTGACACATAAAGACAGAAACCCGTGCCACGGCACGTCAAATCGGCACAATCCACAGAAAGCGAATCACAGATAAGTCGCCGAAACGCCGCCCGGAGCACCGTGCCCCTCCCGGCTCCGCGATTCTCTTGACCGGGAACCGGAAGGCGGCGACACTGGTATGAATGAAAGCTGCTCGTACACGCCGAAATCCATGACCTTCAGGGAGTGAATCAAATGATCCGACCGATCGTGGTGGCGGCTCTTGCCGTCGTTCTCATCGTATGCCGTGCCGCCGCCGCGGTGATTTCCGTGCCGTCCGACTACCCGACGATTCAGCAGGGAATCGACGCCGCCGGAACCGGCGATACCGTACTGGTGGCAGCCGGCCTGTACGAAGAGACCCTGCGTATCGGCGCCAGGGGTGATCTCGCCCTGATCGGGGCGGGCATGGACAAAACAACAGTGGACGCCGGGCAGGAAGATCGCGCCCTCCACGTCCAGAACCCGGAGGGCACCACGCGGATCACGGGGATTCACTTCACGCGCGGCTTTGCGAGCGGGGAGGCCGGAAGTGGGGCGGGCATTTACGCCGAGGGTTCGAAGATGGTGATCGAATCGTGCCGCATGGCGGGCAACGAGGCGTACAACGAAGGCGGCGGAGTCAACCTGACCCAGTGCACGAGCTTCACGATTCGCGATTGTGTCTTCGAAGGCAATACGGCCATCGCCGGGGCTGCCCTCACCATACTGGGCGGACGCGGCTCGGTCACCGGTTGCCGCTTCTTTCGAAACGAAGGCGCCGTAACCGTGAACCTTTCCTTCACCGGAACGCAGTTCGACAACAACCTGCTCGCTCACAATACATGCACGGACTTCGGGCCGATCGGGTGTCTCGTCAGCCTGTCAGGATCCATACGGAACAATACGATCGCTTACAACGCGGGCGGAGCCGGTTCGGGCGCGGTTCTGGCGCAGTCGGGCGAGAACGATATTTCGGGCAACATCATCGCTTTCAATCAGGATCTCTTCGCGCTTCAAGTCGCAACGCTCGACAACCTGATCACGATCAGGGACAACGTTCTGTTCGAGAATGACGGCGGGGATTACACGGGAACTTACGGAACGCCGCAGGATCGTCACGCCGACCCGATGTTCTGCGACCCGAATGCGGACAACTTCATGCTGAAGGCCGCTTCCCCGTGCCTCGAGAAGGGTGCGCCGACTGCCGGAGCCTACGGCAAAGGGTGCAACTGAGGGCGCTAGCGCGCTGCTTTGTCGAACATGCGTGAGTGGTCCACGAGCTTCACGTCGGCGTCGAAGAAGAACTCCTGGTCGTGCTCCGAATTGTGACAGGCCACGCATCGCTCTTCCGTCGCCGCAAGCGTGAACGCTTTCTGCCGCGTACGGATCGCATCCGACAGTCCCTCTCCACGCACATAGTTGATGTGATCGATGCCCGAGCCGTGGCACACCTCGCACTGCACGTTCACCATGTTCGATGTCTTCTCATAGGAATGAAACCCGTTGAACTTGCCGTAGCCCGTCACATGGCACTTCACGCACTCGGGATTGAACGCCTGTTCGGCCTCGATCAGCGTCGTGATCGCATCGGCGTGCGGCGTCGACATCCACTGCTCGTATTCACTGAGGTGGCATTCCGCGCATGCCTCCGCGCCGACAAAACGAATACGGTCGAGTTCGCTCGTCGTGGGCATGTACGTCCGACCGACCTCGTTCAGCTCCACGCGATACCGGTCGACGATTTCCGCCACGACCGGGTCGTCAGCGAAGTTCTCTTCGAATGCCTGGGTCCGCCCTTCCCGCTCCTTGACGCGGAATGACTCGTCCATGGTGAGTTCCAGAATGCCGAGCTGCTTGCCCAGATCCCCCGGCATGACGAGCGCGATGTCGTTCACGAGAAACGGCTTCGGTTTGATGTTGGCGCCGTTCCCTACGACCATCACGTCGATTCCTGTCACGCCGCGTGCGAGATTCGTCGCGTTCGTCCAGCCGGTGTTCGCGAGACAGATGATGAAATCGGTTTTCTGTTTGAGCTCTTCGATGACTTCGCGCGAGGAGATCCGTGCGTCGCGAATGATGAGTGCCGGATCGTCACCCTTTTTCGGCAGCATCGTACTCACGTCATCGATCAGCATGAATACGCCGAAGATTCCGACCGTCTTTCCGCCCCATTCGAAACCCAGAAACTTCTTGCCGCCCAGGCGCTTGATCACGTACGGGTCGACGAAGCGTTCGTTCGTTTCGGCGTTGTACAGATTGCAGGAAACGAGCGGAATACCATATTTCGCGGCGTACCGTTTCAGATAGTCGTGCCCCTGATCGAGATCCGTAATCCCGACCGCCATGGCATCCACGCCGATCTTGCGGTACGTCTCGAACAGGTAACGCCCCTTCACTTCGAAGAGGTTGCCGGTTCCGCCGATCAGGTCACCGGCATCCACGGAAATCGTGGGAGCGGGGTCGGCCATCGCGAGTCGATTGATGTAGGTGGCCCGCCGGGCCACGCCGCCTTTCTGGCTGACTTTTCAGCCACACGGCTCCAGTTCCCCGAGCAGATCGCTCGAGTAGAGGATTCGCAGGCGGCTCAGGTCGGTGCTCTCCGACTCGACGCATCCGCTTCCCGTCAGGAAGAGGAGCAGCGCGCCGAGCGCGCCGAGTATATTCAGGTGTTTTCGCATCGTCATTCGTTTCCTGATTGCAGGGGCTGATGCTGCAAGTTTACTACGGTTCTACTCGGATGGCCATGATCGGATCCCCCTGCAGCGTTTGATCGACCACGTCGAAACCGTCGATCACGCGGCCGAAAACCGTGTACCGCCCGTCGAGATGCGGCTGCGGGGTTTGCGTGATGAACCACTGGCTCCCTCCCGTGTCTTTGCCCGAGAGCGCCATGCCCATCACATAACTCTCGAAACGAACCGGATTATACTCGCATCGAATCGAGTACCCCGGATCTCCCCAGCCGTCGCCGCGCGGACACCCCGCCTGAATCACGAAGTTCGCGACGACGCGATGGAATACGAGGCCGTCGTAAAATCCTTCGCGTGCCAGTTTCGTGAAGTTCCTCACCGTGACCGGCGCTTCGTCCGCGAACAGTTCCACGCGGATCGTGCCCCGCCCGGTCTCGATCGTGGCGACACCGCCCTCGATGCCGGCAAGGAAGTCCGGCGCCAGCAGCGTGTCGGCAACGGGCGAACGGGCGAACGCGACATCGTGGTCCGTAAAGAACGCCGCGGCTTCGCGGCGCACGCGTTCGTCCGTGTCCAGCAGAGCCGCCTGCAGCAGCGAGTCCCGCTCGATGGCCTGCGCCTCCCACTCGCCGCTGTCATCGCCCCCGAGTGCGATCAGGGCGGTGAGCGCTACGAGTCGTACCTCTCCATCTTCGGTCGTCGCCCCCGGATGACTCCAGTAAAGACGTTGTAAAGCCTCGCGTTCACCCGGGCCGCCGTGTGTGCCGATCGCGTCGGCGGCCAGGATCAGCGTGGGCGCGTCCTTCGTGTCGAGTGCGCTCACGAGAAAGTCGAGCGGCGGGCGTTCACGGCCTGTGAGTCCCGCCACGATCCCTTTCCTGACACGCGGATCATCCGTACTCCAGAACGCAGCGAGGTGCGCCGCATACTCTTCCCGCTCGGCAATCCGTGCGCCTTCCTCCCATGCGGCCTCACGGATGGCCGCGTCTTCCGCGTCGCGGTGCTTCCGAATGGGTTCGATCGAGTCGGCGCCGGGGAGGCTCGCAATCGCGCGGATCGCCGGAAGCGTGAACGGGCCGACCGGGCCGTCGAGAATCCGCGTGAGAGCCGGACGCGCCGCCTCGTCTCCTGCAGCGCCGAGCGCATGCACGATCGTGACACGCGTGATCATGTGATCCGTGGGAATCGTGAGTGCTTCGATCAGCGCGCCCGCCGCATCCGGACCGCCGAGTTCACCGAGGGCGCGTGCGCTGTTCACGCGAACCCGCCAGCTCTCGTCATGCAGCAGATGCGAGCCCGCGAGCACGGCGGAACGATCGCCGAGCTTGCCCGCCGCGCGAATCGCGAACTCCCGCACCACGGGTGACGTGTCCTGATAGAGTGGCACGAGCCCCGAGGCGAACTCCTCCTGACCCGATTTTTCGATCGCATAAGCGGCCGCCGCCCGCACCTCGTCGGATTCGTCGGTCAGCAGCGCAACGAGCTGTACGGTCTGGGTCGAATCTTCCATTCGGCCGAGGGCGTAGCACGCTTCCGCGCGGGTCAGAGGATCTTCGTTCTTCAGGTAGGCGGCCGAACCCGCAGACGCCGCGGGGCCACCCATTTTGCCCAGGGCTTTCAAGCCTTCGCGCAGCAGTTTCGGGTCGGTTTCCCTGCGAAGCCTTGCGGCAAGGGACGGAGCGGCACGGTCATCGCCGATCTGTCCGAGTGCGAAACAGACAGCGCCTCGCACGGTCGCGTCCGTGTCATTCAGGACAGGCACGAGAAAGGCGGTATGGTCCGTGTTCTGCATGCGCCCGAGCGTCTTCGCCGCCCGCGCGCGCACGGCAGGGCGCTCATCCCCGAGGTACGTGCGGATCGAGTCGCCCGGGTCAGTGCGTGTGTACTCCCACGACTGCAGGCGCAGTCTTTCCGCGGCAATCGGGTCCTCGTTCCCGCTCTGGCCTGCGTCTTTTCCGCATCCCGCCCCGCAAGTCAGAATGAATAGCGCCGTCGCCACTGCGATCGAATGCCTTGAATGAATGATCCTACACCTCCGGGGCGACGGTCCCGACGAACAGCCATGCGGGACTCAGAAACAGCCTGCGTGCTTTCACATTGACGAGCCCCGCGCTCCGCATCTCTTCGCAGAAGCGTGCGGGATCGGGGAATGCGTGCATCGAGTCGGAAAGATAACCGTAGGCCTCCCCGCGCGACAACGCTCCCCCGACCAGGGGGAGCACCGTGCGTACGTAGATACCCACGGCGAACGCGAGGAATCCGTTCTTCTTCGTACTGAGTTCGAGGATCGCGATGCGGCCCCCCGGCTTGACGGCGCGCGCCATGGCGCAAAGCGCCGCTTCCCTGCGCGGGATGTTCCGGATGCCGAACGACATGGTTGCCGCCGCGCACGTGCCGTCGCGAACGGGCAACGACTCCGCGTCGCCATGGATGAACGCGAGCGGAGCCGACGGATCCCACTTCCCGCGGCCCGCACGCAGCATCTCGCGCGCGAAGTCGACGCCGATCACGCGACACCCCGGCACGCGGCGTGTCGCTTCGCGCATCATGTCGCCGGTTCCGCACGCGACGTCGAGCAGGCAGTCGCCCGCCGCGAGTCCCGAAGCCCGGATCGCCGCCCGGCGCCAGCCGCCGTCCATGCCGATCGAGAGCAGGCGATTCAGCAGGTCGTAGCGGGGACTGACCTTGTCGAACATGCCGCGCACTTCGGCGCGCTGCCGGCGAACGGCATCTTCGCCCTGCAATACGATGTCATCATGATGAGGATCGGGAATCGACATACGGCTCCTGTGTTCAAAGCGGGAACACGGGAGAGTGTACTCGTTGATCGTGGTGAGTTAAACCCGGTCTGGCAGGGGCGAGGCGCCTACGGCTCCTGGATTCCGTAACGCTGGATCTTGTTGCGAAGCCCTTTGCGCGTCAGGCCGAGCACGCGGGAAGCTTTGGACTTGTTCCCGTCACAATCGCGCAGCACCTGGTCGATGATGCGCTTCTCGAGCGAGCCGACCATTTCCGCGAGCGTGTGCTCTCCCATTTCCACCGCACCGGATGCTTCCGTATCACGCGCGAGCAGCTCTTCGGAGAGATCTTCGGGATCGATCCGTTCGTCAGGAGACGCCAGCGCGACGGCGCGCTCCATTTCGTTCTGCAGATCGCGCACGTTGCCGGGCCAGTTGTGCTGCGCGAGCAGGGCAAGCGATTCTTCGGCGAGATGAATTCCCGGTTTTTCGAACTGGTCCGCGAACCGCCGGAGGAAGTGATCGGCGAGAAGCAGGATATCCTCGGGACGCTCCCGAAGCGGCGGAATCAGAAGAGAAATGACTTTCAGACGATAATAAAGATCCGCAAGGAACTCGCCCGCTTTCACGGCCTCGCCCAGATTGCGGTTCGAAGCGCAGACGATGCGACAGTCGACACGCTTCACGCGCACCGATCCGACCGGTTTGAATTCCTGGCGATCGACCACGCGAAGCAGCTTCTCCTGGAACTTGCGGCTCGTCTTGTCGATTTCGTCGATAAAGACCGTGCCGCCGTCCGCCGTTTCGAACAGCCCCTTCTTCCCCGCCGTGGCGCCCGTGAACGCGCTCTTCACATGGCCGAACAGCTCGCTCTCGAGCACGCTTTCGGACAGGTCGGCACAGTTGATCGTAACGAACGGCCCCGGGTTTCCCTTCGAAATCTCCGATGCGAACAGGCCCTTGCCCGTCCCCGTCTCTCCCTGCAGGAGGATCGTCAGGTGCATCCCCTGCAGCTTCTCGAGCGTGTCGAGGATCTCCCTCATCTTCGGGTTCTTCGTAATGATGCGTCCGAAGTGATCCGAGGACGACGACTTTTCGCTTTTGCGGGCGCCGAGATCCCACTCGCGCACGAGCGCGACAACGAAGTTCAAGTCGCGTCGATCGAAGTGACCGCGACTCGAGTCGATCGCGCGCTCGACGTAGACGCCCGCGGTACCTTCGAAGTTGATCGGAACGGCGAGGCTCGAAATCGACCCTTCGCGGGAGAGCGACACGATGGGACGTGCCGGGCGACCGTCCACCCAGTTCCATTCGCGTCGATCGAGAATCCGCGCGGCTTCTTCGCTTTCGATCTTCCAGGTCTGGCGCACCATCCACTCGCCCGCCACGCCCTCGAAAACGAAGACGCGGTCGGCGTCGAGCGACTCGGCGATTTCACGCAGCGAAGAACCGTTCGCACGCCGGGTGGTGGCACGGATCAGGAACCGGTTCGATTCGCGCGACAGCGCGCCCTCTACATAAGAATGTTCGATTTCGCGGAGCAGGTGATCGACTTCCGCTCGCTCGATCGTCATGCGGCCCTCTTCGAGAAAACCTTCTGCCTTCTGCAGGCAGACCACGGCGTCTTCGAGGCGGTCCGAATGCATCTTGAGTCGCGCGAACTCGATCAATACGCGACAGGAGAGCGTGTCGGTGTGGAAGCGCCGGAAGATGGCTTCGGCGCGGGTCAGGCTCGAGCGGGCGGCACGGTAGTCGCTCATGAGCAGCGCGGCCGTGGCGAGTTCGAGCAGCGAGCGGCCGAGTTCGAACGGAACACCGAGGCGCTCCATGAACTTGGCGCTTCGACCTGCGAAGCGAACGGCGCGAACGGAATCGCCGGCTTCCCGATGGGCACGCGACAGCGCGCGGAGCGCGGTTCCGACGGCCACCTTGTCGCGAATCGCGATCGCAACCGAAAGGCCGTGTTTCGCGTATTCGATCCCGCGCTCCGGATCACCTTCGGCGATCGCACATTCGGCGAGACGGCGATGCACTTCCGCGACATGGTCGCTCTGCTCGGAAATTTCCTTCGCAACCGAGAGAGACTTTTCGAAAAACTCGCGCGCCTTCTTTTCGCTGCCGCGGTCGAACTGCCACGCGCCCAGCTCTTCGAATGCGGCCGCGATTTCGCGCCGGCTCTCGCCCTTCGTTGCGAGTTCGAGCGCTTCCACGGCGTACGACTTCGCCTCGTCCCACTGCAGCCGATGGCGCGCGATGCGGGCGAGCGCGAGATTGCAGCGCGCGATCCCCAGGTCGTCGCCGATATTCCTGTACATGCGAAGCGCGCGGTCCGTCCCTTCGATCGCGCTCCTCCACTCTCCCCGCCGGTACTGAATCAGAGAGAGATTGAGAAGGCGAAGCGCGAAGCCGCCGTAGTTGCTCCCCTCGTCCAGGTTCATCGCCTGGCGAAGGCAGCTCGTCGCATTGTCCCACTGGCAATTGTTTTTGTACGCGACGCCGAGGTTGTTGTACGCCTTGGCGATCCCGCGTCGATCGTCGATCCTGCGATACGTCGCGAGCGAATCATGAAAATAGCTGAGCGCCTGGGAGAAGTCGCCCTGACGCAGAAACAGCGATCCGATCGTGAGCTGGACGCGCCCGATCTCTTCGTTCTCGCGCGAGTCTCTTAACGCATAAAGCGCCTGAAGGGAATACTGCAGCGCCTCCCGGTGATTTCCGAGGTTGCGCTGCGCCTGACCGGTGAGCGAATAGATTTTGCCGAGCATGGGATGCTTCGGGATCCCTTTGACTTCACGCTCGGCGCGTTCGAGGCTCTGGAGTGCTGCGGTGTACTGATTCAAACCCGTCTGAGCGCTTGCGACCTTGCACCACACGCGGGCTTTGTCGGCCGGCAGAAAGGATTTCTGCCAGAACGGCGACTGCCGCAGCTTGTCCAGGTTGACGAGGGCTTCTTCGCAGTTGTCCGACTCGATGTACCAGTCGCCAAGCGTTTCACGGAGCTCGGCCTGCTTCAGGTCGTCTCCGCTCGCTTCGGCGCGGCGCAGGTCGTGTTCAGCGCGAATGACGCGATCATCGTTCCCCATGAATCCCCTCCCGGTCTGATTCCTTTCCCTGTCGCGGCCGGACTAGAATCCGAACGGCAACTGGCGAACGGCCCACAGCATGCGAAGGGCGGCGAACGTTTTGACGAACGGAGGCTGATCGAGCCTGGGCGGCGTCGAGTAGCCGATTTCGATCTTGTCATTGAGGCCGGGACGCGTTTCGACTCCTTCGAGTCCGTCCGGGTCCACTTCTTCCACTTCCTGCGGCGGGGGGGTGTCGTCTGTCGCAAGAGTGAGCGGAGCCCAGAGGAGAAGGATCAGGAGTGATGCAAAGAAAGGCGCTCTGAGATGGTATCGGGTCATGTTGGATCTCCTTTCCCGAACCAATTGGGATTATGGATACAACGTATCCACTAGTATCTCCTTCGATTATACCCTCGTTGCGGGGGGTGTCAAGGGGACGACGACCCGAAGGAGATAAAGAGAACCGAGGCCCGAAGGCCTCGGTATCTCAAATCGTGTTGCGTGTGTTCGGACCGGCAGCCTAGCTTTGAGACTCAAGGATCCGGGCTTCATCGGACTCCGTGTCCGGCGTGAAGATGTGGGCGCGTACGTTCCGAGGGAACTTGTTTGCAATCCGTTCCCAGTCGGCGTTTACCGCACACAACCTAGCAATCATCACCGCCATGGTGAGATAGCCGCCGAGCACGAAGAAAATAATGACAGTCTTCATACATCCGCGGAACTCCTTTCCAAATCGAGAGACCTAAACTACCCAACAGGTTACAGAGCAGGAACAGTACCAATTCCGTCTCCTCGCTCTATTATTACGGACAGAGGTTCCCGGATTTGCGCAGAGCCGCGTACTTCATGGCTGAACGGAATCCGGTCCGGTGAGATGCGCTCTTCCACTGCAGGCGGAAATGCGGATTCAAGTGGTAACGGAATACCCACTTTGATTACAAAGTAACCAGAACGGCAGGTCGGTCGTAAGGCGCCGCGGGGCGGGGGATTTCCCTCGGATTCAGCGACTGGAAGAGAGGACGCGCACCTGCTCCTGGATTTCGGCGGCTCGCGGATGAGTCGGGTCGAGCGCCAGAAATCGTCGAAAGTGTCGGAGCGCAGCGTCCTCGTTTCCCGTCATCAGATAAGCGTTCGCGAGGTTGCCGTGAATTTCGGCGTCCTCCACACCGCGCCCGACCAGCGACTCAAGAACCGCGATCCCCGCAGCATAGTCGCCGGTTTGAAAGCGGGCGACCGCCAGGTTCATTGCAATAGCCGCGTCGTTCGGATTCTGATCGTGCGACCGGCGCAGGATCGCGAGTGCGCGGTCGGGCTCCGTGCTCGAGAGAATGGTGGCATGCAGCGCGCGATTCTCCGCAGATTCCGGGGCGAACGCGGCCAGCGCTTCCGCGAGTCGCAGCGCCTCGTCGTTCCGGCCGCGATCCAGCAGGTACTGCGTGACATTGCGCGCGAACTGCCCGAACTCGGGATCGGTCCGCGCTTCCGGCGCGAATCGGATCGCCGCCGAGTCCGCAGTCCCGCCGGCGGCCCGCCCATAGAGGCGAATCGTACTCCCGAGTCCCGACGCGGGAAACGCATGCAGGGGAATCCAGCCCGCGTCGAGCTCACCATAGATCGCAAGCTGGCGCGGAAAGCGGGCGGGCTCCGCTTCATACCGGTCCCGCACCGTATTCACGGTCACCATGAGCTCGGCGCTCCGCACGAAAGCCGGATCGTAGAAGCGGTCCGCGCGATTCGGTTCGACCGGAAAAAGCGGCATCGTAAGAACGCGAAACCGGGGGCGCGTGCCGTTCGCTCCCTCCCACGCCAGAAGCTGAGGCCCGTGCGCTTCGGTCAGAACGATCCGGCCGGGCGCGATCTTCTCCTCGATCCACCGTGCCGCCGCCGTGCGGGAATCGGTTTCCGCGAGAAGCGCCGCGCGATCCTTTACGGCAGAAACCGGCCAGAGCAGAAGGATCACGAATAAAGCGTATCCCGTGAACCGCGGAATCCTTGAAACGAATGCGCCGTAAAAAACCCCGATCGCAATCGCCGCGGCAGGCAATGCGGGAAGGGCGTAGTGGGCCGGCTGCAGATTGCTCATGGCGAGCAGCGCAAACACGAGCAGCAGACCGGGCAGAAGCAGCGCCGCCTCCCTCCTTCTACGTGCGATCAGCCAGGCGCATGCCGCCACGAGCAGCACGGAAAGCAGCGGGCCGTACCCGTCGGCGAACGCGCGCGCGGCACCCGCGATTCCGGCTCCCTCCCCCCCGAGATGCCCCACCTGCACGTGTCGACTCTCGAACTGAAGGCCTTCCAGAAACGTCGGAAAGTCGAGCAGCGCATAGGGCGTGCCCGCGAGAAACGCGAGAGCGGCGACAACGCCCAGCAGCAATGTGAGAGAAACGCGATGGCGCGATCCCGCGCCGGTCGCGACCCACGGAGCGGCCAGAACGTTCAGGAGAAAAACCGCGGCGGGATACTTCGTCGAAGCCGCCAGCCCGACAGCAGCAGCCGCAAGCAGGATCGGGAGACGACGCCCGCTGCCCGAAAATCGGGAAATACAATAGAACGCAACGGCAAGGAAGAACGCCGTCGGCACGTCCACTTCCAGAAACCTCGACTTCTCCACATGCACGGAATGAACCGCGACGATCGATCCCGCGAGTACGGCGCCGGCCGGACTGCCGAATCGAAACGCGGCAAGAAAAACGAGAGGTGCCGACAGGGCGCCGAGAAATGCCGTAAGGATCCGGCCGGGCAGCACGAGGCCGGCGCGGCTTTCCGTGAACGCCGCGCGAAAAGCTTCGGCGTCGGTGTAGGGGCCGGCGGTCCGGACGAGCCATTGCACCGCGAACTGCATATAGGAATAGAGCGTCGGATAGTTGAACCAGTGCGGATTCCAGTCGAAGCCGGCGCCACCCCGGTTCCAGAAGCCCCAGGCGCGCTCGAGTGCAAACCCCTCCTCATAAACGCCGGGCAGACCCCAGTTGATGTGCCAGAGGCGTACCGCGAGCGCGAACAGAAACAACACGGCCGCGAGAGTCCAGCGCCTGCGGGTCGTCATGACGGCGGACCCGCCGGGGGCTCTTCGGCACCGTGCTTTTCGATACACCGTGCGATCCGACGCGCGACGCCTTCGTCGATATTGATTCCGAGCGGCAGGTGAAGCAATTCCGATTCCAGCGCGCGGGCAACGGGAAATGCGTCCGCTCGTTCGGGCAGACACTTGAGGTACGTAGGAATCGTCTCCACACCCTCGGCCTGCAGCGCGGCTCGCAGCCGGGCGCGACTCATGCCGAAGTTCCCGGCGTCGACACGGATCACGCACTCCTGCGCGTTCGGAACGAGCGCATCGTCCGCCGCCTGGAACTCGATTCCGCGAGTTTCTGCGAGCTCTTCGCGATAAACGGAAAGCAGGCGGTTTCGTCTCGCCATTTCGTCCGTCAACAGTTCCAGCGAGGCCAGCGCAATACCGGCCGTCCATTCGCTCGCGCGCGCGCTCGTGCCGCGCGAATCGAACGTACCGTCGGCACGCTTCCCGTAGTCCCGCAGGGCGCGCAATTGTTCCGCGAGCTCCGGATCGCTCGTCGTAACGACTCCTCCTTCGCCCCCGATCACCAGTTTCGAAGGCGTAAGACTGAAGACCTCCGCGCGCCCGAACGAACCAGACGCACGGCCGGCAACGCTGCTGCCGAACGCGTGACAGGAATCGAACCAGACCGGCTTGCGATGCGCGGCGCTCCACTTCTCGCCGTCGGCGCAGCACGCGGTTTCCCCGAACGAGGGCGCACCCAGGAACCCGCTTACGGACTCCATGCCTGCTCCCCCCGACTCGGGGGCGCCCGCGAGAGACTGCGCGCGCGCCGTCCAGAAACGGGAGTCGACATCGGCAAAAACCGTGGCGTGGCCGGAATCGCGAAGGGCGGCCAGTACGGGGGGAAATTGAAAAGCCGGCATCACGATCGCTCCATCGGGCGCATCGGCGCGTAGAAGAAGCGTGAGCGCCGCGGTCGCCGACGAACAGAGAACGGCATCCCCGGCCCCCGCGCGCGCCGCGAATGCGCGCTCGAACCGGGAAACAAGCGGGCCGCGGTTCCAGATACCGGAGTCGAGCAGGGAGTCGAACGAAACGCGGAGCGCGGCCGCATCGGGAAGGCGGGGCGCGCGATAGGCAACGGACTGCTTGATCTCACTCGACATATGGCGATCGTATCACAATCGCGAACCCGGGCCGCGCGCGAGACAGTTCAAACGACGGCGCGATAATCCCGCGCGAGCTGGTCGAAAAAGAGCTGTTCTTCCGGTGAGAGTCCGTCCGATTCCGCCGGCGGTTCCGGCGTGCGATTCCCTGCATCAAACCACTGTTCCCGCTTGCGGACCCGCAGATTCGACGCATCACCGCCAAGGAGCACCACGTGGATCGCACCGGCGCCGAGTCCGAGGAACGGATCCCGCGGGAACGCGCGCCGGGTCACGAGGTGGAGCGCGGGTTCGAGACTTCCGCGCAGACCGTGCTCTCCGCGAAAAAGCGTCGACGGATCGAGCGTCCCGCGAAGCAGGGAAATCACACGACCGAGTTCACAAAAAAGCCGGGCCCTGTTTCCGGTCACTTCGGCAATGAGATGAATGCGATCCCGCTCGTCCCCGCAGGCATGAACGCGATCTGAGGGCGCCGGATGGAGCGGACGCAGCGCCCGTCCCGGAACGATCCGGTCCGAAAGGAGAACTTCGAGGGGAATGGCCGGCGTCGGTTCAGGCATGGCACGCATCCAGCAGGGCCGCAATGCGCGTTCTGCGATCGTCGGAATTCTTCCGCTCGGCAACGCGTCCGGCCAGCGAAACGATTCTCGCGGCCAGTGCGTCTTCGTCCGTCCACACGGTCACCTTGTAGCCGAGAAAACGGCGGACAGCGCCTTCGAGATCGCGGGCCAGTTTCCGCAGCCATTGTTTGTCCCGTGAAGATGCGAGCAAGGTCGGAAGACGCAGTTCGCCCTTCAGCGAAAGCTGCTTCAAATCGCGATACACGGCTTCGACCGACGCGGGATCCGCGTCGAACGACCAGACCGTGGCATCCCCGGTCATGCGGGGCCTGCGCGTTTCGGCCAGCACCATCGAGCATGACGCGTGACCGAGCACCCGTTCAATGGCGGGCGCGAGTCCCCCGGTCCATACGGTTCCGTCATCCAGTGTGAATCCGTCGTCGCGCGCCGGGGTCGCCCGAAGAAACAGGCCGCCCGCCTCGAGAGAGCGCGACCGAATGCGGTTCGCAAGGCGGGCGGTTTCTGCTTCGTCGCGCAGAAGGACGAGCGCGGGGCACCGCGCCGGCGCACGGGAGGCGCCGGAGAAATAAACGGACGCGAGGTGCTCCCTGTGCGTCTCACGAACGGTACGTGATCCGCTCACTCGACGACGCGCGCACCGGCCACGTCGACGACCGAATTCCGATAGCCGGCCGCAGACTCTTCGCAGGGCGCCGAAGGATCTTCCACCCACTGGCCATCGACGATGAACCGATAGCGATACCGGCCGGGCACGACCGCAACCGTCAGATGCCAGATGCCGGAGCGCCGGTCGTAGCTCATCTTCCCTACGTCCGCGTTCCAGTCGTTGAACTCGCCGACAATCGCCACTGACGACGTGGCCGGCGCCTCCAGTTCGAATTCGATCGTGTCCCCGACCACGAGCGGCCCGCCGGAAGGCATCGCAACGGGTGCCTCGAAGGTGGCCGGCAGATCGTCGGCGGCAGACGCCTCGACCACTTCCGTCGCGAGCGCCAGATAGTCCTGGTGCAATCGGGAGTGGCGCGCCACCCGGCCGATCGGAAGCCCGCGGGATGCCGCGACCTTCGCTACGACCGACTGATGGATCACCGTTTCGAGGAGATGGTCGCCGAACCGGCCACGCAGTTCGTCAAAGAACTGACGGCCGTATTTCGTGCGCGGATTGTGCATCGTGGCCAGCGCGTGCACGGGAAGCTTCTTGTTCGCGTTCGACTCAACCAGGTCCACGGTGTCGAGCAGGCGCTCGAGACCATGCATCGAAAAAGAGGAAGAGTCGATCGGCACGAGTACCGCATCGGCGGCAACGAAAGCATTGATCGTCAGGAACCCGACGCTCGGCGGACAGTCGAACAGAATCCAGTCGTACTGGTCGCGGACTTCCGCCAGGGCTTCATGAAGCCGCGTCTCTCTACCTTCCTCGCCGGCGAGTTCCTGTTCGACGGTCGAAAGCAGTACGTTGGCGGGGATGACGTCGACGCCTTCGAGCGCCGGCAGCTTGATGGCGGACAGGGGTTTGGCCGGCTGCATGATCGCGTCGCGCACAGTGAGCGCGAGAAGTTCCGTATCGATCCCGAGGCCGAGCGACGCATGGCCCTGCGGGTCGAGGTCGACGAGCAGCACTCGTCCTTCGAGCTCGGACAATGAAGCAGCCAGATTGACTGCGGTGGTGGACTTTCCACATCCCCCTTTTTGATTTGCGATGGCGATGATCTTCATCGATCTTCCTCCCGGTACGCTACCCTCCCATTCCCATAAAAAAGCCCTCAGCGTTGGCGCGGAGGGGCGGGGTATTTGAAATACGGCGACGGCCGTTCCGTGATGATCGATCGGGAGGATATGTCGGAAGCTGTGCCATGGTGCTCCGGTGCATACGCCTGCGCATGCCTTTACACGGGGTGCTCCTTCGGCGCAAAACTAGGGAAACCCCGCACAGGGTGTCAAGAGAATTCGCCGCGCCGTCTGTGCTACCATCTGTGCCCGTGAGCCCCCAAACGAAAACGAACCTGCTCGGGTTTCTGCTGCTGCTGCTGGCTTCGGCCGTCGTCTATGCTCCCGCGTGGGACGGCGATTTCCTCTGGGACGACGATTCCTACGTGACGGAAAACCGCACGCTCACCGAGCCGGGGGGGCTGCGCGCGATCTGGTTCAGCCCCGGCGCGACCACGCAGTATTATCCGCTCGTGCACACCACCTACTGGATCGAATCGCGCCTCTGGGGATTCGACCCGCGCGGCTATCACATCGTCAACATTCTGCTGCACGCGATCAGCGCGATGCTCCTCGCGACGATCTTGCGACGTCTCGATCTGCCCGGGGCGTTCGCCGCGGCGCTTCTTTTCGCCGTGCACCCGGTCTGCGTCGAGTCGGTCGCTTGGATCACCGAGCGTAAGAACGTGCTGAGCCTTGCGCTGGCGCTGGGGTCGATGCTGCTGTACTTCCGGCATCGCGAAAAGGGTGGCGCGGGACTTCTGGCGGCGTCCGGCGCTCTCTTTCTCGGCGCGCTTCTCGCGAAAACGGTGGTCGCTTCTCTCCCCGCGGTCATTGCCGTCATGATCTGGTGGCGAGAGGGCCGGCTGCCGCGCAAGGACACGACCCGTCTTGCCCCGCTGCTTGCGATCGGCGTGATCATGGGACTCGTGACGGTCTGGATCGAACGGAACTACATCGGCGCTCAGGGAAGCGAGTGGGCGCTCTCGTTTCTCGAAAGAACCCAGCTCGCTTCGCACAACGTTATCTTTTATGCGGGCAAGGTGGTCTGGCCTTCCCCGCTCACGTTCTTCTATCCGCGCTGGACGCCTGACGCCGCGAACTTCCTGCAGTGGATTCCGCTCTTCGCGCTGGCGGGGGCCGCGGCGGCCGGATGGCTTCTTCGCGCCCGCATCGGTCGCGGACCGCTGGCAACCCTGCTTCTTTTTGCGGGCGTTCTTTTCCCGGCGCTCGGATTTATCGACGTCTACCCGTTCCGCTACTCGTTCGTCGCGGATCATTTCCAGTATCACGCCGTGCCGGTCCTTGTTTGTGCGATCGCCGTCCTGGTAGCGCGCACGATTCAGCGTGCGAGGATTCCGCGGGTCGGCGGCGCGCTGCTGCTCGCTACCACCGCTGCCGGGCTTCTCGGAGTCGCGCACGGCGAAGCGCATACGTATCGCAATCTGGAAACGCTCTGGCGCGACACGATCGAAGAGAACGACACGGCCTGGATGGCGCTCAACAATCTCGGGCAGATGCTTGCCAGGCGCGGCGAACACGGCGAAGCGATCGCACTGTACGAAGCCGCGATCCGCGTAAAATCGCCCTACCCGAAGGCGCAGAACAATCTCGCCACTTCGCTGGCCGCGATCGGCAGGGGCGATCAGGCGCTCGCGCAGTACCGGGCTGCCATCGAGGCGGACCCCGCGAACATGAACGCGCGAAGCAACCTCGGACTGGCGCTCGTGAACGCGGGACGGATCGAAGAGGGAATCGCGGTGCTGAAGGACGCGATCGCGATCAATCCGCGCATGCCGTCGCTGCACACGAACCTCGGGGTTGCGTACGCGCGGGGCGGCGACGTCGCCGGGGCTCTGGAGTCGTTCCGCCGCGTGGTATCGCTCACGCCCGCCGACCCCGAGGCTCATTTCCGGGTCGCGCTCACGCTCGACCAGGCCGGGGACCGGCGCGGCGCCCTCCTCGCGATGGAGGAAGTGCTGCGAATCCAGCCGGGGCACCCGGGGGCCACTGCCTGGACCGCGCAAAACCGCTAATCGCATCGAGCCCGTGTTCCGATCTCTATTAGATATGGAACGAACGGCCACACTCCACCGCCTTCTCGAAGCCACCTCCCCCGACACCCTGAATCCCGGCGGGGCGGAGCTACGGCCGCTGGAAGAGCGCCTTTCCAGGGAGTCGCGGGCCGGACGCGCCCATGCCGAACGCACCCGCGTCGGGCGGCCGTTCGGGCTCAGGCTGCCTTTCAGGCGCTGGCTCCCGCAGAGCAGACTGCGCGCGATGCTCATGGCCGGATTCCGCGGCCTCGGTCTCGAAAGCGCGGGCCGGCGAGAGGCCGCCAACCTGGCGATCCGCGACAACCGGATCGTGTCCCGCCGGCTCCCCGCCCCGTTCCACGGCACGCGCATTCTGCACCTCAGCGACCTTCATCTCGACACGACACCGGGCATCCTCGATCGACTGGTCGCCCGGGTCCGCAGCCTCTCGTTCGACTGCACCGTGATCACGGGAGACCTGAACAGCTTCGCCGGCAGCTTTTGCGAGAAGGACGCCCGATTGCTTCGCCACGCGCTCGGCGCCCGCCCCGCTTACGTTTCGCTCGGCAACCACGACTCGATCGCGGACGCGGCCCGATGGGAAGCGTGCGGGTTCACGATTCTCGTGAACGAACGAGTCGCGTGGGAACGCGGCACGGATCGATTCACGATCGCGGCAATCGACGACGTTCACTTTCTGGAGAGTCCGGGCGACGCGATCGCGTCACTCGCATCGGGTTCGTTCGGCATCCTGTTGTCGCATACGCCCGACGTCTATCGCGAAGCCGCGCACGCGGGGTTCGACGTAATGCTTTCAGGCCACACCCATGGCGGCCAGATCTGTGCGCCGGGTGGCTTCCCGCTGCTGCGGAACGCGAGGGCGCCGCGCGGGTTCTGCGCAGGCGCATGGTCCTACTTGAGAATGCGCGGGTACACGTCCCGCGGCGTCGGCTGCTCAGGAATCCCGCTGCGACTGCACTGCCCCCCGGAAATCGTCCTGCACACGATCGTGCGCACGGACTACTCCCCCGCCTGACCTCGGTCAATCGTTCAAACGAAAGTCGACCGGAACGAGAATGTTTGAGGGAACGGCGTGTTCGCCCTGATACGCCGGTTCGAACCTGCTCTGCATCAGCGCCCGCACGACGGGCTCGTGGAACAGTTCGCTCGGCGCTTCGAGAATCTCCACCCGCGTCACCTTCCCATGGCGATCGATGAAGACGCGCGCGAGGACCGACCCTTCGATGCCCGCCTGACGCGCGAGCGACGGGTAGGCCGGCCGCACGATCTCGACGACAACGGGCGCGCGCTCCCACGACGGGATGAACGCGGACTCGCCGGTCGCGCGATCAGCGGGCGAGGTACGCCGCGCCGCCGGATCGACAAGCGAGACCTGCATGTCGAGAATCGTGAGATCGCGCGCCGCATCATCGGACGCGACAGGCTCTTCGACGAGGGAGGCGACGGTGACCGGTGTGGGAAGCGCGGGCCGGGATACACGTGAAGGAGCTTCCGGAACTTCCACCGGAATGTCACCGGGCAGCAGAACGTCGATCACGAGCAGATCGTGATAAGGCACGATCAGGCGCCGCGCATCCCCGGCCGGAATTGACAGGAACAGAGCCAGATGCAGCGCGACGGCCAGGACAAACGAGAGCTTACCGATGCTGGATGAGTGTACCCGTCCCGATAAAGCAGTCACCATACGCCTCCCGAAGAAGAAAGAAAGAGCGGGGAGCAGGCGCGGTGTGCGGCGCGAGTGACTCCAATCTCCTTTCGATCTGAAGAAACGTCAACCCCCGGGCGTTCGTGCTACAATCGCCGGCATCATGCATGAACCACTCGACATTCTCGCGATCGCGGCGCATCCGGACGATGCCGAACTGCTCATGGGCGGTCTGCTTGCGAAGACGGCGGCGAACGGAAAGCGCGCGGGCGTGCTGGACCTTACAGCGGGCGAAGCGGGTTCGAAGGGGAGCGCGAAACGACGCCTGCGCGAGGCGGCCGACGCGGCCGCGATCATGGGCCTCGCCATGCGCGAGAACGCGGCGCTGCCCGACGCGCACCTCGAGAACACGATGGCGCACCGTCTCGTGATCGCTTCGTTCCTGCGCGACTGGAAGCCCGCAATCGTGCTGATCCAGTACAACGGCGGCCGCAATCCCGATCATCATGCCGCGTCGATTCTGTCGCGCCAGGCGGCGTACAGCGCGGGCCTCTCGAGTCTCAATGAAGGGACGCCGGGGCATCGGCCGCGGCTCGTGCTCGAGGCGGTCTCGTACCTGCCCGTCACGCCGAGTTTCATCGTCGACATTTCGGATTCGTTCGAGACGAAGATGAAAGCGGTGCGTGCGTATGCTTCGCAGTTCGACGATGCGAAGGAAGCGGGGGATATCCTCGCCAGCGGATCGCTTTCGCTCTACGAGCAGATCACGATGCGGAATCAGGAGTACGGGGCGCGTATCCAGACGGCATACGGCGAACCGTATCTGCTGCGCGAGCCGTTCGGCATCAGCGACCCCGCAGAGATCCTCGGCCGTTCCCTCTAGAAGTCAGCCGCAAGCGTGAAGAACGAGAATGCGTTCCCGTAGTTTCTCTGGAAATCTGTGAGGCGGCCCGTGTCCCAGCGCAGCACGAAAAAGCCGAGATTGACGCGGGCGCCGAATCCGTACGCGAATCCGTATCCGTTCGTGATCAGCCCGTTCGATTCCGGCTGAATGCGGTAGATCGGTTTCAGCTCCTGCCCGTCCCCGTCCCAGACCGCGGTTCCGTCGACGAACAGAATGCCGCCGATGGAGCGAATGTCGAGCGGCAGCGGCCACCCGAATCGAATCTGGTCGATGAACGGATAGCGAAACTCGAGGTTCAGCGTGCCGAGGCGTGTGCCGCGAAGATCGCCCCAGTCGAGCCCCCGGAACGTAAACGGCCCCCCGACGCGGAAGAACTGATTGTCGCGCCCCCTGCTGCCGCCCACGATAAGGCGCGTAGCAAAATGATACCGATGCCGGATGTTCCAGTAGTTCCGGATGTCCGCGATGCCCGTTACGTACGAAACGTCGCCGGCCGCATAGTCGATCGAATAGCGCGAGCGACTCCCGTTGATCGGGCCGGTCGGCCCGTAAAGCACGTTGTCGAACACCATCGCGACGAACGGCTGGCCGAAGTAGCGCGTGTCTCCGTTTTCGATCGACGTGCGCGTCCCGCCGGTATTCACATCGAACGATTGCTGGAACACGCGGCTCGAAATCGAAAGCGCGCGCGCGCCCACTTCGAAGCGCCGGAATTTGCTGAGCGGGTACGCGGTCTGGAACTCCGCGCCGCGATAGATCTGTGACTGGAACTCCGCGTCGTCGGTTGCCGAGAAGATGAAAAAATCGTTCCGGAATTGAAAGATGCTGACAGCGTAGTTCAGGCGCTGTTTGAGATTCGCGTACGAGAGGAAGAGATCCGCGTCGGAAAGCGAGCCGTAGATCCCGGCGGCAAGGCGGATGTTGTGATTCCCCATGATGTCGCTGAACGAGAGCGTGCTCTGGCCCGCAAAACCGACGTTGGACGCGAAACCGGCGCCCCCGAACAGGAAATCCTGGCTGAACTTCAGTTTGTAGTCCTTGCGCTCGAACTCCGTCGTATCGGGCAGCGCATACTGCGCATTCGGATCCGCCGACGCGGTCAGCACCTCCTCATCGGGCACCTCCGCCTTCGGAAAGATCGTGCGCAGGTCGACCAGCTTCGACGGGAGTGTCGAGCGAACGGGCTCGGGTCCCTCGTCGCCGACTTCACTCGCCTCGTCTGCTTCAGGCAGCTGTGTCCCCGCAACGAGAGCGGGATCGGAATCGCCGCCTTCGATGGGCACATTCTTGAGGCGCAAAGGATCGCGGATCGTGTAGAGATCCCAGCCGCCCCCCGAAAATGCCGAGAATACGAGCATCTCGCCGCTTCGGGACCAGCTGAACGGCGGTGACTGCGGAACGATGCCGGTGATGCCCGTCAGAATGTTCGTGAGTTTGAAGATCCGGCCCGTCGCGACTTCGTAGTCGTACAGATTCGAAATCCCGGATCGATCCGAGATGAAGATGATGTTCTCGCCGTCCGGCCCCCACTGCGGAGCGATGTTCTTCCCTTTCATTTCGGGAAGGATCTCGATTGCGCCGGACGCGAGATCATACGTCGCGATTTTGAAATCGCCGAAGCGAAGGATCTCGAAGTCCGTTTCTCCTCCGCGATCCGTCGTAAAGGCGATGGTCCTGCCGTCGGGTGACCAGGCGGGGTCCCGGCACGTGAAACGGTCGTCGGTCAGTCGCGTCAGTTCGGAGCCGTCGGTGCGGCACGTGAAGAGGTTCGTCTTGCCCCCTTCGAGCGCGACGAAAACGAGATGTTCGCCGTCAGGCGACCACGACGGCGAAACGACCCCGTCGAAGTCGAACTTCAGCTTCCTGCGCACTTTCTTCGTGCGCACATCGACGATATAGATCGCGTCGTTCGCCCCGATTTTGGCGGGGAAGGCGATGAACCGTTCGTCGGGCGACCACGAAATGGACGTGCTGAAGAATCGAAGCGACTCGAAGTCGGCCGTCCGCTCGCCTTCGATCAGCTTCTTCTTGATCTTGCCGTCGCTCGTGCTCGCGAGATAAATATCCGAATACATACTGCGATCGCTGATGAAGCAGACCTGCTCGCCGCTCGGGGAAACGGCGGGAACGAGGTTCAGCGAGCTGAGATCTTTTCCATTGTCCGTGATCTTGCGCGCGAACTTTTCCGGCTTCTGATAGTCCGCGATCTGCGGGAGATACGTGCGGCGCACGTCTTCCAGCCACTCTTCCGAAAACTTCGAGAGCGACACGCCGAGCACCGACTGAAACGCGTGGTTCACGCCGCCCACGCGAGGGGCCGCGCGCAGAATCTCGCCCACCTTCTCGTCGCCGTACTGGTCGGCCAGAAACTGGAAGATCGACTGCCCGAACCGGTACACGCGGATGTCGCCGACGCGGCTCAGGATCGGGATCGGAATCAGATACCCCTGCAGCGCCGCATCGCGGAGCCACATTCTCGTGTGCACGTCGACTTCACCGACCGACAGGTACTCGGCCATCCCCTCCATGAACCAGAGCGGCGGGGAGAACCCGAGCGTGTTCGCGAGAACGCTGCCCGACGATCCCCAGAGGATCTCGACCTGGAACGCGTGCACGAGTTCGTGTGTCAGGACGTGTTCGAGTTCCGCGTACGATCCCGTAAACGGCAGAAACACGCGGCGCTTGATGAACTCCGTCACGCCGCCGGTTCCTTCGCTGATCAGGCCCTGGCTTACGTTCGTCTGCTGAAAATCGGAGTGGGACGCGTAGAGGATGAGCGGGATCGGGCGCACCATCTTGTACCCGAGGCGCTTCGAAAGCTGCCGGTACGATCGTTCGGCCATGCGCGCCGCATCGAGCGCGACCTGCTTTCCCGTCTCATAATAATAGACTTCGAAATGTTCGGTCTTGATGACCGCCCAGTCGAATTCCCGATACTGCACTTTGTTTTTGCCGAAATACTGGGCGCCGGCGGGCGCGGAGAGCAGGAGTGCGACAAACAGGCTGAGAACGATCGTTCGGAAAAGACGCATATCCGGCTCCTGCAGGGGGCTGTTCGGGGATTATACCCTCACTTCGGGCAACCGGCAAACTGCGCGGGTGTGAAGACGGACGGAATCGGGGTCAATCGATGTAGCTTTTTCGCTTTCGCCACGGCTCCTGGCCGCTGAATCCGACTACGAATCGATAGTAGTTTTCTTCGAGCCCGACGGTCGAGGCATCGCCGAGAAGCCCGTATTCGAGTGCGAGGTCGCAGAAACCGCCGCGGCCCAGGTTGAATCCGGAGCCGAACGTAAACGAGTAATGATCGATCGTTTTTCCATCGAGAGTCACGTACGAGAGCGGCGACGACCGAAAACCGACACGCCACGGGAACCGGCCCAGGAACGGGCCGAAGTGGTTTTCCGCAAACTCGAAGCCGACGCCCCACTCCGTCACGTCCTGATACCCGCCGAGGGGCGCGAGCTGTTCCGTATCGTCGAGATCTTCCCACTTTGCCTGCGTCACTTCGCCGCCCAGCGTGAACCGGTTCCAGCGCAGCGTCGCGCCGGCGCTTACGCGCTCGGGGAAGCCGATGTCGATGTCGCGGGACGCAATGTTCCCGTTCATGCCGATCCTGCGGCGGCTCGCGTTCATCGTGACCGAAGTCGCGTAGGAGACGCCCACCGACAAATGCGGCGGCAGTTTCCAGGCCACACCGAATCCGCCGCCGGTTCCGCGGCCGCTGATCTCCACGCGCTCTTCGGTGGTTTCGATGCCGCTTTCGACGAAATCGAGTTCGAAGCGCTCTTCCGCGTTCGCGAAGAATGCGTCGACCCGAAAACCGAGATACAGATTGTCATGCGGGCGAAGGGCGACCACGCCCGGAACGCGGAACACGCTGCCGCTCCGCTCGAAAAGCCGTGTGTGTGCCGGGATGTCGCCGCTCGCGGCGATCAGGCCGGAATTCGTAAGCGCGGAGCTGAGATCCTGCTCGAGGTTGTAGCCGAAGCCGAGGCCGAGTCGGGGCCCCATCGGGACGAGAAACGCGAAATACGGGAATGTGCTGCTGTTGTAGCGCGTGTCGCCTCCCGCGTCCTCCGCGCGCCTGCGATCGGCCGCGTACAGAATCGCCATGGACACCTGACGCTGGCCGGCGGCCAGAGCCGGGTTCGAAAACGAGACGCGCATGGAGTCGTCGAGCGCCGTCGAGAGGCCGCCCATCCCCCATCCGCGGGCATGGCTGATCATGTTGCTGACGCCGAGCCCGTTCGTGCCGAACTGCGAATCCGCGACGGCAGCACCCGGCAGCCAGAGCGCCAGTGCTGTGGCGGCCACGCCCAGAATGGAGCCCGCGCGCTGGATTGTGCCCGCTCGCATCATTCGGAGCCTCCGGACTCGTCGCGAAGCGGAGTATAGAGAAGGCGGATCCGGGGCATGTCACCGCCCGATTCCGTCGAGAGAAGCGTAAGGGAGCGATTCCTTCCGATCGACTGCGACGCGCGCAGCAGCAGGACCGGATCCCAGTCGCGCAGTTCATAGAAGTCGAGTACCGCGCTCGTCACCGGAATCGTGGCGACGGACGTCGAGTCGGCCGGGCCGAACGTCCCGGATGCGAGCGAGAACGACTCGAACGTCACGCTGTCTCGGGACGTCTCGTAGCCGAGCACACGGCGCCATTCAATCGTAAATTCATCGTCCTCCTCGAGGCGGAAGCTGCGAACGGGGAGAATCAGCTCCGCCCGGTTCACAGAGATGTCGCGCAGGGAATCGGGGACCGAGAGCTGCAGAAACGCGAGGTTCGAAAGCGACGAATGCATGCCGATCAGGAGCGAGTCGGCGGCGTCGTTCTCGTCGAGATAGGAAACAACATCCCGGTCCTTGAATGCGTAGAAGCGATCCCGGCGCGGGCGCACGCTGACCGTGTCGAGCACGCCGGTGCTGTCCTTATAGGCGACGTGCATCATCGAGACGCCGAGCGTGGAGTCCGGATCCCCCTCCTTCGAGCGGAAGCGGATCAGATTGCCCTCGCTCTCTTCGAACTGCAGCCGGATCCCCTGGTTCGTGGCGGTCGAATCGATCCAGTCACGCACCCAGTCGAGCGGGACGTCGATACGGAGATCGGTCGTCGGGGAAATCGTAAAGCCGTCCAGGGTCGTCGTGAGTTCGCGTGTGGATCCGCCTTCGGTCCAGCTTTCCTTGATCCGGTCGACCAGAAGGTCCCCGCTGCCGACAAGAGTATCGAGAGCCACGGTGACCCAGGCGGCCTGGACGGAGTCGGCGTCCGTGGGAAGGCCGCGAAACTGAACGGCCCCGACGAAACGGAATTTGCGCACGTTGCCGATCACGACTTCATGCTGCGAACCGCTCGAAACCGAAGCCTCGAAGAACGAGTCCTTGATGAAAACGATCGCAGAATCGAGGCGCGGCGTGGCCCAGTCACGATTCGTGATGAAATCGGACCCCACCATAGTATTCTCTTCTTTCGTCCCGCACCCGAACGGGAGCAGAAAGACCGCGACGAGAAAGACGCCGGTTCGCAGCAAGGAGTGTCGATTCATGAACAGTGGTTTCCCCTCTTCTAGAGCGGCGCCAATCGTAGGTGAAGGCTACCGGGGGGTCAAGGTATGACCCCGTTCAGGACCCGGGCGCTCTCGTTCCTGCAGAAAGAGTGGGCCGCGCTGCTGGTTCTGCTCGCCGCCACGCTCTTCCTCGTGATTTCGACGAGGACGGATCCCGAAGGGGGCGATTCCGCCGAACTGATCGCCGCCGCCTTCTGCCAGGGGATTCCTCACGCCACCGGGTATCCTCTTTATACGTGGCTTGGCGGAATGGCGCGCCTGCTGCCCGGTTCAGCCCCCGCGCACGCGATGAATCTTTCCTCGGCCCTTTTCGCGGGCGGGGCTCTCTTTCTGCTGGCACTCGCGGTGCGGGAGCTGCGCGGGCGCATGCTCGCGCCGGCCATCGCCGCGGCCATGCTCGCCCTCGGCCGGCCCTTCTGGTTTATCGCGACGTTTGCCGAAGTGTACGCGCTCCACGCGTTTCTGCTCGCGCTCACGCTGTTTCTGCTCTTCCGATGGCGCCGAACGGGCAACGACCGCCTGCTGCTGCTTGCGACCTACGCCGCGGCCCTCGACGCGACGCATCACGGCAGCGCGCTTCTCTTCGCACCCGGCTATGCCGTACTGGTTCTGCTTTCCTTCTCGATTCGCCCGCCGGCGAAGCGGTTCCTCGCGGCGCTTCTACTCGTACCGGTGGCGTTTACGGTCTTCGCGCACCTGCCGATCCGTAACGGGACGAACCCTCCCGTCAACGCTTTCGACGAAATTCAGACGAAAGTGGAATGGGGCCTGATCGACGAAGAACTCGCCGGCACGACCTTCTCGGATCGCTTTCGGTATAAACTTTCAGGCGCGGGACCGAAACGGAAGCTCAGCTGGTTCGGAGAGACCGCGGCGGAGATGTTCCCCCGCTTCCCGGACTATTTTCGCGGGAGCATCGGCACTCTCTTTCTCGGGCTCGGGCTTGCGGGGCTGCTGCGCGGCATGTTCATCGGCCCGCGGGGGGAGTCGCTGCTGCTCCTCTATGTGTTCGGCGTCAATACGCTGTTCTACGGGAACTTCAATTCGATGGACTGGGAAGACTTCCTGATTCCCTCGTCGATGATGCTCGCCGCCGGGGCGGGGATCCTCCTCGAGGACGTGCGACGGCTGCTCGAGTCGCTGCTCCGTCATCCGGCCGCGGGGCGCTCGCTCGCCTTCGCGGGGCTGGCGGCTCTCGCGGCGCTGAATGCGCGCGACGTCGTGAAGCGCGCGGGAAATGACCTCGGCTATCAGCACGCGCAGACCACGCTCTCGACGGAACGCGCGATCATGACCAGCAATCTCGCGGAACGGGCGCACATTCTGATGCCCTGGGGGCGCGCGTCGTACCTGCGCTACCTGCAGACCGTGGAAGGGCTGCGGCCCGACGTGCACGTGCACTCGCTCTCTCGAAAAGGATACGCGGACGCGATCCGGCACCTCGTGCCTCCGGCGGTCGTCTACGCCGAGGACATCACGCACGAGATCCGCCAGGAGTATCACGTCGTGAGTGTGCACGGGCTCTTCGAAGTACGCGTGAAATCCGATTGACGGTCCCCGGAACCCCCTTTATCTTTGGAAGATACGCATTTTTCACCTCAAGGAGAGGTTCATGACCGGCACGAGCGGCAAACGGGTTCCCGGGCGCCTCTTTTTATATCGAGCGTTTCCACTCATTCGAGGGCCCCTCGTTCGAGGCTCCCTCGCCAGAGGACCCCTCGGGAGAGCCCTGCTCGCGGCAGTCCTGCTCGCGGGGTTCGGCTGCGGCGTGCAGCGCGAAAAACCGTGGAACGTGCTTCTCATCACGATCGATACGCTCCGCGCGGACCGGCTCGGGTGTTACGGCGGGATGTACGCCGACACGCCGAACATGGATCGTCTCGCGGCCCGCGGAGTTCTGTTCGCCAACGCGTTCGCGGCCATGCCGCTTACGCTCCCCTCTCACACGTCGATTCTGACCGGTCTCTACCCCAAGTCTCACGGCGTGCTGAGCCATGCCTATACTCTCGAAGAAGAAAAGACGACGCTGGCGGAATACTTGAAAGTCGAAGGGTATCGCACGGGGGCGTTCATCTCGTCGCACGTGCTCGACAATCGATACGGCATCGGCCAGGGTTTCGACTCGTTCTGGCGCCGCTACAATTACAATACCGAAGAGGCGAACCGAATCCGGGCCAACTCCGGCTTCGACATTCTGACAGAAGCCGTGGGCCAGTATCTTGCGGCGCCTTCGGAACAGCCCACGTTCGCGTGGGTTCACTGGTTTCATCCGCACAAGCCGTACGAGCCGCCGAAGTCCCAGCGCCTGAAGTACGACCACCGAGCCAACACGAATCTGCAGGCCGACAAGGTCACGCTGGAGCAGCTCTGGAAAGGGTACATCGATCTCACCGAGGAGGAAGTTCAGAGCATTCGCGGTCTTTACGATGGCGAAGTGGCGTATACGGATCTCCAGGTCGGCATCATTCTCGACCAGCTCGAAGCATCCGGGATGGCCGACAGGACGATCGTGATTCTCACGGCGGATCACGGTGAAATGCTCTACGAGCGGGACCGCTACTTCGGTCATGACATCATGCTCTACGACCCTTCGATTCATGTGCCCCTGATCATCATGGCGCCGGGAATGGCCGATGGCGGGAGGATCGTGCAGAGCACCGTGCGTTCGGTCGATATCGTGCCGACCCTGCTCGCGATGCTCGGAATCGAGACGGACGATGCGTTCGACGGGCGATCCCTGACGCCTGCTTTCAGCGGAGAAGAAATGAGCGACGTGCCCGTGCTCGCGGAACTGTACGGGCCCAAACCGAACTGGAAGACCGAGCCGCGCCATTCGGTCCGCTTCAACGGCTGGAAAATTATCGAAGAAGACGGCTCCGACGTCCGGCAGCTGTACTGGCTTGCCGACGATCCGAACGAGCAGATCAACCGCGCGGAGAGCGATCCGGAAAAGTACGCGGAGATGAAACAGCTGCTCGACGACGTGCGCGCCGGTTCCCGCGACGTCAGTTTCCCGGAGCTCTCGGACGAGGAGCGCAAAGTGCTCGAAGCCCTCGGTTACATGGGGGGGGACTGACCGTGTCGCGCCCACTGGAGAAACCGGCGATCTCGTTCTTCTTTCCCGCGTGCAACGAGGAGAAGACCGTGGAGGAACTCGCGCTGCGGGCCGACAAGGTGCTGCGCGAAGTCGCATCCGACTATGAGGTCATCATCGTCGACGACGGTTCGACCGATCGTACCGGCGAGATCGCCGATCGTCTCGCCGCGGAACATCGCCGCATCCGCGTCGTCCACCATCCTCAGAACCGGGGGTACGGCAGCGCGCTCAGGACGGGCTTCCAGGAGGCGAAGCTCGAGTTCGTCTTCTACACCGACGGCGACCTCCAGTTCGACATATCCGAAATGCCGAAGCTCATCCCTTTGATCGCAGACGCCGACATCGTGTCCGCCTACAAGATCAAACGCATGGACACATGGGAGCGGAAAATCGTGTCGTGGGTTTACAACACATCGCTCCGCCTCTTTTTCGATCTTCCGTTCCAAGACGTAAACTGCGGATTCAAACTGTATCGACGTGAAGTATTCGACAGGATCGAACTGAAGTCGACGCGCGGCCTGATCGACGCCGAAGTCCTGCTCAAGGCACGCAAGGCCGGTTTTCGCATCGTACAGGTAGGGGTCACGCACTTTCGCCGGCGCGAAGGGGGCAGCCGCTATCGCGTGAAAGAGATCGCGATGACGATCGCGCAGATGTTCGATCTATGGAAAGATCTTCGCCGAAACTGACCGACCGGTGGTGACGTTTGTCCAAGCAATCCGCGATCGCGATCGTTCTCGTCGCGCTGATCTTCACTCTCTTTTTCAGTGATGTGCTTTTCGGGAACCGTGTTCTCATTACCGCGAACATGGCCCGGTGGCTCCCGTGGCGCACCGAAGCCGCCGGAGTCGAAGCGGGCGCACCCGGGTTTCGCGACGACTCGGCCATCACGTACTTCCCGCGCCGCTGGCTGTCGCAGGAATCGATTCGCGCGGGGGAAGTCCCCCTCTGGAATCCGCACGTTCTCGGCGGCACGCCTCATCTCGCGGACTTTCAGTCGGGCGTTTATCACCCGCTGAACCTGATTCTTTATCGATTCGACGCGCTCGAGGGAACGGGGATCTTCCTCTACGTGCATCTGCTCGCAGGCGCACTCGGTCTCTTTCTTTTTCTGCGCGCGCTCGGCGTGGGTCCCTGGGGCGGCGCGTTCGGCGCGATCGCGTTCGGATTCAACGCGTACTTCGCAACGTATATCGGCCATCCCGTGCACATCACGACAGGATGCTGGCTGCCGTTCCTGCTCCTGGCGGTAAGACGCGCGGTGCACGGACGCGGATGGCTCGCGCTTCCGTTCGTCGTGGCCATGCTCTTTCTCGGCGGATTTCCGCAGACGATCCTCTACTCGCTGATCATCGCGGGGGCCTACGCTCTCTTCGAAGCGGTGGCGAAGCAGCGGTGGATCGGGCTGGGATCTGCCGGCGCAGGCGTGGCGCTCGGCATCGGGCTCGTACTGTTTCAACTTCTTCCCACGAAAGAACTCGGCTCCCTTTCCGATCGAACCGCGATCCCGCTCGACAAGATCGTGGCCGTTCATCAACCGGAGCCGGCTACGATGATCCGGGCGCTCGTGCCCGACTTCTTCGGAAATCCGGTTGACGAAACGTACTGGATTCACGCGTTCGACGGCCCGATTCCGCATCCGAACGACATCGGTTTTCTCGGTTACGCCGGTCTCGCGACGCTTCTGCTCGCGTTCCTTGCGCTGTTTCGATCGCGCCGGCGTGAACGATGGTTCTTCTTCGCCGTCGCCGCAACGAGCCTGCTTCTCCTCTTTTCCTCGCACGCCTATTCGCTCTATTACAAGCTCGTGCCGTTCGCCCGGTTCTCATCGGAACTCCATCGACTGCAGTTCCCGTTTCTGTTCGCCCTTTGCGTACTGGCCGGTCTCGGCTGGGGCGCGCTTTTCGAGGCGCGGGGCGAAGATGCCACCGCGCCCCCGCGTCCGACGCGCGCCGGGCTCGTGATGATCGGCGCTTCTCTCGTGCTCGTGATCGCGTTCGCGCTCGGAGGCGATGCCATTTATCGCGTGGCATCGCGTGCTTTGCTCGAGAAGCAGGGCACGAGCCCGACTGCGGGGGCGGGCACGCGGCTCGCGTATGGCGGCACGATGCAGATGCCGCCCGTTGCCGCGGCGTGGTTTCCCACTTCGTCGAATCGCGCGGTCACGCCGCGCGCATGGAAAGCGCACACGTGGAAGTGCGTGCGGCGTACCGCGCTCCTCCTCGCGCTGCTCGGCGTCGCGTTCGAACTGGCCGCACGGACGCGACGCGGGGATCCGGCCCTCCCCGCCAGCCGTGCATTTCTTGTCGCTGTGGGCGCGATTCTGGTGATTCATGTTTTCGACACGGTCACGTTCGCGCGCACGTACTACACGAACTCGCCGCGCGAAACGGCGTTCGCGCCGCACCCCGCGATCGCGAAGCTGAGCAAGGCGCCCGGCCGGATCGCGCGGCTCGGCGGCCAGTACCTGCTGCCCCCGAACACGGCTCTCGTGTACGGCATCGACGACGTCGCCGGCGTGAACGCGCTTATGCCCGCAAGGTACGGTGCGATCTTCGGCGCCGTCTCCCCCGTGCTCTTTCCCGATGGAAGGCGCATTGCGCCCTTCACGTCGATCGGCGAACTCGACCGCCCCGTCTGGGATCTCCTCGGGATGCGCTCGCTTCTCGTCGGGCCGTCTTTCGAACCGGAACGCGTGGTGGCGGCGCTGAATCACGGACACGAACGATTTGCGATTGCCGACCTCTATTCGTCGTACATGCCGATGAGTTCCTGGGCCGTGCTCGAGAACCGGGACGCGCTCCCGTTCGCTTTTCTGATTCATGACTACGAAGTCGTGACGGATCCGGAGGCGGCGCGCGCCCGTCTTGTCTCGGCGACATTCGATCCGCGCGGTCCGCTTCTGCTCGAAGAAGATCCCGGCATCGTCGGGTCCGCACCTGCCTGGGACCCGGGCGACACCTGTGACTTCACGCGAAGCAACGGCACGATTCGCGTCAGAACGTCTTCGTCCCGCGACGGCCTGCTTTTCGTCTGCGAGAACGATGTCCCCGGCTGGACCGCCGAGGTGGACGGGAGCCCCGCGCCGATTCTCCGTGCCCACACGACTTTTCGCGCCATCGCCGTTCCGCGCGGCGACCACGAAATCGTTCTCCGATACGCCCCGGAGAGCTGGCGGAACGGGGTTCGCTTCTCTGGTATCGCCGGAGGGATCTATCTCCTTTTAATCGGGGCATCCCGCTTTCGGAAGAAACGCGATTGACAAGAATCCGCGCCCCCCATTACCGTTCCTTGTCTAGCTTTGAAAACGGGCCGGCGTAGCTCAGTTGGTTAGAGCAGCGGAATCATAATCCGCGTGTCCGGGGTTCGAATCCCTGCGCCGGCACTCCTCTTCCCCGTCTTCCCCGCGGCAGGTGCCCGATTGGACGATCTCTTCGATCGAGCCTGTACAACGATGCAGGAGCGTCGCCTCGTGCTGCCGGGGGAACATGTCCTGCTCGCACTTTCGGGCGGACCGGATTCGACGACGCTCGCCCACGTCCTTTTGCGGCTTCGCACTGACTGGGAACTCACGCTTTCCGCCATTCACGTGAACCACGGGCTGCGCGGCTCCGAGTCGGACGGGGACGAAGCGTTCGTCCGCACGTTCTGCGAAACGCACGCGATCCCGCTCACGGTGCGCAGCGGACCGATCGAATCGAAACAGCCTTCGCTGCAGGCCGCGGCGCGCGCGGTTCGCCAGACCCTCTTTCGCGAAGAACTGGAAGCGCGTGGCGCGCGCGTGATCGCCACCGCGCATACGATGACCGACCGCGCGGAAACGGTGCTTCTGAACCTGACACGGGGCGCGGGACTTCGCGGCATCGCCGGCATCATGTACCGGAGAAACCGTTTCGTCCGTCCTCTGCTCGACGTGGATCGTGAAGCTGTTCTGGGCTATATCGAGAAGCACGATCTCGCGTTTCGCGAAGACTCGTCGAACGAGAACACCGACTATCGACGGAACAAGCTTCGGCTTTCGATCGTTCCAGAGATGGAGCGCGCACTCGGCCGTTCGATTACCGCGCCCCTCGCGCGTTCGGCCGGCATTGCGGCTGAAGCGCAGGACTTCATCGCGCATGTCGCGGCCCAGTGGCTCACGGACTCGATCCGCCCGGACGAAAAGAGGCAGACAGACGTGATCGACGCGGCTCCGCTCCGCCGTCTCCCTCCCGCAGTCGGGAAAGAGGCCCTCGGGGAAGCGGCCCGGCAGTGGTCGGGATCGCTCTACTCGCCGAGCCGGGAATTCGTGGAATCGGTCTGGGATGCGCTCACGAGCGAGGAATCGAAGCGATTCCAGTGGAACGACTGCGATTTCGTGGTCGAGGGGGGCGTTTTCGCAATCTGCCCCGCCTCCGGAGCACCGGCACCGGGATCACGTGAGCTGGCTGTTCCGGGCCGTCTGGCGCTCGATTCAGGCGCCGTGCTCGAAGCTTCGCGCCACGAAGCGCGGCCCGGGAACCTGAGTGAACGGCCACATTCGCTTGACGAGGCCTGGATGGATGCGGACCTTGTGAAGGAACCCCTCCATGTCCGAGTATGGCGTGAGGGCGATCGGTTCCGGCCTCTGGGCGCGCCGGGAAAACGAAAACTGCAGGATCTCTTCGTGGATCGCAAGGTTCCACGCACTTTTCGCGGCCGCGTGCCGCTTGTCGAAGACGCCGAAGGCATCGTGTGGGTGGCGGGTGTCGAAATCGCCGATCGTGTGCGTGTAACGGAACGGACACGCGCGATCATCGAGGTTGCAATTCACTGGGGCGGTTGATACGATTCCGACCCCAATTACTCCGAGGCGAGCTGAATTCATGAGAGCCTTTCCTTTCCTATTTAGTAGCAACGAAGATCCGAAGGATCGCCGCAGCGACCGTGACGACAACGGGCGCCGCCGCTGGCCCGGGGATGACGGCGACGACGGGCGCCGGGAGCCCGGCAACCGCATGAACCGGACTCTTCGATCGCTCGCCCTCTGGGTCGTACTCATTCTGCTGCTCCTGACCGTCTTCAAGATGTATCAGACGGGCAAGACCTCCGAGACCGAGATCTCGTACACGCGCTTCATCCGCGAAGTCGAAGCCGGCAATCTGCGCTCGGCGCTCATCGTGGAGAAGGAAGTGCAGGGCGTTTTCGAGACCCCGATCCGCGTCAGCGTCGGCGAGGGCATACCGCAGCGCGAAGTCGAAAACTTCAAAGTGTGGCTCCCTTCGGTCGACCCGAATCTCCCCGACAAGGTGTGGGAGAAGAATCCGAACGCTTCGATCCGCTCGAAACCCGAAGGCATGAACTGGCTTTCGATTCTGCTCGGCTGGCTTCCGATCCTGCTGATCCTCGGCTTCTGGATCTTTATCGTGCGCCAGATGCAGACCGGCGGGAACAAAGCCTTCAGCTTCGGAAAGAGCCGCGCGAAGATGCTCACGGCGGACCGTCCGAAAGTGACATTCAATGACGTAGCGGGCAACGTGGAGGCGAAGGAAGAACTCGAAGAGATCGTCGACTTCCTCAAGAAGCCTGACAAGTTCCAGAAGCTCGGCGGAAAGATTCCGAAAGGCGCACTGCTGCTCGGTCCTCCGGGTACGGGGAAGACACTGCTCGCGCGCGCCGTGGCCGGTGAAGCCGAAGTGCCTTTCTTCCAGATGAGCGGTTCCGACTTCGTCGAAATGTTCGTCGGCGTCGGCGCCTCACGCGTCCGCGATCTGTTCGAGCAGGGCAAGCGGAACGCGCCGTGCATCATCTTCATCGACGAAATCGACGCGGTCGGACGCCATCGCGGCGCGGGACTCGGCGGCGGACATGACGAACGCGAACAGACACTGAATCAGCTTCTCGTCGAAATGGACGGGTTCGAGTCGCAGGAAGGCGTGATTCTGATCGCCGCCACGAACCGACCCGACGTTCTTGACCCCGCGCTGCTCCGCCCCGGGCGCTTCGATCGACAGGTCGTGGTCGACATGCCGGATCTGCTCGGGCGCGAAGGGATTTTGAAAGTGCACATGCGCGACGTGCCGATGGACGACAACGTCGACATCAAGGTACTGGCGCGAGGCACGCCCGGTCTATCGGGCGCCGATCTTGCGAACCTCGTGAACGAAGCGGCCCTTCTGGCCGCGCGCAAGGATCGCGTGGCGGTCAAGATGGAAGACTTCGAGGATTCGAAAGACAAGGTAATGATGGGCATGGAGCGCAAATCCATGATCATCCCCGCTGAGGAGAAGCGCGAAACGGCGTATCACGAAGCGGGGCACGCGATCGTTGCGGCATTGCTTCCCAACGCCGACCCGCTGCACAAGGTTTCCGTGATTCCGCGCGGCCGGGCTCTCGGTGTGACGCATCTGCTTCCGTCCGAAGAGCGGTACAAGTGGACGAAGGATTACTGCGAAGACATGATCGCCGTCACGATGGGCGGGCGCGCGGCCGAGATGATCGTATTCGGGAAGCTGAACACCGGCGCGCTCGACGACATCAGGAAGGCCACGGGATGGGCGCGCAAAATGGTCTGCGAATGGGGCATGAGCGACAAACTCGGGCCGCTCGCATTCGGCCAGGGCGAACAGCAGATCTTCCTCGGGCGCGAAATCTCGCAGCACCGCGACTTCAGCGAAAAGACCGCGCAGGCGATCGACGACGAAGTACGCGCGATCGTCGAGGGCCAGTACCAGCGCGCCTATGATCTGCTGACCGAGAACAAGGACATGCTCGTAATCGTTTCCGAACAACTCGTGGAACGGGAGATCCTCGATGGGGAAGAGCTTTCGCGCCTCATGAAGGGCGAAACACTCGAGGCTGTCAGCGAGAAGAACTTCGCGCCGATGGATAAGGACAACGGTCGCGACGAGGAGAAGTCGGAGGACACGGGCAAGAAATCGATGCCCCCGTTCCGGCGGCCGGAAGAGGAGCCGCCCCCTTCGCCGGCGACCGCGTGACCGACGCGGCGCGATTCGACGATTCACTGCGAGCGCGACTCTTCCAGCACTGGGGTGTCGCACGAGAATCGGGAGAGGCAGCGGTCATGGGGATCGTGAACGCCACTCCCGATTCTTTTTATGACGGCGGGCGTCACGACAATACGGACGCCGCGGTCGCCCACGGCGCCCGGCTCGTCGAAGAAGGCGCGGACATTCTGGATATCGGCGGCGAATCGACCCGGCCCGGTGCCGTGGAGGTCGCCGTCGCGGAAGAAATCGCCCGCACCGTTCCCGTAATCGGCGCCCTGCGCGCCCGGTTCCCGGCTCTCCCCCTTTCGATCGATACGCGAAAGAGCGCCGTCGCCCGGGCGGCCCTCGATGCCGGTGCCAACGTCGTGAACGACGTAAGCGGCCTGCAGTTCGACCCGGAACTGGCGGATGCAGCGGCGGCCGCGGGCGCCGGCCTGATCCTGAACCACATGCGGGGCGAACCGGGAACCATGCAGAACTCGCCGCATTTTGACGATCTCTGGAGTGAGATCAGGACCGAACTCGGTGCGGCGGCGCGGACGGCGCAGGAACGCGGAGTCGCTCCGAGCGGCATCTGCGTCGATCCCGGAATCGGCTTCGGAAAGCGCTTTCGCGACAATCTTCTGCTGATCCGCGATCATTATGAATTGCGTTCGCTTGGCTTTCCGATATTGTTGGGACCATCGAGGAAGCGGTTTCTCGGCCGCATACTCGATACGGAAGCGAAGGACAGGCTCGAAGGCACGATCGCGGCCAGCGTGGTCGGCGTGCTGCACGGAGCGGACATCGTGCGCGTGCACGACGTGAAAGCGGTCCGGCGCGCGATCCGCGTGGCCGAGGCGATTGACCAGGTGAAAAAATGATGGAACACCTTCAATACCGCATCTACGACATTGTCGATTTTGCGATCGTGTGGCTTCTGATCTATCGCCTGCTGCTCGTAGTCAAAGGGACGCGTGCTTCACAGATGTTCCTCGGGCTCGGCATCATCTATCTTTTTTCCGCGCTCGCGGACACGTTTCAACTCACTGGCCTGAACCGCATCTTCTCGAGCCTCAAGACCGTGTGGCTCGTTGCGTTCGTAATTCTGTTCCAGCCGGAACTCCGCCGCGCGCTGGCGCAAACCGGACAGTTTCGCATCTTCCGCTATTTCTTCCGGCTCGAAACGACCGAGTATCTGCAGGAGATCGTGAAGGCCGCGAAGGTCATGGCGCTCAAACGTATTGGTGGACTGATCGTGATCGAGCGCGACGCCTCGCTTCGCAGCATTACGGAAACCGGTCATCGGATCGACGCGAAGGTGAGCGCCGAACTCATCGTCACGATCTTCACGAACTACTCGCCGCTTCATGACGGCGCTATCATCGTGCGCGACGAAACGCTGATCGCGGCCGGCTGCATTCTGCCGCTTTCGCAAGTGCGCGGCCCGGACATCCAGTACGGAACACGGCATCGTGCCGCGATCGGGATGACGGAAGAAACGGATGCGGTGGTGGTTGTCGTTTCGGAAGAGACGGGGACCCTGTCGGTCGCGTTCCGCGGAACACTCGGCATCGCGCGCGACGAAAACGACCTCATGGAGTCGCTTTCGAAAATCATGCGTACGCATATCGCAGAGGACGAGCCGCTGACCGAGGGATCGAGCACCCCAGCGGGGGAAACAAAGCCTCCCGCCGGTTCGATTCTGCAGGATACGCGGGGATAGGCTCAGACGAGCGGGCCGTAGAGGTCCGTGCGGCGATCTTCGTGCATCCCGTTTCTCGGCGTGATCCACTTGTCCCGCGCGGCGGCCGGGTCGATCGAAACCGCACCCAGCACACTTTCGTTTTCACCGGCGCGCAGTAGAATCTCTCCCCCCGGCCCCGTGATCTGACTCGTCCCCGTGTAACGAAGTTCCTGCCCGTCCGAGGCGACGTCTCGCCCGCACCGATTCGCGGTCACGGCGAACACGCGGTTTTCGAGACAGCGTGTCCGCATGGCATCGGGACAGTACGAGAGCACGAGATTGCTCGGATGGCAGATCACTTCCGCGCCGCGAAGAGACAGAACGCGCGCCGTCTCCGGGAAATACCAGTCGAAACAGATCATCATGCCGATGCGTACTCCGTCCACGTCGACCGGCTCGAGCGGCGTGTCGCCGGGGTCGAACAGATCCTTCTCGTTCAGGAACAGGTGCGCCTTGCGATAGACATGGCGGTCGCCCGCGGGCGTGACGAGAATCGAAGCATTGTAGACGTGATCCCGATCGCGCTCGGGGAATCCGGCGACGATCACGGCCCCGGTCGACCGGGCCCACCGCTGCAGGGCTTCGACCTGGGAGCCCCGGTCCGCCGTGTCGGCCAGGTCCATCGCCTGCGCCCTGTTCTTCAGCAGATACCCCGTGAGCGCCAGTTCCGGAAGCACGAGCAGGTCGGGAATGTCACTCGCGGCATCGAGGAGCGCATCGACTTTCGCGATATTGCCTGCGACGTCGCCCAGCGCGGGGTCGAACTGTAGAAAGCCCGCCTTGATCATCGCCTCCCCTTTCGGTGGTTCGAAGCACTCTCCCGGTTCCCGCGGCGCACCGCTTCTTCCGGCCCTGGACTATAGCAGCAGAATTTTTGAGCCGCCAGCCGGGCCGTGTTCGTCCCTGTGATATAGTAGAGGGGCACAGCCACCCCTCGAAATCACAACATCCCCCGCCACACAGAAGGAGGCGTCGCGTGCGCACTTCAGGACTGCTGATTGCCGTACTCATCTCGTGCCAGCCCGCGATTGCGGATATCGATGTCAATCTGGGCCGGGGACCGATCACGATCCAGGAGCCTGCCGGCTACGACCCGCTCGTTCCGGCGCCCGTCATCATTCTGCTCCACGGCTTCGGGAATACGGGAGCCGGGATCGAGTCTTACATGCAGTTCGAGAAGCACCAGGACGAATACGGGTTTCTCTACGCGACGCCGAACGGAACGCTGGCGGGCGGGAACCGGTTCTGGGAAGGGACCGACGCCTGCTGTAACTTCACCGCATCCCCGGTCGACGACTCCGGCTATCTGAGCGATCTTCTCGACTCGATCGAGGCGCATTTCAACGTCGACCAGAACCGCATCTATTTCACGGGACATTCGAACGGCGGTTTCATGTCGCACCGCATGGCATGCGACCACTCCGACCGGATCGCGGCGATCGCGAGTTTCGCAGGCGCCACGTGGGAGGATCCCCTCGACTGCAGCCCCGCGGAACCCGTAAGTGTTCTGCAGATTCACGGCACGTCGGACGCCACGATCCTGTACACGGGCGGGGTTCTGAACGGGGCCATGTATCCCGGTGCCGTCGAGTCGGTCGAGCAGTGGGCCACGTTCAACGGGTGCACCGTGACGCCGGAAACTTCGGCCACCACGATCAACATCACGATCGAAACGGCCGGGCCAGAAACGATCGTCATTCAGTATCAGTCCGATTGCGACCAGAACCGCGTCACGGAACTCTGGTCGATTCCCGAGGCCGGCCACTCCCCTCTGTTGTCGGGCACATACAGCCGGAAAGTGATCGACTGGCTCTACGCGCACCCGAAACCGGAAGCGGTCAGCGTGGCCGGAGGACAGCCTGCGGCGGCCTCGTCGCCTTCGTTCGGGATCGCCTCCACGTCGCCCAATCCGTTCCGGTCGACGACCGAGATCCTGTTCCGGGCAGGCGCGATCGGCACGCACGCACTTTCCATATACGATGTCCGCGGTCGCCTGGTCAGGGCGCTTACACCCTCGACGACCTCGGGGAGCGGTCGCGCGGTCTGGGACGGACGGGACAACGCGGGCCGAAAGGCAGCTGCAGGGATCTACTTCGTGAATCTGACGAACGGAAGCGCGACGAGTACCCGCAAGGTCATTCTGGCGAGGTAGTACCGAAATGACTCCCGAATCGGACTGAACGGCCGAAAATACGACAAAGCTTGCACTTATGTGTTAAACGAGCTACTGTATTGATTGTATTCGGGCTTCAGCCCGACACGCGGCGAACAACAGGACCTCTTCGTAATCCTACCGGGGTCGCGCCGCCACCGAATCCCTCTTGCCCTTCACTGTTGTATGGGTCGGAAACTTACGGCCGTGCCGTACAGGTATATCTGTGCGCGTACGACGGAGATCTAGATTTTTATGTCAATTTCAACCATCACCGCGACTGGTTTCGACCAGTTCGGACTCCACGAAACTCTGATCCGCGGCATTGCCGCGGCTGGTTTCGAGAACCCCCGTCCGATTCAGGACGAAACCATTCCGGCAGGCATGCAGGGCCGTGACGTGCTGGGCCTCGCTCAGACCGGCACCGGGAAGACGGCTGCGTTCGCGCTGCCGCTGCTCGACCGGCTCCTGCGGGACCCTCGCAAGGGCCCCCGTGCGCTCGTGCTCGCCCCTACCCGTGAACTCGCCACGCAGATCGCGGCCGAAACACGCACTCTCTCCGCCTTCACGCGACTCAAGATGGTCACCGTTTACGGTGGCGTCTCGATCCGCAGCCAGGTCATCGCGCTCCGTCGCGGACCGCAGGTCGTCGTGGGATGCCCGGGCCGTGTGCTCGACCTGCTCCAGCAGGGCCTGCTGAACCTGAGCCAGATAGAAACGCTCGTGCTCGACGAAGCCGATCATATGTTCGACATGGGCTTTCTGCCCGACATTCGTAAAATTCTGGCCGCGCTTCCCGCGAAGCGTCAGAACCTGCTCTTTTCGGCGACGATGCCGCGCGAGATTCGACACCTGGCGGACAATCTGCTCGATCATCCGCACGTCGTCGATCTGGGGGAAGGCGCCACGCCGGCCTCGACTATCGATCACGCTCTTTATCTCGTAGCGGAAGGGCACAAACGCGCTCTGCTCGAGAAGATGCTGAAGCGCGACGACTGCACGTCGGCCATCGTGTTCACGCGAACGAAGCATCGTGCCCGCAGGCTCGCCGAGCAGCTCGGCAAAGCGGGACACCGCGCCGTCGGGCTCCAGGGCAACATGTCGCAGGGGCAGCGCGATCGCGCCATGCGCGGTTTCCGGGAAAATCGCTACGACATTCTCGTGGCAACCGATATCGCGGCGCGTGGCATCGACGTGAGCAACGTCTCGCACGTGATCAACTACGACGTGCCGAGCACGCCGGAAGCGTACACGCACCGCATCGGTCGGACCGGGCGTGCGGAATGTAACGGCATCGCCTGTACGTTCGTTACGAACGCGGACAGGCTCTGGGTACGCGCGACCGAACGCATGCTCGGGGCTCCGATCCCGCGCCGTCAGGTGGAAGGGTTCAAGCCCGAGGCCGAAGACAAGCCGAGACTCCACCATACGCCGCAGGGGAACTCCCAGGGCCGGTCGCACGACGCGCGCCGGTCGGGCGGAGGCTCCCGCAGTTCCGGCGGATCGCGCCGGGCACGGTCGGGCGGTGGCGGCCGTCGCCGCTAAGCGAGTCGTGCGCTGGAAGTCGTAGGATCGTACGATAGCAATCGCCAATCTGTTCGGGGGTTCTTCCATCGGGAAGAGCCCCCGTTTTTTTGCCCGTCTCGCACCTCCCCCTTCCCGTCGCAATCTGCACGGGCCTCCTGCCGGGAACTTTCTATTGCAGTTCGGAATATCATGGAAAACAATACAAACGAGCACGATTGATGGCGCTTCCTGCAGGAGACGCGAAGGATCCGGCCCCTGGCACGGGAACTGCATGATTCCTCGGGTGGGGACAACATCGAAGGAGGGCTCCCTTGGGATTCGACCGCTACACAGACCGACTCCTCCGGTCGCAGGAGGGTGAACCGTCGTTCGCCTACCTGCTGGACACACTGCTGCAGTCACGCATCGCGACGGCCAACGAGTCCAATCGAGAGTACTTCGACGAAGACGTGAACGTTTATGTCACGCTGCTGCTGAACTCGATGGTGAGCAATCGTTTTCATGAGGAAGCGGCGGCGTATGTCGTGGACTACGAAACCGATCTCCCCCAAATTCTCGACCGGGCATCCAGTTATCACACGAAATACCAGATCTACCGCGCCAATGCGGACTTTCTGCTGCTGCGCACCGGCCTGTTTCAGCTTCCGCAGGACCTCGAAGCAGACGACGAAAAGATCCGAAACAGCGTCGAGCGTGGCAAGGCGTACTACCGCATGGCGTGCGCGTACACGGATCGGATTCCCGCGCGCTACCGGGCTCTCTCGACGGTGCTCGCAAAACTCGCGTACGGATTCGAAACGTACCGTGAAGTCCTGTCGTTCATGCGCGTGGAGTATCTGAATCTCGTCGAGACGCTCGGCGAGCATCAGATGGGACAGCTGTACCGTGAAATGGATGAAGCGGGGGCGAACGAAACGTTGCGCGTATCGAGGGACAAACTTCTCGACGCGTTCCTCGCGTACCAGAAGGACCCGACCGACGCGAACCGGGACACGTTCGAAGCGGCGCTCGGCGAGTTGACCGATCTCGCACCTGATGAAGCGCCCGACTGGAAGCTCGACTCCTGATCGTGCCGACGATTCAGGGCAAAAAAAAGCGAACCCCATCAAGGATCGGTGCGTGCGTTACTTTAAGCCCCGGTAATCCAGGGGGGTGCCCTCTCATTCGGCTCGAACCACTCGAACATGCGAGTACCGGTCTACCCGATTGAAGTTGCGCTTGCGCGCGAGCTCCCGTAATTGAACTGTTGGTTCAAAGTAACTACAAGCAAGTCGATCCTTGCAGGGTTCAACAAGAAATTTACCACGCATCGAAACGCCTGTCAATCGGAAGTGCAACCGTTGCGCTGATTGTCCGGCGTATGCGCAACCACCCGTTCGCCTGCCCGCACACGACACGAAACAACCTTCTGCTTTGTACACGATTGACGCCGTTGTCCCGCGCACACACGGCACGATTTCCGGCACGCCGGTTGCACTTCCAGAGAGCGAGGGATCACACCTCATTGCTCGAACTGGTCCCGCTGCGAAGCGGACCGCCTGGAGGTTTATATGCCACGCTCAATCACTTTCGTTGTCGCGATCTTCACGTGCGCATTGCTCCTGACCGGCGCCGGTTGCGGAAACGAGGTCACGGCGCCCGACATCTCCGGGAGCGGAAGCAGCGACGCTTCGAAGCAGCCGAACGGCGCCCGTTACAATCCGAATAAACCGCCCAACGAAGTCCTCGTCGACGGCGGCATGGGCATGGTTGTGCTGAACGGCACCGTGTCGCCGGCCGTCTCCGCCATGATCCGTGCCTATCGCTCCGGTGGAGGCGTTCTTGTCGCGGAAACCATGACCAGTGCCGAGCAGGACGGCTTCTCTCTGTCGCTTCGCCCGGGGCGATACGACATGGTCGCGTCCGCCGGTGGATTCGAAGAAAAGTGGAAGTACAACGTCAAGGTTCGCCCGGACAGAGCGCGCACCGTTCACTTCGTGCTGCAGGATTCCGGGGAAGGCGGCGAATAGAGTTCATTCATCCTCTCCACGGGGGTGACAAGCGGGGGCGCGGTCGTTCATTCGGCCGCGCCTTCTGCCGTTTTCCCCGCAGAATTCCAGACTGCCCGGTATACTGGCGGCATGGATGAACGACACGAGATACGAACGGAATGCCCGGGGCGCAATTCGCCGGCGCGCACGCTTTTCGCGAGCGCGCTGATTGCGCTCGCGCTGCATGCGACGGCCGGAGCCACTCGCGCGCACGCTGACGTAGGAATCACGTTTCTGAACGGCGGATCGCTCTACGACACGGGCGACTTCAAGCAGACAGCGGGCGACCTCGAACTGACGAATCCCGCGCTCGCGTACGACGGCGACTTTCTGCTTACGCTCGGCAACCGGCGAGGCTCCGCGCTCGTCGGCTTCGGATACTTCTGGGCACGCCGTACACAGGCCGACGACATTCCTTTCGAATCGAACGATCCGAAGCGTCTTCAGATGCTCGGCTTCCCGTTCACGGCCGGGTACATGAAACGATGGGAGCGAGCGAACGGTCACTACTGGTCTCTCGGCGCCATCGCGCAGTATATCTTCATGAAGACGACGGCAGAGAATCCGGATGGCGTGGACCCGAGCTGGTTCATACTGCGCGAAGGAGATACGGGCGACCGGGATGCGCAGGGCCCCGGGATCGCCATCACGGCGGGGTATGAGATGCCGTTCTTTCTGGGTCTCTGGGGCGCGGGAATCAAAGCGCGCTGGACCGCGCTTTCAGTCGACGAGGTGCGCGGTATCGCCACACCCGACTTTCAGATCAGCGGAGTTTCTCTGTTCCTGTCCGTGGCGCTCGACGAAGAGTCGTCCGTCCCGGACGAAGAACGGGAAGAGTAGGGTCGCGTCCCTGTCTCGATGCAGGCCCCGAAGTCTCATGCCTACGTCTTGTGGTAGTTCGGCGCTTCCTTCGTGAGCGTCATGTCGTGCGGATGACTCTCCCTCCGGCCGGCTTCCGTGACACGGATCAGTTTCGTCCGCTTGCGGAACTCGTCGACCGTGCCGGCGCCGCAGTAGCCCATACCCGAACGGAGGCCGCCGATCATCTGGTGCAGCGTGTCGTGGAGCGGACCGCGATAGGCCACGCGTCCTTCCACGCCTTCGGGCACGAGCTTCTCGTCCTCGCGCGTTCCTTCCTGGAAGTAGCGGTCGCGCGATCCTTCTTTCATCGCGCCCATCGATCCCATACCGCGATACACTTTGTAGTACTGGCCTTCGTAGAGAATCATCTCGCCCGGTGATTCGGCCGTCCCCGCGAGCAGGCTTCCGATCATGACGGATTCCGCGCCGGCCGCGATCGCCTTCGCGACATCGCCGCTGTACTTGACGCCGCCGTCGGCAATGATCGGCACGTTCTGGCGCGCGGCGGCTTCCGAGCAGTTCACGATCGCCGTGATCTGGGGCACGCCGATGCCGGCAATGATTCTCGTCGTGCAACTCGCACCGGGACCGATGCCCACCTTCACGGCATCGACACCGACATCGATCAGGGCCTTCGTGGCGTCGGCCGTCGCGACGTTTCCGCCAACAATTTCGATGTTCGGATAGTTGCGCTTCACTTCTTCCACGACGCGGAGCACGTTTTTCGAATGCCCGTGCGCGGTATCGACCACGATCACGTCCACGCCCGCTTCGATCAGCGCGTCGACGCGCGCAATGCGATCTTCGCCGACTCCGACCGCGGCGCCGACACGCAGCCGGCCGAGTTCGTCTTTGCAGGCGTGCGGGAACTGCTCGCGTTTCTTGATGTCCTTGACCGTGATAAGGCCCTTCAGATATCCCTCGCGGTCCACGACGGGCAGCTTCTCGATGCGATGCTGGTGCAGCATCACTTTCGCCTCCTCGAGCGTCGTCCCTTCCGGCACGGTCACGAGGTTCTCCTTCGTCATGACTTCTTCGATCCGCCGGCCGTAGTCCACGACGAACCGGAGGTCGCGATTCGTCAGGATGCCGACGAGCTTGCGATGACGCGTGATCGGTATCCCCGACACTTCGAATTCTGCCATGACCTCGAGCGCGTCGCCGATCGGACGGTCGGGCTCGAGCGTGATCGGGTCGATGATCATGCCGCTTTCGGAGCGCTTCACGCGATCGACTTCCATCGCCTGGTCGCGCGGCGTGAGGTTCTTGTGGATGATGCCGAGCCCGCCTTCGCGCGCCATCGCGATCGCCATGCGACTCCCGGTTACCGTGTCCATCGCGGCGGAGAGGAGCGGCACTTCGAGCCGCAGGTTCTTCGTGAGGCGCGTCGACGTGTTGACTTCGGAGGGAACGAGTTCGGACGCCATCGGGACGATCAGTACGTCGTCGAATGTAAGTCCCTCTCCGATGATTTTATCCTTCAAGTTTCGATTCCTCCCTGGGCGTCGCTTCTTCCCGCAGTAGAATCTCGAGAAGGCGAATCATCGTAAGCACATCGCGTAGATTGTGGCGGAAGACGGAACGAAGACGGGGGTCGTGCCCTGTCCTGACGTATCGATGATAGAGCGCCGGAATTTCGAAGCTCGGGATGTCGCCCTTGCTGCGGCTGAGCGGCGCAAAATAGTGCTCCATGGTCTGCAGGCGGAAATCGGGCGCCTCCCCCTTCCATCGGCGTCGGCACGTATGCAGAAGGTCGAGGTGCGGCCCGTCGAAGTGCGACCGGATACGATGGAACGCCGCACGCGTGCGAATGAACGGAAGATCGTACGATTTGCCGTTGTACGTAACCAGCGAACGCGCGTTGGCGAGCTCTTCGAGCGTCGCCGCGATTACGGCCGCCTCTTCCGAGTAGTTGCGGGCGAAGCGCTGGCGAAAACGAAACTCGCCCGTGTCGTCGTGCAGAAACGTCGTGATCAGAAAAAGTGGCGTGGAACGAAACCCGGTCGTTTCGATATCGAGGAAGAGCGGGCGGTCGATGCTGAGCGGACCGCGCGGGCCGTCGTCGATCGTCCATGGCGGGGCTGCAAGCGAGAGAGCCGCGCACTCCTCGAGGGCGAGCAACTTGCCCATGTCGACTTCGGCCAGGTAGTAGCGACCGTGCGCGTTCTCGACTTCGCGGCCGGGCGGAAGGGGAAACACCGGCGTCTTCCGAGGTCGCCGGGTGACGACAGGACGTGCTCCATCCTTTCGCAAGAGACTGGCGAGCTGGCGCTGGAGGGACTCTTCCATACCGATGTCGATCGCTCCGTGCGTGAAGATCCGCGGGGTTCTTCGCAATATAACGGCCCCGGTAGCGTGGAGCAACAGACGATTCGGGAAACTCGCCCCGCAGAACGCGTCTCCCCCGCGTGCGGTCAGAATCCGCGCGAGCGCCGCGTGGAAACGTTCGCGACGAGAATGCCCGTGACGAGCGAGACTGCGACGAGAAGCACGCGAAACGCGAGTTCGACACCCGGGACGATTTCGCTGTCGAGAAAGAACTGAAGCGATCCGAACCCCATCGCTCCCGGAACGAGCATCATGAGCGCCGGCACCATCGGCACGGAAGCCGGGCGACGCAATACGCGCGAGTACAGGTTGCTGAGGAGTCCCGCGAGGAGCGCACCCAGAAAGACGCCGAGTTCGGGTCCCCACGCCGCCGTTCCCTGGCGGGCGGCCAGATATGCGGTCCACGCGGTGACGGCCACGAACGGCAGCTCCCGAAAGCGCGCCTGGAACAGGATCGTGAGCGCGAGCGGGGCTGCCAGGAGCGCGACCCATTCGGTCCATCCCGGCAGGAGGACGGGCGCCATGGGCGTGAGCGTACTGCCCATGATTCCCTCCGCGCAGCGGGCCCCGATCGCAACGCCGAAGCCCATCGAAACGAAGAGCATGCCCGCGCCCGTAAGGCGCGCGGTCCCCGAAACGAGGTGGCCGGTCGCGAGTTCGGTCATCGCGAGCGTCAGGCTGAGCCCGGGCAGAAGGACGATGAGCCCGCCGATCACGGACAGATGCGTCCCGTGCGGCAGAACCGTGAGCGCGATGGCAGTGGCGAGCAGCGATCCGAGGAACGCGCTCGCCGGCGCAAAGAGACGCGCGATCGCGACGGCGCGTTTGCGAAGCAGCGCCAGCACGCCGACTACGAGCCCGATCGTGGCCGCAACCGCGATCTCGCGCCAGCCACCGCCCAGAAACCGTCCCGCGCCGGCTGCGGCGAGTCCGAACGAAAGTACGGTGAGCCACTTCGCATACCGCGGCCCTGTACCGGCCAGAGCGTCCAGGCGCTGCTCCCCCTCTGCTATGGAGATCTCTTCGTAAAGAACGTCGTCAACGATCGCGTAGGTATCCTGCAGGCGACCCAGGTCCACATCGCCGGGCTCCACGCGAATCAGATGCGTCTGTTCCCGCCCGCCCCGCTCGATCGCCGCGAAGATCGCGGTCGGCGTCGCGAAGAAATGCGCCGAAAGGCCCAGGCGCTCCGCGATGAGACCGAGATTCTCCTCGAGCCGGTGGCTCGGCGTTCCGTATTGATGCAGGGCACGGCCCAGCTTCACCAGAAGCCGACTCGACGCGCCGGTAGGACGCAGGGGCAATGGTTCCGGCCTCACGATGGCGGCGCGGCTGTTCTTGAACCGGCGGGCCAGCGTGGCCGCCGAACGATATTCCGACATGCTATCATTCCTCCAAAGCTTGTACAGCCAAGCTCATTCAGATAGTATCGTATCAGTCTGTACGAAATTCCACCGAATCCTATGCGAAAGGAGCCCCCCTTGAAGAGCCTCGACCGAATCGACTTCGCCATACTGGGTGAACTGCAGAAGGATGCTCGGCTCAGCAACAAGGAGCTCGCCGGACGCGTCGGGCTGGCCCCTTCGAGCTGTCTGGAGCGCGTGCGAAACCTGCAGCAGTCCGGCGTACTGCGCGGTTTTCACGCGGATGTGGCCCCCGAGGCGATCGGGGTCGAACTCGAGGCGATGATCGCGATGCGGCTCACGCTTCACTCGCGCAAAACGCTGAGCGACTTCAGAAAGCATCTGCTTGCGCAGCCCGAGGTCATTCAGGTCTTCCGTACGTCGGGCGCCAACGACTTTCTGGTGCACGTGGCCGTGCCGAACGCCGCCTACCTGCGTGATCTCACGTTCGACCGCTTCGCGACGAGAGCCGAGCTCTCGCACATGGAAACCGCGATCATCTTCGACTTCGACCGGAACTGGATGGTGCCGCACTACCGCGGCAGCGATGGCGGAAAAACGGGGAATGGAGGCGCGTGAGAGGGCCCTTCGCGGCCCGCGCAAAGCACTGCAACTCGGTAACCTGTTGAAATGGCTACGGATCCGCGGTATCATTCAGTATGAATAGAGACCATTGGGAGCGGATACAGAACGCGTTCCATGAAGCGCTCTCCCTTCCCTCCGACAAGCGCATCGCTTATCTCGAGCAAACTCTGGGCGACTCCCCCGACCTGCGCGCGGAAGCCGAGTCCCTTCTCGAATCGTACGAAACCGACCCTTCCTTCCTCGAAGACTCGCCGGTGAAGATGGATTCCGTCGATTCAACCTTTGATTCACCGACACGCACCGGAACCGCAGTCGGCCCCTGGACGATCACCGAGCGGATCGGCGAAGGGGGAATGGGAACCGTCTGGCGGGCGGAGCGTACCGGTGATTTCGATCAGCAGGCTGCGGTCAAGATCGTGAAGCGCGGCATGGACTCGGAACACGTGGTCGCTCGATTCCGTGCCGAACGGCGGATTCTCGCTTCGCTCGATCATCCCGACATCGCCCGGCTCTATGACGGTGGCATTACGGAAGACGGGCTTCCGTATTTCGTGATGGAGATGATCGAAGGGGGAACGCCGATCGACAGGTACTGCCTCGATCGCGATCTTCCTCTCCGCGACCGACTGATCTTCTTCACCCGCGTCTGTTCGGCTGTGCACTACGCGCATCAGAATCTCGTCGTTCATCGCGACCTGAAACCTTCGAACATTCTGATCTCGCGCGCCGGCGACGTAAAACTGCTCGACTTCGGGATTGCGAAACTGCTCGACACGGAAGACGACGGGGACGTTAGCCCGCTGACACGAACCGACATGCGACTGCTGACGCCCGAATACACGAGCCCCGAACAGTTCCGGGGAGAACCGGTGACAACGGCGGCCGACGTCTATTCGCTCGGGCTTCTGCTCTACGAGATGCTGACGGGCGCGAAAGGGCACGCGCTGACGAACCGTTCGCTGACGGACATGGCCCGCGTCGTCTGCGACGAAGATCCGCCGCGACCCAGCACGCGGGTGGGCGCGGGGGCCGGGGATGTCCGGCTCGCGGGCGCCGTTCCGGAACCGCGCCTTCGCGGCGATCTCGACAACATCGTCATGAAGGCCATGCGCAAGTCGCCGGACGAGCGGTACGCGTCTGCCAAGGCGCTCGCGGACGACATCGGACGCTTTCTCGACTACGAGCCGATTACGGCCCGCCCCCAGACCGTGCGTTACCAGTTCGGAAAGTTCGTGCGACGGCATCGATTCGGTTCGGTTGCGGCGGCACTTCTCATGGTCCTTGTCATCGGATTCGGCGCTGCCATGGCGGTGCAATCCTCCCGCATTGCGAGGCAGGCGCGGGAGATCGCACTCGAACGGGACAAGGCGCAGGAAGTCGCGACGTTTCTGCAGGACCTCTTTGCGGTGGCGGCCCCGACACAGTCGCGCGGCGAAACCGTGACCGCGCGCGAACTGCTCGACCGCGGGTCGGCGCGGCTCGAAACGGAGCTGACGAGCGATCCGCATCTGCAGAGCGGCATGATGCAGGTCGTGGGAGAGGTCTACACGAACCTCGCACTCTTCCCGCAGGCCGAATCGCTGCTGACGCGCGCGCTCACGATCGCGCAGGGCGACTGGCCGGGCGCGGAAGCCAATGAGGCGGCCACGCTCCACTCCCTCGCGAAGCTTCGATTCACGGAAACCAAACCGCTCGAGGCGGACTCGCTGTTCGCACTCGCGGTCGCCGCAGCCGAGGACGTCTGGGGCCGCAAGCACCTCGAAACGGCGCGCTACTTCGACGACTACGCGAAGCTCAAATCGGAACTCGGAGAACTCGACCGCGCGGATTCCCTGCATCGCGAGGCGCTCGCCGTTTTCGAAGCCGAATACGGCCGGCAATCCGTCGAGACCGCCGACATACTGTCGAACCTGTCCAGCAATCTGAGACTGCTCGACAGACTGGACGAAGCGGAAGCGCTGGAACGGGAAGCGTATGCGATCCGGCGCCAGGAGTTCGGCGAGCCGCACACGGCTGTTGCCGCTTCGATCACGAACCTGGCGTGGGTGGCGCGTGCGCGCGGGGAGTACGCCGAGGCCGAATCGCTCGCGCGCGTCGCTCTCGCTCAGCACCGCATACTCTACCCCGACAACCATCCGAATCTCGCCAACGCGATGACGAATCTCGCGGGCATATTGCAGCAGAATCAGAAATGGGACGAGGCGGTCTCGATCTACAAGGAATGCCGCGAAATGGTGCGCGAGGTATACGGCGAAGAGAGCGCACAGTACGTGCGCCATCTGAACAATCTAGCATCGCTTTACATTCGGCAGCAGCAGTTCGCCGAAGCCGACACGACGTATCGCGCGCTCCTTCCGCTTCTCGACCGGCACCTCGGCGAGAAACATCCGGTCACCACGAGCGTGCGCGCGAACTACTCGCAGGTGCTGGCCGGCTTCAGTGACTTCGAGGGGGCGGCAGGCATTCTCCGTGGCGTGCTCGCGATCGAGATCGAGCGCTATGGCGAAGAGCACAGCGAGGTTGCATCGACCATGTCGACGCTCTCGACCTACTACATGGAAGTGGGTGACCTGGAACGGGCGCTTCCTCTCGCGATGCGCGCGCTCGAGATCCGTCGCACGATTCTGGCCGAGGGACACCCTGATCTCGCGAATTCGCTCATCAACACAGGGTACGCATACGGCACGGACGACGACGGCGAGCAGTACTTTCATGAGGCTGTGGCGACTCTTGTGACGGCGTACGGTGCGGAAGACATACGAACGGTGCGAGCGGAGATTTCGCTTGCCCGCTACTATATGAAACGGAATCAGTGGGCGGACGCGGAGGACATTCTGGAGCGCGGCGTGGTGATTGCCGATCGCGAGAACACGCCCGACAACTGGCTTAACCAATGGATCTACGACTGCCTGGCGGAGACTTATCGCGCGCAGGGGAATCAGCAACGGGCCGAGAACTTTGCCACGAAGGTGATCGATGGCTGACGCACGCGAAGAGATCACGCAGCTGCTGCGCAACATGTCAGGCGGCAACAAAAAGGCGCTCGATGAACTGCTCGCGCTTGTCTATCGCGAGCTGCGGGCCGTCGCGCATAATCAGCTGAGGAGCGAGCGGTCGGGGCATACGCTCGGTACGACGGCGCTTGTGCACGAAGCGTATATCAAGCTCGTGGACCAGAACCGCGTGGAATGGAAATCCCGCGGACACTTCTTCGCCGTGGCTTCGATGGCGATGCGGAGAATTCTCGTGAATTACGCGAAGGAACGCAAGCGTCTGAAGCGTGGTGGTGGCGTCGAAAAGATCTCGCTTGACGAGGGGCTGCAGGTCGCCGTGGACGGCCGCGAAGACGAACTCGTGGCGCTCGACGACGCCCTCGACAAGCTCGGGGCCATCGATGAGCGCGCGGCGCGCGTCGTCGAATGCCGTTTCTTCGGTGGCCTCACCATCGAAGAGACCGGCGAAGCGCTCGATATCGCCCCCATGACCGTGAAGCGAAGCTGGACGTTCGCGAAGACATGGCTGAAGCGCGCGATGGCGTAGTCCCCCGCTTGCCGGCAATCAGGGCGAGTGCCCTGCTTCGGTTGACACGGCCTGCCGTCAGATTTACTCTTACGTCATGAAGCGCTTCGGCATTACTTTCGTCATCCTCGCGGCTCTGCTGGCCGCGCCGTTCGCGGGTCTCGTACCCTCCCACTGCGAGCATCACGACAAAGCTCCCGTCAGGGGCGCTTCCTCGCACGAGTGCACTGTCTGCACGTTCGCAAAGCTGCAGCATCCCGCGCTTGTCGAGGACCCCGCGGTCCCCGACCGGGTCGGATGCGTCGTTGCCGCGCTTCCCGAAACAACCTCGCTTCCCGGCTCCGTCCCCTTTGCTCCCGAACGAGGCCGCGCTCCGCCCACTATCTCCTGACCGCGCCCGGGGCAGTCCCGGCCGTATTCGCAATCTCATACGCGAACTTCAGGAGAATGATTTATGCTGTCTCGTTTCCATGCCTGCACGCTGCTTGCGTGCCCGTTACTGCTGCTGCTCGCCGGCGGCGCCCACGCCGGCCCTGCGAACCCCGCCATTTCCGCGATCGGCGACATGCGCGCCCTCTGGACCGAATCCGAGGAGGATGACGTTGCCCTCGAATTCCACGAGCTCGAGCTGTCCTTCACCGGCCCCGTGAATCCGTATGCGAGCGCCGAGATCTACGTCGCCGCCCATGAGGGCGAATTCGAGATCGAAGAGGCGAAACTCATGCTCGACCGGTATCTTCCGGGCGGCTTCGGACTTACGATCGGACGGAAGCTGCTCGATTTCGGACAGCTGAACGTCGTCCACGCCCATGCCTACCCTTTCGTCGATCGCCCCCTCATGCATTCCACGTTTTTCTCCGAGGACGGCATCCGCGATGACGGCGTGCGCCTCGACTGGATCGCCCCGCTCGAGAGCGCGACATTGCGGGCGACCGCCGGCGCCGTGCGCGGCGACGTGTTTCTCGGCGGCCATGCACACGGGGAAGAAGACGAACATGCGGAAAAGCTGTCGCTGGCCCCTGCGGAGGAAGAGGGCGAAGAGGAGGAAGCACCGGATCTCGGCGTTTCGGGCCGCGTCGATCTCTTTCTCGAAGCGGGCGAAGGCGGCTCGTTCCTGATCGGGGCTTCCGTGCTGCACGGCACGCACGACGTGCACGAGGACGCGAAGGCGACGTGGTTCGGCATCGACGGCAAGGCGTCGTTCGACTTCGGCCCGGCGCGCGCACTCGTTCTGAACGCGGAGGCGATCTTCGGCTCGCTCGACGAAACGGAGGAAGCGGCATCGGTCGACCCGAACGGTTTCTTCGGCAGCGTCGATTTCCGCGCGAACCGGAACTGGAACGTCGGCGGCTTCGTCGAAAGCGCGACTGAACGCTTCGATGACGACGTGCGTACGAACCGCTACGGCGGCTTCATCGGGATGGCGCTGCTCGAGGAGAGCACCCTCTTCCGTCTCGTCGGACACGTGACCGACCCCGACGAAGGAGAATCCGAAGCCGGCATTACGCTGCAGACGATCTTCGCGCTCGGCCCGCACCGGCCGCATCGGTTTTAGAAATGAGGACGCGAAGACGAATCGCGACTCGAAGCGTACGGCCGGTCGTGACCGCGTTCGTACTCATGCTTCTCTGCGGGATCGCGTCGACCGGACGCGCGGACGAAGGGGGCGACGCAGGCGAACCGCTGCGCATTCTGGCTTCGACGAACGACCTGGCCGCGATCGCGCGGGCGGTCTGCGCCGAGCAGGCCGAAATCGAAGTCGTGCTGAGGAGCAACCGGGACCCGCACTCGGTGGAAGTCCGCCCGAGCACGATGCGCAGGGCGGCGCACGCGGATTACTATCTCGCGGTCGGGCTGTCGCTCGATCTCTGGGCCGAAGACATCGTCCGCGGATCGCGCAACCGTGATCTCGTCATGATCGACTGCTCCCGCGCGATCACACCGCAGGGAGTCCCGGAGGGAAAGGTCGACGCATCGATGGGCGACGTGCATCCCGAAGGGAACCCGCACTACTGGCTAGACCCGGAGAACGGGGCGCTCGTCGCGCTCTTCCTGGCGGAACAGTTCGGTGAAGCGAGACCGGCGCTGGCCGATGCTTTCCATAAGAACGCACGGCGGTTCGAAGAGACGATCGCGGGGCGCATTGTCGACTGGGAAACGTGTCTGCGCGGACGCTCGTTCGTCGAGTATCACGACACGTGGCTCTATCTCGCGAACCGTTTCGACATAACGATCGCGGGACGCGTGGAGCCGCTGCCCGGAATCTCGCCGACCGCACGCCAGCTCGCGACCCTGTCCAGCACGATCCGGACCGATGAAATACGCGTTGTCGTGCGGGATCCGTTTCATTCGGAGTCGCCCGTGGAATTCCTGGAACGGGAAACCGGCGTCCGCGACGTCGTGATCCCCTCCGTCTGCGAGGAAGGGCGTCCCGAAGCCTATCTGGCGACGTTCGACCGGGTGTGCGCGGCGCTCGAAAGCGCGGTATCACCATGAGCTGGCTCACCGAACCCTGGGTCTATACCTTCATGCAGTGGGCGCTCTTCTGCTGCCTGCTGCTCGCGGGGATCCACGTCTACCTCGGATTTCACATCGTGCGGCGCGGCGTACTCTTCGTGGACCTCGCCATGGCGCAGGCGGCCGCTCTCGGGGCCGCCGTCGCGGTTGTCGTCGGACTCGAACACGATACGCTCCCGGAGTATCTGATGTCCGCCGGATTCGCGCTCGCGAGCGCCGCCTTCTTCGCGCTCGTGAAGAGCCGGCGGGTGCATCAGGAGGCGATCGTCGCAACCGCATACGGGCTCGCGGTCGCGGCGACGTTCGTCGTGCTCGAACGTTCCCCGCACGGCATGGACGAGATCAAGCATCTCTTCGTCGGCCAGCTTCTGACCGTCGATCCCGGTCACGTTCTCTGGACGTCCCTGATCTACGTTTCGATCGGAATCGCGCACGCGTTCGTGCATCGAAGAACGAACGATGTCACCGAAGGCCGCAGGCAGGGGCGCTGGCTCGACTTCTTCTTTTATGGCACGTTCGCGATTGTCGTGACTTCGTCGGTCGGTCTCGTCGGCGTACTGCTCGTGTTCGCGTTCCTCGTGCTCCCGGCGGTCGCGGCACTGCTGCTTGCGGGGTCGACCGCCGGACGGCTTGCCTGGGGCTGGGGAATCGCGATCGCCGCAAGCGTGCTCGGGCTGCATGCGGCGTTCCATCTCGACATGCCCGCGGCGCCCATGGTGGTGCTGACGCTCGGGGCACTACTCGGTATCGCCGCGATCTTCTCCCGGGTCCGGGGCCACGCCTGACGTGGCCGAAGCCGGGGCCGCCGGTGCCGTCGCTGGCACGGCCGACGACGCGGGCGCGCTCGATCCCTCGCCCAGCATTTCCAGCAGACGCTTCGTCGCGCGTTTGTCGGGCATCGGAATCCCGAGCGCCGTATCGGGGTCGTGATGCAGCACGGGCTGGCGCGGCATGCCGACGCAGGACGGGCATCCGTCGTCGCACGGACAGTCGCCGACAAGCTCGAGGCACGCCTCGAGAATCTCGTCCAGAATGTGAAAGCACTTTTCGCTGTAGCCGAGACCGAACGGGTAGCGGTCGTAGAGAAAGAGCGTCGGCACTCCGGTGTTCGAGCTCTCGACCACGCCGCCGAGATTGCTGCGATCGCACATTGCGAAAAGAGGCGCGACGACGAGCAGCAGATTGCGAAGCCCGGCGAGCCCTTCTGAAATGCGAAGTGACTCGTCCGCCAGTCGCCCGACGATCCGCCCCTCGACATGCAGCCCCATCGCGACCGTTTCGAGTTCCTGACTGGGCAAATCGAGCTTCCCCCACCCGATCGAGTCCATGTTCTGAAACTGAATCTTCTTGAACGCGACCGTCATCCACGAAACGGTGGCCTGTGCGAGCATCTTCTTCCCGTCGGGAACTTCCGCCTCCGCGATCCCCTTGCCGAGACGAATGGTCGACTCCACAATTGCCTGTGTGTAGTAGTCGACTTCGCGTCGCTCGACATACGCGACACGCTGATCGAGATCGAGTTCGCGCACGAAGTACGTCTCGCCGTCGTGCAGGTAGATCGCCTCGGGGTAGAGAAGCTCGGGCGCCGAGATCGCGTCGACCGTGCCGATCGTCCGCTCGCGTTCCTGTCCGTTCGGGAAGATCTCGGTGATCGTATACGTCGCGTCGGCCATGTTCCGGAGCGATACTTCCGCCGCGGGATAGTCGGTCGAACTCCAGTACCATTTGTCTTTGAGCCGCATGACCTTCTCGTGCTCTTCCATCGCATCGAGTACGGGCGCCATGTTGGCGCCGAACAGTTCGCCGTCTTCGCTCTCTTCGATCGGCAGTTCGTGCGCGGCGCATGCCAGATGCCTCGCGAGAATGTACGGATTCTCGGAGTCGACGATCGCGTTCTCCGGGGTCTGATCGAAGAAGTACGCGGGATGCCGCGCCAGATACTGATCGATGGGATCGTTGTACGTGATCAGGATGCTCATCGACTCCTCTTCCGTGCGCCCGGCGCGTCCCGCCTGCTGCCAGGTGCTTGCGATCGTGCCGGGAAAGCCGACGAGAATCGAAACGCCGAGCGAGCCGACGTCGATCCCGAGTTCGAGCGCGTTCGTACTCGTAACGCCGAGCAGGTCGCCTTCGAAAAGACGCCGTTCGATCTCGCGCCGGTCTTTGGGCAGATAGCCGCCGCGATAAACCGCGATCTTGCTCGCGAGCTTCTTGTGTTTCATGAGCAGATCTTCGCGCGCGTAGCGATAGATGAGTTCAGCCGTGATGCGGGAGCGCGCGAACACGATCGTGGGAATGCCCTGCAGCACGAACTGCACCATCAGATTCTTCGCTTCGATGTTCGCGCTCTTGCGCTCGGAACTGTTCGGGTCGAACTTCGGCGGGTTCCAGAGAAGAAAACGCTTCGGGCCGCGCGGCGATCCGTCCTGATCGATTACGGTAACCGGCTCGCCGAGAATGCGCTCGGCGAGTTCGGCCGGATTCGCGATCGTGGCGGACGAACAGAGGAACTGAGGCGACGCGCCGTAGTGCGCCGCGATCCGGCGGAGGCGACGAAAGACATTGCCCACGTTCGAGCCGAAGATGCCGCGATACGCGTGGATTTCGTCAACCACCACATAGCGGAGGTTTTCGAAGAAGCGCGCCCATCCCGGGTGGTTCGGAAGAATTCCCGCGTGCAGCATGTCCGGATTCGTCAGGATCAGGTTGCCGTGCGTACGCAGTTTGCGGCGCGCGTGTTGCGACGTGTCGCCATCGTACGTACCGGACACGATCGACTTCGCGCGCACAGGGTCCGTTTCGAGAAGACGCTTCACGCTGCGCAATTGATCCTGCGCGAGCGCCTTCGTCGGAAAGAGATAGATCGCCGTGTTCTTTCCGTCGGCGAGCGACTCGAGAACGGGCACGTGATAGCAGATGCTCTTGCCCGACGCGGTTCCCGTGACCGTTACGACATTCTCGCCGCGGCGCGCCGCTTCGATCGCGCCCGCCTGGTGCGAATAGAGCTTCTCGATGCCGATCGCGTGCAAGGCGTTCTGCGCGAATCCCGTGAGAGGAAACGCGTCGACAAACTCCGCCTGCCGCGCGGGGATTTCGCGGATCGATCGGATTCTGTCGTCTGTGAGGTCAATCCATTCCGTGTTCGAAACCAAGCGTTACCTGCTCCTCTCCAGCCATCGGAAGATCCATCAGTTGCTGCATCAGTCTGGCGCCGCGCACGGCCTGCCCCGAATAACAGTTATTGAAGAATACGAACGTGCGCTGACTCGCCTCTTCCATCGCGCGAATTCGCTTCACCCAGGTCTGCAGCTCCTCTTCGCGATATAGATAGTCGTAGCGGTCTGTATGACGGGGAGTTCCCGCCGCCGATCCCGACGCATCACGCCCCCACCATGTCGCGCGGTTCCGGCCGTGAAAGCGCACGTACCCCGTTCCGTTCGTAACACGCGCGCGCGCCGGCATGAGCCCGGGCAGGCGTGGTTCGTCGACCGCGCAATAGCCGATTTTCTGCGCTTCGAGAAACGGATAGAGCGCCTCCTGGTCCCAGCTGTCGTGACGGAACTCGGCGAAGAACGGGATCTCGGGCGGCGTGAGGTCGCGCAGCCGGAGCAGATAACCGCGCTCCTTTTCGCGATTGCGAAAGTTCATCGGGAACTGCGCGAGAAAACCGTGCAGACGGCCCGAATCGTAGAGCGGCGCGGTGGCGGCGAGCAGGGCCCGCATCGCGGGGCGCGGGTCGACTCGTTCGTGCGTCGTTTCGAAGTGCGTCTTCACGAAAAACGGATAGTCGCGCGGGGTCTTCCGCACCATGCCCGCAAACGCTTTCGCAGACGGAATGCGGTAGTACGTGAGATTGATCTCGGCCGCGGGAAAATGCCGCGCGTAAAAATTGAGCCAGTCGCCGCGCTTCAGATAATGAGGATAGAACGGGCCGCGCCAGTCATCGAACGAATAGCCGCTTGTACCGACGAGGATCAAAGCAGCCTCGCCTTCTTGACGGCATCGTCTCCGTAACGGTTCCGAATGCGATCGACTACGGCGAGAGTTTCTTCTTCCTTCGGACGCTCTTCTTCGAGTCCCAGATCGAGTTCGAGCGGAAGCGCTTCCTGTTCGTCCAGATGATGCAGACCGACGCCGACAAGCCGGATCTTGCGGCCCCCGACATTTGCGCGAAACAGGTCCGCCGCGAGCGAGAAAATCGCGCCTTCGCTGTTCGTCGCGCGCGGGAGCGTTTTGCTTCGCGTGATCGTCTTGAAGTCGTCGAACCGGATTTTGATCACGAACGTTTTGCCGCTGATCTTCGATTTTCTCATGCGCGACGCGAGCCCTTCGGACAGAAAGAGCAGCACGGACTCGATCGTGGGCCAGTCGTTTGTGTCGTAAGCGAGCGTGGTTTCCTTGCTCATCGATTTCGCCTCGCCCCGGTCCGCGAAAGCCACAACGGAATCCGCGCTCTCCCCGCGGGAGGCGGACCCGAGATACGGCCCCGATTTTCCGAGAAGGGTCACGAGCTGTTCGTCCGTGTACTGCGCGAGATCGCCGAGAGTACGGATGCCGACGCCCGAAAGGATCTCTTCGGTGCGCGGCCCGATCCCCCCGAGCTTGCGAACGGGGAGCGGGTTCAGAAACGCACGCGCCTCGCCGGGAAGAATGATGCGCAGGCCGTCGGGTTTGCTGTGCGCGGACACGATCTTCGCGATCACGCGCGTCGGCCCGATTCCGATCGTGCACGGCAGCCGGAAGCGCTCGCGAATCGTGGCCTTGATCGATTCACCAAACGCTTGCGCGCCTTCGAATCCGTGCGCTTCGCTCGTGATATCGAGGTACGACTCGTCGATCGAAGCCGGCTCGACGCGATCGGTAAACGTGGCAAGCACTTTGAAGATGCCGGCGGAAATCTGCGTGTAGATCTTGTGGCGCGGAGGGAGAATCGTAACGCCCGGAGCCAGCCGCTGCGCCTGCCCCGTCGGCATCCCCTGCTGCACCCCCTTCGCCTTCACGTCATAAGTGGCGGCCACGATCACGCCGCGCGTCCCCGTTGAGCCGACCATGAGCGGGCGATCATCGAGAACGGGGTTCAGCGCACGCTCGACGGAACAGAAGAACGAGTCCATGTCGATGTGCAGGATCGCGCGGGCGTCGGTCATCCCTTCACCGCAGTCCTCGCTGCAAACGCGCGATGAAGCGCGCTCCCCTTCCACGCGAGTTCCTCCCACTCGTTCACCGCCGTCGAGTCCGCAACGATCCCGCCCCCCACGCGAAACGCCAGTTCGCCCGGTTTCCAGACCGCGCTTCGAATGAGCAGGTTCCAGACGCCGCGCCCGTCTTCATCCGCGAATCCCAGGCACCCGTAAAATACGCCGCGCCCCGTCGCTTCCTGCTCGTCGATGATCTGCACGGCGCGTCGCTTGGGAGTGCCCGTCACGGAACCGCCGGGAAAAAGATCGCGCAATGTGGTCGCCCAGGTCGCGCCCTCGGGAAGCCGGCCGCGCACATAAGAAACGAGATGGTGCACAGTGGGGTGGGATTCGATATTCAGGAACGGGTCGACGTGCACGGAACCGGCAACGCAGCTCTTGCCGAGGTCGTTCCGCACGAGGTCCACGATCATGGTGTGTTCCGCCAGGTCCTTCTCCGACGCGCGCAGTTCGTGCATCAAGCGTTCGTCGGCATCCCTGTCGATCCCGCGTGGACGCGTACCCTTGATCGGAGCGGATACCACATCGCGGCCGGTAACGCGCAGAAAGAGTTCGGGCGAGGACGAAAGCACGGCCGTGTCGCCGGCGTCGAACAACGCGGAATAGTGAGCCGGGTTCGCGTTGCGGAGAGCGGCATAGTGCGCACGCGCGCCTTCGTTCGCAGGCACGCGGAAAAGCTCGGTATGATTCGCCTGGTAGATGTCGCCTTCCCGAATGTGCGACAGGATCGCGTTGATCGCGCGCTCGTATGCCGGGCGCGTCTCCGGTGTCCACTCCGATGGTGAGACGGGCGAAGAGTCGCTGGCTGGGGAATCACTCGAACGGATCGACTCCGTTTCGGGCACGATCTGCGATTCGAGTTCGCGGAGCCTGCGCTTCGCGCGACGCGCGCGCGCGGCAGGGTCAGTCTCCGGGCGGCCCGTCGAGACGAGCAACGTCCGGTTCTCGCCCCGAATCTGCACCATGATGGCGTCGTAAAACGCAAGGTGCGCGTCGGGAAGGCCGAGCGGGTCAGGCTGCACCTGATCGACCGGAATCGCGAACGGCGTAAGCCCATACCCCCAGTATCCGGCAATCGATGGCAACGGAGGAATCGGCGGAGTTGGATGGGGAGTGCCGGCGAACTCTTCGGGCGAGGTCGTGGGGCGAAGCGCGTCCGAATCCACGCGAATCGCGCGAAACTCGCGCGCAATCACCTCAAAACGGTCCCATGGATTTTCGTCCGTCACACGCGCGGTCGTCTCGCCGTCATGATGCTCACGCGTTTCGACTGCGCGCCCGCGAACGATGATCTCGCGATACGGCGCGGCCGCTTCATACGAATAGCGTGCCTCGTCGGAACGCGATCCCAGCGAGTCGAAACGGATCGAGGGTCCGTTCTCCGCAGGCCGCAGACGGTAAAGCCCCTTCAGCTCTTTAATAAGTGGGAACATCGCTTTACACCCGAAGAAACCCGACTTCGTACATCCACTCTTCCATACGGGGCACGAGGTCGTACGCATATTCCGCGCAGAGATGATTGCCTTCCTGAAAAAACACGAGGCGTTTCTCGCAGGTCGCCTCTTCGAAAATCTGCTTCGTTTCGTCGCCCGGGATGATCTCGTCGGCCCCGCCCCCCATGACGAGAAGCGGCGAACGTACTTTCTGCACGATCCCGCGAATCGAAAACTCACGGCTCCAGCGGGCGAACGCATCGTTTGTCTTGTCATGAAACAGCAGCTTCACCTGGTCATGAATCACGGGAAGCACGAATTCCGCGTACCCGGCCGGGTCGTACGGCCCTGACACCGAAACAGTCGCCGCGAAGCGGGGTTCATGCGCCGCCATGCGAATCGCGAGATTGCCGCCGTAGGAAAAGCCGAGGACCCCGATCCGGCCGGCGTCGACCCGTGCGTCTTTCTCGAGAAAATCGAGGAGCGGCGCCGCCACCCGCTCGTAGTCCAGAATCATCGGATGCGTTTCCCACGACTCCCCGATCCCGGGCCCGTCGTACGCAAGCGAACCGATCCCGCGGCGAAAAAGCGACTCCGCGAAGAAATGCATCTCTTCTTTGCACGAGTCGGCGCCGGGCACGAGAATCAGAACCGGCGACGGGCGATCGGAAACAGGAATGCGGAGGTAGCCTGGCATGCCCAGGTCTTCGAACGCAATCTCCACGCGCTCGGCAATCGGCTCGATCAGATCGAACGAGCGTCGATACGAAATCGTCGCCTTTCGATAAGTCGCGCGCTTCTGCTCGATCTCATCGAACAGCGGGAGCTGCGCCATCTGATACGCCGCCGACGCGAGAAGAAACGATTCACGCGCCGTCACGAGGCGCCCCTCGTCGAGTGCCACCGTTCCGTACGCGTCGCGTTTCTCCCCTACCCGTTCCCACGACTCGATCCAGTCCTGCCACGAATGAATCGTCTGGAACGCTTCGCGGATATCGAGAAAATGCGATCCCATCATCAGCGGGCGGATATAATAGAGTTCCGGCAGCACCTTCTGTGCCCCGAAAAAACGAAAGAGCGTATCGAGCGTGGTTTTCGTGGCGAACTTCGATCGCAGCATCCACGAAAACGGGATTTCTTTCGGTTTGGTCGGTGGGTTCTTGGGTTCCATTCGTATACCTTGCCGTATCGGGTCGAGTGAGGACTATACTACTCATTTGTGCAGCATACAACAGAGAAAGGCGCGATGACGGAACCCTATGGCAGAGAATCATCCGGGGGGCCGCGGCGATGGGCTTTGCTTGCGACCACAGCCGCTGTTTTGATCCTGCAGCCGACCATTTCCGGCGCCGTTTCCGAAGGCGCGCCCGCGAGCCGGGCCTCGCTTCTCGCAGGGAGTGCGCGGGCCACGGCCATGGGCACGATCACAACCGTGCTGAGCGACGGGCCGAACGCGATCTGGGGGAACCCCGCGTCGGTCGGTTCCGAGCAGGCGTTTCAACTGGACTACACGCGATCACAGCTCGCGGTAGGGCTTGCCGACGACATCTTTCTTCACACATTCAATCTGTCGACACCGCATCTACCCTGGTCCGACAGGCTCGCTTCCGGTCTGGGAGTTGCTTATGTCGATCTCGGGCAAAGCCAGGTCATCTCGGAGACAGGCGAACAGATCGGCAGCTTTCATTCCTACGACGTTCTCCTGAACCTGGCCATCGCATACCGAATGGATCACGGCAGCTCGTTCGGAGTTACGCTTGAGTACACTTACTCGAATCTTTCCCCCCGGGTAATTGAACTCGAAATCGAAGACGGCAAGGGTACGGCCCCGTCCGTGACTTTCGGGTATCGCTTCGATCCCGCGTTCCGGATTCCTTCCAATGTTTTCAGCGACAGAACGGGCCATGCTGTCATCACAATGCGTCCGATCATCGCGGCGTCGGTGCAGCACCTCGGACCGAAATTCAAATACAACGACCACAACAGGGCAGAGTCACTACCACGATTCTTTCATGCGGGCGCCGGAGTTGCCTTCCATGCGCAGGCGGTCGATCCAGAAGAAAAATACGACTGGCGCCGGATCATGCAGCTGGGATTTCAGTTCGGGTACGAAGTCGAACGTTCCCTCAACGTCTGGAGGAACATCGACCACTACGGAGCCGAGGTGACGCTGGGAGGGATCTTCAGCTGGCGCCGCGGTTTCGTTCGCGAAGAGGACGGCGGAATCTACGGCCGCACGAAAGGCTGGGGATTGCGATCAGGCGACCTCTTCCCAATCGGTTTTGCGTACGACTACGCCGAGCAACCGCAGTCCGCGCGCCTTCCCATCACGAAGCGGAAGGAGTGGCGCGTCTATTTCGATACGACGCGAATCCCGGTCTTCCGATAGCGAGTCGCCGGTTCGACGGCGCGGCGTGGTTCGTCATTGCCCCCCAGTGCCCGGCACCTTTCCCCGCGCCTTATTGCCCCGCGGCAGCTCGTCGCTCACGCCGCTTCTTCCGCGCCCGCCGCGACATCATGTTGAGCCCTTCTACGAGTCCCGAAAACGCCATGGCCGAATAGATATAACCTTTCGGCACATGCACGCCGAAGCCGTCGGCGATCAGCATCGTGCCGATCATCAGCAGGAAACCGAGTGCGAGCATGACGATCGTCGGGTTCTTGTGAATGAAGTTCGAGAGCGGATCCGCGGCGAACAGCATGACCGTAACGGCCACGATGACCGCGATGAACATAATCGGCACGTGCGTAGTCATCCCGACAGCGGTGATGATGCTGTCGACCGAAAAAATCAGGTCGAGCACGAGGATCTGGCCGATCGCGGCGCCGACTCCGAGCGTCACCTGCTTCGTGTCGAATACGTCGTGGCCGGCATCCGGATCCACGCTGTGATGGATCTCCTTCGTGGCTTTCCAGACGAGAAAGAGACCTCCCGCGATCAGGATCAGATCACGCCAGGAGAATCCGTGCCCCATCACCGTCGCGACCGGGGCCGTCAGCTTGACGATGATCGAAACCGTGGCGAGCAGTGCGAGCCGCATGACGAGTGCGCCGCCGATTCCGAGACGCCGCGCGCGCGACCGCTCGCTTGCGGGAAGCTTGTTCGTCAGTATCGAAATGAAGACGAGATTGTCGATCCCGAGCACGACTTCCATCGCGATCAATGTGGCAAGCGCGATCCAGGCAGCCGGGTCAGTCGCGATCTGAGCGAGCGATTCGATCATGAGTCCTCCGCTTGGGGGCAGGTGTCAATCGAGCTGGAAAACAATTTCGTCGACATTCTCTCCGCGGGCGTGCGCGAAACCGCGCTCTTCGCCGATCCGCACGAACCCGCACTTCTCGAGCACTCGCCCCGACGCGACATTGTCCGACGCGATGCGGCCGACGAGCGGCCTCTCCGTTACGATCTCGAGAAAGAGTCGCAGGGCTTCCGTGGCGATCCCGTTCCCCCACTGCTCCCGCCAGATCCAGTAGGCGATGTTCGGCGCCCCGAGCAGCTGGTAGCACATGATGTTTCCCACGACCTCATCGCCGAGAAGGATCGTGCGCTTCGTGATGTGGTCGTGAGCCAGGATCTTTTCCCAGTGGCTGTCGAACGTGGCGCGATCCGCCGGGTCGGCCATCGTAAACGCGGCCATCCAGGTCGCGGCGGGGTCCTGATGATGCTCGAAGAAAACCGGAAGGTCCTCGGGCAGCACATCGCGAAGGGAGACGCGCGCCGCTCCGGCGTCCGTTCTTCCGCGCCGGCTCACGAATTTTCTCCCGCGTCGCGCTCGTCGGCCTGCTTCTGAAGCGAGATCACACGCGGATCGTCTTCGCCGGCGAGTTCGATGCGCGCCGTCTTCCCGAAAGCCCCGATCGTAAGATCGAACACACGCGCCATGCGACGCCCGTCCTTCCGGATATCGATCGTCGCCAGCTCTCCCGTATGCGACAGAAACGGAAGCCCGCCGATCGAGGCGCTCGATTTGAGCAGCGCAATCACGCTCTTCGCATTCAGTTCCTCGTAGTCGAAGTTCTGCTCGTCAATCCATTGCCGGAGGACCGGATCGTTTGCCGCGAGGTCGCGCAGAATCGGGACCCCGAGGTCCGCGTTCACTTCGATTACGCGCGAAAGGCCTTCCGACATGGCAGTAAGCAGGCAGTTCACATAGCCGGGTACGCCGCGCCAGTCCGGATCCGCATCCCCGCTCCCTTCCTCGCTCTCCTCGCTCTGTTCGATGCGTCGCAGCTCGGTCAGCACCCGCTGCGCCTGATGAAAGAGCTCCGTGAGCGTATGATCGCCCTGTAACCGGCTCGCTTCGACGTCGAGCAGGCGCACGCCTTCGAATGTGAGCAGATAAAACCGCACGTGATCGGACGGCGGATAGTCGAACGTGTCGGTCGGCGCGGCGGCATCGTAGTGACGCTCGGCGATGCGGACGACCTCGATCGCGTTCTCGCGCACGGCATCATAAGCAAAGCCGCCGATGATCCCGAAGCTGGCTGTCGTGTAGAGGCTGGCGTTCCCGTCGGCGAGCGAAGCAACGGTGGCGATGTCACCGCCCCCCACGGGCCAGTCCATCAGCACACCGTAGACGCGCGGAAACGCGGCGCTCGGCGCAAGCCCGGCCGCGATCGGATCCGCGGTCAGCATGTTCCTGCGGAGCACGCGTCCCATATCCGTCGGCGGCGGCTGATTCCCTTCGGGCGGCGTGCTCATGCGCGCCCCTCCCCCGCTCGTCGCTGCGATACCCAGACAGTGAGCACCCCGAGCAGCATCCCGATCGGGGCGAATACGCCGGGGCCTATGATGAATTCGAGCCCGTGCGGAAATCCCGGGTAGACCCGGCTCGGCAGAAACGCCGGCCAGAAATCGAAGTTCACCCAGATCTGGACGAGCACAATCGGAATGAGCCCGCCCCACATCATGAGATGCCGTGTTTCAGCAGAACCCCGAAAGCGGCGGTAGAGCCAGCCGACCACGAGCAGCGCCAGAAGGGGCGCGATGCTGATTGCACCGCAGACGAACAGGTTCTGCCGCGGCGCCTGGTACTGGTCGAGCAGCAGACCCGGAATCGCCGCGACGGCCATCCCTTTCGAGAGAGCCACGATCGTGAAGACGACCGGCGGGATCAGCAGCAGAGTCACGAGCGCGATCAGGAAGAAGCGGAGTACCGGGAATCTACGCATCGCACGCTCCGCAGGGAGCGGTGTGCGAGCGCGTCGAGATCTTCGATGTTGCACGGGAGAATGGCGGTGCGCTCGATGCGGGCATGCAGAAGGTCCTCGTAATTCAAGATGTCGTTTCCTCGCCATGCAGCAGTTCCAGCATGACCTCGTCGATCCGGACGCCGCGCACCAGCGCGTGATTGCGCGCCGTACCGATCAGGCGGAATCCGACGCTGCGATAGAATGCGACGGCTGCCGGGTTGTCCGCGCGCACGTTCGCCATGAGCTTCAGAAACCCGGCTTCCCACGCGGCTTTAATAGTAGCACGGCTGAGTGCACGTCCGACGCCCGTGCGGTGCGCATCCGGCGCCACGAAGGTGCTGATATCACCGACATGCGCGAACGTGGCAGGCGACGTGGACGGGATCGGTTCGACGCTCTGCATACCGACGATGCGGCCCGGCGCGCGCGCGATCCCGGCACGGTGCGCGTCGTCCGGCGCCTGCTGCGCAACGGCCACGTAGAACACGCCCCCGAGCGGAAAGTCGCGAATATACGCGGCCTGTTCCTCTGCGGTGTAAGTCTGCTGCAAGATGGTGTGGATGCCGGCTTCGATGATCGGATTCAATACGGCGATCATCGGGCCCGCGTCATCGATATGGGCAGGACGAACGAGAAACGAAACGGACTCCTTTCCGCTCGGCAAAGCGGGCTTTGTACTACTCTACCGCCGCCATCTCGGACAGCTTGACCACGGTGCGCCAGTTGCGCGCGGTCGCCGGCACTTTCAGAATCTTCTCGACCGAGCTCGCGAGTTTCGATCGGCCGATGCCGTCGGGTGCATGCAGATAGAAGATCTTCTCACGGAGCTGAAAGTTCTCGGTCGGGGCTTTGAGTTCGGTGAGCGCCTTCATGTCGGGGAGTCGCGGCTTCTTCGCGAGGAAATAAAGATGCAGCGTCTTGGGATCGGCCTCGCCTTCGCGAAACGGGTTCAGCTGCATCGCGTGCTCGAAACGCTCGCGCGAGATAATCTGAACCTGCGGCCGAAAGCCCTTCTTCTTCTCGATCTTCGTCGCGATCTCGTCGGCCAGCGATGCGGGCGGGCGTTTCGCTGAACGAAAGAGTACATTGCCGCTCTGAATGTAGGTCCGTACATCCTTCAGCTTGAACCGCTCGAGTATGCTCGTCAGTTCGTCCATCGGCAGGACGTGGCTGCCACCGACGTTGATCCCGCGAAAAAGTGCAATGAACTGTGGCATGCGTCACCTGTCGTTGGCCGCGCTCTGCGCGATCAGGGGTTCGTGTCGGGGGAGGCGCCGTCCCGGTGCGCCCCCGGCTGATACGTTCCAAAGTACCACTGGTTGCCCTATAGGTCTTCCTTGTTCGGCCGGCACGGCGTCTTTGCGGTCTCAGCTCGTTACGATCGCGATCGCGAATCCGTCGTAGCCTTTGACGCCCACCGTCTGGATTGCGGTCGCGGTGAGACGGGGGGCGCGCGCGATCATCTCGCTGAACACGCGAACACCGGGCACATTCGGGTCGTCGCTCGCCGGGTTCACGATTTCGCCGGCGCGCACGACATTGTCGCCCACGATCACGGTACCCGGCCGTGAGAGTGCAAGCGATTGCGCGAGATAATGCGGGTAATTGAGCTTGTCCGCGTCGATGAAGATGAAGTCGAATGGTTCCACGTTCTCACTCGCAAGCGCGTCCAGCGAGGCGATCGCCGGACCGACGCGTATCTCGACGAGCTCGGCGACTCCCGCGTGCGCGAGATTGGCGCGCGCGACCTCCGCGTGTTTCGGGTTCAGCTCGAGCGTAACCACGCGGCCACCCTCTTGAACCGCGCGCGCGAGCCAGATCGTACTGTACCCGCCGAGCGTGCCGATTTCGAGAATGCGACGCGCGCCGCTCATGCGCGCCAGCATCGAAAGAAACTTTCCCTGGTTCGGCGAGACGTCGATCGCGGGCAGCCCGGCGGCCTGATTCGCGGCGAGTGCCGCTTCGAGCGCGTCGTCGGAGACCTTGAACAAATCCGTAAAGTACGCGTCGACCGCGGTCCATTTTTCGCTTCGCTCTTTCACTTCGCTTTCCTTCTGTTTTCTTTGCGTATCATGAGCTTGAGCCCCGACCATACATCATCGACCGCGCACACTTTGACATCAACGAGCCCGAGCGGGAGCGCCACCTCACGGATTGTATCTTCGGTTACGGTCGAAGCCACGCCCGACGATTTTTTCGGCCACGAAATCCAGATCATACCGTCCTGATGAATTTCTTTCATGCAGGCGGGGAGTTGGCGCGCGAGTTCCGTCCTGGACTGCGTAAAGAAATGCCAGAGGTCGATCTCGCTTCTGAGACGCGCGCTGATCGTGACGTCAGCGGGAAGCGGCGCGAGCAGTTTCTGATAATGAAGGGGCGCGTTCTTCGTTTTCACGCGAAACCCGGGTTTGATGCCCAGTTTTTTCGCAAGCGGTGTTCCCGAATAGCCGGCTGTCGGGCTCATGCGTCGAATTCCTTCTCGCGAAGCCAGCGTATGAGAGCGGGGTCGCCGCCCTTTTCCGCAAGCTGGAGCGCGGTATGCCCGTCGGGGCCGACCTGGCACACGTCGGCGCCCAGCGCCTGCAGGTACTCGGCCGTCGCGCGATGCCCGCCGCGGCACGCGTGCCAGAACGCGTTCGTGATGTCCGCCGGCGTCGGCGTCGGCTTGCGGCCGTAGTGCGCCTCCACGCGATCGAGAAGCCCGAGCGCCGCCGCCTGCCAGAACGTGGTTTCCGCGCCGCGTTCCACAAGCCGCCGCGCGGCCTTCCACTTCGAGAAAACGACCGCGTCCGACATGGCCGTTCCGTTCGTGATCACGGCGCCCGGCGCCTCGATGTTCGCGCCGTGGTCGAGCAGTGCGTCGATCGCCGCCACATCGTCGCAGCTCGCGGCCCAGTGAAGCGGCGTTTCAGGCGAGTCGCCGCCCGGCTTGATGACGCCCGCGTTCACGTCGGCGCCTGCCTTCACGAGCAGCGCGATCGTCTTGGCGACGGAAGGGAATCGGCCCGGCCAGTCTGTCGCCATGTGAAGCAGCGTGCGCTGGACGTCGCGCTCGTCGACAATGCGCGCGGTTCCGAGTTCAGGATGGTCCGTCAGAATGTGCGCGAGCTCCGCGAACTCCCCCTCGCGAATCACCGTGCTGACCTCCTGCGACAGCGCGTCATCGATCGGCAGAATCGTTCCGTTACCCGAAATGTTCGTACCCCTTCTCTTCGAGAACTTCACTTCCGCCGGCGGAATCGAAGAGTGTAACGCCTTCCCCGGCATCGACAACCGTGCCGATGCGTGTCAGGCGGAGCCCGGTTTCCTGCTCGACCGTGTGAATCAGGTCTTCGTCATGACCGGGTTCGACCGTCAACAGAAGCTCGAACTCTTCCCCGCCGAAGAGCGCGAACGCCTCGGCCGGGTAGCCGAGATCTTCCGCCACGACGAGCGCGCCGTCATAAAGCGGAATCGTCTCTCGCTCGATATGAAAACCGACACCGGACGCGCGGGCAATGTGATGAAGTTCGGTCGCAAGGCCGTCGCTTACGTCGATGGCGGACGTGATCGGGAATGACGCCAGGGCGCGCGCGACGTCGATCCGCGCTTCGGGGCGCAGGAATCGGATCATCGTGCGCTGGTACTTTTCTTCGAGCGTAAGACGCGGTTCGTTTTCGAGCAGCGCGAGCGCGGCCATCGGCCCGCCGAGCTCGCCGGTCACGAGGACATCGTCCCCGATCCGGGCGCCGCTGCGCGTCCAGATGCGCTCCCCGAGCGGCTCACCGATGACCGTGATCGTAATCGTAAGATCGCTCATCGAGCGCACGGTGTCGCCGCCGACGATGTCGCACTCGTACGCCCGCGCCGCCTCGACGATGCCGTGGTACATGCTCAGGATTCGCTGCGACGACGTGTTGTCCGGTGCGGCCACGCTGATCGTGACCCAGCGCGGCGCGGCGCCCATGGCCGCGCAGTCGCTGATTGCGGCGCTCATCGATTTGAAGCCGACCTGGTCCGGCGAAAGATGGTCCATGCGGAAGTGGACCCACTCCGTGAACGTGTCGGTCGTGACCACCGTACTCCGCGCACCCGCCTGCAGTATGGCCGCGTCATCGCCGATCCCGAGCAGGGTGCGGGCGCCTGGTTCGGGAATGAGCGCCGCGATCTCGTCGATCAGTTCGCGCTCCGTGAGCTCCATCCTCTCGCCGGACTCGTGCAAGCCGTCGTGTTTCTGTTCTCCGTTGCCGGGCACATCCATACCTCGTCCTACTCCTTAATCGAGATCGATCGTAGCAATCGCGCCGCGAATCGACGCGATGATGTCTGATGCAATCAGTGATGTTTCGCCGTGATGTCCGGCGCCGATATCGCCCGCGCGCCCGTGAAGCCAGACGGCGAACCGCGTGGCCTGCGCCGCTTCGTAACCCTGGCCGATCAGCGAGGCGATCATGCCCGTCAATACGTCCCCGGAGCCGGCGGTCGCCATACCGGGGTTGCCCGTCATATTCAGCGTGACGAAACCGGACGGGTCGCCGACCAGCGTCGGGTTCCCCTTCAGCAGCACGACCGCGCTCCACTCACGGGCGAAGCGCGACACGACGCCCGCGGGATCCTGTGCCACGGCGTCCTTCTCAACGCCCGTGAGCGCGATGAATTCGCCGAGATGCGGCGTGAACACGAGGGCTGACGCAGACGCCGCGATCTTCTCGCGGTGCGCGGCCGCCGCGTGGATGCCGTCGGCGTCGATCACGACAGGCCCCTTCCAGCGTGCGAGCAGCGCGCCCATGAGATCGCGCGGCCCGGTCCCCCGCCCCATGCCGGGGCCGACAGCGAGAACGTCCGCGCGCACTTCCCCCGCGATCAGCGGGTTCAGCGCGCGCGCGTCGAGCAGTTCGCCGTCACTTCCGGCGGTCCCGTGATCTCCCGCGGCCTTCACCATGAGTTCGGGAATCCGCCCCGCGGCAAGCCGATGCACGGCGTGCGGAACGAGCAGACTGACGAGTCCGGCACCCGTGCGAAGCGCGGCAAGCCCCGTAAGCATCGGCGCCCCGACGTAACTCGGTGCGCCGCCAAGCACGACGACCCGTCCGAAGTCGCCCTTGTGGGCGTCACGTCGCCGCGGCTTCCAGAGCGCACGCGCGTCGTTTTCGTCGAATGCAGAGACGGTCGTCCCCACTTTTCTGATCACGTCGCGCGGGATTCCGATCGCGGCGACCTCCACGCGCCCCGCGTGCGACCTCCCGGGGTAGAAAAAGAGTCCCGTCTTCGCGCGGCAGAACGTCACCGTGCGGTTGGCGGACACGGCTTCTCCCTCCACGGCGCCGTTCAAACCGTTCACGCCCGAAGGAATATCTACGGAGAGAACGCGACCTGCTTCGGCGCACATGCGGATCGCATCGGCCGCCCGCCCCCGGGGCTTGCCCGCGAAGCCCGTGCCGAAGATCGCGTCGACCACGAGTTCGGCCGACCGGATCGCGGCCAGGACGTCCTCGTCTTTTGCCCCGTCGAATGCGTCCAGGCACGTCACCTTCGTTTTCTCGAGCCGGTTCCAGTTCACGAGCGCATCACCGGCCAGTTCCGAAACCGGGGCGAAGAGCACGGCGGTCACTGCCGCCTCCGCTTCTGCCAGCAGGCGCGCGATCACGGAACCGTCGCCCCCGTTGTTGCCCTTGTAGATCAGCACCACCACGCGCGCCAGGGCCGGCTCGCCCAGCATGCCGACCGCCTGGCGCACGCACGCCACCCCCGCCTGTTCCATGAGGTCGAGGCCCGGGATGCCGCGTTCTTCGATCGCGATGCGGTCTGCCTCGCGCATTTCGTCCGGCGTAATGAGGTTCATGCTCTGAGTATGCCGCAGGGTGCGCGCGAATTCCAGAGACCGGGGGCAGGCAATGTCATCAGAGGATCAGGAAGTCGTCGAGGCCGGGGTGGCCGGGAGTGCCGGCCGTTACGGCCCCGGGGAGCGGGACAGGCTATTTCATGGATTGCGTCAGGCGTCGCCCGATGCTGATCTCACCGTTATCGATCCGGATGTTGTAGCCGCAGTCGGGGTCGGAGCAGCACCACGCCTTGTACTGAATCGTGGCGCCTTCGCGGCCGTAGTCGGAAAGGGGGAGCAGAACCCCCTTGTTGCAGGCCCGGCAAGTGGGAAACTTCACTTCCATAGAAACACATTCCTCCCGTCATCACGTTCGTCCAACTGCCGAAATAATATGGCTTTAGAAGCGTCGAGACGGAACGGTAGCACCGGGGAAATGGGTCGTCAACCGGTTTTTTCGGCGCTCTCTCCGGCCTCTTCCTGGAAGATGTGCATGGGGCCGTGGAGGGGCAGCAGAATGCGGATTTCCGTGTCGCCGGTCACGATTTTGGCACCGAGTTCGTTCCAGAGATCGCGCGATTCCGCCATCCGGGCATCGGTTGCGATGTCGGCCGCGTTGTCGTTCGGGGCCGATCCGATGCCGATCCAGGCAAAATCGCCGCGCTGAGCCGTGCGGACGTGGATCGGGTTTCCGGCGCCGATCCGCTCGGTGAAGTAATCAAGGATATGGAACAGCGCCTTGTAGAGCGTGTCGGGCTTCGAAAGCACCAGCGTGATCTCTCCGAGGTGGCGCTCGATCCAGCAGGAGCGCATGCGTTCCTCCGGGAGCGCTTCGATCGCGGTTTCGAGCCGGTTATGCAAATCGCAGGGAGTCCACACTTCGAGGTCCTTTTCGCCTTGCCGGTCCGTGCGGAGCCAGCGTCTCAGGTCATCCACGAGGCCGACCGTTTCGTCCTGCACGGCTTCAGAGTCCTCGAGCAGAAACGGAAGCGCGATCCGCTTCTCGAATCGATCGATCTCGCGGCGGGTGGCTTCCCGTTTTTCGTCGGGAAGCTGAGGGTCTTCGATCAGGCGATGCAGGCGAACCAGCGCCGACAGATCGTCACGGTAGCCGCCCAGCACTTCCACGTTCTCGACGATCCGGGCGAGCAGATCCACAGGAGGCGAACCGTCGTCCGGAAGCGCCCTCTCCGTATGCTCGCGCACCGTCGGCTTGGCCGGCTTGTCGGCGAGTCGCTCCTTGCGCCGTTTCGGGCGCGCCTGGCCGCTTGTGGCGTCCTGGAGATAGCGCTCGACTTCAGCCCGGAACTCTTCGTTCACGTGCTCCTGACGGCTTCGAAGGCTCGGCCCCACGGAGAGCCTGATCTGCGACACGAAGAGCCATCCGGCACCCGCAAAAGCCGCGCCCATGATGACGATGCCGACTCCAAACGGAATCCATTCGCCGAACACCAGCAGACCAAGAACAGCTAAGCCGCTCACAATGCTGAAGTTACGAATGCGGAACCGCTGCCTGTTCTTCGTGCTCATCATGCCTCCCGCGTATGCGGAGAACCCCTCTATCCCTATGAGTTTCGGCTGTTTGGAGGCGAGCTTGAGGGAGGAAGGAGGGTGTATGGATGATGAGGTCGTTGAGGGGGAAGATTCGGAGCCGGTCCCTCCTCGCGGTCGTCGGGGCGGTCCGGCCACTCCTCGCACGCTGCAGGGGGAAGATTCAGAGCCGGTCCCTCCTCGCGGTCGTCGGGGCGAACGGCCACTCCTCCCGCTGCGGGGGGACCGGCTCCGGATCTCGCCCCCGCACGAACTCGAAGGTAGAGTGGGGAAAGGGAGGCGGAAGGAAAGGAGCGGAGAAGGAGCGGGAGAAGGAGCGGAGAGGAAGAGACGGAGAAGGAGCGAGAGGAAGAGACGGAGAAGAATGGCACGCGTGGGGATGGGGTCACAATCTTCGGTTTCAGGGCGGTCAATTCTCGACCGCCATTTCGGCGGTCAGGAACTGGCCGGGCTTGCGCAAATGTCGAGGAGGTCGGCCGAATCCACCATGGCAGCCTTTACGGCAACACTTCGTTTGAAAACGGCACAGTGCGTCTCATTGTCGGCCGACGAAACCGCGTTTCGCCCGGCGAATTCACCGTTTGACAGTGGGTTTCCAGTGCCGTTTTGCGCGTCGGCGTGCGCCACGATCAGAGCTGAGAGGCTACTCCCCACGAGGGGCGATCTGGAAAAGTCATCTCCACAGGCTCTTGAACACTGTCCAGGACGTGTGCTCTACGGCAGTCGTATCGACTCTTAGAACCAACGGAACAGATGCCACGATCGAAGATTCGGGTGCCGTATCGATGATTCCCGATAGCTCAATGGAGCCCATGACAACTCCTCCCGTGAAGCCCTGTGGGACAACGTATGAACTGTCACCTCACCCTACGTCTTCCGCTCTTTCTTCTTCGCGGCCGGGAACAGGATGTTGTTCAGAATGAGGCGGTAGCCGGGCGAGTTCTTGTGCAGGGAGAGATCGGTCGGCGGATCACCGACGGCGTGCTGGTAGTCTTCGGGGTCGTGGCCGCCGAGATACGTGAACGTCCCCTTGCCGAGCTTGCCGTGCAGGTACTTCACTTCGTCGGTTCCCTCGGACTGGCCGAGGATCACCACATGCTTCTTGATCAGCGATTTACGAAAAGCCGTCGTCTGCCCGAGGAAGCCCTTCACGACCGACACGTGGTTCTGCGTCAGCATGGTCGGCACGGGGTCGTACTTCGCGCTGAATTCGAACAGCCCGAAGTAGTCGCGCTCGGGGCCGACGGCTTTGGAGTAATTCGAGACGTCGATGTCGGAAAATTCGTAGACCATGGGGTTCGTCACGATCCGAAAGTCCTCGAAGGCCACGGTCTCGTCGAAGTCGAGTTTCTGCTGGGCGCCGGCGTCCATCGGATCGCCGTCATACATCGACTCGCAGATGTCGGTTTTCCAGGCGGCAAGCGCAATGTCGTAGGTGTCTGTTGCCGAGCACATCGCGAACAGAAACCCGCCGCGTGAAACGTAATTCTTGAGCTTGCGCGCTACGGCCTTCTTGTACTCGCTCACTTTGGGGTATCCGGCCTGCTTCGCGAGCATTTCGTACAGTACCTGCTGGCGCTTGTACCAGTCAGCGTCCTTGAAACTCGCGTAGAAGCGGCCGTACTGGCCGGTAAAATCTTCATGATGCAGATGCAGCCAGTCGAAGCGGTCGAGGTCGCCGTTCATGACTTCTTCGTCCCAGAGCGTTTCGTACGGCACTTCCGCGTACGTGAGCGCCAGGGTCACGGCGTCGTCCCACGGCAGCTTGTCGGGCGGGGTATAGATCGCGACCTTCGGCGCCTTTTCGAGCAGCACATCCGTCATGTTCTGCCCGTCCATCGTTTCGAGAATGCGCGTTTTCTGCGCCTGGCTGATCGTTTCGATCGAAACGCCCTTGATGAGCGCCCGCTTCTGCAGGAAGTCGCCGCCTTCGGCCAGAAACGCGCCGCCGCGGTAGTTCAGGAGCCAGTGCACACTCACGCCCTGCTCGAGATACCAGAACGCGACACCGTACGCTTTCAGATGGTCGGTCTGCGAAAGATCCATCGGAATCAGGTAGGTTTCGGCACTGGCGCGCGTGCTCAGGAGGAGTAGAAGCGCGAGCAGGAGCCCGGCCGCCAGACCGCACCGTCGTTTCGGCGCGCGCGTGATTGGCGCGTGCGTAATTTTCCGCGCACGCGTGATCGGCGCGCGCGTGATTCTAGAGTTCATTCTGTGCTTCCGCCTCACGCTTTTTGCGTCTTACTTCATCGGAGAGAATGCTGCCAGGATGCGCGAGCAGGAACGATTCGTACTGCGCGATGGCCTGCGGGAGATTCTGCAGATTGCTGCTGTAGAGATCGCCGATCTTGACGTGCGCGGCCTGCGCGAGGCGTTCCGCGGGAAAATCGGTCACGATTGACTGCAGGCGTTCGATGGCGCTTTCATAGCGCCCCTCTTCTTCCTCGATAACGGCAAGCTGCCATGCGAAATCATCACGCAGCTTCGAAAGAAGCAGGCTGCTGAGCAGTTCGTCGAGCCGCGCCTTCGCCTCCCGGTACTCGTGACGGTCGATCATAAGCAGGCAGGTCGCGTATTCGCGAAGCGGAATGTCGCCGGCGTCACGATGCTCGGACAGAAAGATCGACTGTTCGAGCGCGTCGTTCACGTAGTCGCCGGTCGGAAAACGGTCGATCACTTCGCGATACGAAGCGAGTGCGCCGTCGATGTCACCTGCATAGTACTGGGCTTCCCCCCGCAGGTAGATCGCGCGCTCGCGCATGAGATCGTCGCCGGCCTCGGTCTCGATCGCCTGATATTCCTGAATCGCGCGCTCGGTTTCCGCGTCGAGAAGGTACGCGCGGGCGAGCGCGAAGCGGGCCTCCGTGCCGTGCACACCCTGTTTCCCCTTGAGCAGCTCCTTGAGGATCGGAATCGCTTTCTTCGCGTCTCCGAGATCTTCCAGATAGAGCATGCCGAGTTCGTAGTTCGCACGGCTCCGGTCGCCGGGGTTCTTCGTGTTGTCGAGAAGCGACTGATAGACGCCGGCCGCGCGGTCCGCCTGGCCGTCCTGGCGATAGATCGAAGCGAGCATGAACTGGCTTTCGATCCGCACGGTGGGCCGGTCGCACTTCGCGAGCAGCGCTTCGAGCGCTTCGGTCGCCGCGTCCACGCACCCTTTGGCCGACGCGGTGCGCGCGAACGGCAATAGAAAGGCGCCGCACGTGCGGCCGCCGTTATCGAGTTCTACATAATGATTCAGCGCGTCGCCGCAGCGGCGATCGTCGAGCAGCAGGCTGCCGAGCACTTCGCGCAAACCTCCGAGATCCGGATTCTCGCGAAGGGCGGTCTGCAGCAACCCGTACGGATAGGCGTCGAGCCCGCCGTCGGCGCGCAGCTCTTTCATGCGCCGCAGCATTTCGCTGTCTTTCATCGTGCCTTCGACGACGGCCCGCACGAGTTCCTGCGCCACGCGATCCCCCTCGCCGAGCAGGTCGTAGAGCGAGGCGAGATTGCGCGCGAAACGGTTCGGGCTCTTCAACGTAACGCGCGCGTCCTCGAACCACTGAATCGCTTCGGGTACCATGCGCCGGTTCGCCATTCGATCGCCGATCTCGCGGTAGCCGGCGGTTTCGTCAGGGAACAACTTCAGCGCGGCCCGCCACACAGAGAGCGCACGCTCGCCGTCACCGCCCACGGCGTACACATCGCCCATCAGCAGAACGTAATCCGCATCGTTCGGATTGAATTCGGATTTCCGCTGCACGAGATCCGCGAGCCCCTCGAGTTCGTAGAGATCGATGCGTGCGGTCACGTAGCCGACGAACGCGTCATGGTGATCCGGGCGCTCTTTGAGCAGAATTTCGAACGTGCGCCTGGCCGAAGCGGCATTACCGCGCCGCAGGCTGCGGTTCGCCTCGTCGAGGCGTCTTTGAAATGCGAGTTCCTCCGGCTCGAGCGGTTGCTTCCGCGTTTTGTCCGGAAGCTGAGTCTGCGTCTGTGCCTGGCCGAATGCGGGCCCGCTCACCGTGATCGATCCGAATACGGCGAGCAGCACGAAGAGTCCGGCGCCAGGCAAGGCGCGGAACGCAGGCAAGGCGCGCAAAACACGTAATGCGCGCGGGCGCGCCGCGCGCGCCGGGAGCGGATGATGAGAGTGGGGCAAACGGCTGATGCGATTCACTGGGACCCTTTCTGGCGTCGTCTGCTCTTGGTACACGAGGTTCGTTCCCCGAGTTCCCGCACTACGGGAGATTGCGGAGCGAGTCCGCCTGCGCACGGAGCCGGAGTGCCTCTTCCGCACGTCCGGTCGCTTCGCACAGCTCCGCGAGATTCGCGTGGCTTTCGGCTCTCGCCGCCGGATCGCTCGCGGGCGTAAGGTCGATCGCGACTCGGAAGGCTTCTTCCGCCCCCGCGCGCCGGCCCATCCTGCGAAGGATCGCGCCTCGTGTGTCGTAGTAGTAACCTACCACGCTACTATCCGCCAAATCGATGGCGAGGTCGACCCATTGCAGCGCGTCGCCCAGGTTCTCCCCCTTCTGATAGAGAAGAAACGCGAGCGCGTTCATCGCCCCAAAGCCCTCGGGCGCGAGTTTGAGCGACCGGCGCAGTTCCGACTCCGCGTAGGCGTAATCGCCGGTGCGCAGAGCCGCCACGCCGCCCTTGTAGGCAATATCGGCACTTTCGGGCTCATTCGTGCGTGCCACACGATAAGTCTCGAGCGCGCGCGCCGGATCCCCCAGTCGATCGTAGCCGTCCGCCAGCTCTTCATACGCGCCGAATGAGGCGCTGCGCCGGCGCACTTCTTCGAGAACGCGCACGCCCTCCGAGTCGAGCTGCAGGGCCCCGTATCCACGCGCGAGCGCCAGTAGAATTTCGAGGTCCACTTCGGGAGCCTCCTCCACCCGACCATACGCTTCGATCGCCTCGGACCGGCGCCCCGACGAACGGAGCGCGTTCGCGAAGTTCAGCCAGTCGCCCGCGAGCCCTTCGGACTCGGCCACGGCCCGGTACTGCTCGGCGGCGCCGAGAAAATCGAGACGGGCGTAGAGCAGGCCGCCGAGTTCGCGCCTCCCCTGCGCGTACCCCGGATCGTGAAGCACGCCTTCGCGCAATGTCTTGATCGCGGCGGTCGTATCCCCGCTCGCCGCACGACTGCGGCCGAGCACGAGCATCGCTTCGCGCACGTTCCCCGCCCACGCCGCGAGCCGGCTCGACTCCTCCCGGAGCGCGCTGACATCCCCGGTAAGCGCATAATGATCGAGCCAGCGGGATGCGTAGTTGATCGCGAGCCTGCGCACGAAGTAGTCCCCGCTCGGCGAAGACGGTCGACCCGATGCGTGATAAAACGCCGCCCGCGCCGGGGCGATCAGTTCCCGCGACTGGACGAATCGATACACAGGACCGGCGGAAAGCAGCGCCTGCCCCTCCATTTCATCCGTAAATCTGTTCACGCTCGCAACCTGCGTGTCGGGCCTGAGCAGAAGCCCGGAGAGAGCGCGATCGCGCTCATCGAACCGCGTCCGCGAATCGATGGGGATGCCGAGCGCGTTCCCGAAGAAATTCAGGTCGCGGTCCACGATCGTGACGTCCGGTCGTTCTCCGAGGATTCGCTGCACATAGAATAGAGGGAACGTGTTGTTGTCGCCCTCGGTGAGCAGGTACCCGTCCTGCGGTACGGCCGCGAGCGTGGCGGCCGCCACTTCACGGGCGAGCGTGACGCCGCGCGCGTTGCACGTATTCCAGCCGACGACCAGGAGACACGCGGGCAGAGCGAGCGCCGCGTACGAAAGCGCCGGCGGCCTCGCTCTCATGAAGTCGAGTACGAGCGGGGCCGTGATCAGCAGCGCGAGAATCGCGGCTGGTATGTAGTAAACCGATGCCACGGCGCCGTCGAGCGCGCCCGTTCCATGATTCAGGAATACGAGCAGAAACGGACCAGTGAACGCGAAGTGGATCACGTGCGAACGCCCCCGCTCCCCGCTCCACCATGCGTGCGCGAACGCCCACGGGAGAAGCACCGCGGGCGGGAAAGTCTTCACGAGCAGCACGGTGAAGTAGACAGCCTGCTGCAGCAGGAGCGAACCGGAACGCGGCAGATCCGACAGTTCGCCGTACTGCGTGCGCAGAACATGCGCGACGAGGCCGGCAAGATCATTCGGTTTGCGCCATGCGAAAACGTCGTCACCCGGGCGGACGAGCATCACGAAGTAGAGCGTGGACGCGACCAGGGCGAACAGAACGCCGCGCACCACACGCGACGCGTCCAGATCCCCGCGCGCACGCATCAGATAGAGAACGCCGGGCACAAGCAGCACGATTGTCTGATGATTCGCGGCGCCGAGCCCGATCAGGAAGAGGCTGAGAACGTAGCGTCTGCGGTCGGCCGCATACAGCACGAGTGCGATGAGAAGCGCGTGCAGCGTGTAGACTTCGGCCTTCACGCTTTCGAGCCAGACGAGTGAAGATACGAAGAGCGTCAGAACGAGCGCCCCCGCCGCCATCGACCGCGGCGAGAAGAGCCCGGCACCGCTGCCCGCACCTCGCGCAGACCGGCCGAACCGCGCGCCGGTCAGAGTCATCGTCAGCACGAGGCCCGCGGCAGCCGAGGCAAGCGCGGACAGAAGGTTTACGCGAAAAGCGATTTCACCGAAAGGGAGCAGGGTCGCGAGACGGGCAAGCAGTACATAGAGCGGATACCCCGGAGGGTGGGCGACGCCCAGCTCATAGGCGGCCGTCACCAACTCTCCGGAGTCGCCGACGTAAACCGTCGGACAAAGCGTCAACAGGTACAGCAGCAGGAGAACCCCACCAACCGCAAAGTGCATCGGGTCAGTTCTCCGTCAGCGATCGAAAATACGATCGAATAAGCTCCTCGTACTCGGGGGGGTACTGGTAGTTCGGCATTCTCACGAGGTCTTCGCGCATCCGTTCTTTCACGTCTTCGACTGACGACGGAAGCCGTCCGGGCGCCGTCGCCTCGAATTCGCGCGCGACTTTCGATCGCCGGCTCTTCTTGTACCCGCGTTCCCGCAGGGAACGCTGTGCGTCCAGCATGCGCGAAAGGATCCGCTCCTGGCGATCACGCGTCTCGGGCGAGATCTGCGCACTTTCGAGATCGCGCTCGATCTTCCGCATCTCTTCCACGATATCGTCGAGGCCGCCCAGGATTTCGCCGGTGCCTTCGCCTTCCTGGACTTCTTTCGAAATCTGCTCCATCCCCTTGCGAATCTGCTGCTGCTCCGCGGCCATGCGGCCGAGAGAAGCCTGCTGATCCATCGACATCGATCCGGGGTTGTTGTTCGGGATCGGCATCTGCCCCATCTGCTCGTTCAGGCTGCGCTGCTGCTGTGTCATCTGCTGCATCTGCTGCGACTGGCCCTGGCCCGAACTGCTCGGGTTCTGGCACGACGAGGCATGGTTCTGCTGCGAGCGAAGCAGCTCCATCACATTCTTGTTGATACCCTGCAGCGCTTCCGTGCCACGCGCCTGGGCGACGTTCAGATCGCCCTCTTCGAACTGCGATGCCGCGGCCGAAGCTTTGTCACGCACGCGCATGAGCGACGAGAGAACGGCCGACGACAGTTCGGGGACATCCTTACCGACGTCGCGGATCTTGTCCATCACGCGCGAAAGCCCCGTCGCCACTTCCTGCTGGCGCTCCGCCCACGAGCGCCGCTCTTCCACGGAGGTGCGGCCACGCGGCGCCGGACGGCTCGAAAGTGTTTCCTGTCCCTTGCTCAGATGAAGCAGGTCCTGAATGCTCTCGCCGAACGCGGCCTGTGCTTTCGAATCCGACGCGGACTGACAAGCCTGCCCGTACTCGACGAGCTGGAACGCGAGATCGAACAAGCTGTCCTCGGCATCCTTCTGCTCTTTCGTGGCGTCGGGCTTGTCACCCTCTTCCATCTTCTGTGCGGCCGTCTCCATCTTCTTTTCCGGCTGGCTCTGGGCCATCTTGTCTTTCATCTTCTGAATCTCTTCGGAGAACTCCGGCGAGTTTTCCTGCGAATCCTGCGCGAGCTTCTCCATCGCTTTCTGCAGCTTTTCGAGCTCCTTCTGCAGCGCTTTCTCCTGCGCGGCCAGCTCCTTCATTTCCTGCTCGGACGCTTCGTTCGTCTCTTCGCGGAGCGCGCGCTGCTCTTCGGCCATGCGCTGCATCCCCTCGGCAAGCGCGTCGAGATTCTGCAGATCCTTCATGCGCTTCAGCATGTCGATCGTGCGATCGAGCCGCTCCATGAAATCCTTCTGTGTCATCTGCATCTCTTTGGAGGCCTGCTTGATCATCTCGGGATCGAGCTTCTCCATCGCCTCGGCGAGCTTCTCCATCGCGTCTTTCATTTCCTGCGTCGCGACTTCTTCCATGAGATTGTGAAGCTCTTCCATGCGCTCGAGCGTTTCGGGCGTCACGAGGCGATTCTCTTCCATCTGCTCGGCGCTGCGCTGCAGTTCCTGCTGCACGTCGCGCAGCTGCTTCTCGATTTCCTTCTGCTTGTCGAGAACGCCCTCGATCTTCTTCTTCTCGTCCCAGGAAACATCCTGCGACCGCTGAATCTCGCGCGCGAGTTCGTCGAGCTTGGCTTCGAGCCGCTCGCTCTCCTGATAAACCGATTCGAGGTCGTCGATCTCTTCTTCCTGTTCGCCGTCGAGTTCCGTGAACATCTGGGCGAGGGAAGGCATCATGATCGTGTACGTGCGACTCACGCCGCGTTTCGGGCCGTTCAGCGGATCGTTGTCGTACGCTTCCAGGTAGTACGAGATCACGTCGCCGGGCAGAATCGTCTCGGCGCCGAAGTCCCAGTTACGCTCGCGCTCCACTTCGCGCACGGCCTGCTCCGTCGAGAAAAATCCGACGCGCTTCTCTTCGCCTTCGCCCACGCGATACCGGAGGTTCACGGAGCGCACGCCGAAATCGTCCATCGCGGCAAATTGAATCGGAAGCTGCATGTCCTGTGACGCCGTGAGATTCTCGGCGGGGAACAGAATGCGAATGAACGGCTTCTCGTCGGGAATCGGCGTGACTTCGTAACGCATGGGGTTGCGATTGACCGCGCCCTCTGCGTCTTCGAGCGCGATCGTGTACGCGAACGGCTGTTCGATCGTGAACGTCGTCTCCCACTGCTTCCCGGCGCGGGTGAGGGCGACGGGGTCGCCGTCTTCGAGAACGAGCGTCGCCTTCGCGACGTCCTTGTTGGCTTTCACGCGAAGGGAGACTTCCGAACCGAAGAGCGCCTGGATATTGCCGTCGTTTTCGTCGACGGTTTCCGGCTCGATCCCGGTGTATTCCGGATAGCGAACGGCATAGGCAAGCTGCGTCACGATGGGACGGTTCGTCACCGCGATCTTGAACACGGGCGATTCCCCGTCGCGGAAGCGAACCTTGTACCGCGTTTCCGCGCTCAGTTCGTCGAGAGTCGACTTGAACCCGCGCGCGGCGTCTCTTTTGACTTCCTGCATCGGCAGCTTCGTCCACTCGCCCTCATTCTTATAGAAGAGATCCGCGTTTCTGCCGTCGTAGTTTTCGAAGACGGCTTCGATCGTCACGCTCTCGCCCGCCTCGACGCGCGTGTCCCCCGGAGTGATCGCAAGACCGAGTTCGGCCAGGATCGACTCCGCGCTCGGCGGCACGAGTGCGTTGGCGACGCGCGCCACGCGTGCCGGCATCAGAAAAACGAACGCCGCGATCAGCGCGAGCGCCGCGGGCAGAATCGCCATGTGCGATCGGAGGCTCTTGCGGTTGATGACTTCGCGATCCTGAATCGAGTCCGACTTGTCGAGCGCGTCGGAAACGAGGGCCTCGATCAGCGGCACGGAGTACCCGAGGTTTTCGTTCTCCTTGCGATGCCAGAGCGAGAGAGCCCCGCGCAGGAGGTCGCCCTTGAGCGCCGGCGTCGCCTTCTCGGCCTGTGCGGCGATCCACGTAATCGTGGGCCAGCGGCGGACCATTTTCGCGCCGAACCAGAGCGCCGCGATCACGCCCGCCCCGATTGCCGTGAGCACGGCGGCACGCAGGGTCTGCAGTGATGGCGAAGCGAATGTCAGCAGCACCGCCACCGTGAATACGGCGGCGACAACGGCCAGGATGCGAAGCGCGAGTATCGAGAACTCGAGCCGCAGAAACTTGTTGCGAAGCGCGGTCAGTCTTTTCCGAATCTTTGAATAGGCTTGTTCGGTGCTCAAATCGAACTCCTTAGTGCGTCAGTGCGTATGTCACGATGTTGATCGCCATGCGAAGGGCTTCTTCGCGTTTTTCGGGAGGATTCGGGTGCACTTCGAAATCTTCCAGACCGTCACCGATATCGGTGTTGTATGAGTAATACACGACGAGTCGCCCGTCGTGAAAGAGTCCGTAGCCTCGCGGGGCCCCGCCGTCGTGTTCGTGAATCTTGGGCAGGCCCTTCGGCAGCGAATAATAGGAATGGTAGATGGCGTGATCCACGGGAAGCTCGCGCAGTTCCGCTTCGGGAAACACGCGTCTGATTTCACTGCGGAAGTAGGGATCGAAACCGTAGTTGTCGTCGACCCATAGAAAACCGCCGTGGATCAGATGGTAGCGGAGCCGCTGGACTTCGGCCTCGCTCAAACGAATGACGCCGTGTCCGGTGGCGTAGAGAAACGGGTACCGGAACAGCTCTTCGTCGAGAATGCCGACCTGCGTTTCTTCTTCCGCGGCGCGGATGCGCGTTCTCTCGCGCAGCCCCTCGAGCAGATTGGGCAGTGACGACGGATCGGAATACCAGTCGCCGCCGCCGCCGTACTTGAGTCGCGCGATCGTGAAACCGTCGACGGACGCGTCGGCCGGAAGCGCCGGGAGAACAGCGAGAAGCGCGGCCGCCGCGACATTCGCTACCGCCCGCGCGGCCGAAGCCACTCCGCGTTTCGTCGCGCTCTTCGCGCTCTTCGCGTTCCTTGCGCTCTTATCCATCGGCTTTCCCGTCTCCTCGCCCGTCCGGGCCTGTCGTCTCTCCAGGGATCGACACATGCACGACCGTCCCCACCCCGCGCGTCGATCCGATCGCGATCGAGCCGCCGTATCCTTCCACAATAGAACGGGATATCGCGAGGCCGAGCCCCGTTCCGTTCGTTTTCGTAGAAAAATTCGGCTCGAACAGCTTCCCGCGCGCCGTTTCCGAAACGCCCGGTCCGTTGTCACGAACCGTAAACACAATACGCTCAGCAGTTTGCGCGATCGCAGGCGACTCGGCTCCCGGTCGATCGAGCGTCGTCTCCCAGATCTCCCACCCCACGTCGTTGCCGAAGGATCCGTTCACGATTTCGGCCTTGAGTTCGATTGTACCATTCGCCCCTGCAGCCTGGACGGCGTTTTCCAGAAGATTGATCAGAACGCGCCGCATTTCCTCACGATCGACTGGAATCGTCACGTCCGGATCGGGCGGCAGCACCATGCGCAGTTCCCCCTCGGTCAGGGACTCTTCGTAGAGGCGCCCGACTTCGGTCATCAACGCTCCGACCGCCACAGGCTTGATCTTTCGCTTCGGCATGCGCGCGAATGCCGAGAATTCCGTCGCGATCCTGCGCAGGGCTTCGATCTCCTCGATTATGAGGTCCGTCGATTCGTCGAGGATCTGGCCGAACCGCTCGTGCTTGTCGTGATAGGCGCGACGGATCTGCTGGGCCGAGAGCTTGATCGGCGTGAGCGGGTTCTTGATCTCGTGCGCGACCTGGCGCGCCATTTCACCCCAGGCAACGAGCTTCTTCGACTGGATGAGTGACGTGAGATCTTCGAACACGATGACCTGGCCGATCTCTTTTCCCTCGTGATCCGTCAGCGCGCTCGCGACAACGCGGAGTGTGATCCTGCCTCCGCGCGTCGGAACCTCGAGCTCCTCCTCACGGAACGCGCGACCGGCCCGCGCGTGCTTCCTGCTCCCGGCAGCCGGGCTCACGAGCGATGCGAACGCCCCCCCGAGCGTCTCCTCGAACTCCTGCCCGTGCTCCTTCATGAATCGCCCGGCCGCGGGATTCGCGCTCACGATGCGGCCTTCCCGATCGACCGCGATCACGCCCGCCGCCACGCTCTGCAGAATCGTTTCGATGAAGCGCGACCGCTCCGTGAGCGATTCGCGACTTCGCTTCAGCTCGCCGGTCATTCCGTTGAACGATTCGACCAGGCGCCCGATCTCACCGCCACCGCGATTGCGGATCGAGAAATCGAGATCGCCCGAAGCGATGCGCCGGACGCCGTCCGACAGATCCGCAACCGGACGCGCGATGCGCTGGCCGATGAACTCGGCCGCGAAGATCACGACGAGCAGCGTGAGAAACGTGAGGTACGTGATCGCGTCGTAGGCGCGCGCGAGATCCGTCGCCGCCTCGCGCTCACGAAACAGCAGCGGAACGCCCAGCATGCCGACGGGCCGGTTCTGAAATTCGCGCAGCGCCCCGTACCCGATCAGGTACGGTTTTCCCGCCACGTCCTGGCGCACGATGCGCGAGGCTTCGCCCCCGTACATGAGGGGCACGAAGGCTTCGGCCGGCGGCTCGGGCAGAAGAAGACCGGCGCGATACAGTTCGCTTCGGGTCGAGGCGATCAAACGGGCGTCGGAAAAGAAGCTGACGTCGCGTCCGAGCGCCTCGCCGAGCGTCACGACCCAGGAATCTTCGAGCGGGCGCGTGAGCTGCAGCACGCCCTCCAGGCGATCTTCGAATCCCTCGAGCGTGATCGGGACGAGGGCAGTGAGTGACAGGCCGCCCTCCTCTTCGACGGCCGCAGCAGGAACGAGCCGTTCGCTCACGATCGCCAGCGTTTCGCGGTCGAGATCGCCCACACGCCCGTTCTGCAGCAGCAGCTCGCCGTCCGGCCGATAGATCGCGAACCGCTTCAGGCCCACTTCGAGGTCGATCACGCCTTCGTCCTCGAGTCCGAGCACGCGTCGACGCACGAATGTCGTGGCCGCCAGGTCTTCGGCCTCCCGCACGATCTCCTGCTCGATCGCGTAGCGCGCAGACTCGAGTGCGGCGCGGGCCTCCTTTTCGCCGGCATCCAGCACGTACTGGCGCACCATCTTCCGACCCGTTCCCCCGAGCAGAAGCGCGGGGAGCAGCGCGGTTGCAAGAAGCGCGAGCACGAGCTTGTCCTGAAACGTCGCTTCGAAACGAATCCGCCCCCTGCCGCGCGACAGAAAAGCAACGGGTAGCAGAAGGGCCGCCAGAACCGCGGCGAACAGCGCGTTCTTGAGCACGATATCGATCAGCGAACGGATGTGGCGCGCGACTCGCCAGTCACTCAGCGCGAACGCCACGATCCGCTCCCTGGCTACGGTGCGATCGGACTGGTAGAACACGCGAAACGCCCCGTTCTCATTCCGCTCGCGCGTCCACAGCTTCCCCTTCTCGCGAATGCGATCGGCGCGCTCGCCATCGGGACGCGCGATCACGGCCGGCCTGTCGTCGGAGGTGCGCACGAGGTTCCCGCCGACGAACGACAGAATCTGGTACTCCTCTTCGGCGCCCCACTCGTCGGCCGCGTCGGTACCGGGAAGCACGGCATAGGATGTGGCCGGCACACCCGCCGTCCATCGCAGGCTCTCGGAGCCGTACGGAATCGAGACCAGCACGGCGCCGACGAGCTTGTCCTCGCTGTAGATCGGAATTCCGCCGGTGAGTACGAACACCGTTTCCCCGCGAATGCGCCGCTGCGACGATTCGACCCGCATGGCGCTCTGCGCGCGCAGTTCACGGAAAACGAACGCCGCGCGCACGGTCGAAACCGGCGGCATGTCGACGCCGAACCGCGCCAGCACCCCGCCCTGCCGGTCGAGCACCTGCAGGTGAAAGCTGATCGCCTCGTCGGCAAGCGGACTCCGAAGCCAGAGCGCCAGGGCGTCGCGATCCGTAATCGTGGAAATCGATGGGCGCAACTGACGCCCGAGCTCCGTGTCGGCTTCGAACGATTCGAGCGCCTCGCGCAGAATGGTCTCGTATGCGGCCCTGTCCGGATCGACGAAGCGGGCCGCGCGCGTCTCGAGATCGGAGCGAAGCGTTTCGAACTGTCCCATGCGAACAGGTACGTATACGACGAGTGCGACGGCGAGCAGAAAGCCGAGGCCGTTCCAGAGACGCCAGCCGTGCCCGCGAAGAAGGAAGAACAGCAGCAGGCCGGTCGCAAGCGACGCGGGAACGGCGGCGAGCCCGAGCATCCCCGACTGAAATGCAAAGCGGCCGGCAAGCAGCGTGGCCGCCCCGAAAATCGCCGCGAGTACCGAGCGAACCGGGAAGGATCGCCGCAGCGCCCACTCGCGCGGGAGCGCGCCGTTTCGTGAAGCGATCAGAAAGCCGGTGTCGATGAAGAGCAGATAGGATGACGCGAGCAGGAAGAGCACGCCCTCACGCGCGAGACCGGCCCATCCGGGAAGGTCGCTCGGTCGGCCGAACAGTGTGCCCCATTCCGATGCGAGATGGTGCAGCAGGATCCAGAAAGTCCATGTGAGAGCGGACGCGGCGACCAGCACGAGCGCGCCGGCCAGTGGTCGTTTTTCCGGCGCGCCGAACTGCACGCGAAGCGCCGCCCGTTCGTGAGCCACGATCGCGAGAAGCAGTGTGCCGAGTGCGATCGTAAAACAGCCCGGCAGCGACGGCACGATCCCGCCCGGGTCAGAGCGCCAGCAGAAACCGGCCAGCAGGAGGGCCAGGCCCGCGATCGAACCGGCGGGAATCGCCGCAAGACGCATGCGGAGGGCCGTCATCGGCGTCATCGTGTCGCTGTTGTAACCTGCGGCGTACTTGTCTTCCTGCGCCGAGCGCCACGGAAACGAAACTGTCCAGAAGAGGACGAGCAGAGCAAGCACGCCGAGACGCCACTGCCGCGCACGGAGCCGGAGCGATTCTTCGAACGCCGGGAGATCGAGCTTCGCGCGTGCAAGCACGAATCCCTCTCCCCTGCGAAGGGGCCGACCCCGCGAGTCCGTGGATGCGAAAATCTGGATCGGAGTGCCGGCCGCGCGCGCCAGGTGTCTCGCGAACGGGACGTCAAGATTGACGTAATCGGGAGAGTTCGCCGTGCGTCCGATCGGGAGCGTCACCTCGACTGCCGGGCCGCCACCCGCACGCGCCACGAGATAAAGCGAAAGCGGCGTTGCGACGACGGAAACCGGCCGGTCGTCTCCCGCCGGAAGTTCCGGGACAGGCCCCCACCAGGCAAGACGGTCGTTCCCCCGCGCGCCTGTAACGGCGAGGCCGATGCCTTCCTGCTTTTCTCTTTCGCCGAGATGCGTTTCCGAAAAAGCCGCCAGCCTCACGAAGAGACTCTCGGGCCGGGAAACCGCCGCGATCGTGGGCGTCTCTTCGCGCATCGATACCGAACGACCGGGTACGTTCTCCGCGCCGAGTTCCTGCGCCAGTGACTCGGCGGTCGATAGAAGCGCGTCGGCGCGATCGGAAAGCGCGCGCTCCAGATGTCCGAAACGCGCTTCCTGCCGGTCGCGGAAACCCCGCTCCCCTTCTTCTTCGCGTACGGCCATATCGAACGCCGCCGTGCCGAGCAGGATCGCGGCAAGAGCAACGAGAGCGCTTCTCGCGAATGCCCGGCGGGCGAAAAACAACGCCGCCGCGACCGCGAGCGCAAGAGGTGCCGCGTAGCGGGCGAACGGAGAAAAGATAGAGTCGGAGAACGTGAGGAACACGTGAACGGCCGCCACCAGAAGCAGGGCGGGGAGCGCGCGTTTTGCGGTCATGGGAGGCCGGTCATTCATGCGAGGATAGCGCCGCAAGGGGCGTGCCACACAGGGACGGAGGCACCGCGTACGGAACGATCATTCCGGACGGCCCTGCCTCCACCCCTGTCCTGATTCGGCATCAGGTGTAGTGAATGCGGTACAGTTACGCCGCTTTCTTCTGCTTCGCCCTCTTCAGCATCCAGTCCTGCCATTCGACCAGGATGGGACTGGCGATGAACTGGGAAGAGTACGTCCCGACGACTACACCCACGAGAAGCGCGATGGCGAAATCGCGAATCACCTGGCCACCGGCCACGATCAGGCAGATCACGACCGAGAGCGTGGTGAGCGATGTCAGAATCGTCCGCGAAAGCGTGCGGTTGATCGCGCCGTTCAGCACACGATCGTACGCTTTGCGTGAGCCCGTCCGGAGGTCTTCGCGAATCCGGTCGAACACCACGATCGGATCGTTCAGCGAGTACCCGACGATCGTCAGGAACGCGGCGATGACCGCCAGCGAAATTTCGCGATTCGTCAGCGAAAAGAACCCGAGCGTGATGAGCACGTCGTGCAGGAGCGCGATCACGGCCGCCACCGCGAACCGGAACTCGAAACGCCACGAGATATAGATCAGGATACCGAGGATCGAAAAGACGATCGCAAGGAACGCCTGTCCCCGCAGCTCTTTCCCGATGCGCGGCCCGACCGTTTCTTCGCGGCGAAGCTCGATATTGTTTCCGGGATAGTCCTGCTGCAGGCGGCCGACGATCTTCGGCCCGAGATCGCCCGAAGCGTCTGACTCTTCGACGCGAATCAGGATCTCGGTCGGCTCGCCGAATTCCTGCACTTCAAACGTGCCGACGTCCGCAGTCGCGATCGCAGCGCGAAGCTCGTCAACCGGGATCGCCTGATCGAAACGAAGCTCCAGAAGAGACCCGCCCCGAAAGTCGATCGAGTAGTTGAGACCTTTATGAAACAGAATCGAGAACAGCCCGATCAGGATCACGACGGCGGAGATCATATACGCCGGCCTCCGTCGGTTGATGAACTCGAAATTTGTGTTCGACAAGAACTCCATGCGAGTTGCCTCTCCTTAAATGCTCAGCTTCCTGGGTCCGAAGCGGTCGACCCAGAAGTTGAAGATGAGCCTGGTAAGTATCAACGCCGTGAACATCGACGAAAGAATGCCGACGCTGAGCGTGACGGCGAAGCCCTTCACGCTCGCCGTGCCGAACTGAAGCAGCACGAACGCGGTAATGAGTGTCGTAATATTGGCATCGAGAATCGTTCGGAACGCGCGACCGTAGCCGCTTTCGATCGCCGCACGTACGGTCTTCTTGTTGCGGATTTCTTCGCGGATACGTTCGAAGATCAGCACGTTGGCGTCGACCGCCATCCCGATCGTCAGAATCACACCGGCGATTCCGGGCAGGGTGAGCGTGGCCTTGAGCCCCGCCATGACCGCCATGATGAAAACGAGGTTCAGCGCCAGCGCAATATTCGCGATGATGCCCGATACCTTGTAATAGATGAGCATGAATACGGCGACGAGGCAGATACCGAGAACCGCGGCGCGCACTCCCTGCTGAATCGAGTCGCGTCCGAGCGACGGCCCCACCGTGCGCTCTTCGACAATCTCGAGGGGCGCGGGAAGCGCCCCGGCGCGGAGCACGATCGAAAGCAGAGAAGCGTTTTCCATGTCGAAGCCGCCCGTGATCGACGCGTTGCCGCGCGGAATCCGGTTCCGGATGCCGGGCGCGGACTGCACGTTGCCGTCGAGCACGATGGCCAGGCGTCGTCCGATGTTGTTTTCCGTAAGCGTCGCAAACTCGTGCGCGCCTTCGGGCGTCATCGTAAGGGCCACGCCGGGCTGATTCGGGTAGCTCGCGTCGAGACCGAGCTGCACCTGCGCGTTCGCGATCGAAGCGCCCGTCAGTTCCGCGCGGTCCGTCAATAAGTAGAGCGGCTTCATGCGCGTGCCGTCCTGGAACAGCTGCCATTCGCGACCGAACGCGAACTTCGTGCCGAACGGCATGACGCCTTTCACGGCCGGATCGTTCAGCGTCGACTCGACAAAGATCATGTCGTCTTCCGCCACCCACGCCTGATCCTGATCCGAGCCCTGAATGAAGCGGAGCTTCGAAGTCAGCGGCGTCAGCGCGAGCGGGTCGTCTACCGGGTCCTGCTGCGCGAAAAGATCGTCAGCGGCGTCGACGGCCGAATCGCCGTCTGTGGCGGCGGCTTCGTCACCCGTCTCGTCGGTCAGCGCCTTCTCGGCCGCCTTCCTGCCGGCGTCGCTGCGCGAGTAGAGCACTTCGTCGACGCGCCGCAGTGTTTCGGTGAAGTCCGCGGCCGATCGCAGCATCATGAACTCGAGCTGCGCGGTCTGACCGATCAGCTCCTTCGCCTGATGCGCGTCCTGCACGCCCGGAAGCTGCACGAGAATGCGATTCTCGCCCTGTTTCTGGATCGACGGCTCCGAAACGCCGAACTGGTCGACGCGATTGCGAATCACCTCGAGCGCCCGGTCGAGCGCGTCTTCGGCCTCGTCCGCGCTGAGCTCCGACTTGTCGACTTCCATCACGAGATGCATCCCGCCCTGGAGATCGAGCCCCAGGCGCAATGCTTTCGAACGAAGCGACGCGAGCGCGTCTGCGTCCATCGCCTCTTTCGCCTCCGGCGACATCGTAACGAGCCGCAGCGTCGGGTAGAGGTAGAAGCCGGCGAGCACGAGCGCCGCGATCACCAGCAATACTTGGAAACGGTTCTTACCCATCCGTTGTGTGTCCTCCAGCGTGGATTCCGTGCCGGCTCAGTGAACGATGTCGCTCACCTTCACGAACCGGATACCGAGCTTCTTCAGCTCGGGAAGCTTTTCTTTCAGGATCGCGAGCGAAATCGCCCGCGGATGACCGATCGCAATGGCACGCCCGCCCCTTCGCGCAATCTGCGCGAGCCGGTCGAGATTCGTGCGTATTTCATCGGGCGTACTGAGGCCCGTGTCCCAGAACAGTCGATTCTCACCGAAGCGCACGCCGTGATCTTTCGCGATCGTGCGCGGCCGCTCGCCCGGTATCGTCTTCGAGTCGACGAAGAAGAGCCCCCGCCCCTCGATCTCCTTCATCAGGATGCCGAGAAGCCGCGGGTCCTGCATGGCGCGCGACCCCATATGATTGTTCACGCCGACGAAGCGCGGATACGAATCGAGCGCGGCGATGATGCGCCCCCGCAGTTCCGCGTCGTCATACTTCACGAAAAGCGCCGACCCGCCCGGATTTTTCGCCGGGTAATCAATCGGCTCCATCGGAAGATGCGCCATCACTTCTTTGTCAGCCGCCCACGCCGCGTCCGCGATATGCGCCGAGTAGCGCAGGCTCGGAATCACCGAAATCGTGACCGGAATGTCGAGCGCGAGAAAACCATGAACGGTTTCGTTCATGAAGTATCCGAAGTCGTCTACGACGATCGCGATTTCACCCGTTGTCTCTTGATGTTGTGTGCCGGCCGCGGGCTCCGCGAGAATCGGATTGTACCCGATCCCCCCCACAAAAAGAGACAGCCAGGCCACAAGCAGGGCTGTCCTCATCGATCGGCTCCTTGCAGGCTATACGCTCGGTGGCGCGACCCGTCCAAGCATGGTCACGCAAAGACTATGAGTCTAGGAATCGGGTGTGGATTAAGTCAAGCCGGAAGGTGGTTTCGGGGGTCAGAAACAGCCCGAAACAGGCTTCGTGGAGAGATCCGGCCCGCGCTCATGGACCGTACTCGCCATTCGGCCGAAAAAGCTCCTTCAGGTCGCTCCAGAAAGCCTCTTCTGTTGAAGACCCTGTCGCGCCCTTGTTGATTCTGAATTCATCCCGCTGCTTCACGATAATCCAGTCTCCCCGGGACTCCGGATCAGGCCTCACAACGAAAACCTGCCGAGAGTCGATCAGCAGGTTCAGGAAGCCGTTTCCCCCCGGCCGGAGCGGGTCATTGATCAGCACGTGCAGGTCGATCGTGGTCCAGACCTCTGTCCATTCCTCGCCGGCCGGTTCGTCCGGATCGTCATAAGCCGTAGTATATTGCGCCCCGATCGACAGGGTCATGGACTCTACGTCCTGGCCTCTGGAATTCGTCCGACCGCTGAAGATCTCGTCAGCAATGATCAATTCCTCGCGACGATCCCATATCAGCTCCTCCATGGGAACGTTGCGATCGCGCGAGAGTCTTTGAAACGTGTATCGCCGGTCCAGCAGGTTCGCGTATTCATAGTAGTCGCCGGCCGTGTAGACCAGGGGAAGCGTGACAGCAAGTAAACTGTCGATCGTGCCTCGTCCACTCGGCTCCGGCGCCTCGTTCTCGGGCGTTGTCGGATTGCTGTCGCCGCCACAGCCGGCAAAGCAAACGGCGAGCAGGAGAAAGATTTGAATTTTCATGACGTAGCCATTCCACATTTTACTACCGAAAGAGACCCTTCAGATCGGACCAGCTCGCGTCCACGGCCCCGCCGCCGTCCGATCCCCCTGTCCTCGATTGCGCGGCCCCCCGGTCGAAATGGTGCACCAGCCCCCAGTCACCGGGAGAAGCCGGATCGGGTGCCACGATAAATGTCTGCGGCGATTGGATCGCCAGGAACAGGTAGCCCGACCCGTCCGAAGCGTTCGGATCCCGGAGCGTAGCGAACAGTTCGATGTTGGATTCGACTTCGAACCACTCGATCTCCGCGGGCTTGTCCGGATGATCGGACGGCGCGATCGTGAGATCGCGGATCTGAAGCGCCAGCCCTTCGAGCGTCTGACCCCTGAAGTTCGGCGTGCCGCGAAACATCCGCCCCGCCATGTTTAGCTCCTCGGTCTTGTCCCAGTAGAGATCTTCGACGGGATTGTCAGGATCGCCTTTATGAAAATGGAAATCGTCCAGCAGCATCGCATCGTACGCGGCGCTGTCCCGGCGCGAATAGTAATACGGGAAGTACGCCGTGATGAGCGAGTCGATCGTCGCGCGCTCCGGCGGCGGGGCCGGCTCGTTGTTGGCGCTGGGATCCGACGGATTGCTGTCGCCGCCGCAACCTGCTACCAGGAGAACCGCGAGCAAAAGTAGAAACATCCTCATGGGACCTGCCTTCTTACTCTCAGAACTAGTCGATCGCGCATGCCCGGACCTCTGCTACCGGAACAGTCCCTTGACGTCGCTCCAGCTCGCTTCCTCGGTCGCCTGCGACCCGCCGGCCTTCTGGATGCGCTGCTGATCTTCCTGCTTCACGATCACCCAGTCGTTAGGGGAGTCGGGGTCGGCGGTGACGATGAACTTCTGCTCGGAATCGATCAGCAGGTTCAGGATGCCGGTTCCGTCCGACAGGTTCGGGTCGTTCAGTACGACTGTCATGTCGACGATCGTAACCACGTCGAACCACTCTTCATCGGGCGGCTGATCGACGTCAAACGAGGGCACGGTACTTCCCACGTTGATGTTCAGCGTGATCGACTCGACCGACTGCCCGGAGTCATTCGGTGTCCCCCGGAACATCCTGCCGGCGATCCGCGCTTCTTCCGTCTTATCCCAGAACAAATCTTCGTCAGGATCATCCGGGTCGTCCGGGAGCCTCTGGAAAGTGTAACGATCGTCCAGCGCCAGATCGTAACCGGCACTGTCCTGATGGGAGTAAACGTACGGGAACCAGCCGTGCAGCAGATCGGGAATGGTTGCCCGGGACACATCGTTTCCATCGCCGCCGGTTTCATCGGTCCAGTCGAAGAGAGACAGGAGCTGCGTCCAGGTCGAACTCTCCGTGCGCGGCGGGCCGGCGACGCTCAACCGGTTGATTCGCGCCTGGTCCTCCTGCTTCACGATCACCCACTCACCGGGCGAATTGACATCCTGGGTGATGACGAACTTCTGATTCGAGTCGATCAGTAGATTCAGAATCCCGGTTCCGTCGGTGCTGTTCGAATCGTTCAGGACGACCGTCATGTCGACGATCGCGACAACGTCGAACCAGGTCTCGTCGACTTCCTGACGAATGTCGAACGATGGCGTGGTCGACACTACATTGATGTTCACCGTGATCGACTCGACAGAGAGCCCGTCCGGGTTCTGCTCCCCGCGGAACATGCGTCCGACAATGCGGAGAACATCTTCACGATCGCAGATTCGATCTCGTTCGGGTTGACCGGGGAATGCGGGAAGCTTCACGAAAGTGTACCGGTCATCGAGCATCTGTTCGAACCCGGCGCTGTCCTGGTTCGTAAAGACGCAGGGGAAGTAAACGGAGACCAGGCTGTCGCCTGCGCGGGCGCCACAAGTACCGGTAGTGTCTTGCGTGCCGCCGGCGGGATCGGAGGGATTGCTGTCGTCGCCACAGCCGATGAGGAGCGCCGGCAGCACGAAGGTGAGCGGGAGCAGCACGGCGCGCGCGACGCGAGCGACGCGAGCGATCCGCGGGATCGCCGGCGCGACACCAGCGCAGCCATTGCGAACGAACAGCCTCATCGAAGCCTCCTTCGGCGGCACGCCTCCCGTGTGGACCGCACTCCTCGATTCATCCGATTCCGCTAGCGGAACAGATCCTTGACCGCTCCCCAGCTGGTCTCCTCGGTCGCCGAGATGCCGCCCTTGTTGATTCGCCCCTGGTCTTCCTGCTTCACGATCACCCATTCGTCCGGGGAATCCGGGTCGGCCGCGACGATGAATCTCTGACTCGCATCGATCAGCAGGTTCAAGAGACCCGTACCGTCCGACTGGCTCGGGTCGTTCACCTGGACGACGAGATCGATCGTCGAAAGCACGTCGAACCACTCATCGCCCGGCTGCTGGTCGGTGTCGAAGGACGGAGTCACAGCCTCGTTTTGAATATTGAGCGCGATCCATCGCACCCGATGACCTGCATCGCTCGCTTTCCCGTTGAACATCCTGCGGGTAATCCGCAGCTCCTCAGACTTGTTCCAGAACAGGTCGTCGATCGGCTGATCCGGATCGTCAGGCAGTTTCTGAAACGTGTATCGGGGTTCGAGCATGCTCGCGTAGTCGGCGTGGAGCTTGCGTTCGTACACTTCGGGGAAGTACTCGGTCAGCAGCTCGCTGATCGTACCGCGTTTGCTTGCGGCGACGCGGAAGAGGCTCTTGATGTCGCTCCAGGCCGCGTCTTCCGTCGCACCATCACCCGGCACGCCTCGATTGATGCGGTTCCGGTCCTCCTGGCGCACGCAGACCCAGTCGCCGGGCGAGTCCGCGTCCTCGGTAACGACGAACTTCTGCTCCGAGTCGATCAGCACATTCAAAATCCCCGTACCGTCACTCTGATTCGGGTCGTTCAGTACGACCGTCATGTCGACGATCGCAAGGACATCGAACCACTCTTCGTCGGCCGGTTCATCCGGATGGACCGACGGCACGATTGACCCCACGTTGATATTCAGCGTGATCGACTCGACCGACTGCCCGTTCGCGTTCGCCGTGCCGTCGAACATGACCTTTGCAATGGCCAGTTCCTCGTCGCGATCCCAGACCAGGTTATCGACAGGCTCGCCCGGGTCGTTCGGGAGCCGCTGGAACATGTAGCGGTCGTCGAGCATGGCCGCGCAGGCATCGAGATTCCGGTTCGTGTAGTACTCGGGAAAGTAGACCGAGAGCAGACTGTCGATCGTGCCTCGACCGATTTCCACCGTCGTCGTGTCACCGTCCCCGTTGTCCTGGCTCGTCGGGTTCTTGTCATCCCCGCAACCGATCAGCAGCACCGGCAGCGCGAGCGTGAGCGTGAGAAGCAGGCTCTTGATACGATTCCATTGACGATTCATGAATCCCTCTTTAGTTTGACGCGCACACGCCCCTACCGGAACAGACCTTTGACGTCGCTCCAGCTCGCTTCCTCGGTCGCACCTGAGCCGCCGGCCTTGCCGATGCTCTGCTGATCTTCCTGCTTCACGATCACCCAGTCGTTCGGGGAATCGGGGTCGGCGGTGACGATGAACTTCTGCTCCGAGTCGATCAGCAGATTCAGGATCCCGGTACCGTCGGACTGACTCGGCTCGTGCAGCACGACCGTGAGATCAATGATCGATCGCACGTCGAACCACTCTTCGCCGGGCCCCTGGTCCGTATCGAGCGAGGGTGAAATGTCGCCGTTCTGGATGTTGAGCGAGATCGACTTTACCCGCTGGCCGGAAAGATTCGGAACGCCGTCGAACATACGCTCGGTAATCTGGAGTTCTTCCGACTTGTCCCAGAACAGTTCACTGACGGGCTGGTCGGGATCGTCCGGCAGCTTCTGAAACGTGTAACGCGGGTCGAGCATGTTCGCGTAGTCCGCGTAGAGCCGGCGTTCGTAGACTTCGGGGAAGTGTTCCTCGATGAGTTCGTCGATCGTGTTCCGGCCGCTTGCGGCCACGCGGAAGAGATCCTTGATGGCGCCCCAGCTCGTTTCTTCGGTGGCGCCGTCGCCGGGCACGCTCTTCTCGATGCTTGACCGGTCCTCCTGGCGCACGACGACCCAGTCGCCGGGCGAGTCTGCGTCTTCGGTTACGACGAAGTTCTGATTCGAGTCGACAAGAAGATTCAGAATGCCGGTGCCGTCGTCCTGTGTGGGATCGCTTATGACAACGGTCATGTCGACGATCGCTACGACATCGAACCACTCTTCGTTGCCCGGTTCGTCGGCGTGGTCAGAGGGCGTAGTTGAGCCCACATTAATATTCAGCGTGATCGATTCGACGCTCTGCCGGTTCGCATTCGCCGTTCCGTCGAACATGACCCGCGCGATGCTGAGTTCTTCGTCGCGATCCCAGATCCGTTCGTTGTCGAACTGGCCCGGAAAGTCGGCGAGCTTGCGGAACTGGTAACGGCTGTCGAGCATCTTTGCGTAGGCGTCGTATTTCCGGTTCGAGTAGACCTCGGGGAAGAACTGACTCAGCAGGCTGTCGATCGTGCCGCGTCCGGCGCTTACCGTGGTCGTGTCGCCGTCGCCGTTCCCCGGGTCCGCGGGATTGTTGTCGTCGCCGCACCCGGTGAACAACGCCGGCAGTGCGACGGCGAGCGCCACGAACAGGCTCGCGACGTGTCTGGATCGCAATCTCATGATTTTCCCTTCAGGATAATGGGGCGCGTTACAGGAGCCGCCTCCGCTCATCAGCGAAAGAGACTCTTGAGCCCGCTCCAGGCCGAACCTGCCGTGTTCGGCGCGCCGGGCTTCGGCCCCTTGTTGATCCGTTGCTGGTCTTCCTGCTTCACGATCACCCAGTCGCCCGCGCCGTCGTCCTCGGCCGTCACGATGAACTTCTGCTCCGAGTCGATCAGCAGGTTCAGGATTCCCGTGCCGTCCGACTGGTTCGGATCGTTCAGAACGACCGTCATGTCGATGATGGCCACGATGTCGAACCACTCTTCGTCATCGGGCTGGTCCGTGTCGAATGACGGCGTGGTCGCCCCGACGTTGATGTTCAGCGTGATCGATTCGACGGACTGCCCGGCGCCGTTGGCTGTGCCGCGAAACATGCGACCCGCGATCCGCAGCTCTTCCGCCTTGTCCCAGAACAGTTCCTCGATCGGATCGTCGGGATCGTGGGGCAGTTTCTGGAACGAGTAGCGCTCATCGAGCGTCTCTTCGTACTTGATGCTGTCGTGGTTCGAATAAGCCTCCGGGAAGAACAGGCTCAGCAGGCTGTCGATCGTGCCGCGCCCGATCTCGACCGTGGTCGTGTCGCCATCACCGTTGCCATTGTCCGCGGGGTTCTCGTCGTCGCCGCAGCCGACGGCCAGGATCAGGGGCGCGGCGAGAACGAGGGCGAAGCAGAGGCGTGAGAAAAGCATGAAAAGCGATCGAACAGGCATCGGCAGGTCCTTTTATGAATCGTGAGGAGTCTCTTCTGGAATCTGCTTGAAGCGTAACACATCCGGGGCGGCACGGCACGGGCCATGCCGCCCCCGTCCCCTCTAGTTGATGCGGGCGCGATCCTCCTGCTTCACGACGACCCAGAGGCCCGCGGAATCGCGATCATCGGCCGCCACGAACTTCTGTTCGGAATCGATCAGCAGGTTCAGGATGCCGGACCCGTCGGACTGACCCGGATCGTTCAGCACCACGGTCATGTCGACGATCGCGAAGACGTCGATCCACGCCTCGTCGTCCGGCTGGTCGGTGTCGAACGACGGCGTCTTGCTTCCGACGTTTACATTGAGTGTGATGGACTCGACCGACTGGCCGGCAACGTTCGGCGTGCCCCGGAACATCCTGCCGCCGATGCGCAGTTCTTCGAACTTGTCCCAGAAGAGGTCCTGCACCGGCGTGTCCGGATCGTCGGGCAGTCTCTGGAACGAGTAGCGGTCGTCGAGCATCGCCTCATATTCGGCGCTGTCGGTGTTGGAGTAGACGTGAGGAAGGTAGACCGCGATCAGGCTGTCTACGGTGCCCCGCGTGATTTCACTCAGCGTTTCCGTTCGGCCCCCGGTGCACTCGGGCGTCGTGCACGGCACCGTACCGCAGCCGAACCCTCCGATCGCGATCCATACGGCGACCGGCGTCATCAGCGGAACCAGGAAGTCGTTTCTTCGTGCGGCGTTTTTCATGTTGCCACCTCCAGCAGGTTTGATGTGAACGAGACGGTAGCTCCCTCAAACCGGTAGCCAGGAATCGTTCTTCAAACCTCCGGGAATGCGCATGGCGGCAAATGAAAAAAGGGAGCCTCCCGATCGGGAAGCTCCCCGTAAAAATCAAACGCGAAGGGAACTCGTGCAGGCAGTCGCTCTCATGCTATTGAATGCGCGCCTGGTCTTCCTGCTTCACGACGACCCAGTCGCCGGGCGAGTCCTTGTCTTCCGTGACGATGAACTTCTGTTCCGAGTCGATCAGCAGATTCAGGATACCGGAACCGTCCGACTGGCTCGGATCGTTCAGAACGACCGTCATGTCCACGATCGCGACCACGTCGAACCAGTCTTCGTCGTCGGGCTGGTCCGTATCGAACGAAGGTGTTGTGGACCCGACGTTGATATTCAGCGTAATCGATTCGACGGACTGGCCGGCGCCGTTCGGCGTACCCCGGAACATGCGCCCGGCGATCCGCATTTCTTCCGTCTTGTCCCAGAAGAGGGTCTCGATCGGATCATCCGGTTCGTCCGGCAGCTTCTGGAACGAGTACCGGTCGTCGAGCATCTCTTCATAATCGATGCTGTCCTGATTCGAATAGTGTTCCGGGAAAAACGTACTCAGCAGACTGTCGATCGTGCCGCGCCCGATCTCGACCGTGGTCGTGTCACCCGGATCGGGCTTACCTTCGTCCGGAGAGGCGGAGCACCCGAGAAAGCCGGCCCCGATACTGAGGACGAGTAGAAAAGCGAGCGGAACGAGAAACGCGTTCCTTTGATCAGCGAAGCTCAATGCAGTCACCTCCAGAAGAGATCGGTCTATCGATCCGTCGGCGCGAAATGCACGCCGACGTCGTCCATGATTTGCAAGCAAACGGTATTCCCATTAATGCGTGGGACTTAATACGCAGACACCCGAGGGGAACGTAACTGTACCACCCGCCGGGTTCGGTTGTCAAGCGAGCGAGCCCGTCAGCCTGCGCGCCGGTGGCCAGGTTCATCATCCTAAACCATTACGAGAATTATCTTAACGCGGGTCGCAGAAATCAACCCCGCCGTTGACCTGCCCCTTGAGAAATCCCCAGGTGGGGTTCTGGCCCCCCGACTGCAGATCGACCCATTCGGAGATCTTCCACCCCTCGTCGGTCTCTACGGTCGTGATCTCCCAGACGCCTTCGTAAACGAATTCCCCGGACACCCCCGTCTCGACGGAGAGCGAAAAGATCGTGAGTGTGTACTTCGCCGTGAACTCCTCGAGGCTCAGGTCGTCGTCGGGCAGGAAGTCGATGTCGTCAAGAACGAGCTCGATGGCACCCACCTGACGGAGCGAGCCGTTGTGACACGCTCTGATGTCGTTGAATGTCGTGAATTCGAGGTCGAGCCCCCACGGATCCGGGTAGGTGATGCCGTTCTCGGCGAGATCGACTACATCGGCCGCGTCGGGGATGAACACGAAGTCTTCCGCGTAGAGACACGAAAACCGGTCCCAGGAGATATTCACCACGCCGTCGATCAGTTCCTGGGGAATCGCGTCGGGGCTGGAAGGCACGCTGCAGACCTCCGTCTGGCCGCCCGTCCCCTCTTCGGCCTGGCGCGGTTCGAAGAAACACCCCCCCGCCAGCAGAAGGACGAACAGGATGGACGTGGCGGTTTTCACTGGCGTTCCCCCTAGAACTGCACGCTGAACGTGGATCGGACCTCGAACACCGTACGATCGGTCTTCTGCGGCAGTGACGACGTACGCCGAAAGATCGGAATGCTGGCGTTGCGCGAAAGCTCGCTCCGGAGCGAAATGCGCGCGTTCTTCGGCAGCTCCTGCTGCCAGTCGACGTTGAACGAAATGCGCGCCCGATGGTCCGAGTTGTCGAGCTGCTTCTCCTGCCGGATGTTGTAGCGTTTCAGCACTTCGAAAAACTGCGTGGCGCCGATCTTGATATCGTAGAACGTACGATAATCGACATCGAGCTGCATCTTCTGCGTGGACGTTTCCGCGTCGCGAAAGAAAATACGCCGCCTGCCGTCTTCTTCGAAGCGCCCGCTTTCATCGCGTTTGAACTGGTACTCGAGGCGCAGTTTCGTTCTCGGCGCCATGCTCCAGCGCATGCTCGACCGCAGCTCGCCGATCCGGCTCATCGTATTCTGCGAATTCTGGTTGCTCTTGAAATTATATACGAGCCGCAGGTTGTAGGAGCTCCGGATAATGAACGACGGGAACAGCTTGTACGAAATCGTCGGCGTGACCTTGATCGTCTGCCGGGTCTGGTTTCCGCCCGACCGCGACCGGTCGATGTTCACCGATTCGTTCTCGTCGATCGAAAACGTCGCGGTGCCGTCCAGCTTCCCTTCGGGCTTCTTGTAGTCCAGGCCGAACTGGGCGCGGCGGCTCACATCGTCCTTGTCCTGCGTATCGTCCACGAAAAAGCGCGATGTGAGGCCGAGCGTGCTGGCTGCCCGCAGCGTCGTGTAGTTCCACGTTTTGCGCGACAGATTCAGCGACACCTCCCCGCGATGTGTGTCCACGGTCTGCCCCGACTGGAACAGCGAATCCGGATTTTCAGCGGTAACGCCGTAATCGACATCCTTCGTGAACTGCCGTTTCATCGTGAATTTGGATTGCACGCGGCCAGGCAGCTTGTAGTTCGTCGTGAGATCGAACAGCAGATCGTCCCGATCCTGGCTCTGGTCGACCTCGAGCCGGTTTCGACGCTCGCTCGCCGAGACGCGGATCGTGCTCTGGTAGTCGAGGCGTTCGTTGATCTTCCCCCGCGTCCGCATCGAGAGACTGACGTTGTTGTCCTTCTGCTCTTCGATCGCGTTGTCCAGAATACGAGCGAAGTTTTTGGTGGATCGATCGGCCGACACGGACACGTTCGTCTTGAGCCACTCGAATTTTTCATAGTTTATCGTGAGGTCGATATTGTCGCTGGCGTCGCGATTGTCGTCATTGACGACGGTTTCCGATTCGTTGCCGCTCGTTTCGATCCGGGTCTTCCCTCGCGTGGATCCCCCGGTCAGTACGAGTTCGACCGGGAACGCGTTCGGCGACCTGAGATTGAATCCCATGCGTCCGAGCGCCCCGTTCCGGTCGTCGAGCGTCGTTACGAGACGCAGGTCGTCCCCGGATCCCCGTTCGTCCTCGTTTTCGCGGTCGCGCGCCGTCATGGTTCCCCTCATCGTCAGATTCAGCCGGAAACCCAGTGGCAGCGTATTGCGCCAGATCGCTCCGAGGGAAAGCTTGCGATCCGTGATCTTCGTGATGTCGACGTCGTTCGTGATGTTCGTGTTCACGTCCTGCAGGGCACGTATGTTGAACTTGAATGTTTTCGTGATCAGATAGTCGACCGCGACCTTGTCGCTTCGTATTCGTGTTTCGCGGTTCGCGCTCGTCGACGAACGCAGGTCGAACGAACTCGTGTCCGAAACGACCACGTTGTTTCCGATCGGATAGGCGATGCGAAACTGATTGTTGATATCGCGCGTGGTCTGCAGTTCGTTGAACTGCAGTCGATAGCTGGGATGGAATCCGCGCGGAACGTCCGAGAGACGGATCGTCTGCTTCGCCTCTTCGGTCCGCAGCGTGTCGAGTTCGAGAAGCGAGTCGACGGTGGCCGAGTCCACCCAGAGGGAATCGCCCGCGATCAGTTCGATCCAGAGCGAGTCCTTGCGAACCTGGCCGTGCTCGTCGAGATGGCGTTCGTCAACCTGGGCGAACGCGAGTGCGGGCACGAGGAGCAGGAAGAACAGGAGCAGACGCGCCGGCCTCATGCGGGGTCTCCCGCGGCGCGGGCGAGCGAGCGCCATTCGTCGAGCGTCAATGTTTCGGGGCGCCTGGTCAGCGCGACGCCCGATGCGGCCTCGACCGACTCGGTGTCCAGGTCGGGGCGCCATTCACGAAGCCCCGCGCGAATCATCTTGCGGCGCTCGCGGAAGAGCCGCTTGACCAGCGCGAACAGCCGCTGCTCGAACGCGGGTTCTTCCCGGTCCGTGTGAAAACGAAGGGATACGAGGGCCGAGTCGACCCGGGGGCGCGGCCGAAAGTTGGCGGGGCCGACGAGAAACAGCCGGGCGGCCCTTGCGTAGTACTCGACGGCCACGCCGAGCCTTCCGCGGCCCGGATCTCCGGCGCCGGCCGTCATGCGGTCGGCAACCTCGCGCTGCACGAGCAGCAGGGCGCGGTCGAGAACCGCCGCCTGCTCGAACAGTCGGAACAGGATCGGCGACGTAATACTGTAGGGAACGTTTCCGAGCACGATGCCCCTGCTTTCGGGCGAAAAATCCTGCGTCAGATCGTATTGCAGGAAATCGCCACGAACAATCGTTACATGCCCGCTCCCGGCCCACGTGTTTTCGAGGCCCTCGGCAAGGCGCTTGTCGAGCTCGACCGCGATCACGCGACCGGCGCGCGCGGCGAGCCGCTCCGTCAGCGCCCCCTTGCCCGGCCCGATCTCGAGCACGGTTTCGGATCCGGTCAGAGACGCCGCGTCCGCAATGCGGTCGAGAATGCGCGGGTTCACGAGAAAATTCTGCCCCAGTTTCCTGCTCGGATAAAATCCGGACTCGCGGGGAGGTTTCCTTGCAGTCAAAGTCAATTTCCCAGAGGGAAGAGGCGCCTCGTGTTCGCGGTTGTGATGCGATCGATTTCGGCCGGATCCTCGTCCAGGATAGCCGCGATCTTTTCGAGCACGAAGCGCACGTAGGCGGGTTCGTTCCGTTTGCCCCGGTGCGGCGCGGGCGTCAGGAAGGGGCAGTCGGTTTCGATCAGCAACCGGTCGCGCGGGCAGTTCTTCACGACTTCGTGAAGCGGCCCCTCTTTCTTGCCGAACGTGATCGTCCCCGGAATCGAAACATAAAAACCGAGCGGCAGAATCGCGTCCATGAGCGCGCGGTCGCCGGAGAAGCAGTGCATGACACCCCCGGGAATCGCGTCGGCGTGCTCTTTCAGAACCGCTACGACATCGTCGTGCGCCTCGCGGTCGTGAATCACGACGGGCTTCTGCACGCGCGCGGAAAGCTTCATGCTCTCGTGAAACCAGTGCATCTGATTCTCGCGCTTCGCGTACTCGCGGAAGTAGTCGAGCCCCGCTTCGCCGATACCGACGACTTTCGGGTCGGCCGCCATCTCCTCGACGCGCGCGGCGTGCGCGGGCGTGGCCCGATCCGCTTCGTGCGGATGCATGCCGACTACCGCGTATACGTTCTCGCGTTCCTGCGCCAGCGCGAACACGTCCTCGCAGGACGGGAGGTCGTAGGCGATGCAGATGACCTCGTTCACGCCGTTTTCGCGCGCGCGGTCGAGCAGCCCCGCGGCGCCCCCCACTTCGTCGTAGTCGGGATACGTGATATGCGCGTGACTGTCGATCATGCGTTCGCCTCTTCTTCCTCGAACCGCGGAAAGAGAGGCTGGGTCACGGCCAGTTTCTGTCCCGGTTCGGGCGTCGCGCGCCACGACGTGTGCGTGTCGAGACGCATCGCGGCCGGGTCGTCCGAGATGCCGAGGGCGGTCAGCAGCTCGGCCGACTTCGCCGGCATGACCGGATACGTGAGACAGGCAGTGATGCGGAGCGACTCGGCCACATTGTAGAGAACCGTTTCGAGCCGCGCCCTCCTGTCCGGGTCTTTCGCGAGCGTCCAGGGAGTCGACTCCTCGACATACTGATTGCCGCGGCGCACGAGTTCCCAGACGGCGCGAAGCGCGTCGTTGAACTGGTAGTTCTCGATATGGCCTGTGTAGCGCGTGGCGATGTCGCTGGCCAGATCACGCAGAATGCCGTCGTCTTCGGCAGGGTCGGGGGTCGGGAAAACGTCTCCGATGTACTTCTTCGTCATGCCCGCGAGGCGGTTCAGCAGGTTGCCCAGATCATTCGCGAGGTCGGCGTTGTAACGCACGAGCAGCTGGCGCTTCGAGAAGTCGCCGTCCTGTTCGAACGAGACTTCGCGCATGAAATAGTAGCGCACCGCGTCGGCCCCGAACTCTTCCACGAGCTCGCGCGGGTCGATCACGTTTCCGATGGACTTCGAGATCTTCTGCCCGTCGACCGTAATGAACCCGTGGGCGTACACGGTCCGCGGCAGCTCGATTCCGGCGCTCATGAGCATCGCTGGCCATATGATGCAGTGAAAGCGCGTAATATCTTTCCCGATAACGTGCACGTCGGCGGGCCAGTAGCGCTTGAACTTCTCTTCGTCGCCGGGAAAGCCGGCGGCCGTGATGTAGTTGATCAGCGCGTCGAACCAGACGTACACGACGTGCGAGTCGTCGCTCGGCAGCGGAATGCCCCAGCCGCGCGTCGATCGCGAAACGCTGACGTCGATCAGCCCGGACTTGATGACGTTCACGATTTCGTTCTTGCGGATCTCGGGACGAATGAAGTTTTCGTCGGCTTCGATATGCGCGAGCAGCTTGTCCGCGTACGCGCTCAGCTTGAAGAAATAGTTCTCTTCCTCGATCTGCTCGGGCTTCGTCTTGTGGACCGGGCAGAGGCCGTCCGCGAGATCTTTTTCCTGGTAGAAGTTCTCACACGAAACGCAGTAAAGGCCGCTGTAGACGTCTTTGTAAATGTCCCCGCGCGCTTCGATTCTGCGGAAGAGCTCGCCCACGGCTTTCGCATGGTCGGGGTCGGTCGTGCGAATGAAACGATCGTAGGAGAGCGAAAGCGACTGCCAGATCTCGGTGAACTGGCCTTCCATTTCATCGCAGTAGGCGAGCGGCTCGAGGCCCTGCTTGCGGGCCTCCTTTTCGACGTTCAGCGAATGCTCGTCGTTCCCCATCGCGAAGAAAGTGTCGTCGCCTTTGAAGCGGTGATAGCGGGCGAGAACGTCGGCGGCGATTTTTTCGAAAGCGGTCCCGATATGCGGGCGGCTGTTCACGTAATCGATCGCAGTCGTAATGTAGTACCGACCGTCAGCCATTCCGTTTCGCCTTCGGGCCGTCTCCCGAGGGTTTGCGCCCCCCTGCGTCGCCGCCCCTTCCGCGATCGCGCGGGCGGCGCTGGCCGCCCCCCCTCGCCTTCTCACGGGGTGGCTGAGCGGGTTTGTTCCCTGCGGGCGCCGCATTCGATTCAGCGGGCGCCGCCGGCACGGGTTTGCTGTCGGCGTCGCCGTCTCTTCGCACGGGATTCCATTTGCCGTCGCGGAACGTGTGCGTCACTTCGTCGGGCCGCACGCGGAATTCGCCGCCCTCGCCGCGGGCGAGAATGGTCCCCGAGAAGATGTCGGCCTTCATGATCTTGCCTTCGAATTCGCCCGCTCGAATGCGGGAGCCGACACGCGGGAACTCGCGCAGAGCCTGCACGTAGAGTCCTCGTTCGTAGGCAAGACAGCACATGAGCCGTCCGCAAACGCCCGAGATCTTGTTCGGCGAAAGGGCGAGCTGCTGGTCGCGTGCCATCTTGAGAGTGATCGGCTGAAATTCGCGCAGATATTCCGAGCAGCAGAGACGTTTCCCGCAGGGCCCGACGCCATCAAGTCGCTTCGCCTCGTCACGGACGCCGATCTGTCTGAGTTCGATCCGCGTTTTGAACGTGGAGGCCAGGTCTTTCACGAGCTCGCGGAAGTCGATGCGCTTTTCGGCCGTAAAGAAGAACGTGATCTTGTTCCCGTCGAACTGCACTTCGACATCGACGAGTTTCATATCGAGCTTGCGGGCTTCGATGCGGCCCATGCAGATTCTTCTGGCGTCTTCCTCGCGCGAACGGTTGCGGAAGAGCGTCATCTTGTCCTGGGCGTTGGCGCGGCGGAGAACGGAGTGCAGTGCCTCCCCCTCGCGGGCAGACTCCTCGGCGACCACACCCTCGTGCACGACCTTGCCCATATCCTCCCCGCGATCCGCGGAGACGACACAGAGGTCCCCGATCGAGAGCGGGACTGCGTGCGGATTTTTGTATACCTGTTGACGACGCCCCTTGAAACGGAGCTCGACGTATTCCAGAGCCATAGGGTCCCTACTTCAGCCAGCGCATGGGGTCGAGGGGTTTCGTCCCTTTCCTTACCTCGAAATGGAGCGAACTCCCCGAGGTGGAACCAGTGTCTCCTACTTTAGCAAGGAGGCTGCCCGGTGTCACCGTCTGACCTTGGGAAACGAGAATCTCCGAGGCATGAGCGTAGAGCGTGTAGTACCCGCCTCCGTGCTGCACGATGATGCAGTTGCCGTAGCCGGGGAGAGTGCTGACGTATTCGACCCGGCCACCGGCGACCGCGCGGATATCGGTCCCGTACGCCGCTTCGATATCGATCCCGTTGCTCGGAATCTCCGTACCGAATTCCGGATGGCGGATCTTGCCGAACTTCTTGATGATCTTGCCGCGAACCGGCCACGGAAGGCGGTCTCCGCCACCGTCGAACGGCGAGGGGCCGCTGAAGTCTTCCATTCCCGGCACCGCGCGCGCGCGGGCTTCGCGTTCGGCGATGATCCGCTCGAGCGCCTGCGAGGCCGCCTCGAGTTCCTTCGCGAGCTTTTCGAACGACTCGCGCTTCCCGCGCACGTCCGTCAGCAGCGACCGCTTCTTGTTCTTCTGGCCGAGCAGAGACGAGCGCTCCTGCGAGCGTTCATCCTCGACCGCTTTCAGCTCCTTGCTGCGGGCCACGAGCCCCTCGCGCGCTTCGTTGAGCTTCGTGCGCTCCTCTTCCATGGCGCGCCAGAGCTGATCGTCCCGTTTCGCGACGCGGAAAATGCGGTCGAAGCGGCTCACGAGATCGACGAGCGACGCCGACCCCAGAATGACTTCGAATTCGTGATAGCCCCCGAACTTGTAAAGCGCCACCAGACGTTCTTCGAGCAGTTCGCGCCGGCGGATGTATTCGCCCTCGGCGCGGCCCGCTTCCGCTTCGAGAGCGCTGAGCTGCTCTTCGATCCGCTTCCGCCTCGACTCGAGACCCTGGAGCAGTCGGTTCGTAAGCGTCAGCTCTTCGTCCAGCTTCATGAGCCCGCTCAGTATCCCCGACTCCTGGCCGGCTAGACGCTTGGCCTCCTGGCGGGTTTCGTGAATCTTGCCGCGGATTTCTTCGAGCGACTGCTCTTCGTCTTCCGCGAGCGCGGGAAGCGTCACGGCGAGCGCGAAGAAAATCGTAAGTACGAAAGCGGGGACGGGGGCGCGCAGGATCGTGTGAATCGAAACTCGCATGGCGCCCTATGCCTTCAGGTAGCGATTGATCGACAGAAGAGAGCCGCTCGCGCCGAGCAGAGCGCCGAGCGCGAAGAACGCGATGACGCCTGTCGTGCCCAGAAAGAGGACGCCGGCAAGCCGCCCCACGGCGAACGTGTAGGTCTTGTAGAGCACGAGATACGCGAGCCCGGACGACATGAGGCCGATCAGCACGCCTTCGAGCAGAAACGGGAAGCGGATCTGCATGCGCGTGCCGCCGACGAGACGGATCACTTCGATCGCGTCGCGGCGATTCTCGAGCGCGAGCTTCATCGTGTTGCCGACGACCAGAAGCGTCGAGATGCCGAGTACGGCGCCGAGAAAGAGATCGAAACCGACGAGGAAATAGATCCAGCGCTCGAGCCGGCCGACCCAGCTTTCGCCATAGATGACCGAATCGACTCCCGAGGCGCTCCGGATTTCGTTCGCGATCGCTTCAATGCGTTCGATGGTCTTGTAGTCGTCGTACAGCTCGACTTCGAAAGACGCCGGCAGCGGATTCCCCTCCACCCCTTCGAGCAGATAGGCGCGTCCGCCGAGTTCGCTCTGAAAACGAGCGAGCGCCTGCTCGGGCGAGATGTAGCGAACCAGCTTTACGCCGGCCAGCTGCGGGATCCTGTCCGCGAGCGCGGTGCGATCCTGTTCGGGAGCGTCTTCGGTCAGATAGATCGCGATGCCGACCTTCGAATGGGCGATATGAATGAGCTCCTGGAGATTGATCGTCCCCACGAGAAACAGACCGAGAATGAAGAGCGCGACCCCGAGCAGAACGACCGGCGCCAGATGCCCCTTGAGGCTCCTGCGAAGGCCGTGGCCGAACTCGCGCAGCGTATGCTCGATATGGGTCAGCATGATACGGAACGCGGCGGAGCGCTCGGGCGCGGCGCAGGGTCCATTTCGATTCTGGGCGTCACGATCCGGCCGTTTTCGAGGTGGATCACCTTGTGCCCGGTGCGGTCGACGAAGGTGCGGTCGTGCGTGGCGACAAAAACGGCCGTTCCCCCGATATGGGCGCGGTCGAGAATCGAGTAGATGCCCTGGGCCGTTTCGGGGTCGAGATTTCCGGTGGGTTCATCGGCAATCAGCGCAAGCGGCCGGTTCACGAGCGCACGGGCAATCGCCACGCGCTGCATCTCGCCCCCGCTCAGGTTGCCCGCTTTCTCGCGGGCGCGCCCGATCAGGCCGACCTGGCCGAGGACTTCCTTCACGCGCGTATCGATCTTGCGCCTCGATTCTCCCGTGATCCGCATCGCGATCGCGACGTTCTCGGAGACCGAGCGGTCCCCGATCAGGCGGAAATCCTGCAGAACGAAGCCGAGCTTGCGCCTGAGATACGGAATCTGGCGCTCTTTGATCGTGTCGCTGGAGAATTCGCCGACGGTCACGACCCCCGAGGTGGGCCGGATGCTGTGGTGCAGAAGGCGCAGAATCGTGGATTTACCCGCGCCGGACGCCCCCATAAGGAACATGAATTCACCGCGCCGGATCTCGAACGTGAGATCCCGCACAGCGGGCGTCTTGCCATAGGACTTAGAGACTTGCTTGAACGAAATCACGGAACTCCGCCTTTTGGGTGAACATAGAGGGGCGGAAATCTTCCGTCAAGCCCGGATTTCATCCGGCAAGCCCGGATTTCATCCGGCAGTACGGATTTTCGGTGGAGGGTCTATAGTCGAATATCGACAAAGATCTCGTTCTTGAGCTTCGCGACGTACTTTTCGTACACCTGCTGCTGCTTCTGCTGCGCCGCGGCCTGTCGAATCTCCGCCTCCGCCTCCTCGATTGTCGGCTTACCCTCTTTGTATCGGGCGATCAGGCGAAAAATATGAAATCCGTCGGGGGCCGGGACCACGTCGGTGATCCCGCCGGGTTCGATTCCGGCGAGTGCCTCCGCGACTTCGGGGGTCACGTCGGTCACGGCGAAAGTGCCGATTTCGCCCCTGCGAGGAGCGGAGCGTCGGTCTGAGGAGTGCCGTACCACCATTTCCTCGAACGAGGCCCCCTCGGCGATACTGTCGCGAATCGCTTCTGCTTTTGCCTTCGCTCCGGCCATTTCCGCTTCCCCGGCGCCCGCGCGCTTCAGAATGTGGCGCACCCGGATCCGCTCTCCGTCACGATCGAGAAGTTGAATAATGTGAAGCCCGAAGGCCGACTTGACGACGTCGCTGACGCCGCCCGGCTCTTCGATGCCGTATGCCGCCGCCTCGAAATCGGGATCCATGTCCCCGCGGCCGAAGAACCCGAGATCGCCGCCCTGTTCGGCGGAAGGGCCTTCGGAATAATCGCGGGCGAGGGTTTCGAAATCTTCCCCCGTTTCGACGCGCGCTTTCAGTTCATTCAGAGCCGCGACTCCGAGCGACTCGGCGGACGCCGACGCTTCCGGTTCCAGGAAGATCTGCGCCAGCGAAAAACGCTCGGGGAGAACGGGCAGGTTCTCGCGATTTTTCTCGTAAAACGCGCGCACTTCCCCCTCGGTGAGCTCAACGGCGGGACGGATATCGCGCTCGACAAGCATCCGGATCGTGAGGCTCTTGCGAACCTCCTTCCTGTAACGCTTGCGTAATGTCTCGAGGGTCAGCTCTTCGGATTCGAGGGCGGCAAGAAAAGCCTCCTCCGTCGAAAACTGGGACCGCATGCCTTCGAGAGACGACTCGAGAGCCGCTTCAATGTCTTCCTCGGCCGGCGCGAGCCCTTCGGACTCCGCTTTCGCCAGCAGAAGACGGTCCGCGATCATGCGTTCGAGCCCGATCTGCTGCAGCATGTCGGTGCTCGTCGACTGCAGGTTCTTGTCGAACCGGAGCACTTCGATTTCGGCCGCGAGTTCGCTCGCCAGAATCGGATCCTCGTCGACGATCGCCACGATCCGGTCGACGGGCTCCTGCGCGTGGAGCGTGGTCGCGACGATCAGAAGCGCGGCGGCGAACGCTGCAGGAGTGCGCATCAGGAAACTCCCACTTCCTCGTCCTCGCCCTCGGACAGCAGATTCAGAACTTCCGGGAAAATCTGCACACCGATTGATGCGCGCTTCTCCTCGAGGAATTCATCGATCGCCTGTTCGCGCGCCACGGTCATGAGCTGAGCTTCGATGGTCGGGCGCGCCTCTTCGAATGACATCGGGTGCGGCGGAATCTTTTCGAGAAGTTTGACGACGAAGTAGCCTGTGGCCTGGCTCGCAATCACGGGCGAGATATTGCCCGCCTTGCCTTGATCGAAAAGATACGCCTCCAGCTCGGGGGCGTTGATTCCCGTTCGCGTCACGGGACCGATCAGACCACCCTTCTCCTTGAGCGGACCGGTATTGTACTTGCGCGCCAGAGACGCGAGATCGACGCCCGATTTCGCTTCGGAATGAATACGGTTCGCGAGAACGGGGTCGGCGACATTTACGTAAATGAATTCCACCGACTCGTCCATCGTGAGTTCGTCGCTCTGCTCCTCGAAAACCTTGCGGGCGTCGGCTTCCTTGATCACGAGGTCCTTCGTGAGGTCTTCATGCAGGCGCGTCAGAAGTTCCTGCTCGAATTTCTTCTGCACCTCCCGCGCAACCTGGTCCTGCGTGTCGAGTCCCATTTCGCGCGCGATCCTGATGTTGTTCGCAGTCAGGATTTCCATCTCGGTGGTGCGGCGGATCAGGTCCCCGTTGTTCGATTTGAAAACCTGTCCCACGCCCTTCTCGGGCGAGTAGAAGGCCATGACATCGCCCACGGTCCACTGCCCCTCGTCGTACGAAGTCACGACGGCTTCGCGGAAATCGTCGGTCACCTTGCCTTCCCACGAGCGATCGGGAAAGCCCCGCTCGGGAAGCATCGCGTTCAGCTTCTGGATCACATCGTCGTCATGCACGATCTTGCGGATTTCGATCTGCTCCAGATTGTGCGCCTGCCATCTCTGATTGCGGCGCTGGTTCCGAAGCTCCGCGGCGCATACCGGGCGCTGCTCTTCGAAATCGTCCATGCTCGGCTCCTGACGGAACACGCACTGGACGATATGGTAGCCCCTGTTGCTCTGAATGATCGGCGACAGCTCGTTCACTTCGAGGCCAACCGCGGCCTGCTTGATGGCCCCTTCCACGTTCGACTCGAGCACGAAGCCGAGGTCGCCGCCGAGACGCGCGGTCGCCTCGTCGAGGGAACGCGTGCGGGCGATCTCCCCGAAATCCGCGCCATCAGTGACTGCCGCGCGGATCTCGAGCGCCTCTTCGGGCGTGGCGACCATGATGTGCCTGGCCCGGATCTTCGCGCGCGACTTCTTGAAGTGTGCCTCGACTTCCGGCAGCGTCACTTCGAGATCCTTGTCGGCGACTTCCTTGAAGAGCGCGCGCAACATCCGTTCGTGTTCCCAGGCGGCGCGTTTGGCGATGAGATCCGGATCCTTGTCGTATCCACGGGCGATCGCCTCGTTCACCATGATATTCTTGTTGATCAGCGTCTGAAGAAACCGCTCCTTATCCTCGTACGTGAGAAGGGGCGGGCGGCTGAAGATCGTAATCCCCGTGTAGGCGATGTTGAAATCACCGAGCGTGATCTCGTCGCTTCCGACCTTGGCCACCACGTGGTCATTGCTCTTGCCGCAGCCCAGGGCCGCCAGCAGCGCGAGAAGTAGAATTGCGGCCAGGGGCCAGCGTTTCGATCGCATCTCTTGAGAACTCCTTATTCAATTGCTTATGAAAGAACGGCCCGATCAGGCCGAAATCAACGTTTTAAACTAGCAAGAGCCTTGGAATGCTACCAAGACTTTTCTGGCGGTATCGATCGGCTCGGCGCCGTCGTTCAGCAGAACATCGAAGGAGAGTCCATCGGCCGCTTCGAACGAGATATCGCCGTCTACGGCCTCCATGAGCCCTTTCCAGACCTTTTCGGGGGGCGCCGTGCGTGCCGTCGTCCGCACCCGGACGCGCCGGGGCTCGAGCCGCACACTCTCCGCTTCGGCTCCTTCCCCCAGTATCTTCAACTCGCGAAGCGCAAAAAGGTTTTCCCCCGCCTCCTCGAGCCTTCCGAACCGGTCCGTCACCTCGTCGCGAATCCCCCGCACTTCGTCGGCGCTCTTCGTTTCCGCCACGCGCCGGTAAATGGCCACTTTGAGCTGTTTGTCACCGATATACTCATCGGACAGATACGAATCGAGGTGAGCTTCGATTCTCGTCTCGACGCTCTTTTCGACCGTTTCCCCACGTAACTCGCGCACCGCTTCCTCCAGCAGCTTGCAGTACATCTCGAATCCGACGCTCGCGACGAATCCGTGCTGCTGGGAACCGAGCAGGTTGCCCGCGCCGCGGATCTCGAGATCTTTGCGCGCGATGCGGATTCCGGAACCGAGCTCGGTGAAGTCGGTCAGCGCGTCCAGACGCTTGCGCGACTCTTCGGTGAGCACCTTGCCGTGATCGACGATCAGGTACGTGTAGGCGCGATGGCTCGAGCGCCCGACGCGACCGCGAAGCTGGTAGAGCTGCGCCAGCCCCATATGGTCGGCCTGATTCACGATCAGCGTGTTGACCGACGGGATATCGAGCCCGGATTCGACGATCATCGTCGAAACGAGCACGTCGATCCGTCGCTCCACGAAATCGAGCATGATCTTTTCGAGAAGCGTGCCCGTCATCTGGCCGTGCGCGACGCCGATGCGCGCTTCGGGAACCATCTGCGCGATCCGGAGCGCCATGGCGTCGATCGACTCGACCTTGTTGTGCACGAAGAAGATCTGGCCCCCGCGGTCCATCTCGCGCAGGATCGCGGCCGTAATCACTTCGTTGTCGAAATCGATGACCTCCGTCGCGATCGGCAGCCGGTTCTTGGGAGGCGTGCTGATCATCGACATGTCGCGCGCGCCGGCAATCGAAAGATGCAGGGTGCGCGGGATCGGCGTCGCGGTCAGCGTCAGCACGTCGACCGTCATCTTGAGCTTCTTCAGCTTCTCTTTCTGCGCCACGCCGAAACGCTGCTCTTCGTCGATGATGAGAAGGCCGAGCTCCTTGAACTTGATATCCTTCGACAAAATCCGGTGCGTGCCGATCAGCACGTCGACGCGGCCGAACGAGAGATCTTCGAGCACCTGTTTCACTTCGGGGCGGCTGCGAAAGCGTGAGAGGACTTCCACGCGCACCGGGAAACCGCGATAACGGTCGCTGAACGTCTGGTAATGCTGCTGCGCGAGGAGCGTGGTCGGCACGAGGACCGCGACCTGTTTCCCCTCCATGACCGCCTTGAACGCGCCGCGCACGGCGACTTCGGTCTTGCCGAAACCGACGTCGCCGCAGACGAGCCTGTCCATCGGGCGGGGCGATTCCATGTCGGCTTTCACGGCGCGGATCGCTTCGAGCTGATGTTCGGTCTCGTCGTGCAGAAACGCCTCTTCGAGTTCGCGCTGCCATTCCGTGTCGGGCGAGTACCGGATGCCGGGGCGCGACTTCCGCGCGGCGTAAATGCGAAGGAGCTCCGCGGCCATGTCCTTGACGGCCTTTTTCGCCTTCGCCGTCGTCTTGCCCCACGTCGTCCCGCCGATCTTGTCGATCGGGGGCTTCTTGCCTTCGCTCCCGCTGTACTTCTGGAGCAGGTCCATCTGATCGTTCGGAACGTACAGCTTGTCGCTCGAAGAATACGAAAGCACGACGCAGTCTTTGGCCACGCCTTCGACCTCGATCCGCTGCACTTCGACGAACTGCCCGATCCCGTGGCGGACGTGCACGACGTAGTCGCCGGGACGAAGCGTCAGGTAGCTTTCGATCGCGGTCCCGCGCGGGCGCTGCACTTCCCCGCGACGGCGCTGCATGCGGCTGAAGACCTCGTGCTCGGCGAAGACCGCGATGCGCTCGTCCGGGAGCGCGAACCCGCGACGCAGGCGTCCGAGCCCCACGGCCACGCGGTCGAGATACGGATCGAGAATCTCCGTCATGCGCTCGAGCTGACCCTCGTTGTCGCAGAGGAAGAAGATGCGGTACTCCTTCGCGAGCAGAGCGTCGATTTCGCTGTTCAGCAGTTCGAGATTGCCGAGAACGGGCGCGGGGAGCGACGTGCGGATCGGGACGACGTTCTCGCTCGACTCTTTCAGCACGCGCGAAACCGGGATCGCGCGGGTTTCGCGGAGCGCGGTCTCCCATACGCGCGCGTCGAGAAACGACCGCTCAGGCTCGGGGAGCTGTTCGCCGCGTTCGGCTTCGGCGTGAAACGCCTCGGCTTCCTCCCAGAATTCGAGCGCACTCTGCAGAATGTCACGTTCTTCGAGCGCGAGTACGATGCAGTCGTCCGGCAGGTAGTCGAACAGCGTTTCCGCCCGGGGGAAATACGTCCCCATGTAGCGTTCCATGCCTTCGAAATGAGTGCCGCGCGTGATTTCGTCCGCGACCTCGCCGACGAGCGGCAGGTCCTGCACGGAGGCCACCACTTCGTCCGTCAGCGGAATTTCCTTTTGCGGGAGAATCGAAACGGAGTGCAGCTTGCCCGTCGAGCGCTGCGTTTCGGGATTGAACTCACGGATGGAGTCGACTTCGTCGCCGAAGAACTCGATGCGCACCGGGAGTGCGCGCTCACCGGGATAGAGATCGACGATCCCGCCGCGGCGCGCGAAGAGCGCAGGCGCGTCGGCCACGGGTTCGCGTTCGAAACCGAGATGCACGAGCCGCTCGCAGAATTCCTCGAGATCGAACGTGTCGCCGGTGCGAATCGTCTGCACGGACTCGAGGAACACGCGGCGTGGCGTGATCCGGTGCGCGAGCGCGCGTGGCGTCGCGATCACGACCCCCGGCTCGGACTGCGTCAGATGATGCATGGCGCGTACGCGCGCGGCGGTGATGTCTTCTGCGGGAGAGTGGTTCTCGTACGGCAGCAGTTCCCAGGACGGAAAGAGATGCACGAAGCCCTCGCCGATCATGCCCTCGATTTCGTCCGCGAAGTATTCGGCTTCGTCGGGGCGCGACGTAATGAGCAGTATCGAGCGACCGCTCTGTTCCGCGAGATCCGCGGCCAGGAACGAGAGCACGGACGCCGCCGCTCCTTCGATCCGTTTGCGGTCTGCGCTGCTGCCGTTCCCGACACTTTCCTGAACCAGGCGGAACGATCGCGTTCCCCGCAGCGCTTTTCTTACGTCGTCGAGCAATGTCAGCTCTCTTGTGGAACGGCTTGGCGGGAACTTTGCGAGAGGAACAGTTCGAAGAGCGCGAGTGCGAGAACGAGAACGATCAGTTCCCACCAGAGCTCGCGCCCGAAGCGCGTACCGAGCACGGAGCGGTCGATGCGCTCGCGCGGGGTCACGACGACCACGCCTTCGACGGGAAGCGAGCGCGCGAGTTCGTCCGGATCGATCGGCGTGAGGTCCGATTCGCGCGTGTCGAGATTGACAGCGAACCATTCGCTGCGCCCCGGGCCGCGCAGTTCGTAGAAACCGGGCTCCCGCGTGCCGGCGAACGAAAGCGCGATCCGCTCCCCTTCCGCCGTCGGCTGCACGGTGAATTCCTGGCCGGACGGATCGACGATCGTGAAGCTCTCGCCGAGCGAAACGCCGTCGAGCGATCGTCGGAACGGGCGATTGACGAGCACCGAAGTGCGCGTAAGCGCCCCGCCGCGGTCGTGATAGCGAACGAGCTCATGAAGCAGCGGCAGGAAAACGGGCTGCGTGGGGAAGTCTCCCCAGGAGAGGTCGAAGCCCCCCGCGAACAGCAGAACGTGACCCGCCCCCCTCTCCGACTCGAGCAGGAACGGACGCCCGTCTCCCGTTTTGGCAAGCGGGCGGCTTTCTTCGCCCGGCGTCACGTCGAGATAGCGCGTGAGCCCCACTTCGCGGAGCGCCCTGTCGATCCCCTTCGGGAAGAGCGCCCAGACGCTGTGCAGCGGGTCGAACCATTCGATTCCGACCGGACTCTTCCGATGCTCGACCATCGACTCCGACAGGGAAACACCCGGCATGAGCGCGGGCAGAACAATTTGATTGTACGCGCCGAAATCGGTCGCGTCGCCGGGTACGATCAGAACGCCACCGCCCGCCGACACGTATTCCCCGAGCAGCGCGGCGGCGCTTTCTGAAAGCGTGCGCACTCCGAGCAGAATGACCGATGCGTAGCGGCTGAGATCGCGTCCGGCGAGGTCGCGCGGGGCGGCGCTCTCGAGACGGACGGGACTTTCGTCGCCGGCCGGGAGCAGCGCCTTCTGCAGATAGCCGTAAGATTCCTCGATGCCGTCGGTCACCACGAGAACGGGGAGGCGCTGCTGTTCCGCGAGGGTGAAGTAGAACGTGTCGTCCCCCGGCAGGTCGTCCGCTTCGATGCGCACCTCGCCGAGCACGAAGCTTCCCTTCGGCGCCTGCATCGAAAAGATCGTCGTCTGCGCCGAACCGGCATCGATCGCCAGGGATGAGTTCGCGAGACGCTCTCCGCCGGCCCAGAGCGAAGCCAGCACGTCGCGCTTCTCGCCCGAGTAGTTCGCCACTTCGACCTGAATTTTCACGTTGCCGTCGAGCCTGCGCGATTCATAGAGCTCGGCTTTCGTGACCGCCAGGTTCGGGCGGGCAGTCTCGCCGACGGGCACGAGGAAAACGCGGACATCCGGGTCCATGAACGCTTCCCATTCCCCCTCTTCGATTGCGGAGGAAACGCGCTGCATGTCCGAGATCCAGTAGATTTCACGATTCGCGTTCCGCGAGCCGGCCAGTGTCCGATACGCCTCGCGGAACGAGCGCGTCATGTCGCCGCCCTGCCAGCTCTGCGGGGCCTTCTGGATTTCGGTTTCGAGCAGGCGCAGATTGTGAGTGGCTGTTTCGAAGCGGGATTCCGGCGTGTCGCCCCCGAACACGAGAAAGGCTTCATCGCCCTCGTCGAGCAGTTCCGCGACCTCGCGCCCCCGCTCTTTCGCCTTCGCGAGAAGCGGCTCGCCGTTCTCGTCGAACGACATGCTGTAGCTCGCGTCGAGCACGACGCAGGCGGAGCTGCGTACCGTGCCGCCGAGCCCCCGTGCGAGAGGCCCCTGGAGCGCCGGACGCGCAAACGCGATCGCCAGCAGCGCCAGCATCAGAATACGAAGCAGTAGCAGCAGGATTTCCCGCACACGCAGGCGGCGGGACTGGCGGATCTGAAGGCGTTTGATGAACGCAAGGGAGCTGAACGGCACCACGCGGGCGCGCGGCCGGTTCAGCAGGTGGATCAGGAGTGGAATGGCCGCGGCGGACAGGCCGAGCAGAAAGAGACTCTGCAAAAAAGACATAACGGGAAGAGCCTGTTTCTCCAGGGGTGTTTACAGAACGGGGGCCGCGGTCCCGACCCAGATCGCCTCAGCGCCGATTCTGGTCGTCGAAAAGATCGCGTGCGGCTCGGCCGAAAGAAAATGGACGCTGTCGCCGACCTTCAGCTTGTAGCGCTTATCACCCACGACCACGTCAAGCGTTCCCTTGATGACGGTGACCCCTTCTTCGCCGGAATGCGTCCGGAACTCGGGCTCCTTCATCACGGGCGTCGCCGTCACATGATAGAAGTGAAGCATGCCGCGCGCAATGCCCGCGGAAAGCGCCGAGAAAACGAGTCCCGACTCTTCGTTGGTGAGGGTGTTGCGGTCGCCTTTCGGCATGTGACAGACTTCATCGATGCTGCTGTCTTCGATGAAATGACTCGTGCTCTTCTCGAGCGCCCGGGCGAGTTTCTCGAGAGCACCCACCGTCGGGGACGTCATCCCGCGCTCGATCTGAGAGGTATGTGTCATCGACACGCCCGAAAGGATCTCGACCTCTTTCAAGGTCAAACCTTTTTCCGTGCGGGCGGTCTTCAATCGGCGCCCGAGTTCTTCACGGCTTGGCATACGGCCACCCCTCTCAAGAGTAGGATCGTTCTGATATCTAAAGCTATCACGGGGCGAAATGAAGCGTCAAGAAAGCGCTTACCCGAGTCGCGCCCGCTTGCTCAGATACGAGAAGAGGGCCCTGTCGAACGGTTCGTCCGTGCGTACGAAATTGTAGTCGATCCGGTGCTCTCTGCAGACCCGCTGGTAGTACGAGCGCCACTTTTCGACCTCGCGCACGTAATCACCCTGGATCCGCCACGGCTGCGCCACGACATGGTCGTCGATCTCCATGTCCTCGAACCGCGCCTCACGATCGAAATCGAACCGCACTTCCTTCGGATCGAGCGTATGAAAGACGACGACCTCGTGCTTCTTGTGTCGAAAAAAGCGGAGCGCCATCAGCACTTTCTCGGGATCGTCCATGAGATCCGAAACGAGAATGACGAGCCCGCGCCGGTTGATGCGGTCGGCCAGGGCGTGCAGTGAATTGCCGACATCGGTGGCTTCGGTCGGCGCCGCCTTCTCGAGTTCGAGAAGCAGATTGTGCAGATGAGTCGGCGTCGAGCGCGGCGCGATGTACTTTTTCACCTGGTTGTCAAACAGCACGAGCCCCACGGAATCCCGCTGCCGCAGCATCAGGAACGAGAGCGCGGCCGCAAGGTGCGCGCCGTAATCGAACTTCGTCATGTCGCCCGACCCGTAATTCATCGACGCGGACTGATCGAGCAGAATGTAGCTCCGCAGGTTCGTCTCTTCTTCGTATTCCTTAATATAAAACTTGTCGGACTTCGCGTAGACCTTCCAGTCGACATGACGCAGGGGGTCGCCGGGCATGTACTGCCGATGCTCCGCGAACTCCACGCTGAAGCCGCGATAAGGCGACTTGTGAAGCCCGCTGATGAACCCCTCGACCACGAGGCGCGCCTTGATGTCCATGCGCGAAAGCCGTGATACGACTTCGGGGTCGAGATACTTGCGGTCGGAAGCGCGACTCACTTCGAGTCCCGGGGTACCGTTTCGAGAAGCCGCTTGACGAGTTCCATCGTGTCGATCCCTTCGGCCTCGGCGTTGAAGTTCGTCACGATGCGGTGACGGAGCACGGCCGGCGCGACGGCCATCACGTCTTCGGGCGCCGGCGCAAAACGTCCGTCCATGACGGCCCGCGTCTTGGCGCCGAGCAGCAGATACTGCGAAGCGCGCGGTCCCGCTCCCCAGCTCACGAACTGATTCACGAAGTCGGGCGCGTCGTCGCTCTTCGGCCGCGTGGCGCGACAGAGCCGCACGGCGTACTGCACGACATGTTCCGGTGTCGGGACGCGGCGGACCAGAGCCTGGAGCTGAATGATCTCCTCGGCGCCGAGCACTTTCTCGAGCTTCGCCTGAAACGCGCTCGTGGTGATCTCGGCGATCTTTTCTTCTTCTTCGCGCTTGGGATAGTCGACCCAGAGATTGAACATGAAACGGTCGAGCTGCGCTTCGGGCAGAGGGTACGTCCCCTCCTGCTCGATCGGGTTCTGCGTGGCAAGCACGAAGAACGGCGGCTCGAGATCGTACGTGCTCCGGCCGGCCGTCACCTGATGTTCCTGCATCGCCTGGAGAAGGGCGGCCTGCGTTTTCGGCGGCGTGCGGTTGATTTCGTCAGCAAGCACCACGTTCGCGAAAATCGGACCCTTGATGAAGTTGAAGACGCGCTTGTGCGACCCCTCTTCCTCTTCGAGGATGTCGGTGCCCGTGATATCGCTCGGCATGAGGTCCGGCGTAAACTGGATGCGGCCGAATTTGAGGTCGAGCACATCCGCGATCGTGCTGATCAGAAGCGTCTTCGCGAGGCCGGGCACCCCGACGAGCAGGCAGTGCCCGTTCGCGAGCAGCGCCGTCAGCAGGCCGTCGATGATCTCCGTCTGACCCACGATGACCTTGCGGACTTCGGCAATGATCCGTTCCCGCGCCTCCTGCAGCTTCTTTACGGCTTGAATGTCATCCACGTGTATCGGTCTCCTGCTATGCTTCGAAAGCGGGGTTTGTGTTGGGCTGAGGGTAGCAACGCCCCGTTACAACCGTCAATAGACCGGAGGAACGGTGCGAGACGACCGGATCAACGAAGTTCTGCGCGCCGTGAAGCGCGAGAACAGGAAATGGGGCACGCCCGTCGTCGAACTCCTGAACGAGGAGACTCCCGACCCGTTTCTCGTGCTGATCAGCTGCATTCTGTCCCTCCGAACGAAGGACGAAACGACCGAAGCCGCCTCGCGGCGCCTGTTTGCGGTCGCCGACACGCCCGCGAACCTCGCCCGACTGACCGAGGCGCGGATCGAAAAGCTGATCTACCCTGTGGGGTTCTACAAGAACAAGACGAAACAGATCCGTGAAATCGCAAAGATTCTCGTTCGTGACCACAATAGTGAAGTCCCGCGCACGATCGAGAAGCTCGTCGCATTCAAGGGCGTCGGTCGCAAAACCGCGAACCTCGTTATGACCACCGGGCACGGGCTCTATGGAATCTGCGTCGACATTCACGTGCACAGAATCACGAATCGCTGGGGCTATGTGGCGACCAAAACGCCCGACGAAACGGAGTTCGCCCTGCGCGAAAAGCTGCCGCGCCATCACTGGAAGAAGATTAATCAGGCGCTTGTGACGTTCGGCCAGAACGTGTGCAAACCTGTGTCGCCGTGGTGCTCACGATGCCCTTTAGAACCGGAGTGCGGGCGGGTGGGCGTGGGGAAAGCAAGGTAGGCGAGTCGGTATTCAGCCCCACGACCGGCATGGGCGCACAAGCAGCCTTCACGCCCGCGGCCATCACATAGGCGGCCATCACACCTGCAGCCAATACACCTGCAGCCTTCACACACGGACTGGCGGTCTGAGACCCATCCTGTCAGCTTCCAGCCGATTATGCGCTCCGCAGACAAGGCGCAGGTTTTCCGGCTCGTGCCCCCCACCGAGCGCGAAGGGCTTGATGTGGTCGATCTGCAAATGGCGGGTGGCGTCACATCGAGTGCCGTCAGGCGCAATGAATGTGCATCGAAACGCGTCACGCAGCAGGATTTCATCTCGGAGAGGCGCCGGGATATGACGGGAGCGAATTTCCCCGCGAGCAAACTCCCTGCTGCAGACGTGGCCTGCGCTCTGCGCGCTGCCTGCACTCTGCGCGCTGCCTGTCGACTTCCGTGAACTGACCGGCGTAAAGATCGAGCTGCTCGCCCGCTCCCTTCCCCGAGTCGCGCTCCGCTCCGCAGACCCGCCTCTCCCATTCGCCTTCGCCGCTCGATTCTTTCTCATTCTCCGGCGTTCCTGTCTTTCGGCCGGATCATGACGATCGAGATACTCACGGAGCATCCTGCCGAAGACGGATTCCAGCGTCGAACTACCGGGCGCTATCTTCCTTGCCCGCTCAAGCATCGTCATTACATTCTGATCGACCGAGAACCGCAGTTCGAATCGATTCTGGTGCACGGCGGCCTTGTGTTTCCAAGTGGTCGGAGTAGTCGGAGTGGTCGGAGTTTTACCGCCGCGGCGGAGGTAAATTTCTGACCGATTGTCGATTCTCGCACGATCCGCGGGACGGTATGACGAGATTTCTGAGCCGGGCACGCCGCCGGAGTCCCCCACGCCGCCGGAATCCCCCACGCCTCGAAGGCGAGGCGATTTCAGTTTGTCCGTCCGGTCTGAAGCAAATCCTTCGATGGTGATCGGCGTGATCCGCTCACGCGGTCTCTTCCGTGGCCTCAAACACGCGACGATTGCTTCCACTTCCCGCCGCGATTTCCCTGACGCCTTTTTCAATAGAGCGAGTTGATTCGATGCATTCAAGACGGTCGAGATCACACAAACCGTGCTCAGGTTGAGACGGCCATCGGCAATCATCTCGCGAATCGCCGCGTATTTCGCCATGGCCCGTGCGGTGCAGATCCGCCTGCCTGCCGCAGACTCCGAGTAGCGGAGCCTTGAGACGCAGTAGCTGTGTAGTGACCGGAACCCTGTTTCCAGATGGATCTTTCGGCGGTCCATCTCGGCGAGCTGATCGAGAATCTCAATGGAGATCGACCGTTCCTTCAGTGCCGACTTCTCGATCGAATCGACCAGCTCCTCGTTGGTCAGGCGGGAAAGTGACTTGTGCATGATCATGCCCCTTCATGGTTAAACGGAAAGCCCCCGTTCACGCATGAAGTGTACACCCTGTTTTTCGGGACTCGAGGAGCCTCGCAGTGACCGGAAGTCACCGCGGCGAATGATCGAGATCAAAACTGAGTGTTATTGAGCAACAATCCCGCGCGGCGCGCACTGAGATCGTTTCCCGTGCGGTGCAGGGGCGTCGAGAGATCGCGCTGCAAAAATGGTGTCAATGACTATTTTCAAAAAAGAGGATTTGATACGGCATCTTCGGCCGCACCTGGGGGCTGGCAAAGCAACGTCGCAGGAGAGTGGCGTTGCGATCGGCCGCTCCCGCCCGATCGCCCGCTCCCCCTGTGTTTACGCGCGGGAGAATGACGTCTGCACAGACCCGGGTCGCGTCCTTCGCAACCCGCCTAGCGCAAAGTCCGGTAGAACAGAAAGCGCGTTTCGCCCGGTTTCAGTTCGACGCCGCCAAGCTCGACGGTTTCGATCACGCTGCCGTTTCGGTCGAGCAGCTCGGCCTGCACTGTTTCATGGTAACCGGGCTCGACGAAGATGCGCGCAATCTGGAAATTGGCGGGAAGGGTCTCCCAGCTCCGAAGGTCGGCTCGTTCGTTGACGGAGTTGATCACGTTCAGAAGGGCGCCCAGGAACTCGTTCTTCTTCTGCGCTTTCTTCACTTCGACGTATTTGAGCGTGGCGCGGGCCACCTGCTTGACAAGCACGCGATGATAGCGGTCGTCGAGATCCTTGACCGCGATCGACGCGACATCCTCGACAAGATCCGTCTTCGATTTCGCCCCGCCCGTGACGAGACGTGCACGCGCCACGCGGGTCGGCTTTCGCTCGAAGACGGGAAACGCGAACGAGATCAGCTGATCCCCGGTCCCCACATGAAAACTCTCCTCGCGCTTGAACGGGGCCTGCCCGTTCTCGAGAATGAAGACGATCTCACCGCCGACGCGTTTCTCCGCATACGACACCCAGTCCCGCGGGCCGTCCTCGAGGCCGAGTTCCTTCAGCAGCTCGGGCTTTCCGCGCGCTTCTGACACGCGGCCGATCGAACCGCGCAGTGATGCCGGATATTTCGTTCCGTAGAGCGTATCGTACTTCAGGAACGCGGCATGCGCAAAACGGTAGTCGATGAGCGCGTCATCGAGTTTGCCTTCTGCCTCGTAGATTATGCCCGACAGATAGCGAGCAAACCCGGACTCGCTGTACGCGTTCTTGTGCTCGTACTTCTCCTGAAGCTCCGTGAGAAAGATATTCGCGGCGCGACACTCGACGAGCGCAGCCTCGCGATCGTTCAGTAATAAATAGTTGATTGCCTTGATCGGATGAACGAGGGCAGCTTCGAAGTCCTCGGCCCGGTACTCCTTGCGGTAATCGTTCACGAGAAAGGAACTGACTTCGTCGGAGACATCGCTCGTCAGAAGCTCCTGCAGATACTGCTCGGCCTCGGTGAACCAGCGGTTCGACTCTTCGAGTTCGCCGCGCGTATGCGCGATCATGCCGCGGTCGAGGGCGTGCAGCAGCCGGTTCTTGTCGTTCGACGCCTCTTCGAGCATCACGGCGGCACGATCCATGTCGCCGTTATAGAACTGCTCGTAACCCTTGCGTCGCTCCGACTGGTTCACGGCGCCGCATCCGAACAGCAGCGCGCCGGCCGCAATCAGCAGAATGCCGCGTGCGGCCGCGTGCCTGATCCGGGCGCAGTTCATCATGCCTCCCGGCAAGCTCTAAAGCTTGTGTCCGCGTGCTTCGAAGTGCTTCGCGATTTCGTGAAAGTCGGTCCACTCGATCGCGGCGGTCTCGAGACTCGTCAGGTTCAGGGTCGTCTTGTAAGTCACGATCTTCTTCTTGTCGAGAGTCGAAGCGATCGAAGCGATGTTGCCGGACAGCAGATAAGTCGCTCCGTACTGGCGACCGGTCTTCACGGCCTTCGACGGATCGACGGCGCCCGACGCCTGGTACTTGTACTCTTCGAGAATCGCCTGCCGCGCTTCATTATTCAGGAACGTCACGCGCCGCGAATTGACGAGTTTCGTACGCACGAGATCGGTGAGCGATTTCACGTCGAGATGCTCCGCGGTATCATTGTGAACGTCATCCACGATGATCACGGGCTTCTTGCCCGGATTTCTCGTTTCGAATTCGATCAGCCACGGCGCCCCGAGCAGCGAAGCGACCATCTGCTCGGCGACCATCTGATTGTCGACCTGCGACCATTTCGTGTTGTACTGGATGTCCGTCGTCGGATCCATCCGCTCCAGCTCGAGCGACTTGCCGCAACCGAAAGTCGTCGCGAGAACCGCGACCGACAGGAGCGCCCGTCCCCGATTCATCGTTCTGTTCATGTCCATGCCCTCCCGGACCTGTAGAGATTGATCACGTTTTCGTGTCATGTAGCCACATATCGAGGGGCCGAACCCCTCCGCGACATAAGATACGCAAGATCGGGGCCCTTCCCAGTCGTTTTTTCAACCAGGCGATGTCCAGATTATACCCTGACTCAGCCCGGACGCTGTCAAGACGCTGCCCCGGGCTTCACCGCCCGTCAGGGCCCGCCGCACAGTTCGCCGCGCGGTTTCATGTCTGATCGAGCCGGAAGAAGACGTGCTCCGACTCGGCAACCAGCTTCCCCATCCGGCCGAGCGCGCGCACCCGGAAGAAGAGCGTCTCGCCGTCCCTCAGAGTCGCCACGAGTTCGCCCGGGAACGCGAGGCTCTGGTCGCGCGTCTCCATCGCCCAGATTTCGTTCATCCCCTGGTCGTAGACCGCGACTCTGTACTTTCGCGTGTTCGAAGGGCCCCGCCAGCGAAATTCCACCGGTAGCTCCTTGAGGGGCCCGATCGGGTAGACCGGAATCACGATCGCCGCATCCGGGCGCGCGTCCCCGGTAGCGGGCTCCGGAGCGCGGATTCCGAACCAGTAGACGCAGACGGCGGCAACGGCCGTGATCAGAAACAGGGGGATCCACTCTCTTCGCATCGATATCTCCTGCGGGGAACGGATCCATTCTAGCGGAACACGCGCCGGAATCCACCGGGAACTCACGGGACACGAGCGGGTAGAAGACATAGAATTGTGCTCAATATGCGACCCATCCACGAGGAGGTACACATGAATCGTTTTACCACGCTGTTCGCCGGCGGGCTTGCCGCCCTGATCACGGTGGTGGCACTGCAGTGGCCCACGGGGGCCGAAGCCACGCCGGACGCCGAAGCGCTTTCGATCGTGCGCGCCATGAGCCGCGCGTTCAGCTCCGTTTCCGAAGAGGTCATCCCTTCGGTCGTTACCATCAGCAGCAAGAAAGTCATCAAGACCGCCCAGCAGACCCCGCGCGGCGATGAGTTCGACGAATTCTTCTGGCGCTTCTTCGGCAATCCCGACGAAGACGGCGAACGCCGCCAGCAGGCGCTCGGATCGGGCGTCATCATCTCGAGCGACGGCTACATTCTTACGAACCACCATGTCGTCGCGAACGCCGACGAGATTGCCGTGATCTTCTCGGACGGCGAGGAAAAAGCGGCCACAATCGTAGGGACCGACCGGAATACGGATGTGGCGGTCATCAAGATCGAAGGCAACGGCTATCCCGCGGCGCGCCTCGGTCACTCGGAAAACGTGCATATCGGCGAATGGGTGCTCGCGATCGGCAGCCCCTTCTCGCAGAACCTCGGCGCCACCGTAACGGCCGGGATCGTATCGGGAACCGGGCGCGGGCTCGGCCTCACGAACTACGAAGACTTCATCCAGACGGACGCGGCGATCAACCCGGGCAACTCCGGCGGGGCGCTCGTAAATCTGGACGGCGAAGTGATCGGCATCAATACGGCGATCGCGACGCGCTCGGGCGGCTCGCAGGGTGTCGGGTTCGCGATTCCGATCGACATGGTGAACCGGATCAAAGACGACCTGATCCGCGACGGCAAAGTGACGCGCGGGTATATCGGCATCGGCATTCAGGAAGTCACGAAGGATATCCAGGAAGGCTTCAAGCTGCCGACCCGGAACGGCATCCTGATCTCGCGGGTCGAGACGGACTCCCCGGCGGAAGAGGCCGGCCTGAAGCAGGGTGACGTCATTCGCCATCTGAACGGCAAAGAGATCGAAACCATGCGCGCGTTCCGGAACGAAGTCGCCGCGATGCCGCCGGGATCCTCGATCAAGCTGGGCGTGTACCGTGACGGCAAGGACAAGACCTTCAGCCTGCGTCTCGCGCTCTATCCCGACGACAACGAGCCGCTCGCGCAGCGGGATGCGCCGGCCAGAGAGCGTCTCGGGATCGCCGTGGCGCAGATCAGTCCCGAGCTCATGCAGAAGTTCGGCCTGGAGCGCACGAGCGGGATCGTGGTCACGGACGTCCGCCCCGGCTCAGTCGCTGCGGAGAACGGACTCAGGCCCGGCGACGTCATCCTCGAACTGAACCAGACGGCCGTCGCGGGCGCGCGCGACTTCCGCGAGTCCGTCAAGGCTCTCGAAACCAACGACGTGGCCCTTCTGCTCGTCGAGCGGGAAGACGCGACTTTCTTTGCCGCACTCCGCGTGCGCGGGGAATAACCGCGAGTAAAAACGACTCTTCCTCTCAAAAAGCGGGGTAAGGCTTGCAACGGCCTTGCCCCGCTTTATAATGAGCGGCATGTACCGAGTACGACAGGCGAAGGCATGGATGCAGGAGACGATCGCCGCGATGGCGACGAGACTGCGTCTTTCCAGCCTCTATCTAAAGCCGCTGCAGCGGCTCCGCCGCACCCCTCCCTCGCGTCGGCTTAATCTGCTTTTCGTCTGCAAGGGGAACATCTGCAGGAGCGCCTACGCCGAGTATCGTTTCCGCAAGGTCCTCGCTGAGCGCGGCATCGAGAACATCGTGATCGCGTCGTGCGGACTCGAAGCGATTCCGGGCGCCCCCGCCTATCCTTCCACCGTGCGTGTGGCCAGGCAGCGCGGGCTCGACATCGATCCCCACAAGACGCAGCCCGTCGACACACCGCTTCTCAACCGGGCCGACCTGATTGTCGTCATGGAACCCGCGCAGCTTCGTCAGCTGCGACAGTACGCGCCGATTTTCACCTACAAGACGATCCTTCTCGGCGCGCTGGTTCTCGACCCTGGCGGAAATCTCATTATCGGCGACCCCTGGGGCAAGCCGGACGAAGACTTCGAAAAATGCTTCGATCAGATCGATCGCGCGCTTCTCGTGCTTGCCGATCAACTTCCCTATATTCCCGGTCCTCCTAATCGGCAGCGGCAACATGCCGGAACCGCATAAGAAAACCCGGACGGTGCTCGTTCTCGACGGCGAGACGAGAAAAGCGCTGGCTGTCGTGCGTTCGCTCGGCAGGCGGGGCACGCGTCTCGTCGTGGCCTCCCACAGGGAAAGCGCGATCGCATGCAAAAGCCGCTACATCCGGCGGTCGGTTCGCTGTCCGAGCCCGAAGGCGGAGCCGGCCGCGTTTCAGGCCTGGCTGCTGTCGTTCGTACAGGACCTCAAGCCGGACATGCTGCTGCCGCTCACGGATCGAACCGTGACGCAGGTGCTGGCTCTGGAAGAAACGCTGCGCCCGCTCACGATTCTGCCGTTCGTTTCGAACGAAACGTTTCTCGCCGTGGCGGACAAGGGCGCACTTATGCGCACGGCGGGATCGCTCGGGATCGACACGCCGCATACGGCAGAAGTGCGCGGGGGGAAACCACCCTCGGCCGAAGACACGGAGATCGTGAAGTCGTTTCGGTATCCGGCGGTCCTGAAGCCGCGGCTCAGCGAGTCGCAGCAGGGCGACCGGTTTCAGAAAGTCGCCGTCGACTATCTGCGGGGACCGATTCAGGCGCTCGCCACGCTGTCACGGAATCCCGGAGTCGCGTTCCTGCTGCAGGAAAGGATCACGGGGGACGGCATGGGAGTCTTCGCGCTGTGCCATCGCGGCGAGGCGCTGTCGCTCTTCTGCCATAGAAGACGCCTCGAGAAGCCGCCATCGGGCGGCGTTTCGGTGCTCTGCGAAAGCCTGCCGGTCGACGAGGCACCTGTGGAGCGGACCCTGCGACTGCTCGAGCACTATGCGTGGGACGGCGTCGCGATGGTCGAATATAAACGATCGGACGACGGGCGCTTCGTGCTCATGGAGATCAACCCGCGTTTCTGGGGATCCCTGCAGCTCGCGATCGATTGCGGAGTCGACTTTCCCCTGCTCCTCGAGGGGCTCTATGCGAACGGGCTCGAGCCGAGCGAGGAACAACTGCGCGCCGCCCGTATTCCGCTCGGCGAATATTCCGGAGGCAGAAGGCTCCGCTGGTTTCTGGGTACGGTGGACCACTTCCTGATCCGTCTGAAGCGGGAGCCCGCAGCCACTCTGATCGACACCGTCTTCAGGAACCGGCTTTACCTGCTCGCACGCCCGACGCGGACACGCTGGCAGGTGTTTCGCTGGAACGATCCCGGGCCGTTCTTCTTCGAAGTCGGCAAGTGGTGCACCGACGTCTACTATTCCCTTCGCAAAAAAGCCGGCGCATAAAAAAAGGCGGCCCCGGACACCCGCGAAGGGTGAGGCCGGAGCCGCCTGGAATCATCATGCGATCGGCGATCGCTCTAGATCGGATCGAACACGTCGAGCTCTTCCTGCAGAGTCACGGCGAATTCCACCCACGCCTTCCACTCGAAGACAATGCGGTTCTGTTCGGACGGATCGGGGTCGACCGTGCCCATCGAAATGAATTCGAGCACTGGGTCGCTGCCGTTCAGATAATCCGCCACCGCCGCGTTCAGCAGGTTGACACCCGCCGCGTTCAGCGACGCCGGCTTCATCTTGCCGATCAGCGGCCGCAGGTCTTCGCTCGCGTAGTTGATCAGCACGACGGGCGAACCGCCGAGATCGACCCGGCGCACGTTCACGCTGCCCGTGATTTCCCAGTCGGAGCCGTCGGGGAGTGAGACGACGCCGTAAGCGCCCCCCTCGACCGTCAACTTCGCGATATCGGTGCGCGAGTAGTCGTGATCCGCGAGGATCTGGTCGATCTCCTGCGCGTAGTCGACCGTTTCCGTCGTCATGTACTCCTGGTCCGCGCTGTCTTCCGAGAACACGGCGCAAACCTTCTCTTTCAAAACCACGTCGATGATCTTCTGATCGACAACGCAGCTTTCGCCCCCGGTCAGAAACACGAGGCACGTCAGCAGTACGATTTTCCGTATGGTGTTTTTCATGTTCGCCACTCCCTAATTCCCGACCGCGAGGCCGACGGCGAAGCTGTTCTGACCGGCGATATTGAACTCGCCGTTCACGCTTACGAACGGAACCTTGAGCGTCAGCCCCATCGCGAGATGCGCCGTCTTCTGCGATTCGAAGCTCAACTTGATCGGATCTTCCGAATCATCCGAATCGCTGTCGTAGGTCACGTCCATATTGAAGTTGTCGAACGAAAGGCCGGCGTAAGGCTCGAGAAAACCGAAGTCCTTGCTGGCCTGCACGCCGACCGAAAGCGCCTCGGACGCAATGAAGTCCGCTCCCGACGCCGTCTTGCCGACATCGAGAGTCTGATAGAAGAAACCCGCGGAGATCGCAACCGGGAATACCGGCCCGAGATACTGCGAAATGCTGTGCCGAACGCCGAAGCCGAACAGACTCACGTCGCCGAGCTCGGTGCTCTCGTCTTCCGATCCGAATTCCGCTGCGAAGTAGCGAAACAGCACTTCCGTACCGGCAACGGCGCCGATCCGAATCTGCGGAGCCGCGAGCCCGAACGAGCTGATGTCGAAGCCGCCCGGGAACGTGTACATCGCGCCCCCGTCCCCTTCCACCGTGGTGCCTTCGGTCGGCCCCACAACGGTGGGCGCTTCCCCCGACTCCGCGCCGACGAAGAAGCCTTCGGTCTGTGCGGTGAAGAACCTGTCGCTGTCACCGAACTTCACGGCCATCGCCTTGATTTCGAGGCTGACCTGCGGTCCGAAGCCGCCGATCGAAGCCGTGTGATAGAGCCCGCTGTTCAGGTTCGATCCGAACGCATCCGCGAGCGGACCGAGATACCCTTCAGCATTTACTCCCGTGTAGGCCGAGAGCTGGTCCTCCAGCTGCGCTTCGGCATCCGGCGCAAACAGCAGGAGCGCGGCGGCCAGACAGAACAGCGCTGCCAGCGGCCGGTCAAAAGGCAATCGATTCATGAACTCCTCCTCGCTCAGTGGACTGACGATCTGTTGTAACGTCTAGAGCTTTTCATACTGCGGCCCCCCGCCACCTTCCGGCGTCGTCCAGTTGATGATCTGGTAGGGGTCCATGATGTCGCAGGTCTTGCAATGGACACAGTTAGCAAAATCGATGCGCACTTTCCCCTTGCCGTCATTCGCGTCCTGCTCCCATACGTAGACATTCGCAGGGCAGAAGCGCTCACAGGGGTTCCCGTACTCTTTCGTGCATCGATTCGAACAGATGTCCGGCTCCAGAATTTTGAGATGGGCAGGCTGATCCTCGAGATGCTCTGTGCCCGATTTGAACAGGTCGGTTAACTTATCGAACGTGAGCTTCCCGTCGAACTGCTTCGGTGGGGGCGGTGCTTTCTGCGCACCATAGTATTCCTGAATCGTTTCCATGCGCTCGTGGCCGGCTTTCGCGGACATCCTGTTCTTGAGTCCGGCGCCGCCGTTCAGAAACGATACGCTCGTATTGATGAGGCCCGACCAGAGTCCGTTTTCGAAACCCTGGTGAAAATTGCGCGACGACTTGAGCTCGGTCGTGATCCAGCTCTGCTCGACCAGCGTGTCGTACTTCTTGAGTGACGCGCGGGTGTAATCGCCGGAGAGCATCGCTTCGAAGATCGCGTCGGCCGCGAACATGCCGGACTGCATCGCCGTGTGGATGCCCTTGAGGCGCATCGGGTTCAGCATCGACGCCGTATCGCCGCAGAAAATCGCCCCGTCCATACTGAGCTGCGGAACGGAGAAGTAACCGCCGAGCGGCATCGACTTCGCGCCGTAGCTGACCATTTCGCCGCCGTCGAGCAGGTCGCTCAGCAGCGGGTGCTGTTTCCATTCCTGAAACTTCGCGTGCGGGTCCATGAACGGGTCTTTGTAGTCGAGACCGACGACGAGGCCGATCGAAACATGATCGTCCTTCATGCCGTAAATCCATCCGCCGCCGTACGTGTCGGTTTTCAGCGGATAATTCATTGTGTGAATGACTTCGCCCGGCTTGATGCGCCCCGGCGGAACCTTCCACACTTCCTTCACTCCTAAACCGTAAACCATCGGGTTCCGGTCCTTCATGAGCTCGGGATGCTTCGCGAACAGCTGTTTCGCGAGGCTGCCGCGCGTGCCTTCTCCGAAAACGGTAACGGGGGAAGTGAAATCGGCGCCAGGCTGATAGTTCGGCTTGTGGTTCCCCTCTTTGTCGATCCCCTTGTCCTGCGTGCGAATGCCGATGACCTTGCCGTTCTCCTCGAGCACTTCCGTGCCGGGGAACGTGGGGAACACTTCGATGCCCTCCGCTTCGGCCTGTTCCGCAAGCCACTTCGTGAGATCGCCGAGCGAAACGACGTAGTACCCGTGATTCTTGAGCGGGGGCGGTGTGATCGGGGCTTTGATCTTTCCCTTGTCCGTCAGGAAGTAGAGTTCGTCCTTCGAGACTTCGGCCTCGATCGGACACCCCTTCTCCTTATGATCGGGAATCAGCTCGCGGAGCGGCTTCGGGTCGAACACGGCGCCGGAGAGGGAATGAGCGCCGACCTCGGCTCCCTTTTCGATGATGCCGATGAATGGCTCTTCGATTTTCTTCGCGCCGGTCGATTCCGCGGTTTCGTTGTGAGCTTTGATTCTCTTCGCGAGATGGATCGACCCGGCAAGCGATGCGGGGCCGGCTCCGACGAAAAGCACATCGACTTCGAGGACTTCTCTTTCTGGAGGCATGAAGGGTCGACTCCCTGCAGTGTGTGCGCTCGTAAGCGGTTAGCGATGCGGACAGGGTACCAACAGCCCGGATGCGCGGCAAGGAATAAGAGAGGATTGAAAAGTGAAGCAACCCGTCAAAGGGTTCAGCGAAGACCGTGGCGTTCGAGTTTCTTGTGAAGCCCCCAGCGCGAAATGCCGAGGTCGCGAGCCATGCTCGAAACGTTGCCGTCGTGCTCCTTCAGGTACTGCTCGAGAAGCTGTCGTTCGAAGCGATCCACCTGCTCTTTGAGCGGGCCTTCGCCGGGTACCGCCGCGATCCTGCGGCTTTCTGCCTGGCTGGCCGTGAAGGTCGTAATCGCCGGCGAGAACGAACTCACGGTGAGGGGACCACCGTCGTGAAGCACGATCACGCGACGCATTTCGCTTCGCAGTTCACGTACGTTTCCCGGCCATGAGAACTGAAGCAGCGCCTGCGACGCCCGTTCGTCGATGCGAGGCGTCTCTTTCCCCATCTCCGCCGCAAAGACGCGCAGGAAATACTGGGCGAGCAGCAGAATGTCCTCCACGCGTTCCCGGAGCGGAGGCAGATCAATCTTGATCGTGTTCAACCGGTAGTAGAGATCTTCGAGGAAGCGCCCCTCCTCGACCTCCCTCTTCAGATCGCGATTCGACGCGCAGATGAAACGAACGTCCACGTCGAAGTATTCGTTCGATCCGATCGGGCGAATCCTCTTGTCCTCGAGAACAGTCAGAAGCTTCGACTGCACGCCGACTTTCATCTTGTCGATCTCATCGAGAAAAACGGACGACCCCGACGCTTCCATGAGAAGACCGGTCTTGTCGCGGTTCGCGCCCGTGAACGAGCCGGCGATATGGCCGAACAGTTCGCTTTCGAGCAGCTGCTCGGGGAGCGTGGCGCAGTTGATGCTGTAGAGCGTGCGGTCGCGGCGCGGCGATTCGCCGTGCACGGCTTTCGTCACGAGCTGCTTGCCTGTTCCGGTTTCGCCCTGAATCAGAACGGTCACGTTCGTGGACGCCACTTTGCGGACCAGCTCGAGCACTTCATACATGCGCTCGCTCTGCGTGACGATTTCGTCGAAGTGTCCCTGCGATACCTGCATTCTGAGGCGGCTGTTCTCTTCGACCAGCTCGCGCTGGCGTGAAGAGAGCAGCGACAGGAAGAAACGCTCGGAACGAACGAGGCCAACCACGAGGTCGAGCTCCCGCGAGCCGAACGGGTCGCGGTTCTCGAACCGGTCGAGGTAGATAATGCCTGTGACATCGGTCTCGGTTTTGAACGGCACGATCAGCAGGCTGCGTACGGGCAGCGTGCCGTCGGGCACGCGCGCGGGGAGGCGCGGATCGTTCCCGGCCGACATCGTAAGGAACGGAATGCCCGCTTCGAACGCGGACTCGAAGATCGGCGCGAGAACGCCTCGAATGTTGCCGGCTTCCCGCTGACGCAGACCGCGCACGGCCCGTTCGATGAACGAACCTTCGTCGTCTTCGCGGAAAAGCAGGATCCCGCGGTCGCTCCCGGTACGGCCTACGAGATCGGCCAGCAGCCCCTTGAGGTCGGACGTCGTTGCCGATGCGGGAAGAATGTCGTGAATTGCGAGATGATCGTTTCGCTTGCTGACGGCGCGTTCGACAATGCGCGCTTCGATCGAGCGCCGGAGCGTTTCGACCTGGCCGAGCAGGCGGGAATTGCCGGTTTCCAGAAACTGCTTTTCCGCGAGCCCCATCGACTGCTCGCCTTTCGCCATCTCGCCCGCTTCACAATAGATGCGCGCCTCCTCGAGCCGCGTCTTGCCGACCCAGTCGGGGACGCCGGCTTCGAGAAACACGCGCCGCGCCTCGGTGAGTTCGAGCTGTGATTCGGCGATCTCGGTTTTGCCCTGCGGCCGAAGCCGCACACGGCGCACGAGCGCCTTCGCGCGTTCGATGCGCTCGCCCATACGGCGCAGCAGCTCGAGGCCCTGCTGAAAGAGCGACTCGAACTCGTCCCATTTTTCCGCATGCGCCGCGACGGAGCCGAGCGCGCAGAGCAGGATCGCTTCTTCGTATCGTTCGCCGATCTTGCGGCCGACCAGAAGCGCTTCACGAAGCGCGACTTCGGCCGCGTCGTAATCGCCGAGGCGAAGATGCGTGAGTCCGATTCTCCGCCCGATCTGCACGACATGTTCCGACGTTTTTCCGAGCGGCTCCGCAATGGTGAGGGCGGCATGATACAGCGTGAGCGCCTGCGACGCACTGCCGGACGATCGCTCCAGATCCGCAAGGTCGCGACGCAGCAGCACTTCCTCGCGCAGATAGCCGTGCTCCTGACAGGTCGCCAGCGTCTCGGTCATGAGCGCGCGCGCTTCGTCCAGCGCACCGCGCAGCATATGCACGCGCGCGATCCCGATCCGCGCAAGCACGATCCCGTTCTGCTGCCCCGTCTGCTGATAGATGCGAAGCGCGTTCCGGTACGACTCGTCGGCGAGCTGGAGCTGGCCGCGGTGCGTCTGGATCACGGCCATGTTCAGCATCACGTGACCGCGATAGAGATAGATGCCCGAATTTTTCAGGATTTCGTTCGCCTGCTCGAGCAGATAGAGCGCGCGACGCGTGTCGCCGAGCTCCTTGCAGACGAGGGCAAGGTTGATGTTGGCCTGCACGAGTCGGATCGGATCGGCCGCGCGGCGCGCGCTCGCGAGCCCGTCTTCATAAAATTCGCGCGCGCGGGTGAGATCACCGCTCCGGAAATAGCCGTGGCCGTAGAGAATGTGTACCTTGGCGAGCGCCGCATGATCGTCCGTGTTCTGCAGTGTCGTGAACGCCTGATCGCAGTACTTGAGCGCGTCCTCGTAGCGACCGCGGCGAATGGCGAGGTAGCCGTTCAACACGTTCATTTCCGCAAGAAGCGAGGCGCGATCATTCTCCGGCAGCCTGGAAAGAGCCGGTTCGAGATCGCTGATGCGGCGTTCCACGCCGTCGTAGTCGCCGCGCTCGTAGAAGCACCAGATTTCCTGGAGATGAAGTGTGGCGGCTTCGGTTCCGGAGAGTCTGCCCGCGGCCACGCCTTCTTCCCGGAACTCGCGCAGCTTTTCTTCGGCTTCCTGAAACTGTCCGATCGAGTAGTAGAGATCCCCTACGCGGCGCAGGCGGGCGAGGCGCTCGGACGCAGAAACGCCCGAGTGCTCCAAAGCGTCGAGCTCCCGGGCGATCTGTTTTTTCTTATCTTCGTGGGCCACGGGTCACTCCCGCCGTATCCCTGGGGTTACAGCAGAGAGAGCGCACCGAGCAGGTCGTTGATTACCTTAAGCAGATCCAGATCGCTCGAAGCACTGTCATCGCCGATATACGCCGAAGAAATGCCACTCTGATAGCGATCGCCATCATCGCCGTCCACCGGGACGGGATTGTCGGGATCTCCTCCACCGGCGTCTTCCGTGCTGGTCAATGTAGTCCAGTTACGGCTGCACCCGTCTCCCCCGGGACCGGCATAACTGCCCGTCGGGATCAGGAGAAGCGTGAAGATTAGCAGGAGCGCTAAAATGGGAGACAGGTCTTTGCATTTCATGAACATGCGCTCACCTCTCGTCCAGCCTTGCGGCTGACATAGTTAAACCTGTACAGAGATGATAATACAGAAATTGACTCAAACCTGTCAACCCTTCCCTCAGGGGGCTTCGCGGGGCTCATTCGTCGTCATTTCCGCCGGTTGACGCGAATCGGGGGCCCGGCGTACGATTTCGGCCTCGAAACCCGCTTGATGGTACCTGAAAAGGGCGGATTCCGCCCGTTCCCTGGAGAGAATCATGGAAGAACAGCTGATCACACGCCTCAAGAAGGGCGATGTCGGCGAATACGTCTTTTTCTGCGGCGAGCCGGAACGTGTCGACAAGATCGTCGACCTTCTGGGCGGAGGCGACCTCGTGACGTCGCTGCGCGAATTCCGTGTCTATAACTCCCTGATCGGCGATACGCGCGTCACCGTCGCCTCCACGGGTGTCGGCGGCCCCTCGACGGCGGTGGTGCTCGAGGAGCTCGCGAACGTCGGCAGCCACACGTTTCTGCGTGTCGGGACGAGCGGAGGCATGGGTGATGCGAATAAAGGGGATTTCGTGATCTCGAGCGGCGCGATCCGTGCCGACGGCACCACGCCCCAATACGCCTGGCCGACCTACCCCGCTGTCGCGCATCACGAGGTCGTGCTGGCGCTGATCGAAAGCGCCGAAAAGGCCGCCGCGCCGTACCACGTGGGCCTCACGTACTCCGTGGACGCCTTCTACGCCGAAAACAAGGTTCTCGTGAACGATGACCTGGCTTCCATGTCGCATGGCGGCTACCTGCTCCCCTCGAAGAAGGACAGGCTCCGCGACGCCATCGCGATGGGCGCGAAGCATATCGAGATGGAGAACGGCACGATCTTTACGCTCGGCGGCCTGTTCGGCCTGCGCACGGGCTCGATCTGCACGGTTTCGGACGTCGTGCCCTGGCACCCGACAGAAGAGATCATCAACTTCGAGGAGAACATTACCGACTGCATTCGCGTGGGAATCGGGGGCATGGCGAATCTGATCGCGATGGATCGGGAGCGCGGAGACGGCCGCTACTGGCACAGGGGAACGAAGAGCTGAGGGAGATAGAAAAGGACCCCTGGCGGCACGGCCTCGTCCATCTCCTGCCCTCCCACGAAATGAACTCGTATTACGCCGACCAAGGGTCTATCCGACTATACGAACGGTTTTTTCGGAGTGTCAACGGAGGGCGCTAGCCGGCGGGAAGAACCTTGGTCCCCTCCGCCGTATCTTCGAGCACGTAGCCGCGTGACGTGATCTCGTCGCGCAGCCGATCGGCCTCGGCGAAGTCCTTGTTCTTGCGCGCCGCATTCCTGGCGTCGACGAGATCGAGGATCTCCCGGCCCACTTCGACCTTCTCCTCTTTCATCGACTCGATTCCCAGCCCGAGAATGCGATCCATGCGGAGCAGCGTGGCGTACTGATCCTGCGGCGAAATTGTATCGTCGCGAAGCAGTCCCCAGAGCGCGGCGAGCGCGCGCGGCATGTTGAGATCGTCCCGATACGCTGCACGGAACGGCGCCCAGTGCTCCTCACTCACGGAGCCGCCTGCCGGATGCCCGAGCGCGATCACGCGGTTGCGGAGCCGCCCCATCGCGTTCGCCGCCCCTTCGACCGACTCCCACGTGAACGTGAGCGGCGCTCTGTAATGCGCGCCGAGCGCGAAGTACCGGTACGCGACCGGATCGATCCTGCGATCCACGAGCGACTGCACCGTCAGGAAGTTGTCCCCTGACTTCGCCATCTTGCCCCCGGCTTTGGCCGTTCCGGCGCCATCATCCTGCTTCGGCAGCACCAGAAACTCGGCATGCATCCACCAGCGCACCCAGTTCTTCTGCGTGATGCACTCGACCTGCGCGATTTCGTTCGAATGATGCACCGCCACGTGATCGATGCCGCCGCAGTGAATATCGAACTGCTCGCCGAGATGCTTCATGGCCATCGCGGAGCACTCGAGATGCCAGCCCGGGAATCCCGTTCCCCACGGGCTCTCCCACTCCATCTGGCGCTTTTCGTCCTTCGGCGAGAACTTCCATACCGCGAAATCGGTCGGGTTCCGCTTGCCGGCTACCATTTCGATCCGGGAGCCCGCTTCCAGGCCTTCGATGTCGAGGCGCGCGAGGCGGCCGTAATCGCCGAGTTTCTTCGTATCGAAATAGATGCCGTCTTCGAGTTCGTATGTGAATCCGCGCTTTTCCATCTCGCGGCCGAGATCGATCTGCTCCTGAATGTACTCGGTTGCGCGGCACCAGATATCGGGCTCGAGAATGTGAAGGCGTGCCATGTCGTGACGAAACGCGGCCCAGTATTTGTCGGCGAGTTCGAACGCGGTCAAGCCTTCGCGCGAGGCACCAACGGCCATCTTGTCTTCGCCCGTATCCGCGTCGGAGACGAGGTGACCGACATCCGTCACGTTCATGACGTGTTTGACGCGATAGTTTTCCTCGACGAGCACACGACGCAGAATGTCTTCGAAGATGTACGTGCGGAGGTTTCCGATATGGGCGTACGCGTAGACGGTCGGACCGCATGTATAGAGACCGACCTCGCCTTCCGTCTTCGAGACGAAGATGTCGACGCTTCGGGTCATCGTATTGTAGAGGCGCAGCATGATTGTTAAGAACTCCTCGCGGTCCGGGACAAGCGCACAGTATAGGAATCGGCCGATTCGCGCGTCAACCACAGTGGCGGCGACGGTGATTGGCGGGGTGTGGAGGGAGAGAACTCGTGATGCCGTGGGGCGCGGGTCCTGTCGCGCCGGGACACCCCACACCTCGACAGGCTCGGTGCGGGGTCCCCGTCCGGCGCGCCACCCGCGCGGACGGGATCGGGGTTGCTCTCCCCCGTTCCCCGCCCATCCCGCCGCCGCTTTGCGAAGAGAGGAAAGGGGAAAAGAGAAAAAGTGAGAAAGGGGAAAGGAGAAGAAGGAGGGAAAGGAGAAGAGGGAGAAAGAGAAAGAGGGGAAACGGAGTCAATGGGCGTTCCGCTGTGGCTGGAACCGGGCGGGGCGGCGGGGAGTGGGAGATTCAATTGGGGGGAATCCCCTCCTATGATATATTGCTCCGGATGCGCTCGAACTCAAGCTAACTCACTGAATCAGGAGATCCGATCCAGGTGGATATTAAAGAGAGCAAGCCGAAAGCGGAGCTGAAGCCGGGGCTCCGGGGCTCGGACGACAAGCACGACGGGACCATCACTTTCGGCCGCAGGGCGGACTGGTGGATCGCGCTTTTCGTCACACTCTTGTCCGGCGTGATTTTCACGATGACGGCCGCGCGCGGGACCACATTCTGGGACTGCGGCGAGTTCATCGCCTGCGCGTACATTCTGGGCATACCGCACCCGCCGGGAGCGGCGCTCTTCGTGATGCTCGGTCGTGTGTTTTCCATGATCCCGTACGGGGATACGGCATTCATTCTGGCGCTGTTCTCCGCATGGTCCAGCGCGCTCGCCGTCGGTTTCTCGTCGCTGGCGATCGCCCGCGTGATCCGCAGAATCGTGGGCGTCGAGGAATCGGTCGAAGACATGATCTGGGTCTATGCCGGCGTTCTGGTCGGCGGGTTATCCATGGCGTTCGGTGCCACATACTGGTTCAACGCGGTCGAAGCGGAAGTCTACGGACTCACCCTCCTCCTCGTCGCCCTGCTCTTCTGGCTCTCGATGGTCTGGCTCGAGTCGGCGAAAACGTCCGAGGGAAATCGCGTCCTGATCATGCAGATCTATATTCTGTTTCTCGCCGCGACAAATCACATGCAGGCGTTTCTGCCGATCATCCCGATGTTCATGCTCATCTTCCTCATCAGCAGGAAGCGGCTCACATCGCCGCTTTTCTATATCGCTTTCTTTCTGCTGACGAGCGTCGTGCACTCCACCGATCTCTTTCTGTTCGGCGTGCCGATTGCCTGCGCGGCTACGTTTCTCTGGGCGTTTCTGACGACGAACCGCGACACGCAAAAGACACTGAATTTGACCGGCGCCTTCTTCCTGATGGCGGTCATGGGCTATTCGCTTTACGCGTACGTGCCCATCCGTTCGGCGCAGGATCCGGCGATCGACGAGAACAACCCGGAGAACTGGACGAACTTCAAGCAGTTCCTGGAGCGCAAGCAGTATTCGGACAAGTCGATGTTCGAACTCATGTTCACGCGCAAGGGAAGCTGGAAGAACCAGTTCGGCACACACGAGCGCATGGGTTTCTGGGGGCACCTGATCAATCAGTGGGTCCCGTCTCCTCGCCCGCTCTATCTCTACGTTCCGTTCCTGGCGCTCTTCTCGCTCTGGGCGATGTGGAAATCGGACCGCAAGATCTTTCTCTACAGTCTGTCGCTGCTTCTATTGTTTACCGTAGCGATGACGCTGTATCTCAACTTCTCGGACGGAACGCGCGGGGTCAAACTCGAAGTGCGCGACCGCGACTATTTCTATACGCCTGGGTTCGTGATGATCTCGCTCCTGTTCGGGGTGGGTCTCTCATCGCTGGCGTTTTATCTGCGGCGCTCGACGATTCCGGGCGGGGCGATCATCGCGCGGGTCGTGCTGATTCTCGGCCTGCTCGTGCCGCCGGCCGCCGTCGATGCGCACTATTTCGAGACGGACCGTTCGCGCTTTTTCGTCGCGGAGGATCTCGCGTACAACATGCTCGTGGGGCTGCGGGAGAACGCGATCATCTTTACGGGGGGCGACAACGACACATTCCCGCTCTGGTACATCCAGGAGGTGCGCGACTTCAGGAAAGACGTGCAGGTCGTGAACCTGAGTCTCCTGAATACGCCGTGGTACATCATGCAGCTCAAGTACGCGGAGAATCCCGTGCAGATGACGCTCGACGACATCGAGATCGAAAACATGCGCGGCTACTACACGCCTGAAGGGGACGTGGTCACCGTGAAAGACATCATGGTGCCGGAGATCATCCGCTCGAACATCGACAAGCGTCCGATCTACTTCGCCGTGACCGTGCCGTCGAGCGACAGCAAGCTCGTCGAAGGGAAACTGCTGCAGGAAGGGCTCGTGAAGCGGATCGATCCGGCCGTCGAAGCCGAATCGTTCGATCTGGTCGTGATGGAAGAGAACTTCCTCGGCGGCGTGTACCGCTTCCGCGGACTCGACGACCCGACCGTGTATAAAGACAGGGACACGATTCGCCTGCTTACGAATTACAACGCGTGTCTCTTCAATATGGCAAATCTGTATCTGCGAAACGGCGAGGAAGCGAAGGCCGAAGAGTTCATTACGAAACTCAAGAGCTTCCCGCACGACAATCCCGCGGGGTACCGCATGCTGATCGCGCTCGCGGAAATGAAACGCGACTGGCAGCAGGCGGTGGACTATACGGACAGCGCCATGACGATCGAGCCGGACAACCAGGACCACTACATTCGCAAGGCGGAGTACTTCCGCCGGCTCGGAAGCTATGACAACGTGGAGCAGGTCATCGAGCAGATGACGGCCGCATTCCCGAATGACGCGGAAGTCGCGGACGCGGCGCGCATCCTGAACCGCCAGATCGCGGCCGCAAAGGCGGAGCCCGCGGGCGGGAACGCAGGGGCGGGAGATGGCGCTGGCGCGGGAGCGGGAGATGGCGCTGGCGCGGACGGTGCTGCGACGCCGGGAGGGGACGGCACTCCGTGAGCAGCCTTTACGGGCATATCGCATCGGCACCGACCCGCATCGACTGCCGCCTGATCAAGGCGCAGCAGTCCATGATTCGCAGGAGCTACTCCGAAGGGCGCAACGTCGACCCCGCGTTCGGCTGGGGCGCTGCCGTCTATCGCGGCTCCGAGGAAGCGAACACGGAACGCAAGGCGTTCTGCCATCCGTACGTCCCGATCTTCGAGTCGCGCTCGATGCAGGAAGGCGCACAGGTCGCGATCGCGTCACTGCTGGCGGGGCCCGGCGGCAAGGCCGACCGCCGCAGCGTGCATCCGTTCACGTTCGAGACATGGACGTTCGCGATGACGGGCTCGATCGAGAACTTTCAAACGATCCGGCGCGAAATTCTCGGCGAGATGACCCCCGAGTTCCGCCGCAAGGTGCAGGGCGGCTCCGATCCGGAGCACATTTTCTACCTGTTTCTTTCGTATCTCAAGCGATCGGCCGGGTCGACCAGTGGCGACGCCCCGATCAATCGCATTCGTGAGGCGCTCACGAAATCCATTCTGATGCTGAACCAGTGGTCCGACCGGACCGGCACCAAAGTGGAATCGGGAATCGGAATCATTACCACGAACCGACGCGCGTTTCTCGCGTACCGTCAGTACCTGCCCCTCTATTTCACGACGCGGGACACGATCGAAATCTGTCCGATCTGCGCGCGAAAACACGCGCCGGAGGACGACCCGCACTATCGCTCCGTCGTCGTGACGCGCACGCCGACGACGCTTGAAAAGTGGAAGAAAATTCCGGATCGCCATATCCTTATGGCCGACCCGGATCTGGCCGTTTCGCTCGTCCCGGTCGAGGAGGAAGAGGAATCGTGAGGAAGCTGGCGATCGGACTCGGAATATTGATGATGCTTGCGGCGTCCGGCGCCGAGGCGTTCGAAGGATGGGGCCCCCGGGCCGGCTTTCGCTTCGGAGGACCGGACCAGATCGTGGCGGGCGCCCATATGGACTGGGGGGCCTGGGAGAACGGGTTTCGGCTACGCCCGATGGCGGACGTCGGTTTCGGCGACCACATTACCCTGCTCACCGTGAACGGGGACGCGCTTTACGATTTTCGCGACATCGCAATCGGAAGTGACGCGTGGTTCTACGGGGGCGTCGGGATCGCGATCGTGACCGGGTGGCTCGACTGCAAGAACTGCCCCAGCGACACGCGCACGGAAGCCGGCATCAACTTCATCCTCGGCGTGAACCGGGAGCTCACCGGCGGCAATCAAATGTTCGGTGAGTGGCGCGCGACGATCGAAGAGGATACCTTTTTGCAGGCAACGATCGGATACACGTTTGGGAATTAGCACCTCCCGGAACATCATGGAGGTTCGGCATCATGAAAGAATGTGCCTGGTGCGGTACGGATTTTCGCGGGAAAGCGTTCGAGTTGAATGACGAACAGTTCTGCAGCGAACAGTGCATGGAAGAGTATCGGAAGGAAGAACTCGGCGATGAAGACGAGGTCGAAGCGGCGAAAACCGCCGATATCGCCGAAGACAGTTAAGCTTCTGCTGGTCGGGCTGGCGCTCCTGGGCTGCTCCCGGGAGGCCGCTCCCCGGCCGAACATTCTCCTCATCACAATCGAATCTCTGCGAACCGACCGTGTGGGCGCCTACGGAATGACGGCCCCCACGACGCCGGGCCTCGACAGAATCGCGACGGAGTCGACCGTTTACGAGAACGCGTTCAGCGTGACGAGCTGGACTCTGGCGTCGCATGCCACGCTCATGACGGGGCTCTACCCCACGGCCCACCAGGTAATCGAACCACGCCACCGCCTCAAGGACTCATACGAAACGCTCGCGGAACGGCTGCAGGACGCCGGCTACCAGACGGCGGGCGCCGTCAGCGGCCCGTTTCTGCGCACGCCGCACAATCTGCATCAGGGGTTCGAACGCTGGGACGATTCGCCGGCCGCGGTGACGCAGGCCGACGCCCACAGCGACATCACGAACCCGAAGCTCGAAGAGAGCCTCGTACGGTTCCTGCGGGAAGAGCGCGAACCGTCGCGCCCGTTCTTCCTGTTCGCGTACGTCTGGGATCCGCACTACGACTTCCTGCCGCCCGCCCCCTACGACACGATGTTCGTTCCGCCGGGCGCCGAACCCTTCGACATCGCGAACTTCGAACACAACACGGCCATCGACCGGGCCATGCCTGCGTCGAAGCTCGCCTACGTGATCTCACAGTACGAGGGCGAGATCCGCTACACGGACGATTTTCTGAGCAGGATCTGGAGTACGCTGCGCGAGCTGAATCTCTGGGACGAGACCTGGATCATCGTGACGGCGGATCATGCCGAGGAGTTCTTCGAGCACGGCTACAAAGGCCACAAGAACAACCTGTACACCGAATCGATTCACGTACCGCTGATCATCAAGTGGCCGGGCAGCGCACATGCGGCCGCTGGCCGTGACGCGCGGCTCACGGGGCTTATCGATATTCCGCCGACGGTTCTCGATTATCTGGGGCTGCTCGACCGCAACGACCCGTTTCATGGCCGCAGCCTGCTTGCGGAACCGCGCGGGCCGAACGATCCGCTCTTTTTCGAGCTCGTCACGACGTTTTACGGGCGGGATCCGAGCGGGAAGTCGGAAAAGAGAGCCACGCAATGGTGGGCGACGCAGATGGGCGACTACAAGCTGATCAGCGTGCCGGCACTTGCGGAAGACGCGCTGTTCGAGGTTCGACAGGATCCGGGCGAGTTCAGACGGATCGACGGAGACCAGCCGGTCACGCTCGAGCGTTATCTCGCTCTGCTTCCCCCCTGGCAGCAGGCCATGAAGGAGGTCGCGCGGAAACATGGCGAACCGGAGATGGCGGATCTATCGAATGTCGATCGGGAACGATTGAAGGCGCTGGGCTATATCGGAAACTAGCCCGTCGTGCAGGCCTCGTTCAGTGGCGTTCGGGCCTCGAGGAGGCCGCGTTCATGCGTGGTTCAGGCGCCGTTCTGAATCGTGACGACGGGAACGTCTCCCTCGAGAATCTCGTACCGGATCGACAGAAACTGCTCGAGCGCCACGTACGAAAACGACCCCACGAGAGCCGGATAGAAGAGCCAGCTTCGAATCGTCTGCACGGTCAGGCTGTCGAGGTCGGGATGCTCCGAACGCACGATTTCGATGTCGAGCAGGGACCCGCAGCTTCCCACCTGCACCAGCGTACGCACGGTGCCGTCGATGCCCGCCTGCACGAGACTGTCGGGATACTCCGGCGGAGAAAAACGAATCGGAAAAGCGAGCTGGCTGACCTCGCCGGGAAAAGGTTCCTGCGTGCCGCTGCCCGGCTCGACGAGGCACGTGAGACCGCTCAACACCGCCGGTTCCAGCGAGTCGGGAAAGATCGCCTGCCCTACCAGGATGAAGGCGCTTCGTTTGGCGCGCACACGAAAGAGTTCCGCGCCGGTTGAAGAAGTCGCGCGGAAAAACAGCGAATCGGATTCCACGCGCATCGAATCGAGGCCGAGCACGGGGTCCGCGAAGAGCGGCGGCGGAGAGGGCGACGGAACGTATTCGATGACGGGAACGGAAGTCGTTTCGGGATGATCGATCTGGAAGCGAACGGGCGTGCCGTCCTCCCTTTCGAACTGGGCGAACAGCACCTTGATCGTGCGCGGAGCTTCCGGCGCGGCCACGTTCGAGTCACCGCATCCGGCGGCGGCGAGCGCCACGATCGTGAGCGGGATCAGGAGAGTCGCGATCGGCCCCTGCGGGCGCGCCGCGCGAAAGAACGGAAGACGAGTGAACAAGTACTACCTCCGTCCCCACCATACCGACGCTCGTCGCGATCGACAAGACGTGTCTCGCCGATTCGGACGGGGTAGCCCGAACGAAGGCTCGCTGCCGGCTGGAATCACAGCCTGGGTCAGGAAACGAAGGAACGGAGCACCTCGCCGCGGCTTCCCACGGCGAGTTTGTCGAGCGCGCGCTTCTTGATCTGCCGCACGCGTTCGCGCGAGAGGCCGAGAATGCGGCCGATCTCTTCGAGATTGCGCGGATCCTCGTCGGTGAGCCCGTAGTAGAGACGGATGATGCGGGCTTCGCGCTCGTTCAGACTCGCGACCATCTCTTTCACATGTTCGCGGAGCATCGCTTCAGCCACTTCTTCGTCCGGCTGGAGCGAATTTTCGTCCGCCAGGAAATCGCCGAGAGGACTGTCGCCCTCCTGGGTCGTGATCTTGTCGAGCGAAAGCGTGCGGCCGCTCAGTCCGAGAAGCAGGCGAACGTCCTTCACTTTCATCTCGAGGATCTCGGCGATCTGGTCCGGCTGCGGCTCCTGCTGATGCTTCTGCCAGTAGTCGTTGATCGTCCGATTGATCTTCTGCATCAGGACTTCTTTGTTCATCGGGATGCGGATCGTCTGCGTGCTCTGCATGACGGCGTGCTGGATGCGCTGGCGAATCCACCAGACGGCATAGGTCGTGAAGCGGAAGTCTTTCGTTTCGTCGAAGCGCGTCACGGCCTTGATGAGACCGATGTTTCCTTCGTTCACGAGATCGCTCATGGGGAGCCCGCGTCCGAGATACTTCTTGGCGATGTAGACGACGAAGCGGAGATGGCCGAGCACCAGTGTGTGCATGGCGTCGATATCACCCTCGCGCGCGCGGCGGGCAAGGTCTCCCTTGCTCTCTTCCGGGATCGCGGGCAGCTTGCGGATATCACGCAGATAAGCCGTCAGCGAGCGGTCATCGTCAGATTTCGGACTCCAGGCTCTCAATTCCCCATCCTCCAGAGCTTTACGAGGGAGCGTCCTCGTTCTAAGGAGTTCTACACCGTTATCGGAGTGGGGGTCCCGGGATTCAGGACGAGAGACGGGAACTGTTCAATCTTTTCCGCCGAGATAGCCGAGAGCTTCGAGCTGTTTTCGCCTCTCCGCATCCTCGTCAAGGGCCCAGAAGGCGGCCGTGGCGGCTTCGCCCTCGAGCCCGCGCGACAGCAGGCGATCGTAGGAACGGGCGAGATCGTGCAGGATCGTGTCGTCCGCGCCGGCCCGATCGTTCGTCTCCGCAGGATCTTCGGCCGTGTGGAACAGCTGTTCTTTCTGGATACGATCGGGTTTCACGATCTCACGGATAAGACTCCAGCCGTTCTCGCGCACTCCGCGAAAGCCGGTGGGAGTCGGAACTGCGGTAAGAGCGGCGCGCGTTTCGCTGTAGAGCGCGCGCGGCTTCTTGGCAACAGGACCGAACAGATCGATGCCGGACGCGTCGCCCCCGCCCCGCAGACCGAGCAGGCCGAGAACCGTCGGGAAGATGTCCACCGAGCCGGCGGGGTCGTTCCGTCGCAGGCCGGCGCCCGGAACGCCAGGCCCCGCGACGACGAGCGGCACGTGCATCGTCTCTTCGTAAATCGTCATCTGGTGCTCGAAGAACTGTCCGTGTTCGCCGAAAGCCTCGCCGTGATCGGCCGTGAACACGACGAGCGTGCTGTCGGGAACGGCGGCGAGCAGGCGGCCGATCCATTCGTCGGCGTACGAGATCTCGCCGTCGTAAAGCGAGATCATGCGGTCGAGGTGTACGCGCGGAATCCGCCCCTCCAGTTCCTTCGCGAGATCGTGAAATGACTCGCCCGTGCCGTCGATCGGTCCTTCGTACGGGTCACCGAACAGTTTGTCGTACGGAGCGGGTGGTTCGTACGAGAGATGCGGGTCGAACAGATGAACCCAGCAGAAGAACGGTTCGTCACTGCCGGCGTCGGCGCGCAGCCATTCCAGGGCACGCGTGACGGTCGTCTCGGCGCGGCGCTGATACGGACGGCTCCATGTCTCGATCCAGCGCTTGGTGTGCTCGGGAAGTTTCGCGCCGCGCGGAATCGGACTCTGCACGCGGAGCGGTTCGACCATTTCGTCGTCGAACACCGTGAACCCCTGGTCGATCTTGTACTGGCTGTGCAGCACGTGGGCGCTTACGAACGCGCCGGTCCTGTAATCGTGATCGCGCAGAACCTCGGCGAGCGTCGTGAGCTCATCGGGAACGCGATAAACGCCGTTGTCGCGCACGCCGTGTTCGTGGGGATAGAGGCCGGTAAGAATCGTCGTGTGCGAAGGCAGCGTTACGGGGATGGAGGCATAGGCGCGCTCGAACAGCACGCCCCTCCGCGCCAGGGCGTCAATCGACGGCGTGCTCGCCGCGTCGCTGCCGTAAGCTCCGATCCGATCCGCGCGCGTCGTGTCGAGCGTGATCAGCAGAACGGATCGTCCGTTTCCGTCCGGGGCAGGAGAGCAGGCCGGCGCAGACAGGAGCAGCGCCAGCAGCGCGGCTCCCCGCCACGGGGCGTGCTCAGCGCGCCTGCGACCGGATCGCGTCTTCGGTTTTCTGTACCAGAGGTCCATACACGTTCATCCAGTAGATGTTGCGTCGTTCGCCATATCGGAAGTCTTCGGGGAAACCCCGCTCGAGCGCATGCGGTTCGGGAATCCGCCCGCGCAGCCGCTCCTCCATGAAAGATGCGAAGTAGAGGGCCGAGAGATCGCGCGCGTCGCCGGGCGCCCCTTCCGCCAGGTAGCGCCGGGCGTACACCTCCCGAAACGAGGCGCCGCGGCGCGCGTCGTTGTGTTCGACCCGCACATTCCCGTCATTGCTGCTCAGGATGAAGTCGGCATGCGCGAGAACTTCCTCCCGCGAGAGCGACGCGTAATACTTTCTCCAGCCGCAGCGAGCATTGTACGTGTTGAATGCGGGGAAGTAATAGAGATCTTCGAAACGGCGGAATGCAACGCGATCGGCTCCCTCCCACTGGTCGAGATCGAGATTGAAAACGACCGCCGGGCGAAAATACCAGGTGATCGCCAGTGCCTCGTTCAGTTCGAATCCCTCGATCGCGATCGACTGCGTGTAGCGCCAGGTGAGGGCGTCGAGGCGACCCGAAGGACTCGTGTGCGCCGCGGCCTCGGGCGATGCGGCCACCATCCGCCGCTCCCAGTCGGCGAGCGGAAGCGCTTCCTCCATCCTGTACGGCACGGAGCTCTTTCGCAGTTCCGCGTATTGTCCGGCGGCAACGAGCAGAAGCGCGACTCCGATCGAAACCGCGCGCCGGGCCGGGGTCAGTCGGGATACCGCGATCGTAACGAGGACGAGCGCGGGTACGAGGCACGGCGCGATGTGGCGCGGTTCCTTCACGGCCTGTGCGGCGAGGATCATCATGGGCGCAAGCACGGTCGCCAGCAGGATGCCGCGCTCACGGTTCCAGAAAGTACGCCGCACGGACGGGATCACGACGGGAAGCAGTCCGATCGCCAGCGCGAGAGGCGCGAGCCATCCGAGACCCGCCGTCAGAAAGAAGCGCGGGTAATAAACGAACGAGTCGAAAGAGAAGATGTCGGGGGGACCGATCAGACGCATGATGGGAATCTTCGTGTTCCCGAACGAAATATAATATGTAAACGATTCGGGCAGGAAAATCCGAATGGCGAGCAGAACGGCGCCGGCGGGAACGGCCACGGCGAGTACGACACGGAGCCAGCGACCGGCATCCCTCGTGCGTGCCGCAAGGACCGTTTCGACGACGAGTCCCCCCGCGAGAAAGAGCGGGTACGTCATTTTCGTCAGAAATCCGAGCGCTGTGAACAGGGCGAACAGCAGCCACCACCCGTCGAAACGCCGGAAGCTCGTGCGCGTCCAGACCCACAGATGCCACGCGACGAGCGCGGTCAGCGCGTATTCGATATAGAGCTCGCGCGAAAGCCCGGCAAGCAGCGGGGCGGTGAGAACGAGCGGTACGGCGAGCGCGGCCCAGACGCGTGAGGTTCGCTCCCCGGCATGCGTGCGGCCCGCCGAGCGGACGAGCCACCATGTGGCGATCGCGATCAGAACGAGAAAAACGCCGTTCGCCCTGAGCGCGCGTGCCGGGCCGGCGTCCCCCGACAGAAACGGGGCGATCACGGCGGGGAATATCGAAGGGACGGAAAAACCGCCCTCGGGAATGCCGTTCGCATGCAGATCTCTGGCAAACAGGTAGTACTGCTCGGGGTCCATCCAGGAGAACGCGTCGCGCTGCGCGATATCGCCCTCGAAATCGAGCCAGAGCAGAAGCACGAGCACGGCTGCCAGTACTGCGGCGATCCTGTCTGCGATCACGTACCTCCCGAAAAGAAAACGGCCCGGAGCGTATCACTCCGGGCCGATCATAACCGCGCGCGGTGGGAACCGCTACGCAAAGTGCCGGTTACTGGGCGACCTGGCGATCGTTGTCCATGAGGAGCTTGTAGCGGGCCGGCGACAGGCGCACCCAGCTCCCTTCGCTCGGCTGTCCGGGAAACACGACGCGCACGAGCTGATCGGGATGCTGCATCAGCGCGAGAAGGATCGGCGCGCGTCCTTCGACTTCGGCGCCGTAGAACTGCGGCCCCGTCTGATCGAGCCCGGCAAGAGAAACGCGCATGCGATCGAGTTCCTCTTCCACTTTCTTACGCTGCACTTCGTCGGCGATGTTCGCGACTTCCTCGCTCCCGAGCCGGATGTTTTCGGCCAGCTCCGTGCGCGCTTCGAGCCGCAGCAGAGCGAGCGTCGAATCCATCGGAATCGTCGGATCGACCGGATAGATGCCCGAGAAGGCGCCCATTCCGTAGTAAAGCTGATGAATCGTAAAGCCCCGGTTCTCGAACATCTTCCCCATCTCGCTGTACGGCACGAACTTCGTCAGGTTGATCGCCGCGTAAGTCGTGGAGTCCGCATGATTCTCGGCGAGAGCCTGCAGCCGGAACAGCGAATGCGGAACCAGGCGCTCGATCTTCTGGGTGAAAGAAAGGCTGTCGGGAATGATCCGGGCGCGTCGCTCTTCGAGCGATTCCACCGCGTCTTCCTTCGAGCAACCGAACATGATTCCCGCGATCGAAAAAGCAATCGCGAGCGACAGAATCCAATCAAACGTATTGCGCTTCATTCCTAGATCTTCTCCGAAATCGATTTAGCCTGCTGAAACAGGAGCAGATAGTCGCGGCCGCCGGCCTTCGAATCCGTTCCCGACATATTGAATCCGCCGAATGGATGCACGCCGACAAGAGCCCCCGTGCACTTCCGATTGACGTAGAGATTTCCCACATGGAACTCCCTCTTCGCCTTATCGACCTTTTCACGATTTTCCGTATAGACGGCCCCTGTGAGGCCGTATTCAGTCCCGTTGGCGACTGCGAGGGCGTCGTCGAAGTCTTTCGCCCGAATCAGCGCCAGCACCGGCCCGAAGATCTCCTCCTGGGCGATGCGGTCGTTCCGGTCGACGTCCCCGATCACGGTCGGCTGCAGAAAATAGCCGTCCTGGCCCGTAGGTCCACCGCCCGTAAGCAGTTTGCCGTCCTTCGCGCCCACTTTCATATAGTCGTGGATCGACTTGAATGCCGCTTCGTTCACGACCGGCCCCATATAGCTGGTACCGTCGCTCGGGTCGCCCACGGTCATTTTCTCGACGTGGGGCATGAGCTTCTCCACGAACTTGTCGTAGACGGAGTCGACGATGATCGCGCGGGAGCACGCCGAGCACTTCTGCCCCTGGAAGCCGAACGCAGCGAGTGCCACCCCTTCCGCCGCGGCGTCGAGGTCGGCTTCGTTGTCGACGACGATCGCGTCCTTGCCGCCCATTTCCGCGACAACGCGCTTGATCCAGATCTGGCCGTCGGCCGTTTCGCCCGCTTTCTTCACGATCCCGAGACCCACGGCTTTCGATCCCGTGAACGAGATGAAGCGCGTCTTCGGATGCTTGACGAGATATTCGCCCGCCACGCGGCCCGAGCCCGTCATGAAGTTCAGAACGCCGCCGGGGAGGCCGACCGATTTCATGATGTCGACGAAGAGCGCGGCCGTGGCCGGCGAGTCGGAGCTCGGTTTCACGATGACCGTGTTCCCCGATACGATCGCGGCGGTGGTCATGCCGAGGCAGATCGCCATCGGGAAGTTCCACGGCGGAATCACGACGCCGACGCCGAGCGGGATGTAGCGGAGCTCGGGTTTTTCACCGGGACAGGGTGTGATCGGCTGCTCGCCGCCGTAGCGAAGCGCCTCACGCGCGTAGAACTCGAGGAAGTCGATCGCTTCGGCCGTGTCGCCGTCGGCTTCGGGCCAGCTCTTGCCGACCTCGAGCACCATGATCGCATTCGACTCGAAGCGCCGTTTGCGGAGTTCGTCCGCGGCCTTGAACAGGTACTCCGCGCGCTTTTCGACCGGCGTGCGGCTCCACGTTTCGTACGCTTTGAGCGCCGCCTGCATCGCCTGCTCGGCGATCTTTTCGTCCGCTTTCGGGAACGTGCCGATCACTTCGGACGGGTTCGACGGGTTCAGCGTCTTGATCGTGTCCTTCGTCTTGATATCTTCGCCGCCGATCCAGAGCGCATACTCTTTCCCGAAGGAAGCCCGCGCGTTCTTGATCGCAGCCAGCATCGCCTGCCGGTTCTCGTCCTTGCTGAAATCGAGAAACGGTTCGTTTCGAAACTCGCCTCGCATATTGGTCCTCTCCTCGATCGTATCTGAGGGGTTATCGGTCGTGATCCATGCAATCCCGAAGGGTATCACGGGGGCTCGGGAGGCTCAAGATCGGTTGACCACTCCCCATCGCCCGCCTATGATCGCCCCCATGGGAAGCACATTCGGTAAGCTCTTTCGAATCATGACCTGGGGGGAATCGCACGGCGGAGGCGTCGGCGTGGTCCTCGAGGGATGCCCGCCGCGACTGGCGATTTCACCCGAGGAAATCCAGGTCGATCTCGACCGCCGGAAGCCGGGCACAACGGCCCTCGTTTCGCAGCGGAAAGAGACCGACGAGGTGCAGATCCTGTCGGGCGTATTCGAGGGGGCGACGCTCGGAACCCCGATCTCGCTCTTCGTCCCGAACAAGGACGCCCGGTCAAGAGACTACGAAGACATGAAGCACATCTATCGTCCCTCGCACGCGGACTACACGTACGATGCGAAATACGGCATTCGGAACTGGAAGGGCGGCGGGCGCGCGAGCGCGCGCGAAACCGTGGGGCGCGTGGCGGCGGGAGCGATCGCGCGCAAGCTGCTGAGCGAGCGGGCGGAAATCGAGATTGTGGCTTATGTAACGCACGTGAAAGACGTGGCGGCGAGCGGCATCGATCGCGAAACCGTAACGCGCGCGGACGTCGAAGCTAACGAGATCCGCTGCCCCGATGGTGAAGCGGGCGAGCGCATGATCGAACTCGTGAAGCGCGTCAAAAAGCAGGGCGATTCCGTCGGCGGCGTCATTGAATGCGTCGCGCGCCATGTGCCGCCGGGCCTCGGGCAGCCGGTGTTCGACAAACTTGAAGCCGCACTGGCGCAGGCGATGCTTTCGATTCCGGCGACGAAGGGATTCGCGATCGGCTCCGGGTTCGCGGGGACGCAGCTTCAGGGCTCGGAGCACAACGATCGCTTCGTGAACAAGAGCGGCACGATCGGAACCGAGACCAATCGATCGGGCGGCATCCAGGGCGGCATTTCTAACGGCGAAACGATCTACTTCCGGACCGCGTTCAAGCCGACCGCCACGATATTACAGAAGCAGAAGACCGTCGACGATCAGGGGAACGAGACCGAAGTCGTCGCCCGCGGTCGCCACGACCCCTGCGTACTCCCCCGCGCGGTGCCGATCGTGGAAGCGATGACGGCGCTCGTTCTGGCCGACCACCTGCTGCTTCAGAACGCGATTCGATGACGAACTCGCCCTATTCGGGCACGGCTCCCGCCTCCGAGAAGTAATAGTTCGCCGGGTCGAGCACGCTACCGATCACGCGATTCACGTCCGTGAGCGTTGCTGTCGTGATGACGCGCCGCATTCGTTCGCGCTGGCCCGCGGGTAACCCGAGCCCCCACCACTCCGCGAGACGGTTCGAACGCCGGGTGGCCGTACGGTCAAGGCGGTCGAGGTTCGCGATGTACGAGACTTTCACGCGGTCGAGTTCGTCCTGCGTGAGGCCGCTCATCGCGCGTTTCACTTCGCGATGAATCGCGGCGAGGCCCAGCTCCCGTTTTTCAGCCGCCGTCCCCATGAAGATTCGTGTCATGGGCTGGTCGCGCAGATCATCGCCGTAGATCCAAACGGTATACGCGAGCCCTTCGTCCTGGCGCAGTTTCCAGAGGCGCCCCGCGAGGTCTCCGCCGATCGCGCGCTCGGCGAGCTTCCATAGAATGGCGTCATCCGTTGCCGCCGGCGGTGCGGGCCACGCGAGGTTCATGTTCGCCTGCGTTTTCCCTTCCATCGGAACCGCGACCCGGACTTCGCCCTCGCGCGGCGCGGAGCGAATCGTCTTCCGCGCGGGCGCCTTCCCGTCGAGGGCCGCGAGTCCGCCGAGTGCCTCCGCAACTGCTGCTTCCGACGCACCGCCGGAATAAGCGACAGCCATCGACCCCGCCCGATACCGGCTCTTCCAGAAGGACTGCAGGTCGCCGGGAGCAAGCTTCGTGAGCCCTGCTCGTACATCGCCGAGGGTGCTTCCGTAGCCGGTGCCCTTGAACGCGGTACTGTACAGGTTGTCGAGAGCAGTCGTCGTCGGCTGGTCCATCGCGGCTTCGACGTCCGAGATCATCTTCACGCGCAGCGGCTCCCATTCGGCCTCGGCGAATGACGGCGTCGTCACGATGGACAGAAGAAGCGCGGCGGCTTCTTCGGTCGCTCCGGCGGGCGCGGCAAGGTTGAAGTACGAAGCGTCCGGGCTGCTCCAGGCGGAGAGCTGGAATCCGTTCCGGTCGAGCAGATCCTGCAGTTCCTGTTTCGTCATGGATTTCGTTCGTTCGGTCATCATGCGCGTCACGGCGCCCGCTGTGCCCGCCGTGGACTCGTCGCGGTCGCCGGCCAACACCGTCAGCGTGAAGCTCTCGGTGGCCGAACCGGGACGCCCCTCGTGCACGAGAACGGCTCCCGACGGCAGCGTGCGGGAAACGACGCCGCCCCCGAACGGTACGTTGTTGCGGGCCGCGCTCTTTACGTCCGCCTCGAAGTTCTCCGGGATTTCATCGGGCGGAAAGATCGCCATCAGAAAGAACTGCGCGGGGTCGAAGTATTTCATCGCGACCGCCTGCACGTCGGCGGCGGTTACGGCGGAGAGGCGCGCTTCGTATTCGGAGAACAGGCGATAGTCGCCATGCGCGTCCGATTCGACGAGGCTCGACGCGACCTGATACTGATCGTCGAGCGTGAACCGATAAGCGCTGATCATGCGTTTGCGGGCGAGGTCGAGATCCGCGTCGGAAATGCCTTCGGTCTGTACGCGCGCGATCAACTCCCAGATCGCGCCGATCGCCGTGGCCGCATCTTTCGGATCACACTCCAGGTCAAGGGACTGCCAGCCGCGGGCGAAACGCCGCGGGAACGCATCCATGCTGATGTTGCCGACGAGTTTGCGTTTCGAGATCAGCTCGTCGCGAAAGAGCGATGTCTTGCCGTTGCTGAGATAGCCCGCGAGCAGGGCATACGGGAAGTACTCGGGGGCAGCCGCATGCGGCCCTTCGACCGCAAGGAGCATGTAAGCCTTGCCGACGTCGCGCTCTTCGGCGACCACCGTCACGCCCGCCTTCATCCCCACGGGCTCGTAGCGGTTCGGCGGGACGTCACGTCGCTCGTACCCGCCAAAACGCGCGCTGACTTTCGCAATCACTTCCTCGGTATCGATGTCGCCGACAATCGCCATCGTCATGTTGTTCGGAACGTAGTAGTCCTCGTAATAGCGGCGCACGCGGTCCACGGTCGCGGCCTGCACCGTCTCGATCGTCCCGATCGTGGAACGCGAATAGTATGTGTCCTTCGGGTACATGTGATACGGGGAGGCGCGCCATATGTAGCCGTACGGGCTGTCGAGCCCACCGCGCAGCTCTTCGAACACGGCCTTCTTTTCCGTTTCGAAATCCTCGCCCGAAAACGCCGCGTGAAACATCATCTGTTCATGTCGCTCGAGAGATGCGTCGAGATCGCCGAGCGAAGACATGATCTCGAATGTCGTGTAGTCGTACCAGGTGTGGCCGTTGAAGTAGCCGCCGCGACTCGCCACCCACTCGCCGATTTCGTTCTTCGGAAATTTCTCTGTGCCGCGAAACAGCAGCAGGTGCTCGAGATAATGAGAGTTGCCCGCGAAATCGGGCGGTTCGGCACTGTCGCCGACATGCGCGCTCCAGGTAACGGTGACGATCGGGTTCGCGCGATCCTCGACAGTCAGAACGCGAAGACCGTTGTCGAGAACGTGCAACCGGGGCGCTCGCACGGATTGCGCGGATGCGACTCCGGTCCAGAGCGCGAACAGGAGAATTCCCAGAAATCGAAACATGCAATCGCTCCTCTTGTTGGCAATGATCGAATGTGATTCGTTGTCAGTAAGTTGCGGTCAATAATCGTATGTTGCTATCAATTATAGAGACGCGCTGCTATATAGACGCGCCAGTCATCCGATCTGCTCAGGATCGATCGGCAGACGGAGACGGCGACCAGTCCGGGTGCAGGGCGAGCAGCGCACGCTCCGGCGTCATCGGCGTCTTGAAAACGAGCGCCGTATCCGGCGCGAAAGCCCGGATCGCGGACTGCAGCGCGAAGTAGACGCCGATTCCGTACATGAGCGGCGGCTCGCCGACGGCTTTCGCGCCGAGCGGCCCGGGTTCGTTCTCCCAGAACGGCAGAAAGCGCACGTCGAGATCGTCAGGCGCGAAATACACGTCGGGCGCCTTGTACGTCGAGAGCGACCCTGACGTGTACCGCCCTTTCTCGTCCCAGACGAGGTCTTCCATCGTCATCCAGCCGAGGCCCTGCATCAGACCGCCCTCGACCTGGCCGAGATCGACGAGTTCGTTAATGGGCCGCCCGAGGTCGTGCACGACCTTGACGGAATCGATCGTGTAGATCCCGCGCAGGCAGTCGAGCGACACCTCGGTTATACACGTTCCGTACACATGATAAGCGAACGCGTTTCCCTTGTTCGTCGCATGATCGAACGAAAGGTTCGGCGTTGCGTAATAGCCGTAGGCGGAGAGCTTGCGGCGGCGCAGGTACGCTTCACTCACGAGCCGGTTCCAGTCGATCTCGGTGGACTTGCCGTCACGCGCGACGCGATCGTGCGCGATCGTGAGCGAGTCGGGCGCGGCGCCGAGCAGTTCGCCCGCCACGCGAAGCAGCCCCGCGCGGATCTCGCGGACCGCCTGGATCACGGCGTTCCCGTTCAGGTCGGTCGTGGCGCTTGCGGCGCTCGGGGACATGTTCGAAACGCGTGTCGTGTTCGTCGCTTCGACTTTGACACGCGCCGGGTCGATCCCGAACGTGCGGGCCGCGATCGCCTGCAGGTTCGTGCTGAGCCCCTGCCCCATTTCGATCCCGCCGCTCGTCACGCTCACGCTTCCGTCTGTATAAACGTGGACGAGCGCGCCCGCCTGGTTCAGGAACGACTTCGTGAATGAAATGCCGAAGCAGACGGGCATCACGGCGAAGCCCTTTTTCACGCCGAAGTTCGCGGCGTTGAAATCATGCGCTCGCTTGCGGAACGACTCGAGGTCGAAGGCTTCGGCGGCCTCGTCCCACGTGCGCCGCATCATGCACCGCTCCGTTTTCTGCCCGTAGTAAAGTTCGTCGCCGTCGCGGAGCAGGTTCTTCGCCTGAATCTGATCGGGTGCGAGCCCCATGGCGTCGGCTGCTTTCGCGATCGCCGCCTCGATCACGAACATCCCCTGCGGCCCGCCGAACCCGCGAAACGCGGTATTCGGGGCGAGGTTCGTCCGGCAGCACGCGGCGTGCACGCGCACGTTCGGTATGAAGTAGGCGTTCGTACTGTGAAAGAGCGTGCGTTCGAGCACAGGCATCGAAAGATCCGCAAACGCGCCGGCGTTCTGAAAGTGTTTCGCTTCGAATGCGAGAATGAGGCCGTCGTCATCGAGGCCGATCTTGAAGTCTGACTCGTAGGGATGACGCTTTCCTGTCATGCGGATATCTTCTTCGCGGTGCAGCACGATCTCGATCGGTCGCGCCGTGTGACGCGCGGCGACCGCGGCCATCACGGCCCAGTGCGTCGCCTGGTCTTCCTTGCCGCCAAAGCCGCCGCCGAGCCGCTTGACGTCGACTTCGACCTTGTTTTCGGGGACGCCGAGAATCTTCGCGGCGGCGCGCTGCACGGCGTACGGACTTTGCGTCGACGACCAGATCAGCATCTGCCCGTCCTCTTTCGGGAACGCGCGCGCGCGGTTCGTTTCGAGCGGCACGTGTTCCTGGCCCCCGATCGAGCACGATCCTTCGACCACGTGCGCGCACTGCGCCCACACGCCGTCGACATCGCCCATGGCAAACGCAACGGGCTTGCCGATGATGTCGCCGCGGTCATACGCCGCGCGCGGGTCGAACTGCGGTTCCTGTTCGTCGATGTGCGCGGTGATGAGAGCGCGGGCACGCACGGCATCGGCGCGCGTTTCCGCAAGCACGATCGCGAGAGGCTGGCCGACGTACGCCACTTCGTCCTGCGCGAGCAGGCGCTCGTCCTGAATGATCGGCCCGAAGAGCGGGTTCCCGGGAATGTGCTCCGCGGTCAGCACGGCAACGACCCCGGGTGAGGCTGTCGCCTCTTCGACATGCAGCGCCCGAATCACGCCCCGCGCGACCGGCGAGCCGAAGACCACACCGTGTACCATGTCACGCGGAGGACGGACGTCGTCCGTAAACTGCGAAAGTCCCTGCACGTGGAGCGGCGCGTCAAGATGCTTCATAGAAGCGTTCCATCGTGAGCTCTTCGGGAAAAAGCGTAAGGAAATGCGCGAGGATCAGTTGCCGAACGAGCAGGCGCTTGTACCCGGCGGAACCGCGCACGTCGCTGATCGGGGCGCACTCGGCCTGCGCGCGATCGATCGCGGCGAGCACGGTCTCGACACTCGGCTCGCGCCCGGTCAGGAAGCGTGACGTCTCCTCGAGATAGAGCGGCACGGGCGCCACTCCCCCGAGGCTTACGGCCGCGTCTTCGATCACGCCGCCGTTCATGCGCATGCGGATCCCCGTGTTGACCGTGGCGATGTCGAGCGTGCGGCGCTTGCTGACTTTCTCCCAGTGAAAGAGGGTGCCGGGCGCGGGTACCGGAAACGAAACCGCTTCTAGAATTTCGCCCGGCCGCATGTCATACGTCTTGTAGCCGGTATAGAAACTGCGAAGGGGTACCGAACGCTTCGCGCTGCCGCTTCGGAATGTGAGCTCGCTGTCGAGAACGAGAAGCAGGCTTACCATGTCGGCAATCGGCGACGCGTTCAGAATGTTCCCGGAGAGTGTGGCCCGGTTCCGGATCGGCCACGACGCCATCAACAGACCGTAGTCGTGAAGCGCGGGCATGATCTTCCGCAACTGCGCGCTCTGCATGAACTGTTCGAACGTGACGAGCGCGCCCGCATGAATGCGCCCGTCGCGCTCTTCGATCGTTCTCATGCCGGGAAGCCGGTTTAGAATCACGACGTCCTGATCGGGGATGCGGTCGCCCCGCTGGATATAGAGGTCCGTGCCGCCCGCGAGCAGCAGCGGCGGCGGTGCGGTGCCGGAGGGCGCGGGCGTGCGAGCGGGCGCGGGGCTCGCAGGCGATTCGATTGCAGCGAGTTTCCGGGCCATCGTCGCAAAGTATGCGGGAATGGCGCCCGCGTTCACGAGTGAGGCCACGCGGTCGGGCGTGAGCTTCGACTCCACGCCTTCACGAATCCGTGCTCCCGCGGCCTTGAGCGAACGATATCCCGTGCACCGGCAGAGGTTGCCCCCGATCGCGTATTTCACGTTGTCGTCGGACAGCGTTTTCGTTGCGTCGAGCAGAAGCGCCGTCAGCGAGACCACGAACCCGGGCGTGCAGTAGCCGCACTGCGTGGCGCCTTCGTCCACAATGGCAGACTGCACGGGCGACAGCGCGTCGGGCAGGTTGAGCCCTTCGACCGTCACGACATGCCTGCCGTGCAGTTCGCCGAGAGGGAGCGTGCACGACGTGACGGGCTGGTAGCGAACGGTGTCGCCTTCGCGCTCGCCCATGAGCACGGTGCAGGCGCCGCAATCGCCTTCCTTGCACCCTTCCTTCGTGCCGGTCAGGCTGCACTCATGCCGAATGTAGTCGAGTGCGAGCACTCCGGGGGATGCGGCGGCGCGAACCAGCGAATCATTGAGGTAAAAAACAGTGGGCATATTCGCGTCCGCGCTCACTCCCGTCCGACCGTCGCTTCGATATCACCGTACGGCTCGGGAGCGGGATAGAACGTGTCATTCGGGTTGTCGAGTCCGAATGCGTCCAGGTTTACGAGATTGTAGTGAACGTTCGGCATGTGAATCGTGATGGTCTCGATCGCGTCGCACGCCGTGAGAACTTCTTCACCGGCACGGTAGAGAGTGCGCTGCACCGACGGACTGTACTCCGCCGCGAACGCGTGATAGATCGCGCCGAGCGCCTTGCAGCGAAGCTCCGCGTAGTCGGCCTCTTTCCTGTAGAGCCACGAAGCGCGAAACTTCGTCGCCAGAATCCGGTCTGCCGTCGGCGGGATCGTCGTGTTTTCATCAGTGTGATAATTCTCGAAGCCGGATCCCGTCGATTTCAGCACGAAGACGTCGCGATAGCCGCCCGTCATCGTCGCGCCCGTCCGCTCGGCCGTGCGCTCCACGAAACCGATGCCCGTTTCCGCGCGGTGGAAGCTGTGGTCGTGCGGTTTGCCGCCGACGTCCATACGCTTCCAGGGACTCTCCTCGATCGTGACCCTGACGCTTTCGACCTGGGGATACTTCGCCAGATAATGGTCCGTAACCGTGCGTGCGAAGGTCTCGATACAGCCGTCGAATTGTTTTCGCGCCAGAATGTAGGTAGTGTTCTTGACCGTGTCGGTCGGGACGCAGGAGCTGTTGTCGCCCTCGGTATAGTTGGCGCCGAAATCGCCCGTCAGGCGAGTGGAAACGGAGCACTCGTAGATCGAGTGGCGCGCCCCGTCCCTGCGCACTTTCAGAAAGCGGACTTCCGCCTTCCCGTATTCATTATGGATGAGTTTCACGGCGGCCTCTTTCGACTCGGGATGCTGCTTGTGAACGGGTTTGATAGTAACAAACCCGGGCGACCGCGCGGGGCGAGAAATGCTGTGCGGAGTTCTCGCCCGGGCCGCCTCGATCGTATAAGCTGACGACATGGATCGCACGATGGACCACATCAACAGCCTCTCACTCGACCGTTTCGTCGGGGAGTGGGGACCGGTGTACGAGCATTCGCCCTGGATCGCCGAGCGGGCGGCGGCCGCGCGCCCGTTCGCGACACGGGACGAAATGCTGGCGGCCTTTCGAGAGGCTGCCGAGCGGGCGAGTGAAAGCGAGCGCCTGGCGCTTCTGACCGCGCATCCCGATCTCGCCGGGAAACTGGCGGCGGCCGAACGATTGACGCCGGAGTCGACGGCGGAGCAGAAGGCGGCCGGGCTCGACGCCCTGACCGACGAAGCACGCGCCGCTTTCCAGGAGCTGAACGACCGCTACAAGGCACGATTCGCGTTCCCGTTCATCCTCTGCGCGCGGGAGCACACGGCCGACGAGATTCTGACGATTTTTCGCAGGCGGCTCGAGAACGATCGCGACATAGAACAGCGCGAAGCGTTGCGTCAGGTGCATCGGATCGCCCGACTTCGCGTTCTCGCAAAATGGGAGGAACAGGGCGATGGGTAAAGTGAGTACACATGTGCTGGACACGATGCACGGCGTTCCCGCCGGCGGCCTCGTGATCGAGCTGTGGGAACCGGGGGCGCCCCGTGCGCTGAAGACGCTGCGAACAAATGCGGACGGCCGCACGGACGAACTCGTCTTTGCGCCGGACGAGATGCGGACGGGGACATTCGAGCTGCGATTTCACGTGAGCGACTACTTCCGTGACCGCGGCGTCGCGCTCCCCGAACCTCCGTTTCTCTCCGAGGTCACCGTGCGATTCGGAATCGCCGACACCCAAGCCGGCTATCATGTGCCGCTCCTCGTCTCACCCTGGAGCTACTCGACGTATCGGGGGAGCTGAATCACCATGCCCGGCCGCACACTCCAACGAATCCAAGAGCTCGCGAAGATCACGGATTGCGAGGGGGAGCTTACGCGCCTCTGTCTCTCGCCCGGCATGCGGGAAGCGAACGAACTCGTGCGCGGCTGGATGGACGACGCCGGCATGATCACGCGGACCGACGCGGCGGGCAACCTGATCGGGCGCTACGGCACCGGTGCCCGGGCTCTCTGCATCGGCTCGCACCTCGACACGGTCAGGAACGCGGGGCGGTTCGACGGAGCGCTCGGCGTGCTGGCCGGGATCGCGTGTGTCGAGGCCGTGCGGGAGAGTAAACTCTCCCTGCCGTTTCAGATCGAGGTCGCGGCCTTCTGCGACGAAGAGGGCGTGCGTTTCCAGACAGCTTATCTCGGGAGCGCGTTTTTCAACGGCCGATTCGACCCTGCCTGGCTCGCGCTCGAAGACGACGCGGGCGTCTCGATCGCGGACGCGCTGCGCGCATGGGGCGCCGACCCGGACGCGATCGTGCGGGAGCAGGCTCCGCCGCGCGACCTTCTCGGCTACGTCGAAATGCACATCGAACAGGGGCCCGTACTCGAACGGGCGGATCGCGCTTGCGGGGTCGTGCACTCGATCTGCGGGCAAAGCCGGATTCATGTCGTGATCGAGGGCAAGGCCGGCCATGCGGGAAACACGCCGATGAACGCGCGACAGGATGCGCTCGTGGCCGCCGCGCTCGTCGTGACGGAAACGGAGCGATGCGCGCGGGCCGGCGAAGACCTGCGCGCCACGGTAGGCGCATTGCACGTCGAACCGAACGCGGCCAACGTCATTCCCGGGCGCGTTACGTTCTCGCTCGACATCCGTCACTCAGTAGACGATGCGCGCGACGAAGCGATCCGCTCGATCCGGGCTTTAACCGAGAGCGTGTGCCGCGAACGCGGCCTGGCGCTCACATGGACCGTGCGCCAGGAAACGGGCACCGTCCAGTGCGATGCGGGCCTCACGTCGCTGCTCGAGAGCGCGCTCACGGAAACGCAGGGAGACGCCCCCGTCCTCGTAAGCGGCGCGGGGCATGACGCCGTTTCCTTTCGCGAAACATGCCCGATCGCGCTCCTGTTCGTCCGTTGCAAAGACGGGCTCAGCCATCATCCCGAAGAATCCGTAACAGCCGGTGACATCGAAGCGGCCGAACACGCGCTGCTGCAGTTCGTGCAGGCGCTCGCGGCGCGCCATGTTTGATCAAGCGGTCAGAAACGCGCGGCTTCTGCGCGCGGACGGACCACGCGTCGACATCGGCATTCTGGACGGCGCCATTGCCGCGATCGGCGACTCGATCGCGGGCGAGGCGCACGACACGGTCGACGCGGCGGGCGCGATCCTCTTCCCGGGCCTCGTCGACGAACACGTGCACTGGAACGAACCGGGCAGAGCGGAGTGGGAAGGGTTCACGACCGGATCGAGCGCGGCCGCGGCGGGCGGCGTCACGACCGTTTTCGACATGCCGCTCAACTCGTCCCCGCCCGTGATCGATTTCGCTGCGTTTCGGGCGAAACGCGAGCGGGGCGAAATGAAGTCGTTCGTCGATTTCGCGATCTGGGCGGGACTCGTGCCCGGGAACGAACACGAGATCGAACGCCTTGCCGATGCGGGCTGCATCGGTTTCAAAGCGTTCCTGTGTGATTCCGGTATCGACGAGTTCCCCGCATGCGATCCGGACACGCTCGCAACCGGCATGAAACGCATCGCCGAAACCGGCCTCCGGCTCGCCGTGCACGCGGAAGATCCCGGGTCGCTCGGGACGGGCGGCGAAACGATCGACGATTTCCTCGCGTCCCGGCCTCCGCGTGCCGAGTGCGCGGCCATCGAACGGGTGATCGATCTCGCAGGCAGATACAGCTGCCCCGTTACGATCGTCCATGTGACGCATCCCGACGCGCTCGCTCTGATCGTGCGCGCGCGTCAGGAAGGCGCGGACGTCACGGCCGAAACCTGCCCCCACTATCTCATTCTGGACGAAAACGATCTGCGCGCCATCGGCCCCGCCGCCAAATGCGCCCCCCCGCTCCGGCCGCGCGCCGCGGTCGACGCCATGCGCGAAGCGCTGGTGCGTGGCGAGATCGACACGATCGGCTCCGATCACTCCCCCGCGCCCCCCTGGCGCAAGAACGCAAAACCGTTCGGTGCGGCATGGGGCGGCATCAGCTCGCTGCAGCACGGGCTTCCCCTGCTCTGGGAGAATCCGGCGGGGGGCGACGCGCTCGCCCGCCTCATGTGCGGGAATCCCGCGCGCCTCTTCGCGCTGCCATCGAAAGGTCGCCTCGAAGCGGGCTGCGACGCGGACTTCACGCTCGTGGTGCCGGAACCGGGCACGGTCGAGGAGTCGACCCTCGCGTACCGGCACAAGATCACGCCGTACATCGGGCACGCAACCGGTTGCCGCATAAAGCAGACGTATCTGCGGGGGGAACTGGTTTATGATGAGGGACGAATTACGGGGCCGCCTCGCGGGCGGTTTCAGAGACCGGAACGATAGAAGGACGACCCATGAACTTAGAGAACCCATTCGGACATACGCGTACCGACGTGCGCCCGCGCCACGCTCTTCTCACCCCCGACGGATTCGTTCCGAGCGAACTTCCCGGCTGGGAATGCGAGGAGATCAACATCGTGATCTCCCCGGCGCTGGGCGCGAACCTCAAGCAATGGTACGCGACGTGTAAAAAGGGCCAGGGCGGGGCGGGCGGCACGGGAGACTGCAGCCTGTTCGTGTACGTGCTCGAAGGCGCCGCCACGATCAACGGGACGGCGAGCGATACGGGCGGATTCGCCTATCTCCCGCCCGGCACGAAGTACGAGATCGAGGGCACGGCGAGTTCGACACGCCTCCTGTTTTTCGAAAAGCGCTACGAGCAGCTGGAAGGTTACGATGTTCCGGGCCCGATCTTCGGCAACGAGAAGAAGATCGCGAGCGAGGCGTTTCTCGGCGACCCCGACGCGCAGCTGCAGACGCTTCTTCCGAAGGACCTGAACTTCGACATGGCCGTGAACATTTTCGTTTATCAGCCCGGAGGCACGCTGCCGTTCGTCGAAACGCATATCATGGAACACGGCATGATGATCATCAAAGGGCAGGGTGTCTATCGACTCGACGACCGGTACTACCCGGTCAAAGAGGGCGACGTGATCTGGCTGGCCCCGTGGTGCCCGCAGTGGTACGTGAGCATGGGGAAGGAACCGTCTTCCTACATCTACTATAAAGACGTGAATCGGAATCCGGCGCTCTAGGCTTTGCGGCGCTTCTCGAGAATCCGGTAGAACGAACGCAGGCGGATCTCTTCGAGCGTGAGCCCGGTCGCTTTCGTATCCTCTTCCGTAATCGCCCCGCAGTTGAGCGCCGCAAGAAAATAATTCAGCAGCCCCTGCCCCGTTGCCGCGTCGTCAAACACGTCGCCCGTGAGCGTGGCGCGCGCCGAGCGGTCCACGAACTGGCGCAGACGCTCCGCCGCATCCGCGTAGCTTTCGAGAAAGAAGCAGTAGACCGCGGCGTAACGCGCCGGCAGTTGCGCGGGGTTCAGATCCCACCCCTGAAACAGTCCGATATAGAGCGAATGGCGAATGTGGTCATAGCTCTCTTTCCATCCGCGGTGCACGGCCTCGCGATTCTCGCGCTTCTCGATGTCCGACAGATCGGGATCGCGATGCGGACCGACCGGCATCACGTTCGTCGCGCCGTCGGAAAGCCATACGCCCGTATGGCCGAGCGCCGTCCGCGTGACATGATGCGCGAAGTCGCACGCGGGATGCGACATCGTCTGATACTTCGCCGTGATATTGACGTGCGCCGTGTAGTCGTACGTCCCGAACGCCACGGCCTTCATCCGCCCCTCCGCCGCGTCGAGAAAGCGCATGAGGGGATTGCGCCCCGACGCGTCGAAAATCGCTTGCGTCTGCTCGATCATCATCTCCATGCGAAGCGAGCCGGCGCTCAGCTTGTGGGCGCGTTCGATCACCTCGAGAAAACGCACGAGCGCCGTGATCTGCTCGGGAATCGTGACCTTGGGAAGCATGACGACGAAGTTTTCGGGCACCGCTCCGCCGGTTTCGCGCAGCAGCGTCGTCAGAAAGAGATCCAGCGTACGAACGGAGCGCTCGCGAAGGTCTTCCGTGAAAGGCTTGATCCGAATGCCGATGAACGGCGAAGACGTGCCGTCTTTGAGCGACGCTGCCAGTTCGGCGGCGGCGAAGCGCGCGGTTTCGTCTTCTTCCTCGTCGCCCCGGTTTCCGAAGCCGTCTTCGAAGTCGATCCGGAAATCTTCCACCGCTTCCGTCGCGAGCTTCTGTTTCACGCGCCTGTAAACCTGCTCCGCGATCTTCGGCCCGCATGTCAGATCGAGCGCCCCCGTCAACGTTCTCGCGTTCGGCGCATACTGCAGAAAGTGCGTCCGCGCGATTTCACCGAGCTTCTGAATCGTGGTGCGGTTATAGAGATCGGCGCCGCCGTAGACCGTATGCACAGGCTGACGGCCGACCGGATCTTCGGGGTACCGTTTCTGAAAGGCGAGATTCGCTTCGCGGAGCGGCCCGAATATCTTCGTGCGCTCGTCGCTGCCGATGGATTCTGGCGTCATGAATCGTGTCCGTTTTGGGATAAGGGCGCGCGCAGCGATTGCACGCATTCTCGAGAAGTGTAGCGCGATTCACGATCGAGTGGCGACTAGAATTGGCGTTCGTAATCTTCCGGGCGCATCGGCACCTGCGGCTTGTCGATCCAGTAGGTGCTTGCGTTCGGGTCGAGCTTGCGGTTCAGCATGTCCTTCCCGAACAGGCGCATCAGAAGTCCGAGCGGCGTAAAGAGCAAATAGAAGATGATCCCGAGCAGAATGCGCGTGTTGACCCAACCGATTCCGTGCAGCAGCCAGAAGAGCGGCAGAATGAGCGGCGGCCAAACGAGCGCCGATACGAGACCGTAGCCCGCCATACCCATGAGCACGGGAGGCACACTGAAACCGCCGTCGTGATGGATCAGCCAGCGGACTCCCGGCAGCACCGCGGCGAACACGATCACGGAGACGAACGCGAACTTGCGCAGCATTTTTTTCGGTGGTCTGGGCAGCATCGTTTAGTCCAGTTCGAATTCCGAACGCCAGTCGGAATCCCCTTCCAGTGGTTTCTGCTCGCGCTTGTCGAGAACGAAGCGGCCGAGCACGAGATAGTCCATTTCCGTACGCATGAAGCAGAGATACGCGTTCTCGGGCGTGCATACGATCGGTTCGCCACGCACGTTGAACGACGTATTGATAACGACCGCGCACCCGGTCTTCTCTTCGAATTTCTTGATCACGTTCCAGTAGCGCGGGTTCACTTTCTTCCCGACCGACTGAATACGCGCGGAATAGTCGACGTGAGTGATGGCCGGAATGTCCGAGCGCGGCACGTTCAGTTTTTCGATGCCGAAGAGCTTGCTCTGGTCGGCGGTCATCGGTTTCTGGCGGTCTTTGTTCACGTCGGCCACGATCAGCATGTACGGACTCGGCCGGTCGATCTGGAAGTAGTCGCTGATGACTTCCTCGCGCACGGTCGGCGCGAACGGACGGAACGATTCGCGATACTTGATTTTGAGATTCATCGTCGACTGCATCTCCGAAGAGCGCGCATCGCCGATGATCGAGCGGCCGCCGAGCGCGCGCGGACCGAACTCCATGCGCCCCTGGAACCAGCCGACGACCTTCTCGTCGGCCATGATCCCCGCGACCGCGTCGTACATCGCCTCTTCGGTGTACTCCGTGTACGGGAGCCCGCGTTTGTCCAGGAAACGCTTGATGTCTTCATCTTTATACTCCGGCCCGAGATACGAGCCGAACTGCAGGTCGCCGTCCGTCGGAGCGGGACGATCGTTCCCCATCACCTTGTGCCAGACGAACATCGCCGCGCCGAGCGCGCCCCCGGCGTCACCGGCGGCCGGCTGGATCCAGATGTCGTCGAAGATCCCTTCGCGCAGCAGCTTGCCGTTCGCCACGCAGTTCAGCGCGACGCCGCCCGCCATCACGAGGTACTTCTGATCCGTCACTTCACGCACGTGCTTCGCGAGCTTCAGCACGGCGATTTCGATCACTTCCTGCACCGAGCGCGCGAGATCCATTTCGCGCTGCGTCAGTTCACTTTCGGGCTCGCGCTCCGGACCGCCGAAGAGATCCGCGAACTTCTTGTTCGTCATGCGAAGGCCGGCCATGTAGCCGAAGTAATCCATGTTCAGCTTGAACGAGCCGTCGTCCTTGAGATCGATGATGTGCTCGAGAATCGTGTCGACGTACTTCGGCTCGCCGTACGGCGCAAGGCCCATGACCTTGTACTCGCCGGAATTGACGCGAAAGCCCGTGAAATACGTGAACGCCGAATAGAGCAGACCGAGCGAATGCGGAAAGTGGATCTCCTTCAGGATATCGAGATCCTTGCCCTTCCCCACACCGAAGCTCGTGGTCGTCCATTCGCCCACGCCGTCGATCGTGAGAAACGCGGCCTCGTCGTACGGCGACGGATAGAACGCCGACGCCGCGTGCGACTCGTGATGCTCGGTGAAGTAGATCTTGCCCTCGTAGCCGAGCTCTTTCTTGATGTGCTCGCGCATGAAGAGCTTGTCTTTGAGCCAGAGCGGGATCGCTTTCAGGAACGACCCGAAACCGGCCGGGGCCGTCATCAGGTACGTTTCGACGATGCGCTCGAACTTCGTGAAGGGGCGGTCGTAGAAGACGACGGCGTCGACCTGGTCGATCGTGATTCCCGCTTCGCGCAGGCAGTAGCGAATACTCTTCGTCGGGAACGCGTAATCGTGCTTCTTGCGTGTGAATCGCTCTTCCTGGGCGGCCGCAAACAGCACCCCGTCCCGCACGAGGCAGGCGGCGCTGTCATGATAGTATGCGGAAATTCCCAGTATGTGAACGTGGGCCATCGACTGAATCCCCAATTGGTTACCAAGTTAAGTCTGGTATTATATCATCCATGATCCGATGGCAACATACTTCGACAGGAATCCAGGTGCGCTTCCTGCTCGGCCTCGCTCTGCTGATCACGGCGGGCTGCGCGAAGGCGCCGGAGCTCGACCACCCCGGCTTCGATCACCCGTCGATCGCCGTTCTGCTGCTCGACGAAAACGGCGCGCTCGTTTCTGAACGAAACGGCGCGCTTGCGACCGGTCATGCGTTTCTCGCCGGTGATTTCCTGCGCGTTCCTACCACAATTGTCGGACTCGAACGGGGGGAACTGAACCCTGCCGGGTCTTTCGTCTGCCGTGATGCAGGCGGGGGGACAGGCCCGGGGACAGCCGCCGGCAGCACGGGCGAAGTCGCCGGTGACAGCGCGAGCGAAGTCGCCGCTGCCATGACGTTCCGCAAGGCCTTTCAGACCCCCTGCCGGAGCGTGTTTCGCGAAATACAGCGCAAAATTCCCTGGGCAGACTTCGAACCGAAGCTCCGGGCGCTCGGACTCGGGGCCGTGAGCGGTTTCGGGGAAGCGGGGGAAGACCCCGGTTTCCTCCCGGAGAAGCTGGCGGGCGAAGGGGCGTGGGACATCTGGGGAAACCGGCTAATAACCGCTTCCCCGGCCCAGATGGCGCTCGCGCTCCATCGCACGTTCACGGGCGAAAGCATGACGCCGGCCACCCGGGACGCCTGGAGCGCAGTCACAGAGGCCAATCACGGCCTCCACGCCGTTTCGGGGCGTTTCGAAGAAGAGATGCTCGGGTATCGATGGATCGCGGTGCGGGGTGCGCGCAACGGGGCCGGCAAGACGTGGCTTCTGTTCGTGTTCGCGCTCACGCCGTCCGGTCAGGAACAGAAGCCCGATCTCGAGCTCTACGCGGCGGAATGGTTCGGCGTGTCGCCCCCGATCTGGTAAAATCGGAACTGTTCCCGCCCGCCCCCCTCGCATCCGGAGAACGCATGAAACGCGCCTGGGTCCTGCTCATTCTCACGTTCATCGCCCCGGCCGGCGCGGCGGCGCAACTTCCGCAATCCCTTTCGCATCAGATGAACGTGAGCGAGGTCATGGCGACCAAGCAGGCGCTCGGGGGACAGTTTCAGGCGGCGGCGCCCGACACGATCCCCGCCGGCGACACGGCCGGGGACGCGCTCCTGATCCCGGGTGTGCCGTTCACGGCGTTCGGCAACACGTGCGACTACAGCGACGACTACGACTGGATCTGCCCCTTCAATACGCCGGGCGCGCCGGATGTCGTGTACGCGTTTACGCCCGCGAACGACATCAACGTGAACATCGAACTCTGCCAGTCCTATTACGATACGAAACTGATCATCTTTCGAAACGGAACGACGCCGCAGCAGTTCTTCGCCTGCAATGACGACAAATGTGAAGGACCGAACTTCCCGTACCCCCACTTTCCGTATCTCTCGCAGCTTCGCAACATGCCGTTCGAAGCGGGCCAGACGTACTACATCGTAGTCGACGGGTACGACCTGTTCTGCGGGCAGTACGAACTGCGCATCACGGACTATAATGATCCCGAAACGTGCGCGTTCCCGTTGCCCGAAACGTATCTGGTCGAGCGTGAAGAACAGTGCAGCGACGGCTATGTCGACGCGTTCAACGGGGGGTGCAGTTTCATGCCGTTCGCGGCGACCGATCTCGTGTGCGATGATAACGGGATCGCCGTGTTGGGCGAGTCAGGGACGTACGTCACGGACTATCTGCCGACGCGCGACACCGACTGGTACCGCTTCACGCTGACGGAGCAGAAAACGGTGACCGCCACGATTACGGCCGAGTTCGAGTCGCAGGTCGCGATCGTTTCGACCGGCGGCGACGAGAATGACTGCGAAGGCTACACGTTCTGGTGCGGATCGAGCTTCGCGGACCCGTGCGAAACCGCCGTCTGCGAAGCCGTACTCCCGCCCGGCACGTACTATCTGTTCGCCGCGCCGCGGTCCTACTTCGACTTCGTGATCTGCGGGTCCGAGTACCTGCTCACGCTGGGCGGCCACGGGTGCGGCACGACCGCGACCGAATCCGTATCGTGGAGCGACGTCAAATCGTTCTTCCGCTAGCGCCTCGCGAAGGGCTCACGCGTCGCGTAGAAAGGCCATCCATGCTCGATCGCAAGAACACTCTGCTGCTCGTCGTCGACGTCCAGGAGCGGCTGCTTCCGCACATTCACGATCACGCGAACATGACCGACCGGCTCGCCCGGTTCATCCGCGGGACGGAGATTCTGACGGTGCCGACCATCGTGAGCGAGCAGTACGTGAAGGGGCTCGGGTCGACCGTGCCCGCGATTCAAGACGCGCTCAAAGCGTACGAACCGCTCGAGAAGAAAGCGTTTTCGTGCATGGGTGACGAGGCGATGGCCGCGGCGATCAAGGCCACCCGGCGCAAGGAGATTCTGCTGACGGGCATTGAAACGCACGTTTGCGTTTATCAGACGGCGTGCCATCTTCTCGAACGCGGATACGGGGTTCATCTTGTAACGGATTGCGTTTCGTCACGCACCGCGGAGAATCGCGATCTCGCGATCCGCAAACTGGATGCGCAGGGCGCGCAGATGACGTCGATGGAGATGGCGCTTTTCGAGCTCATGGGCGTTTCGGGAACCGACGAATTCAAAGCGGTTTCGAAACTCGTGAAATAGACCCGCGTTATCCCAGCCCGAGCAGCACGTTCACGACGAAACGATACACGGGCGCGAGCACGACGCGGAAGAGGCCGAGGTACATGAGCCCGAAAATCAGGAAGAAGCCGTACGGTTCGGCCTGGTAATAGATGCGCTGTACGGGCGGCGGCACGAACGGGATGATCACGCGCGATCCGTCGAGCGGCGGAATCGGCATCATGTTGAAGACGGCGAGAATGACGTTGATCAGCACGGCGTAGAAGAGCGCCTGCAGCAGCACCGAGTTGCCGCCCGCGCCGAACATGCCCGCCAGATGGAAGAGAATAATCGCGATCGTCGCCAGAATGATATTCGAGATCGGGCCCGCGATCGCAACGAGCGCCATCCCTTCGCGCGGTTTCTGAAAATACGCGGGACGGATCGGCACCGGCTTCGCCCACCCGAAGAGAAACGGACTCCCCGTGAAAACGAGAACCAGCGGCAGTATGATCGTGCCGACCAGATCGACATGCGGGATGATGTTGAACGTGAGCCGGCCTTCGTTGCGCGCCGTCGGGTCGCCGAGACGGAGCGCCGCCCAGCCGTGCGCGTACTCGTGAATCACGATCGAATAGATGAGAACGAAAATTTTCGGCAAGGCTTCGAGCATGAACCACCCTTCGTCAGACCATAAGGTAACGGCGCAGCCCCCCGCGGGCAATGAGAAGATCGAGACGGGCGCCGTGACTCCCGGACAGCAGCATGACTGGCAGCAGGCATGAGTAAAGATTCCTACATCGCCCTGAGAGAGGGCGGCACGGCGGAGATCAAGGAGAAGGGCTCGCGCTTTCTCGGAATCGTGACGCCCGCCGCAAACCGCGCGGAGGCCGAGGCGATTCTCGCCGCGCATCGCAAGCAGTACTACGACGCGACCCACGTCTGCTACGCCTGGCGCGTCGGCGTGAGTGCGGGCCCCAACCGCGAGGAGCGCTTTTCCGACGACGGGGAACCGTCCGGCACCGCCGGCGGCCCTATTCTGGCCGCGATCGACCGTACGAACGCCGTGAACCTCGTCGTTGCCGTCGTGCGATGGTACGGGGGTACGAAACTCGGCACCGGCGGACTCTTTCGCGCCTACGGCGAGAGCGCAGCGCTCGCGCTCGAAGAATGCGCGTTCGAAACGCGCGTCGTGCGGGCGTCGGTGCACGTCCGCTTCGCCTATCCGCACGCATCCACGATCGACCGGGCCGCGCAGGAGTTCGACGCCGTGCGCGCGGAATCCGATTACGGGGAGGACGTCGCCATTCACTTCCGCGTCCCGGCAAGCCGCGCCGAGGCGTTTCGGGCCGTTCTCTTCGACCGCACATCGGGGCAGGCGAGCTTCGACGAGTAGGGTCGAAACTGCGGGGCCTCCCCTGCTATGATTGGCGCCAGATTCGAACAGGCCTTACCGTCTGACGATGCACAGCGATTTACCACCTGAATATAGACTGTCTGAATAAGGAGACGATTTGATGCGAGACTTTCTGAAGAACCTCGGGATCGAGGAGAAGAACCTCGGCTGCAGCGACGGCGAGTGGTTCGGGAACGGCGAGGAGCTGGTCAGCTACTCCCCCTCGAACGGCGAAGCGATCGCCACCATCATTCGCGGCAACGAAGCCGACTACGAACGCTGTGTCACGACGGCCGCGAAGGCGTTCGAGAAATGGCGCATGGTGCCGGCTCCTCTACGCGGCGAGATCATCCGTCAGTACGCGGTGGCGCTTCGCGACCACAAAAAAGATCTCGGCAAGCTCGTATCGTACGAAATGGGCAAAGTGCTCTCCGAGGGCGAAGGCGAAGTGCAGGAAGCGATCGACATCGCGGATTTCGCGGTCGGACTTTCGCGCCAGCTCTACGGCAACACGATGCACTCGGAACGCCCCGGCCATCGCATGTACGAACAGTGGCACCCGCTCGGCGTCGTCGGCATTATTACGGCCTTCAACTTTCCGTGCGCCGTATGGGCGTGGAACTCGATGATCGCCGCGATCTGCGGCGACACGATGATCTGGAAGCCGTCCGCCCAGACACCGCTAACCGCCATCGCGATGCAGAAAATCGCCGACCAGGTGTTCGGCGACAACGGCCATGAAGGCGTCATGACTCTCTGCGCCGGCAATCGTAACGCCGTCGGTGAAAAGATGATCGCCGACCCGCGCGTCCCCCTGATTTCCGCGACAGGCTCCTGCGCGATGGGCCGGCGTATCGGCCAGGTCGTCGCCGGCCGTCTCGGACGCTCGCTGCTCGAACTCGGCGGCAACAACGCGATCATTCTCGAGGCCGACGCCAACCTCGACCTCGCGCTCCCGGGAATCGTATTCGGCAGTGTCGGTACCGCCGGCCAGCGCTGCACCTCGACCCGGCGGCTCTTCATCGAACGCCCGATCTTCGACAAGGTGTGCGACCGTCTCGTGGCCGCGTACAAAACCGTGCGCATCGGCGATCCGCTTGCGCCCGATACCCTCATGGGGCCCCTGATCGACGACGGCGCCGTAGACACGATGATGCGCGCACTCGAGGAGATCAAAGAGCAGGGCGGCGAAATCATCTACGGCGGGAAGAAGCTCGATCGTGCCGGTTCGTACGTCGAACCGACGCTCGTGAAAGCGAGCCCCGACATGAAGATCGTGCAGGACGAAACGTTCGCGCCGATCCTCTATCTCTTCCCGTACGACGACGCCGAAGAAGCGATCGCCATGCAGAACCGTGTTCCGCAGGGGCTCTCGTCCGCGATCTTCACGACGAACCTCGTCACGGCCGAAACGTTCCTGTCGCACCGCGGATCCGACTGCGGCATCGCGAACGTGAACATCGGAACCAGCGGCGCGGAAATCGGCGGCGCGTTCGGCGGCGAGAAAGACACCGGAGGCGGTCGCGAAGCAGGATCGGATTCCTGGAAGGCGTATATGCGGCGCCAGACGAACACGATCAACTGGTCGAGCGATCTGCCGCTCGCGCAGGGAGTAAAATTCGATATATAAGAAGGCGCGTGGTCGTCCGTTGCGTCTGTGGACTGCGAGGGGGGCAGCTTCCCACCGCCCGCTCGACCTGGCCAACTGGCCACTACGGAGGCCGAGCGGGCTCCGGGAACTGCCCCCTCTCGCAGCCGACAAGACGAACGGAACTGAGGGGAGTGGGAAAAGAGGCGGAGGCGGACGGAACGGAGCAGAGGCGGAAGGAAACTGAAGCGGAAGAAGTGAAGTCAGAATCGGTTCACGGGACAGAATTGCAAAGCTCCTGATCACACTCCTGCCCGACGAGCGTCCCCACTTTCTTGACGCCCGACCCGATTCCTCCCCTCGCGGGAGGATCCGGTTCCCGGAGCCCCGAGGCCCGTTGGCCGTGCGCCAGGACGAGGGGCGGAGGGAATCCGGACTCCGACCGAGCGCGACAGGACCCGCCGCGCGCCCATCGCCCCCCCTACTTCACGAGGTTTCTGCCGAGAAGCTTTCGCATTTCTGACGACTCGAAATCCCCTTCACGCTGCAGCTGTTCGAAGAAAACGGCAACGTCCTCGACCAGACCGCTTTCGAGCCATGGCACCACGTCGATATGCGTGCGCGTCTTGCCGAGCCTGTGCACCTGCTCGGCCACGCGGGCGGGCTCGACCCACTTGTCGATCAGGATCACAAACGTCGTCCCCTTGAGGGGATAACCGTCAGGGTCTTTGATCCTGGCCGTACCATCGATGTCGGTCCGCACGAAGATGCGGCCGCTCGCCGGAAGCACGCCGAGCCACTCGGGTTCGGGTCCGATCAGAAGCGCCACGGACTGCTTTGCGACTTTCGCGAAGAACTCCTTCTCTTCTTTGCCACGGGCGCTGGTCGCACTCTTCGGGACGAAGCCGGGCCAGCGCGCGATTCCCACGCCGAATTTGCCGAGGAGCGGAATCCAGTCGGGAGCGAGATCTTCGATCGCCGCGCCTTCGACTCCGATCAGGCGGGCGCGGCGCCCCTTCCTGGCCAGGCCATGCGCGTCCTTGAGCGTCGACGCGACTCCGGCAGAGTCGTCTTCCTCGGCATGGCGCAGCTTTTCGCTGAGGTCGAGCGCGAAACGGTTCTTGCCGAATCGCTGGGCGGGACACCAGTCGACGGACGCAAAGCGATACGGCACCCGCACGCCTTGTTTCGGGCCGGGCCCCTCGAAGTCGGCCTGCAGCGACCCCGTCAGGAACATGCGCCCCTTCCGGTACGGCGGGATCAGCGGGTCGTCCCAGTTCGCGAGAACCCCGATCATGCCCTCGGCAGCGGTACCGACGGCGCGGAGCGCGTCTTCTTTGATCCACGGGGGGTCGTCATCGAACAGGTGATAGAAGAGATGATCGCCTTCACTCCAGGTCGTGAAAACGGGGACACCTTCATTGCGAAACGGCGCATGATCGCTCGACTCTCCCTCCCAGGCAATGCCGACGTGAAGGATGGAGTCGAGGTCGGAATCGATATCACGCGCGAAGGACCGCCATACATCGGGCAGAAACTCGCCGCCGCCAATGCCCACTTCGCCGTTTCCGTGACCGACCATGTCGAAGTTGAACATGGCGGCGATGTCTTCGATCGGCATTGTGGGGTTCTTCGCGAAATACCGTGAGCCGAGCAGGCCCTGCTCTTCGCCGGCAAATCCCATGAACAGAATCGATCGCTTCGGCGGATTCTTTGCGAACGAGCGCGCGAGCTCGAGCACGACGGAAGTTCCCGAAGCGTTGTCGTTCGCGCCGTTGTAGATCGTCCCGTTGCCGTCGACCCCGACGTGGTCCATATGCCCGCCGACCACGACATACTCGGTTGCCAGCACCGGATCCGTACCGCGCACGAGGCCGATGGCGTTACGGGCGTGCCCGTCGGGAACGCGTAGGACATCGGCGGTAAAGCGCATCCGTTTGCCGGTGGCGAGCGGAGTCGGCGCCTCTTTCAGTGCGGCTTTGTAGCTTTTCACATTGTGACCGGTGTCGCGAAGCAGCAGGCGGAACACGCGTTCGGCGACATACGCAGAGGGCGCTTCGGGCGCATATGACCCTTCGCTGATCGCGGCCCCGTTCACGGGATGCGACGAGGGGAGCCAGACTACGGCTGACGCGCCGCGTGCCATCGCCTGTTTCATCGACGAATCGCGACGCGCGTAGCGGGCCCAGTCGTACCCGTTCACCGGCCGGCCGCGCACGATCAGCGCGATCTTCCCGTCCAGGTCGATGTCCTGGTAGTCGTCCCACTCCCAGTCCGGCTTCGCAAGACCATGTCCGACAATCACGACTTCGGCCTCGATGTCGCCGCTGCCTGAATTCGTGATCATCATGAAGTCTTCGCCGAGAACAAAGGGCACTGCGCCGAGTGTGCCGTCGAGCAGCGTCAGCGATGCGGACCTTTCATCAGTAACAAGCATGGGAAACGGTTGATAGTACGTGTCGTCGACACCCCCGGGCTCGAGACCGAATTCCTCGAACTGGCGCGCCATGTACTCTTCGATCATGACGCCGCCGGCAAGGCCGCTCTTGCGTCCCTCGAATTCATCGGCGGCGATCGTCTCGACATGCTTTTTCGCGCGCCCCGCATCGAACGCGTGCGCGAAACCGGCAGAAGCAGAAAGCGCAAAAACTGCGAGCAGCGCGATCAGGATTCCCCTATGGGTCCCGCTGGACCGACCCATGCATACTCCTTTCGACGAACGAACAAGGTTGACCTCGGAATGATCCCCTCGCCGCCCGCTCGTGTAAAGGATAGAATGGCCGCACGATGCCGAGCACCAATGACATGACAAGCGGGTCGATCTCCGGCGCTCTCTTTCGGCTGGGATGGCCGGTTACGCTGTCGTTCTTTCTCTATACGAGTTTTGTAATCATCGACTCGATCTGGATCGGACGGCTCGGGAGCGATGCCCTCGCGGCGAGCGGCCCGGCGCAGTTCGCGAGCTGGTCGATTTATGCGATCGGCGAGATCATCGGGATCGGGGCTACGGCAATAATCGCGCGCCGGATCGGGGCCGGCGAAATGCGCGACGCGGGGCTCACGCTGGTCCAGGGCTGCTGGATGGTCGTGCTCGCCGGCATGTTTCTCGCGGGCGGAGGCACGATCCTCGCCAGAACGCTCTACGGGCATCTCGGCACGAGCGAAATCGTGAACGCCCTCGGCGTGCGTTATCTGTCGATCCTCTGTTACGGCGCGGTTTTCCAGTTCGCGGGCATCTTTCTCGAATCGGTGCTGCGATCGGCGGGCGACATGCGGACCCCGCTCTTCATTACGGCCGGCGCTCTGGCGCTGAACGCGATTCTCGACCCCGTTCTGATGTTCGGCTGGTGGGGCGCGCCGGCGCTCGGCATTGCGGGCGCCGCGATCGCGACCGTCGGCAGCCAGGCGCTGCTCGTGGTCGTCTATCTGCTTTACTTCCGGACAGGGCGCGCCACGGTCCCCGTTCTTCCGCGCGCGGAATGGAAATTCGACTCCTACATCAGCAGGCGCATCATTCAGGTCGGGATGCCGGCTTCGGCGATCACGTTTCTCTTTACGATCGTCTATCTCTTTCTGACGCGGTTTCTCGCAGAGTTCGGCACGCTCCCGGTCGCGATCCTGGGTGTGGGAAATCGTCTCGAGGCGATCACCTATCTGTTCGGTCATGGACTCTCGATCGCCACGAGTACGATGGTGGGGCAGAATCTGGGGGCGGGCAAACCGGATCGTGCCGAACGAACGGCTTGGTATGCGAGTGCGATCGCGGGCGGTTTCGGTCTTGGCGTAACGACGCTGTTTCTGGCCGCACCCGAGTGGACGTTTTCGTGGTTCTCTTCCGACCCGGACGTGGTCGCGGGCGGCGCGGTGTTCCTGCGCATCCTCGCGATCTGTCAGGTATTCATGGGGGTGGAGGTCGTCATTTACGGCGCCTTCTCGGGCGCGGGGGATACGATTCCGCCGACGCTCATTTCCACATCACTGAACCTGGCGCGGATTCCGCTCGCCTGGTTCGTCGGGATCGACCTCGGCTATGGCGTGCTCGGGATCTGGTGGATGATCTCGATCAGCTGTATCGCAAGAGGCGTTCTTCTCAGTCTCTGGTTCCGCAGGAACAAGTGGAAGGATAAGATCATTTAGGCTTTGATTCAGGCCTTGTTCGTTTTGACCTCGAGTACTTTGCCGATCTGCAACCGATAGAGTTTCCCGCATTCACACGGCACGCCCGGCTCCATCTTCTCGCCGCAGACGCAGACGTACCCGTGCATGCGCGCCGGGTTTCCGAATACGAGCGCGTGATCGGGGACATTGCGCGTGATCACGGAACCGGCGCCGATCATCGCGTTCTTGCCGATCGTAATACCGCAGACGATCGTGGCGTTGGCGCCGATCGTGCATCCTTCGCGGAGCAGGGTCGGGAGAAAATCGTCCGGGCTCTTCTTGACGCGGCAGCGCGGCATGTAGTCGTTTGTGAGAACGGCGTTCGGACCGAGAAACACATAGTCTTCGAGCGTCACCCTGTCCCAGACAGCCACGCCGTTCTTGAGCGTGCAGTGATTGCCGACGACCGCGCCTCCTTCGACGTAGCATCCTTCACCGATATTGCACTCTTTGCCGATCACGGCGCCGGCCATGACGTGCGCGAACGCCCAGACACGCGTTCCCTTGCCCACCTTGTCGGAATCGCACATCCCTTTTTCATGAACGAAATACGGTTTCTCCATCGATTCGATTCTCCCGGTGCGTATGAAGAGGAACGGATACTACGGTTTCTCACAGTGTAACGAACGCGAGGCCCGACGGCAAAGGGCCCGAGGCCCGATTTCGCACGCAGACTGCTGATCCAGATCGCGCAGTGGCCGATCTAGAACGGAAAGAAAACGGGAACGAGGAACGTGAGCGCGACCAGCAATATGATCGTAAGCGGCGTCCCGACCTTGAGATAGTCCGTGACCTTGTACCCCCCCGCCCCCATTACGAGCAGGTTGGCCTTGTGACTGAAGGGCGTCATGAACGCGGCCGAAGCCGCCAGACTGACGCCCATCATGATCGGGCGCGCTTCGATCCCGAGAGCGGCGGCGGTCGAAAGCGCGACCGGCGTCAGCAGCACGACTGCCGGCGCCCCGTCGAGACACTGGCTGAGGGCGCTCGAAAGCAGGAGCAGCCCCGCCAGCACGGCGTACGGTCCGAAAGGACCGGCGATATCGGTGACACCCTGTGACATGAGCGCGGCCGCGCCCGTTCGCTCCATGGCGATGCCGACAGGCAGGATCGCGGCGACCAGAAAGATCGCGCGCCACTCGACGGCGCGGTACGCCTCCTCCATCGTAATCGCGCCGGTAAGCACGACCATCACGGCGGCCGTGAACGCGGCGACGTGAATCGGCTGATATCCGGTTACGACGAACGCGATCATGAGCAGCAGGGCGCCGATCGCGTACGGCGCTTTCTTCGTGCGCCGCTCGACCTGCGCACTTGCGGACAAGGTGACGAAGTCGCGATTCTGCCCGAAGAGCTGAATCTTCTCGGTCGGCCCCTGAAGCAGGAGCGCGTCCCCGAATTTCAGCGGAATCGTCGGCAGCCCCGCGTGGATCGCTTCCCCTTCGCGCCAGATCGAAAGCACCTGCAGACCGTAGAGCTCCTGGAATCGCAGCTCGGCAATCGTCTTGCCCGCGGCGCCCGAACGCGGCGCGATCGTGGCCTCCACGATGCCGAGATCGTCGCTCATGATGACGGATTCCGTGACGTCCTGCGCGAGTTCGACATTCCCGAGATCGAGCAGCGCCCGGATCCGTGCCGACTCGCCCATGACCAGAAGCTGATCTCCCGGTTCGATCCTCGAATCAGGCTCGGCCGCAACGAGCTGCCCTTTCTGCTTCTGTATACCTGCGATCGTGAGCCCCACGAGTTCGGACATGCGCGTTTCGGCGATCGTGAGCCCCGCCATCTTCGACTGCGCCGGAACCCGAAGCAGAAACAGATGCCCCTGCAGATCCCGAAATGTCGAGCGCCCCATCCCGGCGATCACGAATTCGCGTTCCAGTGCGAGGTTTTCGAGCTGCGCCGACGTTCCGAGAACCAGCAGCTCGTCACGCCCCTGCAGCGCGAGGGTCGCCAGGTCCTCGTCGATCAGCACATTGTCGCGTCGAATGCCGACGACCATGGCGCCGTAGCGGTCCCGGAACTGAATCTCACGCAGCGTGCGACCGATCAGGCCGGACCCTTCCTGAATCCGCGCCGTGAGCCCCCGGATGTTGCCCTCCGATTCGGAAAACCTGTCGTCTCCCGCCTCTCCGATCTCGACACCCGTGACGCGGAGCAGATTCTCGAGTTCGGAATGCGATCCGTGCACGAGAAGCGTGTCCCCGCCCAGAAGTTGCGCGTTCCCCGCCGGCGCCAGATGCTTCTTCCCGTCGCGCAGAATCCCGACGACCTGCACTCCGAGCGTCGACCCGATCCGCGTCTCGCCGAGCGTCCTTCCATCGAGGTCCGAACCGAACGGCACCTTGATCGAAAACAGGTTCTTTTCGAGCTGATACATGCGGGTCAGATCGCGTGACGCCGACACGGTATGGCCGTGGTCGCGATCGGGAAGCAGTTTGCGGCCGATGGTGATCATGAACAGGATGCCGCCGAACAGAAGCATGAGCCCGAGGGGCGTAAAATCGAACAGCGCGAATCCTTCGAGTCCGCGTTCGCGCAGCATCTCCGACGCGAGAATGTTCGGCGGCGTCCCGACCACCGTGGTCGTACCACCGAGAATCGCGCCGAAGGAAAGCGGCATGAAAAGGCGCGACGGCGAAATCGCGGTCTTCTTCGCGATGCTCGCAACCGCCGGAAGCAGCACCGCGCACGCCGCAATATTGTTCATGAACGCGCTCAGAACGCCGGCCACGAGCATGATCGCGACAATGAGCGGGATTTCCTTGTTGCCGATGGTCCTGTGGACACGTGCGGCGACCATGTCCGCCATCCCCGTGTGGAGCATCGCCGCGCTCACGAAGAAAATCGAGAGCATCGTGATGACGGCCGTCGAAGAGAAGCCGGTGAACGCCTCGTCAGGCTCCAGAAAGCCGCCGAGCACGAGAATCACGAGCCCGAGAAACGCGGTCAGATCGACAGGAAGCTTTTCGGTAAAGAAGAGAAATGCCATCCCGGTCAGGAGGGCAAAGAGGATACCGACTTCGACGTTCATCCCGGCATTGTACATGGCGGGTCCGGCATGTGCTACGGGTTTGGTTGTCACTCCGTCCCGCAGTTGCTACGCTATGCGGCATCCAGACGTCCGGAGACCATCCCCGTGGCTACGCCATACGAGGTGCGCCGTTGAACTTTTCAGACCCCGCATTTCTCGACCGCGTGAAGAACCGTGACGACGAAGCACTTAACTCTGTCGTAAGCGCCTACGCCAACCAGCTCTTCCGCGCCGCGCTCGGCGCCGGCGTCCGCGAACAGGAAGCCGAAGAAGTCGTCCAGGAAACCTTCCTGTCCTTCGTCGAAGGGATCGAGCGATTCGAAGGCCGATCCCACATCCGAACCTGGCTCTTCGGCATTCTCTACAACAAGATTTCCGAATCGTTCCGTCGCAAGAAACGCGCCCAGGAGAACGATTCGATCGAAGATGTCTTCGAATCGCGCTTCGACACTAACGGTTCGTGGATGAAGCCCCCGCGCGACGTCGAACAGCTATTCGACGACGCGGAACTGCGCGCGCACATTCAGGAGTGCATGGAAGGGCTCAGCGACAAGCAGAAGAACGCGTTCCTGATGCGCGAAGTGCAGGGCTTCCCGACGACCGAAGTGTGCGACCTCCTCGCGGTCACGACCACGAACCTGGGCGTTCTGCTTTATCGCGCGAGGAACGGACTGCGGGAATGCCTGGAGGATAAAGGCGTGAGGGAGTAGCGAAATCCCCTCTTGGGGCGGCGACAGGACCAGATTCCCCTCGCCCCTCGCCCGGGGCGGTCCGGCCACGGGACTCGGGGCTCGGGGAACCGGTCTGTTCGCCGCGTGAAGAGGGGAAGGGAACGAAGGGGATAAAGAGGAAGAAGCGAGAAGAGAAGAAAGAAGAAGAAGAGAAAAGAAAAAGAGAAGAGAAGAGAAGAGAAGAGGGACGGGATGCCGTCTCTTTTCTATTTCACGAGCGTGATTTTGCCGAACTCGGAGCCGCGGGCGGTTTCGATGCGGTAGAGATAGAGCCCGGACGCGACGGGTGCGCCGGAGTCGCCCGTGCCGTCCCAGGTGAAATCGTAGTCGCCGGGGGCGAGTGCGGATTCACGCGCGAGCGTGCGGACCGCGCGGCCGGCGGTGTCGTAGATCGTGAGTCGCAGGCGCGAAGTCTCGCGCAGTCGCAGCGAGAAGTTCGTCGTCGGGTTGAACGGGTTCGGGCGAACGGACACTAGAACCCGTGCGCTCGGGACCGCGCCTTCGGGGACATCGGTCGCGAAGCCTGAGACGATGATCGTCATCGTCTCGTCGGCCCACGGCTGGTAGTCGCCGTCCTGATTGCCATCGACGATCACGTCGAACGTGTCTTCGGTCGTCGGCGTGAAGAAGTACGCCGTCAGCGCGCCGGTCGAGTCGAGCGTGCCCGAAGACGTGTCGAGCGCCTGCGCGTCCAGATCGTCCCAGATCGGGCGCGCGGAGTCGTGCGGCGCGAGCACGAAGTCAACGGTGCGGTTCGGCGTTCCCGACGCGAGTGCCAGCCAGACCGGCTCGCCCGCCTGGAAGCTGGCGCTCGGCGTCGCGTCGGCCTGCGTCGTCTGCGCCGTGCCGCCGTGAGCCACCGCACACGCCGGGGCGCTCTCGCCCGCCGCCCCCTGCGGATCGTCGCAGATGCCGAGCTGATCCGCTTCGACAGCCTGCAGCGCCTTCGCGAGTTCCCCGCACGCCGTCGAGTCGTAGAGATCGCTGCATGCTTGCAGGAGTCTGTCATCGGCGGTGTCGAAGTTCTGACTGGAGCTGAAGTAGACACGCCAGGCGCGATGATAGACTTGCGTTACGAAATCGATTCCCTGCCCCGTGATCTCGCATCCGTTCATCTCGCCGCCTTCGGACGCGAGGTACATGGCGTGCGAGTAGACGGTGGAGTTCGAGTAGAAGCCACCCGATCCGACCCCTTGATCGCAATCGAAGTATTGATCATAGAACCGTTGCGCATAACGAAAACCATGCTCATCAATGAAATCATGGGGCGCGATTAGATCACGCCAGGGACCGTCAACAACGGCGCCGCCCGCCATCCAATCAAGCGCGCCGGTTTGGTTAAATTCAAATGCTTCACCCACGATGTCCGAATGAGACTCCTCCAGAGCACGCGTATGCGGATTTGACGAATTTGTGCCAAGGGCGACACCACCCGAAGTGAAGGACCAGTCAACGATGGAGTGTCCATACTCGTGTGCAAGAACATCATCATAGATTTCGCCATTGCAAAGCACGATTGAGTTCGTAGAAGAATTCCAGGCTCCCCCGGGGCAATATGGGTCCAATAGCCCATTCCATCCTTCGGAATGAACGTAGTATCTTGATTGGTGCTCTTCTTGAGGCACGTTTCTAGCCCCACCCTGGTTGTTCGCCCCGTTGATTCCAAAACTCGTTTGAACAAAACCGTGCATGGTAGAGGCGATGTCATACATGTAGTCCACATCCGTGCTGCCGAACTGAGGTAGGGCGGGATTGTTGTGCGGTCCGCGAACGGGCATCCCCTCGCTGCGGCCGTGGACATAACCGCTGATTCCAGGGGAATCGATGTAGCAGTTCACGTCGCCGACGTCCTTCGAACAGTCATACACTCGGCGGTCGAGCCCCTCCCAGTCACGCAATGTGTAGAGAACGCTTCCACTCTTCGCGTCGATCGCGACGTGAGCTCCGAACGTCGGGCACTCGCCATCCGCGCACTTCGGAAACGTCACGTGTGTTTCCCATGCGAGTCGTGTGTCGTCGGCTGCTTCGTTGCGACTGAGGCCGAGCGGCAGCAGCACGAGCTCCGGCGTTTCGATCTCGGCGGCAATGTCAGCGAACTGGGGGAGCAGATCGCGGGCGGCGTCTTCGGCGGTCTCGCGCGCCTGATCTGCGGGGGCGCGCGCGACTACGTCAAACGGGAGATCCGTCACGACCTTCAGCGTCGCGAGATAGACATCGCCGGTCTGGTTCAGATGCACACGCACGCTGGCGTTTCGAACGGGGAGCCCGCGATGATACTGGTGGTAGATCACGTGGGAGAGGCCGAGTTCGTCCTGTCGCGTCTCGACATGCGCGAGCTGGCCGGCGGCGTCCGTGAGCCCGGCGACCGCGCCGTGCTCGGCGAGAAACGCATCCGCGATCGCGCGCGCGTCGACCGCGCTGATCGCGGCCTTCTGCGCCACCTTCGTCGAGGTGCCGGGCACGCGGAGCGTCGTCGCGCGATCCGTCGACTCGCTCCGATAGACGATGACGTCAGCCCGCACGGGCACAGCGCCTGCCAGCATGATCATGGCGGCGATCAAGAGCGTCGAACGGCAAGACAACGTTTCAGCCTCCGGGGACGTAGAGTACATTCCGCGCAATCGCACGGAACCCAAATCGCTTTCGCCCCCCAATTCTACCACACGCACACTCCCCTTCTTCTCGCTCCACCCCACCACCTTCTTTTCCCCCTCCCCGTTCCCCTCCCTCGCGCGAGAGAGACCGGTTCACCGAGCCCCGAGTCCCGTGGCCGGACCGCCCCGGGCGAGGGGCGAGGGGAATCCGGTCTCCTCGCAGGGGCGAGGGGAAGCGCCCCCCATTTTCGAGAAAACAGTTCACTTCCGGCCCGTGATCGCGGAATATAGAAACTTCATGCGTCACTAAGCATCGGGGGGATCGATTGAGTTCGGAATTCAAGCCGTACGTAGCCGCCAGCAGGAACATCGCGGAAACAACCGCGCTCGCGATCGGAATCGGACTCCTGATCGGCGTCGTCATGACGGCCGCCAATACGTACCTCGGCCTTTACGCCGGCATGACCGTCTCCGCATCGATCCCCGCCGCCGTCATCTCGATGGGCATTCTTCGCGGCATTCTGAAACGCGGCACCATTCTCGAAAACAATATCGTGCAGACCATCGCTTCGGCAGGCGAGTCCGTCGCGGCCGGTATCATCTTTACCGTGCCCGCCCTCGTGCTGACCGGCGCATGGCATAACTTCCATTACTGGCCGGTCACGCTGATCGGCATCTTCGGCGGGCTTCTCGGCGTTCTGTTCATGATCCCGCTGCGTCGCGCGCTGATCGTAGAAGAGAAAGAGCTCATCTACCCGGAAGGGCGTGCGTGCGCGGAAGTGCTCGAGGCCGGCGAAAAAGGCGGCTCGGGCATGAAGGCGATCCTGGCCGCGATGCTGATCGGCGCGGGCTTCAAGTCGCTGATCGGCGGCGTTGCGGTCATCAAAGGGGCGGTGGAATGGGCGACGCGCGCCGGCAACTCGATCTTCTACTTCGGGAGCGATCTCTCCCCCGCCCTTCTCGGCGTCGGTTTCATCGTGGGGCCGAACATCGCCGCGCTCGTCTGCATGGGCGGGCTGATCGGCTGGGTGATCGCGATCCCGATCTACGTGAGCGCGACCGGACTCGAAGGTGTCACGGACTATGTCGCGCACGCCGGGAATGTCTGGAACGCGCAGATCCGCTACATGGGCGTCGGCGCGATGGTCATCGGCGGACTCTGGTCGATCTGGAGCGTGCGCCACGGCATTCGCAAAGGGATCGCGGGCGGCATCGGCGGATACCAGGCCGGCCACGACGCGAGCATCGCGCGCACCGATCGCGACATGTCGATGAAGACGCTCAGCCTCATTCTCGTGCTTCTGCTGCCGTTCATCTTCGGACTCTACATTCACCTCGCGGGCGGCGCGTTCGTGGGTATCTCGGCCGGGCTCATCATGACGATCGCCGCTTTCTTCTTCGTCGCCGTGTCGAGTTACATCGTGGGCCTCGTCGGAAGTTCGAACAATCCGGTGTCGGGCATGACGATCTGCACGGTGCTTTTCGCGAGCGGCCTCCTGCTGCTTCTCGGTCTCAGCGGGATGACGGGGATCATTGCGGTGCTCGGGATCGCGGGGGTCGTCTGCTGCGCGGCGTGCACGGCGGGGGACGTTTCGCAGGATCTCAAGACGGGCTACCTGGTCGGCGCCACGCCCGTAAAACAGCAGTGGATGCAGGTTCTGGGCGTTGTCGTGCCGGCGTTCATCATCGCGCCGATTCTGATCGTGCTGCATGAAGCGTACGGCATCGGCGACCAGCTGCGTGCGCCGCAGGCCACGCTTTTCGCGAGCCTTACAAGCACGATGTTCCACGGGGGCACGCTGCCGTGGAACATGATCTACTGGGGCGCGGGCATCGGCATTACGATCATCGTGATCGATCAGTTCCTGCTGCGCGCGGGCGCGGCGTTCCGGATGCACATCATGCCGGTCGCGGTCGGGATCTACCTGCCGCTTTCGCTCTCGGTACCGATCCTCGTCGGCGGGATCGCCAGCATGCTCGTGGCGCGGGCGGCGGGCGGCGGCGAAAAGGCGAAAGACGCGCAAAGTCGCGGCGTGCTTTTCTCGAGCGGCCTCGTCGCGGGCGAGGCGATTACGGGTGTCGTTCTGGCGACGCTCATCTTCTTTAATGTGGCACTTCCGATTCCGGTTCTCGATTCCTCCCTTGTCTCCGTCGCCCTCTTTGGGGTAGTTGTTTTCCTGTTGATGCGGTCCGCCGCAAAACGGTAGGGAACGGCAGACCGGCGGCACAGCCCCGTCCTGCAATCGGTTTTGAATTCTGAAAGGAACACCCATGCGCCTTGTGTTCGCCCTGGCGGCGATATTTTTTCTCGTGTCGGAAAGCAGCGCCGACACACGGTTTCTGGACAAAGTACGCGACAGCCGCATGCAGCGAATCGAAGATCTCGAACGTGAAGGGAACGAGGGGCTTGATCGGGCCGAAGATCTCGTGTCGCTCGGGCGCATTCCGCAGGCGGTCGCGCTGATTGCGGAAGAACGCCTGGCGGACGAGGATCCGGCGCGGACGGCGCTTCTCTGGGCAGACATTCACTTGACGATGTACAACTTCGAAGACGCCGAGCGGGAGATCCGCATGGCCGAAGCGGGGGGCGCCGACCAGGACGCGCTGGCCAGGCTGCGCATTCGTCTCTGGAACGCGCAGGAGAATCTGCCCCGTGTCGACAGCATGGTGACGCGGCTTCTCGCCGAGGACGAAGACGCGATCGCAGGCCTATTCGGGCGGGGGTCGCTCGCCTATCAGACGCTCCGGTACGACGACGCCAAAGCGGACTACGACCGGCTGCTCGCGATCACGCACAGTCCGGAAGACCGGGCGCGCGCATTGCTCGGCCTCGCGAACATTTCGTATCGCGAAAACGATTACGAGGCCGCCGCGGACCTGCTGACGCACGCTCTCGGCGAAGCCCCGCCCACGCCGGATCTGCTTTACGCCGTCACGCTCGTGCTGATTCGCCTCGGCGAAGTGAGCGAGGCGATCGCGATCGGGAAGGAAGCGCTGCGACTGGATCCGTATCACGAGGCCTCGCACTATCTGCTCGGGAACGGTTACACCGACTACAACTACTCGGAGATCGAAGAAGCGTATCCCGGCGCGTTCCAGGATGCCGAGGGCGAAGCGTATCTCAGGGAATCGCGGAACCTCATGAAGCAGGGTAAGCGCGATCAGGCGGAAGCGATGCTGCGCAACGTGCGCCGGGCGTTCCCGGATCTCGTCGACTCGGATCTGCTCCTCGGCGTCATCGCGTGGGAACGCGGTCAGGCCGACTCGGCGATCGCGCATTTTCAGCAGGCGCTGCACATCTGCCCCGACTACGGCCGGGCACACAACGCGTTCGCGAAGGCGATGGAGTGGAAGAAGCTCCGCGTCAACGTGAACCGCGATCTGTATCAACGCAAACTCGACCTGTCCGCTCTCCCCGTGATTCCGGGGGTCGAGCAGTTCGTGCTGAACTGGGACGCGCTGAGCGAACGCCACCAGAAACGGGTGGCGCTTTCGATGACGCAGTGGGCGCGTTTTATACCCGTGCTGAACGAGGCGGGCGCCACGTACTACATCAAACCGCTTCATGAGCGGCTTTCGGAGTCGCCATTTCTCGAAGAGCTCGCCGACCAGCGGATCTCGTACGACTCGCGCCTGTGGGACGACGTGCGCGGGTGCGGCGGCTTCAACACGGTAACGGGTGTCGAGGACGTCGAGCGCACGATCTATCAGAAGTACAACACCGTGCTGCACGAACTCTCCCATCAGGTGCACTACGTTCTGACTCCCGAGGAGAAGCGGCGGATTCAGGAAGAGTACGCGCGCGCCAAAGAACAGGAAGAGGCCGGCCGGAAGACGTTTGTTTCACGCTATCAGGGCTCGAGCGTCTGGGAGTACTTCGCAGAGGGGATCAATTCGTACTTCAGCCCGAAGCGCGACGAATACGATACGCGCGAGATCGTGCGCGAAAGACTCGAACAGTTCGACCCTCAACTGCTCGCGCTTCTGGAAGAGGTGTTGACGGATACTTCGGTTGCCAAGTATTTCGCACCGGCGCTCGTGGTAGCCGCCATGGACAAACTCGAAAACGGGGAGCCTGACGAAGCGCTCGCACTGCTCGACAAGGCGATCGCGCGTTCTCCCGATGACGAAGGTGCCTGGACCGGCATGGCGTACACGCGTTCGGTTCTCGGCGAGAATGAAGCCGCCGTGCGCGCGGCCCAGTTTGCCGTCGACAAGCACCCGGCCGTTGCCGGCCCCTGGATCCGCCTCGCGCAGACCGTCTTTCACAGGACGGGCGACCGCAAGGCCCCGATCGCGGTGCTCGAAGAGGGCGCCGCTGCCGTTGACGCGAACGAGCGTTACGACATCGATCACGCGCTCGGAAACGCGTACCTGCGCGACGGTCAGTTGAAGCCCGCCGCCGCAGCGTACGAACGCGTGCTTGCTTACCAGTCGGATCACCCGGGGGCGCTCTGGGGCGTGGGCCTCACATTCGGATTCAACGGGCGAAAAGAAGAAGCGGACGACTACTTCATGCAGGCGCTCAAGCGGCGAAACGGGATTCCCGAACTCCGCTCCGATTACGCCCGCTATCTGATTCGCGAAGGCCGTCTCGAGGACGCGTCGAAACAGATCGACGAAGCGCGCCTCATCGACCCCCAGAACGCGGAAGTCGAATGCACGGCCGGCCTGCTTGCGCTGTTCGGAAACGACCTGGAAGGGGCGGTGCGTGCGCTCGAAGACGCGCGCGCCATCGCGGACTACAACGACCTCGCGACGATTCTGCTGGCGCGCACGCGGCTCGCGCGCGGCGATGTTACCGGTTGCGGCGCGCTTCTGAACCCGGTGCTGAGCGCCGTTCGCAAGGGCGCGCCCCCCTCCTTTACCTATCTTGCGGATAAAGTGGAATGGCGGCCGATTCACGAGTACCCGGCAGAAGTCCGGTGGATGCTCTACGACACGGCAGCGGAATGGTCGGTCGCGAAAGGCGTCGAGAAGGATGCCAACGAGTATCGGCTGCTGCGCGAGAACACGTTTCAGTAGCGAAGTGCAGCGAAAAAGAGTGAAGTGTAGGTGAAAAACACGGGAGCCGACCGGTCTTCTACTTCTCGCCGCGTTCGGCCTCGCCGGTCATCGGCACGAAGCGCACGGGAATCACGCTCTCCCGTTTCAACGCATTTCCGGTCCGCGTGATGCGGAGCAGCGACTGTTCTTCGTCGCCGACAGGAATGACGAGCACGCCACCGTCTTTCAACTGCTCCGTCAACGGTTTCGGCACGTGCCCGGGCGCGGCCGTCACGATAATGGCGTCGAACGGCGCCTCTTCCGGCCACCCGCGATATCCGTCCCCCGCTCGCACCGTGACATTCTTGTAGCCGAGCGCCGCAAGCCGCGCGGCCGACTCTTTCGCGAGCGGTTCGACGATTTCGATGCTGAAGACGGAGGTCACGAGTTCGGCCAGCACGGCCGCCTGATACCCGGACCCCGTTCCCACTTCGAGCACGCGGTCACCCGGTTTCAGATCGAGAAGCTCGGTCATGAGCGCAACGATATAGGGCTGCGAAATCGTCTGCCCTTCGCCGATCGGAAGCGGATGATCGTCGTAGGCTTCGCTGCGATACGCTTCGGGAACGAACGCGTGGCGCGGAACGGCGCGCACGGCATCGAGCACGGCGGGATTCGTGACGCCGCGCCGCACGATCTGATCGCTTACCATTCGTTCGCGCATCGCGGTCCACTCCGTTTCTTCCACGCAGCCGAAAATCGCGAGAGCGGCTGCAAACGCAGCCAGCGTAGTTCGTCTCCCGCTCCCGATCATCGCCACTCCTAAAAGAGCGCCATCTTCGACCCGCTGTCTTCGAGGTCGATCAGGCCCGCGCCTTCATCACGAAACCGTTTCGCGACAGATTCATGACACGTAAAGAAAAAGATCTGGCGATGCGCGGCGAGCGAACGAAGGAGCGCGATCCCCCGGTCCATCCGCTCGGCGTCCCAGTGCGCGAACACTTCGTCCAGGAAGAGCGGCAGCGGTTCTCCGCCCGCCTCGAGATGGTCCACGAGCGCCATGCGGAGCGACCAGTAGAGCTGATCGAGAGTGCCCTGGCTGAACGGCTCGGCAGCCGCACGCGCCTCCCCCGCTTCGCGCGAATGGAGCATCGGACGCGGCGACTTCCCCTCTTCGACCGAAAAGCGGTCATAGCGCCCGTTCGTGATCACCGAAAGATGCTCGCCCGCACGCTTGTAGATGTCCGGCTCGTGTTCCCGGCGATAACGGGCCTCCCCCTCACGCACGATGCGCGCAAGGAGCGCTTTTCGGTCGCGTTCGCGGCGCGCTTCCTGCAACTCCTCTTCGAGCGCGGCCTTCTCGCCGGCCAAATCCGCTGCGGTCCGCTCTTCGAGCCTGTGTTTGAGGTCGGAACGAAGCGAAGCGGCCGTGGAATGAAACTGATTGATCTGTTCGTGAAGCGCTTTCTCTTCCGATTCCCACCGCGCAAGCAGATTGTCGTCGGCCCCCGTCTCCTCTTCGAGAAACGCCGCGACTTCCTCGCGGAGTTGCGAAAGGCTCCCTGACTCCTTGCGAAGTTCGACGCGCAGGGCCTCGGCCGAGTCGGCCGCGCGACGCGATTCCTGCAGTGCGCGGGCGCCCCGTTCGGGATCGGGACCCAGCTTCGCCAGCTCTTCTTCGAGCGTTTCGCGCTCACCCGTCAGCCGTACCCGTTCCTCTTTCACGGATGCCTCGTCCGCCGCGATCTCCTGCAGGCGGTGCTCCGCCTTTCCCGCTTCGGTCCGGCGCGCCCGCGCTTCGTCCAGATTGCGGTCGAGCGCCGCGATCCAGTCGCCCCGCACGTCTTCGATCGCGAGCGCCGCGATCAATGAAGCCGCCTCCTCGTCATAGCGCACGATTTCCGCATGCAACTCGCCGATCGTGCCGCGCAGACGCTCGACTTTGCTCAGCTGATCGTTGTATTCGGTCAGATCGCGTCGCAGGTCTTCGTCCATGAGCTGCGCGCGATGCTCCGCAAGGGGCAGGGGATCGAGCAGCGCCGCGACATTGTCGCGTGCCTCGCGCTCACTGCCGCGCGCGGACTCGATGCGATCCGCCGCCCGTTTCCTGCGCCGCTCGGCCGCCGCACGATGCGCGTCCTTTCCCCGTCCGGAGAAGTACGATTGCACCCCCGCCAGGGTGGCAAGAGCAGCGGCGAAGAGAACAAGGAACGAAGCGGGATGGGCGCGCACGAAGAAGTACAGTGCGAACAGGAGAACGCCGGCCGCCGCAAACAGCCAGGGACTACCGGACAGAAATGGTATCCGGAACCTGGCCGATCCGGCATCCGCCGGTTCGCCGCCCTCGAGCCCGCCGCCTGCCGTGCCGTCTTCCGTAAGGGGGTCGATCGTCTCGGTACGTTCGCGAATGATTCGCTCGTCGCGCGCCTCCCGATAGGCGCTGATCCTGCGCGACAGCTCTTCCCGGGGTAGCGCGGCGGCCGCCGGGCACTCGATCACCCCGACGAACAGGCCGTTGGCCCGGTCGCTCAGAATCGCCTCGGCGCCGGCAAGATCTTCCCGCCTCGACTCGAGGGTGTGCACGCGGGCGGTGCGCCCGGCACGGTTCTCGCGGAGACGCCGCGTCTCTTCCGACGCGGCGAGAAGCGCGCGGTCCGCATCCGTGAACGCGTCCTGCGCGCGGCGGCACTCTTCCCGTTCGCGCGCCAGCCGGTCGGCCCGCTCCTGAAGTTCGCGCTCGCGCTGCAGCCACGCTTCCCGGCGCGCCATCGGGTCCGTCGGGAGGTGGGCGCAGGCGCGCGCGATTTCGGCGTTCGCGTTCATTTCAAAGAGAAGCATGAGCCGGCGCGCGGCGGGGAGCAACCGGCGGGCGCGCCGGATCCGCGCGGCGAGCACGGCACGTTTCTCTTCGCAGCCCGCGAGGTCGTGATCGGCCTGTTCGAGTTCGGACTCGATCGTGCGCGTCGCGCGATCCCGTTCGCGCGCCTTCTGCTCCGCCTCGCTGAGCGCGCGCATCGCTTCTTTCAACTTGCGCGAACGGCTCTTGCCGCGACGGTCCGGGCGCCACAGCTGGTCCGCCTCCTTCTCGAGGGCCTCCGCGACAAGACGCGCCGACTGCACCTGCGGGATCCCGGCCGTTCCGAGCAGACGATCCTTCACTTCCGCCCATGATTTCTCGTCGAGAAAAACGAGGTCGTGGCGGTTCATCGCGTACACCGCCTGAAACAGCGCACGCGTGATCATGCCGAGGCACGGGAGAGGCTGATTCTGAATGTTCGTGCTCTCTTTGTTGCGGACCACGCGCCCCGTAATGCTCGCCCGCATCGCGCGCTTCACGGTCCAGCGCTCGCGCTTGCCGAGCACGATTTCCGCCTCGCCCCCCATTTCAACGCCGCTCCAGGGCGCGTAGGGGTTTCCTTCGAGATTCGCAGGATGAAAGCCGAACAGCATCGTCGTGAGATAGTTGTAGAACGTGGTCTTGCCGGCCTCGTTCGGCCCGTACACGACGACGATCGGATGGTCGAGGTCGCGAAAGATCCGCTGCGTGAGCGAACCGTAGCCGTCGATGCGGGCGGCGCGGAATCTCATGACCGCTCCTTCCACATGCGATCGACGAGCTCGTCCTCCGCCCCTTCGAGAAGCGCCAGCAGGTACTCGCGTTTGCCTGCCGGGTCAAGCGGCTCGCCCGCGAACTTCGGCGGTGTGATCGAGTCGATACTCTCGTCGCCGCTTCGAAGCGCGCGCACGAGTTCGCACATCGAATGGATCGGCTCGACGAGGAACCGTTCCCGCTCCACCGGGCGGCGCAGGCGGCGTGTTTCGAGAAAGAGGTCGCGCAAACCCGCGCCGTAAAGGATTTCGTCGGTCAGCGAATCGGTGTTTTCGGGATGACGGATTTCCGTGGCGAGCCGGGTCGCCCCTTCCAGCCAGATCGTGAGCAGCGTTTCATTCGCGGGTACGTCGAGCGTCGTGTCGATCGCGCGCCGGATCGCGCGCTGCACGCCGTCCCATTCGGTCACGTCGCTCAGGTCCGCCGTGATCGACTCCCAGCGAAGCGGCGCGGTGGCATGAAACGCGACCTCGGCGGGCGCGCCCGGCTCGAGAGACACGATCAGCACGCCCTTCTCTCCCGTTTCACGCCTGCTGAGTCCGAGCGGACCACCGGGGTAGTGGGCAGCGGCGTCTTCCACGACCGACTGACGCAGGTGAATGTGCCCGAGCGCCCAGTAACCGTAGCCCTTCTCGATCAGGTCGCCCTGCGAGCAAGGAGCATGCTTCCCGTGCCCCGCATAGCCGAGGCTGCCGGACACCGTGGCGTGCAGCATGGCGACTTCGGGCGCTTTTTGATCGCGCGGCGCGGACGGAAACGTGGCAGCGAGGTTTTCGCCCGTCGTGCTGCGCGCGTGCCCCGCCGCCGTGACATGGCCGACAGCGCGCCCTTCGCGCTCGATCGCGACGCGCCGCGGCGTGCCCCGGTCGAAGAGCACGGCGCCGTCGGGCCAGGAGATCCGCCGCGTCGCGGGGCCGGGATCATGATTACCCGTTGCGTAGAGAAACGCGATCCCTGATTCCTCGAGACGCGCGATCTGTGTGCGGAGAAACCGTTCCGTACGATAGGAGCATTCGGAGTGGTCGAAGAGGTCGCCGGCGATCAGAAACGCGTCGACGGATTCCGAGAGCGCCAGATCGACGGCCGTGGAGAAAGACGCCTCCATCGCATCACGCAACGCGGCGCGGACCTTCTCCCGTTTCGTAGCGAAGGACCGGTCGAAATGAACGTCGGCCATATGAAGGAAACGGAACGCTCTCATAACTGCAAGATAGCGGTCCTGCGCGAACCTGTCCAGACACGCACGCGGGGCCATTTCCGTTCGCCCCCCCGTTCCCCATCCGCTACAATGCGGCCATGCTCACAATTCAGGGTATCGAGAAGCGATTCGGGGATCTGCGCGCCGTCGACGGCATCGATCTCGAGGCGCGCGGCGGAGAGATCTTCGGCCTCCTGGGGCCGAACGGCGCGGGCAAAACGACCACGCTTTCGATGGTTTCGGGCCTTCTGCTTCCCGACGCGGGCTCGATCACGATCGACGGGATCTCCGTAATCGACCGGCCGCGCGACGCGAAAAAGCTGCTCGGCGTCGTGCCGCAGGACATCTCGCTGTACGAAGAGCTGAGCGCCCGGGAGAACCTGCGCTTCTGGGGCCGCATCTACGGCCTCAGGGGTTCCGCTCTCGACGACAGAATCGAAACGCTCCTGGAACGCGCCGGCCTTCGCGAAAAGGCGAAGAGCGCGGTCAAGACGTACTCCGGCGGCATGAAGCGCCGCCTGCATCTTCTCACCGGACTCATTCACTCGCCCCGTCTTCTTCTGCTCGACGAAGTGACAGCCGGCATCGACCCGCAGGGGCGCATCGCGATTCTCGACATGGTGAAAGAGGTCGCGGCGGGCGGTACGGCCGTCGTGTACACGTCGCACTATCTGGAAGAAGTGGAAGAGCTCTGCGACCGCGTGGCGATCATCGACCACGGAAAGATACTCGTGAACGGCACGCTTCGCGATCTGCTTCTCGAACTCGGCGAAGGGGACATCGTTTCGCTTTCCGGCACGTTCACGCCTGACGCGATCCGGAGCGCGCTGGCGAGCGAGCGCGACATCTCGCTTCTCGCGATCGATGACGGCAAGGCGCTTCTGTCGACCACACGGCATGGTTCGGAAGTCTTTTCCGTTCTCCACAGGCTCTTCGGGGGCATGCCGGAAGTCGAAGAGGTCGCGATTCGCAAACCCTCGCTCCAGTCTCTGTTCCTGAAGCTGACAGGGAGAGAACTTCGCGAATGAGAGCATTGCTCGCGCTGATCCGCAAAGACCTGGCCCGTCGTGTCCGCGCGCCGGCCGGCGTCCTGCTGACACTGGCGTTTCCTCTCGTCCTCGTTGCCGTGATCGGCGGCACGTTCAACGCGAACGACGACGATGTTCTTCCCACGATCAAACTGCTCGTTGAAAACCGGGACGGCGGCTTCCTGAGCGAGCTTCTTTCCACCGCGTTTCGAAACGAACAGGCTGCCCGGTTTTTCGACGTCGCCCTGGTCGATTCCGGCGCCGGCGAGGCGATCGTCGGCGAAGGGGACGCGTCGGCCCTGATCGTGATTCCCGCCGGCTTCAGCGAAAAGTATCTCGCGCGCGAACCCGTGACACTCACTCTCGTACGCAATCCCGGCGAGTCGATCCTGCCGGAAATCGCGGAGTCCTTCGCCGGGTTTCTGGCGTTGATCCTGACCGGCGCCTCGCGCGTACTGGCCGAGCCGCTCGAAACCGTGAGCAGCCTGATGGACAATGACGACGGGCCGGGCGAGGCCACGGTGTCGAGCATCGCCGTGACCGTGCAGCGGGCGATCAAGCGGGGCGAGCGCCTCCTGCTGCCGCCCGCGATCGACGTGTCGATCGAAGAGCGCATCGACGAAACGAAGGATCCGGCGCAACAGAAACGAAACGTGAACCTGTTCGCCTATCTCTTTCCCGGCATCATCGCGATGGGGCTCCTGTTCGTCGCGCAGCAGTCACTGCGCGACCTTCTCTGGGAGCGCGAGCACGGGCATCTGGCGCGACTTCTCGCGACTCCGGTTCCGATCCGCACCGTCGTTCTTTCCAAACTCATCTCGACCCTCGCGCTGCTCGTCGTCTGCCATCTTCTGCTCGCCGTGATCGGCTCCCTCGTCTTTCACATTCGATGGAACGACGGCCTGGCCGCGATTCTTCTGGTCATCGCGCAGGGCGTGGCGGTCACGGGCATTCTCGCGTTCGTATTCGCCGTTACGCGAACCGAGCGTCAGGCGGACGCTCTGAGCACCATCGTGATATTCGGTATGTCGATCCTGGGCGGCAGCATGATCCCTGCGGAGATGTTTCCGGACTCCGTGCAGAGCGTATCGAAATGGACGATCAACTACTGGACGATCGAAGGATTCCGGACGATCACCGTGTTCGACGGCGGCCTGTCCGACATCGGCCTGCATCTGCTGATTCTGACATCCGTGGGCACGGTGCTCTTCTTCGCCTCCACGTTTCTGTTCGAGAGGAATCTGCGCCGATGAATCTGCCGAGAATACTCGCGATCGCGCAGACTGATCTGGTGCTCACGCTGAAGGACAGGCAATCGATCCTGTGGCTCTTCGTCATGCCGCTCATCTTCATCGCGTCGTTCGGAACGTTGATGGGACCGGGCGGCGAAGGCGAGCCGCCGAAAACGGCGATCCCGGTCGTAGCCGGCGACAACGGATTTCTCGCACGCGCGATTCTCGAGCAACTGGAAACGGAAACGACCGAAGTCGCTCTGTACGAAGAGGGCGACTCGCTGCTCGCGAAGCGGAAAGCATGGCTCGCGATCCCGGCGGGGTTCACGGACTCGGTACGCGCGGGCCGCAAAACGTTGCTTCCGGTCGTGGCGCTCGAAGGGGCGAGCAGACGAATGCTCGACAATTACGCATGGACGGCAAGGCAGGCCGCGCTCCGCGTGCTGCTGAACACGTACGCGATACCGGAGAGCCTGCTCGCGAATGGTACGGACGAGGCGCTGGCGGCTTCGTATGCGAGCCTCGCCGCGCGTCCCGACGAGGTCGCGCTCGAGAGCCGGAACGCGCTGGCGCTGCGCGAAGTGCCGCGCGGCTTCCAGTTCTCAGTCCCGGGCAACATCGTGATGTTCGTGCTGATCGTCGCGCTCACGTCCGGGGCGTCTCTCGTGGCGTCGAATGTCGAAGGCGGCCATTTCCGCCGCCTCGGTTCCGCGCCGATTACGATCGGCGAAATTTACTGGGGGAAAGTCGCGGGGCTTCTGCTCGTCGCAGTCGTGCAGATCGCGTTCCTCGTCATCGTCAGTACGATTCTGTTTCGCATGGAGTGGGGCGGATCGCCGTTCGCGCTCGCGGGCGTGCTCGCGGCCCTCGCCCTCGCCGTGTCATCGCTCGGCGTGTTCCTCGGGCTTTCGATCGGAAAGGCGGAAGTCGTTTCGCCGGCGGGGGTGCTCATCACACTCACGATGGCGGCGCTTGGCGGATGCTGGTGGCCGATTGAAATCGTAAGCGGAACGATGAAGAAGGTCGCGATGCTTCTTCCCACCGGGTGGGCGATGTCCGGGATGCAGAGAATCATTTCCTACAACGGCGATCTCGTCAGCGTGCTTCCGGTGATCGGACTGCTCGCCGGGTTCGCGGTGTTCTTCGCGCTGCTCGGAATCAGAATGATCCGCTTCGACTCACACTGACCGGCCCGCTCACCGGAATACTTACCGCAGATACGGCAGCGCCTTCAGGCCCTCTTTCTCTTCGCGACGTTTCGAAGCCGGTATGTCCCGCTTGATCGTGCGCTTCGCGATGCGGGCCGGGGCGATCGAGTCGAGGTCGGGCGTGAACGGCGCACTCATCATGGCGCCATCGAAATCGCGTGGAATCACTTCGCCCAGAAGACCCAGCACCGTGGGGGCGAGATCCAGAAGCGAAATCGGCGTTTCGGCGCGGCCCGGTTTCACGTGGGGTCCCGTCGCGAAGAGTATGCCGCGGCGATCGTGGTACCCCGAAAACGTGAACGAAGGCGTCTTGAAAAGCGGTCCCCCCTGAAACGGAGCGCCCCGCCCGAACAGATAACCGCGTTCCCCTTCGATCAGAATGTCGGGCGCGTTCTCGACGAACCGCCCCGTATACACTTCATCTCGAAAGTATACGTTCTTCACGACCTGCTTTCCATTGTCGGGATCGCGGATCGCCAGCAGTTTCTCGCGCAGTTCATCGCGGAGCGCGTTGTATTCTTCGCCCGGCGAAACGACGCCGTCATCGAACGCGCCCTTCGTATTGATCGTGAGCCGCCCGCCGAGATGCGGAAAGTAGAGTACGCGCGATTTCTTCGGATTCGCGCTGCAGTATCCTTCGTCCCAGATCCAGCGAAGCAGCGGAAGCTCGCGCGTTACGGGCACGAAGCCGTGATCGGACACGACGAACAGGACCGTGTTCTCGTCACGCGCCGCAAGAAACTCACCCACAATTTCGTCGACGCGGATCCAATGGTCACGTATCGCGTGCTGGTAGCGCTCCCGCAGCACCGGATCGACATCGCGCCCCTCGGGATCCATGAACTGCCAGTAGAAGTGCTGAATCTTGTCGCTGCCCATGAAGACGGTCCAGAACAGTTCCCATTCTTCATTCTTGAAGAATTCGATCGCCGTACGATAACGCGCCTCACGCGTGGCGTTCAGATTCGCGAGGAACGCGTCCTCGCCGTCCGGCGGAAGATACTCGCCGTATTTGTCGAGCCGGTACGCGCGGAGCTGGTTCTCGAGTTCCGGCGGCCACGTATACCCGGTCGGACGGAGATGCGGGAAGCCCGAGATCATGAGTCCGTCGATCGAGTCGGGAGGCGAAGTCAGAGGAATGCTGACGACAACCGAGCTCCGGTGGCTGTCTGTGAGGTATTCCCACACTGCTTTCGCTTCGCGGTCGAGCGAGGTGGCCGGTTCCGTGATGAACTCGTCCCTGTTCAGCAGTTCGAAGTCGAACACGCCGTGCTTGCCGGGATTGACCCCGGTCACGGCCGAGGTCCATGCCGGTGCCGAAAGCGCCGGGATCACCGACTCCAGCGTGGCGCTGAATGCGGACGAGCGGAGCGTCGCCAGATTCGGAAGCAGACCCTCCGCGAACCACGGATCGAGCAGGTCGAACGTGGCGCCGTCGAGCCCGATCACGGCAACGCGAAGGCCGGTGGGTTCGGGCTTCGCGCCGCCGCATCCGAACGACAGGCTCAGCAGAAGGACGCAGCCCGCCATCAGCGAAAGCGCGCCCCTGCAATGGCGCGCCAGGCGAAATCGTTTCGTCAGGGCGTGGAAAGGCATCATTCAGGCGCCTTCCATTCCGGAGGCGTGGCGTCCCATTCGCCCTTGAACACGACCTCGCCGTCCCGGAACAGGATCGTCCCGTAATAACCGTAGTACGGAATCCGGCGCGTGATATCGACGACATCGTCACCCGGCTTTGCCACGATTGCGGCCTGCAGTCCGGGAGCGTTCCCTCGCGCGTTGCGTGCTCCCGTCTTCGCAACGTAGAAAAGCGTGCCGTCGCCGATCGCTTCGCCGTTCACGACCCAGCCGGAATCGTTGCGCGCGATCGGAAAGTCGGACGCAGGCGTGCCGCCGCCATCCGCGCCGGCGGATTCACCGACACCACCGTGCGCCGCGGTCCACGATTCGGCGCCGTCCCAGAGATCGATCGTGACCCCGCTCCGCGCGCCGGCATCAGATGCCCCGATCTCCGATCCTTCGTCATGCCCGCGCACGGCAACGAGCCCCTTCGGGTCCCACTGCGTCACGGCGTCCCGCCAGATCGTGCTCGTGTCGGGGAGCGTGACGCCGAACCGGGAGCCGGAGAACACGGTCGACACGCTCGGCGGTATTTCGTTCTCATTCAGGCGTCGGAACAGATCGTACTTCGGGTCCAGAGTGACGCGCCGCACCGGGCTCTCGCTCCGCCATTCGAGCGTCCCCTCCTTCCGAACGAGAATCACGAACCCTTCCTGTCGCGCCCCGTCCTCCGTTTCGATTTCCACAGGAACGTCAAGATCGTAGAACGGCTCGGACTGCCGGATCGTAATCGTCGTCACATGAACGCCGTCGTCACGGGAGCGGGAAACGCCCGCGAGTTCGAGCCGGGGCGCCCCCTTTCGATCGACCCACTCCTCGAAGAACTTGTCGAGGTTCGTTCCCGTATCCTTCGCGATCGCCGCGCGCAGCTCATCCCAGCCGGCGACCTTCCCGCGGTACGCGGCATAAAAGCGCTGCATCGACCGCGCAAACGGTACCGCGCCCACGTGCTCGCGCAACATATGGAAGAAGAACGCGCCCTTCGTATACCCGATCGCGGTCTGGTCCTCGTCGGCCCCCTGCTGGAATTCCGCGAGGCTTACCGCCCGGTTCTTTTCCTGCTCGTTCCAGAAGCGCTGCAGCTCGCGCAGACGGTGGCGCCGCGCCGCCTCCTCGCCTTCCTCTTCGGATTTCGCGAAGTCGGCCATGTAATTCGTGAGCGCCTCGCACCAGTTTCCCTGATCCGGGTCGAGAAACACGCTGTTCCCCCACCAGTTGTGCAGCACTTCATGCCGGAACGATGTCTCCGGAATAAAGGGGAGGCGCAGCACTTTGCTGCCGAGAAGCGTGAACGAGGGCATGCCGTATCCCGTCTCCCAGAAGTTCTCGACGAAAGCGAATTTCGTATACGGATAGCGCCCGATCTGTCCGCCGTACAGATCGAGGTAGCGCATTGCAGCGGCCCGGTACGTTTCCCAGAGTTCCGTGGCGTCGTCCGCCTGATAGAGGAGCCCGACGATCCGGATCCCCCTGTGGTCGGATTCGTAGAACCGGTACGGCCCGGCGACGAAGTAGATTTCGTCCATGGGGATTTCGGACACGTAGCGCGTCGTCTTTCTTCCGCCGCCGTCCGAGCGCGCCTCGAGCCTACCCTGCGTCAGTATCTCCCAGGATTGCGGCGTGACCGCGATCATCGAAAACGTGTAGCGCGAAGAGGGGATCGTCGGGATCCAGGCCGTTTCGCTCGAAAGGAACGCGCCCTGCTTCTCGATCGTGCCCGTCGTGCCGTCCGCGACGCTGTCGACGATGCTGCCCGCGTACTTGATCTGGATTTCCACGTCCTCGTCCGAAGTGGACGGCAGCGCGGCCCGATAACGCGCGGCATGTTCCCAGTCCGGGTCGTCGTGAGATTCCTTCTTCCAGGTGAGCGACCGCCCCCCCGCGCTCATCGACTCGATCGTGAGGCCCGCGTGCAGAAAAAAGCGCACCGAACTCGTGGCGGCGCCCCTCAACAGGAACGTGTCGTTGACGCGAATCTCCGAGCGCCGCGGGTCGAGCTCCAGCGATATCCTGTGTTCGGTGATCGTCGGAGCAGCTTCCGCGCGCGCCACGAACAGTCCGCCGGCACCTGACCCAACGAGAAGCGCCAGCGTGACTGAAGTCACGCCGGGCGCCCAGAAACGCCCCAGGGCCGGGATATGCTTATGAATCATCGTTTTCCGCATGTTGGGTTTAATGTACCCGAGGGTCAGAGACTCTTCCACGACCTTTTGAGCGCCCTGAACAGGCCGATCGCGCCTGTGTCTACACCCTCCCCACGCCCCCCGGTTCTTCCCGCTCCCCTCCGACCCTCCCGCTCCTCCCGCTCCCGCTCCTCCCGCTCCCCTCTTCCCTCCCCTCCAAACTCCGGATTCCTCCCGCCCCGCCCTCCGGATTCCTTCCGCCCCTCCAAAGTTTGTCCGGCCGTGGAAGGCGTGCCGGATGCGCGGCGAGCGAGACCAACCTTGAGCCGGGGAGCCCTTCGGCGTACCGACCTCCTCTGCCGCTTCCCGCAACAGAAGTCAGCAATCATCCCGCCAACGACCCCCCATCATCAAGGGCGGACCGGCCAGGGATCGCGATGCCGCGCATCTGACACGCCATCCACCGAACCGGCCAACGCCCCCATCATCAAGGGCGGACCGGCCAGGGATCGCGATGCCGCGCATCCGGCACGCCGTCCACAAGGCCGGACCAAGCGGCCACATGCTATATACTCAGATCATGATGCTCACGATTCTGATCGCGCTGGCTTCGCTCACCACTTCGCTCGCCGCCTGTTCGGACCCGCCGTTCGTGGCCGCGGGCGGCAATCCCGATTGGCACGATCTGAAGGGCCCGATCCCCCACTTCTGCGAGGTGCCGGTCCCTGTGGAGCGAACCGTGAGACGCCTCGGGCCGCCCCGCTCGAAGACCGAGGCGCCATGGCTCGAAGCGATCGACAACGTCTCCCGCGATTCCCTCTATCGCACGATCGAAGACCTCCAGAACTTCGGAACGCGCTACGAATTTTCGCAGGGGCAGGAAGACGCCGCAGAGTATCTCGCCGGGCGCCTGGCAGGTCTTGGTTACGAACCTCGTTTTCACGATTACCGGCTCAGCAACTGGGACGTGCAGGGCGCGGCCTTTCAGGGTGACAATGCGTGGATGGTATTGAAGCAGGGCGGCGACAACGATTCGGGCGCGGTGCTCGCCTCGACCGACGGCGGCGAGACTTGGACGACGGACTACCTGGCGGACTTCGGTCTGTATGCCGTGTCGGCGCCTTCGCCCGATCACGTCTGGGCATGCGGCGCCGGCGGACGGGTGCTTCATCGCGCGGCGGGAACGTGGTCGCTTCGCGATACGCTCGGAAGCGAGCGACTCGAGGGAATCGAGTTTCGGGACAACGCGAACGGTTTCGCGGCGGCGCGTCGCGGGACGATCTATCGAACGGGGGACGGCGGCGATTCTTGGAGCGACACGTCGATTACCCAGAGCGTGCTGTTCGACATCGCGTACCCGGCGGACTCGCTCGCGTTCGCCTGCGGCTCCAGCGGACGCATCTGGAAATGGAACGGCGCGAACTGGGCGCTCGAGTCCACGCCGACGTTTCTTCCGGTCGTCGACATCGACTTCAACGAAGCGGGCACGTGGGGCGCGGCCGCCATCAGCGAAGGGCGCGTGCTGATCTGGGACGGGTCATCCTGGACGGGCCAGAATGTCGACGCACGATTTCTGAGCCACGTACAGGCGTCCGGAGACTCGACGCTCTGGTTCGGAACGAGGGACGACCTGCTGCTCACGCATGTCTATTCGTCCGGGGATCGGGGCGCCACGACACAGGAAATCACGTTCCCGTTCGGACTGCTCTGGCGTCCGGTCGAGGCGCTGCATACTCCCCCCGGCGGCGCCGTCTTCATCGGCGGTTTCGAGGGATTTCTCGTGCGCCGCGCCGGGCCCGCCGCCCCCTGGACGTTCCCTCCGTTGCCGCCGGAAGTGTCGCACGCGAGCCGCAATGTATACGCGGACAAGGTCGGGGCTGCGAAGCCCGGGGAGATGGTCATTCTCTCGGGGCATTACGATTCGATCAACCAGCGGCGCCTGAGCGATCCGGCCCCCGGCGCGGACGATGACGCGAGCGGCATCGCGGCGGCACTCGAAACCGCGCGCGTGCTGGCCGACTACCCGACCGATCGCACCGTGCGCTTTCTGTTCTTTTCCGGCGAGGAGCTGGGGCTTCTCGGAAGCACGGTGTACGCGAGAGACGCGCGGGCCGGCGGCGATGCCGTGTACGCCGACGTGCAGGTCGATATGATCGCGTATCCGCTCGGAGAACCTCTGCGCGTGATCGCGAACGACGCTTCGGACTGGCTGCTCGAGCGCGCGGCACCCTTCGTGCCCGACTCGACAAGCGCGTTCAGCGTGGCGCTTCAGGTCGCCCCCGAGCAGGTCTACAGCGACCATGCCTCTTTCTGGGCGAACGGATACCCGGCGGTCCAGATCAGCGAGACGATCGACATTGCGACGAATCCGCTTCATACGCTCGGCGATACGCTGGGCCATCTCGAACTCGACTTCGCCGAGAATGCGGTGAAGCTCATCGCCGCGCTGACGCACGACCTCGCCGGTCCGTTCGCGCTCGCGGCGCCCGTGCTGAGCGCTGCGAATGACGGACTCGACGTACTTCTTTCATGGAACGAAGTGCCGGGCGCCACCTCTTACAGGATCGAGCGGAACGGCGTACTGATTGCGGAAGTCGCGGGCAGTGTGCGGGAGTATCGCGATACCGGAGCATGCTGCGGGGAGCGGAACTATACGATTGCGGCGGAATCGGGCGCGCTTACAAGCGGCGCGGGAACCGTGACGATCGTCTCGATCCCGGAAAGCATGAAGCCCTACCCGAACCCTTCGACCGGCAGTACCGTCTTCATTCCGTATCAGTCGGCTTCGCCGAGCAAGATCGCGCGACTCGGAAGCGAGGTCCGCGTCTCGATCTACTCGCCGTCGGGGCGGCTCGTGCGCGAACTGGCCGCCGATCGCCAGGATGCCTATCGCGTGGGTGTTCTCGAATGGAACGGACGCGACACCGGCGGCGAGTCTGTCGCCGCCGGCGTTTATCTCATCAAGATCGACAACGGGGATACGGAAGAGACGAGAAAGATCACACTCGTCCGCTAATCAGACTTCGACGCCTACGATTCCCTTGATCGCGAATCCGAACAGCACGGACACCACGAAAAAGACGAGCAGCCAGTGCATGGAGATGCCGGCCAGCTTCATTTCGCGTTCCGGATAGGTGAGCCGGATCTCGTGGATCGGGGATCCCTTCGGGAGCGGTTTTTCTGCGGGCGCCATCCAGATGGTCAGGAAGTTCGACTGCTCCCGGAACTCGGCGAGCTTCGTGAGGCGCTCACCGACCACGATTCGTTTCGTCTCGACCGTGGCTCCCGCGGTGACTTTGACGTCGTACTCGCCAGGCGTGTCGGCCCGCAGGCGCCAGTCGACTTCATCCTCGGCCACGACGCGCATGGCGGGAGTTTCCACGAAGATGCCGGCGGGCGCGTCGAGCGTCACACTTGCCAGGTCGACTTCTTCCGCGACCTTCACCTTGAGCAGAGTCACTTCACCCGGCTCGAGCGGCCGGCGCTGATAACGCACATCGAGCTGCACGAGAATCGCGACGACGGGGAGCAGGACGATCAGCATCGGCGGAATGGCGTACGTCATATAGCGAAAGTTCGCGCCGAGCGCACGCCCCTGGGCCGCGAACTGCGCGCGCATGTCGTCCGGAAAGAGACGAATTTCGAGGATATAAGCCGCGATCTTCGATTTCGAACGCGCGATCGCATCCTGATTCGACGTGAACTTCCAGACCACGAGCATCACGGCGCCGGTCAGGACTGAGATCACAGTGAGCCCGACAATGGGGTGCATCGACTGAAAGAGCGCGATCGCAAGATCGAAAAACTTGGTAAACGCCTGAACAATAGGCCACATGTGACGACGGTTCCTTCGCTTCGCTGGCAGGGCCTCATGCGAGGCCCGATTCGTTTAAGGACGGGCTACGAGATGTAGCCGAGGCCCTGGAGCTTTTTCTTGATCTCTTCTTCCGACGCGCTGTCTTCGAGTCCGCCCAGCTCTTTTTCGAGAGCGTGCACGACGAATTCGTCGACCGAAGAGTAGCCCGCAAGCTGGGCGTACTTCTTGACTCGTTCGAAAAGATCTTTCGTCAGTTTTACTTTGGGTCCACCGAACATGATTTCCTCCTTACTAAAAGACCGGCGATCCGATCATGTCTTCATCCTTGTCCACACCGAACTCGGCAAGAATCGTCGCGGTAAGATCGTAAAGCGCGGCGCCCTCTTTTTTCACCTTGCGGTTCGAGATCAGGATACCGGGGACGAGGTCCGCCGCGATGCAGTGATCGCCCGACCACTTGCCGGTATTGTCCGCGAACCACTCCATCGGGAACTCGCCGAGCGCCGACTCGTTGGAGCCGCGGAAAGTGTACGCGTAACCGACGTTCAAGTCGGGCGCGTTCTTCACGTACGGTCCCTGGAACACTTCTTCGCTCTTGTAGACTTCCTTGATCGCGAGCTCGCCCGTTTTGGGGTCGCGAAGCTCTTTCATCTTCGCGATCAGCTCGTTCATGAGATCATCGCGCTCTTTCCCGGGTGCGACGGTGCCGTTCTTCTCGCGGCCGCGCACGTTGATGTAAAGCCCGTTGATGCCGAGCGCGTACGCTTTCGTGCGGCGCCAGTCGACGTTCATGAAGAAGTCGGACGAGGCGCGCACGCTCTCCGAATTGTCCTTGAGCGTCAGGTAGCCGTTGTCCGCGAGCCACGAGTTCAGATGCACTTCGCGGTACCAGGGCGCGAACCCGTGGTCCGACATGATGACGAGCGTGGCGTCGTCGCCGAGCTGATCCATCGCAACGCCCACGGCTTTGTCGAGCCGCCTGAAGATACTCGGGATGGCGTCCGGATACTGCAGCGCGAGCGAGTCGGTTCCCGGGTGGCTCGGGTCCATCGTGCGCCACATGACGTGTGTCTGCTGATCGAGCGACGAGAAATAGAAGAACAGGAAGCCCCATTCATCCTGTGCGAAATCGCTGACCATCGTTTCGAAGAGCTTCATGCGTTCGTCGAGAACGAGCGTCGCCTGCTGCAGGAACTCGCCGTCCGTGAACACGCCGCCTTCGAGCGCCTTCGTATCTTCGGGCATGCCCTGCGTGTAAAAGCGCCCCGTCCGCTCGGCGATCTTCTGCGACCAGTCATCGGGCGTCGATACCGGCTGGGCCGGCTTCAGCGGATCGATCTGCACGGGCGTGACATACAGGCTGAACTCGGGATAGACCGACTTCAGATAGAAGCGTACGGATCCGCCGATCGCAAGTCCCATCGGCGCGGCGGCGGGACGAATTTTATCGCCGAAACCTTCGTCGCCGAGCATGTAGAACTCGACCGGCACCCATTCGCTGAACTCGCCGGGCTTCATGATGACCTCTTCGTCGCCCGTTACGATCTTCGCGACCTGGTTCTCCTTGTCGCGATACATCGTGACTTTCGCGCCGGTCTCCTTGCCCTTCTTGTGGAACGGGTTCGGCGGGCCGGGTATCGAAGCTTCGCTCTTGTCGCGATCGAAATAGATGTCGACCACCGCGCCGCCGGAAATGTCGTCGGCGTTCTCCGGGGGATGCGTCGTAAAGTACGTGAACGTTCCCGGCGTCCCCTGCATGTCGGGCGTGCCCATCCCCGACAGCGTACGGACATTCGTCTGCACGGGCGGGTAGTTCGCCGGGATCTTGAAGATCGTCGTGGGCACTTCGGCCTTCTCGAGCAGTTCCCAGAACGCGCGCCCTTCGCGGAGCAGCACGACCTCGCCGCCGCCGAGCGGCAGCTGCCAGTCGCCCCAGAGCTCGATCGATTTCGAAGAACCGACCGCTTCCGACGTGCTCAGGAACGGCAGGTACGTCTTCGGATCACGATGAATGAAGTCGAAGATATTGTGGCCGCCCGGATTCTTACCCGAAATAAAGTTCGACCAGGCGACGGGACTCTGCGGCGGGATGCTCGTCCCGAGCGTCGTAAAGCTCCCCTTCTCGATCAGGCGTTTGAAGTTCGGCATGTATCCGTTGTCGATATGCTGCTGAAGCTGCTTCGGATCCATGCCGTCGAATCCGATCACCATCATTTTCTTTTTCGAGTCGGCAAACCCGGGGCCGGTCACGAGGGCGATCAGCACGCCGCCCGCAAGGATCCCCGTCGCGATCCCGAAACGGGACCAGCCTGGCCAGAATTTACGCATTCGCGACTTCTCTCTCTTCAGGGGGTGACTGTTTCTGCGTTTGCCCGGCGTCGGACGAATCTTCGCGGAAGAATGAGCGCCCGAGCATATAACCCGGTCGCTGAATCCCGAAGAGGTCGAGAATCGACGCGCTCATGTCCATGATGCCGGGATTTTTGCGCGCGAGTTTGCGGCTCGAGAACAGAACGCCGGGCACGATGCGCCAGTCGAGGCAATGATCGCCCGACCATGCTTTCACGTTGTCGATAATGACTTCCGGCTCCGCTTTCCCGACCGCGGCTTCCCACGACTGCCGGTAATGCTCGTCGAACGCGGGGAGAAGGTCGGGACCGTTCTGCGCGTAGGGTCCCGTGTAGATTTCTTCCGTTTTGAAGACGTCGTTCATGACTTTCGCGCCCGTCTTCGGGTCGACCAGCGCCCCCAGCTTCTCCTTGATCTCCTGGCGGAGCGCCGCGGCTTCTTCACCAGGCTCCACGATTCCCTGGCCTTCGCGACCCTTGATGTTCAAATAAATGCCGACGAGCCCGAAGCTGTACGCTTTCGTTTTCTCCCAGTCGACGCCGCGGAACCAGTCCTTGCACGTCCTGCCGCCGTCCTTCATGACCATGTACCCGTTTTCGACGAGCCACGAATTCAGATTGACGCCGCGCGAGAAGTGCGCGAAACCGTGATCGGACATGACCATCAGGACGGTCTTGCTGTCGTCTTTGACCTTGTCCATCACGCGGCCCATCATCTCGTCCATGCGGATGTAGAGCTTTTCGATTTCGTCACTGTACGCGCTCTCGTCGAGCTTCGCGTTGGCGGGATGGCCCTGCATCAGATAGCGCTGGAACATGTGCTGTACGCGGTCGGTGCCGTCGAAGCAGCACACGAGAAAGCCCTTCTTCACCTGCGTCATACTATGGAAGAGCATGCGTTCGCGCTCTTCGTGCGTGATCCAGGTCTGCTTCAGGAACGCGTCTTCGTCGATCACGCGCTCGTTCAGCCCCCAGGTGTCCTCGCAGAAGCCGAGCGTCGCGAAGCTTCCGAGCAGCTTCGAAAGATACATCGAGTAGAACGTGGGGTGAGAAATCGGCATGGCCGGCTTTTCGGGGTCGATCTGGATCGGCGAAACGTAGAGTTTGAAGTGCTCGCCCATCTCCATGATATAGAACCGCACGAGACCCCAGACCTTGACGCCCATACCGGCGTTGAAGGGCGTGCGGATCCACTCGGAGTACTCGCCCTGCTTGAGCGGAATTTTTTCGCCGTTGTAGTCGATCGTGGCCAGCGCTTTCGCGTCGTCGATCGTGATCTTGAACGGTACGGTCAGCTCTTCCTCGTCCTTCGTCATCGAATTCGACGGACCGAGAATGTCGCCTTCTACCGTATTGCCGTTCCGCTTCACGACGCGCCGGACGCCTCCCGTTGCCTCGCCCACTTCGCTTTCGTCCGTCGTGTAATACGTAAACGTTCCCTGCGACCCCTTGATGTCGGGTACGCACATGGCCGAAAGCAGAAGGCCGTTGTGCTTCTCGGGCGGGAACGTGATCGGCACGCGCAGAATATGCGAGAAGATGCCGTACTCGCCGAGAATCTTCCAGAACGGCTGCGACTTGCGAAGCAGACGAATGACCGGCTTGCCGAGCGGCAGCTTGTATTTCCCGAGATTCAGCACGCGCGAAACATTCCCGATGTAGACGGACGCGAGGTCAGGAAGATAGGTTCGCGGATCGCGGTTCAGAAAGTCGAACTGATTGTGCCGTGAGGGGTCGACGCCCGTCGCGAACGAAGACCAGGCGACCGGCGACATCGCGGGGAAAACCGTCTGCAGTTCATCGAATGTGCCCTGGTCGGCCAGTTTCTGAAAGTGCGGCAGTTTCCCTTCGGCCATGAATTTCCTGCACTGGTTCGGGTCGAAGCCGTCGAGGCCGACCACGATCACGCGATCCACATCCGTCTTCGGCGGCCGCTTTTTGAAGATCAGCTTCCAGACGAAACGAATCGGCCAGAGCAGGATCGAGACGAACGCGAGAATGAACGTGACGAAGAGCACCATGAAGGACGACAGGAACGCGAAACCCGCACCCGGTCCGATGTACGCTTCGGCAGGATCCGCGCAGAAAAAGATCGCCGTGAGTGCAAAGACCCAGGCGAGAGTTCGAAAGTGACGAGAGAACACGTGCAAAATACTCCTGGTACGATTCTTATTATTGCGACAGCCGTGATTCGATCCGGGGAGCGATGTCCGTGATGACCATGGACTCCGGCAGCTCGGACGCGTTCCACACGAACGCGTCGTCCCAATTGTGCATTCCCGTGAAATGGCTCCGGCCGAACGGCTCGGATGGACCGAGCCATCCCTTACTATCATAACCATCCCGGGCCGTGAGCACCAGATCCGGCGCGCGGTTCGCGTGCGCTCCCGAGTACAATTCCTCGCCCTGGTGCACCGCCTGGCAGACCGCGGCCCCGCCGTGCTCGAGCGCCAGCAGCTTCGCGCGGATCTCGTCTGCCACGCCCGCCGCGTCGGCCGGCGCGACCGACCCTTTCGGATAGCGGTCCGACCGGTGCACGTAAATGCGCCCCGGGTCGAGCGCGAATGCGCGGCTTTCCGGCGTAATCTCGCCCAGCGACTTCGCCGGATCGTTTTCAAAGCTCAAATACCCCTCGCTCCTGAGCCAGGCGTTCACATAGAACTCCTGCTCGATCGCGCAGAAACCGTGATCGGAGAGGACCCAGAAGCCCTCGCCTGCCTCGTCCCCGGTCTTCTCTACGTATCGCTCAAACACCTCTCCGAGAAAAGAGTCTACGGCGGAATAATACGCACGAAATCGCTCGAATTCGGGATGGGCGGGGTCATAGGCGGCCGGCATCTGGAAGTGCATGAGGCGGTCCGTGCCCGTTACGACCACCTGAAAGTAGTCCCACTTCTCACGGTTCCAGAGGTAATCCCACGCCTTCCTGCGCCCTCTGAGGCCCGTTTCGAGCTGTTTGAAGAGGGAATCGGCGTTCTTCCCGCCCTCCTGCGCGTCGATATCGATCTCGTAGCCGAGCTGCTGGAGCTTCGCGTACAGAAATTTCGGATGCACGGCCTGGCGCAGGTCGATCGCCACGAACCCGGAGATCAGCGCCCCCTCGATCGGGCGCGCCGGATACGTGGCGGGCTGATTGATCACCACGCTCCGCTTCCCCTTCTCAGCCAGACGCTCCCAGAGCGTTTTGACAGGCAGATCGGGGTAAGAGGGGAACGTCATGTCGTAGCTGTCGGGTTTCAGATCGGTGAAGCCGTAGATTCCGTGCTCGCCGGGCGCCATGCCGGTCATGAAACTCGTCCAGCTGACAGACGAGATTTCGGGGAGCGTCACCTTCATTTTACGGAGCGATCCGCGCGCAAAGATTTCCTTCGCGCGGGGCATCACGCCTTCCTGCATGAAACGGGCAAGGAGGGTATGCGGTACTCCGTCGATGCCGAAGACACATACCCTCCTCGATTTTTTTCCGAACCTAAATATAGCCGAGGTCCTTCAGGCGCTGCTTGATCTTCTCCTCTTCTTCATCGGAGAAGTCTTTGTTCGCGTCGGCGCCCGGAATGAGGCCCATGAGCTCGAGCGTGCGCACGATCTTCGCGACACTCTCGGCTTCGGACTCCTTGTCGGATTCGATCAGGATCTCCGGCTTGACCGGCTCTTCGTACGGATCGTCGACGCCCGTGAAGCCCGTGATCTCGCCTGCGAGCGCCTTCTTGTAAAGCCCCTTCACGTCGCGCTCGATCAGCACTTCGAGCGGGCACTTGACGTACACCTCGACGAAGTTGTCGATCTTGTCGCGGACGGAATCGCGCGCTTCGGCGTACGGGCTGATGGCGCTGGCGATCGTCGCGACGCCGTTCCGGCTCAGCAGCTGGCATACGAAACCGATGCGCTTGATGTTTTCGTCGCGGTCCTCTTTCGAGAAGCCGAGTCCCTTGGAGAGGTTCGTGCGAATGACGTCGCCGTCGAGAATCTCGACCGGCAGGCCGCGTTCGAGCAGAATCTCTTCCACCTCGCGCGCGAGTGTCGTCTTGCCGGACGCGGACAGTCCGGTGAACCAAAGCGTGAAGCCCTTCATCGTTGTTTCTCCCTCAAAGCGAGATCAAACTCTCGCCGATCATGTGCTCCGGAACGTCGATCCCGAAGTACGTCAGAATCGTGGGAGCGATGTCGTAAATGGAATACGTGTCTTTTTTCTTCGGCTCCATCTTCGCGGGATGATCCCAGATGAAAAGCCCTTCTCCTCGATGCGTCGTGTCGTCGGGACCGGCGTCGTTCTCGGACTGAATGATCTCGCCGCCCATCACGGGGGAGACGAGATACGTGAGATCTTCGAACTTTACGATCAGGTCGGGCCCGTTGCCGTTCGCCGCGCGATACATCTGCTCCGGCGCTTCCGCAATACTCGAAACGCGCGCGCCGTCCTGTTCGATCGTCATGACGCGCTCGCGAATGTCGTTCTTCAGATTCTCGATTTCTTCCGCGGGAACGAAGCCGTTCGGCTCACGCCCGTGCACGTTGAAATGGATCTGGCCGACCGCGCCGCCGTCCGCCCACGCTTCCGTCTGCGTCCAGTCGACCTGCTTCAGATCGAGCGGTTCGCCCTCTTTCGCCTCCTCGTTCAGAACGAGGTAGCCTTCCTGCTGAAGCCATTCGTTCAGGCGCACGCACCCCTTCAAGGGCTGCGAACTGAACGGCGAAACGAGCATGACCGACGTGTCGCGCGGCAGGTCTTCGAGCAGCTTGCCGATCTCCTGGTCCAGAAACACGTAGTAGTCGTGAATGACCTCCGCGAAGCGGGACTCCGGCACGAAGTTCGGATGCTCTTCGTCCATATGCCGCCAGAAACCGTGCTGGATGCGGTCCGCGCCGTGCTCGACCATCATCAGAAGGTCGTGCTCACGCTTGCGCGCGAAATGGCGGAACGTGCCGAGACGCTTCCGCGTCATGTCGTACACCTTCTCGACGAGCCAGTCTTTGTTCTTCGTCTGATAGCCGTAGACGTCGAACGGAAAGTCGCCGCCGACCGCGTTCTCGACTTCGTTCGCGAGTTCGCGCGGGTAGGTCCACTGCAGTTCCTTGTTCGGAGTCAGCAGTCCCGAAACGAGCGAGCCCTTGAGCGGCTTCGGCGGAAACGTCTGCGGCACGCCGACAAGCAGCGCTTCCAGGCGCACGCGCGACGTGTAATTCCAGATCGTCTTCTGGCGAATGGCCATCGAGTCGACCGTTTCGTATTTGTAGCTGCGACCAATTCTGCGGCGCCGGTCGTAAAGCCCGATCTGACCCGGATCCTGGGACGTCATCATCGACGTCCAGGCCGGAATCGTGGTCGGGGGATACGTCGACTCGAGCTTGCCGTGAATCCCTTCGGACATCAGTTCGCTCAGGTTCGGCAGATCGCCGAGCCAGCGTTCGACGAGTTCCGGGTCGAGCCCGTCAAAACCAAGCAGTGCGAGACGGCTCATGCGGTCTCCTTCTCCTTCGTGTAGTAGCTCATCAGGAGTTCCGCCACTTCCGGCCGGGTGAATTCGGACGGGGGCATGATCCCCTCACTTAACATTTCGCGCACTTTCGTGCCGCTGAGAAACACGTGATCGGACGAGTCGTGCGGGCACGTCTTCTGCGACCCCATATTCCCACATCTCCTGCAAAAGAACGAGTGATCGAAAAACATCGGCGTGATGTCGATCTCGTAACGGTCGAATTCCAGGAAGATATAGTGGGCGTCGTACGTGCCGTAATAGCTGCCTACACCCGCGTGGTCGCGGCCGACGATGAAGTGCGAGCAGCCGTAGTTCTTGCGAACCAGGGCGTGAAAAACGGCTTCGCGCGGGCCGGCGTAGCGCATGGCGGCCGGGAAGATCGAGAGCGCGGTGCGCGTCTTCGGATAGTAGTGCTCGAGCAGCAGCTTGTAACAATCCATGCGGATGTCGGCAGGAATGTCGCCCTTCTGCGTCTGTCCGACGAGCGGATGGATCAGCAGGCCGTCGGTGACTTCGAGCGCGCACTTCTGCAGATATTCATGCGCGCGGTGGATCGGGTTCCGCGTCTGGAACGCCACGATCGTGTCCCACCCCTTCGCCTTGAACAGCACGCGCGTTTCTTTCGGATCGAGACGGTAGTTCTCGAAGCTGTGGTGCTTCGGGCGGTGCAGCATCCAGATCGGACCACCGAGATACTTGTCGCCGATCGTGCCGAGGTACCGGACGCCGGGATGCGCTTCGTCGTTCGTCAGGAGCACCTTTTCGGCTTCCGCGACCTTGTCGAAGTGAAACTTCTGATCGATCTGCATGACGCCGAGGATTTCCTCGCCCGGGCCGACCAGCGCGACTTTGGCGCCTTCTTCGAATGCGGAGTCGTCGTCACCTTTGACGGACAGCGTGACCGGGATCGTCCACGGGAGTCCCTTCGCGAGGCGCTTCAGATCGAGGACGGCGAGATAGTCGTCTTCGGTCATGAATCCTTCGAGCGGCGAAAACGCGCCGATGGCGATCATTTCGAAGTCCGCGAGCTCGCGTTCGTTCAGATGAATCTTCGGAAGACTCGGAGCGAGTTCCTCGAGTGCTTCGCGTTCTTTTCCTTCCGGGACGCGATTGATGAGCTTCCCGCCGTGCGCTTTGATCATGTTGATTTACTCCAGGTAACCGAGGTTCTTGAGCTTCTGCCGGATGTCGTGAATCTCCTCGGGAGACTCCCCGTCGCGGGACGGCTCGATGGACGCCCCTCCCACCAGGTCCCGCAAGACGAAGACGATGAAGTCGGTTGGGGAGCTAAACCCCGAATCCGCAATCACTTCGCCGATCTTGTTGTACAGCTGGCGTGGGATTTTGATGGTGACACGTGGATCGGCCATGAGGCTCGGGACTCCAATCAGATTACCGTTTGGGTTCTAATTACACTCTGACAAGGCTCCAATAGTAGCCCATTTAGAACACAGGGTCAAGCGTCCGGAGGGGAAAATCGGGGTTCGCCATGCGCGCGGGGGGATCATGCCCGGGTTCAGTGAGAGGCGGCCTGATTCGCAAGCGATGCCGGTTCGGATGGCGCCGGTTCGGATGGCGCCGGGGCCTTCGAAAGGGGAAGTCCGCGGCTCCTGTGAAGCAGAACCGTCACGTGCGGATCGTCGCCTTTTTCGAATACGGGGCGATAGTCCCGCTCGATCGCTTCGTGCAGCGCCGTACTCTTGAAGAAGATGCGCTCCGTATAGGAGTCGAGCACGACGATCGCGGGCGGATGATTCCTGTAGTGCTCGAACCAGTAGTCCGACTCGGGGGAGTCGATATCGACATCATAAAAGCCGAGCGGGTGGTTCGCGTTCTGGAAGGGCTTGCGATCGGCGAGAAACGTCCAGATCATGCCGCCCGACATGACTTCGTCGTCTGGATTGGAATTCTCACGGACTACCGCGGATACTTCATCGACCATACTCCGCGTCCACCGGCCGTGAAAACTCATGCCCCCCTTCTGGTACCACGAGTCTGCGGCGACAATGATCCCGGCGAATGCAAGCGCGGCCAGAAGGCGCCCCTGGCGGCCCTGGTCCGATCGCCGTCCCGCAAGAAGAAGCAGCATGGCCGCAAGCAGCAGAATCAAGAACAGGAGCGGTCCGTGCGCCATGTGCGCAAGCGGGCCCCCCGCACGCCGAAGCACGAACACGACACCGAGCGTACCGATCGCGGCCGCCATGCGCATCCAGTCGTCCCGTTCACGCGGAATGCCGCGGGCAAGCACGATCAGGCCGATCGCGCCCGCAAAGGCAAGCGTGAGCGGTTCGATCCAGACCGGGAACCGAAGCCGCGTGATCTGCACGGCAACAACGAGAAACGCCGCAAGCGGAGCGGCGTGCCAGAAGCGGAGCCCCGTCTTCTGGATCGTATGCCCGACCACCATCCCGCCGAGAACGGCCATCGGCAGTTCGAACTCACGCAGATAACCGGGATAGAAACCGCGCACGAGATACCAGTACGTATAGAAGAGAGTCAGGAAGAAAATCCATGTCGTGATCATGATCGCGGTACGCCGGCCCTGCTCGCCGAGCTTCGCGGGAATGCCGAGCGACCAGCCCGCCACGAAGAGCGCGATCGGACCGAAGAGCATCCGCGCGGCAACGATCAGGAAGAGATAGCTGTCGGGTTCGAACAGGAAGTCGCCGCCCGTTTCGGTCGCATCGTTCATGATTTCCGTTTCGTCCATCGAATCGTCCGCACCGCCGGGGGCGAACTTCCACATGAGCTTCCGCATGCTGTATACAACGAGCCAGACGGGGTTCAAACGGGAATCCCAGAATGCGAGAGGCGAAATCCGCGTGGCGTAGATCAGGTAGCAGAGAAAAATGCCGCCCACATAGCCGAGAGCCACCGTGCGCATGCGACGCCATTCGCGCGAGAAGAGAAACACGCAGAAAATCGCCGCCGTCGCCGCGTGCCCCGATTCGCGCACATAGAAGGAAGCGGCCAGCAGAAGTCCGACGAGATAGTCCCAGTTCCCCCGCTTTCGAATCGAGAGCAATATGGCAAGACCGCTCGTTACGATCACGACGGGCTGCGTCTGGACTACGGTTGCGTAGTGAATCGTCAGCGGCGAGAACAGAAAAAACATGGCGGCCAGCGGTCCGGCGAGATCATTTCTGCCGCGCGCCATGCTGAATGCCAGAAGCCCCGCCCCGATCGTCATGAAGACCGAGACCCAGCGCCCCGCGTCGAGGCTCTGTCCGAAAAAGATCTGGGGGATCGCGTGAACGAGAACGTAAAACGGCTGGCGCGAAGAATAGTCGACGCACGGGAACTCGCCGAGCAGAATGCGGCGGGCGCTCATGAGATGGGCGCCTTCGTCAGGCGTTACGTAGCGCTGCGGAAGGATCCACGCGTAGATCGCCGTCGCCGCCACGAGGGCGAGCAGCAACAGCGCCTTTTGTCGAACACTTCGATCTTCCACACATAGCCTCTCTGTATCTGTCGAATCATCGGCAAAACAGACCGAATGATGAGAGAACGGACCCCTTGTCCGGAGCAGGAATCGAGAATACACTAGATTGTAGCGTGTTACCCCCGTTCAACTCCGCCATCCCATCGAGGCCTTCATTGACCCTCATATTCCGTCGAGCAATGCATGCCACGCTGATTTCGGCCTTTCTGCTGCTGGCGGGATGCGGCGACTCGGGGCCCGCGAGCCCGCAGGGGGGCGCGCCCGCGGATACGTTCCCCCCGCGTGACACGATCACGATCGCGATCGAGGGCCTGCCGCCCATGAACGCCGCCCCGGGGAATCCGCTCACATTGCAGGGAATCGCGCTCGGAAAGCGCCTCTTCTTCGACCCCCTGCTCAGCCTCGACAGCACGCTTTCGTGCGCCGGATGTCACAAGCCGGAGTTCGCGTTCGGCGACAGCGCGGTCATCACGCCCGGCGTGGACGGCGCGCTCGGCATACGCAACGCGCCTCCGATCATCAATGCCGGATGGAACGATCTTCTGTTCTGGGACGGTCGCGGCCTCTCGCTCGAGGACCAGATCATCGGCCCCGTCATGGACGAGGAGGAGATGAACCTCCCCTGGGACGAGGCCGTCGCGCGCGTCCAGGCGCACGACGAATACCCGGCGCTCTTCGGGCGCGCATTCGGATCAACTGTCATCACGGAGTCCCGCATCCGGATGGCGATCGCGCAGTTCGAACGCACGCTCGTTTCGTTCGAATCGAAATACGATCGCTGGAAGCGGTTCGAGGTCGAGCTGACGGAATCGGAGCGGCGCGGCCACAATCTGTTCTTCAGCGAGCAGGCCGAATGTTTTCATTGTCACGGTGTGAACGATCTTCTGACCGACGACGATTTTCATTCCATCGGACTCGAGAACCCGCTCATCGACCGCGGGCGCGGAGTCATCACCGGAAACACGCTTGACGACGGGCTGTTCAAGACGCCCACGCTGCGCAACATCGGCGTCACGGCCCCTTACATGCACGACGGGCGTTTCGCCACGCTGGAAGACGTGATCGAGCACTATCGGTCCGGCGGAGTGCGGGGGCCGAATGTCGACCCCCTGATCCCGACCGGGACGGGTTTCGACCTCTCGAATCAGGACGTGGACGACCTGGTCGCCTTCCTGCATACGCTGACCGACAGCTCTTTTTTGGCGAACCCCGCGCACCGGCCGTGATATGGTTGGTTTCCCACTCCGGTCAATGTGGCGAGAGCCGCTTAAAACCACGCACAATTGGAATTCAGGCGACGACCGGATCGGTCGATGGATGAGGAAAAGGGGGATGTGGGGGATGATGGACCTTCCGCGCAGGATTCGGTTGATTTACAACGATTTAAAACGGTTCAGGCACCAGGCTCGGCGGTCTGCCGCGCCGATTTCGCGGTCTGCCGCGCGACTGGCGGCGTTCCTGCCCGCACTTGCGGTCGTGGCCGGCCTTCTGGCCGTGGCGTCGCCGGCGAGTGCCTATCAGCTGAACGCGACCCACCCTCGTATCTTCTTTACGTCGACGACCATCGCGACGATCGCCGAGCGGTGCAAGCCGGGCGGCACGCATCGCGCGTTCTACGTCGAGCTGAAGGAATACGCCGACTACGCGATCAACAACAACAAGAAGGCGGCGGCCGACCTTCCGAACATTTCGCTTACCTACAAGATTCATAAATACTGGAACGATACGAACTACAGCGGCGGCGGCTTCGAAGAGGACGCCTACTGGACCTTCGTTCGTAACGCCGTGATCGGCCCGGCCTGGCCGATCGACGGAGGCGGCGCCGAATATGCCATGGCGACCGACTGGATCTGGGAGAAGCTGTCTGCCAGCGACCTGGCCGAGGTGAAAACGAACTACGGAGCGGCGCAGACGAGTTTCGCCGACGGGCAGACCTGGCGCGGCGGGACCTCCTACTGGGTCTGCACGTCGATCTTCCGCGGGCTGCTGCTTGCGGGCTCCTCGGTAGACAACGGCAGCTATGCAAACGAATACCAGCGCGTCTGCGCTTATATCGAAGACGTATACGCGAAAGCGCTCGACTTCGCGGGCGGACCCGGCTGGAACGGCCCTGTGTACGCCACGTCGAACGTCGACGAACGTGTCTGGCTTCTCGAAGCTTTCACGAGCGCGACCGGTGTGAACGGATGGGCGATCGCGCAGAAATACGGCGCGGAGTATTCGGCGTGGACCTACTACTCGACGCCCCCGCACCGCGGCACGCTCGAAGAGAATCAGGATTACAACAACCCGATTTTCGGCGACAGCTGGAAGAACATGGCCATCATGGCGACACGGATGCGCGACCCCTGGAATCAGCGCCATACGAATCGCTCGTGGGACAATATTCTGAGCCGGTCCCCGGGGCATTACAAGAACGCCGGGGTCTGGAGCTTCGTGATCTTCTACGATCCCACGGTCCCGGAGGCGGATCCGCCCAACATGCCGAAAGCGGTGCGACTCGGAGCCGGCGGCATGGACCACGTTTATATGATGAGCGAACTGGGGAACAGCGACGCCACCTGGGCATCGTTCGAAGCGGGCAAGCTGTTCTACGGCCATCAGCACAAGGACGCCGGCTCGTTTACGATCCATCGCAAAGGCGACCTGATCGTGGACAGCGGCTACTTCGGCCAGTACCGCTCGGTCAAAGGGGCATCGCACGCCAAGCACTACTATCAGCGTTCGACCGCGCACAACTGCATGGCGATCTACGATCCGGGCGAGAACTTCTACTGGGGAGCCGCCAGTCTCTCTTCCGGTGCCGTGTCGAACGACGGCGGTCAGCCGATGCCTTCAAGCGGCCCCAGCTACAACACCGTAAAGAACGACCCTGTGTACCACGCCGGGGAGATGCTCGCGTTCGAAACGAACAACGAATACACGTACTCGCAGGCCGATCTCTTCGGCGCCTATGATTACGAGGCATTCGCCGCGTCGCGAAACGCCCCCTCTCACCCGACGAAGATCGACAGCTACACAAGAGAGTTCGTCTATTTACGTCCGAATTTCTTCGTCGTCTATGATCGCGTCGTTTCGACGAATCCGAACTTCACGAAGGTCTGGAACATGCACGTGACCGCCGATCCGCAGATTTTCGGATCGGGCGGCGTACAGCGCGCGGGCGACAGCGAAGCCGGCATCTGGGATTACCCGGGCGGGAGCCTTGCGAAGGCCACCGACGGAAACGACATGCACGACAACGGCTCGATTTTCCTGAAGGCGCTGCTTCCGAAGGAACGTGTGATGCGCAAGATCGGCGGACGGAACCGCTCTGACAACGGATACGCGTACTGGATGGGCGGGTTCGACGGTCAGGGCCGCTACGATCCCACGCAGGGCGCGAACTACTACTGGGGCGACTGGACCGCGGGCAACGAGTACAACGAGAACTTCCTGACGACACGCGCGACGCCGGGCTGGGGACGGATCGAAGTCGAAGCTTCAACGCCGCGGACGGACGACCTGTTTCTGAACGTGCTCTACCCGGTCGACAACACGGTGCAGAACATCCCGGAAACGAACCTGATCGAAACGAGTCAGATGGTGGGCGCCGAAATCGTGAACGACCGCGTGATCCTGTTCTCGCGTGCGGAACTCGCCGGTCTCGATTCCGTGACGTACACGGTGGCGGGGCATGACACGGCCGCCCTGCACATGATCTGCAATCTGAAAAAGAATACGACGTACCGGGTGTATCGCTCGGGCGCCACGATTTACATTCGCCAGGACGGCATGCCGAATCCGGGCGCCGGGATCGACGAACTGATCACGCCGGCACCGACCTCGTCCAACGCGGGCATCCTCGCATTCAATGACGACGGCACCGCCATCGGACCGCCCCCGTCCGCGATTCAGATTACGGGGGTCATCGCCTACGCGTCCGGCGTCGGCACGTACGCCGTCACGATCACATGGACCACGGACATCCCGTCGGATTCGCAGGTGGAGTACGGTTCGACAGCGAGCTATACCGGATCGGCCTACGATCCCGCGTATGTCACGAATCATTCGATCACGATCTTCCCGACACACGACGCGACGTATCATTACCGCGTGACCTCGACCGCCCCGCCGGCGATCGACGGGGTTTCGAGCGACTTCAGCTTTCACTTCGACGTCGAGAGCCCGACCAAGGTGATCGACCTCCAGCAGACTTCGACCAAGCGGTAGGAGCGCTACGGAATGCAGCGCGACGCCGTAGCCAGCCGTGCCGCGCTGTGCGCTATTGCGTCGCGCGCACGATCCGTTCCGCCTCTTCGAAACCCGGGCGCAGGCGAAGCGCCCGCTCCGCGAACTCGCGCGCCTGCCCGAAGTTCTCGGCCCCGTACTGCGCGCGCGCGATCCAGTAATTGAGGTCGGGGTCGGTCGGGAACTGCCCGTACGCGACAAGCAGCTGATCGATCGCTTCGTTCCAACGCCCGGTCACGAGGCAGACTCGTCCCAGATAGCTCGCGCCCGACGGATTGCCGGGATCGAGGGCGAGGAATCGCCGGAAATCGCTCTCGCCGAGATCTTCCTTCTGCATATGAAATTTTGCAGCGCCGAGATAGTAGTGGATCGGGGGCGAGTCGTCGAGATCCTGCGCCGCGAATGCGAGGTTCTCCTCGGCCTCGGCGTAGTTCCCGTCGAGCCAGCACAGAATGCCCCAGTTGCCGCGCCCGATCGAGGAGTTCGGCACCCGACGAACACTTTCCTCATAAAGCATGCGTCCGAGATCTTCCCGCCCCATTTCAAAGTAGAGCCAGGCGAGCTTGGGAAGATGCGCCTTCTTTCCGAAGATGAAGTGATGCTCGTCGTGAATCACGAGGCGGGCAACGCGGTCGTCTCCCTTGCCATCGGGTGCGTTCCCGGCCACCCAGGGAAACACGAACACGAAACCGAGAGCGAGGGCGCTCCATACGAGCGAGGCGTGTTCGATCTTCGGAAGCCGCAGCATGCGCAGTCCCACCGCGACCGCGAGTGGAATCGAAAACCACGAAACGAGATCCCAGTCGCGGGCGCCGAGCCACGGACGCACGGTGATACAGAACGCGACCCAGAGCAGCGCGATGGCGAACGCCCACTGTTCGGTCTCGCGCTCCCGGTCCGGGCCTTTCGCGGCGCTTCGCACGCGGCCCAGTGTCCATGCCCCGAACAGCAACACGGCGGGTACGAACCAGATGAACTGATTTGCAATGAACCGGAAGTGCGGCATCGAAAGAAACCCGAGCTCCTTCCCCGCCCGCGTCGTCATTGTCCAGGCCACGAAGTAGCCGCGCATGCCGAGCTCGATCGCGGTCGGCGTCGCCAGGAAAAAGAGCGGCGCCATGAGCAGCGCCAGACGTACGCGATAGCGCGCCGGAAAGTAGCGCAGGATCTGGAGCGGCAGCATGAGCAGCACCGCGGCATGCGCCCCCGCCCCGAGCAGGAGCCAGAGCCACGACAGGCCGGGGCGCTTGCCCCCGCGAACTTCGAGAAGGGTCTCGACGACCCACGCCGCCAGAAACGCGGTGGCGAGCGTGTAGTTTTCGATGTAGCCGAAGAAAAGCTGAACGGAAGCCGTCGTCAATACGAGCGGCGCGATCCACGCGGCGCCGGTGGCCCGGATCAGGCGCACGATCGCCCAGGCCGTCAGCAGCGCCCCCGCGATTCCGGCGATGAGAAACGTGGTCTCCCCCGGATTCGGCAGCCCCATGGCGATGACGGCGCGATACAGGGCGCGCAGGGCGTATATGGTGCCGAGCCCCGGGCGCAGCCGACCGGGGGGCTCATCTTCGATGAACGTCAGGATCAGCCATCCGTCTCCCCAGAAATGCGTGACGGACCGAAACCGAACAGCGAGCAGCACGAGCGGAACGGCCATCAGCAGAAACGGGGGCACGGGGCGCGCCATGCGGGCGAGACGAAGCTGCCAGGCCGGCATTACGGCGATCGCGAGCAGCGCCAGGGAAACGGCGATCCAGGTGAATCGGATCCCGGGCGTGAGATCCGCCGCCCAGCCGAGCGCGTAGAACCATGTGGGCGGACGCCCGGCGAAGAACGCGAGCGCGAGCAGCGCCAGCGCGCCGCACGCCACGGGCCCGAAACGCGCGACGGAAAATGGCCGGGACGCCGCCGCCATTACGTCATCCCCTTGCGCAGAAGCGCGGCCGTGTACCACGCGGTTTTTCGATCGCGGCGCGTGCAGCCCTTCACTTCGGCTGCGACGAGCCACCGCCCGATGCGGTTCGGGAGCGCGTTTCCGGGAACGACGCGCGCCGCACGAAGCGCCGCTGTCACGAGAACGCGCGGCACGTGATAGATCGGGCGCAGTTTCTCAAGCGACAGTCCGAGTTCGTTCGCCTTCTTCGCAATTTCATCGCCGGGCAGAGTTTCGCCGAGTTTGAACTGCACGAGACCGCGCCGTTCGAGCGTGCGGACAAGCGGATAGAAGCGCGTTTCGGGATTGTCGAGCGTCAGCAGGAGCGCCCCGCCCGGAGCGACCACGCGTGCGGTTTCGCGCAGGCCCGCCATGAGATCACCGATGCTTTCGAAATGGTCGAGCGTCGAACAGCTGTAAACGACATCGAAAGTGCCGTCGCGAAACGGAAGCGCCCGGTTGTCGGCGGCTGTCACGGCGACAGCCCGCCCGCCCTCCCGCATCCGGTCGCGTGCCAGCGCGCACATGCGAGGCGAAAGGTCCATCGCGACGACGGACGCATTCGAATTGCCGGGCCAGTCGAGCAGAACCTGGTCCGGTCCGTGCGCCTCCTCGAAGACGTCCGTTTTGAGAATGCGGGCGCCCGCAAGTCGCTCTCCCGGCAGCCACTCCCGCAGCAAGTCGAGGTGAATACGACGTTTATGCTCCGCCATCACCGGGTCGAGGTGATACCGCCCCTGCATCGCGTCTGCCACGGAATCCCAGTATTGTCTGCCGAGTTCGTCCGACATTTCCCTTGCCCGCCCTCGTGAAACCCGCGTATCGTCTGGCCCGGAGGTAACCTGCTCGTGATCTCGATCATCATTCCGACCCATAATCCGGGCCATAAACTGGAACGACTGCTCCAGTCTATTGCGGAATCCGGCGTCGAGGAAAAGGAAATCCTCGTGGTCGACGATTCTTCGAGCGAATGCCTCAAGGAAACCGCCGCGCGTTTTGCGATCCGGATCGCGCGTACGCCGCGGCAGTCGGGCCCCGCCACGGCCCGCAATCTGGGCGCGCGCCTCGCGAGCGGCGACATCCTGCTGTTCCTCGACGACGACGTCGTGCTCGAACCGGGCTCCCTGCTGGAAGTCGAACGATTTTTTGAGGCGCATCCCGACCGCCACGCCATGATCGGCGTGTATTCGTCCGAGCCGGTCAACCAGGGGCTGCTGCCCCGCTACAAAGCGCTGCAATGCTTCTCTTTCTATCAGAATCACGATGAGATCAGCGCGGTCAGTCTCTTATGGGCGGCAAAGACCGCGATCCGGCGCGAGCTCTTTCTATCGCTCGGCGGCTTCGACGAATCGTTCACGCGGCCGAGCATGGAAGATCTCGAGCTCGGACGCCGTATTACGCAACAGACCCAGATCTATCTGAACCGGCGCGTGGTCGTGCGGCACGAGTTTCCGAGCACGCTGAGGCGCAATATCAAGGATCATTTCGATCGCGGCGCGCTCTGGGTGCGGCTTTTCTTCCGGCACAAGAGATTCGACAACTATCTCCATACACGCCGCCGCGGCTTTTCGCGCCTCGCGGCGTTCGCCTCGGTGCCCGCGTTCCTGCTGAGCCCCCTCTATCCGCCGGCAGCGATCGCGGGAGGCGCGCTTCTGCTCGCCTACCTGGCAGCCAACGCGGATTTCTGGATTCTGGTGCTGAAACGGCGCCCGCTCGACTTCTTTCCGTTTCTCGGAATCGATTACGTGCTCGGGGTCACACTCGGCCTCGCCGCCCTCCGCGCGGGCTCCATGGAGCTCCTTGCGCGCCTCGTTCCCGGGCTCGCGCCCGAGGTCGATTCGCCTGTCGTATCCGCCCGCGATAAGTGATACACTTCCCGTTTGGCCTTACCGGCCGTCCAATCGAGGAGTTTTAACGCATGGACCAGAAGGTGATCGGCGCCGTTGGTAAGAACGGCTCCGGCAAAGACACGATTCTCGACATGATCGCGGCCAAGTACGGCGTTCCCAGCATTTCCATGGGCGACATCGTCCGCGATATCGCGAAGGAAAAGGGAATCGAGCCGACCCGTTCGAATTTGAACGGAATTTCCGCGCAGTATTTCGAGCAGTACGGGAAAGACTACTTCATCCGCATCGTGTGCGATCGGATCGATGAGTCGGACGCCCCGTTCACGGTCGTCACGGGAATCCGTACGTATCTCGACGCCAAGACACTGCTCGACCGCTACGGCGAGCGCTTCTTTCTCGTAAACGTGATCGTTTCCGACGACGATGAGCGCCTGAAGAGGGCGATGGGGCGCGGGACCGCGCGGGACCCGAAATCGATCGATGAAATGCGCGAGCACGACGAACGCGAAGAGAAAATCTTCGGGATCGACAAAGCCGCGGCGCTTTCGCAGTCTACGATGAATAACGACGGCACCCTGCAGGATCTGCGCGATCAGGTCGAGCACTGGGTCAAGAAGCAGTTTCCGGAACTCGTGGAAGCGAACAAGAGCTAAGCAGTCGGAACCGTTCCCGACGTCATCCATTTATACATCAAAAAAATCGACTAATCCGGTTTCCAGCGAGTACTCCGCCCCGACGATCTTCAAGTGGTGATTGTCGAGTTCCGCTTCGAGCAGCTCCGACCCGTGTCGCAGCCCTTCGACCGAAGCATGAATATTCGCCCGCACGGCCGCGTCGAGAAGTTCTTCGGGCGTGCGCTCGATGCCGTCTTCCAGCAGATCCTCGACTGACGGCACGATCCGGTCGACAATCGACTGCAGGTTCGGCGATCGCTCCTCTGTCGGGCGGCGAAGCTCTTCCAGCGTCGCCGTCACCGCCCCGCACTCCGTATGTCCCAGCACGACGACAAGTCTCGTGTCGAAGAGGTCGACCGCAAACTCGACGCTCCCGATCAGCGAGGGCGCCACGATATTGCCGGCCACGCGAATCACGAACAGGTCACCGAGCCCCTGATCGAATACGATCTCGGCGGGCACGCGCGAATCGGAGCAGCCGAGGATCACGGCGAACGGCGTCTGGCCGGACATGAGCTCGTCACGTCTCGAGCGCGTACTGCCCGAATCGCGGGATGTCTTTTCCGTTACGAAACGCCGGTTCCCATTGCGCAGTCGTTCCAGCGCTTCCGCGGCCGGTATCATGCTTTGCCTTTCGTGGGCGTGGATCGCATCTCGTCTCCCTGTTTGTCGCCTGCTATTCCATTCCCTCGCCCGTAGCAAACCAGCGCGCGCCCGCCGCGCCCAGTTCCTTTACCGCGCGCGCTTCGTACTCGGCCGAATCCGCTTTCGTCAGCGTATCGGTCCAGCGCCCGTTCACGCCCTTGTTGATGAAGACCTTCGCGCCCGCGTCCCAGAACGCCCCGCCCAGCGGCACGGACTTCGTCGCGTTTGCCTTCATGTAGTCGAACGAGCAGTGCTCGAGAATGGCATCCCAGTTCGCCTCGTTGATCGGGATGTCGAGGAACTGCGCGATTTTACGAATCTCGCCCGGCATGTCCCTTTTCAGATTGCCGAAATGGACGAACAGCACGTTCGGCAGGTCGCGAATGGCCCACCAGCTGCGCGCGTTGTCCCAGAACGGCCAGAACGGGTGCCCGTCTTTCGCCATCCAGTCATTCCAGTACTCGTGAATGTCGTCCGGCGGCGGCTCGATCGGAGGTCCGACGCGCCCCGGCGTATCGTTCAGCGCCCCGTACCATACCTCGTTCGCGTTCGCGTGGTGATTGTACATGCTCCAGACGACATCGCGCCCGTCGCGCCCTATATAGATGTACTTCGCTTTCGGCGAGAACACGAGCGCGTCGACCGGCAGATGCGTCTTGATGAAGCGCCGGTGCTCGAGCGCTTCGAGCATGGGCAGCTTCACTTCCTTCGGCGGCACGCGGAGGTCGACCCACGGGGACATCTCCGCTACTTCGAGATCCTTTGCGCCGTCGAACAGCAGCTGCGAAACGATCTGCTGCATCCACGTCGTGCCCGCTTTCGCGTAGGTCGAAATGACGATGTCGTCGTCGCGAAACTTGAAATCGTTCCAGATCGTCGAGTCGAAATGGTGATTGTGGAGTTCGCGGGTCTTCTTAGGCCATGCGATCGCGGTCATGGGAGCCTCCCGGTTCATGTGGCAGGTTCAGATCGATCGATTCCTGACTGGTCCGGTCCCGGCTTCAGTCGGGCTTCCGGGAATCAGCGCGGCTCACTGACTCCGAGCGGCAGCCCGTCGGGATCCGCGTAGAGCGCGATTCGGGCGCCGAAGGTCATCGTGGGCTCCTGCAGGCATCGTACTTCGTGCGCGATCATGCGCGCGTGAAAATCGTCGAGGCTCGGTACCTCCAGGCCCGTCCGACAGGTGCCGGGAAGCTCACGCGGCCCGTCGACATCGCGTTTCTCCCCTTCTCCGACATGCAGGGCCAGCGTCGCGCCTTCCGTTTCGAACTCGGTCCAGTGAGGGGACTCGAACCGCAGGGGCAAGCCGACTACATCACGGTAGAAAGCAACGGAAGCCGCCATGTCAGTTACGAAAACGATCGCATAATTGATACGCAAAACAACCTCCTGCCGGGCCGTTTCGAGCCGGCGATCTCAGGGTCAGCGCTCTTCGAGCGCGAGCCGCACACCGAGCCCGATCAGCATGGCGCCGGACACGCGCGCGATCGCCGTACGGACCGACGGGCGCCGTACCCACTCCCCTCCGCGCCCGACAACGATCGAGAGTCCGCCGAGCCACACGACGCCCATCGCGTTATGAATGAGAGCGAGGAGAATCGACTTCGCGAGAACGGGGTCTCCCGGCGAAATGAACTGCGGCAGAAACGCCAGATAAAAGATGGCGACTTTTGGGTTCAAAACGTTTGTCACGAGGCCTTCGCGAAACGAACTCCGGAACGAGGTACCTGAGCGCGACATGACGTCGCCGACAGGATCCCTGCTCGTTCGAATCGCCTGCACGCCGAGCCACACAAGATAACCGGCGCCGAGGATCTTGACGGCCTGGAACGCCAGCGCGGACTGCATGAGAATGATGGACAGTCCGATCGCGGAGAGGACGGCGTGGACAAGCGTGCCGCTCAGGATCCCGAGCATCGTGGCCCAGCCGGCATTCCGGCCGTTCCGAAGGGCGTTCTTGATGACGAGCAGTGTATCCGCGCCCGGTGTGATCGTTAGGGCAGCAGCGACGAGAACGAAAGCGACAATCTGAGAGTCCATGCGTAACAATCCTTCCTTGAAGTTGAAAGAAGTGTATCGCTCAACATCATACCAGATGGCGTGCCCGATACCAGAGGACGGGGCCGATACCGGATGGCCCGCCCGATACCAGATAGCGTGCCGTCAATCGATCGTCAGCGGCCGACCGCCTGCAGCGGGATGCGCACCGTGCCGGTCGCGATTCCGTCCACGACTTCCACCCGCGTTACGGGCAGGCCTTCGCGCATCGCTTCCTCGCGCGCGTTGTCGACAAGCAGGGGATCGTCGTCCAGAGGGGTTTCCGAGTCGTAAGGCCGGTACCCGTCGGCCATGATCGAAAAGTGAATGTGCGAAGGGACCAGGGCGCCCTCATCGTCTTTGTAAGCGGCCGGGTGAATCGTGCGCACCCGGAACGAACCGTCGGCCGCCGTGCGGAGATACGCGAACAGGCGCGGATTCCACGCTGCCGTCTGCATCGCGTAGAGCCCCATCGCGTCCGCCTGCGCCAGCTCGACGCGGGCGCCCGCCACCGGCTCCCCCGTCCTCTCGTCCACGACAATGCCCTGGAAGGCGAGCACGGCGCCCGGCTCCTCCGGCGACACCATCGTGGCCACGCTTTCGCGCGCATGATCGCGCAGCGCATCCCGCAGCAGCGGCCGCATCTCCGGATCGGCGATCAGCGAGAACAGGCGCGAGTCGGTCACTACCTGCATCGGCGTTTCGTAGCCCGCCGCGAACGCGGCACGGAGCGCGTGGATCGCGGCGTCGAGCGAGAGCCCGAGCGAGAGCGTGCGCGCGCGCTCGTAGAGCAGGGCTGGTGTCGAAAGGGCCGCGGGTGCTGTGCCGGCGGCGGGAGCCTCGCCGGCGGGGGGTGTCGCCTGCGCGCCGGCCGCCTCCGGATAGCCCGGGATCATTTCACCGAGCACGATGTCGCGGCGGACCAGAACCATGCCGTCTTCTCCGCGCGACGGCATCACGATGCCGTTCCCCGCCCGCCCGTGGGCAAGCATGGCGCGGTTCGCCGGAGTAAGGCGCGGATCGCGTTCGAACATGATGTCGTCGATGTAGTACGTGCAGCGGCCGGGTTCGATCACGTGCATGTGCACGTGCGCGGGAATGTTCGTGCCGGGGTATCCCGCCGGCCGGATCGTGTCGAAGCGATAGCCGCCCGCACCGTCCGTAACCGCCCAGCCTCGCAGCGTGCCGTGGCGATGCGCCGCTTTGCCACGCATGCTGTCGTCCGTCGGATAGATGCCGCCCGCGTCGGTTTGATACGCGTAGACGATCACTCCCGGGGCGGGCCGCCCTTCGCGGTCGAAGACGGTGCCTTCGATGCGCATGGCCTCGCCGGGCGTATCCGCCGGAGCAATGCGCGCGCGGGAAGCCAGCGACACGGCCGGCGGCATCCCCTCGAACACAGCCTCGCACCCTTCGCACGGGAGCCCGACGATCTCCTCGCGATCCTCGCGCCCTTCGCGATTCTCGCGATCCGCCGTCCGCGTGCCGGGCGCCTGCGGCTCGCCCCCCGCTTTTTCGAGAACGAAGATCACCAGCAATCCGATTAGAATGACGGCCAGGATGAGCCGGGGGCGCAGGCGGGCGGGGTCGGTCATCGCAGTTTCCCTTCCCATTCGTCCAGCTTGAGCTGAAACGACAGTGAGGCATGAGTCGGGCTCGTCGAGGGCAGCCGCACGAGAGGGAGTTCGCAGAGCGCGTCCGGCAGGCTCGGGATTACGTGTTTTCTGTAGGCTTTCTCGGCTCTCGTTCCATTGAAGAAGACGCCCCGGATCGCGGGATGATCGCCCAGGAACGAGGCGAAATCGTTCGGCACGATCGAAGACTCGTCGATGTCCGCATCGAGACTGGTCGAACGGAAGCACGCTTTCATGACGTCCCAGACGGCGACTCGCTGCGCGAGCAATCCGGCGCAACGCTCTTCGTAGGGAAGATCGGCCGCGACGCCGTACACGGCTTCCATGATCGGCCAGAACTGGTTCTGCGCGAAAGCGTAGTACTGATTCGCTTCGAGCGACGCCTTCCCCGGCATCGACCCGAGGATCAGAACGCGGGCGTCGGGCGCCGCGATCGGCGCGAAACTCCGGACGTGCGACATGGGTTCTCCCTCTGATCGAAGTCTAGCAGGAGACGTCCGCACGCGCCAGAAACCGGGCGTATCTCGCCCGGAAGCGCCCCACAATTCGCTTGCAAGTTCATGCCCCCTCCAGCATATTGCCAAGAGTATCAACCCGTGCGCCGTGAGGCGCCAACATCCGAAACACCCGGGAGGATCTCAATGAGAAATGGTCTTGCACTCGCCATTGCAATCTGTGGAACGCTGACTTTCAGCGGACTGGCCGAAGCCGGTCGGTCGAACACGGGATGTGGTCTCGGAACGATCGCCTGGGAAGGCAAAGACGGGCTCCTGTCGCAGGTCTGCGCCGCGACCACGAACGGCACGTTCGGGAACCAGACCTTCGGCATCACTTCGGGTACGCTCGAATGTGAAAAGGCATCCGCTCTCGTCGCCTCGAAGCAGCTGAATGACTTCGTGGGCGACAACATGGACAATCTGGCCATGGACATCTCGAAGGGAAGCGGCGAGTACCTGTTCACGCTGGCCGTACTCCTGGATGTTCCCGCGGAAGAACGCCCGGCACTGTACAGCAAGCTGCAGGCGAACTTCACGGCCATCTATCCGACGGAGAACGTCACGCACATCGACGTGCTGAACAATCTCGAGACCATTCTGTCGTCGAGCTAGGTTCGTTTCATTTTGAATTCTCGTAAAGGGAGCATGCGATCGACACGATTGATCCGCATGCTCCCTTTCGTTTTTCTGATCGCGCTTCTTCCATCCCTTCTTCTTCCCCCGCCCGCGCACGCGCAGGACGACTCCTATCTCGCTTTTCTGATCGATGAGGCGAGCCGAGCCGAGCTCGCGCGTGATCCCTACTGGCACACGATCCTTCATTATAAGAAGGGGCTGTTCGGAACGCGCAGCCTCGTGGACGACGCGGCCTTTTTCGCGGCCGAGAACGGCAAGCACGATCCCGCAGCCGAACTCGAAGCGACGCTGCGCTCGTTCTTCCAGGGCCCGCCCGCGGAGGGCGAGAAGCACCCCGTGTGCCGGTTCGTGCTGCGGTTCGAGTGGCTGAAGGAGCAGCTGGCGATCGACGAATCCCGGCTTCCCTACGCGCGGTGTGAGCCGTTCGAGACGCTCATGAGCGACATTCAGCCCGAAGCGGCCACGCTGATCTTTCCCACGTCTCACATGAACAGCCCCGCGTCGATGTACGGGCACACGCTTCTGACGATCGAAAGCGCGTCGCGGAGCAAACTGCTGGCATATGCGGTCAATTATTCGGCGTTCACGGACGAAACGTTCGGCCCGCTCTATATCGTGAAGGGGCTGTTCGGCCTCTACCCCGGCTACTTTTCGATTCTGCCGTACTACGCGAAGCTGCAGGAGTACAGCGACGTGAACGACCGCGACATCTGGGAGTATCCGCTCGACCTCTCGCATGAGGAAGTGCGCCGTCTCATCATGCACGTGTACGAACTCGAAGAGATCGGGTCCGACTATTTCTTCTTCAGCGAAAACTGCTCGTTCGATCTGCTGTTTCTGCTCGACGCCGCGCGGCCGGGCCTGCGCCTCACGGACGAATGCGGCAAGTGGGTGATTCCGCTCGAGACGATCCGGAGCATTCGAAACAGCGGCCTCGTGACCGACGTGATCTACAGGCCGTCCAAGTCGACGAAGATCAAACATCTCGCCTCGCTCTTGCCGGGGTCTTTAAGAAAGGACGCGCTGGCGATCGCCGACGGTGAGAGGGAGCCGGCCGAACTCGCGGAACGCCCGATTCCGCTGCGCGACAAGATCACGACGCTCGACCTCGCCGGGGAGTATCTGCAGTACAGGAACGCGAAGAAGGAAATGGAGCGGGACGTGTACCGGCATCGTTTCTTAAGCACGCTCAAGACGCGCAGCGATCTCGCGGATCCGAACGAAGCGCGCGATTCGATTCCCGCGCCCGGGCGTCCCGACGAAGGACATCGCTCGAACCGGCTCGGCGTCGGATACGGCGAAGATGACGACAGGCCGTTTCAGGAGATTCGGCTCCGCCCCGCCTATCATGAGCTGCTCGACAACGAAAGCGGCTACAAATCGGGGTCCGAGATCGTGTTCTTCGATTTCGCGCTGCGGTACTATTTCCGGAGCGAAGAGTTCGAACTGGAATCGATCGACGTGATCGACATCGTTTCGATTGCGCCGCGCGACGATTTTTTCCAGCACACCTCCTGGAAGATCGGGACGGGGTTTCTTCGCAGGACCGCGGCCAGCGGCAAAGAGCATATCGTGTACGGACTGAATCCCGGTTTCGGCTACGCATGGGAGAACAGGCTCATGGGAATCTGGTATTTGATGTTCGAAACGGATTTTCACGTGGGCGGCGCGCTCGACCACAGCTATTCCGCGGGCGCCGGGGGCTCGATCGGGATGCTGCGAAACGTGACCGACCGATGGAAACTGCATGCGCTCGTACGCGACGTCTATCACGGTCTCGGGGACGACGACAATCTCTTCTCGGCAAGCGTGGGGCAGAGCGTCGCAACGGGCGCGAACACGAACCTGTCACTCACGGTATCGCAAACGGAGGCGCGCGATGTTTCGCGGCTGGAAACGACGGTACGTATCAATGCGTTCTTCTAGAATGGCGCGCGGGCAGGAGCTATTGAAGGCGGCGGGCGTGTTCGTTCTGCTTGTCGCGGCAGCGTGTTCCTCGACGGAGAACGGCGCCAAAGCAGCCGCGATCGATCGCGCATCGAGCGAGGCGAACGAAACGCGCAAGGCGCCGGGGAGTGCAACGAATGATGCAGAGGGCGCCTTCAAAAGGCAGCCGGGGCCGGCATCCACCGTTTCGCTCGGCGACCTCCCGACTGAAGCGCTCGCGCTTCTTGGAAAGAGCGTCGCGGAATCGTGCGCGGTCTGCGTGCGGGAGATGCGCGCCGAAGCGTTCGCGATGCTCGATGATCACTACAGCCCGGGAACCCTGCTGGCGAGCGACGCGGGCACGCGATTCACGCGACGCGCCGATGCTCCCGGCGAACTCGTTCTCGCGCGCGGGGACTCCGCGCCGGGAAGACTATATTCGCTCGAGGCGTCCGCGATGCCCGCGCTTACGTTCCGCTATCACACGGACCTGGATCATCTCGTCGGCGTGGCCGCATCAGACCGCACGGAATCCGGCGTGACAGAACGGCTCGCGGCCGCGCCCGCGGGCGCTCTGTTCGAAGGCGTGTTCGAAGTCGTTCCGTTCGCGTACGGCGACGGCGCCGCGTTTCGATACAGCCCCGCGAAACAGGAAGTGCAGATCCATTGCAGGATCGTGGAACTCCGCCCCCTTACACCGTAGCGTTCGACCCCGCAAATTCGACAACGATTTCCGATTTGAGCGAGTTCGCAATAATGCAGTTCCGGTGCGACTTGTCGTGAAGTGCCTGGATCTCGCTTTGCGTCGGCAAAGAGTCGCCCGCAAAGTGCACCATGGGCCGAAGCGTAATTTTCGTCATGCAGAATCGCCCTTCCGCGTTCTTGTCCATGGTGCCCGTGGCGTCATCGATGTACTCGTCCACGACGAACTTCTCCTTTGCCGCGAACGCCAGAAAATAGAGCATATGGCAACTGGAGAGCGAGGCGATCAGTGCCTCTTCGGGATCGACCGCTTTCTCGACGGAAAACGGCGGGCGTACGACCTGGGGGGACGCGCTCGCCGGCACGGTCAAGCCGCCGTCGAACGACCACGTGTGACCGCGGCTGAACTTGTTGTCGATGTAGGTTTCGGATTCGGAACGAGCCCAGCTGACGCGGGCCGTATATTCGGACATGCAGACCTCCTGGAGCATCGCTCCTGAGGCTGATCCCGTATGAACAGGGTAATGGAAACGCGGCTCCGGCGCAGCAAGATCCATTCGTATTTCCAACGATCAGCGGGAGATCTGCGTCTCACACAAAACGACCCTTTCAACGGTTTCGCACGATCATCTCAGTCGCAGAAAGGGCCATACATGATCCCACCCACCCCGATGACCACTCGCCATGAGACGGGACGCGCCACCGCGACCGGTATTCTGCTCTCTGCAGTGTTTCTGCTGCTCTCGTTCCACACAGAAGTCCTCGCGCTCCCCAATGTCGTTCACGGCGGCGAACTCCATGTCTACGCCACATTCCCGACCTGGCCCGGCGGTATCTCATTCGACGCGAGCGACCAGCTCTACGTGGGCAACTTCAACGACAACAATCCTCCGTACGGTCCGGCCGATATCTGGCGCATCGACCCTGCCGACTCATCCGTGAATGTGTGCAACGACAATGCCGACGACCCCGATGCCGTCTTTGTCGACATCGACGGGATCCTTGCGGACGCGGGTGACGTGCTGGTCGGGGGCCAGCTCGGCACGACTGTCCAGGGATACATCGGCAAATTCGGAGGGTGTCAACCGGCAACCGTCGTCACACTGGACAGCTGCCTCGCCAATATTGCCGAATTCGCGCAGGACGACTCCGGCCGCCTCTACGTGGTGAACTACGGAGCCAGCGGAAGTATCTGCGCCTATGATCCCGGCGCGGCGACCTGGCTCAAACTGATCGATGGAGTCGGGAACGGCTGGATCGCGATCGACGGTTCGGATCTCTACGTTACGAGCGGGACCACGATTTCGAAGTACGACAGAAACGGCGTCCTTGTCGATTCCGTTTTTGCGACGGGTATTGCCGTCGCCGTCGGGCCTGCCGGCGGGCCGTTCGACGGGATTGTCGTGTCACGCCCGGACCAGCTCGTTATCGTCGACCCGGTAACAAAAGTAGAGACGCCCATACTGACGGGGCCGGACTCGGACGCCCAGGACGTGGCATTCAACGCCGCCGGCGATATGTTCGTAAGCCAGAGAATCCAGAAGCGTGTGCTGCACGTTACGGCGGGAGCAACGACCGGTGTCGCCGCGGGCAGCCCCGAGCGCGCCGAAGGGCTCACGATGCAGGTTGCGCCGAATCCGTTTCGCGGCAGAACCACGATCTCGTTCGGCGCGCCCGTGCCCGAACGTGTCCGGCTCACGCTCGTCGATATTCGGGGCCGCGAAGTCATGACAGTCTGGGATGGACCGGGCACCATGGCGCCGCGTGAACTGATCCTCGCATCGAACCTGGCGAGCGGTGTTTACTTCCTGCGCGCGCGGTCGGCCCGTTCACTGACTACGCAGCGAATCGTACATATGCGATAGTGCAGAGGGGAGCGGTTGGGCTGGATCGATGAAAATCGATAGCCGGATCGCGCCCCTCTCAATTCACATAGCCCAGGCTGCGCAGCTTCTTCATCACATCTTCTTCCATGTCGACGACTTCCTCGCCGCGCTGCGACCCTTCCGTGCGCTTCAGGCTGCGCTGAAACCACTGCAGCAGCTCACCGGCGAGCTCCTGGCGGCGCGTCGAATCGCTGACGGCGATCGACTGCCGTTCGAGCGGGTCGGCCACGAGGTCGTACATGAGGCTCACGCGATCCTTGTCCTGATAGAGATACTTGAAGCGTGCGTCCATCGCGGCTTTCTTCTCGTAGCCGTAGAGCACGGACTCGGCGAAGCGGTACGGGGACTGCGGCTCCCCGCCGCGCGCGACGGGGACGAGCGACTCGCCTTCGAACGATTCGTTCGCGGGGACGCCGAGCAGTTCACAAAGTGTCGGCAGCACATCGACGAGCCCGACGCGCGCATGGATCTCGGACTCCCATTCGTGCCCCGGGGCATGCACGATCAGCGGTACATGAAGCAGTTCGTCATAGAGCGAATGGCCGTGCTCGAAGTTGCCGTGGTCCCAGAACTCCTCGCCGTGATCCGACGTCAGCACCACTGCCGTATTCGCGAGCGCGCCGCGCTGCTCGAGCGCGATCAGGAACTCGCCGATCGCCGCGTCCACCGCCGCGATCTCCGCACGATAGAGCGCGCGCGCAAATGCCGCCATCTCGGCCGTCGGCGCTTCCGTTCGCCAGCGGGCCACGTCGCCGAACGGCGGTTCCGCCGGGCGCGGCATGTCCGTCAGGAACTGCGTCAGAAACGGTTCCGGCGGGTCGAAGTCCATGTGCGCGTCAAAAAGATGCACGAACAGGAAGTAGCGCCCGTCGCGTTCGTCGATCCACGTGAGCGCCTGATCGAGCGTTTCGGGGGCACGGCGCAGCTTGCGATTCGAAGCGGGGACGTAGTCGTAGGCGTCGAAACCGCGATCGAGGCCGAGCGCCGGATCGAGAAACGCGCAGTTCACGAAAGCGCCGGTTTCGAAACCATGGCCCTGCAAGTGCTCCGCGCCGGTCGGCACGGCATCGCGCAGCTTCGAAAAATTGGGATAGAGCCCAACAGCGCCGTGCACGGTGGGATAGGCGGACGTCAGAAGCGAAGTCACCGAAGGGAGCGTCCAGGGGGCATGCGCGGTCGCTGCCTGAAAACGCGTGGCCCCACGCTCCACGAATTGATCGATTTGAGGCGTTACGCGGCCCTGCGCGGTTCTGCGGCCGATTTCGTCGAAGCGGCACGTGTCGATCAGCAGCACGATCGCGTTCCGGGCCGGAGCCGCGTCCCCCGCGCCCTGCCGCCCGCAGCCGGCAAACGCCGCGAGCCCCGCCAGCAGCGCGAGCGGGGCAAACAGGAACGAAATGACGGCGCGATTGCAAAGCATTACAATACAATCGGTAACATAGTTGTTCCGATTACCTCAAACCAATTCCCGGGGCACACCCGAGTTCGTGACTCTCTTCTCCCGGGGCTCGTGAATCGCATGCCGCTTCTCCTCATTATCTATGTGCTCGCGCTCGGCGTCAGGCTCGCGTATCTGGCCGCGCATGCCGGCGACCCGCTCTTCGCGTACCCGATGGTCGACAGCGCGGTGTATCTCGCGGCCGCGGGCCGCTGGGCGTCCGGCGGCGGGCTCCCCGACGGCGCACTCCCGTTCGGACCACTCTACCCCATCGTGCTCGGCGCGCTCTACAAGATCACGGCCGGCAACCTCACGGTACTGCATGCGCTCCAGATGGCGATCGAGGCGACCGGCGCGCCGCTCGTGTTTCTTCTCGGGAGGCGGCTCGGAGGCGGGGCCGCGGGCAACACGGCCACCGGATTACTCGCCGGCGTTCTCTACGCCCTTTACTGGCCGTTCGTTTACTTCGCGGGCGAATGGCTCGTCGAACCGCTCGTGATCCCGCTTCTGCTCGCCGGCCTGCTCTTCTGGCTGCGCGCCTCGGACGAACGCGGTACGAACGGCCTGATCCACGCGGGCGCCGCCGGCGCGTTTCTCGGCCTCTCGGCGATCACGCGGCCGAACGGCCTGCTCGTTCTCGCGCTCGTCGCGCTCACGACAGCCGTCATGCAGCGCAAGATCGCCCACGCGCTCGCCGTCGCCGCAGCCGGTATTCTGATCGTGCTCCCCGTTGCCGGCCACAACTACAGGCAGTCGGGCGACTGGATCTGGGTCTCGAGCACCGGCGGGATCAACTTCTACATCGGGAACAACGCCGAGGCGACGGGGCGCGACTCGACGTTCCCGCGCATGCGCCAGTGGACGTTCGAGAAAGTGGAAGCGCTCGCGGAAATCGAAGCCGGGCGCCCGCTCTCGCCCGCCGAAGTGAGCGGGCACTATTTCGCGAAAGGGCGCGACTTCGTCATGAAGAGCCCGGGCGCGTTTCTCGCCCTCACGGCGCGCAAGTGCGTGCAGCTGGTTTCGGGCTACGAGATGCCGAACGTCAAAGATCCGAACTTTTACCGCGCGCGATCGCCGTTTCTCAAGTGGCCGCTCTTCGCGAACTTCGGGATCGTGCTCGCACTGGCGGTCGTGGGAGTGTTCGCGGGTGCCGGGCAGCCGCGCGGCGACAACCAGTCGAATCGAACCGACCACGGAAAGCGAAAGAGCGCCGGCCGCTTCACGAACGCGCGCTCTCTCACGCTGCTCTTCGCCGGCTTCTATGCGCTCAGCATCGTCATCTTCTTCGTGAACGCGCGCTACCGTCTCCCCGTCGTACCGTTTCTGCTTCCCTTCTCCTCCCTCGGCCTGCTTGCGATCGTCCAGGCGATTCGCAGCGACCGTGCGCGGCTTGTTCGCGTGGGAAGCATTTTCGTCGCCGTGCTGCTTCTGGCCGAATGGAACCCGCTCGGCGCCGTGACAGACGAATCGCAGTCATGGTTCAACGTGGGCTGGGCAGCGCAGAAATCGGGGCGGGCCGATGAAGCGCTCGAAGCGTACGGACGCGTGGCCGCCGGCAACAACTGGTACCCGCTCGCGCTGCATAACCGGGCCCTGATCGAGCGCGACGCCGGGCGCACGGACGAGGCGCTCCGCGACCTGAACGAGGCAATTACGATCGATTCGACGTATTATGAGGCGTGGGCAACGCTCGGCAGCGTCCACTACCGGGGCGAGAACTACTCCGAAGCGGCCCGCGCGTATGAGCGGGCGGCCGCGCTCTGGCCGCGGGCGACGTACCTCGTGAACCAGGGCCTCGCGCTCCGCAATCTGGGCGCGATCGGTCCGTCAATGGCCGCATTCGACCGCGCCATTTCGCTCGACCCCGCGTTCGTCAAAGCGCGCGCACATCGTGCCGAGAACCTGATCGCTCAGGGCGCGTATGATGAAGCCGCGCGTGAGATCGAGACGATCCTGGCGCTCGAGCCCGGAAACGCTGCCGCGAAAGCGCAGCTCAAGGCGATTTATTCGCTGCAGGAGCAGAGGAACGCCGAGAAATACGAACCGGGCACGAACGAAGCCGAAGGCATACGATCCGAGGGGAACCGGTAATGGCTACACGCCCCTATCACAATATTCTGCTGATTCAGACCGGATTCGTGGGCGACATGGTGCTCACCACGCCGCTCATCCGCGCTCTCCGCGTGCATGCGCCCGAGTCACGCATCACGCTCGTGACCGCGCCGCGCGGCGCCGGCATCATCGAGCACAACCCGCACCTGAATGAAGTGATCGTGTACGACAAGAAGGGCGCCGACCGCGGCGTCGGCCCTTTCCTGAAGCTTTCGGCGCGGCTGCGCGCGGCGAAGTACGATCTCGTGATCGCGCCGCATCGTTCCGTGCGCTCGGGGCTGCTCGCATGGCGCACCGGAGCGCATCGACGCATCGGCTTCGATCATGCGCAGTGCCGCTACTTCTACACGGACATCGTCCCGTACTCGCGATGGGAAGGGACGTTCATTCGTAGAAAGCTGCGCCTGCTCGAGCCGCTCGATATTTTCGAAGAGAACGAAACCCCCGAGCTGCACTGGTCGCCAGAAACGGAGAAAAAGATCGCGGCGCGCCTCGATGAGCGCAAGGAGAAGCTCCCGTTCGCGGTGCTCGCGGTCGGGAGCGCGTGGGCCACGAAGCGCTGGCCTGCCGAGCGATTCGCGGAAGCCGCGACGCAACTGCGCGAGCACGGCTTCGACGCGATCGCCGTCGGCGGCCCCGGCGACAAGGACGCCGGACGCATCGCGCACGAAAAGGGCGGCGCACACGACTGGACCGGCACGACCTCGCTCCCCGAAGTCGCCGCGCTGCTCGCCAAAGCATCGCTCTTCATCGGGAACGATTCCGGCACGCTGCACATGGCGCGCGCCACACGCACACCCGCTGTCGCGCTCTTCGGACCCACCGGGCCCGAGCAGTTCCGCTTCGACAATCTCGTCCGCGTTCTGACAAGCGATGCGCCGTGCGCCCCCTGCGCCGACCACGGCCACGACGAATGCCCGAAAGGGAACTGGATCTGCATGCCCGGCATCAGCGCCGAGCGCGTAGTCGAGGCGGCCGAAGATCTCGGCGCGATCAAGCACAAAGGGGAGCGCGTTTGAGTTCGCCCCGGCCGATCGACGCAAAGCGCGTGCTCGTTGTGCGGACAGACCGCATCGGCGACATGATTCTGTCGACGCCGCTGCTTGCGGCGATCAAGAGCGCGTCGCCCGAGTGCGAAGTGACTGTGGTAGTGCCCGCTTACGTCGCGCCCGTTCTCGAAGGGAACGAGGACGTCGACACCGTGCTGATCTGGAAGAGCGAAGAGGCGTCATCATCTGCGCTTCGGTCGCGCGCGTTCGACGCGGTGATTCTGCTGAACCCGAGCGTCGAAGCCGGAATGCGCGTTTTGCAAGCCGGGATTCCGTATCGCACCGGCCCGCTCGCGCGGACGTCGTCGTTCTTCTTTCTGAACCGCGGCGTGCGCCAGGCGCGATCGCGCGGCACGCGCCATCAGGCCGAGTGGGACGCGGACTTCGCCGCGCTCGTGACCGGCGGGCGCGCGGGGGCGGGCGGCGACATCCCGGCGCCGAAGATTCGCATTACGGACGAAGAACGCGCGCGCGGACTCGTGATCGTGTGCGAGACGTTCGGCGGTGAACGTCCCGCCATGCTGCTCGGACTGCACCCCGGCTCAGGCGGCTCCGTACTCGCATGGGGCGACGATCGTTTTCTCGAAACCGCCCGCCTGTTTCGCGATGCGGGATTCGCCGTCGCGATCACGGGAAGCGAATCCGAACGCGCAGGCGCCGAGCGGATGGCGCGCGGTCTGGCATCTGGCCTGGCACAGGATTCCGGCAAGCCGGGCACATCGAGCGGTACCGGCAAACGCTCCCAGCCGGTCGCCGTCTCCCTCGCCGGCAATCACGACTTCCGCACGTTTCTGGGGATACTTGCCCAGTTTGATCACTTTCTCGCGCCGAGTACCGGGCCGCTTCACGCTGCGGCCGCTCTCGGCGTACCCGTGTCGGCCCCGTATCCGCCGCTCCCGTCGCAGCGCGCCGGACGCTGGGGACCGCGGCCGCTGCCGGGCATCGGCGCCGCCGCGCCCGAGCCCGACGTTTCGTGCCCGGCGCGTATTCGCTGCCTCGAAGAGCGCTGCCCGCACCACCCGTGTATGAGCCTGCTCTCGCCCGGCGAGTTGTTCGCGGCGTCGATCGCGCTCCATGTCGCGGATGACGCGCCGGACGAGCACGATGCGCACGATGCGCGTGGCACACACGACAGCGGTCGCGAATCCGGCGCGGGAGGCGCGCGATGAACGCAAACACCCGCCCGAAGATCAGCGTTACGATTATCACGAAGAATGAAGAAGCCGAGATTCGCGAGTGCATCGAGTCGGTCGCGTGGGCGGACGAGATCATCGTCGTCGACTCGTTCTCGAGCGACCGCACGATTGAAATCGCGCACGAACTCGGCGCCCTCGTCGAGCAGCGCGCATTCACGGGCTTTACCGAGCAGAAGCAGCACGCCAGCGACAACGCCGCCGGGCCCTGGATTCTGAACATCGACGCCGACGAGCGCGTAACGCCGGAACTGCGCGCCGAGATCGAACGCGCACTGGCGCAGGAAGTCGCACCGAATGGCGCCCCCGCCGGCTACACGATCCCGCGCCGCACATGGTACGCCGGCGCATTCGTAAAGCACGCCTGGTGGCCCGACCGCAAGCTGCGCCTGTATCAGAAAGAGCGCGGGCGGTGGACCGGCGGCACCGTGCACGAAGGCATGACCGTCGATGGCCCTGTCAGCGAACTGCAGTCGCCGCTCATTCATTATTCGTTTCGAACTTTGACCGATCACCTGCGCACGATCGATCGGCTCACCGATCACGGCGCGGACGATCTCGTGAAGGCCGGCGCGGGCCGGTCGATCTGGAATCTGATCATTCGGCCGCCGTCCACGTTTATCAAGATCTACTTCATTCGTCGCGGGATTCTCGACGGCTGGCGCGGGCTCGTGATCTCGTTTCTCTCCGCCGCGCACACGACGCTCAAGTACGCCAAGGCGCGGCAGCGTCACGACGAAGCGGACGAGACGCCCTCGTGACCGCCGACCGTCCTCTCCGCATCGCCATCGCATGCTCTTCCCCTTCATGGGGCGGGCTCGAGATGCAGAGCGTGCACTCCGCCCGCGCGCTTCGCGAACGCGGGCACGACGTCTGGTTACTCTGCGCCGCCGGCACGAAAGTAGAAGCCGAAGCGCGCGCACTCTGTCGCGTCGTCCCGTGTCTCCGCGGGCGCTACGTCGACATCGGCGCGATCAGACAAGTGCGCTCTCTTCTCGACGAGCACAGGATCGATATCGTACATCTCGAACTCGGCCGCGACCTCTGGACGATCGTACCCGCCGCGCGCGCCGCGAAACAGCGCCCGGGGCTCATCTATACGCAGCGCATGCAATCATCCGTCGACAAGAAGGACCCCGCGCACCAGCTTCTTTACCGTTCGCTCGACCGCGTGATTGCCATCTCGGAAGTCGTGAAAGCGAACCTCGTGAAGCGTTTCCCGGTCCCCGCTGAGCGCATCGTCGTTATTCCGAACGGCGTCGACCTGGCACTCTACGACGTAACACCCGCATCACGCGAAGCCACCGCCCGCACTGTACCGTGGGACGCGGGCACTCCCGTCGTGGCGCTGCTCGGACGCATCTCGCGCGGCAAGGGCCACACGAAACTGATCGAAGCCGCGCCCGCCATTCTGGAGCGCGCGCCCGAGACTCAGTTCGCGTTGATCGGTTCTGTGTCTGATGGTGAAGAGGAATACGCAGCCGATCTCGATGCGATGATTACGGCCGCCGGGCTCGAAGACCGCGTCCACAAACTCGGCTTTCGTGACGACGTCCCGGCCGTGCTCTCGCATTGCACCCTGCTCGTCGCGCCGTCCGAGTCCGAGTCCCTCGGCAATGTGGTGCTCGAAGGGATGGCCGCCGGCCTTCCCGTCGTCGCCGCACGCAGCGGCGCGTTCCCCGAACTCGTCGTGCACGGCGAAACCGGACTTCTCTATGATGTGAATGATGCCGCAGGTTTCGCCAACGCAGTGGTCGAAGTGCTTACGGACCCTGCCCGCGCCGCCCGCTTCGGATCAGCCGCCCGCGCCCGCGTCGCGCAACACTACGACCGCACCCACCGCACCGATCGCGTCCTGAAACTCTACGAGGATGTACTTGCCGAGAGGAAGTGACCGACCCGCGCGCGTCTACGCATGTCGCCTGCGAACGGATCAGTTCTCCAAGTTCTTACTTCCTAAGTCTTTTCCGTCCGCCTCTTCCTCCCCCCCACACCCTCAAAACGAAACAGGGCAGAGAAAGAACCCGTTGCGTGTTCCCGGATCCCGCGAGGCTCCGTACTTGGCCATTTGGCCAGCCGAGCGGGTCGAGGGAATACGTAACGGGTTCTTCTCCTGCTCTGCTCCGTTCTTCATTCCTAAAACGGAAGAGTCCCTGTTACCAGCGTTGCGAAATCCCCGCCCGAGCCGCTGATGAAGTACGGGCCGCGCCTTGCGAACTCCGTATCGACCACGAAGTCGAGCAGCAGGTCTTTCACTTTGAGCCCCGCGCCGATGTTGTAGGCGAACGCCGTTCCGGTCGCGATCGCGCCGTTCAGGTCGCGGTCGAAAATGCGCTTCTGCGCGCCGGCGCGCAATATCAGTGCTTTCATCGCGCGATACTCGAACCCCATCGCGACGCTCGGGATGTTGTCGATTTTGTCGTCGGTCACGACCTGCTCGGGGCTTCCCGTCTCGGTGAACTTCACCTCTTTCGAGTAGAACGCGGCGTCGACGCTGCCTACAAGAAGCAGGCTCTTGCTCGGGCGATGATTGACGCCGATCCCGACGTTCACCTGCGACGTGACCGTTTCGTCCATGCGCGAGATTTCGCCGTCCGCAATCTCGTTCCACGCCTGTTTGTCGCGAATGAAATCGAAGTACGGAATGAGTTGCGTATTGCGCTCCTTCGCCCAGATCACGCGCGTTCGCACGGCGGTCAACAGGTAGCCGTCAGCCTCGCGCCCGTTCAGATCCGTGTCGTCGAAGAACTCGTCCCAGCTCGTGAACCAGGTCGAAACGCCGATCTCGGCGGCCACGGATTCCGTGCACCCGATCTCGATCCCGGCGTCGATCGCGCTCCGCGCCACACGGCTCTCTTCATGCTGCACGTCCCCCGTCTTCGCCGCCTCGACATTCTTCGACGCCGCGCGACCGAAGTGAAGCCCCGCGGAAAAACGCTCACTGAATCGCCCGCCCCAGAAGAGGTCGAGCTTCTGGTCAGCCGACTGCGGATACCCCGCGGCAAATTCTTCGCGCCCGTCGATGAACAGCCCCACGGCGTGATTGTCGGTCACGCGAAAGAGCGTTCCGCCGTACTCGCCGCCCGAGATCGCGCCGAAATTGCGCGGGCGCAGGATCGCGCTCGTCGCGCTTCCGCCCCACCCCGCGATCGCGAGGTTCGCGTGGTCGATCGTCTCGTTCGGGAAGAGCCAGATGTTGTAGTCGTCTTTCATGATGAGCGGGTTCCCGCCCATCGCCGCGATGCGCGCGTCGCTCGCCATCGCCGCGCCGGGCACGAGCGCCGCCAGCACGATCACCATCACGGCGAACGCAATCGCCATCATCGCCACACTCTTCATTCCGTTTCGCATCAGATCCCCTCCTCCAATGAGAAAGGACCCGGCCGCCGCGCTGCGCGCACGGAAGACCGGGCCCTGTAGAATCAACGAATCAGCTTACGCTTCCTGCGTATCGCCTCGACTTCGCAAAGCCCCGATTCCGAGCAACAGGACCATGCCGGCGGTCACCACCGCCGAAGCGTACCCCGTACTGGCGTCGCTTGCCTGGATCAGGTAATTGAAGCGCCCGATCAGAAGCGAAATACGCCCCATGACCGCAAACCCGAACGAAGCGCCGAACGAAATCATCAGGAAGAAGATCCCGACACGAGAAGCGACCCCGAACGCGCCTGTGTGCTCCCTCGAGAAGAAGAAGTAGAGCAGCGCGCAGATGACGCCCACCACGATCAATGTATTGTTGAGCGAGTCGACGAACGAGCCTGGAATGTAGAGCGGGCGAAGCGAATCGCGCGTCTGTTCCATGATGTTCGACTGTAAAAACCCGTAAAGCCGCAGCCCCGCGTAGAGACCGACAATGAATGCCAGCGACCAGCGCGAGATCCACCCGATCGACGGAATCATGCGCGCAAGCATGAAGAGCCCGAGGATCAGCGGAATCACGTAGAACAGGTTCTGCTGATGCCCCGCATGCGGGAACTGCGCCGGGAAAAGGCGCCCCCACAGGTTCGTATCGATCTGCGTCCAGTAATAGGTCGCGATCCAGTACGATGCGGACACTCCGACGAACAGATGCTCGGAGAACTTGTAAAACGCGTTGTCCTTGTACAGGTACGAAAAGATTCCGAGGGTCAGGAGCGACCCGATCCAGAATCCGAATCCGATGGCGTGATTGCTGACTCCCCACGAGATAAACCCGATGGTCACCGCCGTCAGCGCGGCGACGAGCCCCAGGGAGACCAGAATCCAAACGTCTCTCGACATGCTTTTTCCTCCTCCCTAGTTCTGTTTACGTCGTTGGACGATGTAGGAAATGTTTCCTACAACGATGAACACTACGATCAGCAGATGCGCGATCGACTGCGCGTCCATGAACTTGGTCGCGTCGTCCGGCGTTGCGATGAGCGTTTCGTATTCCGCCGCGCCGGACATCCCGGCCAGGATCCCGTAGATCTGGCCGCCCTTCACGTACGGAATGACTTCGTTCACCTGAATGGCCGTGGTGCCCGATGACATCGGGATCTTGTACGGATCAGCCGCGTAGAGCACCCACTCCACCGTGCCGGGATAACCGGCCGACAGACTGAAGATGAAGTCGAAGTCCTTCACCGAGTAAACGCCTTCCATGATCGGCAGATCGTTCACTGAGTTCCCGCGGACATCCTGGGTGTAGTTCGCGCGAAACTCGCGCGCGATCCCCTTGATGACCGCTTCGCCCCCCGGCCGGAAGCCGAGGTTCACGTATTCCTTGCCCCATGTGAGGCCGAACTCCTTGTCGGCGATGCGATCGAACACCAGTGTCGACATGAACTGACCGTCCGGCCAGAGCGCCATGCCGACCACTTCGCACTTCTTGCGAAACAGGTGTCGTGCGAGAGCAATTGCCATCGGTTCGATTTCAGGCTGCGTACTCGGCCCGTATTCGAACGAAACGAGCACTTTCGAGCCCGCTTCGAGCGAGTCGATCGCGTTGTACACGTCTTCAGTCGTCGGCGTCGTAATGACCGGCAACTTGAGCGGCGCGAGCAGCGGAATGAAGACGGCGAGCCCGATGATCAGGAAGATGATCCGGCGATCGAGGCTGCCGATGAATTCCCAGAATTTCATTATTCATCCCCCCCGAGGAAGCTCTTCTCGATTCCGAGGATGAAACGAAGCGACGTGGCGACCATGCCGAGACCGATCCCGATCATGATGGCACGCGCCCCCGCGAGGTTCGGAACGGAGTAGATCCATTCCTGAATCGCCGGCAGCTGAAGATAAGACGGCGCCCATGCGGTCAGCAGATGACCGATCGGCACGCGCCCCAGCATCAGAATGATCCCGGCGACGAGCAGAAGCGTCGCTTCCGCGTTACGAATACGAAACGCGCGGTACGAAGCCGACGCGACGAAGAACGCCAGAAGCGCGAACATCGTCGACGAAAGCGGCGTAAACACGTTGAAGAACATCCAGTGAAAATTGCTGCCTTCCTGCTGCAGATGCGATCCGAGCCGCACGCCGTCGTCCGGCGAAAGCCCCATCCGCGTGAAGCCGAAGACCAGCATCACGAAGAAGCTCACGATCGTGACCAGCGCGTACTGCCAGTCTTTCTGACGCGCCGTGATCTTCGCGAACTGCAGTTTGAGAAGGTTCAGCCCGCCGAGCACAATGGCGAACACCGCAATGATGTCGAACCACTGCGTCATGTGCACCTGAATCTGATTCAGCGGATAATGCGGAATGAACCACTGGAGCAGCGTCAGCATTCCTACTACGAACACAATGAAAACAGGTATTTGTGTTTTCCAGAACATCGTTGCCCTCCTTTACCCGGCTTCCAGCAGGTGGATCATGGTGAAGGGAACGATACCCAGGGCGTGCAGGGTTTCGACAATCGTGCCGACGATGATGATCAGCATGATCATCGCCTTCCCCCAGTCCTGGCCTTTGAGACTCCCGACGAGTTTCGGATCCTGCGAGAGATACGCGCTGGCGGCGAAGAATTCTTCCCCGATCAGCGTGTAGTCGCACGCAGTAATAAAGAACGGAAGCTGCGTCGGTGAAGCAGTTCCCGCAATCTGAATGGCGCCGATCGAGTTCCCCGTTTCAGCCAGGATCAGCGATTCGGCGTAGAACTTACCCTGATAGAAACAGGCGGCCGGTTTCTTGCGAAGCATGATCCCGTCGACGCCGGCCGCGTAAGCGAACTGGTCATCGGTGAGATAGTGAACCATGTCGTCCTTGAAGAGCTCCGGGCGCCCTTCGGAGAGATACGACGACTTGCACACTTCGCGCGCGTTCGACATGACGAGCGAGCGCGACACCGGAACTTCGAGCTCCGTTTCGTAGCGCGCCGTCATCTTCGACACGTAGCCGAGAATGATGATCCCGGCGACCGTTTCCACCTGATCGAGATCCATGATGCCCGGCACGTAAAGCACCGGCTTGCCCATTTCGGTCGCGCGCCCCACGGCTTCGTCGAACGCCTTCAGTCCCGCGACCGGCCGCAGATAAATCTCGGCTCCACTTTGCGCTTTGCGAATGAAGTACAGAATGAACGCCGAAATGAGAATGATCGACACCAGCATGTTGACACGACCGGTGTGGAACCACTGGCCGCTCGCCATCGCGCCGTCCGCGCGCGCTTCGGATCGATTCCCCGCGGAGTCGACAGTCACGACGCGATACTTGTAGATCACGCCGTTCTGAATCAGCGGCGAGTTATCGCTGTACGTGATCGTCCGTTCCAGCACGTCCGACGGACTGATCGTCGAGATCAGGCTGTCGCCCCGGTAGATCTCGTACGCTGCCACGTCGTTTTCGCCTTCACCGTCGTCGGCCGATCGCTCGAACGTGACGATGAGGAGCCTCCCCGCGTCGTTCGGCGCGTCGTTCGACGCCAGTCCGGTCACCGCAGCTGGTGGTCGGTCTACTACCTGTTGCACGGCCTCCTGCACCCCGCCCGCATCGTCCTGCGCCATCGCCGGTACGGCGAGGAGCGGAACAAGCAGCGCGATCGCGCTCAGCCATAGCCTTTTTTTCTTCACGGAAACTCCTTTTCTAGGAATCGCCCTGCGAATCGCGCTCTTTCGACCGGAACAGGCCAAACAGGCCCCGTTTCGGCTTCTGAGACGCTTTTCGCTTCTTCTTGTTATTACGAATTCTGGTCTGGTGCTCGTCTTCGAGTTCTTCGATTCTCATCATGAGGCGTTCCACGTTGTCGCGATCCTCGAGAAGGCGCGACATCCGGTCGTACCCTTCGCCCGGGAAGAGCGAGGTCGCGATCGGCGCGAAGAACACCATCGTCTGGCTGCTTATATAAGAGAGTGGTTTTCCCATTTCGATGAAAAGTACGGCGGGAACGGCCATGCCGAGCTGCACGACCCGGTTTGCAATCGCGTCGATCATCTCCTCGTCCTTCGAAGCGTACGTCTCGGGCGCATGAGGAGGCGTGAGGGTTGCAAATGGATTTCGCCGCATATTTTCTACCGCTTCTCAGGAGTGTTGATCTGATTCTGGAGGATGTGAATCACAGCCTCCCGGTCGGCGGGGAAGCGGGCGAGAAGCCCGCGAAACTGGTCGAGACGCGAACGCCGGCTCAGTGTACACACGCGAAAATGCGTACGATCACATTCATAGCGCCGGAACTGGCTCCACGGGCGGAACTGACGCCCCCAGAACCGTCTGAGCTCGATTCCCTCGGTCGTCAGACGCACCTTCGTGGGGACGAAGTAGTGCGCGAGCGAAACGAGGAAAATGACCGCCGCGAGGCCGGTCAGAAACAGGTCTCCGAACATCCAGAGTATCGCCGCAGGCACCAGCACGGCAAAAAGCGCCACAAGGACGGCCTGCGCCGGATTCTCGCCGGCAGGATGATATGACCAGGCGAGCAGCTCCGTGGAGCGCGCTTCGGTCCGGTCCGGCGTCTCGCGGGAGACCCCGTCATTCCATGGAAGACTGGTATCGGAACTCATGGTCAAATGATGGTACCGGCGGCCGTAAGTGCGGTCAAGCACTCATGTTCACTTGTCCGGCCGAGGGGCTGTTGCTACTGTAACAGGGTCTCTTACAATGGAGGACGCCGCGTGAACCTTCCGAACATCGCCTACCTCCGCTGGTTTCGCGAACTCGATCGCACCTTTCGCTACGACCTGACGCTTTCAGGGATGCCCGAAATCCCGCTCGCGGAACTCGGCGTGGCGCCGGGCGATCATCTCCCGCACGACAACTTGATGTGGGGGTCTTCCACATTGCAGGCGCTTCTCGCGCGCACCTACGGACTATCCGGAGAAAACGTGCTTCCCGTCAACGGCACCACTTTCGGTGTTTTTCTCGCGTGCGCCGCCGTGATCGAGCCCGGTGACACCGTGCTCGTCGAAGAGCCCGCGTACGAACCGCTGTTCGGAATCCCGCGCTTTCTCGGCGCGCGGGTGACGCGCTTCCAGCGCCCGCTAGCCGGCGATTTCGCGCTCGATCATGATGCGCTCGCGGCTGCCTGCGGGCCCGGCGTCAAACTCGTCGTTCTCAGCGATCCTCACAATCCGTCGGGTATACGTCTCAGCATGCAGGATCGTGACAAGCTCGGCGCATTTGCCGAAGCGCGCGGCATTCACATGCTCATCGACGAGGTGTACATGGACTTCGTGCCGTCTGATCCGCCCATTCATGCGCTGCGGCACGGAGAACGCCTGATTTCGGTCGCGAGCCTGACCAAAGTGCACGGATTTCCGCGCCTGCGGGCCGGCTGGATGCTTGCGAGCAAAGAGATCATCGCGCGCGCCGCACCCCTTTACGACTATACGATCGGAAATCTGAGCGGCCCGGCCGTGCGCTTCACGGCGGCCGCGATCGAGCGCCGGAGCCAGTGGCAGGCCCGCGCGATCGAACGGAGCACCAGCAATCGCGCGGTCGTGAAGGAGTGGGTGAACGCGACCGCCGGCTTCGCGTGGACCGAGCCCGACGCGGGCATCACGGCGTTCGTGCGGCTCGCGGATGCGGGCGGAAACGCCGACGCCTTCCTCGAGTACGCGCGCGTGGAGCATTCGGTCTGCGTCGTTCCCGGACGCTTCTTCCAGATGCCCGGCGGCTTTCGCGTCGGATACGGATGCGACGAAGAAACTTTGCGCGGCGGACTCGCGGCGCTCACGAACGCGCTGACCGCCTGGCGGGCGCGGGGGCAAGGATAGTAGTGGAGAACTCCCGCTTCCCCATCATCGGTCGGGCGAGTCGGACGACGGAACCGATTCCCGGAGCCCCGAGGTCTCCGCGGTGGCCATTTGGCCAGACCGAGGGGCGGAGGGAATCCGGTTCCGAGTCCGACATTCCCGATCCGACCGACCAGGCGACCGCATGATGCGCCGTTTCGATCGCCTCGTCCCTCTCTTCTATTCAGCCCTCTCCTTCGTGGTGCTTCTGCCGTTCAGCGCGCAAATCGGTCGCGCTCTCCCCGGGCCGCGCGTCGACACGTTTCAGAATCTCTGGAATTTCTGGTGGGTGAAAAAGGCGATCACCGAACTCGGGCGCACGCCGTTCTACACGATGGACCTGCTGCATCCGTGGGGCGCGGATCTCTCGTTTCATACGCTTTCGCTCGCGAACACGATCTGGGCCGTGCCGTTCGGACATCTCTCGCCGGTCACGCTTCTCGGCCTTGCGCTCTTTCTCGCGTTTCCGCTCGCCGCGTGGGGCATGTATCTGCTTGCAATGGAGCTCACGAATCATCGCGGCGCCGCGTTTCTGGCCGGCTTCGCCTACGCGTTTTTTCCCCATCATCTCGACCAGATCTATTCACACCTGAACCTGACGTCGCATCAGTTTCTGCCGTTCTATCTGCTCGCGCTGATACGGCTCGTGCGAGCGCCGTCAATCAAGCAGGTGATCATTGCGTCCGTCTTTCTCGCGATCCAAACCTACGCGTGCTGGACGTACATGATGCACGCGCTGATTCTTAGCTCGCTCGTGGTGCTGATTCTTGGTGGCAGACGTCGAGGCCTCTCCGGACCCGCTCGTCCTGGCCAAACTGGCCAACTACGGAGGCCGAGCGGGCCCGGAGAGACCCCGACGCCTGCCCTCGAAAGCGCGGGTCCGGAGCCCGGAAAGGGCGAGGATCCGGGTTCCCCGAGCCCCGAGGCCCATTGGCCGTCGAGCCAGGACGAGGGGCGAGGGGAATCAGGAGCCTCGCCTTCCCGAGCTCATCTCTTCGCGATGTACGTGCGTCATATCGGGCTGTTTTTGATACTGATCGCGCCGATTCTGCTGCCGGCGCTTGCGGCGCGTGGCGAGAGCGGCGCGTTTCAGTACAAGACGATCCGGCCGAATCACTCGGCCAGCATCGAAACGATTGTCTCGCCGAGCGTCTTCCACCCCGTGTTCGGGGAACGCGTGCGCGCGGGGAATCCGGACTACGAGCATCTCCCGCGCGGCGCAACGGCGTATCTCGGTTTCGCGATGGTGGCGCTCGCGGTGCTCGGGCTCGTGATGCGCGAGAAGCCAGGTGCGCCACCGAACGACGGCGCGCCCGCACGCGGCTTCACTCGGTTCGAGCGACGCTTCTTTTTCGTGATGGGGACCGGGTTCCTGATTCTGGCGCTCGGGCCGAAACTGCAGTTTTCGATCGGCGAAGAGACGGGCGTTCCTCTTCCGTACGCGATTCTGCAGCAGATTCCGGTGCTCCGTTTTCTGCGCGTGCCGAACCGCTTTCTGATCCCCGCGATTCTGTTTCTCGCGCCGCTCGTTGCAGCCGGCTTCGCCGCGCTCTGGCGACGCTCCGGGCTTGCCCCGCGCGCGGGAGCAGTCGCGCTCGCGGCCGTGCTCGTATTCGAATACTGCCCGCCGCCGATCTCGACGATGCCATGGGGGACGCCCGCGTGGACCGATCGATTGCTGGCGCGCAAGCACACGGGCGCCGTTCTCGACGTGCCGCTCTTTCTCGGATCGCAGGCCACGATTTACATGTGGTACCAGACGCTGCACGAACGCCCGCTCGTTTCGGGGTACGTTTCGATTCCGCCGCCGACATTCGGGAAGATTCGCGAAGAAGGTGAGTTCTTCGAATGGATTACCGAGAAGGGCAAGGACCTGCGCCTCGGCCCGCCGCCCGCCATGGATCCGCGCGCGCGATTTGCGGCGCTCGGGATCGGCGACATCGTGCTGCACAAGGATTTCGACGCGAATGAAACGCGGCACGCGCCGCCCGGGATGACGTGGCCGGAAGAATCCGACGGCGGGCAATGGTACTGGAAGTACACGACCGTGACGGGCTCCATCCCGCACAACCGCATGCAGCAGTACCGGCGCGTGCTCGAGGAGTGGTGCGGGGCGCCGTACTATGAAGACGATCGCGTGGCGCTGTTCGCGGTGGAGTGATTCAGCGGAACAGTTGTTTGATTTCTCCCCATGACGACTGCTCGGTTGCAAGAGGTTCCCCGTTGATCACGAACTCGATCTCTTCCGTCTCGGACCGAAATCCGCCGAGGAATCCGATCGAGTTGTCGGGACTGTAATTCTCGGACGTGTAGACATGGTAGAGGGAGGTATTGCTGTCAACATAGAATATGAACACGTAGTCGTGTTCCTCCGCCACGGGGATATCGCCCCCCGTCTCGATCAGTCCGGCGATATACATCTCCTCCAGTTCCCCGTCCACGAACTTGAGAGCTGCGAATCCGTCGCCCGGGGGATGGGCGTATCCGTCGATCGTGAGGTCGAGGGTTAGAAGCGGCTGATCCGGGAATTGCGTGGTCCCGACGGGATTCACGAGAGCCGGATCGTACTGCGCCGAGGCGCTGCCGATCACAGGGTCAGTGGGAGGCGGGATCAGTTCCGGGTTGTCGATACATCCAAAATAAAACAGCTTGCCGGGGCACCAGTCGGAGACGACGAAATTGATTTCGACGGTAACCATGTCACTGTCGGCGGCCGCCGGTACCAGCAGTGTGAGCATGAGGGTGAGAATTGTCGGAATTTGCTGGCAAGTCTTCATAGTCACTCCTTCAGTATCAGGGCTTCTGTCTCCTGGAGTCTCGTTCAGTATACACTTCCCCCTTCCCTTTCTCTTGGCGAATCCCCCGTTCCGCGCTACCATGAAACGTTAATACCGTTATCGCTTGACACGCTAATCACTTAAGGGGTTTTCAATGGCACGAGTGGTTCGAGGGGGACTGATTCAGACGACCGTAACGCACGGTGGGACCGAGTCGCCGGACAAGATCAAGAAGGCGATGATCGAAAAGCACATGGGCCTGATCGAAGAGGCCGCGGCGAAGGGCGTGCAGGTGCTTTGTCTGCAGGAGCTGTTCTACGGGCCGTATTTCTGCGCGGAGCAGGAAGCGCGCTGGTACGACATCACGGAGCAGATTCCGGACGGCCCGACAACGCAGCTCATGTGCGAAACGGCGAAGCGCCTCGGCATGGTGATCGTGGTCCCGATCTACGAAGTCGACCTGCCGGGTATCTATTATAATACCGCGGCCGTGATCGACGCGGACGGCACCTACCTTGGTAAATATCGCAAGAACCACATTCCGCATTGCGCGCCCGGCTTCTGGGAGAAGTTCTACTTCCGTCCCGGCAACATGGGCTACCCGGTATTCGAAACGGCCGTGGGCAAAGTGGGCGTTTACATCTGTTACGACCGCCACTTCCCCGAAGGCGCGCGCGCACTGGCGCTGAACGGCGCGGAGATCGTGTTCAATCCGAGCGCGACGGTCGCCGGCCTCTCCGAATATCTCTGGAAGCTCGAGCAGCCGGCGCACGCTGTCGCCAACGCGTACTTCGTCGGTGCGATCAATCGCGTCGGCATGGAAGAGCCGTGGAAGATCGGCGAGTTCTACGGGCAGTCGTACTTCTGCGACCCGCGCGGCCAGTTCATCGCAGAGGGGAGCCGCGACAAGGACGAAGTGATCGTGGCCGATCTCGACATGGACCAGATCACGGAAGTGCGCAATGTATGGCAGTTCTTTCGCGATCGCCGACCCGACTCCTACGAAGCGCTGGTCAGGCCTTGACCGGGGCTGCGGACGCCATTCATGCGGATCTTCCCCCGGACGTAACAGCCCGGATCAGAAAGAGTCCGCTCTATAACGACGACCTCGCGCCCGTCTCGTCAAGCGCCCGCAAGTGGGGCATGTGGAACATCGCCGCACTCTGGATCGGCATGTCCGTGTGCATACCGACGTACATGCTCGCCTCGAGCCTGATCGGCGGCGGCATGAACTGGTGGCAGGCGATCCTGACCGTCTTTCTCGGCAACATGATCGTGGTCGTGCCTATGATTCTGAACGCGCACGCCGGCACGAAGTACGGGATCTCGTTCCCGGTGTTCGCCCGCGCGTCGTTCGGCGTGGTCGGCGCGAACGCGGCGTCGATCCTGCGCGCGATCGTCGCGTGCGGCTGGTTCGGCATCCAGACGTGGATCGGCGGTTCGGCCATCTACAGCCTCGCGCTGCTCGCCGCCCCCGGCCTCAGCAGCAGCCCCGTGCTCGGCCTGCTTTCGGGCCAGCATATCGAAGTCAACCTCGCGCAGTTCATCTGCTTTCTCGCGTTCTGGGCGCTGAACGTCGGACTCTTCGTATGGCGCGGCATGGACAGCATCAAAGCCGTTGAAAACTGGGGCGCGCCGCTGCTGCTCGGCCTCGGGCTCGCGCTTCTCGCATGGGCGTACGTCAAAGCCGACGGGTTCGGGCCGATGCTCTCGCAACCGTCGCAGTTCAAAACATCGGGCGAATTCTGGGCCGTGTTCTTCCCGAGCCTTACGGCCATGGTCGGTTTCTGGGCCACGCTTTCGCTCAACATCCCCGACTTCACGCGCGAAGTGCGCACGCAGCGCGACCAGGTGCTCGGGCAGGTGCTCGGCCTGAATACCACGATGCCGTTTTACGCGTTTATCGGCGTCGCCGTTACGTCGGCCACGGTCGTCATCTTCGGCGAAGCGATCTGGGACCCTGTCGCCCTTCTCGCGCGCTTCGACAGCGTCGGCGTCATGCTCGTATCGATGTTCGCGCTCGGAATCGCCACTCTCACGACCAACATGGCCGCGAACGTGGTCTCCCCCGCCGCGTCGTTCTCGAACCTCGCACCGAAACTGATCGACATGCGCCTCGGCTGCGTGCTGACCGGGATCGTCGGGATTCTCATGATGCCGTGGAAGCTCGTCGCGGACCCGGGCGGCTACATCTTCACGTGGCTCATCGGTTATTCGGCCCTTCTCGGCCCCATCGGCGGCATTTTGATCTGCGACTACTTCGTCATTCGCAGAACGAATCTGAAACTGGCGGATCTTTATGAGCCCGGCGGCACTTTCGCGTATCATTATAGTGGCGGCTGGAACCCGGCCGCGATCATCGCGCTCGTGGTCGCGATCGCCCCGAACGTCCCGGGCTTCCTCGGCACGATCGGCCTGATCGAGGCGCCGGCGATTTTCGCCACGCTTTATCAGTACGCGTGGTTTCTCGGGTTCTCGCTGGCGTTTGCGATCTACTGGGCCCTGATGCGCGGCCACGCTAGCCGCGCCTGAATCGGAAATACAACACGCTCCCATTAAGGAGCGACCCCGGCACTCACACGAGCACCGGTCCTTACAATAGGAGACGAACGATGCACACCACGAATCAACCGCAGCTTCCGGCGACCGCGCACAAGGCGAAGAAATACGAAGGCCCCTCGTTCGACGAGGTGATGGCGCTTCGCAAAAAACATCTGACGCCGTCGCTGCTCACGATGTACGCCAAGCCGATCATGATCGTCGAAGGGCATATGCAGTACCTGTACGATCACACGGGCAAGCGCTATCTCGACGGGCTCGGCGGAATCGCGACGGTGGGCGTCGGCCATTGTCACCCGCGCGTCAACAAGGCGATGAAGGACCAGCTCGACACGCTGCAGCACGCCACCACGATCTATCTGCATCCGAACATCGCCGAGTACGCGAAGGCGCTGACCGACACGCTGCCGGACGAACTCTCGGTAGCGTACATCGTGAACTCGGGGAGTGAAGCGAACGATCTCGCGCTTACGATGGCGCGTCTCTACACCGGGAACTATGACATCGTGGCGCTCCGAAACGCGTATCACGGCGGTGTCACGACCGCGATGGGGCTCACGGCGCACGGGACCTGGAAGTACAATCTGCCGCAGGGATTCGGCGTGCATCACGCGATCGTTCCCGACACGTATCGCGGCCCGTTCGGACGCGACGACAAAGAAGCGGGCAGGAAGTACGCGGATGACGTCGCGCAGCTCATCGACATGGCAACGCCGGGCCAGATCGCGGCGTTCATCGCCGAGACGATTCAGGGCGTCGGCGGCGTCACGGTCTACCCTGAGGATTACCTGCCGCGCGTTTATGAAAAAGTGCGCGCTTCCGGCGGCGTATGCATCGCCGACGAAGTGCAGGCCGGGTTCGGCCGCACGGGCACGCACTTCTGGGGCTTCCAGAAGTACAACGTAACGCCCGACATCGTCGTCATGGCGAAGAGCATGGGGAACGGAGCCCCGATCGCGGCCGTCGTCACAAAGCCTGAAATCGCGCAGGCGCTCACGTCGCGCATTCACTTCAATACGTTCGGCGGAAACCCCGTTTCGTGTGCGGCAGGCAAAGCCGTGCTCGACGTGATCCACGACGAAAAGCTCATGCAGAACGCGAAGAAGGTCGGCGACCACATTCTGAAGCGCGTCTGCGAGCTCATGGGCAAACACGACCTGATCGGCGACGCGCGCGGCTCCGGTCTCATGCTCGGCATCGAATTCGTGAAGGACCGCGAGACGAAAGCGCCGGCGTCCGAAGAGACCGTGAAGATTCTCGAGCGCGTGAAAGAAATGGGACTGTTGATGGGCAAGGGCGGGCTTCGCGGCAACATCATTCGGATCAAACCGCCGATGTGCATGACGATTGAAGACGCCGACTTCCTGGTCGACTGCCTGGACGCTGCCATTTCGGAAATATGATAAGGTAGGGCATGGCGATCAAACCGAAACTCAGTGAGCGGGCCGCCGAACGGAACATGGCCGAACTCGAGCCCGCATACCGTCCGCAGGAAGCGACGGTCGAGGCCGACCGCTGCCTCTACTGCTTCGACGCGCCCTGCATTCATTCGTGCCCGACCGGCATCGACATTCCCGGCTTCATCAAGAAAATCGCAAACGACAACGTGACCGGCGCGGCGCGCACGATCCTGCGCGCGAATGTGCTGGGCGCAAGCTGCGCGCGTGTCTGCCCGACCGAAGTGCTCTGCGAAGGCGCGTGCGTGCTGCTCGACCGCGACGAGACGCCGATCAAGATCGGGCGACTGCAGCGCTACGCGACGGACCACGCCTACGAAAGCGCGCTCCCGCTGCTCCACGCCCCCGCGAAGAAGTCGGGGAAGCGCGTTGCCATCATCGGTGGCGGGCCTGCGGGCCTCAGCTGCGCGGCGGAACTCGCCCAGCTCGGGCACGAGGCCGTGATCTACGAACGCCACCAGAAGGCAGGCGGCCTGAACACATACGGCATCGCGTACTACAAGATGAAGCCTGCGGTCGCACTTGCGGAAGTGCGCCTCGTGCAGAGCCTCGGCGTCGAGATTCTGACGGGCACCGAAGTGGGGAAAGACGTGCCCGGGGACGAAATTCTGAACTGCTACGACGCGGTCTTTCTCGCGATCGGCCTCGGGGCGACGTACTCGCTCGGCATCCCGGGCGAAGACCTCCCCGGCGTGGTCGAGGCGCTCGCGTTCATCGAAGAGCTGCGCATGAACCCGCTCGACGAAGTGGCCGTTGGCGACCATGTCGCCGTGATCGGCTGCGGGAACACCGCGATCGACGCGGCCACGCAGGCGAAGCGTCTCGGCGCGAACCGCGTCACGATCGTCTATCGCCGCGGCCCCGAGGACATGCCTGCGTTCGAATACGAATACGAACTCGCGAAGACCGACGGCGTCGAATTTCTGTTTCACACGCAGCCGGTCGAAGTCCTCGGCTCGAAGGCCGGCGGCCTCGAGGGACTGCGCATGGTTCGCACGGAACCGGACGCGAACGGGCGCCCGCAGAACGTCGCGGGGAGTGAGTTCGACGTACCGTTCGACATGGTGATCAAGGCGCTCGGCCAGCAGAAGCTCGGGGACGTGATCGCGAAGATCTTCCCCGGCATCACGATCGACAAGCGTGGCTCGATCGAGCGCGACTTCGCGACGGGCATTACGAAACACGGCAGTATTTATGCGGGAGGCGACGCGGCGAACGGCGGCAGCGAAGTCGTGGACGCGGTTGCCGAGGGGAAGCGTGCGGCGGCGGCCATGCACGCCAGCTTCACCGGCGAAGCGCCCGAGAAGCTCGTACAGACGACGCGCCTCGGCACCCCGGACGGCGCTACCGGCGCCGGTATCGACAAGCCCGTCCGCGTAGTGGAACTCGAACGCGCCTTTCGCGCGGGAGAAGCATCGAATGGCTGATCTTTCCATCAATTTCGCCGGGATCCGGTCCCCGAATCCGTTCTGGGTCGCGTCGGGTCCGCCCGCCAACACGGGCTATCAGGCGAACCGCGCGTTCGAAGCGGGCTGGGGCGGCGTGGTATGGAAGACGATCGGCGAACCGATCGTGAACACGGCGTCTCGCTACTCGGCCATGCATCTCGGCAACACGCGCATCGCCGGCTTCAACAACATCGAACTGATCTCGGACCGCGCACCCGAAACGAACTTCGACGAAATTGCCGAAGTGAAGCGCCGGTGGCCCGACCGCGTCGTCGTCGCGTCACTCATGACCGACACGCGCGAAAACTGGCACGACTATATGAAGCGCTCGACCGACTGCGGATCGGACGCCGTGGAACTCAACTTCGGCTGCCCGCACGGCATGTGCGAGCGCGGCATGGGAAGCGCCGTCGGCCAGAACCCCGAAGTGATCGAAACGATCGTGGGCTGGGTGATGGAAGTCGCCGAGATCCCGGTCATCGTGAAGCTCACGCCGAACATCACGAGCGTGAAACACGCCGCGCGCGCCGCGAAGAACGCCGGCGCCGACGCGATCTCTCTCATCAACACGATCAACAGCATCACGCAGGTAAACCTCGAAACATTCGCGCCCGAACCGCTCGTCGACGGCAGGAGCACGCACGGCGGCTACTGCGGCCCGGCGGTGAAACCCATCGCGCTCAACATGCTGCACGAGTGCGCGGCCGACCCCGGCTTCGACCTCCCGATCTCGGGGATCGGCGGCATCGGGAACTGGCGCGACGCGGCCGAATTTCTCGCGCTCGGCTCGACATCGCTCCAGGTGTGCACGGCAATCATGCACTACGGATTTCGCATCGTCGAAGACATGAAAGAGGGCCTCAGCGATTATCTCGACGCGCAAGGCTTCTCGTCCGTCAACGACATGATCGGGCGCGCGGTGCCGAACGTAGGCGACTGGCAGAACCTCAACCTGAATTACAAGCGCGTGGCGCGCATCGACTACAACAAATGCATCGGCTGCAACTTGTGTTACGTGGCGTGCGAAGACGGCGCGCATCAATGCATCGACTTGATCGATCCCGCGGGCTACGGCCTCGGACCCGGGCGCGTCCCCGAAAAATTCATCCCTCAGGTGCGCGAAGTGGATTGCGTCGGCTGCAATCTCTGCTCGCTCGTCTGCCCGGTCGACAACTGCATCGACATGGTCGAACTGAAAAGCGAAAAACAACCGATGAGCTGGAAGGAATATCAGCAGCGCGTCGCCGACGGCGACATGGATCCCATTCCCGCCCATCCTTGATCTGAAGGAGATTCGAACTCATGGGTACAACGACTATCATGCCCTGCCCCATTCTCGTAGGGAACGAGTGGCGCGAGGTGAAGACCGGGAAGACGCTTCCCGTGCACAACCCGTCAACGGGCGAAGTGATCGCGCACACGCCGATGTGCGGCAAGGACGAAGTCGACGCGGCGGTGCAGTCCGCGCACGAAGCGTTTCAGACCTGGAAAGAGACGCCGCCCGTGCAGCGCATTCAGGTGCTGTTCCGCTACAAGATGCTGCTCGAAGACAACTTCGAGGCGCTCGCCGAGAGCATTACGCGTGAGCACGGCAAGACGATGACCGAGTCACGCGGCGACATTCGGCGCGGCATCGAGGTCGTCGAATACGCGTGCGCGATCACCGAGCTGCTGAAGGGCGACATGCTCGAGAACATCGCGTCGGGCATCGACTGCCATACGATTCGCCAGCCGATCGGCGTCTGCGCCGGCATCTGCCCGTACAACTTCCCGGCGCTCGTGCCGATGTGGATGTACCCGATGGCGATCGCGTGCGGCAACACGTTCGTACTGAAGCCGAGCGAGAAGGTGCCGCTTACGTCGATTCGCCTGATTGAACTGCTGATCGAAGCGGGCATGCCGAAGGGGGTCTTGAACATCGTGCACGGCGGGCGTGAGTGCGTCGACGCGATCCTGACGCATCCGCTCGTGCGGGCGATTTCGTTCGTAGGCTCGAGCCCGGTCGCGAAATACATCTTCGAAACGGGCACGCAGAACGGCAAGCGCGTGCAGGCCGCGGGCGGCGCGAAGAACTTCGTGTTCGTGATGCCCGACGCCGACCTGCCGAAAGCCGTGGAGGGCATGATCGACGGGGCGTTCGGTTGCGCGGGCCAGCGCTGCATGGCGGCCTCGACGGCCGTTGTTGTCGGCGACATGGCCGACCGCTATCTTCCGCCGCTTGCCGACGCCACGCGCGCGCTCAAGCTCGGCCCGACCGACCGCGATAAAACGGCCAAGATGGGCGGCGTGATCAACCCCGAACATCGCGACCGCATCATCAAGATTCTCGACGAAGGCGTGAAAGAAGGCGCGGAACTGCTGGTCGACGGCCGCAACATGCGCGTCGACTCGCAGCCGAACGGCTTCTACCTCGGGCCGACGATCGTCGACAAGGTGAAGCACGGCATGAAGATCTGCGAAACGGAAACGTTCGGGCCCGTGCTGAACGTGATGCGCTTCGAAGACTTCGACGACGCGATCGAAACGGCCAACAAGCAATCGTACGGTAACGGCGCGTGCATCTTCACGAATTCGGGCAAGCTCGCGCGCGAGTTCGCACATCGGATTCAGGCCGGCATGGTCGGCATCAATGTCGGCGTTCCGGCACCGCTCGCCTATTTCCCGTTCTCGGGATGGGACTATTCGTTCTTCGGCGACCTGCACGTGCAGGGCAAGGAAGGCGTGCTGTTCTATACGCGCGAAAAAGTGGTCACGTCGCGCTGGCACGGCATCGGCGACGGCGAAATCTGGCACAAGGATTAGCGACCCGCGCTGCGCACAAGGAGCATTCGACTCATGGGCCTTCTGATTCAGAACGGGGAGATCGTTACCCCGAGCGAACGCTATCGCGCGGACATCTACTGCGAAGGCGAAACGATTTCGCGGATCGCGACGAAGATCGAGGCGAAGCCGGGCGACGAAACGGTAGACGCGTCGGGCCAGTACGTCTTCCCCGGCTTCATCGACCCCCACACGCACATCTACCTGCCCTTCATGGGGACGTACGCGAAAGACACGTACACCACCGCGAGCAAAGCCGCGCTGATCGGCGGCACGACGTGCTTCGTCGACTTCTGCATCCCGGGGCGTGACGAAGAGCCGCGTGACGCGTTTGATACGTGGAACGAGAAGAGCGAGGGCAACAGCGCCTGCGACTTCACATATCACATGGCGGTCACGCGCTATGACGACAGCATCAAGGAGCAGCTCCAGCACATTGTCGAGAAAGAGGGCATCGCGTCGTTCAAAGTGTTCCTGGCATACAAAGGCGCGCTTGGCGTTACGGACGAGGAGCTGTATCACACGCTGAAGCTCGCGCGGTCGCTCGGCGCGATCACGACGGCGCACTGTGAGAACGCGGACCTCGTGCTCGAGCTGCAGAAGGATCTGCTGGCGGCCGGCAAAACCGGGCCCGAATTTCATCACGCGTCACGTCCTTCGATCGTCGAGGCGGAAGGAACAGGGCACCTCATGACGTTCGCGGAGATGACCGACGCCAGCGTTTATGTCGTGCATCTCTCGTGCAAGGAGGCGCTCGACGAGGCGCTCCGCGCGAAGGAACGCGGCGTCCGGGCCTACGTCGAAACGCTGATCCAGTTCCTGATCCTCGACAAGACGTACGCCGAACGCCCCGGATTCGAGGGCGCGAAGTACGTGATGTCGCCGCCGCTCCGCGACAAGCGCAACCAGGACATTCTCTGGCGCGCGCTCCAGAACAGGCTCATTCATACGCTCGCGACCGATCACGCGCCTTTCGATTTCGAAGCGCAGAAATCGATGGGCAGGGACGACTTCACGAAGATTCCGAACGGGATCCCGGCGCTCGAAGATCGCGTGAATCTGCTGTTCACGAACGGCGTCAAGAAGGGGCGGCTCGACCTGCAGACGTTCGTCGACTGCGCGAGCACGCAGGCCGCGAAAATCTTCGGCCTCTACCCTCGCAAGGGTACGATTCAGATCGGGGCCGACGCGGACCTCGTCGTCTACGATCCGAACTACGAGGGGAAGATCAGCGCGAAGACGCATCACATCGCCACGGACTACAGCGGCTTCGAAGGCTTCCCGATCGGGGGACGGCCTTCGGTCGTCACCGTGCGGGGCGAAGTTGCCGTACGCGACGGCGAATTCGTGGGCACGGTCGGCCGGGGCAAGCGCCTCGCGCGCGAAGCCACGCACGGCGCGTAATGACGCCGCTTCGCGATCGCGTGCACATCGTGCGCGCTGATATCACCACGCTCTCCGTCGACGCCATCGTAAACGCCGCGAACGAAGCGCTGCTCGGCGGCGGCGGGGTCGACGGCGCCATCCATCGTGCGGCCGGGCCCGAGCTGCTCGCCGAGTGCCGAACGCTTGGCGGCTGCCCGACCGGCGACGCGAAGATCACGCGCGGCTACTCACTTCCCGCGAAACACGTCATTCACACGGTAGGCCCCGTCTGGCGCGACGGGCGCTCGGGCGAACCGGCGCTGCTCGCCCGCTGCTACAGTCGATCGCTCGCCCTGGCGAACGCGCACGGTCTCGACTCGATCGCGTTCCCGGCGATTTCGACCGGCGTGTTCGGGTATCCTTTCGCACTCGCTTCCCGTGTCGCGCTCAGGACAACGCTCACTCACCTGCGCGAGAATCGGTCCCCGCGCGAAGTTCATTTCGTCCTTCACAGCGAAAGCGACTACAATACGTTCCTGGATCTCTGGGCCGACTGCACGAACATGGAGCGTGAGTAGCGGATCGGCGCCCTTGCCCCCTCCACGCCCACCCGGTAGACTCATTTGCTCACAAACGGGAGACGGATCTCATGCCGCTTTACGAAGAACTCGCCTGGCGCGGGTTCATAGAGAACAAGACATCCGAAGAGCTGCCGAAAATTCTCGCGAACGAGAGGATTACGGCGTACGACGGCTTCGATCCGACGGCCGACTCGCTCCACGTGGGGAACCTCGTCGGCATCATGGCGCTCGTGCATTTTCAGCGGCACGGTCACACGCCCGTCGTACTGATGGGCGGCGCCACGGGCATGATCGGCGACCCTTCGGGCAAGTCGAAAGAACGCGTGCTGCTCACGACCGAGACGATCGACTCGAATGTCGCGAAGCAGAAGGCGCAGTTCGAGCACTTCCTCGACTTCGATTCGGGGAAGGCGCTGCTCGTCAACAACGCGAGCTGGTTCGCGCCGATCACGTTCATCGACTTTCTGCGTGACGTCGGGAAACACTTTCGCCTGGGCGAAATGCTCGCGAAAGAATCCGTAAAGTCGCGCATGAACAGCGACGTCGGGATCTCGTACACCGAGTTCTCGTACATGCTGCTGCAGTCATACGACTTTCTGCATCTGCACGACGCGCACGGCTGCACGATGCAGATCGGGGGCAGCGATCAGTGGGGGAACATCACCGCGGGCATCGACCTCATTCGCAAGCTGCGGAGCGCGCAGGCGTACGGCCTCACGACGCCGCTCATCACGGACTCGACCGGCCAGAAGCTCGGCAAGACGGCCGAGGGTGAGAACGTCTGGCTCGACCCGAAACGCACGAGCCCTTACAAGTTTTACCAGTACTGGGTGAACCAGCCGGACAGCGATGTGGTGCGGTTCCTGAAGCTGTTCACGCTGCTCGAGCAGGACGAGATCACGGCGCTCGAGAAGAGCGTGGAAGACGAGCCGCACGCGCGCGCGGCGCAGAAACGTCTCGCGCAGGTGACGACCGAGATGGTGCACGGCGCGAACGGGCTTGCCGCCGCGGAGAAGGCGACCGCGATCATGTTCGGAGGGGCGATCGAAGATGTGGACGGAGAAACGCTGCTCGACATCTTCGCGGATGTCCCGAGCGCGACGCTTGCGCCGTCCTGGCTCGACGACGGCAAGATCATCGTCGATCTGCTCGTCGAAAGCGAGACGGCGAAGAGCCGGGGCGACGCGCGCCGGCGCGTGAAAGAGGGAGGAATCTATCTGAACAACGTGCGCGTGCAGGAAGAAGATCGCGCGATCACGCGCGGCGATCTCGTAGCAGACACGGCGATCGTGATCCGGGCAGGCAAGAAGAACTACCGCGTCGTACGTTTCGGCTGACCGGCAAACTTGAAGATCGAATCCCCGCTTTCGCCGCGAAAGACTCGTTGCAGGTCTGGATGACGAGCTTCTTCGCCATTTGACAGTTCCGCGATGAATTCCCCGTAGCCCCACTGCCAGTCTTCCTCATCCAGGCCCCGGTGGCCGCGTAGCACCAGATAGAGGTCTCCACTTCCCGCGACGCGGGCCGCAATCGCGTCGAACGTTTCGCGCGTCAATCGATGCGTGAACGGATACTCGGAGTACGAGAACAGCCGGGTTCGACGCATTGCGAACGCGAAATCGACGGCGTCCTCACCGACAATCCAGTCACCCGGCATGGCATTCGCTTCGATCCAGGCCATCTGCTCTCGTCGCTCAGAAGTGATGGAACCGTCGAAGGCACCGGTCGTGCCCCGGGCGATGCTGACCCCGGTCCCCAGGATCGCGATCAGCAGGAAGCCGCTTGCAATGCGCGTGGCGGCTCTCATCGTGAGCTTCGCCTCCTCGACGAATACGATCGCAACCAGCAGCAGCAGGAGAACAGCGGCCGGAAGTGCGAGACGCGGATCGATCCCCGTAGTGCGCACGGTCGCGCCGACAACGACGAGTGCGATCCCATAAACAGCGATGCTGCTGATCAGCAGAGTGATGGACCGGTGCACGGAAGGGGATGTGCTGCCGTCACGCTGTGCCGGGCGTTCACTGCCGCCGGCAAGTGCCGCGCGTTTCTTCGCAAATCGAACGAGAATAGCGGCGATGATTCCGAGCACGAGCGCCTGTGAGAAGAGAGGGATGCGTTCGGGATCCGCGAGCCACGGAACGAGGGAAACGAAGAACTGGCCCGCGCCTTCATACCAGTGACTGAAGGCCGCCGGCTTCGGTGGTCCGAGCGAGCCGGTCGCGGCGATGTTGTGCGCGAGAACGCCGGCCACGGGAACGGAGGCGCCGATCGAATAGGCGATCAGAGCGCGGATCGCGCCCGGGGAGAGCGCGGCACGAGCGAACCGGCCGGGCCGAGCGGTCGTGCTCTCCTGATGCGCCGGCGGCCGGGGCCGGATCGCAAGCACTGCCAGACCGACGACGGCAAACGGCGCGAGCGCATATCGTGTGGCGAACGCAAGTCCCGCAGTCAACCCGCTCGCAAACGCGGCGGCAATCGACGCGCCTGTGCGGGGCCTCACAAGCAGCGCAAGCGAAACAAGAACGAATGCGAGCCCCATACTCTCGGTGAGCGCGTATCGTGACAGCTCAGCCAGCGGATAATGGATAACAAGAATTCCGAGCGCGAAGAGTCCCGCGGCCCCACTCGACAATCGACGGACGAAAACGGCACCGGCGATCAGCGTGACAAAGTAGCAGAGCGCAGGCAGAAGAAGTGCGGCGTCCTCCTCGGTCATACCGGTGATCGCGCCGACCGATGTCAGGGCCGCAACCGCAAGCGGATAGAGGGGCGGCTGCGCTACGAACGGGACCGGGGCTTCCGCGGCGGGATCGATCCACGCTTCGTTGAAACCGATCGTCGTCTGGACGATACCGTCACCGGCCCGGAGATGGCGGGCCACATCGACGTAGTTCATGGAATCAGGCGAAAACTGACGGGCGACTCCCAGGCTGTGCCAGGCAAAGAACGCGAAGTAGACAGCAAGCAGAACCACGACAATGCGCGGAAGTCCGAACATGCGCCCCCCTTGACAGAACATGCGTCCGGTCGGAGAGTGGAGTTATCGGATACTTGGTATCCGTTCGGGGTCAGGCTACGAGATTACGCCCAGCTTGCGGCCAACCACCGTGAAAGCCTTCACGGCCTTCGCGATGTGTTCCTCGGTATGCGCCGCGGACAGCTGGACACGAATGCGTGCCTGTCCCTTCGGCACTACCGGGAAACTGAACCCGATTACATAGATTCCTTCGGCCAGCAGGTCGGTCGCCATCTTCGACGCGAGCTTCGCGTCACCGAGCATGACGGGCACGATCGGTGTTTCGCCCGGCACGAGATCGAAACCGGCAGCCTCCATCTGCGATCGGAACGACTTCGCATTCGCTTCCAGTTGATCGCGCCGGTCCGTCGACGCGGTCAGCAGTTCGATCACCTTGAGCGCACCATATACAATAGTAGGCGGCACCGCGTTCGAGAAGAGATACGGCCTGCCTCGATTGCGCAGCATTTCGATCACCTCGCGCGGGCCGGCGATGATCCCCCCCGCCGCGCCGCCGAGCCCCTTCCCGAGCGTGGTTGTGATCACGTCCACGCGATCCATGACATTGTAATGCTCGTGCACGCCGCGCCCGGTCTTCCCGAGAAAACCCGACGAATGACATTCGTCCGTAATGATCATCGCGTCGAACTCGTCGGCGAGTTCCGCGATCCTGTCGAGCGGCGCCATGATGCCGTCCATCGAAAACACCGAGTCCGTCACGATCGCGAGGTTCCGGGCCTTCGGGCGAAGCTCCGCGAGTTTCTCGCGCAGGTCGCTCATATCCGCGTTCGCGTAGATCGCCTTCTGCGCTTTGCAGAGACGAATTCCGTCGATCAGACTCGCATGAATGAGCCGGTCGCAGACGAGCGCGTCTTCAGGCCCGAACAGCACTTCGAAAATCGCGGCATTGGCGTCGAAACAGGACGCGAGCAGAATCGCCGACTCCTTGCCGAGGAACGCGGCCATCTTTTCTTCGAGTTCCGTGTGCACATCCTGCGTGCCGCAGATGAAACGCACGCTGCTCATTCCGAAGCCTCGTTCGTCGAGTCCCTTGTGGGCCGCCGCGATCACTTCGGGATGACTCGAGTAGCCGAGGTAGTTGTTCGCGCAGAAGTTCAGCACCTTCTGCGGCTTGGCGCCCCGCGGATACTCGACTTCGATCTCGACGTCCTGCTCGCTCAGAATCCAGCGTTCGTCTTTATAGAGACCGGCCTCGCGCGTTTCTAGAAGCGTGCCCGCAAGCTGATCCTGCATCTTTTTCGTATAGGCCATGGATTACTCTCCTTCGAAGATGACGACCGCGGCGCCCATGTTGCGCTCGTGCGTGATCGTGCAGAGTGCGCGTGTGACGCCCATCGACTCCGCGCGTGCTTTCGCGCCGCCGTGAAAACGGATCGCGGGGGGCGAACCGGGCGGGCGCACGACCTCGATATCGCGAAACCAGACACCGCGCGAGTATCCCGTGCCGAGCGCTTTCATCGCGGCCTCTTTCACGGCGAAGCGGCCGGCCAGCGAAGGGACCGGATCGCTCTTCGCGAAGCAGTAGTCGATCTCGCTCTGGCGAAAGATGCGCTGCAGAAATCGCTCGCCGAAGCGATCGTATACGTCACGCACGCGGCCGAGTTCGATGAGGTCGAGTCCGAGTCCGATTACCATGCACGCTCCCCTCGGCGCGCCCGCGCCGCAGACATGATTGCAGTGCCCATGTTACTTCCGATAGAGGCTGGGCGCCACCTTCGTCCAGCGCGCCTGCGCTGCGCCGGGCAGGCGTTCATTCCCCCCGATCCAGAGATAGCCGCCGGGAACGAGCGCTCGTTCGATGCGGGCGAGTTTCGCGAGCGCATGCGGTTCGTCGTCGTACGTGAAGATGCCGTTTCGCGCGAGGACCCAGTGAAAGTCGCCGACCGGCCAGCCCTTTTCGCTCCGCCAGTCGAACCGTTCGAACTGCACGCCGCGCGCGATTTCCTCGTCGAGCAGAAACGTCCCGTTCCGTTCGTGCAGATAGCGCGACCGGAGCACGGCCGGAACATTGTGCACGGCGCTTTCGGGATACAGGCGCCGCGCCGCGCGCTCGAGACAGACCGGGCGCAGATCCGTGGCCACGACCGAGAGAGCCTCTTCACGCCGTCCCGACTCACGCCAGACGATGCGCAGCGTGTACGGCTCCTCGCCCGACGCGCAGCCGAGCGACCAGACGCGCACCGGGCCGCCATTCGCAAGCAGCTCGAGCACCGGGAACAGATCGTCCGCGAACCGGAACCAGAAACCGCGATCGCGAAAGAAGCGCGAAATCGTGACGGCCAGCTGCGCACCCAGCCGTTCGCGCTCGACCGGATTCTTTCGCACGAGAACCATGTAGTCACGCAGGCGGAGCAGGCCGAGTTCGCGCAGTCGATTGCGGAGCCGCGTGCGAAATCCCCAGCGCACGCGCCGGTACCCGCGCCACGAAAGGCCGAGCAGTACGAGCGCTTCGCGCAGGAACTCGTCGAACTCGTCGCGCGTGATCGGGGGCGGATCTCCCGCCGCCTCGCGCACACGGCTTTCTTCGAGCACGCGTGCCACGCGCACGAGCTTCGCGTGCATACGGTCGTAGTGACTGCCGCGCCAGTAGTAGCGGCCGCATCCCGGGCAGCGCGTGAACGGGCCCTCGATTCCCGCCGGCGCCGGAGTCGGGGGCTCGCTCGGCGCTACCGGTTCATTGCAGCCGGTACACCGTGAGAACGGACTTGCCAGCGGATTCAGGCCCGGGAAATGCCGCAGCAGTTCCACCATTTGATGTTCGAGCGTTTTTGACTCGAGCACGATCTGGCGCGCTCCCGGCGCTCGCGGAAACCGGCGGTTCCGCGTCACGACAATCCGGTCGGCGCGCATCGCCTGCACGACCTGCGTGCGCGGATCTGTCCCATCCGCGTACTGTGCGTCAAACCCCGCCGCGCGCAACCATCGCGCCAGGCGCGCGAGCATGCCGTCGACCAGAAATCGCGGCGGCCCGTCCGAGCGCCCCGCGTCCGCGCGCCCCGCGTCCGTGCGCCGAGTACCCGTCCTCTGCCGGTCCTCGCCCCGCCGGCTCACGAACCGACCCTCTTCACGATTTCGGCGATCGCGAGATACGCAAAGAGCCCGAGCGCGAAAGCGAGCCCCGCGTTCGCCGGGATCCCGTTCCTGTGCGTCCCCATCCACTCCCGGCGATTCAGCATGTAAAGAAGGGTACCCGCGAGGAACGGCATGAAGAACGATCCGACGACCGCATAGAGAATGACGAGCCACACCGGTTTTGCCATGTAGAGAAGTGCGATCGGCGGGATCGCGAGGTAGAGAAGATAGACGCGATAGTGCACCGTGCGTGTCGGGTCGACCGGCGTGCCGCCCGGGCCTCCGCTGCGCGCACGCGCCGATCGCGATTTCTGCGCGGCGAACACGTCGCCGCCGCGCGCGAGGCGCACGTATTCCGTGTAGAGATACGGTACCGACTGCCACACGCCGACAAGACTGCTGGCCACCGCACCCCAGAAGCCGATCAGAAAGAGCCGCGAGGCCATGCCGCCGCGTTCGCCGAGCATTTCCGCCATGCGGAGCGCCGCGTTCCGGCCCTCGACTTCGATGCCGGCGGCAAAGAGAGTGACGGCCGCAAGCGAAATGGTCGCCACGCCGAAGATCCCGGTTACGAGATACGCCAGCCCGAGGTCGAGCCGAGCGAACGGCAGATGCCGCGCCTCGTTCCATCCCTTCTCGCGCAGCCAGTAACTGTACGAGAGCAGCGTAATCGTGCCCCCGACACCGCCGATCACAGCGAGCAGCAGTCCGATCGATCCGCTGGGAACGCGGGGCACGGTGAGGCCGCGCATCAGTTCGCCGATCGGCACTCCCGCCTGCGCGAAGCTTGCCACGATGCCGACGAACATCATGCCGACGAACAGCTTCATCGCGTTTTCGAACAGCGTGTAGCGCCCGAACCAGACGAAGACGACGGCCACGAGCGAATGAATCCATCCCCACGCGATATACGAAACGCCGGGCGCAAGCGCGTGCGCGGCAAGCCCGCATGCGGAAATGAGCGCGCCGCCGACCACGAACGACCAGATGATCATATAGATGAGGAAATAGATGCGGACCGGGCGGGCGAGCCGCGTGATCCAGCCTTCGAGGATCGTCGTGCCGGTCGCCAGCTGCCAGCGCGCCACGCCCTCGGCCAGTATGAATTTGAGCAGCGCGCCGAGAAGCGCCGCCCAGACGACAACAAGCCCGAACCGCGACCCCGCGACGGCGGCGCTCACGATATCGCCCGCGCCGACGCCCGTGGCCGCCACCGCGATCCCCGGACCGATTCTCGAAAGCAGTCTTCCACGGCTCATGCGCGCGATTATAGCAGGACCTGCTACGATAGCGCTTCCACGGGAGAGTGCCCGGCCGGGCAGGGAGAGAGCGTATGGGCGAACAGGACAATCGGCATCCAGACGCGGACGAAGAGCGCCGCGCCGGTCTCTGCGCGCGCTGCGTGCACGCCCGCGTGATCGAAAGCGACCGTGGATCGCGCTTTCTGCTCTGCGCCCTGTCGCGCACGGACCCGCGTTTTCGCAAGTATCCGACCCTTCCCGTCACTCTCTGCGCGGGGCACGAGAAATCTTGCTAGAATGACACGAACCGGAAACGACCCGGCGGGTTCGTACGTAGTGATAGCGAACCGCCTGTCATCAATACATTCAACGACCAGGGACCCGGAGGATAGGCATTGTGAATCGATTCATAAAGACAGGATTGGCGGCGCTCGTAGCGGGCTGCGCGCTTTTCCCCGCAAACGCCGACGCCATCGTGAAAATCGGGGCGACCGGAGGATTTTCGTTCTCTGACCTCAGCGATATCGAACTCGGCGATACGGAAACGACGTACGAAAGCAAAACCGGCTATGCGATCGGGGGCTTCGTCCAGATCACGGCCGGTCCGATCGCGATTCGACCCGGCCTGCTGTGGGTCAATGCCGGCCCGCTCTACGAAGGTCTCGCGGAGGCTGCGAACATCGACTTCGACGACAGCTTCGACGTGACGTTCTTCGCGATCCCGGTCGACTTTCTCTATCGCATTCCGCTTGGTGTCGTTTCGCCGTACATCGTGGCCGGGCCCGAGTTCCGTTTCAACACGACGAGCAGCAGCGACTTCGAGGACAATTTCAAATCGAGCATCATGATGGGCGCCGTGGGAGCGGGCATCGAGTTCACGCTCCCTGCCACCGGCATCAGCATCGCGCCCGAACTGCGCTACGAGTTCGACCTGAACGGCGTGCTCGAAGATAATTTCATGATCGGTGACGTGCCCGTGGACGTCGGCCAGGAGCAGGATATCGAGGCGTGGGCGGTCCGGGTCCACGTCACGCTCTGATCCCGAGGCATTCGCGCGCGCGCATTTTGCTTCGAAACTTTTGATCGCGGAAGGCGATTCGACCGTCTCTTATAGTGAAGAGCCGACTCGAAAATCGCCCCATACCCCGAAAGCTAGAATCTGCCCGTGCGAATCGTTCGAAGATGCAGTCTGATTTCGCTCTTTCTGGCCGTATTTGCGCTGTTCACGGCCCCGGCAGGCGCTGTGCGCGTGCCGGAGGAGCTGCAGCCGCTTTCGTCCGAAACGTCTCGTCACAGCGGCCGGTTCGCACTCACGCCCGGCTCGGGAACGCGCGTTTCGGTGCATTCGACCGGCGGAATCGCGGACATCGAAGTGCATCGGATCGACGGCGCCCGCGGCGACACGCTGCTTGTCTGGGAAGCGACGGAAATCGCACCTCGCGAGGTTCTCGCGGTCCAACCGATGGTCGGATCCGGCCTCTTCGCTCGCGAAGAAATCCGCGTACTGTCGGGCGTGCACTATCTGGGATTCGAGGTTACGGCGGGGTCCCCTGGCGGCATCTATGAAGTGATCGTGTCCGTGCGCGTCGACGGGGCGGTCGTCTCCCTTCCCGCGGGCGGCGGCGCCACGTCCGAAGCGATCGTCGCGGTGCCTGCCACGACTTCGCGCAGCGCGCGTGTCGACTGGTTCGGACGCGGCCTGATCCCGGTCCTGGTCGGCCAGCGCTCGTTCGACGGAAGCTTCGCGCTCGCCGACCGTTTTGCGCGCGGACGCGGCGGCTGGAGCCTCGTACTTCCCGAAGGACTTTCCGCATCGCTCCCCCGCCTGCTCGACTCGGGCGGATCTCCCAACACATACGCTTCCGCCCCGGACGAAATTACGGAGGCCGAAATCCGTTACTCGCCCGTGTGGCTCGTCGGCGCGCCGTCCGAAAATCGATGGCTGGCCGAGGCGCTGACGCGGATGGGAACGCGCGTGACGAGCGACGGTTTCGCGTTTGGCGACGGACGCACGCTGGAAGGGTCGATTCTCGATTGCGTGGTGCCGAACCCGTGGTCGCCCGACATTCCGATGCGGCTGACCGTAGTGGCTTCGAACGACATTCTCAAAGCGGGCGGCCCGCTCGACGCCATACTCGAAGCCGGTCGCGACGCCTCGGTCGGCTTCCGCACGCATCACCTTATCTTGACCGACGGCGAGAAAGTCACGCACGCGGATGAGTGGGAAGAGATCACGTTCCCCGACGACGTGCCGCTCTACGAAATGCGCGCGCACGAAGACGAGCGCCTCGCGTTTCTCGGTACGCTCTCGCGTCCAGGCAACTGGTCGTCGCGCTTCTCGCTGAACGGTAACGCGTCCGTGCTCGGACTCCGCAATCTCTCGCATCGCTGGGCGCTTCGCCTCGAGCACTTCTTCCTCGTATGGGACGGCGACTGGGTGGAGCCCGTGCCCCCTTCGAACGAACGGTTCGAGATGGCGAGCATCGGCGACGAAGACGGGGACGCCTGGGACACCGAGCACGAACTGTGCGTCACGGCGCGCAACGGCTCGCCCGAAGACTGGGCGGGGTTCGGAATCGGCGCGGTGCCGTACCGTTTCGTCGACGACGACTGGATTCGCATGGGCGACACGGTCTGGACCGCCGCTTCGACAGAACCCACGCGCTGCATCCGCTTTCTGCAGAACGGGACGAATACCCGCTGGGATATCGTTGTCCGCAACGAAACCGCGCGCGCGCCGATCTACTTCTCGGAGGTGTGGAACGAGGAGCGGCATTACTCGATCCGGTCGGTGCCGTACTTCCTGAGCCGCGCCGGACACGCCGCGCGCGAGAACTGGATTCCGATCGCGACGATGCTGACCGTTCTGCTCGGCGGCAGCATCGCGTTCGCACTGCTGCACAGTCGGAACCGGCAGAAGGCCACGATCCTGGCCGACATCAAAGAAGAGCTCAACAAAGCGCGCGACATGCAACGCTCGCTCTTCCCTTCGCGCAAACTCCGGAACGACGATCTCGAAATCACGGGCGTCTGTCACAGCATGCAGGAGTGCGGGGGCGACTATTACGACTACTTTGAGCTGCGCGACGGCTCCGTTCTATTCACCGTGGCCGATGTCGCCGGTCACGGGTACGCCGCAGCGCTTCGCATGTCAAGCATTCACTATCATCTGCACAGCGGCGAACTCTCCGTGCCCGACCCGGCGCACATCCTGTCGCAGCTGAACCGCAATCTCGCCGCCGCCGGAAGGCCCAGCGAGTTCGTGACGCATTTTCTCGCGCGCGTTTCCGCCGACGGACGCAAACTCTGGTACGCGAGCGCCGGGCATCCGGGCGCCGTGCTCGTGCGGGGCGACGGCCGCATCGAAACGCTCGACTCGACGGGGCTTCCGCTCGGCATCATGCCCGACGCGGTATACGAGCAGCGCCGCGTCGACCTCGGCCCGCGCGATCTCGTTGTGGCGTTCACGGACGGCCTGCTCGAAGCCACGAATCACCGCGACGAAGAATATGGAGAAGAGCGTGTCATCGACGTCCTGAGCCGTTACAATCGCAAGAACCTGGACGCGATCATAAGCGCACTCTTCGAGTCGGTCACCGGATTTCAGGGGCGAATCGCCCAGCTCGACGACATCGCGATCATCGCGGCCCGTGTGGCTTCGTCCTAAATCCGGCGGGATTCATGCAAGAAACCGTTTTCGTACGCAGGCCGACTCCGGACCCGCGCGACACTTCATTCCGAAACAAACTGAAGGCCGTCCGGTATCATCTGCCGGACGACGTGAAGCACGAGTCGGCCCACCGTCTCGGGACTTTCGCCCTCGTCACGATCTTCCTCGGCTGGATCATCCTCTTTGTGAACCACCGCATCATCGGAATGCCGATGGGGTTTTACGAGTGGGGAGTCATGATTCCGATGACGATCCTTTCGGCCGTCATGTTCTGGCTTTCCCGGCGCTCCATTCTCTCGGACGACACCCTTCTGAACCTCGCGATCCCGTACGAGATCATCTGCGGATTTCTGATCGGCATGGCCGTGTATCGTGTGCCGTGGCCGCAGGACTCGATGCTTCCCGGCTGGTCGCCGGTTTCGGTCTGGTTGCTTCTCTTTCCGATGATCGTACCGAACTCGTGGGGGCGTACGAAGCTCGCCACGATCATGACCGCGCTGATGGACCCGCTTTCACTCTGGGTGAATATTCAGCGCGGTATCGAATACATACCGACAACGGACCAGATCGCATCCCGCTTCTTCCCTACCGTGACCGCCGTGTTCCTCGTGCTCTTCTGGGCCCAGGTCTTCTATCGCATGAGTCAGAAGCTGCAGGAAGCGCGCGAACTCGGCAGCTATCAGCTCCAGAGCTTGATCGGAAAGGGCGGGATGGGCGAAGTGTGGGAAGCGAAACATGCGATGCTCGCGCGGCCCGCGGCGGTCAAGCTGATTCGCACCGAAGCGCTCGGCGCGACCGATTCCGACGCCGGCAAACGCGTGATCGGGCGCTTCGAGCGCGAAGCGCAGGCGACCGCCGCACTGCAGTCGCCGCATTCGATCGTGCTCTACGACTTCGGCACCACGAAGCAGGGCGCATTCTACTATGTCATGGAGCTGCTGCACGGGCTCGACCTCGCCACGCTCGTTTCGCGGTTCGGGCCGGTGCCCGCAGAGCGCGCCGTGCACTTTCTGCTGCAGGCGTGTCACTCGCTCGACGAAGCGCACGCCAAAGGGCTCGTGCATCGCGACATCAAGCCCGCGAATCTGTTCACGTGCGCGTACGGGCGTGACGTCGATCACGTGAAGGTGCTCGACTTCGGGCTCGTCAAGGTGAAGGGCGATGCGGGGAGTGACGAGAACACGCCGACGCTGACGATGGAAGGGCTTGCGACGGGGACGCCGGCATTCCTGCCGCCCGAAATGGCGGCGGCCGGCGAAGTCGACGGGCGCGCGGATATCTACGGGCTCGGATGCGTCGCGTACTGGCTGATCACGGGACAGCTCGTGTTCGATGCCGACTCGCCGATGATGATGGTCGCCGAACATGTGAAAACGGCTCCCACGCCGCCGTCGCAGCGCACCGAACTCGAGATCCCGGCCGCACTCGACCGCATCATATTACAGTGCCTCGCAAAGAACCCGGCCGACCGTCCGCAGACCGCGTCGGCGCTCGCGCGTGAACTGCGCGCCGTTCCTGCCCTGCGCCCCTGGAACGGCGACGACGCGCACGCCTGGTGGACGAAAAACGTCCCCGACCTGCTGGTCAGATTGTAAATCGTTCCTCATACAGACCGTTACTTAACGATTTAAGGGATACGAATTGGCAACGATCGCACTCGTGACATACAGGGACCTGCCCGACTGGCAGGAAGACGAACGGCTTCTCGCGGAAGAACTCGAGTCGCGCGGGCATGAAGTGTACCCGACCATCTGGGACGACGCGCAAATCGACTGGAGCGCGTGCGACCTCGTGATCATTCGTTCGACGTGGGACTACGACGCGCGGGCTGACGAATTTCTCGAGTGGTGCGAGCACGTATCGAAGCGCGCGGCGCTCTGGAATGAACTCGACGTCATTCGCTGGAACACGCACAAGAAATATCTGCGCGAACTCGCGTCGCACGGCATCCCGATCGTCACTTCGCACTACGTCGCGCGCGGCAACGCCCTCGACCTCCCCGCGTTTCTCGAAGAGCGCGGATGGGAACGCGCCGTCCTGAAACGCGCCGTCGGCGCCGGGGCGCGCGACTCGCTCTGGATCCGGGGTGCCGAAGATCGAGCACCCGGCCAGCGCCTGTTCGACAAGCTGATTCGCGAAGGCGACGTCATCGTGCAGCCGTTTCTCGACACGATCGCGACCGAGGGCGAGATCTCGATCATCTGCATCGACGGCGAGCCGAGCCACGCGCTGCGTAAAATCCCGAAGCCCGGCGACTGGCGCTCGCAGGAAGAGTTCGACGCCCATCACACCCGTCACGAAATCACGACCGAAGAACGCGCGCTCTGCGCGAAGATCCTCGGGAACGTCGACGGCGATCTGCTTTACGCCCGCGTCGACCTCGTGCAGGAAGACGGGCAAGCGAAGCTCATCGAGCTCGAACTCATCGAACCCGCCCTCTATCTCCAATACGGCGACGGCGCCCTCGAGCGCTTTGCCGACGCGATCGAGACGAAGCTGGGCTGAGCCGCTCCCATACACTCCCGCCCTCCCGAAACTTCTTCTCCCTCCGTCGCGTAAGTACCGATAGCTGCCTGACTCGCGAAACAGAAGCCATGGGAGGATCGCCATGCCCAGCACCCGCCTTGCCCAGCTGAGACCGCGCAAACGTACCGTATTCCTGCTCCCGATGATGTTCTCGCCCCAGTCTGCTTCCGCACTTGACCGATCGGAAAAGCAAATCATTCGAGATCCGATCGATTATGAACTGATCTGGAGGGACGACAAGGATCCCCGCGTACCGTTCGGCGTCTGGGAGACGGCCGATACAAAGCCCCGACCCCGCAAGGTCGGTTTCCCGCACAACGCCAGCCAGGCTTTTCCCGTCTCGTTCGTCGGTGGCGCCATCCTCGGCGTGTTCGGCGCGATCGGTGGGTCGGCCGTCGGCGCGGCTATCGATCCACCGAAGAACTGCTACTACATCTGCCTGTCTGGTGGAATGGTGCTCGGCTTTCTTACCGGGGAGATTATCGGCACGGCACTCGGCGCGCACGCCGGGAACCGCGCCCGCGGCAGTTTCGCGGTCGATGCCGGCGTTTCTGCACTGAGCCTCGTCGGAGGCGGCCTTGCCTACTCCCCCCTGACGGACGACGCCCTATCAACGCTCTGGCTGACATGGGGAACACAGCTCGCAATCACCGCCCTGGCCGAGGGCGCTACGACAGACTGGGAACGGTACAGTGCACCCGTGGCTTCCGAGTCCGCCCGGGAGATCGCCTCCGATTCCCTCAGTATGAAGCCCGATCGCACCGAACCGAATCGTGAAGAACCGCGGCCGAAGCATCGCCCCTTCGGCGTCTGGGAGCGGAGCCCCGCGTTCGAGCCCGCTCTGCCCGATACCGTGCACTAAGCCTCTCATGACGCCTCCCGAGCTTGCCGGGGGCGGCCCAGCGCCGCTCCCGCTCCCGCTCCCGTTCACACTTCCGCTCACACTCTCCCGCCTCGCCTTCCCTCTTGCCCGCCCATCCCGAACCCGATACGCTTCCCTCAAATACGAATGCTAGGATTCTCCGGCGTGCAGGCACAGGCTCACGCCGATACCGAGAGGAGCGAATAGCAATGAACGGGATTCTGCAACGCGGCCGCGGGCTCATCGCCGCCGCACTCATTATGGTGATCACGGGCGCCGTCGCGATCGGATGCGCAGCCCAGCCGAAGGACGCAGGCCTCACGATCGCCGAAATCCGCGACCAGGCATCCTCGCTGCTCGAAGTGCAGGCCATGCTGTCGTGGTACTCGAACACGTTCGGCGAGCGATCGATCCTCGGCAAGACGTACAAAGGCCATGAAGATCTCTTCTCGCGCGAGTCGATTGCCACTGTGGAGAAGGGAATCGCGACCGCAACGGGCGACGAAAAACGTGCGCTCGAATTTCTGCGCAATTATCTGATCGGCGAGCACATCGCACTTCGCACCGCGAAGTACGACGACGAAATCTCCGACGCCGAAACGACGGGCAGGGTGACGATCGACGGCGTGCCGGGCGAAGTTGCCTATCGTGATCTCGACGGCATGGTCGACAACGAACCCGACCCGGCAAAGCGCGAGAAGATCCAGGCTGCGACGGCGCGGTTCTGGGCCGAAGTGCTGAACCCCATTCACGAGCGCAAGACGAAAGAAGAACACGAACTCGTGGCCGCTCTCGGCTTCGATTCCTACGTCGCGATCAGCGAACAGGCGCGCAACGTAAATCTGAAAGAGCTCATTGCAATGTCGTCCGCGTTCATCGAAGAGACCGACGCGCTCTACATGGATCTCTTCGCCCGCGAAGCCCGCGCCGTACTCGGGAAAGAGCCGACCGAAGTGCGCCGCTCCGACATCGGTCGCCTCGCCCAGGTCAGCGAGTTCAACAAGTACTTCCCCGAAGAGCTCGCGATGCCCGCGTTCCGCGGCTTTCTCGCCAACATCGGGCTCACGATGAACGGCGTGTCGGGCAAGCCGATTCACGTCGACGACACGAAGCGCCCCGGCAAAGACTCGCGCGCCGTCTGCTATCCCATTTCGGTCCCCGACGACGTGCGCTTCTCCGTCAAGCCCTCCGGCGGCGTCCCCGACTTCGACACGTTCTTTCACGAAGGCGGCCACGCCGTTCACTTCGCGAACGCGACCACCGATGTCTGGGAGTTCCAGCAGCTCGGCAACAACACCGTCACCGAAGCGTACTCCGGTCTCTACGAAGGGCTCTGGGGCGACCCCGACTGGCTCAAGTGGTATCGCGAATTCGTGCGCGACTACAATCGCTTCGTCCCCGCCGGCCAGAAGGTGCCGCTCATGACCGACGAGGAGATCGCGCGTCTCGTGCAGAACCGCGCCTTCTGGGACATTTACTACACCCGGCGCTACGCCGGCGCCAAGCTCGTCTACGAAACCGTACTCCACGGCGGCGACCCCGCGATTTACGAAGGGCAGTACGACGGCAACGCCGGCGACAACATGCAGGAAGTCTATCGCCAGCTCTTCTCGAAAGCGTACGGATTCGAGATGACCGACGAAGAGGCCCTGCGGTTCCGCACCGACGTCGACCCGTTCTTCTACTCGGCCGACTACGCCCGCTCCTACGCACTTGCCAAGCAGATGCACGAAGGGCTCTCGGCGAAGTTCGGCGATCCGTGGTGGCGTTCGCCCGAAGCCGGCGCGTACATGCTGAGCAACTGGTTCGCCCCCGCGAACAAACTCTACGGGGATGAAGTCGCGCAGATGCTCGACTACGACAAGCTCTCGTACGAGCCGCTCGCGCGCGACATCGAAAAGCGCCTGCAGTTCGTGCAGTCGATCCTGGGGGGATAGGGGTCGGAACGTATGTAGTCCGGGCCGCTTGGACTCCCCTCGGCGCGCTCGTCGTGGCGTAACGGCCGTTCCTCGCACGCCTGCGGGAAGCCCATCGCGGCCCGGATTGCATACGTTTTAAGGAGTGGAAGAACGGAAGCGAGCCGGCGATTCTACCGATCTCCGCTCCGCCTCCTTCCCTTCCTTCCGCTCCTCTCCTCCTTGTATGTCGCCGGCCGTTCGTCGCGCCCGGTATGCGCGGCGAGGGAGACCAACCTTGAGCTGGCCGCCTTCGGCGCACCGACACCACCCTCACATGGCGGAAACAGAAGCCACCAGCCGATGCACCACTTCCGCCTCCCTTTTCAAAGGCGGTCAGCCAGGGATCCCGAAGCCGCGCATGCCGGGCGCGACGAACCAAGCCGGCGACACTCCTCCCAGAACACCCTTGCCCCTCTCCCGTCACCCCCTATACACTGGATAGTCCATTTCATGATTTAAATGGCAGAAACTCCGGGCGGGTGACCCCTCGCCCCTTTTGGGAGGACATACATGGCGATGCAAAAGCCCGCGGGAGGCCCTGCGCCGTATCCCGTGAAAGTAATCGCGAACCCGACCCAGGACGAGCTTCGCAAGCTGACCCTCGAACATACGCCGTCGGTCATCGAGACCGCCCACGGCAACATCTGCAAGATCTCGCGCAACAAGGCCCGCATGGCCCAGTACACCTACCTCCTCTACCCCGAGTCCGAGAAGGCCAATTTCTCCGGCAATCTGCTCGACCCGGCAAGAGGGCGCGAGTTGATTGAACTCCAAACGAAGTACATCAAGGAGAAGGGGCAGCTGATCTCGATTCAGGGGTACATCGGGATCGGGGAGCATGCATTCGCCACGGAATGGTTCTACACGCTCGAAGGCGCGAACATCGCCGCGATGCAGCAGGTCCTGACGTTCCCGCGCGAGGACGTCGAAACGCCGGAACAGCTCGCGAAAGACTTCGACCCGATCCTGCGCGTCGTCTACACGCCCGACTGTTTCGCGAAAGGGATGCCGGGCGAGCAGGCGATCCTGGTCGACCTCGAGAACGCCACGAGCTACATCATGGGTCCCGACTACTTCGGCGAAAGCAAGAAGGCCGCGCTCCGCATGCTGAACGACTACGTCTACGAAAAGGGCGGGCTCGTTCTGCACGCGGGCGCCAAGGCCGTAACAAAGGGCGCCGACCATCTCACGATGACGGTCATGGGCCTGTCGGGCACCGGCAAAACCACGACCACGTTTTCGAAGCAGGGCGAACTGACGCAGCCGATCCAGGACGACATGGTCGTGCTCTGGCCGGGCGGCGGCTGTTCGATCACCGAGAACGGCTGCTTCGCGAAGACGCAGGGACTGACCGACGATACGGAACCCGTGATCTATCGCGGCACGCTCGACCCGACCGCGTGGGTCGAAAACGTCTACGTGGACGAAGCGGGCAAGTACGATTTCTTCAAGACGAAGCTGACGCCGGCCGAAGTCGGTCGCACCCGCGACATCCTGATTCAGACCGGGGCGAATGCGGCCAACGTCGACAAATATATCAAGGGTGAAGTTTCGTACGACGACGTGGTCGACGACGGCATCACAAAAGACGGCTGGGACTTCGTGCAATGGTCGCAGAACGGGCGCTCGATCATTCCGATGCGCGCGATCGAAGACGCGGCCGACCTTCACAACATTCCGCCGATCCAGTCGATGGGTATTCTGAATCGCGACGAAGGGCCCGACGCGGCCACGCCCGGCATTGTGCGCTTCACCTCGCCCGAGCAGGCTGCCGGCTACTTCATGCTCGGCGAAACCACCAAGACGTCGGCCGCGGGCAAGGAGCGCGGCAAAACGCGTTCGCCGTTCACGCAGCCGTTCTTTCCGCGCGCGTTCGGCCTCCAGGCCGTGCGCTTCAAGGAACTCGCCGCCGGCATGGGCGCAACGGACATGTGGATGATGAACACCGGGTACATCGGCGGCGATCAGAAGGATGTCGACGCCGGGCGGGCGCTCAAGGTGAAGATCCGGCATTCGTCCGCGATGCTCGAAGCGCTGCTGACCGATCATGCGAAGTGGAAGAAAGACCCCGACTACGGTTACGACATCGTGGATGTCGACGCGCCCGAGAACGCCGAACTGCTCGAAAAAGTGCCTGCGGAGATTCTGAACCCCGCGCTCTTCTTCGAGAAGAACGGCAAGAGCGATCTTTATCGCGACTGGGTAAAGCGCATGAAGTCGGAGCGCAAAGCGTTTCTCGAGAGTTTCGATGTCGATCCCGCGATCGTCAAAGTAATCGCGGGCTGACGGGAGACAGGCGATGGCACTCATTCTGATGCGACACGGCCATGCGAGCCCCGGCCCTTCCGGCGAAAAAGAGCTGTCGAAGATCGGTCTGAAACAGGCCGAAAACGTCGCATACCAGCTCTTCGAGGCCGGCTATGAAGTGCAGCTCATTCTGCACAGCGGCAAGCTGCGCGCGTCCCAGACCGCCGGGATCCTGGCCGCCCGGATCGGCCACAGCGCCATCGTGCAGCACGTGGCTGGCCTCCTGCCCTCCGACGACGTCAACCAGATCGCGCTCGAGATCAACCGCGCCACCGTGTCCGTTGCGATCATCGGGCATATGCCCCACATTTCGAACCTGCTCTTCCATCTGACCGGCGTCCAGGACACTCCCGCGTTCGAGACCGCCGCCGCCACCACGCTCACAAAGGGCGAATTCGACTGGGAAATCGACGAAGAATTCCACCCGAAGCTGCTTTAGACCCTCCCAATCTCCTCCCGAACGGCCGATAGAAACGATAGAAGGTGTTTCTCATCGATCGTTCGAACCAGGGAGGAATCTCGTGCAGTTCCGCATCACAGCCTCGAATCTGACGCTTCGCCCGCAGTCCGACGCCACGATCCAGACGCAGTTCAATCAGGTGCTCGGGAGCGCTGTCGGCCAGGTGATCTGGATGGGTGTTCGCTTCTCGAAGTCGGCCGACCGCATTCAGTGCGACGTGCAGGCCACGCTGGTCGGCAACATCGCCGCGTACGCGTCGGGATGGGGCGAGAACTGGCTCGACGCCGCGCATATGGCCGCGCAGGAGATCGCGAAGATCGTGCCGACGCGTAAAGCGCCCGCAACGCCTGAGGCGAAGCTCGTGAAGGCGAGCGAAAATGCGGACGCGGGGAATGGTACGGGTACGGCTTCGAGCACGACCGCCAGTACGAACGCGGGCAACGACACCGACGGCGACAAGCTAGTCCGGTAGTTTGCCCGGGTAGAGCCTCTTGAAGCGCGCGACGAGTTCCTCTTCGAGATCGAAGTCGCCCGCGGTGCGGGCGAGCGACGCGCGATTCAGCAACCCGTACGGGTGTTCCGGGTCGAGCGCGAGCAGCTTGTCGAGCGGCACGATCGCCTTCACGGGAAATCCGCCCGCGATCAGGGCCTCGGCACGCAGCAGGAGCGCCACGCGCGACTCCGGATCGTGCCCCATGAGCCGCTTCGTCTCGCGATCGAACGCCGCGCGCTCCTTGTCCGGCCTCCCGTCCAGCAAACCCTGCCGATAGCCGAGCGGATCGATCGCACGATACGGCGAATACTTCGCCCCGCCCGCTCGCTCACCGAGCTGCAACCGAATCCCATGCGCGCTGTTCGGATCGCGCGGCGCCTCGTGAATCAGCGCGTCGTTCGCGCCCCCCTCACGCACATAGAGCAGCGAGTTGTCGTCGATGTGCACCAGCGCCCAGCGATCTTCGCGACGCAGATACTCCGCCACGCCCGCCATCGGCGACTGCAGCGTGCGCGCGTCGAACGGAATCCACGCAAAGTCGATATCGTACTTACCGAGCAGCGTCAGCGCGCGCACCTTGTCTGTCCGCGCCGACTGATACTCGCGATAGACTTCCGGCGGGTAGATCGAACGATTGCGACTGTCGATGAAGACCGTCACTTCGGGATACTGTGCGTAGAGCGCGTACGACGCAAACGTGTACGCCGTAAAACCGCGCCCCTTGATCTCCGCGTCGCGCATGAAGTTCATGCCGGCCACCGGGGCCGTGCGCGCGATCCCGAACCCCGGCCTCTTCCACGCGTCTTTCGTGATCGGCCAGCCGCGCACCGCGGTCGATGCGCACGCCGCCACGAGCAGCGCCGCGATCGCGAGGGGGATGAGACCGGAGAGCGTGCGCGCGAAGGAGCGCGCGGGGGCATCGCCATCACCCTTACCATCGTCATCGCCATCGCCACCCCCACCACCGCCCCTCGCCAGCACGCCGCGAATCGTGAGCGCGACGCCCGGAATCGCAGCAAGCGCGAAGAGCGCGCCGTTTCGATGGTGACGAAGCGCGAGCAGTAATAGAAGCGCGAGCACACCCGCCTCCCACGCCTGCATCCGCCCGCGGCGCACGAGCGTGGCAGCCCCCATCACGAGCACGATCGCCTGGAGACAAAGCGCAAGCGTCGCCGTCGACCAGGTCGCCACGCCGCCGGAAAAGAGCGGCTCCCACTCGAAGTTCGAAAGGCCCTCCATTTCCTGCGGCGCAAGATGCGTGAACGGGAACAGAATGACACGCGGACCTTCGGGATGAATCGCGGAGACGGCAACGAGCGCGATGAAAAAAAGACAGGCGCGCGCGGCCGAGCCGACAGAACTCCATGTAGTGCGGCGAAACGCGAACCAGAGCCCGACGAGCGCGTAACCCAGAACGAACGAACCGTGCGTCTGCGTCCAGAGCCATTGCGCCGGGATCAGCGTGAGCGCGAGCGAGCGGAGATCCGTGGCGCGGTCGAGCCGGTCGAGGAAGAAAGCCAAAAACAGAAACGAAAACATCTCGGGACGTTCGAGAAAACGCACATGCGCCACGATGAGCGCCAGCCCGAGAGAGGATGCAAGCGCCACCAGGCCGGCGTCGCGCGGGCCTGAATCGGCGTCGCGTGCGCCTGCGGAAACATCCCGCAACTCGAGCCGGCGGCGCGTCATACGTGCGATGAGCAGGAACGCGGCGGCGAGCACGATCGTCTTCAGCAGAATCAGGCCGTTCGCGCCGCCGACCCGATCGACCAGCGCCAGCACCACGCCGCCCAGCCAGTCCGCGGCGGTATCCGAGCGCCCGCCTGTCATGAACGAAAACGGATCCGCGTCCGGATACGCCATGTTCTCGACGATCCAGCGCCCCTTGACCACGTGCATCCATGTGTCGTTGTTCGTAATCGGTGTGATCGAAAGAAGGAGAAACAGGAGCGCGGCGAGACCGAGCGTCACCTGACCGAGATTCCGCTCGCCCTCAGTGCGCGGCATCGTGTTCCGCTGCGATCGCGCGGATCCGCTTCACGACCTCGTGCAAGCCGTTGCTGCGGGTCGGGCTCAGGTGCTTCACGAGCCCGATACGCTCGAACAGCTCCTCGATCGGAAACGAGAGGATCGCGCGCGGATCCTGGTTGTTGTAGACCTTTGTCAGCAGCGACAGCAGCCCCTTTACGATGAACGCGTCGCTGTCGGCTTTGAATTCGAGAATGTCGCCGCCCGCATCGCGGCTGCTCGGGCCGGTGCCCGGGCCGGTGTCAGCGCCCTCCTTGCGGCGCGCGATCAGCCACACACGGCTCTGGCAGCCCCAGATGCGGTTGTCGTCGATCTTCGCCTCTTCAGGAAACGGCGCGAGCTTCTTGCCGAGATCGATGATATACGCGTACCTCTCCTCCCAGTCGCCCAGGAGTTCGAAGTTTTCGGCAAGTTCGTTCGCGGCCTGCACGGGTGTCGGCACGGCATTCTCCTTACATGCAGAGTGTAGAACTTTTTGCTGCGGAGAACCACCGTGAGGTGGATCGTTTGTGGTCCGGGCCGCTTGTGCTCCCCTTCGTCAGCGCTTCCCGGCCAAATGCCAAGTGCGGGGGCCGGGCGTGTCGGTGTGCGGTGCGGTTCCGAATATGAACTGACCCCCACTTTGTTCTTTGTCGTCGTGCCAGTAGCACTATTTTTCAAGAAATGCATTGACACAATTCTTCCAGCACAAATTTACGGTGACCGTGCTCCACGCGGGAAACGAACTCAGCGCGCGCTCTGCGTGGCTGACGATCACAATACTCAGTTTTTGATCTCGGCATTCAGCAGACTGACTTCTTCGTCTCGTCGAGGCTCTGTCGAGCCCGGAAGAACAGAGTGTATACTTCATGCATGAACGGGGGCTGTCCGTTTAACAATGAAGGATCATGATCATGCGCAAGCTATTTTCCAGTCTGACCGACAAGGAGCTGGTCGATTCGATCGAAGAGTCGGCCCAGAGAGAACGATCGGTATCGATTGAGATTCTCGATCAACTCGCCGAAATGGACCGACGGGACATTCATCTGGACTTGGGGTTCCGGTCCCTTCACAGCTATTGCGTCTCCAGGCTCCGTTACTCGGAGTCTGCTGCAGGAAGGCGGATCTGCACGGCACGGACCATGGTGAAATGCCCCGAGATTCGCGGGATGATTGCTGATGGCCGCCTCAACCTGAGCACGGTCTGTGTGCTCTCGACCGTCCTGACTCCATCCAATCGATTCGCCCTGTTGAAAGGGGCCTCGGGGAAATCGCGGCGGGAAGTGGAAGCGATCGTCGCGTGCCTCAAGCCGCGGAAGAGAGTGCGCGAACGGATCACGCCGGTTGCTTTCGAAAAGCCTTCCGAAGACCGCATGATCGGGAACGAACCGGCTCGCTCTCCGAGCCTGGGGGTTTCGGGCGGTGGGGATTCCAGCAGACCGCCCGGCGCAGAAAAATCGCCCAACCGACCCGCGAATCGTAACAGTACAGGCAACCGACCAGAAATTTACCTTCGCCGCGGCGGTAAAAACCCGACCACTCGTCCCGCACGCAAAGCCACGGCTTCCTTGCGCGGCACTCGATTCGAACTGCGATTCTCTATCGATCAGGATGCAATGGCGATGCTCGAGAGGGCAAGAAAGATAGCGCCGGGAAGCTCGACTCTGGAATCCGTCTTCGGCCGGATGCTTCGTGAGTATCTCGATCGCCATGATCCGGCCGGAAGACAAGAACGCCGGGAAAGGCGAAAGAGCGGGCAAGGTACGGGCAACGTGCAGAAGACGGGCACGGGCAAGCGTGCGGGGAACGCTCGTGGAAATGGGTTCGGGCGCCGGAAAGGTCGCTCCCGCTACATCCCGGCGCCTGTTCGGGATGAGATTTTCGTGCGTGACGGTTTTCGATGCACGTTCATTGCGGCCGACGGCACTCGATGTGACGCCACCCGCCATCTGCAGATCGACCACATCAGGCCCTTCGCGCTCGGCGGGAAGCACGTGCCGGAAAACCTGCGTCTTCTCTGCGGAGCCCATAACCGGGTTGAGGCCGACAGGAGGGGCCTCCCCGCGCCGGCCCGCGTGTGAAAGCCGGCAGACACAACGGCAGCGCGATTCAGCAGCGAAGTTTCGACGGCAACGGCGATGACAGCGACAACAGCTGCGAGCGAACCTCTTCCCTACTCCGCTCCATCGGTCGCCGGCACGTAGTCGTCCCAGGCGCGCACTTTGAGATCGTCGAGCGTCAGCATCTCGATCGAGATCGCGAAGAGCGCGGCGGTCTCGGCGTTCACGAGAAGGGGCACGCCGCGGTCGACGGCCTGGCGCCGGATGAGATAGTCGTTCGTGAGTTCGTCCTGCTCGATCGACTTCGGAATGTTGACGACGAGGTCGACATCGCCGGAGGCAATGAGGTCGAGTGCGTTGGGCGAGGCTTCATCGAGCGGCCACGGAATCCAGGTCGCCTCGACACCGTTCGCCTTCAGGAAGTCGGCCGTGCCTCCGGTCGCGTAGAGATCGAGGCCGAGCGCCGCGAAGCTTTTGACCGCGGGGAGCAGGCGCGTTTTCTCTTTGATTGTACCGGTCGAGAGCAGAACGCCGCGCTTCGGAATCGTGTAGCCGACTGACAGGAACGATTTGAGGAACGCTTCTTCGAGCCCGTCGCCGAAGCAGGCGACTTCGCCGGTGGACGCCATTTCGACACCGAGCACGGGGTCGGCGCCGGCGAGCCTGGAGAACGAAAACTGGGGCGCCTTGACGCCGACGTAGTCGAGTTCGAACAGGGAACGGCTCACTTCGCGCATCGGTTCGCCCATCATGGCGCGCGTGGCGAGATCGACGAAGTTCAGGCGATAGGTTTTGGACGCGAACGGGAAACTGCGGGAGGCGCGCAGGTTGCATTCGATGATCCGAATGCGGTCGTTCTTGGCGAGAAACTGCACGTTGAACGGCCCGGTGATCGCCAGCGACCGCGCGATTTCGCGCACGATGCGCTTCAGGCGCCGCACCGTACTGATGAAGACGCGCTGCGCGGGGAGCACGATCACGGCGTCGCCGGAATGCACGCCGGCGTATTCGATATGCTCACCCATCGCGTAGGCGACCACTTCGCCCTGGTTCGCGACGGCGTCGACTTCGATCTCCTTCGCGCCGGAAATGAACTCGCTGACAACGGTGGGATGTTCGGGAGAAACAAGCGTCGCTTCTTTCAGGTACGACTCGAGATCTTCGTCGCGATAGGCGACGTTCATCGCCGCGCCCGAAAGCACGTAGCTCGGGCGGATGAGCACGGGATAGCCGACCTCGTGCGCGAAACGGAGCGCCTCTTCGAGGCTGCGGGCTTCGGTCCAGCGCGGCTGGTCGAGGCCGAGTTCGTCAAGCAGGCCCGAAAACTTGTGGCGGTCTTCGGCGCGGTCGATCGAAGCGGGCGAAGTGCCGAGCACTTTGATGCCGGCGCGGTCGAGCGGAATCGCGAGGTTGTTCGGCGTCTGCCCGCCCATCGAAACGATGACGCCGAGCGGGTTCTCCTTCTCCCAGATATCGAGAATGCGTTCGAGCGAAAGCTCTTCGAAGTAGAGGCGGTCGGCTACGTCGTAATCGGTGCTCACGGTTTCGGGGTTGTGATTGACGACGATCGTTTCGTAGCCCTGGCGCGCGAGCGACTGCACGGCGTTCACGCAGCACCAGTCGAACTCGACGGACGACCCGATGCGGTACGCGCCGCTGCCGAGCACCATCACGGCGCTCGCCCCGCGCTCGCGATTCGCTTTGGCATCGCCGACAGGCACGTCATCTTCCTGCGCATGATAGGTCATGTATAAATAGTTCGTCTCGGCCGGAAACTCGCCCGCGGTCGTGTCGATCTGTTTTACGTACGGCCTGATCCCGTGATCGAGGCGATGACGCCGCACGCTGAGCGCCGCCTGATCGGCGTTCCCCTTGACGCCGTCGAGCAGCAGGCGCGCGATCTGCAGATCGGAGTAGCCGGCGCGCTTCGTCTCGAGCAGCAGCGGATCGGGGAGCGACTGCAGCGTGTAGCGCGAAAGTTCGCGCCCGAGCCGCACGACATTCTGAATGCGATAGAGAAACCACGGGTCGACGCCGGTGAGCTCGTGAATGCGCGCGATTTCCCAGTCGCGCCGGAGCGCTTCGGCGATCGCGAGCAGGCGGCGGTCGGTCGGATTCGAGAGCTCGGTTTCGAGGTCGTCGAGAATCCACTCGTCGCCATAGACGCCTTCGAGTTCGGGAGCGACCATGCGCACGGCTTTCTGGAGCGCCTCTTCGAGCGATCGACCGATCGCCATGACTTCGCCGACCGACTTCATCGAACTGCCGATCACACGCTCGGCTTTGCGGAACTTGCCGAGGTCCCAGCGCGGAACTTTGACGACTACGTAATCGAGCGCGGGTTCGAAGCAGGCGGTGGTCGCCCGGGTGACTGAGTTCGGGATTTCGGGGAGCGTTTTGCCTACGGCGAGTTTCGCGGCGACGAACGCGAGCGGATAGCCGGTGGCTTTCGACGCGAGCGCGCTGCTTCGCGAAAGGCGCGCGTTCACTTCGATTGCGACGAACTCGCCGGACGCGGGATTGATCGCGAACTGAATATTGCATTCGCCGACGACTCCGAGCTTGCGAATCGTGCTGACGGCGGTTTCGCGCAGCATGTGAAATTCGTCGTTCGAGAGCGTCTGGCTCGGGGCGACCACGATCGATTCCCCGGTATGAATCCCCATCGGGTCGAGGTTTTCCATATTGCAAACGGTGATGCAGTTGTCGTCGCGGTCGCGCACCACTTCGTATTCGAATTCCTTCCAGCCTCGGAGCGAGCGTTCGACGAGGAGCTGGCTCGAAAAGGCGAATCCGGCGGTGGCTTTCTCCACGAGCTCGCCGGCATTTTCGACAAAGCTCGACCCGAGCCCGCCCAGCGTATAGGCGGCGCGAAGCAGAATCGGGAAGCCGATCGTCTCCGCCGCTTCGACCGCTTCCTCGATCGTGGCCACGGCACGACTTTCCGCAACGGGAACGCCGATCTCTTTCAGACGCTTCGCGAACAGATCGCGATCTTCGGTGAGCACGATTGTTTCGATCGGCGTGCCGAGTACGCGCACGCCGTGCTTCGCGAGCACGCCGGAGTCGTGCAGTTCCACGCCGCAGTTGAGCGCCGTTTGTCCTCCGAACGAGAGCAGGATGCCGTCGGGGCGTTCGCGTTCGATCACGCGGCGCACGAAATCCGCCGTCAGCGGGAGGAAGTAGATCTTGTCGGCGAGGCCTTCGGAAGTTTGAATCGTGGCGATGTTCGGATTGACGAGAACGACCTCCACGCCTTCTTCTTTGAGCGCCTTGATCGCCTGCGAGCCGGAGTAGTCGAATTCCCCGGCCTGGCCGATCGTGAGACCGCCCGAGCCGAGGAGCAATACCCTGCGGGGCATGTGGTTCTCCCGTGTCGCCCCGCCTTCGTTTCCGGGCCGCGTATTGTCGTTCATGATTTTCCCGCCATCACTTTCGCTCTCATTTCCCCGCCCTCACTTCCGCGAGAAAATCGTCGAACAGATACGCGGTGTCGACCGGCCCGCAGACCGCCTCGGGATGAAACTGTACGGCGCGGTGCGGACGATCTTTCGCGCGCAGCCCTTCGAGCGTGCCGTCGTTGCCGTTCTTGAACCACGTCTCCCAGCCGGGATCGAGCGACTCGCCATCAACGGCGTACCCGTGATTCTGGCTCGTGATCGACCAGCGCTTGGTGATGAGATCGGAAACGGGCTGGTTCTGGCCCCGATGTCCGAAGAGAAGCTTGAACGTCTTGCCGCCGGCCGCGAGCCCCATGATCTGGCAGCCGAGGCAGATGCCGAACACGGGCTTCGGCGCTTCGAGCAGCCCGCGCACACGCGTGGCCAGATCGCGCAACTGTTCCGGGTCGCCCGGCCCGTTGCTGAGCAGCAGCCCGTCGTACTCGACGCGCGCGAGGTCGTAGTCCCAGGGAACGACCGTGACGGAGGCGCCCCGCTTCAATAAACAGCGCAGAATGTTGTTCTTCACGCCGCAGTCAATCACCGCGATACGTACGTCGCCGGTTTCCGCGCCGTACGTGACCGGCTCTTTGCGCGAAACGGCGGCGACCACGTTTTCGCTCCCCGGGTCGTACCAGTCGGGCGCGGCCTCGCCGTCGATTTCGATGCGCCCCGGCACGCTGCCGTGCGCGCGCAGATGCCGCGTCAGTGCGCGGGTGTCAACGCCGTGCATGCCCGCGATGTTCTGCTGCGCGAGCCACTCGCTGAGTGAGCGATCGGCGTTCCAGTGATGATATTCGCCGTTGTAGGTCGAGGTGACGAGGCCCCGGATCTGTATGCGCTCCGACTCGAAATGGCGCGGGATCCCATTCGCGTCGCGCGTGTTCGAAGGCACGCCGTAGTTCCCGACGAGCGGATAGGTGAGAACGAGAATCTGACCGTAATACGAAGGATCGGTGATCGCTTCCGGGTAACCGACCATGCCGGTATTGAAAACGACTTCACCCGCGACGGGCACTTCCGCCCCGAACAGGAAGCCGGAGAAGCGCGCGCCGTCGCGAAGTGAGATCCAGGCCTTGCGGGGCGTGGCTTGCACGGGCAATGGTCCCTTCTCAGGCCAGGTCGAGATCGGCGAGTTCGTCTTCGTCGAGTCCGAAAAAATGGCCGAGCTCATGATAGACCGTAATCGTGATTTCGCGCACGAGATCATCGCGGTTCATCGCCACGCGTTCGATGTTGTGCTGAAAAATATGAATAACGTCAGGGAGTCCGGGGTCGCCCGCCTCCCGCTCGGGAAGCGGCACACCGCGGTAGAGTCCCAGAATCGTCGGGTCGAACGGCGGCGTCTCCTCGATCAGGATCTCCTCCTGCGGAAACGGCTCAACGAGGATGGCTACATTCCCGTCGCGCACCGCCAGCAGGAACCGGTCGGGAAGCGCGTCGATCGCTTCGTTCACCGCTTCGCGAAACTCCTCTTCTCCCATGCGGAACGGCAGGGAGAACGTTTCGTCGTCGATCTGATGCGCGCGCAGCGCGAGCTTGTCGGCTTCCGACACGCGGCCCGCGCGCTCGGCCAGGCGGCTCAGCACGTCGAGCGCCTCGGCACTGCCGTCGTACTTGAGCGCCTCCTTCGCGAAGCGCGTCGCCCCGAAGAAATCACACAGCGCGAAATGAATGCGCGAAAGCGCGCCGAGGAACTCGCTCGAGTTCGGCTCGATGCGCACGGCCTCCTGATACGACTCCTGCGCGGAGATTACATCGTCGAGCGCCCACTCGGCGTCTCCCCGAAGCGCGTACAGCTCGGAGTCGTCGGGGTACTCTTCGATGGCCTGATCGATCAGGTCGAGCGCCTTTTCGAAATCTTCCGCCTCGAAAGGCTCCTCGATTTCATGCAACCAGTCTTCGTAAGGCTTCGCCATTCGTTCCTGTTCCGCCCGTCGGGCTTCTGTCGGGTCTTATTGCGGGCTGTCTACTAACGGGCTCTCTATTATAAGTAACGCGCGAACCAGCCGACGATGCGATTCAGCCGTTCGAGCCGGTTCTGCGGTTTGCCGCCGCGCGAAAGGCCGTGCGACTCGCCTTCGAAGCGGACGAGTTCGGTCGTTCTTCCGAGCACTTTGAGCGACGTGAAGAGCTCTTCGGCCTGCGAAATCGGGCAGCGATGATCCTGTTCGCTGTGCACGATCAGAAGCGGCGTCTTGATGTCATTCACGTAGAAGTTCGGCGACTTCTTGAGATAGTGAAGCGGACGGTCCCACGGAAGGCCCCCCATTTCGTACTGATCTTCCCAGCCGAAATCGCTCGAACCGAACTGCGTGTACCAGTTGCCCAGCGCGCGCTGCGTCACGCCGGCTTTGAACCGGTTCGTGTGGCCGACGGCCCAGATCGTCATGAAGCCGCCGTACGATCCGCCGAGAATGCCGAGGCGTTTGCCGTCGACGTACGGTTTGCGCACCATCGTATCGACCGCCGCCATGCAGTCCGCGTAGTCGAGCTTGCCCCAGTTCCCTTCGATGCAGTTCATGTACTTGAGGCCCTGGCCGCTCGAGCCGCGCGGGTTCGTGGCGATCACCACATAGCCCTGCGCCGCGAGAAGATGCATCTCGTGAAAGAACGTGTAGCCGTACTGGCACATCGGGCCGCCGTGCACTTCGATTACGCACGGATACTTCGCGCCCTTCCGCATACGCGGTGGCTTGTAAATCCACGCCTGTACTTTCGTGCTGCCGTTTTTGACGCGGATCTCTTCGGGCTCGACGAGATCGAGCGACTGGAAAAGAGCGTCGTTCAGCTTCGTATTGCGCTTCGTTTCGCCCGAGCCGTCGAGCGTAAACGAATAGAGGTCGCCGGCGGTCATGATCTCGGCCGCGATTGCCGCCGCGCGCCCGTCCTGCGATCCGTGAAACGCGGCAATGTTTACGTTGCCGCCGAACTCGAGCCGTTCGTCGCCGCCGTTACCCGACGCGCTGTAGATCCGGCACGCGCCTTCTTCGTCCTGGAAGTATGCGATGCGCTCTTCGCTTCCGTCGCGATAGACGAGCGTGGGGCCGCCGAAGCCGCTGATCGTGTCGGTAACGACCATGTTCATCGTCCAGTTCTTGACGCCAGGCGTAATGAGTTTCTCCGCGCCCCCCGAAGCCGCGATCTTGCGCACGGGCACCGTGTGCTGAATCCACTCGCCGGCTTTCATATAGTTGCCGCAGAAGTAGAGCTGCTTCCCGTCGAGCGACCAGGCCAGCGACTGGCGAAGCCCCGTTTTGCTCGTGATCTTCTTCGCGCGCTTGCCGTCGCGGCCGCACACGTAAATGTCGGCATGGAAAATATGGCGATCGGGATCGTCGTGGCCGTTCTGCAGAAACGCGATACGTTTGCCGTCGGGCGCCCAGCACGCTTCCGTCACGTCGCGGTCGCCGGTCGTAAGAGCCGACACTTTGCCTGAAGGGAACGACGCGACATACAGGTTCCAGCGCGCTTCGCCGTACCAGCCCATGCCGTCGAGCTTGTGATAAAGACGCGTGATGTGTTTGAAGCTGGCTTCACGCTTCGCCTTTTTCGGATCCTTCTTCGGCACGTCGCGATGCAGAAACAGCAGCGACTTGCCGTCGGGCGACCATGAGAGACCCATCACGGGTCCGCCCTTCAGCTTCGTGAGCTGCTTCGGCTCGCCGCCGTCGACCGGGATCGTCCAGATGTTCGTAATGTCGTCCGTGCGGTCCGAAAGAAACGCCACGCGCTTGCCATCGGGAGACCAGATCGGGTCCGTATCGTTCGACTTGCCGTGCGTCATCGCGCGCCGGCTGCCGCCCGTGCGCTTCGCACGATAAATGTCGTGGGAGTAAGTATTCTTCGCGCCGTGCGTCTTCTTTACCGTGTAGACGATCTGTTCGCCGTCCGGGGAAACGTCTACGGTCTGCGGCACCTGAATGCGGAACAGATCTTCCGCGATCATTTTTCGTCTCTTTGCCATCGAGGCTCCTTCCTTCAGTCCTGTCACGCGACTAGGTTACCCCAAAATCGGTCCGGGGGTACAGTAGGCGGCATGCTACACTTTTCCGTCACACGAACAGGGCGCCGGAGCGCCCCCGGGAGGCATCGGGAATGAACGAGGAAACGGACAGCAGGGCCGGGAAAGAGGGCGCGGAGAGCCCCGGGACGGTACCCAAAGAGGCGGCTGGCGAAGCGAAAGCGGCTGAGGCGGGCGCGGCCGAGGGTGCTGCCGAAGGCGTGGTCGAGATCAAGCGCATCAAATACGACGATTTCGCGAAGGTCGAGCTCCGCACCGCGAAGATCAAGCTTGCCGAGAAAGTCGAAGGCGCCGACCGCCTGCTCCGGCTCGAGCTCGAAGTGGGCGACGAGGAGCGCCAGATCGTGGCGGGCATCGCCGAGCACTACGAGCCCGAAGACCTCGCCGGGAAATCGATCGTGATGGTCTACAATTTGAAACCCGCCAAGATCCGGGGTGTGAAGTCCAATGGCATGCTTCTCGCCGCCTCGACCGACGACGCGCTCAAGCTCGTGACGATCGACGGCGACTTTCCGAGCGGCGTCCGCGTGCGCTAAGGCCCCCAGACGCCGGTTCCGAATCCGGATCCGGCGCGTGATCCGGCCCTTCCATACCCGGAAGGAGATTTCATGCAGCAGCAAAGACTCGTCGTGCCCGCTTTCATCCTGGCGGCCGGCCTCATTGTCTCCGCGCTCGTATTTTCGAACGCGTGGATGACGCATCTCAAGACGACACGCCAGACGCTCGACGTCACGGGTTCGGCGAAGATCACGATCGAATCGGACTTCGGCATTCTGCGCGGCACGATTTCGGCGTCCGCGCGCACTGCGGCCGAGGCGTACAGGGCGCTCGAATCGCAGAAGCCGGCCCTCACGGGCTATCTTCAGCAGGGTGGATTCGCGCCGGACGCGATTCACATGTCTCCGCCCACCACTTACGCGGTCTGGGAATACGATACGAACGGCCATCAGACGGGCCGGGCGCTTTCCCACATGTACTCACAGCGATTCGAGGCCACTTCGCCGGATGTACGGCTCGTCGAGAACGTGTCGGGCACGATCGCGGAGCTCGTCGAGAGCGGCGTTTCACTGAACCTCGAGATGCCCGAATATCATTTTACGAAACTCGCGGATATCAAGATGGACGTGCAGGCGCTGGCCGCGGAGGACGCGCGCATGCGGGCGGAACGGATCGCCGAAGCGTCGCACTCGAAGCTCGGCCCGATTCGGCGCGCGCGCATGGGCGTGCTTCAGATCACTCCCTTGCTCGGCAACGAGATTTCGAGCTACGGCATGAACGACCTCTCTTCGATCGAAAAAGAGATCAGGGCCGTGGCGCACGCGTCATTTTCGATCGAGTAGCGAGGCTCACGACGATCAAGACCGCGGTTGCCGCTGTGATGCAGGGGAGCACGGCGTCCCATCCCGTCGTCGCAGCCAGATCGAACGCGCGCCAGCCCATCGCCAGCCCGAGTCCCGTGGCCATGCTCGCGACGGCACCGGCCGGCGTCGCCCCTTTCCATGTGAGCGCGGCCACGAGCGCCGGCGTGATCCCCACCCCATATAGTGTGTATGCGTAGAGCGCGATCCGGAAGAACGCCTGCGACTGGAAAGCCAGCAGCAGCGCGATCCCCCCGAGCGCGACCACCGCGATCCGGCCCGCGAGTACGAGCGACGCGGGTGATGCGTCGGGGCGCACGAAGCGATGATAGATGTCGCGCACGAGCGCGGTCGCGGGCGCCAGCAGATACGAGTCGGCCGTCGATATGATGACGGCGAGGATCGCGGCCACGAGAATGGCGCCGAGCGCGGGCGGCATGAGTTCGAAAGCCGCGGCCACGATGACGTGCGCGGGGTTTTCGACGCCGGGGAGATGCGCACGGGCAGCAAGCGCCAGCGCGATGATCGCCGTTTCGAGCACCGCGATCCCCAGTAGCAGCATCCAGGTCGCGCGCCGGGCACCCCCCGCTTCTTTCGCGCCGAAAAAGCGCTGATACATGTTGGCGTCGCCGAGCAGCAGCAGAAACGGCGGCAGCAGAATTCCGATCATCTCCTTCGCCCCGTACACGCCCCGCACGCTCTTCAGATCGTCGGGCAGCATCGCCCAGGTCTCACCCACACCCCCGCCCCGCGCCACGACGAACCAGAGGCCGGCGAAGATCCCGAGCGTCATGACGATGCCGTTCGCCACATCGGTGTAGGCCACGGAATAGAGCCCCGCGAGCGCCGTATAGAGAATGACGAAGAGCGCCACGAATACGATGGCCGCGGCCCCCCCGGCATCGCCCATCGGCAGGATCCGCTCGACGACGGCGGCCCCCGCCCGGTACTGGTACGAAACGATGATGAGATAGGCGCAGAGCAGCGTCACGGTCCCCAGAACGCGCGCCACGGGGCCGAAACGGGCTTCCAGCACGTCCTGGACCGTCATTGCCCCTGTTGCGCGCGCCCTGCCCGCCAGAAACGCCAGCGCCGCCACGCCGAGCACGCCCCCGATCGGCAGCAGGAACGCCGCCACGCCCACGCGGAACGTCTCCTCGGCGTTCCCGAAGACGGACCCGGTGCCGATCCACGTCGCGAGCAGCGTTCCGAAAAGCACGATCGGGGTCAGTTTGCGCCCCGCGAGGGAGAAATCCTCCTGGGTGCGGATCGAGCGGGCCTTCCAGGCGCCAACCCCGATCAGGGCCGTCAGATAAAGCAGCGAAATCCAGAGGAAAACAGTCAAAATCAGCGCTCCCCCGCCCCGGGTCTGGTGCGATTGATCGGAACATGACGACCTGTTATCGTGTTTACCCTACGACAACCATTCCAATCTATCCGAATCTGTCGTGCACAAGGAGAAGTTCAGATCATGAAGAAAACGCTACTGTTTGCGATCGCCGGTCTCTTGATCAGCGGTATGGCGTTCGCCCAGGGCCAGGCTGTTGAGAAAACGAAGGAGAAGGCGGTGGAAGGATCGAGCGAGAACCCGAAGGTCGTGATTGCGACCTCCATGGGTGACATCACGGCGACGCTGTTCGCCGACAAAGCCCCGATTTCGGTCAAGAATTTCCTTCGCTACGTTGACGAAGGCTTCTATGACGGCACGATATTCCATCGCGTGATCGACGGCTTCATGATCCAGGGCGGCGGCTTCACGCAGGAACTCGAGCGCAAAACGCCGCACGAGCCGATCCAGAACGAGTCGAACAACGGCCTCAGCAACAAACGCGGCACGCTCGCGATGGCACGCATGAACGCCCCGCACAGCGCGTCGAGCCAGTTCTTCGTGAACGTGATCGACAACGCGTTTCTCGATTACTTCGACGAAGACAAGCCGGGCTACTGCGTGTTCGGCGAAGTGACGTCCGGGCTCGACGTGGTCGACAAGATCAAGGCCGTGCGCACAGGGCGGCGCGCTCCGCTTCCTTCCGACGTCCCGCTCGAAGACGTCGTGATCACTTCGGTGAAGCGTGTCAAATAGCGCCGGCGGCGCAGCTCGGAAGACCAGGCGGCACTGACGCAGGGACTGCGCCGGACATCGCAGAAAACACGAAGCCCCGCCCGACGCAATGTCGAGCGGGGCTTTCGCTTACCCTGGGTGGACCGCCCGGATTACTCCGTGGTGGCGGCCGCTTCTTCCGCGAGCACGACTTCGAGATTCATTACGACCGTGACCTCGTCGCCGAGCGTCGGCTCCGGGTACTTCGCACCGAACTCGCCGAACGCCTTGCGCGAAAGCTTCGTCTCGCCGCTGAAACCGGCGCGCGTGCCGCCCCACGGGTCCTGGGCGGTACCCATGAAGACGAACGGGAACGAAACTTCCCTTTCGACCCCGTTGAAGTTCAGCATGCCCTTCGCAACGATGCCGTCGTCCGACTTCGCTACCGAAGTGCTCTTGAACGTGATCACGGGATTCGCTTCCACGTTGAAAAAGTCGGGGCTCGCGAGATGCCCGTCTCTTTTTTCATTGCCCGTGTCGACGCTGCCCGCCTGAATCGTAACCTCGACCGACGCCGCGTCCGGCTTCGCCGGGTCGAAGTGCAGGACGCCGTCGAAGTCGTTGAAGCGGCCGGTGGATTTCGCGATGCCGTGATGCATCACTTCGAATGACACCGTGGAATGCCCCGTATCGATATCCCATTGCTTTGCTTCGCCGGCAACCGGCAGCACGAGCGCGATCAGCGCCGCATAAGCGAATACTTTCATGTTTCTCTCCTACTTTCCGGAGTCTCCTCCGATTCGACCAGCGGCAGGCTCAGCTTTTCGAGCAGCCGCACCAGTTCTCCCAGTTCTTTCGTGTCGAGCCCCCGGAGCGTCCGTTTGACGGACGCGCGGATCGGGAGATCGAGCTCATCGAGAATGGCGATTCCCGCCTCTCGTATCTGTAAATAGACGACGCGGCGGTCGGTCGGGCACGAGGCCCGTTTGATCCAGCCGCGTTTCTCCAGTTTGTCCACGAGTCGTGTGATATTCGGCGACCGCGAGACCATGCGCGAGACCGCTTCGTTCGTGCGCAGGCCCTCGGTTCCGGCGCCGCGCAGAATGCGGAGCAGGTTGTACTGCTCCATCGAGAGTCCGTGCTCACCGAGCGGCGCATGGACCTTCTCCTTCACGCGATCGAGCGTAAACATAAGCGCGATAAGGGCTTCCTGATGCTTCGTCCCCCAGGATTTCGTCTGTTTGATCTGTGACGCGAACAAAGACTCAGCCACTGCTCCCCCCCTCTGCTGCCCGGCAGCCGTCCGGCTTCATGGCACCGGAACCGCCGGTGCCGGTGACCGGCATGTTCATGAAACCGCCGGTCCCGTCAATTAGTTCCATGGAAATATCTTCCATGGAAGATAAAAGGATCCCGCCCTTCTGTCACTTCGGTAATTACGCACATAAATGAGGGTTACAGGACCTTGACACAAGAGGCGAACCGGGGCTTACTCAGGATGCAACATGTACTGAACCGATCACCTTCGGAGGTCATCATGTCATCTGCAGAATACAATCCATTCACAACAGCACAACAGCAGCTCGATGAAGCTGCGGGAAAACTGGGACTCGACAAGGGGACGCGCGAATTCCTGCGCTGGCCGATGCGCGAGTTCGTCGTTACGCTGCCGGTCCGCATGGACGACGGCAAAGTAAAAGTCTTTCGTGGTTACCGCGTGCAGTACAACTCGGCGCGCGGTCCGACGAAAGGCGGCCTTCGCTGGCATCCCGACGAAACGATCGATACGGTGCGCGCGCTCGCGGCGTGGATGACGTGGAAGACGGCGGTCGTGGACATTCCGCTCGGCGGCGGCAAGGGCGGCGTGACATGTAATCCGAAGGAGATGTCGCAGGGCGAACAGGAACGGCTCGCGCGCGGTTACATCCGCCAGGTGGGGCGCATTCTCGGCGTAACGAAAGACGTGCCCGCGCCCGACGTGTACACGACGCCCCAGATCATGGCGTGGATGATGGACGAGTTCGAAGCGATTCAGGAACAGTCCCATCCCGGCGTCATCACCGGGAAGCCGATCCCGCTCGGAGGCTCGCAGGGTCGCGGCGACGCGACGGCGCGCGGCGGCATGTACACGACGCGGGAAGCGGCGAAGAAGCTCGGCATCGAGCTGAAGGGCGCCACCGCGGCGGTGCAGGGTTTCGGCAACGCGGGCCAGTACGCGGCGCTCCTTGGCGAAGAGATTCTCGGGCTCAAGATCATCGCGGCCTCGGATTCGCGCGGCGGCGTCATCAACCCGGCCGGCATGGACGCGAAAGCGCTCGTGAAGCACAAACTCGAAACGGGCAGCCTGGCGGGATTCCCGAACACGGAGCCGATTTCCAACGAGGATCTGCTCGAGCTCGACTGCACGGTGCTGTTCCCGTCGGCGCTCGAAAACGTGATTCGCAGCAACAACGCCGGGAACGTGAAAGCCGACATCATCTGCGAGCTCGCGAACGGACCGACCACGCCTGCCGCCGATGAAATTCTCGCGAAGAACAAACGCTTCGTGATTCCGGACTTCCTCGCGAACGCGGGAGGCGTCACGGTTTCCTACTTCGAGATGGTGCAGAACAGGTACAACTACTACTGGCCGCTCGAACTTGTGCACGAACGTCTCGACGAAAAGATGACGAAGGCGTTTCACGACGTGTACGACATGTATAGGAAAGAGAAAGTTCATCCGCGTCTCGCCGCCTACATGGTGGCCGTACGCCGGGTCGCCGACGCGGCCAAGCTGCGCGGCTGGGTCTAGATGCGCAACACGAAACAACAGTAGACACGGAGAGGCGGGCCCGGAAAAGGGGCTCGCCTTTTTTTATCACGAAGCCGGATACCATGAAGTCAGAAGAACAACGCCGGGCCGAAGAGAAACTGAAGGAGCTCCTGAAGCGCTACTCGGGGCTCACGAGCCGCATTCATCAGGGGCTGCTGGTCGCCCTCGCGATGCAGGGGCACATCAATCTCAAGGACATTCTCGAAAAGGCGCAGCACGCGGTGGCCGGGGGCGATCCGAACCGCGGACTCGCGAAGCGCTGGGGCTCGGACGAACGGGACGCCGTGCATCTCCTCGTGCGCAAGTACGCCGCGAAGCACTTCACGATCGACGAAATCGACACCATCGTGGAATCGGCCGTGACGACCGAGCGAATCCGCACGGTCGAAGATCTGTCGAAAGAGTCGCGCGTCAGCTTCGAGTTGATCCATCAGAAACTGCGCGAGCACACGAGGGAGCGTCAGGAGAAGATCAACGCCGGGGAAACGCCGCCCGACGAACCGATGAGCGTTCGCGTGCGACTCATCCACCGGTTCGTGAGCGACCAGCTCGAGTACATCGGCGTCGCACGTCACTACCTCGGCATCAGCGATCTGCTCCCGATCATGGATCGCACGATCGGCCCGCGGAACAGCATGGGACGCATCGGCGGGAAAGCCGCGGGGATCGTGCTGGCGCAGAAAGTCGTGAACCTGCACTACGAGCAGCACCCGCCGCCGAAGGGGTTCGAGATCGGGCTTCCCGAAACGTGGTTTCTGCGATCGGACCTCTTTCTCGATTTCATCGACCAGAACAATCTGACGCACGCGAACGATCTCAAATACGGCCCGCGCGAAGAAGTGCGCGAGGGCTACCCGATGCTGCTGCAGGTCTTCAAGAACGGGCACTTTTCGACGTACATCATGGGGCGCCTGCGGGCGCTGCTGAAGGAGATCGGGAAACACCCGCTGATCGTGCGTTCGTCATCGCTGCTCGAAGACAACTTCGGGTCCGCGTTCTCGGGCAAGTACCAGTCGATCTATGTCGCGAACCAGGGCGACCTCGATCACCGGCTCGACGAACTCGTGGGCGCGATTGCGGAAGTGTATGCGTCGACGCTGCATCCCGACCCGATCCAGTACCGGGCCGACCGCGGTCTGATCGATTACGACGAACAGATGGGGATCATGATTCAGAAAGTCGTGGGCTTCCGGCACGGGCGCTACTTCCTGCCCGCGTGGTCGGGAGTCGCGTTCTCGCGCAACGAATGGCGCTGGACGCCGCGCATCAAGCGCGAAGACGGGCTCGCGCGGATCGTGCTCGGCCTCGGCACGCGCGCGGTCGACCGCGTCGGCCACGACTATCCGCGCATGGTGCCGCTCGGAATGCCCGACCTGCGGCCCGAAGTTTCGCCGCGCGATATCGCCCGCTACTCGCAGCATTTCGCGGACGTCATCGACCTCGAATCCAATCGCTTCGAGTCGGTCCCGATCCACAATATTCTCGAAATCGAGCATTTCCCCGACATTCAGCGCATCGTTTCGATCGTGGCCGACGGCATGGTGCACAAGCCGCACACGCGCATTATCGATCAGGACCCGTCGGAGCTTCTCGTTACGTTCGACGGGCTTTTACAGGGCTCGTTCCCTCAGGTCATGCGCGACATCCTGCAGGCGCTCGAGAAGGCCTACGGCTGGCCGATGGACGTCGAGTTCGCGTTCGACGGGAAAACGTTCCACGTACTGCAGTGCCGCCCGCAGGGGCAGCGGAACGCGAGCGCGCGCGTCCGGATTCCGGCGGCGGTTCCCGAAACGAAACGCGTATTTACGGCGCGCAAGTACGTCTCGGCGGGCAAGATCGAAAACATCGAATACGTCGTGTACATCGACCCGCTCGACTACGAAAAGATCGAGAACTACGACGATCTCGTGCGGATCGGTCAGATCGTGAGCCGCCTGAATCACAAGCTGGAAAAGAAGCGCTTCATACTGATCGGGCCGGGGCGCTGGGGCTCGGACGACATCAGGCTCGGCGTGCGCGTGCGCTACGGCGACATCAATCGAACGCTTGCGCTTCTCGAGATGGCGCGAAGCCGCGGCGACCACACACCCGAAGTTTCATTCGGCACGCACTTCTTCCAGGATCTCATGGAAGCGAACATTCACTACATGCCGCTCTTCCCCGACGAGCCCGGCGTCACTTTCAGCGAAACGTTCTTCCGCGAGTCTTCGAACCTGCTCGGTGAGATGCTCCCCGAAGACGCGCGATTCGATGCGGTCGTGCGTGTGCTGCACGTTCCGGCGATTGCGGACGGCGATCTGCTTCATCTTTATATGGATGGTGAGAAAGATCGGGCGCTCGCGTTTCTGGGACGCGAACAGAGTGACCATGACGTGCGCTAGTAATTCCCGTCGAAGAGCTGATACACCTCGTGCTCGTTCCATGTCTCTTCAAGCTGCTCGCGCACGGCGTCGAACTTGAACATCGCTGCGATCTCCTTGTAGAGGCGCAGGTATAGATCAGAATCGAAGCTCGGGCCCACGATCACGATGAAGCTCCGCACGGGTTTCCCGTCGGGCGCGTCCCAGTCGTATCCCACGCTCGACCGCGCGAACCCGAGCATGGTGGTTCGCACTTTCTTCGAGCGCACGTGCGGGATCGCGATGCCGTTTCCGATCGCCGTCCCCGCCTTCTTCTCGCGATTCCAGAGATCCTCGAACAGCCGTTTGCGGTTATCGACGTTCCCCGTCGCGTCGAAGAGCCCTGTGATCTCCTCGAGCACGGCCTGCTTCACCTCGCGGACATGGCGCTCGCGGTCGAAGTCCTCGCCCTCGCCCTCGGGCAGGGGGAGGTCCGTTTCGAGTTCCAGACGGACGAAGCCGTCACGCAGGTAAGAGGACATACGCATGGCACAATGATACGGGCCGAGTCCGTTCTTCTCAAGAACGGCCCGCAACGTTAGTATGACCCCGAGGCGGGCATTCATGAAGATTCTCGAGGTCAACAAGTACTACTACCTGCGCGGCGGGTCCGAGCGCTACCTGTTCGACATCACCGCGCTGCTCCAGCAGGCGGGTCACGAAGTCGTTCCGTTCTCGATGAAGCATGAGCGAAACCGCCCCACGCCGTTCGCGAGCGGCTTTCTGGACGAAATCGATTATCGGGCCGACAGGCCGCTCGGGCAGAAGCTCCGCGAGGCCGCCCGCGTTCTCTGGAACCGCGAGGCGTATGCGAAGACGAAAGCGCTCGTGAAGCGGGAGCGCCCCGATGTCGCCCATCTCCACAATATCGCCCACCAGCTCTCGGGCTCGGTCGTCGCGGCGCTTCGCGATGAGGGCGTGCCGATGGTGCAGACCATGCACGACTACAAGCGCATCTGCCCCGCGTACACTCTCTTTCAAGGCGGCAAGGTGTGCGAGCGGTGCAAAAAGCGGCGCTACTGGAACCCCGTCATCCACAACTGCCTGATGGGAAGCCGGGCCGCGAGCACGGTGGCGGCGCTCGAGGCCGCGTGGTACGCCATGACCGGGCTCCACGAGAAGATCGACAGGCTGCACGCCCCTTCGCACTTCATGCGGCACAAGCTGATGGAGTGGGGAATCGACGGGAAAACGGTCGACTACGTGCCCTACGGGCTCGATCTCACGCGTTATCGGGCCGCCCGCGACGACGAAGACCAGGGATACTTCCTTTACGCCGGGCGCCTTTCGCGCGAGAAGGGTCTGCGGGTCGTGCTCGAAGCCGCGCGCCGTGCGCACGGCGTGCACATTGTCGTTGCCGGCGAAGGGCCGGAGCGCGAATGGCTGGCGCGCGAGTTCGCGGATCTCGGGAATCGTGTGCGGTATGCGGGCTACCTCGACACGCCGTCGCTGCATGACGCGATCCGAGGATCGCGCGCGGTGCTGCTCCCGTCACAGTGGTACGAGAATGCGCCGTTTGCGATCTACGAAGCGTTCGCGCTCGGCAAGCCCGTGATCGGATCCAGTCGCGGCGGCATTCCCGAAATGGTGAAGCCGGGCGATACCGGCTGGATCGAGCCCGCGGGCGATATCGACGCCTGGGCGCGCGTCATGGAAAACGTGAGCGAGGCGCGCGCGGAAGCTGCGGAGCGGGGGCGGGCCGGGCGGCGGGCGATGGAAACGATCTACACGACAGAAGCGCACACGAAGGCGATGCTTCGTATCTTCGAAAAACTTACTGCGCCATGAGCGACGGGTCGACCGACCCGAGCGCCTCTGCAAGACGCGTCGCCACGATCCAGTTCCCGAAGCTGTTCAGATGCACGGGATCCGCGAAGAAGAGCATGCGCGGATCGTTTCCGCGCGCCCGCTCGTGATACGTGCGAAACGGCGCCGGCACCGCTTCCTCGGCCACATTCGACTGCAATGACACGAGCATCGGCACCGGGTCGACGAGCAGCGCGCCTTCGCTCGCAGCCGCGGCGCGGGCCGCATCGTTGTATTCGCGCGGCATCACGAGCGTAAGCACGACCGGCACGATGTCGCGCGCGCGGGCGGCCGTGATCAGGGCCCGCAGATTCGCGCCGTACTCCTCCGGTGAGACGCGCGGCGTTGCGCGCTCACGATTGCGTGGCACGGCGTTTTCGGGAAGCACATTGCGCAGAAACCGGTATGTGTGGAGGCGTTCGAGCAGTTTTGTCGTGCGGTGAAGGAGTGTGCGCTGCGACTCGGCCAGCGACGCGTCGCTCCGTGTGGCCTTGCGACTGTCGTTGAAGCCATACGAGAAGACCGCGTAGTCGATCCGGCCCGCGCCGTGAAGTTCGTGCGCACCGTGTGCATACCCGGCGCCGCGCGCGCCCCGGGCATCACCGGCGACCGGGAGCCGCTCTTCCAGAAAACGCAGTCCCTGAAATGTCGTGTATCCCGGCGTTCCGGCGTTCACTACGCGAATGTCACGGCGCCCGGAACGCGACCGCATGATCTCTTCCAAGTGCGAAGCATACGTTTCGTTTGCCTCGACGCCCCATCCGAATGTGCACGAGTTGCCCATACACACGATCGTGGGCGCATCAGCGGGCGAAGTCTTGGCAGGACGGCCATCCTCACCACCGTCGCGTCCGCCATCGCGATGCCGTTCGTCGCCCTCCTGCCCCGCGCGCAATCCGGTTTCGTCCGTATTGATATGAAACGGCGTCGAGATGCCCCACTCTTCGGGGACGAGATAATTGCGTGCGGCGATCGAGAGATGCGGGCGCAGTTTCCAGAAGAGCCGGGAGTCCCACGCGTACATGCGCTCCGACGCCAGAATCCCCTCTTCCGTACCGGCGCGCTCGAGCAGGCGGCTCTGAATCTCGAGCAGCCCCCCCTGGCGCTCCAGTACGAAGTCGGGCGCGTATTCGCTCGCCTGGTTCCAGAGCGGTTCCGTGAGCGCCAGCGCCCCCTCGAGCACGAGGATCGGCGCCAGCACCAGAAACAGCTTCGGCCAGAACGAGCCGGTGCGCATGCGCGGCTCCGCGCGCAAGCGCGAAGAAGCGCGTTCGTTCGACTCCATGATCTCCCTCCGCGTTCAGGATATCGCGAACGGGAGCGGCGCGGCAAGGAAGAGCGTAAACATGGTTCACGGGGGTAACGAACAGATTCGTCTGCGGGGGAAGCTTTCGCCGAGGTTGATGGGCAGGAATACGCAAGCAGCGATGCGGGAAGCAAGTTTACGGCTGGGGTGAAATCAGGCTTTCGTAGACAGCCAGAATCCGGCGGGCAACGGCGTCTTCCCCGAGGCCCTTCTGCTCCAGTGCTTCGCGGCCGTTCGAGTCGCCGGGGAGATCGCCCGCCGCGATCGCGGCGAAACGGGGCGCCCAGTCAGCGGGGTCGTACGAGAGCACGGCGGATTTCGTGACGCCTTCGAGCAGCCAGCGCACGTCGCCGCAGTCGGTCGAGAGCACGGGACGGTTGCACGCCATCGCCTCTTTTACGACGTTCGGCGAACCTTCCTGGAGCGACGCGAGCACGACGAGATCCGCCGCGTTCATATAGTCGGGGATGCGCTCGTGGGGGATTTTGCCGCCGGGAAACGTGACGAGCAGCACCTCTTTGCGGGCGGCGCCGAGAGCGCGCTCGATCAGGGCGAAGTTCTTATTGGTATCGTCGGGGTTCGCGGGAAAGAGAATCACGGGCTTGCCGCTCGGGACCTTGATGCGGGCACGCGCTTCTTCGCGCGAAGTCGGCGCGAAGCGGCCGAGGTCGACGCCGTTCGGGATGATCGAGAGCGCGGGCGCGATGCCGCGAATGTGCGCGGCGAGCCCTTCGGACTTCGCGATCGCGTGCGCGTCTTTCGCCGCATACTTCCGGTTCAGCCCCGCAAACAGGCGGTCTTTGAGGCTGCGAACGCCGTTCAGGTCGGTGCCACAGTAAGACGTGACGACCGGCTTTCCGTTCGTGCCGATCATTTTGACGAGCGTGCCGAGGTTGCCGTAGTGCGCGTGCACGATGTCGTGATCGCCGCGAATGCGCCGGCGCAGTTCGCCGATGTGCGTGAGATACGGCCCGATGCCACCGCCGCCGGGAAGCACGTAGAGATCGATGTCCGCGTACGGAGCGAGCGACTTGATCTGCGACGCGACGAACGCGCCGCGCGACGGTTTCCCGGGAGTCGGGTACATCGGCGTTACATGAAGCACGCGTGGTTTACGGGGCGCGCCCGATGCGCCACCTTCGCCCGATGCGCGATGGCTTCGTCTCGTGCCCGGGGCACTCATTCGGCCGGGCTCAGCCAGCGTTCGGCTACGAACAGCATCCAGATCAGGTTGCCGTAGTCCTTGCGTCCCGTGGTCGTCTCGTCGATCAGGCGCCCGAGCACGCTGCCGTCGACAGGCCCGTCCCACGAGCGCAGGCGATCGAGCCTCTGCTCGAAATCGCGCCCTTTGAACCACTCGCGAAGCGGCACGCCGAACCCTTTCTTCGGCGCCTTCAGGAGGTCGGGCGGAAGGCGTTTCCCGATGGTGTTGCGGAGCACGCTCTTGCGTTCGTACCCCTCCATCTTGATGTCTTTGTGCACGCCGGCCATGAGTTCGATCAGGCGATGGTCGAGAAACGGCACGCGCGTTTCGAGTGAGTGCGCCATCGACATGCGATCGACCTTGACGAGCATGTCGTTCGGAAGCGAGTTCTTCAGGTTGTAGTACATGAGACGATAGAACGGATCGCGATACGTGCACGGAGTCATGAGATCGCGCACGAAATCCTCGATCGGCACGAGATCGTGCGCGACGGGCGCCACGATCTCCTTCACGAGCGCTTCGTTCCCCCATGCGATCTTCGCGATAAGGCGCGACTCGAAATCGAGCGAACTCGCGCGCGTTACCTTGATCGCGCGGTTCATCTTGTAGCGCAGGCCGCCGCGAAGGAGCGCCGCCGGTCCGGAGAGCGCGGCCGGGATCGCCTTCTGCATGAAGCCCGGAAGCTTCTGATAGCGCCCGGTGAACTTCTCGCCCTGGTACATCGTGTAGCCCGAAAGTACTTCGTCGCCGCCGTCGCCCGTCAGCACCATCTTGACGTGCTTCCTCGCGTACGCGGAGACATAGCCCGTGGGGATCGCGGACGAGTCACCGAACGGGTCGTCGTAGTGATGAACAACGCGCGCGAGCGATTCTTCGAACGAGTCAGGTTGCACGGTCGCTTCGTGATGGTTCGCGCCGAACTTCTTCGCGACCTGCTCGGCAAGCGGACGTTCGTCGAAATCCTTGTCGTCAAACCCGATCGTGAACGTTTCGACCGGGTGCGCCGAAATCTCGGACATGAGCGCGACGACGCACGAAGAATCGAGCCCGCCCGACAGAAACGCGCCGAACGGCACGTCGCTTCGCATCCGAATGCGAACGGAGTCCGTGAGCAGCGACGTGAACTCTTCGTAGATCGCGTCCCGGTCCTGGCGCATGGCGCCTTCGTCGAGTTCGGGGAGATCCCAGTATTTTTCCTCGCGGATTTCGCCGGGCCGCACCACGAGGCAATGCCCGGGAAGAAGCGAGCGCACGTGCTTGAAGAACGTGTGCGGCGCGGGCACGTAGCTGAGACAGAGATACACTTCGAGGAACGAAAGGTCTGCGTCGCCCGGAACGCCCGCTTCGAGCAGGCATTTGATCTCGCTCCCGAAGACGAAGCGGTCGCCGTGCGTGCTGTAGTAAAGCGGTTTTTCACCAATGCGATCGCGCGACAGGAAGAGGGCGCGTTCCTTCGGATCCCAGATCGCGAACGCCCACATGCCGTTCAGGTGCTTCTGGCAGTCAGTGCCCCACTGGCGGTACGCGGCGAGCACCACTTCGGTGTCGCTCTCGGTTCGGAACGTGTGGCCGAGCGTGCGAAGCACTTCGCGCAGTTCGATGTAGTTGTAGATTTCGCCATTGAAGATCAGCGTGTTGCCGCGCTCGTCGCGGATGGGCTGGTCGCCCGTGCTGAGGTCGATGATCGAGAGCCTGCGATGGCCGAGCCCGACGGGGCCCGCGACGAAATAGCCGGAGTCGTCGGGGCCGCGGTGGCTCACGACGGACGTGGCGGCGCGAAGGACGGCTTCGTCGATCCCGCGTTCCGTATCCTTATAATGGTAGATTCCGGTGAGTCCGCACATCTCAGCCAGCACCCTCGATTGCGGGGTCAGGTTCCCCGGCATAGCGCCGGAACGTGGAGCCGTACTGTTGCACGGCCCGCTCCAGGGTGAACTTCGCCTCCACGCGCCGGCGCGAGGCCGCGGCCATGCGCGCGCGCAGTTCGACGTTCGAGAGCAGGCGTGAGAACGCGCCGGCGATGGCGTTCACGTCGGCCGGCGGCACGACGTACCCCGTTTCGCCGTCTACCACGAGATCACGCACGCTTCCGACATCCGTGCACACGGCGGGCAGCCCGCACGCCATCCCCTCGATCGGCGCGACCGGGAGCGTTTCGCGAAGCGACGTAAGCGCGATCGCGTTGAAGTGCGGCAGAATATCGGCCAGGTCGTCGCGCACGCCGAGCAGCACGATGCGCTCTTCGAGCCCGGCGTCACGAATCTGTGCGAGAATCGCTTCGCGCTCCGGGCCTTCGCCGATGATATAGAAGCGCGCGTCCGGCACTTCGCGCAATGTCTGGCGGGCCGCATCCACGAAGTAGCGATGTCCCTTCTCTTCGTAAAGCGACCCGACCATGCAGATCGAACGCTCGCCCGGCTGCGGCCCGTTCGGGAACGGCGTAATCTGATCGCGCGGCACAGGCCGATACTTCTCGTGATCGACGCCGTTCACGATCGTCTTCAACTGGTTCGGGTTCAGCTTCTCGCGCCGCACCAGATCGCGCGCCTGCGTTTCGGCGCACGCGATCATGAGGTCGACTCGCTTCAGGAGCCGGCGATGCCCGCGCGCGTGAAAGAGGCCCTCTTCCCCCGCGGACGGATCGGTCGACGCTTCGATCGACGCGATGCGCATCGGCTTTCCGAGCGCGCCGTGCAGATATTCCCCGGCGAGCAGCACGTTGCGCCCGGCCTCGAGAAATACGAGATCAAACGGGCCGGCGCGGAGCTTCTTCCTGATGCGCCCGGCGGCCCAGAAATCCAGCGCGCCCTTGAACGGACACACGTGCACCGGAATGCCGATCTCTTCGAGCGCCAGCGCAAGCGTGCCCGGTTCCTTGAGACAGACGGTTTCGACTGCGGCACCCTCAACCTGCAGCGCGCGAAAAACCGCGAGGATCAGCGTTTCATACCCGCCGGCCTCGAACGAATTGCGAAGAAAGAGAATGCGCATGGAGATCAGGACTCGGCTTCCCGGCGCTGCGCCGCGGCAGATCGAACAATCAGGGTGCTTTCAAAAGCGTAGTGGAAAGAAATGCCTACGGGAAGGGCAAAAAGAGTCGCATGCGCTCGCAGAACGATCGCCAGAGGGCGCGCGCCACGCCGAGAGGGTCCTGCTTCGGCGTCGTGACGGCCGAAGGATCGAGCGCTTCGTCGTCGCACGGGACAAGCGTCAGTTCGCTCCCCTTCGTAATCGGGCCGTGTGCGACAAGGCCGCGGTCGCCGCCGCTCGTGAGATCGAGCGTTTCATTGCCCGCCTGAATCGACGCGGCCCGCCATCCGCCCTGCGCGAGCGGCAGATGCAGATCGAGGTGCGACGTCATCGTGGGAACGTGCACGCGCGCTTTCCGTCCGAACATGCGAATCAGAAGCGTATCGCGCCGGATCCCGCGCTGGTAGTTCGCCTGCGACAGGTCTTCGATCGGCATCCAGCGCACTTCGCCCAGCGAATTGATGAACGTGGCCCATTGCGACAGATTCTCGAAACCGCTAGCGAGGTCCGTCATTCTGTGCCGGACGAGCAGAGGCTGTCCCCAGAACGCGCGAAAAAGTAGCTCCTTCTTGTCCGCCGAAGCGTCGGTGGTGCCGAGCGCCGGAAGGCCGCCCGCCACGAGGTCCGCGGGGAGCGCGCCGACGGTCGTCCAGTGGTCGCGGTCGTCATCCATCCATTGCGCCGGCTGGTCGTAGCAGACCGCTTCGAAGCCGAGACGGCGCATCATGCGTGCCTCGGCGATCGTATTGATCCCGGATTCGGGACTCATCACCCGCGAAACGGGGATCAGGGACTTCGCTTCGAAGCGATCGATCCGTTTCCACGCGAGCGCGAGCCGCGCCGCGCACGCCGCTTCGTTCAGCACGTCCTGCGGCTCACCCAGAATGTCCGGTGTGGGCGCGAGCGCTGTGTGCCCGTCGCCTTTCGGCGGTTTGTCCGGCCCGCAGAAGTGGAGCGAGAGCTGTTTTCGCTTCGTGCGAAAGAGATCGACCGCGCCGCTGTCGACGCGCCACGAATCGACCGGGTGCATGCCGATCGACACGTGAAAATCGTATTGATCCGCGTTCTGCGCGAGGTCGGCCAGCGACAGCCGGCCGTAGCGCTCGCTCTGCAGATTCGGGCCGTCGACGACCATCGCGGCACGGAGGGGACTCTCCTGCCAGCCGCTCCGGAGCAGAACGGCCTTTACGAGTTGAAGCAGCGGAAGCAGCCCCAGAAAGCAGCCGGCCCGGAAGCGATCCACGAGGCGTTCGCCCTCTTCCAGCTCGGGGAGCGGCGCGGCGGATATGAAGACGTTCCATTTTTCCTCAAGGCGCCATACCCATACCGGATCCGCTTCGGAGCGCGCCAGAATCTGGTCGCCGGGGCGCACGTCGATCGGGCTCCAGTGAAGCCCGGTCCGTTCGCGGATCGCGCGGCCGTGAAAGAGGTCGTCTACCTGGGGGTGAAATTCGAGATCGATCGTATGGTCGACGGGCGCATCGAGCCGTGCGAGCCCCGCGGGGATCGAGAGCGTCGGAATCGACCGCCCGTCCCACGCCAGCACATCGTCGTCCCGGAAGTGCACCGCAGCGGCCAGATCCGCTTCCGGAGAGTCGTCGAATCCCATGATGCGGACCGGATACACTCTCTCGATCGCTTCGAAAAGCCGTCGGCGTTCTTCCCAGGCGGCCTTCGGATAGACGCCGAGAACGGGCGCGTCGACCTTCACGGGAGCGGCGGGGGCGCTCGTCTCCCGGGGGGTCGTCTGATGCGAAAGGCTCATGGGGCAGGCTCCTGCTCAAGGATCGACCGTTACCTACACGGTTTCGGCACTTTGCCCCGTCAGTTTGAGCCCCTTGTGGTACGAGGGCAGGACACGCGGTCGAAAAAAAGACAATGGCCGGTTTCCTCTATCGGTTGTTACGAATGAGCCGATTCAGTACGATAAGGGCTTACGAATTCAAGGGGTTACAATTGAATCGATTGATCGTTGCCATCCTGTTCACGCTTTCGGGCGCGGCGGGGCTGATATACCAGGTTGTCTGGAGCCGTTCGCTCACGCTTCTCTTCGGGTCGACCACGCTGGCCGTCAGCACCGTGGTCACCGCGTTCATGGCCGGCCTCGGCCTCGGGAGCTGGCTCTTCGGGAAACGCGCCGACCGCATGCGGAAAGCGCTGCCGCTCTACGCGTGGCTCGAAGTCGGCATCGCCGTTTTCGCGATCATGTTCCCTTTCCTGTTAAAGCTTCTGACGCCGGCGTTTCTGGAACTCAGCCGCTCCCTCTCGGGATCGTATCTGCTGTTTCCGCTCGGGCGCTTTCTGCTCTGCTTCGTCGCGCTGCTGCTTCCGACCACGATGATGGGCGGGACGCTGCCGGCCATGACACGCTTTTTCGTCAAGGAACGCACGAAGTTCGGGGGCAGCGTCAGCCTTCTTTACGCGCTGAACACGTTCGGCGCCATGATCGGGTGCTTCACCGCCGGCTTCTTCCTGATCCCGAGCCTCGGTATCGACGGCACGGTGGCGCTTGCGATGGCGCTCAACATCGCGGCCGCGCTCGGCGCCTTCTTCGTGGCGCGCTGGGAGACCCCGCGCACCGAGACCGAGACCGCCGCGCACGCCAGCGCCGCGCGCGCCTCGGCCAGCGCCCCGACCGAAGACGGCGTATCGCCGAAGCTCGTACTCGTGCTGTTCGCGATCGCCGGCTTCACGTCGCTCGCCTACGAAGTGCTCTGGACGCGTTCGCTGCTGTTCTTCCTCGGCTGGTTCGCAGTGTACGCGTTCACGATTATTCTTACGACGTTTCTGTTCGGGCTCGCGCTCGGCAGCGCCGCCTACCCCCTCTTCTTTCGCAAGGGACGCAACCTGCTGATCGCTTTCGCGGTGATCGAAATCGCGATCGGCGTGTTCGGCGCGCTTTCGATCTCCGTCTTCGGCAATCTGTTCGAGATCATTCGCACACTCGAGCAGTCGCTCCCGAGCGACAACTGGTGGCAGTACATCATGGCGCGCGCCGGCGGCAGCTTCGCGATCATGCTCATTCCCACGTTCCTGATGGGGCTCGCGTTTCCGCTGGCGAGCGCGCTCTACGTGCGCGCGGGCAAAGGCTTCGGGGCCACGATCGGCGACGTCTACGCATCGAATACGATCGGTTCCATTCTCGGAGCGGCCACGGCCGGCTTCTTCCTGCTGCCGCTCATGGGACTCACGCGCAGCATGGCCCTGATCGCGGCGATCAACCTCGTGCTCGGCGCGTGTATCCTGCTCGCGCGGGCGCGCGGCCGACGCACGGGCATGACATTCGCGCTCTCGGCCGCGCTGGTTCTGATCTTTGCCGGCGTCGTCAACTTCGCGATGTCGAGCGACCGGCCGATGGTGCTCCAGAGCCGCCATTTCAAAAACCCGAACCGGCCGATGGAACTGCTGTACGCGAACGAAGGGGCCACGGCCTCGCTCGCCGTGCTGCGCGACGTGAACTCCGACCACCTCGAACTCAATATCAACGGTGAGTCGACCGCATACACGACGTACACCGACATGCAGGTTCACCTGATGCTCTCGCATGTGCCGCTCTTCCTGATCGACGATCCCGAAAAAGTGCTCGTGATCGGCTTCGGTCTCGGCTCGACGTCGTACGGCGCCACGCTTCACCCGACCGTCGAGGAGGTCCACTGCATCGAACTCGTCCCGAACGAAGTCGAAACGGCCGAGTACTTCAAATCGGTGAACCACGGCGTCATGCAGGATCCCAAGTTCAAGCTCACGATCGACGACGGGCGCAGCTACGTGTTCCGGACCGACGCCCGGTACGATCTCATTTCGTTCAACGCCATTCACCCGAGCCACAGCCCCGCGCTTTACACCGTGGAGTTCTACGAAGAGTGCAAGAAGAAGCTCGCGCCAGGCGGCGCCGTCTGCGCGTGGGTGCCGAACAACAGCTTCACCGAACAGCAGTTTCAGATTCTGCTGAAGACGTTCGTTTCCGTGTTCCCGCATTCGTCCATGTGGTACGTGAACCCCAATCACCTCGTCGTGATCGGGACTCTCGACGAGCTCGCGGTCGACTGGGACGAGTTCGTCGCGCGCGCAGCGCAGGAGCCGGTGCGGACCGAACTCGAGAACTACACGATGAACGACCCGTATCAGTTGCTCGCGTATCATCTGATGGACGAAAACGACCTATCGATCTACACGAAGGGCGTCCCGATCAACAGCGACTCCAAACCGTATCTCGAGTATTCGCGCGAACTGCGCACGCGCCCCGAAATCATCGACGCGATGCGCTTTCACCGCTCGAGCATCGCGCCGTATCTCACGATTGCGCCCGAAGATTCGGCTGAAGTCATCGACGAACTCAGGCGGTACGAAGCGTCGGCGTATCATCTGCTTGAAGCGCAGACGATTCGGTGGATCGAAGCGAACCTGCCCGACGAATTCGGCCGCATCTGGCGGACCGACATTCATCTCGGCGAAGCGTTCCGCGAAACCCCCGACGACCCGAACCTGCACGCGATCGGCGGTTCCCGCCCCGAAGACGAGACGCGTTTTCTCGATGCGCTTCGTCAGGCGCCCGACAACGCCGTGGTGCAGTGGAATCTGTTTCGCCTGTATCGGGTGCGCGGCGAATGGGACAAGGTTGCCGAGACACTCACGAAGATTCGCGGCCCGGAAACCGGGGCGAGCGCGCTCGCGCGCGTCATGCTGAGCGTGCGCGCCGGCGAGTGGGCCGAGGCCCGGCCGTTCGCGAACCGGCTCAACCAGGAAGCCTCCCCCGTTCTCCAGCACGTGGGCCAGCAGTTCAACGCGATCATCGACGCCGAACTGGCGCGCGCCGAAAGCGGCCTCGGCATCGAAGGCCTCTGCGACCTGGCCGATCGTTACTGGGTGGTCGGTATGCGCGAGCATGGCGAAGCGCTCTTTCACGAAGCGCTTGCCGCAGCACCGGACCAGGCGATGCCCCATTTCCGCTACGCGCGTGCGCTCGAAGCTTCGCGCCGCCTCGACGAGTCCCTCGGCGAGTTCCAGACCGCGCTTGCGCTTCCGATCGAAAGACAGGACATGCGTAGCTTCCTGCAGCGTTCCGTCGATCGCATCGCCATTCAGATTTCACTGCGTGAAGCGCCGCACGGCGCCCGCACGATTCCCGGCGCCCGCGGCGGCACGATCGCCATCGACCCCGCCGATTCCGGCTTCCGCACCGACATGGGACGACGCCTTCTCGAAGCGCGCCAGTTCGAACGCGCGTCGATCGAGTTCCGGCTCGCCGTCGGCATCGATCCCTCGAACGTCGAAGCGCGCCTCGAACTCGCCCGCTGCTACGCCGTCCGCGGCATGAACGCCGAAGCCGAGCGGGAGTTTGTGATCGCCACAGAACTGGCGCCGAATCGTGACGACATTCGGGCTGAGTTGAAGCTGATCCGCAATACGCCGGGGTAAGAGAAAGAAGAAGAGAAAGAAGAAGAGAAGAGAAGAGCGAAGATCTGAGGGCGAAGTCGTCGTCACTCCGGATCCCGCTCGACCTGGCCAAATGGCCAAGTACGGAGGCCTCGCGGGATCCGTAGAACGACTCCTCGCCCCCGGAGCATTCGTCACTTCACTTCGCACGGCTTACTGCTCATCTCGTCGCTCGGCACCTGGCTCGTCTACTTCCGTTCTACTCGTCGATACTTCGCATATCTCCAACGCCTGGCCGATGTGCGTCGCGATCGGCTTTTGAAGCGAGAGGAATCAGGGGGGAACACGGAGAGGACAGGGAAGACACAGAGAGACAGAGAGAGACAGAGAGAGAGACAGAGAGAGAAGAAGTTGACGGATAGCAGTTCACGAGAAAAGCCCCGCGCACATTCGGTGCGCGGGCATTCGCTGTCCAGGGCTAGCGGCGGCAATCAGCTGATGTAGTTGAAGTAATTCGATCCGAAGAGGAGCACGAACCCGAAGGTCAGGAATAAGACTACGAAGCTCCCCATAACAATTGCCTTTGGGGCGTTGACCTTGACGAGTTCGATGGATTCAATCTCGCTTGCTGGTATCTCCCGACCTTCCCTCGATGCATCATTCGCCACAGACAAAGAGGAGTCCGTATAGGCGGTCAAGAAACCGGAGACGGTATTGTCAGAAACGCGCACCTTGACACGAGTACCAATGTCCCCGGGCACGAGAACGGATGACGGCGATGTCATCGGCCTGCTTTCGATGAGCCGCGATGCACAGGAACTCTGCAGGAGCATCACCTGACAACAGATCAACATGATCTTCATCCCTGTCGACAGTGCGCGAGTCCGTTTTCGCTTCAAGGTATCTCCCGTTTCGATGAAACGTATGCGTGAGCAATCAGCGTATCACGATCCCAGAAGCTCACACGGGCAGAAGCAAAACAGTCCCCCGACAGCTAAATGCCCCGCGCACATTCGGTGCAAGGGGCATTCGCTGTTTAGTCCAATACTCGCGGCGAGCGGACGGGTTTCGGAACCCGCGAGACTCTGCACGAGACGCGAGGAGTTGCTTTCCGGAGCGCGCGAGGCTTCTTGCATTGGCCATTTGGCCAGGACGAGCGCGCCGAGGAAAGCGACGATCTCGCGTCTCTTTCTCCAGACTCGCGGGCTTCCGGAACTCCGTTCGCGAGCCCCCTATCCGTTTTCCATTTTGACGTCGGCTTTGCCACGCAGCTCTTCGATGTAATTCGAGTACTGCTCGTTGCGACGCTCTTCCTGAAGCCCGTTCTGAATGTCGTTCAAGACCTCTTCGAACGCTTTCGTCTCGGCGGCTTTCCGCTCGGCGCACTTGATGATGTGATAGCCGAACTGCGTCTCGATCACGGGGCTGATCTCGCCGGGCTTCAGGCCGAAGGCAGCCTCATCGAACGGTTCGACCATGCGGCCGCGTTCGAACCATCCGAGATCGCCGCCCTGCGCTTTGCTCGGGCAGTCCGAGTGCGCGGTGGCGAGTTCGGCGAAGTCGGCGCCGGCCACGATCTGCTTGCGAAGGTCGGTCAGGCTGGCCTGGGCCGCGCTCTTGGCGGCTTCGTCAGCGGTCTGGTCGAGGCGAAGCAGGATGTGGCTCGCGTGCACTTCCTCACCGCTCGAGAACGCCTCGACATTGGCGTCATAGAAGGCGCGGCAATCATCCGTGGACGGGAGCGAAACGGCCTTGGTATTCGATTCGAGCAGCTTCTGGATCTGAATGTTCATCGCCATCTCTTCTTTGAGCTCCTGCTCGGTGAAGCCCATGCGGCGAATCTGCTCTTCGAAGACTTCCTGGGACGGGAACTGGGCGCGGTAGTCGTTGAACCGCGCGGCCAGTTCTTCCTCGGCCACTTCGATCCGCTGCTCTTTCACGGCGTCGTAGAGCACGATCTTGTTGATGAGATTTTCCTGGGCCTGCGCGAAGATCTGCTCTTTCATCTGCTCGGCCTGGAACGGGCTGCCGCCTCCCATCTGGCGAAAAATGCGGGCGACTTCGTTGTCGACGTCGGCGGTCGTGATCGGGGTGCCGTTGACGGAGGCGAAAACGGCGCCTGCCTCGCCGGACGGGGCGAAGGCATCGTTGGCCGCAGCCTGGGCCGCCGGAGCTCCCGACTGCGCTTCGGAGAAGTCGACCTCGTTCTTCGCGCATCCGTAGAGCGCGAGCGCCGCAACAAGGCCAACCAGCATGATTCGAGACATAAAACGGTCCTTTCCAAGGCTTTCCATTAGTAGTTCAGGATCAGGAGGTTGATCATCCGGATCAAAAAAGGGGTTATGGATCTCCATTCAGTTTACGGCCCGGCATGGCCCTCGTCAAGATCAGCGGCCGAGATAGCCGAGCCCTCTGAGACGGTCTTTTTCGTCTTCGTCGAGCACGATGCGACCTGCCGGCGTGGCCGCCATTCTGGCCTCGGCCGCCGCGTTCCGGGCGTCGAGAGCTGCCAGCAATGTATGCACGCGCTCGGGTTGGGCGGCCGCCAGATCGCGCTTCTCGCCGCGATCGCCTCCCGCGATGTGGAACAGCAGCACGCCCCCTTTCCGGGGCAGCCGGATCAGCTTCCAGCCGTCCGCCTCGATCGACTCGTGGTGGTCGACCCGGCTCGCGACGATCTCGCCGTCAACGAGCGCATGCAGGTTGAGGTCGAGTTCGGCGAACACGGGCGCCTGGTCGGGTCTGTCGCCCTCGAAACGATCGGTGTCGGCAGTGCTTTCGGTGCCCGGGCGGCCGTCGTCCCCCGCGAGCGTGAGAATCCGGCCGGCCAGGTCGGCAAGGCTGAACGGTTCGTCGATCACGCGCGGTTCGAACGCACCCGCGGGCTTGATCATCAGGGGCACCCGGAGCGAAGTGCCGTGCAGGTTCTTCTTGTGCCCGCTCTCCCCGTGTTCGAAGAACTCTTCGCCATGATCCGAAGTCACGACAACGACCGTGCGGTCCCAGTCGCCGCGTTCTTTCAGACGATCGAAGATGCGCCCGACGAGCGCGTCGGTGCAGCGAATTTCGCCGTCGTACTGCGAAATCAGGTAGCGTAGCCGCGCAGCGCTCATGTTCGGCCGCACCGCCTCGTTGAACGGCATCGCGGTGATCGGAAACGGCTCGCACGCTTCGTCGACGAACATCGTGTCGTACGGGGGAGGCGGAATGTAGTCGAAGTGGATGTCCCACAAATGCACATATAAGAAGAAGGGATCGTCGTGCCGGCCCTCGAGGTAGCGCATGACCTTCGCTTCGATCGCGGGATTCGTGACGTCCGCATGCCCTTCGACATTCGTAGGTGACGCGGCCTCGTCGTCGTAAATCGCGAAGCCCTGGTGCAGATTGTACGGACGACGCAGAAACGGCGCCCCGACGAAGGCCGCGGTTTCGTAAGGCGGCGCACGATCGTACGACTGCGCACGATCGTACGACTGGTCTCGATCCTCAGGCGCCCCCCCGACTCCGGCCAGCCGCTCGGCGAGAGTTTCGAATCCGTCCGCGAGGCTGTGGTCCGGTTCGGTGACGCCATGCACGGCCGGGTACTCGCCGGTCAGAATCGACGCATGCGAAGGGAGCGTCCAGCTCGTCACGGAATGCGCGTTCGCGTAGCGGACGGCGCGCGCTGCGAACGCGTCGAGTACAGGCGATGTTGCGCGTTCGTATCCGTAGCACGCGAGGTGATCGGCGCGCAGCGACTCGAGCACGATCAGCACGACATTCGGGGCTCGATCGGCGCGCGGCACCGCATCGCGGGCGCAGCCGGTGAAGCTGGAGAAGCCGATGAAGGCGGAGAGGGCGAACGAAATCGCAAGCGCGCACGTTAATGCCCGGTAGCGCACCACCTGATAGCGCGTCCCGGCCCGTGCCCGAACCCGTGCCCGCTTCGGCCCGTGCTCTCGCCCACTGCGCCTCTGCCGGATTTTCTTCCCAATCATCGTTTCACTGTTTACTCTGTTCGCATTGTTGATCCGCCAGTTTTCGACCTCGACATCTTACCTGAGGGGGCCGCATGAAAAAGAGTTTCCTGACGTTGCTGATCACCGGATTGATCGCCGGGCTGCTGCTGCCATCGGCCGCACTCGCCACGGACATCGAAGAGAAGTGGCTCGTGGGGGTCGGTCTCGGCACGAGTCATCTCGGCACGGAAGAAGACCCGGGCAGTGAAGAGGGCGCGCGCATCAAGGAAACCGGCGTCGGCGGTAACCTCGTGGCAGGCTACGGCTTCGGCCCTGTCTTCGCGATGCGGGCATCGGTCGGCGGCACGCGGCACGAAACCGAGCGCGACGGCGACGCCGTCAATTTCGGAAACTTCGGGCTCGAGTTCCTCGGCGTGTTCCGTGACCTCGAAACGTTCCGGCCTTATCTCATGGGCGGGGTGGGCTACTTCTCGCTGAAGACGAGCGAGGGCGCGTTCGATTTCGAAACGACAGGCGGCGGGCTGATCGGGGGCGGCGGCTTCTACTACTTCTTCTCGGATCTCTTCGCGCTCGACGTGAACCTGCGCCTCGACTTCATCCAGTGGGAAACGGCGAAGGCCACGCTGACGTTCCCGGACAATTCGTCGGCTGAAGTCGCCCTTCCGATCAGCGAGGAAGGGACCGCGGCGGAAATTCGCGTCGCGGCGAGCTGGTGGATCGACCTCTCGTAGTTCGCACTGCACTCATTCATGAAGGGGAATCTCATGAGGCGCATTCTCATTGCAGGCATTCTCGGCGGAATCGTTCTTTTCGTATGGAACAGCGTGTCGTGGATGGCGCTCCCGTGGCACGCGATCGACATGCACAACGTGCCGGATGCGGTCGTGCCCGCGGGCGCGCCGTTCAGCGAAATGCGCGAAGCCGGCGTCTACCACTTTCCCGGCCTCCCCCCTTCGAAGGAGATGAGCGAAGAGTGGATGAACAAGGCCCGCACGGGGCCCGCGATCCCGTTCATGATCTATAGGCCCGACGGCTACGATCCGATGGCGCCGGCCACGTTCATCCGGTCGATCGTTTTCAACATCTTCTCCGCGATGATTCTCGCGTACCTCATGACGCTCGCGCTTCCGAACCTTCCGGGCGCGGGCGCCAAGATCCGGTTCGGGCTGCTCGTCGGAGTCTTCATCGCGCTCGCGGTCGACTTCATGAACTGGAACTGGTGGTTTCATCCGACCGGCTTCACGCTCGTGAACGCGGCCGATCACGTGATTTCGTTCGGGCTCGTGGGCGCCGTGATGGCATGGCGGCTGAAGTAGGGGACGATTCGAAAAAGCCGCAGTGCGTGTGTGGTGAAGCACCGACGAGGGCGCGAAACACGACTACGGAAAGCGCCCCTCCTCGAGCTCTTCGATCGTCTTCGGCCAGTCGCCTTTGAGAAGCCGCGAGAGCGAACGGTCGGCGAGGAGCTTGCCCCCGGTCTGGCAGCGGGGGCAGTAATTGCACTCGTTCGACGCGTACTTGATCCGCTGCACTTTCGTTTCGCATACGGGGCACGGTTCTCCGTAGCGGCCGTGCACGGCCATCCCCTTTCGAAACGCCGTCACCTTGTCGGGAAAGCCGTCGCCCACTTCGCGGCGCAGGTCCTCGGCCCACGCGAGCAGCGTCTCCCGAATCGCGTCGTAGAGGCGCGCGATCTCGTCGCCCGTCAGGCGAGTGGTCCATTTGAGGGGCGTGAGCCGCGCGCGATGCAGGATCTCGTCGGAGTACGCGTTCCCGATGCCGCTGAAGAGCCGCGGGTCGGTCAGCGCCCGCTTCACGGTGTGATTCCGAAGCGTGAGTCGCTCGCGAAACGCGTCCCGCGAGGCATCGAGCACTTCGAGCCCGCCCGGGTCATGAGCCGCGAGCGCGGCCTCCCCCCGCACGACATGCATCGACGCGCGCTTCTTCGAACCCGCTTCCGTGAACAGCAGCGAACCGTCTTCGAAGTCGAACGCCGCCAGGCCGTAGCGCCGCGGCACCTTGACGCCCTTTGCTTTCCAGCGCAGCCGCCCCGCGATCATGAGATGCATCACGAGGAACAGATCATCGGGAAACTCCCACACGATCCGCTTCCCGATGCGGCGAAAGCCGAGCACCTTCTGTTTCATGATGGATTGAATCGGCGGCTCGGCGGTGCGAAGCACGAACGGCGAAACGAGACGCACGCCTTCGAGGATCTTCCCCGCGGCGTGCGCCTCGAGCCTTTCGACATACACGACGATGTCCGGATACTCGGGCACGTCAGGTTCCCTTCGGCGAGGCCGTTGGCTACTGCGTCAGCGCGACCGGACAGTCGACGTCTTCGAGCGTTTCGTCCCAGCAGCCCTTTTCGCCGCCGTTGTATTCCGGCACCTGAATGCTCCCGATCGCAGTGCTTTCGTTCCATTCGATGAACCAGATGTCGTTCGACTGGCCGTCCACGAAATCGATCGAACGCGCGTCGCCGTCGACCGTGAACGTGAGCGCGTCGCCGAGCGTTTCGTCCGCGCCCGGCTCATTATAGAGATCCGTGAAACTCAGGGTCCTGCCGTTCGCCGTTTCTTCGTAGTCGACCCGGGCAACGGTCGGCGCGCCTTCCCTGTCGGCTGCGATGAATGTCCAGGTTGCCGACTCTCCCCCGTTCGATGTCGTACCGTAAAACCACATTCTCGTCTCGGCACTCTCGGAAGTCGGATTCGCGATGGTCTGGAAGGTCCAGTTTACGAAGCCCTCGCCCGGGTCACCGATCACCTGAGACTGGAGTCCGCCGTTCGACGTCGTGTGCGCCCAGACCCACGTACCGTCGTTCTGGCGCGTGGGCTCCGGGTCGGCGTTTACGACGCCGGCGAAGAGCACCGCGGGAATGGCGACCGAAAGCGAGGAGATGCCCCATACGATCGCGACGCGGGTGGCGGCATTGAACCAGTGGAAGTTCGTGGCCGTTTTTGCCGACGTGTCGAAGAATGCGACATCCGACGCGTCGAACGTGAAGGACGCCGTCGAGGGAAGTTCGGGCGCCGTTTCACTGCTGCCGCCGCCGTCTCCGGGATTCGACGGGTTATCGTCATCGCCACATCCCCAGAGAGCGAGGGAAGCGATGAGCACGAGACTGAAAAAACCTTGATTGCGAAACCAGTTCACGATTCTTCTCCTTGTTCACTGCTGTCACTGCTGTCGAGCCACGCCAGCGTCGCGCCCCAGCCGCCCCGCTGCGGGGGCGCCTCGCGAAACTCACGCACGAGCGGGCTCGCCTCGAGCACTTTCCATACTTCACGCTTCATGACGCTACGCCCTTTGCCGTGGGCGATGCGCACTTCTTCGATTTTCAATCGAACGGCATTCCGAATGAATTCGTCAACCACTTCCGGCACCTGCTCGGGGTAGAAGCCGTGCAGGTCGAGCTCGTCGGTTACGACGTAGGGCTCGAAGTCCGGGTCGGGCGCGTACTCGTCCTCGGGGTCGGTCCCCCCCGCGCGCCCCGGTTCGGGCGCCGCCCCGCCGATGCCGAACAGTCTCTTCCAGAAGGCGCCCCAGCCTTCGCCCGGAGTTGCGGACATCCCTTACCTCCCGTTTCCTGTGCTCTGCTACAATAAAGCAATACGGTTACGATGCAAGGAACCCAACAATGGAGGATTCTGGAATGCCTTTGGTACCCATGCGTGTGCTCCTCGATCACGCAGCGGAGAACGGATACGGCGTCGGCGCTTTCAACGTCAACAATATGGAACAGATTCAGGCGATCATGATCGCCGCGACGGAGACGAACTCGCCCGTGATCGTGCAGGCGAGCCGCGGCGCGCGCAGCTACAGCAACGACAATTATCTGCGCCATCTGATGCTGGCGGCGGTCGAACTGAACCCCGGGATTCCGATCGCGATGCATCAGGATCACGGCAACAGCCCCGCAACGTGCTACAGCGCGATCGCGCAGGGCTTCACGTCGGTCATGATGGACGGCTCGCTGATGGAAGACGGCAAGTCGCCCGCGACCTACGAGTACAATGTGGACGTGACGCGCAAGGTCGTCGAAAAAGCGCACGCGGCCGGCGTTACGGTCGAAGGCGAACTCGGCTGCCTCGGCGGCATCGAAGACGGACACGGCGCGGGACTCTCCGGCGATGAAGCGCTGCAGCATCTGACCGATCCCGAACAGGCCGAAGACTTCGTTGCGAAAACAGGCTGCGATGCGCTTGCCGTCGCGATCGGGACGAGCCACGGCGCGTACAAGTTTACGCGCGAACCCACCGGCGAAGTGCTGCGCATGGACATCATCCGCGAGATCCACGAACGCCTTCCGAACACGCACATCGTCATGCACGGATCGAGCTCGGTGCCGAAGCATCTGATCGACATCATCAACGAGTTCGGCGGCGAAATGAAACCTACGTGGGGCGTCCCCGTGAAGGAGATCCAGGAAGGGATCCGCCACGGCGTGCGCAAGATCAACGTCGACACCGACAACCGCCTGGCCATGACGGGCGCGGTGCGCCGGGTGCTGAGCCAGAAGCTCGGCGAATTCGATCCGCGCTACTATCTCGGGCCGGCGCGGGAAGCCATGGCGGAGCTCGTCAAGGAGCGCATGATCGCGTTCGGGCAGGCGGGCCAGGCCGACAAGGTGCCGAAAACAGGTCTCGCGGATATGAAGGCCCGTTACGGCACGGCATAGCCTGTCACCCTCTTTACGGCTTCTGAAAGCCCGTAAGGCCATCCCTACAGGCTTCTGTAACCTGTTGACAAATGGCGTCTTTCCTGCTAGAATCCGGTCAATTCCTGCCTGGAATATTGACGGATTTATCTAATGCCTTGCAAGGCACAGGGGAGACTTACACGAATGAAAGCTCGCTATTGCATGCAGTACGCGATGGCTATCGCTCTGGTCGGCATCACCGCCGGCGGGGCACAGGCCGTCACACAGGATTTCGCGGGACCGGTCGCGGGCACCGTAATCGCCGGCGCACTGCCGCAGGGCGGATCGGCACCGGGCACGTATTTCCCCGGGATCACGGTGTTCGGCTCGAACAACGGCGGCGGACCGCACTCGGTCATCATCTTCGATTCGAATAACCCGCCGAGCCACGATCTCGACCTCGGAACGCCGAATCAGGACTTCGCGGGACCGGGCGTCGGCGTGGGCGGTGAAATCGGCGCTCCGTATCCGAACGACGTCGCGCACAACAACCTGCTGATCGTGCAGGAAAACAACGTCGACGCCGATAATAACGACATCTACGACGACCCGGACGACGAAGCGGGCGGCAGCGTCATCGACTTCCTGTTCGACTCGCCGGTCGATCCGACCAGCATCACGCTGATCGACATCGATAACGAAACGGCCAGCGTCGCGCTGGACGGCGACACGCTGAACGTGGTCGTGAACGCCGCCGACGCGGGGGACAACTCGAAGCAGGACATCGACCTTTCCGGTAACGGCGGAGTCGCCTGCATTCGCGTGACGTTCTCGAGCAGCGGCGCGGTTGCGCAGCTCGTCTACGGCGTCACGACGGCAACGGAGAATGCAAGCTGGGGCGACATCAAACAGCTCTTCCGCTAGCATGCGCGCCGAACGGCGCACTCGAGCAGAAATGAAAAGGGGGAGGCGATTCATCGCTTCCCTCTTTTTTTGTGCGCTTGTTTTCGATTGCGGTGAATAGAAAAGGCCGGCCTGGCAGGTGATAGCTGGGAGCCGCCGACCGGATCAGCCGATGAGGTCTTCCACTTCGTCAAGCAGGCGGGCGAAGAGCGCCACCGTTTCTTCGATCGGCGTAGGGCTCAGCATATCGACGCCGGCGCCCTGCAGCAGGTCGATGGGATACTGGGAGCTTCCCGAGCGCAGGAAGTTCACGTAGCGTTCGAGCGCGCCCTCTTCCCCGCGCAGAATCTGCTGCGAGAGCATCGTGGCGGCAGAGTACCCCGTAGCGTACTGATACACGTAGAACGCGCTGTAGAAATGCGGCACGCGCGACCAGTAGATCCGGGTCGACGGGTCCGCGATCACTTCCGGCCCGTTGTACTTCTTGTAGAGCCCTTCGAACAGCGTGCCCATTTCATCAGACGTGAGCGGCTGCCCCGACTCGACGCGCTCGTGCGTCGCCTTCTCGAACTCCGCGAACAGAACCTGCGTATACACCGTGCTCCGGATCTGATCGAGATAGTGATTCAGCAGGAACAGCTTGCGCTTCGGGTCGTTCGTGTTCTTCAGCAGATGGTCCATCAGAATCGCTTCGTTCGTCGTGGAAGCGACCTCGGCCGTGAAAATCGAATAGTTGCCGTAGACATAGGGCTGCGTGGAGTACGTGAAGTACGTGTGCAGGGCGTGGCCCATTTCGTGAGCGATCGTGAACATGTCGTCGAGACGCCCCTGGAAATTCAGCAGAATGTAGGGATGGGTGCCGTAGGCGCCCCACGAATACGCGCCGCTCCGCTTCCCTTCGTTCTCGTAGACGTCAACCCAGCCCGAGTCGAACCCCTTGCGAAGCAGGCCCGTGTACTCTTCGCCCATCGGGGCGAGGCCGCGCACGATCGTTTCGACGCACTCTTCGTACTTCATCTTTTCGTCGACGTCGGGGAAGATCGGCACGAAGAGATCGTACGGTCGCAGTTCGTCGAGCCCGAGCATCTTCTTCCGAAGCGTCATGTAGCGGTGCAGCGGCTCGAGGTTTTCGCTCACGACTCGCACCACGTTGTCGTAGACGCCGACCGGAATGTTGTACGCGTCGAGCGCGCCCTCGAGACAACTGTCGTACCTGCGGGCGCGCGCGTAGAAAATGTCGCGGTTCACGTTGGCGCTGAGCGTCGCTGCGAGCGTGTTCTGGTACCGGCCGTACGTGCCGAGCAGCGCATCGTAAGCGTCTTTGCGGACGCGCCGATCGCGCGATTCCATGAACTGCGCGTACCGCCCCTTGGTCACTTCGACCATGTTCCCCTTCTCATCTTTGATCTCGGGGAACTTCATATCGGCGTTGTTCAACATATTGAAGATATTGCGCGGGCCCTGCGACACGTTGGCGGCGCTCGCGAGCAGCTCTTCCTCCGACGGCGTCAGTGTGTGGGCGGCCGTGCGCAGAATGTTGTCGAGGAACATGCGGTAGAGCACGAGGCCTTCGTGTCCGGCGAGATACCGGTCGATCTTCTTCGCGCCCAGGCTCAGGATTTCGGGCGACAGAAACGACTCGGCCTTCCGCACTTTCGTGGCAAGGATCGTGATCTTGTCGGCGAGCGCCTGCGCCTCGGGCTTGCTCGTGTCCTGGTCGCGCCAGAGGTGCGCGTATACATAGAGGGAATCGAAGATGCGGCCGAGATCGTCACTCGCCTGCAGACACGAATAGAGCGTTTCGGGGGATTCGGCCAGGCGGCCCTTGTACGACGAGACTTCGTCGATCAGCTTCTGCACGCGATCGAAACTGGCGTTCCAGTCGTCGGTGGAGGCGAAGATATCTTCCAGCCGCCAGGTATTTTTCGGGTCGGCTTCGTGCCGTTTCGGGAGGCGACCCTGTGGCGACTTCGTATCCATTTTCTGAAAAAGGGGCTGGTGCATAACGGGCCAATCGTAGGCCAGAGGCCCGATCCATGCAAGCGCTTTGGTCAGTCTGCCGGTGGGCTCCGGTCCGTCTGCTATAATGATACGAAATGCCCGATTCCCATGTCCCGACCACCGAGAGAGGCCCATGAAACGAACGAACCGCCCGCACCACGCACCTTTCGCCCTGTTCGCGATTCTCGCGCTCCTGCTCGTGTCCATGGGGGCGCCCGCGGACGCCCAAGCCGACGTGATCCGCCCCTCGGAGCGCTTCCGTGTCGGCGAAAGCGGCGACGTCATCCGGATCCCGGCGCGCGTGATCGAAATGCGCGGCGGCGGCGATCTCCCCGAGGCGCTCTCGGCCCCCACCGTTTGCCCCGACTCGTTCGACGTGCAGCATTACGAACTGCACCTGAATCCGGTGCGCTCCACGTCCACGCTCGAAGGGACCGCGATCCTCACGATCGAAAGCTCGATCGACGGGCTCACGGGCGTGCAGCTCGACCTACGCGATCTCGTCGCGAGTTCCGTCTCGCGGGCCGGAAACGCGCTCACGTTCGCCCAGATCGGCGACGTCATGACGATCGACCTCGACACGACGTACGACACGGGCGGCACGTTCGCAATCGAAATCGTCTACTCGGGCACGCCCGATACGGAGAGCGGCGGGTTCGGCGGGTTCTGGTTCTTCCCGTTCCCGGTCACGGACTTCAGCATGGGCGTCGGGCTGAACGCGAATCCGCCATCGATGGGACGCTACTGGTTCCCGGGAGTCGATGCTCCCTGCGACAAAGCCACGTGCGATATCTATGTCGAAACGAACGGACCGAAAACCGCCGTATCGAACGGCGCTCTGATCAGCGTGACGACCGACTCGACCGGCCGGAAAACCCATCACTGGCAGGAAACGCATCAGATCGCGACGTATCTGATGTCGATTTCGGTCGCGAAGTACACGGCGATTCCCGATACCGCGAACCCGCTCATCACGTACTACGTGCATAACGATCTCGTTCCGCAGGCGGCGGGAACGTTCGCGAACGTGCCGGCGATGATGGCGCATTTCGAGTCGCTCTTCGGGCCGTACCCGTACGACAAGTTCTCGTACGTCACGACGCCCATCGGCGACATGGAACACCAGACGTGTGTTTCGCATTCGACCGCGCTCATGAGCGGGACGACGGCGAACGACGACATTCTCGCGCACGAACTCATGCATCAGTGGTTCGGCGATCTCGTAACGTATGACGACTGGCGCGAAGTGTGGCTCAGCGAAGGGTTCGCGACTTACGGCGAAGCGCTGTTTGTCGAATCGCAGAGCGGGGCCGCGGGGTACCGCAATTACGTGACGAACCAGCTGATGGCCCCGTACCTCGGGAACGCCGGCTCGCTGACGTACCCGATTTACGACCCCACTTTCAAATGGGGGACCGTCGTTTACGAAAAGGGCGGCGTAGTGCTGCACATGCTGCGCAAGGTGATGGGCGACACGGCGTTCTTCGCGGCGATGAACGGGTACTTGACCACACACGCATTCTCGAGCGCCGTGACCGGCGATTTCCAGGCCGCTTGCGAAACGGAATACGGCTCGTCGCTTGCGTGGTTCTTCAACGAATGGATTTATCAGGGCGGGCACCCGGTGATCGACTGGACGTGGGAATCGACGCCGAGCGGTCCGAACTGGGACGTATCGCTCGGGATCGTGCAGTCGCAGGCGGTCGGGCCCGCGGTGTATGAAATGCCCGTCGACTTCAAGATCGTGGGCGCGGGCACCGACACGACTGTGACCGTCTGGATGAACGCGGCCACGCAGTCATTCCCGGTTACCGTTTCGTTCGAGCCGACATCCGTCGAGTTCGATCCGCTCAACTGGCTGCTCGACGAAGCCGCGTTCGTTCCGACCGGAGTCGCGGACGGCGCGCCGACTGTGCCCGCGTCGCTCGAAAGCAACCGCCCGAACCCGTTCAATCCGCTGACCGCGATCCCGTTCCATCTGCGTGCGCCCGCGCGCGTATCGATCACGATTCACGACCCGGCCGGGCGTCTCGTGCGCACGCTTCTCGACGCCGAGCAGGTCGCGTCGGGGAGTCACCTCGTACCGTGGGACGGCGTCTCCGATCGCGGAGAAGATGTCGCGAGCGGTGTATACTTTTACCGCATGCTGGCCGGGGAAACGATCGAAACCAGGAAGATGCATCTCGTCCGCTGACGGATCTGGTATGATCCCGGCAACAAGGAGGTCGTCATGAGAATTCGCGCATTCATCGCTTTCGTTCTACTGCTGGGACTCACCCCCCTTGCCGTATCGGCCGAGAAGATCATTTTCGGTTTCTACCCTTCGCATAACCGCGAGCAGCTCACGATCCTTGCGACCGAGTTCTGCAACTACCTTTCGGAAGAGACCGGCCACCAGGTCGAACCGCTCGTCTCCGTCGACTATGAAACGCTCGTCGAGTCGATCACGAACGACGAACTGCAGTTCGCGTGGATGTCCCCGCTTTCGTTCGTGCGCGCCGAGAAAAAAGGGAACGCGCGCGTGCTCCTCAAATCCGTGCGCGGTACGAACCCGTTCTACTGGGGCGCGATCGTCGTGCGGAAAGATCGCTCACTCGATTCCGTGCACGACCTCGAAGGCAAGAAGATGGGCTGGACCTATCCGAGCAGCACCGCGGGATACATCTTCACGAAAGCCGGGCTCGAAGTGGCCGGCATCGACTCCGATCGCTTCTTCAGCGAGAACCTGTTTCTGGGCGGCTACGACGAACTCGTGAAAGCCGTACTCGACGGCACCGTCGACGGCGGCGCCTGCTTCGCCAATAATACGAAGGGGACGCGCGGCGCCTGGACCCAGTACCTGCCCGAGTCCGACCGCGCCAAACTGACCCCGATCTTCTACACGAAGGCGATCCCGGGCGACACGATTACCGGTTCCAAAAAGTACATCGCCGCGAATCCGAAGGTGTCGAGCAGCGTCGTACGCGCCCTGCTCGAGATGGGCGACAGCGAAATCGGCCGCAAAGTTCTCGGCGACCTGTATCAGGTGGACTATCTGGTCGACGCGGAGAAAGAGGACTACGACTCCGTGCGCGAAGCGGCCGAGATCTTTCCGAACAGGAATTAGGGAGTCGCGCAACAGCCTGCGCGCAAGACCGGATTCCCTCCGGCCCAGGGCCTGGCCCAATGGCCACCACGGAGGCCTCGGGGCTACGGGAATCGGCCTTGCGCGCAGGCTTTCACGTGACCTGGGGTGAGGGCGAGAAGAAAACCACCTGGGCTGGCACGCGGCAGAATCACACCACTGACGCTTTGCCTGTTCTCTCTACTTTCCCGCTTCCACCTTTTCAAAACCGATCCCGATTGACGGGAACTTCATGCGCACGACATTGTCTCCACTCATTTTGAAGTCAATCGGCTCCGATTGAATCCCGAAGTCGGTGACGAACGACTCGTTCGTGATTCGTTTCGTCCTGGCGCTCACGAGATTGCCGTACTCGACCATGAGGCTGTCCGGCGTGGTTGATACGACCACCGTTCCATAGGCGTGATCGCGGTATGTTCCCGCAAACGCGTGCAGGGGCGTTCGATGCTCAGGCTCGTCGGGGTAATCAAACACGAACGACATATGAGCCTCGAGCCGCCCGGCCATCCGAGCCTCCACTTTCTCTTTCCAGCGCTCCAGATTCTCGTCGAGTTTCGCCGTCGCGGTATCCGCGCTTCGCAGTCGATCCCAAACGTACTGCGCAAGTGCACCTTGCACATAGGGCGTTACGACGTTTTCGTTCGAGAGAATGACGAGTCCCACCCCGAGTTCGGGGCTGAATGCCATATAAGCCCTTGCCCCCACCCTGTTACTGCCGCCGTGTGTGATGAGCGTCAGGCTGTCGTGCAGGGCAAGTTCCCAGCCGAGCCCGAAGCCGAAGTATTCGTGCAATCCTCCGCCACTGTTCCTTGCCTGCGGCGTGATCGCTTCGCGAAGCGCGTCGATCGAAAGAAGGCGCTTGCCGCCAACCTCGCCGCAGTTCAGAAACAGACGAACGTAGCGAGAGAGATCACGGGCCGATGCGATCACGCCGCCGGAGGGAAACAGTGTGTTCGACTGGAGAAGATTGTGCCGGGACGGGACTGCATAGAGAGCGCGATCCGCGCCCAGCATATGCGGAGCGGCAATATTCTCGCTCGGTGATTTCCATTTCGAGAAAGAGCGGTTCATGCCGAGGGGCGCGAACAGGTTCTTTTTCAACAGTGACTGCCATGTCTCCCCGGTCACCTGCTCCAGCACGAGCCCTGCAAGAATATAGTTGAGATTGCTGTACTGCGGGCGGGTGAAGGTGTAGCCCGCCTCCCCGAATAGATCGACGAGGGTTTGCGTGTCCCACTCTCCCGACATGCTGGTTCGAATCTCAAGCGCCTTGCTGCTGATTCCCGTGTCATGACAAAGGAGATGCCGCAGCGTCATCTTCTTCTCGGAAAGCAACGGGTGCTTGAAATGAAGTGCAGGCAAGTAGCGATCGAGGGGGACATCGAGGGCCAGCGTGCCGCGCTCACATAGCATCAGGACGGTCGTGGCGATCAGACTCTTCGTACTGGAAGCGATATAGAACGCCGTTTCCGCATCGACGGCTATGCCGGACGCCGACTGCACACTCCCCGCATAGTGCTCGAACAGAATACCGTCACGGTCGAAGAGCACGAAGGACATGCCGCTCTGATCGGAGAATTCGCTTCTTACGCGCTCGATCACTCCCAGCAGTTCCGTGTCCCGCACCGGCAATGCAACGGTCTCATTCGCAGTGTTCGCACAGAATCCAACGAGCGCAGGCGTAGACTCGGGAACGGAGCGCCGTGACCGCATCGCGAAAAAACCCAGCAGCACCGCGACTGCAGTGATGAGCGCAATGCCCGCTATCACGCGGAGGAAACGGGGTCGTGGAGTCATCAGCTCTCTCCGATCGGAGTGTGACAGAAACGGTAACGCATCGTACGGGAAGGATCCCGGGGACAGCGTACTCTACCGTACGCGCAAACCGAGGAGTCGGTTTCGGCGGATCGGGTCAGGGGCCACCGCGGCGCCGGTCAGTTTCGCCAGTGTTGCCCCCCCTTTACGCCGCGTCTTGACACTCGCGCGCTCTGAGAGGAGAGTGACTGGAGTCCTTCCGAAGGAAGATTCCGTATGAAGCGACGCCTGACAATTTTCTCCCTCGCCGCCATGCTCATCTCATCATTTCTGCCCTGGTATTCGAATTCGATCGGCGAGACTCCGCTCGGAATGAGCGCCGACCTGTTCGCGTCGATGCCGATTGCAATTCGTATCGCGGTCTGGAGCATGCCACTCGTCGCCCTGCTCGGAATCTACTTCAGCGCTCGCAGCAGGTTCAGCTACCTGACCGCACTTCCGCACGCAACCGCTACAATTCTGTTTGCGCTCGTGTTGCTCACTTTCTGGGATCCGCGCACAATGGCAGCGCGTACTCACGCGGCGGGATTCGCTCTTCTCACGGCCTCGTGCCTTCTCGTGCTGATGGCCGTCGCGGACTTTCTTGCGGGCATTCCGCGCGTTGTCATGAGCAAAGAGTTTCGTCTCTTCCTGATCGGACTCACGATCGCCACTGTCAGCGTTACGCTCGTCCCGGACGCTTTGTTGTGGTGCAACCCTTCACTGGGTGATCGTGCCCCCGCGGGAGTCGACAGGGACGCGCGCCGATTCGTAGCGAAGCAGATCGGCCTCAAGTACCCATGGGTTCTGGCCGAGTTCTACACCTACGAGGATGGCGGCTCAGTCGGCGGTCGACTGGCGGGTGCCTGGGGGAGCGAAGTTCTCTTCTGCAGAGACGGCACCATGAGAGCCGAACCTCCGGACCCGTTTGTGCCTGCCATCGAACCCGGCCATCTGTATTGCGGAGCCACGTACTGGAGAACCGAGGGATCGCGTGTGCTTCTTCCCGATTCGGAAGAATATGAAGCCATCGCGCTCGCGATCGATGCCTGGGGCAAAGCCGGCATCGAGCCTGAAGACCAGGAACGTTTCCTGACGATCATGTACGACTCCACGATTCCAGGTGCGCAGAAGTATGTATTCTATCGGACCCTCTCCCGACGGGACCTCAAGGCAACGCGCGCCATGGGGTTTGCGAGGGAACTGCGGGCCCGGGCGGAAGAACTCGCGCAGTCCGCACCGTAAGCACAGCGAGGAAGGAACCGTACGCCAGGCCCCCACGAGAAAGAGACCCCGCATCACTGCGAGGTCTCTCCACTTCAGTTCACAGAGCAAGCGAAAGCGGGCAGGTTACCCCCATTTCTTTCCAAGATCTTCCAGGCTGGCGCGCCCGAGATCCTCGGGCGTCATCGCGATCCGGAACTCGCAACTTGCATTGAACTTGAGAAAGAAAGGTTCGGAGTGGCGCGGAAGGTCGGACGGCGTGGGCATGTCTATGATCATGACCGCACACCGGCAACCGTCGTTCTCAACAAAGTAAATCGCCTCCGGTTTCAGGTCCTCCACGATACTGCCGAGGATCTTGCCTGCAGATCCGTCGCGAACGAGTGAGTTGAAAGGCTCGAGTGGAAAGCGTGCGGTCATCATGAATCGCATTGTCATCCCCTTCATCAAATGGTTGGTAATGAATCGATGAGCGGCCGAGAGTCTTGGTGCCTTGGGACCTCCGCACTTGTGTTACAGGCTTTTCATTGAGGACGATGCCTTTGAACCTGGCCGGTGGAGTCTATCCGAAGATTCTGCCCGCGCGCCCGTAAATTTCGCCGTCTCAGATTCGATCGAGTTTTCGGGCAACCTCGGGTCTCTCCACTTCGCTCCCAAGGCAGGACTCGAACTCGTTACCACGCGAGAGGCAACGCGGTCAGCCTGAGCTTGTCTTGATCAGTACAAGAAATCAACGCTGGCTATTTTCTGACCGCCGAAATGGCGGTCGAAAACTGGCCAGTCAGCATGTGCCCCTCATTCCGCCTCGATTCAGCTCAGCACAAAACAAGAGACCCCGCATCACTGCGAGGTCTCGACACTCCGGCAGGACTCAAGCGGGTTACTTATCGAGAACCGCCTCGCTTCCCACTCCGATCGCTCGGTTCTTCATTTCGTACACGCTCGAATGGGGTCAGCCGCGAACCGTCTTTTCTCTTCCGCCGCCACACTCCCCCACACTCACAATGACACGGGAGAGAGGAAGCGCTGAGGGCCGGCTCCCTGAACCCCGAGGCCTCCGTGGTGGCCAGTCTGGCCAGGTCGAGGGGCGAAGGGAATCCGGCCCGCAGCGTTTCCACTCATTCGCGTCTAAATCTTTTCGCGTTTTTCTTCGAATCGGATGCCGGCGTGGTCGAGTGCGGTGAGGATCGGCTCGTAGATCTCGGCCTCGATCGGAATGCGGACGCCGCGTTCGACGATCTTGCCCTCGACGATCATGCTCGTGGCGACGGCGGCCGGGAGGCCGACTGTGCGCGCCATGGCTGACTCGCCGCCGGGCTCGCCCTTGCAGATCAGGGTCGAGAGAAAGCGCTCGCGATGGCCGTCGGGGAACTTCGCGATCACTTCGTCCTGCAGAACGACCATGTCGGGTTCGTCGTCGGTATACGCCATGCGTTCGATCATGCGATTGACGAGCGCGTCGATCGGAGGCTTGCCGGTGTCGCCGGCGACATCGCGCCCGAAGAGGCCGAGCCAGGCGAGACGGTCGAGCACGGTATCGTCCGCGGGGATGGCGAGGAATTTCGCAGCTCTGTTGCGCACTTCATCCGTTCCCGCCGCACCAGCGCCCTCTTCCTGCGCTGCGCCCTCGCCCGCGCCGCCGCCCCCGGCCTTGCGCGCCGTGAGTTCCGCCCATGTCTCCCCTTCGCCGAGCACGGGCTCTTCGTCGAGCAGGCCGAGCGTGCGGAGCGCGGCCACAGTGCGTGACCAGCCGTCGTAACGAAGCGTGGCGCGAATGATCGTAGGTACGTGACCGAGCCCGTACAATTCTTCATACTTCATCGAATCACGATTGGGATACGCTTCGAGCGTGCCGATGCCGTCGACGTCGATCGTCCAGGTGTGGCGATGCACTTCGTCTTCGCTTCGCACGATCTCCTTGCCGTCCTCGCAGTAGCGCGCGGACGACTTCGCGGCCACGAGCACACCCTTCGGGCTCCACGAAAACTTGTAGCCGAACGGATTGTCGTTCGCTTCGGGCGCGGGAATACCGCCGCAATGTGATTTGTACGAAACGACTTCGGCGCCGGCGTCTTTCACGGCGCGGAACAGCTCCATCGCGGACATGTGATCGAGGCCGGGGTCGAGGCCGCATTCGTTCAGAAAGAGCAGGTCCTTCGCGGTGGCCTCATCGTGAAGCGCGGCCATTTCGTCGCTGACGTACGAGGTCGTGACGAGGTGCACGCCGGCGGCCAGACACGCGCGCGCAACATTGATATGAAAAGGAAACGGCGCGAGACTGACGGCGCCGTCCTGACCCTGCATGAGCTTCGCGAGTCCGGCCTCGTCCTCGAGATCGAGATGGACGACGGTGCCGTTCGGGCGGCCGGCCACGAGTTCGATGGCGCGCTCGGCCTCGAGCGTGGCGATCGTCACGATGTGCCCGCGCACGAGCAGATAGTCGATGAGGGGACCTGCCACGCGGCCGGAACCGACCACGAGTATACGTTTCTGCATTACGATCCTTCGGTTTCGAGAAACGGACGCATGAAGCGGTACTCGGGCGTGAAGCGTCCGTCTTTCACGATGAGCGCGACGCGAATGGGATCGGGAAGTCCGATTTCGTCCGGCGGCTTCGAGAAATCGGCCTTGTCCATCGCGCGGAGAAACGGCTCGAGCAGTTCGCTGAACGCACGCGAACTTTCGCGCGGGAGTTCGCACGGCAGAATGTCGACGGCGAGCATCACGGGGCCGTCCCCTTCGACGCCGTCAATCACGCGCCCGGTGGCCGGCTCGTATACGAACGTGGGCGTTCCGGGATCGGTGGTCTTTTCGAGAAACTCGACAGCCCCGTTCACGTCGCAGCTGATATCGGCCACGAAGCGCGGGCGTTTCGTCCGCCCCCACTTCTTCGCGAGCTCTTCCTTCGTGATGAGCCGGGGGTATCGTTCTTCCCAGTAAATCGCGTTCACGAGCAGGTCGATGTGCGGCACGTAATCCGCGAACCGCGATCGATATTTTTCGGGATGATCGTAATAGTCCTGAAGCGCGAACGGGTGCGCGGAGTCGATCCGGCGCACCATGTCGCTTTCTGCAAACACGACTTTTACGATCGAAGACGTGAACGTGGCGGTCGCGAGCGCCGAAGGCATGATCTCCTGCGGCTCGAGCAGGTCGAAGATCTCCTGCGCCCCGCGCGACACATTTCCGTAGCCGGCAAACCCTGTAACGAGCGGCCCGGCTTCGCGCGGCCAGCCGCCCGCCTGAATCGCGTCGCGGACGGCAGTCACGGCGGCCTTCGCTTCGTCCAGGTCATCGTACTCGTGGCACGGCTTCATCGTGAGAAGAGGCGTGTCGGTTCCTTCGTGCGCCAGGCGCTTGCCATAGAAGTGAAGCGCGTCGACCATGCCGGCAAGCCCGGCAAAACGCCCGAACAGCACAAGGCGCCGTCCCTTGTCGTCGACGATGCGCTCGTAGTCGATGAGATGGGAACCGGCGGCCCGCAGCGCGCGCAGCATGCCCATGTTGTAAGGCTGGCCTTTGATCGTGTGCGAGAAGAAGACATACGCCTGCCCCTTCTGAAAGAAGTCGCCCGGCATCTCCTTCACGCCGAACACGATCGAACACGGGGAAAGGTCGTCGGTGACCGTGGCCCCGGCGTCGCGGTACTCGTCGTCGGGGACCACGCGCCGCTTCGACGGCTGGATCCGCACTTCGATGCCGTCGGCGATCAGTTTGCGGACGGTCGATGGCGTGATGGGAACGCGCCTCTCCCACTTGCTTTTGTCTTCGCTGCGAATGCCGATCAAGTTGGTTTCTCCGGTAAAGGGAAGCTCCATTTTCTCACCCGCGCGCAGGGGTGTCAAACGGGCGAAACGTGTTACTATCGGAATCTCGAGAGGCCAGAACGAGAAACGGAACCATGCACAAAGTCGTTTCCCTCATATTGGCGGGCGGCCGAGTCGACGAACTCAGCGTGCTCACCCTCCACAGGCCGAAATCGGCCGTCTTTTTCGGCGGCATGTACCGCGTGATCGACTTCCCCCTCAGCAACCTCATGAACTCCGGCATCGAGCGCGTCGGGATACTGTCGCAATACCGCTCCACGTCGCTGATCAATCACGTGGGTGTCGGCACGTCCTGGGACTTCGCCGGTCGCGAGCGGGGCGTCTCGCTGCTCCCGCCCCAGCAGGGGAGCTCGCACACCGACTGGTATCGCGGCACGGCCGACGCCGTCGCCCAGAACCGCGAATTCCTCGAAGAATACCCGCACGAGCACGTGCTGATCCTCTCGGGCGACCACATCTACAACATGGATTACCAGGAACTCGTGCGCTTCCACGAAGAGAACGACGCCGACGTCACGGCCGCGTTCGTGCCGGTCCCCGCGGAAGGCGCGGGGCGATTCGGCCTCGGCGATATCGAGGGCGACGACTCCGAGCCGGGCGGCCCTCTCGTCGACTATGTGGAAAAGCCGAGCCGCCCGCTCTACAAATGGGCGTCGATGACGATTTATCTCTTCAAGCGCAGCGTGCTGAGCGAGATTCTGCGGAACTTCGCTCCGCCGACCGGTACGTTCGAATTCGGGCGCGACGTGCTTCCGGCACTCATCCCGCGGTTCAAGGTGTTCGGCTGGCGGCACAGGGGATACTGGGCCTACAGCCGCACGATCGACGAGTACTGGCGCGCGAACATGGACTTCCTCGACGGCGACGGCAAGCTCGGCTTCGAGAAGTGGCGGCTGCGCACGAACCTCGACGACAAGCGGCTGCGCGAACGGTCGCCCGCGATCCTCACGAGCGAATCGCACGTCACCGATTCGCGCTTCACGTTCGGCTGCCACATCGCGGGGACGGTGGAGCGATCGATTCTGTTCCCCGGTGTTGTGGTCGAAGCGGGTGCGGTCGTCCGCGACTCGATCCTGTTCCCCGACGCGCACGTTGCGGCCGGCGCCGAGGTGACGAAGGTGATCGCCGACGAAAAAGTGTCGATCGGCCCCGGCGCCCGCATCGGCATCGGCAACGACACGCGCGCGAACAGCGTGCACCCCGACCTTCTCCGCTCCGGCATCACGCTGATCGGGAAAGCCACGCGCATTCCCGGCACGGTCGCGATGGGCAAGAACTGCATCGTGCCCCCGTTTCTCGACGAGGAACAGTTCACCGAATCTTCGTATCCCGCGGGAGTGCTGGTCACATGAAAAAGACCCTTGTCCTGCTTCTCGCGGGCGGCGGCGGCACGCGCCTCAACATTCTCGCGAACGCGCGCGCGAAACCGGCCGTCCCGTTCGGCGGGCTCTACCGGATCATCGACTTCGCGATGTCGAACGTCATGAACTCGGGCATCGACCGCGTGGCCGTCCTTACGCAGTACAAGCCGCTCTCGCTGAACGAGCACGTGGGCGGGGGGGAAGCGTGGGATCTCTACGGGCGCAGGCGCGGCGCGAAAATTCTGCCGCCACGAACAGGCTACGCCGAGTCCGACTGGTATCGCGGCACCGCCGACGCCATTCGCCAGAACCTCGACTACATCGAATTCGTCGATCCCGACCGCATCATGATTCTGTCGGGCGACCACATTTATCACATGGATTACGGCCCGATGATCGAGTTCCACAAAGAAGCGCAGGCGGATCTCACGATCGCGATGATGCGCGTGCCGTGGGAAGACACGAGGCACTTCGGCATCGCTTCAACGGACGACCTGGGTCGCATCGTCGACTGGGAAGAAAAGCCCACGGAGCCGAAGAGCAACCTCGCCTCGCTCGGCATTTATTGTTTTGACGCAAAGTATTTGAAGGGCGCGCTCCGCGCGACCGCAGAACACGACTTCGGCAAGAACATCATTCCGGCCGCGCTCGCGAACGACGAAGTATTCGCGTATCCGTTCGAAGGCTACTGGCGCGACGTCGGGACGCTGCAGGCGTACTGGGCCGCGAACATGGACATGCTCGACCCCGCGTCGGGGCTCGACATCCGGAACTGGCGCGTCCGCACGAATCATGAACTGGACGGGCGCGTGGGCGATCGCCCGCCTTCACTTGCCGCGCGCGGGGCCGACGCGAAAACGTGCGTCGTGAGTCCGGGCTGCCACATCGCAGGGCGCGTGCAGCGTTCGATTCTTTCGCCCGGCGTGCAGATCGCGGAAGGCGCGGACGTGCAGGGGAGCGTGCTCATGCACAATGTGCGCGTGGGGCGCGGCGCCGTGCTGCGTGACGTGATCGTGGACAAGGACGGCGTGATCGGCGAAGGCGCACAAATAGGAACGGGCGACGCTTCCCATGCAAACGAAGCATCGCCCGATCATCTGTATACCGGTTTGACCGTCATCGGAAAGGGAGCGCGTATCCCGGCCGGCGCGGACCTCGGACGAAACACGATCGTCGAACCGCACGCAACGGAATCTGACTTCGAGGCCTCACGCATTCCGCCCGGAAGCACGATCCGCAGAAACTCCTGACCGAACATTTCGATTTCAAAAACCCGTCTAGAACCCGAGTTCTTTCTTTCGCTCTTCCGCAGTCGGCAACGGATCTTCCGTTTCGGAAATCGTCGGAAGGTCGGGGGATTTTTCCGCGTTGATGGCGATCCACTCTTCCTTCTCGGCCGGCAGATCCTCTTCCGCGTAAATCGCTTCGACCGGACATTCCGGCACGCACGCCCCGCAGTCGATGCACTCTTCCGGATCGATGTAGAGCATGTCCGCATCCGCTTTGAAGCAGTCGACAGGACAGACCGCTACACAGTCGGTAAAGCGACATGATTTGCAGTTATCGGTAACGACATAGGTCATGAATGTACTCCTTACCCGTCGGTATTCACGTGACTCGGTTCATAGTATAGGCCGCCCGGACGGGAGAGGCAACCCACGGGATCAGCCGCCGAGAGCCCGGCGCATGGCGGTGGTGGCGCCGCCGAAGAGCAGAAATCCGGCCCCGAGAAACACCAGGATCCCGGAAATCGGGGCTTTGTCGAAGCGGACCGCGATGTTCTTCGAGGCCAGCTGCTCCTCACCGCTCATGACCCGGACCGAAGTGATGCCCGCGTCCTGAGGCGTCCACTGAATCGAGCCCGACGCGGCGCCCGCGGCGATCGTGCCGATCTTTTCCTCTTTCGCAGTCTCGCTGTTCGGGCGGTAGGTCACATGCAGATCGTAGCTCGTGCCCGGGTCGCGTCCGTCCACCGTGATCGTGACCGGCGCGTTCCTGAGCGGGAATTCCTCGGCGACCGTCATCGTAACGTCCGCCGCCGCCGGCCCGGCGACCCCGCACGCGACCAGCAGAGCGACGGCGATCGTGCCCGCAATGGCGGCGCCAGTTCCGGTCGCACGCCCGCCGCATGATGCCTGACGGGCGCTCATTTCGTGTCCTCCGCGTCGAGCAGCTTGCTCGTCTTCTTCTTCGGCCGGAACCCTCCGGCGCCGGTCAGGATCATCGCGCCGAACACCGTGAACACGATCCAGGTCGCCAGCACGAAAATGTGAAGGTTCCTGCTTTCGCCGACCACATAGTTGAAGCCGTACACGCCGCCCGCTGCGTATTCGCCCCGGATCGAGGCGATAATGATTACCAGAATCGTGATCGGGATCACCCACTTGATCATGACGTCGAAGAACGGGGGCAGCTTGATCGCCGCCGTCTCGTTCACCCAGGCGCGCAGCTTGTCCGCCCCGAGCACCCAGCCCACCAGGACGCATTCCAGGAATCCGCAGATCAGGAGCCCGTAACTGAAGGCCCAGTGGTCGAACAGGTCGAGCAGCGTGAGGCCGAGCGTGCCGTCGTTGGCAAGGCCGGGATCGATCACCTTGGGGAGGGCGAAGGCGATCGAACCGATAGCCCCGATTACGCAGATCGTGAAAACGACCGGCCGGCGGCCGATGCCGAATTTGTCGATGACGCCCGCGCCGATGCCTTCGACGAGCGAAACCGATGACGTGAGCCCCGCCGTCAGCAGCAGCGTGTAGAACAGAATGCCGAACAGTTTGACGCCCACGGGGAACGAACCGATCCCTTCGGGAATCACGAAAAACGTCATGCTGAGCGTGGACGCGCTCGGGACCACGGCGAAACAGAACAGCAGCGAGAAGATCGCGAGCCCCGCGATGAATTCGAACGAACAGTTCAGGAACGAGATCGTGAGCGCGTTCGATGTCTGGTCGGACTTCTTCGGCAGATAGGACGCGTACGTCGCCATGATGCCGAACCCGAGCGAGAGCGTGAAGAAGATCTGCGAGAACGCGCCCTGCCAGACCAGCGGGCTCTTCATGACCTCGAAGTCAGGCGTGAACAGCAGCAGAAGACCGTTCGTTCCGTGCGGCAGCGTGAGTCCGCGCAGGATCAGCACGATCATGAAGAGCCACATGAGCGGCACGAAGATCTTCACGGCCCGCTCGATCGACTTCGTCCCCCACCATACGATCAGCCCGTTCAGGAACCAGACCAGGATCACGTAGCCGATCGCGTCGTACTTCGAAATCATATCGAAGAAGTACGACATCGAGTTCGAGAGCGTTCCCGACTCGAGGCCGAATGCCGGCACCGATTTCGGTTCCCAGAGTGACCCGAATGCCCCGATCCACATGCCGAAGACCCAGCCCAGGATCGTGATGTAGTACATCGTGATGACCGCCGCATTCAGAAGCCCGAACCAGCCGACCCACTCCCCTTTGACGCCCGCGATGTCGTGCAGCGCCTCGGGGAATGCCTTGCGGGCGCGATGCCCCACCCCGAGTTCCAGAATCATGATCGGAATGCCGAGTGCGAAGAGTGCGATGAGATACGGGACGTAGAAGGCGCCCGCGCCGAAACGGTACGCGTTGGCGCTGAAGAAGACGATGTTGCCGAGGCCGATCGCCGACCCCGACGCGGCGAGAATGAAGCCGAGTTTCGATTTCCATTCGCCGCGCGACTGCGACATCCGCCCTCCCCGGTCGGTGGTGTAAGACACGGGCAGAGTACGAGATAGGGGTGAGGGTGTCAATGAAAGTGCAGCCTCGGAGAGTGAGGGGGGCATGTGCTCCTTGCCGGTCCTGGCCGGCCGCCTTTGATGGTTTCTGATGGCGGGTGAAATGGTTGCTCACTTCTGTTGCCGGGAGACGGGATCTGTCGGTGCGCCGAAGCCGGCCGGCTCAATGGGACCGGCTTCGTCGCACACGCCCCCCTTCACTCTCCGTGCCGACACTTCCTTTTGGGGGCGGAAAGAAAGGGGAAAAAGAGAGGAAAGGAGAAGAGAAGAGAAGAGAAGAGAAGAGAAGCTCGCCTCCGCCATCAGTCGCGAGAACTACTTGAAGCGCGCGCTGGACGCTTCCGACGAGCCCTGTTCGCGGCGCCTAATCATGGTTGGCGGAGCAGTAGGATTGCCACGTACCCGCCATAGCCGAGCAGCAACAGGATGCCTTCTATGCGTGAGATTTGTCCTCCAGACCGAATCATGGGAACGAGAGCAAGGATTCCCAACATCATGACCGGCACATCGAGGGCGAGAACCTGCGTGCTCAGCGCTTGTGGACGAATCACAGCCGATATCCCGAGCACTCCGAGCATGTTAAAGATGTTCGAGCCAATGATGTTGCCCACGGCCATATCCGCATTGCGGCGCGCGGCGGCGACGACGGAGGTCACAAGTTCCGGCAGAGACGTCCCCACCGAGACAATCGTCAGGCCAATCAACAGCTCGGACATGCCGGCTGCCCTGGCCAACGTCAACGCGGCCGTGACGAATACCCTCGACCCCGCAACAAGAAGAGCCAGTCCCCCGGCGACCAGAAGTACATTGACCCACGTTCGGTCCAGCAAACGAAGGTGCGGAACTGCGACTGTGTCCAGAAGTTCGTCTTTGGCAAGTTCGACGTCTTCGAGGCGCGCACGCCGACTCGACCGGTAAGCAAACAGCAGATACGTGACGAGCGATGACACCAGCAGCACACCCGCAACTCTCGGCAGGGTACCGCCGAACGCAAGGCCCAACCAGGGGGCGGCCGCTGCGAGAATCGCGACGAGTAAGTCGCGACGCACTGCACGAATCTGAGCCCGTATCGGATGAATCAGCGCGGTGATACCGACGATTACCCCGACGTTGAAAATGTTGGAACCGATGGCGTTGCCAACACTCACATCCGTGGAACCCGCCAGAGTCGCGGTAACACTGGCAGCAAGCTCAGGACTCGACGTCCCGAACCCGACAATGGTCAAACCGACGAAGAGTGGCGACACGCCCATGCGCAGCGCGAGAAACGAAGCCCCACGAACGAGAGCTTCCGCGCCAAGGGTGACCACACCAAGCGAGATTATGAGAGTCATCCATTCCAACGTGTGTCCTCACCTGCGCGGACGTGTCCACAATGCTTCTCAGTCTATTCTTCCACGTTCACCAGCTCTCGTCTCCTGGAGAGTTTTCCACGGAATCTCCTTCTCGCCGAGGCTTGTCTCGCGTTTCGTCCGGCATCGACCTCGCGCTCGAAGACATGAAGAGAGGAAGGAGAGCCCGTCTTCCTTCCCCTCTTCCTTCCTTCCTCTTCCTTCCTCTTCCTTCCCCTCCTTCCCTTCCTTCCCTTCGCGCAAGTGTGTGAGGAGGGGGGGGTGGCGTCGGCTCCCCCCCCCCCCCCCGCCCCCCCCCCCCCCCCCCTCGCCCCCCCCCCCCCCCCCCCCCCCCCCCCCCGCCCCACTCCTCACCCCACACTCCCCCGCGGTTGACACTCCCATTCCACACGCCTAGGATCGGACCATGCCGCTTTCGACTCTCGTCATCGTAATCGGTTCGTGGCTCGCAGTCGTGGTTCTGCTCGTGATTCACGCGCGCAGGCCGTACGACGACGGGGACGACGAATGAACGAAACGAGCGTCGACACCTCCCTCGTGTTCGGACTGATCTTCTACCTTGTCATCGTGCTCGTGCTCGGTATCGTCGCGAGCCGGCTCATGAAAAAGCTGGACGATTTTCTGCTTGCCGGCCGCAAGATCGGGGGATTCGCGACGGCGATTTCCGAACGGGCCTCAGGCGAGAGCTCGTGGTTTCTGCTCGGGCTTCCGGGCGCTGCGTACGCGGTCGGCTTCACCGAGTACTGGACCGTGATCGGGAGCGCATCGGGAATCATCGCCTCGTGGCTTTTCATCGCGATCCCGCTCCGGAGGATGACGGAAAGACTCGGCGCTCTTACGATCCCCGACTATTTCGAGATGCGTTTCAAAGACAAGACGAAGCTGCTGCGCACGGTTTCGACCGCGATCATTCTCGTCTTCTACACGGCGTACGTCGCTGCTCAGTTTATTGGCGGTGGTAAGATTCTGGCCGCTACGTTCGGCCTGGAACTGAAATACGGCCTGCTGCTCGGGGCTGTTGTCGTCTCGTTCTATACGTTGATGGGCGGACTGCTGGCCGTGGTCTGGACAGACGTCATTCAAGGGCTCCTGATGGCATTCGTGGCGGTCCTGCTGCCCATACTCGGAATCGCGCATCTCGGCGGTTTCGAGGCGTTTACGGCCTCTCTCGTCGCAAAGGGGCCGGAACTCACGACGATGACGGGGGGGAAAGTGGGGGCGTCGTTCGTATTCGGTGTCATGCTCGGGTCGCTTGCGTGGGGTTTCGGCTATCTCGGACAGCCTCATCTATTGACGCGCTATATGGCAGCGCGCAGTCCGCGTGAACTCAAGAAGGGTTCGGTCGTCGCCATTTCGTGGGTGCTCGTCGCGTACTGGTCCGCGCCCCTGATCGGCATGGTCGGCATCGGCATCCTCGGGCCCGACCTCGCCGACCCCGAAACCGTCATGCCCCTTGTCGCCAAAGTGCTGCTTCCCGGCTGGCTCGCCGGCATCTTCATCGCCGGCGCCGTGGCGGCCATGATGTCGACCGCAGACTCCCAGCTTCTCGTCGCCACATCGGCCGTAGTCGAAGACATCTACGTGCGCCTGCTCGGCAACCGCGACGCCGCCCCGCGCAAGCTGCTGCTCATCAGTCGCGTGGCAACGCTCGCCATCGCCGGCGTCTCACTCTTCTTCGCGTTTCGAAGCCAGGATCTCATCTACGACATGGTCTCGTACGCCTGGGCCGGCCTCGGTTCGTCGTTCGGGCCGCCACTGCTCCTTTCGATCTACTGGAAGCGGATCACATGCCAGGGAGCGCTGGCCGGGATGCTCGGAGGCACGATCTCGAACATCTACTGGAACAGCAACGACGCCCTGAACGCGATGATCGACCTCAAGTTCTCGACATTCGTCATCGCCCTCGCCGCCACGGTTCTTGTCAGCCTGCTGACACAGCCGAAGAAGACATGAGTACAGTTGCGGCATGAACCGTTGGAATTCGGATGTTCGACTGCTTGCCACCTCCCTGCTTCTCCTCCTGTTGATGGGTCATGCTATCGCACAGCCGCCCGAATTGAAGATCCGCGATTATCAAGACCTGATGGAGCGTCACAGCGACTCACTCCGCCACCAACGGACGCTGCAATGGCTGTCTGAAGCGGAACGAGGGCTTTCCGGCAGGGTTCTGTTCGAGTCATTGGCCTGGAACGACCCGAACGAATTCGGTGGATATGGATTTGAAGCGGCCGATCGGTACGACGTCGCCTGGAGTACGGAACTGGGCCCCCTGGCCAAAGAGTACTTCTCCGACATTCTCACGGCCGCTGCCGCAGACACCGTATATTTCAAGAATCGATGCCTGTTCAGACCGAGATACCGGATTCTCATCGCAGATGGAGAGCCGCCGGTTGAAATCCTGATCGCCGAGACTTGTTACATATGGCGGTGGCGTAAAGGCAGTCAGACCCTACGGCGAGTACTCTCAGAATCTCTCATCCTGGAACTTGAAGACTTCATCGCCTGGCTGGATCAATAGGCAGACTGGCTCAGACAGGCGAGAAGCGAAGTCTCCTTCCGCCCGCTTCCTCCCCTCCAACTCCTCCCCCCAACAGAAAAACCCCCCGCACTTTCGTGCAGGGGGCTTCCCAATCAAACAATCAAAACGGTCGGTATCGACTACTCGAAGAAGTAGTAGACGCCCGCGCCCGTGGCATTTGCGCCCACGGTCGTGAAGTCGGTGACGCTGTCGCCTTCTTCGGGGCTGATCGTGTTGATGTTGAGGCCGTGGTAGAAATTGATTCCTACGTTGTCCGTCGCCATCCACATGTAGTAGAGCCACGCCTGGAACTGCAGAGCCGTACCGTCATCGAGTCCACGATGGAAGTTCGTCTTGCTGCTGCTGTCGTCGGGCGAGAAACTCGCGAACATGATACCGGGGCGAATCCCGAACCAGCTGCGATCACCATGATGCATGGCAATCGGGAGACCGATTTCGAGGTAGAAGTTCGTATTCCCCATGTCGAAGCTCTCGAGACCGAGTCCGGCCGTAATACCGAGCACGTCAGTCGCCTGGTAGTAGCCGCCGACCGGAGCGTCGGAACTGGTGAACCCGAGACCGTACTGACCGGGTTCGAGTGCCATCGCGGAGCTAGCCATGAGCGCCGTCGCCGCTGCAATCACAAAAAACTTACGCATTTCTGAGCAACCCTCCTTCTGGTTTGACAGAAAGTCACCTGCCGGTCGCCAATATGGCGAGCCAAAAATTACAAGTCAAGAACAAACTACAACTTGCCAGCTTTAGAAACCGTGCGCAGTATTACGCGCGGGAAAGCCCCTGTCAAGGATGAATTTGCGAGAAAACCTCATCCGAAACAGGGGCCGTATCTCCCCGCTAAGCTATTCTACTTTAACGGCTTTGGTCTGCCGCACTCCGCAGGGCCGCTTCCACCTTCGATTTCACGATCGCCGCAATGACTTCCGGATCGAGTCCGGTCGCCGCTTCGGGCGAAACTTTGGCGTCGGGGCAGTCCGATGGCGTCGTAGAGAGTCGACGTCCGTTGACTTCGAACTCGAAACACTGATCGGGGATCAGGTCGCAGAACTCGCCGCTTCCCGACGCCGAGATCGTACCGCCTCCGGTCATGTCGTACGAGTCATCATCGAATGTGCCGTTGTAAGAGTTACTCGTCGTAATCGTGCAGCCGGTCTCGACGTCGTTGATCTCGCCGCTGCAGGTCACGCTGATCGTGCTCTCACCGATGTCGATATCGCATTCGATGCCGTTCTGTTCGAAGTCGTCGTCGAAATCGCTCGCGCTGTCACCCGGGCAGATGCTCGACGTGTCGCGTGTATCGGAGACCGGGCTGCCGGCACCGCAGAACCAGACGCGCACGCGCGTTTCGTATTCGCCGGTACCGACGAAGTCGCCGGTATTGCCGCCGCCCGTGTCCGTGGTATCCACCTCGGTCGTGTCTTCGGGAATGTCGTCGCCGCATTCCGGCACCGTCGAATTGATGCGCGTATACGTAGCCGTAAGCAGCACATCTTCGTTGGTGTCCTCACCACACTGGCCCGTTCCCATCGTCGTCTGGCGCCCCGAGATCGAGAAGCTCGTCCCCGTGCGCTTGCCCGTTGCCACGATGCTGGCGTCAAACGTGCACGTATCGCCGTTATCGACGAATACGATCATCGTGTCGCAGTCGACGTCGATGCTGTCCTCGCCAATGAACCAGACACAGCCGAAGGGCACTTCGCCGCCCGTGATCCCCTTGTCACAAATCGTGAGAGTATCCGTATCCACGGTCGTGTCGGCAACAGCCGATCCCTTGGCAACTTCGATATCGATCGTGGTCGTTGTTCCGGCCCACGTACCCTGCCATTCCCGCGGCGGGGTCGTGGTCGGGGTGTTGCTGCCCCCGCCACCGTCACCATCGCCGGGATCCGAGGGATTGTCGTCGCCGCATCCGACGGCCATAAAACCGGCGCATGCGACTGCTACGCACCAATGCTTCCAATTCATAAGGAGGCTCCTTTTTGTAATCATCAGTAACCGATCACTGAATGGTTGAACCCTGGATTCGAGTAGGGTAGAAGATATTCGATTCGGGGCCGGTTTGTCTAGAATTGTGAGATCGAATAAAGACGGGCCGAGACGGCTTCCTGGCCGTCGTTCAGCCCGCGCGCCCAGTCGACTGCGAGAACCGCGGTCGTCCCGGGAACGGCGATGCGCCCGCCGGCCCCGGCATCCCATCGAAACGGGGCCGCGCCGGGTTCGGAGGCGGACGAGACGCCGTCCGCGAACGTCGCCACCCCGACCGGAAACCCCGGGAACGATCGCCAGAACGTCGCCTCGAGCCCGGCGAACAACAGCGAACGCCCGAACGCGCGCCCATCGAGCGTGCCGTCCTCGATCAGGGGGTGCGCGCGAAACAGGTGGGGTCTTCCGAGCCCGGTACCCGCGCCCGTCCACAGGTAGCGGGGAGAGTTCGCGTCGACCCAGTCGCCGCCGGCCCGGATCGCAAGATCGGCCCGCCGCGACTTTTCGAGCCGAAACGAACCGGACAGCGAAGCGCGGACAAGCGTACGGCCGTCACCCGGTACGAACCAGGGCGCGACTCGGGCGCCGAACCGGAGCCGGTCGTGCAGCGCCGATGCCCGCCATCCGAGTTCGACGGAAACGAAATCGCGGGAACGCCTGCCGCCGCGCGCGCGCGATTCACTTTCGAAATGACGAAGCCCCACTTGCAGATGATGATCGGACGCGATCCAGGACGAAGCCGCGATACCGGCGGTCCGGGTCCGCTCTTCGACGACGCCCGCGCCCGCCGTGCGGTACCACTGGCGATCCCGTCCTCCCCCCGCTTCAAGAACCCACCCGCGCTTCGGGGCGTCCGGCACATGAAGAAACAGTTCGAAACTCGGCGCACGCGCCCACCAGCGGGCACGCGCTTCCCAGACATCGGCACGCCCGAGACCGCTCGGGAACACGAGCCGCACTTCCCGGTCCGCCGTTGCACGCAGCGCCGTTCGCAACAACTCCGAACGGGCGGGCGCCCGCTCGACGATCACGGCCCGCACGTGAACCTCCCCCGGCGCGGCGGCGGAGATGCGGACCGAAGCGGTTTCAACGGACGGAAGCGCCCGCGCCCGGCGGACCGCATGACGGAGCGAGGACGCCGTCAACATCGAGTCGCGGGCGATGGGCGTGCCCGTGTGAACCGTGCGGCGCGTGCGGGGGCTGCCCCCGCTCACAGAAAACGAGTACACGAGCGGTCGCCCCATCCGATTCCAGGCGCGGAGCGCGGCGGGCGTGTCTCCGCGCAGGTAGTGCGCCGTTCCGAGAACGTCCCGGGCGTGATCGTCGTCCGCACGGACGGCGACCGCATTCTCAGCGGCGGCAACGGCATCTTCGTACCGGTCAGCCAGAATCCTTACCGAAGCGAGTTCGCGCCACGCCCCGGCACAGCCGCGATCCGCAAGGGCGCTCAGCAGATCCCCGGCAGCATCGAGATGTCCGGCGCGGGCGAGTGCGACCGCGCGTACCGCTTCGATCTCGCAGGAATCGGGCGCAGGCGTCTTCTGATCGTCGGGTTGAAGCGTGCGATCGGTAGTTCGCGGGGTTCGCGGGGCTTGCGGGGCTTGCGGGGTCTCCGGGGATCGGGGGTGCGCCGTTTCCGTGGTTTCCGTGGTTTGCGTACTCTCCGCCGCCGCGGGCCGGACATCGAGCATCCAGTGTCGCGCTTTCTCCCATCGCGCGCGGAACTCATCCCCGGCGAGCGACAGCCCGGGCCCGACGGCAGGGTCGTGCACGATCACGTGATCGTCCCGAACCCCGAGTACGACTACATAGTGATACTGATCCTTTCCGCCCGCGGCGACGAGAACGACGACCGGTCGCGTACGCAGCCGTTCCTGCAACTGGCGCATCGTGCGGCCGTCACCGGCATCGACGACGAACGAGCGACTGCGGACACCGTCCGCGAGAGCCGTCGTCGCAATCCCGCGACGACTGGCATCGAGCAGGTAAGTGAAGCCGAGCGGACGGGCGGCGCGGTCCCCGTGGTAACGAAGCAGCATCGCCGCCGCCGCTCCACCACAGAGGCGCGGAGTCTGGGCGAAATACGGGACGTCGTGAACCGCGGCGCGATCGGCCGCGCCGAACGCGCGGGTCGGCCCCGGCAGAAGCAGCGTCAGCAGGGAGACCAGGATACCGCAGAGGAAAAAACAGGGGCGGCGGCGGACGGAAGGAAGACGCTCACCGGCGAAAGGTTCGACTTCCGCCGGTGAGCCGGCCTGACCGGAGATCCGGTGCCTACGCAAGAATCAGAATAAGCAGCAGAATGATAATCAACGTCGTCGAACTGATAATGATGACGCTGTCGCTTCCGACGAGCGCATCCTGCACGGCGGCGGCGCGAGCGGCCGCATCCGTCAGCGCTTCCCCTTCGAGGGTTTCGACACGGTCGGCCAGGCGATTCGCATCATGACCGAGCAGCGAAGCGGCTTCGCTGACCTCGGGTCGCTCGAGCAGCGTACGGATGCCGGCACGCAGGGCGTCGTCATCGGCTTCGCGCTCGACCATCTTCAGAGTAAGTTCCTGACTGTTGAGCACCTGCGTTTCCGAAGCATTCGCCAGCGGACACGCCATGAACGCAATGATCAAAAAAATTCCCAGAATCTTCCCGGCACTTCTCATCGATTATCCTCCAGAATTATAGGGTGGGTGGATTCCCGCCCTCAGAATACTGCCGGTGGCTCGGAATGTCACGCGCATCAGGGTTCCCGCACCGTACGCACTTCGTTCGACGCGCGTTGACGGGCGCGCCCTCCGGCGCACCGACCGGTTTGCATCAGCACGGACGATCCTGTACGTTAATCCGCTATGGGACTGAACGAACTACTGGCAGACTACATTCCGAACATCTGGATTCGCTCGGGAGCCATCATCGGGCTTTCGGTCGTCGCGGCGTTCCTTTCGGCCTGGATCATCAAGCGTGTCTGCGCGCTGGCGGCCCACACCGACACGGACCTCGACGACCAGATCGGGGCCATCGTGCAGGGGCCGGTCTTCTGGTCGTGCATCCTGTTCGGGGTCAGCTATGCCCTTGAGCCGCTGGGCATGCAGGACAGCGCGATCGAAACCGTTCGTACGATTGCGTTTACGATTTCCGTCCTGATCTGGGGATTCGCGCTGGCGCGCATGTCGCGCGTGATCCTGCGATTCCTCGCGAACCGCGGGCACCAGACCGGACTCGTCCAGCTCCGTACACTGCCTCTCTTCGAAAACCTGAACATGATGCTGATCATCGCGGCGTCGAGCTACATGATCCTTGTCGCATGGAACGTGGATATCACGGCGTGGCTCGCGTCGGCCGGGATTCTCGGGATCGCGATCGGGTTTGCGGCGCGCGATTCCCTGTCGAATATCTTCTCAGGCATTTTCATCATCGCCGACGCGCCGTACAAGATCGGCGACTACATCCTGCTGGACACGGGGGAACGCGGCCAGGTGACGGACATCGGCCTCAGGAGCACACGCATCCTGACGCGCGACGATGTCGAGGTCACGATCCCGAACGCGGTCATGGGAAGCTCGAAGATCAGCAACGAAGCGGGCGGACGGCACGTGAAGACGCGGATCCGCGTACCGGTCGGGGTTTCGTACAGCTCGGACATCGACAAGGTGCAGGATATCCTGATGCGCGTGGCCAACGCCGAGGAGAAGCTCGCGAAACAGCCCGAAGCACGCGTTCGTTTCCGCGCGTTCGGAGATTCGAGCCTCGATTTCGAACTGCTCGGATGGATCAACCATCCGGTGGACAAAGGCGTTACGGTCCATCAGCTGCACTGCGCGATCTTCAAGGCATTCCAGAAAGAGGGGATCGAAATCCCGTTCCCGCAGCGCGATCTCTATCTGAAGGAGACGCCGGACGCCAGAAACGCGCCGGAGCAGGCGCCCTAGGCCATTCCGCCGCTCACTGCTTTTCCACTTCTTCCGCGCGCAGTCGCCCGAGCGCTTCCTCCGCCATCGTGTATCCGGGATCGAGCGCCAGAGCCGCCCCGTAAGCCGCCATCGCGGCACTCCTGCGATCCGTAGCCTCGAAGACGCGCCCCATATTATAGTGAGCCTTCTTATAGTAAGGGTCGCGATCCATAATCATTCTGAATTCATCTTCGGCGTTCGCGTAGCGCCCCAGCTTGTAAAGACAGAGCCCGACGTTGTTGCTGATCGTCGAGACGAGATCCGCGCGCTCGGTCGCCATCGCCCACGTGCGCAGCTTCTGGAACTCGACGAGCGCGTCCTCGAACCGCCCCTCGTTGTAAATCGCCGCCGCCGCGATCAAGGCCTCGGTGATGTCGTCGTACTGAGCGCGGCCACGGTCGTACTGCCCGGCGGCGCCGAATTCGCGCGCCTTGGTGATCCAGCGCGCCGCTTCCTGGTCGTTGCCGCGCTGCCGGGCCAGATGCGAGAGCGACTCGTACGCCGGCGCAAACTGCGGGTCGATCGCGAGCGAGCGATGAAACATTTCTTCCGCCTCGTCAAGGTTCCCGCGATTCAGATAGAGAGTACCGAAGTTCAGGTAATCGACCCGCTTCCAGGTCTGCGCCTCGAGAAGACGATCGGTCCGGTTCGTGAACCACGCGGACAGGGCGAAAACGACGAGCGCCATGCCGATGCGGGCGCGCGCAACACGGGCACCGCGCACGAGCGAGCCGGCGGTTACCAGGGCGACCGCGCCGAACGGAATCGTGAAAAGCGCGACCGGCAGGCGATATTCCGCCGAAACGAAAAAGAGCAGGCACGTGACGAGCGGAACGAGTCCCATCGCGAGAAACGGGCCGTGCCGCGCGCGTAGCGGCGTCAGAAACAGGCCGGCGAGTGCAAGCGGCGCGATGAGCCCCATGTGAAACGGAAGCACCCGCAGAATGCCGGCATAGTCGCTCGCGAAATAGAAGTTCAGATTCGTGGGGCTCTCGATCCGGTTCCAGAAGTAGAAGAACTTGCGCGCCAGCAGCGCCAGGTCCGCACGCGGATTCTCGCGCGCGAAACGGAGTCCCTCGTCGAACAGGTAGGCGGCGCTCTCGCCGAGCGTCACCGGGCGCCCGAGCTTTTCCGCGACCGCGTCGCGTGTGCCCCAGACTTCGCTTTCGAAACTCGCGCTCGCGAGAAACGGCGGCAGCGTGTAGAGCCCGTTCGCCTGCTCATGATGGCCGATGTAGAACGCCGCGTAGTTCGCCGAAACGGGCACGAGCTCCCCTTCGACGAGCCAGTTGCGGAGCGTGACGCCGCCGAGCGCCAGCACGACCACGAGTGCGGGCAGGATCGCATGGCGCGCACCGCGCAGGCCGAACCGCCACGCGAACAGCACGGGGAGAAACACGAGATAAAGCACCGCGTTCCCGCGCCCGAGCGCCGCGAGCGCGACGAAGAGTCCGGTGAGCAGCAGGTTCGCGCGCGTCGGGCGATCGAGCGCGCGCAGCGTGAAGAGCAGAGTGAGCGCAAGCGTGAGCTGAATGACAACAGGCGTGAGCAGCGCGCCGGCATAGAAGACGTCCGGCGCGTAGAGCGCCGCAATCACGCCCGCCACCCAGCCGACGGCCGTTCCCCATGTGCGCGCGGATGCCACGGCGAGCACGGAAACGGTGGCGGCGCCGAGCAGCACCTGAGCGCCGAGCGCGGCGACGGGTTTCAGCCCGGCTAGAGCGTAGATTCCGGCCAGAAAGTACGGGTAGAGGAGATTCATCGAGTAGACTTCTTCGCCCCGGAAGGTCCCCGCGAGAATCATTCCGGCGAAGCGGTGATAGGTCTCGGCATCGATCAGAAGCAGCTCCGTCGCCGGAGTCCCTTGAATTTGAACGAGATAGACGATTCGTACGAGCAGGGCCAGAGCGAAGGAAACGAGCGCCAGGGCCCCGAATCCGCCCTTTCTGACGCCATCATGAGTTTGCCTGGAAGATTCCATCTAGGCGACACCAAACGCTTGTGTTACAATCTGTTGCACAGCCGCAACTCCCACGGCCCATCTCCCGGTTAGAAAAATACAACAACGTCCTGTGACCTGTTTTGGAGGGTACCACGTGAAGCGATTGATACCAGCGGCGGTTTGCGCCCTGTTCCTTGCATCGGCGGGCAGCGCGCTCGCTCAGAACTATTCGAACGTCATCCTGCTCGCGAACGCCGATGAGGGCAAGCCCGCATACAATGACTGCTGGGGGTACGCCGCGGGCGGCGAAGAGTACGCCATCATCGGCTACAACACGGGCACGCTCTTCTATCGCGTGACCGATCCGAACAACCCGGTGCTCGTCGGCGACATTTCCGGTGTCGGGTCGACGTGGCGCGACATGAAGACGAACGGCACCTACTGCTACATCGTTACGGAAGGTGCCGGGGGCGGACTGCAGATCGTGGACCTCTCCGACCCCGACAACCCGACCCTCGTGAACACGTACATCGGGTTCAGCACGGCGCACAACATCTACATCGAAGAAGCGACCGACCGCGCGTACATCGTGGGGTCGAACCTGGCGACGGGCGGGATGCGCATTCTCGACATCGGCACCGATCCCGTGAATCCGACGGAAATCGGTTCGTGGGAAACGCGCTACATTCACGATGTGTACGTCCGGAACGACACGGCGTACGCCGGCTGCATCAGCAATAACGAATTCCGCATTCTCGACGTTTCGAATCCCGCGAGCGTTGTCAATCTCGCCACGCAGTCGTACGGGCAGTCGAGCCACGCGACCTGGCTTCTCGACAACACGCCGGGTTACATGCTTTCCGCGGACGAGCAGGCCAGCGGGTGGGTTCGCACGTGGGACATTTCGAACCTCGCGAGCATCTCGCAGGTTTCCGATTACCGCGTAGGAACCGGCGCCGGCATCTCGGTGCACAACGTCTTCGTCAAGAACGACACGATGTACGCTTCGTACTATACGGAAGGCCTGCGCGTCGTCGACTTCACGAACCCGCTCGCCCCGACCGAAATCGGATACTGGGACACGTGGGCGGGCGGCGGCCTCTACGACGGACTCTGGGGCGCGTATCCGTTCCTTCCGTCCGGCACGATCATCGGCAGCGACTTCGCAACGGGCCTTTATCTCTGGCGCGTTGAACCGGGCGCGGGCGAAATCGCCGGCACGGTCACCGACACGTCGGGCGCCCCGGTCCCGGGCCGCGTCATTCTCGACGGCGAAGGCTTGAACGACTCGACCGACGCCGGCGGCAACTACGCCGTGCAGGCCGGTACAGGCGTAAAATCCGTCATCGCGCGCGGCTTCGGTTTCCTTTCGGATACCGCGTCCGTCGCCATCGTTTCCGGTTCGACCGTAACGCAGGACTTCGTGCTCGTTCCGGCGCCGACCTCGACGATCTCGGGCACCGTGACATCGGCCGGCCCGGACACGGCCATCGCCAGCGCGAAGGTGGAGATTATCGGACAGCCGCGTGAAGATCTGACCGACGCGGCCGGCGACTACGCGCTCACGGCCGTCCCCGGCGGAACGTGGACCGTTGCGGTTACGGCGTTCGGTTTCGATCCGGACACCGTGCAGGTCAACGTGACGGCCGGCGTTCCCGAAACGCTCGACTTCAGCCTGAACGCGTGGTTCCTGGCGCTCGACATGGGCGACCCGGCGCCGTTCACGGTGGACGACGAGGCCACCGACAACGCCACGACCGGCATATGGGAAAAGGTGAACCCGCGCGGTACGGCGGCGCAGCCGGAAGACGATCACTCGGAAACGAACGCCCAGTGCTATATCACGGGACAGACACCCGTCAACGGCGGACTGGGCGACAACGACGTCGACGGCGGCAAGACCTCGCTCTATACGGGTGTCTACGATGTCACGGGGCTCACAAATCCCGAAATCATCTACTACCGCTGGTTCGTGAACGATGCGGGCGGCGCGCCGAGCACCGACCCGTGGGTCGTTTCGATCTCGAACGACAGCGGCCAGACCTGGACCGAAGTCGAAAACACGCTCGCAAGCGACTACTCATGGAAAGAGATCCGTTTCCTGATCGCGGACTTCGTCGCGCCGTCGAACGGCATCAAGATGCGCTTCGTGGCGCGCGATGACGGCGCCGGCTCGATCGTGGAAGCCGGCATCGACGACTTCGGCATCCGCGGCGACGTGACGGTGTCGACCGACGTCGCGACGGGCGACGATGCGGCGCCGACGCGCATCGTGCTCGAGCAGAACAGCCCGAACCCGTTCAACCCGACAACGAGCATTCGTTTCAGCCTGCCGACCGCGGGCGACGTGGAACTCGCCGTATTCGACCTCGCCGGGCGCCGCGTACGCACGCTCGAGCAGGGCCGCATGGACGAAGGTTCGCACACGGTCACGTGGAACGGCCGGAGCGACTCGGATCACGAAGTCGCGAGCGGCATTTATTTCTACAAGCTGACGTCGGGCAAGACGAAGCAGGAACGCAAGATGGTCCTGATTCGCTAGATTCGCCGGCGGCTCTCGCTCTCTTTTTTCGACCAGAGCCCCGGTTCCGCATGGAATCGGGGCTTTCTATCGCAGGAGCACAGTTTTTTGCGTCCATTCGAGATTTCAACACGTCTAGCTCAGGTAGAGGAGTTCCTTGCTATAATAGTGAGGTACGCATCCCGCACTCCCCGCCGAACGAATCCCGAAACGGAATGAATTTCTACCTGGAGGATCTATGAAACCCCTGGTTATCGCGACGATGTTCGCTGTGATGCTTACACTGCCCGCCGCCACGCAGGCCTCGGACAGCCTGGTCTGCGACGTGACACTGCTTTCCGTCACGATGGATTACGCCGAGAGCTACTCCGACGTATGGGGCTACGAGAAGAACGGCGATGAATACGCTGTCATCGGCCATTTTACGGGCACTTCATTCTATCGCGTGACCGACCCCGCCAATCCGGTTCTGGTCAAGTTCATCAACGGCCCCAATAACGGCTGGCGCGACATCAAGTCGTATCAGGATTACATCTACGTCGGCACCGAGGGGGGCGGCGGGATTCAGATCATCGACGTTTCAAGCCCGGACAATCCGGTTCTCGTCGCGACGTACAACGCCACGGTGGGGAACTCGCACAATCTCTTCGTCGACGTGGCGGCCGCGCGGCTCTACGCCGTCGGCACAGGGTCGGGCATGGTCATTCTCGATATCTCGACGCCGACGAGCCCGTCGTTCCTCGGCGCATGGGGCACACACTACGTGCACGATCTCTACGTCGAGAATGACACCGCGTACGCGTCCACGATCAGTTTCGGCGGCTTTCACATTCTCGATGTCTCGAATCCGGCGAGCGTTTCCGTGCTCGCCACGCATACGTACGCGAGCGCGGCGAATCACAACGCCTGGGTTCACCCGAACCACGACTACCTGGTCACGAGCGACGAAGCCGTGCGGGGCCCGGTGCGCGTCTGGGACATCTCCGACTTCCAGAACATCGTGCAGGTCGACCAGTACAAGAAGGCCGGCCTCACCTCCGCGCACAACGCGATCATGAAAGACAGCATCTGCTACGTGTCCTACTACACGGAGGGTCTGCGGATCATCGACATGACCGACCCGCCGAACTCGTTTCTGACCGCGTGGTACGACACGTCGCCGCTCGGCGATGTCCCGGGTACGTACACCGGCAACTGGGGCGTTTACCCGTTCCTTTCGTCGGGTACGATCGTGCTTTCGGACATGCAGAAGGGGTTGTTCCTCGTGCGCTGGGATCCGGCGACGGCGACGGGCGTCGAGTCGGGCGACCTTCCTGTCGCGTTTCAGACGAGGCTGATGCCGAACGAACCGAATCCGTTCAACCCCACGACGCGCATTCGCTTCGCGCTCGAAGAGCCGGCGTTCGTCGATCTGGCCGTCTTCGATCTGTCGGGCCGCCTCGTGCGCCAGCTCGCGCAGGGGCATGAATCATCCGGCGAGCACACGGCCGTCTGGGACGGCACGGACGCGAACGGGCGCGAAGTCGCGAGCGGCACGTACTTTTATTCGCTGCACGCCGGCAATGAAATTCGTACACGAAAACTGAATCTGATCCGCTGATCCGCCCGGCGGATCGGAGTTTGAACAAAGGAGACAATCGCATGCGTCCTGGTATGATCGTCGGCGTGCTCTGCACGCTGCTCTGCACCCTGCTTTGCGGAACCGCGTTCGCCGCGGAGGATTCCGTGCACTGCAATACGGTCCTTCTCGCCAACGTGAACGACTACCCGTCGAACCCGAACGGGTATCAGGACTGCTGGGGATACGTGGCGCCGAACGGAAACGAATACGCGCTCGTGACGTACAACACGGGAACGATCTTCTATAACGTGACGGATCCGCTGAACCCGGCGTTCGTATCGTTCCTCCCGGGACTCGTCGGGTCGGGGTGGCACGACGTGAAGACGCTGGGCCATTACGCCTACGTCGTGAGCGAAGGCACCGGCCACGGGATGCAGATCATCGACATGTCGGATCCCGAAGCGCCGTTCGTGGTCACGAACTGGCTCGGCAGCAACTTCTCCACCGCGCACAACATCTACATCGACACCACCTCTTCAATGGCGTATCTCTGCGGCACGAACGCGAACCAGGGGTTTCGCATGGTGGACCTCAGCAATCCGATCGCTCCGGTTCAGGTGGGGACGTGGAACACGCAGTACATTCACGATCTCTGGGTCGAGAACGATACGGCGTACGTCGCGTGCATCAACGCGCAGGAGTTTCGCATTCTCGATACGTCGAATCCGGCGAGCATCGTGAACCTCGCGACGTTCAACTACGGGAGGTCGAGCCATCACATCGCGCCGCTCAAGGGCCATGACTCGTTCGTGACGGCCGACGAGCAGCCGAACGGAGCGGTTCGCTGCTGGAACGTCACCGACTACCAGAACATCTATCAGACGTCGCGCTACAAAGTGGGCGGATTCGAGACGTCGGCCCATAACGTGCATACGGTGGGCGACACGGCGTATATCGCGTACTACGGCAACGGTCTTCGCGTGGTCGACTTCAGCGATCGCGACAACGAAGTGGAACTCGGCTTCTGGGATACGCACCCGCAGCCGGGGGCTGGTGTGTACGACGGCGCCTGGGGGGTCTATCCGTATCTCCCGTCGGGCACGATCATCGTGAGCGACCGGCAGACGGGGCTCTACCTGATCCGGCTGCAGACGGCGACTTCCGTTGCCGACGGTGCGCCGCTTTCGACCACGCAGGCGCAGCTGCTGCCGAACGTGCCGAACCCGTTTAATCCCACGACCAGCATTCGCTACTCGCTCCCCGCGACCGGCGCGGTCAATCTCGCGATCTACAGCCAGTCGGGCCGCGTGGTGCGCCAGCTCGTGTCCGGCACGGAAGGCGCGGGAACGCATACGACGATCTGGGACGGGCGCGACAATGCGGGGCGCGATGCCGCCAGCGGGGTCTATCTCTATCGCCTCGAGTATGACGGGGCGACCGCCGAAACCCGGAAACTGCATCTGATCCGCTAGCGCGGATTCGCTACAATCGGGGCATGAGCCTGCGCGCACTGCTGCCCCGAACCGAAACGCTGCGATCCACCGTCGATCTTCTCGCGGGCGGTCTCAAGACCCGTGAGAAGATCGACGCGTTTCGGGACCGAAGACTCCGCGCCCTCGTGCAACACGCCGCTCGGCATATTCCCTTCTATCGTGAACATTTCGCCCGCGCCGGCCTCGACGTGCGCGACGTGCGCGGTGCCGCCGACCTGCACCGGCTGCCGCTTGTTACGCGTGCCGATCTCGCCGGGCGCGCCGCCGGTGACCTCGTTCCGCCGGGCACTTCGTTGAACGGCCTGATTTCACACAGAACGAGCGGCTCGACAGGCGAGCCGCTCACGATTCGGCGCGCTCCGGGCGAAGAGACCCTGCTCGCGCTTTTTCGCACGCGCCAGCTGCGGCGTCACGGCATGCGGGCGGGCGACAACCTCGTGGTCATCGGCCTCTTTTCCGAGCAGCAGGAAGGGCCGGCGGGAACGTGGCGTTCAGCCCGGCACGCACTCCGGCGCTACCGAACTCACCGCATCAATACGCTGCGTGAAGCGGAAGATCTTCTAGAGCAGATTCATGCCGCGCGCGCCGACGTCATCGGTGGTTTTCCCTCGACGCTCGCGCGTGTGGCGCAGCACTTGATCGAGACCGGAACGCCTCCGCCTCCCGTGCGCCTCGTTTCGGTCGGCGGCGAAGTCGCGACCACGCTCATGAAAAAGCAGATTGCAGAAGGGTTCGCGGCCCCCGTTCGCCAGACGTACGGCAGCCACGAGTTCAACATGATCGCGGCCGAGTGTCCCGCCACGGGCGACATGCATGTGATTGACGACAACATGATTCTGGAAGTGCTGCGCGAAGACGGCGCGCCGGCTTCTCCGGGGGAGCAGGGCGAGGCGGTCGGCACGGCCCTTCACTCGTTCACGATGCCGTTCCTGCGATACAGGCTCGACGACATCGTGGTGCAGGGGGAAGATCGCTGTGCCTGCGGCGCGCCGTACCGCACGATCCGCCGGGTCACGGGGCGCATGATCGACTATTTCACGCTGCCGGGCGGGCGCGTGGTGCATCCGTACGAACTGACCGTGCCGATGCTGTCTGAAGATCCGTGGATGCGCCAGTACCAGATGACGCAGGAAGCGACGGACCGCATCGTACTGCGGGCGATTGCGTGGGAGAAGCCGAGCGGGGCGCACCTGCGCCGGATCGAGAAGAGCGCGGAAGAAGTGTTCGGACCGGGCGTGTCGTTCCGGATCGAGCTGGTGGACCGGCTGCCAAACGAGAAGAGCGGGAAGTTTCGACCTTCCCGCTCCCTCGTGAAATCAGAGTACGATTCTCGAGACGCCTGAGCGCGTCCCGCCGCTAACCCTACCGCATCGCGTGACGCTGGTAGACCGCGTTCTTGTCCGAGCCTTTCAGCTCGCCCTTCATGAAGTCGATCGAAGACTGCAGCAGATCGACCGTGTATTTCGCATTGTGAACGCCGTGGCTTCTGTCTTCTTCCGCCATCAGCAGATTCCAGACCGCGCCCGCCGAATCGACCGAAGTCGTGACGCCCGCGTTCGGATGACCGTTCGTCCAGAGACCCGCGTCTTCGAGCAGCTCTTCGAGTTCCGCGATCAGCGCGTTCACGTTCGTCTGCATGTCGTTGATGTCGAAGTCGTCCACATCCGAGTGACACGCTTCACAGGCAGCCGTGTTCAGGATTTCACTGCCGGCTCCGCCTTCGTCACGCAGCGTGTAGGCCATGTTAAAGGAGTGCCCGCCGACCACGCTGTTGCTCGTGGCGTCGAAGTGGCAGTTCACGCAGCCGTTGGTCGCCGCGGATAGATGCGACGCTCCACGATACGTGTAGCCAGCATATTCGTAGCCGTTCGAACCGATGAACATGTCGGCCTGGTTGCCGTGATGCGGCCCCCAGTGCGTGCTTGTGATCGAGACGGTCTCGGTGCCGATCGTGCCGACATACGAGTTCACGTCGCGGCGTGCCTGGTGACACTGTGCGCACAGGTTGCCGGCCCCGATATCGGCCGTTACACCGTTCTGCAGCGTCACGGGCTCTGTCCACCGGAGCGAAAAATCGCCTTCCGTATGCGGCGCGTGACACGTAAAGCAGTGAATCGGCGTCGCATTATCTTCGCCGGTCACTTCGAGGCCGCTTGCGCGCTGCACGAAACCTTCGCTGATGTGACAGCCCGCACACGACGCGCTGGCTCCCCGATCGATATTCAGGCTGCTCGCGTGCACCGAGTTCATCCACTGCTGTTCCGCAGCCACGATGAACGTCGCCGCGTCGCTGTGACACTCGAAGCAGTTCGACTCGCCGCCCACCGGAGCTTCCTCGACGATCCGCGTAATCTTGGTTCTCTCACACGCCGTCATCACCATGGCGAAGATTCCCAGAGTCAGCGCCAGGGTCAGACTTCTCTTTGAAACAAACATCGCTCGCCTCCCTTTGCGACTAATTATCGAGTGCTCCGTCTTCGATCCACGTAAGAACGGTCGCGTATTTAGTTCCGGTTGAAGGAAGCGGCGCGCCGCCTCCGTGGCTCACTGCTCCCGACGCCTTCGCGAGCAACAGGCTCGCGGCAGGATCGCCGGGATCGACAACGGTGCGCGCTTCGACGTAGGCGGTCGCGCCGCCGCCGTAGGTCCATCCGCCCGCGCCGCTCCCATGACAGACCGCGCACTGCGAAAGAATCGGCTTCACGTTGCTCGCAAAACTCACGTCTTCGCTCAGCCCGGGCGCGGTCGGCAGACCGTCGGCCTCCCCACCCCTCTCGAGGGGATGAAACGTGCCGCACCCCGTGAAGAGCAGCAGACACGCGATCAGCGTGGCAGGCCCTCTAACCGGGTTCCTCATCGTCTTGATCATGGCTCGACGACTCCATTTCCGCGCGTCACGAAATAGTCATAAACGCTGGTGCCGATCTTGACCGCGGCGGCAACCGCCGTCGAAGTCCCGGTCGCCCCCGTAATGCCGTCGACGTCCTTTCCGAGCGCGTACTTCCAGGAAACGTCGGCGCCGATATACTGCTTGAGATACCCGGCTTCCTTCGCGGGCTTGCCACGTTCTTCCGCGAACATCGTGAAGCCGAGGTCGTAAACGGAGGCAGAATCGGGCTCGATGCAGATGATCATCTGAAGCGGCCCTTCATAGCCCGCCACATCGACGATCACGACCGTGCCCACCGGCTTCTTCTCAGCCGTGAGCCCTGTGTACATCGTGTATTTCTTGCCGGCTTCGATTCCGTACAGTTTCGCCATCTCCGCGGCCTGCTCGGCTGTCGGCACGACCTCACGCTTGACGAGTGACTTCGCTCCGTTGGCCTGAAGCGCCTCTTTCAGCGCCGCCTTGACTGTTACGACATCCGCAAACTGCGCATAGCTCTGCTGCGGAAAACCCACCAGGGCAAAAAAGCCGACGAGTACGAAGGGGAGCGCACAAAGCACCAGGAACTTTCCAAATCTTCCGTAATTCATGCCGCTACCTTTGCTTTCGGGCTCTTCGTGAACCACATTTGCTTGATCGAGATGACAAAGATGATCAGAAACGATGAGGCCATCAGAGCGCCCGACATCATGACCATCCAGGAAAACCAGGGACCGATGAAGCGCGTCAGGAAAATGCTCCAGACGTCGAACACGGAACCGACGAACGGCGCAAGAACGAGCACGCGCTTGAATATGGGATTCGCCTCGGCAAACGAGACGATGAAACCGCAGATGAAGAAGATCATCGAGTAGCCGAACAGGTGAAAATGCCCTTCGGCCACGAGGCTCGAGAACGACGGGATCGCTACGACCGGTCCGGACGCCGCTTCGTCCATTTCGAGATCGTCGAAGCTCATCTCCTCTTCCTCGGCAGCGACCGCTTCGCCCTTGTCGGCCTCCATGGAAGCGCGGGTCGCGGGCGTGCCCCAGTAGTGCTCGATGACCTTGGCCGGGGTCAGCCCGACCGAGAGCGCCACGTTCGTGACCGCGAATAGATAGGCCGTGCCCATCGTCATCAGGGTCGCCGTAAAGAGGATCCTGATCGTGAGGGAAAGCTCGTTCAGACGAGTTCCCCACCCTGTTCCCACCAGATTGACTGGAACCGGCATCAGAGCCTCCTAAAACGCGAGGATGGTCGAGAGACGCACGAAGTCGTTGTCGATCTCGTTCGCTTCTTCGAACACCCAGAAATAGTGAGCAACCAGGCTGAGCGGGCCGACCTGGCGGACCGCCGCGAGATTGAACGAATGCATGTCCTCCTGCGTGATGATGTCGCCGAAGTCGACGTACGTGCCGAAGCGCGCCTTGAGCGTGACGCCCGGGCGCCAGTGACCGTACGAGAGTTCGGCGAAATCGCCGTATTTCCAGTACCAGTCGCTGTCTTCGTCGAACCGGAGATCGTTGATCGCCGGGTCTCTGATCTCGGCGCGCGCAAACGCTCCGCGAAACGAAAGGTCACGCAGGAACGCGACGTCGATCAGCCCGTAGCCGACCGTGAGATCGCCGCCCCAGAGCACGACCGCCTCTTTGTCTTCGGGGCCCCACTCGTTCCAGAGCCCCGAGCCGGCCACGACGACCTTTGAGGAAAGCATGCTCAGCGTGAGCCGCTGTCCGTAGGCGAACACGTCGTCGCTTCCGCCCGAAGAGAGATCGAGAATCGTGCCGGGCGCTCCGTCGAAGCCCCGGATGGCGTATGTATCGCCGTGCAGGTTCCAGCTGCCGCCCTCACCCTGGAGAATGCGGTAGTCGATCGAAAAGCCCAGTTCCGCCCAGACGTTCGGCACGAGCTTGCCCGTGAACGGGTCTCCCTGCACGCCGCCGTAGAAGTGATGGAACGGGGTCAGACCGAACGGCACCCAGATCTTGCCCGCCTTGAGCGAGGCGCGCGGGCTGAGCGTGTATTGAATTTCGTAGTACGACTGGTCGAGCACCTCGGCCGAGAAGCTGATGTCCTTATAAGGAGAAGCCTTCACGAACAGGAAGTGATGATAGTTGCGGAACTGTTCGGTCCCGCCCGGATCGCCGCCGGGGCTGAACTTCTCGAGGTTCAGATCGAAACGACCTGAGATATGAATGTTCTCGGTCCAGCTTGCATGCGCAGCCGGCGCCGGTTCTTCCACTTCGTCGAAGCCCATCTCCTCGGTGTCCTGCGCCAGGGCGGACAAGGGGAGAAGAGCCGCTCCGAATCCGAGTGCCAGGAGGCCTAACCCGACCTGGAGTCTATTGCGAGACATGTCTCCTCCATTCGCGAATGTAGGGCCCTTGCCCATCTGCAGGGCCGTTGCCCTTCCGGTTCACATTTATAGTCGCCCGAGGGGGTCATTCGTCCTATACGCGAAAACCGAACCCCGCCCCCGGAACTTTACGGATGGATCGCTGCGTTCCTGCCGGGTAGTTTCTCTCGACATTGTATCCGTTTTTCTGCTCCCACCAAGACTTTTCCCTGTTGCCCCCGAAAACGGTCCTGTCCTATTCTCCGTTCATTCACCAGCCGGCGCCCGCCGGGCCATGCAACCTTCGATTCGTGAGGGGACTCGTGATGGGAAAGATCAAGGCTGCGAAGCACAAGACTTCAAAGATCAAAGCTTCGAAAAATGCGGATCGGTACGACCTCTATATCAAGTCCGTGCAGGATCCCGACTCGGAAGTGAAGTTCGTCCGCAGAACGTACAACAAGATGTTCAACAAGGAACCGCGCACTCTGCGTGAGGACTTCTGCGGCACCGGCGCGGTCGCGTGCAGTTTCGTACGAACGTCGCCCGAGAATCGCGCGCTCGGCATCGACCTCGACCCCGTTCCGCTCGCATGGGGACGTCAGCAGCATCTCCCCCCGCTCGGCGAAGCCGCCCTGCGCGTCAAGCTGATGGAAGGGGACGTGCTGCATCCGGGTAACGAAAAGTTCGACATCATCTGCGCCAACAATTTCTCGTACTTCGCGTTCAAGAAGAGAGAGACGCTCGCAGAATACTTCCGCGCCGTTCACGAAACGTTGAACGACGACGGGTTTCTCTACCTCGACATTTACGGTGGCCCCGAAGCCATGATCCCGCAGCTCGAAGAGTGGGAATACGACGATTTCACGTACGTCTGGGATCAGGACTACTACGACCCGGTCACCGGCGACTATCGCTGCTACATCCACTTCAAGTTCCCCGACGGAAGCAAGATGAAGAAAGCGTTCACGTACGACTGGCGGCTCTGGAATCTCGTCGAAGTGAAAGACCTGCTTTACGAAACGGGCTACAGCGAAGTGACCGTCTTCTGGGAAGGCACCGACAAGGACGGCGACGGGAACGGCGTCTTCCGCCCGGTGAAGAAGGGCGACGACGCGGTGGCGTGGATTGCGTATCTGATCGCGAAGAAGTAGCGGGGCGGGCGAGGCGCATTCGGCGAGATGCCGGTGAGGCGGATTCTGATCGCTACACGATCACGCAAGCGCTTCCGGTGCGATGACGCCGTTCGCGAGATCGTGCTCGACCTGCGTCCAGCGTTTCATCGTGCCGACGTCGGTCCAGTACGCGCCGTCCATCGGATACGTTCCTACGCGCGCGCCCTCCTGAATGAGTGCGAGCAGAGAGTCGATCAAGGGAAACGATCCTTCGCCCGGGAGCGCCAGCGCCGTGGCGTGCGTGATCGCCAGAATCCCGCTGTAGCCGACGGGCGTCAGAGAATCGGCCGGCCGGACCGGCTCTTCACCGAAACGCCCGGAAAGCAATCCCTCGGAATCGATCGCGATCGGCCGGCTCGTCTTGCGCGTCTGCACGGCAAGATACGCGTCGTACTTTCCGGATTCGAACGCATCCTGAAAACGATCGAGCGGGAGCGACGAGAGGACGTCGGCGTTGTGAATCAGCAGGGAGTCGCGCGTGCCCGAGGTGTCGCTCCCGGCGCGGGAGCCACCTGCAGTCTTTCCGCCCGCCGCATCCGTTTCCATCATTCGCGCGACATTACGAATGCCGCCCCCCGTTTCGAGAACCGGATCCTCTTCGACCACGCGAATCTCTTCCGCCGTTTCAATCTGGGAAAGAAACGTCCGCACGAACGGCGCATGATGATGCACGTTGACGTAGATGGGGTCGGCACCGACGCGCCCGAGCTTGTCGAGCGCCCACTGGAGTAACGGCTTCCCGCGCACCGGAATCAGCGCTTTCGGCGTACGGATGGTAACGGGGCGCAGGCGCTTTCCGAGGCCGGCAGCGAGGACCATGCCGGTCAATCCGCGTCCTCCTGCAGATCGTCATGGCGCAGGCGACACATCTTTCCCTCGCGCGAGAGATGGGCGAACAGGCGCTCGGCGAAGTAGACGCTGCGATGCTGCCCGCCCGTGCAGCCGAACGCGATCGAGAGCGACTGGAAGCCGCGCTTCTCGTACGCGCGCACCGCTTCTTCGACGATGCTGCGCACATGCACCCAGAACGCCTCGACCTCGCTTCGCTTCTCGAGATAGACGCGCACTTCCGTATCGCGTCCGTCGAGCGTGTCGTAGCCTTCCTCACGCCCCGGGTTCGGCAGAAAGCGGCAGTCGAACACGAACCCGCCTCCGTGCCCCCGCTCGTCGCGCGGGATGCCGGATTTGTGATACGAGAAACTGTGGATTTCGACGAGCATCTCGTCAGTCATGTGCATCCCCTTCAGCGCCTTGCGCGGCGAGCGCCCGATCCGCGCCAGAATGTCGTAGATCGCCGGAAACGTATCACGAAGACCGGCCTCACGGAAGAGTCCGACGATCGTGTTCACCTTCGCGGGCACGTTCCGCAGGAAAAGCGCCTTCCCTTTGCGCACTCCGAGGTTCCCGTACGCGCCGAGCGTCTGCAGATTGCGGATGAGGGCAACCAGGGGAAAGCTTTCGCGAAAACGGGTTTCGTCGAATTTCGTGAGGTGGCTCGCTTCGCGCACATAGAGATCGATACGCTCGTTTCGCTCGCGCGTCGAAAAATGCGTCGTCGAAGAATAGAGGAACGAGGCGAGATCGTACGCGAGCGGACCGCGGCGCCCCGACTGATAGTCGATGAACGAGAGCGCGCCGTTCCGCACCATCATGTTGCGGGCCTGGAAGTCGCGATACAGGAAGAAATCGGAGTCCGAGTCGGCAAGAAGCCGGACGAGTTCCCGGCAGTCGCGATCGAGCTTCGCCGCGTCCCATTCGCCGTCATAGAGCAGCCCGAGAAACGAGTCGCGAAAGTAGTCGAGGTCCGCTTCGGCCGTTTTGGGCAGAAAGCGAGCGTGCGACGAGAAGACGTCGTCCGTGAGCCCTTCCGACCCTTCGATCTGAAAGCGCGGAAGCCAGGCGACAACGCTGTCGATCAGTTTCCGGCGCTCGTCGTCGGCGCCCTTCGCGCGGGCGAGCCAGTCTGCAAGTGTGGTGTCGCCGAGGTCCTCTTCGAGATAGATGTGCGCGTCCGCGTCATAAACGTAAATCGCGGGCACGGGGAGCGACCGGTCGCGGAAATGGCGGCTGAGCGCAACGAACGAGTCGTTTTCGCGCCTGTTCTCGTGCGCGACGCCGATCATCGAAACGGGGCCGGCCAGCCGATAGAGCCGGCGGTCCGACCCGTCGCCCCGGAGCGAGGTTACGTCTTCCGGGGCGGCGCCGGTGTGCTCACGAAAGAGATCACTGAGCTTCTGGCGGTCGTTCGCGTTCGTCATCGCGCCAACGTTTTCTGAAACGCCGCCCAGTCTGCGGGCGTGTTCAGATTCGGAATGGGCCGTGCGCCGGACGGGAACTGGGCGAAGTGCGCAGAGGGAATCGTGACCATGAGATCGCGCAGCGAGCGGTTGCCCTTGTCGAGCGCGGCGCTCACCTGCGGCAGAAGCGCGGCGCTGAGGCGCGCGGGCATCGGTTCGTTCACGAGAAGAAATGCGGGCGCGGAGGGTACGGCGAGAAGCGGAACCAGCGGTGCGGCATCGAGAACGGGCTGGTCGCACGAGAGCACCAGGTATTCGCTGTCGCGGCCCGAAGCGAGTAGCGCCTCCCATCCTGCGAGCGGACCTTCGCCGGTGCGCAGATCGGGAATCGCGGGAAGTGCACGAAGCGGCGCGGGAAGATCTTCGCATGTGCCGACGAGAACGACTTCACGCGTCATCGCCTGCAGTGTGGCGACGATCCGTTCGCCGAGCGTGCTGCCGTCTTCGAACCGGAGGCCGACTTTCGCCTGCCCCATGCGCGTGCTCTTTCCGCCGACGAGAAGCGCCGCCGTATGCGGGTAAGCGGGAACGGGCATCGAGCGTTCTGTTCTGCGACCGGATTCGCCCTCTTGATCCGCACGGCCGGCCCGATCTCGTGTCACTCCGCCCACACCGTTTCGCCAGGACGGATCGTATGTTCCTGCACCACGCGTGCCATGTATCCGATTCGATTGATCACGTCATCTTTCAGCTTCTCGTCGATCGTGTCGAGCACGAAACACGGTTTGCGCGGACCGGTCAGTTCGAGCACGAGCCCGCCCGAAAAGTGAAGCTTGGTGCCGGGGATCAGCGTCTGTACGTGCAGGTCTTTCACCGTTAGATTCTCGCCCATAACGCCGGGGGCCACATCGTAACCGTCGCCCCGGATCTGTTCGATGAGCTCGAGATCCTGAATCGAGATCGCGCGCTCCTCTTTCCAGTGCTTCGCGTGATCGCGTCCGTCGCCCTCGATTCCCATGCGACCGACGACCGCCTCTTCGACCGGCATCTTCGGAATGCCGCCGGGCGAAATCTGGACGGCGAGCACCGTTCCGCGTGCGTTACTCATCGTTCCCACTTCCCGCTCTTGCCGCCTTCTTTATTGAGAAGACGAACGCCTTCGATTTCGATTCCCTTCGACGCCGACTTGCACATGTCGTACACCGTGAGCGCGGCGACGGACGCGCCGAGCATCGCTTCCATCTCGACGCCGGTGCGTCCGGTGCATCGCACTTCGCACTGCATGGTCAGGCGGTCGCCGTCGAGATTGCCGTCGATCGCAATATGATCGAGCATCAGCGGATGGCACATCGGCACGAGTTCGGCCGTTCTCTTCGCCGCCATGATCCCGGCGATACGCGCCGTCTCGATGACGTTCCCCTTCGCCACGGAACCCGTCGAGCGAAGGAGCGCGGCGACTTCCGCGCCGACGCGCACGATCGCTTCGGCCCGCGCCATACGCACGGTTTCGGACTTCGGCGACACGTCGACCATGCGCGCCCGTTCATCATCCCCGATGTGCGACAGTCGTTTCTCTTCCAAAGCGCAGCCTCCATCCCGTTCTGCGTATGCTGTCTTCTGGTTGCCGGCGCGGCGATGCCCGGCCCTGCCGTTCGTCAGCCGCCCAGCCTGTGCATCGCGACCTGCGTTTCCATCGTACTGAGCCACGGCTTCTGATTGATCGCGGTCAGCACCGTGCGCGCGAGCTGTTCTTCCCAGTCGGCGTCGCCCGATCGAATAATCGCCCGCACGTCCGGGCCCGCGGCGTTCATGAGACAACCGCGCAGCACGCCCGTCCCCGACAGCCGAAGCCTGCGGCACGAGGTGCAGAACGGCTTGCTGACGGGCGAAATGAAACCGACGCTCCCTCTGCGCGTGCCGTTTCGAATGCCGAACACGTGCGCCGTTTCGCCTGCTTCGAACGGCCGCTCTTCAATCGTGAATTCGCGCGCGAGCCGCGCCCTCGTGTCTTCGCTCGTCACGTACTTCTCAGAATGAAACGCGGCCGCTTCACCGATCGACATGAGCTCCAGGAAGCGGAGTTCGAGGTCGCGATCGAGAGCATAGCGTACGAGATCGCCCACTTCGTCGTCATTGTCGCCGCGCATCACGACACAGTTCAGCTTCACGGGGCCGAGACCGGCTTCGATCGCGGCGTCGATCCCCTCGAGCGTGCGCTCCAGTTTCCCGACGCGCGCCATCGCATCAAACCGCGCGGGCTGCAGCGTGTCGAGCGAGATGTTCACGCGGCGCAGCCCCGCCCGCGCAAGACCCTCCGCGTGATCCGCGAGCAGCTGCGCGTTCGTCGTAAGGGCGAGATCTTCGATATCGAGCGTCGCGAGATCGCGCACGAGTTCTTCGAGCCCCGGGTGCAGCAGCGGTTCGCCGCCCGTCAGCCGAATCCGCGTGAGACCGGTGCGCTTTACGAGAAAGCGGGCCACGCGCACGATTTCTTCGTTCGTCAGGAGATCCGATTTCGGGGCGAACACATTGCCGTGAAGCGGCATGCAGTAGGTGCAGCGCAGGTCGCAACGATCCGTGAGCCCGATGCGAAGGCGATCCGCGAGACGGCCGTGTTTGTCGACTAGCATGATGGTCCCCAGGGGTGAAACATGACCGGGTCGCCCGCCCTGAACTCGTGCGGCCCTTCGGGCAGCACGATCACGCCCTCGGCGCGCGCGGCGGAAACGAAGTCGCCCGACCCGCGATGGTCGAGCGGCAGCGCGTGCGAGCACGAGCAAAGCGGCGATTTGTGCGGTTCGCCCGCCGGATTGCCCGGCACGACGCGGGCGGGGACGAACTGACGGAACGGAATCGATTTCGAAACGGGTATCGCCAGAGGGAGCACATATTCGGGGCCGCTCGTGCGCGCCATGCCCGCCAGTTTGCGAAGCGCCGGCATTACGATTTCGCGAAACGTGACCTGCACGGCGACCGGATTTCCCGGGAGGCCGAAAACGTGCGCCCCGTTCGGCGCGGCGCCGAGCCAGAGCGGCTTCCCGGGGCGAATGGCGGTCTTGTGAAAGATCTGTTCTACGCCGAGCTCCGCCAGCACGCCGGGCACGAAGTCCTTCGTTCCCATGCTCACGCCGCCGGAAAGTACGAGCACGTCGGCGCTCTCGAGCGCGCGCGCGATGGTTTCGCGCAACACGCCACGATCGTCGGGCGCGCGATACGACCCGATCGCGTGAATCCACGGATGCGCGGACGCCATCGCGAGAATCACGGGCCCGTTGCAGTCACGAATGGCCGCGGGGCCGGGCGCGTCCTCGATCGCTACGAGTTCGTCGCCTGTAGAAAGCGCGGAGACGCGAATGCGGCGGGAAACTGTCACGGTACCGGCGCCCACCGAGGCCGCCGCGGCGATTTCGGACGGGCCGAGCACGGTGCCCGTATCGAGCAGCAGTGCGCCGGCGCGCGCATCGGAGCCGCGCGGATGCACATGAAGCCCGGGCTTGATCGCGGGATAGTCGATGACCACCCGCGGGCGAACGCCGGCATCCGCGCCGGCCACCTCGCCCGCCTCACCCGCGCCCGTCTCGATCGTCTTCTCGACCGGAACCGCCACGTTCGCGCCTTCGGGAAGCGGGGCCCCCGTCATGATGCGGATGGCCGTCCCCGGTTCGATCGCGGCGCCCGGCTCGTCGCCCGCGTAAATCGTGCGCGCGTGAACGGGCAGGGTCGCTTTTCCATTCGCGCAGTCTTCGGCGCGCACGGCAAAACCGTCACGCTCGCTCCGGTCGAACGGCGGCAGATCGCGATCGGCGGTCACCGGCGCGCGCAGCACGCGTCCCTGGGCGCCCAGAAGCGGCATCGCTTCGGTTTCGACAGCCTGCACGGCTTGCAAAGTACTTTTGATGGCATCTTCGAAGGAAAGCATGGCATCGCCTTTTCCCCGAGGGGTGTGAGCCAGGAAAAGGCGAACGCGAAACAGCCGGACCGATCGCGTTGATCAGCCGGTTCCGCATCGCTCCTTTCCAAACACGGGAGGCCCGCCCGTTTCCAGAGGGACCCTGTCGCCGAAGCCGCCATGGTTCATCACGTTAGGCGATCGTCGGTCGGAGCGTTGCTCACAGAATCGTTATAGATTCAGGATACGGAGAATCGGGAGCCACGTCAAATCGTTCCCCGCTTCGGTCCAATCACCGGCGCCGCCTTGATCCCCCGGGCAGCCCTTACTATTATATACGAACTCGAATGGATCGAGCCCCTCCCCCCTGTTCCCGACAAAAGGAAGCTCATGCAGCAAAAGCCAGGCACCCTCGGCGCGCTCAAGGCGAGCGGCTACGAATCCCGGAGCATCCGCGACGAAGTGCGCGCGAACCTGCTCGACGCGATCCGCGAAAAGCGCACGCTTTTTCCCGGCATCGTCGGTTACGACGACTCGGTGATTCCCGCGATCGTGAACGCGCTTCTTTCGCGCCACGACCTCCTTCTGCTCGGCCTGCGCGGCCAGGCGAAGACGAGAGTCTGTCGCGCGATCTCGGCGTTCCTCGACGAATGGACGCCCGTTGTCGACGGCGCCCCCCTGAACGATGATCCGCTTCGCCCCGCCTCGCACTTCGCGCGCACGCTCGTGAAAGAAGCGGGCGACGACACGCCCGTCGCCTGGCTGCACCGCTCCGCGCGCTATCAGGAAAAGCTCGCGACACCCGACGTCAGCATGGCTGATCTTATCGGCGACATCGACCCGATCCGGGCGTCGCGCGAACGGCTCGATCTCTCTGACGAACGCGTGATTCATTACGGCATCGTGCCGCGCACGAACCGCGGCCTCTTCTGTCTGAACGAGATCCCCGATCTTCAGCCGCGCATTCAGGTCGGCCTTTTGAATCTTCTCGAAGAACGTGATCTGCAGATACGCGGCTTTCCGATTCGCCTCGCGGTCGACATGATCTTTCTGTTCACGGCGAATCCCGAGGACTACACGAACCGCGGGAACATCATAACGCCGCTCAAGGACCGCATCGCGAGCCAGATCATCACGCATTATCCCGAGAGCCTCGAGGACGCGATGATGATCACGGACCAGGAAGCGTCGACCGATCGCAGCGTGGCCGTCACCGTGCCCGATTTTCTGCGCGAAACGATTGAAGAGATCGCGGTGCAGGCGCGCCTCAGCGAACACGTCGACCAGACTTCGGGCGTCAGCGCGCGACTCGCGATCGCGGCACTGGAGCTTTTGACGAGCAGCGTGGAACGGCGCATGGTCGCGAACGGCGATCCGAGCCCGACCGCGCGGCTCAGCGATCTCTATGCCGTGCTGCCCGCGATCACGGGCAAGCTCGAACTCGTGTACGAAGGGGAGCAGGAAGGGCCGAACATCGTGGCGGAACGCCTGATTGGCAAGGCCGTGAAATCGATCTTTCAGGAGTACTTTCCGTCCGTGCACGAAGACAAGGCCCACCCGGACGCATCCGAGCCGCTCTACGGGCGCGTGGCGGCGTGGTTCAACGCCGGGAACACGATCGACGTCTCGGATCTGCCGTTTTCTGGCGAACTCGCCGCGCAGTTCTCGAGCATCGACGGCCTGAACGAACTCGTCGACAACTATCTCGAGCCCGAAACGCCCGAAGTGCGCCTTGCCGCGCAGGAGTTCGTGCTCGAGGCGATGCACCAGCATTCGATTCTCTCGCGCGAGGGAATCGGCGGCGCCGTGCGCTACGGCGACATGCTGAGCCGCATGATGCGCGACCTTTAGGGGGCGCGTTATGTTCGGCTTTCGTTACGGCTCCTGGGATCCCGAGCTCTTAAAGAAGCTCAGCCATTTCAAGCAGCTGCTCGACCTGTTCAATTTTCTGCTGCTCAAGTCGAACGGCGATCCCGAGCGCGCCATGGAAATGATGCGCCAGCTGCAGCAGCGCGGCTACCTCGACGAAAGCGTCGACCTCGACGCGTTCCAGAAGCAGCTGAACGATCGCGAAATCGTGAGCACCGAACTGGGTAAAATGCAGCTCACCGACAAGGGCGTGCAGGGGCTTCGCCAATCATCGCTCGAACGCATCTTCCAGAATCTGCAGTCGGGCGGGCAGGGCGCGCACATGACGCCGTACGGCGGCGGCAACACGAACGAGGCGCTTCCCGAGCGGCGCGACTTTCAGTTCGGCGACGACATCGAAGCGATCGACTTCAACGCGTCGATGTGGAACGCCGTACGGCGCGAAGGGAACACCGACGTTCCGCTCGAAGAGCGTGATCTCGTCGTGCACGATTCCGAGTTCGCGACCTCCTGCGCCACCGTGCTGCTGCTCGACATCTCCCACAGCATGATTCTCTACGGCGAAGATCGCTTCACGCCCGCCAAGCAGGTTGCGCTCGCGCTCACCGAACTCATCATGACGCGGTACCGCAAAGACACGCTCGACATCGTGCTCTTCGGCGACGACGCGCGCCCCGTGCCCATCAAGGACCTGCCGTTCACGGCCGTCGGCCCGTACCACACGAACACGAAAGCCGGACTGCAGCTCGCGCGCAAACTTCTCGAGCGGCGCAAGAATCCCAACAAGCAGATCTTCATGATCACCGACGGCAAGCCGACCGTGATTCAGATACCGGGCCAGGGAACGTATCGCAACACCTTCGGACTCGACGAGATGATCGTGAACCGCACGCTCGACGAAGCCGTCGTCTGCAGGCGCAAGGGGATCGTGATCACGACGTTCATGGTCGCGCAGGATCCGTACCTCGAGCAGTTCATCGCGGAACTCACGGAGAAGAACCGCGGGCGGGCGTTCTTCAGCTCGGCGGATCAGGTGGGTGATTTTGTGCTGGTAGATTTCTTGCGGAATCGCAAGAGGCGGGGGCGGTGAGACATTCCTCCTCGCCCTCGCCCTGTCGGGCCTGCTCACATGAGACATGAAGCCTGATCGCCGAACCCCCGGCCCTCCAATGGGGCTCGGGACTGCGGGGGAATGTCTCACCGCCCGCCCCTCCGATCACGCTTTGGGGCGTGAGGAATCCGGAGGGGGGATGGCGGGGAACAGTCCCTTCGTTCTGTCGCCCAAACAAACGGATCGTCTCGCTCCCGTCCCATAAGAAGCGCGCCTGATGCGATATGCTACAATCAATGAGCTCTCAATCATCGAACGGAGTCGGTTTCTGTGTTCTCGTTCCGCATGCCCTATCTCTGCATTCTCCTTGCGGGGTTACTGCTGGTAGTAAACCGGGCGAGCGCAGCTGTCTGGACCGTTGAGTCGAACGGTTCGGGTGACGTTTCCACGATCCAGGCGGGGATCGATTCGGCAGCGGCCGGAGACACGGTTCTCGTTGGAGTAGGAACCCACTTCGAACATTCGATTGTCATGAAGTCAGGGATTGTGTTGCTCGGCGAAGGCGCGGCACCCGATTCCGTCGTGATCGACGCTCAGCAACTTGGCCGCGTGCTGGATTGTTCGAATACGGATACAACTACACTCGTCAAGAATCTGACGATCACGGGCGGAACTGCACTGGTTGCCCCCGACACTTCAGGCGGAGGCATATTCGCAGTTAATGCCGACCTTCGAATCATGGATAGTGTGATTCGATCAAACGCCGCCATCGACGGAGGTGGTGTAGCCATCTGGGGCAGCGCCAATCCGGGACCTCGAATCACTTCGTGCGTGGTGGACAGCAATGCTGCCCAGGACCGCGGAGGCGGAATCTACTGCCGGTATGGCGAGGTGACGGTGACGCAGTCCACGGTGTGCGCGAATCAGGCAGCGAACGGTGCGGGAGGATACTCACAAACTGATCTGACCGTGTCGTTCTGCAAGGTCACGGGAAACATGGCGACGGGGCTTGGTGGGGGGTGGTATCAAACGGAAGGAACCCTTGGCGGGAATCCGTCGTTCACAGCTTCCCGAATCGATTCGAATCAGGCAGGAAACGGCGGCGGCCTGTACCTCTGGCTCACCGAGGTTTCGGTCGTGTCCTGCACGATGTCATGCAACATTGTGACAGGTAGTGAGTTGTGGTCTCTGGGTGGTGGTGGGGCGGTGTTGGTAATGGAAGCCGACGCGACCTTCGACTCGTGCCTGTTCGAGTCGAATGAATCGGGCGCTACCGGCGGCGGGCTACTCGCTGATGCTTCGAACGTCACGATTCGGAACTCCACCCTCCAGGGGAACTCCGCTCTCAGGGGCGGGGCTCTCGGTGGATGGTTCGCACTGGATGTACAAGTGACCAGATCCAAACTCGTGGGGAACAATGCTGTGAACGGAGGCGGAGGTCTCTATGCTTTCGGCTCCCCCTTCCACATCACTCATACGACCATTCTCGGGAACGATACACCCGGAGATGGCGGCGCGATTGCTACGGCCGGCTCAGACATCACCATCGACACTACCGTGATCGCCGGCAATACGGCGGCGCACGGAAGCGTGATCTTCAGTGGCCAATTGAGCAGCCCCGGACGATTCGACGATTCGGCCGGCAGGGCGCTCGGTATCGCAGGGAGAGAGTTGTCCAACCGAGAAAGCATGATCAAAGCGATCACGCTGAGCAACGTATCCTGCGTCCAGAACACAGCGACGACAGAAGCGAGCTTGCATCTTGAGAATGTCGATTTCGACATCGACCGCTCGATCCTCGCGTTCAATACGAATCCAGGTCCGGCGATTTCGTGTCAGGACCCGGCTAACGTGAGCGTCACGTGCACGAACTTGTTCGACAATACAGGTGGCGACTGGGTCGGCTGCGTCGCCGGTATCGGTGACTCCAGTGGAAATCTCCATGTAGATCCCCTTTTCTGCGATACGACAACGAATGACTACACGCTGGAAGACACCTCCCCACTCCTATCAGCCCCTGGTTGCGGCCTCATCGGCGCACGGGGAGCAGGGTGCGAAACACCGACAAACGTTATCGATCACGCCGACTTCACCGTACGCCCGCTCCAGTTGCTCGGCCCCAACCCCACACGAACCGGAGCACATATCCTGCTCACCCCTTCGCACGATCTCCTACTTCCCGCGGAACTCCGCGTGTTCGATATCAGTGGTCGACTCGTGAGAACATTGCGGGGGAGTGAAGGAGCTCGCATCATCGAGTGGGACGGCAACAACGACGAAGGGCTGGCCGTCGCCGCCGGGACCTACTTCATCTCACTGATTTCGGCGAACACGAACACTGGCTTGAAACTGATCCTGCTGCGATAGAAGCCCGTGCTTCGCGGCCAGTCGGCCATGTCGAGCGGGCGAAGAGCAATGCACCGCGGCACAACAGGGCGAAGGCGAGAAGGATTGTTTCGAGCGCACACCCGCCTCCCCCCTCTTTTCCGTCCGCCCTCACCAAGCGAAGTCGTGCTGGCGGGTGGCGAGATGATCCCCCGCAGACCCGAGCCCCATTGGAGGGCCGGGCAACGATGATCTCGTTTACCTGACTTGATACCGCGGCACGACAGGGCGAGGGCGAGGAGGATTATCCCGCCACCCGACCAACCCGCTTCGCCTACTTCCCCCAGTTCGAAGAAATCACACCCCGCATTGTGGGCGTCGAGAGAAGGAAGTTGCCGCGCCTCCCCTGCTGTTCACCGGGAAACCATTTCCATAGAAACGCGCCGACGAAGAGATCGTTCCCTTCGAGCGCGCGGAGCGCGGCGTTCATGCAGCGGCGCTGGATTTCTTCGGCATCATCGCCACCTGACCGATACTCCCACGGTTTCCATGCGGCGCTCGACGAACGGTTGTAGCCGAGCTCGGTGAGCAGCACGCGTTTGTCGAGGGGTTCGGCGAAAGCGCGCAATCTGTCGCCGAGCGAGGCCCACGCGGAGTCGAGGCTCGCCTCTTCGCGGAGGCCGAGAGTGTCGGCGAGCGGAAAGTACGACTGGATTCCGATCACGTCGAGCTGCGGCCAGAAAGTCACGCGTTCGTAGTCGGTCCAGTTGGCAGCGTATGTCAGGGGCGCGTCGGTTACGGCGCGTACGTCAGCGATGATCTGCTTCCACTGCTCTTCGTGACCGAGCGTGAGGTCGAGTTCTGTGCCGACAACGAAAGCGTCGGCGTCCTGGCAGATGCGCGCAACTTCGACGATCCACGCGGTGTAAGTCGTGAAGAACCGATCCCACTCTTCGTCGGTTTCGAACGTGATCTCGCCGCGCCACGAGAACGGCCCGCCCCAGTATGCGATATGCGGTTTGATCATCATCTTGAGGCCGAGACGATGGGCTTCTTCGATCGGGCGCGTCAGCCAGTCGGGCGTTTCGCCGCGTTCGACCATGCGGGAAACGACTTCGCCGTCGCCCCGAATCCCGGCGTACGGATGAATCGCGATCCAGTTGCATCCCATCGCCTTGAGATCGGCCATCGTCGCGACCATTTCGTCGCTCCCCCACTCCCACCCCCACGTCTGACAGGAGACAGTCATGCCGCGGGCAACGGGTTCGGCAGTCGCGCGCGGCGGAGCAATCACAAGCGCAACCAGTAGCGCGAACATGAGTGCGAACGGGAATGCGAACGGGAATGTCACGGCTAACGGAATACGGAAGATCGAAGATGCTCGGATGCGCTGCTGAAGTGTCATGTCGTTTACTTGTAAGGGGGTGTGATTCGTTGTAGATCCGATCATCCTACAGAGGCGCGTTACTGTCCAGCGTGAACGGGCGCTGGGGTTGGGAACACACGGGAACGGGCGGGCGAGACGAACCCTCCCTGCACCCGCCTGACCCAAACGCGCGCTTTCTTCGCGCTTACGCCGGGCTGGCCCCCTTCGACAAAATTCGCATCATTTCCCAACGAAAACGTTTTCCCGCGCGGAACATGAATGATTCTGCGCAGGTCTGCCGATCCTCGATAGAGAAGGCGGAGGATTATATTCAATGCAGCAAAGAATCCCTACGGGGTTCCCCCAGCTCGACCAGATCACGGGCGGGCTGATGCCGACACGTACGTATTTGCTGACGGGCAATATCGGTTCGGAGAAACTCGAGCTGTCGCTGATCTTTCTATTGGAAGGACTGCGTCGCGGCGAGCGTTGCCTCTGGATCTCGGGGGGACGTCCGCGCGACCTGTTTATCGCCGCGCAGGCGCTCGATGTCGACCTGTCGGAATTTCTGCGCGACGATCAGCTCGTCGTGATTGCGCCTTCGGCGTCGTTCTCGGATCTCGTCGTGAACACGGGGGATGCGAAGAGCATCGTGGACGAAATCGCAACCCTGGCGGAGTCGCGCACGCGAGTCGTCGTGGAGGCGTTTTCGTCGCTGCTGCAGTCGCGTTACCCTGTAACGGACAACCCCGGCTTCTACAGCGCACTGCTGAACGGATTCGACGACATGCCGGCCACGGTTCTGCTTTCAGAAGAGGCGACGGAGATTCCGCGCACGCCGGCATGGCGCGTGCTGGAACGCTTCTGTTTCGGGCTCTTCCATATCGAAGATGCAACGGGCCCGGGAAGCGTGCTGCGCATTCGCAAGTATCGCGGCGCGTCGCTCCCCCGCAAGGCGATTCCGTTCACGTTGCTTAAGGGTGGCGGGATCGGCAATGAGAACGGAGCCGAGGCAGACGCCGATGCGATCATCCCGGACGGGGGACGCATCATGGTGTTTCGCTCGCCCGAGGGCGAGGAGATCGAAACCGCGCTCGGCGATGCCTACGAAATTACGTCGGTCGAGTCACCGATGCAGGCGGTGGCGAAGGGAATCACCGACCCGCACGACCTCGCGATCATCGAACTGGCCGACGGAACGAGCGCCCCGTTCGAAGTGTGCGCGCGGATGCGCGAAAGCGGAATCCGCACGCCGGTGCTGTTTGTAGGCGGGCGTCGCATGCGCGCGCTCGACCGCATTCGCTGCTTTCGCTCGGGTGGCGACGACATCGTGGCACGCCCGCTGCACGGTGACGAGTTTCGCTATCGCGTGATGAACCTGATCCGTCGCGGCCCGTCCACGAATCTCGAAGTACACTCGGGAGTGGCCGAACAGAGTTTCGCGGAGCGCTTCGCCGAAAGCATGGGGGACGCGGAACGCGGCGAAGAGCTGCTCGAGTACAACACAGAGACCGACGAGTTCCTGTTCACGCCGCGCGTGACCGACCGCTTCTCGGAACTCATCGCGCTCGTGCGCGAAACGGGACTCGCCTCGATCGCCTATCTCTCGCGTTTTCAGAATCCCGATGGCGAGGATCCGCTCACGAACAGAGCGCCGAAGGAAGCGGCGGAAGTCGTGCTGCGCTGCTGCCGAAACGACGATCTCGTGATCGGAATCTCCGGCTGCGATGTCGCGATCGTACTCGTCGGATCGGACGAAGCAGGATTTCAGGCGTTTCGCGAGCGGCTTCACACGAATCTGATCGATCACTTCAAGGGCAACCCCGACGTAACACACCACTGGGCCACGGCCCTCATTCAGGGCCGAGACGACACGAACGCGATTCTCTATTCGCTGACCGACGCCTTCCGCAATTCCTTCTCCTCGCCTCCTTCGTCCGTCGACCCCAAGGCCATGGTCGAGTCGTGATGGGCCCCATCACGCTGCTGGTCTCGTATCACGCTGCGCTTTTCTTCCTGTTTCCGATGATGCCGCCCTCGGCTGACCCGGCGCCCTCTGATGCCGCCGCGATTCTGCAGGACGCCCGCGCCTGCTCGTGGGACGGGCGCTACGACGAGTCGACCCGGCTTTACGAGAGCTACCTCGAAACACTGAAGAGCGCGGGCCGATCCGATGAAACCGCCGTCATTGAATGGGCGCTGGTTCTCGGCTGGAGCGGAGAGCCGGCAGCAGGGATCACACTTCTCGAAGAACGCAACGCGCATTCGGCCGCGGCCCTCGGCGCGGCGGGCGACCTTCAACGGTGGACAGGCGATGTCGAAGCCGCCGAACGCAGTTACCACGCCGCGCTCGCCATGGACGAAAACGAAACGCGGGCGATAGAAGGCATGCGCGAGCTTCGCGCGAATCCTCAGTACGGCGTGCTGCTCGCGAAGCGCTCGCTCGCGGCGGCTCAAAACGATGAGCTCGCGGACACAGATCGCGCGGCCGCACTGGCGCAGGCGCACTATGCCGAAGCCCTTGTCAGCGCCGAACGCTACTATGACGCGCGCCGGTTCACCGACTCACTGCTCGCCGCAGGCGTGGCGGACGCCGATGGCCGCCTGCACGAGGCACGGAAAGAGGCAGAGCGAGGCACGCGCGCGTGGGTTTCCACCGAGACGTCAAAGCGTCGCGCGCAATGGCACGAGGCGCGTGACGCGGAAGAGGCGCGGGTCGCGAATCAGGCGCGCGTCACGGGCCGGCCACGTGACGCAGAAGACCGCGCGAATACCGCCGCACTCGACTCGGCCGAACTCGCCTATGCGGACATTCTCGTTTCGCAGGGCAGGAATCGCGCGGCGTTCGACCGGTACCGCGCGGTGCAGCGCCGCTCGCCGGGAGACGCGCGCCCGGCGAAACGGATCGCGGACCTCTATCAGTGGGAAGGGCGCCGCGACTGGGCCCGGCGTTCGACATTGCAGAACGGATTCGACTGGAACGCAGGCGAACGCGACCGTCCTCTCGCATCGACGCCCGAGTACCGGCACACGCAGGACTCAGAGTCGTTTCGTTCGTCGTCCCTCGCCCTGGATCTGGGGCAGAAGTTCGACGAAGCATGGAGCGCGAGCGGCCGTTACGAACGCCTTCTCATGAACCAGAACGACGAATCGGTCGCGGTCGACCGGATCGGGGCAAACGGCAGCTGGCTCTGGCGCGACGGGGTTTCGCTGCATGGCACCGTGCGCTTGAACGCATACGAGGGAGCGGGCACCACGCACGAAGAAGAAGCGCGTGTCGAGTACTTGCGCGGCATTCGCTGGCGATTCGATGCCGCAGCCGAACGCTTCGACATGCCCGAACGGGCGCTCTCGGTTCGCGCGGTAGGCGACGCCCCGCTGCACGGCACCGCGTATCGCGCGGCCATGCAATGGATGCCGGACGGTCCGCTCCGCGCGGGCTCTTCGCTTCGCCGCACAACGCTGTCTGACGAGAACGAAAGTTTCGACGCCGCCTGGAAGCTCTCCTGGGCGCTCCGCGATTCTCCGCGCGTCGCGGTCGAGTATCGCGGAACGTATCTCTCGTACACAGGCGAGTCCGACCTCTACTGGAGTCCCGCCGAGCATCGCAGCCATAAGGGCGGCGTGCACGTTTCGCTCTGGCGCGAAAGCATGTCGCTCGAGTGCGAAGCGCTTCTCGGCCGCTCCACCGAAGTAGAGACGGGCACCGCCGCCGACGTGACCGCAAGCTTCTCGTACATGCTGTCGAACCGCGTCGCGCTCGGCACGGGCTTCTTTCACTCGCGCGTGTTTCGCGCGGGCGGCTCCTACGAACTCACATCCTGGCGCGCGGGCCTCACCCTGGGACACGGCTCATGACGCGCGGCAAGTTTCAGAAGTACGTGTCGGTCTTCATCGCCTCGTCCGTGCTGCTCGTCGGCGGTTCGTTCGGGATCTACCTTTCGGTCGTAAAGTCCAGAATTCCGATCCCGAACGCGCTCGTCCAATCCGTGGTCGTACTTTTTCTCGGATTTCTCGGGACGCTCGTGCTGCGCTACTTCTGCCTTCTCTGGTTTTCCTATCTGCAGCAGATCGAAGACAGTCAGATTTCTGACGAACCGCACACGCCGTTCGTTTCGATCATGGTGCCCGCCTACAATGAAGGGATCATGATCGACGCCTCGCTCGGTTCGCTGCTCGAACAGAACTACCCGAACTACGAAGTGATCGTGATCGACGACGGCTCGACCGACGACACGTATGCGCGCGCGAAAGTGTGGGAAGGCGACTACGGGCACCGCCGCGTCCGCGTGTTCACGAAGCCGAACCAGGGGAAGGCCGAGGCCCTGAACTACGGGATCATGCGCGCCGAGGGGCAGATCATCGCGTGCATCGACTCCGATTCGAAACTCGAACCCGACGCGATCCGGCTCGCCGCCCGCCACTTTCGCGACACACGCATTGCCGCAGTCGCCGGCAATGTCAAAGTGTCGAACCGCGACAACCTCTACGCGAAACTGCAGGCGCTCGAATACATTCAGGGACTGAACCTCGTCCGCAAGGCGCAGGCGTATTTTCGATCGGTCAACATCGTACCGGGCCCGCTCGGCCTCTTTCGCCGCGACGTGGTGGTCGATGTCGGACTCTACGATTCGGACACGTTCGCCGAAGACTGCGACCTGACGCTCAAGATCCTCAAGCAGGGCTGGCACATCACGTACGAACCGGGATCGATCGCGTGGACCGAAGCGCCCGAAGCGCTGCTCGATCTCGTGAAGCAGCGGTATCGATGGACGCGCGGCATTCTGCAGTCGATCAAGAAGCACAGGAAGATCTTCACGCGCGTCGAAAAGGGCGACTTCACGGTCCCGTTCACGGCCGCCTACATGGCATTCGAAGGCATTCTCTGGCCGGTCATGAACATCGCCGCGAACTTCTTCCTGATCTACATCGGCGCGGTGCACGGCCTTTCGTATCTGCTCGTTCTCTGGTGGGTGCAGCTCACGCTGCTCGACATCGCCGCCGCCATGCACTGCATGGTCATGGAGAACGAGGACCTCGGCCTTGTCGGCTACGCGGTTTTGTATCGCGTCTTTTTCATTCTCGTCATCGACTTCTACAAAGTGTACGGACTCGTCGAAGAGACGCTCGGGCTCGAAATGGGCTGGGGCAAACTGGACCGTCTCGGACGGATCTGATCGGAGGCTCGCATGAATCTGATCCCGCTGCTTTCCACGATCATTCTGATCGCCACGATCGTGACCATCATCATGGCGGCCGGCTCGTTTCTCGTGTACAAGATGCGCGAGGCGAAGGCGCCGGCGCCCGCAATGAAGACGATGGAGCGCCGCTTCTTCGTGAAGTACGTGCATGACGGATCCTCGGATCAAGGCGGCTCGCGCGCTCCCAGCGGGCCGCGCGCGCAGGGCGTGTCGCACGATCACGGCGCGTCACATGATCGCGAAGGGGACGCGTAGATGGGATTGCCCGGGCGCATTTCTTCCCCATGGCTTCTGAAAGCCTACATGCTTCTGTTCGCCGTGATCGTGATCGCTTCCGGCGTGCTGATCTATCTGCTGCTGCTGCGCAACGTGTTCGGCTATTTCACAATGGACGGGCAGGGATTTCTCGACGAGGATCCGGCGCGCGTTGCCGTGCTCGACTCGAAGCATTCTCGTGACTATCTCGCGAAGACGGATCTGCCGATGGGCGAATCGCTGGCCGAAGTCTGGGCGCAGTGGCTTGCCGACGCCGGCGCGTCGGTCGTCAAGATTTCCGACAGCGAGCTGGAGTCATGGACGGCTTCGCGGAGCGCGGGCTTCGACGCGCTCGTTCTGCCCGCCGCGATATCTCTCACGGCGCTCGAGCGCGAACGGATCGACGAGTATCTCGCGGCAGGCGGCGGCGTAGTCGCGAGCTGGTACACGGGCGCGCGCGACGAGAAGGGCGAGTGGGTCGGCTACGAAATGATCGAACGCTTCTCGAACGGCAGGATCACGGATTCTCCGTCGCTTCCGGACGGCGTCAAGCCGTGGTTCGTTTCGACCTCCGGACACTCCCCCGTAACCGCCGGCATTCCGGAGGGAACGATCCTCGGCGCGCTCGACGGGAAACTCGCACTCGCCGCATACAACGTCGACTGGGCGGACGGCTATTACACAGACCGCGCGCGTCAGTTCGTCGACCTGGAGCCGGAAGCCGACCGCGGGCCTTACTCGTTCGCGCTCCACACAAGCGCGGGCGACGGCCGTTTCGTCTGGTTCGGCATGCCCCTCACGGCGTTTCATACGAAAGAACAAACCGCTAACGTTCCGGCGCGGCTCGCAACGAACGCGGTCGACTGGGTCGCCCGGCGCCCGGTGGCTGCGATCGACACGTGGCCCGAGGGCCGGCGCTCGGCCGTCATCTTCGCGCAGGACACCGAATCGTTCTATCAGGCGTCCGAAGAAACGCAGCGCATTTTCACCGAACTCGACGTTCCCGTAACGTTTTTCTGCGTGTCCGATCTCGCCCGCGATCACGAGGCCCTTACCACGCGGCTTGCGGCCGTCGGCGAAATCGGGTCGCATTCGGACGACCACTCACCGCTCGGCGGCGTGCAGTATGAAAAGCAGCTCGCGCGCATCACGCGTACGAAAGCCGATCTCGAGGAGATCACGGGGCAGGCGTGCGTGGGGTTTCGGCCGCCCGAGGAAAAGTATGACGAAGAGACGATTCGCGCGCTTGCCCACGCCGGCTACCGTTATATGGTGGGCGGATTCGAGGCGTCCTCTGCCGTGCCCGCGATTCACACCATCGCGCGCGGCGGCACGGCATGGAAGCGCTCGAAGTCGAATCGCATCGTCGAAATTCCGCGCGTCGGCGTCGACGACTACGAACTCCTCGTTACGCAGGATCTCAAGGACCCGCGCGCCGTAATCGAAGCGTACAAGACGTCGTTCCTCGCGCACTACCGCATGGGTACGATCTATTTTCTGTCGTTTCACACACATCTGCTGACGAAGCAGGGCGTGGAAGACGTGATCCCGAAGCTCGTGAATTACATGCGCTCGAAGAGAGTGTGGATCGCGACCGGAGGAGACGTGGCGAACTGGTGGGAGGCGCGTGACGGCGTGCGCTTCCGGACCGAAGTGCTCGGACCGAATCGCCTCGGGCTCTATGTTTCGAGCGAATACGACAAGCCGATTCCCGCGATCAACCTGCGCACGTATCTCCCGCGCTCGCCCGGCAAGATCACGGTGACGCCGTCTGTCATCGGGTTCAACGCGCCGAGCTACACGTATGAGCGTGAGAATGACGCGCTCGTACTGAACGTGGAGGAACTGCGCCCGTTCGAGAGCCGATCGTTCCTCGTCGACTTTCACTGAGCGGCCATGAAGACGAATCGCACACGTTCGGTTGTCGGCCAGTCTTCGTTCCGATGTCTTTCAGTTGGCGGTCAGCCGTCGCTTAGTCGTCGCTTAGTCGTCGCTTAGTTATCGTTCAGGTATCCGAGGCCGCGGAGCTTCTCGCGCGCGGATTCGGGAAGGTTCGCGAAATCCGGCGCGCTGCCTCCGTGAAGCGCGGAAGGAATCGACTCCAGCAGATCACCGAGCGACCGGAACATGTCATCGGCCTGCCTGTCGGTGATGCGATTTGTCGTTTCGCCGGGATCGTTCACCTGATCGAAGAGTTCGTAATCTCCCGTGCGAAGTGTATGTACCAGTTTCCAGCCGTCTGATTCAAGCGAGCGGCGCCCTCCGTCAATCGGCGTTTCGGCTACGTGCAGAAAATCGCGAGCCGCATCGCCCGCCGCGTCGCCCCCGGCTTCCCCGGCTCCCGTCTCTTCCGATCCTCTCAGCCCGCGATCCAGCGTCATCACACGGCCCTCCGCGTCCGGGAGCGGCGGCAGAGCGGCCCGGGCAAGCAGCGTCGGCGCCAGATCGACCAGCCGAAACGGCGCCCGCGAAAGTTCTCCGCGGGCGATTCCGGGCCCGCGCAGGAAGAGCGGCACCGCGAGCTGCTCGTCGTGCAATCGCGGCGCATGAGTCAGAATGTCATGCGAGCCGAGTCCTTCGCCGTGGTCCGCCGTCAACGCAAAGAGAGTGCGCGCGCTCCATCCGCGCTGATCGAAGTACGCGCCGACCTCACCGATCACGCGGTCGAGGCGCGTCACTTCCCCCGCGTAAAGACCGCGGTAATCCTTCATGTCCTTCGCGTCTTTGAGCCGCGCGTACGGCGGCACTTCGATCTCATCGAGTTCCATTCCGCCACGCAGAACGGTGCGGTCTTCATACAGGCGAGTCCCGATCGGCCCCGGATCATAGGGAGCGTGCGGATCATAGAAATGAAGCCATAGAAAGAACGGGCTTTCATCCTGCTCTTCGAGCCATACGCGGGCCGCGCCCCACACGACCTCACCCTTGCGTTCCGCCACACCGTGGTCCATGACGCGACGTCCGAGGCGTTTCAGGACAGCGCCCGTGGAAGTCTCGTTCAAAAACTTGCGGAATCGATATACGGAAAGAATGGCCGCGTCTTCGGTTTCGTCATCGTACACATCGAACCCGACCCCGAGGCCGAAGGCGCCGTCGAGCGGATAGGCAGCGACGAACGCCCCCGTTCGATACCCGTGGTTTCGCAAATGTCCGGCAAGCACCGTCTCTTCGGCCTGCGTGAACGGGAAGCCGTTGTTGTTGATGCCGTGCGTGGAAGGGTGCGTCCCGGTCATGATCGTCGCGTGGCTGGGCAGCGTGATCGGAATCGACGAGAGCGCGCGCATCACCTGCGTTCCCTCGCGCGCGTACCGGTCGATATGGGGCGTGTAGACGGCCGGATTTCCGTACGCGCCGAGAAAGTCGGGGCGCAGCGTATCGATCGTGATGAGCACGAGGTTCGGTGCGCCGGGCGGCGCGGGCCGGCGATCCGAAAGCGCGGTCGCGTGATGCCCGTCGCTCTCCTGATCCCCCTGCAGCAGCGCAGCGAGAGGAAGTGCTGTCGCCATCACCAGAACGAGCGCGGCGGCCATCAGAATACGCGTGAAAATGCGCCGGCCCGTGCCTCTTCGCACCACTCCCGCCAGGATGACGGCCGCTACTGACGTGAGCAGAATGCCGATCACGAACGTCGGCGTCCTGACCGAGATCTGACGCCCCGCGAACCACGCCAGGAATTCGAGGTAGAGGAAGGAAGCCGCAAGAAGTGCCGGCGCCAGCAGGTGGGCGCGAAGGAGTCGTGTGAGCAGCCAGATGACGGCCGCCAATCCGACGAAGAGTGCCAGCGAAAAGAGAAGGGCGGAAGCGATCGTACCGCTGTCGGCGTAGTGAAACGGGTCGGCGGTCAGCGCGCGCCTCCACTGCCAGATCGCGCCGATGAAGCCGATCAAAGCAGTCGCCGTCAGCGTGCCCGCCGCGGACCCCGCACGCGCGTTGGTTTGCTCATTCGCCTGCATCGCCCGAGAGTATCACGAGGGAGGGACGTCGTCCCTCCCCCTTTCGCGTACGTCCTTCTTCCGTTTCTCACGCACCGCCTGGCGCAGCAGGAACTCGATCTGGCCGTTCACGCTGCGGAAGTCGTCCGCGGCCCACTTTTCGAGTTCGTCCCAGAGCGCGGGGTTCATCCGAAGGAGAAATGCCTTTCGCTTGGCCATCGCTACTGGTGCAGCGTGCCGGTGTTGATCACGGGGTGAACCGACGACTCGCCGCAGAGAACCACGAGCAGGTTACTCACCATCGTCGCCTTTTTGTCTTCGTCGAAGTCGATGATGCCCTGCTGCGACAGCTTTTCGAGGGCCATGCTCACCATGCCCACCGCGCCGTCGACGATCTGCGTGCGCGCCGCGACGACCGCACTCGCCTGCTGCCGGCGCAGCATCGCTTCGGCGATTTCGGGCGCGTAGGCGAGATGGCTGATTCTCGCTTCGATCACTTCGACTCCGGCTCGGCTGAAGCGTTCGCGCAGCTCCTTTTCCAGCATCTGGCTCACGACCTCCGTGCCCTCGCGCAGTGTGATGACGCCTTCGTGATCGTCCTCCCACGTATCGTACGGGTACGACCCCGCCAGATGCCGCACGGCCGCTTCGCTCTGCACGACCACGTATTCCTTGTAGTCGTCGACATCGAACGACGCGCGCGCGGTGTCGGACACCTGCCACACGACCACGGCCGCGATCTCGATCGGATTCCCCGACTGATCGTTCACCTTGAGCCGCTCGCCGTTCAGATTGCGCGCGCGGAGCGACACCTTCGTCTTGACGAAAAACGGGTTCGCCCAGAAAAAGCCGTTCTGCTTCACGGTGCCCTTGTACTTGCCGAACAACACAAGCACGCGCGCCTGATTCGGGTTCACGATGAAAAATCCCGCCCCCAGAAACGCAGTGATGAAGAGTCCGAAGATGCCCTGCAGCACGAAGATACGGACGCCGCTCGCCCCGCCCGTGATTACGACCGCGAGCGAGAAGAGGAAAAAGAAAATCACGACGAACAGCATGAAATAGCCGCTCCAGGCACCTCTTGTTTGTTCCTTGATCATGGTATGCGTTCCTTTCTTTGAGCCATCATATCAATATCGATATGATATCACATTTGTAAAAAAATAGGAAGAGGAGGCTTGGGGCGTGAAAGGATCTTCCCGGAGGCCTCTCGTCCTGGCCAGACTGGCCAACTACGGAGGCCGAGAGGCCTCCTGGAAAGACCTTCCACGCCCCCATTCCCCTTCCAATGGAGGCGGCGAGGCAGGAGCGGAAGGGAGCGGGTCCGGAGGGCGGAGACGGAGATGCCCAAATCCTATGAATCGAGTCTCGCCAGCCGGTCTCCCCCCCGCGCACAAACCGCTGTGTGAAGGCGGATTCCGAGGCGCGAGGAGTTGTTCTTCGGATCCCGCTCGGCCTCCGTAGTTGGCCATTTGGCCAGGACGAGCGGGTCGAGAAGAATAACGACCTCGCGCCTCCTGATCCGATTCTTCTTCAGTCTGTTGCTGCAGGGATTACTCGTCGAACGGGGAGTTTATTCGATGTCGCGGACTAAAACGGCGCGGACCGGGGCCGCGTCGGATCCCGGGATCTTGAGCGGAAGCGCCGCGAGCAGATAGATGCCGTCGGGGGCATGCGTGAGGTCGAGGTTCTCGAGCCACACGATCCCGGCTTCCGCCAGAATCTTGTGGGCGGCCAGTTCTCTGGAGTCGGTCGGATCGATGCTCGGCGTGTCGATGCCGACGAGCTTCGTACCTCCGTGCGCGAGAAGACGGGCCAGGTCGGGCGAAAGCGTGGTGCACTCTTCGGGAAACACAGTGGGGTCAGGATCAGTGCTCGTTCGCAGCAGAATGCGCGGCGGCATCTTGAGGTCGAACGCGGCCAGGTGCTCGGGTACGACCTGCTTCGGTTTCCCCGGCACCGTGACGACGCGCGCATAACCGATGTAAGACCCGAGGGGCATCGATTCGATTCCGGGCGCGCCGGCCGTGACATGAAACGGCGAGTCCGCATGCGTCCCCACATGCGGCGACATCCGGAACGCACTCAGGTTCACGGCCGCGCCGTCTTCGATCCGGGTCGTCCATTCGCGCGAGAACGGGACGTCACCCGGCCATGGCGCGGTCTCTGCCGTCAGCGCGCGTGAAATATCGATGATTTCGGGGCTCATCGCTTCGCTCCTGTGATGGCGGCCAGCGCGTCGAGTGCCGCCAGCACTTCTTCCTCGGTATTGTAGAAGTGGGGCGCGATCCGAACGCCGGCGCTCGGCCGGTAGTCCACGAGAATGTCGTTTCGAATCAGCTCGTCCTTCAGTTGCTCCGCATCGGGAAGCGCGATCGTCACGGTCCCGCCGCGCACCGCGTCATCGCGCGGCGAATTCACGGGCCACCCTTCGCGATCGCAGCGGTCGAGAATCAGCCGCGTAAGACGGAGGGACTTCGCGCGAATCTTGTCCATGCCCACCGCATGCACGATCCCGAGCCCCGCTTCGGCCGCGCGCATGGTCGCGATCGTGGGCGTGCCGGTCAGGAAACGCCAGGCGCCCTCCGCCCGCCGGAACGAATCACGATCGAACGCGAACGGCTTCTCGTGCGACTGCCACCCCGTGAGACGCGGTTTCAGTTCGCGCGCGCGGTCGGGGCGCACGTACAGGAACGCGTTGCCCGGCCCCCCACACAGCCACTTCAGACATCCGCCGACCGCGGCGTCGACGCCGAGATCCGAGACGTGCAGCGGCACGGTCCCCGCCGACTGATAGACGTCGATCAGAACGAGCGCGTCGACGGCATGCGCCTTCGCCACGACCGCCGCGACGTCCTGTATGTACGAGGAACGAAAGAGAACGTGCGAAATCGCGACAACCTGGGTTTCCGCGTCGATGGCCGCGATCAGGCGCTCCGTTTCGACGCTCACATCGTCTTTCGTCGGCACGCGAACGACGCGCGCTCCCGCACTCTCCCACCCTTCGAACAGATACAGATTGGTCGGGAAGTTCATGTCGGTGGTGACGATCTTGTTGCGTTTTCCCTCGAACGGAAGCGAAGAGAGAAATACGCCCGTTGCGAGCGAAACGTTCGGCTGCATGCCGACCGAGCCGCGCGGGGCGCCGATGATCGCGCCGACTTTGTCGCCGATCGTAACGGGCAGTTCCCACCACCCTTCCTCCCAGGCGACCACGCCCTTCGTCTCCCACTCGTCCGCATATTGCATGAGCCCTTCGCGCGCGCCGACCGGCATCGCGCCGAGCGAATGGCTCACGAGATAGTTCTTCTTCGCGAGTATCGGGAACTGGTCCCGAATCGCGCGATCGATACCGTCGGTCATTTCGCGGGGTTCTCCCGAAGCGTGGCGGGCGGCTGCATGAGCACGCGAAAGATCTCGACCATCGCCAGCGTGTCGAGCTCGCAATACGCTCTCAGATCACTCATCAGCTGTGCACGCTCCTCTTCTGTCATGGCTTCGTTCTGCAGTCGATTATAAGCCAGAATCGCCTCCATGCCGTCCGCGATGCCAAGCCCGGAATAGTCGATGCCGGGGACCATGATCGGCAACACATTCTTGATCGAGAACGAGCCGCGGAAGTCGGGATGATAGTAGTGCCTGTGGATGACGCGAAGCAGATCGAGAATGCGCTTGCTGACGCGCTTCAAGGGAGAGCGGAGTTCAGGAAACACTTCTCCCATGCGCCGGACGACCCGTTCTTCGAAATCGGAATAGACGACGATGGTCCCCTCGCTCCCGAGAAGAAAGAGAAGCGATTCGGTAAGTTCGCGGCGGGGGTCGCCCTCGCGATCCCATAGAAAATCGTGATGTTCGATCGGCCCGCCGGGTTTTCTCTGCACGTGGCACGACCATTGGAAGGGTACGAGATCATAAGGCCGCTGATGAACGAACGCCGGAATCGGAGGCGCGGTCGATTCGAAGTCGAGGAAGAAAAGCGGATACGTGACCGACCGGCGAAGGCTTTGCGCGGGACTTCCCGCCACGACTGCGCGCCCTTCGCGTACGGAGCGGATCTGGCGTTTCTGGATCGTGTTGTACGACCCGCTCACGGGAAGTGATTCGACATCGAAGATGCCGCGCTTGATGAGCTTGTCGACAGCCTCCCAGCCGCCGTCGCCCTGGTATAGCTCGAACACGCTGCGCTCGGGAAGCGAGGGCCAGCAGGTGCGAAGAAACGAACAGCGGCCGCACATCCGTTTCAGCGGTACTTCCGGCGGCGTTTCGCTTTCGAGTGCGCGCAGCAGTTCTTCGTAGCGCTTTCGGATCTTCGGGAGCCGGTCATGCACAGACTGCGAACAGTCGACGCGACGAAAGTATGTGTCCGCGCCCCATTTCGCCTGCTTGTCGAGCACGATCATGCCCGGGTCTACCGAGAAGCCGAGCTCCCGCATCGCAAATATGTGCACGGTGAGATCCGGCACGTACTTCTCGACGGACGTCCCCGCCTTGACCTCCCACACCTGGAAGTGATCGGGCGCCGTACGCTCGAGAATGTCGATCCGGATCCGAAGCGGCCCGTGCGAAAACGCGGCGTTGAACAGCACCGCCTCACCGGCGTCGAGCGCGTCCTGCGTCTTCGCAACTGCTTCTTCGTGGCTCTTCGCGCGGATCGCATGCCCGCCGGGGAACTCCGCGCGCACCGCATCGCGCACGATCCGCCCGTACTCCATGCGCACGAGATCCGTCGCGGAATGCACATACGGATCTCCGTTCCGGCTTTCCGTCACGCGCAGATACGCGGCCTTTTTGCAAAAGCTCGCGCGCTTGATCGCCTGTTTGGAAAAAGTGAAAGTCTTCTTCATCCCCGCATCCACCCAAAAAGAAAGGAGCCGAACGGTGGTTCGACTCCCTTCAAGTTACCATAGCCGATCGGATCTGTCGCCGACTACGAAGCCTCGATCAATTTTTCAAGACGCGTGACGGCGTCGCTCATCGTCCGCATGGCGGCTTCGATCGGAGCGGGCGTCGTCATGTCGACGCCCGCACGCTTCATCTGCTCGATCGGGTAGTCGCTGCCGCCTTCTTTCAAAAGATTCAGGAACGCGTCAACCGCGCCCGGTTCCCCTTTGTCGATTTTCTCGGCGATCGCGAACGAAGCCGCATAACTCGTCGCGTACTGGAACACGTAGAAGTTATAGAAGAAGTGGGGAATGCGCGCCCACGTGTACGCCGTTTCCGGATCGACGACCATGGCGGGGCCGTAGTACTTCGCGACGAGTCCCGAGTAGAACGCGCCCATCGCCTCGGGCGTCAGCGTTTCGCCGCGCTCGGCCATTTCGTGAATGCCGAGCTCGAACTCGGCGAACATCGTCTGGCGGATCATCGTCCCCATCATGTCCTGGATGAAGTGGTCGAGCAGATAGATCTGTTCGTCGCGTCCCGCGCCTTCGCTCTCGCGACCGAGCTTGAACTGCAGCAGCGCTTCGACGCCTGTCGACGCCACTTCGGCGACGAACGTCGAGTAGTCGCAGTTCACGTACTCCTGATTCCGCCCCGTAAGAAGCGAATGCATCGAGTGGCCCGCTTCGTGCGCGAGTGTGAAGACACCACTGATGTTGTCGCCGTAGTTCATGAGGATGTACGGCATGGTGCCCTTCGTGCCGTGCGAGTAGGCGCCGCTTCGCTTGCCCACGTTTTCGTAAACGTCCACCCAGCCCGCGTCGAGACCGGCGTTCAAGTCGTTCACATACGGTTCGCCGAGCACTTCCACCGCGCCGAGAACCATCTTGCGACCTTCGTCATACGGCGTTCCGCCGGGCGGATTCGACGCGATCGACGGGTACAGGTCGACGTAGTGCATCTCGTCGAGCCCGAGCGCTTTCTTGCGAAGCGCCACGTACCGGTGCACGGGATCGATGTTCTCGCCGACGGTCTGAATCAGGTTGCGATAGACTGATTCCGGAATGTTGTTCCGGGCGAGGGACGCATGCAGCGACGACTCGTAGCCGCGCGCCCGCGCATTGAAGATGTGGCCTTCGACCGCTCCGGCGAGCGCTGAGGCCAGCGTATTCGAAATGCCGCCGTACGCTCCGAGCGCGGCATTGTAGGCGTCGCGGCGAACGCGCACGTCCTTCGACCGGCGAAACTTTTCGAAGCGCCCGCTCGTGAGCTCCACTTCGTTCCCGTCTTCGTCCTTGATCGACGGCCATTTGAAGTCGGCGTTCCGGATCATGCCCGCAATGTCCGCGGGCGCGCCCAGCGCCGTTCCCGCCATCGCGAGCAGCTCCTCTTCGCGGGGCGAAAGCGTGTACTGCCGAAGCCGGATCGAATTCTCGATCGAAAACTCATACGAGGCAAGTCGCTTGTTCTTCTTCAGGAAGCCGCGCAGCTTGTCAGCCGGGATCGCGGCCAGTTCGGGATCTTCCCACGCCGTCCATTCGGCGAACTTCGTGTAGAGTTTGCCGGCGCGGGTATCCATGTCCTTGTACTTCGCGACGCGGGTATCTTCGTCCGACCGGAGCGACGCGTAGATGCTCAAGATCTCGACGCGCTGGAGGAGCTTGTCGCGAAGCAGAAAATAGTCGGCCAGCGCGTCCGATGACTTCGCGAGCGTCCCCTGGTAATCCTTGAGAACGGCCGCCTCTTTCGTGAGCGCCGCAAGCTCCTTTTCCCAGACTTCGTCCGATGCGAAAATCGCCGCCGTGTTCCATTTGAACTTGTCGTCGATCTCGTGCCGCTCGGTCGCGGCCATCTTCGCTTCGTCGGCAAACGGGACCGCGTGCCAGACAAAGACGGATAAGAGCATAATTCCAAATACTTTAGCAAAAAACCTCATCAAAACCTCCAGGAAATCAGCAGTGGGATCATTCGACTATCAAGGGAAGTCGATCTCCGGTCAACGCATTTCGGCTTGCAACACAGGAGCCCGGGCAGGTAGCCTTTCGGGGGGCTCCGAATACGGGCCGTCTACATTATACAGGACGGAAACTGACCACGGATCGTTCACTCAAATTTCTGGAGGAACTGCCAATGAAACGGATTCTGCTGATTGCGAGCGCGATTTTCTGTACGGCCGCATGGCTGGCTACCCCCGTTCTCGCCGGAGATGATCACGACCACGCCATGGCCGAAGGCGGCGAAGACGCCATGATGGCGAAGTGGATGGAACTGGCCACCCCGGGCCCGCATCATGAAATGATGGCGAAAAGCGTCGGCAAATGGATGACCGAGTCGACGTTCTGGATGACTCCGGATGCCGAACCGATGGTCAGCAAGGGCACGGCGTCGCAGGAACTCGCGCTGGGCGGCCGGTATCTCATGGAAACGTACAGCGGCACGATGATGGGCATGCCGTTCGAAGGCCACGGCATGTGGGGCTATGACAACGCCAGCGGCAAGCATATGGGCATCTGGACCGACAACATGAGCACGACGATGATGTACAGCGAAGGCGGTTGCGAGGATCATTGCAACAAGATCACGCTGATCGGAACGTACGTTGACGGCATGACCGGCGCCATGAAGACGTCGAAAGTCGTCAGCGAAGTGATCGACGATGATCACGCGTCCGTTACGATGTATGAAGTGATGGAAGACGGCACGGAATTCAAGAACGGCGTAATCATGTACACGCGTGTCAAGTCGTAGCGCACAAACTCATCAAGTCGTAGCACGCAAGTGCGTCAAGCCGTAGCACACGGCTCGAGTCTGAATACGAGGAAGGCGGACCCGGTCGGGCCCGCCTTCTTTTTTTTGCGCTACTCGATCCGCTCCCACACTTCGTCGATCACGAGCACGCCGCCGCCGGTTTTGATCTTGCCGGTATGGTGCCAGATGTCGCCGTCCAGATCGCAATCGAACACGACGGTTTTCCCCACGAGGCTCGGCATCCAGTGATACTCGATCGTCTCCGTGTAGGAGTCGCCATCGAGAACGTAGCGTCCCCCGCCCGCGATAATCTCGTTCCTGGCATGAAGCCCGAACGCGAAACGTTCCTCCGTGAGAATCTTGACCGTCTGTCCCTGCGGCGCCTCGTCGTCGATCCGGACCCACGAGCCCCGGAGAGACGTCGTTCCGCAGCCGAGAGTCGTCATCAGTGTCAGAATCATCAGCGCCTTTATTGAAGCGCCGATGCGAAGCTCTTTCCCAATAACCATCGTTTCGTACCTCCCGTTTGCTTTTCACCCCTGCACGGCGCAATACGCCCGGGCGAAGCACATGAGGCTCCTTATGAGTCGTAGCAGCACCGGATTCTGACTGCAAACGAAAGAAGGCGAACCCTGCAAAGGGCCCGCCTTCTTTTCTGTGTTCTACCCTGAGTTCGCTTCCCCAGCGTATCTACTCTAGCGGAACATCGATTTGACTTCGCCCCATGACGCGTCCTCGGTCGCGGTGGTCGGGCAGTCGTGCCCCGTGATCGACAGCGTGTATTCACTGCCGCAGGGAACGAGGTCGCCGAGATCGCCGAAGCCGGCGGTCGAAGCGAAAATATAGTAGTCACCCGGTCCGAGAGAAACATCGCAGCAGATTTCCGTGCCGGCCACGTTGTTCTCGAAGCAGTACGTTCCGATCGGCGGGCAGATGGCGTCCAGCACGCCGACCGCACCGGCAAAGTCCGCGCAGAAACAGATGTGCAGATCCTGCGCCACTGTCAGCGTAATGCGGTACCAGTCCGTGTCGCGGTTGAAGAACCCGTCGGTGATGTAGCCGTTCCCCGTCTTCCCACAGACATCGATCCGGTCGCCGCAGGGCAGCGCCGTCCAGCTCTCGGAGCTGCCTGCCGGGAAGTTGCAGCCTGCGTTGTAGTCGTCCGCGTAGCCATCAGCGCAATCCGGTTCGCCCTCGATAATCGCGTTGGCGGGACAGGGCTCGCAAGGCGCCGGCGGAACGTATTCGTCAACCGTCAGCTCATAGTCGCCGCATTCGGTACTGTAGCCGTCGACCACGATGTAGTACGTGTTTCCGGCCGTGACCGGCATGTTCTCGATGAACGAAAGCCAGGCGAACGGGAAATTGGGGCCGCTGCAGCCATCGTCGTTGCAGGCATAAGGAAATCCGGGTGTGACCGCGTTCTCGTACACGTAGACTCGCGTGTCGTAGAACGAATTGCACGTCCCGATCGTAATCGCGCCGTTCGCGCCCGGCGTGTAGGCGTACACGAGGTCGCCGGCGCCGTCATTGATGAACGGACACGCCTCGACATAATCGTTGACTGCCGCGCATGTGTTGCCGACGTCGACGTACGGGAGGCCCGGAATCACGGTTGCAGTGCCGACGTCTTCACCACCTGCCGGCGCACCGGGGGTGTACGGGTTGTGAAGCATGTTGGCGTCCTTGGCCGCCTGAATCGCGTCGATATCCATGGCCGACTCCGTGCCGAGCGGCATGGTCGCCCCGGCATTCGCGGCCGTAATACAGAGCACGACGAACACAGTAAGCATTCGCTTCATGAGGGGAGCTCCTTTCATTGCAGTGAGGTTTGAAAATCGCAGCATAGATGCCTTTCACCGACGCCACAGGGCTTCGGGGGAAACGTGAAAGACGGGATCAAAACAGCGAGTATGAGAAATGGCTGGAACGATCGGCAGGATAGCAGTTTTCACTCGAACTGTAAAGGAAAAGAGGGGGGGCCGCTCCCCCTCATCTGGAGCGCAGGTACTGCAGCAGTACCGCGCAGCGCGTCAAGCTCGATACGAAAAAGCGGCCGGCCATGTTTAATCGACGAGGATCGCGGCTTTGTTCCGATCGAGCCACGTGGCGAACGTCTGCAGCTCGGGGTTCAGGTTTCGCGAGACCTCGACGCTGCGCGCGCCGCAGAACTCCTTTTCGAAATCGCACTTGACCTGGAACATGTTGCCGAGGTCGTCGGCGCCGGGAAACCCGAAGCCCCGATACATTTCCGGGGTTACGGCGTTGTATTTCACTCCTTCGCCGAGCGCCTGCGAGAGCGCGTCGGCCATCTGGGTCCCTGTCAGATGCTCTCCCGCAATCCCCACGCTCTTCCCGATAAAATCGTTCCCCTTCTTGAAGATACCGTACGCGCACTTTCCGATGTCTTCCGCCGCCATCCCGGGCAGCTTCTTGTCGGCCATCGGCAGCGTGAACGCGAGCTTGCCGTCCGGGCCCTTCTTCGGCCCCATGCCGAAATGAATCAGGTTGTCCCAGTAGAACGACGTGAACAGAAACGTCGTCGGCACGCCGAGCTCCGTGAATACCTTGTTCGACTCCCCTTTGGCATCGAAGTGAGGCACTTTGTAATGCTCCATGAGCGTCGGCATTCTGTCGTCCGAAAGCGGAACCCACTGGCGCGTATCTTCGAGCGTCGACCAGATGACGTGTTTGACCCCCGCTCCCTTCGCCGCGGCGGCCATGTTGCGAACCTGGGCCTTCTCCTTTTCGGGCGAGAAGTGCTCCCAGAACGCGGTCACGAAGTAGGCGCCGTACGCGCCATCGAGCGCGCCCTCGAGGCTCGCCTGGTCGTCGAGGTCGGCCGCAACGACTTCCGCCCCCGATTTTGCGAGAGCCTTCGCCTTGTCCGAATTGGCGTCACGCGTCAGGGCGCGCACAGCGAACCCGCCGCCAGCGTCGCTCAAGATCGCACGTACGAGCCCGCCGCCCTGCGCTCCGGTCGCGCCCACAACGGCAATGATTTTTTTGGACATTTCTGTTTCTCCTTTTGATGTCGGTCATTCGATTCGAGATTGCGCGCGCGAAGCACCGCGATTGCGAGGCGCGGTGAGTCGGCGGCGGCAGTCTTCCACCCAGTCTAGTCGAACTGTTTCATTGGAGTCGTGAGAAAGTGGTCCCGCGCGTTCCTGCTCTACGCCGGAGCCGGCAGGATGCGCCCGCGGGCGCGGTGGAGCATGAGCAGCAGTGCGACCGCGAGGGCACCGGTCGTCAAGGTCACGACAAGGCCGCCCTCGAGCCCGAACGCACCCCCGGTAAAGAGCGCCGGGCCCTCGATCGCGAATGCGGTCCAGCCGAGTCCCAGGCTGTCGCTTCCGCTTACCGTCAGTCCGAATACGGGACCGAGCAGAAAGTTCCAGGCGAAGTGCAGTGAGGCGGGCAGCCACAGGTTTCCCGTGACCTGGAACGCGGCGCAGAACAGGACGCCGACTGCGAATACGTTCACGGCAGGAAGCAGGGCGCCTTCGAACGCGCCGGCGTGAAAAACCGAAAAGAGAGCGGCCGACAGAAGCAGGGCCAGCGCGAAATTCGTTCGACTGCGAATCGTCTGGAAGATGTAGCCGCATAGCAGCAGCTGCTGGGTGAGCACGTTGAAGAAGATCGCGCCGCCCGCTTCGAGCAGCTCCCCCCCCGTCATGCTCACGCGCCCCTGCCACGTTGCCCAGCCGCACGCCCATGCAATGCCGACGGAGAGCGTGAGCCAGAGCGCGCCGAGCGCGAGACCGAGCGCGATGTCGCGCACGACCGTGCCCGGAGCGAAGCCGACCGTGCGGAAGGGGCGATGGTCGACGAACCGCGTCATGATCCAGGTCGCCGCGAGAATCGCGAGAAGACCGGCAAAGTCAGGATAGAGATGAGCGGCCGCGCTCGATGAAGCTTTCCAGTCTTCCAGTTTCGAAGCCACGGGTACGATGACAACCGCGCCCAGCACGCCGAAGAGCACGAAGAACGAGATCGTGCGCCAGAGAATCGCGCGCGTTCTGCGGAACGGCCAGACGCGAAGCGTGGTGTTCGGTGCCCCGAGCATCATGCGCTGCCCGGCGAAGCCATCCGCGTCCCGCCGGACCCGCGCGCATCCCGCGCCAGAACTCCGTAGATCATGCGCCCACCGATCACATCGACCAGGAAGTGGGCGATCATCGGAACCCAGATCGAGCCGGTCAGCCAGAACAGAATCGCCATCCAGAGACCGATAATCGCGGTCTGGGCCGCGTTCCCGAACCCCTGATAGGAATGGGCGATTCCGAAGGCGACGGAGCTCAGCAAGATCGCGGGGAGAACGCCGAAATAACTGCCGATGAACCACATCAGAAAGCCGCGATACAGAATTTCCTCGCAGATACCCGCGGACAGCGAGAGCCATTTGAACCAGTAGAATTCCTTCTGCGTCTTCGGAAGGAAGTACATGAGATCGCCGATCTGATCGTGGAGCTGCTTCCGCGCATCGTCGCTCTTCCCGACCTGGGCGGCCTGCAGATACGTGAGCGCGAGACCGGCAACCGCCACGGCGATTCCGCCCGCCCACCGGAGCGCGCTGTCCGATCCGCCACCCATTCCGAGCGCATCCCAGCTCCTCGACTGCATGAGCCAGAATGCCACGCCCGCGATTCCAAGCGCCCAGAGAATCGCGATTCCCTTTTTGTAATCGCCTGCAGTGTCGAACGAAGCCGGATCCAGCCCGCCGGCGATATCGCGCCTCACTTTGCGCGCCTCGTTCCAGTTGTAGAGCGGGAACAGCAGAACGAGAAACAGAACGAAGAGCTGATCAAGCAACGAAGGCATGGCTACTCGCTTCCCTGACGGCCTCGAAGAGGCAAGAGTGTGATCGTGAACGAACAGAAGTCGCCGTCGGCGCTATCGTCCGCGGATGATTCCTGCATGAAGATTTCGAAAAGGGCGTCGATGTGCTCGTTCGCCGCGGCGAGTGATTCCGGCGACAGGCGCGCGTGCATTCTGGACGCGATGAAATTGCGGCGTGCACCGTCGTAGCATCCGGTCTGGTTCTGCAGGGCCGCTTCCATGTCGCGCGCCGCCATGCGATGCGCCGCCTTGAGCGTCGCGAGCGTGTCGGCGTCATGCTCTCGATTGCCGCGATCCGGAGTAAGGTCCAGATAGTCGGCGATCGGGCGGTAGAGAACTTCGGCCTTCTTGCCGCTCCCGCGGCTCCCGGTACGTATCAGCAGGCCGACTTCTTCGAGTTGATGGATGTGATAGTAGATGGCGGTCGGCGGGCGCCCCATGCGCGCCCCGATCTCGGCGACCGAGAGAGGCTCGGGCCCCGTAAAATGACCGATGATTTCGAGCCGGATGGGCGACGTCAGCGCTTTCCGCTGCGCGTCGTCGGTGACTCGGTGGGTGCCTTGCATGGCCTTCGTGTTCGTTTCCATGCACGAACAGTAAGCCGTTTATTTGATTTTGTCAATATTTTTAATTTAATAATACCGACAATTTTAACTGAAGGCTCTGCGGTGCTCTGCCAGGAACGCGGCCCCCCGGCTCGTTACGGTGACGAATTCGCCCGTTTCAGCCCCCCCGGCGCTTCCCTCCGTGCTCCCTCCCGTACCGCTGCCGATGAAACCGCGCTCGTTCGCCTCCTCCCAGACAGGGAGACGCGGGCACGACGTCCGCCAGGCGTCCATGACCTCCGTGTAGGCGCGGGGGTGCGGGCCGATCCACTCGAGCAGGTCGAGAATCAATGCTTCTACGGGGTCGAATTCCATCCCGAATCCTCCAGGCTCATCGCCTGTGATTTTATCACAGGTAGACGAGCCGACTTCATGCCCCGCCGCGCGCACGTCCCTTCCCGCGCAGATCCCACCAGAACCAGGCGATCAGATTGCGCGCGGTGGTGCGCAGAAAACCGTCGCTCTCCCAGCGCCTCGGATTGACGCCGATCGGGATGTCGAGCGCCGCGAGCGGTCCCGTTTCACGCAGGCGGCGGTAGAATACGAGATCCTCCATGCTCACGATCGGGGGATAGCCGCCGAGCAGACGGAACACTTCGGCGCGCACGAAGATGCCCTGATCGCCGTACGCCTGCCGCAGGGTGTTCGTTCGCCACGCGACGCAGGCGTCAAGCATCGGTTTGTACCATGTGTTTTTCGCCAGCGAGAAGCGAAACGCCCCGCCGATCACGTCCGGGTCCGAGAGCGCACGCTCGATCGCGCCGATGCTGCCGGGGTCGACCACGCTGTCGGCGTGCAGAAACCAGAGCACGTCGCCGTTCGCGGCCGCGGCGCCGGCGTTCATCTGCGGTCCGCGTCCGGGCTCGGACTCGACGAACCGCGTGTCGAACCCGGCCGCCACAGCACCGGGATCGTCCCAGCTCGCGCCGTCCGACACGATGATCTCGACATTGCCGAAGTGTGCGCGGAGATCGGTCAGTTGACGGGCCAGTTCCATGGAATCATTGAATACGGGGATCACGATCGAAACGTAAGGGTCGCGTGCGGGCCGCGGGGAGCGGGCAGCGGCGGCTGATGCGGATTCCTTCACGGCTCTTCCCGTCGCTCAAGACCCGTCGGGATGCGCGGGATCGACAGGATCGATCCGCTTCGACGACTCGATGAGGTCCTCGCCGAGCTCTTCCGCGCTCAGCGAACTCGCGTGACGCGCGCTCGTACCTTCGAGCGCTTCGGCCATGGCGGCCGCTTCCTCCGGCGTGACTTCCTCCGCCAGCGCGCGCGCGAGCATCTTCTTCGCAACGTACGCCAGAACCACCATCGCGATGAGCGTGATCACGAGACTCAGCACGAGAACCCACGGCTTCACTGTCGAAGGGTCGACCTTGCCTGTCGCCACTTCCGCGATCGTCTTCATGAACGTGCCCATGTAAACCCACACGAAGCACGCCGGGATCACACCGATCATCGTAGCGAAAAAGTAATCGCGGAACTTCACCGCGGTCACCGAAAACGCATAGTTCAGCAGGTTGAACGGAAAGAGCGGCGAGAGGCGCGAGAGCAGCACGATCATGAACCCGTGATGCTGCGTGGCCCGGTCGAGGCGGGCGAAACGCGCCCTTCTGCTGATGCTTCGCTTCACCCAGTTCCGCGCGAACGTGCGGCCGAGAACATACGCGGCGCTCGCGCCGAGGGTCGCGCCGGCCGTCGCGATCAGCGTCCCCTTCCATACGCCGAACAGAAAGCCGCAACCCAGTGTGAGCGGGGCGCCCGGGAGCGAAGTCACGCAGACGACCATCATCGTGACGACGATGACAACCGGACCCCACGCGCCGAGCCCGCGCACGTACGTCAGAAGGCGCGCGGCCCAGTCAGCCAGGGTTTGATCGAGAGTGCCGAGAGTAAATCCCGCGATCACGGCGAGCAGAATCAAGATCGGAATCGGGAGGACGTAACGTTTTTTCATGGGGATAGGGGGAGCAAACGGCTCAGGCCACGCCTTTGATGATGCCCTGGATCCAGTGGGCGAGTTCCTGTCGCTGTGTGGATTCGCTCGCGTCGAGGTCGACGGCGGCGCGGCGAAGGCCCCGCTTGTCATCGACGTCGTACCAGGTGCGCGCGATGCCGACCGAGATCCCCGCCTGGCGCGACTCCGCCATCAGGCGCTCGAACACGAATTCGGTGCTCCATGGAATCTCACGCAGGCTCGGCGCCTGTCCGGAGACGGCCATCGTCCATACCCCGCCGTCGTCCGTCGGACCGAGCACGACATCGTGCCGCTGCGCGAGCTCGTGCACGTCCCGCAGGAACTGCACAGGCAGCGAGGGCGCGTCCGATCCGATGAACACCACCGGGCTGTAGCCGGCCGTGCGAATATCCGAAAGGCTCTGGCTGAGCTTCGTGCCGAGATTGCCGTCGACCTGTGGCAGAACGAGCGTCTCCTTGCGGCCGAAGAACTTGCGGGCCCAGGCCCCCTCGTATCCGTGGCTCGGACAGATGATCAGATCGTAGAGGTCGAGGACCGCGTCGACTTCATCCCGGAGCAGTCCCAGGCACCGTTCGTAGAAGTCGCTGGCGCTTTCATCGCCGATGTCGATTCCCAGTCTCGTTTTCACATGACCCGGTTTCGGCTCGCGACAGTAGAGGGCAAGAGCAGCCTTCATAAGATCCTCCTTGAGAAGAACCTACGACATTTGAGGAGTGGCTGACAATAAAATAGGCGGGGCGGGGCGGCTTTCCCGGGCGTTCCCGGGCCCTCATGCGCCCTTTCGAATCGATTCGACAATCCGTTCTTCCGCCTCGCGCGAGAGCGAGGCGTCCTCCCGGGCAAGGGCGCGGCGAATCGCCGCCATCTGGCGGGCATACCCCTTACAAATGCCGCACATCGACATATGAAGCGTCATTCTGACCCGCTCCACGATGGTCAGCGGACGCACAAGGCGCTCGACTCCAAGCCGCGCCGTCTCCCGGCACGACCCCATCATCCCGTTCATCAGTTTCTGCATCATGGTGTCGGCTCCCTGGCGATTCCTGGCAGTGAGTGGGGCGAAGCCGCCGGATCTTACTGGGCGATCATTTCCGCCCGATGCTCCTGATAGTAGCGAAGGGAAGTGCGCAGAAGGGCCGCGATGATCGGGCCGATGATGAGCCCGGGAGCGCCGAGCACGATCAGGCCCCCGATCGTGCTGACGAAGATCAGCAGTTCGTGCATTTTCGTCTCGCGCCCGACCAGGATCGGCCGCAGCAGATTATCGACGGTGCCGATCACGGCGATGCTCACGACGAGCACGATCACCCCCGCGGTCACATGTTCTCCCGCGATCAGAAAGATCCCCGACGGAACGAGCACGAGCTGCACGCCGAGCCCGGGAATGATCGACAGCACGATCATCACGACGCTCCAGAGAAACGGCGTCGGCACTCCGGTTGCCCAGAGCAGAATGCCGCCGAGAATCCCCTGCACGAGTCCGATCACGAGCGTGCCGCGGAACACGGCGAGCGCGGTCGTATGAAACTGCTGGATCAGCTCCTGCCCGCGCTCGGCTTGAAACGGCAGAATGCCGATCAGCCAGTACAGGAACTTGCGTCCGTCGCGGTACCCGAAATAAAGAGTGTAGAGAAACGTGATCAGTACGAGCAGAAACCCGGTGATGTTGCTCGCCGCTCTTCGCACCGTCGAGAGTACGACCTGCGCGACGTTGGTGGCGAACTCCTGCACCTTGTTGCTGAGATCGGTCACGCTGATCGGAATCCCGAGGATCTGGAATTCCTCCTGCTGCAGAAACCGGACCCAGAGGTTTTCGACGGCCGGGATCACGTCCTGGCGCAGCTTGCCGTTCGGGTCGAGGTAGCCGGAGAGATCGTTCGCGACGAGATAGCCCGTGAAGCCGAACGGAACCACGACGATTAGAAAGATGAAGAGTACGGAGAGCCCCGCCGCGAGACTCTCGCGCCCGCGCGAGATCCGCAGAAAGCCGTCGTAGAGCTTGATCGTGATCGCCGCCACGATGAATCCGAGCAGAAGGCCCACGATCAGGTCGCGGATCAGCACGAGAAACAGCGTGAGCAGGATCAGGGCGAACAGCATGATCGGCTGCAGATACTTCGGCGTGTTCGATTCCGTCATGAAATCATCTTGGCGAATCAGGGCCGGTTGTCAACACGTTACCACTCCTAAAGGCCGATTTCGTCCGCGCGCTCTTTCATCGCGTCGAGAACGAACTGCATGTGCTCGTCGAGATCGAGGCCGAGCGCTTCGCACCCTTCGACGATCTCGTCGCGATTCACGCCGGCCGCAAACGACTTCTGCTTCCACTTCTTCTTGATGGACTTGAGCTTTACATCCGCGATCTTCTTCGACGGGCGGACGAGCGTGACCGCGGTAATGAGCCCCGTCAGCTCGTCGGTCGCGAAAAGCACTTTCGCGAGCAGCGACTCGCGCGGCACGCCCGTATAGTGCGCATGCCCCATGATCGCTTCGCAGATTTCGTCGGAACAGCCGCGTTCGCGCAGGTAGTTCACGCCCCACGACGGGTGCTCTTCCGTCGGCGAAAGCGCGTCGTTCGGATACTTCTCATAATCGAAGTCGTGGAGCAGCCCTGTGACGCCCCACTTTTCCTCGTCCTCGCCATGCTTCTTCGCGTACGCACGCATGGCAATTTCGACGGAGCGCATATGATTGCGCAGCGATTCACTTTCCGTATGTTCGGTGACGATCTGCCAGGCTTGATCGCGGTCCATTCTCGCTCCTTTGATCGCGTGAAAAAACGAGCTGAATTGTACCATGGGACGGCGCGAAGAAGGTCGATCCGCACGGGTCAGGGCAAGCCCGGGACCCGGGTGGCAAGGCGAATCCGCCCCTCCCCGCTGCCGTCTCCCCCTTATCCCGCCGGACGGGCGGCGAGTTGCCGGAAAAGAGCGGCTGGCGCGATCATTTCGAAAGAGACTCGCTTTCGAGCGGGGATTCCTTCTACACTGAAGAGAATCACAATTCGTCCGAAGAAGGCCAGAGTACCGCGGAAGCGCGTCCTCGGCCTATGGGAATAAGCGAAAGGACCTCGCCATGGCTCGCACAGAATCGACCATGCTGCCGCTCATCACGGCAGCCCCCGACTTCGCGCTCCCCGACACCGACGGGAGCATCGTCAAGCTCGAAGATTTCGCGGGCGCGCGCGCGCTCGTGATCATGTTCCTCTGCAATCACTGTCCGTTCGTAAAACACGTGCAGCACAAGATCAAAGAAATCGCGGACAAATACATCGACGAGGAGGTCGCGTTCGTCGCGATCAACGCGAACGACATCGAGAAACATCCTGAGGACAGCCCCGAGAAGATGAAGGAAGAGAAGGCGGCCTTGGGGTATGCGTTCCCGTATCTCTTCGATGAAACGCAGGAAGTGGCGAAAGCGTATCACGCCGCGTGCACGCCCGACTTCTACGTGTTCGACATGGGACAGCGCCTGATCTACCGCGGCCGCATGGACGGCGCGAGCCCCGGGAACGACGTGCCGATTACAGGCGAAGAGCTGATGGAGGCGATCGACGCCACGATCGAAGCGCGCACGCTGCCTTCGGACGAGTCGCAGAAGCCGAGCATCGGCTGCAATATAAAATGGAAGCCGGGGAACGAACCCGACTACTACGGCGCGCAGTAAGCGGCTCGGATGTTCGGCATCAACCGCCGTCAGTTCGAAGCCACGCTCTTTTTTCTGATCGCTCCGATCGTATTCTTTCGCGAGGCGGCGTTCGGGGGAGCGTTCTTCCATCACGAAGCGTGGATGCATTCGTTCGCCACGAGGGCGTGGTGGTTCGAACAGCTGAAGAGCGGCCACTTCGCGCTCTGGACGTCAGGGATGTTCGCCGGGTATCCCCTGTTCGCTGAATCGCAGACCGCGCCGCTCTACCCGACCACCTTCGCACTGTTCACGCTTCTACCGCCGACGCTCGCATTCGCATGGGACATCATTCTTCACTTCGCATGGGCCGGTTTCGGCGCGTATCAGATGGCTCGGCTTCTGGACACACGTCACACGTCCGCGCTGTTCGCGGGCACGATGTACGCGTTCTCCGGTTTTCTCGTCACACATATTTCGGACTTCAATCTTCTCGCCGGCGCAGCCTGGATGCCCTGGATCATATGGGGCACGCTCGGCGCCCTGCAGGGGCACAAGGCACATGCGATCGTTCTCGCGATCGGCTGGACGCTTCTTTCGCTCGCGCCGCACCCGAACGGCACCATTCTCGCCGCGATCGCGATGCTGTTCACACTCGTGGTTGCGAGAGTGGGCGGCGGATACGGCATGCGCGGATACCTGCGGGTGCTCTATTCGACCGGCGCGGGCCTTCTCGCGGGCGCGTTCCAGACAGTGGCCACTTTCTCGCTCCTTCGCGAAACGGAGCGGAGCGCCGGCATGAGCGAAGCATTCCGATCCCTCGGCTCCCTCCCGCCGTGGAACCTGCTCCACGCGGCGCTGCCGAATCTGCAGGGGACACCCCGGCTCGACACGTGGTACGGGGGCCTCGACTGGACGCTTTATGCAGAAACCTGTTTCTACTTCGGCGCAAGCGCGATCCCGTGCGTCTGCGTCGGGCTGTTCTTTCTGCGCGGGCGTGTCCCCCTCGCGCTCGCCACGGGGGCCGCGCTCTCGTTCGCAGTCATGATCGGCCGCTACGGATTCGCGTGGAACGCCCTCGGCGCGTTCCCGCTGCTGGACGCCACGCGCATTCCGGGCCGGTTCGCGATGCCGTTCCTGCTCTGCATGGCGCTCCTCGCCGGGTGCGGGATCGACGCGACGGTACGCCGGCGTTCGCGCCGGGCGCTTGCCGTTGCGGGCGCCGGCACGGTCGCACTCGTGCTCCTCGGAATCGCGGCGCAGGGGAACTGGGGGACGCCGGGCGAAGCGCTGATCGCGGCTGCGGGCGAAGGATCCGCGCTCGCGAACGACTGGGCGGCGCGCCTCGCGCGACTGCAGAATGCACAGAGCGCCGACCGGCTTCACGCGATCGTGTTCGGCTGCGCGGGCATCGGCATTCTCGCACTCTTCACCTACATTCGCTACGCGGTTCCGCTCCGTTACGCGCCCCTCGCGATCCTGTCACTCGACCTGCTTCTCTGGGGGCGGGGCTGGAATCCCGTGATCGATCCCGCGCTTCTAACAGAGCCGCCGCCGGCAGTGCACGCTCTCGAAACTCTCGATCACGCCCCCCGGTTTGCGCGACGGGACATCGACGAAATCCGGACGCTTCGCCCGGCGCGAGACCGGGTCGACCCTTTCACCCCGGGATGGAGCGTGCGCGAGCCTGCGCGCGGAGAGCCGCAAGCGGAACTGCCGGGCGGGAGCGAGTATCGTACGGCCGGCTGGTCACTCACTCCGAACGTTCCGCTCCTCTACGGCGCGGAATCAGCCGAAGGCTTCACCCCACTCGTTCCCACCGCATGGCGCGAATGGGTCGGCATTCCCGAAGGCACGTCCGGCGTTCCGAATCCCGCGTACAGCGAACGTATGCTCGACCTTCTGAGCGTCGATGCCGCGCTTTCGTCGCGGACCGGCGCCCCCCTTCCGGGAGGGCTGTTCCTCACACGAAACAGGAACCCGATGCCGCGCGCCCGGCTCTCGCTGCGATGGCGGGCGGAACAGCACCGCGCAAACCTCCTGCGAGCGGTCCACGCGAAGGATCACGACCCGCGCGCCATTACGTTCGTCGACCGCGCCCCGGTGCTCCCCGGCACACCATCGTTCCAGGGCCCGCCGTTCCCGGGCGCCGCAAACCGGCCGCTTCCGCTTACGATCACGGGGCCGAACTCGCGACTTGTCGATGTCGACCGAGGCGGACTCGTCGTGCTCGCGGAAACGTACGACCCGGGATGGCGCGTTACGGATCCCGCGGGCGAAGTTCTGACGACGCTCCAGGCCGACGGACTCTTCCTCGCATTCCCCGCTCCCGTGCCGGGCACGTACGAGGCGCAATACCGTCCCGCGTGGATGCGGAAGGGACTGATGATGAGCGGCGCGGGCCTCATTCTGCTGATCCTGCGATTCGTGCTCCCCGCAAGGCCCCCCCGCCCTCCGCGCCATGAGCCGGCAGCATACAAGGACGCCGCGCTCGAGGGGGCGGTGCCTCACGCGCCCCGTTTCCAGTCCGCGTCCCTCGCGCCGGTCGCTCTCGCGCTTCTCGTCGTGGTGGGCTCCGGCGCTGCCATGAAACACCGCAACTGGGCCGAAGCCTGGCACGCGCGCTCGATCGATCACGCGGCAGCCACTGCCTGGAGCGAAAACGGTCTTGCATCGCTGCGGGCGGGTGCGCACGGCCCCGCACTGCAGGCGCTCGAGCGGTCCCTCAGTATTGACCGGCGCAATCCGTTGACCCACTACCGCGCCGGCCTCGTTCACGAGGCCGCGGGCCGAAGGGGCGACGCCATGCGCGCCTACGAGAACGCGCTTTCCCTCGACCCGCAATTCGGACCGGCGCGCGCAAAGATCAATCCGTGAGCTTGCCCGGCTGATTCGTTTACCTGCGAAAGAAGCGTCGGGATTCCAGAATGGCGCCGACAAACCCGGAGAGCAGAAGCGGCAGAAAGAACAGGATAGAAATCGCGGCGATCGCGGCCGGCTCTGTGCGGTAGAAGTCGAGCAGATAGAAGAGCGCCCCCTCCCGCACGCCGAGCCCCGAAAACGAAATCGGCAGCATCGTAAGTACGAACACGGCTGGACGCACCCAGGCGCTCGTCATGATCGACAGATTCGTGTCGAGCGAGGCGACGAGCAGCACCCCTGAAATCACCGTGCAGAAATGTTTCACGAATGAATAGAATAATACGAGCGCGTGTGTTTTCGGCGGCAGGTCGTGCATGAGACCCGCGGCGCTTTTCAGCTTGTGCAGGCGGCTCGCGACAAAATCCGGCAGCGCAATCCGGTCGAGCATTCTGAAGATGAATCGCGCGAACGGACGATTAAACACCAGAAGATACATCGCGCCCAGCAGGACGAGCACGATCAGCATGGCGGGACCGACGATCCGGGGCTTTTCCGCGTTCGAATCGAGTCCGTAGAGCAGAAACCCCGTCAGAACGAGAACGAAGGTGTCCAGAATCCGGTACGTCACGATCACGACCGCGGTCTGCATCCGCATGCCGTCCGGTTGCGCAATGCGATACCAGCGCACGGCCGAACTCGCGACGTATCCCGGCACGAAAAGCCCGTAGAACGCCGCTTCGTAATTCACGGCCCAGATCCGCCACGTCGAAATCGTCATGCCCTGCTGCGCGGTCAGGAGCCGTGTCTGGTAGGCGGCGGTGAGTCGAAGCAGTGTGGTGGCGACGAGGCCGAGGATCAGCAGTCCGGGATCCGCGGCTCGCAGCGCCTGCCACACTTCTCCGATCGGCAGCTGGCGGTACACCCACCAGAGAAGGCCACCGGTGACCAGAAGCTTGATGCCGTAGGACAGGAATCGATTCAATGGGCCCTCACGCCGTGCTACGATTCGCGCATCATGGAACGGACATTCATCGCCATCGCCGCTCTACTCGCGCTTCTTTCGGTCATGGGAGGCGCGTTCGGGGCGCACGCGCTCCGCGGATCGATTCCGCCGGAACGCCTGGTCGTATTCGAGACAGGGGCACGGTACCAGATGTACCACGCCCTCGCCATCCTTCTCGTTTTCGCATTGCACCAGTGGGTGCCCGGCGGCACGCGGCGCCTGGTCGCCATCCTCTTCGTCGCCGGAATCGTTCTCTTTTCGGGCTCTCTCTACACGATCGCCCTGACCGGAATCCGCTCAATCGGCCGAATCACGCCTCTCGGGGGCCTTTTATTCCTCGCGGGGTGGGTCGTTCTGCTGCTGGGCGTCCTGAAGGACAGGTCCGTCGATCCCGGCTAACATTTGTCATCGTTTCGACCGATGTTTACTATATTAGTCGTACTCTTTCTTTCAGAGGAACCAGTCCATGAGGCAGGCTTTGGCCACTCGCGATGATCATCTGTCCGCCCGGCTCGAACCGTTCGACTCCTACTGGCAGGCGCCGGGGGATATCGACGCCGGATACCGGTCCTTCGGCCTCTACTACAGGCACAACATCCTCTCGCGCATGCCGCGCGACAAAAGCGCGTCGATTCTCGCGGTCAGCTGCGGCCCCGGGTACCTCGTGAACCTGCTGATCGAAGAAGGCTATTCGAACGTGCTCGGCATCGACAGCGCGCCCGACAAGATCGCGTACGCGGAAAAGCGAAACCTGCCCTGCCAGGTCGAACGCGCTTTCTCGCATCTGCAGAATCATGCAAACACGTACGACTGCATCGTCTGCGAACAGGAAGTCAATCACCTCGCGCAACCCGAACTCATCGAATGGCTCGAACTGTGCCACCGCGCGCTGACGCAGGGCGGCTACCTGATCATCTACGGACTGAACGCATCCAATCCCATCGTGAGCATCGATGCCGTCGGCCAGAACATCGATCACTTCCATCTCGTCTCGGAATACAGCCTGAAGCAGTACGGCGAACTCGGCGGATTCCGCGAGACGCGTCCGTTCGCGCTCGATCTCTACGTGTTCTACTCGAATCCCCTGAACTACGTCGCCATCGCGATCACGGGGGTTCTTCATTTCGGATTCCGATGCCTTTACAAGCTGTACGGAAAGCACGCGACGATCTTTACGAAGAAGATAGGTGCGGTCTGTCAAAAGTAGTCGTCACGGGCGGCACCGGCTTCCTGGGATCCTCGCTCTCCCTGGCCTGTCGCGCACGCGCAATGCCGGTCACGGCCGTTTCGCTCGAGGCCACCCCGCTCGAAGCGCAAAACGGCGCGACGCTGCAGAGCGCGGGCGTAGACCTTCGCATCGGGAGCTTCGCCGAAGAGCCGATCATGCGGCCGGCGCTCGAGGGAGCCGACACCGTATTTCATATCGCCGCCGCCATGCGCGAGGCGAACGTCCCCGACAGCCACTTCTTCGAAATCAACTGCGAAGCCACGAAGCGTCTGCTGGCGTGGTCGCGGGACGCGGGCGTCCGGCGATTCGTCTACTGCAGCACGAGCGGCGTGATCGGACACTCCCACGGGCGCGTCACGGATGAAGAGACGGAGTGCCGCCCGAAGGACATCTATCAGAAGTCCAAATGGGCGGCCGAGCAGGCCGTTTTTGCGTTCGGTCGCGAAAGCGGCATGGAAGTGACAGCCGTGCGGCCTGCCGCCGCGTACGGAGCCGGCGACGGGCGGCTTCTGAAACTGTTCCGCATGATTCAGAAGGGGCGGTTTCCGCTCGTGGGGAACGGCCGCGGCAAGCATCACTTGGTCTATATCGACGACTTGAACGATGCTATGATGCTGGTTGCGGAGAGACCGGAAGCGGTGGGGCGCGTTTACAACGTGGCCGGCGCCGAATCCGTTCCGCTCGTCGATCTCGTCCAGATCCTCGCGGAGGAACTCGGCACCTCCTGCTCTCTCCAGCGAATCCCGATGCCCGCGATGCATCTGCTGGCGACGGTCATCGAATTCAGTTGCAGACCCTTCGGCATTCAGCCACCGCTTTATCGGAGAAGGCTCGACTTCTATCGGCACGACGAACATTTCTCGATCGAGCGCGCCAGGCAGGAACTGGGGTTCGAGCCGCGCGTTTCGCTTCGCGCGGGGATTTGCCTGACCATCGAGGGGTATCGGAAACAGGGCTGGCTTTGAACATTCTCGCGTTCAACTATGAGTACCCTCCGATCGGCGGAGGCGGAGGCGTCGTCTTCCGGGCGATCTTCCGTAAACTCGCCGAGACGCACTCGGTCACGGTGGTCACCACACACTTTCGCGGGCTCCCGGAATGCGAACGCGACGGCAATCTCGTCATTCACCGGGTTCCCGTCCTCGGCCGCAGGGACGACCGCACGGCCACGTTCCGTTCGCTCTTCAGCTACTTCCCAGCCAGTTTGCGCCGCGGCCGCGCCCTCGCGAAAGAACACAAGTACGACATCGTGAATTCACACTTCGTCGTGCCATCTTCGCCGAGCGCGGACATCATCGCGCGCCAGCTCGGCGTACCGCATATCATCAGCGTGCACGGCGGCGATCTGTTCGACCCCACGAAACGCCTCTCCCCGCACAGGCTTCCTCTCGTGCGCGGCACGATCACGAAACTGCTCTCCGGGGCCGACCGCGTGGTCGCCCAGTCACGCAATACGGCCGAAAACGCGCGCACGTATTTCAATGTGAACCGCGCGATCGACATCATTCCCCTCGGCATTCCCGAAACGCCGATTCCTCCGCGCGACCGCGATGCTCTCGACATCGGCGAAGATAGATTCGTCATGGTCACGATCGGCCGGCTCATTCCCCGCAAAGGACTCGAAGATCTGATCGATCTTGTCGAATCGACGAACGATCCGAACGATCTGCTCGTGATTGTGGGGGATGGTCCCCTGCGCGAGTCGCTCGCGGAGACCGTAAAGAAGCGCGGACTGCGCGATCGCGTACGACTGACGGGATACGTAACCGACGAAGAGAAAGCCGCTTATCTTGCCGCGTCCGATCTCTACGTTTCCACCACGCGACACGAGGGCTTCGGCCTCGTCTATCTGGAGGCAATGCACTTCGGGCTGCCTGTTATCAGTTATGATTTCGGCGGACAGGCCGATTTTCTGGAAGAGGGGAAAACGGGGTCGCTGATTCCGCTCGGCCGTAAGGAAATGTTCCTGGAGGCCATTCGGAAGTACAAGGGTGACCCCGCGCTGCTCCACGAATGCGGCGGATTCAACCGCCGTCACGTGCGCGACTATTACATCGATCGTTGCGCGGAGCGTTACGAGAAAATCTTTCAGGAAGAGCGCCGAAAACGAACATGAAACGCAACACGAAGGCTCTCGCGAACCAGGAATTCGACCTCGTCGTAGTCGGCTCCGGTATCTTCGGCGCATGCGCGGCTTACGACGCCGCGATCCGCGGACTCTCGGTCGCGCTGATCGAGCGGGACGACTTCGGCGGCGCCACGTCCGCCCACTCCTACAAGATGATCCACGGCGGTATCCGCTACCTGCAGCACTTCGACATCTCCCGGCTGCGGCGATCGAGCGCCGAGCGCGCCGCGTTTCTCAGGATGGCGCCGCATCTCGTACACCCCCTGCCGATCGCGATCCCGACTTCCGGATTCGGCATGAAGGGCAAGCTTGCGCTCCGCACCGGCATGGGACTCTACGATCTACTGACCACGGGCAGGAACCACGGGATACGAACCCCCGAACGGCAGATTCCGAACGGCCGGCTGATCAGGCGCAGCGAACTCGCGTCTCTCTTTCCCGGCATCGAAGCCGACCGGTATTCGGGCGCGGCCGTGTTCTGCGACGGGCAGATGTACAACCCCACGCGCCTCGTACTCTCGGTCGTTCACAGCGCCGCGCGCCTCGGCGCGAACGTGGCCAACTACATCGAAGCCGTTCGCTTTCATCACGACGGAAAAACCATCAGCGGCGTGGACGTAAAGGACGGCCTGTCGGGCGACGAGTTTACGATTCGCGGAAAGATGTTCGTGAACGCGGCGGGCCCGTACGCGGAAACGCTGCTCCAGAAAGCCGTCGATCCGCATCGCGGGCAGAAACGCCAGTACTCGCGCGACGCGTGCTTCGTCATCGGACGCCGGCTGTTCGAAAGCGATCACGCCCTGGCCGTGCAGGGAGACACGCATGACCCCGAGGCGATCCTGAGCCGCGGCGAGCGTCACCTGTTCATCGTGCCGTGGCGCCAGTACACGCTCATCGGCGTCTGGCACAAGCTGCATCCCGGATCCCAGCATCCGTTCCAGGTGTCGCATTCCGAGTTGCAGGGATTTATCGACGAGATCAATCGCGCCCTTCCCGTGCTCGATCTTTCGATGACCGATGTCAGCAAAGTGAACTGCGGTCTCGTGCCGTTCGGGGAGAACGCGCCCGGCGCGAAGAATCTCAAGTACGGGCATCGCTCCACTCTGATCGATCATGCGAAAGAAGACGGCATCGAAAACCTGCTCACGATCATCGGCGTTCGTTACACGACGGGGCGATGGGAGGCGAGTCGCGCCGTGACACGGGCGATCAAGAAGCTCGGCAGGAAAGACCCCGGCTGCGAAACCGACAAGCGCCCGCTGATCGGGGGCGAAATCGAAAACTTCACTGAATATCTGGCGGACGCGATTCGCATCGCACCCGACAGTCTGCACCCGCGTGTCGTCGAATCGCTCGTCCATAACTACGGAACGCGCTATCACGAAGTGCTCGGCTACCTGGATGAGGACGATGAACTCGGCGCGACCATCGGACGCTCGGAAACGATCGGCGCCCAGGTGATTCACGCGGTGCGAAACGAGATGGCCATGACGCTGAGCGATGTTCTGCTGCGCCGCACCGACCTCGGCACCGGAGAAGACCCCGGAATCGACGAAATCATGCTCTGTGCGAACCTGATGGCCGTCGAACTCTGCTGGGACGACGAGCGCTTCCAGAGCGAAGTCGAGGCGGTCACCCGTCTGGCAACCGCCTCGTCTCTCAAATCGATCTAGATCCCGCGTCCGGGCGGTTCCCGATCCCCGGTCAGATGTTTCCGATCACGCGATCCACGGCGTCCGAGAACTTCCTGTTGACTTCGCCGTGCAGCGTCTGTGCCTCGGTGAGTTTCGACGCCGCCGTCTGCAGTTCGTGTGCGAGCTGCGTGTCCAGTTCTTCGAGTTCCTGACCAGCCTGCTCGATCAACTCTTCCGCACCTTCGAGCTGCTTCGCGAACTCCCCGGCGGGGCTGTTCTGATCGAGATCCTTGACACGATCCATCAGCTCCGCCAGTCCCGGCGATGCGCCGCCCGCGCCTGCCTTGAGCTCCATGAGCCCGAGCGCGGCCTTCCTGATCTCCTCGTCGTTCTCGTCATCGTTCTTTCCGCCGAGGCGCACGAGGTACCCGAGTTCGGTGTGGCGCTGCATGATGTTCTGGAAACGATCGATCCGCGGCATGACGCCGGCGAGACCCTCTCTCATGGCGCCGCCCGCCCGCGAACCGATCGTCTGCAACATCGCCATCGAACGCCCTCCTGCAGCCGCGCCGGCCCTCGCACCGGCGGCGACGGCAGAAGCAGCTCCACCGACTCCCGCGGCCGCGGCTCCGGAGGCCGCCGCGCCGACACCCGCGACCGCGCCCGCAACCGTGCCGGCGGCGGGGGCCGCTTTTCCGGCGGCATCCGCGGCGCCCGCGGCCGCGCCCCCTATCAACTTGCCGAGCCTGCTCGTTTTCGACTTCGTCACGTCGGCCGCGGTCTTCGCGAGATCGGCGGCCTGATCGACCGGCGTTTTCGTCGTCTTCTCTCCGGTCTTTTTCGCGGGATCGGACTTTCCCGAGCCGAAGGGCGGGATGGGTTTCGCGTTCGGTCTGATTTTCACGACGGGTCTCCTTTTTACTTTCTGCACCGACTTCATCGGCTGGCAACTTTGCCCCCTTTATTTTGCTCTCCGGGACGATCTCCCGCAAGAGAGGGACGAGGACTTCGGAAGAATGAGCGGGAAAACCCCTACATTCCCACCCAGGCCCACCGAAAACCCCGAAATCCCTCAAGAACCCACGGATTCCGAACGATTTAGTAGAAGAGGACCTCCAGGCGGCTCTGCAGACCGCACATTCACGGGGGATCGACGAAAACCGCGTAAAACGGGAATTCACGTTTGATGCATCGACTGCGGCACATTTCAGGGCTTACGCTCGCGATCCTGCTCATGCAGGGGCCGCCGGGCCCCGCCTGGGCGCGCCCCGACACGCCGACCGTCACGGTCGACGGCCAGGAGGCGCACTTCGACGTCCGCGTTCCGCACAAGCGGGATGACGAGTGGTTTCTCCCCGCTGCCCCGATCGCACGGATCCTCGGCCTGGACCTCACGTTCGACGGTGACGGCCAGGTGGTCTCCGTCACGGACCCGCGTGAAGGGACCACCCACCGCTATCACTCCGTGAGCGGGGAACTCGAACGGGAGAATCAACCGACGCTCGCGCTTCCTCCCGGACTCGCCGCGGGTGCCGGCGCCGACGATCTCGTGCTGCCGATTACGGTGATCGGACTGCTCTGCAACGCACAGCTTCACGTAAGCGCCGACGAATACGAGATCACGCTCGTCAGTCGCCGCGCAACGCTTACTCCCGGTGTCTCGGAGCTCGGCAGATTCGGGATGAAAGAAGTCCGCTACAACGCGTACGCGTATCAGAACGATCACATCACGGACGGCGGTCTGAACGTCGAAACGCTCGCCCGCGCCGGGCGCGGGAGCCTCCGGTCACGTTCGTTCGTGCAGGCGGCCGAGAGCGAGTCCCCGGTCCTGCGCTCGTTCCTCGTCTCGTACGCGCATCGTTCCGGCAACGCGTACTCGCTGGGCGATCTCGGCGTCGGGAGCGAAATCTCCTGGCTGAACGCGGGGGGACGCGGCGCGCGCTGGGACTACGCGAAGGGCCGCGGCGAACAGCGACTGTCGTTCACGTATTTGAAGCTGGCTGACGGGGCGACCGGAGGCGAGGGCCGACTGACGCGCCCTCACTTCGACACCGATGTCATCGCGTCGAGCTGGTCGTGGGGCGCGCGGCCGGGCGCGCCGGCCGGCCAGGCCGTTTCGTTCGGCGCCGTCGCACGCGGCCGGACCCACGACGCGAAACGGGGAATGCTCGTCGCCGCCCAGCACAGGTACGCGCGACGCTGGGTCCGCCTGCAGAACAGCCTCGGCCACTTCGCCACGCAGGGCGAGCGTGTCTCGGATCGCCTCGCCACCGAATCACGCATCGAGCTGACTCCGTGGCGCGCGCTCCAGCTGAACGGGCGCTACGCGTATCACGAACGCGAGTTCCAGATCCCGACCACGAGTTTCCCCGAACGCGGTGCGCGGATCTACTCGGTCGGCGGACGCCTCTCTCCCGTTTCGTTTGTCTCACTGCACGGATCCCGGACCGAGATCGTGCGCGACGATGTAGACACGTTGTCCGGTGCGAGCGTCGTGAACAACGGGCAGGTTTCGTTCTATCTCGGCGCCGGGATCATCGAAACGGCAAGCGCGGCGTACAACGAAGTCATGACGGACGGTGTCTACGACAAGACGTTCCTGTTCGACCTGCGCGGCGGCGTGCTGCGGGGGAGCTGGTACGTTTCGGCCCGGGGGCGCGGCAATCTCGACAACGCGCGCGCCTACTCGGGCGGGCTCGCACAGACGACGCCGCTCGGCATGACCACGCTCGGCGCTTCGTGGTCGCAGAAAGGAATCACATCCGCCGCGCTCACGGTCGGGCGCTCCCTTTCGAGCCGCGTGCAGTTCACGGCCGGCATGAGCTGGAACGACCAGACCGATCCCGAGCGCAAAGACTATCTCCTGAATTTTCGCCTCGGGTATCGATTCGGCGAGAGCCACCGCACGGATGTTGTCGTTCATGAACGGCAGTACACGGTCGACTCGCGCATCAACATGAAGGGCCGTTTCGAGTTCGGCGAAAAGGACGGGCCGCTCGCCCACTCTCCCACGCCCTCCCGACCGGTGCGCCATATCGCCGACATCGGGGGGCAGGTTTATCTCGATCAGAACATGAACGGCGTAATGGATGGTGACGACCGCCCGATCCCGGGTGTAGAGATCCTGCTGAACGGCGGGAAGAAGCGGGCGATCACGGATGACTACGGTCGCTACCTGTTCAAGGCCATCCCCGCCGGCGATCATGAAATCCGGCTTGCTCTCAAGACGCTGCGCGCGGATCTCACGCTGCTCGAAGAGAGTGAGCGCCGCGTCACGGCACCTGCGTTCGAGTCGGTGGACGTCGCGTTTCGTACCGGGTTCAATCGTTCCGTAACGGGACTCGTGTTCCTTGATGCGAACAGGAACGGCGTGCGGGACGAAGCGGAAGAGGGGATGCCGGAAGTGCATCTCGTGGCCAGCAACGGTTCGGACACGATCACGTGGTCCGACGGCCGTTTTCGGATCTCCGACATTGCACCGGGCGGGCATTCGATCGTGATCGACCGCACTTCGGTTCCCGGCTATGAAGTGCCGGAAACGAACGTGCGCGTGATGATTCCGATGGATGGCGAGCCGGAGACGCTTCTCATCCCCGTCACGAAGCCGGAGCGCGCCGTGACGCGTACGATCTTCACGTCACGCTGAGTCGCACGAGATCTACGCGGGAGTAAACGGCGTTCCTTCGCCCTGCTCGCAGAGCGCCTTCAAACTCGACAGATAGTAGCCCCAGTTGAAATTGTAGATTCCGTAGGCCTCGTCCGTGAGTTCCCGCGCATACTGCTGTTCGAACTGAAGCATCGTCTCGCCGTCGCGCTCGTTCAGCGCGAACGAAAACGTGTTATCGCTCCAGTTGTCGTGCCCGTCGACGCACGTCCAGGCAACGCGGCGATTCGTGTCGAGCGCCGTCTGCTTCATGTGCGGATGAAAGTCCCCCGCAAACGTGAAACGGACCAGCCCGCCTACCCCCGGCTCCACCGTGACCTTCTTCGACCACCACCCCGCCAGCCCTTCCACCGTCGTAAGTGCGCCATAGACGCGCGCCGGAGCGGCGTGCACATGAACCGCGTGAATGATCTTCTTCATGCTCCGTCCCCTTCCGTTCCGAGTGTCTTCAGATCCAGTCGTCTGCCGGAGCCGTGCGATCGCCGCCCGTGTCGCCCGTGTTCACGGTTCCCGCGGGTTCGATCAGAAGCACGCTGCACGATGTCTCGGCGAACGGCTTGTGCTCCATGCCGGCCGGCACCACGATCATTTCGCCCGGACGAAGACGCACGGTGCGGTCGCCGCGAAACGCGATTCCCATTTCGCCTTCGACCACGAGAAACAGTTCATCGGTTTCCGGATGGCTGTGCCAGACGAACGCGCCCTCCAGCTTCGCGAGCTTGCAGTGATAGTCGTTCAGCTGCGCGACGACTTTCGGCGTCCACGGATCGCTCATGCGCGCGAGTTTCTCTCCGAGCGCGATCACGGGGGGCACGGCATGTTCGTCGTTCGTCATGGAACCGCCTTTCTGATCATTCGAGCCTGACTGCGGTCAGCCGAGCCTGACTGAGGTCAGCGTAAACGAAAACGCGCCCGCGGGGCAAACCCGGGACGCGTGTCGAGGAGATGGATTATTGAAGGCGTTTCGAGCTCTGTCAGCGCACACCCGCTGCTGTCGCGGTCACGGGCGGTTCCAGACCATCGGGGACGTAAAAGATCGTCTCCCCTTCCATCACGGGCAGATCCTCCCCCGCTTCGGCCTGGTAGAAAAGGCGATATTCGCCGGCCCCCAGGCCGCCGAGCATCGGAATCTCGATCGTGCGATGGCGTCCCGGAAGCACGACCCCCGATTCGGCAAACGGCATTGCGATGACAGGATCGCTCGGCGCGAGTGTGTTCGGCGTCACGGTGAACGAATCGTAAATGCGCAGGTGCCCCGTTCCGACGTTCACGAATGTCGGATACACGCACCAGATGTTCTCGTGGTTCGGGCGCACCTCGAGGCCGATCAGATCGGCACCCCGCTCGATCGGCGGCACCTCGATATAGAGCACGGTCGCGAGACGGAGGCGAAGATCGAGGCGCTTCTCGCCGGCTTTCACGGGCTTGTAGGGCGCGCGCGGCTGTGCGATCAGCGCACCGCGATACTCCCCCGGCAGCGCGTCAGGCGGCACGACTACAGAGAGCCGGATGAACACTTCTTCGCCCGGTACGATTTCGTCTTCGCCGGGCGTGTAATGCACCCACGGCCGCACGCTTCGCTCGTCGATCGGCTCCGCCGTGAACGACAGGCGCCCGTTCGGGTCCATGTCCCAGTCTTCCATGTCCAGCAGAATACGAAGGGGCGCCGTGTCGAGCGAGTCGTCCTTCGTGTAGACGACGCGGATCACGGTCGTGAAGTCGCCGCCCGGCGGCACGCGCGTCTCGATCATGCTCGGAAAAATCGTGACGTCGCCGGCATGAGTCGTACCGGCGGGCCCCAGGGCCGCCAGCGCCCCCAGCGTGCACACCAGAGCGAGACCCGTTCGTATCATTCGCGTCATATCGTGACTCCTATTTCGATCACGACTCCTTCGAGAGAGTCGACCGAGAAAAACTGCGGCCCCACGGCGAACACGAGGTCGAACCGGTTGTTGCGGCCGACACGAAATTCGGTCGTGTGATAGAGCTCGGTATACGGAGGTGAGAATCCCAGGCTACCGACCGTTCCGAGAAAGATAGGCACTTCGTCGATGTCCTTCAGAACGGTTGCGGGATCGTAATCGTAGTCGGGATTGACGACGTGTGCGCCGGCCTGGATTCGCTGCACGCCCATGCCGATGTCGAACGCGTTGAAGTTCCCGGGCGTCGGGTCGTTCGGCGTCAGCACACGCGCCCAGAGACGATACGGCGGGAAGTAGAACGACCCCGATCGAATGCGGATGCGGATGCGGCCTCCCGCAAAGTCGGCGGCGTTCAGGGCCGAGTACTCGCCCATGTTGATCGTACCGAGGTCGACCGGAGGCAGCACAGTGGACACGGTGCGGTCTCCGCTCAGCTCGGGATCGGGCAGTACGAGTTCGAACAGCGCTTCGACATAGTCGTCTGCGGCAAGGCGCCCGGGGGCGAGCGCCAGAACGCACGCCAGCGCGGGGACGAACAACGCGGAGAGAGGCCGAAGCCCCCCTCCGCGCGTATGGCTCGACAAGGTCTGCATGCGACTACGGCGTAGTCAGCGTGTACGTGACCGTCGCGGCCCAGGAGGCCGTCGGCGTGTAGTACTGCGGGACCACGGCGTAAGCCGTCGTCGCCACAAGCGCGTTGTTCGGCGAGTTGCGGCCGCCGCGGTACGAAATCCGCGGGCCGGTCAGCACCGTCGTGCTCGCGCTGAGATCCGAGAAGTCGGCGCTGTACGTCGGCTCGCCGTCGGCGTCCGTCGCGGCCGCCGTCGGGTCGCTGCTGTAGCCGACCGTGATCAGCGAAGCGGTAACGGCAGCCGGGTTCACTTTCGCGCCCGAACCGGATGCGGCGAGACCCGTGATCCCGAAACCGATGTCCGAAAGCACGATGTCTTCGGCCGCGTTCGTACCGAAGCCCGAGCTCGACGTAACCTGCGCGGCGAGTTCGTACGCGGAGTTCGAGCGGAGCGCGATGTCCACCGAGCCGCCCGCGAAGTCGTTCAGGTTGTTGCCCGCGGCCACGTCACCGACGTCCAGCGTGAAGCTGAGCGGATCGTTCACCGTGTTGGCGCCGGAACCGGCGTCCGCGTTCGTGCCCGTTTCCGTGTTGTTCGCCGTGAAATCCCACCAGCGAAGCGCGGCTGCTTTCTGCACACTACCCTGCACCGTCACCGTACCCGTGTTCTGAGCCCATGCGGACCCGGCCACGGACAGGAGCAGTGTCATGAAGATGATCTTCTTCATTAGTCCTGGTACCCCTCTCTTCTTTCCAGCATTCCATTCCTGTTCCCGCATTGCATTCGCAACGCGAGAGACGGGGCAGGTCGTCCCAATCTGCTCCGATTCCCATGTTCCTACTTGAGATTTCGACAGCCTGCCGAGGATCTTGAGAGATTCCGTGCGCCCTGACGGGCATTGGTGTGCGTTGATGGGACAGGTTGGAGGAAGGTGGTAGAAGAGTGGTGATGTTGGTGGTTTTTTGGGGAGAGGGGGCAGATCCCCTTCGCCCCTCGTCCTGGCGTACGGCCAATGGGCCTCGGGGCTCAGGGGACTGCCCCTCTCACCAGAAACACCAACATCAGACAGCGGAAAGGAAAGGATTGGATAGGAAGGGAAAGGAGCGGAAGGAAGGGGGAAGGGAAAAGGAACGGGGGAAAGGAGCGGAGGGAAAGGAGCGGAGGGAAAGGAGCGGAAGGAACGGAGCGGAGGGAAAAAGAGGAAAGAAGAAGAGAAATAAATAAGCGCGGTCAGTGCGCGTGGGAGGAATCGGTCCACGAGCTGATGAAGTCGATCTCGAGCGAGAAGGGTCCGGCATTCTTGTCGGCGAGCATGATTCCGATCTGGCGGATGTTCTCGCGATCGAGCGGCGGAACGTTCGTCAGTGTACGGCCGCGAAACGTCGGCACGAAATCGTCGAACGGAATGCGGGCCTCGACCCATTCTGCATCTCTTGTCTCGAAGCTCGCGCGAAACGCGGCGCCGTCGAAACGATCGTCGTCGCGCAATCGCAACTGGTAGGTGCGGCCATCGCCGCGCACGCGAATCAGGAGCCCGGTCGCTTCCGAGAGGTCGCGCGATTCGTTCAGCAGGTAGCGGATCGACGCGAAACCGCCGTTGTTCTCGAGCGAGAGATCGCCTGCGAACACGCCGGTTCCGTTCTCCGTCGCGCGGATGGCGCTGCGCGAGATGCCGCCCATGACGCCGTCGTTCACGACAAACCACTCACCGGAATCCGAGTCATCGAACGAAACCAGATGTTTCGCCTGGGGCATGGTCGCTATCTCCTTCTGCGTACTCTCGCGAACTGCCGTCGTATCCTGAGCCCCGGTTCCCGGGCCCGTCAACAGCAACAGGCACAAGACGACGAGGTTCAGAATGCTTCCCTTCTTTTCGATCGGCACAGTGCGCACGATCACGGAGACAACCCGCTTCGACCAGCGTGGTCGTGCCGGATCTGAAACGCCACGAGCAGCGCGGTCAGGATTCCGGTTGCGGGGATCGCCCACGGGGTGAGCGCGGCGGCGAAAACGGCGAGGGCCGTGACCACATAGGCCGCGGTCTCAAGTGCGTCGCTCCCCTTCGGGCGCTGATGCAGCCACCAGACGAGCAGCACGAACACGGCGACGGAAACGCAGACGGGGGCGGCGGCAGCGAATCGGGAAATGTGGGCGTGGTGGGTTACGTAGTCGACCTGGAGCGCGAGGCCGGCGCCTACGGTCGCGATCGACATGAAGACCGCGAGATGTACGTATCCCCAGGCGAACGTCGCGCGCATGCTCGTCAGGTGACGCGCGGCCGGTTCATTGAAGTAGAGCCACCACATCGAAAACAGAATCAGCAGCCCGCCGCCGATCGTGCCGCCGAGCGCGGGCGTCATCTCGCTCGTTTTGATCGCGGCCTGAATGGCCATGGTGGACGCGAGAATGCTCTCCCCGAGCACGATGATCGTCAGCAGGCCGTAGCGTTCGGCGATGTGATGCGGATGCCATGTGGTCGGCCCGGCCTGTTCCGCCCAGATCGGCACCAGAAGTTCGAGAACAACGAGAGTGGTCCAGCCGACTGCCCACCAGCCGCCTGGCACGAACAGCAGTCCGATCCAGCCGAGCTGGAGGACCGTGGTGCCGCCCGCGTATCGATGTGCCGTGGCGCGGTGAGACGGATCGGCCTTTGCCGCGCGCAGCCATTGCGCGACGAGCCCGACGCGCATGATTACGTAGCCGAGGGTCACGATGCGAAAGTCGGTCCCGTCGAACACCTGCGGGATGCCGGCGGCCAGCACGAGCACGCCCGTCATCTGCACGAACACTTTGATGCGATACGGCGTGTCGTCGGTATCGTAGGCGGACGCGAACCAGGTGAAGCCCATCCACGCCCACCAGATCGCGAAGAACGCGAGCATGTACGACTGCAGCGAGCGGGCGATCTCTCCGTGGGCCAGTCCGTGGTGAAGCTCGGAGGCCGCGAGCGCGATCGCGACCACGAAACAGAGATCGAAGAAGAGTTCGAGCGGAGTCGCGGCGCGATGCGATTCGGCCGGGTCGCGCGACTGCATGGGGCGGATCCACCTACCGGTCATGATGTGCCCTTCTGCGTGCCGACATGATCCTAGCGGCCCACTTCCCACGCGAGATGTGCGAGCTCGGGTTCGATCAGCTTCTCCCAGGCGAGCTTGACGGCGTTCGGCGAGCCGGGAACCGCGATCAGAATCATTCCTTTATATGTACCGGCGGTGGCCCGCGAGAGCATCGCCGCGGCGCCGACTTCGTGCCAGCTCAGCATGCGGAAGATCTCGCCGAAGCCGTTCAACGTTTTTTCGAGCCTGGTAGCGAGCACATCGTATGTGTTGTCCCGCTTCGAGACGCCGGTGCCGCCGTTGAAGATCACGATCTGGGCCTCGAGAGTCTCCGCGACTTCGAGGATCGACTCGATCTCGGCGGGCTCGTCGCGCACGATCCGGAGCCCGGTGAGCGTATGGCCCGCTTTCCGGATGGCGGCGCCGAGGTACTTCCCGTTCTCGTCGTTCTCGGCAGTCCTGCTGTCGCTCACGGTCACGACGAAAAGCGAAACGGGCCCTTTTTCGCTCGCTTTGGTTCGATGTTCGTTTGTCGCGCTCTTCGCGTCTTGCGCGCGCATCGCGCTCGATCGTTTGTCATTTTTCGCCATTGACGCAAACCCTTCGATATGTAACAATTATTCCTGTATTTAGGATACTTGTCCGCGGCAAGGTCGCCGAAGAACTCCCGGAATGCTACCCGGAAACGACAGACCGCCCGTGCAACGCACACAAACCACCACTCTGGCCGGCCTCGCCTTTCTATGCCTCGTCATTCTGGCGCTTCTCGCGCTCGGCTGCGGCTCCGGCAATCGATTTACCGATCCCGAGAATACAACGGGGGGCGGCAACCCGCCAGACACTTCCCCGGGTGGATCGGACGGCCCGAAAAGAACCATCAAAGTAGTCAACAAGCTCTTCTCCCCCGTTCGTCTGGCGCAGGACGGAACCGTACTCGGCACCGCTGGTCGCGTCGATTCCGTCAACGTAACCGTGCCGCTCGACGGGGGACCTCTTCGCTGGGACATGATCCAGGGACGCAATACCGCGGGCGACCTGGTCGGTGAACCGCTCGGCTATCACTTCGTCGTGACAGCCTCCACTCCCTCCCGCATCGTCATCAACAACACGGTGAACGGCGACAGGTACTTCGCCATCATGCTATCCAACCGTGCCGACGAAGAAGTGGAGTTCGGGGTCAACATGGGCCTCGGAGAAAGCGAGAAGAAGTGGGAACGCCGGTGCGGGTGCACGCTCGAGCCGGACTCGCCGCTCACGTACTTCGGGTACTACCGATTGCTCGAAGGGTCGAATATTCGTGTCTATCCGAGCGGCGCGAACTACAGCGGACCCTACGATACGTGGCTCCGCTTCAGCCATCAGGTCGACAACGGCTCGGGGATCCTGCTTCTGAACGTGTTCGCGGTGCCCGGCGGAGTTACGTCGCTTTGATCGTGTGATACACGTATTCGATCTGCAGGGCCGCGAAGAGCGCGAGCAGAACGAGACAGACGAGAAGCCGCCGCCCCGCAAGGGGGATCAGCATTCTCCGGCGCAGCGCCTCCCCGAACCCGACCGCCGCGAACGGAAACAGCAGGAAGAAGACGGGGTAATGGTACGTGCCGGCTGAAAACGCGATCGAGTAGGGCGCCTGGTACGCAAGCGCCAGCAGAGGAAGCGCGTAAAGGCCCGCCCGCGTGACGTCTCTTCGCGCATGGAAGAATCCGACGAGCGCCAGACACGCGATCAAAAGATATCCCCCCGCCTCGAAAGCGAGCAGAATCAGCACGCCACGTGAACCGAGTTCGTAATGGTTCTGAATCTGCCGCGACATGATGTAGTCCGCACCCCAGAACGCCTTCACGCGATTCCAGGTACGCACCGCCGTTCTCCCCGGATTCTGCCGGATGAATTCGATCGTGGTGCTCTTCAGGCGCTTTCGGTCCTCACGATCGAGCGAGCCTGCCTGTGCGCGCAGATACTTGCGTATTTCCGGCGGAAGATCCTCGGGGGCGCGCTGACCGAAATGACTCGTCTTGTAATCGGGCGTGTAGCGGTTGTTCCCGACGAACAGGTTCCATTCGTTATTCGTGGAGAGCGAGAACCCCGCGTCGTGTTTCTGATTGTGAACCAGAACCGGCGCCGCAAGCAGTGCGACCGGAACGAGCAGAAGCAGAACGTCGCGTACGGCCCCGGGCATCGTGCCGTTATTCTGCGTCATCTGCCACACGATCAAGAACGGGACCAGCGCGGCGGCCACGGAGAGCGCCGAAGGACGGACGAGTACGGCAACACCGAGCAGCACGCCGAGCAGCAGGGCGGTTGTCGCTTTCGGCGCATCCAGATAGCGAACGAGAACGAGCGCGATCAGCAGGATCGGCACCGCGATGAAATGCTGCGAGTAGGTCTGCCCCGCCATGAGAAGCGAAGCCGGATAGAAGCAGGCCGCGATTCCGACCCACGTGAGATCCGATTCCCGACCGAGCACGGCGCGCCCCACCATGACCGTCAGCGCGGCGGCGAGGCTGCTGAGAGCGAGCACGACGCACTGGGCCACGACCGGAGACTCTCCGAAGAGCAGATGCCATGGCAGCAGAATCAGCGCGGTTCCCGGTGGCCAGAAGAACGCGATCTCGCCGGGAAAGTCCGTCAGGAATCCGATCGCCATCTCCGCGTAATTCATCGCATCCGAAACGAAAGGCATGTCTCGAAGAAAGACGAAGACGACGACTGCGCGCAGCGCGAGCGCGATGCAGAACACGGGGATCGGCTGACGAAAGAGGTGACTCATAGTTTCGACTCTTTCCAGGCTTCGACAGGTACCACGGTTTCCGCCAGAACTTCCGCGGGAAGCGTGCGGCCGAGCCGGCGCCCGCGAAACCAGAGCCAGAAAGTCTGACACGCATTGCCCGATACCATCGCCAGCTGCCCGAAATAGATCCCGGTGACGGTGCCGTTTCGGACACCGATCGCGAGTATGACGGCGGTCACTGCAATGTAAACGAAGACGGCTTCGGTGACCGCACGCGTTCTATGCGCGTGCACCAGTTTTCCCATGAAGAGAGCTTGAAAGACGCTGAGTCCGGGCATGACGACACCGATCCAGATGGCGCTTGCGCCGACCGCAACGAGGTCGGGGGGCAGTCCGGAGACGTTTTCGAACCAGAGCCTGGCAGCCGGCGTGGCCGCAATCAGGAACAGGATCGTCGTGACGGCGGCCGCGAGGCCGATCGTGAAGCGTGGCAGCGCGCGGTCCGGATCGGGGGTCTCGAGCGAAAGAACCACAACTTCGTTGTACGCGAATCCGACGGAACGGAACGTGAACAGAAACCCCGCGAGCACGGGCCATACGGCCAGTGAGTCGATGGGGTTCGGCATCCTGCTCATCGCGGCGCTCGCGAGCGGCTGCGCGAAGATCACGACGAGCGGCGTCGCCGCCAGCGGCACATAAAACGCGAGGAGCTTGCGAAGCGTAAGGGCCTGCGACATCGGCTTCGCGTTTCGCAGCGGGCCGCGCAGCACCGGCCGCGAAACAAGAATGGCAAAGATGGCCTCGACCGTTACGCCCGCGGCAACGGCGACCGTGGCCGTCACGATACCGGACCATCGATTGAGGTAACCCGTGGCCAGAAACACGAGAATCGCGGCCAGCCGAACCGCCGTACCGACGCCGACCAGGCGCGATCGCCCGAAACGGATCAGGACACCCTGAAGAAAACGGCGGTACGCGATGGCGGCCGTCCAGGGAGTCATGATGAGAAGCCCGATGCGCGCCGGCTCGCGGATCGCCATCGGAGCGTCGATCAGACGGCCCACGACGAAATCGAACAGCGGCGTGGCGGCGATCAACAGGTGAATGCCGGTGAGGATGACCGCGGTTGCGAGCGTGAACCGGCGCAGTTTCGCGAACGAATCCCAGTCCTTGCACAGCGCGGTCGAGGCTGTCAGGATCATGATGATCGGCGCTTCGATCAGAAGCGAAATCGGAAACACGATACCGCCGTACGCGGCCAGTTGAATCGAAGGATCCACGAGGCGCGCGACCACGGCGGAAACGAGCGGGAGTTCGAGCCCCATCATGAGCCAGCTGGCCGCAAGCGGCCACCATGCTGTGAAGACGGAACCTGTGCTGAGCTTCCGGGGCTCCATGATAGAGGGCGGATCTCCTTTCGGCCGCCGGTGCCCCTGCAGAATATAAGGGCGATCACGATGACGACCTGGAGGAGTTTACAGCAGTCAATCGTTCGTTGCGACCGGTGTGAACGATTGATCGCACATTGCACACGGGTGGCGCGCGAGAAGCGGGCCGCGCATCGGAACGAGCGGTACTGGGGAAAGCCGGTGCCCGACTTCGGCAGCCCGCGCGCACGCCTTCTGATCGTGGGGCTCGCGCCCGGCGCGCACGGCGCGAATCGTACGGGCCGCATGTTCACGGGCGATCGCTCCGGCGATTTCCTGAACCGGGCGCTTCATGAAACCGGCTTTGCAAACCAGGCCGCTTCGGAGCGCCGCGGCGACGGACTCGTTCTGCAGGATGCGTGCATTACGGCGGCGGTGCATTGCGCTCCGCCCGGCAACAAACCCACGCGGGACGAATTCGAAGAGTGCGCGGCGCATCTCACGGCGACGTTCGACTCCATGCGTGCCTTGCGGGGCGTCGTGGCGCTCGGCGGTATCGCGTTTCGCGCGGCTCTGCTCCAGTTTCGCGCGCGCGGCTGGCTCGCAGACGGAACCGCCCCGCGCTTCGGCCATGGCGCGTTTTCGCGCTCGCCCGGACGTCCGTTCCTGCTCGCGTCATATCATCCGAGCCAGCAGAACACGTTTACGGGGAGGCTGACGCCCCCGATGCTGCGCGATGTTTTCGAGCGTGCGCGCGATGAGATCGACCGGGGCGCAAAACAGCCCAAACGACGGGAGTCAATCCGTTGAAGACACGAACAAACCGCGCCGGCATCGTGGCGCTCGCTTGCCTGCTCATCGCCTCGATCCACGCGGGACCGACTTACGGGGGAGATTTCGAAATGTCGATGGAATGGAGAGGCGGCCTGATTTATCTGCCCGTGTCGATCAACGGTTCGGAAGAAACGCTGTCCTTCATTCTCGACACCGGCGCGATGATGTCGGCACTCGACCCGGCAGTCGCCGCGCGTCTGGGGCTCGCCGCCGTCGGCCAGGCGCAGGTGATGGGCGCGGGATCGGAGACGCACGAGATCTCGATTTTCCAGGCTGCCACGCTCACGATCGGGGACGCTTCGTTCGAGAACGTGATGTTCGCGGGCGCCCCGCTCGCGCCGCTCTCCATACACACGGGGGGCGCGCTCGACGGCGTGCTCGGCTACAACGTGCTGAGCGCGTTCGCTGTCGAGATCGACTACGAAAACGAGCGCGTCACACTGCACGATCCGGCCGACTGGACGTACGAGGGCGACGGCGACGAAGTTCCCCTTCACTTCCAGCACAATCTCCCGTTCGTCTACGCGGGAATCGAAGAGGAATCCGACGAAGTGCACAAGAAGCACGAGGGGATGTTCGTGCTCGATACCGGCGCATCGCCCGCGCTGATCGTGAACGAAGGATTTGCGGAACGAAACGGCCTGTACGCACTCTCGGAAACGTTGATCGAAGGACCGACCGGATTCGGCATCGGAGGCGCGGTGCAGGGGAAGGTCGGGCGTCTGCCCGAGTTCCGAATCGGGGCGCACGCTCTCGAAGCGCCCGTCGCCCATTTCACGATCGACACGAAGGGCGCGCTCGCCTATCCGGACATGGCCGGCGTGATCGGGGCCAAGGTGCTGTCCCGCTTCCTCGTCATCGTCGACTATCCCGGCGCCCGCCTCATATTGGAGCCGAACGAAACCATGGGCGACCCGTTCGACTACGACGCGTTCGGGGCTCACTTCGTGAAGCGCGACGGGAACATCGAAATCTACGCGGTGCTTCCCGGCACGCCGGCGGCGGAATGCGCGCTGGCGGAGGGCGATCGTCTCGTGACGATCGACGGCCGGTCCGCGGCCGAAATGGGGCTCGAAGCGATCGAAGAGTGGTTTCTCGTTCCTGACAGGACCTGCGCGCTGGAAGTGGAGCGCGACGGCGAAACGAGAACGATTCAGGTCCTGACCCGCAAACTGCTCTAGCTTATCTCGTGTACGCGACGCCGATCGAAAACGTGGTGCCGGCGAGCGTGTTCCTGCCGTCCATGACGTGAATGACGTCGGCCGTGAACCAGGTGCCTTCCGCGATGAGGGCCGCGATCCCGGGAAGCAGCTTCAGGTAGTCGGCTTCGCCCGTGACCGCCGCAAAATCTCCCCCGGCCGCGATCTCCCCCCGGCTTCTCACGATATCGACCGTGATCTTCGCAAGCAGCGCGGGCGTGGACCAGCCGATTTCCGCCTCGTACAGCATCTCGTTCTCCGCGTCGCCTCCCCGGCCCCGGATCCCGACGCCCCCGGTCACATAAACGGGCGCGGGAAAGAAGCTGTATCCCGCGAGAGCCTTCACTTCCGCGTCGCCTTCTCCGTTCCCGAGCGGCGGTTCCCCGGCGGGCGGCTCCAGATCGTAGCCGAGCGGCAGTTTCGCCGAGGCCTGAATCGCCAGCGCCACGGGTCGGGCGGCGATCCGATAGCGGAACCCGGCCGTGAGATCCCCGAGGCCGAACGTGGACCCGTCGATTTCCCGCCGACTCCCGGTGTCCTGGTTCAGCACATAACGCGAACTGACGTTCTTGACGGCCACGTTCCCGATCAGCGTGACTCCGTCCATTACGCCATATTCGACGTAGGCCGAGACGTTTACATCACGAAACTCGCCGTCCGAGCGATCTTCGTCCTCGATCGTCGCGAACATGTCGATTTCGTTCCCGTCACTGTCGAACTCGGTCGTGGTGTTCAGATAATTGCCGGAGAGCTTGAAGTAGTAGCCCTTGTCCGCCTGCGTCCACGCCCCGGCCAGTGCGGGGGCGGCGTGCAGGGCGAGCAGAAGCGCCGCCAGAAGCCCGGAGAGCGGTTTTTCGTGTGGTTTCATGGTTCGATTCTATCAGGTAGAAGCCCGCGGAGCATTCCGTCCGGGCATGACCGCCCCAAAAAGGTGGTGCCCCTTCCCTTAACGGAAAAGGGCACCTGAATCAGTGGCTTCAACGAAGCCCGCAGCTTGATGCGGCGAACCGCATGAGCGCAGACGGGCCATCCATGCACCCCGTTGAAACCCGCCGCTCACTCACGTGAGGAGCCCGTATCTGACACACCGATTCCATGGATAGTGGCGCGAATGACCGGGATCTTACATTGCGAGCGAGATTTCCCCGGTCCATGAGCGGTTTACGGGACGGGAATCCAGTATGTGACCTTGGCGGCGAGAAAATTTTCGCCCTCGGCGGAGAAAGTGTCGACGAGGTCCTGGCCTCCGACCCGGCTCCCCTCTTCGAAGAAGTCGGACCGGTTCTGCTGCCAGACGAGGAAGAACGTGCTCCCGCGTCGCCACTCCCAGCGAAGGACGAAGTTGCTGCGGAACGATAGGAAGTTGAAGTCGTCGTTGTCCAGCGTGAACTCCTCTTCGCCGTCGGTCACGACGCGGCTGCCGTCTTCGAGGATCTGCAGCTCCGTGCCGCCTTCCTCACCGTACGTGATCAGAGTCCGGGCGCCGGGCGCTTCGAGTTCCCCGTAGTCGTAGAAATGGCCGCTCGTCACGAACGGCTCCGCGTACACTTCGAGCGAAAGGTCGGGGGTCAGCGAATAGTTCAGCCGGAACGTGGTCGCCAGCGTCGTGCGATTGATCCACGAGAAGATGTAGCGGTTACCGAAGGTATCGCCCGGGCGGAGCGACCCGGCATCGCGCGCTTCGGTCGCGATAAACTGCCGTCCGTCGCTCATGCGCGAGTAGCGCGGGCTTGCCGAGATCTCCCAGCGCGTTCCCGGCTTTACGGTAACCTGGCCGCTGATATTGTAGTTCCAGGTGCCTAGTTCGTCGCGCGTATAGTTCGTGTTCATGTACCAGAACGTGTCGTTCGCAAAATTGTTCTGCGTGCCGAACCATACATTATATACATCCAGCGTTTCCATGAGCGGGCCGCCTCGCGTCCAGTCGTCGGCTTTGTAGCGCGGCGCGTACCAGATGCCGGCCCAGCTCGACCAGAAGTTCCTCCACCCTCCGTTCAGTTCGAACGAGCCGCTGACGCGCTGCCGTTGCCAGCCGTGATTCCACGCCGCGTTGCCGAACAGCGCGAGACTGTAGTTCCGGAAAATCGCGCCCGGCTTCGTTTCCCGATACCGCGCGTTGGCCCATGTGTCAATGTCGTCGCCCTGCGAAAGGCGTCCGATATCGTTGATTTCGAACCCGGGCGATTCCGCCGCGCCGCCGAGACCCCAGAGCCAGTGGTCGCCGGCATTACGCTCGAACCAGAGGCTGCTCGCGTAACCGGACATCGTCGTACGCGAGGAATCGACTTCGACGTAGTCGGCATCGGGGCGCTGAAAGTAACGGCGGCTCGAACGCTGGGCGCGCAGGATGGCGGTAGAATCGCCCGCAATGTGCGAGAAACCGACATCCCCGCCTAGAAGATACTGGCCGCCGTTGAAACGGACGCGCCAGTCACCGCCCCCGGCGTACGCCCGCTCGTTCAGCAGCTCGCGCAGTTCTTCCGTTTCGCCGAAGTCGCGCGCCATCGCGGTCATCGTGACGCCCACGGTCGACTGATGCTCGCCGAATTCGTGTTCGAGCCGCCCCACGTTGTATGTCGTGAGCGGAGCGACCTTGATCTTTGAGAACGTATCCGTGGACTCGGTATAGACATCGGCGTATTCGCGCGACGTGACGGCCGTCAGCACCCCGACGGAAAGGCCGCTCGCAAGCCGCCCCGTCATCTTCGCGGATCCCAGAATCGTGGCGTTGTCCGGACGCGACACGAAGTCGCCGTCGGCATTCCCGCGCGGGCGGGCCCCGATCCGGCGCGAATAGAAGTAGTTCGCACCGTTACCCTGAAGCAGCCGGCTCCCCTCGATAAAGAAGGGTCGCTTTTCGTCGAAGAACGTTTCGAACGCGCTCAGGTTCACCTCGGCCGGATCCGCTTCGACCTGACCGAAGTCGGGGTTGAAAGCCGCCTCGAGCGTGAGGTTCGGACCGAGTCCCACTTTCAGATCCGCGCCGGCTCGTCCGTCGAAGTCTGTCCCGTCTTCGAACGGATCGTCTTCATCGAAGTCGTTCGTGAACGTCGCGTCGCTCGCGAAGTACGGCTGCAGCTCGATGCGTTGCGACGGACGGATTCCGCTCAGTCCCTCCAGCGTGCCGAAGCGTGACGACCACCCCGTCTCCTCCTTCGGAATGTAGACCCAGTAGGAGTCTTCGTTGATCGAAGGCGTATAGCGGTTCATGTTGAGCCCCCACACCTGCTCTTCGACATCCTGGAATCGCAGCTGCGAGAACGGTATCTTCATCTCCGCCGTCCAGCCGTTTTCACCCTGCTCGGTACGCGCTTCCCAGACCGGGTCGTACGAGTACTCGCGGTTCCCCTCGCTGTCGCCCGGATGATAGTAGTCGACGCGCACGCCGCTCGCGGTTACACAGAAGCTGTATGACGTGCGCCGATTATTATATGTATCAAGCGTAACGATGATGCGCTCGGAATTGCCCGATCGATCGCGCCGGGATACGGTGGCGCGGATGTCGTTCGCTTTACTCTTGTGAAGGCGCGCGCCGACATACAGATACTCGTCGTCGTAGAGAAACGAAATCTCGGTGTGTTCCATCGAAGGATCGCCTTCAGCGGGATCTCTCTGCGTGAAGCCCGCGACAGAAGGCGCTTCGATCCAGACCGGGTCGTCAAGCCGACCATCGAGTTCGATCGCGTGCGGCTCGATCCGCACGGCGTTCGCGGTCATGGACGAGCGTTCTCCCGAAGCGGGCAGCGCAAGGAGCAGAAGGCATGAAATGGCGAGGAAGAGGGGCATCGGCATATCCCGGTTTCAGGCACGGGGCGGCTCGGCGTTCGCCCCTATGCTTTGAATAGACGAGCGCGCCCCCGAAAAGGACGAAGAAATCTTCAGAAACTGACCGGGATCGATCAGGGACAGAGCGGACTGCCGCTTCGCTGCCATTCTTCGGTGTCCAGAAACACGGTCTGCCCCTGCGCGGTCAAGACATGCTGGGCCGACTGTCCGTCCTGATACTGGAGCAGGAGTACTACGAAGCGGTCGATCACATGGATCGACCATTGCCCGGCGCGGTTCGCGTCGTTCGATCCGCCCGCCACGCCGGCGGATCCCGCGTCCACTGAGTAGCTGCTTTGATCGGTGAACCGGAACGAGCCGTCCGCGCAGAAATCGAAATGCTTCTCGATCGAGTATCCGGACCCGGATCCGTAGCCGTCCTGAGAGAGGCCGCTGGTGTAGTCGCTGTCGATGATGCTGAGGCGCGATCGGGCGAGCACACCGCGCCATTCCTTCACTTCCGGTCGCTCGGCGCGCGCCTCGAACTTTACGCTCTCCGCGACCTTGCGCGCTGTCGCCTCGAACGAAGCGTCGTACTGATCGGGACCAGCCCACGCTACGAGCGACGCCCCGCCGCCATGCGGCGAAACAAGCGCGATGTTGAGCGCCCTCGCGTCGGCGCCCTCCACGGTACCGGCAAGGCGGCATGTCACGCCTCCCGCCCCGAAGCCCGCAACATCTCCTTCGAGATTCAGCACGGTTCCCGCCTGCGGGAACTGCACACCCTCGGCCAGGGACGAACGCAGCATCTCCTCATCATTCATTTCGTGCGGCGAAGCGAGAATCGTCCGCGTGCCCGACTTCATGAGAAAGCCATTCGCGTTTTTTTCGAACGACCAGCCGGACGGCGGAAGCAGCGAGAAGCCGAAGTAGGGATCGCTCTGCCGTTTCGACGCCAGGGCAGCCGCCACGCCGGTACCGAGAGGCGTGAGCGGCGAAACCGGCGTCCTGCCCGGCGGCGAAGTCGTGGAAGAGGAAGATGGTGCGGACGCAGACGGTACAGGCACGGAATGCCCCGGCGATTCGGGCGGCGACAGTCCCTTACCGGTCGCGCCGGTCGGCTCGAACAACATCGTTTCCCCTTCCGCTCGAAACGAAAACGCGCCGTTCGATTCCGCGTGCAACCGCCCGGTCACGTCTCCCCCGCCGGTCTCGAACACCGCGGCCCCGCCGGCCTTGCCCGTGATCCCGGTGCCGGGAATTTCCTCGAACGTGATCGCCACGTTCTCACCGGAAACCTTCACGTGAGCGGTTCCGAGCGGCGAGGCGTAGTCGCCCGACGCCCATCCGGCCCATGCGTCCGGTGCGCCGGACAACAGAAACAGAAGCGGAAGTATCGTCAGCAGGAACGGGAATACACCCGTCCTCTGATCCGTCATCTGATCAGGCCGCTCATGAGGAAGCTGACCGGGCCGCACGGCATGTCTGTTTGCGATCTTCATTGCACTTTCTCCTCACCCCGGAACGTTCGGTCTCGCAACGGATCTCTCATTCCGCCTCCGTCGCTAAGCGGGCGGTGAATACTTGACGACGACGAGCGTGACGTCGTCGGACTGCTGCACGCCGCGCGTGAACTCACCGACATCGTCGAGAACGCCGTGCAGAATCACGGCGGCCAGCGCTTCGCGGTTCTCGCGAACGGATGCCACGAGACGTTCTTCGCCGTAGAACTCGAGTTCGGTTTCATCCGCGACCGCTTCGTCGCACGCTTCGGTGACGCCGTCCGAGTAGAGCACGAGGACGTCACCCGGCTGCAGTTTATCCTCATGGAGTTCGTATTGCGAGTCCGGCATCACGCCGAGCGGAAGTCCGGCCTCGGAGAGCCAGCGGGACGTGCCGTCCGCGCTCACTACGAGTGTCGGGTTGTGCCCGGCACAGGCGTAGAGCAAACGCCCCGTACGCGGATCGATCACGGCGTAGAAAAACGTCACGAACTGGTCGTCGACCTGATCCGACACGATCCGGTTCATGTTCCCCATGCTTTCGTTCGCGTGCTCGGTGTGGTTCGCTTCGGAACGGAGCGCCGCGAGCACGTTCGACATGAGAAGCGCGGCCGGCACGCTCTTGCCGGAGACATCGCCGATCGCCACTCCCAGAAATCCGCTCGGCAGATGCAGATAAGAGAACAGATCGCCGCCGACTTCTCGTGAAGGGATCGAGATACCGGCTACATCGAGCGACCCGATAACGGGCGACGACTGGGGCAGAAGGCGCGCCTGAATCTTGCGCGCAACGGCGAGATCGGCTTCGAGCCGCTCCTTCTCGAGCAGCTGCGCCTGGTTCTCGCGAATGTTCTCCGCCATGCGATTGAACGAGTGCGCAAGATCCGCCACTTCATCCTGTCCGTCGATCGCCACGCGCGAATCGAAATCACCGCGGCCGAAACGTTCCACGCCCTCCGTAAGACGATCGAGGTCGCCGAGCACGCCGCGCACGAGACCGCGCCCGATTCCGACAGCCACATTTACGGCGATACCCAGCAGCACGCCGATCAGCAGCAGCGTGCCGATCAGCGGGCCGGCACGATAAACGATGGCGCCCCCGCCGAGCCATTCGGTCAGTATGCGCCGCGGCTCGGTCTGCACCGTGAGCGCAACACCGCCCCTCGTTCCCTGCACGTCATGGAGCCAGTCGCCGATGAGCAGGTACGTGTTGGCGGCGTTCATGATCCGCGTGCGCGTCGTGTCGTAGTCTTCCGTCCGCACGACATACGCGGAGTCGGCCCAGTGGTCCGAACCGAATGTGAGCCCCTTGTCCGTGATGCGCAGATTGGTGCGCGCCTCGATCGACAGGTCGGCCGCGACACGATTGCCGAGATGACGCACGAACGCCTGGTCGACGGGCCGGAACGCTTCGACCGTGCGGGTCGAGTCGACGCGCCTGCCCGCCCCGAGCCACAGCTTCGCGTCGCGATAGTAGAGGCCGCCGACGCGATCCAGCGTATCGGGAAGGATGGCCTCCCATGCAAGGGGGGACGCGACGAATCCGGAAACTGCCAGAAGCCCCCCGCCGCTCCGCAGAAAGAACGCGTCTTCACGGGACCTCGCGACATCCCAGTCGGCGACCACTGCCGCCGCATCCTTCCCGTCACGCAGCGAAGCCGCGGGAAACGCGAGAGCCTCCACGAGATCATCGACTTTTTCGTCGATCAGATTCCGGGCAATCGAGGCCCTGTTCATCCCCGCTCCGTAGTAGAGCGCCGCGCCGAGCGAAATGATCAGAAGGAGCCCCGGCACTGGAAGCATCAGTATATAGATCAGATTGAAGCGTGGATTGAGCCGCAGCTTCTTGAGCTGGATCCGCGGCACGATGAGGCGCACGAACAGGGACAGATTCGCGAACCAGAGAACTGCCATGAGCGAGAGCACGGAAGTCGCGAGAGGGCGCGTGGCGAACGCGATCCATCGAGCCGGACCGGGCGCCGACTCGGCGATCGAGTACTGGCTGCTGTGCATGATTCCGTCGACAGGGCCGAGCCCGAACACGCTCAGCACGATCGGCTCGTGCGCGATGGGGACCAGAAGCATCAACGCCAGGGTCGAAAGGAGGAAGGCACCGAAGCGCGCCCGCCCTTCGAGGTCGTCGGCCCGTTGCCGGTTCGTGCCCGCGATCGTGGCCAAGATCGCGAGCGCCGCGACGAACGGATTGCCGGAATAGGTTGTGAAGAACCAGGCGGCGATCGCGAGAAGCTGCCATCGCGTGCGCCGGCCTTCCCCGAGCGCCACCCAGTACCGGATCATCCAGAGCACGAGCGCCAGGCGAACGGCAAAATACGCGGTCGTGAGAACGACCGGAAGATACCAGTCACCCGGCGCGGGCGGGCTTCCCGTAAATCGATTGTCGAAGAACACGAACGTGACCGCGATCAGAACGAAATTCCCCGCCAGAGCGAGTATGAGCCGCCCGATCGACGGGAGCGACCACGGCGGTTTCCGTACCGCGATCAGAACCGCGGCGAGCGCGAGAACACCCAGCAGAATGTCGATGGCAAAATACGACATGGTTCAATCTTTCAGCCGTCCGAATACCGATCCGGAGTCAGTTAATTCTGGCCGTAGTGCGATCCCATCTCGTACCCTAAGGGATGCCCGTAGCCCGATCAATCCAGGATACTCCTCCGGAGGAGCCCGGACTGAGCCGCGCTGTCTGGATCGCCACGATCTGTTCGGCCCTGATGATCGCCCAGCAGGTCGCCAACAAGGCCGCCCGCGACGCGCTCTTCCTGTCGCACTTCGCCGTCGACCAGCTCCCGCCGATGCTCATGTCCGCCGCGATCTTCTCGATCGTGATCGTCTACTTTGCAAGCAAGGCGATGATCCGCTGGTCCCCGGGGATACTGACCCCGGCTCTCTTTCTGCTGAGCGCGCTCCTCGTCACGATCGAGTTCGGCGTCGCCGGCCAGAATCCGAAGCTCGCGGCCGTTCTCCTCTATCTGCATGTCGCCTCGATCGGGTCCATTCTGATCTCGGGTTTCTGGTCGGTCGTGAACGAGCGCTTCGACCCGCGCACGGCGAAGCGGCGGATCGGACGCATTGCGGGAGGCGCCACTCTGGGCGGACTGCTGGGCGGGTTGCTGGCCGAACGGATGGGCGCCACGCTGGGTGTTCTGCCTACGCTCCCCGTGCTGGCGATCATCCAGGTCGCGTGCGCCGTTCTGCTCCTCGCGATGCGACCGAAGGGCGCGCCGTATCTGAATCCTGCGGCCAGCACCGGCAACGGCGAAGGGGCCGGCTCGAACAAAAAGAAGGCGTCGGGGCTCGCCATCCTGATGCGCGTGGCCTATATCCGCAACCTCGGACTGCTCGTTCTCCTCGGAAACATCGCCGCCACACTGATCGACTACGTCTTCAAAGCGCAGGCCGCCGCCACGCTCACGGACGGCGACGACCTCATGCGATTTTTCGCCGTCTTCTATACGCTCGTTTCGCTCGCTACGTTCGCGGTGCAGACCGGTTTCACGCGGCGCTTTCTCGAAGGAGTCGACCCCTCGCGTTCCGTGGCCGCGGCCGTGGCCATACGACCGGGGTTCGTGATTCTCGGAGCGCTCACCGTCATTCCGTTCCTGAGTCTCACGTCGGCCGCGATCTTCCGCGGATTCGAGGCGGTGCTGCAGAGCTCATTCTTTCGCTCGGGCTACGAACTTCTTTTCGCGCCGATCATTCCCGAGAAGAAACGCGCGACAAAACCGATCGTCGACGTCGGCTTCGATCGCATGGGCGACGCGATCGGCGGCGGAATCGTGCGCCTGATGCTCTTCCTTCCTGTCGGAATCAGCCACCCCGTAATGCTCCTCGGCGCCGCCCTCGTTTCGGTCGTCGCCGGATTCGTGGCCACCACGATGAACCGCGGGCGCGCCGTCGCGCTCGAAAAGAGCCTGCTGAACCAGAGAGCCGCGCTCGATGGCGACGGTCCGGGCGCGTTTCGGGGCGACCCTTCGATCATGCAGACCCTTTCCGGCATCGACCTCACCGGCGTGGACATGACGCAGACGATGAACACGCACTCGATGGCGACCATGGCGGGCGATGCGGACGAGGCTGACGAGGCGGAGAGCGCGCAGGCGAAGGCGAGAGCCGGAGCGGGTGGAACGGGCGACACCGCCACGCAGGGGGCCGCGCGCGCACCGGACATTCGCGACCCGCTGATCGCGGCCATCGTGGAGCTGCGATCGGGCAACGCGAAACGGATTCGGACGTACCTGCGCACGAGCCGCCCGATCGACCCTCACCTGGCGGCGCATGTGGTTCCGCTTCTGGCCTGGGACGAAGTCTCGCTTTCCGCCGGACGCGCGCTCGCTGAAATCGCTCCTGCCATTACGGGCCAGCTCATCGACCGGCTGCTCGACGCGAAGGAAGAGTTCGCGATTCGCAGGCGGATTCCGAGGCTGCTCACGGGGAGCCCGCACGAACACGCCGTGCAGGGGCTGCTGACCGCGCTCCGCGACAAGCGTTTCGAGGTGCGCTTTCAGTCGGGACGGGCACTCGTTCGCATGAAGGAAAAACAGCCCGAGGTCAAGATCGAAAGACGACGCGTGTTCGACATCGTCATTGCCGAGGCGAAAGTGGATCGCCGCGTCTGGGAGAGCCAGCGGCTGCTCGACAAGCCGTCCGACAATGATGAAGACTCCCCGATCGTCGACAAGGTATTGCGCGAACGCACGAACCGCAGCATGGAGCACGTGTTCACAATTCTGTCGCTCGTGCTTCCGCGCGAACCGCTCCGCATCGCGTTCCGCGGTCTGTATACCAGCGACCGCAACCTGCGCGGGACCGCGCTCGAATATCTCGAGAGCGTGCTTCCCGATGACGTGCGCCGGATACTGTGGCCGTTCCTCGAGGGGGACGCACCGAAGGACCCGGCCGAGAGATCGCGTGACGAAATCATGAAGGATCTGCTGGAGTCGAATCAGTCGATCGAAATCAACCTGAACGAGCTGAGAAGAAAGCACGGGAAGGAATGATGTCTTAGAACGCGTCGACCATCCACGGGACCGGGCCCGCGAAGATGCCCGCGAGTTCGGCGCGCGTGTCGGTGTCGGCGTCCAGCAGATCGAGCATCGCGAGGTCGTCCGGTGACGAATACGCGGTGAAAAGCGGAGCGAGTCCCCGCACGTCGATCGTGAAGGCGGGCGTACCGCCGTCTTCCATCTGCGCGCGCCCGTCCTTGAGCGTTAACGTAAACGGACCGCGGTTCCACTCGAAGCGATCGTCTTCGACCGCAAACGAGATGCGGCCTTCGAGGTCGCCGCGGTAACCGCGGGCCTCGAGCGCGCGCGGCACGTCGACCATGCGGACCATCCAGGGATGGTGCAGCTTGATCGAGATCGCTTCTTCGCCCGCGATCACTTCCATCGGCTCCACCGGCGCGCCCCACCAGTGAATCGACGAGGCCACGGAACGATAGTCAGCGAAAAACGCGAGCGCGCGCTCCGCCGCGTTCCGTGTCAGGAACATCCAGTCGCGCACGGCTATGCGATACCCCTCGTGCGGACGCGCTTTCTCCCCCGCCTCATACACGAAGTAACCCTCGGGATCCCCGTTCTCTCCGAGAACGACATAGCCGCGCACCTTCATGGCCTTCGAAGTGGCGGTGCGCTGCCAGAACCACTGGCTGCGATCGATGAGACCGTTCATCCGCCCGGCCACGAGGCGATAGATCCCCTCGCGCATCGCGAAGTCCGTCGCTTCGAACGACACGAGCTTTGCGCGCCGGTTGCGCGCGGAAATACGCTGGAGGTCCAGTTCGTAGTGACATTGCGAGCCGGCGATCTCGTAGCCGAGCTTGCGATAGAACGTGTGGGTGGCCGGGTAGAGCGTCGAAATCGACATGCTTTGCGCGCGGGTTTCCCGCAGCATCTCGTCCATGAGACGAGTCGCCACGCCGCTGCCCCGGCTCTCGGACGCGACGGCCACGCCGCGCACGGCCCCCATCGGAACGGAGCGTCCGCCGAACCACTGGCCGCACGGCAGGTTCATGAGACCGCCTGCGAGACGGTCGCCGTTCCAGAGGCCGCGAAACGTGGACGGATCCTCGCGATCGATCCAGTGGTTCTTGTTGTCCTGGCGAAAGAGGTCGGGGAAAGCCTGGTCGAGCACGTCCGTGTACTGCGCGCGATCACGGTCGGTGATTTTCCCGTAACGATACGTGTCGCTCATGACAGCTTCCCTCCGTTTCGCTCGTTCCAGCCTCCGAAGATTTTCTCGCCGTCGAAGCGGCCGTTCTCGATAAAGATTTCCGACACTTTGTTGCCGGCCGTGATGCTCCCCGCCATATAAACACCGGGCACGTTCGTTTCGAACGTTTCGGGGTCGAGCGCGGGTTTCCCGTTCCTCGGATCGAGCGTGATCCCGATTCTGCGGAACAGATCCTGCCCCGGGCGATAGCCAATCAGCTTGTACACGCGGTCGGCCTCGAGCGTCTGCTCGTTCTGCCCGTTCGTGCACACGACGATCGATTGCTCCTCGAAGCGAACGACATCGGTCCGGAAGAGCGCGCGAATCTCGCCCGCTTCGATCCGGTTCTCGATGTCGGGGCGAAGCCAGTACTTGACCGTAGAACGAAACTCGTGATGGCGGTACACCATCGTAACATCCGCGCCGGCGCGATAAAGTTCGAGCGTGGCTTCGATCGCGGAGTTCTTGCCGCCGACCACCACCACTTTACGGCCGAAGCTTCGGTGCCCTTCGTCGAAGCGCGAGAACACATGCGGCAGGTCTTCGCCAGGCACGTCGAGCAGATTGGGATGGTCGAAGTAGCCGGTGGCAAGCACGAGCGCCCGGCAGCGAAATGTTTCGCTTCCCGCGGGGCCGGCAACGTCCGCACGGAGCATGTCGCCGTCGCGCGTGACGTTCTGCAGCTTCGTGTACGTCTGCGTGCGAATTCCCTCGGCCCGCACGACGCCGCGGTAATACTTGAGCGCTTCGTCGCGGCGCGGTTTCGCCCCCGAGCACGGGAACGGATGGCCGCCGATTTCGAGAAGCTCGGGTGTCGTAAAGAACACCATCTGCGGCGGGTAATGCACGATCGAGTTCACGAGCGCACCGGCATCGATCACGAGCGGATCGAGCCCCACCCGTTTCGCCGAAATCGCGCATGCGATTCCGATCGGGCCGGCGCCGGCGATGAGTACGTCGTGCGTTTGCTGCTCCATGCCCTCTTTCTATTGCGGTTTCTTCGCGGAGTCGGGCGCGGCGGGGGCCGTTTTCGGGTCGGCCGCTTTTTTCTTGTTCAGGAAGCCGCCGAGCAGTTTATCGACTGTCTTCCCCGCGTCCTTCGGATCGCCCTGCAGCAGTTCGTTGATCGCGCCCGTAATCTGGCCGTCCTTGTCGACGCTTTCGAGAATCGTGCCGATCGCGTTCGAACTGTTCGCCGCGGCAGACTTCGTAGGATCGTACGACACTTTCGGTTTCTTCGCGTCGCCCTTGACGACGAAGTCGAGCACGATGCGCCCCTCGCTGTTCGCCAGAAGCCCCGTAAGCGCTGATTTCTGCTTCAGCTTCTGGCTGAGCGCCGGTGAAAGCGTGGCGCTGATCACGTAATCGAGATTTCCCGCGAAGCTGACGCCGCCCGTGGCGCGCCAGTCAGCGTCCGCGCTCTTCATCACAATCTCGTCCGTGTGCAGTTTGCCGTCTTTCACTTCGAATACCGTGAACATCGACCGGAACTTCTGCTGTTTCAATTCGTTCATGCCGAGCAGATTCGCGACGGCGTTCAGCGCTTCCAGATTGCGCAGTTCGCCATTCAGGGTCGTGGCTTTGCCCGTGCCCTTGAGGTTCTTGAGCGCTTCTTCGGGCAGCACGCCGCGCCCCGACCACTTCGAGTCCATTTCGAACTTGCCGTACAGAATGTTTTTGGCCGGCGTCAGATCGGTCAGGAAGTCGTTCGCCTCCCAGTCTTTGGCCTTCATCGCGACTTCATACGTGGGAATGCGTTTCGCGTCGAGTGTCACCGTCACGTCGCCCGTAAGCGAACCCTGATAGACCGACGCGCGGAGCCCGCGGATTTCGACGCGGTCGCCTTCGGCGCGCAGATTCGCGGACGCGTTGGTGAGCGGCACGACGCCGGCCTTCGCCTTCGCGGCCTTGAGCGGCCCCGACGCCACTCCCCCCTTGACTGTGATGTCGCCGCTCGCGTCCTGCACGGCGACCGTTCCGAAGAGCCCGCTTTTCATCTTGAGTTCGGTCTTCGCCTCCTCGCCCGCCATCGTGTACTGCATCGTAACGCCCGCGAGCTTGTTGCCGCCGGTGTAGACGGAATCCGCGCGAAACGTTCCCGACGCGCGCACGTTCGGAAGCGGCGGCACGATCGGCACGGCCGGAGCGCCGCCGACGCTACCGGAGCGAGTGCCCGCGGCCGCGGCTTTTCGTTCTGCGAGTTCGAGCGGAAACAGCTGATCGAGGTCGATCACGTTCGCCGTTCCCGAAAGCGCGATGTTCGGAGTTCCGAACGGATCCGAGGCGGTAAGCGACGCGCGCAGCTTCGATCGTCCCATGGTCATCGAGATCGAGTCGGCGCGGATCACGTCCCCGGTCAGGCGGAACCTGCCGTTCACTTTTTCGATCGGTACGCCGAGATCGGGGGAGGCGAAGCGCATGTTCTTCACGTCGGCGGTGCCGTCCATCGCGAGCGAGCGCGGATCACCCGCGTTTTTCTGCGCGCGCAGGTCCGCCGTCACAAACCCCGCGAGCGACGAGCCGGGCGGCAGCATGCCGAGCTTCGCGACGATCGCGAGATCGAGCCCGCCGTCGATGCGCAGATCGAAGCCGGGGTCTTCGCCGGGAACAAACGTGCCGTTTACCTGGAACGGCTGCCCGTCGAACCGCGCCGTAAGCCCGTCGATGCGGACTTCGGTCTCGGTCACGTTGACCTTGCCCGTCACGTTCTCGATCGCGCCCGGCAGCAGGTTTTCGACACGCACGTTCTCCACGTCGAGCCCGATCGAGTACGCCGGCAGGTCCTCGCCGCGAAGCGTCACGGATCCCGCGAGATCCACATTGCCCGTTGCCTGAAGCGGTCCGGTTTCGCTCCATGCGCTTGCGGGCACGAGCGACAGGAGGTCGCCGATCTTGAGACCGGGCGACGCGATCGTGAGTTCGCCACGAGGCGCTGTTTCGTAATCGCTCAGCTCGCCGGATACGCGCACGCCGAGATCGCCGAGCTTGATCGCCGCGGTACGAACCGAAAGCGTACCCTCGACCGGTTTCACGGCCAGGTCGTATTCGACGATGAGCAGCGGCACGCCGGCCGGCACTTCGGGCGTCACGATCCCTTCGAAGAAGCCGACGCCCCGCGCGGCCACATCGGCGCCGCCGTTTTCGACCTGCAGGTCCGTGCTGAGCTCGATGTTTCTGATCGTGTGTTCGACCCCGGTCGCGCGGTCCACGATACGGAGCGAACTGTTGTCGATCTGGGCGGACGACAGGAGCAGCGCGAAATCGGCGAACGGGTTGCGCTTCTTCGACGCGGACGTATCGACCACGACTTCCGCTTCGCCCTCGCGCGGCTTGCTCAGCACGAGGTCGCCGTTTTCATCGCGCACGATCGTAAGCGCGAGTCCGTGCAGCGCAGCGCCCGACAGTTCGATCCGCCGTTTCAGGAGCGAACGCAGGCGAAGAGAGATCTCGCCGCTTTCAAGCGTGGCGAACGGGGCGTCGGCATCGGGCGCCGGGTTCGCGATCCGTCCGTCCGCGATCCGGACACCGAACGGCCAGAGCGAGGGCTTCACCTGGCCCATCGAGATCTCGACCCCGAGCTGGCGCGACAGATTACCCGTAATCCAGTCGCGCACCTCCTCGGGCTTCACGAGGATCTTGAGTCCCCCATAGGCAACAATCAGGGCAGCCAGCGGAACGAGCAGAAAAATGATCAGAAATCGGCGCATTGTGCGTACTCCTTTGCCGGCGTCCACCGGCGGCTTCCCATACTACAATGAATAGAACGTTCCGGTTCTCCCGCGATTTGTAATTTCTACGTCAGAAGGCCATACTGCGGGTTGCTGGAGGAACTGACCGTGAAACCGCTTTCCCTCTCGACCGGGCGTTACGCGTTCGTTCTCGGCATCGGCGCCGGGATCGGCGCAGGCCTCGCCGCGCACGCCCATCAAACTGATAACGCCGGTCCCACGTGGGTGCTGTTCGCGATCTGCCTGGCCGCGATGGTTCTGACCGCCGTGGCAGCCGGCTTCGTCATGCGCTTCGCCGCCGGCCGCTTCACCGCCGATACTTCCGTACGCGATCGACTGGCCGCCGGCCTGACCGGAACGGCCCTCGTGATACTTATCCTGTTCGGCCAGAAATGGATGCCCGGCTTCTCGGCCCGCACCGCCGCCGTCGTTTCGATTCCGATCGGGCTCGCGGCCGGGTTCGTGCTTGCGGAACTGGCCGGCCGCCTGCGATTCCCCGGAACCGTCATCGCGGGCCTGCTCTCGGCGCTCTTCGCGTTCTTCCTGCTCAGGCCCGATGTGCCGGGCGGCCAGGCGGAGCTCGGCGACGCCGCAGCGAACGAACTCCCGCCCGGCACGCTTGCCGCGATCGAAAGCGGACGGGCGGAACAGCTCATCGACGAGGCTCCGATCCCGGCGGTTGTCGTCATCGCATGGGACGGCGCGGCCTGGAAGGTACTTCGGCCCCTTCTCGAGCGCGGCGTTCTTCCCCATGTCGCCCGTCTTCTCGAGGGTGCCGCCTGGTCGGAGCTCGGCTCGATGGCCCCCAACTGGTCGCCGGTCATCTGGACTACGATCTGGACCGGAAAGTCACCGAAAGAACATGGAATTCACTGGTTTCTGGAAGATCAGGGGCACGTGGTGCCCGGCTTTCTTCAGCCGGCCGAACTCCCGGCGGCTTTCCCCGTGCAGCGCCTGGCCGACCTCTTCTTCGAACGCCGCTCGGTACCCGTCACGACGAACATGCGGCGCGTGAAGGCGGTCTGGAACATCGCGAACGATACCGGGATTCCGGTCGGCCTCACGAACCTGCTCGTTTCCTGGCCCGTCGAAGAAGTGCTCGGCTTCGAGATCAGCGGCCATATGAAGTTCTACCCCGACCTCGACGCGCTCGTTCACCCGCCGGATGAGCAGGAGGCGACGCTCCGCGCGCTGCGGAACAACGACTGGGCGCTCGAAGACGCGCCCGGCCTCACGCCGACGCCGTGGCTCGCCAGCGTCTATCGCTCCGAAGTGAATCTGTTCCGTGAGTCGCTTCGTCTGCTCGGGAAGAATCCCGCGTACCTCTACATCTTCTATACGCACTCGCTCGACTCGTCGCAGCACCGGTACTGGAAGTACCACGCGCCGGAGCAGTTCTCGTTTGCCGTCGCCGAGGACGGCGTCGAGACGTTCGGCAACGTGATCGAGCAGAACTACGTGATCTACGACCGTCTGCTCGGCGAAATGATGAGCTCGTTCCCCGAGAACACGACGTATCTGATCGTGTCCGATCACGGCATCACGGCGAACAGGAAGCTCGACCGTGATATTCCGGCCATGGCCGGGCTCGAAGAAAAACCCGAGGTCGATCCGGAACTCGTGTCGGGGAAGCATTCGAAAAAGGACCCGGGGATATTGATTCTGAAGGGGCCCGGCATTGCGCCCGGCGAAGTGAAAAACGCGGACGTGTACGACATAGCACCGACGATTCTCGCGCTGCTCGGACTCCCCGTGCCCGACGATATGGCCGGTCGCGTACTCGAGGAAGCCATGACGCCCGAGTATCTGCGCGCGAAGCCGATCCTGCGTGCCGGTACGTACGAAGGCGCCTCGCCGCGCGGGTCGCACGCCATCGCAACGGAACACGACGACGAAATGAAAGAGCGCCTGCGCGCGCTCGGGTACATCGACTGAGAACACGGAGAACGCATCGTGACCTACGAATCGCAACCACTGCCTCCCCTTCCCCGCTATACCGAAGAAGAAATGCTGGAACGCGCCACCTCGTTTTACGAGCGCATTCGCACGCGCCGCACCGTGCGCGACTATTCTGCTCGTGCAGTCCCGCGGGGCGTCATCGAACAGTGCGTGCGCGCGGCGGCCACCGCTCCGAGCGGCGCCAATCGGCAGCCGTGGCATTTCGCGGTGGTTTCGGATCCGGCGATCAAGGCGCGGATACGCGAAGCGGCGGAGGACGAGGAGCACGCGTTTTACGGGGGGCGCGCCCCGGCAGAATGGCTCGATGCGCTCGCCCCGTTCGGTACGGACGACAGAAAGCCGTTCCTCGAAACGGCGCCGTACCTGATCGCCGTGTTCAGCGAAAGCTACGAGCCGGACGGCAAAGGCGGCCGCATCAAGAATTACTATGTGAACGAATCGGTGGGGCTCGCGACCGGGTTCCTGATCGCGGCGCTCCATGACGCCGGGCTGGCAACTTTGACGCATACGCCGAGCCCCATGAAGTTTCTGAACTCGATCCTGGGCAGGCCCGCGCACGAACGCCCGTTCCTGCTTCTGGTCGTCGGATATCCGGCCGATGACGCGCGCGTTCCGCGCATCACGAAAAAACCGCTGGGTGAAATCGCCACGTTTCTCGAGTAGACCATCGACCAGGGAGCAGCATTCATGACGAATCGCGACTGGAAACTCTTCGGCGGAAAGCCGCCTGCAGAACTCGCCGACGCGCGACTTCAGCTGCACCATGCGGCGCAGGTCGTCGCTTCGACCGCGATCACGTACGGCACGCGAAAGCCGGACGACAGCCACACGAACATGGGATACGAAGACGGCGCGCTCGTGGCGCGACCGTTCGGGCCGGGCAATACGCTTTCGGCCAGGCTCCGCATCGCGAAGGGAATGATCGAACTGCGTGGCGGCGGCGGCGACGCCGTATCCGTTTCGCTGGCAGGCAGGACGCAGCAGAGCGCGTACGACCAACTCGCCGAGGCCATCGGTTCAGTATCCGGCGGCGCGCTCGCCGGCCCGCTCACGAAACCGGACTACGAGCTTCCCGATCATCCGTTCGCAAACGGCGCACCGTTCACGGCGGATCACGAATCGCTCGTCGAACTCGACAAGTGGTTCGCGAATGCAGACATCGTGCTTCGCGCCATCGCCGGCAACGCGCGAGAAGGCGAAGAGGCATCGGCCGTCCGCACGTGGCCGCATCACTTCGACATCGGCACGCTGATCTCGCTCGACGCGGGCGCTGACGAGGACAAAGACGCCGAAAGCGCGCGCTCGATCGGGCTCGGCCTCTCCCCGGGAGACGAAACGTACGCCGATCCTTACTTTTATACGCGCGCCTATCCGTTCGACGGGGAAGGCGCACTTCCCGCACTCGACGCGCCCGGTTTCTGGCATACGGACGGCTGGCACGGCATGATCCTGCGTGCCGGCGACCTCATTCGCGAACGGGTCCCGGAACAGACCGCGCGCCGTCATCTCGAACAGACCGTGTCAATCGCACGTTCTCTTCTGGAGGCATGAGAATGAAACTACTCGTACTGGGCGGAACACGTTTCGTAGGGCGCGCCATCGTGGACGAGGCCGTGCGCCGCGGACATGAACTCACGATTTTTCATCGGGGCGAATCGAACCCGGGGCTGTTCCCGGATCAGACGACCGTGCAGGGAGACCGCGAAAAGGACCTCGGGCTCCTCGGCGACGGGAAATGGGACGCGGTGATCGACACGTGCGGGTACGTGCCGCGGATCGTGCGCTACAGCGTCGACTTTCTGCGCGACCGCGTGAAACGGTACGCGTTCATCTCCACGATCTCGGTCTTCAAGGACACGAGCACGCCGGGGATCAACGAGAACGGCACGCTTTACGGCGCGGCTGACCTCGAGGATCCCGCGACCGAACAGATTACGGGGGGCTCGTACGGGCCACTCAAAGTTCTGTGTGAGAACGTGGTGCAGGACGCGTATGCCGAGCGCGCGCTGATCGTGCGTCCCGGGCTCGTCGTCGGACCGCACGACCCGACCGATCGCTTCACGTACTGGGTTTCGCGCATCGCCGAGGGGGGCGAAGTACTCGTACCGGGCCGCAGGGAACGTCCGAACCAGTTCATCGACGCGCGCGACCTCGCGAACTTCACGCTGGACGCGATCGAAGCGAACCGCGACGGAGTCTACAACGCGACCGGTCCCGCCGCCCCCCACACGATGGACGCAATTGTGAATACGTGTCGTGAAGTCGCGAAAAGCGACGCTCGTTTCGAGTGGGTCGACGAATCGTTTCTGACGGAACGAAAAGTGGAGCCGTGGAGCCACCTTCCGCTCTGGCTCCCCGAATCTCCCGACAACGCGGGCTTCTTCCACATCGACTGCTCGCGCGGAATCGCCCATGGCCTCGCGTTTCGTCCGCTTTCGGAAACCGTGCGTGATACACTCGCGTGGGCCGGCAGCCGCCCTGACGACTATGCGTGGAAGGCCGGCCTGGATCGCAAACGGGAGCAGGAGCTCCTGGGCGAATGGAAACGCACGAAGGGAACCGCTTGAGACGTACGAAGATAGTCTGCACGATCGGGCCCTCGTCGGCATCGGACAAGAAGCTCGGGCAGCTGATCGACGCAGGGATGAACGTCGCCCGACTCAACTTCTCGCACGGGACGCACGAAGAGCACGGCGAAGTCATTCGGCTCATTCGGAAACACGCAAAAAAGCGAAACGTCGCGGTCGCGATTCTGCAGGATCTGGCCGGCCCCAAAATTCGAACCGGACCGATCGCCGAAGGCGTCGTGCATCTCGATGAAGGGGACCTGTTCCGCTTCACGAGTCGCAACGTACCCGGCGACAAATCGGAAGTCTCGCTCACGTACCCGGCCCTGCCGAATGAAGTCACCGTCGGCGACCTCATCTACGTCAGCGACGGTTCGCTCCAGCTCGAAGCCGAACATGTCGACGCCGAAACGATTACGGCGCGCATTCTCGTCGGCGGGCCGCTCACTTCGCACAAGGGCATCAATCTCCCCAACACGCCGATCAAAGCCCCGATCCTGAGCAGGAAGGATCGCGCCGACCTTCTGTTCGGTCTGAGCCAGGGGGTCGACTACGTCGCCGTTTCGTTCGTTCGCAACCCCGATGACATTCGCGAAGTGCGTTCGTTCCTGAAACGGGAGATCGGCAACCCGAAGCCCGTGCCTCTGATCGCGAAGATCGAAAAGTTTGAAGCGCTCGACTGTTTCAGCGAAATTCTCGACAGCGTCGAAGGAATCATGGTGGCGCGCGGCGATCTCGGCGTCGAGATTCCGGTCGAACAGGTGCCGCGCCGGCAGAAGCGCATCATCGAGGAAACGAACTGGGCGGGGAAGCCCGTAATCACGGCTACGCAGATGCTGAAGTCGATGGTCGAGCAGCCGCGCCCGACGCGCGCGGAAGTGAGCGACGTCGCGAACGCGATTCTGGACGGCAGCAACGGCATCATGCTCTCCGAAGAGACCGCCGCCGGCCGCTATCCCGTAGAAACCGTCAAGATGATGTCGAAGATCGCGCGCGACATCGAAACCATCTTCCCGTTCGACGCATGGAAGCACCACTACACGTCGGGCGGAAGGCTGAGCCCGGAAGAAGCCGTGGCGAAGGCATCGTGCGAAATGGCGGCCGCGATCGACGCGGGCGCGATCATTACATGCACGCTTTCCGGGAGCACGACGCACCTGATCGCGAAGTACCGTCCGCGCAAGCCGATCATCGCCGCCACACCCGACCCGCACACGTACCGGCGCCTCGCGCTCGTATGGGGCTGCGTGCCCCTCGCCATTGAGAATCGCAACGTGGACGACGTGGAAGCGGAGTCGATTGCGCTCGCACTCAAGCACAAGCTGGTGAGGAAGGGCGATCGCGTCGTCATCACGGCCGGCCTTCCTCTGGATATGCCCGGCACGACCAATCTGATCAAGGTATCCGTTGCCTGATTCGACCGTTTCCGGGGTGCGTGCTATCATTCGGACCTGAACCTGCCTGCCGAAAATCGTTCCAATCCTGTCGAGAGGATGAAACATGAAGCTTTCTGTATTTATCACTGCCGCCCTTATGACCGGCGCCGCTCTGCAGACGACGATCGTCTGCGCGCAGCCGGCAACGGCCGATGCCGTTCCGCACGCCACGGCCACGCTCCACTATCCCGCAACACGCATGGGAGACGTCGTCGAGGACTATCACGGAACGCCGGTTGCCGACCCGTACCGGTGGCTCGAGGATCTCGATTCGAAGGAAACGTCCGACTGGGTCGACGCGCAGAACGCGGTCACAAACGAATACCTGAGCCGGATCCCGTTTCGCGACGCCATCAAAGAACGACTGCGCGCTCGCCTCGACTACACGCGTTACAACACGCCCGTTACGCGGGGCGACCGCTGTTTCTACTATGAGAAGACCGGCCTGCAGAATCAGTCGGTACTGATGTATCAGGACGGCCTGCAAGGCGCCCCCCGGGTCCTGATCGACCCCAACACGCTCTCCGAAGACGGCACGACCGCACTCAGCTATCTCGAGTACAGCCCGAACGGCAAACTCGTAGCCTACTCGCTCACGCAGTCGGGATCGGACTGGCAGACATTCTATGTGCGAAACGTCGAAACGGGAGAAGACTTCGAAGACAAGCTCGAATGGGTGAAGTTCATCGTTCCGGCATGGACAGGCGACAGCCGCGGCTTCTTCTACGGCCGCTACGCCGCGCCGACCGAAGGGGACGAATTCGAAGAGCAGGTGAGAGGCATGCGCCTCTTCTATCATGAAGTGGGGACGCCGCAGGCGAGGGACGTTCTCGTCTATGAGCGCCCTGAAAACGTCGAACTCGGCTTCGAGCCGTTTGTTTCCGATGACGGCCGCTATCTCGTCGTGCGGGTATGGAAGGGATCCGCGCGCAAGTTCGAAATCGCCATTGCGGATCTACGGGGCGAAGACTGGACGCCGCGGATACTGTTCGGCGGTTTCGAGGCGCGCTACGAGTTTCTGGGCGGCGAAGGGGACGAACTGTACTTCCTGACAGACCGGGACGCGCCGAACGGGAAGCTGATCGCAGCAAACGTCGGGAGTGAAACGCTGAAAACGCGCGAGATCGTCGCGGAAACGGCGAACGTCATCAGCAAGGCCGACTTCACGGGCGGGCAGTTTCTTGTGGAGCGCCTCGTGGATGCGACAAGCAGGCTCACGCTCTTCAGCGCAACGGGAGATACGGTGCGCGAAGTCGCACTCCCCGCGCTCGGTACCGTGCGCAGCATTTATGGTGATGCGAAGTCGAAGAGATTCGTCTACTCGTTCATGTCGTTCACGTATCCGCTCACGCTCTACTCGTGCGACCTCGAGACCGGCGAAAGCCGCGTGTTCAAGAAATCCGATGTCGATATCGACCCCGATTCCTTCGTGATCGCCCAGGAGTTTTACGAAAGCAAGGACGGCACGCGCGTCCCTGTATTCATCGTGCACAAGAAGGGCCTCGTGCGGGACGGCATGAACCCCACGTATCTGCACGGGTACGGCGGTTTCAATACGAAGCAGACCCCGTCGTTCAGCACGACGCGTCTCGAGTGGGTCGAAATGGGCGGCGTATTCGCGCTCGCGTGCCTGCGTGGCGGCGGAGAATACGGCCGGGCCTGGCATGAAGCGGGCATGCTCGACAGGAAGCAGAATACGTTCGACGACTTCATCGCGGCCGGCGAACATCTGATCCGCGAGGGATATACATCGACACCCAGGCTCGCGATCGGCGGCGGGAGTAACGGCGGACTGCTGGCGGCAGTCTGCGCGATCCAGCGACCGGACCTGTTCCGCGCGAGCCTGATCGCCGTGGGGGTACTCGACATGCTCCGCTTCCAGAAGTTCACGATCGGCTGGGCGTGGACTTCCGATTACGGGAGCGCGGAGAATGCGGAACAGTTCCCGGCGCTCTACGCGTACTCGCCGCTCCATAATCTGAAAGAGGGAACGCACTACCCCTCCCTCTTCATCACGACGGGCGATCACGACGATCGCGTGGTTCCTTCGCATTCGTTCAAGTTCACGGCCGCGGCGCAGAAGGCGCAGGGTGGAGACAATCCGATCCTGATCCGTGTCGAGCGTGACGCAGGGCACGGTCGCGGGAAGCCGACATCGAAAATCATCGACGAAATCGGCGACGCGTGGGCGTTTCTATTGTATGAGATGGGCGAGACGGGCGAAGGAATCTGAGAAGCTCGACAGAATCGAATGACTAGTCGACGACTCCCGTCGTCGACTCCTAGTCGACGACCGTGATTTTCCGCTGCACGTTGCGTTCGAATACGCGGCCGCGCAGAAAATAGGCGCCGGCCGGGACACGCCGGCCCGCGTCATCGCGCAGATCCCACTCGAACCCGGACTGCGCCGCGAGAGTTTCGTTCGAGAAGCTGCGAACACGGCGTCCGCGCAGATCGTAAACTGCCGCGTCGCGCAGAACGACGCGCTCGGGTGACGAAAAATGCGCCACTCGCGAGGCCGGGTTCGGGAAACTGGCGATTTCAGAGACGTCGTATCGCGGACCGGACGCTCCTTCGCCCGCGGCTTCGGGCGACGCAACGCCCGTCGCGATGTCGGGCAGATAGCTCTCCACGAGATCCGTAACGGCCTGGCCCGTTTCCATCCCTCCCGCTATGTAGAGTCTGTTGCCGCAACGCGCGAAACCGCGATGGTCCATCGTGGACGTCAGTTTGTCTTCGTGAAAGATTTCCACTTCGGTCGATGGGAAGTATGACCACGTGGTGCCGACCGGTTCCGAGGGCACGCTGTTATAGCCGATGCCGTCGAAGTTGTATGGATTGTCGGTGCCGCCGGAGAAGATCATGCGAAGGCTGTCGGTCGTCCCCGACGCCATGCGATAGAGAGCGGGGCCCGCGTGTTTGCCCGAGCCGTTCCATGTAACGACGAGCGGATTTCCCGGATCGATCGCGCCGCGATGAACCCGGTTTCGCATCAGGAAGTTCCCCTTCACGCCGTCAGCGTATACGAGAAAATCGCCGACAACGCCGCCCGCTCCGCCGAATGTGCCTTCGGTCGGAAACGGAGTCGCCTGATCCCACGAGTCGTTCGAAGGCGAGTAGACCTGCGTGTTCGTGATGTTGCCGGTCTGCGACCAGCCGGAAACGAGATACACGAGCGTGTCGCGCCATGCGCCGCCCACCATGTCGTCGACGGGCACGGGAATCGGGGCGCCCGCACTCCACGTCAGCGTGGCCGGGTCGAAGATGTCGACCGCGTCGAGCGAGATTTCCGTGCCCGACATCGCCACCGTATAGCCGCCGAAGAGATACACTTTGTCGCCGCATCCGACCGCGAGTGCCGCGATCCTGCCGAGCGGGCCGGGCACGTCCGGGAGCGTCTGCCACTGGTTCGTCACTGTGTTCAGACGGTACGCGGACTGCGAAACCCCCGACCAGATCTTCGTCGTGTCGATTCCCATGAACGAATAGATGTAGCACGTGTCGCCGAACGTGTGCCCCGTAACCGCGTTGTTCCCGAGCGGCTCGGGGAGCGGCGCGTGGCCCTGCCAGTTCGCGGAGTAGGCGGGGGTCGTCAGCAGCAGGGCTGTGACCAGGGAAAGGGCGAAACGTGTTCGCAGGGCGAGATTGGGTCGGTTCAACGGGTTCTCCATGCAGTGGGGGCAACCATCATTCTAACACACGCGGCCCTCTCTCACGCCATGCGCGTCGGGATCACGGTTTCGGAGAGCAGCGACCGGTGCACGGGGCACTTGTTCGCGATCTCGAGCAGGCGCGCGCGCTGTTCGTCGGTCAGATCGCCCTCGATCGAGAGCACGCGCTCGATCCGGTCCACCTTTCCCTCGGTGGAGGCGCATTCGGCGCAGTCGTTCGCATACACATGGCCGTGCTGGAGCGACACGGAGACACCGGTCAGGGGCCACTGCTTGCGGTCGGCATAGAGCCGAAGCGTCATCGAAGTGCATGTGCCGAGCGCGGCAAGCAGCAGATCGTACGGCGTCATTCCCTGATCGCCGCCGCCTACATGAAGCGGTTCGTCCGCGAGAATGCGGTGACGCCCCGCAGTGATCGCCTGCGTGTAGTGCGGCCCGAGTTCGTCGACGCGCACCTCGCCCTGCGCGAGTGCGGGGGCGGGCTGCTCGTCCTGCGAAGTTGCGGCCGGTTCCGAAGCGTAGCGCTCCGCCCACGACGCCACGACATCCGCGACGAAGCGGGAGTCCGCGCGATCGTTCAATAGATGATCGGCGCCGTCGAGCGACAGAAAGCTCTTCGGGTGGCGCGCCGCCTCGAAGATACGACGCGCGTGCTCGATCCCGACAATGTTATCGACGGGCGAGTGCAGCACGAGAAGCGCCTTCTTCAGCTTCTTCGCCTCCGCGGTCACGACGTGGTTGGCAAGGTCGTCCACAAAAGACTTGCTGATCGGAAACGAGCGTCCCGCGAGGTCCACGTGCGCGCACCCTTCGCTTTCGATCGAAGCGAGCGAATCGCCGAACAGATCTTTCAGGTGCTCCGTATCGCTCGGCGCGCCGATGGTAACGACGGCACGCGCCTGATCGATCCCGCGTGCCGCAACGATCACGGCCGCGCCGCCGAGACTGTGGCCGATCAGAAGACGCGGAGCCTCATGCGATTCCGCCAGCGCGCCCGCCGCGTCGACGAGATCCTCGACGTTCGACTGAAAGCTTGTGTTCTCGAAGTCGCCGTCGCTGTTTCCGATTCCCGTGAAGTCGAACCGAAGCACCGCGATCCCGCGCGCCGCCAGCGCCCGGCTCACGCGGGAAGCCGCGGCAATGTCCTTCGAACACGTGAAACAGTGTGCGAAGAGCGCGAAGAAACGCGGCGGCGTTTCGGGCAGCTCCAGGCGTCCCGAGAGGCTCACGCCGCTCCGGTTCGTGAATTCGTATCGCTCGGTCGCAATCCCTGCCATGTTCGGATCTCCTCGTTGCTCTCGGCTCGAAACGGCTGTACCGTGGCCCCATGTCACGGAACTCACTCGCCATCATGCTCGCGCTCGGGGCGGTGCTTTCGTGGTCGACGGCCGCCACGGCATTTGCGCTTACGTTACGACAGCTGAGCGTGGCGATGACACTCTTTCTCGCCGCGCTCACGGCCGCCCTCTTCTTCACGGGGGTGGTCTTTTCGCGCGCGGACCTGCGCCGCGCGATTCATCCCTCGTCTTTCGCCCCCTCCCTCCTGCGTGGGTTACTGAACCCTTTCCTATATTACGTCATTCTCTTTCATGCCTACGAGCGGCTCCCGGCCCAGGAGGCGCAGCCCCTGAACTACACGTGGCCTCTCATGATCGTGCTGCTCGCGGCCGTGTTTCGCGGGGAATCGCTCACGCGCGCTCACATGCTCGGTCTCGGCGTCAGTTTTCTCGGCGTGCTTACAATTTCGACGCGCGGCGACCTGCTCGGCTTTCACGTCAGCGATCCGCTCGGCGCGGGACTCGCGGTCGGAAGCTCCGTGGTCTGGGCATCGTACTGGATCCTGAACGTGAGCGACGCGCGGCCGGCGGCGGTCAAGCTCATGACGAACTTCTGGGTGGGCGCTGTTCTTACAGGCGCGTATCTGCTCTGGACCGGTGACCGCGTGCTCACCGCGGGCGGATTCGCGGGCGGCGTCTATATCGGGCTCTTCGAAATGGGAATCCCCTTCCTGCTCTGGATGATGGCCATGACCTGGACCTCACACACTGCGCGCATCGGAAACCTCGTGTTCCTTTCGCCCTTTCTCTCCCTCTTCTTCGTACACCGTTTCGTAGGCGAAGACATCCTGCCCTCGTCGTTCTGGGGTCTCACGCTGATCGTAGCGGGGATCGCGATCCAGCGCGCACTCGGCGGAAGAGGCGCGCGTGCGGCGGCGATGGTGCTTGTCGCGATCGGGATCGCCGGCGCGCCCGGGATCGTGAGCGCCGCAGAGCGGGACGAGGGCGTCACGAAGCGGGACGAGGACTCGTTCGTCGCATCGTTCCAGCGCGCGCCGGATCGCATGAAGTCGTGGGACCAGAACGAGCAGGCCACGATCGAACTCCTGCAGCGATACATGCCCGAGGGGTGGCTCGCGCCGAGCAGTTACGGTCCGATCGACTTCTACGAGGACTATCTGCCCCGCTGCGTACTGCGCGATGCGGACGCCGGGCGACGCGTCGTTGCCGACACTGTCACAAGGGGCGACCTCGTGCGCGTGCAGAACACGGCGCACTACTATCTCGACTACACGCTTCCGCAGTACGAGGCGATCGCGGAACCGAAACGCGGCATGGCTTCCCCGGTTTACGGACGCATCTATGAAGACACGATCGCGCTGCCGGGTGGATCGACGCAGACGCTGCTGTTCTTAAAGTATTCGTTCGTATTCCCCTACAGCGGATTGCCGCGTGAGATTGCGGGCTGGAAGCGTTTCGTGGGGGCCATGATCGGCGATCCGAATGCGTGGCACGAACTCGACATTCACGGCGCCGTGCATGTCGTGCTCTCGGCCCATGACCGGAAGCCCGTCGGCGTGCTTCTCGCGCAGCACAATCATCATCGTGTCTTTCTCGCCGGGGATGATTTTGCATGGCCCGCGAACGATCGCGTTCCGATCGGCTTCGCGCAGTTCTCGAACGAGCCGTACCTGCTGCTGCCCGAAGACACTGTGCGGCGAGAGCCGGCGGCGGGGAATCCGATGGAGATGGAATGGATTTTCGGTCGCTCGAAGCGCGCGCCGCTCATGGGCGGGTACGACGTGGTGTACGGGGTGAGGGGCGGCGCGGTTCACATTCCGCTGCGGCTCGTGTTGCTTCCGCTCGATGACCCGCTTTACGTCGCGACGATCTCACTCGGGGATCGCCCGAAGATCTGGGGCGTCTACGAAACGTGGTTCCAGGCGGGGCCGCCGGGGATCAACTACTACACGCTGCCCGCGCTCAAGAACCTGGGTGATCTGTTTCTCTTCTGGCGGGCGGCCCCGCGCGACGACCATTATTTCCGTCTCGTGGCGAAACATGTGCGCGGCTGGGACGATTACGATCTCGCGCCGATTCTCGAATATCAGCGGGGACGCTGGTTTCAGCGCTGACGCTCGGTTCAGCGCGGACGCGAGTATCAGCGAACCAGTGTCACCTTCTTCGACTCCGAACGCCCACCCGCTTCGACGCGCGCGAAATAGACCCCGTTCGCAACGGGGCGTCCGCTTTCGTCACGACCGTCCCACGTCACGCGATGGGCGCCCGCGCTGCGCGCTTCGTTCGTGAGAACGCGCACTTCACGTCCGCTGATATCGTAGAACGCCACGCGTACCGGGCCCGCTGCCGGAATCGTGAACGCGACTTCCGCTCGTGAACGGAACGGGTTCGGGATCACCGCATCAATCGTCGCGAGTGCCGGTCTGCTCGCGGCCTCCTCTTCTGCTACGTCGACCCCGGTCGCGATCGCCAGGTCGAGCTTCCAGGCAGAGCGGCCGTAGGTCGCGGCGAAGAGAAGCGGCGTCAGGTTCGGGGTTCCGAGTGCGCCGGGAATGTACTCGAGATCCGTAACGATCGCGCCTTCGGGCATCGCGTTTCCGAGCGGCGACCACGACGCGCCGAGATCGCCCGTGACGAACACGCCGACGTCAGTCCCCACATACAAAATGCTTCCGTCGTCTTCGTCCACGATGATGTCGTTCACGGGCGCATCGGGCAGGTTGCCTGAGATGTCGGTCCATGCGGCCCCGTGATTGATCGTGCGAAATACGTGCGGCAGCGGGTCGTCGTCCCGCAGTCCCGAAAACGTCACGTAGGCGATGGCGTCATTGTCCGGGTCGACGGCCACGCGCGAAACCCAGCGATTCGGGAGGCCGGTGTCGATCTTGGTGAAGGTCGTGCAGTAGTCTGTCGAAACCCATACGTTCGCGTCGTCAGTGCCGACGTAGACAGTGCCGGAATCGCTCGGCGCGACCGCGATGGTCGTGATCGTGCCGAACGTCACGCCGCCGCTTCCGCCGAAGCCGTCGGAGAAGTCCAGGCCGCCGCCGACCACAGTCCAGCTGCTCGCGCTGTTGTTCGATCGATAGAGCCGGTTCGCACCGAAGTAGAGGCGCGTGTCTGCATTCCCGATGCTGGCGGGGTCGACCACGACCGGCGTCGACCAGTTCCTGCGGTCGGCGCCCGCGATTCCGCTTACGGCCGAGCTGAACGAGCCGCCGTCGTTCGTCGAGCGGTAGAAGTTCCCGTACTGAAATTCGAGATAAATCGTGTTCGGGTCGTTCGGATCCTGAATCACGTAGTGCCCGTCGCCCCCGAAGAGCGTGCTGTACGATCCCGCGCCGCCCGTCGTCCGCACCGTGCCGTTATCCTGCAGCCCGGCATACACCGTGCCCGTCGCCGCGAGCGGGACTTCAATCGTATAGAGCTGCGTGATCGGAAGGTTCGAGACGAAGCTCCAGTTCGCCCCGCCGTTCGTCGTGCGATAGAGCCCGCCGTCGTTCCCCTTCAGCATGACCTGCGTGTCGTTCGGATTGATCCACTGCGCATGATGATCCACGTGCATGCTGCTCGTGACGTCGGTGAACGAGGCGCCGCCGTTCGTCGTTTTGTAAAGCAGCACGCCGTCGGCCCACACGGTGCCCGCCGCGCCGGGATCGACCCAGAGTCGCCCGAACCACCAGCCGAACGACGAATAGAACGTGCCGAGCCCTGTGGCCGCGCGCTGCGACCACGTGTCGCCGTTGTCGGTCGAGCGATAGAAGCCGTCGAAGAACCCGGTTTCGTCCGCGTACACGGCATAGACGCGCGCTGGATCCGATGGCGCCACGGCCACCCCGATACGGCCCGCGGATGCGGGCAGCCCGCTCGTCAGTTCGCCCCAGTTCGCGCCGCCGTCTTCCGAGCGCCAGATGCCGCTCGAGGGGCCGCCGTAGTTACGCGATTCGGGCTTGCGAATGCGCTCCCACATCGTAGCGAACACGCGCGTCGGTGTGCCCGGATCGATCGCGATATCCACGCATCCCGTGGAGTCGGACACGTAGAGCACTTTCGTCCACGACTGTCCGGCGTCGGTCGAGCGATACACGCCGCGGTCTACGTTCTTCGAAAAGAGATTTCCCATGGCGGCCACGAAAACGTTGTCCGCGTCCGAGGGGTCGACCGCGATGCGCCCGATATAGCGCGTATTCGTGAGCCCGAGGTGCGTCCAGTTCACACCGCCGTCGGTCGTTTTCCAGACGCCGTCGCCCCCGTACGCGACGCTGCCGCCGCCCGGGTTCGCCTCGCCCGTGCCCACGTAGAGCACGTCGAAGTCGTTCGGGTCGACCGCGAGCGCGCCGATCGAGAGCGATCCCTGTCCGTCGAAGATCGCGGTCCAGTTCGCGCCCGCGTCCGTCGATTTCCATACGCCGCCCGAAGCCGCCGCCAGATAGATTTCGTTCGCGTTCGAAGGATTCCCGATCACGTCGGTGATACGGCCGCCGACATTCTCGGGGCCCACGCCCTCCCAGTCCGTCGCCACGGCGCGTTTCGCGAAACGCATGTCGCTCGCGCGCCCGGCTTCTGCGCGCATGGCCCGCGTGTGCTCGATCGCTTCGCGGCGTACTTCGTAGTCGATCGTGCCCGTCGGCCAGGCGCGTTGCTGGAAAAACCAGTCGTTCGGAACGCCGGGCCCGCGCGGCGGCACGAAGTCATCCTCGTGCGTGGCAGCGAGCCAGGCGAAATATAGAAGGGCCGGGGAGAGGGCCAGAGGGAGCCAGCGCAAAGTGGAGCGGCGCATGGTGTTACTCCTTGTTGTATGAATGCTTCATTATAACATGGATGGTGAAATCGAAGAAACGAGGCGGAACGATCGACGCCCGCGATATCAGCGTCGAAACAGAGGATGAATCAGACAGAGGGCGGTGTCAGACAGAGGGAAATCCCTCGGCGCTTCTGACACGCTCCGCCTGCTGGATGTGGCGACGGTCGTGAACCGTATGCATCTCGAAGAACTGGCCGAGCGACAGGCGAATCAGGCGCGATACGGGCGAGGAGAGCTTCACTTTCGCGAGATGCAGCCCGTCCGCTTCACGCAGTCGTCCTTCCGTTACGTCGAGCTCCCTGCGGAACGCCGCGAGTTCGGCCGCCGGATCTTTCACCTCGCGCGGATCGAACATGCCGGGAGTCTTCGCCCGCATTTTTTTCCTGTCAGGATCGAGATACGCGATGGCCCACTGGATCATGCGCCCGTGCTTGAACGGGCCGGTTCCCGTAACGCCGCGTTCCTTCGCCGTTCGGAGCGCGCGCTCCGCGTTGGCGGAATACGCGTGGTTCGCGCGATTCAGGTGGGCTACACATTCGATGATCGACCAGCGTCCGGTTCCGGGCCGCCACGTGAGCTGGGCGGGCGTGAGCCCCGCCACGAGCTTCTCGAAACGCGCGCGATTCGCACGCAGCTCTTCGCGGCGCTGCACGAGTTCCGGTTCGCGGAGTGCGCCGCCGGAATGCATGGGGCTCTTCGATGTCATCCGTCTCGTCCTCCCCGCTTCTCGCAACAGTTGACGTACCATGCGCATTCCGGGCAAAGTATACGCATGCAGATCGGAATCATATCGGACATTCACGACCGGCGGGACAACCTGCGCACGGTCCTTCTCACGCTGGAGGAATGCGACGCGCTCGTTTGCCTCGGCGACCTTTGCGCGCCGTTCATAGTAAACGATCTCGCGAAGGGATTCCCGCGCGACATTCACATCGTGTTCGGAAACAACGACGGCGACCTCATGCGCATCGAGCGGAACGCGGTCGCTGCCTGCAATGAAGAGCGCCAGGTCATCTTTCACGGGGAGTTCGCGGAGCTTTCGTTCGAAGGCAAGCGATTCGCGCTCATTCACTACGACACGATCGGGCGGGCACTCGCGCGTTCCGATCAATACGACGTGGTCTGCTTCGGGCACAATCACGAGCATGAAGTCACGATGGACGGCGACACGGTGCTGATCAACCCGGGCGAAGTGCACGGACTCGTGAAAGGCGTCGTTTCCGCCTGCATCTACGACACCGAAACGGGCGACGCCGACATCCTGATCTACTAGCCCCTCGCCACTACTTCGGAAACTCCACCGTGAACATGGCGCCGCCGCCTGGCGCGTCGCCGTACCGTATCTTGCCCGACTGCGCGCGCACGAGGTTGCGGACGAGCATGAGCCCGAGGCCGAGCCCCTCCGGCGCTTCGCGGTCGCCGCGCTGAAACGCGCCGAACATTTTGCGACGCTTCGAAGCGTCGATTCCGGGGCCGTGATCGATTACAGACAGCGCCACGGTTCGATCGGCATCCTCCACGAGCACGTCGATCGTGCGGTCGTCGCTTTCGCGCGAGTATTTTTCGGCGTTGTCGATCAGGTTCTGCAGAATCTGAAAGAGCGCGTCACGATCGAACAGCGCGGGCGCGGCGCCTTCGAGACGCAGGCGAAGCTTCGCGCCGGCGGCTTCAAGCGCAGGCTGGATTTTCGCGGCGCATTCGCGCACGGCGCCCGCAAGATCCGCGCGCTGCGGGCTGAGCCGCAGGCCGTCGCGCTCGATCTGCGAGTAGTTCAACACGTTCGTAACGACGCGCCCGAGCCGGTCGGCCTCGGACGAAATATGGGAAGCGTACTCCGCGGTCTTGCCCGCGTCGCCGAGCCCCTTCGCGAGCATGTCGCTGTAGAGCCTGAGTCCGGCGAGCGGCGTCTTCAGTTCGTGCGCGGCCGAAGCGGCAAAGCGGGCGCGTTCGTGCGAAACGCGATCCGTGTGCCAGAGCAGCAGCACGATCGCGCAGGCGACGAGAAGCGTGGCGCCCCCGACGAACCCGAACGTGCGGTGAAAGCGCGCGATCGATTGATTCCCCGTGAGCGACGCGAGACGAACGGCCTCTGACGCGTCCACTCGTACGATCCAGTTGAGCCCCTCGATCGGCACGGGCGCGCTGCCGAAGTCCTGCTCCGCGCGCTCTGCCCACGTGCCGTGCACCAGCTCCGCCGGGAACCTGCTGTCGTGAAACAGACGCTGCACGGTCCCGCCATCGATGAAGAATCCCTGCAGGTACTGACCGCTCGCTTCTTCGCAATGGCGAACCGCCGTAAGAACGGGGCTCCCGCCGTATTCGAGCTCGACCCAGCGAAGCGGCTCGACGCGAATCGTGCGTTCTTCGCGCTTGCCGTCGGTCCATATCGCCGCGGCCTGCGTGATGCCGGCCATGGGAAAGGCGCTGCGACGCGCGGAAACGAGTTCGAAGTAGTCGCGGTAATCCGATTCGAGATGATCGCGCAGTTCCCAGCAGCTGTTCGGCACGTCGGCCTGGCCGGGATCGCCCGGGAGCGCCACGCGGCCGTCCGGGGCCATTTCGAAGTACGACAGAATGAGATCGTCGGCAGAACCGCCCGCCAGCATCGCCGGGCGCGCCACGGCGCAATCGCACTGGCTCGCCGGGTCGATGTACTCCGCTCGATAATGATGCGCGGGGCGGCGGCTTTCGGCCGAGCGGAGCGCCTCGAGACGCGTCGCCACCCGTTCCGCCAGGCGCGAGGCCGTCTGCTCGACGCGCAGCTTCACGAGATCCACATGCTGCGCCGCTTCCCGCGTTGCCGACCGATGCCCGAGCGCATACCAGGCCGCGCACGGCAGAATCACCGCAAGAAAAACGAGCGCGAAAAGAAGCGTGGTGCGATGCCGCCGCATCAGTAGCTCTCCGTCCACGCGTAGCCGACGCCCTTCACGGTCACGACGATCTGGGGCGCTGCCGGATTCTCTTCGATTTTCTGTCGTAAGTTTGCGATCGTCATATCGACCGTGCGCGTTTCCAGAGTGGCCGGCGCACTCCACACTTTCTCGAGAAGCTCGGCGCGCGATACGGCTCGATCCTTGTGCTGATGAAGCAGCTTCAGGATCGCGGCCTCTTTCGCCGTCAAATGGATCTCGTCGTCGCCGCGAAGCGCAATGCAGCGCGCGAGATGAAACTGCACGCCGCACGCTTCGATCGGGCCGGCCGTCTCCTCGCGCACCGCGAGCCGGCGCCCGACACTTTCGAGCCGCGCCAGCAGTTCACTCGCGCCGAACGGTTTCGTCACGTAGTCGTCGGCCCCCGACTGCAGCCCGGCCACCTTGTCGTCCTCCGCCCCCTTCGCCGTCAGCATGATGACGTAGAGCTCGGGCCGGCGTTCGCGGATCTTCTGACACACTTCGATGCCGTCGCGTTTCGGGAGCATGAGATCGAGGAGCACGATATCGACAGAGGGATCTTCGGCGAGAGCAAGCCCGGCGTCGCCGTCCTCGGCGGACACGACCGTATAACCGGCATTCGCCACGAGGTCGATCAGGGCCTTCCGAATGGAGGCCTCGTCTTCGACGATCAGGACTTTACGTGTGGGTTCGCTGTTCATGAGTCGTTTCCTATTTTATCAGGTCTCCAACGCACCGGCTGTGTCAATCATACGTAAAACGCGGTCTCCAGCGCCGGATCCCCTCCGCCCGCTCGTCCTGGCTGACGGCCAATGGGCCTCACGGGCTCCGGGGACCGGCCTGTTCGCGAAGTGAAGATGTGAGAAGCCCGTGGCCTCGTGTCCCCGCGCGGCGCGCCACCCGCTCATGCGTCAGACGGGCGGAGATTCCCCGAACCGGTCTGCGCGGAGTGAGGAAGGGGCCCCGCAAGAGACGAGCCTGAACTCGATCCGGCGTCGCGATGATGAACAAAATCGCGCTGTCTTCCTGCCTGCGGCTTCCGAATGCTTTACTCAATCGCAGCCAGTCGTTATGTTTTCGAACATGACAATTGAAATCGGCATCCTCTTCGCCCTGATCATGGCGATGGCGTACGTTTTCTTCACTGAGAAGATCCCGATCGATCTCACCGCCTGCATCGGGCTTCTGATCCTGATTCTCGCTCGCTTTATCACTCCCGCCGAGGCATTCGGCGGATTCGCGTCACCCGCGGTCATCACGATGGGTTCCATCTTCTTCGTTTCCACGGCGCTGCTTCGCACGGGAGTGGCCGATGCGGTCGGCAGCGGGGTGCACCGATTGATCGGCAACCGCGAGACCCTGCTCCTGATCACCGTGATGCTTGTTTCCGCGACGCTTTCGGCCTTCATGAACAATATCGCGGCCACCGCCATGCTGCTTCCCGCGGTAGCGAGCATCTGCCGAAAGTCCGATGTCTCCCCGTCACGCCTGTTCCTGCCCCTCGCTTTCGGCGCGATCCTCGGCGGCATGGTGACGCTCGTCGGGACTCCCCCCAATATTCTGGCGGCGGAAATGCTGCGCGAGCGCGGATTCGAACCGTTCGGCCTCTTCGACTTCACGCCGATCGGATTGATCTTCGTCGCCACGGGGATTCTCTATATGGTCTTCGCCGGAAAGCGACTGCTCCCCGATCGCAATATCAGCTCTCTCTCAACCTCGCAGAAAAGGCTCGCCCGCACGTACCGGCTTGCGGAAGAAATGTTTTCCATCCGCATTCCGATCGGATCGAAGCTGGACGGGATGACGCTTGGCGAAACGGAGTTCGGCAAAGCCCTGGGACTGCAGGTGGTCGGTGTCCTGCACAAGGGACGCAAGCATCTCGCGCCGGACGGCGAAACGGTACTCGGTGAAGGGGATGTGCTGCTCGTAAAGGGCCCGCGGACGGACATCCAAGAGCTGCTCCGCGTGCGCGATGTCGAGATCGAAGAGCAGGGGCTTCACGACAGCTTTTCGAAAGCCGCGAGGCGCATGACCGGGATGACCGCCGTGATTCGGCCCGATTCCCAGCTCGTAGGCAAAACATTGCGGGGGATCGGATTCCGCGGGAAGTTTCATGTCGTGGTCGCCGGGGTTCGGCGCGGCGCAAAACTGATGAACACGGAGCTGGCCGATCTGAGACTGCGGGTCGGCGACGAAATTCTCGTTCTCGGCGCGCCCGACGAGATCGAATCTCTCAGCCAGAGACGGGATCTCGAAGTGTCTTCGCGCGGGCCCTCGGCGTTCCGCAATCTCGAAGGACACATCTTTCTGCTCCGCGTGCCGTCGACTTCGGCCCTTTCGTCGACGACGATCGAAGAGAGCAGGCTGGGTGAGCTCACGGGGCTTACGATCGCCGCGATCATGCGGGGAGAAGAGATGCTGCCTGCGCTCGACCCGAAGGAGGAAATTCGCCCCGCCGACTGTCTGCTGGTCATCGGTGATCCGGACCGCATCAGGCGGGTCGCCCTTCTCGGGAACGTGCAGATCGAGCAGAACGTGACGGATTCGGTCATCATGAGCGATGACATCGGGCTTGTCGAAGCAGCGATCTCGCCGCGCTCGAACGTCGCCGGCCGCACGCTGACGGATCTTCGCTTCGCGGAGAAATACGGTCTCCAGGTACTGGCGATCTGGAGGGAGGGTGAGCCTGTTCACACAGGGCTCGCGAATACTCCACTCCGTTTCGGTGACGCGCTTCTCGTGCAGGGGCCGTGGAGAAAGATTCACATCTTCGGCTCCGACCCGAACTTCGTCACCCTCTCCCGTCGCGCGCAGAAACCGGCCAATCAAGCGAAGGCCCCGTTCGCGATCGGCGGGCTGCTCCTGATGATTCTTCTGGTCGTTACAGGCTGGCAGCCTGTTCATATCGCGGCGTTTGCCGGTGCGGTGTTTGTTGCGGCGAGTGGAGCGATCACGATGACCGAGGCGTATCGGGCGGTGGAATGGAGAGCGCTGTTTCTCGTGGCGGCCATCCTGCCGCTCGGCATCGCGATGGAGCGCACGGGCGCGGCCATGCTGCTCTCCACAACAGTGATCGACCTTACGGGATCGTACGGGCCGTACGCCGTGCTCGCCGGTCTCGTCGTGCTTGCGAGCATCCTGAGTCAGAGCCTGGACGGCGCGCCGGCGGTGGTGCTTCTGACCCCCGTTTCGATCCAGGCCGCCCAGCAGATGGGGATCAATCCGCGCACACTCATGATGGGGATCGCACTCGCGGCCTCCGTCGCGTTCATGACGCCGTTCAGCGCCAAGGCCGGGCTGCTGGTCATGGGCGCCGGCGGCTATAAAGTATCGGACTTCCTCAAGATTGGTACGCCGCTCACGATTCTGCTCCTGGCCATGCTCGTAGTGCTCGTACCCGTCTTTTTTCCTTTTTAGGACGCGCGGATCAAACTTCTCACGATTCCGTTCCGATTCGCCTCATTTCGCGCATTCGTCCCCCCCGGTTTCCAATAGGACAACTTGCTATCAAGGGAACACCCTGCGATTCCGATCCTTGGACTGGGCGCTATGACTACACAAGACATTAAAAAGATTGCGATTATCGCGGCTCCGGGGGAGAAGGTTCTCCCCCAGGTTTCGTTCGCGCTCGATGTGGCGATGGCGCTGCGGGCGGCGGGCAGGGAGATCGTGATATTCGGGCAGGAAGACGATGCGGACCTCGCCATCTTTCAGACGGAAGGGTTTGCGACGACCGCGTTCCCGAGCGCTTCGATACGGAAGAACCGACCCTGGGAATTCATCGCGAATGTGGCGTGCACGTTCAGCGCGCTGCGGGCGAACGAGATCGAACTCGTTCACTCGATGAGCATTCCTTCTCTGGCATCGTTTCTACCAGCGGCGAAAATGCTCGGCCTTCCTACGATCGCTCATGTGCAGCCGGGCCTGACCCCCGAGGACCTGATCAGCCCGATGTTCCGGTACGCGGACCTGATCGTGCCGGACACGGTGGCGGTCGAGCAGATCCTCATGAGCGAACTGCCGCCGAAGAATCAGAAGGCGCTGTATCGTTTGCACTCGCTGCAGCCGCTCGTCAATCCGCTCGACGAAAACGCGCCGGAGCGTGGCGAATCGCTGCGCGACCGGCTGGGCGTCAGCCCGGACGAACTCGTGATCGGCGTGATCGGCGAACTGTTACCCAAGAACGGGATCGATCTAATGATCGACGCGCTCGAACTGGTCGCGAAACGGGGGCTTCGCCCGCGGGTGTGGGTCGTCGGGCGCGACCCGGATCCGATGGCGGCGAATCTCGACGAGCTGAACCGTCACGCGGCGAACCTGGGCGTGCGCGATCAGATCACGTTCTGGACGCAGTTCACGGACATGCCGGCGTTTCATGCGGCAATCGACATTCTCGCGGCGCCGCATCGCTTCGGCGCGATGAACCGTTACACGGCAGAGGCGATGTTCGGCGGGACGGCGATTGTGGCGACGGAGACGGGCGGGATTCCGCATCTGATCGAGAACGGGCGCACGGGGCTTCATGTTCCGCCGGTCGATCCGGAGGCGTTCAGCAAGTCACTCTTCCAGCTGCTTGTCGATATGGAACTGCGGAGCGAACTGACCGAGAACGCGCTGCAGTATGTGGAGGCGAACTTCTCGCCGGACCATTTTCTTGCCAGCATTCTGGACGCGCACGACAAAGCGGCGAAGGCTTCGGCTCAGACACGCTTCATGAACATTTTCGACACGGAGATTCCGCTCCCCGAAGGGATGGCGCCCGCGGCGGCCACGGTCGATCCGGAAGGACTCGAAGGCGAAGTCGCCTCGTCGACTCCCGACGAGTAATCCGCGCTCGGCGGAGCAACTTCTCTCACTCTCACTCCTGCTCTCTCTTCTCACTTCGGCCCTTCGGCCACATGCACGGCATAAAACCCCATTCTCGGCACGATCTGCTCCACATGTTGAAACTCGCCTGAGAGAAATGCATGCAGGGGGCGCGTCGGCACGGCGCCGTGAATCCCGATCCACCAGCGAAAGAGCCCGTCGAACACTTTCATGCCGCCGGCGAGCGGATGGAAATCGTGCAGCACGAGCCGGCCGCCGGGGGCGAGGCCGCGCTTCATGTTGCGGATCGTCTCCTCCCAGTCGTCGACGAGCGAGAGCGCGTACGAGCAGAGCGCCCGATCGACGGGCGGCTCGAGAAGAAACGTGGTCATGTCGGCTTTTATAATGCGGGCGCCGGGCAGGCGGGCCCGGGCCGAGCGAAGCATCCCCTCGGACGCGTCGATACCGATAATCTCCGCCGGTCCCTGCTTCTCGATCAGCGGGAAATTGAGGCCGGTTCCGCACCCCCAGTCGGCCACCCGGTCTCCGGGACGCACGGCGAGCGCGGAAACCGCCCGCGCACGCCCGGTCAGGAAGAGCCGGCGCGTAAAATCGTACACGGGGGCCTGGGCATCGAAGTACTGTTCGGCTCGTTCTCGTTTCATAGTGGCGAGAATGGCACGGCGGGAACTCTTCCGCAAGTCCGGGCCTGTACTCATCACAGCCGTTGATTCCGAAGCCCCGAGCGGGTAATGCTTGGTGAAAGTGAGAGTGTTGGCTGCCGGAAACGGCAGAAGCGATCAATACCAGGGAGTAGACGAATGAGACAAAAAGAGAGCAGCAGGCATGGGCCGGTGTTGTTCTGGGCCGCGCTGACAATGTGCGGGGGGTTCCTGTTCGCGGGCGTGACCGGTTGCGGGCCGGCGACGGTCCCCGAGGGGGACATCGTGCGCCCGGCGCCGAAGACGGACCCGTGCCTCGCGAAGCCGGGGGACACGATCGACGACGGCGATCCGATCGTGATCGCGGTCATGGGTGATGTCGACCCCGGGCGCGCGCCCGTGGCCTCGAACGACGCCGAGCGCATTCTTTTCGGCATGCTGTACGAGCCGCTGATTCGTCTCGACTGCGAAGGGAACGTGCGGGCGTGCGGCGCGAGCGAATGGTCCGTGTCGAAGGACAGCACGGAGTGGCTGTTCACTCTCGCCCCTGCGGGATGGCTTGACGGAAGAGGCGTCACCGCGCGGAGCTGGCTCGAGGCGTGGCAGCGCGCGCGCGGCATTCCAGGGGCGCCCGCGACCATGCGTGATCTTGTGGAAAGCGCGAGCGAGGCGGGACTGACTTCGCTCCAGATCAAATGGCCGGGAGAGCCGCGCGACCTGATCCGCGCACTTGCACAACCGGGCGCGTCCCTTACGAAGAGGGGAAAACAGGCGCGGGGGGGTTCAGAAATGCCGATGGGCACGGGAGCATGGGCGCTCGACCCCGGTCCCGCAACCTACCCGAGCGACTTCCTTCTCACACGAAACAAATCGACCCGGGCGCCCCATCCCGCTGAATCCCCGCTCATGAAGGTTCCCGTGCTGGTCAAGACCGGCAACGTCGAACACGCCGGCCGGGGCAAGAAGCAGAGGCGCGAGATCGAACTCATTCGCGACGAGCACGACATCGCATTCGTACGCGACGCGGCCGCCTGGAAACTGGGGGAACGCGGTGGCTACGGAATCGTCGAATCGGCGGGAGAAGAGGTCCTCATGATCGTGACCCGCAACACGGATCTACTTACGCTCGGTCAGTCGATTACGGAAAAGGATGCCACGCTCGCATCCGCTCTTCCCGTACGCACGAGCGCATGGTCCGGCACCGTGTCGGGCAAAGCCACGAGGCAGAAGTCGGCGCGATCCTCCCCCAAGCGGATCGACGAGCGCGTGGTCTACCCTGCCTGGCGTCCCGACGCCCGCGCCCTTGCGGAACGCTTCGTCGCACGCGCCCGCGAGGACGAACGGTTCGCGAACCTGAAGGCGGCGGGGCTGCCCGGGGCGAACGACTGGTACGGCTCGCTCGAGGCCGGCGAGGCATCAGCGTATGTCGTGGCTGTCAGGATTCCGGACAGCGAGACGGGCGATCTCGCGAAAACGCTCGACCATGTGATTCCGTGGGGCGGGCACTGGGCGGCGCTCGTCGGCGTCCGTTCGGCCGTCGTCGTGCACCCCTCGATCCGCAATCTCGCGTTCGACGCCAACGGCTATCCGCGTTTCGACCGTGTCGGGAGAACCGGGGACATGCGTTGAACCTTCGCTCCCATATCGTTCTCGCGTCGTTCTTCCTCGTGCTCGTACCGCTCGCTATTGTCGGTACGATTCTCGACAGGAACGAAGACGCGCGCGCGCGTGCGGAGCGAAGCGAAGGAGCGGAGCGTCGGTTCGACGCGTTCCGAGTGAACTGGAAGCGGGAGCAGACCGCGGTCGAACAGAAACTCGCCGCGATCGAAGAAAGCTTTCGAAGCGACAGCGAAGTGCGCGCGGCCATTCTCGCCGGACAGACCGAAAGCGCGCGCGTCCTCGATGCGGCCGGAATCTATGCCCGCCTCACGGGGTTCGACGTGCTCTACCTGCTGGACGAAACCGGTATCGTTCTCTCGTCCGGACATTTTCGAAACGAGTTCGGAACGAAACGCGCGCTGTTCACGGGCGCGGCGGCGGCAATGTTCGAAGACGGCGCGGCAACGGAAATCGGCTTCGCTGATCGCAGGGAGCGCGCATGGATCGCGACGCACTCGTTCTCCCTGTCGGGCAGGAACCTGGTACTGGCCGGCGGAGTCGCGATCGGAAACCCGCTGTTCACCCGGCTTCGTGCCGATCCCGACACACGTGTGACATTTCACACCGCAACGAACGAAGACGTGCACAGTACCGAGCGCATTTTCACGCGCGCGTTTCCGATATCATACGTTGATGACCGCGGCGCGCGGACGGAGCATGCGTTTCTCGTAAGCTGGAACGGTGGTGATTTCGAAGCCGCGCGCGCGGCCGCCCGGCGCAATCTGCTCCTCACGCTCGGCGCCACGGGCGCGGGGCTTCTGCTTCTCTCGCTCTGGTTCGCCTCGCGGATCTCCGCGCCGCTTCGCTCGCTCGCCACGCGCGCTTCCTCGTTCGACCTCGACCGCCCCGCCGTTTCGTTTCGCATGAACCGAAGCGACGAAGTCGGGCAACTGGCCGGACTGCTCGAAGAAATGAAGACTCGCATCGTGCGCAACGCCGACGCGATCCGATCCGCGGAACGCCGGGCGGCCATCGGCGACCTCGCGCGCCAGGTAAATCATGACCTCAAGAACGGACTCGCCCCCCTTCGGAACATCTTTCGTCACATGGCCGGGATCCCGGTGAGCAACCCGGCCGAACTCGGCACGGTCTGGACGGAGAGACGCGGGAGCGCGGAGCAGAGCCTTGCCTATCTTGAAGAACTCGCGACGAACTACGAGCGCCTTCGCCCGGAAACCGAGTGGCGCCTGTGCTCGCTGAACGACACGATCCGGGCAGCGCTCGCGGGCGTTCCCGAGCGCGGGGTTACCGTGCAGGCCGCGCTCGACGACACGATCCCGCTCATTCGCGCGAACGAGACGGATCTGCGTCGCATCGTAGAGAACCTGATTCGAAACGCGTGGGAGAGCATGCGGGAAACGGTCGGAACGCTTACGATTGAAACATTACGTATGCCCGCGGGTACGGATGCGGGCACCAATGCGGGGGTGCTCTTTCGCGTGCGGGACGAGGGCCCCGGCATGAGCGACGAAACGGCCGCGCGCGTGTTCGAAGACTTCTTCACGACGAAAAAAACCGGGTCGGGCCTCGGGCTTACGATCGTGCGCCGGCTCGTGACGGATCACGGCGGCAGGATCGAATTCGATTCGAAAGAAGGGCACGGCACGGAATTCCGCGTGCTCTTTCCCGTGAGCGAGACCGAAGGGGAGCAGCGATGAAACGGATATTGATCGTCGAAGATCTCGCGTCGCTCGCGGAACAGTATGCGTACGATCTCGGCCGCATGGGGCCGTTCGATGCCGCGATCGCGAAAAGCGGCGGGGACGCGCTCCGGGTGCTGGAAAGCGAACTCTTCGACTGCATCCTGCTCGATCTCGAAATGCCGGGCGTCGACGGCTTTGAATTTCTGCACACGATTCGCGATCAGGGGCTCACGACGCCCGTCGTGGTCTACACGGGAACGGGCGACTACGCGCGCTGCGTGCGCGCGGTGAAACTCGGCGCATTCAGCTTTCTCGACAAGAGCGAACCGATGGAACGCGTGGTGCAGGTACTGCGAAACGCGCTCGAGAGCGCCACCATGCAGGACCGCATCGTGCGACTCGAGCGCGCGATCGACGACGAGACCGGGATCGTGGGCGAAAGCGGCGCCGTGCGATCGATGCGCGCGATGATCGCGAAACTCGCCCCCGTGCCGAGCCCCGTTCTAATCACGGGCGAGTCGGGCACCGGGAAGGAACTCGTGGCGCGCGAACTGCATCGCCTGAGCGGCCGGAGCCGCGGCCCCTTCTTTGCGATCAACGCCGCGGCGCTTCCCGAAACGCTCGTCGAAAGTGAGCTCTTCGGACACGAGAAGGGCGCGTTCACGAGCGCCGACCGTGCGCGGCGCGGCGCGTTCGAAGCCGCCGGCGGCGGCACGCTGTTCCTCGACGAAATCGGCGAGCTTCCACTCTCCATGCAGGCAAAACTGCTGCGCGTTCTCGAAGAAGAGACGCTCATGCGCGTCGGGGGGACGCGGTCGATCACGGTCGACGCCCGGGTCGTCGCGGCCACGAACCGCGATCTGGCGGCCGAAGCGGAAGCCGGTCGTTTTCGGCGCGACCTCTATTACAGAATCAACGTACACGAGGTGCGTGTCCCGGCTCTGCGCGACCGGCCGTCCGACGTCCCCCTTCTCGTCGACCATTTCGTGCGCACGCTCTCTGCGAAACTCGGGCGAAAGCCGGTTCCGGTCGAAGCGCCGCTCGCGGAGGCTCTGGCGGGAATGAAGTGGCGTAACAACAACGTGCGCGAGCTTCGGAACGCGATCGAACGCATGCTCATCTTCGCCGAAGGCGAAACGCTCGGCGCGGACCTTCTCGCGCATGTCGGCGGCGGCACGGAGAGCGGCGCGGCGACCGGCGAGGCAACGCAGGCGACGTCCTTCCAGGATCAGAAGCGCGAAGCCGAACGCCGGATCGTGGTACGGGCGCTCGATAGAAACGACTGGCATATCACACAGACGGCCGAGGATCTCGGCCTCGCCGATCACGCGAGCCTTCTGAAGATCATGCGCCGCCTCTCGATTCAAAAGCCGGATTAAGACGAACAGACCCGTTCCGTGTCCATCGGGACACGCACATTGTGTCTCGACGGACACAACATCTCCCCTTCCTCCTCTCTGGCTCACAGCCTGAACATCCCATAACCATTTTCAAATCAATATCTTAGAATCCCGCCCCGCCCGGCCTTCCGGTCCGGCCCCCCGCTTGCACTTCCCTTTCTGCACACACGGTCACTCCCGGATGTCCCGGGGCAGCAAAAGGAGAGAAAAATGGAACGCACACCGTGGCAGGACGATCGAATCGGGGGAATCGGGTTCTTGAGAGCGGGGCTGATCTCGGCCGGCGCGGTAGGAGCACTGGTACTCGTCGGGGTTCTCTGGGTCTCGGCGAACGACGCTCGCGAGAAAGAAATCAGGGCGGCATCGCGCATGGCGCCGACCATCGCACAGACGTCATTCGAAACGCGTACCCAGGTTCCGACAAAGCCGATTGCGAAGCGCGTGAACCAGGTCACCGCGGGCACGACCGGGCCGATCAATGCCGTACAGGCGGATGCGAATACCGCGCCGTTTACTAAAGCGGCGGTCGCGCATGAGACACAGGGTCCGGCACAGGGTCCGGCACAGGCCCTTGCACAGGTGGCGGCACCAGTTACGTACTCGCAGGCGGAAGCCGCGTTTCTCGCACGCGACTTCACGGAAGCCGAGAATCTCTTCGCCCGCTATGTCGATGCACATCCGGAAAATGCCTGGGGCCACTACATGCACGGTCTCTCGCTCTGGAAGAACGGCCGGTACGAAGAAGCCCGCGGCGCGCTCGGCGAATCGATCGCGCTCGACTCGACCCACTTCAAGAGCTACACGAATCTGGCGCGCGTGCTGCTCGACGAAGGGCGTGCGAAAGACGCGCTCGTGCCGGCCCGGCGCGCGATCGAACTGCTCCCGGAAAGCTCGACCGGCTACAGACTCTTCGGGCGCGCGGCTCATTCGATGGGACTCGCTGACGAAGCTGCCGATGCCTACGACCTGGCGATCCGGCGCAATCGCGACGACGCCTGGGCGCTCAACAATCTCGGCCTGCTCTTCATCGAGCGCGAAGACTTCGAGGCCGCCGTGCCGCCGCTCGCGCGCGCCGCGTGGCTCGCGCCCCATGTCGTCACCTTTCGTAACAATCTGGGAGTCGCCCTGGAGCGAACCGGACAGCTCACGCTTGCGGCCGAGCAGTTCGAAAGCGTTCTGCTTCTGAATGAATCACACGAAAAGGCGGGCATCAGCCTGTCGCGTGTCGAGCGTCTGCTCGACGAAAACCACCCCGAAACGGAGATCGATCTCGCGGAGATCGCCGCGGCCTACGGCCTCGAACAGGAAACGGCCGGAACGCCGGATCAGGCGATCGCGCAGTCGTCTCCCGAATAGAAAGGAGAAGGATCGGGTCAGCAAAAACGAGAGGGGTCTCAAAACGCGAAGGGGAGCCGATGGCGGCTCCCCTTTTCGTTCGTAGTATTGATTCAAGTAGGCAGACTACCTGCCCGAAGACAGAAACGGCAGCGCGTGCTTCGGCTGCGACAGCTGCGTGAACGCTTCGAGATTGCGCTTCGCGTTATCGTCGAGGAACGGCATCGCGTTCTTGCCGCCGCGAGGCGGAACGAATCCCGGCGCCAGTTCGAACCCGGTCACGTTGAAGATTCCGTCCTCGTCCACTGCGGGAATGCCCAGGCCGAACGTCGCGTTCAGCTCGCTTATGAACAGGTTCGCGGTTCTTGCCTGCCCCTTCTCGCTCGGATGAACGCCGTCGAGACTGAACCCGGAGTACGGATTCTGCTGCGAACCGTCCCACGGGAAGATTCTGTTCAGCTGCGTGAAGGCGGTCGGATCGGTCGGATCTCCCGGCAATGCAAGCAGTTCCGTGAACGCGTCGACGAAACCCCAGCCGCGGCTGTTCCCTTCGCGCAGAATGACATCGTTGTAATCTTCGGTCAGATCTTCGAGAACCGCAAGCTCCGCCTCCGTAATCGTCTGGTTGCTCGGGATCGAGCTGCCGCCGCCCGGCAGATACTGCGGGGCCACGCTCGGATCGCTGACCGGCGCCGTCAGCAGAACGGCAACGACATCGTCCCCGTCGCCGTCCGTATCCTCGTCCATCACCCATCGCACATGGACTCCGGGCGCGACTTCGGCCGTGAGCGGAATCGTCGTGAAACGCGGCGCCGAAAGTACACTCGGTATGTTCGCGACGACCACACGGCTCAGCCCCGCGCCGGTGATCGCATCGCATATCGCGACGAAGTCGGTTTCGAAAGACGCGAGCGGCGTGAGATTCACACCGATTGCGGGATTGCCGCCGGTCGCCCCCCCGAGAATGTCGTTCGCGCCGACCCAGAGCAGCAGGAACGTGGGGCGTAGCGCAAGCATCTGATCGAGCTGCGACAGCCCACCGGGCGGCAGCGCGCTGTTCCGAAGCACCAGATCGAAAAAGACGTTGCCGTTCGTGTTCTGGCTGCTCGTACCTCGCACCATATTGGATGTGGTCGCTCCCGGCACGCCGAGATTATCGTAGGGAACCGGATGAAACGCATTGAGCAGGAGGCCGGGGATCGTCGTCGGATCAATGAGGTTCGACGTGATCGCTCCGTCGCCGTTCACGAAGAGCGGCGTGCCGAGCGGCCCGACCCCCGGCGCGCCGACGATCGGCTGCTCCAGTTCGCCCAGTCCCATGTTCTGCGCGACGAGATTCGGAAAACTCCCGACCTGACCGCTCTCGACCAGTCCCCCGTTGATGAAGCCCGCCGTCAGCGAATTCCCGAGCGCGCCGAGCGTTACGGGAATGTCGAGCTGCGTTTCGGAAATCACCGGAGCGTCCGGCGCGTTCGCGGAACAGCCCGCGAGGACCGAGGCGAAAAGAAGGGCGGCGAGCATGCTGAAGAAAATGGTCCGTTTCATGTTCGTCCCTCCTCCTAGAAGTACTTCGTGAAGCCGACGGTGGGAATGTGCACGACGGTGTCATACGCGCCGTCGAAGCCTTCGAAGTTGAGCCCCACGCCGTCCTCGACTGTCGAGCGTTCTTTGAAGTCGACGAACATGTAGGCGGCCGTGACTTCCCAGCTGCTCCCCCCGTACGACAGGCCGAAGCTGTAGTCGAGACGGTTCGCGTCAGGCAGAAGCGGGCTCACGCTGCCGTCCGGTTGCGGCGAGTTGTCGAACACGAAACCGGCCATGCCGCGCACGTTCTCGTTGAACACGTACTCAGCACCGAAACGATACTGCTGGCCGTCGGCGTAATCTTCGCGAAGATCGGTCGTGAGCGCCGCGTTCGTGAACTCCAGAATGACTTCGTCGAATGCGGCCCAGTTGAACCAGATGAAGTCGCCTTCGAGCGAAAACGCGGGCGTGAACTGATACCGGACGCCCGTCATCAGAATGGCCGGGAAGTCGAGATCGCCCGACACTTTCTGCTCACCGAGACCGTTGATCTGTGCGCGCACCGCGTCTTCGAGCGACTGGCGCTCGGCGGGCTGGTCGAACACGGTGAAATTCACTTCCTGGTCCTTGAACGTGTTCGTGACGCCGCCACGGTAATTCACGCCGATCGAAAGTTTGTCGTTCGGCTTCACCATGATCGAAGCCTGCGGCGCGGCGGAGAGTTCGCTCGTGCCGCGCAGCTCGATCTCGGCTACGTCGTAACGCATGTTGTCGCCGCCGAAATTCTGGAACTGATGGCGCTCGAGCTGCAGGTGCGTAATGACCCCGTTCGCGCCGAACGAGAACGCGATCCGCGGATCGGGCATGAACGTCACCGAGGGCCCGAAGTAGAGGCCCTGAATCTGCGCGTTCACGCTGAGCGGGCGCCCGGGAAACGCGAACGGGTCGTCCCACTCGACGCCGAGCCCGAACGGGGTCGAAACGGCAAAGCCGTACGACCATTCGTCGTCATGTCGATAGGTGATATAGAGGCCGGATGGGGTGAAGACCGCGTCTCTGGTCTTCGAAACCGGGTCGCCGGGGAAGGCGAGCTCCGTAATGCCGCTCGCGATCGCGAACTCGGTGTGCGGCATCGCGCCCGCCATGTTCGCCGAGACCGCCCACCCTTCCGGAAGCCACGCCGTTCCGGCCGGATTGTAGAAGAGCGCGGACGGATCGTCGGCCGTTGCCGTGAACGCGCCGCCGAGTGCCGTAGCGCGCGCGCTCATTTCGTAGATGTTGAACCCGCCGGCTTCCGCCGTTCCGGCGCACACCACGAGAATCGAAGCGATCGCGATACACGACAGCTGTTTCAATAGAACCTCCTTCTCAATGCCGGGAAGCCGCGCTATTCGTACGGGGCATTAATATCGGTACCACATTCGGAGGCTCGGAAAAAGCGAAAACGGAAGATTCCGGGAAGGGAAAAAGAGGCACAAGTAGTAACGATTGAAGAGCTTACTGAGAAGACTCGAACGACTCTGCCGAGACGAGGCGGAGAAGATCCCGGCGTAAGTCCTTACTGACAGGATCATCCCCCAGCCAGATCAGAAAAAGCGCCTCACTCAGTTTCGCGTCGGTCATGACCGGCTTCGTCACCCCGCGAACTTCCGTAATCAATTTTCCGCCGGGCAGCCAGGTAAGGGCGATCGTTTCTTCCTCCTCGATCTTCGCATCGAAGAACGAAAGGAAACGCTCGATCTCGGTTTCGAAGGGCTCCATCCCCTTCTCCCCGAGCACCTTTTTGAATCCGTCACGAAACGCGCCCGTCATCTTGTCGGCGTCGACGCCACGCCGAAAGTGCATTTCGATTCTCTTTGCCACGGCAGGGCGTGCGATTTCAGCCGCGGTGGCCGGAGGAAGCGAAGACGGCGATACGTACAGCACGGCTTCGTACACCTTGAAACGAAACTTCGTGCGAAGTCCGGAACCGGTTGCCGCAAGCTCCCGTTCGTACGATCCGTCACTGACCGTAATCGTGCGGGGAAAGGAGAGTTCGTCGATCTTGCCCGTAAAGGTTTCGGTCCCCTTTTCGATCGTAATCGCCGAGGCGAAGCCCGCCAGAAGAAGCGAAAGAGCAAGCACGGCGAACGCGCGTGGCACGCACGCGGGACGAGTGGGAAACATCGAAACCTCCGTTAACGAGACTGTCGCAGGGGCGGTTCGTCGCCGGGATCGTTCGCCGGGACATGACGACGGGCGGCTTCGGGGAGAGGCACTTTACCGACACCGGGCCGGACACAGACCTGCACGATCGAAGCTTTCAGCGCCACGGCGCCTTGTCGCGCCGGGTCGTCGGATTCGATGATGCTGATCCGGGCGCCCATTGTAAAGCTCGTATTCCCTGCAGCTCGCGGCCAGAGAGTGACCGCGAGGCGATCTCCGAGTTTCGTTTCGGTCACGAATTCGAGTGACACGCGGCGCGCCACGCTCTGGATTCCGGCGAAAAGCGCCACGAACTCGGGTTCGCGCCCCATCTCCCAGAGAGCGTGCTCCAGCCAGTTCAAGTAGACGGAGTTCTTCGTGTGACCGTACACGTCGATTTCGTAGCCGCGCACGGCGACTTCCACCGTGAATGGAAAGAGGCTGCTCGCGGGGGCGTCGTCCGAAGGCTTCGTCACGACGATCCGCCTTTGCGGCTTCGCATCCTGTCCCAGAGCTTCCTGCCGTCGTCGCCGACGATGCGAAGCGGCGTTCCGCCTTCCACGCAGCTGTACTCCGCGAAATCGGTGACGCCGTTCTTGCGCAGCAGGTCTTCGTCGATCAGGGCGCGGCCCGTCAGTTCCTTCGCGGTGCGGGAGAGGATCACGAGCACGGCGTCCGTCAGGATCGCGGGCTTTCGCCAGAGCGCGGGCGTTCCGAGGTGATGGTTGATCGTCGCCTGCGATTCGATCAGCGTGGCGGGCCAGAGCGCGTTCACGGCGATGTTGTCGGCGCGCACCTCTTCTGCGAGGCCGTGTGCGAGCAGCGTCATGCCGAACTTCGAGATGAAGTACGCGACCTTGCCGGCGGCAAGCGCGGGTTCGATGGGAGGCGAGAAGACGAGAATGTGGCCGCCGCCGCGCGCCTTCATATGGGGGAGCGCCGCGTGGGCGCCCGCGAATGCGGCGCGCGCGTTTACGTCCATGACAAGATCGAAGCGCGAGAGCGGCGTCTCTTCGACGTTCTTCCAGAAGAGCGCGCCGGCATTGTGAATGTAGATGTCGAGGCCGCCCCATTTCGCGACCGTGGCCGCGACGAGGGCGTCGATTTCCTGCTCTTTGCGTACATCTGTGGGGATCGCGAGCGCCTCGCCGCCCGCAGCTTCGATCGCGGCGGCGGTTTCGTGCACCGAGCCCGGAAGCGCTTCCGTCGACCCCGTTGATCGCGCCGCGCACGCGACTTTGCACCCGCGCCGGCCGAGTTCGATCGCGATGTCGCGCCCGATGCCGCGGCTCGCGCCCGTAATGATCACGACGCGCCCCGTGAGATCCTCGATCTTCGTCAGGTCGTCTATACGAATGGGTAAACTCCCTTCGCCACCACGAAGTCGGACAGCGTCTGGCCGGCCTCGACCTGGTTCAGCGATTCGCGCCGCGTCAGTTTCTTGAACATCGACATCATGCTGCGAAGCTCTTCACCCGATGCCGTCGCCGCCAGCACACTTCGCGCACGCCCTTCGATGAGCTGGAAGCCTTCTTCGACCGCCATCGTGACGGCCGCCGCGCGCGCTTTCACTTCGGCCGCGTCCCGCTCGCCTTCGAGCTTCTTCGTACGCAGGTAGAGCGATTGCATCACGAACGTCTGGATGATCATGTCGGCGCACCACCCCAGAATCTCCTGCTGATCCTGCATCGTCATCATGAACTTCTGTGCCGCCGCGCCGGCCACGAACAGCGAAATCTTCTTCGCGTTCTCGATCACGACGCTTTCCGCCCCGAGCAGCCCGTCCGGAATCTCTTCAGTGCCGCGGCGCATCATGAGCGACTCGGAAATCTTCTTGATGTGCCCGAGCAGCGGCAACTCGCCCTTCATCGAACGCGTAAGCAGCGTGCCCGTAATGATCATACGGTTGACTTCGCTCGTGCCCTCCCAGAGACGGTTGATCCGCGCGTCACGGTACGCGCCTTCGGCCGGATACTCGGCAATGAATCCGTAGCCGCCGTGCAGCTGCACCATTTCGTCGACGATCCAGTCGAGCGCTTCACTCGAGTACACTTTATTGATCGAGCATTCGACCGCGAACTCCTTGAGGGCCGCCACCGTCGCTTTCGGCGTGTCGGTTTCGCCCGCGGATTTCGCAGCGGCAATATGCTCGTCGATCAGATCCGCCGTACGATAGAGCATCGACTCCGTGGCATACGTGCGCATCGCGGCACCCGCGATCTTCTGCTTGATCAGCCCGAAGTCAGAAAGCGGCTTCTTGAACTGATGACGTTCAGTCGCGTACTTGATCCCGTCTTCGAGCGAATTCTTCATGCCGCCGAGAAGCGCCGGCGCGAGTTTCAGGCGTCCGATGTTCAGCACGTTGAACGCGATCCGATGCCCCTTGCCGATTTCGCCGAGTACGTTTTCTTTCGGAACGGCCACGTTCTCGAGGATCAGCGCGCGCGTCGACGAGCCCTTGAGCCCCATCTTGTGCTCTTCGGGGCCCGTGCTGAGCCCGGGCATGTCTTTCTCGCAGATAAAGCACGTGAACTGTTCGCCGTCGACTTTCGCGAACACGATGAAGATGTCCGCGAACGCCGCGTTCGTAATGAACTGCTTCGTGCCGTTCAACAAGTACGCGTTCTTCGCCTCGTCCCAGGCGGCGGTCGACTTCGCGGCAAGCGCGTCCGACCCGCTGCCGGGTTCCGTAAGCGCGTAGGCCGTGGCCATCGTGCCGGTCATGATGCCTTCGAGATAGCGGCCGCGCTGGTCGTCGTTCCCGAAGTAGATGATCGGGAGGCCGCCGATGCCCGCCTGCACGACGCACGCGGGCGTGAACGAACTCGCGAGGCCGATTTTCTCCGCCACGCGCATCGTTGCCTTCTTGCTGACGCCGAGGCCGTCCATCTCTTCGGGCACGTCCGCCATGAAGATACCGAGCGCGCCGAGTTCCGCGAGCAGCTTCTTGTGAATGCCTACTTCCTGCGCGTCGAGCCGGTCTTTGACGGGAAGAACCTGTTCGCGTATGAACTTTTCGACCGTCTGCCCGATCATGGCGTCTTCCTGATCGAAGTGCTCCGGCACAAACACCTGGTCGGGCGTTGCCTGCTCGATCAGAAACTCTCCGCTGCGTAGATTTCTCGTCGTCGCGTCGCTCACGTTATCCTCCGTTCCGCTCGAAGAGGCCGGCTGCTCCCATGCCGCCCCCCACGCACATACTTACGATTCCGTATTTCGCGTCCCGCCGCTTCATTTCATGCAGCAGTGTCGCGGTCAGTTTTGCGCCTGTCGCGCCGAGCGGATGACCGAGTGCGATCGCCCCGCCGTTCACGTTTACCTTCTCGCCCGGGATCCCGAGCTCCCGCAATACGTAGAGCGCCTGCGCCGCAAACGCTTCGTTGATTTCGAAGAGATCCACGTCGTCGATCGAGATTCCCGCCTGCGCGATCAGCTTCGGTATGGCGGCCACGGGCCCGATCCCCATGAGATCCGGCGGCACGCCGGCCACCGCGAAACCGGCGAAGTGCGCCAGCGGTGCCGCGCCGATTCGTTCGGCCTCCGCGCGGCTCATGAGCACGGCCGCCCCGGCGCCGTCGCTCGTCTGCGATGAATTCCCCGCCGTCACCGATCCGCCCTCGCGAAACACGGGGCGCAGTTTGCCGAGCGCTTCGAGCGTCGAATCCCCGCGCGGTCCCTCGTCGGTCTTGAACTCGACTTCGCGCACGTCGATCTTGCCGTTCTTCCCCGGCGATTTAAGCTGCACGGTCAGCGGCACGATCTCGTCTTCGAAACGCCCTTCGCGGATCGCCGCGATCGCCTTCTCATGCGAGTGATGCGCGAAGCGGTCCTGATCTTCGCGCAGCACGTCGTACTGGTCCGCGACCTTCTCGGCGGTGAGCCCCATGTTGAGATACGCCTCGGGACTCTCGGCCAGGAGCGCGGGATTCGGCAGGAAGCGGTCGCCCCCCATCGGAATCAGGCTCATCGACTCGGCGCCGCCCGCGATAATCACGCTCGCCGCACCGCCGCGAATGCGGTCGGCCGCCTGCGCGATCGACTGGAGCCCGCTCGCACAGAAACGGTTCAGCGTCATCGCCGGCACCTGATACGGAATGCCCGCCCGGAGCGCCGCAATGCGCGCCATGTTCATCCCCTGCGATCCTTCGGGAAACGCGCAGCCGAGAATGACGTCGTCGATTTTTTCGTGGTCGAAGTCGGGAATGCGCGCGAGCGCCTCTTTCATCGCGGCCGCGGCCATTTCGTCCGCGCGCGTTTCGCGCAGTGTGCCGCGCGGCGACTTGCCGACCGCCGTGCGGACGGCGCTTACGATTACCGGTTCGTTTTCACGTGCCATCGTGTTCCCTCTGCTCCCTGTCGATTCGTTTCATGCCCGCTGCCTAATTCCGAAGCGGGCGCCCGGTCTTCAGAATGTGTTCCATGCGCTCCTGCGTCTTCGGCTCGCCGACGAGCGACATGAAGGCCTCGCGCTCGAGATCGAGAACGTGCTGCTCGCTGACCCGTGCCGAGGACGACACGGCGCCGCCGCAGAGCACATACGCGAGCTTGCCGCCGATGAACTTCTCGTACTCGGTGATGTAGCCGCCGGCCGCCATGTTGTAGAGGCCCGCCTGAATCGCCGCATACCCCGCTTCGCCGACCACGCGCATGTTTTCGAGCGGCAGCCCGGGGCGATACCCGTCGATGTCCATCGCAAGCACTTTCTGCTTCGCTTCGTGAATCACGTGATCGCGGTTCATGACGACTTCGTCTTCGTGATCCATGAACCCGAGTTCGATCGCCTCGCGCGCGCTCGTTGCGACCTTCGCCATGCCGACCATCTCGAAGACGCGGCGCACGAGGGGAAAGAGGTCGACATGCGGATTGTCGGGCACGGTTTCATGTATGCGGCGCACGAATTCCTTGCAGCCGCCCCCGGCGGGAATGACGCCCGCACCGAGTTCGACGAGTCCGATGTACGTTTCCGCAGCCGCCGCCACCCGATTCGCGCCGAGCACGACTTCGCACCCGCCGCCGAGCGTCATGCCGTGCGGCGCGGCCACGACAGGCCGGCTCGAATAGCGCATGCGCTGATTCGTGTTCTGGAACTGCGAGCACATCCAGTCGACGTCGTCGAAGTTGTCGTCGTCGATTTCGTTCAGCACGAGCAGCAGGTTCGCGCCCACGCTGAAGTGCTCGGCCTGGTTGCCGATCACGAGCCCGCGCCAGTCCTTCTCCACGATGTCCATCGCCTTGTGCATCATCTGGATGACGCCGGGGCCGATCGTGTTCATCTTCGTATGAAACTCGAGGCACGCGACCTCGTCGCCGAGATCGATCAGCGAGGCGTCGGGCGATTCGTGAATCACCTTGCCCGCCGCCTTGCGGTCGGCCAGCACGATGAGATGCGGCTTCTCTTCGCGTGCTTTGTAGTCGCCGGACGCGAGGTCGAAGTACTTGTGCAGCGGGCCGCCTGCTTCGCCGGTCGCCGCCGTTTCGTAGAAGCGCGTCCTGCCCCCGTCGAGCAGCTTCTGCGCGATCGCCGGGATCTCGTGGCCCTCGGCCTTCATGCGCTCGCAGCTCTTCGCCACGCCGATGGCGTCCCACATCGCGAACGGGCCCATCTCCCAGCCGAAGCCCCACTTGAGCGCGTTGTCGACGGCCACGATATCGTCGGCGACTTCGGGAACGCGATTTCCCGCGTAACGCAGCGTCGCGGAGATGTTCTTCCAGAGAAATTCGCCCGCGCGATCCTTCGCCACCACGAGAGTCCGGAGCCGTGACGCGAGATCTTCGATGTTCTTCGCCATCTCGATCGACGGGAACGAAACCTTCGGCTGCGCGACGTAATCCATCGCGGCAGGGTCGAGCATCAGAATCGTTTTCTCGCCGTCGATTTTCGCTTTCTTATAGAATCCCTGCCCCGTCTTCGCGCCGAGCCACTTGTTCTCGATCATCTTCATGACGAAGGGCGGCGGCTCGAAAAGCCCGCGCTCGGGATCTTCGGGAAGGTTGTCATGCATGTTGCGGGCGACGTGAAGCAGCGTGTCAAGGCCCACGAGATCCGCCGTTCGGAACGTGGCGCTCTTCGGGCGGCCGATCGCTTTGCCCGTCATCTTGTCGACTTCGCCGATCGTGCAGCCGTCGTCGATCATCGTCTGCATCGCGTGGAACATGGCGTACGCCCCGATCCGGTTCGCGACAAAGTTCGGGCGATCGTTCCCGAACACGATACCCTTGCCGAGACGAAACTCGCCGAACTCTGAAACGGCCGCGAGCACCGCGGGGTCCGTGTACCGCGACGGCACGATCTCGAGCAGCTGGAGATAGCGCGGCGGATTGAAGAAGTGCGTCACGAGAAAGCGTTTACGGAGCTCCTCGGGAAGCGTTTCCGCGAGCGTGTTGACCGATAGCCCCGAAGTATTTGTGCTCAGGATCGCGCCCTCTTGCAAGTACGGCACGATGCTCGTGTAGAGCTTCTCTTTGATCGCCACGTCTTCGACGATCGCTTCGATCACCCAGTCGCAGTCGCGCAGCTGTTCGAGATCGTCTTCGAGATTGCCGACGCTGACGAGCGAGGCGACCGACGGCGCGAAGAACGAAGCGGGACTGCTCTTCTTCGCGCGCGCGAGCCCGGTAGCCGCCGCGAGGGAATTGATGTCGAGGAGTACGTTCGGAATCCCCGCGTTCGCGAGGTGCGCGCTGATCGCGGCGCCCATGACGCCGGCGCCGATCACAGCGGCTTTGCGCACTTCTAACCCGTCGCGCATTCGGCTTCTCCTTTCAGGCCGAGGGCCCTGGACAGTATTCGGTAAAGCGGATCGACCTGCGCGAGCAGCGAATAGCGGTGCTCCGCGCGCGCCCAGCTCGTGACGATTTCGTCCAGCGCGCCGAACAGAACCTTGCGCGCGAGCCTGAGGTCGAGTTCGGGGTCGAGTTCGCCCCGCGCGCGGGCGTCCTGCAGGATGTGGTCGATCACGTCGAAATAGCGCACGAGAACCGGCGTAATCCCCTCGCGTATCAGGGGACTCACTTCGCGAAGGTGAATTTGAAATACCTTCGCGAGATCGTGATCGGTTTCGAAGAACGCCAGATGGTATCGGATCAGGTTGCGAATGCGAACGGCCGGGTCGACCTCGGCATGGATCCGCGGCTCGTATTCATCCAGATAATCGCCCAGATACCGCTGAAAGAGGGCGATGATGAGGTCTTCCTTCTGCCGAAAATACAGATAGATCGTCCCGGCAGCGAGGCCCGCCTCTCTGGCAATCGCCGCGATCGAACTCTTGTGGTATCCCGACCGGGCAAACACGGTGATCGCCCCGTCAAGAATCTGCCGTTCTTTCTCTTCTCTAGCTTTGGAAGCCACTGCCCATTCTCGTTTTAGAGGGTTGCTCAAAAATGAATGAACGTTCATTCATTTGATCTTCTTCACTATATATAAGGATCGACCACGATGCAAGAGCGCTTGATGGGAAGGGGGCGGGCTCGGGGTTTGCGGTTCGGGGTGGGGAAAGTGCGGGTTCTCCCCTACTCCGCGCCGAGCTTCTTGAGCTCCTCGTCGCGCAGCTCGCGCCGGAGGAGTTTCATCATGGCGCTCCTGGGGAGCTCTTCGCGAAACTCGATCATGCGGGGCACCTTGTACGGCGCCAGATTCTCGCGGCAATGGGCGATGAGGTCCTGCTCGGTCGCGGTCGCTTCGGGCTTCAGCACAACGAACGACTTGACCGACTCGCCGCGTTTCGGATCGGGAATCCCGATTGAACACGCTTCGAGCATGCCGGGAAAGCTCATGAGGATATTGTCGATTTCGTCCGGATAGATGTTGTAACCGCTCGCCAGGATCATGTCCTTCTTGCGGCCGACGATCACGAAGTAGCCGTCTTCGTCCATCGCCGCGAGATCGCCGGTGTAGAGCCAGCCGTCGATCACGGTCTTCGCCGTCTCTTCCGGGCGATTCCAGTACCCCTTCATGACCTGCGGGCCTTTGACGACGAGCTCTCCCTCTTCACCGGGCGGCATCTCTTTCATGCCGTCGGACGGATCAACGATCTTCGCGTCCGTGCTCGAGACAGGGACACCGATCGTGCCGATTTTGCGAATCCCGCTGAGCGGGTTGGCATGCGTAAGGGGTGAGGTTTCGGTGAGCCCGAACCCTTCCACAATGCGACATTTCGTGAGTTCTTCGAAGCGCTGCTGCACGTCGAGCGGCAGCGGGGCCGACCCCGAGAAACAGCTCTTGATCGACGAAATATCGACGCTCTCGATCCCGGGATACTGGTTGATCGCGTTGAACATGGCCGGCACGGCGGGGAAGAGCGTCACCTTGTGCTTATTGATGTTCTTGATCATCGTCGGGATGTCGCGCGGGTTCGGCATCAGCACGAGCGAACCGGCCGCGATCGTCGCGAACATCATGTCGACCGTAAGCCCGAAGATGTGAAAGAACGGGAGCGCGGCAAGCACGACCTCTTCCCCGTCAACCGCCGTCGGGAACCACGCCCGCATCTGCTGCGCGTTGCTCGATATGTTCGCGTGCGTCATCATCGCGCCCTTCGAAACACCCGTCGTCCCGCCCGTGTACTGGAGCAGCGCGAGGTCGTCGAAGTCGATCGAGACCGCGGGCGGGTCGGGCGGCGTCCCGTCGACGAGCTTCTTAAAGAACGAAATCCCCTCGCCGTGCGCCACTTTCGCGTAGCTCGGCGGGTTCATCTTCTTCAGCTTGATCGGCGCGAGCAGGTTCAGCGGGAAGCGCAGGTACTCGGGGATCGACGCGATGATGTATTCGCGCACGCTCGGAAGACGGCCCCGCATGCCGCGGAGATGGCGCTCGTAGAGGAAGTCGGCCGTGATCACGACTTCGGCCCCGGAATCGTTCCACTGATGTTCGATCTCGCGTGGCACGTAGAGCGGGTTCGTCATGACGCACTGCGCGCCGAGCTTCAGAACCGCGTGTGTGCTGATCACGGTCTGCGGCAGATTCGGCAGGTGAATCGCGACCTTCGAGTCTTTCCCGACGCCCTTCTTCGCCAGCGCCGTCGCCAGCCGGTCGACGCAGTCTTTGAGCTGCGCGTACGAGAGCCGGCAGTTCATGAAGATTACGGCGTCATTGTTCGGGAAGTTGCGGACCGTGCGCTCGAAGATGTCCGGGATGGTCCATCGTTTGAACGTGAGCTCGGGGGAAACCTGCGGGTCGTACGCCTGATGCCACTTTCTCGCGTCCATGAAGCCACCTCCTCTTTCGCCGCGATTCTACTCCAACGGGCCGCCGTCACAAAGCGCAGACCGCGGAAACGGCCCACGGCCTTGCGCGCGGGGTGGTAACATCTCGACCGCCATTTCGGCGGTCAGAAACTGGCCGCGCTTTTCGAGCCCCGTGAACGACTCGCGAAACGCCTCTTGATTTCGGTCGCCGCGATCACTAGCTTCGCCTTGAGACTGGTGGAGCATGCGTTCCGCGGGCCAACGACAGTACGAAACGCAGGAAGAGACGCGATACGCGATAAGGAGTGGAGTCTGCATGGAGACTTCAGATTATCCCGAACGGGACGGGCCGAACAAGACAAAGCGGGGAACGTACGCCGTTGCACTCGATGTTCCGTGGCGCGTGGACGGGGCGGCCGGCGACCCCGGCGCTCCCGTTGTGCTCTGCCTGCACGGGCAATGGATGGAAGAGGACTTCTTCGCGCTGCTGCTCCAGAAGCTGCACGATCTGCCGTTCCGTTTCGTGACGCTCCGCGCCCCGTATCCGCTCAAGGTGCCGAACGAGAACAAGATCGGCGCGAGCTGGTATCCGTACGACGGCGACCAGAAGCGCTTTCTGCACGAGCTCTCGCTGACGGAGGGCTTTATTCTCGGCGGGCTCGAAACGGCCGAGCGCGCGTGCGGCCTCGCGCCACGGAAACGCGCGCTGCTCGGATTCTCGCAGGGCGGCTACTGCGGCTCGTTTCTGGCGCTCCGCCATCCCGATCGTTTTCACGGGCTCATCGTGTCGGGCGCGCGCGTCAAGACCGAGGCGCTCGAAGCCGAAATGCGCACCGCGGCACAGTCGGAAATGCGCGTGCTTCTCTGTCATGGGGAGCGGGACGAGGCTGTGCCTATGAGCGCCGCTGAGAAGAGCGCGCATGGATTGTCCGAAGCGGGGGTTGCGACCGAACTCAAGACGTTCGCGTCAGGCCATTCCATCGGCCGGAATCAGGTGCGCGCGATCGGAGAGTGGCTGCAGGAGTGGGCAGGATGATCCGGCGCCGGAAGCAGGGCGTTATGGCCAGGCGCCGGAAGCAGGGCGCGATGCGAGATGCCCTCAGAAGCGGCCGCCGTACTCTCTGACCGCTTCCAGAAACGCGAGCCGCTCGGCATGCGAGGCAAGGTCGGTCTCTTCCCGCAATGGAAGATCCGGAAGCGTCTTTCGCATGACCTCCGCGAAAAGGCCGTCACGCCGGCCGAGTGCCACCGAATCGTTCGCTTCATGTTCCGCTTCATATAATGGAACGGTTTGCAGTCCGCACGAAGGCGAACCGCTCTTCAGCACGTACCCGGCCACGCCGATTTTCGCGAGCCAGGCGGCGCGCGCCTCCGCATACGAATGCATGCGCGCTGTCCAGTCGTGTTCGGTCTCTACTCCACGCAGACGCACTTCCCCCTCGATCTGCACGAGCTGAATCGGCTCGCGCGGAATCCCCATGCCGATTTCGACTTCGGGGCAGATGCTGATCCAGCGAAAGAACGGCGCGAATTCACTCAGAATCGCATTGTCTTTCTTATCTTTGCCGTCATAACGCACAGGCTGTCCCACGAGACAGGAACTGATCGCCACGGGAATGCGCTCTCCGCTTCTCTTCATGTCGCGAGTTTATCACGCTCCGCACCGATCGACCCGATAACAGTAGGGTGCGCTCCCGTTCATCCGTACACGTACTCGATGGCGCAAAGTGTGAACACGCTGTTCCGGGAGTGAACATCGCCCCGGCCGGCCGGACACGTACGTGTTCAGGTACGGCGCATCCGGGTGTAGAGAACGTGCGGAATCGACCGCATTGCGCTGCATTTCCCATTCGCGCGTTCTGGTCCGATGGTTGCAATTCCAGGCCGTGGCGGAAAGCCGCCGATCGACAGAATGATCGAAAGGATTGAGACACGTGAACATGCGCGCAGGGAACGGCCTGACAATGCGAACGCGAGTGAGAGTGGCGGTCGTCATACCGGTGACGGCCGGCATTCTGCTGTTCTCTCTTGCATGCAAGGGACCGACTGCCGATCCCGAGCCGCCGTCAGGAGGCCGGGATTTCGTTTTGAGTTATGACGATTTTGTCACGAAGGTGGAACCTGTCCTCGTCGAACGCGGCTGCAGCGCGACGGGCGACTGTCACGGGGGCGGGATCCGCGGCTCGTACGCGCTGTCGCCGGTGAGCAATAAAAACCCAGAGTACGACTTCAACCAGACAGTGCTGCAGGTCGATCCTTACGACATGGAGGCGAGCCCGTTGCTTACGAAACCGCTCGCAAGTGAATGGGGCGGCTCGCCGCACAATCACGAGCCGTTCGCGGACACGAGTGATCCGGGCTACCAGGCGATCCTTGCATGGATCCAATCGGGAGAATTCGAGGAATGATCGAAAATCGCCGCATGATCTGCATGACCGGCCTGGCGCTGCTCGCGCTGCTGGCGGTTGCCGCGCTCGGGCTGATGTCCGAGCACGCGTACGCCGCCGAACCGGCGCCGGCGCAGAGTGCGCCCGCGACGCCACCTTCGCATGAATCAGCGACATCCGGGACCGCTCTTTCCAATCAGGCCGCACAGGCCGCCGCACCCGCAGCCGCACCGGCCGCGCGCTCCATCGAATACATGGTGCCGGAACTCGAAGACAAGCCCTACAGCCTGCAGTCGGGCCCGCGCCCGTTCCTGAAGCGGCTTTCGTTCAGCCCCGGTTACGGAAAACTGGGCGACGACCGTCTGTATCAGTTCCGCCTCGCGTTCAATCCGAACTCGTGGCTCGGCTGGGAAGGGACCGTAGGCCACAGCCCGGGCGAAACAGTGCACGCGCTGCTGAACACGATCAACGCGGTCGTGCGCTATCCGCTTCCGTGGCGCCTGCAGCCGTTCGTGAACGGCGGCTACGGAATGATCATGGTATTTCCCGGCGAAGCGCTCCGCGCGGACCCGGTTACAAAGAACGTCCTCGCCTTCGGCGGGGGACTCGAAGCATACATTCGCGATGACGTAGCGCTGCGTTTCGATTTGCGGAGCGCGACCGTCATTGGTGACACGGAAGAAGAGGGGACGGTTGCTTACCAATACCGGGAAGCAACGCTGGGCTTCGCGTTTTATCGGGAGCTCAAGTAGTGATGCGGGGGGCGACACACATGTCACGCAACAGCAGTGGGAAGAATCTTGTCTGGACGGGTCTCCTCATTCTGGCGCTCGCGCCGGGATGTCAGGAGAGCGCGCCGGACGACCTGATCGTCGAAGAAGAGACGACGGAAGTGCTGATTTTCGTCAAGACGAAGGGCGAAGAGACGCTGAACCGGAGCAACGCCGAGGGAAACCTCTACAAGCTCTCGCCGATTTCGCCGGACGGCAAAGTCACGGCGATCACGAACTATACGGGCGCGCGGATTTCGGATCCGACCGTCTCGTACGACGGGACGAAGATCCTGTTCTCGATGCGGCCGCCGGGCGGCAGCGCGCGCAACATCTATGAGATCAACGTCGACGGGACCGAGCTGCGTCAGGTGACGTCGGGCGGCGGAGACGACTTCGATCCGCTCTACCTGCCGGACGGCTGCGTCATGTTCACGAGCAACCGCGACGGTGAAATGGATGAGTACAACCACTCGCCTGCCGAGCATCTCTATCGATGCGACATGGACGGCGAGAACATCGAGCGCGTCAGCTTCAATCAGAGCGACGATTTCGATCCGACGGTGCTGCCGAGCGGCCAGATCGTCTATACGCGCTGGGAGCACTTCGGGAACTTCAACCGCTTCCCGCTCTTCGTTACGAACCCGGACGGTACGGGCACGTTTCACAAGTACGGCCCGCACAATCGCAACTTCTTTCACGCACAGCCGACGCCCGACGGGCGCCTGATCGCGATCGAGTCGACGCGCATCAACATGGACGCGGGTCCGATCGCGGTGCTGAAGCTCGAAGGCGGGCCGGCCGATCCGGCTGTCGGCGACAACCACTGGGACGTGCTGACGACGCAGGTGAACAACGACGGCGCCCCGTGGGCGTACGGCGCGTTCAAATACCCGTTCCCGCTCGAAGGGAACAAGTACGTGGCTTCGTACACGCTGCCTTCGGCGACGGAAGACGAAGTCGACTACGGCCTGTACACGTTCACGCTGAAAGAAACGGGCGCGGGCACGGAAGAAGATCCGGCGCGCATCGAGATCGTCGATCTCACGTTCCTCTACAACGACCCGGAATGGAACGAATACGACGCCTGCATCGCCGCGCCGCGCGACAAAGAGCCGGTCATCGAGTACTCGGTCGACAAGAGCGTCGACTTCGGGATCTTCATGGCGCAGGACATCTTCAATCGCGGCACGAGCGACGGCCAGGAACGCCCGCAGAAGGGTGTCGACGTGATCGACAAGATCGCGGTCATCGCGGCGCGCCCGACCATGCGCGGCGAGATGAACAACATCAGCGCGAACGAATTCGAAAAGCGCGCGCTGCTCGGCTTCGCGCCGGTCCAGGAAGACGGCTCGTTCCGCATCAAGGTGCCGGCCGACATGCCGGTTTCGTTCGCGACGCTCGACGATCTCGAGCGCGGTTTCGTCGTCAAGCGCACGTGGATCTACACGCGGCCGGGCGAAGAGTTCGACAAGTGCACGGGGTGTCACGAAGACCGCGGCACGAGCGGTGAGTTCATTTCGAACCCGAATCCGCTCGCCAAGAACATGGAACCGACCGATCTCAATATCCGGATCGAAGACGCGACCGTCATCAACTATGAAAACGACATCGGCCCCATCGTCCAGGCGAAATGCCAGGGCTGTCATCTGCCGACGATCACGTACCGCGACTCGCTCGTGCTGCCCGACTCCGTGCTCGTACTCGTGCCGGACACGACGGCGCCTCCCGGATCGCTCGATCTTTCGCCCGATATCGACACGACGATGATGGACCGCGTGTTTCCGCGGGCGTACATCAGCCTCTCGGGCGAGAACGAAATGGGCGGCGGCAACGTCGTCTCCCCGGCATTCCCCCGGCGCTCGAAACTCATCGACTACGTGATGGGGATCGGCGCGGCGGCGGACCAGGGACAGCATCCGGTCGGCGGCGAGTTGACGCAGGACGAAGTGGACCTCTTCAAAATGTGGGTGCTTCTCGGCGCCCAGTACAAATAGGGAGGCCGGCCGTGCGAGTGAAAAACGAAATCATCGTGCTGCTCGCGATGGCGGTCATGCCGGCGCTCGCGCTCGGAAGCGCGTCGCAGTCGGACCATGCCGCGCTGCTTGCGGAGTACGAACTCGAACGCCTGAACGGCGAGACGCTCACGATCGGAGATCTGCGCGGCGATGTCGTCGTGGTGAACTTCTGGGCGAGCTGGTGCAAGCCGTGCCGCAAGGAGCTGAGCGAGTTTGACGAATGGCAGCGGAACCTGGCGGGCAAGGGCGCGCAGATCCTGGCCGTCTCCGTCGACTCGAAGAAGAGCCACGCGGAGCGCTTCCTGAGCGACAACAAACTCACGCTGCCCGCGTTCTTCGACGGCCCGGACGGTCTCGCCGGCGTGCTCGACCTCCCTTCCCTTCCGTGCACGTACGTGCTCGACGCGAACGGCAGAGTCGCGTACATCGCGCGGAGCGGCAGCACGGCGGAGCTCGCGAAGCTGCGCACGACGATTGACGATCTGGTAGCGAGTCGCAGGAGCGCGATTCCGGTTACGGCCGGCGCCGTGAACGAAACGCGGAAGGAAACGGAATAGTCATGAATCGCTTCACCCGGATACGTCTGTTCTTCGTTGTCGCATGCCTTGCCGCGACAACGCTGGGCTGCGCCCGGGTGAAGCCTTACGAAAGAGGCTGGCTTGCCGATCCGATCATGACGTTCGACGAAGATTCGCGCGAGGCCAAGCGCAATACGAGCTGGGTCGAAGCGCGGGAGGGCTCCACCGGAGGGACCGGCGGAGCGGGCGGAGGATGCGCGTGCAAATAGCGACGCACAACCGAACGACGCATGCACCGGGCGCCACGCGAGCGCTTGCGATCGTCGCCATGGCGACGGGAAGCGCGCTCTGCGCAGGCGGCATCCCCGTGAACGCGGAGGCGCAGGTGCTCGACCAGAGCGCGTCGTACACGTATCACTACTTCGCCGACTCGGACAACATCCACGTGCATTCGCACTATACGGACTATCTGCTCGAACTCGAAAACGGCGCGGACGTACAGGTGGAATGGAATCGCGAGATCGTGATTGTTCCGGGCGTCGCGGCTGTACCGGGTTCGGACGAGGCGGCCGACGCGATTACGAGCGCGAGCCGTCCGATCGCGGACGTGAACGACGCGTTCGAAGACTATACGAAACTTCGCGACCAGATCCGGGCCGATCTCGACTATCGCTTCGCGAGCGCGGGCTACTACGTTTCGAACGAAACGGATTACTTCGCGCAGCAGGTTTCGGGCGGCCTGAACTACGGCCTCTGGGGCGACAACACGAACCTCGCCGTCGGCTCTTCGTACGGCTGGGACGATATCAAGCCGCTGGCCGACCAGGACACCGAGAACTTCGCCGACTCGAAATCGAACACGTACTGGAACGCGGTCGTGACGCAGGTGCTCACGCGGTCCACGGTGCTCCGCATCGGCGGCGAGATGAACATCGCGCGCGGCATTCTGCACAACCCGTACCGCAACGTATACGCGGGGGGCGGGCCCGCCGCCGAGCTCCATCCGGACCGGCGCGAACGGCGCGACGTGTTTTTCAAACTGAACCAGTACTTCAGCAATCGTTCGAGCCTGAACCTCAGCTACAAGTACTACACCGACGACTGGGGTATCGACTCGCACACGCTCGGCGGACGCCTGAATCAATATCTGACCGACGACGTGCTCATTCGCTATCGCTACCGTTTCTACGATCAGACCGCCGCGTTCTTCTTCCTGGACGAGTATCCGACGGAGGAAGGGATCGACGGGTATCGCACGGGGGATTATCGCATGGGTGAATTTGCGAGCCATCTTTTCGGGACGACACTCGACTGGAGTCTCGGCAACGCGCTTTTCCAATGGGGAAGGGTGCGCCGGCCGAAGCTCGTTTTCAAATACGAACGATATTTCAACAGCAATAACTTCTCGGCCAACATCTTCGAATCAGGTGTGGCGGTGAACTTCTAACGGGAAGGGATGGGGACGTGATGAGAAAAGCAATCCAACTGGGAATGGTGATTCCGCTGCTGGCAGCGGTCGCCGCGGCCGACACGTTCGTGCCGTCGCCGCTGCTCGAAGAGCACGGGATCGACGTCATCAACGAAACGGTCACGCGCGACCTGCTCGATCGCGAGCTGTTCGGGACTCCGTACGCGACCGTCGTGCTCGGCCAGACCGACATCTACGAGCGGTTTCCGTACGTCGAGTCGCGCTACTTCGTTGTCGTGTCGGATCCGGAATGGAACCGGCTGCTCTACGGCGAACTGGGAAAAAGCTTCGCGGCATGGGACGGCAAATCATCGGGCATCGGCGCGCTGAGCGAACCGCACGGCCTCGCGGTCGACGCGGACGGGCATCTTTATGTAGCCGATACGGGCAACCGGCGCGTTGTGGTGTTCGAAACGAAGAACGAGTTCGACAAGCTGATGCTGACGCCGGCCTACGTAATCGAAGATCTCGCGAAACCGTACGACGTCGCCTGGTCGGACGCCGGCACGCCGGAAGTCTCGACCGATGACGTTCTTTATGTCGTCGACAGCGGGCGGAACGAAGTCGTGCGCTATGGGCTCGGCGCGTCCGGCGCCACGCGCACGGCCGCGATCGGGGGGCTCGGGAACGGCGTGGGCCGCTTTGCGGGCCCGATGGCGGTCACGGTCGGCAAATCCGGCGGCACGAACACGCCGCAGATCTTTGTGGCCGACGCGCACAACCGCCGCATCGTCGAACTCTTCGACAACGGCGCCGACCTCAGCTGGGTCTCTTCGACCGCAAGCGAATCCGGCATCATCACGTCGCTCGACGCGGATCAGCACGGCAATATCTACGCCGCCGACCCGCAGGCGGGCAGCGTCAAGAAGTACAGCCCGGGCATGAACAAAGTAGCGACCTGGAGCGACGGAATCGCGGGACCGCGCGACTTCCACGTTCCGTTCATCAATGTGATCGATCATCGAAGTGGGGCGAAAGTCCGTTCCGGGCAGGGAAGCGGTGTGGTGGTTGAGGACTGGACGTCTGAGAGCGGACTTCGTCTCGCCCACTTCGGTGTCGATATCGAGAACCTCGACGTGGCGAACGGCGAAAACGTTTCGTTCCGCTACACGCTGACGGACCGCGCGGACGTCACGGCCGAGCTCGTCGACGGGCGCGGCGCGATGATCGCGTCGGAAACGTGGGAAGGCGTGGACGCGGGCGATCAGTCCGGCGCATTCGTACGCGACGACTTTTCGCGAAAGGCCGACGGCGAACTCACGCTGCGTCTTACGGCGCGTTCGACCTATGACGGCGGCAACGACGCCTACGCGGAGATGAAGCTCGGGACCGGCGACGAGCCCGACATCGTCCCGCAGTTCGGGCTGCTCGGCAACGAGCCGAACCCGTTCAATCCCGTGACCACGATCCGCTTCCGGATCCCCGAAGGACACAACGCGGGATCGCTGGGTGTCTACGATGCCGGCGGGCGGCTCGTTCGCACGCTGCACACGGGCGACTTCGAACCGGGCTATCACTCGGTGACCTGGGACGGCACGAATCGCACCGGCCACGCGGTGGCGTCCGGCATCTATCTCAGCGAACTCGACGTGAACGGCGTCAAACAGACATCGAAAATGGTGCTGGTGAAATGAGAACCACGCGAGACCGGGCGGCCGGGGGCATGACGCTCCTGGCCGCCTCCCTCTTTACCCTGTCAGGCTGTCTCGGCACTCCTCCGATCGAGGAGAGCTGGACGATGATGGAGATCGCCGAATCGAACGTCGGTTCGGGCGTGGTGAATGAAGGGGCGGTCTCCGTTTCCATGAAGGGGCGCATTACGTTCCGCGAGATCCTGACAGGGTCCGTGGTTGCGGATATTCGCCACAGCGCTTCGATCGCCCCGGGCGATCTCGAGATCGACGCCGAAAACCCCTCCCTCTCCTCGGCCCAGCAGATCGATCTCATTCTCCAGAATTCGACTTCGACAGGATTTACGTCGGTGCTCGTCACCGGTTTCGACCATTTGGTTCGCGGTATGGATTTCCAGTTCGACGCCTCGATCCCCGCCATGGGCGATTCGCTCGGGGGATCGACTTTTCTGCTCGTCTATTTTGCCGATGTGGAAGAGATCGAACTGGAATCGGGGCAGGACAGCATCGTCGTCATCCCGATCCTCACGACCGATGAGAAGGTATTGGCGTCGGGCATCGAGCTCCGAACACCCGCTTCATTGCAGGAGTGAACGACATGCAACGTGCCTGCTTCAGGCATTCGTCCGTGTTGCGCGCCGCGCGATACGGATTCGCGCTGCTCTGCGCCTTCGGGGCGCCGGCCATGGCAACGCATGCCCGGGCCGAAGAGGCGCGGTTCACGGTAGCGCCCCTCGCGGGCGCGATTCTGTTCGACGAGGCGCTCGGCGACTTCGCCTGGGCGCGCGGCCCGCACCCGGTCTGGGGGGCGGAAGCCAGCGCGCGCTTCGGACGGTTTCATGCCGGGACGCGCTTCTGGCGAACGGGCACGACGCAGGACGCCGGCGTTCCCGGTGCCGGCGCTCTCGGCGCGAACGAATCGTCTGACGTCGTGCTGCAGTCGGTGCAGATGACCGCGGGCGTGACGCTCTTTCGCCGCGCGGGCACGTCGCTCGGTCTCATCGCGAGCACGGGCCATCTCGGCATGCGCTACGAACCATCGTTCGTGGAATACGCGATCGAAGGAACGGCCGAAACCGTGCGGGTCGATTTCGCCCCCATCGACGAATGGGTCGGGGGCGCGGGCCTTTCGCTGAACCAGGGGATCGGCGGCAGGTTTTCATTTCGTGGAGAAGTCGAGTCGGTCTTCTTCTCGCTCGATACCGATCACCGTGATGGTGACGAAATCGTGAGCGAGAGAAGCCGCTTTCAAAACTGGATCGCCAGAGCTTCGCTGTCATACAGGCTGCTCTAAAGACAGGGACGGTACCGATGAAACGAATGATTCCCGGACGAGTTCTTGTGCTCGCACTCGTCCTGATCGGACTTCTGACGCCCGCGCTGGCCCTCGGCGCGGACGAGGGCGACGCGCCCGTGGGGGTCCGCAAAGTCATGCTCGCGTACGACGACAACAACGTCATACGAAGCGGTCCCGGCAACCAGTTCGCGATCGTCGCGATCCTGAAGAAGGGGCCGACGTTCGAAGTGATCGCGAAGAAGGGCGACTGGAATAACATCCGGCTCTCGGGCACGGAGACCGGCTGGATCCACACGTCGCTCTGCTACGAATTCGACGATCTCTCCGACCTCGAGTTCCGACCGAACCCCCGCCTCTTCTCGCGCATCGGATCCTACGTTCTCACAGGTTACGCCGGCGGCTACTCGTTCGACCGCAAGTCGAACTCGGTCATGGCCGGGGGCCGGCTCGGCTATTACCTGTTCGACTTTCTCGAAGTCGAAGGCGGGGTCGCGTGGACGCACATCAACAGGCCCGCGGAAATCGTGGAAAGCCTGTTCGATCTGACGCTCGAAGCGGAAGAGTTCCACATGCTCTTCTACGAAATGAATCTGAATCTGAAACTGCTGCCGGGCCGTCGTCTCGTTCCGTTCGTGAGCGCCGGGATCGGCTCGAGCATCTTCCGCGGACGCACCGAACCGAGCACGAACTACGGCGCGGGCACGATGTTTTTCCTGAGCAAGCACACGGCGTTTCGATGGGACCTCAGGAACTACCGATTCGACTCGGGCTTCGACACGGCCCGGCGCACGAACAACAACTACGTATTCACGGTCGGCACGGCCCTGATCTTCTAGGAGCGGACATGACGGGAATGCAAATGACGATGAGACGGTTTCGGCGCGGCAGGCGCCGTGCGCGCTACGGCCTCTGGGCGATGGCGGGGCTCGGCATGTTCGTGCTGCAGACGCCCGAAGGCGCGCACGCGGGGGGCGCGCCGTTCAGCGCGCGCGGCGGCATCGAACTCGCGCAGGCCGCGGCGCTCGCGTGGGCCGAGGACGCGCGCCTCATTTACGTCGAGAACGACGAACCGGTCGACGCGGGCGGCAACGCACCGCGCTGGGGGTATCTCTACCTCTCCCCTTCGCGTGACAAGTACCGCGTGTACTCGATCGAGAACGGCAAGATCGAAGTGGCCACCGACCTCGGCTTCATCTTCGACGCCCCGGCGCTTCCCGAAACGTGGATCGACAGCGAGCAGGCGTTCCTGAAAGCGGAGAAGGATGCAGGACTCGACTTCCGCGCAAAACATGACGGCGCGCTCGAGTCGATGATGCTCGTTCGCGGCGTGCTGCATCACGACGAGCCGAACAAGGCCACATGGGCTCTTGTCTATTCGTCGGAGAGCTCGCCTTCGCTCTTCGTGCTCGTCGACGCGGCCTCGGGGAACATCGTCAAGAAATGGAGGGGCTAGCGATGCGATCCCCCCACAACGGAAAGCGCCTGACGGGCCAGGACATTCTTTCGGGCCTCCTCTTCATCGCGTTCCTGCTCGGGATTCTCGTGACCACGTTCTCCTCGGCATTCGCCGGTGATGACGACGCGCAAACAACCGCGCTCGAGATCGAGAAAGTCAAACCGCCGAAGGAAAAGAAAGTGACGCTGCCGTTTCTGCGCGCGAACAAGGACTTCGTGCGGGCGCAGCTCGACCTTCTGCGCCAGATCTATCGCATGGAAGACGCGGGGATCGCGAAGGAACTCGACCCGCGCTACTTGAAACTGCAGGAGATGCTGGCGGAACTCGAAGCCGATCGCGCACTGGTCGCAGCCGGCGACGCCGATCTCGAGAAACGCGCGATCCTCGAGAGCGCGCGGGAGATCGCGGCGCTCGAGGACGAACTCGCGCGCATGGACTCGGTGCTCGCGCGCCAGGCGGAACGGCTGCAGTGGCTCGACGAGGACTTCGCGTCGCGCCAGACCACGGCGCTTGTCGTGCTGCTCCGCTCGCTTCCCGGTTCGCCCGCGCCGCAGTCGATCGTGCTGCTGGACGAAGATCGAATCACGCGCGTTCCGATCGACGCGGCGACACGCGGTTCTCTCGATCGTGGCGGACTCGTGAAAGTGTTTCATCAGTTTATCGAACCGCGCGCGCAGGAGATCCGGATCGGACTCGAAGGCGACCGCTGGACCGCGGTCGAACCGGTTCGCGTCACGATCGATCCGGCGAAGGACAAGCTGAACTTCCTCGAGCTCGACCTGGCGTCCTGGACGCCCGAGCTCGCGAACGAAATCCCAGCGAACCTCCGGGTGAAATAGCCGATGCACTTTCGCCTTCTTCCTATATGCGTTCTCGCGCTTGCGCTGCTCGGCACGACCGGCCTCCCGCCTGCGATGGCGGAAACGGCGGGCGTGGCGGGAGCGGCGCACGAGTACGACTGGAACGAGCACCACCTGCGGCGCGCGATCGATCTCTGGTCGCGCGGCGACCATGCCGGCGCCTGGCGTGAACTCACCAACACACCGCTGCCGGCCGCAGGTAAGGAACTCGGCGAACGGGACGCGCGCGCGCTGGTTCTTCGCGCTCATCTCGCCCGCCGGCTTCATCGCACGGAAGCGTGGAGTGAAATGGTCGCCTGGGCGGCGTCACACGATCAGAACGACGAAGCCGCGCTCTGGATCAGGCTCTTCGACCTTGCCGATCGAACGGGCATGCCGCTTCCGGCCTACGGGGCCGCGGATCTCGAGTCGATCGGCGGGACCGACACGCCCTTTGCGCTCTATGCGCGCATCGTTCTCGGCTTGGAGCGAGGCGAGGACGTGCACGGCCAGCTCGAGAAACTCGCGAAGCGCAAAGCGGAGACGCCGTTCGAGGCCGATCTCATCGCGCGCGCCAACTTTCATTTGATGACGCTCGCCGTGCGGGACGGCGCGGACCCGGCTCCGTATCGGGCGCGCATTCCCTACGATGTTCCTGTCGCGGCCGACGCCGCCTACGTGTTTGCGCTGCACCTGCTCGCTGCCGGCAAGTCCGAAGAGGCGCGCGAGGAAATCGCGAAGTCCGCGTTCATCGGAAGCAATCCGGCGGCGGCGCTGCAACTCACGTCCCTCCTGCTCGGCGAACAGAAGTGGGAAGACGCCTACCGCGTTCTCTCCCCCGCCGAAGACGCATGGAAGCGCGAAGGGTACGAGCTGGAGCGCCTGTCGAAGCTGCCCTCCGCGGGCGCCGACTCTCTCTGGACCTCATGGGAAACGGGACTCCGCTCCGGAAACGCCCTGACTCTGAACGCCGACGCCCTCGACGCGCGTCACGCGGAACGTGCCGATCGCGGTGCGGACCTTCGGAAGAACGAAGTGTTCGTTCCGCACGCCGACGATCTTCTGTCTTTCCCGATTCGAATCGATCGCGACCTCGCTTCGCTTCATGCGCTGCCGGACCACACGGCCTGGAACGAAATCGACGCGATCGACAAAGAGAGTTTCGAAAACGAGGGCGAGCGGATCGCGCTGAGCGCGAAGATTCGCATGGAACGGGAGCACGCCGCACGGCTGCGCGCCTACCTCGAAGAGGGCCGCCGCGCGATCGCGAACGAACGAAACGGCGTCATCGAAAACGGCGCCTGGATCGATCGCCTCGTCGCCAGCGTGACGGCCGCCGTGATCGAACTCGAAACGCTGACCGAACGAACGAAGGCCCGGATCGCGCGGAAAACGGCGTCTGTCATCGCCCGCGCGGAGCGGAACGCGACCATCGGCGGCGCGCTTCATGCGTTCTACGTCGACGGACCGAATCGCAGCAGGGAACGAAAGTTTCCCGAAGGCGTCCCGACGCCCGAACAGCTTCTCGCGCACGAGGATTCGCTCGCGTCCGCACTCGGCGCATGGTCGGCGCGGCACGGCGAAAAGATGCCTCCGGTTCTCGACCGCTCGCTTCGGGAACGATGGATTCCCAATCTGACGAACGGCGTCGAAGCGCTCGCGAAGGAAACGGATCGTCAGGAGATCTGGGCGGACCGTATTGCGGCCATCATCGATTCCGCGCTTGCCGAGAACGAGGCGGAGCGCCGCATCATCGCCTGGGAAGACGAGCAGAAACGCCTTCTCGGCCGGCAGGAAGAGCTGACCGCTGCCAGGCGTGCTGCCGGGCGCGCGATCGTGAGCGCGGCGCTCGAAACGGCCGCCACGAACCATCACGCGAGCGGCGAAGGGATCGCGTACATGCTCGCGATCGCCACGGACGAGTGGGCGCACGCGCAGGAACTGGCGCCGCTTCGCGACGAAGCGATCGATCGCTTCACGCGTTTCCTGAACGTCTACGCGAACGAAGCGACCCGCGCCAACGCTCGGTTTCGTCTGGCCGATCAATACCTGACGCGCGACAAGGAACAGTTCCAGAAAACAATGGCGGCCTTTCTCGAAGGGACCGGCGGCGCCACGCCGTTCATCGATTACGCCCCGGCGCTTGCGCTCTATGAGTCGATCCTGGCGGAAGATCACGACTTCCCGCACCTCGACGCGGTGCTGTTTCATATCGGCATGATTCGCCTCGAGCAGAGCGACGCGAGCGGCGTCGAGTCGCTCGCCCGTCTCGTGCGCGAGTATCCCGAGTCGCCGTACTATCAGGAATCGCATCTGCGCATCGGCGACGACCGCTTCCTCGCGAAGCACCATCGCGAGGCCATTCCGCACTTCGAAGAGGCGGCCGGCGGCCCGGATCCCGAGCTGGCGGCGATCGCGCTCTACAAGATCGGATGGTCTTACTTCAGCTTTGAAGAGTATGACGAAGCGGCACGCTCGTTTCGCAGGCTGCTCGACCATTCGCAGTCGCTCGGCGATTCGCTGGCGGCCGACCTTCGCACGGAATCCGAAGAGTACCTGATTCATTCGCTCGCCCGCGGCGGCGGCGCGGCCACATTCGAAGCGCTGTTCGACTTGAACGACGAACGCGGATACGAGCGCGGCATCCTGCGCGGTCTCGCGCGCCTTTATCGCCGCTTCAGCCTGTATGACGAGTCCGGGCAGGCGGACCGGCTCTGGCTCACGCGCTACGAAACGGACGGTGAAGCGATCCAGACGGCGAAGCGCCTGATCGACACGTACGAACAGGCGAACCGGAATGACCTGGCGCTTGCCGCGCGCGAAGAGTTCGCGCCGCGCTTTCTGCCAGGCACCGCATGGCACGAAGCCAACGATGTTGACTCGCTCCGCGCGATCGGCGATGCGTTCGCGTTCGAAAGCTATCGCAAGCTCGCGGTCGCCGCACATCTGACAGCGCGCGAGTCCGGCGAAGCGAGCGACTGGGAAGCCGCGTACGCGCGTTACGAAACACTGCTCGGCCTCTGGGAGAATCGCGATGGAATCACGAAGTCGCGTGATGGAATCACGAAGTCGCGTGATGGCATCACGAAGTCGCGTGATGGAATCACGAAGTCGCGTGATGGCATCGCCACGGTGCACTACTACGCGGGGGAAGCGGCCGCGGAGCTCGCGCAGTATCCGGCCGCGATCGAGCACTACGGGATGGCGACAGAGTCCGACTCGTTGAACGTGCGGGAGGACGCGGCGTACCAGATCGTGGCGACGCACGACCGCTGGTACGAAGCGGCGAAGGGCGAAGGCGAAACCGGCCCCGACTCGCTCGCGCAGAAGCTCATGGGCGCCATCGACGGCCACGAGAGCGCCGTCACGGACGAGAGCCGGCTGGCGGATCTCCTGTGGCGCAAGGCGAGCGTCGCCTACCTGCACGGATGGAACGATCTCGCCGACACGAGCCTCGCGCGCTTCGCGTTCCGGTGCCCGCGTGACGAACGAGCCGCCACGGCGGCACAGCTCCGGGCCCAGATCCTGTTTGACGACGAACAGTTCGAGCGGGCGGCCACTGCGTACGAAGAGGCGGCGCGCGTGGCGACCGGCCTCGGGCGCGATTCTCTGGCAACGGCGCTTCGCAGCGCGGTTCCCGTTTCGCTTCACCGGAACGCCGAACAGACCGCGGCCGACTCATCGCGCGCACTCGAAGCCGCGCGCCAGTACGAAAACCTGGCGCTTCGCTATCCCGATTACGAACATGCCGGCGCCGCCCTTTACCGCGCGGGGAGCGCGTATCGGGCGGGGAAAAGCGTCGACGACGCCGTCCGCTCCTGGAACATGCTGATCGAACGCGACCCCGAGAGCGAATGGGTGAAGGACGCGCATCTGCAGATCGCCGAGTCGTGGGAGGAGAGCGGAAACAGCGCCTCCGCCGCACGGGCGTTCGAACGATTTTCCGCGCGCTTCCCGGACGACAGCGATGCCGGGCCGGCCCTCATGAAGGCGGCCGACCTTCTGCTCGCGTCGGGCGACTCGTTTACGGCCGAAACGATCTACACGCAGTATCTCGAGCGTTTCCCCGAAGACACGCTGGCCGCGTTCACGATTCTGGGCAAACGCGCGAACCGCGATCTCGAAACCGTGGCCGCGGGGCGGCCGTACTCCGATCTTGCGAGCGATCCGTCCACGGCCTTCGCGCTGTATCGCGCCATCGCCGCCGAGCATCCGGCTCTCGCGGATCGCTCGATTCTGGCGCGCGGTGATTTCCTCGCAGGCGAAGAGACGTACGCGCGCTATCGCACACTGCGACTGACGCAGCCGATTCAGACATCGATCGAAAGCAAGAAAGCAGCGCTCGAAGAAGTGCTGCAGGTCTATGGCCGCTGCGTCGCGGGTGAAACCACGCCGTGGAACCGCGCGGCCGCGCATCGGATCGGCGAAGCGCTCGTCCACTTCGGCGAAAGTCTCGTGGCGAGCGAACTGCCGTCGGGAATTACGGGCGACGACCTGCTCGCGTATCAGGACGTGCTCGAAGAACAGGCGTGGGAATTCTACGACCGCGGCGAAGAGGCGTGGGGCGAACTGCTCCGCCGGTCGCGCAATGTCGACGAGGACGACGAGAACTGGATCGCCAGGACGCAGGAGCTTCTCTGGCCGCGCGTCGCGAAACGATTCCTGCACATGCCGGCGTTCTCGTTCCCGGTCGTGGCGGCAGAAGCGCCCCCCGAACCCGTCATCGTCGCCACAGAGGACGAAAAGAGCGACACCGGTGCCCCGATTGACGAAGAGCTTCTCATGGAGAATCAATAATGAACGGATACCGCAACGGCATTCTGCCGATCGCGATCGCGACGCTCGTGCTCTCGGGCTGTGGCGGCAGCGGTCCGGCGATCGAAGATCCCGTGCTCGACTCCGGCGCGTCCGGCAGCGCGAGCGTGCAGATCGAATCGCTGCTCGAGAAGGCGACGCACGATCCGAACGAACCGTACTGGTTCTTTGCGGCGGCGGCCCTTCAGCAAGAAGCGGGCGATGTCGAAGCGGCGCAGGCTTCACTCCGGGCCTCGCTCGAACGCGATCCGGTCTACGAACCGGCGGCGGCTCTCTTCGGAAAGCTCGCCTTCGATCGAGGGGAGCATGGCGAAGCGATCGCGGTGCTCGCACCGTGCGCCGAAAACTTCACGGCGTCCCCGGCGATCTTGACCGCGCTCGCGCTTCACTACGATGCCGCCGCACGCTATGACGAAGCCGACGCGCTCCGCGAACGTCTCGCGGTGCCGGGCGCGCACTGGGTGGACCAGGGCTCTTCGCTCGCCTATCTGCATCTGCGGAGCGACGATCTGAGCGGCGCACGACGAACGGCCGAGAACGCGCTCATTGCCGACGCGGAGAGCGCCGCGAATCACAACAACTATGGAATCGCGCTTCTCTATCAGGGCGACCCGAAAGCGGCGGAAGAGTCGTTCGCGCAGGCGATCGCGCTCGACCCCTCGCTCCCCGCCCCCTACTACAACCTCGCGATCGTGTCGAAGTACTACTACTTCGACGACGAGGCGGGCGCGGAGTGGTTCGAGAAGTACGAAGAACGCGGACACGGACAGGACCCCGACGGGATCGCGTCCTTCATGACGAACGGAGACGAACGATGAAGCGCCTGACGACCGGAATCGCCGCGTTCCTCTTCCTGCTTTTCGCCGCAACCGCCGACGCGAACACGGAGGCGGGGGCGCAGGCGGGCACGGGAGCGGACAAGGATCTCGGCACGCTCGACGAAATCAACATCGAAGGGGAAATTCCCCTTCCGCAGGTGCTTTTCATCTCGTCGCGCGTACAGCCGCGCTACCCCGATGAAGTGCACAAAAGATATTTGACCGGCCTCGACTTCTGGCTTGCGCGGCCGATCTTTCCGATGAGAATCATCACCGTCCCGAAGGGGCTGGATCAGCAGGAGGAATACTGATCATGGACGTTTTTGCGATGTTTGCGACGTTCTTTCAAGGGGGCGGCCCCTTCATGTTCGTCATTCTCGGTATCGGCGTCGTCATCACGGCGATTGCGCTCGAGCGCCTCTGGGTCATCGGGCGGGCTTCGCTTCTGAACGCGAAGAAGCTGCGGGAAGACGTGATCTTCAATGTGAAGCAGGGGAACGCGCCGGCAGCGGCCGCCATCTGCGAGAAAGTGAACGCGCCCGTGAGTCAGATCGCGCTCGCGATTCTGACGGCGCCGAACGACCGGAACGCGATGCTCGACGCGGCCGAAGGGGAAGCCGCCGTGGCGCTCCCTCCGCTCACGCGACGCCTGCCGCATCTTTCGATGCTCGCGAACGTGGCCACGCTGCTCGGGCTGCTCGGGACGATCTTCGGGCTCACGACCGCGTTCGCGGCAGTCGGCGCGGCCGATCCGTCGCAGCGTTCGGCGTTTCTCGCGGCCGGGATCTCGCAGGCGCTCAACACGACCGCATTCGGCCTCATCGTCGCGGTGCCGACGCTGCTGCTGCATGCATTCTATGTGGCCAAGGTCGAGCGCATTGTGGAACAGGCCGATGAAATGAGCCACCGCCTGATTCAGGTTCTCGCGAACACTGCGGGCGGCGAGTCCGCCGGCCAGGCTGCGAGCCACACGTCCGGCCGGGCGCAGGCGCCTGCTCATGAACCGCAGGCCGCGCGCGCGCAGAGTGAAAACTCCCGCGTCGTGCTTCGCTAAGCGCGGGAGACGAACAGATGGCGTTCAAAAAACGGATGGGCCTCGGAAACGCGATCGAGTCGGATCTCGAGATTCTGCCGCTCATGAACCTCTTCGTGGTTCTGATCCCGATGCTGCTGCTGTCGGCGGTGTTTCTGGAGATCTCCGTCATACGCATGAACCTGCCCCCCGAAGTGGCGGCGGAAGATGCCCAGGACAACTCCGGCGCGAAGGAGTCGCTTCTTCTCGCAGTCACGATTCGCGACGACGCGTTCGTTGTCGAAGGGCGCGGGATCGAGACGGCCGTGATCGCGCGCGAGACGGCAAAGGCCGATGCGGGTGGCGTCGTGCCGGCAGCGGAGGACGGCGCGCCGAGCGCCGAGACCAGGCTGCAGGAACTGCTGGCGGGAATCGCGGCGGCGCATCCTGAAAACGAAGAGGCCATGGTCATCGCGCGCAAGCAGACGCGTTACGACGACATCGTGGGCGTGATGGACGCGGTACGCGACGCCGGCATGCCCCAGATCTCGCTTCTCGGAGCGGGCAACTAGAACGGAAGAAGAGAATGCGCAGAAGAAGACGAAAGCAGCGCGGAGCGAAGCCGACCGGGAAGCTCCGCATTACATCGATGATGGACATTCTCACGGTGCTCCTTCTGTTTCTCCTGAAGAGCTTCGTGGCGGACGGCGAAAACATGACGCCGGCTCCCGGGGTGGAGCTTCCGAAGTCGACAAGCACGGAGAACACGGAGTCTTCGCTCGTCGTGGCGATCAGCGAGAACGATCTCACGATCGGGGGCGAACCGGTCGCGCAGGTCGCGCAGCTCATGCAGAGCGACCGTATGCTGATCGAGGCGCTCGCCGCGCGCCTCGACGCCGCCTGGCAGAAGCGCGAGCATATCGCCGCGGCGAAGGGCGAAACGGTCGACGAACTCGGGCAGGTTACGATTCAGGGGGATCGCGAGATCCCGTTCGAAGTCCTGCAGAAAGTGATGTTCACCTGTCAGCAGAGCGGGTACGGCAACATTTCGCTCGCTGTCATTCAGAACTCCTGAGGAACCAGACATGGCGCACGCAATTCCACAGCTTTATCGTCAGCCCATCATGGCGGGGGTCGATCCGCTCTATAAACGCACGCTCACGATCGCCACGATCGCGGGGCTTCTGCTCCTGATCGCGCTGCTCGTGACGCCCGCGCGCGAAACCGCGGTTTCGGACGTCGAGAACATTCCGGAGCGCTTCGCGAAGCTGATTCTCGAGAAGCCGAAGCCGGTTGTTCTCGCGAAGCCCGTGCCTGTGGCGCAGGCGATCACGCCGCAGGAAGAGGCGATCGTGCCGGAGACGAAACCGGAGACGCCGGATCCCGCACTGAAAGAGCCGGGCGCGCGCAAGCTGCGCGACGAGAACCAGGTGGCGCCGACCAAAGGACAGCTCGGGCGCGCGAAAGCGAAGGAAGAAGTCGCCGGGAAGCTCGCGGACGTTACGGGGTCGCTCGACGCCGTGCTTGCGGATCTCTCGAGCTCACTGCAGGCGTCGAAGTCCGGCGGAAACGAAATACCGGAGCGTGCCACGCGCCGCCGCCAGGTGCGCGGCGCCCGATCAGGAAACGAAAGCGGCGCCGTGCCGGCCGGTCGTCCCGAAGGCGTCGACCTCGCGGGCACGACATCGGCGCTCGCCGGTTCGCAGGTTTCGATCGAATCGGTCGGTGATGTGCTCGGGGGCGGGTCATCGAGTTCGTCCGGCGGCGGTTCCGGGAACGTATCCGGCGCGGCCGGTGGTGCGGGTGCTTCCGGCGAATACCGTTCGAACGCTTCACTGCTCGCGGTGGTGCGCAAGTACGCGGCGGGCATCCAGTTCTGCTACGACAACGAACTGAACAAGTCACCGGGGCTTCGCGGCAAGCTCGTCGTGGCCATCACGGTGGCCCCCGCGGGGAACGTGCTCGACGCGGTCATCGTGGACGACACGGTTCGCTCGTCGGCGCTCTCGGCCTGTGCGATCCGCCAGATCCAGGGGTGGAAGTTCCCCGCGATCCCCGAAGGCGCCGTTACGTTCAAGGCACCGTTCCTGTTCACTCCGCCGGAATGATAAGATTTTCCTATCGAGCCCATACGAATCCTGTTCGAACAGACGCACGGGCATACCGGCCAAAGAGCGCCCGATTTTGCTGAATATTTTTTCTAACCCCTACTCATGCAACGTGTTATAGTGTCCGGCCTGTCAGGCAAAGCTCTCCCGGTCAAGGGCGAACCCTCGATTCTTTCTTGACACGGTGGGTACTCATTACTCAATGATGTCGGATATTGGCCGATCCTTTGAGCAGGATCTGCGTGTGGTTCGGGTTTCCCTTTGTCAGAAAGACCCGACATGCGCGGACCGTACAAACGGACAAACTTGCGCTATAATGCCGAACGGATCGAGGAGCACCCCGTTGAGCAAGATAAAAACTACCGAGCCCAGTCGCGGACCCCTTACGCCTGCTTCGGAGACAAGGCGAACGGACGAGGCTGTCCAATCCCCGGGTGGTCCTGCCACTTCAGACCGCCTGCCGATCGAAGAGACGAACCGGGAGTGGGTCTCTCTTCTTACCGATCATCCCTCTCTCTTCTGGCAGACCGATCTCGATCTGAAGATCGCGCGGGTCGCCGGAGGTGCCCTTCGCATTCTCGGAATCAGCGAGGATGCGCTTGTCGGCAGGGAAGTCGCGGAGGTCTTTCGAAGCGGCCCGGATGATCCCGAGCCCGACGCTGTCCATGCGAGGGCACGCCAGGGCGAAAAGGTTTTCTTCGCGCTCAAGTTCGCGGGCTACCATTTCCGCGCCACCGCCCGTCCCGTACGCAATCAACACAATCAGATCATCGGGGTCGCCGGGGGCGCCTTCGACATTACCGACCAGCACACGGCTGCGAAGGCGGAAGCAGAAGCTTACGAGGAAATCGACCGCCGCGTGTCGGAGCGTACGGCCGGCCTTCAGCTCACGAATGCGCAGCTCAACAGCGAGCTCGAACAACGCTACCGGGCCGAAGAGCGCATTCATAAACTGCAGACGGAACTCGCCCACATGTCGCGGATCAGCACGATGGGCGAGATGGCAACGACCCTCGCCCACGAGTTGAACCAGCCGCTGACGGCGATCATGAACTATTCGAAAGGGTGCGTACGGCGGATCGAATCCGACGACCTCCCGCAGCACTCGCTCCTCGAAGCCATGAATCACATCGCGATGCAGGCGGAACGCGCGAGCGCGATCATCCGCAAGCTCCGCCAGTTCGTCCGCAAACGCGAGCCAGTGCGCGCGCCGCATCGCCTCGATGGCCTCGTTGCGGAAATGGTCGCGCTTTGTCAGCCCGACCTCAGAAGCAACGGGATCGTGCTGTTCGAGGAAGTGCCCGCGGACCTCCCGGACCTCATGGTCGACAGCACGCAGATCCAGCAGATCGTTCTGAATCTCATACGAAACTCGATGGAGGCGCTGCAATCGCTCCCGCGCGAGGATCGGCGCATCCGTGTTTCCGCCAGAATGCGCGAAGGGGAAATGACCCTCGCGGTCGAAGATAACGGCCCCGGGATCCCCCCGGCAGTTCGCAGCCAGATCTACGATCCGTTCTACTCGACGAAAGAAGAAGGCATGGGTCTCGGCATGGCCATTGCCCGTACGATTGCGGAGTCCCACGGCGGACGCCTCGAAATCGGAGAAATGACCAGGGGAGCGTCCGTTTGTCTCGTGCTGCCCGTCGAAAAGAAAGACATCAAAAGGTGACACAACCGGACAAGACGGTGTTTATCGTCGACGACGATCGGGGCATTCTCAGTTCGTTGAAATGGCTTCTCGAGTCGGCATCCTACCAGGTGGAAACTTTCTCGAGCGCGGATGAATTTCTGACGCGCACGTGCGACCCCATGCCGGTCAGCTGCCTGATCCTCGACGTTCGCATGCCCGATACCAGCGGTCTCGAACTCCTTCAGATCCTGCAGAGCCGGGGGCTCACGGTCCCGGCGATCGTGATCTCGGGGCACGCCGACGTGCCGATGGCCGTAAACGCCATGAAGACCGGGGCGCTCGACTTTCTGGAGAAGCCGTTTGTCGACCAGGATCTCCTCGACCGGATCGAAAAGGCGCTTTCGATCGACAATGTCAATCGAACGGAGCGCGACGCGCGCGAACAACTGCTGCAGCGGATCGCGAAGCTGACGCGCAGAGAGCGCGAAGTCATGGACCTCGTGGTACAGGGAAAGTCGAACAAAGACATCGCGCACGAGCTCAATATCAGCAACAAGACAGTCGAAGCCCATCGTGCTAAAGTCATGAAGAAGATGGAAGCCGACTCTCTCGCCCGCCTTGTGAAGTCGGTACTCCAGCTCGCTTCCTGACCCTCCCCCGGGATAGAACAACCGCCCCTGTAACGGAGAATCCGTGCGCACGGTACGCATCATCATCCCTGTAATCCTGCTGTTTTCGACTCTCGGCTGCCGGGAAGACGCATTCGTGAACGGCCCGGTAGCCCCCTCGCTGCTCTTCTCCCCCGGACCTGTCGAGCCCGGCGAGCCATTCACACTCGGCATTCACTTCGCCATCGCCCCGAACTGGCATCTCTACTGGAACGGAAAGAACGATTCCGGTTCGCCGATGACGTTCACGGTCGTCGAGGCGCCTCCAGGCACGACCTTCGGCGACGCCGAGTGGCCGGCGCCCGAGCGTATCGTCTCTCCCGGGGATATCGTCGACCACGTCTATTTCGAAGAGACCATGCTCCGCCTGCCCGGCCTCCTCCCCGATCCTCTCCCTGCCGGAGTCGACACGCTCGTGTTCCGGCTCTCCCTGGAGTGGGTCGTCTGCGACGAGGTCTGCGAGTTCGGGGCGAAAGAAGTCGTGGTCCGTGTTCCCGTCGGAACGTCGCGGGGCGTCCCACGGGAGGCCGCAGGGGCCTTTCAGCGGCTCGCGGGGCGCTATCCCGTGCCGCTGGCCGAAAGCGGGGCGCAGGTGGCGTGGGACGGAGGCCGCATGATCGTGCGTGACGAAGACGCGTCCTCGATCGTATTCTATCCGGCAGAGACGAGTTCCCCGTTCGCCCCCCCTTATCATGACGAGCGGAGCGAAGACCCCGCCTTCGTGGTGCCCTTCGAGACCGAAGGAACCGATGTACGGGCCTCCGGGGTTCTCGTATGGGAAGGGAAGAACAGACCCCCCGCGCAGATCGACAGCCGGCCCTAGCGCGTGACCGTACCGCGGCTATACTATTGAGAGACAATCGAAACTGATCGAAATGGAGAAAACGATGATTCGAACGACAAGCCTGATCGCTACATTCCTGCTTCTCGCGGTATCCACCGGATGCCAGTACGAGAAGGGGGCCACGGACTACGCGGCCGCCAGGACCGATGAAAAGCCCGCCGAAACGGCCTACACCGGGCCTGCCAAAGTAGGCGCCCCCGCCCCCAATTTCAAGCTGACCGATACCGACGGCAAGCAGCACGAACTGAAGACCTACCTCGCGGCCGGAAAAACGGTCGTGCTGGAGTGGTTCAACCCCGACTGCCCGTATATCCTGAAGCACCACCTGCACAACACCACGATGATCGATCTCTACAACGAAACCAAAGGGCGCGACGTGGTCTGGTTCGCGATCAACTCCGGTGCACCCGGCAAGCAGGGGAACGGGCTCGAACGGAACCGCGAGGCGCGCACGGAATACGGCATGGACTTCCCGGTCCTGATCGACGAAGACGGTCGGGTCGGCGGCATGTACGGCGCGAAGACGACGCCCCACATGTTCGTGATCGCCCCCACGGGCAAGCTGCTCTATCAGGGCGCCATCGACAACAACAAGACGCCGAGCACCCTCGGAGACGTGAACTACGTGAAAGTCGCGCTCGATCAGTGCCTCGACGGAAAGCCGGTTCAGATCAACGAAACGCAGCCCTACGGTTGCAGCGTCAAATACTCGTCCAAGTAAGTGACGGAGTTCAGTCACAGCTTCGATGTTCCCGTACGGTTTCGTGATCTCGACCCGATGGGGCACGTGAACAACGCCGTTTACAACACGTATATCGAAGAATCCCGTATGAGCTTCTGGAAGCTCGTTGAGCCGGGGCGGTCACTCGAGACCGCCCCGTTTATACTTGCGCGCGCCGAACTGAACTACCGCAGCCCGGCGCGTGAAAGTGAAGTGATCCAGGTGAGCATTCGCGTGGCGTGGATGGGCTCGAGTTCGTTCTGTTTCGAGCACAGGCTGATCGAGAAGCAGAGCGGGCGCCTGATCGCGGAAGCGATATCGGTCCTGGTCTATTTCGACTACGAATCAGGACGCTCCGCGCCGATACCACAGCAGATCCGGGCCATCATGACGGACCTCAGCGGCGGTTCGATCGAGGCGAAACCGTCGACGAATTAGAGTCCGGGTTCCCCGCTGATCTTCGGGCGGTTCGATGGTATGATTAGAGCGTGAAGCAGTGTGGAATCAGCGCTGTCGACCGGAAAGGGTCTTCATGAAGCCAACAGACATCGATATCGCGGTGAAGACCGACGTCGGAAAACGCCGCGAAAACAACGAAGACTCGAACGGTATTTTTCATCGTGAGGAACCGGGCGGCGGCACGCTTCTCGTCGTTGCCGACGGGATGGGCGGCGCGGCAGGGGGCGAAGTCGCTTCGCGCCTCGCCGTCGAAAGCATACGTGACTCGTTCCTGAAAACGGACGACTCCGCCATTGAACAGTGGATTCAGGCGGCCGTCGAAGGCGCGAACCAGAAGATCTTCGACCGCGCGCGGTCAGAACCCGCGCTGCACGGCATGGGCACAACGTGCACGGCCGCGCTCCTTTCGAGCGGACGGCTGATCATCGGCCACGTCGGCGACAGTTCTGCCTATATCGCCGAGAACGATTCCATCCGCAAAGTAACGAACGACCATACGCTGGCGGCGGAAGCCGAGCGCATGCCCGAATACGAAGCCCTGCTGCACCGCTTCCCCCGTCACCTGCTCACGCGCTCCGTCGGCGTCGGCGAAACCCTGCAGGTGGACGTGGAAGACGCGACCGGCGCCTGGGTCGCGGGCGCCACGCTCATCATCTGCTCAGACGGCCTGTCGAACGAAGTGGCCGAGAGCGAAATGGGAGCGGTCGTAACGCAGTCAAAGTCCGCACAGGAAGTCTGCGACAAGCTGATCGCCCTCGCGCTCACGCGCGAGGCGGCCGATAACGTCACCGTGCTCGTCGCGCGCAACGCCTCTTAAATCTCCTCGATCCGCACCGAACCGTTGGTCGTTTTCAGCGACACTTTATGCCTGCCCGAACCGTACTCGCCTTCGAGATGCGTCTGCTTTCTGTTCGCCTCCCAGACGAACCGTTTCGTGTCGATGGCGGGAATGATCGTGCCGTTTGTCGTGGTCGCTTCCACAAGGAAATCGCTCTCTTCGTCCACGACGAGCTGAATGGATCCGTTCGTCGTGCGGCCTGTCACATCGCCCCGCACGCCGGCCAGCATGATGCTGCCGTTCGTCGTATTCATCGAAACGTCGCCGGCCGCGAAATCGGCGTGAATATCGCCGTTCGTCGTGCGAAGGTCCGCGTCGCCTCCCGAGCCCATCATGCGAACATTGCCGTTCGTTGTCGTGGCGTGCACGAACCCCTCGACTTTCGCCACTTCGACATCGCCGTTCGAGCTCGTGACGCGGACGGACATCGACGCCGGGAGCGTGATCGTGAAGCTCGCGGAATAGGCGCTCTTCTCTTTCTTGCTGAGCTTCGACTTGTCCATCTTGATGACCAGAATGTCGCCCCTGGTTTCGATCGTCAGGTCGACCTTGTCCGCTACGCCTTCGGCGTCCTCATGCGTGTGCTTCCGCACCCTCTCGGTCACTTCGACGGTGACCGAGTCCGCGTCACCGGACTGCACGTGAATGAAGCCGTTCTGCGTTTCGGCATCTACGATGCGGATTTCGCCCGCGGAAACGCCCTCGCGCGTTTCGAACGCGTAGCCTTCGCCGTAGCCCCCGCTCGCGGCGCCCGCAAACGTCGTCAGAGCCCCTGCCAGCAGCAGAGCCGCGATCCCCGCGCCTGCCGTTCTGCTTTTCGTCATGATCGCCTCCCGGATTCAGATGTGGAATTCACCTTAAATGACGAGTCGTTGCCCGAAAATGTTCAATGCGATTGCGCGGACGCCGGCCCGATCCGCCAGGCGAAAACGAGCGTATCGTACGGCATCACGACCCTGCCGCCCTCTTCGTGGCGGTCGTAGAGGGCCCGGAGCTCCCGCGCGAACCCTTCCTGGTCCTTCATGCCGTGGATGACGTACGAGCTCGAAAACGCGCGTCCGTGAAAGAGGTCGTAGTCGAGCCGCTGCTCGTAGCGGAACTTCGATTCGACGAGGCCGCACACGTCGCTGCGTTCACGGATCGCGTCGATCGTGCGGCCGCTCAACAGTTTACCGCCCCATGCGCGATATTCGTGCGAGTACTCGACCAGGAGATCGTTGTACTCGCGCAGGAACGGGACATCGGCGCGAATGTTCCAGAGCGCCACGAAAGAGTGCGGCGGCTTCACGACGCGTCGCATCTCCGCGAAGACCGCGTCCAGGTCGAACCAGTGCGCCGCCTGCGCCGCGACGGCGACGTCGAACGAGGCGTCCGGGAGTCCGGTCTCCTCCCCCGAGCCTTTCGCATACCGCCCCCCCTCGCTCTCGGCCAGGGCGCGCATTTCGTCATTCGGCTCGAGGCCGAGCACGTCGTACCCGCGCTTCTGCCAGAGCCTCGTGAAGAGTCCCGTTCCCGCGCCGAGATCGAGCACGCGCCCCGAAGAGGGCACTGACGTCGTTTTGATGATCCAGTCGATCGATTCCGGCGGGTAAGAAGGGCGGCTCCTGTGATAGAAGTCCGCGGTCGCGGCAAAGCGTTCCTTTGAATCCAAAGTATACCTCCCTCGCATGGTCGTCCCGGCGCCCGACCTCGCGGGCACCGTCCGTGAAGGATAGCATGGACCAGCCGCCGCCCCGAGGCTGGACGCTTGCTTCATCCTGTGTCACCCTCTCGATTGAGACACATGGGAAATCGAGGAGGAGTGCCATGAAAGTTTCGATCCGTACGGTTCACATTTTCCCGGTCGTGCTCGCGGCGGCCTTGATGGCTGTGGCTTTGTCCGAAAGTCCGGCAGGGGCCGAAAGTCCGGCGGGGGCGCCTGCGACCGAGCCTGCATTCGACGAGAAACTCGCGGCGGAAGTGGGGGCGGACGACTACGGCATGCGCCAGTACGTTCTCGCGTTCCTGAGGGCCGGCCCGAATCGCGACCGCACGCCCGAAGAATCCAAGGCGCTCCAGAAGGCGCACATGGAGAATATCGGACGGCTCGCGGAGATCGGGAAACTCGTTCTGGCGGGGCCGTTTCTCGACGGAGGGGACCTGCGCGGCATCTACCTTTTCGACGTGAAGACTCTGGAAGAAGCGGAAGCGTTGACGGCGACGGATCCCGCGATCCAGGCAGGAAGCCTCGTGATGGAGCTCCACCCGTGGTACGGATCAGCCGCGATCATGAAGGTCCCGGCGATCCATGAAACGATCGCGAAGATCGACCACTGATCAGCGCACGAGATTCATCCGGCCGCTCACACGCAGCGCGTCGGACTCGATCCGGTAGAAGTAGACACCGGAGGGCGCTTCCGTTTCCGCGTCGATCATGCCGTCCCAGCGAATCGTCTGCGGCCCGGCGCCGAGCGATTCGCCCGCCAGCAGCGTACGAATGGCGCGGCCGCGCACGTCGTACACGGTCATCGTGACAGCCCCGGCAGCCGGGAGCGTGAAGTGAATCGCGGTTGCCGGATTGAACGGGTTCGGCTCGTTGCGCACCGTGCGGCTGGCAGGAACGGTTCCGGCGCCGTCCACGCCGACGGCCTGGCCCAGGGCGTCGAGGTAGGCCGCATAGACGTCGAGAATGCCGTGGCCGAACGTGTGGTTCGGAACCGACGATCCGGGGAGGCCGGAACACGTTTCCCCCGAGGTTTTCGGAATCGCCGTACCGGTCAGGATCGATTCGATCGCGTCCACGTCGCCGCGCAGCCCGGGATTCGCCGAAACCAGCAGAGCCACGGCGCCGGCAACGTGCGGACCCGCCATGCTCGTACCGCTCAGCGAAGTGTAGGAACCGCCCGGAATCGACGACCGGACATTGACCCCCGGCGCCGACATGTCGGGCTTCGCGCGTCCGCTGCTGTCGACCGAAACGGCGCCACGGCTGCTGAATCCGGCGATGTTCTCACTCGCGTCGGTCGCGCCGATCGAAAACGAGCCGTCGTAGATCGCGATCGGTCGATTGACCGTTTCGCAGTTCGGCCCCGAATTTCCCGCGCTCACGACAACGACGATCCCCGCGGCCCGCACGTTATCGACCACCGTCTTCAGAACATTGACGTCCGTGCATCCTTCTGACGGCGGGCAGCTCCACGAGTTATTCAATACGTCGGGCGCTTTCGCCGGGTCGGGATTACTGCCGGCGAGATCGGTCGGCGCGATCATCCACTGCAGACAGTCCGCGTACGTGCCCGGGGTCCCGTCGCCCTCGTCCATGCAGCGGCAACCGATCCACTCCGCGCCGGGCGCAACGCCGATCTGGTTCGCGCCGAAATCATCCCCGACCATCGTGCCTGCCGTATGCGTGCCATGACCATGATCGTCGCACGGGAACGGCGAGTCGGAGCCGCAGACCCCTCCCGCGAGCGAGTCGGTGATGGCGTCATGCCAGTTGTAGTTGTGATCGACCGGAAAGCCGAACTGTGTGCCGCGATATGTTTCGATCAGCGCGGGATGGTCCCAGTCGTAGCCGGTGTCGATCATGCCGATCGTGGCGCCCTGCCCGTATGTCCCGTCCGCCCAGACCGAAGGCGCGCCCACCGCATTGATATTCCACTCGACGGCCGCGCCCTTGTCCGCGTCTTCACGCGCCGGTTCCGCCTGCGCGAATGCGCCCTCGAAATGCACCTGCTCGTTTCGATAGAGGCCGCGCACTTCCGCGCGCTGCGCCACCTGCTCCATCAGAGCCGCGCCTCCTCCTTCGACCAGAATCATGTTCGCCACCCAGAACGATTTGTACTCCACGCCGGCGTCATCCAGCACCGCGCGCAAGGGCGCCTGAGTCAGCGCCGCATGATCGCGCAGGGACTCGAACACGAAACGCCCCCGCTCCTCTTTCGAGGCAAACGTCTTTCCGTGCGGCGCTTCCCACTGATCTTCCAGAAATACGAGCCAGGAGATGGCGGGCTCGTCGGCGCGGACGAGCAGATCGGGATGGATCTTCTCGAGCCATGGGGTTTCAGCGGAAAGAGTCGCGGCGAACAGCAGGAGCCAGGCAATGGCAGATCGCATGGAGAAACCTCGTTTAGTGAGTGCGCGTTCATGGATACGGGGCGTCGGGGGATGCTTTCATTATAACGCGTTCAGCGCGCGACGGATACCGCGTTCGCACCCGGGCCAGCCCCGCGAACCGCGCCCTCCCCCCGGCCGCCCGGCACCGCCGTCCGGGCTACTCGTGGCGAAGGGCCGCGATCGGTTCGAGGCTCGCGGCGCGCTTTGCGGGAAGAATGCCGAACAGGACCCCGACCGCAATGCTGAACACGACGGCCAGTACGATCGACCCGAACGTGACCACGGTCTCCCAGTTCGCCCAGTGCGAAAACGCGAACGACCCGAATCCGCCCAGCATGATTCCCAGAAACCCGCCCAGCAGGCAGAGCACCACGGCTTCGAGCAGGAACTGCTGCAGAATGTGGCCGGGCGTCGCGCCGAGCGCTTTGCGAAGACCGATCTCGCTCGTGCGCTCCGTAACGGATACGAGCATGATGTTCATGATCCCGATGCCGCCGACGAGCAGGCTCACGGCAGCGATGCCGCCGAGCAGATAGGTAAACGTGCGGCTCATCTCTTCGGCCATGTTCAGAAACTCGGTTCGATTGCGGACGCGAAAGTCGTTCTCCTCGCCCGGTCTGATCCCGTGTTCACGCCGCAGAATCTGCTCCGCCTCGATCGTCGCGAGAGTAAGCTGGCCGGGCGAAGCCGCCTGAATCGTGACCGAGTTCAGCAGGTCGGTACCGAAAACACGAAACTCCGACGTGCGAATCGGGATAAAAACCATTTCGTCGCGGTTCCGCCAGGAGCCTTCCGACCCCTTCTCCTTCAGTATGCCGATCACTTCGAAGGGCGAACCGTCGACCCAGACCTGTGTCCCGAGAAGCGCGGGCGCCGCCGTTTCGAGCATCATCGGAACCATCGATCCGAGAACGGCAACCCGCTTGCGGCCGCCGTTGTCGGCCTCGGTGAAAACGCGTCCGAAATCGACCTCATAACTTTGCACCGTAAAGTAATTCGGTGTCGTTCCGACGACCGCAACATTCGCGTTCTTTTCATTCTTCTTGATCTGCAGGGAACGCGACTGCTCGGGCACGACTTCAACAATGCTCTTCGCCTCCGCGAGCGCGGCGGCGTCATCCGTGGTCAGGTCCGTGCGCTCTTCGCCCGCGCGTCCGCCACGATACGACTGTCCCGGATAGATCGAAAGGTTGCTCGTGCCGAGCTGCTGCATCTGGCGCTGCACCTGCTGCTGCGCGCCCTCGCCGAGCGCGACCATCGTAATCACGGAAGCGACTCCGATTACGATACCGAGCATCGTGAGCAGAGAACGAATCTTGTTCGACCAGATCGCGGCAAGCGCGACGCGCAGAATTTCGCGAAGAATCATGATTCGCTCCTAGCCCGACCGGCGTCCGGGGAGTCCCCCCCCACGCAGGCGCTGGATCCGTTCGTTGAATTCGGACTGCGATCGTATGAGCCCCGGCGTCGGAAGCACGAGTACGGAATCGCCCGGAGCCACCCCTTCGATCACCTCGGTGTAATCGAGATCCGTCATGCCGGTCTTGATCTCGACGGGCTTGATGTCGGCGCCCTTCTTGACGAACACGAAAGAGACGCCGCCGGATTTCCCGCCGTTTCGCGCTGCGGCGCTCTCGCCCCCGGGCGCGCCGCCAGGCGGACGTCCTCCGCCTTCACGCCGGCTCCCGCCCCCCGCACCACCGCTCCCCGGGCCGCGTCCGCCGCCCGGGCCGCTCATCTTCAGCGCGCCGTCGCTGCCGTCCGCCGGTTCGATTCCGAGAAACGCGAGCGTGGCCGGCAGGTCGCGCGGTTGACGCAGCGCCGAATTCGGCACGGTCACCACGTCGAGGCGCTGGCCGAGATGGAACGCGACTTCCGCGCTCATCCCCGGCCGCAGAAAGCCTTCCGTATTCACGATCCGCACGAGCGCGGGAAACATCGTCACGCTCCGTTCCGTTTCGCCGACAGGTTCGATCTTCGCCACGATTCCTTCGAAACGGCGGTTCGGGTACGCGTTCACGCTGATTTCGACCGCCATCCCGGCCTCGATGCGGCCGATGTCCGTTTCGTCGATCAGGGCGCGCACCTGCACCGTATCGAGATTCGCGAGCGTGAGAAGAACGGTGCCGCCGCTGACGTCCCGCGTGGCGGACGAAATCACGCTTCCTACTTCGACGTTCCTGGCGATCACGACGCCGCCCACGGGTGAGCGTAGCTCGGTGTCATCGTACGCCATGCGCGCGTCTTCGAGAGCGGCGCGGGCGCGGATGAGCGAAGCTTTCTCGACGGCGACCGCGAGCTTCGACGCTTCGTACGCCTGCTCCGTGATCGACCCGTCCGCATAGAGCCTTTCGGAGCGTTCGAGTTCCGCCTCGGCGTTCGCGAGGCTCGCCTTGCCGACCTCGAAGTCCGCTTCCGCCTGATGCAGGGCGTTCCGCGGGGAGCGCCGGTCGATGTGTACGAGCATGTCCCCGACCGCGACCCGGCTCCCCGTTTCGACCGCGAGGTCGATCACTTCGCCCGAAGCTTTCGACTTCACTTCGACCGTCGTCACGGGCTCGATCTGGCCGGAGGCGCTGGCCGTAAGAACGATATCCCGATTCGCTACCACGACGGTCCGATACACCGGATCAGGCGCCTCCGTGCTCCCGCATCCCGCGGCAAACGCCGCGAGCGTGAGCAACGCCCCGGCCCGCCCGAAACTCATCTTCGACTCATCTTTCATTGATAGGATCCTTCCAGGACCGCGGCCGGCAGCCGGCGCGAAGAACGTCTTTGACAGGGACCGCTGCGGTCCCGGAAACTGTTTGCATGCCAATCGGAGTCGTCATTCTCCTCTGCAGTCTGCTGGTCGCCGGATGCGCGGGCGAGCGCCCGATCATCGGGATTCAGGAGGCAAGCGGCATTGCCCGCTCGCACGACGAACTTCTGATCGTGGGAGACGAAGAAGCGGGTGTGTTCTACCGTTTCCCGATTCCAAACGATCTGCCCGACTCGACCACGGACTCGGACTCGGAAGCGGACGGTCCGCGAGGATTCCGTATCCCACTTCACCCCGAAAATCTGAAACGGGTCACCTGGAATCAGGGAGCCGTTGCGATCGACCAGGAATCCATCGGCGTACTGGCCGACGGCCGGGTCGCGATCCTGTCCGAACGGCTGCGCGCGCTCTGGGGAGAGGACGGCGTCATCGCCGAATACCCGGGAGCGCTCGCCGAGACCGGCGGGCGCGGGCTCGAGGGGCTCGCGATCCGTCGGGACGCCCGTGGCGGCTCGCAGGTTGCCGTTCTCTGGGAAGGCGGTTATCCCAGCTTCGGAGGCCTCCCCCCCGCGCTCCGCGATGCCGCCGGGCGCAGCGCCATGAACCCGATTATCGTAACGCATCGGATCGAATCGGGGGAGCGGGGAATCGTCGTGGGCGAGGGCCCCGACGAAAGACGAATCGAACTGCAAGTGCCCCATCCCGCTTCGGGAGACGAGCCGGCCGCGCAGCGATTCCGGGCGCCGGACTTCGTCTGGTACCGCTTTCCCGATACTCCCGGGGACGAATGGGGGTTTCTGGTACTTCTGAGTTCTTCGTACTCGATCGCACCCTCGCCCGGTTCGATCGAAGAGTGCCTCGAGCGTGATGCCTCAACAGGGGAGCCGCTCCGCTACTGCTTCAAATGGCTGCAGCGATTCGACACGGAGGGCAGGCCGTGGGGCGAACCTCTCGACCTCAGCAACGTACTGCCCGAGGATATCGGCGACGTCAACTGGGAAGGAATTGACTGGTACTACGGCAAGCACGGCGGCAGGCAGCGCGCCCTGGTGCTCACATATGAACAGTCCCAGTCCGAACTGAGCGAAGCGTACGTGCTCATACTCCCCGCGGGGTGGTAGCGCCCGCTACTGTATAAGCCCCTTTTCGACGGCGAACCGCACGATATCCGCATTCGACTCGAATCCCATCTTCTTCATGATACGCGCGCGATACGTGCTCACTGTTTTCGAGCTGATCTTCAGTTCTTCCCCGATCGATTTCGACGTGTGGCCGGAAGCGAGAGCGGTCATGACCTGAAACTCACGATGCGAAAGCGACTCGAGGGAAGACTGCGCGGGATTCGCATGGCCTGTCATATGGGACACCATCTCCGACGTGACCTCCTTGCTGACATACGAATTTCCTTCGAGAATCTCGCGGATCGCACGCGGCAGTTCCGCCGTGGCGGAGTCTTTGCGAAGGTACCCGTTGGCCCCGGCCTTGATGGCGCGCAGTGCCATCAGATGCTCGGGGTACATGCTCAGCACGAGGACCGGAAGGTTCGCGTCGCGTTTGCGCAGATCCTTCAGAAATTCGAGACCGCTTTCGCCGCCGAGAGAAATGTCGAGGATCATCGCATCCCACTCGGTGCCATCCAGATTTTCCCAGGCACCCCGCACATCGGGCGCCTCGCCGCACCTGATCTCCCCGAACGCGTCCGTGAGCGTGTCGCGAATCCCTCGGCGAACAATGTCGTGGTCATCGACAATCAGAACGTTCATGGGGAAGTCTTCCTTTTCTGGCGAAGGGGGATGTGAAGCGACACCAGCGTACCACCGCCGGGCGCGCATTCGAACTGGATCTCGCCGCCGAAGACGACCGCCCGCTCCCGCATACCCACGATTCCGAGCTTCTCGTTCTGCGTCAGCGTCGTCTCGTCGAAACCGACACCGTCGTCGCGGATCGTAAGCAGCATACCGCCGGATGCCGAACGATCGACGACGATCTCGACCTCCGTTGCATTGGCGTGCCGCGTGATGTTCGTGAGCACTTCCTGCACGATCCGATAGATCGCGGTGGCCTGATCCCTTGTCGGGCAAAGTACTTCGAGCTCGTGGCCGTTCTCGAAACGGCAATGCGTGTGCCGCGAGAAGTCCGCGACGAGCTGTTCGAGCGCGCCGACGATTCCCAGATCATCGAGAATCGGGGGCCGGAGCGATGTCGAGATCTCGCGCACGTGCTCGATCGTACGATCGATCATCTCGTACATGCCGTCGAGTTTCTCGCGAAACGTGCGACTCTCTTCGGTTCCCTCGAGGCGCCTGTCGATCCAGCCGACGTCCATCTTGAGCGCCGTGAGCGACTGGCCCAGTTCGTCGTGTACTTCGCGCGATATGCGCGTGAAGTCCTCCTCCCGCACGTTCTGGAGTCGCTTGGCGAGATCACGGAGGTCCTGTTTCGATTTTCGCAGCGCTTCCTCGGACGCCTTCTCCGCAGTGATGTTGCGAATATACGCGAGCCATTGGTCGTCGTGACCCTGTTCGTCGCGCATCATGGTTCCGCTCAGGTAGACCCAGACGAACTTGCCGTCTTTGCGGATGAAACGCTTTTCCATTTCGAAGCTGTCCGCTTCCCGGTTCAGGACCGGGGCCATCAATCTGACCTCGCACTCCCGATCGTCAGGATGCGTGAGCGCGGCGCACGTGGTCCGGAGCATTTCCTCGCGCGTGTAGCCGAGCAGCCTGCAAAGTCGGGCGGGAACTGATTTCCAGGACGAATCCAGTCCGACGAAGCAGCGCATGACGTTACTGGCAGACTCCGCGCGACCCAGGCGCTGGCGCATGATCGCCGCTTCGCGCTCTGCCGTTTTGCGCCGGCTGATATCGGAGGTCGTGCCCATGACGTGCGTGATGATCCCGCCGGCATCACGAATCGGAATCATCGTGGTCTCGGCATCGATGAATCCGTCGGCCGAACGCATGCGGAACTCGAAGTCGCAATATTCACCCGTGAGCGCCTTCGAAAGCATGGTCGCGTAGAGCTTCTGATCTTCTTCATGCACGCACTCCGTGATTCCCTGGCCGATCACATCGGCTTCCGACGAACACCCGACCGTACGGTATCCCCATTCGCTCATCGAAGTAATGCGACCGTCGCGATCGAGTTCGTGTATGCAGAAGGGCGCGTTGTCGGTGAGATCCCTGTAGCGCTGCGTGATGCGCCGGATCTCCTCCTGCGATTCCCGGTCCCGCAATGCCGCTCCGATGGTCTGACTCGCGAGCTCGAGCGCCTTGATCTCGGACTGCTGCCACGTACGTTCGGTATGAATATCGTCGTACTTGAGCAGCCCCCAGAGTTGATCGTCGAAAAAGATCGGAACGGTAATAAAGGAAAGCGCATCTATTTTCGCGAAGACGAGGCCGTCCTCCCTGTTCGCCTCGGAACGCCTTCTCTGCACGGAATAGCCGCCGAGAAGGCTGCGGAGAATCCCCGAGTCGGGAGGGAAATCCATCGTCGGAAGATCTTCGACGGTCCTGCCGGACGCGTCCCACGCCCGACGTTTGGATGCTTTGAATCCGCCATCGGGTGTCGGCTCCATACGGCAGAAGCAGAAGCGGTCCGCGTAGATGCTCTTCGCGACCTCGGTAAACGCTTCATGGATGATATCCGGCCGGCTGCCGCTTTCGAAGAGGGCCCGCACCGCGCGGTTCGTGGCGACGAGGATCCCGGTAGCCGCCTCGCTCGCCGCTTTGGCCGCGAGAAGTTCCGTTACATCGAACGCAGACACGAACACGCCATGCACGACGCCCTCGGAATCGCGATCGGGCGTACACGTACCGCGCGCGTAGGTAGAGCGGCCGTCCGGCATCGGAACGACGCTCGTAAACTCTACCGTTTCTCCCTGCAGCGCCCTCTGCAGGCGATCCTTCGCCCTTCCCCACGCCTCATGGCCGAGCACATCGCGAACATGGCGACCCTCGATTCCACTGGGGTCGTAGCCGAGCACCCGCGCATGTTCTTTATTCGTAAAACGGTAGTGAAAATTTTGATCGACATAGCTGAGCAGGACGGGAACGGAATCAGCGATGAGACGAACCTGACGCCATCTCGTTTCCAGTGTGTCAACGAACTCGCGGCTCGGCGTATCCAGATCCTTGAAAGCGACGAGATGGGCGATCGCAGCGCCCGTATCTCCCTTAATCGTAAATGAATGAACCTGTGCGCGAAAGCGGTTCCCGTTGGCACGCAGCAGAAGGGCCTCGCGCGGAGCATCCGTCTCCCAGTCCTTCCACCACGCGCCCATATAGCGGTCCACCATCTCGGGCGGCCAGTGAGGAAACGGCGGGGTCTTGAGGATGTATTCGTCACGCTCACGGCCGGTCATGCGAAGGAACGAGTCGCTGACGAACAGAATGCGGAGGGCGGGATCGAGGATCACGATTCCGTCCTGAGTTGAATCGAGCAGGGGATATAGCTCGGGGTCGAGCCCAAGGATGGAGGCTACGCTCATGAAGTCACCGCCACGTTCGTCGTGATTCGGCTCAGGGGTTGTTTCCCCAGCCTATGACGGTTTACGCGGTGGATGCAAGCAGGAACGGCCCCGGGCGGGCGCGCGTATCAGGCGCCCGGCGAGCCCGGGATCGGCGGTGGCCCACTTCCGAGCGCTCGATTCATCGCAGGAACAAGCGAAGCCGGGGTCCAGTTGTCCATTCCGTACGACCAGACGAGCGTCGCTCCGGAAAGCTTCCCGGCCGCAACCAGTTGCGCTATATCGCTTTCACCAAACGGCCCGACCGGCTTGTTTCCTTCCGCGTAGTACCACGCGGTCGCGATCGCCGGAGGCGCGTGCGTTCCCGGTGCAGGCCCTGCGCCCCCCGGAAGACCCTGGGCGTACGCCATGCCCATGCCGATTCCGACACCGGCCGCACCGAGCGCGCCGGCCGGATTCTCGGCCGCAACCGGGATCGAGCGCCCGAGCTGATACGAGCGATAAGCGTCGAGGTCGCCGATCATGCCGATGCTGGAACGCGAATCGATGGCCGCTTCCAGCTCTTCCGGCACGGAAATGTTCACGATGTAGAGCTGCGGAATCTCGAGCCCGTATTCGTCGTCGACCTTCGCCATGACCTGCTCGCGCAGGCGCTGCGAGAGATCGCCGTAGTTCGACGCGAGATCCACAACGCAGATACCGGACGCCGCGATGAGATCGGCGAACGTCGTGTTGATCACGGAGCGAAGCAGAATCCCGATCTCCTCCGCGTCGAACTCCGAGTCCGTGCCGACGAGCTCGTTCAGCAGCGCAACCGGATCTTTTGCACGTAAAGTGTAGGCTCCGAACGCGCGCAGTCTTACGGGGCCGAAATCGGGGTCGCGCAGGATGACCGGGTTCGGAGTTCCCCACTTGAGCTCCGTGATCTGGCGCGTCGTAACGAAATAGATCTCGGCCTTGAACGGGCTGTCGAACTCGTGCTTCCACCCCTTCAGCGTGCTCAGAATCGGCAGGTTGCTCGTCTTCAACACGTGCGTTCCCGGCTCGAATCGATCCGCCACCTTTCCTTCGTGCACGAACACGGCGGCCTGGCCGGGGCGCACGATCAGCTGCGCGCCGTTCTTGATCTGGTTGTGATAGCGGGGGAAGCGCCAGACGAGCGTGTGGCGCGAATCGTCCACCCACTCGATGATGTCTACGAATTCTCCTCGCAGTTTCTGCACGAAGTTCATGTCCGGCCTCCTCAGCGAAAGTGATCGATCAGATGATCCAGCAGATTGCCGATCGAACTGAAATCGAAAGATGTGGCTTGTCCGGTGAGCGTGCGGGGCTCCGCACTCTCTTTTTTCATTTTCTGAAGATGGGTCGCGCTGCGCGCCGCTTCCCGCATGCGTTCCCTCCCGAGCATGTCTTCGTACGGGTCCCCCTGCTCGGGATCCCGCGTGTACGCGTAGGCAACGATGGCCTGCAGCTCGTCCACGTCGAGATACGTACCGTCCGCGTGACACCGATCGACTATGACACCGGAGCGGTGGTCGTAATTCGTCCGCTCCATCTGCTTCCTGCAGACCGGGCACTTTCGATAGATCACCTTGCGCGGGAACGGGGTGCGGAATGAGCAGTCGGGGGCTTCGTCCTGGCTGCTGAGCGCGTGACACGCCTTGCGAATCAGCTTTTCGAGCGACCCGAGCGGCACCCAGAGGCCCTCGCACTGTCCGCATTCATGGACGAGGATTTCGCTGATCGAGCGTGGCCGGGTTTTACCGCTGCACCCGGGACACGGGACCCGGTCCCCGTCGTCCCAGATGGGCTGGGGGCGGAACGGAACGCCGCAATGGTTGCAGAAACGGGCTCCGTCGATGTTCCGGGCGCAGCAATCGGGGCAGATCAGGCTGCGGCGGCGCTCGTCGGTCACGACCGCGGATCGGCAGAAATGGCACTCGGCGGCGTCTGCCGCGATCGAGGCGCCGCACGAGCTGCATCGCTCGACCGGAACCTCTTGATATTGCGGCACTTGACTCGAAACCCGGGCACCGCAATAACAGTCGAAACCGGCCCCGTGGAACCTGCTCAGATCGAATTGCGTGTGACATCGGGCGCATGAAACGAGTCTCATAAGGCGTCCCCCTCCCATTTCGATTATCGTCCCGACCCGCCTCTTTTTTGAGCTTTTCGAAGGGTCGGGGCCTTGTAAGGGATCGGGGGACTGGATACTATGTGGACCGGATCAAGTGGACTAACCCAAGGGAGGGTCATATGCGTAGATTAACCACATTTGGAATGGCATTCATTCTGGTCATGGCCATGTTCGGCTGTACGCGCACGCAGAAGGGTGGAACCCTGGGCGCGGGCGCGGGAGCGCTGCTCGGCGGCCTGATCGGCAAGGCTTCGGGGAATACTGCGGCCGGCACCATCGCCGGGGCGGCAGTCGGCGGCGCCGTCGGCGCCCATGTCGGCCATTACATGGACGAGCAGGCCAAAGAGATGGACGATGCCCTCGCGAACGCCAAGGTCGAGCGCGTGGACGAAGGAATCGTCGTAACGATGGACTCCGGGATTCTGTTCGACGTGAACAAGTCGGATCTTCGCCCCTCGGCCAAATCGGAGCTCGACAAGCTGTCCGTCGTCCTCATGGAAAAGGACAAGACGAACATTCTCGTCGTCGGTCATACCGATTCGGACGGCTCCGATGAGTACAACCTGAAGCTCAGCGAGCAGCGCGCCTCTTCGGTTCGCAGCTATCTGGTGGCGAAGGGCGTCACGGTCGATCGCATGTCGATGAGAGGGAAAGGCGAGATGGATCCCGTCGCGCCGAACGATACCCCCGAAGGCAAGCAGCTGAACCGTCGCGTGGAGATGATCTTCACGGCAAGCGACGAACTGATCGCGGAAGCGGAAGCCGCCTCGAAAGGCTGATACGCGGATCGCGCCAGGAATGAAACGAATCCGGCCCGGGTCTCACACGAGATCCGGGCCGATTTTATGTCTGGTATTTCTTGAAGAGAAAGCTACGGCCGGCCGCGTCCTCCGGATCGCCCGCGGGAACGCCCGCCGTCACGTCCACCGCCACCGCGTCCTCCGCTGCTGCGACCGCCACCGCCGCGCCCCCCCCCGCCCGAGGAACGGCCTCCGCTCGTCGGCATTACGTCGAGCTTCTTTTTCTTCTTCGGCGGCGGGGCGTGCAGCGCTTCCTGATAGAACTCTTCGATCAGCATCGCGATTACGATGACTTCGTCTTCGTCCTCGGCGAGTCGCTCGGTAAGAGGCACCATCCGTCTCATGCGTTCGAGCACGAGTTTATCAAGCTGCTTCCGGTTCACTTCGAGCAGCTTCAGGAGCTTCTCTTCTTCGACGGGAACCGGAGGTCTCCCACCCGCGGGTTTTTTCTGCCCCGCACCGGCGGCGCCTGCGTCATCCGGAGGCATTTCGTGCTGGGCGTTCTGGTAGTACTCGTCGAGCAGCATCGCGATATCGCCGCGCCGCTCTTCGTCGCCGTTGGCGAATTTGCGCGCGAGAGGAACGACTTTTTCCGCCCGGGCGCGCGCGTCCGCGTCGAGGTTCCGGAGCTTCGCTTCGAGCAGGGCGATCGAACGCTCGCTCACGATCTGGGACACCTCTTCGTCGTCAGGCAGCGGCCGCTGCTCCAATTCGATCCCGTAGCGCTTCGCAACGGACATCAGTTCCAGCTTCTCGAGCACGTCGACCAGCGAAATCGCTTCGCCGCTCGCGCCGGCGCGTCCCGTTCGTCCAGTACGATGGATGTACGACTCATGGTCATCGGGAAAGTCGAAGAGAATCACGTGCGACAGGCTGTCGATATCGATCCCGCGCGAAACCACGTCGGTGCCGACGAGAAAACGCAGCTGCTTGTCGTATACCTTCTTCAGTACCTTCTCCCGCGCTCCCTGCGTGAGGTCGGCGCTCAGAAGGTCCGCGTCGTAACCGAACCGCGCGAGCACGGTCATCACGAACTTCGCGTTGGCTTTCGTATTGCAGAAAATGATGGCGGAGTCCGGATTCTCGATTTCGATGATGCGAACGAGACAGCGTTCCTTCTCCATCCCCGGAACCGAGTAATAAACGTGGGCCGTTTCGACGACGTGCTCGACACCGGCGGAGAGACTCAGCATCTCGGGATCGCTCATGAACAGGCGCGACAGCGAAAGGACGCGAGGGGGATACGTGGCCGAAAACATGTACGCTTTGATATCGTGCGGCAGGTACTCTTTGAGCGCCTTCATGTCGGGAAAGAAGCCCATCGAGAGCATGCGGTCCGCTTCGTCGAAAACCACCATCCGCATCCTGTCGAGATTCATCGATCCCCGCATCAGGTGATCGAGAATTCGTCCCGGCGTACCGACCACGAGCTGCGCACCGCCACGCAGCGCGTCAAGCTGGGGCCCGTATCCGACGCCGCCGTAAACTGCAACCGAACGGACGCCGTTGAACGCACTGAGCTGCTCGGCCTCGCCCATGACCTGCCGGGCGAGTTCGCGTGTGGGTACGAGCACGAGCGCCTGCACGGCTTTCTGCCCGGGATCGATTTTTTCAAGAATGGGAATGACGAAGGCCCCGGTCTTGCCACTGCCGGTTCGCGACTGGACCATGATCTCCCGGTCTTCGAGCAGGTACGGGATCGCCGCTTCCTGGACCGGCATCAGGCTTTTCCAGCCGAGCTTCTCTACCGCGGCGCGGCGAACAGGTTCGGAAAGATCTTCGAGGCGAGCGGGTTTCGGTTCTTGTCTGGATGTACTCATTCCGTCAGTCTATCAGCGGTTTCAGAGTGAGAAAAGCGACATTTTGGCCAATCCCGGCAGGAGACCCTGTGACTCGGAGCCGGGAAACAGTGTCAGAAGGGACAGCCCGACCCCGGGGAGAATTACGCCGTGCGCGTCCTGTTGCAGACATTCGTAATCGTCATGATGGTGCTCATCGTCGGCTCGCTGGTTCGAACCGGCGTGAAACCGTCGGCGGAGCCCCTTTCGCTCTATTACGCCACCATGCCCGCGAACGACTCGCTGACCGCCGGGGACGCCGTTCGCCTGATGGGCGAGCCCGTCGGGGTCGTCTACTCGGTGGAGCAGGGGGAAGCCGGGCATCAGACCGTGGCGATCGCGGCGCTCGGCGAGCGTGAGTTTCCGTGGGCGGATGTGGCGCGGTTCGAAGTCACCTACCGCGGCATCATGCATCGCGAATATTACGTCAACGCGATTCCGCGCGGCATGGCCGGGCTGTTCGAGAAGTTCCGCGGCCGGGTCGACGAGATCGTCCGGGAAGCGTATCGCGAGGGCCGGATTCCCGCCCCCGACTCGAGCGCCTCCGCCCCGCAATAGCAGCGCCGGACGCGCTCCTACCCCTTCGCAATCAGACGCAGCTCTTCCTGAATTCGATCGCGCAGTTCCGTTTCCGTCTTGAGTCCGAGATACGGCTTTCCGTTGATCAGAACGCCGGGCGACTTCTTCACACCGCATCCCATTCCCTCGATCTTCTCGGCCCGCAACCGGCTGACGAGCGCCGCGTCTTTCATGTCGGCCTCGAACTTCGCCACGTCGAGCCCGAGCTTCTTCGCACGGGCCACGAACGACTCGTGCGTCAGATCGTCCTGGTTCTCGAACAGCAGATCGTGCATCTCCCATTCCTTCCCCTGCTTTGTGGCGGCGAGAAACGCGAGCGCGGCCGGAACGGACTGCTCGTGCGACTTGAGCGGGAAGTTCTTGAAGTAGTAAGCAACCGAAGAGGAAGGCTCGAGGCTGATCTTGCGAATCGCGGTCGACGCCACGAGACAGTACGGGCATTCGAAGTCGGCGTAGATCAGCACTTTCACCGGCGCCTTCGGATTCCCCGACACGGTCAGGCCGTCCATGACCGGCTGGAAGACTTCGGGCGGGTAGGCGGAGAGCCGGCGGTTCTCGACCGACTCGGTAATCTCGGACGCGTCCTTGTTCGACTCGGCGCGACGCACGGCGAAGTTTGCGAGCATGCGCGCGGTCTTGTCGTCGGGCGCTGTCGTCAGGCAGTCGAGAATCGTTCCCTTGCACGCCCCGTAGCTCTTCGCGGTGCGAAGCACTTCCTCCACGACCGCCTTGTGCCCCTTCGAAAGCTTGTCGCCCCCTTCGATCAGATTCCAGGGCACGTCAGCCGCGAATGCCTTTGATAAGGGTGCGAATAAAATGGCGGCGAGCGCCGCGGTCGAAATCCATTTACGCATGTCGATGCCTCCCGAGAAAACGATCGACCCCGAAGCGGCCGTCGTCGCATTTCCAGACGAAAAGCCCCATCGCGAGCCACGTAATGTCTCGCAACAAGGTTCGATAACTGATTTCCACGGCTGCCTCGCCTGACGCGAAGCATCCGCAGTTGATCTGCAGTCCTTTACTGAGCGCGATTCCGAGCGCCACCGTGAACATGACCATCATCATACTCACGAGAAACGCGTTCTCCTTCGTCCAGAAACCGACGATCAGAAATACTCCCGTAAACAGTTCCAGCCACGGCAGCAGAATCGCGAACAGGTTGATCAGAGAAAGCGGCAGAATTTGATAGGTCGCGACGGAAAGAGCGAAATCGAACGGCTCCAGAATCTTCCCGTAGCCGGCCACGACGAACACGGCGCCCAGGTAGAGTCGGAACAGAACGGAAACGAGTGCGAGCGCCCCTCCGGCGGTCATGGGTTACTCGGTCTCTTTCGCGACGAGTTTCGTCCACTGGTCGCCCTCTTCCAGGTAGTTCACGAATGTCATGCCCTGGGAGAACAGGTCGTCCGCGAGCAGTTTCGCCGTTTCGGGATCGCCGATAATGACGAGACTGCGGTCGCCCGCCCGGGAGCGAAGCGCGTCGATCTCCTCCTGGCCTACGGAGAACAGCGGATCGTAAGGCAGATTGACGGCGCCCGGTGCGGAACCGGCGGCGAAAGCATCCGGCTCGCGCGCGTCGACCAGCAGGTAGTAGTCGGGATGCGCGAGCACATCGGCGATCGACATCGGCTCGGCCGTTTCGGTCGTTTCGTCGCAATCGTCATAGATTTCGTAGTCGGAATCCGCGGCCCATGCGAGCGGCGTCGGCCGCGTGGCGTTCATGGTGATGCCGACGGCGAACGAAAATCCGACGATTCCGAGTGATCGGAACAGGAATGATTTCATCAGAATGGACTCGCTTTCGATAAATGGCGGCACGGGCAGGCCGTAGCTGTTGTATTTACCCCGCTCAGACGCTCTTCGTTCCGCTTTCCGCGCTCCCGAAAAGCTCTTCCAGTGCCTGGAATCGATACCGGAAGATCTTAGCAATATCCCGCTTCACGATCAGCCTGTGAATGAGGGGACCCCCGGGAACGTCATACCGGACCTCGTCGATCACCCGCGTCCCGTTTTCGGCCGCTTCGAAGCGGTGCGTATGGTGCCAGACCTTGTACGGCCCCTTCCGCTGCTCGTCGACGAAGCGACGAGGCGGGTCCCAGGTCGTGATCTCGCTCTGCCAGCGGAGCGGTATCCCGTGCACCTTGAGCCGATAGTCGATCAACAGGCCCTCCTCCATCCGGATCGGAGTTCCCGATACGATTCGGAAATCGAGCCAGGGCGGCGTAATGCGGCTCAGATTCGACGCATCCGCGAAAAACGCGAACACCTCGTCCAGAGGGCGCGGAATCACCTGCTCGGTTTTCAATTCATACATGGTATCTTCCTCGTCTGAGCCTATGAGAGATAGGCAATTCCTACTGTAAAATTCTAGCAAATCCTCGTATATACTGTGAAACGGGACCCGTTCAAGCCCCACTTCACCGATCAGAGCAGGAGCGATATGACGCCCGAACAGAAGCTGCCGAGAGACCGCCACGTGGACTGGGGCGCCAGCATTCCCTTTCTATTCATGCACGTATCTCTGATTGCCGTCTTCTGGGTCGGATTCTCCTGGGTGGCGGCCGCCCTTGCGGTGCTGTTCTACGTCGTTCGCATGTTCGCGATCACGGGCTTCTATCATCGCTACTTCGCGCATAAAACGTTCAAGACGTCACGCTGGTTTCAACTCGTGATGGCGGTTGCAGGCGCAAGCGCCGTGCAGAAGGGCCCGATCTGGTGGGCGTCTCATCACAGGCATCACCATGCCCATTCCGACGACGAACACGACGTGCACTCGCCGGCACAGCTCGGGTTCTGGTGGAGCCACATGGGATGGGTGATGACGACCGAGTCCAACGACCCGCCTGCGCGCCTCGTCAAGGATCTGCGACGCTACCCTGAGCTGACGTTCATCGACAAGTATCATATGATCGTCCCCGTGCTGTTCGGCGCGTTCGTACTCGGACTCGGTGTTCTGATCGAGCGGTTCCTCCCCTCGTGGGGGTCAACTGCCGGGCAGGTGTTCGTCTGGGGTTTCCTCGTTTCGACGATCGTTCTCTACCACGGCACGTATACGATCAACTCGCTTTCGCACCAGTTCGGACGCCAGCGCTTCGAGACCGGCGACGACAGCAGGAACAACTTCTGGCTCGCCCTCCTGACCCTCGGCGAAGGCTGGCACAATAATCACCACTACTACCCCGGGTCGGCGCGCCAGGGGTTCTACTGGTGGGAGATCGACATCGCGTACTACGGCCTCAAGCTGCTGTCCTGGTGCGGACTGATCCGCGAGCTGAATCCGGTGCCGGCACGCGTCAAGGCGCTCGGTCTCTCCGGAGGTCGCGCGCACGTCGAGGACCCTCCTCCCTCCCGTCCCTGATTCGTTCAAGAAATCCGCCCTCCAGGCCGAATATGAGGACACGAGTAAGTGTTTCCCCTTGGGTCCGGAGAGAGACAGGTTGGGCAGACTCCAGAACATCACCACGGGGCTCCTGATGGCCTCATTGACCGCGCTTCCGGGACAGAACCCGGCGGATGCGGCGGATGTCGGCATTCTGACGGGTACCGTCCGTGTCGTGAGCGAGCCTCCGTATGCGATCCGGATCAACGCGTATCCGGGTGTCGCCCACACTGCGGCCCCCTCGAACGACACCGAGGGAATGTCGCTGATCCAGGAGATCGTGGTCTATCTCGAAGCGGTCGAAGCGCCGCACTCGCTCGCACCTCCCGCCTCTCCGAAACTCACGCAGCGCGGCATGGCCTTCGAACCCTCCGTGCTCGTTGTCGTCGCCGGCCAGGAAGTCGGTTTCCCGAACGAGGACCCCTACTATCACAACGTCTTTTCGTACTCACCGGCCAAGCGGTTCGATCTGGGCCGCTACGCGAAGGGCAAGTCGAAGTCCGTGATATTCGAAGACCCCGGCGTCGTGCAGGTCTTCTGCGACATACACTCTGATATGAAGGGAACGATTCTCGTTCTCCAGAATCCTTACTTCGCACGCCCCGACACAAAGACCGGCGCCTTTCGCATTCCATCCGTCCCGGCGGGACGCTACAGACTCGTGGTCTGGCACCCTGACCTCGAGGTCGTGTCGCAGGAGATCGACGTCAGCCCGTCCGCCGCCACGAAGATCGAGGTCGAAATCTGATGCGGGCCGCGATCCCGCGCGTGCTCGGTCGCAAGATCCTTGGCGTTGCGGTTCTACCCGCGCTTTGCATGACCGCCGCCGCAATCCTCATCACGTTCTTTCAGGTCCGCGAACAGCTCGACCGGCGCACCGATGAGCAGTTGCAGACGGCGCGGCGCGTGCTTCTCGACCATCTGAGCGCCCGCGGCGAGGATCTCAAGACGAAGGCCCGTGTCGTTGCGCGCGACCCGAAGTTCTTCGCGATGCTGGCGCAGCCCGGAATCGCGCACGACGAAACGTTCCGCGCGACCATGCGTCAGGTGAGCGAAGAGTTTCACAACGCGCTCGGCAGCGACCTGTTCGAAGTGACGGCCTCCGACGGTGAACTGCTTGTTCGCTGCTGCGCCCCCCCGTTCGACAGAATTTCGCTTCTCGACAGTCCGGACATTCGCGCCGCGATCCGGGGCGAGAACCCGACCGGCATTCAGTGGACGAACGGCGCGCTCTACGAAACCGTGGCCATGCCGATCCTCGTCGGCCAGCGGGTCGTGGGCGTGCTTCGGCATGGCGAGCTGCTCGACAACGCTCTCGCCGCGCGGATTCGCGACATCACGAACTGCGACGTGACCTTCCTGAGCGAAGGGAACGTGATCGCGTCCTCACGCGCCGAAGGGGAGCCGCTCGGAAACGCGATCCAGAGCGAACTGCCGGGTGTTGCCGGAGCGGAGCCGGCCCTCGTACGTCTCGAGAAATCCACGAGCGCGGACCGCGCATTCGTAGCGACGCTCACGACGCGAATCGGACTCGCGGGGATTCTGATGCTCGTCGTCACGTTTTTCTTCGCCGGATGGATCACGCGCCGCGTTACGAACCCGATCGACCAGCTTGTCGAGGCGGCGCGGCGGCTCGAGGCGAACGAGGAAGATCTGAAGCTTCGCATCGACACGGGGGACGAACTCGGCTATCTCGGCGATCGATTCGAACACATGCGTTACGCGCTGCACGAACAGATCAAGACGCTTCGCGAGCTGGAACAGATGAAATCGCGGTTCATCACGCTGGCTTCACACGAACTTCGTACGCCGGCCACGATCATTCAGGGAACGGTCGATCTCATTCAGGCTTCGATGGACGACGTAAAAAATCTCCATCCGACGATTCGCGAACTCATGCCTTCGCTCGAAAAGGGCGTCTCGCGCCTGCAGCGCGTCGTGGGTGTCGTCACGATGATGGCGGTACTCGATTCCGACGCGAGCGAGGTACAGCACGAACCGCTGACCGCACGCGAACTCTTCGAGCGCTTCTCCCAGGACTGGCGTGACTATCTGGGGAAACGGGAACTGACACTGCAGATCGAACCGTCCTCATCCGAGCGTGTCTTCTTCGGCGACCTCACGCTCCTCGGGGAAGCCGTGACCACCCTGGTACGCAACGCGATTCGCTATACGCCGGACGGCGGGCATATCGCGATTCGGGCCGAGGACCGGGAAGGGGTCACACGGCTCGTCGTGGAAGACAGCGGAATCGGCATCCCGGACGAGGACCGGATCCGCATCTTCGAGAGCTTCTACGAAAGAGGCGCCATCGACCATCATTCGAGCGGCGAGGAGGAGTTCGGATCGTCGGGTCTCGGCATGGGACTCGCGATCGCGCGCCGGATCGTGCAGCACCACAGCGGGCGTATCTGGAGCGAGGACCGCGAAGGAGGAGGCACTCGTTTTCAGATCGAGCTTTCGTCAGAAACGGCCGATACGCAGAAAGATATGGAGAACGACAGCGCCAGCGGAACGGACTCCGACAGTGCGCCGCTCATGATTGGATGAACATGCGCAGGAATCAATCGAGATTAACGGTACTGGCTCAGCGAGGCATACTGGGGGCCGCGGCCCTGGCAGCGACCCTGGGGCCTGTCGATGCCGACGCGGCGAATCGCGTGCGCGTGCGGGGAGACCTGCAGCTCACGGCCAAGGGCGAGACGACCGGTGTTCCCCTGAACGTCCTGAACCGCGGCGACACGATGTTCGATCCCCTCATTCTTCGCGTGTACGTCGAGGCCGCCCCGCAGGAGCAGACGCAGGTCGTCGCCCAGTTCCTGTACAATGACGCGCTCCGAAACAGCTTCACGACTTTCTCCGCCTTCGTTCTGCATGAACTGATCGGTGATGGCGCGCTTTACGCCCAAGCGGGCAAGATTCCGAATCCGTTCGGCGACTATGTGGCGCACGCGTTCGATCCCCATCGATCGCTGGCGGGCATTCCATTGATATGGGGCTACCACACCACGTATCTTCCCGGCACACCGCCGGCGAATATAGACGAACTGCTCGCGGTTCGCGGAAACGGGCAGTCCGGGTTCTTGGGATACCCGGGCAATCCATCGGGTTCTCTCCGCCGCGGGATGCCGGTCCTCTACGCCGTCTGCTACGACCTCGGCGCGGGGCTCGTGGGTTCGAAAGGCGACTGGGAGTATCGCGCGGCGGTCACGCAGGGAGCGCCCGGCGCCCCGCTGCCGTACGTCGATGACACGAACGACGAAAAGGGCGTCATGGGCCGCTTCGGCTGGTCTCCTGATCCCATGCTGCGACTCGGCGCTTCCGGAGGCACGGGCAGCCCGCACGCGGACGACGTCAACGTGTTTCTGACGGACGGCTCCCAGTCGGAAGACTACGATCAGTGGATCGGGGGGGCCGACGCGTCGCTGATCTTCTCCCGCGTTTCCGTACGCTCGGAATGGATCTGGAGCCGCTTCGAGACGCCGTTCACGGGCAATCTCGACCTCACCGGTTACTTCGTGGAATGCGAAGGAACGCCGGCAACGGGCCTCTCGATCGCGGCCCGCTGGGAAGAGATGCTGTTCCAGCACGTCACCGATTCGAACGGCGACCGGCATCGCTGGGACGAACCGGTCAAGCGGATCGAAATCGCCGCCGCGTATCGCGTGCATGCGGATCTTTCGCTCCGCGCGAGCACGCAGATCACGTCGTTCGGGGCGGCCGGCTTCGAAGACGACGCGCGTGTCGACGCGCTGCAGCTCAGCGTGAGCTTCTGATCGGGAGGAGTGTCCGGGACACTGCCTGATCGGGCCTTCCGTTTCGGTCCGCCACCGCATCTGCTACCCTTGCACGCATGACATCAGACCGTACCGGCTCGAGTCCGCACACAACGACAGCTCCTGGAACACACGAAGCGCCACGCCCGCCACGTCCGATCGCGGGCACGGTTCTGTATCTGCTGCTCGCATTCGGGCTCACGACGTTCTTTGCGCTCGGGGCGACACTGCTCCTCGGCCTTTCTGGAAACGCCCCGGAGGGCGACGACCGGAACTTCCTCGTTTCGCTGATCGTGTTTACGCTTTCGCTCGCGGGCGCGATCGCGGCCACCGTACCGTTCGTGCGAAGGGGAAGCCTCACCTGGACCGACGCGGGTTTCGGCAGGCGGCGCGTTTTCTTCGATGCGGGAACCGGACTGCTTCTCGGCGTCGCGAGCTTTTCTCTCGTCCCCCTCGTTGCGTTCCTCTTCCGCTGGACCACGTTCGAAGCGGGCGACCTCTCGGTCTTCCCGGCCTACGCCGCGTCGGTCGGGATCGTGCTTCTGCCCGCGGCCGCGTTCGAGGAAGTGTTCTCACGCGGACTTCCCCTCCACTATCTGCGGCAGCTTCGGATCCTGGGTCTTTCCCCCGGCCGTGCCACGGTGCTCGCGGTTCTGCTGACGTCGCTGCTTTTCTCGCTTCTCCATGCGTGGAATCCCGGCTTCAACGCGATCGCGTTTCTGGAAGTGGTGGCCGCCGGGGTCGCGCTCGCCGTCGCCCGTATCCGAACCGGCGCGCTCTGGCTCCCGATCGGGTGGCACTTCGGCTGGAACGCGTCGCAGGACATCCTGTACGGCTTCTCGGTCAGCGGCGTCACGGCGGGCTCCGGGGCGCTCCTGCGCGCGTCTACATCCGGCCCTCCGCTGCTCGTGGGCGGCGCGTTCGGCCCAGAATCCGGGCTGCTGACCGTCTTCGCCACCGTTCTTTTCACGCTTCTCTTCGCCGCGTTCTACCCGAAACGATGAAATCGCAGTAGCACCAAAACGGCCCGCCGACTAAGATCTAGATGATAGTCACAACGGAGTTTACGACTTAGCGCAGGAGTAATCGGATGGACGGAAATATTCTCAACGATCGGCGAAAAGCGCTGGAGGAATCATTCTTCCAGAAGCACGACCGGGAACTGCTCGATCAGCTTCGCGAAAAAGCGCGCGCGCGAAAAGAAAAAGAAGCGCTCGCGGCCGCGATGCAGATCAAGGACGATGCAGTTCTCGACCAGCTGATGAAGTCCGGCTTCACACTCGAAACCTACGAAGCGTTGAACCTGATCCCGCTGATCGAAGTCGCGTGGGCCGACGGACGCCTGACGCAGGACGAGCGCGAAGCGATCCTCGAAGCGGCGGCCGAAACCGGCATCGATCCCGGCGAGCCGAGCTACGCGCTGCTCGTCAAGTGGATGAAGGATGACCCGGGCGACCAGCTTCTCGAGCTCTGGGAAGACTACGTGCGCGGGCTGCGGGCCGAGTTACCCGAAACCGCAATGGCGGCCCTCCGCGACGAAGTGCTGAAGCGCGCGAGAGAGATTGCCGCCGCCACGCGAGGCCTGTTCGGTCTCGGCGACAGAATCAACAAGGCCGAACAGAAGTCGATCGCGCGCATGGAGAAGGCCCTCGGTCTCTAACAGTCTCTCGCAGCGACGTACGACGCACGAGGCACGATCCTTCGGAACGGTCAGTGCGAGAACCTGACACCGACTCCCGCGTTCCAGTCGAAACGGCGCAGTCCCCCGAACGGCACTTCTGCCACGGGCCGGATGCTCCACCGCGTGCCTACTGGTATGCGCAGCATCACTCCTGCGTGCCCGAACGTGTCGCCCTCGCGATCCCCCTGAAGCACGCGGTCACCGTGAAGATAAAACGAGGGTCTGGTACCGTGCAGATCCCCGAAATTCACGCCGATGCGGGCCGTCATCTCCCACCTCTCATGAGGATTCACGACGAGGATTTCCTCTCCGCCACCATGTGCGATCTTGTCCGCCGACATCGTCAGCGTGATGGTATCACCGGCTTCCGGCTGGAGAATCGGATCGGCCTCTTGAAGCGCGACGCGAACGCCCGTCATGGCAAACATTGTGGCGCCCGCTTTCTTCGAGCGCATCGAGATATAAGGCAGCAGTTCCGCGTGGTCGCTCTTGATGCGCGCGGACCCGCTTCCGGGCAACTCGAGCTGGAAACCGTAGCCGAACACATCCGCCGGACTCGATGCCAGGGTCCGCTCCCCGAACAGAACAACGCCCGAAAGGCCGGTCGCGTTCTCGTCCCGGTCGCGCAGATGAACGAGAGGGACGGACACGCCGCACGCCCCCCCGCTCATGATGAACTCGAAACGCGTCTGGTAGCGAGTGTAGTTTCCGTCGGTATCGAGAACCGAATACGAGAACTCGCGTACTTCGTGCTCGACATGAATACGGCGGTCGCCGGTCTCAGGAATCTCGGCGGGGCATCCTTCGAGGCCGCAGGCGGCGATGGCGAACGCGGGCAGGAGGAGCAGAGCCCCTCCCCCCGCAGCCACAAGTGACGGGAATGCGAGTCTGTTTCTCCTTCGCTTACTGCGTCGGATCGAATACATCAGGGCCATTTCCCATGAGAAGGGCCTGAGCTGCCAGATTCATCATGACCATGCGGGGATAGACGTCGAAATCGTACGCGGCCGGATCCCGGAACCATTCGTTCACGTTCATCGCAAGCGTAAGATCCGCCGTGCCGCCGTCCGTCACTTCGAGATCGATCGGCACCGTCACTTCGAAAAAATGGTGCGAGGGCGCGGCATCGGTACCGAACGTACCGTCGTTCATGGCCTGTCGCTTTCCGGTATGCACCGCAAACGTCACCGTGTCGCCATTCGCATCGACGAAGTCTCCCTCGCACTTCATATAATGATAGCCGCCGCCCCATGAGGCCGGCCAGCGCATCGCTTCGTAGTCATCGGTTTGCGGAAGCGAGCCGCCCTGATCGGGATCGAGGTTGTCTTCCTCGTCAAGACCGAACGTGAACGAGACGAAGTCGTACTCACCCGCGGGGACGTCAGTGAGCGTCATCGTGCGGGTGGCCGGGTCCGCGGCGTCGCGGTAGTGAACGGCAGCCGACGTGAAATCGCCCTCGTCGTCATGCGCGCTCTTTGGAGAAACGTGCGCGTGCAGTGTGAAGTCGGAAACAATGAACTGCAGCGTCTTCACCGCGTATTCATTGCTCGATGCGTTCGTATACATCATCTGATTCATCGTGAATGCCTGGTCGTCTACGCGGGCATCGAATGCCAGTACGACGTCGCCTTCGCCGGGGTCGGGAGAAGACGGATTGTCGTCATCGCCGCAGCCGTAAAATCCGAGCACAATACCGAGAAAAGCCGGCGCAAACCGGCGCATATTCCTTCTGGAAAACATGATATTCCTCCGTGTTCTTAAATGCGGGCAATCGATCTTTTGAAACGTGAACTAAGAGACGGAGGAACGGCGAGGCGGGGGATCGGGTTGATCGAGATCGAGCGCCGAGAGGGGAACCGGAGTCGTGCGCGGAGAAGAGCGGGAGATGCGCGGCGCGGGCAAGCTCGGCCCCGACGTGGCAAACACAAGTGCGGGGGCATGGAACAGGAGGCCGAGAGCAACCCCTTTACACTGAAAGGGATCGCCGGGGGCGGCAAGCAACGTCCTGCAGGCTTGATCGACCCTCGGGGCGGACTCGGGGACGAGAGCCGCGTACTCTTCCATGCCGGGCGGCAGGGAAACGCCGGCATCAAGCGCCCACGCCGCCATGGCAATCGGGGAGTAGCAGCAGCATACGTCCCAGCATGAGGCGGATCCGGTACACCCGCAGCGATGCGTCTCGCACGGGAAGCGATCTGCCTGCCGGTCGCCACCGCCCGCGGGCAGCGTGCCGGGCGTGCCGAGCAACGGCAGCGCTGCAAGCAGCGGGAACCAGGCGAGCAGAAAGTAGCGCGCGCACCGGATCCAGACTGAGGTCGACCTTAGCAAAGCGTGCTTCTCCCGGGGCGTTTCATGCTGCCCGGCTCACAGTATACACGATTTTACCCCGTACTTTGCTAACGGTCCCCGTCCAGCATGCCCCCGAGCGCACCGAGAACGGATCCTTCGCCCACACGCTTGCCACCAGCGGACGGCGCACTGGCGAGAACTCTGTCGGCCAGGCGGGAGAACGGAAGACTCTGGAGATAAACCGTGCCCGTACCCTTGAGGGTCGCGAGGAACAGCCCTTCGCCGCCGAAGAACATCGACTTGAGGCCCTTCACCATTTCGATGTCGTAGGAGATGCCGGGGCTGAACGCCGCGAGGCAACCGGTGTCTACGCGCAGAGTTTCGTTGTTGAGCATGCGCTTCTGCACGGTCCCCCCGGCATGGATGAACGCTTTGCCGTCACCGCGGAGGCGCTGCAGAATAAACCCTTCGCCGCCGAAAAAGCCGGCGCCGAGACGCTTGTTGAACGCGATGCTCACTTCGGTGCCGAGCGCGGCGCAGAGGAACGCGTCTTTCTGACAGATGATCTCGCCGCCGATGGTCGCGAGGTCGACCGGGATGATCTTGCCGGGATAAGGCGCCGCAAACGCCACGCGCCTTTTGCCCGAGCCCGAATTTGTAAAGTGCGTCATGAAGATCGACTCGCGCGTAAGGACGCGTTTCCCGACGTTCAGAAGCGTGCCGAGCACGCCTTCATTCGGCTTCGAGCCGTCTCCCATTTTCGCATCGTATGTGATCCCGTCCTCGAGCCAGTTCATCGCGCCGGCTTCGGCGATCACGGTCTCCTGCGGATCGAGTTCCACTTCGACGACCTGCATGTCGTCGCCCACAATTTCATAATCGATTTCGTGACTCTTCATGATTCATCCTCTCTGGTGCAAGATCGTACGTGCTCATGTTTACGCGCGCTGATCGGTCGCGGTTTCGAAAAAACTGGACTTGGGTCGAGCTCATCCCCGATGATCCGTCAAAATTACCGCAGACCCAACCGGAAAGTCGACGACATGGAGAACCCGCGCCCCGCCACGGACACACGCACGGACCGACCGAGCAGCGGTCTGTTCGCGCGGTTTCTGACAACGGTCGAGTGGCTCGGCAACCTTCTCCCGCATCCGGTTACGCTCTTCGCACTCTTTGCGCTCGGCATTCTCGTGATCAGCGGAATCGCGGGCCATTTCGGCCTCTCCGTCGTCGATCCGCGGCCCGAAGGGATGCGCGGCCGCTCGCCCGACGGCGTGATTCGCGCAATCAGCCTGTGGTCCGGCGACGGCCTCCGTTACATTACCACCAATCTCGTCGGAAACTTCACGGGCTTTGTCCCGCTCGGCACCGTGCTCGTCGCTCTGCTCGGGGTGGCGGTCGCGGAACGCTCGGGACTGCTCGGGGCCGCGATCAGGGGGCTCATTCTCGCGGCGCCGAAGAACCTCGTGACGGTCGTGCTGATCTTCGCCGGCGTGCTCAGCAACACGGCGTCGGAAATGGGTTACGTGGTCATCATTCCACTCGGGGCGGCGATCTTTCACGCCATCGGGCGGCATCCGCTCGCGGGACTGGCCGCGGCATTCGCGGGAGTGTCCGGAGGGTACAGCGCGAATCTGCTGATCGGCACGGTCGACCCACTTCTTGCCGGCATCACGGAAGAGGCGGCGCATTTCATCGCGCCCGACTACGAAGTACACGCGGCCATCAACTGGTACTTCATGATCGCTTCGACGTTTCTGATCACGATTGTCGGCACGCTCGTCACTACGAAAGTCGTCGAACCGCGACTCGGGCCGTACGATCACGATCTCGCCGACGACTCGGTCGACAAGAACCCGTCGCTCGCCCCGCTCGAACCGAACGAGCGCCGCGGCCTCGCACGCGCCGGACTCGCCACGCTCGGGATCGCGTTTCTATTCATATGGTGCGCGGGCCCCGGCATTCCGCTGCTCTCTTCGCTCCCCGGTTGGGGCGTTCTCCGCGATCCGGAAACCGGCGGCCTCATGCCGTCGCCGTTCCTCCGGTCGGTCGTTGCGATGATCTTCGTGTTCTTTCTCGTTCCCGGCTTCGTGTACGGGCGGGCCGTCGGCACGATGCGGAACGACAGGGACGTGATCAACGCCATGGCCGCCGGCATGAGCTCGATGGGCCTCTATATCGTGCTCGTTTTCTTCGCCGCCCAGTTCGTCGCGTTCTTCCGCGAAACGAACCTCGGCTCGATCCTCGCGGTTCTCGGCGCCGACGCCATCACCGCAATCGGGCTCGACAACTCGCTGATCTTTATGCCGTTCATATTGATGTGCGGCTTCGTGAACCTGATGCTCGGCAGTGCAAGCGCCCAGTGGGCCGTGACCGCCCCGATCTTCGTCCCGATGCTCATGAAAGTCGGCTACGCCCCCGAGGTGATTCAGGCCGCGTATCGTATCGGCGACAGCACCACGAACATCATCACGCCGATGATGAGCTACTTCGGACTGATCCTCGCGTTCGCCGCGCGCTACGACAAGAAGCTCGGCATCGGGACGCTGATCAGCACGATGATCCCGTACACGATTTTTTTCCTGATCGGATGGGTTATTCTCTTCTATGTGTGGGTGTTCGCGCTCGGGCTTCCCGTCGGGCCCGGCACGCCGACCTATTTCGAGTTCACGCCGTAGCCTCCGCGCGCAAGCCTTTCGGATAGTCCCTTCCGCACAAGCGTTGCGCGTCAGCCTTATCCCGCGGTCTTTCCATGCTATAATGAAGCACTGCCCGTATATGCCAGACTCCCGGTTTCGCAATCCCCTGAGCACAGATTGATCTGTTTCGGAGAAGAATGCGCGCGATTCGATACGTATTAATCTCGTTGATCGCTCTTGTGATCGGCGCCGGATGCGGCCGCGAGAATCCGGCCTCGCCGGGCAGTCAGGGTTCGCCGCGCGTTCCTGCGAAACCGCCCGCCCTTGTTACACAAGCCACGGCCGGTCCGGACCAGGTCGTCGTCGATCCCGGCAACCCCGCGTACCTCATGTATGCCGACGGGCGCACCTTCTACATGGCGGGCCCCGGCGACCCCGAGGGCTTTCTCTATCGCGGTACGCGGAACCCGGACGGCACGCGCAGCGGCGATCAGCTGCTGCTGATCGACAAGCTCGCGCAGTGGGGTGGAAACTGCATCTATCTGCAGGCCGTTCGATCCGACGGCGGTGACGGCGGCCCCACGGAAAACCCGTTCCTCGATTCCGACAAGGCGAAGGCACTCGACCCCGACATTCTCGATCAGTGGGAGACATGGTTCCAGGCGATGGATGCCGCGGGGATCGTCGTGTATTTCTTTCTGTATGACGACAGCGCCTGCCTCTGGGGATGTAACTCCGCAACCGATTCCCTTCCTCCGCTCAAGGAAGTGTACTTCGTCGCGAGCATCGTCAATCGATTCGAACATCTCGAGAATATCATCTGGGTGCTTGCGGAAGAGTATGCCGAAGCGTTCAGCGCCGCGCGCATCTCGTACATGGCGTCGATCGTGAAGGGTGCGGACGATTTCGACCATGTCGTCGCCGTGCACAAGCAGACGGGCATCGACTTCAGCGAGTTCGCGAACGACCCGAACATCGACCAGTTCGCGGTGCAGACCCCGCAGTCGACGCCGGCCGAGCTCTACACGATGATGGCGAACGCGTATGCGCTTGCGGACGGCGACTACAACCTGAACATGTCCGAGTCAGGCATGCACGGGGACGGCGCGAACGCGCGCGCAAAGAACTGGGCGTCGGCAATGGCGGGGGCGTACGTGATGGTTCTGGGATGGGACATTCTGACAACGAGTGAGAGCGATCTCGCCGATTGCCGCGTGCTGATCGACTTCATGGAGCAGACGAATTACGCGGCCATGGCGCCGCGAAGCGATCTCGCGTTCGGAGCTACAGAATACTGCCTGTCGAACGGCGCGGATGAATACGTGCTCTATGCGTCGAACCGCACGGGCGAACTCGGCGCGAAAGGGATCACGCCCGGGCTCTACGACTTCCGCTGGCTCGACATCGTGACCGGGACAACGATCTTTCAGGCGGGTGTCGCGGCTTCGGGCGCGGAGGAAGCCTTCTCTGCGCCGCCCGGCATCGGCAGTGAAGCCGCGGTGCACCTGGCGCCGCTTTCCTACACCGGCGTTCCCTACGGCATCCCCGACTCGTTCTGAGTTGTCCGACTCGTTCTGACACGCCCGACCGGAGCGCACCCGCGCTACTCGCGCGGAAGCACGAACAGGCCGATCGAGTCGACCGCGGCCGATCCGAACAGACCGATCCCGCCTTCGACATGAAAAATCGGCCGTTCGAACTCCTCGCCCGCATTCGTCCCGAATCCTCCGCCGTTGAAGTAAGGCGTCGAGCGAACGAAGTCGTACCAGTTCTCGTCGAGCGCATGAATCCGGATCTTGTAACGTCCCTGGAAGAAAATCGCGAACCAGGGCAGTCGAATCGTTCCGTCCTCGCCCGCGAGCGCCGGGGATGAAGCCGCGCGCTCGATCATGGCCAGGTCGAGCGAGTCGAGGAAGTCGAGGTCGACCACGAAATCCGATTCCAGATCGAGTGAGCTGATCCCGACGTGAAAAGCCGGCACGTCCGGGCGATCGAAGCGAGCCTCGAGCAGTCCGTCCGAGAATACGAGCGAGTTGCGGACATACGTACTCTCGCCCGTCTCGGGGAACCGCGCGAGCTCCTGCCGGACGCCGGCGCCGTCTTCGTCGAGCAGCAGCCATTGCGGGATCGCGAACCGCGCGGGCGTCGTCGTCGTGGCGCTCAATCTGTCACCGTCCGCCGCGATCACGGAGAGGTCGTACTTCGTGAGCGGCTTCACGATACTCCCGTGCACATCGGGGAAGTACGTGCCGAGCGTCTCGCGCGACTCGACGTAAACGATTTCCGCCCCCCCTTCCTCGCGAATGACGATCGACGCGCCGCTCTCGCCGGCCGCCTCGAGCGAAAACGGTTCGTCCGGTGCCAGTGCCCGCGTCAGGATGATGGTCGGCAACGCCTGATCGACGAGAAGGACCGCGTCGATCACGAGCGTCCCCTCCTCGCTCGGCCCGAAGAGCTCCCCCGGGTCGCGATCGGTCGAACACCCGACCAGCAGCGCCGGCAGGGCCATCGCCGCCAGCAGCGCCATCGCCGTGTTGCTTCGCAATTTCGTCATCATCGTATTCCTCACCATGGCCCCTAAAACTCGAAGTTGATGCCGAATGTCGGCACGATCGGCAGCTGTTTTACGATTTCAGGTTCCGCGCTTGCGTCTTCCGGATCGTACTGCACGAACCATTCGTTCCGCCGGTTGTAGACGTTGAAGATCTGCACGAACCATTGCGCGGGACGTCCGATCAGCGTGAAGTCACGCCGCACGCTGAGATCCATGCGGTGATAGGGCAGCAACCGCGCGCTGTTCTTGTCTGACGAAAGGTAGAATCCGTCCGTGAATTCGGGATAGTCGCCGGTTGCGGGATCGCGCACGCCGTAGCGCGCGGAGGTCGGCGTGAACGCCTGCCCGGTGCCGAACAGAAAGCTGATGCCGTAGGTGTACCTGCCACGCTCGTAGCTCGCGACAAAACTGATATCGTTCCTGCGATCGTACTTCGGCGGATACTCTTTGCCCCCGTTCACTTCCGCAAACTTGCGCCGCGTCCAGCCGAGCGTGTATCCGATCCACCCGGTCACCGATCCCGTGCGCTTCTGGGCGAAGAGTTCGACGCCGGTCGCGTATCCCTCGCCCTCGGTAACGAAGATGTCCTCGGCATTGAACGAGTTTTCGTCGACCGTCGCTTTGTTGTCGAAGATCACGAGATCCGCAAGATCGGTGTAGTACCCTTCGATTCCCACCTGATACGGATTGCCCCATTCGTATTCGAGCCCGAGCACGCCCTGGTACGACTTCCCGGGCTCGGCGGTCTCGTCGATCGGCAGGAAGAAGTCGCCCGCCGAAAATCCCTCCGTGGTCACAAGCTGCAGGTACTGATGATAGACGCCGCCCCCCGCCTTCGCACGCAGACCGTTCCCGAGCTGGTGGCTCAGCGCAAAGCGCGGCTCCCAGAGCAGGCGATCCCCTTCGCTGAAATAGCGCGTGCGCATCCCTGTGCGAATCGTCGTGCGCGAGCCGATCTGCCAGTCGTCTTCCGCGAAGAGTGAAATGTCGAACGGTTTTTCGTCGTAGTCGAGTACGAGATCTTCGTTGAATTCCTGTTTGAAGCGGAAACGGTATTGCGAGGCGAGAATGCCCGCGCTCAGCTCATGCCCGATGCCGGCGTCCCACGTAAGATCGCCCTTCACCGAGAAATCGGTCAGGTCGTTCTCGAAGCTGATCGGTGTCGTGAACACGACGACGTCGGTCCGGCTTTCGTAATTGCTGACCGACGTCTGCAGAGTGGCGAGCAGTCGATTCCTGATGAGTCGATTGTACCGCGCCGAAGCGACCCGGTTCCCCCACCGGATACTGAAGTACGTGTCTTCGTCGAGAACGAGGTTCAGAACATCGCGCCCGCCGTAGCCTGACACGACGAACCGGTCGTTGTTCGTTCCATTCCACGTGTACCGCCCGTTCAAATCGTAGAAGTAATAGGAAGGGATTTCGGTCGAATCGTTGCGCACCGCGTTCAGGAACGGTTCGAGATACGTGCGGCGCCCCGCCAGCAGCCACGACCCCGAACCCGCGGGGCCTTCGAGCGTGAGGCGGGACGAAATCGCGCTGAGCGACATTTTTCCGCGGAGCGAATCGCGCGCGCCTTCACGTCCGGTCACGTCGAGCACCGCGCCGAGCCTGCCGCCGTAGCGCGCCGGATACGCGCCCTTGTAAAGCGCGACGTCTTCGACCACATCCGAGTTGAACGTGGAGAAGAAGCCGAACGCGTGCGTGGGATTGTAGACCGGTACCTGGTCGAGCAGGATCAGCGTCTGGTCGGGGCCGCCGCCGCGAACGTAGAGGCCGGTCGAAATGTCGGAGGCGGCCTGCACGCCGGGCAGATAGTAGAGAATGCGAATGGGATCCGGCTCGCCGATCGAGGGGAGTTTTTCGATCTGGCTCCGTTTGAGAGACACGAGCCCGGTCTGGACTTCCTTCTCCCTGCGGTATCGGTCGCTCTCGACCTCGATTTCGGGGACGACGTAGTTCTGCGGTTCGAGCAGCACGTCGAGCAGAACGGGCGCGACCGAAACTTCGGGCGCGATGCTCACTTCGATCTGACGCGTTTCATAGCCGATGTGCACGAACCGCAGCCTCGTGGTGCCGGGCGGCAGGTCCGTAATCTGGTAGCTGCCGTCTTCCTTCGTGATCACGCCTCCGCGATACTGGGCCGCCTCGACATAAATGGAAACGAGCGCGAGAGGATCCCCGGCGTCTTTCGAGCGCACGGTGCCACGGATCGCGCCGGCACCGGCATCCAGCGGAAGCAGAATGAGAAGAACGAGGGCAGCCATCGCTGCCCGGGAAAATGGATCGGTCATCGATTCCTCGAACTCTGATCGGGGGTTAGTCACGAAACGAATTCGAAACGAGATCTTCGCAAAGACCGTTCCGTATTCGATCAAGCCTTTCGTTTTTTCCGCGAATCGTCGTGGAACCCCCGCCGTGCGCGAGGGAGACCGGATCTGTGCGCATTGCGCAAACCCGGCCGGGGCGACGCGAGTGAAAGGCGTGAGGATTCGCTACACCCAATGTACCAACCGGGCGTGATGGCGACAATGAGTGGAACGAAAAAAGGCCCTCCCGAAGGAGGGCCGGGGGCGAGGAACCCTGGGCGTTACTGTTTCGCGGGCCTGACTCCCACTGAAAGGTTACTCAGCGATTCAGTATCAGCTTGCGGGTCGCCTCGAACTGCGGCGATCGGAGTTTGAAGAAATAGATGCCCGACGAGGCGCTTGCGCCCGCATGCGTGCGCCCGTTCCAGGCGACTGCGTGTTCGCCGGGTGCCGTCACTCCCGTGCGGAGCTTCTGCACCAGGCGGCCCCGTACGTCGTAGACTGACAGATCAATATCGGTCGCGATCGGGAGGCTGAAGCGGATCGTCGCCGGCCCCGCAGCAGGATTCGGGCGGATCGAGTGGAGCGCGAAACCGGCCCGCGAATCGCCGTAGCCGTCGAGCGCACCGTGATCGACGCCCGTCGCCGTCGCGCCCGAGATCAGGTAGACGCGTCCGGCATCGACATCACCTGTGTCGTACCTGTTCGCAGAGATCATGAAGTCCGGAATCCCGTCCCCACTCACGTCTCCGACTCCGACGGCGGAGAAGCCGAACGCATCACCATCGAGATTGCAGGTCACCGTTCGCAGCGTAAGGCCGGTCTTTCCGGAAATGATCGATACTTTCCCGGCGTTGGGTGCCGCGTCATCGTTCGAAAGCGCGGTCGCCACGACGTCGTCGCAACCGTCGCCGTCGATATCGCCGATGCCGCGCGCCACGCCGAACGCGTCACCCGGCGCCCCTTTGATGTCGTACATGATACTGCGATCCACTCCTGACATGAGATAGATGCGTCCCGCGCCCGCCCCGTTCGCGGTATCGGTCAGGTCCGCCGCGAGCAGATCGGTCGTCCCGTCGCCGTTCAGATCACCGACCCCCTTCGTGAACAGGAACCCCATGAAGGAGCCCGTCGTATTGTTCGTAAGCGTCGGGAGGTAGATTGTATTCGTGAGCCCCGAGAAGAAATAGACACGACCGATGCTGCCTGGGCCGGCGTTCGGAGCTCCGACGATGATCTCGGCGAATCCATCCCCGTTCATGTCGCCGAGACTGCCGAGTCCGAATCCGAAGAGTGATGCGAACCCGCCCCCTGTGCGATAAAAAAGCACGCTGTCCAGACTCGCGCCCGAATACACGGTCACGGCGCCGCGAGGAGTGCCACTCGCAACCGCCAGGTTGGCGCCGATCATGATGTCGTTCGTTCCGTCCCCGTCGATATCGCCGATTCCGTTTTCGGTGTCGATCCCGCCGCCGGCAACAATCGATCCGAAGCCGTCGCCGAGCGCGGCGCCGGTCCACGTGTGCAGGAGTCCGCCGGTCGCTCCGTCGAAGAGAAAAACTTCACCGATCGCAGTGAACGACAGATACGTGCTCGTGCCGGGTGCCGACACGGCGTACTCACTCAGTGAGTCGCCGTTAATGTCACCGATCCCCGCCAGGTCGTTTCCGAAATAAGTGTCCGCCACGCCGAGGTGTGTCCGAATCGTATCGCCGGTGGCGCCGGAGATGACGTAGACTTTTCCCGCGTTGGCGCCCCCGCTCGAAAGGAACGGCGTCGTGATTCCGATATCGGTCGTCCCGTCTCCGTCGACATCGCCGAGCGGTCGCACGACATGGCCGAACCGGTCGTTCGCGTTCTCGCCGACCCATGAATACAGCACGTTGACGTCGCTCTCGACGAACTGAGCCGTCGCACTCGCTCCGGTCAGTAGGATTCCTGCCATGGCGATGGCCAGCAGGGGCGCGAGCGTTGCTGCCGGTGTGAGTCGTTTCTGCATGTGTGTTCCCCTTTGTTGTTGCCGATTTCTGCTGCTCATACCGTTCCCTAGCCCCCTTCGCAGGGCGAATTGGACACATGGATCAATCTTTCTTGCGCGTCTCTCCACCGTCGCCCCCGATCCGGCGCCCGATCTATGGAGAAAGGACGATTCTTGACGCTCTTCGTTTCCCGTTCGTATAGTCCCCGTATCCACCTTGCCGTTTTACGAAACTGAACGACCGCAATGAACTGGCAGACCACAGAGCCCTCACTTCTGGCACGACTTCGCGACCCTCACGATCAGGACGCCTGGTTCCGGTTCGAGAATCGCTACGGCGAGCTGATCGTGCGCTACTGCCTCGCGCGCGGCCTCCAGTGGGACGATGCCGAAGACGTCCGCCAGATGGTCCTGATGAACCTGCATCGGGCTTTTCCCCGCTTCGAATACCAGCCGGAGAAAGGGCGATTTCGGGGCTATCTCGCAACAACCGTCCGCCGTTCCATCCATCGTCAGATGACGCGTCCATTTCGGAAGCAGGAGCTCCTAGAGATGAAAGACGGGGCCCACCGCGAGCCCGCCGCAGAGGATCGATCGGACGAAATCTGGGAGACAGAGTGGCTGGAGCATCACCTGCGTCTCGCGCTGCGCAGGATCCGCCCTACCCTGGAGCCGAAGAGTACGGTCGTGTTCGAGCGCTTTCTGCGGGGAGAGGGGACGGATGAAATCGCGTCTTCCATGGGAATGACGGTAGCGGCCGTGCACAAGGTGAAGCAGCGCGTGCGTGACAAAGTGCGCGCGCTCGTCACACAGCAGATCGAAGACGAGGAAACGTTCGAGTGAAAGGACCGTCGAAAGACATCGCGCGTGAACTGATCCGATTCGGATTCGAAGACGACACGTGGCTCGATCTTGTCCGCAAGACGGAATCGCGCGCGGCATTGGGACGCGCAGGACGTTTCGACCTGCTCGAGGAAGTCGGGCGCGGAGGACAGAGCATCGTGTTTCGCGCTGCAGACACGCGCTCGAAACAGATCGTCGCGATCAAACGGCTCCTGGGCGGCGCTGACGCTTCGTCGGCCTCTCGGATTCGTTTCGAACGCGAAGCGGAAATCTCGTCCCGCCTCGAGCACGAGGCGATCGCTCCCATTCTCGCATCGTTTCACGAGAAGAACTCCTCGTATCTCGTCATGCGCTGGATCGACGGTGTCCCGATTACGGAGTGGGCGGCGAGCGAGGAAACTCCGGTTACGCGTGGCGAGATACTCGCGATGGTCGCGCGCGTCGCGGAAGGTCTCAGGCACGCGCATCAGCGCGGCGTGCTCCATCGCGATCTGAAGCCCGCCAACATACTCGTTGACTCGAGCGGCGCGCCGCACGTGCTCGATTTCGGACTCGGCAAGATCGACGACGATACGAACCGGCCGCTTACGAAGAGCGGCCTCTTCGCGGGTACTCCCGCATACGCGAGCCCCGAGCAGATTCGCAGCGGCGTGCTTCGCCTCGACGTGCGCAGTGACATCTATTCCCTCGGCGTCATCACGTACGAGCTGCTGACCGGACACCTTCCTTACGATCTTTCCGGCAACCTTCTCGACAACCTGCGCAAGATTCTGGACGAGGATCCGCGGCCGCCCCGTCAACTCGACGCTTCGATCGATCGCGACCTCGAAGCGATCCTGCTGAAAACGCTTGCGAAGGATCCCGACGAGCGCTATCAGAGTGCCGATGCGTTTCTTCAGGATCTGCGCCGCTATCGTGCCGGTGACACGATCGATGCCAAGTCGCCGACGCCCTGGGGGCGCATGATCCATGTCGTGCGCCGGAATCCGATCCCCACCATGGTCGTTGCAGGACTCTTTGCGCTGCTTGCCGGATTCGGCGGGACCATGACGGTGCTCTATCAGAAAGCGGAACGGGAGGCGGATCGCGCGAGAGAGATCCAGTCATTTCTCGAGTCGACACTCGCCCCCGCGGGAGCGGCGTCACGCGCCCAGGAAATTCGTCTGACCGAGATCCTGTCCTCGCTTTCCGCGCGGATCGACAACGAGATCGAGGATCCGGCGACCGAAGCGGACCTGCGCACGGGACTTACTTACATGTACGTACGACTCTGGAAATGGCAGGACGCGGGGAAGGAAGCCGCGCGGGCGGCCGCGCTTCACACGGCGCTCGGAGCGCCAGACACGGACGTCAGTGCTTTGCTCAACATCGTGGGACTCAGCAAGACGTTTCAATCGAACCCGGACGGCATCGAAGACTTCAAACGATCGGTGAATCTGCTGCACGAAAGCCGCCATCCCGTTCCTCCCTGGTGCATGGCCGCCGCGAGAGGAGGGCTTGCGTTCGCACTCTGGCGGGACGGGCGAGTCGAGGAAGCGGAAGACGAATATCGTGCTGCGTTTGCGTTATACGATCAAGTATCGACTGAAGACTCCTCGCTATCGGTCAATCAGGCGGGCCTCTACTATCACTACGGTGCCATGCTGAACACACAGGGTCGGCAGGACGAGGCCGAAGCGGCGTTTCAAAAGGCGCTCGCGCTGTACGCCGCCCTTCCGGCGGAACTCGATATTCATCGCCTCATGTGCATGGACGACTACGGCCGCATGCTCGTTCGCATGGGCCGCCATGACGATGCCGAACCGTTTCTTCAGGATGCGCTTGCGGTCCGGCCCGACGGCATGACCGACGCCCGGCTCGGATACACGCACTGGGCGATGGCGAGGGTCGCCGGCGAACGAGGGGACTGGCAGAAGGCGCGCGATCACATCGGCGCCGGAGCGATTGCGTTATTGAGCTTTCACGAGAAAGCGGAGAATGACGGGTCGAAGGAACTGCGCGAGCGGATACGGAACGAGGGGGTCGACGCCGCAAGCTTCTCCGCGTTCGCGGCGCGGATGGAAGAGCTCGAGCAGGACATGGCCTCCATTCTGCCCGAGGTCGAAGCGGACCTGACCGTGGCTCTTGCGAATCGTCCGGCTACTTCCACTCCTTAGGCCAGAAGCGCGCGTCGAGAAAGCGGCCCCAGTCGCGATCGTAAGGATGCACGTCCGTCACGACCGAGTCGCCTCGCACCACCGCGTGTCCTTCGTTCGCCCATTCGAAGAGCGAGCCCTCGAGATTGTAGACTTCCTCGTACCCCCGCTCCCGCAGCTGATCGGCCAGCCGGGCCGAACGATACCCGACCGAGCAGTAGACGATGATCGGACGCGCGGCGCCGGAGTCAGCAGTGTCGGTGGAGGCCGCTGCCCCGGACGCAGGCGCACGAACAGGCGGCGGACCGAGCGCGCGCGTCGCGGCCTTCAGATCGGGTGCCCGGACGGCGCCGGGAAGATGGCTGACGGCAAACTCGCTCTCCGCGCGGGCATCGAGAAGAAGCGGCGGCTCCCGCTCCTCGTCGGCCAGCCACTCCGCGAGCGTGGCCGTCTCGACCTGGTCCACGCGCGGGAACTTCTCGCGGATCTCGCGCTTGAGCCCCTCCCAGTCCGACGCCTCCAGCGGCGCGCAGGCCAGAAAGATCCCCATCCCGTACAGCATTCCCTTCATTACGATCCTCTCGATTCCCATAGGGTGGCGCTTCATACCGTGTTACTCTTCCGAGTTGTGAAAAAGAACATCCGCTTCTTACTATGTATCGCATTCGCGGCCGTGCTGCACGCAGGTTGTTCGGAACGCGAACCGACCGGCCCGTATCTCTACGTGCTCGGGATCGCCCAGGACGGCGGCGTGCCGCAGGCCGGCAGCTTCGATGACACCGCATGGAGTGATCCGAAAGCACGCCGGCTCCCGACTTCACTCGGCCTGATCGATCCTGCAGGCGGGCGCCGCTGGCTCTTCGACGCCACACCGGCCTTCCCGGAACAGCTCTACCGCCTTCATAAGGAAAGCGCGAAAGCGGACGGCGAAACGCCCCGCGATCGTGAGAACGTACTCGACGGCATCTTTCTGACGCACGCCCACATCGGCCATTATACCGGGCTCGTGCATCTCGGGCACGAGGTCATGGGGGCGGAGCTCGTGCCGGTCTACGCGATGCCGCGCATGGCCAACTTCCTCGAGTTGAACGGGCCGTGGTCGCAGCTGATCGATTATCAGAACATCGTGATCAACCGCATCCAGGCGGCTCTGCCGGTTCATCTCGGCGGCGACATCACGGTGACGCCGGTCGTCGTTCCGCACCGGCAGGAATTCTCGGAAGTCGTCGGATATCGCATCGAAGGTCCGAAACGCTCCGTGCTGTTCATCCCCGATATCGACTCGTGGGAAGAGTGGGACGAGCTCGGCGTGCGCATCGAAGATGAGATCAAGAAGGTGGACGTGGCGCTGCTCGACGGCACGTTTTTCGAGAACGGCGAAATCCCCGGGCGCGATATGTCCGACTTCCCGCACCCGTTCATCACGCACAGCATGGAACGGTTCTCGAAGCTTTCGAAGCGGGAAAAGAAAAAGATCCGCTTCATCCACTTGAACCACACGAATCCCGCTCTGGTCGCCAAAAGCGACGCGTGGAAGAAAGTGATCTCCCGCGGTTTCCGTATCGCCGAAGAGGGTGAGCGGATCTCTCTCGATTAGAGTCGCGCTGACGCTTCGCTACTGTTACCGGGTCAGCACCATCCGCCTCGTCTCCGTCCCGTCATTCGTAATCAGCTGATAGAGATAGACGCCGCTCGCGACTTCGTCGCCCTGGCCGTTCGTGCCCTGCCATGAGTAGAGGTGCGTGCCCGCGGCCAGATCGCCGTCGACGAGCGTCTGCACGAGGCGACCCGTGACATCCACGATGCGCAGCGTGGCCTGGCCGGCTGCCGGAAGCGAGAACGAGATCTCGGTCGTCGGGTTGAACGGGTTCGGACGATTCGCGCGAAGCATCCGCCGGCCGTCGACAGGCGCCGGAGTCGTGGCGTCGGCGACGTTCGTGGCCGCTTCGATAAGCCCGAAGCGATAGTTTTCGAGCGTGCACCGCATGCGGTTCGCCTGCTCGGGCGTGAAGCGCATCATGCACGTGTCGTCGGTGTAGTTCATGTAGTTGTCGAGCGGATCGGGGTCGCTGCACGAGGTCGTGCTCGGGCATCCGAAGTGGGACGTGGATTCGCGCTCCGTGTCGCAGATGCGATCGCCGGTCGTGTAGCAGCTCGGGGGCGCCGCAATACCGCAGCCGTTGCTGAACGTGTGCCAGAGGCCGAGGTAATGCCCGACTTCATGCGTAACGGTACGCCCCTGATCGTACGGCGGACCGCCCTGGCCCGGGCGTCCCATCGCTTCCCAGTAGCAGACCACGCGGTCCGCGTTCGAGCCGACGCCACCCTCCTGCGGCAGGAACGGCACGTAGCCGAGGTTCCCGCTGGCGGAGGTCGAGTAAAGATTCATATAGCGGCTCGGATCCCATGCAAGCGAGTCCCAGTACGCTTCTGATTCCTGATAGTAGGTGCTCTTCGCCGTGCGCGTGATGCCCGTCGTCGGGTTCCCGTCCGGATCGAACGGCGCAAGCCGAAACTCGATCCCGACGTCCGCGCCGAGTTCCCCCGGCGTCCCCGCCAGGCCCCGAAAGTCTTCGTTCAGCACGTCGATCTGGCTGTAGATGAGCGAGTCGGACACATTGCCCACCGTCTGCGCGAAATTCGTAATGATGTGAACCACGACATCAATCGTATAGACGTAGCCCGCGTCATACTCCGGAAGCGGGTTCGTGGAATTGAGCGCGCAGTCACCCGGGTTGAATGCCGACATCTTGTCGACGAGGCCTTCCATGCGTGTGCCGCAACGGAGACCGTTATCCTGGAAGAAGTTTGACTGATAAAATGCGGTGGTGTTCTCGAACTCCTGCCCGTGCACCACAATCGGGTCGCTCCCGGCCCGTGCGAGAACAGGGTTTCCCATTGCGGCCAGGCAAAAAAATGCCCCGACAAAGCGATACATGCGCGCCTCCTGTTGTGTTCGACTCGATCTCTTACGGGGGGAGAGAATGCGGGTAGACCCGTTCATTATACACGCCGGAAGGCTCTTCTTGCTATAATGGATCCACAATGTCGAAAAACATCATCCCGATTTCATCGGCTTTACGACATTCTCCCTATCGAACGCCAGCGGAACAGTACCTCCGCGACGGAGGGGCTCGCCCGGAACCGGAAGCCGAATCCTTCGCCCCGGACTCCGATCACGCCCCCGAAGACCCGGGTGGTTTTCGCGGAAGCGCGCCGCTTTTCGCGTTCGGCGGGGCTGTCGTCGTTTTGCTCGGGATGATCTTCGCGATACTGCTGGCGGTACTCGCGGGCATGGCGCTGTTCGCGCTCGCCTTTCGCAAGTCCGGCCGGCAACGCGCGCCGTTCGCGCTTCGACTCATGCGCGGAGGGGCTTCTCCCGTCGGCCCGGAACCCGAGGAGGACCCGGACGCGACCGCTCCTTCACGCCGCCTCGGCGACTCCATCGTAACGCGCGGATAACGCGAGCGGTCTGCGGGAGACTGATTTGAAGCGCATTCTTCCTGCCCTCTCTCTCGTGCTGACCGCCGCACTCTTCTTCGTGTTCGTCCGGCGCTTCTTCTTCCTCTGTGACGACGCGTTCATCAGCTTTCGATATGCGGAACATCTCGCGAACGGCATGGGTCTCGTCTGGAATCCGGGCGAGCGTGTCGAGGGCTACACGAATTTTCTCTGGGTCGTGCTGATGAGCGTCGTGATGCGCGCGGGGCTGTCGCCCGAGTTCTGGTCGAACGCGATCGGGGTGGCGTGCGGCGCCGCTCTTCTCGTGCTCGTTGCGCGTCGGATGTTCGACGTCGAAAGCGAAGACGCGCACGATGGCGCGCGCGAAGACACGCGCCTCTCCCCCCTGCTGATCGCGCTGCTCTTTCTCGCGCCCACGCTTGCGGCGAGCCGCAGTTTCGCCGCGTGGAACACGGGCGGACTTGCCACGATGCCGTTCGCCCTCCTGATCTATCTGGCAACCGAGCGCTTTCTCGCAGAGCGCCGAAACGGGGGCGCGTTCGTGTTCGCTTCATCACTGCTTCTCGCCGCAGCGGCATTGACACGGCCCGACGGCATTCTGTTCGCGGCGCTCCTCGGCGTTGTCTTTCTCGTCGACATCGTGCGCAGACAACGAACGCTTCTATCTTTCGCGCTCTGGTGCGCGCCGCTGATCGTGCTTGTCGGGGCGCACTTTCTCTGGCGCCATTCGTACTACGGTTACTGGCTGCCGAACACGTTCTACGCGAAAGTAAACGGGTTCTATCCCGCGCAGTCGATGCAGTACTTCCGCCTGTTTCATGCGGATTATATGGCCGGGTGGTTTCTGCCGTTCCTGCTTCTCCCGGCGCTTCTGGTGCGATCCGCGCGCGCCGTGATCTACACCGTCTTCGTGCTCGCGTACGGCGCCTATCTGTTCTACATCGGCGGCGATCATTTCGAGTTCCGGTTTCTCGTCTTCCTGTTTCCCTATGCCTACTGGCTGATATTGCGGGGAATCGCCGTGGCCGCCGAAGCGTTGCCGGCGCGCTTCGCGACGGGAGCGGCCGGGGTCGCCGCCCTTCTCCTGTTCAGCACGACTCTGTTCGGAACGGTGCGGGGCGAGACCTCACGCGAAAACACGGGCGTCGCGAATCTGGGAGTGGCGAAACAGTATGCCGAACGGCGGATTCGCGAAGGACTGCTTCTGCGGGAGAACATTGAACGGGGTGTGCTGCCGGAGGACGCGGTGATCTGCGTTATCGGAGCCGGCGCCGTCCCCTATTACACGAAGTGGGAAACCGTCGATTTCCACGGGATCAATGACGAACGCGTGGCTCACATGAAACTCGGCGCGCGCGGCATGATCGCGCATGAAAAGCGAGCGCCCGTCGAATACCTGGTGCAGCGCGGGGTAGAGATCTTCGACGCGGTCAATCTGCTCGTCTATCCTGACCCCGGAGTCACCGCGCGCCCGCTCCCCGCAGGCAGCGTGGGCCGCTGGCGCAGTGTGCGCCTCGGCGGCGACGCCTACCTGAACTTCCTCTCGTTTCTGAACGACGAGGAATTCGCGGATCGTTTCGGACACGACCACAGTGTGGCGCGCCCGGCGCGCTAACCGAAAACTTCTTCGAACACGTCGTCGTTAAAGCCCACAACGACCGTCTTCCCCTTGCGAATCGTCGGCGCCCGCAGGTTGCCCGTGGGCCCCAGCATTTTCGCGACGCCGTCCGCATTCACTTTCCCGTTCGGCTTCCACTCCTCGACTGCTTTGCCCTTGCAGACGATCACGCGCGAGGCGTTCTTGAACAGCGATTCCGCGTCCGATTTCCCGAGCTTTCTGCTGGCGGGCACGACTTCTTTCGCCTCGATATCACTTCCCTCCATAAACTTGGAGGACTTGCCGCAGGACGTTCAGCCGTTGCGGTGGTAGTACCAGTCCACTTTCTTCGCCATGACATTTCTCCCCGTTTGAGTGAAGATAGGGTGATGATAGTCAACCCGAACGGGTGTTGCAACGATTCCGCGAGATGAAGGAGCGAAGATGAGCAGGAAGAAACCCCCGCACGGAGGCCGCACCGAACCGCTGCCGGTCGAAGAGTTGCACATTCCGCCGGGTGATTCGGAGGCGGAGGCGCGCGTACGGGCCATCATGGAAGATCCGTCCTATATTCCCGCACACGAGGATCTCGCGAATCTGCAGCGCGACGAAATGTGGGGCGCGCGCCTGCTGCTCGAATATCGCAAACCCGAGACGCTGCTTCAGGAGCACGAAATCGAATCGACTGTGGTTGTGTTCGGCGGAACGCGTGTGATTGAAGCCGCATGCGCAGAGGAGAAACTCGAGAAGGCCGAAGCCGCGCTTGCGGAACGGCCGAACGACAAGGAGTGCCAGTTCGCGCTGGAGGTGGCGAAACGCGTCATCAAGAAGGCGAAGTACTATGACGTAGCGCGCGACTTTGCGCGGCTCGTGAGTACGACGTGCCAGCTCGACGGGCAGTGCAACTACGTTGTCGTGACGGGTGGGGGGCCGGGGATCATGGAAGCGGGAAACCGCGGCGCGAGCGATGTCGGCGCAAAATCCGTGGGGCTCAACATCACGCTTCCGATGGAGCAGTACCCGAACTCGTTCATCACGCCCGGGCTCTGTTTTCAGTTCAGGTATTTCGCGCTGCGCAAGATGCACTTTTTGAAGAGGGCGAAAGCGATGGTGGCTTTTCCCGGCGGCTACGGCACGCTGGACGAACTGTTCGAGGCGCTTACTCTCGTACAGACTCGCACGATGGAACCGCTTCCGGTCGTGCTCGTGGGCGAGGACTTCTGGCGCGGCACGTTCAGCGCCGAGCACCTCGCGCGTGAAGGATTGATTGCGCCCGAAGACCGGGACCTGTTCGTATATGCGGAAACGGCCGAAGAGATCTGGAAGCATATCATCGGCTGGTGGGCGGAACGCGGGGTCGACGTTCTCGACGGAAAGAAGTAGGCGCAGGCTGCGGATCGGATCGCCGGGGGCGCGGCGGGGCGCGCGCCGTTACAGCAGCGTGAGGATCTCCGTCTGCAGGCCGCCGGTTACGTGCACTTCGCCCCCGGCGTCAACGAACACGTTCACTTCGCTCCGAATGCCGAACTCTTCCATGTAAATGCCGGGCTCGATCGAAAAGCACGTGCTCGGCAGAATCAGTCGTTCGTCGTGCGTTTCGAGGTCGTCGATGTTCGCGCCGTTTCCGTGCGTCTCGCGCCCGATGCTGTGTCCCGTGCGATGGGCGATCCATTCGCCGTAGCCGGCGTCGCGGATCACGCCGCTTGCCGCCCGATCGACTTCGAATCCGCGCACGGGCTCACCCGCGGCGAACCGCTCACGAACGAGCGCAATCGCGGCGTCCCGCGCGCCCGCCACAACCGCGAAGACTTCCCGATGCTTCGCGGGCGCTTCGCTTCCGACCCAGGCCACCTTCGTAAGATCCGAAAAAACTCCGTCGGGGTGGTCCTTCTTCGCCCATTGATCGATCAGTACGAAATCGCCCTTGCGGATCTTCGTATCGGTTTCGGGTGAAGGCGCGTAGTGCGGGTTCCCCGCGTGGGGCCCGACGGCCACGATCGGAGCATGGTCCGTCACCATGCCGTGCTTCGTGAAGTGTGCGACGATCGCGTTCTGTACGGTGACTTCGGTCGTTTCGCCGCCGCCCGCAACCGCATCGCGCATCATGCCGAAGCCGAGATCGAACCCCGCCTGCGTCACTTTGTCCGCTTCGCAATGCATCTCCCACATCGCGTCCGTCCAGACGGCTTCGAAGAGCTGCACGAGATCGCCCGACGAAACGACGTTGACGCCGGCGGCGCGCACGAGCTCGATCGTCCCCGCGTCGACCATGGAAATGTAGGGAATCGCATTGTTCGGCGAGTATTCCATCGCGATGTTGCCGTGTCCCGAGACCGTCTCGCTGATGCGGTCCGCCAGTTCGCCCCACTCGAGATAGATCTTCTTCTCGCCCGGCAGATGGTCGAGCGCGCCCGCCTCGATCTTATGCACGATCTTCACGGGCTCGCCGTCGCGCGGAACGAAATAGAACCAGCGGCGTGAGGAGTGTTTGTTCGGGTCGATCTTGAGAATGCGCCGCGCGAGCGTGTTGCTCCCGCGAAAATCGTAGAGGAGCCAGCCGTTCATACCGAACGACCGGAGATGTTTCTGCATGAGGGCAGCGTCGATCACGAGCTTTCTCCCTGGTTGGTTCCGGCGAATGGGCCGCGAGCACATTTTTGAGCGCATCGGTCAGTCCGCGAGCACGTTCTTGCGCTCGGCGGTCAGTCCACGAGAGCTTTGTCGAGTGCGGCGATGAGGCGCGCGACTTCGGCCGGCGTGTTGTAGTGGACAAGGCTGATTCGAACCACGCCGTCCTTGACGGGAATCGAAAGAGCCTTGCAGAGTCGGTACGCGTACATGTGCCCCGCCCGGATCGCAATGCCGGTCGGGTCGAGGCGGCTCGCGACCTCCTGCGAAGCAATTGTACGATGGCGGAAGCTGATTGTTGGTACGCGGCTCGGGTTCGCGTGCTCCGGCCCGATGATTGTGAGGTCGTCACGCCCGAGCAGGTACTCCATCAGGGGCTCCTGGGCCGCAGTCTCGCATGCTGTCATCACCTCGAACGCCTCTTCGATATCGCCGCGGGTGCAGGGCGTTTCGTCTTCCAGCGACGCGCCGCAGAGAAAGCGAAGATACTGACCGAGCGCGAGAAGACCCGCGCACCCTTCGTGCGAAACTCCACCCGGTTCGAACTTGTACGGAATGTCATCGTTTTCGATAAAGAAGTGGTTCGGGCCGGGAAGCCCGGCGAACGCGTCGTGCGTGCCGTAAAGGGCGCCCATGTGCGGGCCGTATACTTTATAGGCGGAGTAGAAATACCAGTCGACGTTCCAGGCGGCTACATCGATGGCGCGATGCGGCGCGAACGCGACCCCGTCAACCACGACGCGCGCGCCCGCTTCGTGCGCGATCTGCGTGATCGCAGGCACGTCGACGACTTCGCCCAGCAGATTGGATACGTGCGGGAATGCGACAATAGAGGTCTTCCCGCTGATCACCTGGCGCAGCCCCTCGATCGTGCATGCCTTGTACTCGGGATCGGCCCTCCACCAGCGCACCTGCATGCCTCTTGCTTCGAGGTCGACCCAGGGCCCGATGTTCGACTCGTGCCCGTTCTCGGCGATCACGATTTCGCTCCCGGGCGGGAGCGTTCTGCCGTATGCCTCGGCCAGCGTGCGCACGAGCACCGTGGACGACGGGCCGAGCACGACCTCGCTCTTCGAAGCGTCGCCGTTCATGAGCACGTTCGCAAACGCGTGTGCGCGCGCGACGACATCTGTCGCTTTCTGCGAAAGCGCGTACCCCGCACCGAGCTGCACATAGCTTCCCAGCATGTAATCGCGGATAGCGTCGGCCACGATAGCCGGCACCTGCGATCCCCCCGCGTTCTCCATGAATACGGTGTCGCCCGTGAGCGCCGGAAACGCGCTCCGTATACGTTCCCAGTCGATTGAAGCGGCGTGCGGTTTCGTGTCAGAGTTCAAGCTCATTCGCGACTCCCTGGTGTGATGGTCAGTTCGATGCGCACGTCGTCGCGCATCACGGCAACCGGCGTTTCTTCGCCGATCTTGAGCGCTTCGATCGCATAGGTATAGTCGTAGATGTTCGCGATGCGCTGGCCCGCGAGTTCGACGATGATATCGCCCCCCTTGAGGCCCGCGTCATCCGCCGGCGCGCCGGGACGGACCGCATCGAGCTTGACGCCGTCCACACCTTCCTGCGTGTAGTTCGGAATCGTGCCGAGATACGCGCGCAGATTCGCCGTGCGCCCCCCGCCGCGATCGCTTCGCTCTACTTTCGCATAGTCGGGGCGGTCTTCGCGGCGCACAAGGTCCTCGGTCATCGCGAGTGCGAACTTCGCGATCCGCTCCATCCCTTCGTAGTTCAATGTCTCCGTGTCGTCGACAGGCCGATTGTACTCTTCGTGGCTCCCTGTGAAGAAGTGAACGATCGGAACTTCGTGCGTATAGAACGATGTCGCGTCCGTCGGCAGGTACGGATCGTCCTGCAGGCTCAGCTGGAAACCGGCGGCCACGTTTTTCTTTTCCGCAAGCCCCTTCCAGATCGAAGACGAGCCGAGCCCCTGCAGCGTGAGCTGGTTTTCGCGCAGGCGCCCCACCATATCGAAGTTCAGGTACGCCGCGACCTGATCGTTCGGGACGGGCGGATTTTCGACGTAGAACGCGCTGCCCACGAGGCCGAGTTCTTCGCCTGACCAGAACGCGACGATGATGCCGCGCTTGAAGTCATCGGGCGATTCCGCACGCCTGGCCGCCAGCGCTTCCGCGAGTTCGAGAACGACCGCCGTGCCCGACGCATTGTCGTCCGCGCCGTTATGAATCTCGCCGTGCTCGCCTTCACGCGCGAGCGAGCCGACCTCGCCGCGCCCGATGTGATCGTAATGAGCCCCGAGAACGATGTACTCGGGCTTGTTTGCGCTACCGGCGTCGCCATCGCCATCGCCATCGCCATCGCCATCGCCGGAGGAGGCTGCCGCGTTCCCGTCTCGAGAAGCCGGAAGCCACGCCACGATATTGTCGTCGCCCTGCCGTTCGCGCTCGAGTTCGACGTGCAGCTTTGCGGTTACGCCTTCCAGCGCGAAGCTCCCCTCGAAATGAGGGTTCTCGAGATCGAGTTCCGCCTGTACTTCCGCCAGGTCGTAACCGGCTGCCTGCAGCATCTTCTCCGCGATCTCCGTCCGCAGCGACGCGATCGCGATTCCGCTCGTCGACGCGTTGACTTCCGATCGCAACGTCACGAGATCCGAAAGCCCCTGCGTCGACGGACCGTTCACGACGAGCAGCGCCTTCGCGCCTGCTTCACGCGCCGCGAGCGCCTTGTAGCGGAGGCCGGCGTAGCGGTTCAGCGTCAGGCGGCGCTCCGTTTCCACTTCGTCCGGAATCGCGCGGAGTACGAGAACGATTTTGTCCTGCACGTCGAGGTCGCGGTAGGAGTCGTACCCTTCTCCGAGTCCACCCGGAACGCTGAGCCCGTAGCCCGCGAAGACGACGTCCCCTTCGGCCGTGCCGTTTTCGCTGAACGAAACCGGGCGGAAGTCGTGGTCGAGAGCGAGCGCGCGCGATTCCTCGCCCATGGCGATCGTGAGCGCGCTTCGGGGGCTCACGCTGACGCCGGACGAGTACGTGAAGCGCTGCCGATACCCATCGAGTCCGGGCAGCGGTTCGAAGCCGATCGCCTCGAGCGCGCTTGCAAGATAGTCGCCCGCGTCGCGCGCGCCCGGCGAGCCGGTCATGCGGCCTTCGAGTTCGTCTGACGCGAGATATTCGACCTTGGTGTGCAGTTCCGCCCGATCGATGGAGGGAGTCGCCCCCTTCCCGCGCGCGGGCGCTCTCGCAATCATGGCCAGCGCCCGGTCATGGTCCCAGTTCGCGAGAAAGAGCTGCGACTTGCCGTCGCTCGTGCGTCCGGCGGTCCAGGCGAGGCGCGTTCCGGCCGGGTCGAATACGGGGAGGCCGTCGAAGCCGTCTGTGAACGTCACACGCACGGGCTCTTTCGTGCCGGGCGTGTCGACAATGAACAGTTCGAAGTTGCCGAATCCGTGTTTGTTCGCCGTGAAGATCACGTACTCGCCGGAAGGATGATAGTACGGCGCCCACGACATCGCGCCGAAGTCCGTCAGTCGCACGACATCCTGCCCGTTCGTAAGCATGGAATAGATATCGGCGATCGCCCCGGTCTCGTCGAAGCGGCGCCAGATCACGCGCTTGCCGTCGGGCGAGAAGAACGGCCCGCCGTCGTAGCCGGGCGTGTCGGTCAGTCGCATCACGTTCGAGCCGTCGGCGTTCATTATATAGAGGTCGCCGAAGTACGACGGGTCCTGCTCGAGACGCATCTTGTCGACTTCACTCCACCCCGGAGGGCCCTCCGGCCCCGCCGAGTACGCGGCGCGAAGTGAACAGAACACGATGAGTTTGCCGTCGGGTGAATACGCGCCCTCGGCGTCGTACCCGCGGGCATCGGTCAGCCGCCGCACGTTGAAGCCGTCGCGGTCCGCGACATAAAGATCCATGTGCTCGTCGTAGTCCCAGCTGTACCGGCGCGTCTTGCCCGACTCACGAAACGCGATCTCCTCGCGCTGCTTCGCTTCGGCATCGGGATCGCCATGCGTTGATGCGAACAAAACGTCGTTCGTGCCGGGGCGATAGAATGCGCACGTCGTTTTCCCGATGCCGGGCGATACGCGCACCGCATCCCCGGTTTCGAGGTCGAGCGAGTAGATCTGATAGAACGGGTTGCCATGCAGCCGTTCGCTCTGAAAGACGAGATGCTTCCCGTCTTTGGAAAAGTATCCTTCCCCTGCCCGCTCCCCCTCGTACGTAAGCTGCCGCACGTTCGAAAGCAGCGGCTCGGCTTCTCCCGCGGCAAATGCAGCATAAGAGAGCGGCGAGAACAGACAGAAAATCGCAGCGAGAACGATCGCGGACCCGCGAACGCGCGAACTGGACGGCATAACAGACTCCTTGCTTCCCGAAAGTACTGCGTCGGCCAGGCCGGCGCGGGATGGTATTCCGGCGATTCCGGACTCATTCTACGACGGGAAGCCGGTTCACGTCACGGGCCTCTCGCCCCCGCCCGGGACTGCTCTCCGCTATACTGACGCCATCATGGACTTTGGAAAGCTCACCAGCATCGATGCCGTCGACTTCACGCTGCCGGCGGACCACCCTGACACGGCGCGATTTCTCGCGGGTCGGGTAAAGTCCGCCGCGGATGCCGCGGATGCCGGGGATGCCAGGGCCGAAGCACGCGTGCTTCTCGGCTGCCCGCGCTGGGCGGACCGCGGCTTTCACGGCAAGATCTATCCGCCGAAGACGAAGCAGAGCGATCAGCTTCCGGAATATGCGAGGAGCTTCGATACAATCGAACTGAACACCACGTTCTACGGCGTGCGCGAAGAGCTCATTGCGCGATGGCGCGATCAGGCCCCGGCGCGCTTTCGATTCTGCCCGAAGATCCCGAAGGCGATCTCGCATCATCGCCAGCTACTGAACGCCGAGGCCGACATGGAGCGTTTCGTGCGGGCGGTCTCGGCATTCGGCGACCGGCTCGGCCCGAGCTGGATTCTGCTCCCCCCCGGATTTCCGCCGTCGCAGCGCCGCACGCTTCGCGCGTTTCTCGATCGCTGGAGCGGGGAACTCGCGCTCGCGGTCGAGCTTCGGCACGAAGAGTGGTTCGTGCCGGAGAACGCTTCGCTGCTCAGTGAAACGTTCGCGCACTTCGAAGAGACGGGGACGACGGCGATTTTGACCGACGTGGCCGGGCGGCGCGACGTACTGCATCAGCGCCTGACATCCGGGCGCGCGATCGTGCGCTTCGTCGGCAATCGCCTGCACGCCACCGACTACGCGCGCGTGGATGCCTGGAGCGAGCGGCTCGCTTCGTGGCTCGACCGCGGCCTGGGCACCGTTTTTCTCTGGCTGCATCAACCGGAAGAGGCGCTCAATGTGGAAATCGCCGAGCGTTTCGCAAAATCGTTCGAGGCGCACGGAATCGCGACCAGAAAGCCGGCACGGTGCGACAGGAGAGTGCAGGGCGAGCTCTTCTGATCTCGTGACGCGCTCGCAACCGATCGCGAGGATCGCAGCCGGATTGCACCCCGATCGCAGCCCGATCTTTCGAAGTGGCCGATTGAGGCGAAGCATCCGGCCCGCATGATAGAATCATCGGATGGCGAAGAAGAAACACGCGGTCCAGATCGGCAAGCACAAGTTCGAGCTGTCGAACCTGGAAAAGGTGCTCTGGCCCGAAGACGGCATCGTCAAAGCCGAGCTCGTGCAGTACTACCTGCAGATCGCGCCCACGTTTCTGGCGCACGCGAAGCATCGCCCCCTCTCCCTGATCCGCTTCCCCGACGGCATTCACGGCGAAACGTTCTTCCAGAAGAACAAGCCTGACTGGGCGCCCGACTGGATCGACGACATCATGATCGGAAACGAGGAGAAGTCGATCCGCTACATGCTCGCGAACAATGACGCTTCGCTCGTCTGGATCGCGAACCTCGCGAGCATCGAGTTTCACCAGATGCAGTACCGCACGATGAAGCAGGATCTTCCCGACTACTTCGTGTTCGATCTCGACCCGCCCGACGGCTATCCTTTTCCCGACGTCGTGGAACTCGCGCTCGCGCTTCGAGAGCACCTCGAAAGCTACGGGTATCACGCGTTCGCGAAGACGACCGGGCGCAAGGGGATTCACATCGTCTGCCCGATCGATCCGAAATGGGACTACGACCAGGTTTTCGAGGCAACAAAGGCGATGGCCGGCCCGTTCGTGCAGGCGAATCCGAAGAACACGACGCTCAAAATTCAGAAGAACCACCGCACCGACAAGGTGCTGATCGACATCTATCGCAATCGCCCGAGCCAGACGATCGTCTGCGCGTACAGCCTGCGCGCGCTCGAAGGCGCCGCCGTTTCGATGCCGCTGCCGTGGGACGAGCTGGCGGCGCTCAAGGATCATCGCGTTTGGAACATGCATACCGCGCTCGATCGCGTGAAGGAGAAGGGCGACGCGTGGGAGGGTATGGAGGCGTATCGCACGGGCCTCCACACGCAGCAGATCAAGAAGAAGACGAAGAAGAAAGTAGCGAAGTCGCGCAGTTACAAGACCCCCGAGCAGCTCGACTCGTACGAAAAGAAGCGTCGCTTTGACAAAACCGCGGAACCGAAACCGGCCAAGGGCGACGACGACAACGATTCGTTCGTCGTGCACAGGCATCATGCGTCGCGCCTTCACTATGACCTGCGCCTCGAAAAGGACGGCACGCTCGAGTCGTGGGCCGTGCCGAAGGGGATGCCGCCCGAGCCCGGGATGAAACGGCTGGCAGTGAAGGTGGAGGATCATCCGATCGAGTACCTGCACTTTCAGGGAGAAATTCCGAAAGGCGAGTACGGCGGCGGCATGATGTGGATTTACGCGTCGGGCAAGTACGAGATTACGAAGCAGAAGAAGGACGGGTTCTACTTTCAGCTTCGCAGCCCCGAACTGACGGGCGAGTACAGGATGTACGCGACGAAAGAGAACCAGTGGCTGCTGGAACGCGTCGACTCGCCCCAGATCGACTGGCTCGGCACGGCGGTCGAACCGATGCTCTGCACGCTCGTGAAGGAGCCGCCCGAGTCGCCTGACTGGATGTACGAAGTGAAATGGGACGGCATTCGCGCGCTCATCGCGATCGACGACGGCGTCGTGACCATTCACTCGCGAAACCAGCGCGACATCACCGACCAGTTCCCCGAACTGCTGAACGCGCAGCAGTCGCTTCGCGCGACATCGGGACTGTTCGACGCGGAAATCGTCTGCCTCGACGAAGTCGGCCGCCCCGTGTTCAAGAACGTGATCCGGCGACTGCAGCAGCGCACGGAGAAAGGAATCGCGCGCGTGCGTTCAAAGTACCCCGCGATCGCATACGTATTCGACTGCCTCTATCTCGACGGGCGGGCGATCGTGCACGAACCGCTCGAACGACGGCGCGAATGGCTGAAGGACGTCATCATCCCGAGCCAGGAGGCGCCGTATCGACTGAGCGAAGCGGTCGAGGACGGGCACGCCCTTTTCGAGGCCGCGAAGGAGATGGGGCTCGAGGGGATCGTGGCGAAACTGCGCAAGAGCTCGTACCAGCCGGGGCGACGATCGGACAGCTGGCTCAAGATCAAGTCGCGCTCCCTGATCGACTGCGTGATCATCGGCTACACGCAGGGCGCGGGCGATCGCGCGGACACGTTCGGCGCACTGCATATCGCGGAACCGGACGACGACGGCGGTTTCCGGTATCTGGGAAAAGTAGGCACCGGGTTCGACGGGAAGATGCTGGCAGCCGTGCGCAGGGACCTCGACGAACTCGACACGATCGATCGCCCCGTGAAGGAAAAACCGGTCGACGACAAGGTCAGCGTCTGGGTCGAACCCACCCTCTCGTGTGAAGTGCGTTACGCGTCGATAACTGATAATGGAACCTTGCGCGAACCGGTTTTCGTGCGCATGCGGACCGACTGGGAATAGAGATTGATCTTGACAACATATAGACTTACGCGGGATCCTACCCGTATTCAGAAGAGGAGTATGCTATGCCCGCTATGAGATCGATCTGGAAGGGCCATATCCGCTTTTCCCTCGTCACGATTCCGATTCGCATCTATAACGCCGTCGATACCGCGCAGACCATCCGTTTCAATCAGCTCCACAAGGAGTGCAACGGCAGGGTCGGCTACGACAAGAAGTGCAAGAAGTGCCTCGAGGTCGTGAAGAACGAAGCGATCGTCAAGGGTTACGAGTACGAACCCGACACATACGCGACGATCGAACCGGAAGATTTCGAAAAGATCCGGCTGAAGAGCACGAAGGTCATCGAGATCGAAGGCTTCGTCGACGCGAAGGAAATTCACCCCACGCTGTACAGTTCGCCGTACTTCGCGGGCCCCGACGGCGAGATCGCGTCGAAAACGTACTCGCTTCTCAGCAACGCGCTGCTCGACTCCGGAAAAGTGGGTGTCGGGAAAGTGGTGCTCCGCGACCGGGAAGACATCGTGCTCGTCGCGCCGCATGAGTCGGGCATTCTGCTGCACAAGCTGCGCTACCCCGAAGAGCTTCGCAGCATGGGCGATGTTCCGCTTCTCGAAGAAGAGGATGCGGACGCCGAACAGCTGAAGCTCGCGAAGAGCCTGGTCGACTCGATGACGACGAAGCTCGAGAAGATCGAACTCACGAACAAGTATAACGAGGCGCTTCGCGAAGTGATCGAGGCGAAGATCGAAGGCAAGGAAATCGTCACGGTCGAAGAGGAAGAAACGCCGATCATCGACATCATGACGGCGCTCAAAGACAGCATCAAGCAGGCGAAGACGACGAAGAAGGACATGGTCAAGGCGAAGGGCTCGAAAGAGGGCGCCTCGGCCAAGTCGACGAAGAAGAAAGCCGCGGGCAAATAACGCCGGGCAGTCGCCGGCGATTCGCAGATCGATAGAACGGGACGGGTACGGGCTATGGGTGACAGGAAGATACAGGACAAGATCATCCCCTTCCCGGGCGCCGGGCAGCGTGTTGCGTTCGAGCGCGTCAAAGCGAAGCGCGGCGCCGCGGAATCACAGGCCCAGCTCGGACTTTTCGAGTCGAAAAGCGCCGAAATCCTGCCGCTCGGCAATCTGAGCTCGTTCGAACTCGCGCTCCGCTTCGACGAAAACAACGACGACCGGGCGATCGAGTACTACGAGAAGGCCATCGCGGAAGGCGATGCCGGAGACGACGCGTACTCGAACCTCGGCATCATCTATACGAAGTCAGGCGACACGGTGTCCGCGTTCGACTGCTTCACACGTTCCCTTCTGCAGAACCCGCGCCATTTCGAGAGTCACTACAACCTCGCCAACCTGTACTTCGAAAGCGGCGACGTCCGCATGTCGAGACTGCATTATGAGTTCGCCGGGCGGCTCGAGCCTGACTACCCGAACGTCTATTTCAATCTGGGACTCATTTACGCGGTCGAAGAGAACTTTACGAAGGCGATGGAAGCCCTTTCGCGCTTCAAATCCCTCGTCCCGGAAAAAGAAGGACGAAAAGCCGACGAACTCCTGATCTCGCTGCAGCTGTCGGTCCCCCCCAAGAGTTGATTTCGGTTTTTGCCATTCATCTTTCAAGTAATCATCCACTGAACTCCAACCCCGAATGAACTTTGCATGAACGACAGAACCCCGAAAGATCGATTTCTGGACAGCCTGGACCGCTGCGCGGAGTCGGAGAAGTTCATCCCCGCATTCTACGCGCGCTTTATCGCGGCCTCCGACGAGATCGGGGAGAAGTTCAAAGACACGGATTTCGAACGCCAGAATCGGATGTTGCTTCGCTCGCTTCGCCTGGCCGCGGGCGCGACGGCGGGCGACTCGAACGCTCTCCGAGAGCTTACGGAACGCGCCGAAACGCATGATCGCCATCACCTGGATATCGCACCCCGACTCTACGACTACTGGCTTTCCGCACTGATCGAAACTGCGAGCGAGTTCGACGGCCAATGGAACGATACGATCGAGGAGGCCTGGCTCAGCACACTGGGCCACGTGATCAACCACATGAAAAGGCACTATTAGGAAAGGCGTTGACGAACCGGATGCAACGCTTTATAGTAAAATCAACATGAAGAACACGAACCGCCAGATGACCTGTATGTGTTGTTGTCACTCCCTGGAGGGGAAGGCGGCAGGCTGCGTTCGCATGTGTTGATTCAAGAACCCATTTGCGACGTTTGTAAGCCCATCGCCACCCGCGATGGGTTTTTTGCGTTTCAGGGAGATTTCTGCGGGATTCGTATCGGTCCGGCCCGACAAGAACCATTGGGCTGGGCGGCTCCGTGTTCGGAACCGGTGCCGGGCCGTGCGATCCCCAGAACGGGGCGGAATGATCAGGCGGTGATTTCCAGAAAGCGTTCGGCGAGCTTCGGCCCCGTCCCTTCGTCCTCGTGCTTGAAGAAGACGAACGCGTGCTTCCAGCCGAGGTCGCGCGCGCGATCGCGCCACGACTCGAGTTCCTTCTCGGCGTAACTCGTCTTCCGAAGGCGCAGATAACCCCAGTCCGCGGTACCGACACACTCCACAAGCTCGTCGTCGTCCGACTCGGCGATGCAGAGCGCGCAGTTTTTCCCGCGCAGAATGTCGTGCACCGCCGGATCGTTCCACGATTCGTGGCGGAACTCGAACGTCGCGGGAAAGTCTTCGGGAAGGTTCGCGACGAAAGCGGCCAGACGGTCGTCGTCACGTTTGGAGTTCGGCGGCAGCTGAAAGAGAACCACGCCGAGACGCGCGCCGAGCGCACCCACCGTTTCGATCAGATAGTCGGTTTCGTCGTACGGCTCTTTCAATCGCTTGAAGTGCGTGATGCGTCGCGAGGCCTTGATCGAAAAGCGGAACGATTCCGGGACCTGGTCCGCCCAGCCTTCGAGAAGCTCGCGTTTCGGAAGGCGGTAGAACGTGTTGTTGATCTCGACGGCCTTGAGGCGTCCCGCGTAATAGGAGAGCATCTCCTTCGCCGGAATCTTCTCGGGGTAGAAATTCCCCTTCCACTCTTTATAGCTGAAGCCGCTCGTGCCCACGTACCATTCCATCAGAAGAGGCTAGCACTCGCGGGCGGCGCGGGCAACCGTGACCGGACGGGCCCGGCGCCTCCGCTCGTGTTAAAATGAAGCATGGACTACACGCCCGCCCACTCGAAGATCCTCGCATTCGCGACCGCCTGGCTCTGCCTGGGTGCTGCCGCCCCTCCCGCGCACGCGGTCGAAGCGTCGCTTCGCTTCTACGGGCACGGCGGAAGCGCGGGCGAGAACTTCGTGTTTCCCGATCGCGTGAAGATCGAGATCGAACCCCACTCTCCCGCCGACATCGGCGCCGGTGACTTTACAATCGATTTCTGGCTCCGGTGCACGGCAGCCGAGAACACGAACCCGGCGCTTTCGTGCGGGTACGGGATCGACTGGGTGAACGGCAATATTCTGATCGACCGCGATCGCTACAATCAGGAACGCAAGTGGGGGATCGCGCTGCTCGGCGGACGCATCGCGTTCGGAGTTTCGAGCGACGTGACCGCCTACACGCTCTGCGGAACGACGGACGTGCGCGACGACGCGTGGCATCATGTCGCGGTGCAGAGGCGCGAGTCGGACGGGCTCCTGTCGATCTATGTCGACGGCGCACTCGACGCGGACGGCCCCGCGACGTTCGGCCCGAGCGGTGATGTTTCGTATCCGGATGGCGCGGGTGCGGGGGATTACTGCAGCCCGGACGGCGGCGCCGGCGGGAGCACGTGCGACAACTCCGACCGCTTTCTCGTTTTCGGCGCGGAGAAACACGGATTTCAGGGCATCAACTATTCCGGCTGGCTCGACGAGGTGCGCCTCTCCGACACGCTCCGGTACGACGGAAATTTCCCGCGACCGACAGTGCCCCATGTTCCGGACCTGTTCACGCGCGCGCTCTATCACTTCAACGAAGGCGCGGGGATTGCGCTCGGCGACTCGGCCGGCGCAACGGGCGGGCCATCCGACGGCGTGATCTTCTTCGGCGGCGCGGGCACGCAGGGGCCCGCATGGTCCAGCGAGACGCCGTTTGCGCTCGTTACCGCAGTCAGCAGCGGCACGGACACGGACACGAACGCGGACCGTGATCTCGCTCTGTACCCACCGGTGCCTTCCATCGGCCGCGGGGATGCGAAGTTCCGTTTTCACGTCCGTAGCGAGTCACGCGTGAGCGCCCGCATCTTCGATGTGCGTGGCCGGCTCGTGAAGTCGATCGCGAACGCTCACTTTCGCGCGGGCAACCACGAGATACACTGGGACGGGGCGGCGGCCACGGGACGCGCCGTCGCGCCCGGCATCTACTTCATTCGACTGGAAACCGCGTATGGATCGAGAACGGAACGCTTCGTTCGCGTACGCTGATTCCGTTGCGAGGATCACGAACCATGGTAACGGAATGTCTCTGATGACTCTGATGAGATCGTACCTGCCCGCAATCGCCTGTCTGCTGCTTCTGGCCGCTCTCGCGCCCGGCAGGGGGACGGCACACGGGCACGACTCCGATCACGCCGCGCTCTCGAACGGCGGAAGCCTGACCGAAACGATTGCGATTCATTCGGAGCATCTGAACGAAGAGCGACAGATTCGAGTTTCTCTTCCGAACGGCTACGAAGATTCCGATCGGGCCTATCCCGTTTTATACGTGCTCGATGCCGAGTGGATCTTCGACTATGCCGCCGGAAGCGTCGCTTTTCTGTCGGGCGAACTCGCCGGGAGAATGCCGGAAACGATCGTCGTCGGCATCCCCAACACAGACCGCACACGCGACCTGACAGTAAGCTTCGACACGACGGCCGCCTACGTTCGCTTCATGCGGTTCATCGAAAGCGAACTCATTCCCGGGATCGACGCGTCGTACCGGACGGTACCTCACCGGACGATTTACGGATGGTCCTCCGGGGCGAACATCAGCCTCTGGATGCTGTTTACGAAACCCGACCTCTTCCGGGGTTACATCGCATCCGGCACCGGGATCTCCGAGCGTGCTTCCAAATTCGCCGCGAACGCATTTTCGACTCACTCCTATCGAGGCAGGGGATTGTTCGCCTGCGCGGAAGGCAATACGCCGTTTCGCCGCGAAGCCCTCGCACGATTCTCGATGCTGCTCGAAACGTCGGCGCCCGACGGCATCCGATGGCAATGCGAGGTCATGGAAGACGAAGATCATACGACGGTCCTGCCGAAGGGCCTCTTCGCGGGCCTCACGTTTCTGTACCGGGAGTGTCTCCTGCCCGTCGAGATCGCCGAGCGGGGTCGTGACGCGGTGCGGGAGTACTATCGTGCATTGAGCGGGACTTACGGTTTCGAAATCAACATTTCAGAAGGCGTTGCGATTGACGTCGCCTCGCAGCTGATCCATCAGGACCGCTTCCCGGAGGCCGTCGCGCTACTCGAGCTCGCACTGGAAACGAACCCGGAGTCAGCTGCTCTGCAGTCGACGCTCGAAGAGACGACAGGGATGATCGAAGGGGGATAATTCGTTAGGACGGCGTCGGTCAGTTCGTCGGCGGGTCCGGAAATTCGGGCAGCGTCGTGCCGCCGCCACCGCCACCGGGATCGTCGCCGCCACCACCGCCACCTGCGATGATCGCGATCAGAACGGCCGCGGCGCCCCCGCCGATCAGATACCACTTCTTCATACCGCCGCCACTTGCGGGCGCGCATTCCTGCCAGGCCTCTTCGAAGATCGCTTTTTCATTCGACGTGTAGAGCGATTGATCGGGTCGCCAGGACGGATCGATCTGAATCACTTCACAGAAGGCCGCGAGAGCGTTCGGCCGATTCCCGAGCTCGGCTTCGCAGCGGGCCTGCAGCGCAAACGCGTCACGCCGGTCGTCGCCGGAAAGCGCCCCGCTCTGGGTCAGGCGGTTCACGATCGAGAGCGCGTTCAGGAAATTGCCGTAGTTGAACTCGCTGCGGGCGGTGTTCAGTTCGTCCCGCGGGGTCTGGGCATGAACGGCAACGGGTTGCGCGACCGCGCAGAGCAGAGCGAAGAGCAGGAGCGCGCCGATTGTGGATCGAGAACGCGGGCAGGCGGCGAATCGCGGGAAGTTGTCGAAGCGCATCAGCGGCCTCTCCTGTCGGCGAATACGGTATCGATGACTATAGTCTTTCCTGATGTCGGGGTGAAGCCCCGAATCGAGCGCGAACCGTACTCGGCGTGGCGCACTTCGATCGTATGCTGCTCGCAGGCGGATGCGCCCCCCTCCCAGACACGCTTTTCTTTCGCGACGAGACTCCCGTCGAGATAGAAGTCCGCAAACAGCGGCGATACGACCACGCGCACCGTTCCCGGGGCGGATGCGCGCAGCGGCGACATGATCTCCATCCGCATGCCGTCTTTCACGGTCGTGACTTCCGTCGCCGTGCGGTAGCAGTCTTTCGAGAGGAGCAGTTCCCAGCTCCCTGCGGGAAGTTCGATTTCGCAGGGAGTGCGTTTTCCCGTGTTGCTGCTGCTCTGCGTTCCCGGCCTGCGATAGCGAACCGAGGCGCCAGGCGGGTCCGAGGCCACCATGACACGCCCGACACCGGGAGCGGTCTCGCCCGCCTTGATGGGTGACGGGATCTCGACGAACTGCTCGTCCGCCGACCCGATCGCGGTCGCGACTTCGATTTCCACCGGAGGACGCTCTTCGACTGCAAGCCGGACCACCCAGTCGCCGGGCGCGAGGCCGAGCGAACACGGAGTTACGAGACCGATCGTATGAAACGCCTCCGCGTCGGGACGCCGAAACGAAATGGCGGCCCCCGAAGGCGCGCTCTTCAGCACGATCCAGCCGACGGTTTCGGCCGGTTTCATCGCGATCCGCTGGTAATTCCACTGCCCGGCGCGCACGTAGACGTCGACAGTTTCGGGACGCATTCCTTCGAACGAAGCGAGGAAGCTCCAGTTTCCGTGCGCGATATCGAGGGTGCAGGGGAGCGCCCTCTCGTGTGCGACGAACGACGAGGAGCCCGGCCCCTTTTTCTGAATGCGGGCGCCCGAAGGATCGCTCTCGAGCACCATGTAGCCGTGCATGATTCCGAGCGCCGCGTGTATCTCGACCTCTTTCCCCGACTCGATCGTAACGGTGCGGTCGGAAGGTTCCTGCCCGGCCTTTTCCACGCGCACGGTCCAGTCGCCGGGCGCGAGTTTCACGACACACGGCGTGGTGCGGCCGTCAGACTCGAAGGCGACCGCTCCCGCTGCGCGAATCGAAACGGTGGCGCCGTCCGGCTCGCTCGTTACCATCACCGCCCCGTCGGCCGGGCCTTTGAAAATCGAAAACACGCCGATGAGCAGCGCGATCAGAAGCGCCGCCGCCCCTGCCAGCATGAGCGGCTTCCGTCCGGCGGGGGATTCCGTTTTCGAGCCCTCCCTGCCGCCGCCCGCGCGCTTCCCGCCCGGGCCGCCAGGCCCGCCGCGCCCGCCCCCCGCACCGCCTCCTTCGCCTCCGCCGGCGAGCCCCGCACCTCCGCCTGGTGCGAACACCTGATTCACATCGACCGTCGCGTCGTCTCCGATCTCTTTTCGGATCTTCGCCAGCCCCTCCCGCGCTCGCTCGTTCCCCGGGTCGAGCCAGAGCACGACGTCGAACTCGCGCCGCGCCTTCTGAAACGCGCCGGGCCCCATCGACATGAGCTCGATCCCGCGATCGTTGTGACGCTCGATCTTAGCGGTGCGAATCTCCTGAATGAGCGCGTGCGGATCGGCCGCGAAGCGGGGCAGAAACTGGCGCCGGTGCTGGACGAGATGCCCCGAACGCTCGAGCGCGTCCATCACGACCGCCAGTTCCTGCAGCACATCGGACATGCTCTGGAAGCGGTCGTCCGGATCCTTCGCGAGCATCCTGCGCACGAAGTTGTCGACCTCGGGCGCGATCAGCTTCATCTCGTCCGTCAGCGAAGGGGTCGGCGCGGTCAGGATCTTCTCGCGCAGTTCGGACGGCGACGCGCTCTCGAACGGCCGCTTCCCGCACAGAAGCTCATACGCTGTAACGCCGAGCGAATAGATATCGGAGCGCGGATCCGTTTCGCCGTCACGCGCCTGCTCCGGCGACATGTACGACGGTGTCCCGAGCGACAGATTCTCGCCCGTAAGCCGCGTCATGCGCTCCATGTCTTCCATGCGAAACGCGAGGCCGAAGTCGACGATCTTGACGCCACCGGTCGCGGAGAGCAGCAGGTTCCCCGGCTTGATGTCGCGATGCACGATGCCCTTGTCGTGCGCGGCGTGCAGCCCGTACGCGATCTCTTCGATGATCGCCATCGCGATTTCGACAGGGAAGCGCGGGACCTCTTCGAGAAGATGACGCAGATCCGTCCCTTCCACCAGTTCCATGACGATGAAATACGTGTCGTCCTGTTCGCCGAGATCGATGACCGAAACGATGTTTTCGTGATGAAGTCCGGAGAGGGTATTCGCTTCGCGCTCGAACCGCGTGATGAACGATTTGTCCGCAGCGAGCGCCGGCGGAAGCACCTTGATCGCGACCTTGCGCCCGAGACTCGTATGAACGCCGAGATAGAGCGCGGCCATCCCGCCCGAGGCGATCTTCTCCTGCAGCTCGTATGGTCCGAAACGGGCCGGCATACGTGGGGTCTCCTTGGCCTGCTAACTCACGCGTCCGGATAACGATAGCAGGGCTCGGGATTTGTGGCGAGCGCGAATCCGCATCCCGACACGCGATCCTAATGCAATCTTAACGGCTCGCTCATTCAATCCTAATCGTCCCTCCCTACCATGCGGGCAAGAAAAGGTCACACGATCGATCCAGGAGGCCCTGATCTTGATCGGAAACAGAAAATTCATTCGTTTGGTACATTTACCGTTGCTGCTTGCAGCATTTACCTCCACTTCCTTCGCGCAGGCACCGGTAAAGCAGCCTCCGCGAGGGACCATTCACGGTACGATCGTCGATGAAGCGACGAACCGGCCCATCGCTTTCGCCGACCTCGCGGTCCTCGAGACAGGCTACGGCGGCATTACGGACGCCACAGGGACGTTCCTCTTCGACGTTCCGGCTGGCACATACGATGTCCGGGCCGCCCACATTTCCTATCAGTTCAAGGTTCTGACGGCCATCTCGATCCCACCCGGTGACACGACCCGTGTGGCGATCTCGCTTTCGGGCAACACTCATCAGATGAAGCGCATTGCGGTGAGCGAGGAAGCCATCGAATCGGCGGAAGCCGCGCTCGTCATGTCGCGGGCGAAGACGGTCGCCGTGCAGGACGGTATCAGCGCCGAACAAATGAGCAAAGGCTCTTCCGGCGATGCGGGCGACGCGCTCAAACGGGTGACCGGCATCAGCGTTACGGACGGCAAATACGTGCAGGTTCGCGGGCTCGGGGGTAGGTACAGCAACACGACTCTGAACGGCAGCAAGATCCCCAGCCCCGAACCGAACCGGTCCGTTGTCCCGATGGATCTCTTCCCCACCGGACTTCTCGAGAAAGTGCAGGTGGCCAAAACGTTCACGCCGGACATGGCGGGCGACTTCGCCGGCGGCTCCGTCCAGATATCGACGAAGGAGTTTCCGGGCAGCCGGGCGTTTTCGTTCTCCACTTCGGCCGGCTACAACTCGAACACGTCGTTCAAGAACGGGCTCGTGGCGCCGAGCGGGAATCTCGACTTCCTGGCGTTCGACAACGGTACGCGCGCGCTCCCGGGGATCATCACCGCACAGGGGGGCCGCCTTGTTACCTCCTCGACAAGCGTCGTTTCGGACCGCGGATTCGCCCCGGGCGAAGTTCAATCGTTCGGCCGCTCGTTCGACAACGTCTGGTCGCCGCGCGAAACACGGGCGGGCCTGAATCAGTCGTACAGCTTCAGTCTCGGCGACCAGGCGGGCCTTTTCGGGCACAAGGTCGGCTACGTCTACTCCCTGCACTACGGATACGACAGCAAGTTCGTCGAGAAGGAGATCAACTCGTACCGCGCGGACGAGTCACCGGCCAACAGCTTCGTCAGTTCGGAAGGCTCGCGAAGCGCATCATGGGGCCAGGTGCTGAACACATCGATGAAGCTCGATCGTGACAACAGGATATCGCTGAAGACGATGTACAACCGGAGCGCGGACAACGAGGCACGCATTGTCGAGGGATTCAACGCCGATCGCGGGAACGAGACGAAAAGCCTGCGCCTGCGATACGTCGAGCGCGATCTGCTGTGCACGCAGTTCACGGGAACGCACGACCGCTTCCTGACGAATGAGTCAGAACTCGTCTGGCAGGGGGCGTTCGCCCGTGTTACGCGGAACGAGCCGGACAATCGCGAGGTGCTCTACGAAGAGCGAAACGGTGAGTGGACGTTCTTCGACATCACGCAGAGCGGAAGCCGTTTCTTCTTCGATCTCGAAGAGGTGGAGTGGTCGGGCAAACTCGACTGGAAGCATCGTCTCGGTCCCCGCAGTTCGGATCGGATGCTGAAAATCGGCACATCGTTTCAGGACAAGGATCGTACGTTCGCCGGACGCCGGTTTCGGTTCGAGAAGCAGACGAGCGACATCGGGTCCGTCAACATGAACGGGGCGCCGGAAGACATCTTTGCAACCGAGAACATTGCCCCCGACCGGTTCGAACTGAACGAAACGACCCAGGACAGTGACAACTACGACGCAACGCAGACGATCACGGGGACATACGCGATGGTCGAAATGCCGATTGGCGAGCAGTGGAAAGCGGTCGGCGGCACGCGAGTCGAATACTCGAGGCAGGCGCTCGAATCGTTCAACCCGTTCTCGGAATCCGGCGAGACAATCGAAACGGAACTCGCCACGACTGAGCTGCTTCCGAGCCTGAGCGTCAAGTACGCACAGAGCGAACGCATTCACTATCGTGCCGCGTTCTCGCGCACCGTAGCGCGTCCCGACTTTCGTGAGCTGGCCCCGTTCGAATATACGGACATCGTGGGGGGGCGCACCGAGATCGGCAACCCGGACCTCGATCGGACACGCATCAACAATTTCGACGTTCGCGTTGAAACGATTCAGGGCGCAGATAATCTGTTCGCCATCGGTGGTTTCTACAAAAACTTCGACCAGCCGATCGAACAGGTGATCGAGAACAACGCCACGCCGATTGTCAGCTACCGCAATGCAAGTTCCGCCAATACGTTCGGGCTCGAAATCGAATGGCGGCGCTCCCTCACTGTCGTGTCGAGCCGGCTCGCGAACTTCGCCCTCAACACGAACCTGACGCTCATGCAGACGGAAGTCGTCCTTTCCGATGACAGTACGACGGTCGAAACGACACGGAAGCGCGCGCTGCAGGGTCAGTCGCCGTTCCTGCTGAACGTGCTGCTCGGCTACCACAATGACGAACGCGGCACGAGCGGCAATCTGCTCTTCAACGTGTTCGGACGCCGCATCGAAGAAGTCGGTGCCCTGGGCCAGGCCGACGTCTACGAAGAAGCGCGCGCGCAGCTCGACTTCGATCTGCGCCAGCGCCTCTCCTCGAACGCGAAGATCAAGCTCGCGTGCAAGAACATTCTCGACACACGCAACGAGTACACGCAGTCCGACGCCGTCTATCGGCGCTACAGCACGGGCCGCTCGATCTCGATCGGCCTTTCATACGAACTCTAGAGCTCACGAACGAACCGACAACGTCGGTCCAGGAGGTTCACAGTGTCCCTGCGCAAGTTGATTTTGCTTCTCACAATGACCACCGTTGCATTCGGATGCGGCGACGACAGCAGCCCGACCGATTCGGGCGGCAGCAACAACAGCTCCGGCGATATTGTCATACTGGAAGGTGAGATCGCGGCCGACCGCACGCTGAAGAGCAGCGAAGGCTACCTGCTACGCGGTGCCGTGTTCGTGAGAACCGGGGCCACCCTTACGATCGAGTCCGGCACTACGATCTTCGGAGAGAGCGTCGGCAACCCGCCGGGAACGCTGATTATCGCGCAGGGCGCGAAGATCATGGCCGAAGGGACCGCCGAGGAGCCCATCGTGTTCACGAGCGACCAGGTCGAGGGTGCGCGGTCGCGCGGCGACTGGGGCGGTCTCATCATCAACGGGCGGGCCCCGCTGAATACAGGCACCACCGCACAGGGCGAGGGGAACACCGGCACATACGGCGGCAGCGATCCTGACGACAACAGCGGCGTGCTCCGCTATGTGCGTGTCGAGTTCGCCGGGCAGGAATTCAGCCCCGACAACGAACTGAACGGAATCGCGTTCCAGGGAGTCGGGCGCGGAACGACGGTCGAATACGTGCAGGTGCACTACAATCAAGATGACGGCATCGAGTTTTTCGGCGGGACGGTGGACGCCAAATACGTACTCTGCACCGGCGTACGGGACGACAGCTTCGACTGGACCGACGGCTGGTCGGGCCGGGGCCAGTTCTGGATCGCGCAACAGAACGGCGCCGATGCGGACAACGGCATCGAGGCCGACAACAACGGCACAAACAACGATCTGACGCCTCGCTCGAACCCCACGCTCTACAATCTGACGATCATCGGCGATCCGAACGGCCCCGAGTCGGACACCGGCCTGCTTCTTCGTGAAGGGACGGCAGGCACGATCCGAAACGCGATCGTCCTCGGCTTCAACAAGGGAGGGGTGGACGTCGCCACGGCCGCGACCGCGTCGCAGGCCGCTTCCGGCGCGCTCTCGCTTCGCCATTCGATCTTCTTCGATAACAGGATCGCCGGGGCGAACTCGAATTTCCCGACCGATACGGACGAGATCGACGAAGTCAGCTGGATGATGACCGAGGGCTTCGAGAATCATACGCTCGATCCGGCACTCGTAGGCCCGTACGATCTGATTGCCCCCGGATTTGCGCCCGGCGCGTCATCACCCGCGGTCGATGGATCCGTACCCGTGGCCACCCCGCCGGTGGACGGTTTTTTTACAGTCGTCGATTTCATCGGCGCCATGGACAGCGGCGCCGGGGCCGATTGGACCGCCGGATGGACGACGAGCGCACAGAACTAGGGCTGCGACAAGCGTGCTGATCTCACCGGCCCCGGAGCACCCACAGGCTCCGGGGCCGCTCTCTTCCACACAACCGTCTGCGGCGACTATCCCCCCGCTTGTTCGTTTTCTACCCCTGGTGCTATCATCGGGCCCTCATGAAACCCCTATCGGACATCATTTCCAGGATCCGGCACCATCACCGCGCGCGCCGGCCGAACCCCGGTTGCTGCCTGCGATCCGCCGCCGCCATTTCCCTCTGCCTCGCACTCATGAATGGCTCTCTCCCCGGGATCGCCCTGGCCGCCACTGCCCCGGATCTCACCGAACGCATTCTGATCGACGGCAACTCGACGGATTTCTCGCGCGAAGACGAGTTCGTTTTCGGAGAAACGCTCACGGACCTCGACGGCGACGGCAGCCTGGAGCGCATTCTGCAGGAACGCCCCGACGATTCCCGGTGGGGATTCAACAACGATATCAATCAGATCTGGATCAGCTGGGACGCGGAAAACCTTTACGTCGCGGTCGACGGGATCGCATGGGACAACAACATCATATTGCTGTTCGACTACCGGAACGGCGGTCTCGAAAAGATGACCGAACTGAACGCGTGGCGCCGCAACTTCGTATTCTCGAACAACTTCTTCCCCGACTTCTTCATGGCCACCTGGGACGGCAATACGACGCCGCAGACATGGCGGGCGTCCGGCGCCAATACGGTGACACAGATCGACAACACGCTGTTCGAGACTGTCGCCACGTTCGCGCAGGGGGCGCAGGGGCGGTCGATGGAAGCCCGCATCCCGTGGACGGTCTTCTTTCCCGAATTGCTCGTGCGCGCATACGACGAACGGACCGGGGATTCGACTTACGTGCTCCCGAACGGCCTCGACCCGGCGCACACGATTCGTTTCGCGGCCGTGCTGACGGCGGGCGGCGACGGCACGGGCGGGCCGGATTCCGCCCCCGACAACTTCGGCGGACACACGACCGAGGCGAGCGACCTCGTGACCGTCGACAACTACGCCATCGTTCCCCTCGACATCACGTATTACCTCTCGAGCACGGGGGAACAGTCCCTGTTCCCCGACTCGTCCACTGTCGACTCCGTTGTCGCCGACGGCCTCCCGGATCTCGACGGCGTGGCCGTTTCGCGCCGCGTTTCCTTTCTCGCAGCGCCGCCGCTGTTCGGGGTTCGCTTCACGATTTCCGAAATCGTTCTCATTCGTCCCGTCGTTTCGCCGGAGGAGGACCTTCCACTCGAGTTCACGTTCCTCGTGGACCCGCCGAGCGGCGACGAGTTTCGTAACGTGGACTTGACGGCCGAGGTATACGATCTCCAGGGACAGCTCATCAAGACGCTCTATCGCAACGAGCAGCGTTCCATTGTGGAATACGCGGTGCCCGAAGACGATCAGTGGGACGGGCGCGACGAACGCGGCGAAATGGTGCCAGGCGGAATTTATGTGCTGCGACTCGTGATCGAGCCCGGGCAGAACAGTTCGAACAAAGCGTTTTCGGTGATTCGATGAAGATCGCACGCACATTCCGGTTCGCGGCGTGCCTCGCAGCAGGCGTACTGCTTGTCACGGGCGACCCGGCGGAAGCTTACTTCGACCGCATGGAAGTCGGCGGGCGTGCCCTTTCAATGGGGTCGGCGTTTCATGCGATCGCGGACGACCCCTCTGCCATTCACTGGAATCCCGGCGGGCTCGCGAACCAGAACCGTGTCGCCGTGCTCTTCAACCACTACCGCCCTTACATTATTAATGATCTCGCGATCAACTACATCGCCGCCGCGTATCCGACGCGCTTCGGCACGCTCGGCGCCTCGTGGCATCATCTCGGCCTGCAGGACGTACAGAGCGAAGACGCGTTCGCGCTCGCCTGGGGCGGGAAGACGGAACTCCCGAGCATCGGCGCCGTAGGGATCGGGGCCACGGTAAAACTGCTGCGCGTTTCGTACAGCCAGTTCACGGCGCGCGCGGAAAGCTTCGACTACGGCTCGCAGACGAAAGCCGCACTCGACGTCGGTGTGCTCTATCGCCCTCACGCGAAAGTGGCCGTCGGCGCCACGCTTCGTAATCTGGGAAACCCGGAGTTCGACTTCATCGACGGCAACGGCGGATCGCCTGTCGACACGGAGTTCGAGTCGGGACTTGCCTACTACTGGAACGAGAGCTCGGTCGTTTCGATCGGAACAGCGCGCAACAAGAAAGACGAACTCGCGGTCAACATCGGCGGCGAGGTTCGTTTCTACGACGTGTTCGCGCTCCGGAGCGGGCTCCTCGATGACGAATTCTGGGGCGGCTTCGGACTGATCGCCGAACGCTGGCAGCTCGACACGGGCTTCGTCACGCACAAGACTCTCGGCGTCTCGTTCACGAGTTCGCTCACCATTCCGATCGGGGGCGAACGATGATCCCGCGTACGATCCGCCTTCTCGCGCGCACCGCCATCGTCGTCGCGCCTCTCCTCGGGCTGCTCCTCGCTTCGGATGCCGCCGCGTTCACGCGGGTCGAAGGCGAGTATCAGCTGCAGCTCGATGTCCGCAAACAGGACCGTTTCTATCCGTGGAATTTCGAGTCGAACAACGACGACACCTGGGCGGCCTCGCAGTTCCGGGTCTTCACGTCACCGCGCAAGGGTGTCGAAGGGTTCGTGCGCTTCGAAGCCGACTGGAACTCGGGTTCGAACAACAACGAACGCCCGCTCTTCCAGTACCGGGAGAGCCACATACGGTTCCGCAAGGAGTTCGGGGACAACAGCGAGTTCGACTCGTACCTCTTCTCGCGCGAAGACCGTTTCTGGGTCGAGAATCAGCTTCTGCAGATCGTGCAGGGCGGGCAGACGACGGACGGCGGAAACGCGCAGGGCGTGCGGCTCGACCTGCGGCGCTACAAGGGCTTCGAAGCCACGTATATCATGAGCGACTTCTCGAGCCAGACGCAGGTCGGCGGCGACGCGATTCCCACGAGCACCGACGACGCGCACGTGTTCCGGCTCAGGCGCTCGTTCTGGGACAACAGGTTCCGCGCCGGCATGACATACGCGCGCAAGGTCGAAACCCAGGACATCGACACGGAGAGCGGCCTCGGCTATAACGAAGTGTACGCGCTCGATTTCCGGTACACGATGATGAACATGGATCTCTTCGTGGAATACGCGGACAGCCGGATCGCGGGCTCGAACGCGGCCCCTGACGGCACGTTCCAGTTCGACGAATGGGAGATCGACGAGTTCAATCGACTGCTCCCGAACGACGCCGCGTTCAAAGCGGAACTGCGCTCGCTCCGCTTCGGAAATCCGAGGCTCGGCTACTACAACATCGCCCCGCAATACTACTATTTCGGACACGACTACACGGCCAACCTCGGCGACGCCACGAACGATCTCGTGGGCTACAAGCTGAACAGCTGGTACCTGATCCCCGGGCGCGCGATCACGGTCACGCTCGACTGGGAGGAAAACCGCCGGACGCGCTTCGAGGACAAGAAGTTCCAGCAGTTCCGGGCCGAGATGTACACGGAATACGTGAACGGCTTCACGAGCAAGATCTGGTACGACAGACGCAAGACCACGGACTTCGGCAACCCGCTTTTCGCTGAAGAGATCAAGAACTACGATCTGTTCGGCGAAGTGCAGGTGGAAAGCCGGCTCGCGTGGATGCGCGTGCAGGGCAAGATCAAGGACCTCGAGACCACGCTCCGCAAAGAGCTCGTGTCGCTCGAAACGTCCGTAAACCTGACATCGAAACTCAAGATCTACAATCGTTACGCGTTCGGCAACGACCCCGCGCGGCTGCGCAAGGGGATATTCTCCGAACTGCAGTTCCGCCCCGCGGAAAGCTTCGAGATGTTTCTTTCGTACGGTCCGTGGTGGATCGGCGATGACGCGGTCCCCGTCAACGACGGCGACCTCGCGGGAAGCGCGGACAACAAGGACATCATTCGTCTGATTATGAAAGGGAACTTCTAAGTTCGCCCAACCACATAGGAAATCGAGCATGCACAAGTTCATTCGAGCGGCTCTCGCGCTGACGTTCCTGCTGACCGCGCCGCACGCATTCGCCGCGGTCGAGGTGACTCCGATGGGGGTCGTGTTCACGCATTCGGACCCGCAGGCGGGGAGCGTTTCAGTCGCCGGCGAATTCAATAACTGGAACACCACCACACACGCCATGCGGAAGCAGGGCGATGTCTGGCGGACCACGGTGAAACTGCCGGCCGGCTCGCACGAATACAAGTTCGTGGTGGACGGGCAGTGGATCGCCGACCCCGACAATCCGCGCACTGCGGGCGGCTACGGCAACTCGGTCGTCGAAATTTCGTCAGCGGGAACGCAGATCGTGGGCACCGCCACTTCGAACGTCGCCTTCTCGCCGAAAATCATGCTGGGCGGCCGCATGATCGGCCTTTACAAGTCGAGTGAGAACGCGGGCCGCGGCGATCAGTACGAACTGGAACGCCCGTCGATGGACATCGACCTCGACTGGAATATCCGCGTCAACGAGATCGCGCAGATCCACCTGCTCACGAATATCAACAACGAGAACGAGGCCACGGTCACGGAGTTCTGGCGCACGAACATGCGCTTCGACCGCGGGTCGATCACGGCGAACACGGAGTACTTCGACATCAAGCTGTTCGACAACGAAGCCGTGGGGACGTGGGAAGATCCGATGCGCGTCGTCTGGGACGATCCGCTGCAGATCGTCGGCGGCATCGGGATCTACGACCACGCATTCGGGTATCGGCAGCAGGGCGCGATCGCGACGACCGAGTGGCGCGATCTGTCGCTCACACTGCTTTACGCGGACGATTTCGAGAACGGCGGCACGACACGCGGCACGCTCGACTCGCTCCAGAACGAATTCGACGGGTTCGAATTTGCGGACCCCGACCGGGCAACGATCTCTTCGAACCCGTTTACGACTTACGACGTCACGGACGACGACAACGACAAGGACGTTTTCGCGGCGCGCGCCAGACTCCCCCTGAACAACTTCCGGTTCGGCGGCTCTTTCCGCCTCGACCGGGGCTACAATCCGGGTACGCTTACATTGCTGATTGATGACGAAGCCGACCTCGGCGACACGCTCGGCACGGCGGTCGGATTTGCGAACACCGTGGAGCAGTGGTACGCCGGCGGCGGCGACATCCAGTACTCCCATCCGAGTAAACCGTACAAGTTCACGGCCGAATTCCTGCACGGGCGCGCCGAAGTCGTCGGCCGGGGCGGCACCGAAGCGGACGCGGCGGTCCGCACCGTGAACGTTTACGACGAAATCGAAGAGGACTCGGTTCTCGTTGCGGGGATCGAGATCATTTCACAGCAGCGCCCCATTCCGAAGGAATCGTACGAACTCGACCGTTCGAACCGCATCCATCTGGGAGGTTCGTATCGTATTAGTAAGTGGGACATGGACCTCGGAATCGCCTGGGAGCGCGAGACGCACGAGCAGAACTTCCTCGCTACGGGCATTCCCGACACGCTCGAGAACAGCCTGAATACGTTCTCGCTCGCGGGCGACAAGAGCTTCAAGGGCCTGCGCGGGCTCACGATAGGGGTTCAAGTCGACTGGTATAATTTCGATTACGACACGCGGACGCCCTGGGAGAATCAGTTCTGGTTCGACAAGCGGAACTTCTGGCTCGAGCAGAACGAGCACGAGGTCTCGTATCATCGCATGACGCTGCTCGGCGGCGAGGATGTCATGGTCTGGAAGCCGGGCCTCGCGTTCTCGATCTACGAACCGAAAGCGGTCGATTTCGAGTATCGCGGCCGAATTTCGGGCGTGCAGGGGCGCGATCCGAAGCTCGTCGAAACGTATTTCATCCTGACGGCCCGTCCCTGGAAGCAGGTGCGCCTCATGAGCGACACCCGCCTCGCGAAGTATAATGACCCGGTTCTCGCCCTCTTTTCGTCGTTTGCGTCGACATTTGCGGAAGTGGCGTGGGAATTCGGCCAGGGGCTCGAGATCGCCCTCTCCTACGGAGTCGATCCGTACGTGGTGGACGAGACGATCAATGAGTACAGTAATATAGGAAGGGACGCGTTCCTGTTCGACCGCGGCGCCAACGGCGATGCCGCCCGGCGGAACTACCCCGGCCTCGGGGACACGATCCGGGACGCCGAGCAGGCGCTTCAGGACGAGGAACGCTTCCAGATCGAAGGCATCATTCATTTCTAGGCAAGGGGTCTGCAGCATGCAAAACGCACGACACAAACGATGGCTCCCCCTTCTCGCTCTGATCGTCGCTCTGCCGCTCGGATGCGGCGGGCTCGATTTCATCAAGCGGCGTCTCCCTCCGCCCTATCCGGTCGAAAACGGCATTCACTTCCAGTTCGAAGCGCCCTCCGCGCACCGCGTGCAGCTTGCGGGCAACTGGGAGCGGAACAACTGGCTCGCGGGCCAGGCCGAAACGGGCAGCTATAACATCGGCCTCATGTCCGACGAAGACGGCGACGGCGTCTGGACGCTGGTCGAGGCTCTCCCCACGGGCCGGTATCAGTACAAATTCGTAATCGACGAAAACACCTGGAAAGAGGATCCGAACAATCCGCTGCGCGTCGACGACGGCTTCGGCGGTTACAACTCGCTCCTCATTGTGGAATAGGAGATTCCGGTCATGCCAACCAAGCGATATCCATTGCTGGTCGCACTTCCCCTCTTTGCGCTGCTCGCGTTTTCGCTGAGCTGCGGCGACAATACCAGCAGTCCGTTTCTCGACCCGTTCGCCGACGTCATCGTCGCCGAGGGACTCGTCTCCGGCATCCTCGACTGGGGCGACGTGCCGGTGAACCCGCAGACGGTCGTTTACATCTTCAAAGATTACGATCCCGCCTGCGCGAACGGTCCCTCGAGCATTCACGTTACCGGTACGTACACCGCCTGGGACATTGGGCTCTGGGACACGACTCCCGGCATGACGCAGATGTTCCCGTGCCTCTGGATGGAGACGATCTCGCTCACGAGCGATGACGCTTTTGCGTGGAAGTTCGTCACGAATCGCGCGTGGGACGGCAGCTACGCGGGTTGCGGTGACTGCGAGATCGACGAAGAAGCGCGGACAGGCGAAGTCACGCCGGAGAACGGCGACGACATCCCGGCCGTGATCCCGGTGAATGACGACTACATCTTTCTGCTGAACGCCTCGAATGCTCCCGCCGTCTACCAGATTATCGAGGCCGGAGGAGAAGTGCCGTGGGATACGCTCGGCGGCGACATCACTTCCTTCGCGTTCGAAAACCTGCTGCCGGGTCTTTACACGCTCGTCATCGACGTGCCGTCGGACCGCGTGAACTTCCCGACCCGCTTCGTGCGCAAGGTCAAGGTCACGGGTGAGGCGGGCGTCGACCTCGGCACGATCCAGGTGGTACCCAAAGGCTTCATTCGCGGGACCGTGTCGTTCGAAGACAACCCGGCCGTGCGCCCCGAAGTGACCGTGCTCGTGCGCTTCAGCGACACCGGCGGCGTGGTCGACACGCTTCTGATCGCGCCCGACGCGAACACGTTCACGGCCGAGGGTCTCAGCGACGGCGCGTACGAGTTCGTTCTGTCGGCGCCCGGCTATGTGACGCAGGTCGTCGACGGCACCGACTTCGAGGCGGGCGACGAAACGGATCTTGCTCCGATCACGATGCGTCGCGCCGGGAATATCAGCGGCACGGTCGCGTTCAGCGAAACGCCGGATCCGAGACCCGGCGTCGCCGCGGTCGCCGTACGCGCCGAGGGTGACACGGTGACCGTATTCGCCGACCCCGTCGACGGCACGTTCCTGCTGACCGACTTCGCTCCGGGCACATACTTCGTCGCGTTCCTGTCGTCGTCCGCCGGTTTCCGGGACACGACAATCAGCGACATCGTCGTCACGGCAGGCGCCACGACCGACATCGGTACCGTGACGCTCGAAGCCGTCGCCGGCTACGAATCCGAATACGACGTGATCCGGATCGTGGGCGATGTCACGAACTGGAGCACGACGCGCGCCAGCATGATCGAAATCGAGGGCGGCATCTGGGTCGACACTCTCGACGTCGCGACCCAGATCTGCACGTTCCTCAAGTTCCGGACGGCCGAAGACTGGGGCGCGAACGACTACGGCAGCTGCACTTCGGAAAACCTGAGCTGCAGTGACCCGCTTTCCGGCATCGTCTGCCTGGGCACCGGCAACAACGAAGCGCCCGCGCTCGGCCAGTTCAGCCTGGCCCCCGGGACATACGAAGTGAAGCTGGACGAAGTGAACCGCACGTACGCAATTCGCGCAATCGGGAAGCGCTGAGCCCCGCCGGGCACGCCGCCCGGGCGACTGGAGAGAAAGCCGTTGCGCGTTGCCATTACACGTGGGGTCAGCCCCGGAATCGCCCGTTGTGAGCTGACACATCTCGAGCGCGCGCCGATCGATCTGGAACGCGCCTGCACACAGCACGATGCATACGAGCGGTGTCTCACGTCACTCGGCTGTGACCTGCGCGTGCTGCCGACGGAACCGGATCTTCCCGATTCTGTTTTCGTCGAGGATGGCGCGATCGTGCTCGACGAAGTCGCGATCATCACGCGCCCGGGCGCCCGTTCCCGCCGCCCCGAGACCATAGGCATCGCCGATGCACTCGGCCTGTATCGCCGCCTCGTTCATATCGCCGCCCCGGGCACGATCGACGGCGGCGACGTGCAGGTCGTGGACCGCACCGCTTACATCGGGCTTTCGGAACGGACGAACGAACACGCCGTGGAACAGGTTCGTACCACGCTTGCGCCCTTCGGCTACACCGTGATCGCGGTGCCACTCACCGGATGTCTTCATCTGAAAACGGCAATCGGCCTCGTCGCGCCGAACACTCTCCTTATCAACCGCAACTGGGTGGACGCGTCGGCTTTCCAAGGCGTACGCATGATCGATGTCGATCCGGCGGAACCGTGGGCCGCGTGCGCGCTGCTCGTCGGCGACACGGTGATCTACCCGGCCGGATTCGATCGGACGTGCGCCCGTTTGACCGATGCCGGGATCCGGACGAGGGAAGTCGAGGTGGGCGAACTGGCGAAGGCCGAGGGCGGCGTGACGTGCTGCAGTCTGATCTTCAACACATAGGGCAGGGGGTCAGCCCGACTGACTCGCGAGCCGCGCCCAGCGACGCTGGAGATGGCGCTTCACGGGTTCGGAGGCGGCGCGCTCGATCCCGCGCGCAAAGATCGCGGCGGCGTTCACCCGTTCCCCCCTTCGCTCGGCCAGTTCCGCGCGCGCTACCAGAAACGGCACGTATTCGAGCAACGAAGATTCCTCCGCGAGCTGCTGCTCCTCCCGCTTCGCGCCATCCAGATCGCCGGCCTCCATGCGAGCCACCATGCGATGCGTACGAATGACAGGGGACGGGTTCGCCGTGATCAGGGCGTCGAAGCAGGCGAGAATGCGCGTCCAGTCGGTCTCGTCGTAGGACGGGGCGAGAGCGTGGCAGGACGCGATCTCGGCTTCCCTGTGATACGGCGTCACCCTTTCGCCCGCCGCCGATTTGTTGAGCGCTGCCGCGCCGGCTACGATCGCGGCACGATCCCACGCACCCCGATTCTGATCGGCAAGCAGCACGAGATCCCCTTCCTCATCGAGGCGCGAATCGAATCGCGACGACTGGAACAGGAACAGTGCGTGGAGCGCATGCGTTTCCGGGCGGCCGGTCACCGGATGCTCCGTGAGGAGCGCGCAGAGCCGGATCGCTTCATGACACAGGTCGCGGCGCAGATGCGACTCTCCCGCCCAGGATGCGTACCCTTCGTTGAACATCAGGTAGAGCGCCTGCAGAACCGGCGCGAGGCGGGTTTCGATTTCGTCCGTCCCCGGGATCTTGAGTGAAACCCCGGCCTCTCGCAGTGTCCTCTTCGCGCGCACGATACGCTGCGCGATCGTTTCTTTCGCCACGAGAAACGCGCGTGCGGCTTCCGACGCACTGAACCCGCCCACTACTTTGAGCGTAAGCGCCACCTGCGACTCGGGCGACAGGCTCGGGTGGCAGCACGTGAACATCATCGCGAGCGTGTCGTCACGGATCTCGCGCGCGAATCCGGCTCCGGCCGCGCTCCCGGCTCCCGCCTCGAACTCGTTGTCGGCCCATCCTTCGAGTACGGTCCGCACGGCGTCCTCCTTTTCGCGCCACACCTTCTCGCGGCGCAAACGATCATAGGCCGCGTTCTTTGCCGCCTCGATGATCCAGGCCGTGGGGTTCCGCGGCACGCCCTGGTACGGCCAGATCGCGAGCGCCTTGTAGAGCGCCTCCTGCACGACTTCTTCGATCAGATCGATCTGCCCGAAGCCGAGGACCCGGGCGAGGCTTGCGGTGATCTGCCCCGCCCGGTGCCGAAAGAGATGCTCGACGAAGTCGTGCGTACTCACGATCAGCCTTCCATCATATCGACCTGGCGAATCGCGATCCGCCCGAACTTCATGTGCGGACAGGACTGCGCGACTTCCGAAGCGTGATCGTAATCGCGCGCCTGAATCAGAAAGAGGCCGGCCAGAATTTCCTTCGCTTCGCTGTAGGGACCGTCGGTCACGGCGACCTTTCCGCCTTTCGCCACGAGGTGCCTGCCCCCTTCGTTCGTGAGCTTCCAGCCGTCGACCATGATTTCGGCTTCGCCCATCTTGCGGCTCCAGGTGGTGTATTCGGCGATCATCTGCTGCATTTCTTCCGGCGAGATGTCCTGGGTCTTCTTAACCGGCGGTTCGTGAAGCTCCAAAAGATACTTCGGCATGATTCCCGTCTCCTTACTACTGCGATGGGCGCCCTCGGGCGGATTCTCGCGGGTGTTCCGGCGGCGGACGGATTCTCCGCCCGCTTCACCCTCTCGACGAAAATGGCGCGCGCGAATCGACATCGCGGGCGAACAAAAAAGGGCCGACCGAATCGATCGGCCGGCCCCTGCGTACTGCGTCATTTCTGGCGGCGATCCGTTAGCGGATCAGCGTCATCTTCCGCGTGATGTTTTCCTTCTCGTTCTGCAGCTTGTAGAAGTACATGCCGGACGAGACCGGTTTTCCTGCGTTGTCCGTGCCGTCCCATACGACCGCGTTGCCGCCGGTGTACGCGCCGGCGCCGAGCTCGCGGTCGAGCAGCGTTTTCACGAGCCGTCCCGAAGCGTCATACACGTTCAGGTTCACGGCCATACGCTCAGGCAGGCTGAACTCGATCGACGTGCGCGGGTTGAACGGATTCGGCGTGTTCTGGAACAGCTTCATCGCCGTTCCCGGAATCGCGCTCTCCGGATCGGCATCGTCGACACCGACCACATCACCGCAGAAGTCCCAGTAGAGCAAGTCGAGCACGATCGGATTCGCCGTCGAGAAGAGCGAGTCGTTCAGGAATACGTTGCGGTTCCCCTGGCCGTCACACTCATAGACCCAGAGCGTGTCGCCGAAGTCCTTCATGACGTGCTTGTACTCGAAGTTCTTGATCGTTCCGGTCGGGAACGTCGCGCGGAGCGAGTAGATCCCGTCGCCGGCCGTCGAGTCGGCGCCCGTGCCGTCGTCATTCATCACGCTCGTCGCAAGCGGCGGCAGGTTGAAGTCGAAAGGAAGCTGCGAGCCGTTGACCGCAAGGCTGTCGCCCGTGTCGAACGGCGGCACGAGGCCGGCGATGAAGAAGATCACGTCGATGTCCTTGTCGGTCAGGTTGATCGGCGCGATGTCTTCCCACCAGATGTTCAGCGTGTCGCACGGAATCGATCCGTCGAGCGTGTAGACGTGATTCGACGTCGACTCGTAGCCCGGGTTCGTGCACTGATGATTGAATTTGTACTCGACGGTCAGCGTGTCGGTCAGGCCGCCGGTGCAGCCGTTCGCAAACACGAGCGTCTTCGCGTAGATCGAATCGCCTGCAGCGGCGTCGCCGCCCGTGCCGGCGTCGTTCATCAGGTCGTCGCAGAGCGGATCCCACGTGAGCGGCGCCAGGCTTCCTTCGATCCCGAACGTGTCGGCGGCGGGAAAGTAGGACGTCGACTGCAGATGCAGGTTCATGAGGCCGTTGATGACGAGTTTCGTCAGATAGAAGTCGTCGACGTTCGTTACATTGTTGTCCACGATCGTGTTGCCGGCCGCATCGGCGATGCCGGTCGCCTCCACCGTGATACAGCTTCCGAGCGGCAGGTCCGCCGCGAGATTCAGCTGGTAAGTATCGACCGACAGGACGCTTACCGAATTGATCGTGGCGCCTGTCACCGTGTAGTTCGCTGTGTTTGTCGCCTGACCGATCTGCACGGCTTCGGAGAACTTGACGACCACGTTGTCATAATCCGGATCGCCTGCGCCGTCCTGGAGCGTCGGGCGGGCGGAGGAAACCGTCGGCGGCGTCACATCCGTACCCGTCTGCTTCGCGACGCACGTGGAGCTCGAGAGCACCGACGTCGTCGCCCAGTCGGTCGCGTTCCAGTCGTCGGCCGGATCGTTCGACGTGTCCTGCGCGTTGTCGGTGCCACCACCGCCGGTCGTCCACACTTCGACATAGATCGTGTCGGGGTCGCCGATGTCGGCTTTCGCGATTTTCCATTCGAGAACGGACGTCGTGCCGGCGCCGACCTTGGCGTCCACGAGCGCGCTCGTCAGGTTCCAGGTCGTCGTCCCCTGGTCCCACGACCAGAGCTGGCTGTCTTCGGGGCCGTACGGCTGCGCGTCGAGCCAGCTTCGTACGGTGTATTCCGACTTGTGCGGGTCGCTGATCGTGACGTTCCGGCCCCACGGGTCCGAGGTTCCGCCGTTCGTGTCGTTCGTCGTGTCGATGTTGAGTACGTACTTGCCCCAGTTCGTCGTCACGATATTGTCGTTCACCGTGAATGCGAAGTACCAGAACGTCGCGTCGTTACACACGTACAGGTCGCCGAGATCGATGTTGTTGTTCGATGCCCAGTGATCGCCGAACGGATCCGATGCTTCCGCGGCGCCATAGACACCGTCGATTACTCCGTCGATCGTCGGTGTTCCGAACGCTTCCGCGCGCGCATCCGTGTGAGTCAGGAGCGCGGCGAGCAGAACGCCCGTTAGTAAAGTCCATTTGCGCATGGCTTCTCCCTTGTTGTGATAGTCTATCTCAGAGCTGGAGCGGTTTGCCGTAAGTCAAATGATAGTACCACATTCCGGTGGAATAATCCATCGAGATGTGGCACTCTCGCGGTGTACAGTCACAGCGGAAATCCGCCGAAACCGACCGACACGACCAACCACGAGGAATCCTTGGCTGGAGTACGTCTGAGCGGCGTCACGAAGCGCTACGGGGCCGGAATCACGGTTCTGGACAACATCGACCTCGAGGTCCACGACCGCGAGTTCATGGTGCTGGTGGGCCCCTCCGGATGCGGGAAATCGACCGTTCTCCGCGTCCTTTCGGGCCTCGAACCGGTCGACGCGGGCGAAATCCGTATCGGCGACCGGGTCGTGAACGACCTCGCCCCCCGTGATCGCGACATCGCGATGGTCTTTCAAAGTTACGCCCTCTACCCCCACCTCACCGTATTCGAGAATATCGCGTTCGGGCTGCGGGTACGGAAGACGCCGAAGCAGGAACTGGCGCGGCTCGTGGGCGAAGCGGCGGAAGTGCTGAGCCTTTCCGACAAGCTCGAGAAGCTCCCGCGCCATCTTTCGGGAGGCGAACGCCAGCGCGTGGCGCTCGGAAGGGCGATCGTGCGCAAGCCGCAGGTGTTTCTGTTCGACGAACCGCTTTCGAACCTCGACGCGAAGCTCCGGGTTCAGATGCGGGCGGAGATATCGGCCCTGCACAAACGGCTCCAGATCACGACGATCTACGTCACGCACGACCAGGTGGAGGCGATGACGATGGGCGAGCGGATCACGGTTCTGAACGGAGGCCACATTCAGCAGACCGACGAACCTTTAACACTGTACAATACACCCGCGAATCGTTTCGTCGCGGAGTTCATCGGCTCGCCGCCCATGAACCTCATGTCGCTCACGAAAAAAGACGGCGTGTTTCAGTACGCGGGGCACCCTCTTCCTTTCACGGGGAACACAGGCGCGGCGGAACCGTCACTCGACACCGTGCTCGCCGGCATCCGCCCCGAACATGTCGACGTCGCCGAGGGTGGCGGCGGCCTGCCGGCCCAGGTTGTGCTCGTGGAGCCCATGGGAGGCGAAACCATCGTCTATCTCGCCCTCGAAGACGGCACGCGCCTCGTGGCGAAGATCGACGGCATGCGACGATTCACGCTGGGCGAAACACTCATGGTCACTTTCGATCACCAACAGATCCATTGGTTCGATCCGCGAACCGAACGGAGGATTTCTCTTTGAGGACGTACCTGCTCCCCCTCGTACTTCTTGTCCTTGTCGCGTCCTGCGGAGAAGGCACGGAGAAGATACCCGAAGTCGTAATCTGGGAATTCATGGACCCGAAAGAACGCGTGATTCTGGAAGAGTCGATCGAAGCGTTCCAGGCGACGAACCCGGGTTTTGTCGTGAAGCACACGAACTACCCGCCCGAGCAGCTGCGCACGCAGTTCCTGACCGCGGCGATGGCGGGCGGCGGGCCCGATCTCGTATTCGGCCCCGCGGACAACGCGGGCCCGTTCAGCGTGGCGGGTGTCATTCAGCCGATCGAAAAACTGTTCGACAACCAGTATCTCGCGGGCTTCGAACCGCTCGCGTTCGACACACTGGACGGCCATATCTGGACGCTGCCGTCACAGGTCGGCAATCACCTGTGCCTCATCTATAACCGTGCGCTCGTGGACGAAGTCCCCGGCACGCTCCGCGAAATGCTCGACCAGGCCGAGACCCTCACGGTGGATGAAGACGGCGACGGACGCCCCGATACGTACGGGCTCGTGTTCGACTCGAAGGAGCCGTTCTGGCTCGTGCCGTTTCTGGGCGCTTACGGCGGTCGCGTCATGAATGCGAACAGCGAGCCGACGCTCGACACGCAGGCGATGGTGAACGCACTGGCGATGATGAAGAACATCCGTGTCGACCGCGGGCTCATGCCTCCCGGTACGGACATCCAGCTTGCGGAGACGCTCTTCAAGGAAGGGAAGGCGGCGTACACGATCAACGGGTACTGGTCGTGGGGCGGGTACCTCGACGCGGGCCTCGACTTCGGCGTTACGTCGATTCCGATCCACGACGAAACCGGGCTCTGGCCCGCACCGTTCGTGTCGAGCCGCGGCTACAGCGTGAACGCGAACCTGAAGGGCGCGAAGCTCGAACGCGCGCTCGAGACGCTGCGCTATCTCGTGTCGCCCGCCGTGCAGATCCGCACCGCGCACGAACTCTACGTGATCCCGAGCAGCATCGAAGCCGTGAAGGATCCCGCGATTCAGAGCGACATGCGCATCAAAGCCGCGTGGGAACAGCTGCGGCACGGCAAACGCATGCCCGTCGTCCCCGAAATGCGCGCGATCTGGGACGCGATGCGCCCCGCGTATCAAAACGTCATCAACGGCGAAATGACGCCGCAGGAAGCCGCGAAGGCCATGCAGGCGGACGCCATCAAGAAGATCAGAGAGATGAAGGGGTAACCGTTGGCGGGAGCGCGTCGATACCGAACGGCCTATCTCTTTCTCGCGCCGGCCGTGCTGGTCATGCTGGCCGTGGTCCTCTATCCGTTCATATATAACGTCGCGATCTCGTTTTCCAACATGTCGCTCTATCACCTGCGCGACCCGCAGTTCATCGGACTCGCCCATTACAAGACGATCTTTCTCGAGACGGAAATCTGGGGCATCTTCGGGAAGACGATCCTCTGGACGGCGATCAACGTCGTCTCGCATCTCACGCTCGGCATCGGACTCGCGCTGCTCCTGAACCAGGAAGTGCGCGGCCGCGCCTGGTTTCGCGCGCTGCTCATTCTTCCGTGGGCGATGCCGCAGTATATTACGGCGCTTACATGGAAGGGGATGTTCAACTACGAATACGGGGCCGTGAATCTGCTGCTGAAGGCCGTGCACCTGCCCGCCGTACCGTGGCTCTCGAACGAAACGTGGGCGTTTATAGCGCCGATCATCGCGAACGTGTGGCTCGGGTTTCCGTTCATGATGGTCGTGGCACTCGGCGCGCTGCAGTCGATCCCGAAGGAAATGTACGAAGCCGCGCAGCTCGACGGCGCGAACTGGTGGTATCAGTTCCGACGCATCACGCTTCCGATGCTCAAGCCCGTACTCGGGCCCGCCGCGGTTCTCGGCACGATCTGGACATTCAACAACCTGAACGTGATCTGGCTCGTGACGAACCAGGGCGAACCGGCCGACAAGACCCACATCCTCGTGACATACGTCTACAAAGCCGCGTTTCATTACTACCGGTACGGGTACGCGGCGGCGTTTTCGATCGTGATCTTCCTGATTCTGCTGAGCTTTGTCGTGTACTACATGCGCATTCAGAAAGAGGAAGTGTGATGCGAACCACGGAAGAGGGCGCGTAGATGCAGGTCCGCATGGAGGCGATCTAGATGGCGATGGGCAAAAAGATGACGTCGGCGATCGTGCACCTCACGCTGATCCTGGCGACGATCGTCACGATCTATCCCGTGCTGCAGGTGATCAGCATTTCGCTGCGCCCGGGCGACAGCCTCTACTCCACTTCGCTCGCGCTGATCCCCGAAGGCGCCACGCTGAACGCGTACAAGACGATCCTGTTCGAAAAGCCGTTCCTGCTCTGGATGCGGAACTCGCTGCTCGTTTCGATCACCGTCACGATTCTGGGCGTCGCGCTCGCGTCGACCGCGGGCTACGCGTTCTGCCGCTACCGTTTTCCCGGGCGCGGGATCGGGCTCATGTCGTTTCTGATTTCGCAGATGTTCCCGGCAACCATGCTGCTGCTGCCGCTCTTCCTGCTATTGAAGAAGGTGGGGCTGCTCGACGCGCTCCCCGGGCTCGTCATCGCGTACGTCGCGACCGCGCTGCCGTTCTGCGTCTGGACGATGAAGGGGTATTACGATTCGATTCCGGTCGATCTCGAAGAAGCCGCGATGGTCGACGGTCTCACACAGATCGGGGCGTTTCGCAAAGTGACGCTGCCCCTCTCCGCGCCCGCGCTCATGATCACGGCGCTCTTTTCGTTCATCACGGCGTGGAGCGAGTTCATGGTCGCGCGCGTCATCATTCAGTCGCTCGACCTCTACACGCTGCCACTCGGCCTCGAGTCGCTCGCCGGCACGTTCCAGACCGAGTGGGCGAACTACTCCGCCGGCGCGGTGCTCGTCTGTATTCCGGTCGTCGCGCTTTTTCTAGCGCTGAACCGCTATCTGGTTTCGGGGCTGACGCTCGGTGGCGTGAAGGGGTAGAGGGGCCGATGCGCGAGCGGGCGTGTTTCATGCGCGCGACGGAAATGTTCTACGACCGACCTGTTACCGCACCAGCGTAATCTTGCGGTTCTTCTCGACCCCGCCCGCCTCGAACTTCACGAAGTACGTGCCCGAAGCCACGGGGTCGCCGGCGTCGTTCCGACCGTCCCATGTCGCGGAACCTTCGCCCGCGCCGACAACGCCCTCGACCAGAGTGCGCACGAGCCGCCCCTGAATGTCGAGTACCTCGAGTTTCGCGCGCACGCCGCGGCCGCGTTCGCCCGGAACGGTAAAGTCGATCACGGTGAACGGGTTGAACGGGTTCGGGCGGTTCGGTTCGAGCGCGAGCGCGAAGGACGGAGGCGGCGGCACGGGATCATCGACGTCGGTTTCGAGCGAAAGCGGCGTGATCTTGACGACGCGATCGTCCGCGACGGCATAGAAGTTTCCGAGTGCATCGATCGCCCCGCAGTCTCCGGTCGGGAAGCTGCCGAAGCCGCTCCCGAAACTCGACACCGCACCACTGCCCGTCACCTTGTCGATCGCGCCTCCGCTGCGCATGACGAGCATCGACGAATCGAACGTGCCGACAGGGTCGAACACGAGGGCGCCGGCGCCGGTAACGGTGGCGAAGACGGTTTTGCCGCCGCCGGAATCGACGCGGTAGATGGTGCCGGAGCCTGTGCTGACGTAGAGATCGCGCCCGAAGCCGGACTCCCGCCCGAAAGCAAGTCCCGTCACGCTCGAGAATCCGGTCGCGAACGTCGCGATGGCGCCCGCCGAATCGAGCGAACGCACCGTGTTCTCGCCTGGGCCGCCGAAGTACGCGAGCCCGCCGAAATCTCCCGACGGGTCGACGGCCACGATCCAGTCCGGGCCGGTGCTCGGCGTGGACGCGATCTGCGAGACGCTGCCGAAGTGATCCGCGTCGAGACGTCCCCGCAGGAACGCGTCGTTGTCGGCGATGACGAGGTCGCCCCCGAAGTGCCCCCCCTCGCGGTCGAGCGCGATCGAGCGCGGCCGAAGCGAACCGGTGACTTCATAGTCGAAGAGCATCTCGACGAAGCCGTCGTCGTCGTGATAGAACACGCGATCCCATCCGGTATCGCCGACGAGGAGCCGGTCGTCGAGCAGGCCGGGACGCGAAGCTTCGAGGCAGAGGGGCGTGATCAGGTCCTTGCCCGTCGTGATCTCCGAGGCATAGTACGCGGCGGGCACGTTCACGCCGCCGCCGTACGGCGAAGTGTCGAATGCGAACGAGAACGGCGTGCCGAGCGATCCGGTCGCGCCGGCCCCGCCGGCCGCGCCGCCTGTCTTTGACGACGCGGTTTCGTCGATCGTTACGGTATAGCGCGTGCCGTTTGCGAGGTTCGCGCTCGGTGTCATTACGAGCGTCTTGCCGATCCAGTGTGTGCCGTATGCAATGGAAGGCGCGATCGAAAGCGCCGCGATGACGCTGGCTTCGTTCATCGCCTCGGTAAACGTGATCGAAATGTTCCCCGCCAGATCGCCGAGCGGTTCGTCGTGCGGCGGCCAGGTGCGGGCGACCCACGGCGCGCGGGCCACGTCATCCTGCGACCAGACGGCCGCGCTCTGGGCTCCGATCGTGAAAGTCACGTTCCCGCCGCCCGGAATCGTGCGGCTGAGCCCCGTGATCCCTTCGTAAATCACGCCGCCGGGCAGGTCGGGGTCGATCGTGAGCGTGTGCTCCACACCATCGTTGTTCAGAATCACGAGGCACGTGGTCTGGCCGGCCTCGCGCCGGTAGAACGCATAGATGCCGGCGCCCGATGAATTCGCGATCTCTTCCTGCGAACCGGTGCGAAGCGCGGGCAGCGCGTCGCGCAGTTCGTGCAGCCGGCGCGTGTACTTGTAGAGGGGCGCCGCCTGATGAAAATTGTCGCCGACGGAAGGCCCGAAATCCCACTGGCCGTCCCACATGTCTTCCCGGTTGTAAGGATCGCCCCCGCCGTCGAACTCCTGCTCGGAGCCGTAATAGAGACAGGGGACGCCGATCGAAGCGTAGAGCCACACCATGCCGACCTTGAACTTCGACTCGTCCTGGTCCGCCCCCGAACCGAATCCCATGAAGCGCGCGATGTCGTGATTGTCGAGAAACTTGACGAGGCGTTCGCGGGCGGCCGGATCGTAGTCGAGCGAATCGCCGTAGACACCGGAGAGCCATTCGGTCGAACCGCCGTCGCGAAACACGCCGTTCGTCGTGAAGTGCATCGGGAACCACAGCGTCGCGTCGAGAGCGAACGCCCCGCCTCCCTGCGTGCCCGTGAACTTGCCGTTCTCGAACGACGAGCCATCGAACACTTCGCCGAACATGAAGAAGTTGTCCTTGCCGAGCGAGTCGGCCGCGTAGGCGCGGAGCGCGGGTCCGAACTCCTGCCAGAAGCCGAGTTCCACGTGCTTCACAGTGTCGATCCGAAAGCCGTCGGCATCGGTCGTGTCGATCAGCCACTGGTGCGATTCGATCAGCGCGTCGCGCACGGCGGGATCTTCCGTCTTGTAGTCGTCGAGTCCGAACAGCTCGCCGAGAATCTGATTCGGGTCGACGAAGTTGTCGATGCCGCCGTTGTTATGATACCAGGCGAGATTGTCGAACGGCGGGCCCGGCTTGTTCCCGCTGTTCCGCCAGCGCAGAGTGTACGTGCCCGGGTTCTGATACGAGTCCCAGCCCGGATCGCCGGAGTCGATCAAGTCGCCGCCGTGATTCGTAATGACGTCGAGAATGACGTACATGCCGCGCGCGTGGGCGTCGTCGATCATCGCGCGGAGCGCCGCGATGTCGCCGAACTGCTTCGCGAACGAATAGCGGTCGCGCGTGGCGTAGCCGTGATATTCGCCGTAGGCGTTGTCGAGCACGGGCGAGATCCAGAGCGCCGTAGCCCCGAGCCCCTGAATGTAGTCGAGCTTCTGCCGGATCCCTTCCCAGTCGCCGCCGTGCGTCCTCGCCCCCTGCGCCGGATCGTACGAACCGTCGGCGTTGTTGTTCCCGGAATCGCCGTCATAAAAACGGTCCGTGAACACCTGGTAGATCGACTCGTTCCGCCAGTCAGCGGGCGACGGAAAGCCCGCCTCGACCGCGACGGGGAAAGTCCAGATGAGAGCGAGAGCGGTCAGTACAGGTAGAGCGAAGCGCATGCGAAATCCTTCTCGGGTGCAGGGGCTTTGCGAACACTATAAATGAAATCAAAAAAAGAGGCGGGAGCGCCGTAGCCCTCACCGCCTCTTTCGAATCGCAGTCAGAACAATTCCTAGCGGAAGAGTTCTTTCATATCCGTCCAGCTGGTCTCTTCCGTCGCCGTCGAGGTCAGCACCGTAGTACGCGTGCGGCCCGTGTTGGCGTTGAACTCGAACAGCACGTCCTGATTGTCGACCGTGGTCGTGTAGCTCAGGTTCGCTCCGCCCGAAGCGCCGCCGTCGGTGCGCATCGTCTGGGCGTCCCAGTCGTTGTCGACGCGCCAGAGGAAGTCGTAGCTGCCGGCCGTGCCGATCGTGATCGTGATCGAGTGAATGCCGCCCGCTTCCGCAGCGACAACACCGTCAGCCCAGCCGCCCGTTTCCGGAGCCGCGCCGATGACTTCGAACGCCGAACCGACCGGCGCGTAGTGCGAGGACCACGGGATGTTCTGGTCCGGAATCCAGCCGTCGCCGTTCGCGTTCGTGTCGAACGTGAAGAGAACCTGCTCGGCCGGGGCGTTGATGTGCACGAACTGATTCGAGCCGGGATACGAGGCCGACCAGTCCTGCAGGGCGGCTTTCCAGCTGTACTTGCCGGCCGCGCCGACGTCTGTCGTCACGAGGCGCGTGTAGATGCCGTCGCCGGACACGGCATCGCCGTTCGTGCCGTCGTCGTACATGAGATTCCCCGCGTCATCGTTCCAGCAGCCGGGAGCGCAGTACAAGTCGCCTTTCGCATGCCAGGGCTGCGCGTCAGCCGTTCCGGCGAAGGCGACGAGCGCCAGCACCGAGAGAACCATAGCCATCTTCTTCATGTGAGTTCCTCCTGTGATCGTTTGGCTTTTCCCAATTGGCTTATCTCAAACAGTTTCTCAAAGCATTCGTATATTGAAAGCCTATGTAGTATAGCATATTCGAGGCTTCTTTTCTCCGAGGCAGTGCCAATTTGAACCGATCCTTACCTCTCATTTTTCGGGCCCTCCGCCTTTCGCTCTATGCTCTGATCGTACTGATCTACCTGCTGATGGCCGGCGAGGCGCTGCAGAATCATGTCGGTCTGGCGGAAACGGACACGACTTCCTATCTTGATATAGCACATGGATTTAGACTCGGAGCTGGGCTCCCGGGCTTCGTTCGCGACTGCCTGAACGGCACCTATACGGAGACGAATCAGCATCCCGCCTACCCGCTCGCGATTCACTTCGGCGCCGAGCCCGATCCCGCGTTTTTCGTCCGGGCCAAGGTGATTTCGCTGCTTTTCGGACTCGGCTCGCTGATTTCGCTCCTCTGGATCGTGAGGAGGGTCGCCGGCGATCCTGTTGCCCTGCTGGCGGGGGCACTCCTCGCCATGAACGCCACGTACGCGGATCTGACGTCGATGGTCGCGTGCGAAGCCATGCTCGTGCTCGCGTTTCTCTGGACCGTGTACTTCCTGACGCGGACAACGCGTTCCCGCACGATCGATCTCGCGACCGGCGTGGCAATGGGCGTCGCTTATATGACCAAGGGGACGGGCATTTTCCTGTTTCCCGTGATTATCGTGTACCTCGCGTTCCTCCATCGCCGGCACTTCGTCCGATCGATCGCCTTCGTCGTTCTCGGTTTCGTGGTCGCGGCGTCCCCGCTGCTCGTGCGCAATACAATCGTGCACAGGAATCCGATCTACAACGTGAACACGCATGTCATGTGGCTCGACGACTGGGAAAGCGTATTTTCGCCCGCATTCATGAACAGCAGGGGCCGAGCGTATTCCCCCGCCCGCTATTTTCGCGAACACACGGGCGATGAGATCCGCGCGCGTATCGCGACCGGACTCGACCGGCAGACGCGCCTGCTGCGAAGGATGTTCAGCGAGCCCGTGCTCTGGCGGGCCGGGCGCGCGTGGCTTCCCCTGCTCGCACTCGGTTTCCTGACAGGCGTGATCGTATCGTGGCGACGCTGGGGGCTCCCCGCTCTGCTCCTTGTCGGGGGCTTCTTCGTTTTCTTCACCTGGTATTCGGTGATCACGACACATGCCCGCTTTCACCTGCCGGTGCTTCCTTTCGTATTCGCGACGGCGGCGTGGGGATTCTGGTGGGCGACGCGAAAGGCGTGCGCACTCGCCGGACAGAAACAGGTGGCCAGGCCGGTCTTTCTGGTCGCAACGGCTCTCGTCGCGCTGCTCGGAATCCGCGCCGCGTACGAACAGAAGGAGAACTGGGACTGGAAGCATTCGTATCAACTCCCTTCGGGATATGCGGAGCTGCGGACCTGGATGAGGGAGTCGTTCGCGGGGGAACAGATCCTGGCCGGCCCGTCGCACAGTTACCCGATGTTCTACACAATGCCCGTTCCGCCGAATAACATCATGTTCCCGGAAGTGGCCGCCGCCCGGGAACTCGAAGACCTCATGATCAACCGCAACATCACCTATGCGGTTCTCGATCGCGAAGTCTGGGAACGACGGGAAGAGTCGCTCCCGCAGCTATTCGACTGGCCCGCGGGGGACGCGCTGACGGTGCGCGAGGAAGCGGCGTCCCGCTGGCGCGTCGAAATGATCGATCCCCACGACCCTCCCTCATATGCGGTACTATCGTTTCATCCCCCTGGCGAAGGAGAAGCGCATGACGAGCGGTAATCCGACCGAACTGATTATGATTCAACTGAATTTCAATGCCTTCGCGTTCCGGAGGAACCTGGCGGGCATCACGCAGGAGCAGTCGCTGGTCCAGCCCTCTCCCGGCGGCAACTGCCTGAACTGGATCGCGGGGCACATCACCGGATCGCGCGACGGTTTTCTGCTTGCGATCGGGGCGGATCCGCTTCCGGAAGGGCGGTACGCGCGATACATGAGAGGGGGCGGGGCCATCACCGGGCCGGAAGAAGGGGTGTTGCCGCTTGCGGAAATCGCGGCCGATTTCGCTTCTGTGCACGAAAGAATGTTCGAGGGGGTGGCGACGCTCAGCGCGGGCGATCTCGGGAAGAGGGCACCCTTCAGCCCGATCAACAATCCCGACGAAACGATCGGAAGTCTCGTGGCCGGGCTCGTGTTTCACGAGTCGTATCACATCGGCCAGACGGGGGTGCTCCGCCGCCTGATCGGCCGTGACGGCGCCATCACATAAGGCGGCGGCTAAAGCGCGCGGCGAACGGGAATCGATGCGCCCGGCCGCGCGTGCGGGTTACTCCGACGCGGGCAGCCATCCCGCATCGCGCATCTTCGCTTCCGCTTCCTCGCGCTGATCCGTGAACACGACAAAGTGAGCAAGATCTCCCGCCTTCGGCTTCGTCGTTTCATCGACGGGGCTCACGCTCCCGTTTCGCGTAAGCGCGATTCCCACATAGAGATTGCGGCGCACGAACGGATTGACGGGGGCCTCCGGTTTCTTCCCGGCATTCGCCTCCCCGAGAGTCGGCACGCCCTCGGTCTTGTTCGTGGGCGACTCCTTTTCCGCTTCCGTCCCCTGCCCCTTCGCTTTCTCCTTCGCTTTCTCCTTCTCCTTATCCTTGTCTTTGTCCTTCGGGGCGTCCTTCGCTGTCGAAGGCGTATACCGCCACTGCTCGACCGACCCCGTACCGCGCCGCAGACGCACGCTCCAGAGGTCCAGATCGAGAGGGCTGCTGAAGATCACGTGGCTGTGGTTCTCTTCCACCATCTTGTTCGTGACCATGCCCAGCGTCCTGTGCAGCGCCACGTACGTGCGGGCAACCTTGAAATCTTCGCGCGCGTTCGTCACGTAGAGCAGGTTCACCTCTTCGTTCGGCGTCAGCCCGATCGCGCCCTCATACGTCTCGAGGCCCGCGCGGAGCATCGTGCGCTCCTCGAGCGCGTTCCCGTAGATGATCGGAAGTTCGAGTTGCTCCGCGGCGCGCACGCGATCGGCGCTCGTGTCGAACAGCACGACCTCCTTGCCGCCGTCACGCAGTACTTTGGCGAGCGCAAGCGCCAGTTCGTTCGCGCCCAGAATCGCGTACCCGGAGCTTTTCGGAAGCCGGACACCGAGCAGCGCGGCGACCATGCCGCCCGACATCCCCTGCACGAACACCGTGATCGAGATCACGAGGAACACCATCGCCCGCAGCTCCCCGCCGCCGGGAAGTCCCGCGCGCGAGAGTTCCGTAGCAAAGAACGAAGCGACCGCGGCCGCCACGATCCCGCGCGGGCCGATCCACGACAGGAACAGCTTGTCGCGCAGCTTGAGGTCCGTGCGCCACGTGCAGAGAAACACGTTGATCGGGCGTACCAGAAACATCAGGACGACGACCGTGAGAATCCCGCCGACGCCGAGATCCTGCACCTCGGAGAACCGGACGTCGGCCGCGAGAAGCACGAACAGAAGCGCGATCAGCAGAATCGTGAGCTGTTCTTTGAACTCGCGCAATTCGTCGAGCGCGTGACTGCGCACGTTGCCGACGATGAGCCCCGCGATCGTGACGGCGCCGATGCCGCTCTCGGGGACGTACAGGTTACAGAGATGGAAGAGCGCGAGCACGAGCGAGAGCGTGAAGATGTTTTCGAGGCCTTCGGGGATGAGGTGGCGCGGTTTCAGCAGCAGCGCGATCAAGCCACCCGCCACGGCCCCGACCGCGAAGCCGAAGCCGAGCCGCAGAACGAGATCGAACATCCCCATCAAGAGCGTTTCGCTCGGACGAAGCGCGAGATCGAGCGCGACAACGGCCACGATCGCGCCGACAGGATCGATCAGCACTCCTTCGGCCTCGAGCAGGACGTGGAGTTTGCGCTTCACCTTGATGCGGCGAAGGAGCGGTGTGATCACGGTCGGGCCCGTTACGATCACGAGCGTGCCGAACAGAATCGCGAGGCGCCACTCCCAACCCATGATGAAATGGGCCGCGACCGCGCCGCCGGTTGCCGTCACGAGCGAGCCGAGCGTGATGAGGCGCTGGATCACGACCGACTCGCGTTTCAGGCGCCGGAAGTTGAGGTTCAGCCCCCCTTCGAAGAGGATCACCGCAACCGCAAAACCGACCAGGGCCGGGAGCGCGTTCCCGAGTTCCCGCGGTTCGATGATATGCAGCACGTCCGGACCCAGGATCGCGCCGGCCGCCAGCAGCAGCACGATTCCCGGTATGCGGAGATGCGCCGCGAGCGTCTGTGAGACGAGCCCGGCCGCGAGCGCGATCGCTACCGTCAGCGCGCCGCTGTTGACGTGACCTGTTTCCATTCACCACCTGTTCGATGACACGTTTCGGGCGGGGGTCTCCCGCGGTCGCGCGAGTATATCATTCCCGGGCTGCTCGGAACGAGAGGTCCGTCAGGCGCGGTCAGAGCCGGTCAGGCGCTGGCAGAATCGCTCCTGCCGCGGGCCGTCGTGTCGGCAATCAGCGAGAAGAGCGCGATCACGGCGACCAGGAGCGCGGGCTCACCCGGGTGCACGATGCGCGGCCCCGTATTCGACGTGACGCCGCACGCCGTCCAGAAGTACGCGTAAATGATGAGCAGCATCACGGACACGACGAAGCGATCGCGGAACGAGCGATCCTGACGCGATCGCCGCACAATCACGGCCCCCACGGCGAGCAGAACGAAAACCACGGGGGGAATCAGACGGCGCGCTTTCCATTCCAGATACGAGAGTCGCTCGAAGAGCGCGTAGAGATCATGCGACTCTGGGAGCTGCCTGCGGTGATATCCGCAGCGCCCGAATGCGATCTGGCGCGAGCTTCGCACGAAGGCACGAATCGTCCGCCCCGGATTCTCCGTCAGGATCGCGCGCGTGTCCGCCTGAATCTCATCACGATACTCCTGCATCGAAATCATGCGAAGTTCCACTTTCGGTCCGTAGTGGTCGTAGAGAGCGTGGCGGCGCTCCTGCTCCTCTTCCATCGTGGGAAATCGTCCGAGGCGGTTCCACTCTTCGATCTGCACGCCAGTATAGAACCGTATCGTACGCATGCCGACGGTCGAGTATTGAAAGACACCCTCAGCCACATAATTGCGGGCGCTCCAGCCGAGCAGGAGCAGAAGCGGGGGTAGCGCCAGTGCGAGAAGCGCCGGCGCGCGAACAGGGCGACGAGTTGCAAACCGCGCAAGAAGGAGCAACGCCGGCGCCAGGATCCACCAGAAAGAGATCGCCGGCTTCATGAGCAGCCCGAGGGCCAGCGCGATCCCCGCAGGGAACGCGGCGCCCGTTGTTCCTCTTCGCCATGCTCGCACGAGAAGCCAGGTCGCGAGCGTCATGATCGTAGCGAACACCGAGTCGGGGATCACGAAGCCCGTGATGGCGATGTTGGTCGGCGAGAACGCGAGAGCGGCCCCCGCCGCGAGCCCGGCGCCACGCCCGCATCCCGCCTCCCGCACCGCCCGATACACGAACCACGGACCGAACAGCGTGAGCAGGACCTGCGCCCGGACGATCCCGCGCGGGAGCGAGTCCGTTACATGAAACGGAAGCGCGAAAAGCGGATATCCGGGAGGACGGTTCAGCACCGTATCGTGATCGGTTCCCAGAAAACCGCAGCCGTTCGCCAGGCTTCTCGCGATGGCGAGGTACGTGTCCGTGTCACTCGTGAGGCTCTTTAGAATCGTTGCTTCGGGCACGTGGCCCAGGAACGCGTCCAGATAAGTGAACCGAAGGACACCCGTCGCCAGAACGATAGCGAGCAGGATCCAGCATGCGTGCGTGCGTGTGATCAAATCGTGGAGCCTCCTGGCAGATGAACCTACCGGAGGCGCGGGTGGGGTGCGAGTGAAAAGCGTTCGTCAAGCCAGCGGTTTGACTCCCACGAACAGCGAACGCGCCGGCATCAGGCCGTCGACGCGCTCTGCCTCGAACCCGGCGTCCGCGAATGCCGCGAGAAACTCCGCGTCCGAATAGAGTCGCGACACGTGCGTTTCCGTTTCGTACGCAACGCCCTCTTTCGTTCCGACAAGGTAGTGAAACTCCATCCGCACGATCTTGTCCTGCCGCTCCGACACGTTCATGCGCGTGACCTTGATATCGGGTTCGTCGACGTGCAGCGTGTGAATGAATCCCTGTTTCCACTCTTCCGGTCGCACGAATCCTTCGACGATCGCGACGCCGCCGGGCGCGAGGTGCTCGTAAAACGATCGGAGCGCGCGCAGGAGGTCGCCCTCTTCCACGAGATAGGCGATCGATGAAAAGAGACACGTCACGACGTCGAACGTCTCGCTGAGATCGAAGCGGCGCATGTCGGCATGATGAAACGCGAGGCCGGGACAGCGTTCCCGCGCGATCGCAAGCAGGTTCTCGTCGAGATCGAGCCCGGCACAATCGTACTGTTCCGCAAGCAACGCCAGATGCATGCCGGTCCCGCACGCAACGTCGAGCAGGCGACTGCCGGGCGCGCGCTTATGACGCTCGATCAGCGCCCGCACCGCCCGCACTTCGGACTCGTAATCCTTCCATGCATAAAGTTTATCGTAGTAGGCTGCCGATTTCGTAAACACGACATTCTCCCGGAACGACTTACGTGACTATTTCGCGATAGCCGCTTGCGCCTGAATCTGTTCGACCAGCCAACGCGTGGAAACCCATCCCACCCGAATCTGATCCCCTGACTCCAGATCCCTGCTCACCAGCAGTTCTTCCCACTGCTCGACCGACACATACGGAAGCGGCCGTTTCGTGTAGTAGACGGCGAGCATCAAATCGGAGAGCCGCCCCGCTTCCCGGTCGTAAACGAAGAGCTCAGAGTACATGGGGGAGAAATCGTACGAGGCGACTCCGAGCCGGGCTCCGATAAATGATGTGTGGTAGGTACCCCCGCGAGAAAGGACGAAGACCGGGCTCGAGTGACTGCGCGCCACAGAGTCCAGCGTTTCCACGAAGACCATATCCATTGCCGTTTCGTTATCCCTGCTCACTCTGCTCATGAGTGCATCCGCGCGCACTCCGAGAAGTCCGATCATGAACGCAACAATCAGGAGCCGGGAAACGCCCCGGGAATGCGTAAGAAGAACGTGTACGCCCGCTGCCCCGGCGAGGGAGGCGAGAGCGGCGTGGAGAGCAACGTAGCGAAACACCGGGTAGCCGCTCCACGACAGATCTGCATAGAGAAAGATCATGATCGAGACCATGGCGGGCACAAGGTAGTGCCACGCCTTTTCATGGGCCAACCAGTAGAGACCGACCCCAATCAGAGCAATAAAAAGGAAAGTACTGCCGACCTGCAGCAACGAAACACCATGATAGAACTCTTCCGTAAAGCCGGTAATAAAGGCCACGCTCGGCTGCAGGTCCCATCCCGGCCGGAGGACTTGAGGCGGAGGCGTTTGCAAACGGAACTGCACCATCCGCAGAAAATCGCCGGGATACATCCAGAGATACGGAGTTGCAATCGTACCGATGCAGGCCAGTAAGGCCCCCTTGAGCGCATTCCCGCGCAGGAACAGGCCAGTCGGAATCAGAATCACAGGAACAATGAGCACGAACGAGCGAAAGGAAAGCGTGCAGAGCAACCCAAGTACAGGAAACAGAATCCAGGCTCTCGTCGACACGGGACCGCATGTAGAGTTCTTCATTCGATCAAGAAGAATGAAGAGGAACAGAGTACCGAACAGAATATTGTGAGCCGTCTCGGTCAGATTCCAAACGAGAGCGGGTGAGGTGGCGACGAAGAGAACCGCAATCGACGCGAGAATCATTCCGCCCACTCTGTGTAGTCCTTTGAACAAGACAAGAAGCAGGACCAGTTCTGTACACCATGTAAATACAGCAGTGGCCACCGACCAATCCAGCCCTGCTCTCATCAGCAGCCCGATGATCACCGCCGGCAACGCGGCGGTCGGCGCGACGCTGCTCGTACATTGATTAAGATAGGGCGGATAGCAGAGACGATTCATCGGATAGGCGCCATCAAGATCGAAGTCGGTTTCGAACAGGGGAGGGCGGAGATTGTCAGAAGCAAACGAGGCCTGCCAATAGTGCCAGCCGGCATCCCAGCTCGCGATGGGCACGTAGTGCTCGGAGTCGAGAATTGCCACTCCCCACCGAGTTACCATGACCAGAAGAGCCAGAAGCACGGCCAATCCGAAAGCGAGTCTTCGTTCTTTCATGGCCGAAACAATAGACTACTCGTGCCTCGATCCAAAAGAAAAGCGGCGCGACTCCTTGAAGCCACGCCGCTCGTACCGATTCGATCGAAACGTCACTCCAGACGCCTACCGCGCAAGCACGATCTTACGCCCTTCGCGAATCGAATCGCCCACTTCGATGCGCGAAAGATAGACGCCGCTCGGCAGCGCGCGCCCGCGCGTGTCGCGGCCGTCCCATTCGTGCGCGTAGGCACCGGCGCTCTGCACGCCGCTCACGAGCGTGCGGACTTCACGGCCGGCCACGTCGTAGATCGCAAGCGCGACACGCGACGGGCGCTCGAGCGCGTAGCGGATCACGGCGCTCGACGCGAACGGGTTCGGCGCCACCGCAAACTGCAGGCGACTCGGCACGCTCCCTCCCATGTCGAGCGGCACTTCGGTCGTCACGCCTTCGGTCACCGTCAGCAATTGATTGACACCCACATTCGTCAGAACCTGCGTCTGCCCCGACGGCCAGTTCACGATCAGCGAATCGACAATCGTGGCGTCTCCCAAACCATAATGCGCGCGGAGCTGATGGCCGCAGTAGCCGTCGCTTCCGGTGATTTCGCGTATCTGGTTCACGTCGTTCCCGCCGATATTCGCGCTTACCCGAATGCGGGCGCCGATCCCGGACCCGTTGCTCGTGGTGCCGACCGTCTTCACGGTCAGCCACGCATTGCCGAGCACGTCGGCCTCGTTTCGATACAGATAGTTCGCCTGCCCCGTGCCCTGCCAGTTCGCAACCGCGACATCAAGATCGCCGTCGGCGTCGTAGTCCCCGAACGACGCCCCGTACGACCAGGCCGCGTCGCTCGCCGTCGGATGCGTGGTGTTTCGATTGAGAACGCCGTTATCGTTCCGGTAGTACCAGTTCGTCCTGGTGTTCACCGGGTTCGTGGTGAAGCCGTTCGTCAGGAGCAGATCCACGTCGCCGTCGTTGTCCCAGTCGAACCAGTTCGAGCCCGTTCCCCATCCGCCGTTCAGCGTCGGATCCTGATCCGCGATCAGGCTGAACGTGGCGTCGCCGGACTCGGTCAGTTCGTTTCGATAGAGCGCGTTCTTCTGGCCGCTCCAGTTCGCGACGAACAGGTCGAAGTCACCGTCGTTGTCATAGTCGCCCCAGCTCGCGCTCCACGACTCCTGGAAAGCCGCGGTCGCGTCTCCGCCGTCGATGTCGGAGAAGTTCGCCGTGCCCGTCTCGATGAGTTCGTTGCGATACAGATGATTCGGGAAGTTGCTCTCGTTCGCGAGATACAGATCCTGGTCGCCATCGTTATCGTAATCCGCCCAGCTCCCCTGACGCGAAATCGTGTTGTCTGTCACGAGCGGTTCGCCGGTCACCTGCGCGTAGGTACCCGCGTCGTTCCGATAGAAAATGTTGTTCCGGAACGCCCCCGACCCCGAGTTCGCGATGAAGATGTCGAGGTCACCGTCGTTGTCGGCGTCGACCCACGCGCACCCTTCGCTGAACGTGCCGGTCGTCGAAGGGAGACCCGTCGTCACCCGCGTGAACGCGCCGCCTCCGTCATTCTCGAAGATCGCGTTCACTTCGCCGTACCAGCTGACCACGAGCAGGTCGGGATCGCCGTCGTTGTCGTAGTCGCCCCATGCGCTTCCGTCCGCGCGCAGGCTGTCCAGCGTGATCGCGGCGGTCGTGTCGCGCCAGAAAACGCCGCCGCCATCGTTCCGGTAATACTCGTTCAATTCATAAAGGGAGCCCCCGCTCGTAACATAGAGATCAAGGTCCTGGTCTCCATCGGCGTCTACCCAGTTAACCGAGCGAGAGCTTCCCGTAGCGATCGCCGGACCGTCGAGGATCCGGCTGAAATTCTGTGCGCCGGCCGGAATGGCCTGGAAAAGCAGTGCGCAAACTGCCAGTGCCAGGGCACCATAGCTGTCTCTTCTTCCTGATGTCATCGGCGGATCCTCCCAGTCTAAGTCTTTGTTCCGCATCGTAGTTGTACGTCCGTTGGGTGAATTATCCCGTAGATTTGGACTCGCGGATAGATCCAATTCCTGCTAATATCATAGGTCCAAATGCTGATTCCACTCGACAGATCACGCCCGCTGGCCGACCAGATCTACCGGTATCTGCGTGAGATGATCCTGGCGGGCCGCCTGGCGCCGGGCGCACGCCTCGATTCCAGCCGATCGCTGGCCGCGGAGCTGGGCGTCGCGCGCAATACCGTCGTGCGCGCCTACGATCGTTTGCACGAAGAGGGCTATGTCGAAGGAAGGGGCGCTTCGGGAACCCGCGTCCAGCCGGGAATCCCGCGCGGGCTGGCTCCTTCAGGGCGTGGACTCGCCGGGGTGAATCCGGATCGGCCGGTTAGCGTGCGCCTTCCCGATCCTGCCCCCCACGGCGCGCGACTCCTGCAGTACTCGGACGCCCTCCCCCCCTTCGCCCGCCGCCCGCGATCGCACATCCGCTACGATTTCGAATACAACGCCTCGGTTTCGGACGCGCGCTCCCGGCGTGAGTGGTACCGGTTCCTGCGGCGCGCCGCCGTGCGTTACGAGACGGTGCCTGCCACATACGCGCTCGACCGCCCCCCGTTCGGCGAAGTCGAGGAGTCGATCGCCCGCTATCTGCATCGCATGCGCGGTGTTCGCTGCGAACCGGAACAGGTCGTCCTGGTCAGCACGTACATGCAGGCGTTTCAGATGGTGCTGCGTGTTCTCGTCGAGCCTGGCGAACGCGTGCTTCTCGAAGATCCCCATTCCTACGGGCTGCGGAACGCCATCCGGCTGCACGGATGCGATCCCGTTCCGGTCCCGACCGACAGCGACGGGCTCATGATCACGCAGGTCGCGGAACAGGACGAACACGCCCGGCTGCTTGCCACGAACCCGTCGTTCCTGATGCCGTCCGGTCAGCACATGCCGCTCGCCCGCAGGCTCAGACTGCTCGAGCGCGCCAGGGAGCGCGGCTACTGGGTTCTCGAATTCGACCACAACAACGAATACCGCTACGAAGGAACTCCGGTCGAGTCGCTGCAGGGGCTCGACGACGACGGTCTCGTGCTGCACGTCGGCACTTTCTCGCGGCTCTTCTCACCCGATCCCGCGATCGCGTATCTGGTGGTACCTCCCCATCTCAAAGATATCTTTCGCGCGGAAGACGTGACGATGGGGAACTACTGCGCGCCGCTCGAGACCGACGTCCTCGCGCAGTTTCTCGATTCGGGCGAGATGGAGTCATTTCTGCGACGCCTGAACCGCCGCCTGGCCGCCAAGCGCGAGGCGGCCCGGGAGGCGCTGCTGGCGTTTCGCGACCTCCCCCTCGCCCTCTCCCCTTCGAACGCGGGACTTCACGTCCACTTTCGCATGCGCGGATGGTCGCCCGAACGAGTGGAGGCCCTCGCGAACGCCATCTGGGAGCGGGGGATTTCGATCTTCCCAGACCAGCCGTACACACTGCTGACGAGACCGTCTGCCGGCCTTCTTCTCGGGATCGCGACGCTCGAGGTCGATACGATACGAGAAGGGATTGCCGTACTCGGGGAAGTGATCGGTGCGTTCATCGAAGACGAGGGCGCATGAACAGAAAACGGCGCCGGTCATGATTTCGGGAGGCGATGAGCGCCCCGCCCACTATTATAGGAACGACTGCAGGAACGACAGAACGGGATCGATCACGGAGTTTTGATGGAACTTTCGATCATTTTCGCGACGCATCGACGGCCGGAAACGCTGGGCCCCATGCTCGCGCGCTTCGGCGCGCTCGAAGCGAGCGGGCTCGCGTGGGAAGTGATCGTGGTCGACAACGCGGGCGACGAAGAGACGAACGCGATCGTCGCTTCGTACACGGACCGCATTCCCGTGCGCTGCGTCCGTGAGACGACCCCGGGCAAAAACAACGCATTGAACCGCGGCGTCTCCGAAGCGAGCGGACGCTGGTTCGTATTCACGGACGACGACATCCTTCCCTCGCCGGACTGGCTACGCGAACTCACCGCGGGCGCCGCCCGATGGCCCGGTCACGACGTGTTCGGCGGCCGTATCCTGCCGGCGTTTCCGCGCGACCGGAAACCGGTACTCGATCCGTCCCACCCGTTCTACCGCGCCGCGTATGTCGTCGCCGACTGGCCGCAGGACGAAGGGCCGTGCGGGGCAACCCAGGTATGGGGACCGAACATGATGGTGCGCGCAAAACTCTTTCGCGAGGGATGGTCGTTCGACCCCGCTTTCGGGCCGAACGGAACCGATTACGTGATGGGGAGCGAAACGGAGTTCACGTCGCGCCTGGCAGACGCGGGCCACGAACCCGTCTATCTTCCGGGCGCCTGCGTCGAACACCAGATTCGTGAGGAGCAGCTCGGTGCTCCGTGGCTTTTCGGACGCGCGTTCCGGGCCGGACGCATGGAAGCGCAGAAGAACGGCCACCCGGGGGGAGCTTCGTGGTTCGGCGCGCCTCGCTATCTGACGCGCGCCGTCGTGATCGCGTGGTTTCGCTATACGCTGGCGCTTTCGCCCCGCGCGAAACTTCACGCCGGGATCGAACTCGGAAGAACGCGCGGACTCATGCGCCAGTACCGCTCCATGCCGCCCGGCATCGGCTCAGAGGGGTGATTCGGCCGCGCGCTCCTGAAACGGCCGCGCAATCCGATTCTCTCGCGAGGGATGCCGCGGCACGAGGCACGAGATTACGAGCGAGAGCGCCGCGAGCACCGCGCCGATCTGAAAGACCAGCGCAGGCGAGCGCGCCCAGAGCATGCCGAACACGACAGGAATCCCGACAGCCGCGATATGATTGATCGTGAACCCGACGCTCGCCGTCGCCGCGAAATCGTCAGGCTCCCCGATTTTCTGAAAGTATGTCTTGATGGACGTGGACAGCGAAAACAGCAGGTTATCGAGCAGATAGAGTCCGATCACGACAGCAACGCTTCCCGCAAACGCATATCCCGTGAACACGATCACGAGCCCGACGTACTCGATAACGAGTGCGTTGCGCTCGCCATGATCCCGGATCCATCGTCCCGCCATCGGGGCCAGCACGGTCATGATCGTCGTCGTCACGAGGAACAGCAGTGACATCGCGCCGACAGACAAACCGAATCGTTCCACGAGCAGAAACCCCGCGAACACGACGAAGATCTGGCGCCGCGCGCCCGAAAGAAACGTGAGCGCGTAATAGAGCCAGTACGCGCGCTTCAGGACGATCTCGTTCTTCTGCTTCACGTGCTGCGGGAAGTACGGATAAAGCGCGCGAGCCAGCACGACCATCAGGATCGTGAGCCCGCCTCCCAGTATGTACACGGGATTGAACGAGATCTGCAGCCATTCGAACGCAAGCCAGACGATCCCGAAACTCACGATCGAAAAGAGCGAACCCACGGCCACGATCTTGCCCATGATGACCGGCGCCTGTTCTTTCGGCGCCCACTGCATGAACAGCGACGTCTTGACCGCTTCGAAGTAGTGAAACCCGATCGACATGATTACGGTCGTAAGATAAAGCCACGCGGCTTCGGTCGAGAGACCGGTAATACACACTCCGAATCCGAGAATGACGAGAGAAAGCAGGGCAACGGTCTGTTCGCGCAGATAGCGGATGACGAAGATGACGCCGAACGCGAGAAACCCGGGGATTTCGCGGACGCTCTGCAGAATGCCGATTTCGATTCCCGTGAAGCCCGCTTCCTCCACCGCGAAGTTGTTCAGGAGAGCGCGCCAGATGGAAAAACTGAACGGCACCGCCGCCGCCATCAGATAGAGCAGCCACTCGGGGTGATGCTCCCTTTCACGCAGAAAGCGACGAAGCCCGATCAAGACGCGCCCGTAGAGTCGTTGTCAGACGCGTGCGTGCGGCCGCGGTCCGGGGCGTCCGTCTGGCCGTTGTCAGGCGCGTCCGCATCCGTTCCGCCCCCGTGCTTCGCGCGCCAGTCGCGCCAGATCGCACGAAACGGATAGAGATGCTGCGCGATCGGCGTCGTAATCAGCGCCACGCCGCGCGCCGTCTTCTCATGCGGGAAGCTCCGGTCGTGAATCCCCGTTTCAGGATAGAGATCCGCGTCTTCGATCTGTGTTCCCAGAAGTCTGTCCCATATGCTGAACATCACACCGAAGTTCTTGTCTTGATGCTCGGCAAGGTTCGAATGATGGATCCGGTGCGACTGGGGCGTGACGAGCACGTAGCGCAGCGGGCCGAGATTCATGCGAATGTTCGCATGGTAAAACCTCGCGAACCACATGTGAAAGATATTCCAGGCGACGATGACCGGGACGTCGACCGCCAGCATGAGCAGGGGAATCGTGCTGATCGTATGCGCGATGATGTACTCGAGTATGTGATAGCGCAGTTGAGTAAAGAGGTTCAGCTCCTTCTGCGAATGATGTACGGCGTGAAAGTGCCAGAACACGGGCACCTTGTGACGCACCCAGTGGTGAAGCCAGCGCAGGAAGTCGGTCAGCAGCACGCCCCACGCAAAACGCGCCCATTCCGGAAGCGCGCGGATCGGTTCGACTGTAAGAAACGTCAGATGATCCGCATAGAAATCGCGCAGAATCGTCACATACGCGCCGATGAAAACAACGCCGACTGTCATCGAAAAAAAGAACCAGACGAGATCCTGCGCGAAGCTGACGCTGAAGAGCTTCTGTTCCCTTCGCGCTGGAAACAACTTCTCCAGCACCAGGATGCCGCCGAACAGTACCCAGAACAGCGGGCGCGCCAGCGTGTCGACGACAAGCGCGTACGCCGGATAGTACGTCCACTTCTTCAGGACGAGGCCGAGGGAGGAACGGTGGATCGCCGTGAAATCGGGGGCGCCGGCGAGCCTCCACAGCAGGAAGCCCGCCACCAGCGTACACGCGACAGCGAGCGCGCCGAGGCCCCATGCCCTGGTCGGCGCATTGCCCTCCTGCCCGGCTTCCGCGCGGGCGGCGCCTGCCGTCTGGCTTGTGGAACGCTTCATATCAGTAATCCCCGCTCGCGGGAAAAGGAAAACGGCGGCCCCGGGCCGCGGCACTGCTCGTCAATCGACAGACGGGGCAGCCTGCCTCGGGGATCGCGCTGCGAGCGCCCCGGCTTCGACCAGACGATCCAGAACGCGCGCTGCCGTCGCACGCCATGTCGTAAGTTTACCACCGTAGATGGCCAGCAGGGGAGCGCCGGCGGCCGCGTCCAGGTCGATGCCGGTCTCACGGGAGCGACGAAACGGCGATTTGCTCGATACGGGCAGAACGCGAAGGCCCGCGAAAGAACGTTGCACCATCAGGGAACCGCCGTTTGCGGCGCCCGGAAAGTAGTGCGAAAAAACCGAAAGCAGGTACTGCTCTTCCTCGGGCGTCGGCGCGGCGGAGTCGGGCGAACCGCTGTGGATCGTTTCCGTAGTGCCGACAAGCGTATCCGCGCCCCACGGCATCGCAAACACGGCCCGGCCGTCGGACGGCGCCTCGAGATAGTAGATGGACTCGCCGAGAGAACCGGGAACGACGATGTGGGCCCCCTGCACGAGTTCGATCGGGCGCATGGCCGGCGCCGGGTCGATGCGCTCCGCCACGATATTCACCCACGGCCCCGCGGCGTTCACGATCGCGCGCGCAAAAACGCTCGTCTCGTGCGCGGGATGCTCCGTATCTTCCTTCGCCCGAAGCGTCACTTCCCACCCGTTCTCTTCATCACGTGTTGCCGCCACGAACTCAGTCTGCGTCCTTATCCCGGCGCCCCACTCTGTTGCGCGCGCGGCCACCGCCCGTGTCAGCGCGGCGTCATCCGTCTGCGCGTCGGCGTACTGAAACACGCGGCGCAGACCGTCGACTTCGAGGCCTGGTTCGTTCTCCCACTCTGCCGGACTGAAGCTGCGGAACCGTGACTCGGGAGCGAGCCCGGCAAGCAGGGAATACAGCGTGAGCCCCGCACGAATCGTAAGGGATCCTCTGCGCTGTCCGCGGTAAACGGGAATGACGAAAGGACGCAGTCGCACGAGCGACGAAGCATGCTCCAGGTGCCACGCACGCTCCGCGAGACTTTCGCGAACGAGCGAAAACTGCATCGTTTCGAGATAGCGAAGCCCGCCGTGAATCAGCTTGCTCGATCGACTCGACGTCCCGTCCGCGAGCGCGCCCTTTTCGACAAGAAGCACGTCGTATCCGCGCGCCGATGCCAGAAACGCAACGCCGGCCCCGTGAATGCCTCCGCCGATGATCGCGATATCGAAACGGTCCCTCATGCGGGTTCATCCCACGCGCACAGTTCGTCCCGCAGCTTCGCGACCTGCATGGTCTCGAAGTAGACGTCCCCGCGATCGCGAAAGCGCTCCACGTCCCGGGCGCCCGTTACTTCATAGAGACACCATTTCCACGGCCCCTCTTCCAGCGTGTCGGCGCCCGCTTTCCTGATGTCGAAGAAGAGCCACTCGGGCGCGAGGGTCTGCGCAGCCGAAAGCGCGTCGTGCGTTTTTTCGCGGAGAACCCAGCCGATCGGAATGCCCGCGTCACGAAACGGCAGCAGTATGTCGTAGTCGAACGAGATGACGACCACTCGCGGCGAAGAGCCGGCTTTCCGTAACTTGTGGAGCGCGGAACGGACGGCCGCGACGAACACTTCCCGCCCGAATCGCGCGATGCTCTCTTCCTTGAGCTCGAGAAAGGCCTGCACGCCGGGCTCGGACGCCAGCCAGGCAAGAAATGCGGCGAGCGTGGGTGGTCCCGGCGCGCCGTCGCGGTTTTCCCCGTCGATCAAGTCGCCTGCAGACACATCGAAGACCGAACGATCGATTGCGAAGGTCCTGGCCAGGGAGTCATCATGAAGGAGCAGGGGCACACGATCGGCTGTCAGCTGGAGGTCGCACTCGACGAAGCGGCATCCCGCCCGAGCGGCTCCATTGAACGCGGCCAGCGTATTTTCCGTATGGAGGGCGGCATACCCTCTGTGCGCCACGACTCTGTCCGCCGCTTTCGATTTCACGGGCACTTTCCGCTCCCCTGGGCTCCTACCGGCGCCCGCAGGCTCATGGTTCGCCGCAAATGGCCGATTTCCGTAATAAGGGCTACATTGTATAAGATCGTCACGAGGGCCCCCGAGATTGATCGGAACCCGCATCCACTGAGTGGTATAGTAGTGATATGAGTTACTGCCGCGTCAATCGAATCCTCTCCCGCGCGATCTCGCTTGCGCTGGTGTTTGTGTTCGTTCTATCCCAGCTTTCGATTGCGCAGGCCATCTGCCTCTGCGATACGCCCGGCGCGATGGCGTGCTGCGCGACGATACCCGCACCGGAGAAAGTCGACGCAGCGGACGGTTGCTGCCGGGAAGACGGGCATGCGGCAGGCTTCAGTGAAAGGGACAATCCTTTCGTTCCCGTTCTGGCGATTGCCGCCAGTGCCTGCCGCCTCGGGATCGAGTCCTCCGATTTGACCCCCGTGGCGCCGTCCCAGACCAAGACGACGGTCAAAGAGAATGCCTCCGACCGATTCCTCGTCGCCGACCTCGATCAGAACGCCTGCGACACGATTTCAGAAAAAGCCGCGGCAGAACGAGCACCGCCAGGTCCTGCGTCCCGGCCGATCTACGAACGCATTTCTTCCTACCTGATCTAAACCTCTCGTGAACGAGAGCCGGCGACGGGATATCGATCCCGCGTTTCTGCGCGCTCTCTCCACTCGTAATCCCATGTACCGGATCGTCTTTCATTTCACTGACGACCGGCGCGCGAATTCCCACGAGTCTCTCGAGAGGAACAAGTCATGAATACTCTGAAAGCATTGTTCGCCATTCTACTGGGCTCCGGCGCAGCATACGCAGCCGACGCTGTCGAAACGCCCGCCATTTCCGATTTCGCCTCGTACCCGTTGTCCGTCTGTGTCGTTTCCGGCGAAACGCTCGACGCGGGCGCCATTTCCATGATGCACGAAGGACGTGAAATCACGTTCTGCTGCAAAAGCTGTGTCGGCGACTTCAAGAAGGAACCGGCCGCGTTCGTCGAAAAACTCGACGCCCTGATCATCGAAACGCAGCTTCCGATCTATCCGCTGGGCACGTGCCCCGTAAGCGGGGAAGCGCTTGGTTCGATGGGTGAACCGATCAACCGGATCGTCGGGAACCGCCTCGTCCGTCTCTGCTGCTCGGGATGCCAGGACAAGCTGGCCGCGAACCCCGCCGCGTTCATCGCCAAGCTGGACCAGGCGGTCATCGCCACGCAGGCAAAATCGTACACGGCGACGGTCTGCCCGATCTCGGGCGAGCCGCTCGGAAGCATGGGCGAAGCATACGACTATGTATATGCCGGCCGCCTCGTGCGCCTCTGCTGCTCGGGATGCATCGACAAGTTCAAAGCTGATCCCGCTGCCGCTCTTGCAAAGCTAGAGGCGGGCGCGAAGAGCGCACACGACGACCACGAGTCGCATGATCACCAGCACTGAGCCGAGCCCGGGCGGAGATGGTGACATGAAACGACATCGCAGGACGCGCGCGCGCCTGTTCGCGCTCCCCCTCGCATTCCTGGTCCTTGCCGGGTGCGGCACGACGGGGGAGCAGCAGGCGCGCCACGACTGGGAGAAGGCTTACGAGGTGCGGGCCGGTAGCGAGGACTCCGGCGGTGCTGTTCGCGCTGCCCCGGATGCGATCACGCTGGCTTCGCTGCTCGAAGAGTCGGTTCGCTCGAACCGGGCTCTGCAGGCGAAACGTGAAGAGTGGAAAGCGGCGCTCGACCGTGTTCCCCAGGCGCGCGCGCTGCCGGACCCGAACTTCACGTACGCGTACTTTCTCGAGTCCGTGGAAACCCGTGTGGGGCCGCAGACTCAGAAATTCGGCCTGGCCCAGAGCTTCCCCCTGTTCGGGAAGCGCGGGCTCCGTGGCGAAGTGGCGGTTCATGAGGCGAACGCCGCCGCCGCTCGTTTTGAGTCCGCACACCGGGCGCTCCGCGAACGCGTTACAAGGATCTGGAACGAGCTTCTGTATCTGGAAAACGCGATCGCAATCACGAAAGAAAATGCCGTGCTTCTCTCGTCGCTGGAGGAGGTTCTGCTCAAGGAATACGCGTCCGGCCGGCGATCGTACGGACACGTGCTGAAAACACAGATCGAACGCGGGCGACTGGAAGACAGAGTCCGCACGCTGGAAGACCGCAGGAATCCGCTCGTGCAGAGCCTCCGTGCCGAACTCGACTTCCCCGCTTCGCATGATCTCGCCGTTCCGGCGTCGGCTTCCTACGCCGCTCTGCCGGTTGAACCGGCCGACTACGCAACATCAACAGAAGACGGGGAAGCGAACGTCCTCGATGCGAACCCGCGCATTCGTGAACTCGAAGCCATGATCGAGAAGTCCCGTGCGGCAGGCGACCTGGCAGGAAAGAGCGCCGTCCCCGATCTCACACTGGGCATCGAATACATCGTGACGGACAAGTCCGAAATCGCCAGTCCGCCGGACAACGGGCAGGATGCGGCGATCGCGATGGCCAGCGTCCGGCTTCCGCTCTGGTTCGGCAAGTACAGGGCGGAGAAAAACGAGGCGCGCGCCCGCGTGCGGGCATCGGAGGAGCGCCTGGCCGACGAAAAGAACCGGCTGCGCGCCGAATGGGAGCTGGCCCTCTTCGAATATCGTGACCACGGCCGGCGCATCGAACTTTATGACGACGTTCTCGTTCCCCGCGCCGGGGAGATGTACGAGACGAGCACGTCGGCATTCATGACAGGGACGGCCGACTTCCTCGACCTGATCGACGCCGAACGAACCTTGCTCGAATTCGCGCTCGCCAGAGAGCGCGCGGCGGCGGATCGCGCGAATGCCGCAGCCGCAATCGAAAGACTCGCGGGCGGAAAAGCAACCTCCCCGCTCGGAAAGGAAAACTCGCCATGACGCGACTCACGAGTCCATGGAAAATGCCCGCCGTCTGGGGAGCTACGATCCTGGCGGCTCTGCTGATCGGCTACTTCGGCGCCTCCATGCGTGCGGGCGGAGCGCACGAACACGACGCGATGAGCCCCGGCCTGGAAACGAATACGGCCGAAGCGACGATCTGGACATGCTCGATGCACCCGCAGATCCAGCTGCCGGAACCCGGGCAGTGTCCGATCTGCGGCATGGACCTCATCCCACTCGAAACATCCGGCGGCGGAGACGACGGCCCCCGGACGCTCACGCTTTCGCCTGCCGCCCGCGCAATCGCGGAAGTGCAGACCGCCATGGCCGTTCGAAGACCGGTGGCGAAGAGCCTCCGCCTGCTCGGCACGCTCGAAGTCGCCGAGCCGCGGGTTCGCGAAATCACGGCCTGGGTTCCCGGGCGCGTCGAAAAACTGTACGTCAACTTCGAGGGCGCCTCGGTTCGAAGGGGCGACCGCCTCTACGAGCTCTACAGTCCCGAAGCGTACTCCGCCCAGGAAGCGCTGATTCAGACCATGCGTGCGAGCGCGCGCTCAGGAACGGCGTCGACGGCGGTCGACGCGGCGCGTGAGCGACTGCGGCTCTGGGGTCTGAGCGACGCTCAAATCAGTGCGATCGAAAAAAGCGGAACGCCGATGACGCGCATCACGATCGTGGCGCCCGTGAGCGGCACGATCACGCATCGCGCCGTATCCGAAGGGTCCACGTTCAAAGAAGGGCAGCATCTCTTTTCGATCACGGACCTCTCCGAGCTCTGGCTGCAGATCGACGCGTACGAGTCCGACCTTCCCTGGCTTCGCACCGGGCAGATCGTCCAGTTCAAGACAGGCGCCTTTCCCGGCGAGACGTTCGAAGGCTCGATCGAGTTTATCGACCCTGTGCTCAACACAAAGACACGGACCGCGAAAGTGCGCGTTGCGGTGAAGAACGGCGACGGCCGGCTGAAGCCTGGACTCTTTGCGCGCGCAACGATCCGCGCACCCTGGACTGGCGGCGCAGGCGAAGGCGATCCGCTCGTGATCCCCGCGACCGCGCTCCTCGTGACGGGCAAACGTGCTGTCGTCTATGTCGAAGACGAGCCGGGACGCTACACGGGCCGCGAAGTCGTGCTCGGAACGCGCGCCGGCGACATGCAGGTCATAAAGAGCGGGCTTCGCGAAGGCGAGCGCGTCGTCACGAACGGCGCATTCAAGATCGACAGCGCGCTTCAGATCCAGGCGAAGACGAGCATGATGAGCGCGGGAAGCATGGACTACGGCACGGTCTCGGCGAACTTTCGAAAGAGCGCGGGGGTCGCGCTCGGCCACTACCTTGCCGTCGGCGCCGCACTCAGCGTGGATGATCTGGCAACCGCGCAAAAAGGAGCGACTGCACTTGCTCATGGACTCCACGCGATCGATCCGTCGAGCCTTGATGAGAGCGCGCGATCCGAGTGGGAGGCGCTCTCGATGGAAGCCGCCCGGGCGGCCCATGCTCTGGAGAGCGCGGCCGATCTGGCGATTGCGCGAGAGGCATTTCTGCCGATGTCGAACGCCATGATTCCGATCACCGAAACGTTCCGTCCCGAGTATGCAAAGACGGTTTCGATCTTCCATTGCCCGATGGCCGATCACAACAAGGGCGCCGCCTGGCTGCAGACGGCGAGCCAGACTGAAAACCCGTACTTCGGGTCCGCGATGTATCGCTGCGGTTCGCAGACCAGGGTCGTGTTGTCTCCGGACGCCGCGGCGGGCGGAAGTCAGGCCGCACAATGAATAAAGAGTCCGGCATTCTTGATCGCATGATCAGTTTCTTCCTTCGCCAGAAGCTCGTGGTGGCGATTCTCGTGATGGGCATCGTGGCGTGGGGCACACTCGTGGCGCCGTTCGACTGGAACGTCGGCAATTTGCCGCGCGACCCTGTGCATGTCGACGCGATTCCCGACATCGGCGAGAATCAGCAGATCGTTTTCACGACATGGGAAGGGCGATCTCCCCAGGACGTCGAAGATCAGATTTCCTATCCGCTCACAGTATCCCTGCTCGGGATCCCGGGCGTGAAAACCGTGCGCAGTTTTTCGATGTTCGGCTTTTCGACGATTTACATGATCTTCGAAGAAGACGTCGAGTTCTACTGGTCGCGGTCACGCATCCTCGAGAAGCTCGCGAGCCTTCCCGCCGGGACGCTTCCCGACGGAGCGAAGCCCGCGCTCGGTCCCGACGCCACCGCGCTCGGCCAGATTTACTGGTACACGATCGAAGGGCGTGACGAGGGCGGCAAACCGACGGGCGGCTGGGATCCCCACGAGATTCGCAGCACGCAGGACTGGCACGTTCGCTACGCGCTCGCGTCGGCGAAGGGCGTCAGCGAAGTCGCGTCCGTCGGCGGGTTCGTGCAGGAGTATCAGGTCGACGTCGATCCGGACGCGATGCGCGCCTACGGTGTTTCGCTCGAACAGGTGATCGCTTCGGTCAAGATGTCGAATCTCGACGTCGGCGCGCGCACCATCGAGCGAAACGGCGTGGAATACGTGATCCGCGGCGTCGGGTTCGTGCGGGAAGTCGAGGATCTCGAAAACGCGGTCGTCCGCGCGGAAGACGGCACGCCCGTGCTTGTGAAGGACGTGGCCCACGTGCAGCTCGGCCCGGCCCTTCGCCGCGGCGTGCTCGACAAGGGAGGCACCGAAGTCGTCGGTGGTGTCGTCGTCGTCCGGTACGGCGACAACCCGCTTGCGACCATCGAAGCCGTCAAGAAGAAGATCGCCGAGATCGCGCCCGGGCTGCCGAAGAAGACGCTCGAAGACGGCACTGTGTCGCAGCTCACGATCGTGCCGTTCTACGATCGCACCGAACTCATTCACGAGACGATCGAGACACTGGAGACCGCCCTTCGCGAAGAAATTCTCGTAACGATTCTCGTCGTGATTCTGATGGTGCTTTACCTGCGGAGTTCGCTGCTCATCGCCGCGCTTCTGCCGCTCGCGGTGCTCATCTGTTTCATCGGGATGCGCACGTTCGGCATCGACGCGAATATCGTAGCGCTGTCAGGCATCGCCATCGCGATCGGGACCATGGTCGACATGGGAATCGTTGTCTGCGAGAGCATACTGAAACATTTCGAGTCGGCCGATCCCGACGAATCCCGGCTCGCGATCGTGGAGCGCGCCACGCGCGAAGTCGGCAGCGCGGTACTCACCGCGGTCGCGACGACCGTCGTCAGTTTTCTGCCCGTCTTTACGCTGACCGCGGCCGAGGGAAAACTGTTCCGCCCGCTCGCTTTCACGAAAACATTCGCGCTGAGCGCGGCCGTACTGGTTGCGCTCTTCATCATTCCGGCGGCCGCTCACATTCTGTTCCGCAGAAGAAAGAAAACGACCGGACCCGCGCGTCCGTACGTCCCCCTGATCGTCGCGGGCGTCGTACTCATTATTCTGTCGATGGAATGGCTTCCGCTCGGCCCGGAACGAGGGCTCGTCCGTAACGTCTTTTTTGTGTTCGTTGTGATCGGCGGACTGCTCGGCGCGCTGCTTCTCTATCAAAGAGCGTACGGCAGAATCCTCGGATGGGCGCTTGCGAACAAGCGCAAGTTCCTGCTGATACCGGGCACCGTTCTGTTGTTCGGCGGCATGGCGTGGCTCGGATTCGACCGGCTGTTCCCGTGGCTCCCCGCACCGGTTCGCACGTTTGCGCCCGTCAGCGCCGTGGCGCATGCATTCCCCGGACTCGGGCGCGAGTTCATGCCGGCGCTCGACGAGGGTTCGTTCCTGTTCATGCCGACGACCATGCCGCATGCGTCGATCGGCGAAGCGTACGACGTGCTTCGCAAACAGGACATGTCGATTCAGGCGATTCCCGAAGTGCGAAGCGCCGTCGGGAAACTCGGGCGCGTCGAATCGCCGCTCGACCCCGCTCCCGTATCGATGATCGAGACGATTATCGATTACCACGCCGAGTATCGGCACGACGAAGCGGGGCGGAGACTGCGTTTTCGTTTCGACCGGAGCGAGAACGATCTCTTCCGGACCGCGGAAGGCGACCCGGTGAACGCGCCCGACGGCGAACCGTATGTCGTGCAGGGCCGGTTCGTTCGCGACGAGGCGGGAGCGCTGATACCGGATCGCGGCGGGCGCCCGTTCCGCGTATGGCGGCCGGCGCTCGACCCGGACCTGAACGAGGGGCGCGCCGCCTGGCCCGGCGTGCGCAGTCCCGAAGACATCTGGGACGCGATCGGGAAGGCAACGAAGATCCCGGGCACGACGGGCGCGCCGAAACTGCAGCCGATCGCGGCTCGCATCGTGATGCTCCAGAGCGGCATGCGCGCCCCGCTCGGCATCAAAGTCAAAGGTCCCGACCTCCCGACGATCGAAGCCTTCGGACTCGAACTCGAACGCGAACTGAAGCAGGTTCCCGGCGTTCGCGCCAACACCGTGATCGCCGATCGCATCGTCGGCAAACCGTACTACGAGATCCATATCGATCGGCAGTCGATCGCGCGCCACGGCATTCATCTCGAGAACGTGCAGAACGTGATCGAATCCGCGATCGGCGGAAAGCCCGTCTCGCGCACGGTCGAAGGCCGCGAGCGCTATCCCGTTCGCGTGCGTTACATGCGTGAACTGCGTGACAACATCGACGACATCGAGCGCATCTTCGTCACCTCCCCCGGCGGCGCGTCGATCCCGCTCGCCGAACTGACCGACATCCGCTACGTGCGCGGCCCGCAGGTCATCAAAAGCGAAGACACGTTCCTGCTCGGTTACGTGATCTTCGACAAGGACGACGGCATCGCCGAAGTCGATGTCGTCGAGAACGCGCGCGCATGGCTCGACACGCGTATCGCGTCGGGCGACCTTACGGTGCCCGCGGGTGTCAGCTACACGTTCGCGGGGAGCTACGAGAATCAGGTGCGCGCACAGAAGCGGCTCTCGGTCGTGCTTCCGCTTTCGCTCGTCGTCATCTTTCTGATTCTGTATTTCCAGTTCCGGTCGGCCGTAACCGCGTCTCTCGTATTCTCGGGCGTCGGGATCGCGTGGGCGGGCGGCTTTCTGATGCTCTGGATGTACGGGCAGAGCTGGTTTCTCGACTTCTCTCTGCTCGGCGTCTCGATGCGCGACCTGTTCCTCGTTCACCCGGTGAATCTGAGCGTCGCCGTCTGGGTCGGATTTCTGGCGCTCTTCGGAATCGCCACCGACGACGGCGTCATCATCGGAACGTACCTGAACCAGTCGTTCGATCGTCTCAAGCCGCAATCGATCGCGGAGATTCGCGAAGCGACACTGACCGCCGGCCGTCAACGTATTCGGCCTTGTCTCATGACGGTGGGGACGACGATCCTCGCGCTGCTCCCGGTACTCACATCAACGGGCCGCGGCGCGGACATCATGATTCCGATGGCGATTCCGTCATTCGGCGGGATGATCTTCGTCGTTCTTTCGACAATTCTCGTACCCGTACTTTACTGCGCCGTCATGGAACGGCGGATTGCCGGCGGCCGGCCGCGGGCGGAAAGGGGATCGTGATGACCGGCGCGCAAGCGAAATCTTCCGGCGTGAAGTGGACATGCCCGATGCATCCCGAGATCGTGCGGGACGGTCCGGGAAGCTGCCCGAAGTGCGGCATGGCTCTCGAACCCACGGGCGTTCCGGATCCGTATCACGAGGACGATTCCGAACTGCGGGATATGTCACGCCGCTTCTGGTTCGCAGCGTGCCTGACCGTACCGATTCTGATCCTCAGCATGGGCGACATGCTTCCCGGCGAACCGATCTCACGCATGCTCTCGTACCGTTTGCGCATCTGGCTCGAACTCGCGCTGGCCACTCCTGTCTGTATCTGGTCCGCCTGGCCCTTCTATCAGAAGGCGTGGCAGTCGATCGTAAATCGCAGCCTGAACATGTTCACGCTGATCGGAATCGGCGTCGGCATCTCGTACGGCTACAGCATCGTCGCCGCACTCGTACCGGACATTTTCCCCGCGTCGTTTCGCACGCACACGGGCCAGGTCGGCGTGTACTTCGAAGCGGCCGCCGTCATCACGACGTTGATCCTGCTCGGTCAGGTGCTCGAGCTGCGGGCGCGCTCGCAGACGGGGGCGGCCGTGCGGTCCCTGCTCGGGCTTGCGGCGAAAGAGGCGCGACTCGTCGATGACGACGGAACCGAACGCGACATCGCCATGGACGAAGTGGAACCGGGCAATCGGCTCCGGGTGAGGCCGGGCGAGAAAATCCCGGTCGACGGCAAAGTGATCGAAGGATCCAGCACCGTTGACGAGTCGATGGTGACGGGCGAAGCGATTCCTGTCGAAAAAGGCCCGGGCGACTCCCTGATCGGAGCGACCATCAACAAAACCGGCGGTCTTCTGATGCGCGCCGAGAAAGTGGGCGCGGAGACGCTGCTTTCGCGCATCGTCGACATGGTCGCGGAAGCGCAGCGCAGCCGCGCGCCGATCCAGAAACTGGCGGACACCGTGGCCGGCTACTTCGTGCCGGCCGTTCTCATCATTGCAGTCATTACGTTCGTCGCATGGGCGTGGCTGGGTGTCGAAGCGAAGCTCGCCTACGCCCTTCTGAACGCGATTGCCGTGCTGATCATTGCGTGTCCGTGCGCACTCGGCCTCGCGACACCGATGTCGATCATGGTGGCAACGGGCAAAGGCGCCGGTGTCGGCGTCCTGTTTCGCAATGCGGAAGCCATCCAGGGTCTTCGTGAAGTCGACACGCTCGTTGTCGACAAGACCGGGACGCTTACAGAAGGAAATCCGAAACTCGTAACGGTCGAACCCGCGGCCGGTGTCGACGAAACAACGCTGCTCAGCGCCGCCGCCGCGATCGAGCGTGCAAGCGAGCATCCGCTCGCGCAGGCGATCGTGGAAGAGGTGCAGGCGCGCGGGATTCGGTTCGAGGAGCCGACGGACTTTCAGAGCGTAACGGGAAAAGGCGTGCTGGGAACGGTCGGCGGTCGCAAAGTGGCGATCGGCAACAACGCGCTCATGACGGACGCCGGTGCGAAGCCGACCGAGGCGGAATCGAAGCGCGCCGAAGAACTGCGCCGCGAAGGGCAGACCGTGATGTCCGTTGCGATCGGGGGCAGGTTCGCGGGCCTTCTCGGCGTAACGGACCCGATCAAGAAAACGACCGCGGCGGCGATCGACAGACTGCGGGCGGAGAAGATCCGCGTCATCATGGTGACGGGCGACAACGAGACCACGGCGCAGGCCGTCGCCCGTCAGCTGTCGATCGACAGCGTGTACGCGGGAGTGCTGCCCGAAGGGAAAGCCGCGATCGTGCGCGATCTGCAGAAAGAGGGTGCGGTGGTCGCCATGGCGGGCGACGGCATCAACGACGCCCCCGCGCTCGCGACCGCAAACATCGGGATTGCGATGGGCACGGGTACCGACGTGGCGATCGAGAGTGCCTCGATCACCCTCGTGAAAGGCGATCTGCACGGCATTCTGCGCGCACGCCGCCTGAGTCGCCTCGCGATGGCCAACATCAAACAAAACCTGTTCTTTGCGTTTATCTACAACGCGGTGGGCGTTCCGGTTGCGGCCGGCGTGCTCTATCCGTTCTTCGGAGTGCTGCTGAGTCCCATGATCGCGGCCGGTGCCATGAGCCTGAGTTCCGTGTCGGTCATTGCCAACTCGCTGCGCCTCAGGAGCGCCGATCTGGGATAGACCGGGACGCTGGTCGCGCTACTCGCTCAAAGCGGCGTCGAGACCCGCGGCAACGAACGCCCACTGCAGCCGCATCTGATCGGCAATCGGCATGGGGGTGATGCCTGACGTTTCGATGGCGCGCAACGTATCGTCGCGCGCGCGACCGCGCGTATCGTCACCGCCTGCGTCGCGGCCTGCATCGCGGCCTGCATCGCGGCTGCCATCGCTGCCGCGCAGCCGCATCATCCAGAACGCCAGGCGCGCGCGAAACGCTTCGAGACCGGGATCGGGCCAGGTCTTGATCTGCGGCGCGCAATCGGGCGGCATCAGAAAGTTCGGCATCTCCGTCACGAGAGTGAGCGTATCGCCAGTACCCTCCTGCAACGCCCGGATCGACTCCATCGAACTCGGATGGAAATGGGCGGCGCTCTTCTCGTCTTTCTGCGCGAGGAAGTAAGCGCGCATGGCGCGCGAGTCGGGCCGCGTCGAAAATCCGGGCGCCAGCCTGCGAAAGCCCTTCTCGCCGGCTCGATCGATGTCGTGCAGACGATAGCCGAGCGCGTGCACGGCTTCGGCGCATGCACGATACAGCGGCGCAAGTCTCCCGCTCCACGATTCTTCCACGAGAAACCACGGGCCGTATCCGATGCTCAGGCTGTGCAGAGTGGCGTGCAGATCGAACGGACGATCGAACGACTTCCAGAACGCGTGAATCGCGGCATTCTCGGGGCGTTTCGAGTCATGCGTGCCGTCGATCGGAAAGCCGAACTCGAGATCGTCGGCGGGAAGATCGCGCTGCACGTGTTCGAGGTAAGCGACGAGGTCGAAAGATTCTGCGGCATCACGAAACCAGGCGCGGTTGCGGGCGGCACCGTCAGGATTCGCGTTCGGCACGATCGCCCAGGTGACGCGCGTAAGCATCGGATGATCGGCGGGAATCGATTCGAGACAAGTGACGAGGCGCGCGAGCAGCGCCGGCCCCGTCGGTTCGTCCGCGTGACATCCGGCGAGCAGGCTGACGAGATGCGGGCCGCTCCCGAATGTGTGCGCGTGGAGCGGACGATCCTCGCGCGAGCGACCGATCTCGATTCCGCCTCGTTCGTCCGCGGCGGCGCATCGCAGAACGGCATCGATGGCGTCTTCGAACATCCGTCAGCCGCCGAACTCGTCTTCGTAGTTCTGCATCGCGGCGCGGATGACCGTCTCCGCATGCTCACGCTCGTACGGCTTCGGGAAGTCCATGGCGTTTCCTGTCGTTTCGCGGGTGGCTCGTCACGCAGAAAGTAGCATCCGTATGTGTGGGGCGCAATGCGCCACATCAAACGGGCTTTTTGTTCGCGCAAGTGCAGGAAACAAAGAAAGGCGGCCTCCATGAAGGAGACCGCCTCGTACCTGCTCTTGTATGGAGGGCAGGAGGAAGAAAGTGAGGGCCCCGTCCGGTTCTTGTTCGAGCGGGAATTCCAGGCCGGAGTGACAAGGGCCCTCAAGTTTGCGTTCTAGTGGGGAAATACCTCCGCCACGGTCCACGGAAATACCTGGGTCTGTACGAGCAGGAGCCGGAACGCCTCGTCCGCGGCGCCCGGCGCCAGCGCGCCGGCGGCCACCGCATAGGCACGCAGCCCGTTCACGGTGGTGACATCGAACGTGGCAACCGCCGCGTCGGTGCCGGCGGCCGCGACTCCGAGCGTCAGCGAAGCGGCCGGGACAGCCGTACCGGCGGCAGCGGACGCATCACCGAAGGAGAGATTCGAGAATTCGCCGAGGGCGGTTACTTTCGCGCCGTCGAACGTGCCGACATCAACTGCGGGTGCGTCACCCGATCCGTGCACAATGCGGACGAGCGGATTGCTCGTTTCAAGATCGAACCCGTCACCGAACGGAAGCAGTGTGAAGTCCGCCCGGCCCGTTTCGGCCGTAAGGAAACCGCTCGCGACGGCGAGGTAGCGCTCACCGGCTGCCAGAGTCGGCGTCGTCGCAGTGGCCGCCACGGGTCCGTCATCGTTCGGACGGAAGCTCAACGTATACGACGCCGGCGGAACCTGAATCGCGCTCGAAAGTTCGCCGAACGCGAGGTTGTCGTAGAGTTCGGCGTCACCGGCATAGAGGTCGACCGGCGGAACGTCCGGCGAAGCATGCAGAGCAAATACGACCGGATTCTGCTTCACGAAACCGATCGTGCCGTTCGGTCCTACCGCGAGAAGAGCGAATCCGTCATCTTCGCGCGGATACTCGCCGAGCAGTCCCGTCGCGATCAGGAAGAGTTCTCCGGGAATCGCCGCGGGCGTCGTAAATACGGTCACGCGCTCGCGCGGGCTGCCTGCCCAGATCGCGACCTGCAGCGCCTGATCGGAAGGAAGCGCGACTCCTGCCGCGCCCGACTCGGCGAAGCGTGCGACGTCCATGAGTTCCGGCGTCCCGTCATTGTTCACGTCGATGGCGACCGGCGGGGCATCCGATCCCGCGTGCACGATGCGGACGGCGGAATTTCCGGCGCCGGGGTCCGTGAAGTCTTCGGCGTAAACGAGCACACGCAACGCGTCCCCGTCATCTTTACTCAGACCGGAGAGCAGGCCGGCCGCGACGGCGGTGATACGCGCGCCGGCCGGAACCACGAGGTCCCCCGTTTCAATCACGGGCGCGGAACCGGACGCTGCGCCCGCCGCTCTCACTTCGATGTTGTAGGTGCCGGCGTCGAGGCCGAGGTAGGCGCTCGTTTCGCCATAGGCGAGGTTGGAGATGAGCGGATCCGAAACGCCCTCGGCGTAAACATCAACGGGGGGCGCGTCCGGTGAAGCGTGCACGACACGCATCATCGCCTCGTCGCCCATGTTGTTGACACCCACGGGATTGTTGTTGTCATCATCACCGCACCCGACAGCCAGGGCGGCCGCGAGAACGATCATCATCGGGAAACGTACTTTGCGAAGCATCTTGCTATTCCTCCTTGTGTGAACACTGCCCCCGCCTGAGCGGGGAGACTTCAGTACCAGTGCGATACGAGGAGAGAATATTGAATTGTCACATCCTTGTCAATACTTTTTCTATACAAAAACACAACAAAGGAAATGGCGACCAGGAGCAGAAGCGTGCCGCGAGGGCCGGGGCGAACGCTCGGCTGTGCTTATCATATTTAATAATAACAAGTTACAGTGGTTATCAGACAACGAAGACCTGGTCAGCTTTGCGCGGCGGAGAGAGTCCGCATCAGCGAACCCAGATCGGGGGTCAGACGGGCACCCACTTCATCCGCGACCTGCTGATAGTGCGAGGCCGCGGAGCCCCCGAGCAGGATGGCTACGTTCTCGCCCAGAAGATCGCGGAGCCGGCGGATTTCATGCACTACGGCGGGATCGCCTGCGGGAAAAACGAGACTGAGCGCGACGACTGACGCCTCGCGTGACTTTGCGGCCGCGGCGATCTCTTCCGCCGGCAGATCGGGGCCGAGGTAGAGCGCCCGCCAGCCGGCTTCGATGATCGTGGCCATCGCGAGAAGCGCGCCGAGTTCATGGCGCTGGCCGGCTGGTGTCGCGACGATCGCAAGGGGAGCGCCTTCCACGCTCCCGATTCGCCCCGGGACCGCCGCCAGAAACGATCGAATCACCGCGGTTGCCATATGCTCGTGAGCGATTCGAAGCGTCCCTTCCGCCCACTTTGCGCCGATGGCCCGGATCAGAGGCACGAGAAACGCTTCCCGCATCCGCGGCCGCGTCAGTTCGAGCGTCGCCCGCTCGAGCAATCCGCGGAGCCCCTCCTGATCGAAGGCCCGAATCAGTGCCAGCGCTTCTTCCACGTGATCGCCGCCCGCAGATGGCGCGCGCTCCTTCGGAACTTCCGGGCGCACGGCGCGTGCGTCCTCCTCCTTCAGACGTATCAGCTCCTCCACACTCAGCGAAGCGACGTCCGAAATGCGCCGCCCCCCCTCTACCACGTCCCGCAGCAGGCGGAGACGTCGCACGTCCTCATCGGAATAGAGGCGCCTGCCCGTCTTCGTGCGCTGAGGCGTGACCACCTCGTAGCGGCGTTCCCAGGCGCGCAGCAGTTCCTGCGAAATCCCGGTTCGCTGCGAAACGATGCGGATCGGATGGCGGGCGGCCGGTTCCTGTGGCGTGGCATTCATGTCTTCAGTATCAGGATCTGTACAGGTATTGTCAAGAATCGGGAACACGGCATCTCACTTTGTAGAGATTTCGTGCTGCGAGCCCACCCCCTTTATCCCGCACGTTCCCCCTGTTAAGATCCGGCGCATCATGCGAATTGCCACATGGAACATCAACGGCATGCGGGCCCGACTCGATTTCGTGCTGCACTGGCTGGATGCGCGGAAACCCGACCTCGTCGGTCTGCAGGAGATCAAGACCGACGACGGGCAGTTTCCGCGCCTCGAGATCGAAGCGGCCGGCTATCAGGTGGAGACGCACGGGCAGAAGGCGTGGAACGGCGTCGCCGTGCTCGCCAGAAACGGTATCGAAGTCGAACAGCGCGGGCTTCCCGGCCAGGACGAATTCGGCGCGCGACTCATCACGGCGCGCGTGAACGACATCCGTTTCACGACGGTTTACGTGCCGAACGGAAAGCGCGTCGAACACGAAGACTTCCCGAAGAAGCTCGCGTGGCTCGACGATCTCGTGAAGCATCTCGGCGCCACGCATCCGGCCGGCGATCAGAATGTCGTTTGCGGCGACTTCAATCTGTGTCCGGAGGCGATCGACACGTTCGACGAGGCACGCATGAAGGGAAAGATCTTTCACACCGATGAAGAACGCGCACGGTGGCGCGCGCTGCTCGACCTCGGCTTCACGGATCTCTTCCGCTGGAAACATCCCGATGCGGGTGATTTCTCCTGGTGGGATTATCGCGGCGGCGGTTTTCACCGGAACCTCGGGCTCCGTATCGACTTCATTCTCAGTAGCGAGGCTCTCAAGAAGCGCGTTACGAACGTCGAGATCGACCGTGAGTACCGCAAGAAGAAAGAGGGCATGGTCGCCTCGGACCACGCCCCCGTTCTGATCGATATCGAGTAGGCCGCGCGACGCTCTCTCCGCATCATGATCGAACGGATCGAACTTGCCCCGGGCAAGAGCCGCACGATGAAATCCTCTCGGTTGAAACGCGCATTCGGCAGCGGGGGCCTTATAATGATAGCCGATCGAGGCGCGCGGCGGGTCCGCGATCTCTCATCTGCAGTGAGGAGACTGTTCATGCGATCGAAAGCAGACTCGGGGAGTGAGGCCGGTGAGAACGCGGGCAGCACGGGGCGCGGAGTCCCCTATCCCCTCGGCCCCACGGTACTCCCTGACGGCGTTAATTTCGCGATCTTCGCGACCGGCAAGACGGGGGGCACGCTGCGGCTCTTCCCCCGCGTGCGCGAGGCCGACGGAAGACCGCGACGCGGGCAGCACGAAGCGCGTGCCGCGAGTGGTGCGCGCGAAATCGCGCTCGACAAATCGAATCGCACGGGCGACGTGTGGCACGTATTTGTACCGAAGCTGAAGGCGGGAACCGAATACGTCTGGCGGTTCACGGATCAGGACGGAAACGAAACGCCCGATCTGATCGATCCGTGGTCGCGTCGCATTACGGGCGGCGAAGAATGGGGCGACGAAAAAAAGCAGTATCGTTCGGTGGTCATTCCGTCCGAGACATCACTGCCGCACTTCGAACGCCCGCAGCACGAGCTCCGCGACCTCGTGATCTACGAACTCCACGTCCGGGGCTTCACGAAGCATGCAGGCGCCGGCGTCGCGCATCCGGGCACGTATCTCGGACTCACAGAGAAGATCCCGTACCTGAAAGACCTCGGTGTAACGGCGGTCGAGCTGCTTCCGATCGCTGAGTTCGACGAAACGGACAACCCGCGCGTCGACCCGGAAACGGGCCAGCGCCTGTTCGACTTCTGGGGCTACAATCCGATCCATTTTCTGTCGCCGAAGGCATCGTACGCAAGCGACAGCGCCAACCCGATCGACGAGTTCAGAGAAATGGTGCGGCTGTTTCACGCAGCCGGCATCGAAGTGATCCTCGACGTCGTGTTCAATCACACGGGCGAAGGGAACGAGCAGGGCCGCACGACGAGCTTTCGCGGCCTCGCCGAGCACGCGTACTATGCCTTCGACGACGGGGAGTATCGCAACCATTCGGGGTGCGGCAATACATTCATCTGTTCGCAGAAGCCGGGCAAGGACCTGATTCTGCATACGCTCCGCTACTGGTACGCCGAGATGGGAGTCGACGGCTTCCGGTTCGACATTGCGCCGATTCTCGCGGAGGCGCCGGAAGGCGGCATCGAACTGAAGCCCGCGATCCTTCGCGAGATGAAGAACGATCCGATTCTGTCGCACGCACGCCTGATCGCCGAACCGTGGGGACCGGCGGGGCTCTATCTTGTCGGCCGCTTTCCCTCGTGGGGGCCGTGGTCCGAATGGAACGATCGATTCCGTGACCAGGTCCGCGGCTTCGTCCGCGGCGACGCCGGGAGCGTGGCCGAACTCGCCACGCGGCTCACCGGCAGTTCGGACCTTTACGGCGCATACGAAAGCGGCGCGCTCTGCAGCGTGAACTTCGCGGCGTGCCACGACGGCTTCACGCTGCGCGACATCGTTTCCTACGAGAAGAAATGGAACGTGCGAAACGGTGAAGAGAACCGCGACGGCCACAATCACAATGTGAGCGCAAACCACGGGATCGAAGGGGAAACGGACTCTGTGGAGATCGCGGCGCTTCGCAGAAAGCAGATGAAGAACCTGCTTTCGATCGTTCTGCTCGCGCGCGGCATACCGATGATCCTGGGGGGAGACGAGTTCGGGCGCACGCAGCGCGGAAACAACAACGCGTACTGTCAGGACAACGAAACGGCCTGGGTCGACTGGTCACTGATCGAGAAGTATCAGGATCTGCACCGTTTCGTGAAACGCCTGATCGCGTTTCGCCTGAAGCACCCGGCGCTGCGAGGGTCGGACCATACGCCGCACGGAGACGAGTCGATACGATGGATCGGACCGGACGGTCAGTCCACTGTCTGGGAAGGCGCGACCGAAACGCTCGGACTGCACCTGACGACCGAAAACGAGAAGCGCGAAATCCTGATGATTTTTCATCACGGAATCAAGAACGTGGCGTTTACGATTCCGGCTCCCGCGGCCGGACGCCGATGGCATCTGCTCTGTGACACCGCCGCTGAGTCGCCTGACGATTTTCACGAAGAGGGCGCGATGCCTCCGATCGAGCCTGGCGCGCGCACGGTTCCGGTAGGAGCGCAGTCAACGGTGGTGCTCGTCGCGCTGCGCGCGTGACGCCCGTCCAGCCCGTCCAGCCCGTCTAACCCGTCCAGCTCGTCCAGCTCGTCCAGCTCGTCCATATCATCAAACTCGTCTTGCACGCCTCTCCCGGCTATCGCTTCTATTACCGCTATCCAGGCTCTGACAGATTTTCGTTCAGCCAGCGCACGAGTTCGGTCACGACCTGCGGGTTGAAGTTCTCGGACAAGTAGCGCCCGTTATACCGGCCGTCACGCCGCATCGTCGCGTACTCGCGCATCGGCGGCACCTTCGCAAAGCCGTGATCGGTCCCCTCGAGGAGCACGAAGCGCCCCTTCCCCGGATGATACTGATTCACGATGTCCGCGATCGTCTCCGCACCCTCCGAGTTGAGCGCCTGCACGTCGCATTCGCCGTGCATCGCAAGCGTCGCGCACCCCGCCTCTTTCCAGGCACGCGTCAGGTCACGATCCTGCAATCCCTGCCAGAACGTGTAATGCCGGTCGAGTACGGTTTCGTTCGCGGCATCCCAGCCGAGAATGTCTTCTTCAAATGCTTTCGCGAATCGCGGGTCGTCCGCGAAGTCGGCCGGGTTCCGCTTGTTGATCAGAAACTCGTAGAGCACACCGATGCTCGCGCGCGCCTGCGTTTCGATCGTTTCGTAGTCCGTTCCGAAGTACGACTCCTGCACGCGATAGAGGTCGACGAGATACTCGTACCACGATTTCGCCACCGTTCCGTACACGGCGATCCCGCGCGGATGATGCTCCGCGCCCAGAATCGGCGCCGCGATCCCGCCGAGCGAATGCCCGAACAGAAAAATGTTCTCGCGGTCGACCCAGTCGTATTCCTTCAGCGCGACGTACACTTCGTCGAACGCCTTCATTTCGTAGTCGTAGTCGATGTCGTAGCAGTCTGCCGGTCCGTCACTGTCGCCGACAAACGGCTTCTCGACGTGGAACACGGCGTACCCCGCGCGCACGAGGCCGAGCGAAAGCTGGCGCTGCGGGGAGTTCGGCCAGTAATAGAGGTCGATCGAGCCGCATGTGTACCCCTGAATCATGTACACGGTGGGATACACGCCTTCGTCGTGCGGCAGATACGTGATGGTACGCAGGTGACCGCCGTCGAACGGCACGGAGCCGTATTCGATGCGGCACTCGTCGGACCTCTCCTGCGGGCGGGGCGCGATTTCGCCCGCAAGCGCCAGCTCCCTGCCGTCGCGCATGACGACGACGCGCGCCGTGTCCCCCGCGCGCCAGTCGGATACCGCCGCCACGACTTCCTGCGTGGTCGCCATGGGCTCGTCATCGACGCGCACGATGAAATCGCCCGCCATGATGCCGATCTCTTCGCCCGTCGTTCCCGCAATCACTTCCGAGACGTAGGCGCCGTCTGCGCCGGCCATTTCCTCCGGCGTCGGACTCAGGCGCACGCCGAGCGAACCGCGACGCGCGAGTGTTTCGGCGTCCGCGGTCTGTGTCGTGAGAAGGCAGGTCATAATGAATACGAAAAAAATGTGTTTCATCGACAGCTCCCGGATTCGAGAATCAGATACATGCGCAGACCTACGAGTCGGAGCGTGGATTCGAATCGCTCCTGCCGTTCTGATAATGCCCGACGAACTCGATCACCCGGCCCGTCTCGTCGCGGACGAATTCGATGCGAAAGAAGTCGAGACCGTCGAGCGAGAAGCGATCCTCTCCGAGTGGAATCATGCGGATTTCGGGACGACCCGTGCGCTGGTAGTAGAGCTCACCGCCCTCGAGCCGAATGCGCCGGGGACCGAACTGGCCCGCGTACGCCAGCGCGTCCGTTTCGCTCAGCACCACCGGGATCCTGCGCGCCCGGTAGCCGTCGAGCGTCCATTGCAGCGCGTACTTCCGATCCTCTCCGGCGCCTTCCATGAGCCTCAGGAGCGCGTCTTCCAGCGCCGCATCGAGCGCGTCGGACGCGGGAACGGCGATGTCGGGCTCGACGCCGGTCCCCTCCCAGTTCGTGCCCGTGATCGGATTGACGGCGCGGCCGAACGGAAGCGACATGGTGATCGAAAACCCGTCGAACGAGAACGTGCGACGGTCGACCGGGTGCGCGCCGCCCCCCGTCGTCTCGCCGACGATCGTGCCCCGTTCCAGATTCTTCAGATTGTAGGAAAACTCCTCCGCCGCCGAGAACGTGTAACTGCTCGTCAAAACATAAACCGGTACGTCCGCGAGGCGCGGGCCTTCCACGAAAGCCTGCGTCCAGTACTGCTCCATCGAGTCGGTGCTGCGCACGTAAAAACTATTGAGATGTGTACTTTCTTCGAGCAGATAACTCGTGATGAGCTGGATCATCGAGGGGGAACCGCCGCCGTTCGTGCGCAGATCAAAGATCAGTGCGTCCACGTTCGCGAGGAAATTCATCGCCGCGATCGCGGTCGCTCCCGCATAAGCCGCATCGACAAATCCGTCGAGGCGCACGTATCCGATGTTCCCCTCCATGCGCTCGACCTTCTTCCAGCCGTAATTGTCGCGCGCCATGCGGGTCAGCTGCGCTTCGTGTTCGGCCTGCTCCTCCTCATCGTTCACTGGCGCAACATAGGGCACGCCCGCCCGCACGTTCAGATGAAGATCCTTGCTGATCGACCGCAGATCCTGCGTGAGAAGATCCGCGAAGTCGGCAGGGCGATCGGCGCTGTCATACTTCCTGCCGCGCGCGTTCTTCTCGATCAGCGTCGCCATCTTCTCTGCAACGTCAGGGAAAACGTACACGTCGCGGATCGCCCGCGCGACGCTGTCCACGATGGCCTTGCGATCGGCCTGGTCGATGGCCGGAAGCGGGTCGGCGTTCATGACGGCCTGCCCGAATGCGGGGACGGCAAGCGCGGGCAGAAGCAGGGCCGGCGCCACGAGCGAGAACATTCGTTTCATCTTCGATTCCTTGTTTTGCGGGGTGAACGGAACGGATTCGTACTCCCCTAAGACGGGAAAACGCGCGAATCGAACGAAAAAATCATCCGCCGATATAGCCGAGCGACCGGAGCTTCCGCTCGGCTTCGGGGTCGACGGTGCCCTCTCCTTCGGATTTCACCACGACGTGCAGCGCGCCCATCGCACGAAGCCGCCCGAGAAGCCGTTCGCGAACTTCCGGTTCGCTCTCCCATCGATTGCGGGCTTCGCCCGGGTCGTCTTCGAGGTGGTAGAGCTCGCCGTTCGACGGTGTCACGGCATGGTGGATCAGCTTCCACGGGCCCTCCACGATCATGTGCAGATTATCCCACTGCTGCTTCGGAAGTCGCGGACTGCTGTAGGTGTCGAGCGGGATCAGCGCCTCCGCATACGCGATACGGGGCCCTGTGCTCCCCGCGCTCCCCGCGCTCCCCGCGCTCCCCGCGACTTCCGCGATACCGGGCAGAACGCTGCCCTCCGTTTCGACCGGGTGTTCGGCGCCCGCCAGGGCGAGTATCGTCGGAAACAGATCGATGTTGCGAACGAGCGCGCTTTCCACGCCTGGATTCGAACCTGCGGTTTTCACAGGCTTGACGAGCAGCGGAATGTGGATCTGTTCCTGATAGAGAAGGCGGTGCTGGAACCAGCCGTGATCGCCGAGACCCTGCCCGTGATCGCTCGTCACCACGATCACCGTATTGTCGTAGCGCCCGCTCGCTTTCAACGCGCCGACAAGCCGGCCGATCTGCTGATCCATGAAGTAGATTTCGGGGTCGTACGCCTGATCGCGGGTTCCGGATCCGTCCGCCGGCACGCCGAACCGCTCGAGAACGGCCGCGGGAGGAACGAGCGTGTGATCGTGCGGGTCGAACAGGTGCACCCACGCGAAGAACGGCGCGTCGCCTGCAGCGAGCCAGTCGAGCGCGCGGTCGACCGTGGCATCCCCGCGCCGCTGCGCGTCCACGGATGTCTGATCGAGCCAGAGCCCCTCGCGCCGGGGCGGCGTTTCACGAAACTCGTCGCGCAGTTCGTCGCGCACGCCGGAGTCGAACGTCTCGAAGCCGCGCCCCAGGCCGAACTCTTCGGACGCCGGGTACGCGCTCACGAACGCGCCGGTGCGCCAGCCGCCGTCGCGCAGTGCGGTTCCAAGCGTCGGATGCTCCTCGCCCAGTCGGTGCTCGACGCTTCCGAACATGACCCGCGCGCCATGCTGATACGGAAAAAGACCCGTGAGGATCGAAGCGTGGGCGACCGGCGTGATGCCGGCGGTCGAGAATGCACGCGTATAGCGAATCGACTCGAGCGCGAGGCGATCGAGCACAGGCGTGGTTCCGCCCGCATAGCCGTAGCATCCGATGCGATCCGCGCGCGTCGTGTCCATCGTAACGAGAAGCACGTTCGGGCGATCCGGATCGTGCGCCGCGCGTTCGGCGCCGCACGCGAGAATCGGCGCGGCCACGAGTACGGCCGCCATGAGCAGTTTCGTTCGGTTCAGCATGGTGCGATCAGTGTATGGACTTGTCATGAGCCGCGTCAAGAAAGGCGCGCACGTCGCTCCAGGTGAGCCATTGCTGCTGCCCCATGCGCGTATCGAGCAGGATCGAACCGCGCGTCTTCCCTGGAGAATCGGGAAGCGCATTCAGAAAGCGACGCTGGGCGCGATCTTCGCCGGGATAGCAGTAGGAAGACGTCATCGTCCAGTCGATCAGGCATGCATCGCCGGAAGCGAGCAGCGTTTCCGTGAGCGCAGGCGTAATCGACCATGCGGGGCTGCGGTTCAGCAGAACGTAAAGTGCTTCCACTCGCGACGCCCCGTGGACCGTTTCGAACACGCTCTCCCATTCATCGAGCGGGCGCGAGCCGAAACGGGAGGCCACGATCTCGATTGCAAGAACAGCCACGAGCAGAAGAACGACGGTCCACGGTTTCATGAGGCGCCCCCCATGAGACCCAGAAGCGCGATCCACTCGCGCGCGTTCAGTGCCCACAGAACGAGGAGCAGTCCGAGCGCCGCCCGCGCGGGCAGTGACGTCTGCTTCCACGACGCCCGGATACCGCCGGCCCCGCCCCATGCGAGCGCGGCCAGCACGATCAGAATCGGCTCGATCGGCACCCGGTACCGCGTGAGACCTCCGAGCGAACCTACGAGCAGCGCGAAGTAGAGCACGGACGCCACGAACACGGTCCACTCCGGCGTGCGCCCGGAAGTGCGCTTGTCTCCGCTCCCGGAAACGCGTCCGATTCCGAGCGTCGCACTTGCCATCGTGAAGAGCGAAAGAAGAATCGCGCTCACCGCGAGAGCGCGGCGAACCGGGAGCGACTGCAGGCCTTCATGCCGCGCCATGACGAGATGACGCACGAAAAACGAATGAGGAGAAAAGAAATCGGCGACTCGTTTCACGCGCCCTTTCGCGAACGCGACAGGGTCTTCCCGAATGAACGCCACCCCCGCCTGGAAGTTGATCGCATCGTTCCGAACCACATTTTCCTCGCGATGCCGGATCCACTTCGGCCGCTCGTCGGCGACCAGTGCGTCATGCACGAGCGCGTTCGCCTCGTAGACCGCGAGCCGATGCTCCACAGGGTAGTCGAGGTTCCTGTAGTTCGCGTTCACCCTTCGGTACATGTTTTCGCCGAGCGTCGCGCCGATTACGCCCGGCTCCCCGTAATACTCCTGGTTCCGCAGCATCCAGGGCGTGACCACGACGGTGCCCGCGAGCACGACGGTCAGCGCACCCGCGAGCGAGAACGTTTCCCGGTGCCGCCAGAACAGCAGGAAAGGGAGGGCGAGATAGAAATAGAGCGCCGATTCTTTGAGCAGCAGCGAAAGCCCGAAGAGCGCGCCGGCCGCAACGAGCGGAAGCGAACGCCCGCGCGAATCGATCAGAAGCCGCAGCCCAGTAATGAAGAGTGCGAGGAACAGCGTTTCCGGCCAGAGCGCGTGCGAGAATTCGATGAGAGGGAATGCGAAAACCCAGAGCCAGCCCGCGATCCGGGCGGCGCGCACCCCGCTCAGGCTCTGCGCGAAGTGCATGACATGAAGGCCCACGACTCCGGAAGCGAGAACCTGAAACACGCGCACGATTGCGACACCGCCGGCGCCGCCCTCACGGAGTGCGTGAAACAGAACGAAAGGATAACCGGGGGGCCAGAGAAAATGTCCGGAGTCGGGAAAGAAGCCGAACCGGATGCGGGACAGAGCCAGGGTGATGTAGTTCGATTCGTCGGCGAAAGGCTCCGGATTCCCCGCGAGCCATAGAAACAGAAGACGGATCGCGAGCCCCGCAAACAGAATCGGCAGGAGCGCGCGACTCATGCCGCGCTCAGGATCCCGGCGCCCGGAAAAGTTCGCGTTTGATCGGGACATTCAGCTTGATGTTCTTCATGATCTCGTGCGTCCACGCTTCGGGCTCCGCGCCGTCCCAGTCGGAGGGACCGTACTTCCGTTTCGCGGGAAGCTTGATCCCGTTCACTTCTTCATACTCGACCAGCATCAAGAGCGGGTCGGTTCTACCGAAGTCCATCACCGTGAAGAGAAAGCGGTCGACCAGGCGCGTGCGCCGATTGACGTAGAGTATGTAGGTGTCGGATGCGTCGCCGACTCCGTCTTCGAATGCCATGCGCACGAGATCGTACGAAACCCCGTCGACAATCTTCGAACCCTCGTAGGTGTAGTTGATGCCCGGGTCGAGCAGCTTGAACATCATGGCGAACCAGTAGTAATTCGTCTTGCGGAGAAAGTCCGCCCGGCGAAGCACCCCCTCGTCCGTACTCAGCTTTCCGTCGATTGTGGTCCAGGTGTTCTGCCCGTCGTAGCCCTGCACGAACGTACCCTTCTGATCCGGAAACATCAGATCGCGCGTCCCGTATTTCGCCCAGGAAAGTTCGCCATCGAACACGTAGCGCTCAGTTGATTGATCCATCTTTCCATCGGGATCACTGTAAATGTATGTGTACTCCACGCTCTTCTGTGCGTAAAAGCGCTCCTGGCCGCCCATGGCTTTCACGGCGCTCTCCACGATAATGCGCGGATCTTTCGACTGTGCGGAGGCGGCGCCGGCCTGGAGCAGCAGGATTCCGCAGAACAGAGCCTGGTACAGCATGAAGTCAATCTCCTCGTTCGCGTGTATGTATTCTGTTTTCGTGCAGGAGCTTCCCGTGCCTGGCAATCAGGTCGGGAACCGCGTGCACGTCGTCGGTCGTCGTTCGGAAATTCACGATGCACGCGCGGAGCACGAACGCACCGCGCAGCACGGCGTTCGAAACAAAAAGCTCGCCCGATTTCTTGACCGCCTCGAGCACTGACTCGTTCAGATCGTTCAGATACGCTTCACGCTCTTCGCCCGCGAGAGCGAGACCCTCGGGCACGTACCGAAACGTCGCAATGCTGAGACCGTGCGTGAACGCCTCGAAGTCGGGGCGGGCGTTCATCTGATCGAAAAGCTCCCGCGCCAGTGCGATATCGCCACGAAGCAGTTCTTCGTAGCCGGCGCGACCCGCCTGTTGAATCGCGAGCCATACTTTGAGCGCCCGAAACCCGCGCGTGTTCTGCAGGCTGTATTCGAAAAAGTTCGTCTCCTCGCCTTCCGCGTCGAAGTGATAGTAAGGAGGGCGGTACGCGAACGTGGCGGGCAGAATCGCCGGATCGCGCACGATCGTACACCCCGCTTCGATCGGAGCGTACAGCCACTTGTGCGGATCGACCGCAATCGAATCCGCGCGATCGAGCCCCCGGAACCGCTCGCGCTGCTCGGGGAGCATCGCCGCGAAACCACCGTAGGCGCCGTCCACGTGAAACCAGAGATCGTGCTCTTTCGCGAGCGTGGCCATGTCGTCGAGCGGGTCGACCGCGCCGGTGCTCACTGTGCCGGCGGTCCCGATCAGCAGAAACGGGCGGTCCCCGCGGTCGCGGTCTTCGCGCAGCATCGCCGCCAGCGCCACCGGATCCGCGCGCAGCTCTTCGTCGACAGGGATCGCGCGCACACAGTCGGTCCCATGGCCGAACAGATCGGCCGCTTTCTGGATCCACGTATGCGTTTCGGGCGAGGCGTAAACGAGCCACTTCTCGTCAAGCGATGCGAGGCCCTGCGTGCGGATCGTGCGCGGCATCTTCGCGCGTACACCGGCCATGAAGCCGACCATGTTCGCCATGTTGCCGCCGCTTACGAAAATACCGCGCGAACCGTCCGGCATGCCGAGCATCTGGCGAAGCCAGTCCACGGTCTGTTTTTCGATTTCGGACGCAATCGGAGAGAGCTGCCAGCCCCCCACGTTCGCGTTGACGGACGCCGCGAGCAGATCCGCCAGCGCGCCGATCGGCGTCGCCGACGAAGTCACGTAGCCGTAGAAATGCGGATGGCCGTTCAGGAGCGAATGGTCGAACAGCAGGTCGGGGAGCGCAGCCAGCAACGACTCGGGGTTCGTCCCCTGTTCGGGAAGGGCCGCTTCCGGGAGCAGGGCGCCGATATCCGCGGGCGTTTTGTAAACGGTAACCGGGCGCTCGCGTATTCCCGCCTGGATATCCGCAAGACGATCCACGAGATCTTTCCCGAGCCGCCGGAACTCCTCAGGGCTCAGCTCGACCGCACGGGAACGTGCGACCGTCTGCACGGCCCCTTTCGCTTTCTCCGTCATTGTTCCCCTTAGCGAATTTTTACGACGCGCGCCGTCTGCTGGCGCCCGCCCCACTCCATGCGTGCAAGATAGACGCCGGGCGGCACGGACTTGCCGCGAGCGTCGCGGCCATCCCAGACGAGAACGAAGTCCCCGCGCGTTGCGGCGGTCGATCGAAGGGAACGGACTTCGCGCCCCGCGAGGTTATAAAGCGTAACGGATACTTCCGTCGGTCCGGCCAGTTGAAAACGAAAACCGCTCGTTTCACGAAACGGGTTCGGATAGGCGAAGCGGAACACGCTCGTAACCGCGCCGTTCACGGGAACGTCATCCGACGCGCTCTTCGCGCGCAGGAAATACTCGGTCCGTCTGCCGTGTACCGCGAGCGAGAAAGTCTCGCCGGCGACGAACTCGCCGCGCGCTCCCGATCGCGGATCTTCCCATTCCCATAGAAGCGGGGTCGCGGCGCCCTGTGCCCCGTCGGCGCCGTGGCGATCGTGTGCGGCCAGGTCCTCCGTCCGTATCGTGATCGTGCCGGGACCATTTTCGTCGCGTTCCACGCGCTCTTCGCGTTCCTCGCGCTCGATCACGACCGTCCATGCGAAAGGCTCCGTCTGCGAGAGACGCGACTCGCGATAGGCGCCGTTCCATCGGCCCCGGTCGTCGTGCAGGGCCGCGAGACGCGGACCACCCGACGGCGAGGCGGGCGGCAGCGCGCGCGCGTGCTGGATCCATTCGTCAGAGGCGAATGAACCGGCGCCGAGTACGAGTTCGTTCGAAGACCGGCCCTCGTCGAGCACGCGAAGTCCGAGCGACCAGAGCGCGGATTCGGTTCGTTTCGTGACACCCGAATCGCGCGGTGGCACGAAATCCTGGCCTGCCGTCACGGGGTCGACGGGGAAAACGATACTGACGGGATCGGCCGTAAGCTTTCGAACCCAGAATCCGCGTCCGGTCCGCACGTCGCCCAGGTTCGCGTAGTCGCGATTCACCCATCCCACCACGCTCCGCTCCGTCCAGGTGTTCGTGGGATCCGTGATCGCAAGCGTGTCGGTGCCGTCCGTCACGAGCATGTCGTCGACATCGAGCACGCCTTCGTGCGGCATGCCCAGCTGATTCCAGCCGGGCGCGTCGGCGGGTCCGTTCTCGAGCGCGATTCCGCGCGTTCTATTCGAATAAAAACCGCGCGGCGATCGAAACGAAAGGGTGTCTTCGGTAATGAACCAGTACCCTTCACAGGGAGCGGATCGAGCCGAACCACTGTTCAGCGTCGCGTACATCCCGAGCGCGGGGTCCCATCGTCCCACTTTCCACGACTCGTCCGTCGGCGTGCCGATCAGGGCGAACATCTTCGAGAATATGTCGTCCCCCGCACTTTCGGGTTCGAGCGGAAACGCCACGAGATCCCAGATGCGTCCGTTCATCGGATAGTCGAGCTGGACCGCGACACGATTCGGATCGTCGACGCGGACGAGTACCGAGTCGCTGAAGACGTCGAAATCCGCCACCACATACGTCGAACCGGCGCGCACGGCCTTCACAAAACCGAAGCTGTCGACTCGCGCGATCGATGCGTCGCGCGAGTTCCAGAACGCGTTGAACGTGATGTCGACGAATCCGGAACGAAAATCAGCCTGCGCGGAAAGCGCCCGCACCGAGTCGACGAGCATGTCCGCCGTGGCGGGAATCGCCGTGATTCCGTCGAGCCGGATTCCGGCGGTCGCGTACTTGAGATCCTTGCGCCCCATGTCGTAGTAGCTCAAATGAGCCGCTTCGGCGCCGTCGAGGGTGATCGAGTTGTATTCGCCGACCGTGCCGTTCTCGTCGACCGTCACCCAGAACGGGATGCCGTGGAACGTGCGCGCATAGCGGAGCGTGCCGCCCGGGCCATAGTGATACGCGACGTTGACGCGGTTCTGTTCGTCGACATGGATCGCTACGGGTTTCGTATCGTTGTTCGGACCGACTCCGGCCGTGTCATAGAATGACTTTGCCCATGTGTTCCCTGCGCCGGATTGCACTGCCACGTAGAGAAGGTTGGAGGTGCCCCGTAAGTAAGCGATGGCAGGAACGTCACCGGCAAGAAGATCGATGTCGGCCCAGCCGATGTCGATGGTGTCGGCGTTCGAGACGACTTCGTTCGACCAGGCGACGAGATTCGTCAGCGTGCTGTAGCGAAGTTCGAGCCCGCCACCGCTCACGAAATGCAGATGAGAGATGTGCGGTGTGCCGCTGTCGTCCAGCACGAGCGCGGCCTCGAATCCGCTCCCGCTCGTGGGGTCGGCAACGGCCGTTCCCCACGCGCCCCCGACACCGCGCGCCGCGTACTTGAGCCGGTGCGACGGCGCCACCTCGAGATAGGCGATACTCGGACCGTCTTCGCCGAGTCCGATGCTCGTCCAGGTCGACCGGCCGAATGACTCCACCGGTCCGCCTTCCACGTGCTCCACCGTCCAGCTGCCGCCGGATCGATTCGCATAATATAAGGAGACGCTGTCGCGGTCCGTGCTGTAAGCGTAGTAACTGATGTGGGGATTGCCGTCGCCGTCGAGCGCGAGATCGCAGTTCATCCCGCCGTCCTGCGTGGAGTCTACGGCTTCGATGTCGAAGGCCGTGCCGTTCCATGCAGCGAATCGAAGGCGCTGGTCCGTGGAATCGAAATAGGCGATGTACGGGTTCTCGGCGGCGTCGAGCGCGAGGGATGTCCACTGACCCGTCACGCCGTCCTGGTCGACCCGGAGCGAATCGATGAGCTGCGCGGAGGCCTGGCCCGCAGTGAGATACAGAAATGACAGCAGAGTGAGAATCGGTCGCATGATGAAACAGAATAATATGGATACGCGCGAGTTCCAAGGACAAGACTTCGCGGACGGAGATGAAATCGAATGAAACATACGGCCCTGATCACGGGAGCATCGAGCGGAATCGGGCGCGAACTGGCCAGAATTCACGCTGCGTGCGGGCGGGACGCGATTCTGGTCGCCAGGCGGGAAGATCGTCTGGAGGCGCTCGCGGACGAACTGCGCCGGGAGCACGGGGTCGAATCGGTGGTTCTTGCCTGCGACCTGGCGGACCCCGCCGCCCGCCGGAGTCTGATCGAAACGGTCCTCGGGCGCAAGATCGCGATCGAATACCTCATCAACAATGCCGGATTCGGAGGGCACGGGCCGTTTGCGAAGCGACCCTGGGAGTCGGATCACGCGATGATCCAGGTGAACGTGCTTGCCGTCGCCGAGCTGACGCGCGCATTTCTGCCCGCCATGCTGGAACGCGGCGCGGGCCGCATTCTGCACGTGGCCTCGACGGCCGGGTTCCTGCCGGGGCCGCTGCAGGCGACATACTACGCGAGTAAAGCGTACGTCGTATCGTTCGGGCAGGCCGTGGCCGAGGAGATCCGCGGATCGGGGGTCACGATCACGACCCTCTGCCCCGGTTTTACGGAAACCGAGTTTGTCGAAAAGGCCGACCTCACGGACCTTCGCATGCTGGACGGCCGAACCGGTCCCGGGCCGCGCCCCGTCGCAGAGCACGGTTATCGGGCCATGGAGCGCGGCAGGACGCTCACGATCCACGGACTGGGCAACCGGGTCCTGATCGAGGGGGCCACGCGACTCCTTCCCCGCAACGTCCTGCTCCCCCTCTCCCATCTTTCGATGAAGAAAAAGAGCGACGGCTGACGCTTCGGAATGGGGCGCGTTTGCGCTATGGTCTCGCCATGACCGCATTCGTGGAACGCCGCAGCCGTAGAAATCTCGTACTCGACGCCATGCGTGGTTTCGCGATTCTCGTCATCGTTTACGGCGACGGGTTGATCGGATGGCTCGACAACGCGTTTACGCGCTCGTTCGATCACGCCGAGTGGGAAGGAATATCGTACTGGGACATCGGCCAGGCCGCCTTTCTGGTCATGGCCGGAGTCGCAATCATGCTTTCGCGCGAACGACACGAAGGGCGCGGGGAGAACAGGGCCCTGATCGTGAAGCGAGCCGTTCTGCGCGCCCTTGCGCTCTTCGCGGTGGGTACGGTCTTCACGTATTTCACCACGGGAGAATTGACTCTTCGCCCTTCCGGCGTGCTGCGCACGATCGCAATCGGCTATCTGATCGGGTTCGGATTCCAGTTTTTCAAACCGTCTCTGCAACTCGGCTTTGCTCTCGCGATCCCGCTGCTCCATGATGCCCTGTACTTCCTCTTCCCGGGCCCTGACGGACCGTTCGACCGCACACAGAACATCGGGCTCGTAATCGACCGGGCGCTGCCCTGGGGATCCGACCCGGGCGGCTATGCGTCGCTGAACGTGATCGGCGGGGCGGCTGTCGTGGTGGCGGGACTCTGGAGCGTGCGCTACTACCGGGATACGGATCGAAGCGTGAGGAGAATGCTGATTCCCACTCTCGGTTGCCTTGCGCTCGCGTTCGGCCTCGAGGCTGCCGGGATACCGTTCATCAAGCGCGCCTGGACATCGTCGTACCACTTCTGCGTGCTCGCGATCTACTACGCGCATCTCATGCTGTTCACGCTCATCGCGCGGACCACGCCTGGAAAGCAGCTCTTTCGTTCCTTCGCGGTCGTCGGACGGAATGCCCTGGTCATCTACGTGCTGTTCAACCTGTTCGGCAATCATGTGGCGGATTTCGTGCAGTTCGCGATCCGGCCCGTCATTCGATCCGGGCCGCTCACGGACATCATTCCTCCGCTCGGTGCGGGCACGCTCTTCTGGCTGCTGGCGTATCTGCTGCACAGAATGAAAAAGCCGGATCCGCTTCCGGACCCGGCCTCTCAGTAAAGAATGACGCGTATGCCTACCGGATCAGGGCCATCTTGATCGTGCGGCTCGTGCTTCCGGTCATGAATCGTGCAAAGTACGTACCCGAACCCACGTTCGTATCCGGTGACCAGATCACCGTGTGCTCCCCCGCCGCCATGCTTTCGTTCGCGAGCGTTTCGATCAGACGGCCCGCGGCGGAATAGATTGCGATCGTGACCTGCTGCCGTTCCGCGAGCCGGAACGAGAGGTTCGTCGTCGGGTTGAACGGATTCGGACGCGCCTCGAACAGATCGCGCATCACGGGAGGCGTACTGCCGCCGACGTCGGTCGAAACGGTGCCCGGCGTAATGTCGATCACGTGAGGCATGTGGTCCGACGCGACCTTCGAGTCGTTCGCCTGCAGACCGTACGCGCTCAGCGTTCCGGCGGGCAGATCCGGCGTATGCAGCACGTAGTTCTTGTTGATGTTGATCGCGCTGCCGGTCACGGTCACGCGGTCGATATGGCTCGGCCCGTAGCTGCTGCCTTCGTTGTAGTAGGTGTAGGTCTGGCGCTTGGCCGGATTGCGCGACAGCATCGCGTCCATGTCGGAGCCGTCCCAGTCGGGCGCGAAGTCCGGACCGTACGTGCCGTTGTCGTCGATGTCTCCCGTAAGCAGCGTCGTGACCTGCTGCGCGTCGCCGTACATGTTCGTATCGCCGACGATCATGATCGGCGTGTCGGCCGCCAGCGTAATCGCGCCGCCCGGAGTCATCGCGTCACGCACGAACGACATGACATCGTCGATCTGCTCCTGGCGCTGCCCGTTGCCGCTGGCGCAGCACTTCAGATGGAGATTGATCAGCAGAAGATCGTGGTCGAACGTTCCCGGCAGATCGATCAACGTGGCTCGCGCGCGATCGAGCCCCGTGTCCCATGCGTTCAGAATCGGATAGCGCGAGATCGTATGCAGTTCGAACCCGTCGTAGTCGTTATACCACGTGCCGCCGAACACGTTGTCGACCCAGTCCGTCGTTTCCGTACCGTCGTGGCTGTAGATTTCCTGGTACGCGATGATGTCGGGAACGATCGCTTCATGCATTCTCGTGTGTTCGTTCGGCCGGCTCCAGAGACCGTCGTTCAGCACGTTGTACGTCATCACGCGCACATGCCCCGGGTCGTCCTTCGCCAGGTCGATCAACGGCGGGTCGAGGGCCGCGGAATTGTCGAACGTGAACGAAACATTCGTCGAGCTCGACGGAATCCAGTCGCCGCCGCCGCCCGTGTCGCGAAACGCAAGACGGATCGTATTCGACGAAAAAATCGGGCCGCCCGGCGTGGCGTCCCGGCGCAGCGACAGTTCGAATTCATCGGCCCCGAACGCCGGAGACGCGACAAGGCCGAGATCGTCCCAGTTCACGGAAGAGCCCCCGAAAGTCCCGCTGCGGGAACCGAAGTTCCAGACGAGGTCCGCGCCGAGGCCGGCGGCCGAAGTCCCGGTTCCGCTGTTGTTGTCGGTGTCGATGTAGAGGCGCAGATTATTGCTCTCCTGCAGAACGAGCGGCGTCCCGATCTCGATCCGGATGAAGAGGTGGGTGCCGTCGTTGCTGACCCACATGCGGTCGAAGTCGATGCCCGACCCGCCCCCGTCGCCCGCGGCGTCGTCATGCGCCACGGCAACCGGCGCCCAGTCCGCGTAATCGCCGTTCATCTCGATCGGTGCCGCGGCCGCCCAGGCGGCGCAAGCTGTCAGGCAAAGCCCGCCCATGACCATTGAGGCAATCAGGGGGCCTGTATTCTTCTGCGTTCTCATGATTGTCTCCCGTTCTGCCGTAACCTATTGTATGGAGTTGATCGATCTCGCACGTTGATACCTCTATTGCGAACGGGGACTCATTTGCCGAAGCCGCGACCCCATGTCACTCAGTTTTTCCGTGCCGGCGCCGGCGGACTGATCGTCGACGATGCCGGCCTCGTGTTCGCATTCGAACGCTCGGACGCCCGTGGAAACTGGCAGCTCTCCCAGGGCGGCCTCGATCCCGGCGAAGAGCCGCTCGAAGCCGCCTACCGCGAAATCAAGGAGGAGACCGGAATCAAGCGGAAGCATCTCGAGCTTCTCGATCCCGAACCGGAACTTCTCGCATACGAACTGCCCGAAGGCCGGCGGCGCTCCAAACTCGGCCGCGGCCAGGCCCACTACTGGTTCGCCTTCCGATTTCTCGGTGACGATTCGCACATCACGCTCGGCGATCGGAAAGAATTCCGCGCCTGGAAGCGAACGACGATTCACGAACTCATTCAACAGACCGCCGACTTCCGCCGGCCCGTTTACGAAAGACTCTCCGCGCGTTTCGAGCATCTGTTTCCCACTATTTGAGCAGGATCAGCTTCTTCGTCACCGTCGATTCGCCCGACTCCAGCTTCAGGAAGTAAATCCCGGCCGGGGCGCGTTCGCCGCTGTTCGCGCGGCCGTCCCATACGACATGCTGACGTCCCGCCGGGAACGTTTCGTTTGCGAGGCGCGCCACGAGCCGGCCGCGAATATCGAACACGTTCATACGCACATCCGTAGACGCCGGCAGATGGAAGACCGCGATCGCTTCGGCGCGCGCCGGATTCGGACGCACGGACTCGAAGCGCAGCCCTTCGAGCTGCGGCGCGGGACCGGTCGGGACATCGGTCGGAATCGGGGGCGTCTGCGAGAATACGAGAACCCCCATCTGCGGAACCGTGAGCACCGCGCTCTGCGACTGTCCGTCCCAGGCGATGCCCTCGGTGTTCACCTGGCCGCCGTTGCCGAGGCCGTTGCCGTCATAAACGAGGGCCTGGCTGTTGATGAGTTCATACCAGGTTCCGGCGGAAGGCATCCCGATGCGATAGTTCAAACGGTTCGCGTTGCCGAAGTTCGCGACGACCACCGCCACGTTCCCCGACCCGTCGAACCGCTGCCATACGATTACGTTGTTCGCTTCGTCGACTTTGTATACGTCGATGCCCGCGTTCGCACGGAACGCCGAGTTCGTGCGCCGCAGTCCGATGATGTCCTTCATGTACTGATAGATCGGGGCGTACGTGATCTTCTTGCTCCAGTCGATCCGGTTCCCGAGGCTCGTACCGAAGTCGGTGTCCTCGAGCCACTCGCTCCCCTGGAGAAGCGCCGGCACGCCCGCGGAAAACATCACGACGCCCTGCCCGAGCTTGACGCGCCCCTTGGCCCACATGTCGTCGTGCGGGAAACCACCGTCGATCGTCTTCACGATGCGCTGCCCGCCCGAACTCGGCCACGCTTCGTCGTGCAGCTCGAGATAGTGCAGCGCTTTCGCGCCCGAAAGGTACGCGCCACCGCCGTTCAGCACATTGCTGATCTTCCACATTTCGGGATCGCCGAGCGCCGCGTCGAAGATCTCCTGGCGCAGATCGTCCGTGAACTGGTCGTAGTACTGCGAGTCGAAACCCGCGCCGCCGATGTTCACCGGCCGCGTCACGAAATCATCGTCCGGCAGCTGTTCGGCAATCGAAACGCGGTCCGCGTAGCGCCAGTCCATCATGTCGTTCATCTCCTGCATCAGGAACCAGCCGGCGGCCTCCTGCGGGGCGATGTTCATGAAGTCCGTCGCGTCCATGCGAAATCCGTCGATCCGATAATCCTCGAGCCACATCATCGCGTTTTGAATGTAGTAGTCGCGCACTTCGGGTTTATCGAAGTCGGCCTGCGATCCCCACGGCGTCCCGACAGCGGGATCGTCGAAGAAGATCTGCGTGCCGTCGTACTGCCAGAGAAAGTTATCGGTGTCGGAGAAATGGTTGAAGACGATGTCGAGCAGAACGGCGATTCCGTGTGCGTGCAGCGAGTCCACCATCTCTTTGAACTGGTCGGGCGTACCGTAGATCCACTCGGGCGCGTAGAGGCCGATGGGGTTGTAGCCGGCCGATTCATCGCCTGGGAATTCGTTGATCGGGCACACCTGTACGGCGTTGATCCCGAGTTCCGCCAGCTGATAGGCCCGGTCCGCGACATCGACGTATTTCGAAGGGAACGACGCCGTGCCGTGCGGATCGTTCCGCCCGGCAAACGTGCCGACGTGCACCTGATAGATGATCATTTCCTCGAGCGCGGGCGTTACGAACGAATTGCTGTTCCACACGTAGCGCGACGGATCTTCGACGATGGAGTTGTTGTTGTCGCCCGCGTTGATCGAACGCGAATGCGCGTCGGTTTTCCAGATCGGGCTCGCACCGTCGTTGAAGTAGAGCTTGTAATTATCGCGATCGGCAACGCCTCCCACGCGTGCGATCCAGTCGTTCCCCCACTGCTGGAGCGGATTGACTGTCGTCCAGCCGTTGAAGTCCCCGCGCGTCCGCGCCGAGGTCGCGCCCGGCGCCCAGGTGCGAAAGACCGCACCGTTTGTCGTCTTGACCGCGCCGTACGGCGCATGCGTGTACCGGACATAGTCGACCGTAAATGCCGTGTCGGCCGGGAGCGTGTCGGTCATGCCGTAAATGCCGTAGAAGTCGGTGTCCGTACCGTCGGTCAGTTCGATCACGTAATTCACGTCGGTCCAGAACGAAGAGTCGAGATCCGCCTGCCACACGTCGTACGGACCTTTGTCTTCGAGAAAGTACGCGTTCTTCCATGTGATGAGACCGCCGTCGTCCATTCGCACGCGGGCGGATGTGATGTCGAAATCCCAGGTCTGGAAGCGAACGGAAAACGCTTCGTTCGTTTCGGGACATACAGGGCGAAGGTCCTGCCATATGACGTGGGAAACGCCGTCCCACTCGACGTTGTTGTCGTGAGAAGCGGCTTCCGCGGTCGCGATGTTTCCGAACAGAAAGGCGACCGTCCAGACGGCGAAAAGCGTGCGCATATGCATACGTCTCCGTATTAGTGTTCTTTTACAGGCGGGGGGCAGGTTTTCTTTCGTAAGCTCTTACGATTATACCATATATAGCAAAGCGGCCTCCCTCCGAAGAGAGAGGCCGCAAATTGGTCTGCGTCGGTGGCGGTGGGTTCCCTTATCGGGAAATCACTAACAAACACCACAAGGCGCTGGGAAGGTTGCCCTTACAGGGCCGCCACCTCCGTACAACCAGATCTGTCAGAACTCAATGGACCACCTCCTCTCCGGGCGTACGCCGTTCGGCGAGACCCATCCTCGCCCAGCCCCCTTCCCACCCGAAGGTCAGAGGCCGTCGCGGATTCAACCGCGAGACGATCACAGCTAAACTAGTCCAACCGCGGGGGGTGCACCAACAAAAAAATCACTCCTTCACGAAAATATACGAAACCGACGCCGGGAGCGTCTCCACGAGCGTGGTCGCGCCTTTCAGCGTCACGGTCTCCTCCCCGTCCGGCCGGATCAGGCGCCATTCCCCCGCGGAAGGGAACGGGATCGCGAAGTCGTGATCCTCATGATCGAAATTCGAAACGACCACGATTTCGGAATCGGCCGGATCGAGGCCATCGTAGCGCCAGTAGCAGATCGTTTTGTTCTGCTGGCACGGTCCCTGGTCCTGGTCCCAGTTCGGGCAGTGGAAATCGACGCCGCCGCCCGCAAGCGCGGGGTGCGAGAGGCGAAGGGCGATCAGCTTCGCGTAATACGCGCGCAGGTCCGCGTCCCCCGCGTTCCAGTCGATCGGGTTCGGCGCCGGCAGCGGCGGCACGAAATCATCCTCGCCGATCTCTTCGCCCATGTAGAACATCGGCACGCCCACGGAAGTAAGGAGCGTCGCCGCTCCGAGCTTCGCCTTCTGCAGGCCCCCGATCGCCTGCGCCTCCTGCGTGCCGAAATCGTCGACCTCGTTTACGACGTGATGTTCGTCGTGGCTCACGATGTACTTGATTTCACTCGTATGGTTCGGGAAATCCATGTTCCAGCTGATCACGTTCGCGAGTGACCACATCGGATTGTCCGCCACATCGAACGATCCGCGCCCGGGAAACCACGCACGCCCGACATACGGGCTCTCTTTCAGCAGAGCCATTACGTTATGCATGAAGTTGTTCGCGTTGTTGCCCCAGACGTCCGTATCCTGTCCGCCCCATTGCGCATCCATGCCGGTCTGGTTCACGGCGCTGAACGGCGGATAGGAGAAGTCTTCGCCGACGATGAACACGCCGGGATGGCGCTCCCGGACGCGGCGAACCCATTCGCGCCACCCCGAGTAGTCGTTCGCGTCCACGAAGTCCATGCGAAAGCCGTCGATCCCGTACTGCTCGATCCAGAAGAGCGCCGACTCGACGGCGAAGTCGAGAAACGCGAGCGATCCCCAGTTCGTCTGGTTCATGCCGAACACGACGGGCTGGTCCCAGTTGATGTACGTGCCGAACGTACCGAGCAGGTCGATCGCTTCGAGAGGCGCGCGGCGCCCCACGTGGTTGAACACCATGTCGAGCAGAACGGCCATGCCGTTCGCGTGGGCGGTTTCGACCAGGTTCGCGAAGTCTTCGGGAGTTCCGTAGTTCGGGTTCGGGCAGAAAAAGTGGTGCGGCTCGTACCCCCAGTTGAAGCTGCCGGCGATTTCGACTCCCGTTACGGGGAGCAGTTCGATCGCGTTCACGCCGAGTTCCGCGAGGTTCTGCATCCCGCCGGCGAGACCGCCCGTTACGCCCGCGAAGTCGCGGCCCGCGCTGAAATCGTCCACGAGCAGTTCGTAGATCACGAGGCGCGCGGGATCCAGGCCGCCGGGAAGCGTCGCGACGGGATCGGGCAGAGCCGCGCCGTACACGGAGTTGAAACCGCCGAACCCGTCGGGCGCCAGGTTCACGGCATACGGATCGGCAATCCATTCCGTGCGGTGCATCACGGTGTCTTCGAGAACGAACTTGTACTGGTCGCCGGCCGAGGCCGGAACCGTGATCGAGAAGGTTTCGGGACCGACGAAGGGGCGGTGCATGGCGTAATCGCCGCCGGTCGTCCAGTGATTGAACGCGCCGGCGAGATGGACCTTCTGCACGCCGGGCGCGAACAGCCGAAACGTGGCGCCCTCTGTCTGAATCGTGTCGATCGCAAACGCCGTGTCGCGGATCGGGGCCGTCGAGTCGGCCCGGTCGTGGTCGTATTCGAACCAGGCGGCGCCGACAAAGGGCGTGTCGTCCGGGTAGAAAGCGGGAACGCGTTCTGTCACTTCGAAGCGTGCGGTGTCTCCCGCTTCCAGTGAAAACGTGGCGGACAGAATGGTATCGATCGCCGTGATCTTCGCCGCGCCGGAATCGAAGGAAACCGACACACGTTCGAAGTCGTCGTGAACGAGAAGGGTGATGCGCACGTCCTCCGCCCGCGCGCCGGATTCGTTCACGACCGTCGCCCGGCTCACGGGCGTTTCGCCCGGGCTGACCGTGCCGTCCGATCCGACGAACGCAAACGCCAGCGAGAGGGCGGCATCGCCGGTCGCGGTCGTGTCATCGCCGCCGTTCCCGTTGCCCGGGTCAGGCTGCGTGACCTCGTCGCTCCCGCCGCACCCGACCAGACCGATCGTCAGTAAAAGGAGAAATGTAAGGCGTAAGATCATCGGTCCACTCCACAATCGAGGGCGGTTACCGCACGCGCGTAATCGAACGGATCGCGACCGTGTTATCGAGGAGCTGATCGGTTTCGGGCAGCGCATGAATGCGACGGACGATATCCATCCCTTTGATGACGCGACCGAACGCCGCAAATCCCTGGCCGTCCGGATTGCGGGGGCCGCCGAAATCGAGCGCCGGTTGCGGGCCCAGACAGATGAAGAACTCCGAAGAAGCCGTACCCGGTTCATTCCGCGCCATCGATATCGTTCCGGAGAGGTGAGCGAGCCCGGTCTCCTTCGTCGTTTCGTGCCGAATCGGCGGCAGCCCCGCGTCACTCTCCTCCCAGCCGAGCCCGCCCTGCACAACCGCGATTCTGACCGAGTTGTTCGGCTGGTTTTCGCTCGTGACCACGCGGTAGAAGTGCGCGCCGGTCCATCGCTCTTCGTCCACATAGCGCAGGAAGTTCGCGACAGTAACCGGCGCTTCGCTCTCGTTGACGGCAATCACGATCGGCCCGATCTCCGTTTCCATGCGCACGAGAGTTCTGGCAGGCTCGCTTTTTCCGGAAAAGGTGGCGCACGAGAGGCCCAGAGCCGTGACCAGGATCATGAGAGCCGTGTAGAAACGATGTTTCGATTTCATATTGTGATCTTAGCACCTCGAGCATCGAGGAGGCAGTGCGGATCGTATTCCAGTCTCCATCGATTCGTGCAGCTGTGCTACAATATCAAAACCTGCCCGGTAGTCATTCGACGACGCCAGCCTTCCGGAGGTCCCACGTGAAAGCCCGCTCTCTCCCGACACTGTTCGCCCTTGCGCTTCCGTTCATGCTGTCTGTTTCCGCGTCCCGGGCCGACATCGTGCCGACGAGCCAGAACCGATACATCCGCGCGACCGGCGACGCGTACGACAACTTCGGTGCTTCCGATAGTGAGCTCGATACGGCCTCCACCGCTACGTTCGGCCCGTTCGTATCCAACGCGGCAGCGACCGGCACTCTTCCTGACGCTTTCGGCACCGGTACCGCCATTCAGTCGTCAAGCATCTTCCCGACTCACATCATCGCATCGGGCAGTTCCAGTGCGAACAGTGAGTCGTATTTCGACGACAACTACGGACTCTCCGACGGACGATCGCATGTCGAAGTGACCTTCGACCTGACAGCCCCGTCAGGCTATACGATCACGGGCGAGATGGGCGGTTTCGACGGCGGATTCGGCCAGCTTTCGCTGCGCGATGATCAGTCGACCTGGTACGTCACGTATGAAACGCCTTTCAACGGCTCGGACATCTTGAACCTGTCCGGCACTCTGGCGGCCGGCAGCTACACGCTTACGATCGACGTGCGATCCGACGCCTACGCCGACCCGTACGAATTCAGATACGGTTTCTCCGAGTTCATCGACGTGCTGTTCGCGCTCGATGCGGCCACCGGCATCCCCGCGGGTACCGCGCAGACGCTCACTGTCGCGCCGAACCCGACGCGCGGCGGAACGGTCATCAGCCACACCTTCACGCCCACGTCTTCGTTCCGGTTCGCCGTGTACGACATTCGCGGCCGTCTCGTGCGCGACTTCACGAATGTCGCGGCACGCCGGATCGAATGGAACGGCCGCGATGACTCCGGTCGCCGGGTATCCGCCGGTACGTACTTTCTGAAGCTCGCGAACGGCGGTGAAAACGCGCTTCGCAAGATCACGATTCTTCGCTAGCGCACCCCTTTCGCGACCCATCGCCCGCACGGGGCACGACCGGCATGGACGTTGCCGGTTGCGTCCCGTGTCGCGTCGGGCTACGATCCCCTCATGGAACTATTGCTGAAACTGCTCCCTACGGCCGGCACGCTCGTCTTCGTCATCGTGGCGCTCATCCTCGCCGACCGGCTGCTGGAGAAAGCGTCGAAGGGCACGAGCCGGCTTCGTGACCAGCTCCTCATGCTGGCGCTCACGGCAATCGGTATCCTTGCAGTCGTCCTGGCGCTCCCGATCTCCAACGAACTCCGCGGCCAGATTCTGAGCCTGATCGGGATCGTTCTGACGGCCGCCATCGCGCTGTCGTCTACCACGTTCCTGGGCAATGCCATGGGCGGCATCATGTTGAACGCGGTGCGCTCTTTTCGGATCGGCGACTTCATCGAGGTCAAGGACACGTTCGGCCGGGTCACGGAGCGCGGGCTCTTCCACACCGAGGTGCAGACCCGCGAGCGGGATCTCATTACGCTGCCGAATCTTTATCTCGTAACGCACCCCGTTCGGACCGTACGAACGTCAGGGACGATTATCAGTGCGTCCGTTTCGATCGGATACGATGCGCCGCATGACGATGTGGAAGAGAATCTGTTGATCGGGGCCGAAAAAGCGGGTCTCAAGGAACCGTTCGTGCAGATCACGGAACTGGGAGATTTCTCCGTCGTCTATCGCATTTCCGGGCTTCTCGAAGAGATCAAGCAGATCATGACGGCCCCGTCCCGCCTTCGTGCGAAGGTTCTGGACGCCCTTCACGAGGCGAAGATCGAGATCGTTTCCCCGACTTTCATGAACCAGCGGGTTTTCAACGAGGGTCACACCTTCATTCCGGAAGTGAATCAGTCAGCTCCGGATTCCTCCGAAGAGGATTCCTCGTCCGGTGGGGCGGGGGCTGCCGAGAGCCTCGCTTTCGACAAGGCCGAGAAGGCGGAATCGATCGCGTCGCTCAAGGAACGGGAAACGAAGCTGAAAGAGCAGATTTTTGAGGCGGAAGAAGGCCTCAAGAAAGCGAGCGAGGAGGAGAAAGAACAGATCAATGAGAACATGGCCGGCCTCAAGACCAAGCTCGACCGCGTGCAGAAAGTAATCACGGTGCGGGAAGAACGCATGGAGAACGAGGAGTAAGTCAGAGACCGGCGCCGGCGCCGAGATCCTCGCGCAGCCACGCCCTGGCCCGCATCCAGTCGCGCTGTACCGTGCGAAGCGAACTCCCGAGCGCCTCGGCTGTTTCGGCTTCGGTATACCCGGCGAAGTAACGGCACTCCACCACGCGCGCCAGTCGCTCGTCCCATTTCGCCAGACGCTCCAGCGCTTCGTTCAATTCCAGCAGAGAGTCGCTGCGGCTCGGATCCGACACTTTCTCGTCATCCCACGTAACGAGCCGCTCTCCCCCGCCCCGCTTTTTCGCGCTGTGTTTTCTCGCGTTCGATATCACGATCTGGCGCATTGCGCGGGCACAGACTGACAGGAAGTGCTGACGCCCCTCCCAGACAACCTGCGTCTGATCGACGAGCCGCATGTAGGCCTCGTGCACGAGGCTCGTGGCGTTCAGCGTGTGGGCCGATGGTCCGCGGCGCACGTGAGAGCGTGCGATCCTGCGCAGATCGGCGTAAACGAGCGGCACGAGCCGGTCGAGAGCGGAACTGTCGCCTTCGTGACAGGCAACGAGCAGCTGGGTCACTTCACCACGTGGATCCATCGTGTGAATATTTTAGCACACCGGGACCACCGTATCGCTCACCAGCCGCGGCGGTCCACTTCCTCCTTCTTCGTAGTCTTCGGAAGCGCGAACATGAAGGCTCCCATGAGCGCGTAGATCACTTTCCACTTGAAAGGAATCGTGCCGGTTTCGAGTTCGGACTTCAGGATGCCCAGGATCTCCGTCCAGCCGGCCGTCACGCGGTCCTTCGTCTTGTGGGCGTCGGTCCAGCCGCTGTGCGTGATCGTCACTCGGCACCCCGACGCGATCTCTTCGAGTTCCCATGTGACGAGAGTCGGCTCGTCGTCCGGCCACTGCGTCATCCGATACGTGTGGGCGAAACGGGCCGGAGACTCGACTTCGACCACTTCCCCGACAATAAAGACACGCTTGTGATTCGGGCTGTAATAGCGAAGTTTCGCGCCCGGCACGAGGTTCGTCTCCATCACCGAGTTATAGAGCGCGCGCTGAATGCGCCCGGTCTTCGTGATCTCGTCCCACACCTTCTGGCGCGGCACTTGAATTTCGATCGAAATGACCTTCTCGTCCATGCTTTCTCCCTGCGGCGTCAGGCCCCGCGTTTCGGTTCCCGCGTATGGGAACCCGCCTCTTTCCGTTCGAGCTCTTCCTTGAGAGCCACCAGCGATTCCGCCCACGGCTCCTGCCACTGCGCGACCCAGCGATGATAGATCTGCTGCAGCGGGATCGGATTCAGATGATGAAACCGCTGCCGCCCCGCCTTCCGGCGTACGAGCAGATTGCCCTGCTCCAGCACGCGCAGATGCTGCATCACGGAGAACCGTGAGAGGGCCGGGAACGCGTCCGTGAGTTCCGTGGTCGTCATCGGCCCCTCGCGAAGGAGGTCCAGAATCTCGCGCCTCGTCCGGTTCGCGAGCGCTTTCCAGACCGCCTCGAATTCCTCGTGTCGTGCATTCTCGTCTTGCATATGTGATATTTTTATCACATAATAACGACTAGGACAAGCGGAAGATTCGGAAACACCCCGTCACGTTCACTCGATCGAACGGGGCTTGCACTTCAGGAGAGGGGATTACACATGATTCGCAGCATTCTTGCAGTCTTCGCGGGAATGGTCGTCTGGGCGGCCCTATGGGTTCCGGGCAGCCTCTGGATCGGTTCGCTCTTCCCGGGCGCCATGGAGCCGGGAGAGCCGATCACGAACGGAACGCTTCTGTTCACGTGGCTCGCGCTCAGCGTCGTGCTTTCGGTGCTGGCCGGATTCGTGACCGGCGCCGTCGCGCGAGCGAAACGTGCGAAGCACGGGCTCATCCTCGGGATCGTACAACTTGCGATCGGCCTCGGCGTGCAGATTTCGGCGTGGGACCTGATGCCGCTCTGGTACCACATTCCGTTTCTTGCGCTGCTGATTCCGGCCAACGTGTGGGGCGCGACGCTCAGGAAATGAAAAAGGGCGCCCGCGAGAGGCGCCCTTCTATCGCAAGTCGTTTCGTGAGCCGCGGTCAGCGGATCAGCGTCATGCTCTTCGCCTCGGTGAAGACGCCGTCGACCGTTAATCGATAGAAATACGTGCCCGACGGAAGACTGCCCGCATCAAACGCGAAACTCTGCTCCCCCGCCCCGCTCATGCCGCGATGTTCGACGCGCACTTCGCGCCCGCGCAGATCATAAACGTAGAGGGAGATGTCCGCATTCCGATCGAGCGCATAGCGAATCGTCGTGCGCGGGTTGAACGGGTTCGGCATGTTCTGCTCGAGCGTGAAACGCCCCGGCACCGCGCCGCCCGTATCGACACCGGTCGACGTCGGGTCGTTGTACTTGAAGAGCCAGAGGCCCGTCTGCATGTCGCTCATGATGATCGTGCCGGACGGCAGATACGGATATACGCCGAACGAGCCCACAAAGAGCTGCCCGACCGGCGCCGGATACGTGTCGTAGTGCCCGATTTCGACAGGGTTCAGCGGATCCGTGAAGTCGACCACGCGCAGCCCGAACTTGTAGAACGAAACGTACGCCGTGTCGTTCTTCACGAACACGTTATGCACGGTCGAAATGAGATCGGCCGCCGCCGGCCTGTACGCCGACACCTGCGTGACATTCTGCAGATCGCTGATGTCCCAGCAGCGAATGCGCCCGCGGTTCTCCTCGTCGGTCGTCAGCAGATAGTTCGAGTCGGAGAGCAGCCAGGTGCTGTGCGACGACTTGTTGTAGTTGTGCACAGCGAGCTGCTGCACCGAGGCCGGATTGCTCATGTCGAGAACGTAGAACTGTTTCGAATAGACCGAAGCGCAGTACGCCGTATCGTTTCGGATATAGAAGTCGTGAACATAGTCCGTTTCCCACGAGCCGATCTCGACGGGGTTTTCGGGGTCCGTTCCGATATCGAGAATGCGAACACCGCCGTTCACCTTGTTCGAACCGAGCACGTAGAGGCGGGCTGTCGTCGAGTCGATGAAGATGTTGTGGGCGCTGTTGAAACCCGTGTATGAAGGGAGCTGCACGGGGTTGTCGGGATCGGAGACGTCGACGATCTGCAGGCCGTCCGTCACGCCGCCGTCGGCAACCGTGTAGACATAATCGCCGTAGAACTTCGAGTCGCGCCAGAACGTGTTCGTCCCGGGAACGAAAGCGACCTGTACGGGATTCGCGGGGTCCGTGATGCGGTAGAAAATCGTGCCGCTCTGCTCGTGAAGGATGGCGTACTCGCCGCCGTTGCTGCCTACGAATCCCCAGCAGTCGATATAGCCGTTTGAGAACGTGTTCACGTTGCTGAGCGAGTCCACGTTGCAGTGAAGAGAGTCGGTGGATGCCAGGGCCGGCCCGGCTGTAAGGGCAAGGACAAAGGCAACGGCGGCAGGTACGGCGATAGCACTCAATCTCATGGGACGGTTCTCCTTCATCGGCATGGGTGCGTGTGGGTTCTGGATGAAGGGGTGCATACCTGCATCACGAGGCCCGGGAGCATGGGAGAGCCCCCAGGGCGATAAGAATCAATTATACGACTGAAAATGCGGATCCGTCGATGGCGTGAGCGAAAAAAGCCGGCCCGCGAAGGTGCGGACCGGCTCGTATCGGCTCAATCGAGTGGCGCGGAAATCGCGCGGGTCAGTGCCCCGAAGGGGGGACATCGCCGCCTGTATACCGTTCGCCAAGCTCCACGTCGGGGACGTAAACCTTGCGAACCAGCCCGAGCGCCTCCATTGCCTGAATCGTATACCATGTGACGTCGAACTCGTACCAGCGCATGCCGTGACGGGCCGAACGCTGATGAGCGTGGTGGTTGTTATGCCACCCCTCGCCCCAGCTGATGAGCGCCACCCACCAGTTGTTGCGGGAGTCGTCCTTCGTCTTGAAATTCTTGTAGCCCCACGTATGCGACGCGGAGTTCACGAACCAGGTCGAATGATATTCGAGAACCGTGCGAACCGCCACGCCCCAGACGACCCAGCCGAAGCCCCCGATAAAATAGAGAGCGATGGCGAGCACGACCTGCGGAACCCAGAACCAGCGGTCGATCAGGACCATGAACTTGTCCTTCTGGAGATCTTTCGCGAGTGCGCGCGGGTCGCGGCCGAGATGGTCGTCCATCATGCACCAGAGCATGTGGCCCCAGAAGAACCCGTGCTTCGGCGAATGCGGATCGCCGTTCTTGTCCGAGTCCCGATGATGCGTTCTGTGCTGACCGACCCATTTGATCGGGCCGCCCTGGTAGGCAAGCGTGCCGAAGATGGCGAGCGAGTAACGGATGAACTTGCTCGTCTCGAAGCTTTGATGGGTGAAAAGGCGATGGTAACCGAGCGTGACGCCGAGGCATCCCGAAACCCAGTATAGGAACGCAGCGACTGCCAGTGCGCCCCACGAAAACGTGAAGGGGGCGAAGAGGCAGAGGATGTGCAACGTACCAATCGCGATGAGATGGTCCCAAAGCATGCGGTCCATGGCGAAACGAGGCGCCGGGACTTCAGCCGCTTTGGTGGTCTTGTCTGTCATGAGACTCCTCAATCCGATCCAAGGAAAGGCTGATTCAATATTCCGCTGGTGACTTTAAGGGGATAGGATCGACCTGGCAACCAAGAAACTATCGAGAGCAGGGCGATCGCAAAAAAAGGCCCGGGCAAGAAGCCCGGGCCTTCTGTAGAGCTGGGTTACTGTGCTACCAGCGCGGGCCACGATCGCGGCTGCGTTCTCTGGCTTCATTTACCTTGATACTCCGTCCGCCGACATCCTGACCATTGATCGCGTCCATGGCGGTACGGCCTGCGTCGTCTTCCATTTCAACAAAGCCGAAGCCACGAGGACGACCCGTTTCGCGGTCGTTGATCAGAGCAACGCTGTGAACGGTGCCGTGGGCTTCGAAAAGTTCACGGATTTCGCTCTCCGTCGCGGTGAAAGGAAGATTTCCGACATACAGTTTCATTCTTCTACTACTCCATTCGTCCCATCTGTTTGACTGATCGCTGCAATCCAAAAAAGAAATGCGGCTTCTGAACCCAAACGCCGTAGTGGCCGTTCTTGGGAAGCTAGAAATTGCTCTTCCGAAATCTAAACTCGATCGTTGGGACGAATCAGGCGAGTCTCTCCGGGAAGTGGCATTCAAAGCTCATACCAAGTATCGGTCCCTCCCATCCCCACGTCAAGCTATTAGTGGGCGGAAAGGGCCTTTCGGCGCTGTTTTACGCTAAAAGCGGTCAATTTCTTACCGGTTTCAGGGCTTGACCGAAAGAACGACCCCCTCATAGCCTCCCAGATTCAGGCGCACGATTCCGTTCGCCACGACCGGGGCGGTGCCCCCGCCCAGCCTGTTTCCGTCGCCCAGCAGCACGTCGAGGCCCGCCCCGTCTGCGATCGCGAAGTCGCCGGCCGGGATCGCGAGCGTCGCGGGCGACGCGCTGTTGTTGAGCGCCACGAGCAGGCGTTCGTCGCCATGCTCGCGCAGATAGGCCAGCGTCTGCCCGCTCGCGAGCACCGTCTGGTACGACCCGAGCGTGAGCGCCGGGCGCGCGTGCCGGAGCGCGGTCACCTTCTTATAGTGATCGAGCGTCGCTTTCCGCTCGCCGAGCCCGATCTGGTCCCACGGCATCGTACGCCGGCAGTCGGGATCGCGCCCGCCCGTCAGCGCGACTTCGTCTCCATAATAGATGTGCGGCGCGCCGACATACGTCATGCCGAACGTGGCGGCCAGCTTCAGCTTGCGCGTATCCTCACCCGCGATCTGCAGATAGCGGATCGTGTCGTGGCTGTCGATCAGATTCATCTGCGCGCGCACCGCCTGGATCGGGTAGCGCGTGCGTCCCCCCGCCAGCTCCTGGTCGAACGTCGCGGCATTCCCCTGCCCCTGCCCGATCCATTTGACGACCGGGTCCTTGAAATACCGGTAGTTCATGACGGCGTCGAAGACGTTCGGATTGATCCACTGTCCCGCGTCACCCCAGATCTCGCCGATCAGGATGTGCTCTTCGCGCGCGGCGCGGCAGCGCTCCCGAAAGAGATCCCAGAACCAGAACGGCACTTCGTTCGGCACGTCGAGCCGGAATCCGGAAACGCCCATGTCGCCGAGCCAGTAGTCGACGCTCGAGAGCAGGTAGTTCACGACCTCCCAGTTCGGGTCCGCGTCTTCGATATTCGTGATGCCGTTCTCCTGCGCGTTCGCGCGCGAGAGATCGAAGTTCAGGTTCGGGTGCAGCCCGAATCCCCACCAGCAGTCGTAGTAGTCGATCGACTCTTCACCGGCCGGCAGCGGATAGGACGGCGGGCGCTTCTTCCATTCGTACCAGTCGTAGTACGGGCTATCCTTCCAGCGCGCGATGACGTCCTGGAACGCGAAATGGCAGTCGCCCGTGTGGTTGTACGCCATGTCGACGATGATGCGGATGCCGTTCTCGAGGCACGCGGCGCTGAACGCCTTGAACTCGTCTTCGGTGCCGAGATGCGGGTCGAGCTTCACGTAGTCGCACGGATCGTAGCGATGGTTGCTGCGCCCTTCCGTGATCGGGTTGAAGTAGATGATCGTGATACCGAGGTCGGCCATATACGGGATCTTCTCCGTGAGTCCCGCGATGTCGCCGCCGTAGAAGCTGTAGTAGTCGGGCTTGCCGTCGGTCCGGTACGGGCTCTTCTGAAGGCCCGCGACATCGTTCCAGTCTTCGACGAGATGAAAGTACTCGCCGTTCGTCTTCCCCGAAGCCGGGAGCGACTTCTTGCCGTCATAGTACGGTTCGGTGAAGTCCTGGTCGTTCGACTTGTCGCCGTTCGCGTAACGCTCGGGGAAAATCTGATAGTAGATGCCGGTCTGCGCCCAGGTCGGAATGCGGAAAATCGGCAGCGCTTCGCGCGTGTAACGCAGCCACTCGGACTCGGGCGGAAGCGCGTCCGCGAATGTGCCGGACGCAGTGGCGAACTGGCGTTCGTCGCCGTCGATGTACTCGAACGTGAATCGGACGGGCGTTCCCGGCGCGGCTTTCATGTCGGCGCGATACGTCGTATGCACCGGGCCCTTTTCGGCCGCGCGCATCGGGATGGAGAGCGCCGCGCCCCCCTCGGGTTTCCAGTGAAGCGTGACGCCTTCGACATCGCCGCGATACGCGGCCGCCTGCACGATAAACTCGCCGTCGGCGTGCTCGTTGATCGTGCTGTAGTCGAGCAGGATGTCGACGCCTTCGAGGAAGATGTCGCCGTCACCGACTTCGACGTCGATCGCGTCGTAGCGTGAGTCGACATGCAGAATGCCGTTCTTGCCGCCGAAGCCGTCGTCCAGAAAATCGTCCGCGTTTTCGTCCGTGATCCAGTTGCCGTCCACGACGAACTTGTACTGGTAGTCGCCGGCGGCGAGGAGCAGCGTCGCTTCGAACGTGCCGTTTCCGTCGGGATCCGTCATCGGCGTGGCGCCCACGTTCCAGTCGTTGAACGTGCCCGCGAGCATGACTTCGTTCACGCCCGAAATGAGCGGCTGGTACGAGAACGTGACGCTCCGGCTCCCTGTCACGGCTTCACCAAGCGGCTTGGCGACCGGCTTCGCCGCAGCGGACGCGGCCGGGGCGCCGAGGTTGCTGTAATCACCGGCGGAGAGCACGCCGTCGCCCAGCGAGACGTTCACGACGCTGTTCTTGCCGCCGAAGCCGTCGTCGACGAACTCGAGCGCGTTCGTGTCTTCCTTCCAGTCGTTTCCGTTCACCACGAACTTGTACGAAAACTTGCCCGGCGCGAGCGGCATCACGACCTGATAAACGCCCGCGACTTCCGTTTCCGGCACGGCCTGTCCGCCCGGATCCCAGCCGTTGAACTCGCCGGCAACTGTCACAGCCGCGCCGGCGCTCCCCGCAAACACGAAGAGAACGTTGCGCTGGCCGGCGGGCGCCTCCGGCACATCGCCGACTGCGGGCGCGGCCGCCGGTTTCGCGACGGGGGTCGCCACCGACGGCGCGGCGAGGTTCGTGACCGTGCCCGGGGGAGTCACGTCTTTCGAGGACATCGCAGGTGCAGCCCCGCCGCCGTAGTCGCCGGCCATCATCGCGAGCGTCCCGGCTGTGACATTCACGACGCCGTTCTTCCCGCCATGCCCGTCGTCTGCGTACTCGAGCGCCTTCGGATCTTCTTTCCAGGTGTTGCCGTCGATCACGAACTTGTACTGGTGACTCCCCGGCGCCATCGGAACCGCCGCGAAGTAGGTGCCGGGTACGGCGCTTTCCGAAATCGGGAGCGCGGCCGGGTCCCATCCGTTGAAATCACCGGCGAGCGTGACCTTCGCGCCCGGTTTCCCTTGATACAGGAACACGACGTTCCGCTGCCCCGCGGGCGGCGCGGGATGACCCTGCATGATCGGTGTCAGCGTCGCGGTTGCCGTTGCGGTTGCGGCTCCGGTTGCCGTTGCGGTTTTCCCATCCTTCCCCGCCTCTGCCGGCTTTGCGGCAGCCGTCGTTGCGGCCGGGGCAGCGCCGCCCGTTCCCGCGGTCATGTTGTCGGCGCCGACCGTAACGAGGCTGTTCTTGCCGCCGAAACCGTCGTCCGTCGACTCGGCCGCGTTCGGATCCTCTTTCCAGTCGGTCCCGTTCACCACGAACTTATACGCGTATGCGCCGGGCTGGAGTTTGATCGTCGTCTTCCATGCGCCGCCGCCTGTGTCGGTCATCTTCTGAGCGCCGGGATTCCAGCTGTTGAATTCGCCGGCCAGGTGAACGGTCGACGCGCCCGGCGCGCTGAAGTGAAAGGTTACGTCAGCCGCGAAAGCCGAGCCGGCGGTGAGGCCGAAGATGACGCAGGCAAAAAGGAGAGCGAGAGAGTTGCGAAGGGTCACGTTTCTATTCCTGTCTACGGTTCACGTTACGATTCGAAGTGAGTAAAGCGATCATTATTATAGGGGGCGCGGAAGTGCCGCGTCCAGTTTCAGCCCGCGGGAAAGTCCCGGCTGTGCTGTTCGGCGCCCGAGACCGGCTATTTCGCCCAGCCGAGACCGGGGCCGAGGTCCTCGTGCATCGCGCGAATCATTTCCGCCATGCTCCACGCCTGGAACGTCGCGCCGCCGAATTCCTCCTGCTGATCCGTGACCACGCCATCGCGGATTTCACGAATCGCCCCCACCGCGCCGTGGTCCAGCAGGTCGTCGACGAGCGGATCGAGCATCGCGCGCGCTTCGTCCATGCGGCCCGTGCGTGCGAGCGCGGAGATCATCGGCCCGCTCAGCCAGAGCCAGACGTCGCCGTTGTGATACGCCTCGTCGTAGTAGTAGTTCGCGAGGTCGAGGTGCTTCGGATGAAACGCGGGGTCCGCAGGATCGAGCGAAGCGACACCCTGCGGGAGCGCAGTCTTCCCGTACGCGAGATCGACGATCGCACGGGCGCGCTTCTCGTCGACGAGGGGAGGCCATTCGCGCTCGACTGCCGTAAGCGCCAGAATCGTATTCGGACGAATCTGCATGTCCTGCGAACCGTCGACGTTCAGATGATCGACCCACGACTGCATCGAATCGTTCCAGAAGAGGCGATCGATGCCCGCGGCCGTACGCGAAGCGAGCGCGCCGAACTCTTTCGCGCCTTCGAGGTCATCATGCCAGGTCGCGAGCTGCTGCGCGGCGCGAAGCCCGTTATAGTAGAGCGCCTGCACTTCGATCGCCCGATTCCCCCGCGGCGAAAACGGGTTCGCCTCCCCGCCGGCATCCATCCACGTTTCGCCGTCGCCGTGCTTCAGGAGGCCGTGTTCGTCGACAGCCATCTTCTCCGCGCCCTTGATCATGAACGCGAGCGCAGGCCGCAGTTCGCGCTCGAAGTCGAGATCCGCGTCGCCCGCGTCGCGGCGCGCCTTGCAGTATTTGTAGGCGGCGCGTACGTACCACCACGTGCCGTCGACACCCGCGTACTGCAGCTCTCCGGGGTTCACGATGTTCGGGAGCCGTCCCATGCGCGGGCTGCCGCGATCGAGCAGCTGGAACTGCAGGAACGAACGCAGGATCGCGCGTGCTTCGTCCCACTGGCCCGTCACGAGCAGCGCACCCGGCACGCAGATGAACGTGTCGCGCCCCCAGTAGTTCGGGAACCAGTGAAAGCCCGCGTAGATGCCGGGGCCGCGGACGTTCATGACGAGCACGTCCATGCTTGCGCGCGCCCAGTCGTACGCTTTCGCGAGGCGCGCGTCTTCGATCTTGAGCGCGTTTGTCGCGATGGTTTCACGAATGCGCGTACGGCGCGCGTCGAGCTTCGCGTCGCGATCGGCCAGTGTGCGCGTGGCCAGCGCGCCTGCTGCGCGCGCATCGGCTCCGAGCGCGAACACGATATCGACATACTCCGCGCCTGCCGGCCATGCGCCCGTGAACACGCCCGGCTCGTACGGGTTCGTTTTCGCCATCGCATTCCGCGCCGCGTCGCGCGGGTGCGTCGCGGACCTCCGCACGCCCGTCGCCGTCCATGCCGCCGGCGCCGACGCCTTGACGGCAAGCCACCCCGGCACATTCGGCGGCGGCGCCCATCCCGTGCGGCGTATGCAGAACGCGCCCTCGACGATCTCGTCTTCGAACTGCGCGAACGGTGTTTCCCAGATCCAGCGATGATCGACGCGCGGCGCGAGCGTCCACTGCTTCGGCTTCGCAGCACCGGCATGAATGCGTAGCGTCAGAACCGGTTCACGATCGAGAAGCGCGACCTCCTCGCGCACGCCGTTCGCGTAGTTCCGCGTCATCGACCACGGCAGCACGTCGACCGATTGCGCGGCCGACGGTTCCAGAACCGCCCCGTCGATCGTAATCACGTAATCGTTCAGCGACTCGTGCATCGCCGTATAGAGCCCGGCGTAGCTCCGCTGGTCGCGGCCATGCGTGTCCGTCGCGAAATGCGTCGCCTCCTTGTTGCTCATGATGACTTCGCGGCTCGGGCCGGTCACCGTGATCGTGAGCGGGTCGTCTGCGGAGACGGGAGTGGCGTGTGCCGGCGAAGAAGCGTGGAATGCCCCCGCCAGAATCGCGGGGGCGGCGAAAGCGATGCGCCGATACGGAATCGTCCGGCGGCGTTTCGGGGTGCTGCGTCGTTTCATGATCCCTCCTGATCGGGATCATTGTATCGGAGCCGGGCGATTGGCTCAAACGAAGGTGTGTGCGCGTTTTGCGTCTGTCGCGCGAGCAGGGGCGCAGCGGGGCAGACGGCTTGGACGACGCTGATTAACGGAACAGCGTCTTCAGCCGCGTCCATGAAGTGGAGTTCGTCGCCGTCATTGCAGACTGGAGGACCACGCGTGACACGGGTTCGATCAGGTCATCGTCAAACGTGTCATCGATGACTAAACCCGGCCCTCCGTAAACAGCTCCTCCGACGAACTGCTCCGCAATCCGGTACCGCGCGACACCGCATGGAAAAGGACAGACGCGGTTGTCGCTGAACGTATAGTCCGTCGCCTGAAACACGGTACCGTTTTCCCCAGATGGCTGCGGCGGCTCGATCGTCCATAACCCTCCGATCGAGTCGGCATAATCAACGAACATCAAGTCGGGAATCGAGTGATAGAGTGTGTAGCCAACACTGATTAAAGAAGCCGCAGTTGTTCGACGTGATCCAGGTCACGATTTCAATTGTATCTCCGGGGGCCACGTAAAGCGTGTCGTCCGAGCCGTCCAGGACGCCATCCACGTCGAGATGCAGGTAGTAGTATCCGGCCCTTCCTGTCCCCACGAACAGAAACATCGCAACGATCGCAAAGAGCATGGCATGTTTCACAGCATCCCCTCCGCGTTCACGGAGCGATCTCTCATCGAAACAACGTCTTGATGCCGGACCAGGAGCTCGATTGCGTTGCGGTCTTTGTCGCCGGTAGCAGGACGACGCCGGCGAGGGAAAAGACGAAGGAATCATCGAATGAAGTGTCGAACACTCCTGAATACGAGCCGTTGGCGAGCACAAACCCACCCACGAAACCAGGCGAGACCGAGTACCGCGCTACCCCATGAAGAAACGGACAGGCAACGGGACTTGCGAACGTGAAATCGACGGCCTGGAAAACGTGGCAACTGTCGCTGAGCGGAACCGGCGGCTCAATGCTCCAAGGTGGCCCGATCGAATCGACGTACCCGGCGAGAACAATCCCGGGATCGGAGTGACACAAGACAGGGTTCGCAGCGATAACCGGTCCCGTGTACTCAGACGTGAACCAGACGGCCACTTCGATCGTGTCGCCGGGCTCCACGTAGAGAGTGTCGTCGATCCCGTCAATCTGGCGATCCACATCCGCGGTGACGAAGTAGTCATGAGCAGAGGCTTGTTCGGGGAATACGCCGAGCAGCAGCATCAGCAGTGGGAAGAAAGTTTTCATTGTCAGAAACTCCTGCAATGAGCCTATGACTCATTATACCACACGACCCTGAGCGGTTACGGCAGCCGGACACCGCCCCTGCGGGCACGATCAACCAGAAGCGCGTCGGGGTTCAGGATGTCCGCGGCCGCGAGATCCTTCGCGAGCCAGGCCTCGAGCTGGGCAGCCGCGATCTGCGCGAACTCGTGAAAGACGGAGCGCACTTTCCATCCGACGTGCGGCGTCAGAAGCACGTTCGGCAGTGACCGCAGCGGATGATCCGAAGCGAGCGGCTCGGCCGCGAAAACATCCAGCCCCGCCCCGGAAAGTTTTCCCGTGCGAAGGGCGTCCACGAGCGCCGACTCATCGACGATCGCCCCGCGTGACGTATTGATCAGCAGGGCACCGTCTTTCATCTGCGCAAATCGATTCGCGTTCAAAAGGCCGCGGGACTCATCCGACAGACGAAGGTGAATCGAGAGCACGTCGGACGCGGCGAGCAGAGCGCTCAGCGGCAGTCGCTCGACGCCGAACTCGTCTGGTGGCGGCGCCGACTCGTCACGGTCCCACGCGATGACTTTCATACCGAACGCTTCGGCCAGTCTCGCCACCGGGCGGCCGTGGCGACCGTATCCCAGCAGTCCGATGACCTGACCGTGCAACGATCGTCCGATGGAATCGGAAGAGCCGATGGAATCGGAAGGTCCGATGGAATCGGGAGAGCCGATGGAATCGGAAGAGCGGCCGATCGTCTCGGGCCAGCCGCCGGCCTTCATCGCGGTGGCGAGCGGGTAAATCTGCCGGACGAGTCCGAGCAGCAGCGCAAAGACGAGCTCGGGAACGACAATCATGGGCGTCGTCACGCCACGGCCGAATGCGACGACAATGCCCCGTTTCGTGGCGGAGGCCTCGTCCAGGTGGTAGGCGTGCCCGCCCGTTTGCAGAACGAGCTCGAGATTCGGACAGCGCTCGAAGAAACGTTCGTCCAGTTTCGTTCGCTCACGAAGCGCGAGAAGAACATGGCAGGCTTCGAGAAGCGAGCGATCCTCGGCGCCGAGCGGCCGATTCAGGATCGTGACGTCTGCAATCCCGCGCAGCACACTCATCGACGGCGAGCCGGCGATCTCCCCTTCGTAATCGTCCAGTACGAGAAGCTTCATGCGATCCAAATGCGGAATCCTCTACAATAGGAGAATGAGAATTAAGAATAGCATACGTCTATTTGCGCTTGCCATGAGCGGTGCCACGTTGCTGATTACTCTCGGCGAGGTCGCGTTCGCCGGCGGGGATGATGTTGCGACGACACTCCCGTTCCTTCGCGGTGGCGATCTGTCGTCGCTGCCGGCGGTGGAAACGGCGGGCGGCGTGTTCACGGACTCGGGCGTGCCGGGCGACGCGATAGCGATGCTGCAGGCGCGCGGCATGAACGCGGTGCGCCTGCGACTCTGGCATACGCCTGACGCTGGTTACGGACACGGCGATCTCGCGCATACTCTCGCGATGGCCGCGCGCGCGGAAAGCCTCGGGCTCGCGATTCTGCTCGACCTGCACTACTCGGACGACTGGGCGGACCCCGGCAAGCAGACGAAGCCGGCGGTGTGGGCGGCGCTCGGTTTCACGGCGCTGCGCGACAGCGTGCGCGCGTACACGCGCGACGTTCTGCTTGCGATGAAAGCGCAGGGGACAATCCCCGACATTGTGCAGATCGGCAACGAGATCACGCCCGGGATGCTCTGGGACGACGGGCGAGTCGGCGGCGCATTCGACACGCCGGCACAATGGACGCAGCTCGCGCAGCTGATCGAGTCGGCCCGTCTCGGCATCGATGACGCGCTCGGCATCGATGATGCGCTTGGTACCGGGGATTCGGTCGCGATCATGATTCACATCGACCGGGGCGGCGACAACGGAGGCGCGCGCTGGTTCTTCGATCACCTGATCGCGGAAGGCGTGACGTTCGACTATCTCGGACTCTCGTACTATCCGTGGTGGCACGGAACGCTCGTCGACTTTCGCGACAACGTGATTGATCTGGCAACGCGCTACGGAAAGAAGATCGTGATCGCGGAGACGGCGTATCCATGGACGCTGGGCTGGGCGGACAACACGTTCAACCCGGTGGGCGATCCGAACCAGATTCACACGTGTTACGACGCGACCCCGGACCGCCAGTTCGAGTACCTGCGCGACCTCGTGAACATCATGACGGCCGTGCCGGGCAACGCCGTCGCGGGATGGTTTTACTGGGAGCCGGCCTGGCTGCCGAGCGAGGCATTCGGATCGCCCTGGGAAAATGTCGGACTCTTCGACTTTGATGGTGAGTTGCTGAAAGGGGCCGACGCGTTTTCGGCCGGCCCCTGACATGTCCCTGAATTTTCTGATGCGCTGCTAGTAAGTAAACGTTTACTTACTAACAGAGTTTCGGCGAAAAGGATGCCTTCTACTCCGCTCCCTCCCCGATCGGAATTACGAACCGTCATCGCACGACCGTCACGCGACGCTGCGTCGTCGAGACGCCGTCGGTCGCGCGCACGAAGTAAACGCCCGCAGGCACGCGCGCGCCGCGATCACCCCGCCCGTCCCACTGCAGCACGCCCGTCCGCGCGCTGCCCGCGCTGCCCGCGCGCAATGTGCGCACGCGACGCCCCGCAATATCAAACACTTCGGCCGACAGCACGCCACTGGCAACGCTCGATCGATATTCAATCCTTGTCGCGCCGCGCGCCGGATTGGGAGTCGGCGCGCCGAGATGGAGCGCAACGCCCGCCGGCAATACCGTGCCCATGACATCAGTCGCTGTCAGGTCGCTGTAGCGCACGACATAGCCGTCGGCCTCAGTCGAGGTCCACGTTGTCAATTGCAGGCTGTCGAAGTCGGCGCTTCCTGAAAAGTCGCCGCAAACTGTCACACCTGCCGCATTCATGACCGACTGACGTGCGCTGTCGTACGTCAAGCCGCCGCCGCTTTTCGCAAGTGTCACATTGCCGGCGAGATCCGTTACGAACATGACCGCGTCGAACGAACCGACAGCCTGCAGATTGAAGGACCCGAAGTCGGCGTTCCCTCCATACAGTCCCGTCACCGCAAGCTGGCCATCATAGTAGGTGATGTGATTGCCGTAGTCGCCGCCTGTCGACCCACCGCGCACTGACCAGACGGACGAGCCATTCGACTTGAACACGCCGACAAACATGTCGAACCCGCCCGCGCTCGTAAGATTCGGCTTCGCGATCGAGGCGCTCCCCGAAAAGAAACCAGTTAGAAAGAAATTGTCCCCGTCGGTCGCAACCGACGTCGCCCAGACGGCGTCGCTACCTGCCGTGGCCCCGAAATCCTTCGACCATGTGGCCGCACTCCCGACAGCCGCAAAGTTAACGAGGCAGGCGTCCTGCACGCCGAGGGACACGAGTGGACCGTTCCCGAAATCGACAGTATCTTCGAACGTCCCCGCAAATGTGATGTCATCGTCGTCATCCACGCATACGGAGGCCCACTTCTCGTCACCTGACCCCCCATAAGTCGCAACACTCGTGACGCCCCCCGATGGAAGCACTTCGAGCAGATAGAAGTCGGCAAGCCCGGCCGAAGTCACGGGAGGGCCGCTTCCGAAGTCGACTGTTCCCCAGAATGTACCGGTGACGATAAAGTTGCCCGAACTGACGCAATCGACAGAGAGCGCACGGTCATACCCCGGACCACCCCACACTTCCGTCACCTGATGCACTCCGTCCGCGTCGTAGTACGACAGGAATGCGTCGCCCTGGCCGGCGGTCGCAATGCTGTCCCCGTTCGAGATAAGCTGGGGACTGCGCGATACCCCCACGACCACAATCCCCCCGGTCGCACAGAATTTGAGATCGTGTACGAACTCGTTGTCGGATCCGCCGAATGTCACGGACCAGACGTGCTGCCCGGCCGGAGTGAACTTCGACAGGAAACCGTCATATGTGGCGAGGTTTGTCGAAGAGAGTGTCGTATCGCCGGATTCCATCGTGCCGCGGAACTCGCCGGCAATGAACAGATTTCCCTGGCTGTCCGATTCGACTGCCGACACCGTTTGGAAATCGGCTCCCGGTGCTCCCGGATCCCCGAACCGCTCGCCCCAGTCTGCCACGAGGTCCGCCTCTGCCGACGGCCCCGATCCGAATGCGAGCAGAAGCGCAATCACGCATGGGACACGGAGCGCGACTGTCAGAGTGCGTGTCATTATCGAACCACCGTCACGCGGCGCTGGGTAGTCGAGACGCCATCGGTCGCGCGCACGAAGTAGACGCCGGGAGACACGCGATCGCCGTGATCGCTTCGCCCGTCCCACTGGAGCGCGCCCGTCTGCGCGGCGCCTGCGCCTGCACCGGCACCGGCGCCGGCACCCGCATGCAGCGTGCGCACGCGGCGTCCAGTCACATCGAACACTTCCGCCGACCGCACGCCGCCGTTCGCGCTCGACCGATACTCGATCACGGTGCCCGCCCGCACGGGGTTCGGCGTCGGCGCTCCGAGCGTGAGGCCCGTGCGCATCGGGCCGATGCCGCCGTCGACGCCGACGAACTGGTTTTCGACGTAGTTCACGAGGAAGCCGTCGGGAACAACCGCGAGCGCGTTCAGCGTAAGACCGTTGAAGCCCGCGTTCTCACCGAACGAGCCCACGAAGTAGATCCCGTTTTCGTTCATGAGCGCCTGATAGCCGAAATCGTCCCAGACTCCGCCACCATGCGTGGCGTACTGGATATCGCCGCCGGTGTCGTAGACGAGCAGCAGCGCGTCGCTTCGATTCGAGTGCGACACCGTCTTCGAATCAAAGGTCGCCACTTCCTCGAACGCGCCGGCAACGACGACCTGTCCGTCGTAGTAATCGATATGAACCGCAACATCGTAGTCCGGGGAACCGCCCGTGCGGCTCCATACGGGTGTTCCGCCACTCTTGTACGCGCCCGTCCAGACATCGTAATCGCCGTTGCTCGTGTGCGTTCCGGCCCCGAAGTTCGCGCCGCCCGTAAACACGCCGCATGCGTAGAAGTTCGTGCCGTCACTCGCGATCGAATTTCCCCAGCATGTGCTGCCGCCCGATGTGGAGTTAAGCGCCTGCGACCAGATCGCCGCGGCCCCGACCGTACCGATCTTCGCCATCAACACGGCGCTCCCGCCGACCGCTGTCAGCGCCCCGTTGCCGAGATTGATCGTGCCCGAGAAGCCTCCGATGATGCCGAGATCGCCCGCGGAATTCAGGCAGACACCGCCGATGAAGTCATTGCCGGTGCTTCCCGCTGTCGCGACAGCAGCCGACGCGCCCCAGACCTTGATCTCGAGCAGGAACAGATCGCCCTGACCGTTCGAAGAGCGCAGCGGTCCCGTGCCGAAGTCGACATTGCTCGACCAGAACTGCCCGCCCACGTACAGGCTGAGCGCGGACGGGTCCCACGTGACGCTGAAGGCCTGATCGAGGAGAGACCCGCCGTAGACGTTCGTGAAGACGTGCGTGCCGTTCGAACTGAACTGGGAAACGAACGCGTCGTAACTGCCGTTCGTCGTGTCGGCCTGACCGCCCACATGCAGGATCGGGCTGTTCGTCCCGCCGACGACGACCACGCTGCCGCCCGGGATCACGTGAATGTCGTTCACCTGATCGAATTCGTCGCCCCCGCCCGCGAGCGACCAGATGTGCTGGCCCGTGGACGTGAATTTCGCGAGAAAGAAGTCGGGCTCATTCAAAGTCGTCGAATAGAACGTCGCGCCGCCGAGATCGATCTGGCCGATGAAATCGCCCGCGACATAAATGTTGCCCGAACTGTCCGCGTCGACCGCCTTGATCCTCTGATCTTCGCGATTGGCGGTCCCTTCGTCGCCGTATTCCTGCCCCCAGTCGGGGATCAGAGCGGCCGAAGCCGGCGAGGCGATCACGGCCAAGATGATGATGAGTAACAGTTTGCGTGTCATGATTCCGTCCTTTCCAGATGCGGGAGGCCTGTGCCTCCTTGACACGATGCCTTCTACCTGGAAAAGCGGATTGCGGGAGGGTTCACACTCATATAAAGGAAAGAAAAGCGGGCGGGCAAGCGGGTGGGCCGGAAGCGCTCAGCCGGAAGCGCTCAGCCCGTGTTCCGGATTCCGGCGGCGATTCCGTTGATGCTGGATCGCAGCACGTTGAGCAGTGTGTTCTTCGCACTCGCGGAGACACCGGTTTCGCGATAGCGCCGGATCAGTTCGACCTGGATGAAGTGAATGGGATCGAGATACGGCTCGCGAAGCGCCAGCGATTCCTGGAGCGTGGCGTCGTGATCGAGCAGGTGCTCTTCGCCGGTGATGGCGAGAATGTGCTCGACCGAGCGCGCGTACTCTTCGCTGATCATGCGATGAATCGCACGGACGCCGCGCGACTGATTGAGCGATACGTATTCTTCGGCCACACGCATGTCGGTCTTGGCGAGCACCATCTCGATGTTCTGCACGAGCGTCGTGAAGAACGGCCAGTCCGCGTACATTCGTTTCAGGGCGCGGCGCGACACTTTCTTCTCGCGAATGGATCGCTCGATCGCTGTCCCGAAGCCGTACCAGCCGGAAATCGTCTGCCGGTTCTGGGTCCACGCGAACACCCACGGAATCGCGCGCAGCGAAGAAAGATCGCCCTGCTTCTTTCGCGATGGGGGCCGGGAACCGATTTCGATCTTCTCGATCACGTCGATCGGCGTCACGGTACGGAAGTACTCGATGAAGTGTTCGTGCTCGACAAGTTCACGATAATGCCCGAACGCGGACTCGGACAGCGGCGCGAACGCTTTGACATGACTTGCCTCGCGCGCGTCGTCTTCGCGCGCATACCGGCGCGCGCTTTTCAGCAGCACGGCCGACGTGATCGCTTCGAGACTGTGCAGCGCGTTGTCGTTCAGCAGGTACTTCGACGAAATCATCTCGCCCTGCTCGGTAATCTTGATCTTTCCGCGAATCGTGCCCGGAGGCTGCGCGAGAATCGAACGCTGCACCGGGCCGCCTCCGCGCGAAATACTGCCGCCGCGCCCGTGAAACAGCACGAGGTCGCACTTGCGCGCGCGTGCGGATTCGTTCAGCTCGATCTGCGCGAGGTACAGCTCGTAGTTCGACGTAACGATCCCGCCGTCCTTATTGCTGTCGGAGTAGCCGAGCATGATTTTCTGCGTGCTCCCGCGCTTTTTGAGATGACGTGCGTACGATTTGTTGTCGTAGAGCTCGTCCATCACGGCGACCGAGCGGCGCAGGTCGTCGATCGTTTCGAAGAGCGGCAGGATATCGAGACGCGACTCCGTTACCGCATTTTTGCCGACCTGCACGAGGCCGACTTCCTTCGCGAGAAGCAGCGCGTGCAGAATGTCCGACGCGCACGAGGCATTGCTGATGATGTAATCACCCGCCGCCTCCGCGGAGATATTCTCCTTCGCCCATCGAATCAGCGCGACTTCGTTCACGATCGTCCGGTTCTTGTCGGACAGCTCGCTGAACTGGTTCAGCAGCGGGCGCGTGTTCATGATCTCGCGCGTGAGCCACGCGACGCGCCCCGCTTCGTCCAGTGATTCGTACGCGCCCTTCGTGTGCAGCGCGTCATGAATTTCACCGACCGCAGCGCGGAGCAGCGACGCATTCTGCCGAATGTCGAGACGCGCCATATGAAAACCGAACGTGCCCACTTTACGCATGAACGGCTGCAGAACCTGCCGCGCGATCGACGCGCCCCGATTTCCGGCCAGACTGTCGTACATCATGGTCAGGTCGGCCATGAAGTCCGAAGGAGTCTCGTAGAAGGGCGCGGTGCGCGTGAGCGTGTTCTCGAGCCGCTTGTGAATGAGGTAGAGCTTGGCCCTGTAGACTTCGGAGGCTTCGCGCAGCGTGTTGTCGGTCGACGCCACGCCGAGCCCCTGCTGTTCACGCCGGATCGAGGCAACGAGTTTCCGGTCGGCCTTGCGAATCAGCGTGGACGGCGAAAGCTCGTGGTACATCGCGTTCAGCTCATGCAGGTAGAGCTGAATGATTTCGCGCCGCTGGATCTCCCACGTCTTGCGCGTGACTTCCTCCGAAACGAACGGATGTCCGTCGCGATCGCCTCCGATCCACGACCCGAAGCGAATGAGTTCGGGCACCGGCTTCGCATAGCCGAGATGCTGCTCGAACTGGTCTTCGATGTTTTCGTAAAAGTCGGGAAGCACGCGGTAAAAGACGTTCTTGAAGAAGAAGATGCCGCGCATGATCTCGTCTTCAACCGTTACTTTGTGAAAACGGATCTCGTTCGACTGCCAGAGAAGCGTGATTTCGCTCTTGATCCGCCTGCGGTCACGGTCGCCGCCGGCCGGCGCGATCGAGCGCAGCTCGCGCCGCAGCAGGAGCGAGCTGATCTTCAGAATCTTGCGCAGGATGGTCTGGCGCGTGGCTTCGGTCGGATGCGCCGTGAACACAGGCGTGATCTCGATGCTGGCAAGCACGCGTTCGAGCGCGGCGGGCGAGATCCCGAGCCCCTTCATCTCCGCAAACGTCTCGCGGTAGAAGTCTCCTTCCCCCCCGCCTTTCCCCGACCGTCGTTTCCGTTTCACGATACCGTGCACTTCGTCGGCCGCATTCACGAGAATGAAGTAGATCGAGAACGCCTTGATGACATTGTACGCTTCCGGCGCCGTCAGCTTCGCGACGATCGCCTTCATGCTGCGACGCACTCCCGCGCCGCTTCCCGTGCGCCACTTCTTCGTCAGCCCGCGCAGCTTCTCGACATTCTTCAGAAGGGACGCGCCCTCCTGCTCTACGAGCACCTCGCCGAGCAGATCGCCCAGCTCGCGAATATTGCGGCGCAGCTTATCGTCGATTCGCAGCTTTTTGCCGGACCGTTCGGACGACATGGACTCTCCTGATTCGTGTTCGAGAAATCGGCGCGGGGCCGGTGATCAGAACGCCAGTCTAACGCAGAGTGCGGATTGAATCGAGTTCGCTCACGCCGTGAGGGCGCGGCGAAGCCAGGCGCGGGCGAGCCGCAGGTCGCGGTCGACGGTTGCAGGCGAAACCGCGAGCACGGCCGCCGTATCCTCGTGACTCATGTCGCCGAAGTAGTGAAGCTCGGCGGCACGCGCCGCGCGCGGGTCCTGTTCGGCCAGTTGGTCGAGGGCACGGTCGAGGTCGAGAATCTCGAGCGGCGGCGCCCCCGCGATCGCGATCCCGTCGTCCAGCGTCGTTCGCATCCAGCCGCCCCCTCGCTTTTCCGCGCCGTGCTGACGCGCATGATCGACCAGCACGCGCCGCATCGTGTTGGCCGCGATCGCGAAGAAGTGCGCGCGGTCGTTCCAGTCGACTTTCGCCGTAACGAGACGGATGAACGCTTCATGGACGAGCGCCGTAGGCTGCAGCGTATGCCCCGGCCGCTCGCCGCGAAACGAACGCGAAGCGAGGGCGCGCAGCTCTTCATAGACGAGGGGCAGCAGATCTTCCAGGGCCTCGGCGTTTCCACCGCGCCAGGCCTGCAGCAGGACAGTGACTGATCGGTCTTGTGGCATGAGCTTCTATTTTATCAGATCGACGTGACGCGCGCTCGAATTCCGGTTTATGATTCCCACTCGCAGCGGAATCAGCGCGTCTGTGATTTTCGAGAAAAGGACTTTGATGACCGAGAAGCAATCCATTCGTTCTCTCGCCGTGCTTACGAGCGGCGGCGACGCACCCGGGATGAATGCCGCCATTCGCGCGGTGGTTCGTGCCGGCATCGCACGCGGCCTGACCGTTTACGGCGTGACCGACGGCTACCGGGGCCTCATTGACGGCAAGATCCGGGCGATGTCGGCGCGCGACGTGGGGGGCATCATTCAACTCGGTGGCACGATGCTCGGCAGCGCCCGCTGCGAGTCGTTTCGAAAGCCTGACGGCCCGGAGCGCGCGATCAAGAGATTGCGGGAGGCCGGCGCCGAGTCGCTCGTCGTGATTGGCGGTAACGGTTCCCAGGCCGGGGCGTGGTCGCTGCACGAAGCGGGTTTCCCCGTGGTCGGGATCGCGTCGACGATCGACAACGACCTGGTGGGGTCGGATATCACGATCGGCGTCGACACCGCGCTGAACGTTGCGCTCCAGTCCGTCGACATGTTGAAGACGACCGCTTCCTCACACCGTCGTGCGTTTCTCGTCGAAGTCATGGGCCGCGACTGCGGGTACCTGGCGCTCATGACCGGGATCGCAGGGGGCGCGGAAGTCGTCTGCATTCCCGAAGTCGAAACGACACCGCAGGAAGTCGCCGACGGCGTGGCCGCAGCCTATGCGCGAGGCAATCGGAACGCGATCGTGATTGTCGCGGAAGGGGCGAAGTACAGCGCGACCGATCTCGTGCGCTATATCGAGGAGCACAAAGATCGCCTCGGGTTCCAGATGCGCGCGACGACGCTCGGCCATGTGCAGCGTGGCGGCGCGCCCGGCGCATTCGACCGCATTCTCGGGACGCGGTTCGGAGTGGGTGCCGTGGACAGGATTCTGCGGGGGGAAACCGGCGTGCTCGTCGGCCTCATTCGAAACGAAGTGACGTCGACGCCGCTGCAGGAAGTCGTGGCGGTCACGAAAAAGCCGAACCTCGCCCTGCTCGACTTCGCAAAACTGCTGGCGCGCTGAGAAATCGCGCTCTATCGTAACCGGATCAGCCGTATGACGGGCATCACGGACTCCGCGGCGCCTTCCACCCTGCCGAAATAGACGCCGGGCGCCACCGGCGCGCCCCGATCGTCCATCCCGTTCCAGTGCACGAGCCGTTCGCCGCGCGCCGCGGCGACATCGCCCGCGAAAGAGCCGCCCGAGCCGTGACCGACCGGCAGCGTACGTACGCGCCTTCCCGCCACATCGAAAATCGCGAGACGCAGAGCGCCGGACGCCGCTGACTGGAACCGGATCTCCGTCTGTGAGCGAAACGGATTGGGCGAAGCGAAGGCGCGCCCGCGCTGATCCGGTTGACCGCCACTGCCAACTGGCGGCCTGCCCGGGTCGTCGTCGAGCGCCGGACCCGCCACGCCGACCTGCGTCTGATTCGCCGCAAGCAGCAGCTCGTCGGCGATCTCGTCCGTCAGTACCATATCGAGGTCGCCGTCGTGGTCGAAGTCGAACAGAATCGCGCACGAGGGGTTGCTCGTTGCGAAAATGTCCTGTTGAAACGTAAAGTTACCGGCCCCGTCGTTGTCGTATATGCGCCAGATCCCCGCTCCGTACGAAGAGATCACGAGATCGAGATCGCCGTCTCCGTCGAGGTCACCCAGGTCGACCGAAACGACAATCCCGCCCGCGTCGTATGCCGCGTGCGGAACGAAGCTCCCGTCGCCGGCGCCGAGAAGAATCGTGGCGCCGTTTCCACTGACGTCCGCGGTCGCCGCGTCCAGATTCCCGTCGCCGTTCACGTCGCCGAGCACGACAACCCACGACGGGCCTCCCGTCGGCACGGCACCCGTGTCTGCGGGCGAGAACGTGCCGTCGCCGTTCCCGAGCATGGCGCGCATCGTGGACGAGTTCAGGCCCGTCGCCACGAGATCCGTGATGCCGTCGTTGTTCACGTCCCCGGCCGCGAGACCGTACTCCCCCGCCACTCCCGGCACGTTAAACGACACCGGTCCGGAAAACACGCCCGCCCCGTCGTTCGTGAAAAGGCCGACCTCGGTATTGTTTCGGCTCGATACCGCGAGATCCGGATCGCCGTCGCCGTCCGCGTCGAGCGCCACGACGCCCTTCGGCAGATCCCCGGCGTAGTACGGGACGGTCGCGCTGAACGTGCCGTCGCCGGCCCCGAACAGCAGATAGAGCGTGTCGGCGCTCGAGCTGACGGCAAGATCGATCGCGCCGTCGCCGTCGAAATCGCTCGCCGTGTTGGGACTTGCGTTCACTCCGATCGGAGAGGGCGCCAGAAACGCCCCGAACAATCCTGTGCCGTCCGCCGCACTCAGCGAAACGCGCACATCCGCGCTCGACTCGTTCACGGTGGCCAGATCGAGCCAGCCATCGTCGTTCAGATCGCACGCGTTCGCGCCGTAGATCTGGGTCGGTGAGAGTGGAGTTGTACGGTTCGACATCGTGTCGAGAATCGTGAAGGCGTTCGTAGCCGGATCCGATGCGATGAGGAAGGAAAAAGCGAAGCCCGCGGCACGAAGCGAGTCGTTCGAAGCCGTTGCGATCGCGTGCGCGAGATTGACGTGCACGAGTTCGCCCGCAACGAAAGGTTCCGCCGGCGTCAGCACGAGCCGCGTGCCGGCGTTTTCGTACGTGATCGCGCCCGCCACCGGTCCCGTGCCGCTCGCGAACACGCGAAACGCATTCGCCGTAACAGTAGCCGGGTCGATCACCGCGTCGAAGTCGATCGCGATGGCCGTGCCCCGCACCGCCATCGAATGAGCGACAGGACTCGTGCCCGTCACCTCAAACGCTTCCGCTCTACCAGAGAGTGAAACGAGCGCCGTGAGCGCCCAGATCAGAGCCGTCAATGTAGTTCCGTGTTGCTCTCGCCCCGCGCGCATTCCGTCCGCCTTCCCCGCTCTTCTCCCACCACCATTACAGATGCGAGCGGGCCCGAGCGCGAGGTCATGCTTCTCCGAATCCCCGAGCCCTCCGTACCTGGCCATTTGGCCAGGGCGAGGGGCGAGGAGAAGTATGACCTCGCGTGCCGTCAGGACCCGACTACATGCCGTCCCCTTACCGGAGGACGGTCATCTTGGTCGTGGCGCTTCCGTGCGCGCGCGTTTCGAGATGCAGGAAGTAGATGCCCGCCGTCGCGTCTTCGCCGCGATCCGTGCGTCCGTCCCATTCGATCGTACGCGTTCCCGCCGCGAGCGATCCGTCGAGAAGCGTGCGCACGGCACGCCCGGCCACGTCGTACACGCGAACCGAAACATCGTCGTCACGGGTCGGAAGCGCGAACGAAACGAAAGTCCGCCCGCGTGTCGGATTCGGCCGCACACTCTCGAAACGAATGCGTGAGAACGGCGGCACGACATCGGCTTCCTGCGCAACATCGGTAGACACGTCGTAGGTCACGTAAGCGGGGGCCGTCCAGATCTGCTGTGCATCGCCCTGGCGGATCCGCGCGTAGTAGTGCATTTCCGTGCCGGCCGTGAATGTCTCGGTTTCGCGCCACGCAAACGTGGAGCTTCCTTCGTTGAACGCGACTCGTGTGGCCGTGACCGAGTCCGTCATACCGCGGTAGAGTTCGATCATCGCCGTCGAGTCGGCGCCGTCAGGATCGATGACCTCGATCACGATCGACGCGCCTTCCGGCTGCGTAAACGCTTCGCCCATCGCGTGTCCGTTCACGGACATGTGCACGACGACGTTGTGATCCTGCGTCGCATAGTTGCGGCCGATCGAGAGCGCGCCGAGAATGCCGCTCTTCGTCAGCGTATCCGCGAGCACCGCGGTCCGGCTCTCCGTCGCCGCACCCCATGTCGAATTGTGGTTGTCCTGATCGGCGGTCGGCGAAACGCGATGCCCCTTGCGGAGCGCGTCCTGATACGTGTCGTCGAATCCGGTATTTCCGATGTCCGACTCGTCGGTCGCCACCGAAAACGCCGGTCCGTTCACGAGCGAAATGAGGTGCACGACATCCGGCGAGTCTCCCGTGACGGCGAGATTGCTGAAGTCGGACGACTGCGGATGGCACCACATCACGATCGGGGGATACGAGGCCGGCGGATTCGCCTTCACGGCTGCGTAAAGCGACGCGTAATCACCCTCGGCAACGAAAACGTCGTAGTTGCCGCCTTCCCAGCCGTAGAGCACGGGGGATTCGAAAATGTTCGCATGGCCGTTCACGCCGAGGCCCCACTCCTGCCCGTAGATCGCGACGAAGTTGCCGTCCGAGTTCGCCGCGGCCGCCTGCGCAAGGCCGAGATGATAGTCGGGCAGATTCATGCCCGCGCCCGAATGGTTGTGATCCGTGACCGCCAGAAAATCGAGCGGCGTCTGCGCCGTATTGCGCGCGTAGTTGTAGGCATCGGTCGGAGTCAGGTCGCCGTCCGAATACGATGTATGCGAATGAAGATTGCCGTAGTACGCGTTGTAGCCGAGATCGGGATCGAGAAGCGCGCCCGCGGCAGGCATTGTCGACGGACTGTTCGATACGCCGCTCTCGTTCGAAGCGTCATCGATGGCCCGCAGTGCGAAGAAGAACGTCTGGGCCGGGTTCAGCCCGAACACATACAGCGATTCGAGCGTGGCGGAAATCTGAGGAAGCGGTTCGTTGATGTACGCTTCGAGATCCGTCGCGGCCGCGAAATTGCCGGAGTTGATCGCGCCGCTCGAAATCTTGATCTCGTACTCGCTTGCCGTGCCGACAAGGCTGTCGTCGCCCGTTGCCGTCCACGTCAGGAGCACTTCGCCCGGGAAGTCGCCCGGCCCCGCCAGCAGGTTCGTGATCGTCGCGGGCGGTGTCGTGTCACCGGCGCCGCCGTTCGACCCGCAGAGCGAGATCGCGTGCCACGCAAAGTTCGTCGAGCCGTCGGGAACGGCCGCCCACACATTGTTCACCTGGGACGACGCGCTCGGATACGTCACCACGTCGACTACGTTCGGGTTCAGCGTGCGATCGGAAATCAGATAGACGTCGTCGCCGCCGTTGTTCAGATACGGGCTCGTGCTCTGCCCTTTGACGACCCGGTACTCGCCCGGTTGAATGATCGCGCTGGCGGGACATACGGAAATGTCGAAGTCTTCCGGAATCCGCGCGCGCACGGCGACCTCGTCGATCGTGGCGGCGTCGTCGATCGCCCACCCGGTAACGTCGACCGCAGACGGGCCGTTGTTATAAATCTCGACTCGTTCGGTTCCCACATCGTCGCCGCTCGGATTCGGCAGGATTTCGTTGATGACGATGTCGGCGGAAACGGGCAGGGCGAAAACGGCGAGCAGAGCTCCCGCTGCAAAAATCTGGTGGCGCAAGGTGCGTGTCTCCCGGGGAGCGGGTGTAACGGCGAATGGCGTCCGGCTTGAATGTTGAAATGAGCTTACATTATAGCGGATTCCGGGCGCGATCTCATCCATGGAGTTCGCGCCGGGGCGGCCAATCCGATATACTGGCTGCGTTCCTCCCCCTGCGTAAGGACGATTCATGCTTTCGACGCACTTCCGGGCCGCGCTCCACACCCTGGCATGCGGCGCTCTTATCGTCGCTCACTGGTCCCCGGCCGCCGCGGGAAACGGACTCCCGGGCCCCCGTATGGATCTCGGCGAGCTGATTACGGGGGCGACCGTCGGTCCGCATCCCTACGCGCTTCGCATGCCGATTCCGCCCCCGCCTCTCGAAGACTCGCCGGCACTGGCTGACGGCAACGGCCCGAGCGGACTCTCGTTCACGGATCGTGGCACGAATCCAGGCTACCGGCTCTACCGTCCCCAGGTCATCCCGCTCACTCGATCCGAAGCCACGATGAAGGGGCTCGGGCAGGCGACCACGATGGGCTGGGTTCTCGGAGCGCTCGGAAACACCGCCGGGCTCTGGGACCGGAACACGTGGGGGTACATGGCCGCGGCGGGCGCGCTCAGCGGTGCGCTTCTCGGCAGCACGAAAGGGTACGAGAGCAAAAGCGGCTGGAGCACCCGGATCGAATGGAACCTCGGTGACGACAGCCGGGAAGAACCCCGCTGAGGCGCCGAACCTTGCCACGGAGACGGGACATTTCGTAGAATCGATCCCGCACAATGACGCCGGATCGCCGGGAACCCCATCAACAAACAGCCCCTCGAAGACAAAAAGGAAACGCCATGAAAGACAGCATGAAAATCGGTGAAAAGCTCGTTGAGCTCTGCAAGCAGGGCAAGAACATGGACGCGATCGAAAACCTGTACGCGGACAATGTCGTCTCGATCGAAGCGATGCCGATGCCGGAAATCGGGCGCGAAATGAAGGGCAAAGAGGCCGTCAAAGGGAAGAACCAGTGGTGGTACGAGAACCATGAAGTGCACAGCATGGATGTCATGGGCCCGTACCCGCACGACGACCGCTTCATCGTCGGCTTCAAACTCGACGCGACGCCGAAGGGCGGAGAACGCATGCAGATGCAGGAGCTCGGTCTCTACACGGTAGAGAACGGCAAGATCGTGAAAGAAGAGTTCTTCTACCAGGGCGAGTAGCAATTCGCATTCATTGATCACTACAAGCGGAAAGCCGGCACTCGCCCGGCTTTCCGTTTTCTGGAGCCGGCCGTGCGATCGATTTCGCTTTTTCTGACCGCTGTCGCGGGGGCGATCCTGTTCGGTATCGTGTCCGGCGCCTCTGAAGTCATCGAGCAAAGCTACGCTTCGCTCGGCTTCTGGCGGAACGCGTTCCTCGTTCTGCGGGAACATGCGCTTCGGTTCACGGCATACGGCGCTTTGTTCGCGGCGGCCGTCGTGATCGTGCATGCGTTTCCTGCGCGCCGCGCGCAGGGTTCGAAGAATGACCAGAGCGACCGAAGCGACCGCGGTGGCCGAACCGCACGCCCGGTTGCATCCTCGTTCGCGCTCGTGTCCGCGCTCTCGTTCTTCGCCCTGCGTGGCTATCAGGCGAACCGCTACGACCTCCGTCTTGCGTGGGTGACGAAGAGCGACCGCTTCGGCGGACACTTCCCCGAAGCCCTCTTCGACGGCGCGGTCTGGCGCACGAACGCGGCGATCACTCTCGGCGCGCTGGCGCTCGGCCTCGGGCTCTACTTTCTTCCATTGCTGATCGCGCGCGCGAGTGCGGGCCGCGCCCTGCTCCGTGCCGGCGCCGGCTGGCTGCCGCCCCTCCGGTTCGCGGCATGCGGCCTCCTGATCGCGACAATCGTGATCCCCACGATCTTCTTCCGCGCAAAACCGCAGGGACCGAGCGTCGTCTGGATCTCGCTCGACACGTTGCGTGCGGATTTTCTGAGCGGCTACGGCTACAAAGACGAGACATCGCCGGCACTCGACGCGTTCGCGAGCCAGTCCGTCGTTTTCGAGAAGGCGTACTCGCAGGCGCCGAGCACGCTTCCGAGTCACTCGTCGTTTCTGACTTCCCGCTATCCCACGGTGAACCTCGTGACCGAAGAGACGAAGCGGCTCCCCCCCTGGCGCGTGCTGGCGATGGAAATCTTTCGGGAGGCGGGCTATCGAACCGCCGGCATCGTCGACACGCCGTTTCTCACGGCGAAGTATGGACTGCAGCAGGGGTACGACGACTTCGTCCCGCGCGGGAACCGCGCGCTCTCCATCATTCCCCGTGCGAAAGAGTGGCTCGCGCGGCACGGGAACGAACCGTACTTTCTGTTCCTGCATATGTACGACATTCACTCGCCCTACGCGCGCGACGCGAAGTACAAGGAAATGTTTCTCGACTTCGACTACCGGGGCGACATCGATCCGGCGCGGGGGCATCTCGGTCTGTTCCGGCGCAAGCTCGACCGCGACGCGGGGCAGGGCTACGAAATCGACGAGGATGACGCGCGTTATCTGAAGACGATGTATGCGGGCGGAATCCGGCGTGCCGACGACATCCTCGCGGAGTTTCTCTCGTATCTGCGAAACGAACTTCCCGCGGGAACGCTTCTGATTCTGACTTCTGACCATGGCGAAGAATTCATGGAGCACGGCACGGTACTGCACTCGGAACTGTATCGCACGATCACGCACGTGCCGCTCATGATCCGCCTCCCCGGCGGTGAAGCGGCGGGCTCACGGTTCCCGCGATCGGTGGGCCTCATCGACCTGCTCCCGACCGTGCTCGACGTTTGCGGGCTCACGAACCCGGCGCCGATGTCCGGACGTTCGCTTCTGCCCCTGATCCGCGGTGAAAACGACGCGTACCGGCCGTACGTTTTCAGCGAGTTCGAGCACAAGACCGTGGGGCGGCGGCTCTCCGTTCTCGACGACCGGTATCATCTGGTCGTCGATCGCAAGAAGGGGACGCACGAACTCTATCGTCACGATGCGGATCCGTACGAACAGCGCGATCTCTGGCACGTCGAAACCGGTGTGGCGGACTCCCTGCTCTCTCTGCTCGAAGCGTGGGAGGCTCATGTGCTCACGGAACGGGGCGAGGAAGCGGGGCGGGATGTCGACGCCCCCGCGCTCGATCCGGAAACGGTGCGCGAGCTGAAGGCGTTCGGGTATCTCGACTAGCTCGCCGGTACCTTCGCGAACCAGTCGGCCGCCTCTTCGTCTCTTCCCGACGCGCGATAGAGCGCCACGAGATCGCGGACGGCGTGCTGCGTTCGCTGGTGGTCGGGCCCGAGCCCGGCGCGGAGGCTCTCGTACGCTTCCAGCAACGTCTTCTCCGCTTCGTCATAACGCGCGAGCGCCGTCAGACATACCCCCAGCTTGCGAATGGAAGCGCCGCGGATCGCGTGACCTTCGGGCAGCACGGCGCGCGCACGCGAAACCGCTTCGCGCAGATACGGTTCGCCTTCGGCAGGCCGGCTCGCTTCAGTCAGCAGATCGCCCAGATTCCCGAGCGAAATGATCGTGCGCGGATGGTTCTCGCCGACGAGCCGCCGCTGAATATCGAGCACTTCGGCACTCATCGCTTCGGCGTCTTCATAACGACCGAGCGATTTGTATACGAGCGCGAGATTGTTGAACGTCGAGAGCGTGTTCTGATGATCGCGCCCCAGAATCTCGCGCTGCGGGCCGAGAATGCTCGTGTAGACGGACTCGGCTTCGGCGAAGCGATCCGTGTACTGCAGCGTGAGCGCGAGATTGCTTTTCACGTTCAGAGTTGTCGGGTGTTCGGGTCCGTGCACGCGTTCATGCCGCTCGATCTGATCACGAAGCATCGGCTCCGCTTGATCGAAGCGTCCCTGGTTCAGAAACAGGAGCGAGTAGTTGTTCACGACGCTGAGGCTCATCTTGTCGTCGGGGCCGGCGATTCTGTTCAGCTCACCGACAGCCTCCTCGTACAGCGTTTCTGATTCGTCGAGGCGCCCCGCAACCTGATAAAGCCGTGCCAGGTGCCCGATCAGCTCGTACATCGCGACGTTGTCGGGCTCGTTCCGGGAGCGAAACTGCCGGAGCGCGGAGACGTACAGCGATTCGGACTCTTCATACCGCGCCACATACTGATAGTAAAGGGCGAGGCCGACCATCGAATGCAGCGTGTTGATGTGATCCGGGCCGAGCAGTCGTTTCTGTGTCTCGACCGCCTGCTCGAGATGCGTCTCCGCCTTTTCGTAATCGCCAAGCGTACGATACGAGTTTCCAATTGTGTTGCGAAGGCGCGCCTGGATCATGGGGCGGTCGCGGAACTGCTCTTCCACGTTGACGGCCGCGTCGTCGAGAATGTCTCGCACGCTGACCGCGGGACCGTATTCGTCCGGGTTGGCGGCGGCCAGCATCTGCTGCAGAAAACTCGTAACCGCCTCCGACTCGTCGCGCGCTTTCTGCGCTTCGGCGCGCTGGCGATCCGATTCGAAGAGAGCGTACGTCAGGCCGGCGGCTCCGATCAGCACGCCGAGTCCGATCGCGCCGGCCACCGCGAGTCCCACGCGATGCCGTCTCGCGAACTTGCCGAATCGATAAAGCGCGCTCGGCGGCCCGGCAAGCACCGGCTCGTCCTGAAGATGGCGCTCGATATCCTTCGCGAAGTCGGACGCCGAGTCGTAGCGGCGCGCCGGATCCTTCTGCAGCGCCTTGATCGTGATCCAGTCGAGGTCGCCCCGCAGCCGCCCTGCAAGCGCGGCCGGTGTGGAGCCCCGCCGTTCGGCCTCTTCCGCCCCTCCGCCTGCGATGCTCGCCACGCGCGCGCTCGGAGGCACCGGTTCCGATTCACGAAGGGCGCGGAGCCCGTCCTGCACGCCGTCTTTCATGCGTTCGATCATGTCCAGCGGATGCATGCCGGTCAGCATTTCGTAGAGGATCGTGCCGAGAGAATAGATGTCCGAGCGCGTGTCGATGCCGATGGCCGTGAACTCGGCCTGCTCGGGACTCATGTAGGCGGGTGAGCCCACGATCTGGCCGGCCTGCGTGTAGAGCGTCTCCTCGGTGAGCGGCTGCGCAATCGCTTTCGCGACTCCGAAGTCGATAATGCGCGGCACCGGCTTCCCGTCCTCGATCGAAACGAGGATGTTCGAAGGCTTCAGGTCGCGGTGAATGATCGCTTTCTGGTGCGCGTGCTGGACGCCCGCGCAGACGGCGAGAAAGAGGGCGAGCCGCTGGTCGATATCGAGACGGTGGCGGTCGCAGTATTCGGTAATCGCCAGGCCCGGCACGAACTCCATGACGAAGAACGGGCGCCCGTCGGCGGTCACGCCCGCGTCGAAGACTTTGGCGATGTTGGGATGGGTCATGAGGCCGATGGCCTGGCGCTCGGCTTTGAAGCGGGCCACGACTTTCTTGCTCTGCATGCCCGGTTTGATCAGCTTGATGGCGACCCGGCGACGGAGCGGTTCTTCCTGAACCGCCTCGTACACTTCGCCCATCCCGCCTTCCCCGACCTTGCCGATCAGGCGATAGCGCCCGTGGGTCGCTTCCCCGTGACCGACCGACGACCCGCTTGCGAGCGTGTCGCCCCCTTCGAAGAGCGATTCGCCGATACCGCCGCCGGTCTGAAGCCAGGAATCGGACTCCGCTCCCGTGACGAGGCGTTCGACATGGTCGCGCAGGTCGTGGTCGTCGCCGCACTCCCTGTCGAGGAAAGCGCCGCGCTCGGCCCCCGACATCTCGAGGGCCTGCTTGAACAGTTCGTCGACGCGGTCGCGGTTGTCCATGCGCGTATCGTATCGCGTTTCGGTGCGGCTTGTCACGGCAACAGCCCGCTTGATTCAGGCTCGCCGTTCTGCGAAAGTTCCGGGAAGTCAGATTGCCCCTACACCGCGCCCGGGAATCATTCGCAGATGAAAGAGTTCCACGACGAAAGCGAACATGCGATCACTCCGGCGCGCGTGATCGTGCACGATCCCACTCTCTACGACGCCTTCGACGGATCGCGGGCGAGAACCGAAGGACCGGCTGCGGTTCTGTTCCGTGAAGAACCGGACGCGGCGCGGCTGGCGGATCAGCACGCGCGATTCGTTTCACTTCTCGAAGAATACGTTCCGGTTGTGAGGCTGGGGGATCTCGTGCCCCCGGAGCATCGGAATCATGCCGTCCATTCGTTCGAGACGAACCCCAACTTCCTGTTCACGCACGACGCGCTGATCACGCTTCCCTGGGCGCCGGAAATCTGGATACGCGGCGCGATGCGGGAGCCCGTTCGTCGAGCGGAAACCGCCGTCGTCGAAATGGTGGCGACAGCGCTCGCACTGCGCGAAATCGTGATCGAGGGGGGCGGGTATCTCGAAGGGGGAGACGTGATCCCGCTCATGACGGCCGGGCGGGGCGCAGAACCGGCGGCGACACGCACCCTGCTCGTCGGCCACGGGCCGCGTACGTCGGCCGCCTCGATTCCCGCGCTCTATCGCGCGCTTTCCGCTGCGGGCCTGGCCGATGAGGTGATCGGAATCGAACTCGCACCCTGGCGTCTGAACCTCGACGGATGCCTCTTTCCCGTCTCCCGGGACCTCATTGTGCTGCATCGCGGGAGCATTCTCGGAGGCGTGCGGGCTGATCGAAACGGCGCCGCGGCCGTCGATCCGGTCGCGTATCTGAGCGATCGCGGATTTCGTCTGATCGAAGCCGGCCGCGAGGAATCGTTCGACAACCAGGCCTGCAACTTCTTCTGCGCGGGAAATGACACGCTGATTGCGTACGGCATGACGGAACGGATCAACGACGAACTGCGCGCGGCCGGGCTCACGGTGCGTTCGTTCGACGGAAGCGAACTCGTAAAAGGAAACGGCGGGCCGCACTGCATGACGCGCCCGCTCTACTCGGGAAGGCGATCGTAACTTCGCTTGCGCCGCCACCAGCCGAGCGTGCCGGCGACCAGAAAAACACCGAGGGCCAGAAACCACGTCACTCTTTCCGAACTGACCGCAACGGCGATATCACGCCACCATGGCCGCGCGGTCGCCCAGGCACGAAACGCCTCGTCGGACGATACGCCGAAACGCGTCAGGAACGCTTCTTCCACGCTGTTGCGCGAGCGCGCGGCGCTCACGAACTTCTGCAGCTCATAGTCGTTCTCGAACAGTTCGCGCACGAACGCCCGGGCGAGCGCGTACGACCGCCGCACATCCGACTCGCCTTCGTGAAAATCGTTTTCGATGCGACTCAGCGGGCTCTCGCCGCGCGCGATGGTCGGGAGCCCGAAAGCAAGAAACCATTCGTCCTCGCTCCCCCACTCGCGCGCCATGTGCATGGCGAGCCCTTCGTCGAACCACCGCGGCGGATGATAGCCGAGCGCGCGATAGATCAGCACATGCGAAAGTTCATGCTTCAACGTCTGCGCGACATCGCCGAACGGATACCGTCCCGTGCGATTCGGCACAATCACGATCGCGGATCGCGACGCGATCGCGGCGCCGGCGGCAAAGCGCGGCAGGCCGCCCCAGCCGTGATCGCCCAGGTCGCCCGCGGGCACGAAATCGATCGAAATCGGAGCGTGCGCGGCCATGGAGTCGAGTTCGAAGATGGAAGAGAGACGCGCGATCGTCTGGAGGCGCACTTCCTCGAGCTCCGGCGGAAGTTGCGACGCGGCATGAACCCGTGGCGGTGCGAACGTCCCGAACAGGAGCGCAAGCGCACAAAAGATGACGATGAGAGGCTTCATGAGGTGCTCAGACGATAGTCGTCGAAGATTCCCGGCGCAAGGCGCTCTTTCAGAAACAACAAACGGGCGAAAGATCCGATCGGCGCGCCTTACCTGCCCGGCGCCGACTTTCACTTCCGCCCGTCCATTATCAGAACGCGGCTATGAAGGCGCGATTACCGAACCATGACCACTTTCCTGCTCTGGTTCAGGCCGGCCGCTTCCACGCGGAAGAAGTAAACGCCGGCGGCCACACGCGAACCGCTGTGATCACGTCCGTCCCACGCAATCGCGTGGCTGCCTACCGTCATCGGGCCGTTCTGCAGCGTGCGGACCTCGCGTCCCGCGATGTCGTGCACGGTCACGCGCGCGTCGGCATTGCCTGACGGCGCCTGGTCGTAGCCGAGCGTGAGGCGAAGCACGGAGGAACCGCGCGTCGGGTTCGGACCGGGCGCGAACACGAGCGAGCGGGCGAAATCGGCGATCGACACGCTTCCCTTGATCGGGCCGGCAATCGACCTGAGGCCGCTCGGTTCGGTGATCTCGGCCCAGTAGTAGTACGTCTCGCCGGGAATCGCCGTATCGTCACGGAAGTCGACGAACACGTCGTCCACGACCATCGGATTCGTGTGAAGCGGCCTGCGGTCGTTGATCTCGCGCGTCGCGCCGCGACTGAACACGATTTCTGCGCCGTTGCTGCTCCGCGTGAACTCGAGTGCGATGTTCACGTACCCTTCGCCTTCACTTGCCGCGAAGTGCGCCGTTCCCGCAACACCGGTCGGAATCGTCTCTTCGGGAATCCACGCCACAACCGTGCTCGTTTCGATGGTCGGAAGCGGCATCGGCGTGTCGGTCGAGTAGACCGTTCCGCTCGCCGAACCGGCGGAATCGTTCACGAAGATCGAGTAAGAAGTGATGCGCCCCGAACGGTTGATGTAGTTACCGTCTGTCACGCTCAGGAACCAGGGATGCGTCTGGTTCGGCGGAAGATACGTTTCGACGTTGTCGTCCGTCGTGAGACCGGACGTAAAGAAGTGCTCGATGTACCCGATGGTCGCCGTTCCCGCGTTCTGCGGTTCGATCACCACCGCGCTGTCCTGCGTATCCGTGCCGTCGCCCGCGAAACTGTACTCGGGCGTACCGGTATCGTAAGCATGGCTCGTACCGAGCAGCGAGCTGATGTCTTCGTCGTACGTGTTGTGAACGATGCTGTAGTTGATCGTGGCAACACGCGGCAGTTCACCGTAAACAACCGGGAACGGGGGCTCGGAAGTCGTGCCGCCGCCGTCCGTCCAGTCGACGCGGTACCAGTACTTGGTGCCCAGCGTAAGCGCCGTGTCGTTATCGACGAACGTATAGAGTTCGCGGTTGTCGTCGTTCACGATCAGCGGATCGCCGACGCCCGGGATCGGAAGCGTGTTCAGCTGCGTGTAAACGCCGGGTGCACCGCCCGCGTCTTCGGCGCGCCATACGTCGAAACCGAAGTGCACGTATTCGCGCTGCGTCCACCACTGAAAATCGACTTCGCCGTCGTTCGGACGCGCCGTCGCAAAGAGGCGAACCACCTGCACGCCGTCCGTCGAATTCGAGAGTTCCTTCGCCGCGGCGTATCCGTCCGCGAGGCCCCAGCCGGATGCCGGGTTGTAGTTCGCGTCCACGAGGAACGGGTCGTTCGGGCGCGCGACTTTGACGGTCGGGATGCCGTGAATGGCCGTGTGCTGCAGCGCATCACGAATCTCGTACGGCGTCGCCGTCGGCGTATGCTGCTTGAGCAGCGCGCAGAGGCCGGCGATATGCGGTGTCGCCATACTCGTTCCGGAAAGCGGTTTGTACTCACCGCCATCTGTCGCGACAGGGTCACCGTCCGCGGAAATCGTGTTCGAGCCGGGCGCAACGACTGTCGGCTTCATTTCGTCCAGCTTGTCGAGATCGCCGTCGTCGAGGCGCGGCCCCTCGTTCGAGAAGTCGGTGACCGAATCGTCGACCGAAGAGAGCGTCTTCGCATGATACGTGGCGCCGACAGAGATGACATTGTCCGCGGCGGCGGGAGAAGGAATGTAGCTCGTCGTATCATCGTTACCGGTGGCAATGCAGAGTATCAGGCCCGAATCGACGGCCGCGTTCATCATCTGCGAGCCGGCGTCCGTGCCGTCGGAGTTATTGAGTCCGCCGAGAGAGAGGTTCAGCACGTCAACACCCGAGTAGATCGTGTCGGCGCCCGTGAGACCCCAGTCGTTATTGCGGTTGAAGATGACCCACTCGACGCCGTCGGCCGAGCCGAATCCGGCGCCGGCGTCCGAAAGCACTTTGCAGTCGACGAGTCGCGCGGCGGGCGCGACGCCCTGATAGAGCCCGCTGAGTCCGCCCGTGCCGATTGCCGTTCCTGCGACATGCGTCCCGTGCATCGACGAAGCTTCGCCGCCATGATCGCGCGGGTTTTCGCTCGCCGTGAGCGCCGTGTTCAGAAGCGGATCGCCTGCGAAGAAGTTACCGCCGCCGAGGAACTTGCCCTTCAGCGCTTCATGACCGGGGTAGAGCGGGTTCAGGTCGTCGACTTCGTCGTTCACACCCGTATCCATGATACCGACTACGATCCCGGTGCCGTCGAGTCCGAGCTCCGAACTCGTGCTCGGGAACAGCTGATAGTTCTGCGAAAGCGAAAGGCCGCGCGAGTCCCGGGCACGAATCACGCGTGCACCGTAATGATTCAGCGGGTAGAGCATCGGCACCGCTTCCACACGCGTTACGCCGGGCTTCGTCGCCATCTGCTGAATCTGCGAGTACGTGGCCTGCGTGCGGATGTAATCGATGTAGAGATACGGCTTCGCATACGGAACGCCGAGCGCGAGGAGTTCGTCGACATCCTGCTGCGTCGGGCGCGATTCGTACCCGACGTACACGCCGTATTCGTTGCCGGCCGCTTTGTTCGCGCCCTCGAATACCGCGATAATCGGGCGTTTCGACACATCGCCGCCTTCGAAGGCCGCCTGTCTGCCTTCATTGTGGGCGGCATCGATGTAGTCATCGATCTTGTTTCCGTTCTGGTCATTGATCCAGGACGCTTCTGCCGCGAGCGGCAGGAATCCGAGGGAAATGGCGAGTATCGCCGGAATCAGGGAAGACCGATTCATTCTGTTACCTCCTGTGTATCGACTGGCTGAGAGAGATCGGCATCGGGAAGCTCTTCTGATCCTCGTGACCCCGTACGGACCGGGCCGGACGGTTTTTAGGCCGGATCCTTCAAAAACGGCGGTTTTTCTCACGGGGAGGGGAAGATTGCTATGATGGGGCCATGCGTTCTCTGATGTCGTTTCTGCACCGCGCCGCCCTTGTTCCGGGCGTCCTCGTACCGGGCGTCCTCGTTCTGGGCGTCCTCGATCTGCCCGGCATGATCCCGGACGCGGAAGCCGTGCTCTCGAAGACGGAAATGACCCACGCCGTGCGGGGAGCATCAGAAACAGGCGATACAGCCGCTGTGGACTCGCTTCTCGCGCTTTACCCGACCTACGCTCCCGATGTAGTGGCCCTCCTGCACCGGTTTGCATACGACGACACCACGGGGGCGGGCGCACCGTATCGGGCCGCCGCCGCGCTGACCGCGGCACGCGCCCGCGCAGCCGGTGACGAACTGCCGACCCTGGTCCGGAAAACGATCGCGGAATTCGACGCCGGCGGGCTCGCTTCGTGGCGCGACGCGGAGCGACTGTATCTCGCGGGAGTGCGGGCGCTGCAGGGACTCGCCTACGACGAAGCGGACGCGGCCCTCGATTCGGCCATCGCCCGGTACCGGGCGATCGGCGAACAGTACCGGCTGGGCCTTGCCGTCAGCTACCGGGGGCTGTCGTCCCTGAACCGCGGGCTGTTTGATGAAGCGGAAGCGTTTCTGGTCGAAGCGTCCGGGATCCAGCAGCGGAGCGGGGACACTTACAATCGGGCGGCCACGCTCGCGTATCGCGCCCAGATCCTCGAATTCCTGGGGCGGTACGGAGACGCGCTCGCGCAATACGAGGAATCGCTCGCGCTCTTTCAGTCGCGGCGCGCGCACCAGGACATTGCGGAAACGCTCCATTCGATTGCCAGCGTGATGACAACGCGGGGCGATTTCCGCGGCGCGGACGATCAGCTCGCGCTTGCCGAAGCTCTGTACGACACGCTGGCGAACCCGGTCGGCCTGGCACTCACGCAGATCGCGCGCGGTGATCTCGCACGAAGGTTCGGGGAGTTCGAGGCGGCCGCGGCCCGTTACGAGAGCGCCGAAACGGAAATCCGCGAGCACGGTCTGGAACCGCTGGCGGGCACGCTCTGGATCGCGCGCGGCATCCTGCTGCAGATGCTCGGCGATCATCGCACCGCTGCCCGCTATTATGAAGAAGCGATCGCAGCAGAGCGCGCGATCGGCGACACGCTCTCGGTGCTGCTCAGCACGCTGAACCGTGCGCGCGCGCTGCTCGAAGCGGGAGAGCGAACGCGGGCGGCCGAGATCGCCGGGAGTGTGCTGGCGGACAGCGCCGCGCGCCCGTATCCGTCGATCCAGCGCCTCGCGAACGAAACACTCGGCGACTATTCGGTTCGCACGAACGATCTGAAGCGCGCGGTGATCTCATTCGAGCGCGCGCTCGACAATGCGCGCGAATCGGGGGAGCCCGAAGCGGAAGCGGACAATCTGATGGCGCTCGCGCTCGTTCATCAGAAGATGGGCGCGACCGATGCTGCGATCGAGGGGCTCGAGAAAGCGCTCGCCCTGTTCGAAGAAATGGGGCATCTGCCCGCCGTTCTCGAAACGAAGCTCGAACTTGCCGACGCGCTGCGACTCTACGGAGACTACGCGCGGGCGCGAGCGGAAGCGCGCGAGACACTCAAAACGGCGCGCCTCTACGGCGACTGGATCACGGAATCGAAAGCGCTTTTTTCGATCGCTTCGATCGACTACGAAGCGGGGCGCCTCGAAGAATCGGGCGCGCGACTGCGGGGCCTCGACTCTCTCGAGTACGCGTCGCAGCTTCCCGAACTGAGCTGGCGGTTCGACGTGCTCTCCGCGCGCATCGCCGAAGACGCAGGGGATTTCTCCCTCGCCCGGGCCCGGCTCGAATCCGCCGTGCGCCGCATTGAAAAGCTGCGCACCACGTTCGGGGGCGTGCGCGACCGCGCCGGCTTTCTCGAAGACCGCTTCGCGCCGTATCGCATGCTCGCGCGGTGGCACCTCGATCACGGGGCCGCCGCCGGGGCGTTCGCGACCATCCAGCGGCTCAAGGCGCGCAACCTGCTCGAGTTCGTGGCGCGCGGCAGCTCGATCGACTCCCCGCAGCCGGAGCAGCTCTCGATCGCGCGGATCGACGTGCTCACGGACGAAGTCCGGCAGGCCGTCGTAAGCGGATCGAAGGAGGGCGTGCAGGCCCTCATGCGCGAACTGCACGTCGCTTATGCCGAGCACGAACGGAACATGGCCACGATCGCGGGGAACGCCCGCCCGCTTCAGCCGCTTGTCGTCGAGCCCGGTTCGGATCCCATCCTCCCCGCACTTGCTCCGGGCGCGGTCCTGCTCGAGTACTTCTTTCTCGAAAACGAGCTCGTGCTTTTCCTGGTCGACGCGAACGGCATCACGAGCCATCGCGTCCCTCATGGCCGGGATGACATCGCATCCCGCGTCGCCAGAGCACGCACTCTGCTGGCCGACCATCGCTCCACGCCTGCCGACGCCTACCCCGTGCTCACTTCCCTTTTCGAAATTCTCGTCGGCCCCGTGCACGAAGAGATCGCGGCGGCAACCGAGTGTCTGATCGTACCCTCGGGCCCGCTGCTCCGCTTTCCGTTCGCGGCTCTCGTCGACCCGAACGGCTCCTCGCCCGACTCGTGGCAAGACATGCGGTGGCTCGCCGACGCCGCACCGCTCGTCTACCTGCCCCATTCGCTCCTGGGACAGCCCGGGGAACGTGACGCCGGCCCGGGTGAGCTCGTCGTATTTGCGGACGCGGCGACGTGGGGGGAACGGCTGGGTGCGGGCGAGACGAACGCGATCGTAAAACTGTTCCCGGCGGAATCCGTGCGTGTGTTCCGCGGGCGCGACGCGACGGAAGATCGCTGGTACAGCGAGGCGCTGGCGGGGCGCCCCTCCCTTCATTTCGCCGTGCACGCGTTCGTTGATCCCGCGCTTCCTCTGTATTCGTTTCTCGACCTTGCGCCGGGGGGCGAAGAAGACGGCCGCCTCTCCGTGTACGAGATCATGCGCCTCGAGCTCGACGCTCCGCTCGTGTTCCTGGCCGCATGCAATACGGCGGTGCAGTCGGAAGAGAAAGCGGGAGGCGCCGTGGCCGGTGACGAATGGGAAGGGCTGACGGGGGCGTTTCTCTCGGCGGGCGCCGGCGTCGTGATCGGAGCGCTCTGGGCGGTCGGCGACCGGTCGACGGCCGATCTCGCCACCGCGTTCTACCGCGGCCTCGCTGCAGGCGCGGATCCCGCACACTCCCTGCAGGCCGCGACGCGGGCGGTGCGCGACGATCGCGGCCCCCTCTGGGCGCGGCGCGATCAAGGTCATCCGTTTTACTGGGCCGGGTTTACGCAGACAGGGCGGTAAGCGAGCTTCAGCGGAGCGGTTCCTGTCTCTAGCGGAACAGTTCCTTCAGATGCGACCAGCTTCTCTCTTCGGTCGCGGCCGGGCCGGTCACGCCCACGGGAATCATGTCGATGCTGTCGCCGACAACGGGCGTACAGGCCGTCGCGAGCGGAAATCCCATCGAGTCCGAAACGACGTAGACAATACGATTCATCGATCCGAAGTCGACCGGACTGCCGTTCTCGATCGCGAGATCGATATCGAGCAGCGCCCCCGGATTCCCCGCAATCGATCCCGCGTTCGGCGCTGCCTGAAACAGATTTCCCGGGTCGAACGGGTCGACATTCGTCAGCACCGCGGTCCAGAGGAACGTGGTTCCCAGCTTTTCGGGACTCTTCGGCGTCTTTACGACGGTCTTCTTCGGCTGCGGCTGGTACGAGCTGCGCGAAATGCCCAGGAGCGTGAACGGGTCGAAAGTAGGGACGACGGATGGTACGATAGTGGAGTCGACCACGGAGACCGTCGCCTGCGCATTCCAGAGGACCGTATCGCCGATCGAGTTCGCGTCGCGCATCACGAGGTTGTACGCGTAATTTCCGATCGCGAGAGGCGACGGAATCACGAAAACGAGCGAGTCCTGATCGTGGGGAGAAAGCGTGATGGAGCCGGATGCATTTACGGACGCGCCGGTAAGGTCGTAGTCGATGACGGCATCATCGAGACGGTTGTTCCGAATCGCGAAGTAGACGTGCTCCTGCTGTCCTTCCCAGACGACAACACATTGGCCGTCGGCAAAGACGGCGGGCTGGGCTGAGGAAGCCGCGGCGGGCAGGAACGCGGTCAACAGGAGCCAATAGAGTATTACCGGCTTCCACATAGTGAGTACACTATACACGATTCCGTGGTGTAAGATCAATAGATAAAAGAGTTTAGAGAATTTCCAAAATCGACGAACAGGGTCCGTACAGGTCCTACGAGGCTTGAACCTCGGAGGAACCGATGGCTTGTACGGCAACCCTTTCGATCGAAACCAGGGAGCGGCTCATTCGAAGGCCCGCCCCCCGATCGGCTCGTATGGACCTGCTGCAGCAAATCATGACGGAACCCCGCAAGGCGTGGAAGGCTTTCGTGCGCGAGCACACGGACACCGTGATGCGCACGATCGAATTCCAGATCAAGGACGGCGACGATCGCATGGACGCCTATCTGTTCGTCATGGAGAAGCTCTCCGAGGAGAACTGCCGGCGGCTGCGTGCCTTCGCGCCCGAGGGCCGGAAAGTGAAGTGCACCTTTGCGACCTGGCTCAAGCTGATCACGCGGAATCTCGTGATCGACTGGATTCGCTCGCAGCAGGGGCGGCGCCGGATGCCGCGCGAGATCGCCGCGCTGCCACCGGTCGTGCGCGCGGTGTTCCGTTCCATATACTGGCAGAACATGACGCACGCCGAAACCGTGGAGGAAGTGAACGCACGGGAAAACGTGAACCTGCAGGTCAGCGAGATTCAGGATCACATCGCGACGATCGAAGAGCGTCTGTCCGACACGTATCGCAAAAGCCTCACGACGTTCTGGATGGCGCGCCGGTCACCGACCGTGGCACTCGACGATCTGATTTCGGTGAAGTCGGAGCGCGCCTGGTCCTCGCCCGAAAGCTGGCTACGCCGTGCTGAAATCCGCGACGGTTTTCGAACCGCCATCGCGAAGCTCGGGGACGACGATCGCCGGCTCGCCATTTTACGATTTGAAAAGGATTTGACCGCCCGGGAGATTGCCGACGAGATCGGCATGGACGACTACACGCAGCTGTATCCGAAGCTCGCGAAAGTTGCCGAACATCTCCGCCTGCAACTGCGGCCTCTGCTCGATCGGGAAGGGAGAGGGAAGGAATGAGACACATCGAAGAAGAACGCCTGCACCGTTACATGGACGGGGATTTGAGTGATATGGAAACGAGAACCGTTGCGAATCATCTCGAAGAGTGCGCGGACTGCAAGGCGCGGTTTCATGCGATGCGACCGCTCGACGAAACGATGCACGACGATCACCCGGATCCGATGCTGCTTGCGGCGTATCACGACGGTACGCTGGACGACAGCGCCACCCGCATGATCGCGGCGCATACCGCGGCGTGCGGGGAGTGCCGCGACTCGCTGGGCTTTCTCGCGCATGACGCGGGCAGCGCGCACGACGCGAACACAGGCGGGCGGCCGGAGCGCGTCCCCGAAACCGTAAGCCGGCGTGCGGAAGAGCTGCTGAAACCGGCGCGTGCGAATCGGGGATTCTTCCGATCGCGAGCCAGCTGGACGGCGCTCGCGGCGGCCGCGGCGCTCGTGCTGATGGTCGGCTACTGGAATGCGGACAGGGAACCGACGTTCCGCGACGGCGCGCTTCCCGATCGCTTCGATCGGAACCTCGCGATCACACCGGCGGGCGACGCGGTCGTCACGGCCGGAGAACCGGTCACGTTTTCGTGGAAGGCGGTCGAGGGAGCGCTTCAGTACGAACTGGAAGTGACCGGAGCCGACGGCGGGATCGTGACGAGCACGAAAACGGGCGGTACGAACGCGAGCCTGGTGATGCCGGACCCGATCGCGGGCTCGTACACATGGCGCGTCACGGCCGTACTGCGCGACGGGTCGCACCTCGTATCGGAGTACGCGGTGTTCTCCCCGGTTACGGAGTAGAGGCCGTCTCTGCGGCGGAGCCACCGGCGTCACCGGCGTCACCGGCACTCGCGTCGGCCGCAGTATCGGCATCCTCCTCGGCCTCCGCCGCCGCATTCGCTGCCTGCTGGGCGAGATAGGCGGCTTCCGCGGCCGCAAGGATTTTCTTCGACTTCGCCTCCAGTGAGTCCGCCTCTTCGATCCGTCCCATGCGACGCAGCGTGATCGCCAGCTCTTCGTAGTCATAGCCGACATCCGAGTGATCCGGACCGAGCACTTTCTCGTCTACCATCAGCACGTGCCGAAGCGCGTTCAGACTCTCTTCGTAGTTCCCGAGTTCCCTCTCCGCCACGCCGACATGATACAGAGACAGGATTGTCGAGAGATGCTCGTCCCCGAATCGCTTCAAACGGAACTCATACGACTTTCGCAGGTACTCCAGCGCCGTGGCGGGATCACCGGTCTTCAAATGCCAGTACCCCATATTGCCCTGAGACTGCGCGACCTGCTCGTGTTCTTCACCGTAGAGCGCGATGTAACCGGCAAGCACTTCTTCGAAAAGCGGACGCGATTTGTCGCTCTCGCCCGTCTCGTCATATTGAATCGCGAGGTTGCCCTTGTTCTCGAGAACTTTCGGATGATTCGGACTGTAGACGACGGTCTGAATATCGATCGCTCGTCGAAGGCTGGTTCGCGCCTCCTCGACTTTCTGCAGGTTCAGCGCGACATTCGCGAGATTCGTAAGACCGACCGAGATCTGATGGTGATTCTCGGGGAACACTTTCTCCGAAAGTGCGACGACGCGGCGAAAAACGTCATAGGCCGCCGGACGGTTCAGCGCATTGTCGAGCGCGTTTCCGTAGCTGCTGAGCGCGATCACGTACGCCTGACTCTCTTCTCCGTCCATCTGCTCGATCAGAGGAAGCGTTTCTTCGAACTGCGCAATCGCCTCTTCATGCCGACCGAGTTCGGAGAGAGTATTCAGGCGGAGCACACGGGCTTTGAGCGCACGTGATGACGGCGAATCCGATTCGGTATTCCAGATCGCGAGTGCCTCGTCGACCGACGCAAGCGCCTCTTCGTGTTCCCCCAGGTAGTGATGTGCCAGGGCGCGATCGTACTGGCTCGCGCCGATCTCGGGCGCGTCGGGCGGATACACGTTTGACTTGATCGCGAACGCGTCGTCAAACAGTCTGCGCGAATCTTCGTAGAGTCCGAGCCCCCAGTACACGCGTCCGATCGTGCCCATCAAGCGCCCTTGCACCTTGGGCTGGTCAACGAGCTTGCCTCGAATTTCGACGGCGCCCTTGTCGAGAATTTCGCGTGCCGTAACCTCGTTCCCGCGCGCTTCTCCGGGGTCGGAAACGGTAAAGATGCCCTCCATGAACTCCGTGACCTGATTGGCCGTCGCCGCTTCCTCGGCCGCCACTTTCTCGGCGAGCACGGCGCGCTGGTAGAGCACGCTCATGAGGCCGCTGAACCCGACGAGCAGAACGAGCATCGTTGCAGCGAGCGCGACCGGAATTTTGTTCCGCGCCACGAGCTTCTGCAGCTGATACATCGTGCTGGGCGGGCGCGCCAGAATCGGCTGGTTCGTCTGGTAGCGTTCGATGTCTTCGGCGATCGCCGCCGCGTTCTGATAGCGATCCGCCGGATTCTTCTCGAGCGCTTTGCGCGCGATCGTTTCGAGTTCACCGCCGGCGAACCCGTTCCCCCAGGGAGTTCCGCGGAAACTGCGGGGCGACTGCTCGGTGATCACGCGAATCGCTTCGAGAATCGAGCCCTTGTCGAGTTCGTACGGCTTGGACCCGCTCAGCATTTCGAACAGAATCACGCCGAGTGCATAGACGTCGGTGCGGAGATCCAGTTCGTCCGTTTCGCCGCGCGCCTGCTCCGGACTCATGTACGGAAGCGTTCCCTTGATAACGCCCACTTCGCTCACGAGGGAGCCCGCGGCCTCGGAGTCGACGATGCGCGCCAGTCCGAAGTCGAGAATCTTGACCTGCGGCCCGAGGCTGCTCCCTGATGACATCGCCGCATCTTCTTCCGTAACGATGATGTTCGAAGGTTTGAGATCCCGATGGATCACCCCGCGCTGATGCGCGTAGTTCACGGCGTTACAGATCTGGCGGAAGAGATTCAGGCGGATACCGATTTCGGACTGTCCCATTTCGCCCGGCGTACGGCGCATGAGAAACACGTCGATCTCGTGCCCCATCAGCAGCTCCATCGCGAAGAAGTGCTGGCCGTCGTCGGTGCGCCCCGACTCGTAAATCGCGCCGATGTTCGGGTGTTTCAGGCGGGCGAGCGTGTTCGCTTCGCGCTCGAACATCTTGATCGAGACTTCGTCGACGAAACGGCCGCCGCGAATTACTTTGAGCGCCACGTGACGATGCGGGCGCAGCTGTTCCGCTTCGTACACGATCCCCATTCCGCCTTCGCCGAGCTTGCCGAGAACTTTGTAGCCCGCGATCGTGTCCGGAATGGACGGGTCCTTTTCGCGCGTTCGCGGAACGGAAGGGGCCACGGTATCCATGATCGTTTCGTTCTCGTAAACGATCAGATCCTCGACCGCGTCGATGAGATCGGGGTCGTCGGTGAAGTGCTCGCGCAGGTAGGCCGTGCGCTCGGCGGGCGAAAGCGAGGCGACCTGCTGAATCAGCTCGCGCACTCTCTTCAAGCGGACAGGGTCCAAAATGATTCGCTCCTATCGAAGAATGACGATCCGCTCCGTGAGCGTTTCCGTCTCGGTTTCCAGTGTGAGGAAATAGACTCCCGCGCGCAGCGGATCTCCGCTCCGGTCGCGCCAGTCGCGCTGAATCAGGTGCATGCCGCTGCCGGGGCGGCCGTCGAAGACTTCGGCGACTTCGCGCCCGGCCAGGTCGTGCAGCGCGACGCGCGCGCGCCCCTCCGTGCTCGTTCGAAATCGAATGCGGCTCGCGCCGGTCGACGGATTCGGCGCGCTTCCGATCCAGTTCGCGGGAAACGAGTTCCCTTCCGCTTCCCCGCCGGCGTCCCCGCTCCCGTCCGTCTCCCCCGTTCCCGTGTCGGAGCCGCCTGTTTCCGTACCGGGCGCGATCAGCAGTTCGAGCATGGGCTCTCCCGTAGACCGCTCTGTCGGAAATCCCAGAAGCTCTCCGATCGTGGGCACGATGTCGGGGATCGCGCGGGGCACGATCGAGACAAGGCCGGGCACGATGTCCGGCCCGATCGTAAGAAGTTCGATCGTGCGGCAACCCGTGCAGTCGTCGCCATGCCCGCGAAAGTCGTAATCGTGACGGCCGTGATCGTTCGTCACGAAGAGTGTCGTCTTTCCCGCGTACCCGGGCAGCGTCGCGAGATGGTCCCAGAGCGCGCCCACGATGCTGTCGGCAGTCACGATCGCCTTCAGGTAATTCTCCCAGTTGCCGCCATGCCCTTCATGATCCACATCGGAAAGATAGAGCAGCAGAAACGACGGCGCGTCTCTTTCGATCACACCGAGCGCTTCGTGAAAGACCGTGCGGTCTCCCGTGCCGACCGCGTGTGTGTACGGCCAGTAGTTCCTGCCGTAATTCGCGTCGAAGCTCGGCTTCCAGACACAGCCGACCGCCGGCAGAACGTAGGCGCAGTCGCGCTGTGGTCGGTCGAGATGCTTGCGATAATACTCGAAGACAGTCGGCAGAATCGCGTGGCTGTTCCCCGCGCCGCCGCATGCTTCATCCTGAAACGAACCGATGCCGGTCCAGGCGCCGCACCAGATCGCGGGAATCGCGTTTCGCGTGTACGTGATCCCGTCGTTCAGGAACGGCTCGACCTTCGCGCCGCGCTCGGCGAGTTCCGCCATTCGCGGAGCATGCGCACGCGTCGAATCGCCGAGTCCTTCCGAATAGCGTAGCCCGTCGATGATCACGAGAACTACATTTTCAGTCACATAACCGGCCGAAAACGCGGGCGCGGCGCAGAGGAGCAGAAGCGCAGACAGGGCAGGAAGCGCCGCCGCGGGCGTCCGCCGGCGGTACGATCGGGTAGAGAGCATCGGCACGGGCAGTCCTTTCCAGGGCGAATTGCCCTCAGAATACCACGGGCGTCAGCTGTCCGAAAAGGCGGTGTTCTTCACGATCCGGAACTTCCCGCTCTTCTCGGGCCGGATCTCGTCCACGACCTCGATCGTGATCGTCATCCCCGGGATTACGGGCGCCAGCCCGCGCACGATCTCGCGTTTGGTATCCTCGTCGAACGTTGCCGACGGTACGACACGGACGAGCGCATGGTCGGTCCGATCCTGCACGATCTCGAACTGTGCGACGCCGGGGAGCGCCTCGACAGGATCCATGACATTGTACGGTGACACTTCGCCCCCGCCGGGAAGTATGAAGTAGTCGGCCAGGCGTCCGAGCGAAGGACGCATGAGCGGCAGGCCGCGGCCGCACGAACACGCCTCCGGAATCCACGACCCGGAATCGCCCACGAGATAGCGGATCAGGGGCATCGCCCGATTCACGAGCGAAGTAACCACGATCGAACCCGCCGGCACACCGTCTTCCTCCTGCGTCAGGATCTCGACGAAAACAGAATCGGCGTTCACGTGATAGCCGCTGCGCGCCGGACATTCCCACGCGATCTCCTTCATCTCGGTGCAGCCGTAAATGTCGAACACTTCGGCGCCGAAACCGGAAGCGATCGTTTCGCGCACGCGCTCCGTCAGCAGCTCGCCGCTCGTAAACACGAACCGCGGACGAACGCGTCCTGCGGCGACAGGAGCAAGCCGCGTCAGGTAACTCGGAAAACCGTAGAGAGCGTGCGGGCCGAACGAAACGAGACTGTCCGTTGTCTGGTCGAGCGGTTCGTGCACCCCGAACGCAAGCTGCCGGAGAATGCGCCGGCGAAGGAACGAAGGCTCGTTCGGAATCCACTGAAAGAGAGCGGCGTTGTGCCACGGGCGGAGACCGCACGCGAGACGCGCACGCAGCTTCACGAGAAAGCGCCCGATGACCCAGGCGCGATCGTCGAAGTACGTCGTCGCCCCCTCCCCGGTCGAGCCCGAGCTGAACGACTTGTGCAGGGATTCGCGCTTGTACCCGCGCGCGAAGAGCCCGTCCGGAGCGCGGAGGTCTCTCTTCTTCAGAATCGGCAGACGGGTCAGGTCATCCGGCGTGCGAATGTCGGCCGGTGTGATGCCGCGGGCATCGAAAGCCGATCGGTAGTGCGGTGTCGTGTCGTAGGCATGCGCGAGCATCGACCGGAGCAGGCGCCACTGCCGTTCGCGCACAACATGGGAAGGTCGCCACTGCTCACGCTGGAGAGCGAGCATCTCCGCTGCCAGGACGAACGGGTTCACCGCGCTCCCGCCTTCATCATCTCGTGGTAAATCGTCACGTACCGATCGGCGACATCGCTCCACGGCATCGCTTCCGCATTCGCCCGCGCCCTTCCCGCGTGCGCGGCGAGCAGAGCGGGATCGTCGATGTAACGACCGAGGGCTTCTGCAATGCTCTCCGCACTTTTCCTTCGAATCAGAAGCCCGCTGTCGTCGAGAATCTCTTCGACCCCCGTTCGCGTCGTGATCAAAGGCAGACCGGACGCAAGAGCTTCGAGGGCCGCGTTGCTGAGCGCTTCTTCGAGGGCGGGCAGGACGAACACATGGGCGCGACCATAGAGCGCGGGCAGCTCGTCACCGACCACGCCGTAAAACTCGACCTGATCGCGGAGTCCGTTGTCGAGTGCGTATCGTTCCATCCGTTCGCGCTCCGGACCGCTGCCCGCGACGAGCAGGCGGCAGATCCTGCCGTCGTCAGCGAGCAGGCGAAGCGCGCGAAACAGATAGGGCACGCCCTTTCGTTCGATGAGGCGGCCGGCGAAGATCGCGGTGAAAGCCTTGTCGGGTGTTCCCGGCCGGAAGCGTTCGCAGTCGACCGCGTTCCGCACGACGTCGAAGCGAAGGTCCGCCATCGTCTTGCGCGCGAGTGCGCCGAGGTTCTCGCTGACGCAGGTCACGGCCGCCGCCCCCTTCCATACGGCGCGCGCAACCGGCTTGAACAGAACGGGATCGAGGACACGCAGGCGCGGGTTGTACCCCGGCACGTCGGAGCCCCGGAGCGAAACGAGATACGGAATCCGCGCACGATGCCGGTGCCCGATGATTCCCGACGGCCAGCCCGACCAGTAGTGACCGAGATCGAACGTCTCCTGCCGGATCAGGTTCTCGCAGTATGTCCGTGCCCGCAGAAACCACGTGGCGAGTTCGCGCGCGGTCCAGTAATGCATTTCTTTCTTCGGGACGGGGACGCGATGAATGCGAATCGAGGGGGTAAGGGATTCGATGTCCAAGCGGTCACCGATCCCGCCTGTCACGAGATCGATCCTGAGATCCGGGCGGGCGCCGAGTTCCCGCAGCAGGTAGAGGGTCGCGTTCGCGGATCCGCCGCCGATCGGAGGGTACTCGTAGTTCACCATGAGAATGCGTAGGGTCAACGAAAAGGTTCCTCCCGATCAGGCTGCATGGATTATACGGGATCTGACACCACGAATCCGTTATAAAGGATTGAAGCAATTTTCATCGTGAAGACCGTGCAAGGACTTCCCCATCTTGAGCATCGTTTCCGACCTCAAAATGTACGCGCGATTCGGGTTCGGTTTTCCGGCGTTCCTGAAGCGGAAGATCTCGGTTCCCGAAGCGGAAGCGATCGTGCGGGAACGCCTGCTGCAGCGGGAAGAGAATTTCCTCCGGATACTGCGGGTCGGGATATTCGGACATGAAAAGAGTCCGTATCATCCGCTGTTCCGGCATGCGGGCGTGGCCTACGCCGATCTGGAACGCATGGTCGGAGACAAGGGACTCGAACCGACGCTGCTCGCGTTGCGCGAGAATGACGTTTATTACTCCTTCGAAGAGTTCAAGGGGCGCGAAGACGTCGTGCGCGGCACGAAGACCTGGAGAGTCGAACCGCACGACTTCGACAATCCGTTCATGAAATCGGCCTACTACGGAACGACCGGCGGCAGCACGGGCGCCGGCACGCGCATCTACTTCGATCTCGAACAAACGATCGCGCGCGTTCCGAATCAGCTCCTCGCGAAGAACGCCCAGGGCCTTCACGGGAAACCGCTCGGGGTATGGCGCGGCCTGCTGCCGAGCATCGTGGGCGTTTCGAACCTGCTCGGCGGCGCGCTGACAGGCGACATCCCGCTGCGCTGGTTCACCCCTCTCGACAGGAACGACACGAAACCGGCCCTCAAAAACCGCCTGGCTACGAACTACATCGTGCATGCCGGCCGATTTTTCGGGGCGCCGTTTCCGATTCCCGAAGTCGTTCGCTACGAGGACGCCCATGTCATTGCCGCGTGGATGGAGCAAACGGCGAAAGAGCACGGCGCCTGCGCGCTCGGCGCCTTCGCGAGCATGTCGGTACGCGTGGCCGTTGCCGCGGAAGAGCGCGGGATCGATCTCTCGCGCTGCTCCATGACGATGGGCGGCGAGCCGCCGACGCCGGCCAAAGTCGCGGCGATCCGCCGGGTCGGAGCCGAGCCGATCTTTTCGTATTACTTCTCCGAGGTCGGCGCGATCGGCATGGGTTGCACGAACCCGTGCGAGATCAACGACCACCATCTCATGACAGACGCGCTGGCGCTTGTCCCCTACCCGCGCAAGGTGCCCGGCATGGATATCGAAGTGGACGCCTTCAACATCACGACGCTCATATCCTCCAATTCGAAACTGCTCCTGAACGTGGAAAGCGATGATTACGGCGTTGTGGAGAAGCGGAGCTGCGGCTGCCCGCTCGAGGCATACGGCTGGGACACGCACGTGCGCGGAATCCGCAGTTTCCGCAAGCTGACGGGCGAGGGGATGTCACTCGTGGGGAGCGAAATGGAAGCGGTTCTCACCGAAACGCTCCCCCGGCGCTTCGGAGGAAGCCCTCTCGACTATCAGCTCATGGAAGAAGAGGACGAGCACGGTTTCACGCGCGTGAGTATTATTGTGAGCCCTCGCATCAAGATCGAAGACGAGGCGGAAGTCATTCGCATTTTCGAGCAGGGACTGGCCCGCAAGAACGAAGCGGCGCAAAGCATGACGGCAACGCTCACGGCGGCCGGTACGTTTCGCGTGAAGCGTATGGAGCCGGTCGTGACGGCGGCGGGGAAGCTGATGCCGCTTCACCTCAGTAAACTGCAAGGCACGAAGAAGGAAATCCATTGAGAGTGACAACTTCATCCGGACCGCCCCTCGTGATGCATCGTGCGGCGATAGCCCTGCTGCTCGCGCTTGCGGCCCTCGCGTTCGGCGCGGAAAAACCGCAGGCGCTCGAGCGCCTCGCCGACGGCACGATCCGCATTCGCGTGATTCGTTTCAACTATCTCTCCTACGCCCCGCTCGCTCTCGCGGACTCGGAAGGCCACTTCGCGGACCAGGGGATCGAGATCGAATGGGTCAGGATGAATCGCGCTGCCGACGGCCTGCTTCCGCTTTCGCGAGGGAAACTCGACGTACTTCCCTGCATCGTCTACCCCGGCCTCTTCAATCTGATCGGGCGCGGCGCGAGCCTCCGCATCGTGGCGGACAAGGGGCACACGGAAGACGGCGACGCCGATTGCTCGTACATGTCGTATGTGGCGCGCAGCGAACTGATCGAGTCGGGCCGCCTCGAGACACTCTCCGACGTTCGCGGTCTTCGTTTCGGAACCAGCAGAACGCGCGCGGGATACTACGAGGCAAGCCGGCTGCTGGAGCGGGCGGGACTCACCACGGACGATGTCGAGCTGCTGAACGTTCCGCAGAATGTGATCATGCAGGCTCTGGAAATGGGGAATGCCGACATCACGCTGCTCGGCGAACCCTTCCTGACAATGGCGCTCGACGCCGGCTACGCCAAGGAATGGCTTCCCCTTCAGGATCTGATTCCGGGACACCAGCACAGTTTTCTGATCTTCGGCCCCACGATTCTCGAAGACGATCGAGACGCAGGCAACGCGTTCATGGTCGCGTATCGAAAAGCACTCATCCAATATAATGAAGGGGCAACCGAGCGGAACATCGCCGCGATCGCCGAGGCGACGACCCTCGATTCCGCTCTCGTGAGAAGGCTCTGCTGGGCGCCCATACGTGCCAGCGGCCGTATCAACGCGGACGATCTCGTCAGTTATCAGGAATGGGCGGTCGAGCAGGGGCTTCTCGATCACAGCGTCCCCCCCGCCATGTTCTGGGACGGTTCATTTCTCGACCACACGGATTCAGTCATCACCGAACGGACCGATCCGGAACATAAGAACGAAAGGTAATCTTGATGCACAGGTTTTCGAGGATCGGAAAGTATAGCGCTCCAGTCTGTTTTGTATGGCTGCTCGTGTGTCCATGCGCTGCGGGCGCGGAAGAACCGCCGCCGCCCACCGACGACGACGTGCGGACGGCCACCGCGATCGTGATCACGGCGACACGCTCCGAACAGCGCCTCGAAGACGTGGCGGCCAACGTTACCGTGATCGACGGGAGCGAAGCACGGTCCGCCGGCAATCTCGCCGTCGACGACCTGCTGCGGCAGATTCCCGGCTTCACGTTGCTCCGCCAGGCGAGCAGTCTCGGCTCGTCGAACCTGATCCAGGCGCCGTCGATGCGCGGCATCGGAGGAAGCGCGGCAGCGCGCACCCTCGTACTCATGGACGGTGTTCCGCTGATCGATCCGTTCACAAGCGCGATGTCATGGGGCCAGGTTCCGACCGAGCGTATCGAGCGCATCGAAGTGCTGCGCGGCGGAGGCGCCGGCGTCTGGGGCAACCTGGCGATGGGCGGTGTCGTGCACATCATGACGGAAACGCCCAGGGCCGAAACGTTTCACTTCATGGGACAGGGCGGAGACCACGAAGTCCTCGACGTCGACGTTTCCTATGGAAATCGCGCCGGAAAGTTCTCGTATCTCGCCGGCGGGCGTCACTTCGACACGGGAGGCGAGTACGCATACCCCGACTCTCAGCTCGGCGCGGCCGACCATCCGGCTGCGCTCGACCACTACGGCATGTTCGCGAAGGGGATCTACGAGTTCGATCGCGGCCGGACGGTTTCGCTTCATGCCTCTTACTTCGAAGAGGAGAATGCGCGCTCGACGGTCCTTGCCTATTCGGAGTACATCGCACGGAATGTTTCGCTTGGCGCCGACTGGGATCTGCGCGGCGCCGGCCGCCTCCAGGCCATGCTCTTCTCCACGACACGCGACAGGGAGGCGCTGACGACAAGCGTGTCGGCCGACCGCAATTCCGAGCGGCCCACGGTTTACACGTACAGTACCCCGACCCGGGTACTCGGTGCGAATCTGCAATGGTCGAAGCGCGTGAACCCGCTGCATCAGGTCTCCGTCGGCGTCGATCATCAGTGGCTCGACGCGGACCGGCGCGATTTCACCGGCTACGTTTCATCGAACGGGAGCTGGCGGACGAATCTCCTTACTTCGGGGAATCAGACCCTCTCCGGCGCCTATGTACAGGACGTGCTCAGCCCTTCGCTTCGCTGGCAGATCGTTGCGGGCGCCCGCGTCGATTTCATTCGTCAGTACAACGGCGCGCAAACATCAAGCTCTGTTTCATCCGGCGCTGTCACGGCCGACACCTCGTTTGCGGAGAAAGAGCAGAACGTATTCAGCCCCAGCCTCGGCGCCGTGTTTCATGCAACCGGTGAGATCTCGCTCCGAACGAATGTCTACCAGTCTTTCCGCGCACCGAGCCTGTCGGAGCTGTACACCGGGTTCCGGTCCGGTGACGTCATCAACACGGGGAACAGCGAGCTCGAGTCCGAGCACCTGACCGGAGGCGACCTGGGTGCGGAGTTCCGGCGCGGGCGCCTCTTTCAAATGCGCGTGACCGGTTTCTGGAACGAGGTCGAAGACGCGATCACGCAGCGCACGATCGGCGTCGCGAGTCCCGACAGTATGACGGTGATCGAGCCGTGCGGCAGCGTACCTGCCGGTGGAAACTGCCGCCAGCGGGACAACGTCGGGAAACTGCGCTCGCGCGGGATCGAACTCGACATGACGACACGCCCGCACACTCACTGGACCTTCGGCGGAAGCTACTATTTCGCGGACACCGAAATCGTGGAATCCGACGACGAGTCGCTGATTGGGAACCGGAATCGACAGGTTCCCGAGCATTCGTTCACGTTGCGCGCGGAATTCCATGATCCTCGCCTCTTTCGGGCAGGACTCGTGGCGCGGTTCGTCGGAGAGCGCTTCGAGGACGATCGCAATGCACTCCCGATCGAAGAGTATTTCGTGCTGAACCTGAACGTCGGCCGGCAGCTGAACCCCGTGACCGAAGTCTTTCTGTCGATCGAAAATCTGCTCGACGAGGAATACGTCGTTCGCCCGACGACGACGGGCTACACGGAGATCGGCCTGCAGCGCCAGATTCACGGCGGCGTGCGCATCCGGATGTAGTTCATCGACCGAGGCGCGCGAACCCGCGTAGTTCACGAATGCGCGCACGGGGCGCGGGGAATGCCAGCAGGATCGCGAGATAGATCCCCGAAAAGACCCCGAGCGACAGGAACAGCCGCGCCACGAGCCCCGGTTCGCCGAGCGCGCGAAAAACCACCGCGGTTGCGCCGGCCGCAGCAAGTCCCGCGCCTCCCGGCCAGAACGGCGTCCGCAGAATGTCCCAGGCGCGAAGCGGGGTATTCCGCACGCAATACGTGACCGAAGGCACGAGCAGAATGACGGAGACGACCGCCGACGCCGCCGCGATCCCTTCGACTCCCCAGCGAATTCCGTACGCGAAGCCTGCCACTGTCATCACGAGGACGAGCACCTCCCACCGAAGCTGCCGGCCCACGTGTCCCTTCGACACGAAAACCCAGCGCGTGAACATGCGAAAGATGGTCGTGACCGCGACCGGAAGCAGAATGCGGAAGATCGGCACGCCGGCCAGCCACTTTTCGCCGAGAAACACGCGCACGATGGTGTCGGCTTCGAGCATGGCGAAGGCGATTCCGGGAAAGAGCAGAAACGCGATCCCGTCGGCCGCCGTTCGAAAGTAGGCGCGATAACGAGCGGCGTCGTCCTGCAGCCGGCTCAGGGTTCCGATCGCAACGCGTGACAACGGAAACGTCAGCGTCTGCAGCGGGGTCAGCAGCCAGTTGCCCGCCTTCGCATAGATCCCGAGCGAGGCGGCGTCGAGAAAACGGCCGATCAGGACGCGGTCGAGCGTGCGCACGAGATACACGAGAAGGCGTGTCAGTGTGAGGGCGCCGCCGAATCGGAGGAACGGTTTTACGCGCGCCCATGCGAAGACGAAGCCGGGCCACCATCCCGAGAACGACCAGAACGCGATCATCCGGATGATCGCTTCGACGACCTTCAGCCAGACGAGAGCCCAGTACGAGCCGCCGCTGCGCGCGACCATGACGGCCACGATCGTCGCCGGGATCTGGGCCCCGATCTCGGCGATCGCGATCGACCCGAACCGCATGCGGCGGCGGAGCAGCGCCTGGTGCTGGACCGAGAGCGCATCGATCAGAATCGTGCCTGAAACGATGACGCCGATCAGGGTGAGTCGCGGGTCGCCGAAAAAGCGCGCAACAAGTGGGGCGCAGGCGGCGGCAAGAACAGCGGCGGCGAACCCGATTCCCGCGTTGATCCAGAAGAGCGTGCCGACCTCACGCTGCTCGATTTCACGCCGCTGTACCGTGGCCAGCATCAGGCCCGCGTCGCGCACGATCATGGCGACGCCGAGGATCGACATCACCATCGCGATCAGCCCGAAGTCGGCCGGCGCGAGAATGCGCGCCAGGATCATCGTGCCCGCGATCGAGATCACGTTCCGCACGATCACGGCCGCGATCGTCACGTAGCCGCCCCTGACGGTCTGCCTCCGAAGGTCGGTGACTTCCTGTCGTGCGCCGGAGATGGGTCCATGCTTCATGAGGACAAGGTCCCTGATCCGACCCATCAGCGGCAACACAAAAAAGCGGACCCGCCGTATTGACGGGTCCGCAGAATATTGCGCACGAGCGGTCGCTCCCGCTCTGATCGAGGATTGCTAGCGGTAGCTGGCTTCGAGCAGAATCTCGATATCGACTTCGCCGCCGATTACGAGCGTGGCCGCCCAGTTCCCGACGCCGACCCCGAAGTCGTTGCGATTGATTTTCGTCGAGGCACGGAAGCTAGCGACCTTCATGCCGAAGTTGGCCTGCATCGCTTCCGGAATCTCACTGACACCCAGGGTCACGACGTCGAGCGTGACTTCTTTCGTCGTCTCTTTGATCGTCAGGTTTCCGGTAACAGCCATTCCCTTTTCGGTCTTTACGACCTTCGTGCTTTCGAACGTGATGTTCGGATATTTCTCCGCTTCGAAAAAGTCGGGCGACATGAGATGGCCGTTCCGCTTTTCATTGCCGGTGTCCACGGTCGAAACGGGAATCACGACTTTCACCGACGAGTTCGCGGGCTTCTCGGCGTCGTACTTCATCTCTACCGTGTAGTTGTGAAACGACCCAGAAACAGGCGTGAAGAAGTGATTCACGGAAAAGTTCACTTCCGTGTGCGAAAGGTCGGCGTTCCAGTCGGCGGCAACGGCCGCATTCGCGCCGAGCAAAAGACCGGCGGCGGCGATGCCCACTATCACATTGCGATTCAAAAAGCTGATCATGTGTTTTCCTCCATTGAGAACAGGTTCCTGCGGTGAGTGCGTCCAGTACGGCCTGATTTACAGATTATCCATCGGCGCGACCACGATCGGAAGCAAATACGCCCTACGGCTTGGCCTCGGCCATCCCGCCGCCCGTCGGAGGCGCCCCGAGGTCGGCCGGCTCGGTAGTCTGACGCTCGATGGCCGCGGCGAGGTCGCGCGGGCGCGTAAAACGCGCCATGAAGATGTATACGGCCGGTACGAGGATGAGCGTCAGGAACGTCGAGAAGAACATCCCGCCCACGATCGCGACGCCCAGGGGCTGGCGGGCTTCCGCGCCGGCGCCGAATCCGAGCGCGATCGGAAGCACCCCGACGATCGTCGAGAACGACGTCATCAGAATCGGCCGCAGGCGAATCCGCGACGCCTCGATCACGGCGTCGAGCACGTCCTGCCCTCGATTGCGAAGCTGGTTCGCGAACTCGACGATCAGAATCGAGTTCTTCGTTACGAGACCGATCAGAATCACGAGACCGATCTGAGAATAGATGTTCAGTGTGAGGTCGAAAGCACGGAGCGAGAAGATCGCGCCCACGACCGCGAGCGGCACCGAGAGAAGAATCGTGATCGGATGAATGAAGCTTTCGAACTGGGCCGCCAGCACGAGATAGATGAATACGATCGCGAGGATGAACATCAGGTAGAGTTTCGAACTCGACTCGCGAAACTCGCGCGACTGGCCGCCGAGGTCCGTGCGCGCGGATGGCGGAAGATACTCCGCCGCGATCCGGTCGAGATCGTCGAGCGCCGTTCCCAGACTGAAGCCGGGCGCGAGATTCGCCGTCAGCGTCGCCGAACGGACGCGATTGTAGTGATTCAGTTCCTTCGGCCCGACGGTCTCATGCACCGAAACCACGTTCGCGAGTTGCACGAGCTCGCCCGAACCCGAACGCACATACACTTCTTCGATTACGCGCGGCGTCGCACGTTCGCTCGGGCGAAGCTGCACGATCACGTCGTACTGTTTCGAACCGCGTTTGAACTCGGTCGCCACGCGGCCGCCGAGCAGTGTTTCCAGTACGCCCCCGATGTCCGTCACGCTTACGCCGAGCTGCGCCGCCCGGTCGCGGTCGATCCGAATATCGAGCTGCGGCTTGTTGAGACGCAGATCGGAATCGAGATTCACGAGATAGCCGAGCTCCGTCGCCTTCTCCGTCATGATCGAGACCGACTGCTCCAGCGTTTCGTACGTGTCGGCCTGCAATACGTACTCGACCGGACTCGACGAGAAACGCCCCCCGAGACTCGGCGGGTTCACGAGAAACGCCAGGATCCCGGGAATCGAGAACGTCTGCGGGAACAGCTCCTGCACGACTTCCTGCTGTGACTTCTCGCGCTCGTTGCGCGGCTTCAGACGAAAGAAGACGAACCCGTTCGTTACGCGACCCGGGCCGCCGAATCCGAGCCCGGTCGCGGTGAAGAGCCCCCCGTGTTCAGGGCGCGCCAGCAGAATATCTTCGAGTTGCAGCATGTAGCCGTTCGTGTACTCGAGCGTCGACCCTTCCGGAGCGAGCACGATTCCGAACGCGATGCTGCGATCTTCCGTAGGAACGAGTTCGCGCGGCAGGTTCTTGAAAAGGAACATGCTCGCGCCGAAGATCAGAAACGCCAGTCCGAACACGAGCAGACGGTGCCGCAGCACGAACCGGAGCGTCGCCGTGTAAAAGTGATCGAGCCAGGAGAAGAAACGGTCGAACGCGCGCGGCTTCCGGCCGTCCTCGTGATGATAGAGCGGCTTCAGGATTTTCGAGCAGAGCATCGGCGTCAGCGTGAGCGCGACGAAACTGGAAATGATGACGGCGACCGCGAGCGAGATCCCGAACTCCTTGAACAGACGCCCGACCGTGCCGGTCAGAAACGCGAGCGGCAGAAAGACCGCGATCAGCGCCAGCGTCGTGGCCACGATCGCGAATCCGACCTCGCGCGCCCCGTCCCAGGCGGCCCGAAGCCGCGGCTTCCCCATTTCGATATGGCGGTAGCAGTTTTCGAGCATCACGATCGCGTCGTCGATCACGAGCCCGATCGCGAGTACGAACGCGAGCAGCGTCAGAATGTTGATCGTGAAGCCCATGAAATACATGACCGCAAACGTTCCGATGATCGAGATCGGAATCGTGACGGCGGGCATCAGCGTGGCGCGTATGCTGCCCAGGAAAGCGAGCACGACCAGAAGCACGAGCCCCACCGCGAACAGGATTGTCTTCGCCACTTCGTTGATCGACGCGCGAATGAAAACGGAAGAATCGAACGCGGTCGTAAGCTTCATGCCTTCGGGAAGAAGTTTGCGCAGTTCCGGCAGCGCTTTCTGGATTTCGTCTGCCACTTCCACCGTACTGGCCTTCGTCTGCTTCACGATGCCGAGCCCGATCGAGGGAACACCGTTGTAGCGCGTGATCGTGCGTTCGTTCTCGGGGCCGACCACGACATCGGCCACATCCGCCAGGCGCACCTGGCGTTCACTCTGCTGCAATACGATGATATTGCCGAACTCTTCCGGCGTCGTAAGCTCCCCGCGCGTCCGCACGGCGAATTCGCGCTGCGCTCCTTCGACGCGCCCGCCGGGAATCTCGGCGTTCCCGAGACGGATGGCGCGTTCGATGTCGGGAGTCGTGAGCCCGTGCGCCGCCATCTTTTGCGAGTCGAGCCAGACGCGCATCGCGTAACGGCGCTCGCCGCCGATGAACACGTTCCCGACTCCGGGCAGCCGCTGGATGCGGTCTTTCAGCACGATATCCGCGAACTCGCTCATGTCGAGCGTCGTCATGCTCGTACTCGACAGCGCGATCCAGATGATCGGCTGCGCGTTCACGTCGACTTTCGCGACAATCGGATCATCGGCTTCGCTCGGAAGCGAGCCGCGAATACGCGAAACGCGATCGCGGACGTCGTTCGCCGCTTCGTCCACGACGCGGCCGAGTTCGAATTCCACCGTGATGCTCGACCCCTGCTCGAGGCTCGACGAGGTGATGGTTCTCACGCCGTCGAGCGTCGAAAGAGACTCTTCGATGATGTCGGTGATTTCGGTTTCGACCACGCTCGGGCTGGCGCCTCGATAAAACGTTGTAATCGAAACGATCGGCGGATCGATGTCCGGATACTCGCGCACGGGAAGTCGCGAGTACCCCATCATCCCGAAGATCAGGATGACGAGGCTCATCACGGTCGCGAAAACCGGCCGCTGAATACTGACTTCGCTCAGCTTCATGACGACTCTCCGGCATCCGCGCCAGGATTGGCGTCCGCGCTCGTCACGGGCATCACTTTTGCGCCGGGAAACAGCTTCTGATGTCCGGCTCGGATCACCTGCTGGCCGTCTTCGAGCCCGGTCAGAACTTCGACTTCCTTCGCGAGCCTCGCCCCGAGCGTGATCGGCGTGCGGGCCACCGTGCTGTCGGCCTGCACTACGTAAACCAGCATCTGCGCGCCGTCGGCGAAAATGGCTTCCGAAGGAATCGTGAGGGCGTTGGCGCGGCGCGTAAGCACTGCCGAGACGTTGGCGGACATGCCGGGCCGAAATCGTTCACCCGGATTGTCGGCGATGGCGATGATGCGCGCGTTTCGCGTGGCGGGATCGAGCGCGGGTTCGATCACATGAATCGTGCCGGCCAGCATTTCGCCGGGGAACGCGGTGGTCGTGATCTGCACTTCCTCGCCGCGCGCGAGCTTCGGCACGAATCGTTCCGGTGCCGCGAACACGATCTTCAGCTGATCGATGCGCGCGAGCTCCGTGATCCTCGCCCCCGCCTGCACGAACGCCCCGGGACTGATCCGGCGCGAACCGACGCGTCCCGGGAACGGCGCGACGATGCGGGTCTTGGCGAGACGTGCGCGCGCAAGGTCGATATCCGCCGCCGCGATCGCGAGTTCCGCACGCGCGTTGTCGAGGTCCTGCGGCGTTCCCGCCCCTTTGTCGACGACAACCTGGATCCGATCGAAATTCGCCTGTCGCTGGCGGTGCAGCGCTTCGGCGCGGACGAGCGATGCCTGCAGTTCGGAATCTTCGAGCTGAGCGAGCAGGGCGCCCCGTTTTACCTGGCTCCCTTCTTCGAACGGAAGTCGCGCTACGGTGCCTGGGATTTCGGAAACGACCGTGATCGCTTCCGCCGCTTCGATCGTGCCCACCGCCTCGAAGCGGTCGATCAGCTCACCGCGGCTCACGAGCGCGGTTTCGACCGGAGTGGGCGGGCGTTGAAAGGCGCCCCCGCCGGCGGCGGCCTCTTCCGATTCCGCGCCGCCGCATCCCGCAAGAACGGCAAAAGCAGCCCCGATCAACATCGCGTATCTGACCCGGTTTCGGATCGTCATCTATTCCCCCGTTCCTGCATCACTGTGTCTGGTTCGTCCCGCGGTCAGGTAGCGCACACTGGCCGCGGCGCGCGCGGCCCGCACGAGCGCGTCTGAATACCGCTGCTGCGCGCCGGCGAGATCCGACCCGAGGCGCACGAGTTCGAACGCGGTCGCGCGTCCGTTGTCATATTCGATGAGCCCGATCCGCACCTGTTCGAGAGAAGCGGCCACGCCCTCCTGTGCGATTGCGAGCCGGTTGGTGGCATGGCCGAGGCTCCGATGCGCGCTCCGCAGGTTCTCTTCGATTGTGCGGCGGAGCGCTTCGACCCGTTCTTCCGCGCGCGCCACTTCCGCCTGCAGGCGATTGTGTTCCCCGCGCCCTTCGCGCAGCAGAAGCGGAATCGACAGTTCGATCCCCACGGCCCAGTTCGGAAAGTCGCGCTGCACGGACTGGTTGAGCGCGTCGCCGTAAGCGCCATCGACGTCGACGAGAAGCGTATCCCCGCCGAATACGACTTCGCGCGCGCTCCCCGCGAGCCCGGCGCCTCCGATCGAGCCCGTCAGGTCGAGCGCCGGAAACGCGTTCCAGCGGGCGCCCGACTCCCGCGCTGCGAGCGCGTCCACGACAAAGCGCGCGGCGAGCAACTCTTCATTATTATTGTAGGCGCGCGCGAGAAGTTCTTCGATCGGCTCCACCGGGAAGGACTCGGGGGGCGTGTCCGAAGGGCGAAAGCGAACATGCTGCTGCGGACGAGTCCCCATCAGGGAAGCGAGCCGGTCTGAAACGCCGTCGAGTTCCTCTTCGCGATCGATGGCGGCCAGTTTCTGCTCCGCGAGAAAAACGCGGGCGTTCGCGACTTCGTTCGGGCCCACGAGACCGGCGCTCGCGCGCAGGCGGGCCTGCTCGAGAAGGGCCTCCGCACGGTCGACGATGACCTGCTGCACGGCAAAATTACGCTCGGACGCGTAGAGCTCCCAGTAGGTCGCCTCCGTCTCCGACTCGGCAAGCAACCTCGCCGCGCGGTGATCGGCCTGCGCGCCATCGAGCGTGCGTGCGGCACTCGCCTTCTCGCTTCCCGTGCCCGGGCCGAATCCCTTGAGCAGGGGCTGCCGGACGGAGAAACGGCTGTCCACGCGATATTCGGGATCGATCGCCGCGAACGCGGAGTTCGTCTCCGTCTTCCGCGCGTCGAAACTCGCTTCGAGTTCGGTTCCGAATGGAAGAGTCATGCGGGCGCCGGCCGAAGCGGACGTGCCCTCTTCAATGATGACATCCGGCCGGGTGAACGGAGACGAGGAAGGGTTCTCCGCCCGTGAACGCGTTACATCGGCAAAAAGCTCGGGATCGAAGGCTCCTCTTTCGCTTTGAAGGGCGCCTGAAGCGGCCAGAAGCGCCGCGGCGGCCTCGCGTACGAATACCGCATTCTCGAGGGTGAGCGAGACCGCACGGTCGAGCGAAAGCGACTCCCCGCGTATGGCCTGCAGCCGGAACGCGAGGGCGCTGTCAGGATCGACCGCCGTCGGCGCGGGCTGTGCCCACAGGAACGAGGGGAGCACGAGAAACACGCCAAGCGAGGCGCGCAGCGCAGACCGGCGCAAGTTCTGATTCCATAATGGCTTTGACTTCATGAGACGAGGATACAACTTCCCCCGGGATTCGGAAACCCGGCCCGGCAATTTGATGTCATTTTCTGAAAAAAGCGCTTTGGACGTGTCCTCGCTGTTGTGCTACCGTTCCCCCTGCACGTTTAAACAAGGAGAACCGTCGCCATGAGCACGATCTGGGAACGACTTCTGGAAGTCATATTCTATATCTTCGATTTCTTTGTCTGGCTGTTCCATGGCACAGGCTGGCCGCCGGTCGACTGACGCCGCAAGACCCGCTAATCACCCTGCTCCGCATCACCCCGCCGTAGCTCCGCGAGCATTTTCGCGGCATTGTCGTTGTCCGGATCGAGAAAGAGCGCTCTCTGATAATGGAGGATCGCGCGCTCCCGGTCGCCTGCCTCACGATACGCTTCCGCCAGACTGTCATGCACATTCCCGTTCTCAGGGAACTTCTCCGCGTTCAATCGGAATACCGCAATCGCCTCTTTGAGCGCGCCCGCTTCCAGTTGCTCGTAGCCGAGGTTGTTCAGCGTGCCTTCGCTGAAATCGTACCCGCCCCGGCCGTAGAAGTTCTCGTGGAGATGCTCGTACTTGTCGATCATCGCCCCCGTTCCGCCATCCGCAAGCGCCTCGGTCAGCTCTTCGGCCAGCGTCATCGGCCTCGGTTTCCCCATATGGCACGTGTGACACCACATGTTCACCTGCGTGGGGCCGGAGGGTTCGATCGTGTCCAGCGACTGGTTGATCGTGCCGAGCATTTCCAGCATGACACGGGCCGTCTTCTTCTGCGGATTCTCGTCGGACGCGAAGTCGTAGGTGCTGAGCGGCTTGCCGGCCTCCCCGACATGACAATGCGAGCACCGGACTCCGAGCGCACGCGTGAAACCGGTCATGACGGCGCGAAGGCGTTCGGGCGACGTGTCTTCCGGGAAAACCTGCAGGTTTTCCGCACGGTCGGGCCAGGCCCACGATCCCTGCGCGCCAGCCTGCGTCGCGGCGAGGAAGAGCACGAAAACGGAGAGGCAGAGAACCCGGCAAAGGGGCAATGGAAAACGCGTCACGAAAAAGTCCTCCTTCAGCAGAAAACGCCTGGATTGGAAACAAGGTGGGTGCGAGGCACAGTTTACATCACAAGTGTCGGGAAACGAAGTGCTGAAATCGAGGAGGGCTGAAGTCTGCGCGGGTGACGGAGCGCGAAGGAGGCTGCCGTGCGCGCGCCGGCGGGTGCACCGGCGCGCGCGCAAACTAGCGGATTACGAGAACGCGCTGATTGTGAATCGCGGTGTGCCCTGACTGGAAGCGGACGAAGTAGACTCCGGGCGCGACCCGGCGTCCGTGATCGTCGCGTGTATCCCAGCTGCCGGAGTTGCCTGCCATTCGCGAGCCGGCCTGATGGAGCATGCGCACCTGACGCCCTCTGATGTCGTAGACCTGAAGTGTCCCCTCGCCTCCTCCGAACCGGCCGAGCTGTATCTTCAAGACCGCCCCGCTGCGCACGGGATTCGGCCAGACGGCAAAGTCTCCGTCGAACGCGTCCGACGCGCCGTCCGCGACTCCAGTAACGGCTTTGACGGAAACAACGACGCGCCCGGGGCGCACAAGAACTTCCGGTTCGAGTCCTGCGGGAAAACCGCCCGGTATCACGCTACCGAAACTGCCGGCGACAGAAGCGGCCACGAGCACTTCGAACGTGTCGCCCGGCGAAGGAATGAAGGGGTCGAGAACCGTGATCGCGATCGTACCCGCAAGAGAGGCCGCCCCCGCAATGGTGAGCACGTCATGTTCCGTTTCGGGAGCGAGACCGCCGAGTTCGACTTCGAGAACCCCGGCCGCCGTCTGCGTATAGCTTCCGTTCACAGTCAGCCGCCCCGGCGACATCCCCGGAGCCACGCTGCCCGCGGCCTGCACCGCAGCGGTGAGTGTGCCGCTGCCGGAAAGGAGTCCCCCCGTTTGATCGTACAAACCGCTGGCCGACATCGTGCCGTTCACGATCGTTTCGCCCGCGGTTTGCGTAATGCCCCCCGTGCGCGTAAGTACGCTTCCCGCGTCGACTTCGATCGTTCCGCTGCTCTGGAACGACCCGGCCTTGATCTCGATGCCGCCCGGGCCGGCGGCATGCAGCGTACCCTCCAGATCAAACCCGGTGGAGTCCGCATCGATCACGAGCGGCTGCGCCAGATCCGCACGAATCGTCCCGCGATTCGTGATGCCGATGTCGTTCAGCCCCAGAGCCCCTGCCCCGGCAAGCGTTTGATCTTCGAGCGTGAGGTGAGCACCCGCGCCGTCACTCACGACGAGCGCCCGGTTCTTGTCCGGGCCGAGCGCGATACTTCCGCCGCCATCCAGGACGACCGCTCCCCGCACGCGAAGACGCGTGTTGCTGATCGATCCTTCTTCGACGTGGATCGTGCCCTGATTGTCGATCGCGCCTTCGACCGCAAGCCACTGGCCTGAGCCGAGCATCGGTTGCGTATCGCCGATCAGGGTGACGTCCTTCACGATCGGCGCGCTTGCGCCCGCGCCCGCGAACTCGGTCACCCCTCCGTTCACGGCCGCGATCACGCCACCGTCGACGCTGATATTGCGCAGAATCACGCGCGACCCCGCGCCGTCCGACTCGATCAACCCGTTCGTATTCGTGTAGCTGCTGCTCGCTCCGCCCTTGAGATCCAGCGCGGACCCCGCAATCGCCCGCATGACCGAATCATTCGTGGCGCCGCCGGCATCCGGCGTGATCGCGAGCGCACCGCCCGGCACGTCGGCGAGAATCACGCCCTCGTTTTCGAACGAGACCATGATCGTGCCGCTCCCCGCGATCGTATTGCCGCGGTTCACGAGATGCCCGGCATTGAACGCAGTCGTGTAGATCGAATTCTGCGGCACGGTGTCGAACCGCACGGTGCCGGTTCCGTCCAGCAGCAGCGGTCCCGGCAGGAACAACAGATTGCAGTCGATATCGCCGTCGTTCCGGATATGCCCGTTGCTCGTAATCTCGAGCTCCTTTCCGTCCTGAATCGTCAGGCGGTCGCCTTCGTGCACGACCAGACTGTCGATCACGGGGCTCAGGTCGCAGGTCACGGTCGATCCGTTGAAATCCTCTCCGTCGATCACTACGAAATAGCGCGAAACGACGTTGTTGTCCGGCACGGAGTCCGGGGCCCAGGCGAGGGCATCGCTCCAGAGGCCGGCGCCCCCCTCCCAGACGGACGTAACGACGGCGCCTTCGGCCGGGCGCGTCCCGATCAGCAGCAGCGGCAACAGGATCCAGCTGTGTTTCATGTCGATCTCCTTTCGGTCTCAAGGCTTCTTTCCATGGATTGCCTTCCGGGGGCCGGGATTTCTCAGGGAGGGGTATAATCTTCAGGAGACGGGAGCCTTCACATGGACTGGATTACGACTTCCACAATTCTGGGCCGACTGCGCGACTGGCGGGACGAGGGGGCCTGGGAGACCTTCGACCGGCGCTTTCGCACCCCCGTTACCCGCTTCGTGCGCGGCATGGGACTCACCGAAGAGATGGCAGAGGACGCCGCGCAGGAGACGATGATCACGTTCGCGCGTCTTTATCGCGAGGGGCGTTACGAACCGGGCAGGGGCAAGCTCAGCAGCTGGCTCTTCGGGATCGCGTACAAAACGGCGCTCAAAATCCGCACACGCGCGGCGGCCCCGCGGGAGAATCCGATCGGTGGCACGGAAGGCGCCCGCAGAATTGAAAACATGCCCGATGAGAAAACGGCCACCACGATCTGGGAATACGAGTGGAGGCGCTTCGTGCTCGGGCAGTGCCTCGAACGCGTGCGTCACGAATTCGAACCGGACACGATGCGCGTTTTCGAGAAACTCATGGATCATGCCTCGGCTTCTGAAGTGGCCGACGAGCTCGGAGTTCCCGTCAAAATGGTATACAACGCGAAACACCGCGTGCTGAACAGAATGCGCGCGGTGCGTGAGGAGCTCGAAGAGATTCGAGAGGAGTGACGATGCATTGCCTCGACTATGCGGACTTCGAACGGTATCGCGCGGGGAAGCTCGACGATAAAACCGGACGAACCGTGCAGGAGCATGTGTCCGACTGCGAAAGCTGTCGCGCGCGGCTTGCGGAAGTCGATCAGAACCTCGCGCTTTTCGCCACCCTCGAACCGGGCCCGGTCGATCATGCCCCCGAACGAATCGGCGCCTACCGGATTGAACGGGAAATCGGGCGCGGCGGCATGGGCGTCGTCTACCTCGCGCGCCAGCAGAATCCGGACCGAAGGGTGGCGCTCAAGGTACTCCGCCGCGACATGGACGACCTGCGTGCCAGAAGACGGTTCGAGTACGAGTCGTACGTACTGGGCCGGCTTCGTCATGCCGGGATCGCACGCGTCTACGAGGCCGGCGTGGCATCCGAGGCCGGGCACGACTCCCGGCCGCCGGGGGCGCCGGGGGCGGCCACAGCATGGTTCGCGATGGAGTACATCGACGGTCCGCGCATCGACGACTATGTCCGCACGAACAATCTGGACGAGCGGTCCACACTGGAACTGCTCGCCCGGATTGCAGAAGCGGTTCACCACGCCCACCTGCGCGGCGTCATCCATCGTGATCTCAAGCCGGGGAACATTCTCGTCGAAAGCGCCCGGCCGGGCGAAGGGGCGAGCGAACAGGCCCAGCCGAAGATACTGGACTTCGGCATCTCCCGGGCTCTCGATACCGAGAGCGTGAGCGCCACCCTGTGCACGGAAACGGGCCAGATCCTCGGCACGATTCCATTCATGAGCCCCGAGCAGATCGGCGACGAACCGCTGGCGGTCGACGTGCGAAGCGATATCTACGCGCTCGGCGTTACGGGATTTCTACTGCTCGCCCGCGAACTTCCGATCGACGTCAAGGGGATGAGCCTCGTGGCCGCGGCGCAGCGGATTCGTGATGAGGCGCCGGCGCGGCTCCGTGACAAGGCGCCTCATGTCGGCGCCGATGTCGAAACGATTCTTGCGAAGGCGCTCGAGAAGGATCCGTCCCGGCGCTACCAGTCTGCGAGTGAACTGGCTGCCGACATACGACGCTGTTTGAGCGGGGACCCCATTCAGGCACGACCGGCCAGCGCTTTTTATACGTTCCGCCGGACCGTCGCCCGGCATCGACTTCCCTTTGCGCTCTCCGCGGGCTTTGCCGTGGCGCTCGTCGCTTTCTCGATCACGATGTCCGTGCTGTTCACGCGCGCTCGCGCGGCGGAAAGGCTGGCTGCCCGCGAAGCGGAGACCGCGGAACGCACGAGTGCGTTTCTGCTGAACTCGTTTCAGGCTTCGTTCCCGAGCGAGCACCTGGGCGACGTGCCGACCGCGCGCGAGGTTCTCGAGTCGGGCGCCGCACAGATCGAACGGGACCTGGCGGATGAACCGCTCGTCGCCGCCAATCTCATGCATCTCATGGGGAGAGCATTCGACGAACTGGGCGACATCGATCAGGCCCGCACGCTTCTAACGGGCGCGCTGGAACGAAGGGTCGCGCATCCCGACACGGATCCGCTCCTCATTGCGGAAAATCGAAACGATCTCGGCCTTCTCGAAGCCCATGCGGGCAACGTCGCGCGCGCGATCAAAGAGTACGAACAGGCCCTTTCCATCCAGACAGCGGTTTCAGGGGAAACGGATCCGGCGGTCGCGACGAGCCTCAACAATCTCGGCGCGAGCGCGTACCGTATCGGAGAGTATGAGAGAGCGGAAACGTACTTCCGCCGAGCGCTTTCGATTCGCCGCGACCTCTACGGCACGAACCCGCACGACGAGCTGACCGAATCGCTCAACAACCTCGCGGAATCCCTTCGGATTCAGGAACGCGGGAAAGAAGCCGAGCCTTTGATCCGCGAAGCAATCGAGAACCTGCGTACGATGCACGGAGATCTCCATCCGAACCTGGCATCAAGCCGTCTCGTACTCTGCAATCTGCTGCTGAGTCAGGGAAAGAGCGAGGAAGCGATGTTCGAAGCGGAAGCCGCCCTCGCGATGCGCCGCCGGATTTTCGGCGACGACCATCAGTCCCTCGCGAACGCCTGGTACAACATCGGGCGGGTGCACGAAAACGGCGAAGCGTGGAAACCGGCCGCCGAGTCGTATGAGCATGCCGCGCGCATCGGCGCGGCCACGCTCCCCGCGGAACACCCCCTGCAGGCAAGCAACCTGTTCGCGCTCGGGCGGGCGCTGCGGCATCTCGACGACGACGAGGCTGCTCGAGAAAAGCTGGAGGAAGCGCTCGCGATCTCACGCAAGGCGCGCGGGCCTGATCATGGCAATACGAAACAGATCGAAGAGGAAATTCGGCAGCTGCGCTGATGCGGGCGCGGCAAGCAACGCGCGCCGCGGCAAAGTCACTGGGCGGGGAACGCGATCCTGATGCGGAACTCGCCACCTTCGGACGCCGCCTCGACAAGAGCGCCTGCGGCTTCCGCCGCTTCTTTCACGAGAGCGAGTCCGAGGCCGACGTGAAGCCCGTCGCCCGTGCGCGCTTCGTCCCCGCGCACGAACCGGTCGAAGAGTCGTGCGACGGACTCGGGCGGGATCGCGTGCGCCGTATTACTCACATGCAGTTCGGCGCGGGCGCTGCGCGTTCCGGTCGTTATGCGTATGCTCCCGCCGGCCGGAGTATGCAGAAACGCGTTCTCGAGAACGTTGCGGATCGCGAGGCGTACGAGTTCCGGATCGGCGTGCGCAATCGCGGCACCGAGATCCGTTTCCACACGGAGCTCTCTCTGTTCCGTTCGATCCTGAAGCGCGACCCAGCAGTCGGCGACGGCCTTCGCGAGGTCCACCGGTTCGGTCCGCGACTCGACCTGATCCGTCTCGAGGCGGAATAGCCAGAGAAGCCGTTCGATCATCGACTCGAGGCCGCGGACAATCGAGAGCGATTGATTGAGCGCCTCGCGATACTCGCCGCCCCCCCGTTCTTTCGCCAGCGAAACTTCGATCGTGGTGCGCAGCCCCGCGACCGGGGTGCGAAGCTCGTGTGCAATATCGGCCGACAGGCCGCGCTCTCTGACGAAGGCGTGTTCGAGCCGGTCCAGCAGTTCGTTCAGTCGCTCGACGATGGGCCGTATCTCGGCAGGCGAATCGCCGGGCTCGACGCGACGCGAAAGATCGGCCGGGTCGAGGGCCGCGATTTCACCCGCAATTCTATGTACGGGACGCAGTCCCCCGGCGATTACGAAGTGAAGCAGAATGAGCAGCGAAGCGACGCCCGCCACGCCGGCGATGATCAAGAGACCGCGGAGCGTGGCCAGAAGCTCGTGTACCGGCTCGAGCGGGCGCGCAAGCATGAGCACGCAGGCGCCGATATTCGGCCCCGTGATCACGGGCGGATCGTCTTCGGCGACAGGATCGGGTATCTCGACGCGCGGAATAAAGCGCAGCACGATCGCCCTTGTCGCCACATCGAGCGCGCGCGCATTGCCGAACTGAGGCTCTTCGCGCCCTTCGATCCACGGCAGTTCGCTTTCCTCGAGACTCTCCGAACGGTAGAGGGAAAATCCGTTTCCGAGGCGAAGCTGGAGATACGAAGGATCGTCTTCCTGTTCGAACTCGGTCAGGTCGAGATCTTCGAAACCGATATCGAGAACCCCGAACTCCTGTTCCACGGTTCCGGCGAGAAGGCGGGCCTGCTCGAGAAGTCCGCGATCGAACTGTTCGATAAGATGAGAGCGAACGCCGCCGTAGACGGCGAGTCCGCTGGCAAGCAGCACGAGCACGGCGACGGCCGCCGTTCCCGCGAGAAGGCGGCCGCGAATCGAACGCATCACGCGTCTCCCGGCTTCGCCAGTACGTAGCCCATTCCGCGTCGCGTGTGAATCAGACGGCATCCGCCTTTGCTTTCGAGCTTGCGCCGCAGGTAGCCGATGTAGACATCGACGACATTACTGTTGCGGTCCTCGGCGAAATCGTACACGCGATCCTGAATCTCGGAACGGCTCACGACCTGCCCGGCGCGAAGCGCGAGATATTCGAGAATGGCGTACTCGCGCGCGGAAAGCACGACCGCCCTGCCGCTCCGTTTCACCTTGCGACCGACAACGTCCACTTCCAGGTCGTCGATCGTAAGCTGCGGCGAACGGCGCTCGAGCGTCCGGCGAACGAGAGCGCGTACACGGGCCAGCAGTTCTTCAAACGCGAAGGGTTTTACGAGATAGTCGTCGGCGCCGAGTTCGAGCCCGCGCACACGATCGGCCACGGTGTCTTTCGCGGTCAGGATCAGCACGCTCGTGTTCGCGCCGCTCTTTCGCAGTGCTTTGAGAAGCGCGAGCCCGTCCATGCCGGGAAGCATGAGGTCGAGAATCAGAACGTCGTACTCGGCCGACTGCGCGTACCAGAGCCCCTCCTCGCCATCGCCTGTCGCGTCGACGGAGAAGCCGGCCTCCTTCAGGCCGCGCGCGACCGCCTCGCGAATCGGCTTGTAGTCTTCGACGATCAGAATCTTCATGACTTAATTGTAGAGAACCGGCACAACCCTCCGCAACGAGGTTATCCGGAAAGCACCGTTTTCCTCTCATCTTCCCTTCATCTTCCATTCTCTATGATCTTCCTGCCCGCTACCGGCACGCGCTTTCTCTCCCCTTCACGAATCGGAAGGAGAGCAAACGAATTGAGAAGGTTTGCCGCAATTCTGCTGGGAACTACGCTTCTGGCCGTTTCACCGCGCGCGTTCGCGGGAACGAAGAGCATAGACGAAAGCGCATGGAAACGAACCGGGGGCGTCCCGACGTCCCTGCCCGGCGTGTACGTCGAGCGAAACCAGATCCTGTTTCACAATGCGGCCCGCTATTACCAGCTCAAGCGGTTCGAGTATACGCCCGACGAACAGGGCCGGGCGATCGACCGCGATTTCTTCGGCAGGTACAGCACGTGGGAGCGCCTGCTCTACTTCGGGTACGGACTGACGAACGGACTGGCCGTCGAAATGGAAGCGACCGTCGTCTCCGACGCCGTGCTCGAAACGTCTCCGCAGGACACCGGATCGAGACGCCGGATTCGCGAGTCCGGACTCGGCGACATGGAAACGCGCCTCAACTGGCAATGGCTGCGCGAAGAAGAGAGTCGCCCCGGGGTGTTCAGCTACGGCGAAATCGGGTATCCGCTGCAACCCGGCAACCGCATCATCGGATCGAGCGAATGGGAAGGGAAGCTCGGCAGCGGCATGATGCGAAGTACTCGCTGGGGAACGGTCGCGCTTCGTGCCGCCGCGAAGTACGAGTCGGAAGAAGGGGCCGTGGAGTTCGGTGAGGTCGGTTTGGACTACCTGAAGCAGGTCACGCCCGCATGTCGTTTCCTCGCAGGAGTCGAGCGGCTTCCGAACGAGTGGGAATTCGTCCTTGTTGCCCAGTTTCACGACTTTTCACCCCCCCGCTTTCCCGAATCACCGTGAGCCGCTATCCCGGGCGCCCGGGGACGGTGGCGCAGCTCACGTTTTCAGAAAGCTGGGGCGGGCTCGAGAAAGCCGCGCTCGACTGGACAGCGCGCTTTCGCGGGATCGGGCGCGACAGCCTCTGCGTCTGCACGAAGGGATCGCCACTCGCACACTATCTTGCGGAAGCCGGACTCGAAGCGGCGACCATGCCGCGGCCGAACCGCTATTTCTCCCCGCGATGCGTGAAACAACTGCGCACGCTCTTTCGCGAACGCGATGTACGCACGCTGTTCCTGCACAGCTCGAAGGACCTCTGGCTCGCGACCCTCGCCGCCGATCCTGCACGCACACGCGTTCTCTACTTCAACCGCATGATCAACCACACAGTGATGAAGCGGGACTTCGTGCATCGCTTGATCCACAGCAAACTGGAACACGTGATCGCACTTTCGAACGAGGCGAAATGCGGCCTGCTCCACACCACGACACTCGCCGCGCGTGACATCAGCGTGATTCCCGACTGCATCGACCCCGCCCGGTTTCAGGCGACGCGGAAAGAGGCGAGCAGCTGCCGGCGTCTCTTCGGGATCGGCGAGAACACGCTGATGCTCCTTTCTGTCGGCAGGCTCGATCCGAAGAAGGGGCAGTGGGAATTGATCCAGGCGATGCACGCGCTCGTCGAAAAGGGTCTCGATATCGCGCTTGTCCTCGTGGGCGCCCGTACCCTGAACGAACACCAGGAATATGAAAAGCGGTTGCGGCAGTACGTAATGTCGTGCGGACTCACGGGACGCGTGCATTTCACAGGGCACCAGGATCATGTGGCCCCGTTCTACCGAGCCGCGGACGTGTTCGTTCTGCCGTCGCATGCCGAAACGTTCGGGCTCGTGCTTCTCGAAGCGATGCTGTTTTCGCTCCCGATCATCGCCACGAATCGCGGAGCCGTTCCCGAGATTATCGAAGACGGGCGCTCGGGCATTCTGATCGAACCGCAAACGCCACGCTTCGCAGCCGAAGCGATCGAGCGACTGTATCATGACCGGGCGCTGCGGGCTCGTCTCGGCGCGGCAGGCGAAGCACGCGTGCGAGCCCGTTATCAGGCCGACGTCATCGCGAGAAGAGTGGACGACATCGCGCGCGCGGCCTGGAGGGAACCGATGCGGGCGCGACGCTCTCATCATCGCTTCACGATTCGCGCTTTAACATGGACACCGAATCGAACGAAAGCATCCAGGAACACCAACCCGGGAGAAAGTCGTGATCCGTGAACCGCTACCCGCAATGTTCCCCGTGGCGCCGCTTCTCTGCGCCCTCGTTCTCGCGCTGTTGCCGTGCGGCGCACCCGCACAGTACGGCACCACGCCCGGCGCCCCCCCCGGGATCGACCCGGCGGATTTCATGAGCGTCATCGATCATGAGTTTCTGCCGCTTGTCGCCGGGCGCAAGTTTCTATACGAAGGCCCCGCCGGCGATGCGATCGAACGCGTCGAGGTCATCGTGACGGGCGAGGTAAAATCGATCCTGGGCGTCCCCTGCACGATCGTCCGCGACCGCGTGTATCGAAACGGTGAGCTGATTGAAGACACCGATGACTGGTTTGCGCAGGACAATAAAGGGAACGTCTGGTACTTCGGCGAGATCTCAAGAACGATCAAGAAAGGGGAGACCGTACACACCAACGGTTCGTGGGAAGCCGGCGTCGGCGGCGCGATGCCCGGTATCCTGATGCCGGGGCAGCTTCTGATCGGCGAAACGTATCGCCAGGAGGAGGCGCCCGGTGAGGCGGAAGACATGGTGCGTATCGTGTCGCTCGACGCCGCGATCACGACTGCCTACGGAACGTTCGCACACTGCCTGCAGACGGAAGAATGGAACCCGCTTGAACCGGGCGTCGTGGAATGGAAATACTACGCAGCCGGCGTCGGCCTGATCGCGGAACGCGTCAAGGGACGCGACGACGGCCTCGAACTCATCGCCGTCATTCACGAGTAAGGGCGCGAGCGCGACTCACCTGCCGTGCGAGCGCACCTGCCGTGGAACCCCGTCCGCAAGGGCGGGGTTTTTCTGTGTTCGAGACGTCGTTGACCTCCTACGACCACGACCATTGCCAAATCGAAAGATCCGGGGAGTTCACTTCCAGGTTAATTGCCCGATAGGTTAATTGCCCGTCAGGTTAATTGCCCGATAGGTTAATTGCCCGAAAAGTTAATTAACCATAAGGTGAACTCCCCGAAAAGATCGACAGGGAGCCCCCATCCCGCGCCTCCCGCCGGCGCCTGCAGGGTCAGGATGCCGATTCGGACCAGCGCGCCGCCTCTTCCCCGCGTCCCCGCGTCCTGTAGAAAGACTCCAGTTCGCCGCACAGCGTCTTCGTCCGGCTGTGGTCCGCCCCGAACGTCGCTTCGAAAATGGCGTGCGCGGCGAGGAGGTCGCGTTCCGCCGCTTCGTCCTGCCCGAGAGCCGCCTTGCAGAGACCGCGTTTCCGATACGAAACGCCGAGAATCCAATGCCCGGACTCCAGTTCCGACTGGGCCGCTGCGACAGTCTCGTCGAGCACTTTGTCGGCGCGCGCGAGATCACCGACCTGGCGGTACAGATCCCCCAGGTTACCGTTCATTCGAATCGTCGTCGTATTCCCGGCACCGGCGAGCGAGCGCTGCGCGGCTACGGCCTGTTCCGTCAACGCGAGCGCTTCGACGAGCTTCCCCTGTCCGCTGAGACAGAACGCCAGGTTGTTCAACGTCAGGATCGATTCGGGATGATTCGGGCCGAGCACGCGGTTCTGCCGCTCCGCAAGTTCGGCCCAGAGCTTCTCGGCCTCGTCATAGGACGTCTGATAGAAGCAGATACTGGCCATGCTGTTGATCGCGGACAGGGTTCGCGGGTGATCGTCACCGACCACGCGCCGGAGTGTTTGGAGCACCTCACGATTCAGCGCGAGAGCCTCGTCCTGCCGGTCGAGGTGCATGTAAAGATCCGCCGTCGCCTTCATCACCGCAAGCGTCCGTGGATGATCGCTGCCGAGCATCCGGACGTTGCCCTCGTACGCGCTCGTGAAGAGCGACTCCGCGGCCTCATACCGGTTCCTGTCGACGAGGATGTGCCCCAGGTTCACGAGCATGACGCGCGTCTCGAGCGAGTCGTCGCCGTACTCGTTCTGCAGCACGCCCAGCGCTTCCCGCATCAGCGTTTCCGCTTCGGCGTCGCGGTCCAGGTTCGCGAGCGCCGCCGCGAGCCCGGCTTTCGCGCGGGCCGTCGCAAGCGACAACTCCCCGCTTCCGGCGATCCGCTTCGAGAGCAGCTCCTCGTACGCGATCTTCGCCTCGTCGTTCCTTCCCTGCTCACGCAGCAGCTCCGCAAGCGCGAACTGCGTCCGCATCGCCCTCTCACCGTTCATCGTCCCCTCACCGTTCATGGCCCCCGTCTCCTGATAGATCGCGAGCGAACGGCGCAGCTCGGTTTCGGCGTCCTCCAGATCGCCGAGTCCATTCAGCGCGTCGCCGATGACGAAACGGAGCTGCGCCTCGACCGCGGGTGACCGCTCAAACCGGTCGCCGATCGACTCCCGTGCATGGTCGATCAGCTCTTCAATCGTCGCGTTTTTCCCGAGCCTGTCCGGATGCGCCTGCAGCAGGAGCCCGGCGAGAAACGACGTGACCGCGCGCGACTCCTCCCACGCTTCGCTCGTCTCCACGTAACGCAGCCGTGACTCGTGCAGCGCGGCAGCCAGCCCGAGCACGAGGCCGACGACACCCAGAACCACGCCCGCGGTGACGGCGAGAGCAGCGCGGTTCCTCCGCACGAACGAACGAAGACGACGGGACGCACTCGGAGGACCCGCGAGCACCGGCTCGTCGACGAGATAGCGCCGGATGTCGTCCGCCAGGTCGCGCGGCGTTTCGTAGCGCCGCGTGCGGTCCTTCTCGATCGCTTTCATGACGATCCAGTCGAGGTCCCTCTTGAGTGCGGCACGCCCCGTTCTCTCACTCGGTCTCGGCGGCGTTTCTTCACGCAGAATGCGTTGCAGATCAGCGTAGGTCCCGCCGCGAAGCGTCTCCCGTTTGATCGGCATCGTATCCGTCAGCAGTTCGTAGAGCAGCACCCCGAGCGAGAACACGTCCGTGCGAACGTCGACGTCCAGCCCTTCCATCTCGGCCTGCTCCGGGCTCATGTATTCAGGCGTTCCCATCAGTTGCCCGTGGGCCGTGAACAGCGTCTTGTCCGTCAGCGCGCCGGACGCCGCCTTCGCGATCCCGAAGTCGATGATCGTTGGTCCCGGCTTCCCGTCATTCATCGTGATCAGAATGTTCGAGGGCTTCAGATCGCGGTGAATGATGCCCTTTGAATGCGCGTGCTGAACGGCCTGGCAGATCCGGATGAAGAGATCGAGACGCTCGCGCACGGGCACGTCGTTCTTCACGCAGTAATCCGTCACGCGGACACCCTGCACGAGTTCCATGACAAAGTACGGGCGGCCGCGGGCGGTCTCGCCGGCGTCGATGACTCGCGCGATACCGGGATGGTTCATGATCGCGAGCGCCTGGCGTTCCGCTTCGAAGCGGGCAAGAATCGAGCGCGTGTCCATCCCCGCCTTGAGCACCTTGATGGCGACCGGGCGCCGGACCGGTTCCGTCTGCTCGGCGCGATATACGATCCCCATGCCGCCCTCGCCGAGGACTTCGAGAATGCGATACGGGCCGATCGATTCGGGCATCGCGTGATCGGAATCCCCGGCGCCGAGCTCGGAGTGCCGCATGCGCGCATCGAGTTCTCCCTGCATTGCGGACGGATCGAGCGCGGGCCTGGAATCCGTATCGTGCGCAAGCAGCGATTCGATTTCCGCGCGCAGGTCATCGTTGCCCGCACAGGCGCGATCCAGAAACGCGGAACGCGCGTCGCCGGGCAGATCGAGACACTCGGCCAGAATCTGTTTGATACGTGCAAAGTCGAAGCTCATTCGGAAGTCGCCTCGTCCATCTCCCGCGCCAGCCAGAGACGTGCGACGCGCCAGTCACTGTCGGCCGTCCGCTTCGAGACCGACAGCGCGTCCGCCACTTCCTGCATCGTGAGGCCCGCGAAGATGCGGAGCTCGACGACGCGTGCCATGCGTTCGTCTTCCGTCGCCAGTTTGTCGAGCGCCCGGTTCAGAGACAGAATCTCGTCGTCGACGACGAATCCGACCTCCACCGCGTCATCGAGCGAAAGAGGCCGCTCACCCCCTCCCCGCTTCGCACTCGTCCGCCGACGCGCATAATCGATCAACACGTTCCGCATCGCCTTCGCCGCAACGCCGAAGAAATGGGCCCGGTTCTCCCACTTCGCGTGTTTCGGATCAATCAGCTTCAGATACGCCTCGTGAACGAGCGCAGTCGGCTGCAGCGTGTGGTCGCTGCGATCGGTCTTCATGAGTCCGCCCGCTACCCGCCTGAGTTCCGCGTAAACCACCACGTACAGGCGATCCACCGCCTGGCGCGAGTCGGGATCATCGCCCCGTATGCGGAGCAGGATCTGTGTGATGTCGGACGCGGGATCGTGCGCGGGCATGCGTACCTCCGGGCGGGGTCGGGGTGCCGGAGACCCGATCGTAGCATTCAGGCCAGGAAACTTCTTCGCATTCGCGTGAAAAAACTTCTGCACATGCGGGCGATCGATTGCGTGTGTAGGGGCAAGAGAGAGAAGCGCGCCCCGCGCGTTCGAGAAATCACAACCCTTCAATCGAGGAGCAGAGAAAATGAACGTCACACGCACAAACACATTAAACCTAAGCATTTACGAGTCTATGGCGAGCGGGTTCTGTCGCTCGCACGCGGCCGCCGCCCCCGCCGTCGTCATCAAACTCGCGACATGCCCGTGGCTCGCGACACCGGCCGCGATCCGGCAGTCGCGTCACTGCCTCGATTCGCTGCCGCGCTGCGGCTCGCTGCCCGCTCCGGAAATGGAGCATTGCGGAGCGCCCGCGGGCAAAGGTCTCACGAAGGACCCGGAAGGGTTTCCGAAGGGCTCGATCCGGACCGCCGGCGGGTACACGGTCGTCCCTCAGCCGAACCAGTTCCGCGTGTACGGCCCAGGCCAGAAGTTCAGCGAGAACCCGCTGACGCAGGTCTGGGGGGATCCGCACGTCTACGAGAAGGACGGCGGAAAGTGGGATTTCACGAAGAGCTCCGATTTTCGGCTCCCGGACGGCACGCTGATCTACGCGAAAACGACATCCGAAACCGGCGCCTCGGTAACGAAGAACCTGACGATCGTGAACGGCAACGACCGCGTCCAGGCCCTCGGTCTCGACACGGCGCAGGTGAAGGTCGGCGACGTGAGCGGCGACGGCTACGACTGGCGCAGCGAGCACGTCGCGGAAAACCGGAGCAGGGACACTTACGTGCTCGGCGGTTCGAGCAAGGACGTGCGCTGGTACAAATCGAATAACGGCCGCATCGCGGGTGAAGTCACCGGTTCTCAGATGAAGGACAACGCGTACTCCCAGACGGTCGACGGAACCAAGCCGTACTTCGTCGCGCCCGAACTGCGCCCCGCCGTCGGCAGCGACGCCTGGGGGAACGGACTGCGCGCGCAGCTCGGCGAACAGGTCGGACGCTGGGCGCCTGAGGAGACCCGCGAAGGGTTGACGCGATTCCTTTCGAACGACCCCGGCGTCTCCGACCGCATGCCGTTCCCCGGATGGTTCGGCGGAACGGGCCATACGTTCCCGAGTCTCGGGTCCGTCTGGAGCGCCGTGCAGGCGCTGGCGCACGAAATCCTGGCCCACCACGCCATGCGCGGCGGCCTTTCCCATCAACTCAGCGTGTAACGAAGCAAACAACGAAGCACGAAACGCAATCATTTATACAGAAAGGATCAAAATCATGACGAACCGAACGAACATTCTTAATCGAGAACCGAACATTCTGAATCAAGAAGCCCCTGAAGCGACGCCCGCGATGCGGGCCGCGGCGCGGGAAGCGGGAGCGACGGTCACCGCGTGGTCGCCCGAGCAGACGAAACGGTTCCTGACCGGCGACCTGACGCTCGGCGATCTCGAGGGGATCTCCAAGGAAGAGCAGTACGAGATGGCGCAGAGAGGGTTCGCTCTCTTTGAAGAAGGGCGCCTCGACCGTGCACGCAACGTCTTCGAGGGGCTGCATGCGCTCGATCCGTTCGACGCGTACTTCCTTACGGCGCTCGGATGCATCGCACAGCGCGAGGACGACCTCGAAGCCGCCGATGCGTACTTCAGCCGCGCGCTCGACGTGAATCCGTTTGCAATCGCCGCGCGCTCGAATCGAGGCGAAGTCCGTGTCCTTCTCGGACGTCTGGGCGAAGCGGCCGACGACTTCGCGAAGGTCGCCGAACTCGACCCGGACGGCGGCCACACGTCGGCGCGGCGCGCACGGGCGATCGCGACGGTCGTTCTTTCCGAAATGGAGGCGGTCCGCAGCGCGCGGACGAACGAGCGATGAAACAGAATCAAACGAGAATGACGAATGACAATACCGGACCAGGCACCGCGCGCCATGGAGCGTCCCTCGCGCTCGGCCTCGCGTTCACCATCGCGCTCTTCCAGTCGGGTTGCGGCGTGACGGACCCCGAACCCGGCGGCGACGAAGGATTCGGCGGCAATATTCCGGTCGCAACCGCGACGACGGGCGCGACGGTGACGGGATACGTGTTCGAACAGCCGGGTGCCGGCAAGGCAGGCGAAGCGCGGCTCGTGGCGAGCCCCGTCGACGCACCCGCGGGGTCGACGCCGGTTACCGGCGCGACCATCACAATCCGGCGGAACGACGATCCGATCGCCGGCGGAACGACCACCGCAGACGGTTCGTTCCGAATCACGGATCTGCCCGCGGGGGCGCTGCTCCTGACGGTCACGCTGCCGGGGAGCGCCTCGGGGAGCGACGATCTGTCGATCGCGTTCTCCGGCGTCCCGAACACGGAGTTCGCGCTCGGCCGTGAGTACGCCGTCACGCGTACGGATGCGGCCGCGTCCGCGGTCGGCCTGGCGGGCGACGGTGATCTCGTCGTCGGCACTCTGCAGCCGCTGCCCGAAGGAACGATCGTCTACCCGTCGCTCTTCGCCGTGCCTTCGGTCACGAGCGTTCCGGCGGGCGATGCGATCGTGCTGAACGAGCCCTCGTACCTCTTCTTCGTCGACACGGATCCGTCGGCGCTCTACGGACACCCCGTTCGATTCGCCCTCGTCGGCGCGCAATCGGGCGACATGCGCACGCTCGAAGCAGACTGGCCCCCGGCGGTCAATCACGCGCCGCACTGGATGCGCGAAACGGACTATCTACGCTTCGCCGGCGTCGATCCCGCTGCGTTCGACGCCGACCTCCTTCCGCCCGGCGCGACGTACAACGGGACCGCCGAGGTCGTGCAGCTGCCGGACTACGCCTTTTCTAAATCGTTCGCACACGGTGCCGGACCTTCGACGTTCACGGCCACGGGCGCACGCAATGCGACCGGGAACAAGACCGCCGGGAACGAGGACACGTTCGTCATCATATTGAAGGGCGATTCCCGTTCGGATTTCCGCGGCGATCTGCGCGCATTTCGGGAATGGGCCCTCGCGCAGGGAATCCCCGCTCCCCAGATCGCGGCAGTCGATCTCGCCGAAACTCCGTATGTACCTCACCATGAGAGCCCGTACAAGCTCGCGTTCGAAGCCTTCAACGCCGAAATCAAGCGTCGGCTCGAAGAGGAGAACCGTGAGAGCACGCTGATCGTGTTCGTCACCGCGCACGGAGCGAAAGAGAGCGAGCCGCGCTTCTTCATCCGGCACACGGAGTTTCAGGACACGTGGCAGGTACACGATCTCTGTCTCCAGAGCTCGTACGCGTGCAAGCTGCGTGTCTTTCTCAACATGTGTTTCGCGGAACGGTTCGCGCTGCGCCTCGAGCCGCTGATTCGCGAATATGACTATCGTATCGCCGCTTCCTCCGGGATCGCCGAGACATCGAGGGCGGGAGCGATGGCGTACGCGATCGCAACCGAAACAACGCCGGGAGGGTTCTTCACGAAGGCCGTCGTCGAACGGGCGCGCGTCGAGAACAACGAGATCACGAACCTGTACGAGGGGCGCGTCTCCGGTCTCATTCTCACCGATCACTCAGTACTCGAGCACCAGACGCCCGTGCTGCATGGACAGGTCAACGATCCGCCGTGGTGCGCCGACGGATACTTCGATCTCGTAGCGACGACGTATGAAGAGCCGGCTTCGTACACGCACCTCGCAAGCGATTCGTTTCCCTGGGACGCGGGCCGTTTCACGCTTACGAACAATACCGACACGACCGTCACGATCACGATTCGCTTGAACAGCCCGTATTTCCGGGTTGCCGAAGCCGGCACGACATTTACCGGCGAGCTCTTTCAACTGCCCGTGAAGTCGCAACGGTCCTTCGCGGTTCACTACGTGCAGGAAAGCGGCGAGTCGCTCGCGACAACGACAATCGCGCTTCGCGGCACGACGCCCGACGGCCGTGAGGACACGGATCTCGTACCGATCGAAATCAGGAACGAACCCGTCTGGGTCGAGGACTTCCCCGTACGCCCTGTCGTGTCGGCCCTGGGTTCGAAGACTGTGCAGTTCTGGGTGCGGATCGGAGAGGATGTGGAGGTCGTGTCGACCGAGCTGATCGATCTCGTGACCGGCCTCCCGCCGACATCCGCACCGTTCGCGGAGTGCCCCGGACAGGGGTTCTCCTTGACGTACGAAGGGCGTCGCGTGCCGGAAGCCGACTACTACGGAATCATCTTCGAACTGTCGAACTGGTTCGCGAACTGCAGCGCTCCGGAGCGCCGGTGGCAATACCGTGTCCGCTTCAAACGCTGACGAAGGGGGCAGACCATGCGCGAACACCTCACAAGTCTTCGGGTCGGCGCGGCGCAACGGCAGGGGAAAAATGGAAGTATCGGGGAGTTCACCTCCAGGTTAATTGCCCGCCAGGCTAAATGCCCGTCAGGTTAATTAACCAAAAGGTGAACTCCAAAAACACGTCGTCAGAGGCACTAGTCACGCGCGAAGCGCATACTGTCAACCGACCGGGGCTATCGCTTCGCGAGCCCGGCGGTCCAGTTGACGATCATGTTGATCGGCGGCACGCGTTCGGCTTCGATGGGCGCCATGCAATAGAAGCTCTGTCCATCGAGCGCGGGGACGTAGCGATTGCGAGCGGTACTCGTGCGTTGGACAGGCGCTTCGAAGAGTGCCAGCGGCGCCCCGATCTGAACACGATCCGCGAGATCCACCGGCACCGCGTACAAACTGCCGTCCTGTCCGAGATAGAATATCTCGCTTCCGTCCGGATTCCACCGGGGTTCCGAACCGCCATTCGTCGAAATCTGCCATTTGCCACCCCCCTGCTGCAGGGAGAGCAGAAAGACCTCCGGGCGGCCGGCCTCCAGCGAGATGTAGGCTACGAAGCGCCGGTCCGGGGCGAGCGCCGGTAAGGCATCGACGAACGGTCCCGTGGTCCAGTAGTGGATGGTCGTGTCCGCCGACTCGCTCGCCGAGATATAGCCGATGTCGAACGGGTTTTCGTTCTGAGTCTCGTTCGTCGACACGGTCAGCATGTCAGCCTCCGGCCACTCACAGGGAACCATGAATTTGTTGACCGTTCGAATCAACCTGGCTTCGCCGGTGCCGGACGTGTTTTTTCGATAGAGACTCGCATCCCCGTTCACCGAACGGCAGAACGCGATCTCGGTTCCGTCCGGCGACCAGACGGCACCGAAGTTCGCCTCGCCGAACGTGAATCGTGACGAAACGTTTCGATCGAGATCCATGATCCAGATATCGCGGAGCGAGGTGTTCGTGGAAAGAGGGTGTTCGTACGCGAGCCGCCGTCCGTCCGGGGAGAGAGCGGGTGACATGTAGATCCCCGGCTCGCCGAAAGAATCGAGAACGCGACCCGCACGATCAACGCGCAGGATTTTCTGGTCGGATGAAACATCCTGCGCGAAGATCAGAATGCCGTTCGCGGAACCGGAGAAGTGTGCGAGACCGCGCCCGCCCGTGCCGATTCCCTCCGCGAGCGCGAATGGATCGCCCGTGAGTTCGCCGCGCTTCGCGTCGAACGGATGCGCGAGAAGCGTGCCGTTCCTCTCATAGATCAGGTACCCGGGATCCACATACTCCAGGCGGGACTCGCCGAGCGTCAGCAGTTTCGTTTCTGTCGAACCGATCCGCCCGAGATGAATCTCGTTCGCCTCCTCGTACAATTTGATGTAGACGAACTGTTCCCCGTCCGGCAGAAAGAACGGCCAGCCGTCGCCCGTGCTGCCTCTTTCCCTGTCGAGGACGGATGCGCCGCGAATCGCGCCGCCCGCATCGGGAACGGCCATGAGAGAGTCGCCGGTCGTTCCGTCGAACAGAATCCACCCGTCCCCCCAGGCGCCGTCCGCCCCGCGCGCGAATTCGCAGAGCGTGAGCGGTGGTCCACCGGCAACAGGAATGCGCTTCAGTTTCCCGTCTGCGAAAAAGCCGATGAACCGGCTGTCGGGCGACCAGAACGGCCGGCGTGCGCCGTCAGTCCCGGGGAGCGGATATGCCTCGTCTCCTTCGAGCGGGCGAACCCAGATCTGCGACTCACCGATCCCGTGGTTGCCATTGAACGCGATATAGCGACCGTCAGGCGAGATACGGGGCGAACCGATTGACGTGATGGTCTCGGGGATCAGGATCATGGATCGGATCGCGTACGGTTCGGGCGGCGCGGGTGCCAGAAAGTGAATGGCGGCCATCGCCAGTGCGGCGATCGACGCGAGCGCGGCCACAATCCAGCCGGCGCGCGCGTTGCTCTTTCGCTTCGCGGCAACGGGTTTCGGGACGCCGAGCTCGGAACCCCCCTCCTGAATCCCCTTGAGCTGCAGCGCGACATCGTGCGCGGTCTGCCAGCGATTTTCGGGGTCTTTTTCGAGGCACGTGCGGATCAGGCGGTCGAGCGCCGGCGGCGTCATCGGCTGAATCGTGGTGATCGACTGCGGCTGCGACGTCATGATCGACACGATCAGGCTCGCCTGACTGTCGCCCGTGAACGCCTTGCGTCCCGTCGCCCCTTCGTAGAGCAGCGCGCCGAACGAAAAGATATCGCTCCGCACGTCGGCCTCTTTCCCTTCGAGCTGCTCGGGCGCCATGTACTGGAACGTGCCGAGAATGGTGCCCTTTTCCGTGAGCGGCGCCGACTCGGGAACGCCCGTCGCGAGCTGCGTGAACGAAGACGACGAGTCGGGAATGCCGCCCCCGGTTCCGCCCGCGATCTTCGCGAGGCCGAAGTCGAGCAGCTTCGCGCCCGCGCGCGTGAGGATGACATTCCCCGGCTTCAAGTCGCGGTGCACAACGCCGTTCTTGTGCGCGGCGTCGAGCGCGCTCGCGATCTGGGCGGCGACAGGGAGCAGGTCGTTCGCCGGAAGCGGGCCCTTCATGAGGCGCTCCGCCAGCGTCTCCCCTTGGAGATATTCCATTACGAGAAAGTCGACGCCGTTCTCGTGACCCACATCGTGGAGCGCGCAGATGTTCGGATGCTGCAGGTTCGATATCGTCCTGGCTTCGCGGTCGAAGCGGTCGCGCAGATCCTGGTTCTCGGAGAGGTGCGACGGGAGCACTTTGATCGCGACCGTCCGGTCGAGACGCACGTCGCGTGCGCGATAGACTTCGCCCATGCCGCCGGCGCCGATGGAACCTTCGATTTCGTAATGACCGAGTTTCGTACCGGGCGTAATCATGCGCTATCTCTGCTCGAGTTCGGCGGTCCAGTTCAGGATGATGTTCGTCGGCGGCACGCGGTCGCTGTCGAGGAGCTTGAGGCAGTAGAAGCTCTGTCCGTCACGGGTGGGTACATACCGGTTGCGCGCGAAGGTGTTTCGCTGCACAGGGGCGCTGAACAGTTTTTCGGGAGCGCCGAGAAGCAGTTTCCCCTCCGCGTCCTCTTCCACCGAAACGGCCATCATCGAACGGTCCGGCGCGAGGTAGTAGAGCTCTCGCCCGTCCCCCCGCCAGTGCGGGTCACGCCCGCCACCCGTGGATATCTGCCATTTGCCGCCGGCCGGTCCGAGCCCGCGAAGGTAGACTTCCCCGGAACTGGTTTCATTCGTGGCATAGGCCAGATACCGCCCGTCCGGTGCGCTTCGTGGATGGAACTCCGCGAACGTCTCGGCCGCAATGAACTGAAGACTGTCCGGCGCGTCGATCGAAAGCGTCCCCACGTCATACCCGGTGCCGGGCCTGAAAGAAGCAAAGACGATCGTATTCCGGGCCGGCCAGTCCACCGGCCAGATGCCGTGAGTCCGCGCGACGACGACCTCCCTGACACCGGTTCCTGAAGTGCTCTTGCGAACGATTCCGTTCTTGTCGCCGATGCGTGAAGAGAAAGCCAGCTCCGATCCGTCGGGTGACCAGACGGCGTCATCGTTCGCCCCCTCGAACGTAAAGCGGGAGCGAACATTGCGATCCAGATCCCAGATCCAGATATTCTCATCCCCCGACTGGGGATCGATGACTCCCAGAGCCAGTCTCGACCCGTCCGGGGAAAGCGCCGGGTCCGCGTACGAGTCAGGGGCGCCGATCGTGCGCATGGTTCGCCCCGTGCGATCCAGTTGCGCGATCTGTCGTTCCCGTGTTTCGCCCTGCGTATAGATCAGCGCACCCGTGTTCGAGAACGAGAAATGCGCGAGGCCTTGCGCGCCCGTCCCGATGCCCTCCGTCAGCGCGAAAGCGTCCCCGATCAGCTCCTCTTTGTCGGCATCGAACTTCTGTGCGAGCAAGGTCCCGTTTCGTTCGTACACGAGATACCCCGGGTGAACGTACTCGAGGCGCGAATCCCCCATCGTCAGTTTCTTCGACTCCATCGATCCGATCCGGCCCAGATGGATTTCGTCGGGCCCCTGCTTCATACGAATGAATACGAACCGCTCCCCGTCAGGCAGAAAGAACGGCCACGCGCTCGTGTTTCCCCCGTCCGTCCGGTCGATGTTTGCCGCGGGACGAATCTCCCCGCCCCCGATCGGTACGGCCAGGATCGAGTCGCCGGTGGCCCCGTCAAAGAGGATGAAGTCCCTGCCCCAGCAACCGTCGGCACCGCCGAACTGACAAAGCGTCAGCGGCGGTCCCCCGGCGATCGGTACGCGCTGCAGTTTGTTCCCTGAGAAGTACGCGACGTTTCTCGAGTCGGGCGACCAGAACGGACGCTTCGCCCCTTCGGTACCGGCAAGGGCATAGGCGTCGTTGGAATTGAGAGGCCGCAGCCAGATCATCGTCTTGCCCGTGGCGTCTGTTCCGTTGAAGGCGATGGTGCGGCCGTCCGGCGAAATGCGCGGCGAGCCGAACGAATTCACCTGGGGAGGCGCGTCGATCAGGAAGCGCATGGCCAGCGGTGCGGGTGGTTCGGGTTGCATGAAGTGAAGCGCGCCCAGAGCGATCGTCGAAAGCGCGAAGAGGCCCGCAAGCATCCAAGCCGTGCGCGCCTGCCCGCGGCGTCTGGCGGCCACCGGTTTCGGGATGCCGAGCTCGGATCCGCCTTCCTGAATCCACTTGAGCTGCAAAGCAATATCGTGCGCCGTCTGCCAGCGCGTGTCGGGATCTTTCTCGAGGCATGTACGAATCAGGCGGTCGAGCGCCGGCGGCGTCATCGGCTGGATCGTGGTGATCGGCTGCGGCTGCGACGTCATGATCGACGCGATCAGGCTCGCCTGGCTGTCGCCCTTGAACGCCTTCGCCCCGGTCGCCATCTCATAGAGCAGCGCGCCGAACGAAAAGATGTCGCTTCGCGCGTCGGCCTCTTTCCCTTCGAGCTGCTCGGGGGACATGTACTGGAACGTCCCCATGATCGTCCCCTGCTCGGTGAGCGGGGCCGACTGCGCCATGCCGGTCGCCATCTGCGTGAACGTGGAGTTCGTCGTCGGTTCGTCTGCCACCGCGATCTTCGCGAGCCCGAAGTCGAGCAGCTTCGCGCCCGTCTTTGTCAGAATCACGTTGCCCGGCTTCAGGTCGCGATGCACGACGCCGTTCTTGTGCGCGGCTTCGAGCGCCCCCGCGATCTGCACGGCGATCGGGAGCAGCTCGGTAGCGCCGAGCGGACCCTTTTCCAGTCGCGTCGCCAGCGTCTCCCCTTCCAGGTGCTCCATCACAAGAAAGTCGACGCCGCCCTCGTGGCCCACGTCGTAGAGCGCGCAGATGTTCGGGTGCTGGAGATTCGAGATCGTGCGCGCCTCGCGGTCGAAACGCTCGCGCAGGTCCTTGTTCTCGGACAGATGGCTCGGAAGCACCTTGATGGCGACGATGCGGTCGAGGCGCACGTCGCGGGCGCGATAGACCTCGCCCATGCCGCCGGCGCCGATGGATTCTTCGATCTCGTAGTGGCCGAGTTTCGTTCCGGGAGTGATCATGATCAGCGCTGGTCCAGTTCTGCGGTCCAGTTGACGATGATGTTCGTCGGCGGCACGCGGTCGCTTTCGATCAGAGAGACGCAGTAGAAGTGCTGGCCGTCCGGTGTCGGGCAATAGCGGTTGCGCGTGTTGATATCGCGCTGCACGGGGGCGTCGAACAGTTTTTGCGGAATGCCGAGAACAACATCTTCCGTGAGGTCGACCGGAACGGCCATGACCGAGCGGGCGGGCGAGAGATAGAAAATCTCGCGGCCGTCGGCGCGCCAGAACGCCTCGACTCCCCCGTTCGTCGAGATCTGCCACTTCCCGCCATCGGGATCGACGGACCGCAGATACACTTCGAAGCTGCCGGTCTCGTTCGACGAATAGGCGAAGTAGCGTTCGTCCGGTGAGAATTTCGCCTGCGCCTCGAGCGCCTCCCCGCTCGTCAATTCGATCACCGAGTCAGGCGACGCAACCTCCCGCATCACAATATCGATCCCTCCGCTTCCTCCGAAATCCGTGTACAGAAGACGGCCGCCGGCTGACCAGTCGTTGAGAATCGTCTGCGACTCGACTCCGCGGATCAAGACGGGCTGCCCGCTGCCTGAAGTCTTCTTGCGCATGAGCTGCCGCACGCCATCCCTCAATGTCGTATACGCGATTTCACTCCCGTCGGGCGACCAGACCGGGTTGTTCGACTCGTTGTCGAACGTGAACCGCGACGGCACTTTCCGCACGAGATCGAAGACCCAGATATCCCCACCGCCCGACTCCTCGTAGTGGAGATACGCCAGACGTTTTCCGTCGGGAGAGAGCGCGGGCCTTGCGTAGAGAGAAGGCTCTCCGAACACCGCGACCGTGCGCCCTTCCCGGTCGAACAACACGAGCTTGCGCCCCGGATCGTCGCCTTCGGTGTAGATCAGTATGCCGTTCTCGGAACACGAGAAGTGAGCAAGCCCCGCCCCCCCGGTTCCGATTCCCTCGGTCAAAGCGAAAGGATCCCCGGTGAATTCGCCTTTCCCGGCATCGAAAGGATGTGCGAGCAGCGATCCTCCACGCTCGTAAATCAGATATCCCGGGTGGACGTACTCGAGGCGCGATTCCCCGTTCGTCAGGAACTTTGTCTCCATCGACCCGACGCGTCCCAGATGAACTTCGCTCGGACCGTCGCCCACGAACCGTATGAACACGAACTGTTCCCCGTCGGGGAGAAAGAACGGCCAGCCGTCCCCCGCGCTCGCGCGCTCCCGATCAATCCGTGTCGCGCCTTTGATTTCGCCGCCCCCGACGGGAACGGCCATGATCGAGTCGCCGGAAGCGCCATCGAAGAGAATGAAGTCTTTTCCCCAGCCCCCGTCGGCGCCGCGCCCGAACTCGCAAAGCGTGAGCGGAGGTCCTCCGGCCACGGGGACTCGTTTCAACTTGCTGCCGGCAAAAAAGCCCAGATGGCGGCTGTCGGGCGACCAGAACGGGCGGCCGGCGCCCTCGGTTCCTGCAAGCGGATGGGGGTCGTTCGCATTCAGAGGGCGGATCCAGATGCTCTCGACGCCGCCGGTGCCGCGGCCGTTGAACGCGATCATCGTGCCGTCGGGCGAGATGCGGGGCGAGCCGAACGAGACGACTTCACGCGGAGCCTGAATCGAAAAGCGGATCGCCTGCGGCGCAGGCGGTTCGGGCTGCATATAATAGAGAGCGGCGAATACGACAGCAGCGAGCGAGGCCAGCCCGGCCACCATCCATGCCGTGCGCGTCTGCCCGCGGCGTTTCGCGGCGACCGGCTTCGGGACACCGAGCTCGGAGCCCCCTTCCTGAATCCATTTGAGCTGCAGCGCCACGTCGTGCGCGGTCTGCCAGCGACTGTCGGGGTCCTTTTCGAGCGCGGTGCGAATCAGGCGGTCGAGCGCCGGCGGCGTCATGGGTTGAATCGTCGTGATCGGCTGCGGCTGTGACGTCATGATCGACGCGATCAGGCTCGCCTGGCTGTCGCCCGCAAACGCCTTCTGCCCCGTCGCCATTTCGTAGAGCAGCGCGCCGAACGAAAAGATGTCGCTGCGCGCGTCGGCCTCTTTTCCTTCGAGTTGCTCGGGCGCCATGTACTGGAACGTGCCCATGATCGTCCCCTGCTCGGTGAGCGGGGCCGAGGGCATGCCGGTGGCCATCTGCGTGAACGTGGAATTCGTCGTCTGTTCGTCCGAGATCGCGATCTTCGCAAGGCCGAAGTCGAGCAGTTTCGCGCCCTGGCGCGTCAAGATCACGTTGCCCGGCTTCAAATCGCGATGGACGACGCCGTTCTTGTGCGCGGCTTCGAGTGCGCCCGCGATCTGCACGGCGATGGGGAGCAGTTCGGTCGCGCTGAGCGGACCCTTCGCGAGCCGATCCGCGAGCGTCTCCCCTTCGAGATGCTCCATGACGAGAAAATCGGTGCCGTTCTCGTGGCCCACATCGTGAAGCGCGCAGATGTTCGGATGCTGCAGATTCGAGATCGTGCGCGCCTCGCGGTCGAAGCGCTCGCGCAGATCCTTGTTCTCGGAGAGATGGCTCGGCAGCACTTTGATCGCGACCGTGCGGTCGAGGCGGACGTCGCGGGCGCGATAGACTTCGCCCATGCCGCCTGCGCCGATCGAGTCTTCGATCTCGTAGTGGCCGAGTTTTGTGCCGGGTGCAAGCATAGGGGGGAGCGTACTACGCATAGGGCAATGGAGCAACGACGGCGTGGGCACGTACGCACCCACCGTCAAGGCGACCGGGAGATGCGCGACCGCGCGCAAACGGACGTTTCAGAATCTCTCCAACGTCCAGGAGCACCTTATGAAAGCGTACCAGTCCCTTTCCCGATGGGCACTGATTGCCGCCTCGATCTTCGCTTCTCTCGCACAGGCCCCGCACGCCGGCGCACAGCCCTCGGTTCCACCGGGCTTCGTAGTCGACACGTTCGCGGTAGTCACGAAGCCGTGGTCAATCGCATTCGCACCCGCGGGCAGTGCGTTCGGAACCGACCTCTACGTCGCCGGCAACGTATCTCAGTCGAGCCTGGCGGACTCCGTGTTTCGGGTTTCGGAAGCGGGAGTCGTTACTCCCTTCGCGGTCCTCGTTCCGGGTGCGGATCCGCAGGACATCGTGTTTCCTCCGACGGGCAGTCCGTACGGCGATTTTCTCTATCTCTCGGCTAATAATCGCGATTTCGGACAACCACTCGACTGCGGCGGCACGATCCAGCAGATCGACAATCTCGGAAACGTGGTCGACTTCACATCGCTTGCCGGGTGTGCGTCGTGCAACGGCGGCGGGAGCGGACTCGGCGAGCCGGTGGGCCTTGCCTTCGGGCCGGGCGGCGCATTCGGAAGCGGTCTTTATGTCGCGAATTCGTCCGACGTTCCCGGCGATATCTGTGAGGTCTCGAGCGGCGGCGGCATCTCTACGTTCCTCGACGACACGTTCTGCTATCCCGACGGCCTGGCCCCGGTCGGTCTGGCCTTCGGGCCCGGCGGCGCATACGGCAGCGGGCTCTACTTCACCGAATTCGGAGAAGGGTGCGACTGCATTCGCATCGCAGATTCACTCGGGGTCGCCGGCGCACCTCTTGCGACATTCCCCACCACTCCGATCGCGATCGAGTTCGCCAAGGGATTCGGTTTCGGGAACGATCTCTTCGTGAGTGCCGGCGATACGGTGTACACGTTAACTCCGGGCGGCTCGCTGACACCGTTCGCCTATGATTTCACGCCCGGACATGTCAACTTCCAGTTTTCTCCGAGCGGCGACGCGCTCTACGTATCCGCGTACGACAGAGATGTCATCTACCGCATTCAGAGCTCGGTCAGTGTGAGCGTGCCGAACATGGAGGGACGCGGCGATCTCGTGCAACTCTACCCGGGATCCCCCAATCCGTTCACCAGCGCGACGACACTTCGATTCGATCTGACAGGCGGAGCGCGGGGCGGGGCGGATGCGGCCGAAGCGACCGTGCGTGTGTATACGGCAGCGGGGCGCCTCGTGCGTGACCTTACGGACCGCGGCTCGGCAGCGCGGTCTCTGACGCGATCGGTCGTCTGGAACGGACGTGACGCGCATGGTGCGCGGCTTCCGGCGGGCGTCTACTTCTATCGCGTGGAGGCAAACGGCGACGCCGCGACGGGAAAAATCACGCTGGTGCGTTGAACGAGATGCGGAACCGCCCCGGAGAACGAATCCCCGGGGCGGTCGCTTCTCAAGTCAGTGGCCTGATAAGAAGTGGTTACAAGGCTGCGAAGCCCCTATCGCACGAGCACGACTTTCTGTTTCGCGTCGAACGCGCAGGAACCCACGCGGATGAGATGCGAATCGGTGTGAATCTTGATGCGATCATCGGAAAAGCTCCTTCAATTCTCCCCAGGTCGTTTCGACTCCCCGGGATGCGGCTGCGTTCTTGGCCAGCGCGCGGATGGCGATCGGTGTTGACGTGAGCTGCCAGGCGAGCTCCTCGGTGAGAGGCTGCCAGAACAGCAGATCGGACTGCGCGGCCGTGCCCGCGGCGTTGTTGCGTGACGAGAAGAAGGTGCCTGAGCCGTTCCATATACGAACCTCGCGAAAGGGTGGCGGAGCCGCGGAGGACGTTCGTATTGGAGGGGCGGTCATTGTGGTGAGAATAATATCGCCCGGAGGCGGTGGAGGACCACAAGGTCTCCACGGATTCTCCCGACCTTTGCGAACGCGTTAACTGTATCACGAAATCTTACCTGTCAATCAAAATCAAACGGGCCGCTCGACCAGTGCCGGGCAAGGGTTCCGGGGGCGCCGCCCGCTGCCGGGCGACGCCTTGCTACCCCGGGTCATGCCGCCGGCAGTCAGGCCGGCAACTCACTAGACTTTCATCTGACCCGTGGACGGCAGGTACCCGCCGGCGCCCGTGTCGTCCGACAGCGACTCGATGTCCTTCTGGAGCTGCGTGACCTGTTCGTAGAGCACCGTCGCGGTTTCCACGGCCGCCTGCGTCTGCTCGATCACGCTTCGTGTCACGCCCGGGGCTTCCCTGATCAGCTCGACCATGTGTTTCGTAGCGTCCAGCGTGTCCTTCGACCAGCCGACGAGCCACTTGCCGTCGTTCACGAGCGTTTGGGCGGTCTCCTTCGTCAGGCCCCCGGCCCACTTCGCTTCGCTGACGGCGTTCTCGGCGGCCCGCTCCAGCTTGTCCCGCGGCGTCACGGGAACGGGATCGGTAATCCCGGGCTGGGTATAGTGATCGACGATCTTGTCGCGCAGGCTCTCGCGTCCCTGGATCTCTTCGATCTTGGCCTGCATCGCCTTGATCGGGCCGGTCGCGGTGTCGATGACTTCGGTCACGTAATCCTCGACCGTCGTCTTGATCCCCTGCACCTGATCCGCGAGCTTCGCTCCCGTTGCGGCGACTTCGCCGACCTGCTTGCCGATCGACTGCATTTTCTGCAGTTCGGCCGGGCTGAGGCCCGCGGCGGAGGCCCCGCTCGCGCCCTGCTTCAGGAGTTTCGAAGCGCCCGAGTTCCGGCTCTGCTGCAGCTTCTTTGCCGTATCGGCGATCCCGCCGCCGCCGTTTCCCGATCCCGGCTTCTTTCCCGAACCCGGTTTCTTCGGTGAGGACGGCAGTGTCGGCATCTTCGGTGTGCTGCTGTTTCCGATCTTCATTTTTCCAGCTCCCTACCCGGCCGTGCGGCCGATTCGCGGTTGCATCTTGTCGAGCCTCTCGGCTCGCTGTCTTCATCCCGGGAAACACGGATCGGCGGAGCGGGGGGCAGAAAAAGATCGCGAGTAGAGGGCACGGCGCGATCCAACTTGACGAAAGCAGCTTGAAATCATTAGAGTTAAATCACTTCACACAGCGGAGGAAATTCCTTGGATCCTTCCCCCCGGTCCGACGTAACGGCCATCCTTCACGATCTCGGCGCCCGCAAAATCGATTCCCGGCAGGCCATGGACGAACTGTATCCCGTGGTTTATTCCGAACTGCGCCGCGTTGCGGGCGGCATCATGCGCGCGCAGCGCAGCGACCACACGCTGCAGCCGACGGCCCTCGTTCACGAAGCGTACGTGAAGCTCGTGAATCAGCGGGAACTCGCGTGGAACGACCGCGCCCATTTCTTCAACGTGGCCGCGCGAGCGATGCGTCACATTCTCGTGAACTACGCGCGCGAGCGCTCCGCGGAAAAGCGCGGCGGCGGCGCGCAGCGGGTCACGCTCGACGAACGGTTCGCAGGCGACGAAGGGAGCGGATTTCTCGATGTGCTCGCACTGAACGAAGCGCTCGACGCTCTTGCGAAGGAGGACGAGCGGATGATGCGCATTGTCGAACTTCGCGTATTCGCGGGCATGACCGTGAAGGAAACGGCGCATGTCCTCGACATCTCCGAGCGGACCGTGAAATCGGACTGGAAGTTTGCAAAGGTATGGCTGCTCGAATTCATGGAAGGGTAGCGCTATGGCGGACAACCGCTTCGTCCGATTGAAGAAAATCGTCCTGGCCGCATCCGAACTTCCCGAAGCTGATCGGAGCGCGTACCTCGAAGCGGCGTGCGGCGAAGATCGCGCCCTGCTGAAAGATGCGAAGGCGCATCTGGCGCGTCTCGGCGACGACGACTCCCTTCTCGAAACCGGCGGTGCCGCCAATGTGCTTCGTGCGGGCGAAGCGTTCGCCGATGATACGGTCGCAGGGGGTGCGTTCGCGGGCAGTGACGACCCGACCGAGAGCATGAGCGCGGGCGACAGGCGCGAACCCGAACTGATCGGTCCCTACCGCATCCTGGGGATCCTCGGCACCGGCGGCATGGGAATCGTCTATCGGGCGGAGCAGACGGCCCCGATCCGGCGCGAGGTCGCGCTCAAGCTGATCAAACTGGGCATGGACACGCGGGAAGTGATCGCGCGCTTCGAGTCGGAACGCCAGGCGCTCGCGCTGATGGATCACCCGAGCATTGCGAAAGTGTTCGACGCGGGAGCGACGAAGCACGGCCGCCCCTACTTCGTCATGGAGTACGTGCGCGGAATCCCGATCACGGAGTTCGCGGACCGGGAGCGCCTTTCGATTCGCGCCCGCCTTTCTCTTTTTCATACCGTGTGCGCGGCCGTGCATCACGCGCATCAGAAAGGGATCATTCATCGCGACCTGAAGCCCTCGAACATCCTCGTTTCGACCGTCCCCGACGAACCCGTGCCCAAAGTGATCGATTTCGGAATCGCAAAAGCGACGGGCGGCGCACTCACGGAGAAGACGCTTTTCACCGAGCAGGGCCAGCTGATCGGTACGCCGGAGTACATGAGTCCCGAGCAGGCCGATCTCGCGGGGAAAGACGTCGATACGCGCACCGATGTGTACGCCCTCGGCGTTCTTCTCTACGAACTGCTTACGGGCGCGCTGCCGTTTGCATCCGATACGCTTCGAAGCAAGGGAATCGACGAGATCCGGCGGATCATCCGCGAAGACGACCCGCCCAGGCCGAGCACGAGGCTCGGCGAAGGCGGCGACAAGCTGGAAGCCGCAGCAGAACTGCGGGCGACCTCCGCTTCGGCACTGAGGCGAAAGCTGGCGGGAGACCTCGACTGGATCGTTCTGAGAGCGCTCGAAAAGAATCGCGCGCGCCGCTACGAGAGCGCGGCGGCGTTCGGCGACGACATCCGGCGCTATCTGGCGAACGAGGCCGTGGTGGCGCGCCCGCAGACCGGCATCTATCGACTGCGAAAGCTCGTCGCGCGTCACAAACTGCCGTTCGCGTTCGCGGCCGGCACGATGATCCTGCTGCTCGGCGTCGCCGTCTCGATGAGCGTGCTCTTTGCGCGCACGCTGCGCGCGGAGCGTGTCGCGCGCGTCGAGCGCGACGCGGCACACGAAGTCACGAACTTCGTGACCGATCTCTTTCACGTTTCGAATCCAGGCGAAGCTATGGGGAACAGCATCACGGCCCGCGAAATTCTCGATCAGGGCGCGGTTCGCATCGAATCGGAACTGGCCGATCGCCCCGAGATCCGCGCGACCATGCTGAATACGATCGGCGACGTCTATCAGGCCCTCGGTCTCTACAAGCAGGCACGCCCGCTTCTCGAGGAAGCGCTCGCGATACGAGAAGGACTTCCGGATTCGAACCCGATCGACGTCGCGGAAAGCTGCTATCAGGTCGGGACGCTTCATGCGAACGCGGGACGGTTTGCCGAAGCGGCCGCGCTTCTCGCACGTTCGCTCGCGATTCGTGAACGGGAGCTCGACCCCGACGACCTCGCGATCGCGCAGACGCTGCATGCGCTGGGGATGCTTCAGTCGCAACAGGGGAAGCTTTCCGAAGCCGAGCCGTTCGTTCGGAGAGCGCTTGCGATCGCGGAGAATGCGGATGACGGTGAAAGCGAGCGGTTCGCCGAGTATCTGGACGCCATGGCCGTTCTCGCCGCGAGGCAGGGACGCATCGACGAGGCCGATCCCCTGTTCCATCAGGCGCTCGAAGTTCGCCGGACCGTACTCGGGCCCGATCACCCGGGCACCGCATTGAGCTGGTCCAACCTCGGCATGCTCTACCGCGTGCAGGGGAAACCGGATGACGCGATTCCCGCATTCAAGCGGTCGCTTGCCATTCGGGAGAAGGTGCTCGGGCCCGATCATGTCGATGTGGCGGCGAGCCTCAACAATCTCGGTCTCGTCGAGAATGATCAGGAGCGCTACGCGGTCGCGGAGTCGCTTCACCGTCGCGCGCTCGCGATTCGGGAAGCGGCGCTCGGACTGGACCACCCCTATGTCGGTCAGAGCAGTGTGAACATCGCGTTCGCCGTTCAGAGGAGCGGCCGCGTGGACGAAGCCGTCGACACCTACAAGCGGGCGATGGAGATCTACGAGGAAAGCTTCGGCGCAGGCTACCCCGATATCGCCCGGATCAGGAACGACATCGCATTTTCCTACGAGCGTGCCGGGCGCGACGAGGAGGCGCTCTTCTGGCGAATCAGTTGCGTGGAGGCCTGGGAGGAAACCGAGGGGCCGGAGGGCGAGAGCGTCGCGAGTTCCCTGCTGAACCTGGGGCGAAACCATGTGCGGCGCGGTCACCCGGAAGAAGCGGTCGCTGCGTTCGGGCGCGCGCTCGCGATTCGCGTCAAGCTCTTCGGCGAAGACGGCGAGGGCGTGGAGGACGCGCGGCAGGAACTCGTGCAGGTCGAGGGCACGATGCGCTGAGAGCGAGCATCGAGAACGAGCCCGCCCGACTTGCTCGCCGCCATTTTCGACACACGAAATACTTGCCGAACACGAAACCGCCCCGGAGAACGAATCCCCGGGGCGGTCGCTTGATCATTCCGGCCCACGGCACCGGGTCGGCATGATCGATCGGTTGTCTGCGGTCTCTACTTCACGAGCACCATGCGCTTCTGGTCGGTCTTGCCGCCGGCGTTCAGCTTGTAGAAGTAGATGCCCGAGCTGAGACCGTTCGCATGAAACTCGACCGAGTTCTGGCCGGCCATGCGCCTTTCGTTCAGCACGGTCGAAACGCGACGCCCGGTAATGTCGAACACTTCGAGCTGCACGTGCGTCGCTTCGGGCAGATTGAAGCGAATCGTCGTTGTCGGGTTGAACGGGTTCGGCACGTTCTGGTCGAGCGTCATGACGCCGGGTACGGCTTCATTTTTGACCAGCGCCTCTTCCTGCCCGACTTCGCGCGAACTCGAGAATCCGCGGAAGTCGATGTTGTCGACGTAGATGTAATCCGAGTTCCCCGAAGCGTCGCAACGGAAGCGAAGCGCGCCGCAGGTCGTGTACGGGTACGAGCCGGACGGGATATTCACGGTGGCTGTGTAGAACGAGTTGTTATTGAAACTCGAACCGGCCGCGAACGCCGCGACGGTCTGCCAGCTCGAACCGTTATACCACTGCACCCAGAAGTCTTCGCCGTTTTCCATGCTGCGCGGATAGAAGTAGAACTCCACTTCGAGATCCGTGTAGCCGGTCACGTTCTGGCAGTTCGTGTGCGAGAAGACGGACGAGTTCGTGTTGTCACGAATGCGGCCCGACCACGAGCCTTCCCACGCGTACTGGCTCTGGCTCGAACGGGTCATGTCGCTGCCGCCGTCCGAGTAGTTGCCGTAGCCCGACTCCCAGTCGTCATACGTGATGGTTTCCCATCCGCCGCCGCCCGGAGCGTCCACGGTGATGTAGTTCGTCTTCGTTTCACCGTCCGATCCGAACGCGTTTGAAGCGGTGAGGGTCACCGAGTAGGTACCCGCCGCCGTGTAATTGTGCGACGGATTCTGCGCACTCGACGTGCCGCCGTCACCGAATGTCCAGCTCCACGACGTGGGGCCGTTGGTCGACGCGTCCGTGAACGAGACGTTCACCGGAGCCGTGCCTGAAGTCGGCGTTCCCGAGAAGTCCGCGACCGGGGGCGAACCGCCACCCGTTTCCGTGACGCTGATGTCGTCGAACGCCATGCCGTCGGTCGCGATGACGTAGTTGTCGTACTGCTGGAACTTGATCACGAACGTGCTGTTCAGGCTGAGACCGGCGCCGGATGCGAGAGCATCCACGTCGAGACTGAAGTTGTTCCACGAATTGTTCGCATAGCTGGCGCCCGGCAGATTGAATACTTTCGTGAAGCTCGCGCCGCCGTTGTTCGAGAAGAACACGCCGTCCTGCGTATGCGTTTCGTCGCTGAAGTCTTTCCACCAGAAATCGAGATCGGCATTGCTGACACCGGCGAGATCGAGATGAAGCCACGCTTCGTTGGTCGCGTATGTGCCGTTGGAAACAGCGTCCATCGTCATGTGCCACGAACCGCTGTGCGGCGTGTTCGACGTCGTGACCTGGACGCGGCCGTTGCTAGTGGACTGCGTCGTCCAGTACTGGTCGACCGCGCCGCCCTCGAAACCGGTGCTGTACGGAAGGCTCGCATAGCCGCCGCCCGGATTCGTCACGCTGATGTAACTCGTTTTCGTTTCTGTGTCGATGCCGCAGGCGTTCGTCACGGTAAGCGATACCGTGTAGTTGCCGGCGCTCGTGTAGTTGTGCGACGGGTTTTGCGACGTCGACGTGCCGCCGTCACCGAACGTCCAGTCCCATGCCGTGGGGCTGCCGGTCGACTGGTCGGTGAAGCTCACGTTCAGCGGCGCCGTACCCGAAGTCGTGTTCGCCGTGAACTCGGCGTTCGCGGTCGGCGAGCAGCCGCCGCCGAACATGCTCGGGCGATACGCGGCCATCTGCTGGTCCGCGCGCGTCGACTGGCCGGACGTAAAGTGATCCATGCACGAGTCGTCCGTGTAATCCATGAAATTGTAGATGGGATCGTCGCCACCGCCGGAGCAGGTGTTGCGACCGGCCGGGCAACCGTAAGCCGGGCTCGCTTCCGGCGGCGTATCGGCAACGAAGTCGCCGTTCCCCGAGCAGCCGCCCTGGAACGTGTGATAGAGGCCGACCCAGTGGCCGACTTCATGCGTGGCCGTGTCGCCGAGATTGTACGGTGCCGCGGAACCGCCCGGGAGCGACGAGTAGAGACAGACAACGCCGTGCATGAAGCTGCTTTCGGCATACATGTCGGGGAACGTGGCGTAACCGAGAAGGCCCCCGCCGATGTTGCATATATAGAAGTTCAGCGTCGTCGCCGGGCTGATCGCGAGAGCGCTCTTCATGTTGGTTTCGTTTGCGCTGCCCATCGTATGCTGCGACCAGTTCGAGTTGTTCGTGCGGTCTGTGCTCAAATGTGAGAACTGGAAGTTGGTGCTCGCATACGCGGCGTTCAGCACCGCCAGCTGATTTGCGATCTGCGTGTCGGTCACGTCCCAGGCGCCGGAATTGCTCCGCACGACATGAAACGCAATCGGGATCGTCGTGATCGCCGCCGCTTTGTTGAAGAACTCGGGATGAGCCTGCAGCCACCTGTCGACCTGCTCGTTCTGTCGAATCGCTTCTTCGCGCGTCGGAATGTAGGTACCGCAGCGGTCGGCCGTTACGGTCTCTCCGTTCTCTCCGATGTACTGGGCGAAGACTTCTTCGAGTGGGGAATCAGCGAGCGCAGGGGGCGCGAAGGCGAGGGCGAGAACAAACAGAGCGGCACACAGGGTTAACGATCGGTGCATAAGGGGACTCCTTGTGAGGGTTGGAGCTTCATGGACCAGAACACTCATCGCAGGCACGTGCCGGTACCTGCCATGTAGTTCCTGCCCTACACTAGGCGAGCGGCGGGTTCGATAGCAACATCATTATCTTCGACGTGCAAAACTCGTGACATGAACATTCACTCATGAACCATTGCTTGCTCCCGCAATACGATTGCTAAACGCAATGGATCGCAGAATATTCGATTGAGTGCGGCACATCCTCTCCTCTCCTCTCGTCACGTCCTCGAACCGCAGGAACGGGGCCATAACTATTGGTGGCGGCCGAATTCGAAAGCCTCTAATCTGCTCAGATGCTCGTCTATCTGTTTTTCTTCATCTCCGGCGCTGCGGGGCTCGTATACGAACTGCTGTGGGTACGGCAGCTTACGCTCGTCATGGGTGGCACGACGCACGCGATCGCGACCGTGCTCGCTTCGTTCATGGCGGGTCTCGCGATCGGAAGCGCGGTCGGATCCCGCTACGCGCACCGGATGCCACGCCCCCTGCGGGCGTACGGGTTCCTCGAGATCGGGATCGGTCTTTCCGCCGCCCTGACCCCGTTTCTGTTTCATTCTACAGTGCCGCTTTACCGTGCTCTTGTGGCGCAGACCGGATTCGAGACGACGGTTCCGCTGCAGATCGCACGATTTCTGCTGAGCTTTCTGATCCTGCTCGTTCCGACGGCGCTCATGGGCGCCACGCTCCCGGTTCTCGTCGAATTCGCTTCGCGCCGGATTGCGCGTTACGAGCGGGTGCCGGGACTGCTGTACGGCCTGAACACGATCGGCGCCGCTCTCGGCGCGGCCGCCGCCGGCTTCCTGCTGATTCCGTACCTCGGCCGTTCGCGATCGCTGCTCGTCGTCTGCGCCGCCAACCTCACGCTCGGAGTACTCTCTCTGGCTCTCAGCCGGCTATGGGATCGGGAGCGGGCGCCAAACGGGGAGGATTCCCGTGCCGTGGCGAACCGCAGCGAAGAGCGCGGCGGGGACCGCAGCGAAGGGCGCGGCGGGGACCGCAGCGAAGAGCGCGGCACGAAACACCGTTCCGCATTCGAGCCCTATCTGTTGATCGCGTTCGTATCAGGACTTTCGGCGATGGCGTATCAGATTGCATGGAACAGACTGCTCGTCGTGCAGCTCGGCTCGTCCACGTACGCATTTTCGATGATTCTGATCGTGTTCATCCTCGGGCTCGGTTTCGGCTCCTACATGATCGGCCTGATCGGGGAGCGCATTCGCCGCTACGCATTCTGGATCGCCGTATCGCAGGCCGCGCTCACGATCACGGTGCTGCTCTCGATACCGGGCTTCTCGCATCTCCCCGATCTCGTCGTGGGATGGATCGAGGCGTCCGGCGGCGCGGTACCGGCGCTGCTGAAGCGCGAGTTCTTCTACATCGCCCGCGTTCTGTTCCTCCCGACGTTCTTCATGGGCGCCACGCTCCCGCTCGTGATGCTCGCGGTGACGCGTTCCCGCGGCGATGCTTCCGCTACAACGGGGCGTGTGTACTCGATCAACACGACAGGCACGATCCTGGGGTCCATCCTGTGCGGCTTCTTTCTGCTCACGAGCCCGCTCGGTATTTACGGCACGCTCGTCACGGGAGCGGCGATTTCGGGCGGGCTTGCCCTGCTCGTGTTTCTGTTCGGAAGCGGCCACTCACGACAGAGCGGCCTGATCGGGGCCGTGCTCCTGATCGCGGGCTTCACGGGCGCGATTCTCTATACGAGGAGCGTGCCGCTCGAGAGGGCAACGATTACGGCAGGCGCGTATCTCGGCGAGAAGAGCCCGGCAGGAACGATTCTCTTCTATAAGGACGGGGTCGACGCCACGGTGTCCGTTCACGAAACGGAAGACGGGAACCGCTTTCTCCGCATCAACGGAAAGAGCGACGCGAGTTCGCTGCTCGGCGACATGCCGACGCAGGTATCGCTCGCGCAGATGCCGCTGATTCTCGCGAAGGAGCAGGAGGATGTTCTCGTGATCGGGCTCGGCGCCGGCATCACGGTCGCGTCGGCGGCGCTGCACGAAAACGTGAAGAGCCTCGACGTGCTGGAAGTTTCGGGCGGCGTGGTCGAGGCCGCGCGCGACTACTTCGGCCGGTACAATCGCGACGTGCTCGACGATCCCCGCGTACATCTCTATCGTAACGACGGTCGGAATCACCTGCTTCTCGTGGATCGCACGTACGACGTCATCATTTCGGAGCCGTCGAACCCCTGGATGGCAGGCATTGCGAACCTGTTCACGCGCGAGTTCTTCGAGCTCGCGAAGAGCAGGCTCCGGGAAGACGGCGTCTACTGCCAGTGGGTTCACTCGTATTCGATGGCGCCTTCCGACTTTCTGATGATCGTGCGGACGCTGCATGAAGTGTTTCCGAACGTCACGCTCTGGCAGCCGAAGTACGCCGACTTCCTGTTGATCGCGGGGAATGAGGGGGCCGACGTCAGCGCGATCGCCGCGCGCATGTTCGAGCCTGCGATTTACGAGGATCTCGAGATGATCGGGCTCGAGCACCCGTCCCGTTTTCTGGCGAGCTGCCTCGTGCAATCCGACAAGCTCGCGCGCTGGGTCGGTCCCGGGCCGATCAACACCGACGACAATTCACTGCTCGAATTCTCCGCGCCGTTTCATCTGCATCGTGAAGATTCGCGCGATATCGCCCGTTCCCTGGCGCGCTACCAGTCCTCTCCAGTCGGCTCCTGGATCACGGACGACAAGAGCAACTGGACGCGTGCGCTTGGCAGCCTCGAGCGCCGGAGCCGGGACGGCATCTTTCAAGGATACGCACTTACGAACAGCGAAGGCATGCTGCGCACCGAAATGCTCCGCGCTCTCGATGAACTTTACGCCACCGATCCGAACGACTGGCGCATCTACTACTTCCTGAATCAGATCTTCGGCTCGCTGGAGAACGAACTCGCATCGGGGCGGGCTGTCGACGAGCGAGAAACGCGCGCTTTCGTCGAAAAGATGCGCGCGCAGATCACGCCACCGGAAACAGGTCCGCTCAGTTCGTTCGAAGACCAGATGGCACGGGCAGGTGACTGGCTTGCGGAGCTCGAGGATGCCGTTTCGCGCGGTGAGCGAATTCGCGCCCACGAGATGGCCGCGCGCCTGCGGCTGTTGCGACAGAAAGCGGAAGGACGCAACACGACTCTCGACGCCGACCTTGCGCATCGACTGGACGAGATCACGGCGTCCCTGCCTCCCCTTCAGTAAATCGATGAATAGCTGAGGCAGGATCGAGGCGGGATCAATTGACCCCCCACGCCCGCCGATATATAATGGTAAGCGTTCCGGCTCGTCTAATCTCCCCATCCCATGGAGGGAGCGATTCTCATGCATACATTTCGATCTCTGTTCGTCTCATTTTTGTTCTTTCTCGCTATTTTCTGGACCGGCTGCGGTGAAAGCCCCACGGGCGGCTCGACCGACACGACAGGCAAGGTTCAGGGGCGCGTCGTAAGCTCCGCCGATCCCGGCGCTGCGGTCGCCGGCGCCACCGTTCGTATCGAAGGCACCGACATGACGGCCGTAACGGCCGCAGACGGTTCATTCGCATTCGACGGCGTCACGGACGGCGACGTCCGGATCGTCATCGACGCCCCGGCCGGCTCCGGCTACGAGTCGAGCGAAATCGAAGTCTCGGTTCACGGCGGAGGCACCGTCGATCTCGACGTGTCGGTTCTGCCGCACGATCTGCGCCCCGACCGCATCCAACTCTACCCGTCAGAAGCGCGGCTCGGCATTCTCGAAGAGACCCGTTTCTGGGTCAACGTCTGGGCGGACTGGCTCGGTGAAGACGGCCAGGGTCCCGGCGAAGGCCACGGCGGCGTTGACGTCGACGGCGAATACGAAAACGAAGACGAGTTCGTACCGCCGCGTGGAACCGACGGCGGGATCGGGGCCGAGAAAAGCGGCAGCTCCCCGTATCTCCGCCCCACCTGGTCGATCAAATCGGACACGCCGATCGGCGTAATCTCGCGCGAAGGCACGTTCATCGGAACGGCCGTGGGTCGCGGGACGATCGTCGCCACGTTCGCCACGGACCTCGTCGCGACCGCGACTGTCGAAGTCGTTGCCGACGGCGATGTCGTCCGCGTTCAGATGGCGCCGGGCTATTACGTGTCGCTGCAAAGTGGCGCGGAGCAATACATGGGCGCCTATGCGATCACGGGAAGGGGCACGCTGCTCGAGAACCCGGCCATCGACTGGTCGCTCGACCCCGCGATACTCGGAACGCTGGAACCTGTTACGGGGCTCACGGCCGAAGAGGAAGCCGAGATCGTCCGGTCGCTGCCGTTCTATTATTATGAATACCTCGATTACGGATATCCCGATGTACCGCCGGCCGACGAATGGAATCCCGAATACGAACGGGAAGAACTGATCGGTAAGGTTTCGCTCGTGAAGTTCACGGCCGCGGAGCCCGCGGAAGGGCAGGCGTCCGGCGTCGTCCGCGCTACGCTCGGCGATGTGCATGCCGACACCGAAGTCCATGTGAGACGACGCGGCGTTCTCGAACGCGTATACATCGCGCCCGACGAAATTCATGTGCGGCGCGAGTCGCGGGTCTTCTTCACGGCTGTGGGACTGAACGAGTTCGGCCACGCTCTGGAAGGCCTTACATTCGAGTGGCGTGTCGAGCCCGACGGGTTCGGTGTTTTTTCGGAATTCGACGAACCGAACGGGCCGGGCGGGCCGGGCGGGCCGGGGGGACCCGATGAGGGATTTCCGCCGCACGAAGGAACGGACGTCGGACCGGACGGCACGAACCACGAGGATCACGGCGGCATGGGAATGGACGACGACGAGCCGATCCGCCCGCCCATGGAGATCGAAGCGTTCCGCCTGTTCTCCCCGGAACAGACCGGCGAGGGCGAAGTGATCGTCACGGTGACCGACCCGGCAACAGAGCGCTCGATCGAAGCACGCGCACGCGTGATCGTGGAAGCGCCGCCACGGCTGATCGACGTGATCATCGAACCGGAAGTGGTGGACGTCGAACGGGGCCACGAGATCCCGCTCCATGCGTTCGCGATCGCAGAAGACGGCGATGTCGTGACGAACGTCAAGTTCGACTGGATTCTTTCGTCACCGAGCCTCGGTGATATCTACGACGGCCCGCATGAACCCGAGTACGACTCGACGCTTGCGGGTGGTGGGGATGAACATCCAGGACGCCCGGACGGATCGGACGAAGAGCTCGGCTTCTCCATGCGCTTCTTCCGCGCGTCGGATACGCCGGGCGAAGGATCGATCATCGTCGAAGCCTACAACGAAAACGGAGACGCCGTGCGACGGGAAGTGCCGGTACTCGTTCGCTGACAGGCGGATCGAGTCGGTCAGGCGGAATAAGCCGCCGCAAAACAGTGAATTGTCAGGGGCCCGCTCAGTCGAGCGGGCCTCTTTTTATTTAGTGACGGCGGGATTTCACGACACATCGCCCGAACTCGCAGTGGACTTCGGGCTGTGCCGTGTAGAAACAGTCCGAGAACTTCCCCCACTTGGTATTGAGTGCACGTTCGTACCGGTTGTACTCGTTAACTCGAGCCAGAAACTCATCCTCGTACATCATGAAATCAGAATAGACGAGCCACTCCCATGGACCACCGCATGGTTTCGCTCCCAGGCCGACTACCTTGCAGTTTCCGTGTCCCGCGCACGACCCGTCGCCTACGAGCGCTTCGATCTCGTTCCGCATCTCGGCCAGTGCCTGCCAGTCGTGATCGTACTCGTTCATCCAATCGACGTTTTCGTGAGGGTCAACGCCGCCGCCCGGCACTCCGGGGCCCGGCCCTGCGCCTTCTTCACCGGCAGCGGGTCGTGACGAGTCAACGGGGTCCAGCGCGACGGGCTTTTCAAGCTGCGTGTAACAACCGGAAAGGAAAGCGACCAGGATCAACAGGCGGTAGTTTCTCATGATGTGTATACTGATAACACAGCTTCCCCGCTAATCCCAACAGCAGGAGCAGCCATGATCGATCGAATCTTTCCCGCCGCGTTCGTTTTTCTGTTCCTTTTGCTGATGACGGCGGCTCCGGCTGCCGCGGACACGCTCGTCGTCACCACCCCGAACGCCACCTTCAGCCCGCAACACGTCATGATCCCGATCGGCGACACGATCGAATGGCGCAAGACGACCTTCTTCGGACACACGGTGACGAGCGGAACCGGTTCCGGTGACCCGAACGTGGGGACTCTGTTCGATGCACCCCTCGAAGGCGCAGGCGCCCGGTTCTGGTACACGTTCAACGACACCGCCGGCGTCTATCCGTACTTCTGCCGCGTACACGAGCTGATGCCGATGAACGGAACCGTGACCGTGGTCGATCCCGCAACCGGCGTGGCGGGTCCGCAGCCTTCCGTTTCGGCGACATGGAGTGAACTGAAAAAGCTGTTCGTGCGCTGAGCGCGTCAGCGGATGAGCGACATCTTGCCGGCACGCGTCACGCGCTCGGCGGCGTCACGGGCGCTCAGGCGATAGAAGTACGTGCCGCTCGAAACGTCCCTTCCGTTCGCGGCGCGCCCGTTCCAGATCACCCGGTGCGTTCCCGCGGATTCGGGCTGGTCGACGAGGCGAATGACTTCGCGCCCGCCGACTTCATGGATCACGAGTTCCACGTGCGCGTCGGCCGGCAGCGTGTACTCGATCGTCGTGGTCGGGTTGAACGGATTCGGATAGTTCGGGCGTAAAACATAGGCGGAAGTCGGCGGCGCGGGGTCGCCCACACCAGTAATCGTTCCGTTGTAGTAGAGTTCGGCAAGGTTGAAGGCCTCGGGGCCGATGACGTCGCCCATGAGCCGGCCGGGAATGTCGTCCGCAGGCGGATGAATCCCGCCCCAGATGCGCGACAGGCTCGTCTGATCGGATGCGTCGCGATACGTGGCCCACTGCAGCGTGACATCCACGCTCGGGCCGTCTTCGAACACGAGAAACTCGTTCATCGGCGCCAGGAATTCGCCCATGCCGCCAGGGAAGAACGGATCGCCCGACAGCAGAGTCATGTACTCGGCCGCGGCGCGTGAAAACGTCGAGTGACCGGACACATAACCCGCGAACGGCGGCGTCACGAACGTGGGCCGCTGATACGGCCACCAGTTGTCGGCGAGAATCCACCCGACGCCCGCGTACGTGGACTCCGGATCCGCGACGTAGTCGGGGCCGCGCCACGCGCGCAGCTTGATCTTGCCGATGTTCGCGGAATCGATGAGCGCAAGCGAATCTCCCGGCTGGATCACTTCGATCAGACCCGGTTCGAGCAGAATCCCGCCCGGATCGAAGTTCGTGAGCGTCGTGTCGGAGGACTGGCCGCGCTCCGCCATGTAGCGAATCGCCGAGATCGGGCGCGCGTAATCGTACCAGCCTTTGACACCCCATGCAGTGACGGCCGCGTCGTGCATCACGCCGCCGAGCCCGAAATACGCTTTCACGTCCCACTCGAGATCGTCGACGATCGGCCCCACGCCCTTGAAGCGCTTTTCGAACATCGGATGATCATTCACGTAATTCAGAATCGTGAACCAGTGGCCGGGCGGCGTTTCCGACGCGGGACCGTCGGCCCAGAACTCGGCGAGCACGCGCGCGTAATCCGCCCGCGGAACCCACTGATCATCATACGGCTGTCCGGTCGAAGGATTGGTCGGCCAGCCGATGCTCGGGTCGCCCCCGTTCAGCGCGTCATAGAAGTTGCGATGCTCTGCGAATGTCGTCGGGTAGTTCTGAATATTGCCGATCGCGCCCGGTGAGATGTTGATCCAGACACTGTCCGCCGGATCGAGATGCGACGACCAGAGCGCAACGAGCGAGTGGCCCCACTTATACTCTTCGGACAGCCCGCCGAGCGAGAGCGTGTCGAGATACGGCGGCGGGCCCGGATCGTGATACACCCAGTAATCGAAGCCGTCGCGGTTGTACACGGTGAGGTCGTCTTCGGACAGCGCGAACGCCGTCACGTTCCCCCACTCCGGTCCCAGGAACTCGGGGACGGAGAGCGGCAGCGGGTTCCCCGACTGATCGACGAAGCTGTCGAAACCGAGCGGCTGCCAGCGGTTCGGATCGACCATGTCCGGGTTGCCCGGCTCCTCGGGAAGGAGCGCCGGGTTCACCGGTTCGTAATACTCGTTTTCGAATTCGTATTGCTCGTTCGCGTCGTCCTGCAGCCCGAAGAAGATCAGCTGATTGCCGATGTAGTTTCCGAGCGCGGCCGGATTGCCGGTCGTGTAGTCCGTGGAAGTGAACGTCGTGTCGTACCCGAGCGCCACGAACAGCGAGTCGAAACGGCCGAGCGCCACGAAAGCTCCCGGTGAATTGACGAAGCGATGCTTCAGCAGGCGGAACACCGCGTAGCTGATCGCTTCCTCGCGCGCGGCCTGCAGATTGCCGGGCGCGGGGACACCGGTGAACGGCGTCGTGTACCCGCCGAGCGTGCGGCCGAGAAAATACGTTTCCGCCACGTTGTCATACGCGGCCCACGCGTCGTACATCGCGATCCCGGTGTGAAACAGATTCCGCGAGTGCACCGTCGGACGCGCAAAGTCGGTACGAATGGCTTCGAGCAGAGCGTCGTTCCAGAGGCGCGCGGTCGAATGCTGGGCAAATGCCGCCGCGGGCAGAGCGAGCAGGATTCCCATGATGCAGAGAGCAAGCTGTTTGAATCTCATGCCGTTTCAGTACCTCAGCGTAGGAGAAGCATCTTGTGTGTTCGTTTTTCGCCGCTCATGAGAAGCCGGCTGAAATAGATCCCGGAGCCGACGGAGCGTCCGGATTCGTCGCGGCCATCCCAGCGAACCGTGTTGCGACCGGCCGGAAGAACGGAGCGCGTGAGCCGGCGAACGTGCCGGCCGGACGCATCGTAAATATCGAGTTCGACGAGTCCCGACTGCGGCAAGTCGAATGCGATGCGCGTGATCGGATTAAACGGGTTCGGGTGGTTGCCGATGATCGCGAGCGGGCGCGCGGGCGCGGTATCGGTTACGCCCGTGATCGTGGCCCCCTCCTCCAGCGCGAGCTCCTGGCCGGCTGCCACGTTCAGGTATTCGTCTTCGATGCCGCTCGGCCAGAATATCGTGACGCGGTCGGCTGTTCCCGCGGCGCCGAGGCCGAACTGCGGCCAGAGATCGCCCTGCGAGAGCCACCCGGAACCGGACTGCACGACGCGCGTCTGCGTAACGCCGCCGGCTTCGACTTCAATGCGTGCGCCGATCGCGGCGCGGTTCGAGATCACGCCCGTGGGTCGGATGCGGAGCCAGTTGCCCCCTTCGGCGCCCGTGCGCTCATAGAACCGATTCGCCTCGCCGTCGCGCGCCGCGTAGAAATCGAGGTCGCCGTCATTGTCGAAGTCGGCCCAGGCGCCGCTTCGCGCGTAGCCGTAGTCGCCGATCCCCTTCAATACGCCGATGTCGCGGAACTTCGTGCCGATATTGTCGAGAAGCCGGATCGTGCCGCCGTCGGAAACGAGCGAGAGATCGAGGCGGCCGTCCGCATCCCAGTCGGCCCACACCGGGGAATAGTCGAGTCCGGCGTATCCGATGCGCCTCGTGTTTTCCTTCGCGAGGAACGTCCCCGTGCCCTGGTTTTCATAGAACTTGTTGGGGCCGTCGTTGGCCACATAGAGATCGAGGTCGCCGTCATTGTCCCAGTCGCCCCAGGCGGCGCCCGTTCCTCTTCCGCCGTCGTTCACACCCGCGGCCAGCGACACGTCGGTGAAGCCGGTCCCCGTGTTGCGAAGCAGCGCGTTCGACGCGATGTTCACGAGATAGAGATCGGGAAGCCCGTCGTTGTCGTAGTCTCCCCACGTCGCCATTCGCTGGCGGCCGGAGTAGTCGACGCCCAGAGACGGCGCGATATCGAAGAAGCCGGAACCGTCGTTGCGATAGAGCGAATTGGGCTGCTGCCGGCGCGTCTGATAGAGATCGACGTCGCCATCACCGTCGTAATCGGCCCACGCGGCGCCCCAGTGTTCCATGTTGGCGTTGCCGAGCCCCATCGCACCGGCCACGTCCGTGAAGCCGGATCCCGTATTCTGATAGAGGCGGCAGGCGCTGCCGTTGTTTGAAACGTGAAGATCGAGCAGGCCGTCGTTGTCGAAGTCGGCGAACGTCGCGCTCAGCGACGCCGCACCCGGATCGTCGACGCCGAGAAGCGAGGCGACTTCCGCGAACGTGCCGGCGTCGTTTCGCCAGAGACGGTTCGCACCCGTGAAGTTCGCGACAAACAGGTCGAGATCGCCGTCATCGTCGTAGTCGGCCCAGGCGGAACCGCGGCCGTCTCCGTTGTCGTCGATACTCTTCGTGCTGCTGATCTCGGTGAACTTGATCTGCTCGGTTACGGGATAGTCTTCGAGAATCGTGAACTCCTGGTCGACCGGGAGCGAGACGATCTGCTGCTGGATACCGTTCGGCCATTCGACGACGGCTGTCACACTCGTCGCACTCCCGACACCGAGCTCGAGCGGCAGGGACTGCTGCGAGAAATAGCCGTCGCCCGCCGTCACTTCGTGAAGCTGCGTATTGCCGTTCGCGGTCACTTCCACTTTCGCCCCGATCGCGGAACGATTCGACGCCACACCCTTCAGATGAAGCGTGAGCCAGTGATTGCTGTTCGCGTTGTCGTTCCTGTAGAGACGGATCTTGCCGCCGCGGTGCACCACGACCAGGTCGAGGTCGCCGTCACGATCGTAGTCACCCCACGAGGCGCCGCGCCCAGGGCCCGTATTCGTCGAATCGATCAGCCCTTCCTGCGCCGCCACGTTTACGAGTACCGTGTTGTCGTTCCGGAACAGCTGATTCGCGTGTCCACCATCAATGAAGAGATCGAGGTCGCCGTCGAGGTCGTAGTCGCCCCAGATCCCGGACATCGAAGAGAGAGAGTCGGCCATCCCCGCGAACTGCGGGGCGATATCGACGAACGCGTTCCCGTCATTTCGATAGAGACGATTCGGTTCGGCCTGCCCGGTGCCGGCGAAGATCCCGCGCGCCACGAACAGATCCATGTCGCCGTCAGCGTCGAAGTCGGCCCAGGAGGCGCCGAGCGCACGCTCGTCGAGCGACGCATTCATCGCAAGCGATACGTCGGCGAACTCTCCGCCGTCGTTTCGATAGAGATGGGACTTGTTGCCGATCATGTTCGGCATGTTGGCATTGTATAAGTCGGGATCGCCGTCGTTGTCGTAGTCCGCCCACGCCACCTGGAAACCGATCGCGTCACTTGCGGTTCCCATGTCCGTTGCGATATTCGCGAAGCCGGTACGCCCGTCCCCGCGATAAAAGAGATTCGGTCCCCAGATCGAAAGCAGGAAGTCGAGATCGCCGTCCCTGTCCATGTCCGAGAAGGCAACGCCCATGTTGTTCTCGTCGCCCGTCACTCCTTTCGCAAGACCGATCTCGGCGAACAGCCAGTTGTCGTTGCGATAGAGACGGCACGGGAACTGCACATCGTTGGCAACGAAGATGTCGAGGTCGTCGTCGTTGTCTATGTCGACCGAAGTGACGCTCCACGTCGGATAAGCCGTATTCGTGACTCCCCGTGCCACGGCCACGTTCACGAACGGAAGGCCGCTCGGAATCCGGTTTCGCATCAGAAGATTACTCTCGTCGACGTTCCCCACGTAGAGGTCGAGCCAGCCGTCGCCGTCGAAGTCCATCCATACGACGGAACGCCCTGTACTGTTGTACGCGACGCCCATCTGATTCCCGACTTCTACGAACACGGCCGACGCGAAGCCCGGCAGGCTCATGACAATTCCTGCGATAAGGATCAGCAATCGAAAATTGCAGACAAGGGGACGAACTCGCATGGAGAACTCCTGGCCGTCGCGCAAGTTGACGGAACATGGTGTGGGGGCCGTGTAGGGGTCTATTTTACAGGACGGGCGAAGGGCCGGTCAAGAGGCGCCCTCGGGCCCTCTGTGCGAATCGTGCGCACTGCACCGGGGAGAAAACAGCGGGAATTGCCTCTGATCGGGCTGGATCAGGCGAATCCGATCCACATGTCCGGCGGCCGGATTCTGAAAGAGCTCGCCTCTGCTATGATTCCGGCCGATGAAATCGTGACCGGACGCCTGATTCCCGGTCTTCTGCGCCGGTTGCACCCGGCACGCCGGACGGCTATGTTGAGACGGCTCCGCGTGACCGGCGTGAGCAGGAAGTGTCCGGCGGGCGCAGGAAGCCGCCGCACTTCGCGATGAAGCCAGGGCCTTTGTTTGGCGCCGCCCGAAGGCGCGCCGGGAGAGCAGACGATGGCGGAGAAATACTCGTTCGACGTGCTTCCGGAGTCCGAATACCCCGCATGGGACGAACTCACCGCGGCCTCCCCGCAAGGCACCGTCTTCAACACCACCGCATGGTATCGCATTCTCGCCGAAGCGCTCGACAAGGACTGGATCGTCTACGGCTGCCGAAAGAAAGACGAACTCGCCGGCGGCGTGATTTCCGTCCGCGTGCGCAAGGCCGGGTTCGACTGTCTTCTTCCCCCGCTCTTTACGCCGTACCAGGGGATCGTGCTCCGCGCGGAAACAAGCCCGCGGATTCACGCGAACGTCGAGAGCGCGGTCAAGGTCGTCGGTGAAATCGAAAGCGGGATCCGCGAAAGGCACCCGATGGCCGTTCTCGTTCATCACCCCGCGCTCCCCGACCTGCGACCGCTCGTCTGGAACGGCTGGGAAACGGTCCCGCGCTACACGTTTCGTTTAGAACTGAAAGAACCCGATGAAGCGCTTGCTGCGTTTCGGTATGACATTCGAAAGCGCATCAAGAGTGCCCGTGAGAGCGGGATCGAAGTCCGGAAGACGACGGATTTCGGCGAGGCGGTCGAACTGTACGCGAGCAGCTATGCGCGGCATAAGCAGGCGCCGCCGGTGCCGACCGCGGTGATGGTGCGCTGGTTCGACAGCATGGCATCCGCGGGGCTGGCCGCGGCCTACGAGGCGCGCGACACAAGCGGCAGGCTGCACGGATTCCGGATCATCGTGTTCGACGGGCCGGTGCTCTACGACTGGATCGCGGGCTCCGACCCCGATCTCATGAAGCATGGCGGATCTTCGCTGATTCTCTTTCACATGTACGAAGAGTTTCACAAGACCCACGACGCGCTCGACTTCATGGGCGCCAACACCGAATCCATTGCCGCTTTCAAGGCCGGGTTCGGGGCCCCCCTCACCCCCTACTGGGAGTCGCGGCATTTCCGCTCCGCGGTCCATCGCGCCGCGTTCCAGGCGAAGGAAATCGTTTCCCGATTCACGCCGTAGAGAGCCGCACGGGCAGTGCCGCTACCACTCTTCATGAAACGCGGCCGCGATCGCGTCGCACAGAATCCGATTCCCTTCACCGTTAAAATGACAGCAGTTGTCGCCGTAGAGAGTTTCTTTCGTGTCGGCGAAGATCATGCTGAGGTCGTGAAACGAGATACCGGATGCGCGCAACCCCTCTCCCGCCGTGCGCAGGAGCGGATACCCTTCTTCGATCACGGCGCGATACGGACTTTCGGGATCGTATGCGGTTTCGCTCTCGGCGCGCGAGAGAGGCTTCGAGCCGGGCAGATACTGATTCGGCTGCAGCATGTGAAAGTAGCGTATGTCGTGCGCCTCGCAGATCGCGTGCAACTGCACGGAGGACCGCTCCCAGATCGCGACGCACCACGGAACCAGACCACCCGGGGGATCGTGATCGCGCGCCGGCCCTCGCACGAAGTACGGAATCTCGCCGGCCGGGTACTCCTGCAGTTCCCACGCAAAGCGCGCAAGGTCGCGCTCCAGCTCGCGGTCACGCAGCTTCCAGACGAGCCGCCCTGTCGCGGTGCCCGCCCACGGGCTCGTACGGAACCGCGCCGCCCGCTCCGCGCGCTTCTCCTTGAGCCAGACGATCGCCCCGAGAGCGCGCCGCACTTCCTGGTCCGGCGTGTCGCGCGCCACCATGCTCCAGTTCATCGGGAACAGAGGGTGTGCGCCCTGCGGCGCGTTCAATGCACCGGGAACAGCGACCTCGTTGAACCCGTCGAGGTTCAGCAGAACGTCGAACTCTCCCCCCTGGGCGAGAATGTATGCTACCTGAATGACCTGCTGCGGCTGATGGTAGCCGGGCATTCCGAGCCGCACGAACGTGAGTTCGACATCCTGAAACTCCGGGTAGCGGCGAAGGGCCCGTTCGAAGTGCGCCAGGTGAAAACTGCCGAGCTGCCCCGAAACGGAACCGCCCAGGATCCCGATCAGCAGCGCGCCGTCGCGACGCTTCTGCACGGCGGGCTTGTCGTCGAGAAAGCCGTCGGGCGAAATGGAGATCCCCGCGGGGGGCGGCGCGTCTCCCGAGTCTTTCGGCGTGTAGACGTACCCGAGAAACGGATGAAGCGACATCGCCGGGTCCTTGAAACCGAGTCCGGCCTTCTCGCGCCCCTCCGCGACTTCGGGAGCAAGCGCCTCGAGCTCGACGGCGGCGTCGCCCATGGTCTCACCGAGCACGCCGCGATAGAGCAGGGCCGCGATTCCTTCGATCGACACCGCGACGAGGACGATCAGGAGAAGCCAGAATGCGATTTTCTTGAGCGGCGCGCCGGTCGCGTTCGTCTTGTCTGTCATAAGAACACTATGACCGGATCCGTGAATGCCGACTATCACGATCCTGCGCGAACCGTTGCATTCGAGGAGAATCATATGTCAGGATCGAATGCATGAGCGCCCGCCCCGACGACAGGATCGATCCGTGGCCCCTTCCCCGCATCCCGGTCCCGGGGTCCGTGACGAAGGGGGCCGAGACTGCGCTCCTCCATGATAACGGCTGCGTGCAGATTATTTCATGGGCCTGCCGGCATGACTGCGAGGAACTCCGCGCCGAGCGGACGCATTCTCACCATGTGATTTCGATCCTGAAGCGCGGCGCCTGCACGATCGAACAGGCGGGGCGATCGGCGACAATCGACACAGCAAGCGTTGTCGTTCACCGGCCCGGCGCCACGTATCGAACGCGCCATCCGTACGGTTTGATCGACGCGGGCTGGAGCCTCGCCTACGACGAAGAAACGGCCGCCGAGATCCTGTCGACACTGCACGCGAACCGCACACCGGACCGGCCTTCGCGCCTGGTTGCCGTTCGCAGGCATCGCGCGTTCACAGCACCGCTCACGACGCTGTTTCGTCTCGACCGCACTCCGGCATTCGATTCGTTCGCCGCGCAGGAAGCGGCCCTTCACCTGTTCACTCTCGTTCACGATCCCGATGCGTTCTCCTGGTCGCCTTCGGATCCCGCGCGTCGTTCCGATCGGATCCTCGTGGATCGTGCGTGCGAAGCCATGCGGGCTCACACGGGAGACCCCCTTCGTCTTCGCGATGTCGCCGTTGCAATCGGATGTTCTGAATTCGGAATCTATCGTGCATTCCGACGGCAACGCGGTATGACGCCGGGCGAATACCTGCGAAGAATCCGTCTGGCCGCTGTGATCGAGGGCCTCGCGGGCGGCGCAGAGTCGCTCACCGATCTCGCGCTCGAAACGGGGTTCGCCAGCCACAGTCACATGACCGCCGTCTTCCGCAGGCACTTCGGGCGAACGCCCCGGTCCGTGCGAAGCGAAATCCGCAGCCACTGAACGCAAAAGACCCCGCCCGGATGCGGGCGGGGTCTCGATTCGAACTCGATCCGGTTCTTCTACCGGTTCGATACCCGGTTTTCCTAGCGGAAGAGTTCCTTCACTTCCGTCCACGAAGACTGCTCGGTCCTCGTCTGCGGAAGGGACGTGTCGATTTCGCGGAGCCACAGAAGATAGTCTTCCGTCTCCCCTTCATCGAACTGACCCTGGCCGTCCCAGTTCAGAGCGACGGGCGTGTCGCTGAGCGTGAAGCGCGACCAGACGTAGTCATCCGCGGCCGCCACGAACGCCGGATTACCGAGCGCCGAAAGCGGACCGACGAACCCGCCCGGGATCACGAAGTTGACGACGACGTGTTCGGGGGCGACGACACCGCCGCACACGACACTGGAACCCGTCCATACGCCATCCCGATTCCAGTCGACGAGCAGGTTGAAGAAGATGTCGATCGGCAGCAGGTTGTTCACGAGAATATCGACGTCCGGCCCCCAGTTGATGAGCTGGCAGAGACGACCGAGCGGCTGCCCGGGGACGCCGGGGCAGGGCACTTCGAGCCCGCCGGCCACCGTGTACGGATCCGGAATCATGAGACCGGCGTCGCCGCCTGAAATGTCGCATTCGTCCTGATCGTACGGGGGCTGCGGGCAGATGCCTGCGTTACCGTCGATTTCGAAGTCGACCGAGTTCCCGAAGTACACGCTTCCCGATGACATATGGCTGACGAAGCCCGCCGCTCCCGCGATGCACGTCGGGAAGGAGCCGAAAACGCCGGCCGACGGGTACGCGAGCGAGTTCTCGGGCGCGTCGCCGTACTCGAGGTTCTCGCCGACATCGTCGTTCTCGATTTCGATCATGTAGTCTTCCGATTCGCCGTTTTCGAATACACCGTTTCCGTTCCACCCCTGGGGCACCGGCAGATCGGACAGCGTGGCGCGAAACCACGCCTTACCCGCACGGGGCCCGATCAGGAACGGCGGCGGCCCGAGAATCGAAATCGGTCCCGAGAATCCGGGCGGCACGGGAATGTTCACGGTCGTCCATTCGGGCGCGGCGCCGCCGGCGGGGCAAAGCGAGCCTCCGCCCCAGAAACCGCTCTGGTCCCAGTCGGCAAGGAGATTGAAGAAGGCCGTTTGATTCGTGAAGTTCGTGACGTCGACGTCGATGTCGACGCCCCAGGTCGCGACGTTGCAGACCTTGCCGATCGGAGCCGCCCCGGCCGGGTTGCAGCTCGTAACGACGCCGCCGACGATCGTGCACGGATCCGGGAACAGGAGACCGCAGTCGCCGTCGCCGAGAGCGCATTCGTCCTGGTCGTACGGAGGCTGGGGGCAGATGCCGGCGTTTCCGTCGAATTCCATGTCGACGAACGGGCCGATGAAGAGCGCGGGGTCGATCTGGGGGCCGTGGTAAACGAATCCCGCGGGTCCCCCGATACAGGTCGGGAACGTGCCGATTACGCCGAGGGCCGGGTACGCGAGTACGCCTTCGGGCGCGTCCCCGTAATCCCCCTGGTTCTGGGCGGATACGACGCCGGGCAGGGCCGCGATCCCGCCGAGTACGAGGAATGTGAGAGCTTGAATCGAACGTGTCATTTGAGAGTTCCCTCCGTTCAGATGTGAGGCGGACAGTTGCTTTCGATGCTCGGAATGGGAGTGAGCACTGATCATTGGCACGGACGAATGGGCGGAATTTTGCGGATTTTTTCGATTGCGGGGCGTCCGGGCGGTCGATTCGCCCCCGGCGCCGACTGATTTTTTGCCTCGTATCATGTATCGTGAGGCCCGAAAAGGAGGCCGCATCATGAAACCGCTCGCAGGGATCATCATGGGATCACGATCCGACTGGGAAACCATGCGCCACGCGGCCGAAACGCTGGAGAAGCTCGGCATACCCCACGAGGTGGAAGTGGTCTCCGCCCACCGCACTCCCGACAAGCTGTACGCTTACGCAGAAGGGGCCGCCGGCCGCGGCCTCGAAGTCATCATCGCCGGCGCGGGTGGCGCGGCCCACCTCCCCGGGATGACGGCCGCCAAGACCGTGCTCCCGGTACTCGGCGTTCCCGTGCAATCGAAGACGCTCTCCGGGATCGACTCCATCCTCTCGATCGCCCAGATGCCAGCGGGCGTCCCCGTGGGCACGCTCGCGATCGGGCGGGCGGGCGCCGTGAACGCGGCGCTCCTTGCCGCTGCGATTCTGGGCACGAAGCATCCGCCGATTCGAGAGGCGTATGAACGGTTTCGGGAGGCGCAGACGCAGTCCGTGCTCGATCACGCCGACCCGCGGGAAGCCGACTGATGCGCCTCGGGATTCTCGGCGGAGGTCAGCTCGCGCGCATGCTGGCGCTGGCGGGGTATCCGCTCGGATTCCGGTTTCTGTTTCTCGACCCCGCGCCCGACGCGTGCGCTTTTCCGCTCGGCGAAGCGCTGCACGGCGCCTACGACGACCTCGATCTTCTCGCACAACTCGCCAACGATACGGACAAGCTCACTTTCGAGTTCGAGAACATCTCCGCCGCCGCGCTGCAGTCGCTTTCGGGCATCGCGCTCGACCCTCCGCTCGAAGCACTCAGCATCAAGAAAGACAGGAACAGCGAGAAGGCTCTCTTTCAGGAACTCGCCATTCCGACAACGCCGTTTCGCACCGTCGACGGACCGGAAGATCTTGCCGCGGCCGTTCAGGCGTTCGGCCGCCCCGTGGTGCTGAAAACGCGTTCACAGGGGTACGATGGCAAGGGGCAGCGGATCGTGCGCGACGCGAATGACGATGCGCGCGCGCTCCGGGAACTCGGCGAACATCGTTTGATCGCCGAGCGTTTCATCCCTTTCGAACGCGAGCTCTCGGTCATTGCTGTCAGGGGGAGCGACGGGGCGCAGGCATTCTATCCGATTTCCGAGAACACGCACGACAACGGAATCCTGGTACGCGCGGAGAGCCGGCCGCTCGACCCGATGACCGAACGGGCCTGCGCGCTTACGGGCCGGCTGCTCGAACGGCTGCAGTACGTCGGCACGCTCGCGCTCGAATTTTTCGAGTACGAAGGCGAGCTGCTCGCGAACGAGTTCGCCCCGCGCGTCCATAACTCCGGACACTGGACGATCGAAGGCGCGGAAACGAGCCAGTTCGAGAACCACCTGCGCGCGGTGGCCGGCATGCCGCTCGGATCGACAGCCGCCCTCGGCGCGGTCGCGATGCGAAACTGCATCGGCACGATCCCCGATCCCGCCCCGCTTCTCCGTCTCGAGGGCGTGCACGCGCACTTCTACGGCAAGGCGCCCCGCCCCGGCAGGAAACTCGGCCACATCACGGTCCGCGCGCGCAGCGAAGACGAACTCGCCGCGCGCCTCGCGAAACTGGATGCGCAGCTCCCGTCTTTTCGGTTTTCCTGCTGACGCCGCATCGCCTCTGTTACCATTCCTCTACCAGTGCAACCGTACTCTGCCATCCTCGAACGCCTCCTGCGTGAGAACGTGCTTCCGTTCTGGGAGCGTCATGCCGTTGATGAAGTGCGCGGCGGTTACCATCTGAATCACGACGGCCGCGGACGTGACATGGGCCCCGCGAACAAGCGCACGGTGGCCCAGGCGCGCATGCTCTGGTTTTTCTCGGCCGTCGGCCGCTCTCCCTATGGAAGCGATCTTCATCGTGACAGCGCGTACCATGGGTTCGCGTTCCTGAAGAAATCGCTGATCGACCCGGAACACGGCGGAGTTTTCTGGGGAGTCGATGCCGACGGGCAGGCCGCGACGGAAGCAGGCAAGCATCTCTACGCGCAGTTTCAGGCGATTTACGCTCTTGCTGAATATCATGCCCTGACCGACTCGCGCGACGCGGCCGACCTCGCGCATTCGATCCTGTCCCGCGTGAACGAGAAGGCCCGCGATCATGAGCACGGAGGCTATGTCGAGGCGTTCTCGCGCGACTGGACTCCGCTGCCCGCCGGTACACGCACGCTCATCGGGACGAGCGCGGGCGACAAAACGTTGAACACGAACCTGCATATAATAGAAACGCTTCTCGCGATCGACCACTGGGGCGCGTCGCGCCCGGAACTCACGGAGATCGTGGATCGACTGTTCGCACATCTCGTTCGCGACGAACCGGTTTCCGGAATCGAAGCCGTGCGCGAAGACTGGTCACAAAGAGACACCTCGTCAGAAGGGCCCGTCTCCTACGGTCACGATCTCGAACTGGCCTGGATCGCGCGCCTCGTACGGGCGCGACTCGGCTCGTCCGCGGCAATCGGCGACAAGCCGGAGCGTCTGATTCAGAACGCGCTGCGCTGCGGATTCGACCGCAGACAGGGCGGCTTTTTCGAGTCGGGCCCGGTCGGAAAGCCCGCGACCGCGAAGGACAAAGTCTGGTGGGTGCAGGCAGAAGGGCTCCTGGCGCTTCTACCGCCCGACAGCCCGGACGAAGAGGCATTTGCGGCCACTCTCGACTGGATTGACCGGAAACAGGCGGACTCGATAGAAGGCGAATGGCACGAGCGGATCCGGCCGATACTCGGACCGAAGGGGCGGAAAGCGGGTCCCTGGAAAGCCGCGTATCACTCGGGGCGGGCACTCCTGCGATCGCTGGAGCATCTCGGGGCCGCGGGGGGAAAATCGCAGCAATCCCTGCCCAAACGAAATGAAGGCGGAAACGCATGAAGCATCCGATCGCACAAACCAATCTGCAGCTCTACAACCAGATGCAGGCGGCAGGGTACTCGGACGAGGATCTCGCCTTCGTTCGCAATGCATACGAATTCGGAATCGAGGTTTTTACGGCAAGGTACGTTTCGTCTCGCCGCGTGTTTATCGAGCACGGCATCGGGTCTGCCAGCGTTCTCGTGCAGATCGGCGAGCCGGCGATGATGGTCGCGGCCGGAATCCTTCATAACGTATTCTGGAACGGTGTCTGGAAGGACGGATTGAAGGGCATTACGAATGCGAAGCGCGAGGAGGTGCGGCAGCGTCTCGGCGATGACATCGTCCCGTGTCTCGAACGGTTTCATGATCTGCGCTGGAATGAAGAGACAGTGGCCGACCTGCTGCTGAACTTTGACGATCTCGACCAGACCACATATCAGACGATTCTCCTTCGACTGGCGGATCACATCGATCACCTGCTCGACGGTGGCCTTATGTACTCGGTGAATGCCGCCGCGCGACTGCGGCGGGCCGAGAGCATGCTCGCGCCGATGGAGAGCCTGGCGGAAAAAATGGGTTACCCGGAGCTCGGCGTAGAACTACGCGCGCTTACGGAACAATCGGCGGCTATGAAAATCGCGCCGTCGCTCGTCGGCCGGGGTGAGCACTATTCCAGCATCACGCCACCCCGCACGTATCGCATGTCGACGATGTCATGGCTGCGCCAGGCAATGGAGCGCGGAATCGGTATCCGGAAAACGATGCGCGCTCTGTTCAAGGGCGGGAAGAACTCATGATCGGACGCGGGTTTCGGAAGGAAAGAGACAGTTCCGGTAGTCGCGCGGGCAGCGGGCTCCTTGCAGGGCAAACGGCGCTCGTGACAGGCGGCGGACGGAATATCGGGCGAGCGATCGCGCTCGAGATGGCGCGCGAAGGCGCGGTCGTTCTCATCGCGGATATCGACGCGGGCCGCGCGGAGCAAGTGGAGTCGGAACTCGCCGCGATCACACCGGGAGCGCAGGCGTTCGTTCTCGATCTGGCGCAGGAGGAAGAGTGTCAAAAGCTGTCCCGCACGATCGCGAATCGAAGAGCGCCGATCGACATACTCGTCAACAATGTAGGCTCCACCGAGCCGGACGAATCGGGCGAACAGCGATTCGATCGTGCACGCTGGCAGAAAATGTTCGATACGAACGTATTCGGATCGCTGAGTCTCTGTGCGGCGTTCGCGAAACGACTTCGGAAAGCGAAATCTACTGGTTCGCTCCTCTTTCTGAGCTCGATTCATCAGTGGCGCGTACGTAGAATTCCGAGTTACAGCGCGTCGAAGGCGGCGATCGGGATGCTCGTAAAGGAGATGGCCGTCGAGTATGCCGGGGACGGGATCCGCGTCAACGGAATCGCGCCGGGCTATGTCGAAAACTCGCAAAAGGGCAAGCCGGTTCCGCACAGACACACCCCGCTGCATGGAACCAGCATCCCGCCGGAGTACATCGGGCGAGCCGCGGTGTATCTCGCTTCCGATCATTATTCGAAATACACGACAGGAAGCATGCTCACGATCGATTCCGGTCTCTCGCTCTACAATCACCTTGATGATACGAACGGCCGGAGGCGCTGATCGGAATGCCGATGACCGATTCCATGCACGAGAGCGGCGCGGCAACGCGCAACCCCGCGGAAAAGCCGAGCCTCTGTATCATCAACTATAATGGTGAAGAGTTTCTGAAAGACGTGATTTCGTCCGTTCTCGAAGGGGACGACAGTGACTACTACGGCGAAGTCGTACTCGTCGACAACGGATCGACGGACGCCAGTGTTGCGATTGTCACACGCCATTTCCCCTCGGTCCGTATCGTGAAACTCGAAGAGAACCACGGCCCTGCCGCCGCCCGGAACGCCGCGCTTCGAAACGCCAGCAGCGGGCGCGTGGCGATGATCGACAACGACGTAATCCCCGCACCGGGCTGCTTTCGCCTGCTGAACGAGGCGCTCGACCGCGACCCGGCGGCTGTTCTCGCCATGCCGCGCATTCTCTACGCGACGAGCCCCGACACGATCCAGTACGACGGCGCACACTGCCACTTTCTGGGACTCATGGCCCTGCACAACGAACGCCGGGCGCTTGCGGGCGCTCCGACGGAAACGCGCGCGATCGGGGCCGTTGTCACGGCCTGCTACATGATCGACCGGACGCGCTGGCCGTGCGGGAATCCGTTCGACGAATCGTTCTTCATCTATCTCGAGGATCTCGAAACGGGCATACGAGCGCGGGCGCAAGGGCATCGCGTTCTCAGCGTTCCCGCCGCGCACGCGCTTCATCGCGAAGGCACGAAAGGACTTTCGCTGCGCCGCACCGGCGTCCACACGAAGCGCCGCGTCTTCTGCACGATCCGGAACCGGTGGCAGATTCTGCTGATTCACTACCAGGCGGCGACGCTCATGCTGCTCGCCCCGGCCCTGCTGCTCTTCGAAGCGTTTCAGTTCGCCGGCGCGATCGCGAAGGGATGGCTGGGCGAATGGCTTCGCGCGGCGGGCTGGATGATCGCACATGCGGGCGAAGTATTCGCGAAACGGCGCGCCGCGCAGAATGCGAGGCGCGTACCGGACCGCGACATTCTCGCAAGCGGGCCCGTGCCTTTCACGCCCGAACTTGCCGCCGGCGCGATTACGCGTGCCGGACTGGCCGTGCTGAACGGCGCCACGAACTTCTGGTGGGCGCTCGTCGTCCGCCTGCTTCCGAAAGGCGCCCGATGAAAAGCGCACGCGGAATCGCGATCTTCGTCCTCATTCTCGCTCTCGCGGCGGGCCTTCGCCTGTATCACCTCGGCCTCGAGAGCTTCTGGCTCGATGAAGTCTCTACGTATGATCTCGTTCACATGACGATCGACGACATGATCGCGTCGAACTGGAACCACACGCCTCTTTACTTCATGATCGCTCACATGTGGGCGGGGACCTTCGGTTCTTCCGAGTTCGCGCTACGCTTCCCTTCGTTCCTCTTCAGCATGCTTGCGCTCGGCACGGCTTTCTTCGCCACGCGGCGCCTGACCGATCGATCTACGGCGCTCCTTACGACTTTGATCCTTGCGGTTGCGGTCTTCCAGATTCACTACGCACAGGACGCGCGGCCGTATTCGCTGCTCGCGCTGATGGTCGCGCTGACGCTGCTCGCGTTCGTCCGCTTCATGGAAAAGCCGACGGTCCTGAACTCGGCGTTCCTCGTTCTCGCGAACGTCGGTGCGCTCTACACTCATTTCTACGGGATCTTCGTGATCTTCGCTCAGAACGCGTACTTTCTCACGATGTACTTCGGCGGCGCGCGACTGATCGAGCGTGCGGGGAGATCGAACGACGATCCGAACGGCACTGCGGCGGATCGTCCGGCAGCCGGACTCGTTCACTGGTTCCTGCTGCAGGCGATGATCGTCGCCCTGTTCTTTCCCTGGATCGGACAGCTCGTGCACGACGTCCAGACGCACGAATCCAAACGACCGGACTATCCGCCGCCTGCTCTCAGAAAACTGATCGGCCCGTTCATCACCTATTCGGGCACGCACGTTCAGTTCGTGCTTTACGGACTGCTCGCCGCAGTTCCCGTTCTGACACGCTTCGATCGCAGGGTATTCCTGCTGCTGCTCTGGCTGTTCGTCCCGATCATCGTGCCGTTCGTGGGAGCGCATCTTTTCATGCCCCAGGCATTCATCACGCGCTATACGATCGGGTCCTCCCTGGCGTTCTACATTCTCGTCGCGTGGGGTATCCGCCTGCTCCCCTCGCCCCGTATCCGCGCAGCGGCGGTCGCGGTGGTCCTGCTTCTCGCGGCTGCGGATCTTCGGACGTACTACACGACCGAAAACCGGGCGCCCTGGCGGGAAGCGACAGCCACGATCGGCGAGCGGTACGAGCCGGGCGACCTGATGATCCTGCACAGCAGTGTTGCAAGAACCCCGTTCCTCCACTACTGGCCGGGTGATCCGCCCCGACTCGCCCTGTTTCCGCCCACCGGCACGTTCTACTTCACGGATCTTCTCGATTCGCTCGGAACGGCTGTAGTGACGGAGACACGGGTATGGTACGTCGAGTCGTACTCGCGCGATCCGAAGGGTGAAATCCGGGATGTGCTCGCGAACAACCGCGACGTAGTATTCGAAAAGCGATGGGATACCGTGAACACGGCGATGGGCAAGACCGTTTCGATCGACGCGAGATTGTATGAGCGAAAGCAGGACGCGACCGGCATGACGAGTGCCACCGGCACGACCGGCATGGCGGACACGACCGGAAGTGAAAGCGCGCTCCCCCGATGACGGCGCTCGACTTCACATTTCACGGTGCCCGCATTCGTGTGGAATCCGAAGACGAGGAAGCGATGCGTTTCGTGGAGACCGACTTTTCGCTGTTTCTCGATGCGCCGGGTGCGGGGCCGGATGAGGCGCCGGATGCGAGGGGCGCGGCGCCCGATGCCACGGTTCGTCTCCATTATAGTGAGCCGCCCTGGGATTCGATCGCCGGACGAAAACGTATCTGGCGAACGAAAGATGCCGACGTTTACAGGATCGGCGGCGTGCTCTACTACGACTCCCGGCGCGAAGTGCTCGTCATTTTCGATCCGAGGAGCGGGCATGCCGGGATCCACACACGCGACCGCGACCTCCTGTACGAGAAAGCGTATCTCATGATCGTGACACGGGCCGGCGCGCTTCTCGACGCAAAAGGGATTCATCGCATTCACGCGATGGGAGTCGCACACGAAGGACGCGCGGCGCTCTGCCTTATGAACATGGGGGGCGGAAAAACGACTCTGGCCCTTTCGCTGATGGAGCGGGACGGCTTCGAGCTGCTCTCCGAAGAGATACCCCTCGTGACGCGCAGCGGCACCCTTCTGCCGATGCCCATTCGAATCGGCGTGCTTCCCGGCTTCCCGCACAAGATCCCGGCGTCGTTTACGAAGCCGTTTCAGCGCAGGCGGTACGGACCGAAGACACTGATCGACACGCGTTACTTCCAGGATCGCATCGCGGGCGAAACCACACCGGGCGTTCTGTTCATCGGCCGAAGGACCGAGCAGGAGAAACCGAAGATCGTGCCGATCTCACGCATGAAGGCGTTTCGCACGCTCTTTCAGCTCTGCGTGGCGGGATCGGGGCTGCCGCAGCTTCTCGAGTACGTGATTCGCTTCGACCTCGGCGACCCGTTCCGGCAGATTCCGATTCACTGGTCGCGCTTCGTCGCGTCGCTCCGTCTCATTCGCAGAAGCGAGACATACGAACTCCTGCTCGGCACGGACATCGATTGCAACGCCGACGAGGTCGCGCAGTTCCTGCGCGCGCGGTACGGAAAGGCGTCGTCATGAGCCGGACGTACAAGATCGCGATGGTCGCCGCGTGTCCCTTCCCGTACCAGCGCGGGACGCCCGTGCGTATTCTGCGCATGACCGAGGCACTGATCGCGCGCGGAAACGAAGTGCATGTCGTAACGTACCACCACGGCGACATGAACGAACCGACGCCGTTTCCCGTGCATCGGATCGGGGATGTGAAAACGTATCGCAAGCTTTCGCCCGGCCCCACATATCAGAAACTGCTGCTGATCGATCCGCTCCTTGCGCGCAAGCTGCGGGCGGTCGTGCGCGAACACGACATCGATCTGATTCACGCCCATCATTATGAAGGACTCCTCGTGGCCGCCGCGGCACGACGCGCTACGAAGCATCCGATCGTCTACGACGCACACACGCTTCTCGAGTCCGAGTTGCCGTTTTACAAGCTCGGCCTTCCCGCGAGCTGGAAGCGCGGCATCGGGCGTAAAATCGACAGCTGGCTTCCCCGCAAAGCCGAACATGTGATCGCGGTAACCGAACAGATCCGCTCGCATCTCGTGCGCCACGCCGGTCTTTCGCCGGATCGCGTGAGCAAAGTGCAGAACGGCGTCGAAGCCGCCCATTTCGGGTCCGCGATGAACGGGAGCCGGTGGCAGGACGACAGCGCCGAACGCCGCGTGATCTACGCGGGGAATCTGTCGGCATACCAGGGGATCGAACTGCTGCTTCACGCGTTCAGTGGGGCATGCAGGAAACGGCACGACCTGAAGCTCGTGCTGGTGACAGGATCCCGCTTCGATGCCTACGAGGAGCTCGCACGCGCGCTCGGAATCCGTGACCGGATCGAAGTGGTTCCCGGCGGTTTCGAACGCCTTCCCGAAGAGTTCGGTCGCGCCCATCTCGCCGTGAATCCGCGCACCGAGTGCGACGGCATTCCCCAGAAGCTCCTGAACTACATGGCGGGGGGTCTGCCCGTGCTTTCGTTCGCCGGATCCGCCAGAAATATCGATCACGGCAGGAACGGCTGGATTGTGGAAGACCACGACATTCCCGGCTTCACGAACGCGATGCTCGACCTTCTCGCGAAGCCGAAGCTCGGAGCGGAACTCGGTGCGCGCGCACGCGCGCTGGTACTCGAAAAGTCGACGTGGGAGCAGACGGCGATCGGTACGGAGGCGGTTTACGAAAAGGTCCTGGCGGAACACGCAGTCGCAGCCGGCAACCGGAACGCGGGAGGCGGACGCTGAGTGCGCCGCGTTTCAAACTCGCCGTTCGAAGGTTCGTGCTCGCGACTTCGTTCCCCCCGTTTCTCGCGGTTTACCTCGGCATCTACCGGGCCGTGACCGCGTGGGCGCTTCATGCGATTCGCCGTCACCCGCACGTCGAGGCCGTGTATCTCCGGCGTGGTGGCGCCAAGGGCCAGATCGTGCCACTCGTAAGCGACATCGATTTCGCCGTGATCGGCGGGCCGTTCCCCGAAGAGGAGATGCGGTCTCTTCGTCGTTCCTACGATCGCGTGGCAGAGATCACGACTCTCCTCGATCGCACGCTCGAGATCTACACGCAGGAGGAGCTGCTGGCCGTCTACGAACGGAACGACTATTTCCGGTTTCGCTTCGTCGAGGGAAAGGCCACATGGAAGCTGCTCTACTCGCGTGACGGGGCGGATCCCGTGGCCGCGCTTCCGGCGAAGGGCGTGAGCGATCTGTACGGCGGGTTCGCGAACGAAGTCAAAGTGTGGTGGTCGCTTTTCGCGTGGCGCTTCTTCCATGACCGGAAGTACAACGCGGAGTCCGTTACGCGCAACAGCTTCTGCTTCAAGACGATGAGTGAGATTCTCAAGATGGATCGGGCGCTGACGCGGGACGATCTTACTTTCGACCGCGGGGAAGCGCTCGAGAACGCGATGCCCGCCCTTCCGCCGGACGAACAGAAGCTGGGCGCCCGCCTGCTCGCATCGGCCGGACGCGGCTTCCGCGGCGATATTCCGGGAGTGCTCGAAGAGACGCACGCGTTTCTGTTTCGACATCTGAACGATTTCTACACGCGCCTCCGACGCGATCATTCTTTCGCGGGGCCGATCGATCACGATGCCTGTCCCGGACGCGCGATCGGGCAGCGAGTTGTTCCCGCGAACAGCGGGGTTCCTGGTGCGCCTGGTGCGCGGGGGGCGGGGGGGCCGCGGGAAAGGGCTCACAGGAAGGCGCTCGATGACTGGCTCGAGGCCGAATGGGGACCGGGCGCATCGGGCGGGACGAAACTCGCGCCCGCCGCGTATTTCAATCTGGACGAATTCGGCTATTTCATCCCGATCGATCCGGAAAACGCGCCGACCGTCGCACAGATCGCGGCGCTCAATCGCTTTCACGAAACGCTGCCTCCTGACCTCGCCGCTCGATTTCGCGTCTATCTCCGCACACCGGAAGCCGCCTTTCAGATCGACACGCAGGATCTGGAACAGAGCTGGCAATCCGTGCTCACACCGTTCAACAACCCGGATGTCTTCGAAATCCTGGACGGACCGCGCGACGATCGTCCGGCGTGGACGCGCCCGGTCGCCCATTTTTTCGAAGAGGAGAAGTTTCTGTTCTACGAACTGGTGAAAAAGCCGTCGATCTATAAACTGAACGATCGTGACTTTCTGCGCATCTTCTGGAAGACGGCGCAGCTCGTGCTCCTGAACCGCACGGCGGCCGAAGGTGAGGTCGTTTACGCCATGACGACGTCTGCGCTCGAAGAGGCGCTGAAAACAGCGGGCATGCCGCTCCCCGTGGAACTGCGCCCGCTCGGCCCGGCCTACGAGGCGGCAGTGCGTGCCGGCGATCGCGCGCAGGACGCGAACTCATCCGTGGCTTCGCTCATGAGCGAAGCGCTCGCATGGCTGGAGAGGATCGACTCGTGAACAAGCCGACAGAAATCCCGACCGCCAGCGTGGTGGTCGTAACGAAGGACCGCCCGGAGCTGCTCGACCGGCTTCTCGCCTCGCTCGTGGAGCAGACGCGCATGCCGGAAGAGGTGCTCGTGGTCGACAACAACTCTTCCGTAAGCTACGAAGAAACGATCGCGCGGTATCGCAATTCGCTTCCGCTCCGCGTGGTGATCGAGAAGACGCCCGGGATCCCGCACGCGCGCAACCGCGGATGGCGGGAAGCGATGAGCGAGATCGTGATCTTCACCGACGACGACTGCGTGGCCGAGCCCGACTGGGTGGAGCGGATGCTCGCGCCGTTCACGCTCAATCCGCATATCGGAGCGGTCGGCGGCGAGATTCTTTCCGACGAACGTGCCGGCACGTGGATCGAGTCCTTCTGCGCGGCGGAGACACTCATGCGGATGGGGCGCCCGGGCGAGGACGAAGCATGATCATCGACATCACGAAGTGCGGATATCGCAAAGGATACCTGCCGCGCGAGGGAACCGGCGTCTTTCATCCGTTTTTCGCGACGGCGAACGCGGCGTTTCGAAAAGAGGCGCTCGAGAAAGTCGACGGGTTCGACACGCGCTGCGATACGGGCGAAGACGTGGATCTTTGCATCCGCGTCGCGCGCGCGGGCTACGAACTCTGGTTCGAACCGACGGCGCGCATCGCGCACTTCCATCGCTACACGCTGCGCGGTCTCTTGAAACAGTGGTACCACTACGGCCTCGGCCACGCGTATCTCTGGCGCAAGCACGAACCGCGCCGGCGTCTGCAGATGTTTCGCTACGACCTGTCCGAGAACAACGCGAACCCGTTCGGCATCGCGTGCGTGCTCGACATCCCGTTCCCGGTGCCCGGGATGATCTTCCTCAGCAGCTTCCACTTCATGCATCTTGCGCTGTTTCTCGGCGCGGCGGCGGCGATCACGAACGCGGGCGGGCTCATGCTCGCGGCAGGCGCACTTTTCCTGCTCAGCGCCGGCTGGTACTTCGGGATTCGCTTCGACCCCCGCACACCCGTGCGCTCGATCGTGTTCTCCGGCATTCGCTACATCGCCGACGCGGCCTATGTGCTCGGCGGGTTTCTCGGCGGCCTGCGCGAGGGCATGCTCTACATCGAAGCCACACGAACGAGGAGGCGGTAGGCGAAAAATGATGCGAGGCAATGAACAGGGACCGCTTCTGCGGCACGGGGTGATCGGAGTCGGCGGGATCGGGGGCGTCCACTGCCGGATCGCGGCCGCGTCTCCCGATGTCACGCTCGTCGGCGTGGCCGACAGCGACCCGGCCCGGATCGAGAAGGCCGCCACGATGTACGGCGCCGCACCGTTCGCGGACTGGCGTGACATGCTGGCTTCGGGCCGGCTCGACTCCGTGGCGATCGCGACTCCGAGCCTGCTCCACGCGCATATGGCCATCGAGTGCATGGAAGCCGGCCTTCACGTCTTTCTCGAAAAGCCCATCGCGCTCACACTGGCCGACGCGGATCGCGTGGTCGAAACAGCACGCGCGAAAAAGCGGGTGCTGACCGTGGGCCACCAGTATCGCGTGCACCGCCTGCACCGGACGACGAAGAAGCTGATCGAAGACGGCGCGATCGGCAGGCCCCGCCAGATTCTGTGGACATGGGCCCAGCACCGGGACGAGAAATACTACTCCCATTATCCCTGGCGCCAGAACTGGAAGGACGCGGGGGGCGGCGTCACAATGCACAGCCTGAGCCACGACCTGAATGTGCTCACCTGGCTGATCGGCGCACCGGTTGAAGTGAGCGCGCTGGCAGTGAACCAGAAGCACGATGCGGAAACCGAGGACATCATGAGCGCCTCCGTGCTGTTTGAAGGGGGCGCGCTTGCTACGATCACGGCGAGCGTCAACCGTCCGCAGTCGCATGTCGTTCGCCAGATCATCGGCGAGCGCGGCATGATCGAGATTCCCGACACGCAGAGCCTCACGTTCGACCACAAAGACCACGTACTGCTCGGGCGGTTCGACACGCACGCTCCCCCCGCCCCGGCCGGCATCGGCGGCCTCACCGGGCAGCCGCACGTACAATGGTCGCCCGTGCCCCTCGTGGGAGACCCGCCGAAATGGAAGAAGCTGCTCGAACGGTTCGGTCTCGTGCGCGGGCTGAAACCGCACGGCCTCGCGGTTCTGCTGCAAAGTTTCGCGCATGCGATTCGAACGGGGGGCGATCCGATCATCACCGGCGAGGACGCGCGCGGCACGCTCGAATTCGTGCGCGCCATTTATCTGTCGGCGATACGGGGGCGCGCCGTGGCCTTCCCCGTCGACCGCACCGAAGACGCACAGCTCATGGACGAACTGGTATCGGGGCGCACGCAGATGCGCCGGTTCCGCGGATGAAAGAGGAGGCGCCATGGCGGGGTTGAAACGCAGGCTTCGTCGCTTCCTGCTTCGAAACGGCCGGCTCGAAAGCAACGCCCCCGATTTCCGCGCGCTTTTTCCTGCGCAGTTTCGTGTCGAACGTCTCGCCACGGGATTTCAATTCACCGAAGGACCCGTCTGGCTTCCGGACGAACACGCACTTCTCTTCACCGACATTCCCGCGGGCCGGATCTATCGACTGGAACCGGGACGCGCGCCGGCGATTTTTCGCGAGCCGAGCTATCATGCGAACGGGCTGACGCTCGACGGGCAGGGTCGCCTGATCGCGTGCGAACACGGATCGCGGCGTGTCACGCGTACGGAGCGCGACGGCACGATCACGGTGCTCGCCGACGCATACAACGGCAAGCGCCTGAACAGCCCGAACGACGTGGTCGTTCATTCCGGCGGCGCAATCTGGTTCACGGACCCGCCGTACGGGATTCGACCGGAAGAGCAGGAGCTGCCGTTCCAGGGCGTATTTCGCATTCCACCGGAAGGCGGTCCGCCCGAACCCGTCGTTCACGACTTCGCGAAGCCGAACGGGCTTGGATTCTCACCCGACGAGCGCGTTCTCTACGTCGACGATTCCAGCCGGTCGCGCCGCCACATTCGATCGTTTCGTGTGAACGACGACAACTCGCTCACGGACCGCGGCGGCCTCTTTCATGACATGAACGTGCGGGCGCCGGGCGCGCCGGACGGCATGAAGCTCGACGTCGAAGGGCGAATCTGGTGTACGGGCGCGCGCGGCCTATGGGTGCTGGGGCCCGGGGGCGAAAAGCGGGGAACGGTGGTGATGCCCGAGAAGCCGTCGAACTGCGCCTGGGGAGACGAAGAGGGCAACACGCTCTACATCACGGCCGAGACGTCGGTGTATCGCGTAAAAACGACCACACGCGGGGTCCGCCCCGGGATTCGGCCGTAATCAGGTCGGGGGGCAGGTCGGGGGGCAGGGCGGGGATCAGGGCGTAAAGACCACGGTCTTGTTTTCGTCGATGAAGACACGCCGCTCGGCATGCCAGCGAACAGCGCGGGCGAGCACCACCGATTCGATATCGCGCCCGATCTCCACCATTTTATGCGGCGTATGCGCGTGCGAAACACGCTTCACGTCCTGCTCGATGATCGGCCCTTCATCGAGGTCGGACGTCACGTAATGCGCCGTAGCCCCGATCAGCTTGACGCCCTTGTCGTGCGCGGCGTGATACGGGCGCGCGCCTTTGAAGCTCGGCAGAAACGAATGATGAATATTGATGCACTTGCGAGAAAGCGCCGCGCAGGTTGCCGGCGTCAGGATCTGCATATACCGCGCCAGCACCACGAGATCGATATCGAGCGAGTCGACGAGCGCGAGCAGCTTCTGTTCCTGCGCCGCTTTCGTGCTCTTCGTGACAGGCAGATGGTGATACGGGATTCCGTGCCACTCGACGAGGCTTCGCATATCGTCGTGATTCGAAATCACGGCGGCAATATCGACCGGAAGCGACCCGGCTCGCCAGCGATGCAGCAGGTCGTTCAGGCAGTGGCCGAAGCGGGAAACCGCGATCAGCAGCTTCATCGGAACATCGGTCGGCGAAACGGTCCAGATCATGTCGAACGGCGCGGCGACCGCCGCCATCCCCTCCCGGATCGCGTCGAGATCGTGCTCCCCGCCGAAGGAGAACACGACGCGGGCAAAGAACCGCTGCGTGTCCGGGTCCCCGAACTGGGCGGCCTCGTCGATGCTGGCCCCCGCCTCGTAGAGGAACGTGGAGGTCTTCGCCACGATCCCCGGCCGGTCCGGGCACTCCACCGTGAGAACATAAACTTTGCGATCCTGGGTCAATGCGAACGCTCCTTTCCTCGGACGTCCATTCTACCATCATGGGCGATTCCGGCGTCAGTAACGTCCCCACCCATTCGTGCCGATCTGATAAAATAGAGGCTTACTCGTTATTGCCAAACCTTGACCAGATCGAACATCGGAGCTTTTCCATGAGGTCAGATATTACAGCGGTCGTTCCGACGATCGGCGAACGGACGCTTTCGGATTGCCTCGCCGCGCTGAAACGACAGTCGATGCCGCCCGTCGATATCGTCGTCATCAAAAACGTATCGCCCTTCGTCGCCGCCATGAACAAGGGAATCCGGCGCGTACGAACACCGTTTCTCGTGCAGTGCGACGCGGACATGATTCTCGATCCCGACTGCCTCGCCACGTTGCGGAGCGCGATGACCGAGAGGACGGGCGTTGCCATCGGTTATCTGGACGACGAGATCCTCGGGACGATCCAGGCCGTCAAGCTTTACCGGACCGCGAATCTGAAACGCTCTCCTTTCGGCGATTCCGTGACATCCGACTCCGACCGCATCACGAAGATGCGCGAGGAGGGGAGCTGGATTTCATTCGCGAGCCGGGAGGGTCCGGACCACGGGCACGCGGCCGACGTACTCGGGTGCCATCGCCCGCACTACGACGACCCGAAATATGTCTACGGGAAATTTTCCGTCATGGGATCCGCCGTGCGGAATCGAAACTCATACGACGAATTTCAGGGCGTCCTTCACGGCCTGAAGAAGAGCGCGCACCCCATGGCGGACCTCGCTCTCATCGCATTCTGCCACGGCGTGTTCAACAAGCTCGAAAAGTGTGCGCACGTCGGGTACGAAGAGACCGAAGACTTTCGTTTCCTCCGCGCGTTCATGGAGCAGCACGGACACGAGAACCGCCTGTTCGCGATCACGAAGCTGAAGGGATTCGACGCCGCCCGCGAAGTGGAAAAACTGCAGCGCGGGTAGGGCGTTCTTGAACCGTATGGCAGACTTCGAAGCCCGCCTCATCGACTTTGGCGACATCAAACCTCCCGGCGCTCACCTCGACGAATGCGCGGGCGGAATCGGCATCGACCACAAAGGACGCGTTTACTTCGCGGCGCAGGACGACCGCGATCCGCAGGACGTGGCGGTTTTTCGCTACGACACGAACACGGGCGAACGTACGCTGCTTGCGACGGCGCGCGCAATCGCGGCGCGCTGCGACAACCTCGGGCCGAACGAACACTGGCCACGTGAAGAGGCCATCGCGAAGATCCACGTTTCGTTTCTCGAACACGCCGGCAAAATGTACTTCGCGACGCACAACTTCGCCGATCCCATGCAGCCGTACCGCACGATTTACGACGACCTCCCCCTCCATCGCGGCGCCCATATCTTTGCTTACGATATCGAAACGGAATCATTCGAAGACGTCACAAAATCGGCGCCCGGCGGCGTTGCCGCGAAGAACGAATCGATCGCGGCGCTCACGGTCATGCCCGGGCACGACAAGCTCGTTGCGTTCACGTTCCCCCACGGCGACATTGTCGTGCACGACCTCAAAACGGGCGACACGCGCCGCTATGACGGGGCGCCCGAGTACCGCAGCGACCGGACCGTGAATATCGCGCGCGAGATCATCGCCACGAAGCAGGAACGCGTATTCTTCGCCTACGAGAGAGACAACTTTCACCTGCTCTCACTCGACCTGGCGACCGGCGCAATCTCCCGCACGAAACACAGAAACTCGTTACGCACGGGTTATCTCTGCGGCATGGCCTCGAAGAAGGACGGTTCGGTTGTTTACCTCGTCGACCTGCGCGGCAACCTGTACGCGTTCGAAACGGCCGAAAACCGCCTGCGCGATCTCGGCAACCTGCTCACGGACGCGGAATGGAAACGCGGAACGCGTGTAACGGCCGTGCACGGAATTGCGCTTTCACCGGACGAGAAAACGCTCTACACGATTCCCTCCCGCGTGAACAGCGAGCACCCGTTCCTGCGCGCGACCATGAAGACACTGACGCTCGTCTCCCCGAAGCTCAAGGCGGCCCTCGCGCGATGGCGGCTCTCGCTGCTCGAAGCGCGCGCGCGTCGTTCGGAGAAGACTGCCTCCGCCGGCGGGAACGCTGCGCGCACGTCCGAAGGGAGCAGCGCGAAACTGTACACGTTCGACATTGCGACGGGGGAGAAACGAATTGCGGGGCGGTTTCCGAACCTTCCGATGGGCTCCTGGATATCCGGCAACGGGGTGTTCGATCGCGAAGGACGCCTTTACTACTGCTACCACACGCTGAACAGAAACGGCGCGCGCCTCGTTCAGCTCGTGCCGGTTCCGCCCGGGGGCACATCCGCGTCCGTTTTGTAGAGCGCCTGCTGCAGATACCCCGCGCGCCGTATTCTGATCTGGTCTTCGATTTCCTGTTCCGTCATGCCGTGCTTCCGGAAGATCTTCACGAGCTCGCCCACCTGCGTATCGAGCGGCACATGTGTCGTCAGGCGTTTCTGCGCCCCTCGGTCGCGATAATAGTAGAGGCACTCGCGGATCGCCTGGAAACGCGCGCCCGCCTCCATCATCGTCCAGGGGAAGTCGTAATCGTCGGCGCCGTGCGGCCCGAGCGTCTCGTCCATCCCCCCGGCTTCGATTGCTTTGCCCACGCGCCAGCAGTGCAGGTGCTTCACGGGGCCGTGTGCCTTGAAGTCGTCCAGCGTGAACGACTCGCGCGCCTCATACGGTTCGTCGAGCGGGGCGTCGTGCTCGTCGATATGAACACGTGACGAATGAAAATAATCGACGGCCGGGCTGTTTTCGATTTCCCGGCGTAGAACGGAAAGTGCGTGAAGCGCGAGAAGATCGTCGCAATGAAACATGCAGACGAACGGAGTGTCGGCCAGGCGCATGCCCGTATTGAGAGCGCCCGTCACCATGCGCGCCTCGCTCGGCGCGACGCGAATGCGCGGATCGCGCGTATCCCGGAGCGCGTCCAGTTCCGCGCGCGTCCCGGCGTCTTCACTTCCGTCGTCGATCACGATCAGGCGCCAGGCTGCGTCGGTCTGCGAGAGTACGGAAGCGATCGCCCTGCGAAAAAGCGCAGGGTCGGCATCGCGACACGGCATCAGGATCGTGACGACAGGACCGAGCCCGCACTGAGACGCCGCTCTGAGCAGCGCACTCTTCGTCAGCGGAACGAGTGCAGTTCCCGCACGGGTTCCTGCCCGCATGACTTCGTAGCGAAGCAGACTCCACGCGGCAGCGCGGATGGCCCCGTTCCCGGCCTGCGCCGGCGTTGCTCCTCGCAGTTGCTCCCGGCTCTCGTCGCGTTCCTCGTCCACGAAATTCCCCGCAAGAGCGGTCCACGGGTATCCCGGCGCATTCGGCTGCGCGCGGCCCGGCTCCGAAGACGCGTCCGGCGCGCCGTCGATCCACGACTCCGGATGCGCCAGAAGCGTGAACACGTCCGGGTTGCTTTCGGGGAGCAGCACCGATTGCCATCCGCGTGCGTAGTAGTCGACATCGATCTGAAGAGCGACGCGGCGGAGGAGCACGTAGAGTCGAAGGGCCGTCTCTTCGCGTTCCTCACCGCCGGTGTCTGTCGGGGGAGCGTTCGTGCGGGCGCCATTGGCCAGGTGCCGTTCGTAGAGTGCGCGCAGTTGCTCGATCGAAGGCGGGCGCGCGGGATCGACCGCGAGGACGAGGGCCCTCTCCCCCATCTCGAAGTAGAAGCCCGTAACGAGAGCCGCCCCTCGATACGTATCCCCCCAGGACGCGCGCACATGGGCCACGATGCGATCCGCGCGCGCGCGCAGTGCGCCCCCCTCCCCGCTCACACCCGCTGCGGGTTCGGTCACGACCGCGGGCGCGTCGAGCCCGGCCCGGTCCGGTGCGCGGCCCAGCGGATGATCGCTGAATCTCGCCGCAACGCGGTCGAACCGCTCCATCAGAAAGTGCAGCGTTTCGCCCGCGAGTGCCGCGCTCCCCCCGCGATAGTGTCGCCGCCCGATCTTCCGCACGTTCGCAACGTGCGCGGCTTCGGTCGCGTCGAGGAACGGTGTCGATTGCGCCAGCGCCTCGTCCTTCGAATAGATCAGACGGCCGTGAAACAACCCGAGTTCCATTTTCAGGATTTCGGCCGTGGCCTTGAAACAGAGCGAATTCCGCGAGGTCGGCTCGTCGTAGTAGCGCCCTTTCTGTACCTGGCGCCATACGAACACGGTCCACCAGATCTTGAGCTCCCGATAGAACCCGGGCTGCATCTGCTCCAGCGATAGCGCGGGGAGTGTCTGCATGAACGGTTCGCCGTACAGCAGCTTCCACGTCGCGCGCCCTTCCATGAACCGGTACTGGCGGCGGCTTCGCTGATAGAGGTTCGCAAACGTGCGGACGTCGTAGAGTTCGAGAAAGTGATCGAGAACGGTCGTTCGTCGCCCGAGCTCCTTGTAGCGCCGAACGAGTTCCCGGCGGCGCTGTTCGCCGAGTTCCTCGACGAAGACCGCGAAGTCGAGGTCGCTGATGAGCGGAAAGATTTTACCGCTTCCGCCCCCGCGGCGAAGATACACGGCTTTGACTTCGGGAAACGTGCGGAACAGGCGAAGCGCAAGCATCGTCACGAACGAATAGTAGCCACGATAGAGGTTCAGGAGCGGCGGTACGGAAGTCGCGAGAATGAACCGGCGCAGGGTCTGTTTGCCGAACACGCTAGACGCCTGTCCCGGCGGCGATGCGGGACCGCTCGCCGAGTTTGCGATACGCCGTGAAGGCGAGCACGACGGCAAGATACGTGTGGGAGATCACGGTCGTCCATGCCGCGCCGATCGGACCGTAGCGCGGAATCACGATCAGGTTCAGCACGATATTCAATACGACGGCCGATGTCGTGATGATCAGGTTCTGGCGCTCGAACCCGAGCGCGTTGGCGACGAGAGACCCGATCTGCGAAACATAGAAGACCGGCAGGCAGATATACAGAATGATCAGGACCGGTACCGATGCGGAGTACTGCGGCCCGAAGATGAACGGAATGATCCAGTGCGCGGTAAAGAAGACGAACACGCTCAGGAGAAGTCCGCCCCCGCCGGCAAGCGCGAGAAGGCGATTAAGCTGACGTCTTACGTCGTCCCATTTCTCGTGCTGAGCCAGTGTGGCGAACACCGGGAAGTAGATCGTATACACGGCGCGAATGACGAACCGCGCCGCTTCGAGCAGCTTGAATGCCGTCTCGTAGGTCGCGACGGCCACGAGCGTCGACAGAGTGCCGAGCATCAGCGTGTCGGCGCTGAAATGAATCGTCCCGAGCAGGCCGATTCCGAAGAAGCTGAGCGCGATCCCGACGAAGCGGCGCACTTCCTTCGGTTCCCACTGAAAACGAACGCCGCGAATCACGCGCCGCGAAAGATAGAGAGCGATTCCGAGTAGAACGAGGTTTGCCGTGATGTAGCAGAGAAGGATGCCGTTCAGCGTGAACTGACGGTTCACGGCCACGGCGACGAGCACGATCAGAAACAGCTTGGCGGCGACCCCGCAGATCACGTTGTACGAAACGCGATGCATGCCGACGAAGAGCGCGCCGAACGCCAGGTAGATCTGCTCCAGAATGATGTAAACGGAGGTGAGCGCCAGAATGCCCAGAATGTGCGGCTTGATGAACCAGACCGCCCCGTTCAGAATGGCGAACAGAACCAGCATGAGCGGGATCTGAAACGAGATGACTTCGGAAAAGATCGTGACACGCTCGTCGGCGCGGGAGGCAAGGGAGCGTGTCATGTACGAGTTCGTGCCGAGTTCGGCCAGCATGGCCGTGACGCCGGCCAGCGAGGCGGCGAGGAAGAATTCGCCCATGCGGTCCTGGCTCAGGTGCCGCGTCAGCATCATCAGAACGCCGTAGCCGACGAGCTTGTACAGAAACTGAGACGACGTGTAGAGCAGGATGTCCGCGCGGACTTTCCGCTTGTTGATGACCACGGTCCAGACGCCCCCTCGCACGCAATCGCCCCGACCCGTCCGACGGCGGCTCGCATGCGACGATCATACTACGACCGCAGACGGCCGTGCACCGTAAGATAGGATTTCCATGCGCCCGCCCTTTTCCCTTACAATCCGGGCCAGCACGGAGGGTTATCGTGGGTTCGGAAACCGCCGCTTCCAAACGGGTTCTGCTCGTCGGGTATCGCAAGCCGGTCGCCACCGCGCTCGATAAACGCGGGATTCCGTTCGCGGTCTGGCACGAAAAACCGTTCAAGCGCGCGCCCCGCTGCCTGGGCACCATCGCCGCTCCCTTCCCCGGATCCAAGCCCGCCATCCGGGCGTTCATCGAATCGCACTTCGCCCCGCTCGGCCCGTTCACGGACGTCATCGCCGGAACGGAAGCCTCGGTTCTGCCGGCATCCGTATCGCGGCGCGTTCTCGGCGCGCGCAAGTCGAAAGACGCGACGATCATCCGATGCCACGACAAGCTCCTCATGAAAGACGAACTGAGCCGCCACGGCATTCCGATGACGGATTATCTCCCCGGCAACACGGACCTCAAGCCGCCCGCGGTCATCGCACGGCTCGGCTCGCCGGTAGTCGTGAAGGACCCGCGCAACTCGGGCGGCCGCGGCATGGAGATCATCGATTCCGCCGAAGCACTCGGAGCGCTCAAGAAGCGGCGTGCTCTCTACGAACGCTACGTGGACGCGCCGGAAATGAGCGTCGAATCCTTCATTCGAAACGGCCGCGTGATGTTCGCGAACTGTACGGGCTACTACGTCAAGCGGTGTGCGAACATCATCCCCGCGCCGATTCCGGAGAGCACGCGTGAAGAGGTCCTGCGCGTCAACGCGTCCGTGATCCGGGCGCTCAAGACTTCGTGGGGGATGGCGCACACGGAGTTCTATCTTGCGGAGCGTGGCGTGCTGTTCGGCGAAATCGCGCTCCGTCCGCCGGGCGGGCATATCATGGAATGCATGTCGCTCGCGCACGGATTCGACGCCTGGGACGCATTCGTGGCGGGCGAGCTCGATCTGCCGTGGGACTGGTCGCTCTGGCCGGACGAACCGCGCGCACACGCGGCAAGCGTCCTGCTGCATGCCGGCGAGGGGCGGCTCAAATCGGTAAGCGGTATCGAGGAAGTGCGTGCCGATCCGGCATGCGTGAAAATCCGCATGATGACCGCGGTCGGGGGGCAGGTTCATGCGCGCGAGGGCGCGGGCGACTCGACGGCGTACGCCCTCTTTCGCGCCGATACGGATCGCGCCGTGCGCGAAGCCGTCGATCGCTGTCTCGCGAACGTTCGATTCGATCTCGCGTAGTTACGCTTCGGCCCGGTCCGCCACCCCGCTTGCCGGCTCCAGACGAGCAGGTACCTCCAGTTCGATGATCGTTCCGCCCCCCTTCTTGCAGCGAAAGCGAATGCAGCCCCCCATCATGTCCAGGCGTTCCCGGATGTTGAACAGGCCGAGTCCTCCCTCGTGCGTGGAGTATGGTCCGAGCGATTCGGGATCGAATCCCGGCCCGGAGTCGGTCACCGTCAGCGAGACGCGCCCGTTGATCTTGCGCAGCGCCACATCGACCGTCTCCCCCGGCGCATGCTTGCGCGCGTTGGCGAGCAGTTCGCAGAGAGCCTGATAGAGAACGACTTTGATCTCCCGGCCGAGGCCGAGTTCTTCATCCGGCAGCCGGACGTGACACGTTTCTCCCGTAGTCTCGTGAAACCGTTCCGCCAGCCACGCGATCGCCGCCACGAGCCCGCTTTCATACAGAGCCGGCGGGCTCAGCTCGAACACGAGGGTACGGGTTTCGCGAATGATGTTGTCAACGAGCGCGCGTGCCTCCGCCAGAATCGCCTGCTCGTCACCGGCCGGAAGCCTCGCCTTGAGTCGCGCGAGTTGAATCTGCACGGCGGCCGCGGTCTGCAGCGTGGTGTCGTGAAGGCCGACCGCAATCCGTCGCCGCTCCCCCTCCTCCGCAAGCGCGAATCGGGAGGCGAGCGCACGCAGTTCATCCTGATACCGCATCAGTTCGCCATCCGCCTTTCGCCGCGCCGTTACGTCACGCGCCACGACACACATTACGTCGACGCCGCCTGATGTGATCACGTGCACGTTCACTTCCATCAGGACGCGCCTTCCGTCTTTCGTCAGGTAGCGGCGCTCGCCCAGAAACCGCTTCCCCCCGCTCAGAATCCCGCGGATCTTGTCGTCCACATCCTTCCGCGCATGATCGACGAAATCGTAAAGAGTGAGTCCGGGCAGATCGTCCGGGCCATACCCCGTGAGCTGCATGAATGTGTCGTTGGCTTCGATGACATGTTTCGACTGCAGGCAGATCAGGAAGATCGCTTCGGCGCTCTGCTGGATGACGGCACGATAGCGCGATTCGCTCTCGCGCAGACCACGATGCAGAATGCGAGTGCGGTATATGTAGCGGATCGCCACGATCATGAATACGATCAACAGCGATACGGCGAAGAGGAGCTTCATGACAGCTCGTCCGGAAATGAAGGCATGGGGCAGCACACCTCGGATTGACGCGAGCGGAATCGCGCGGAGTAAGAAGAACCCCGCCCATGTTCGAGGCGGGGTTCTCGATTTCAGATGACTTCTACGGTTGTTTTACGACGCGCAGATAGGGCTTCACGGTTTCCCACCCCTTCGGGAATTTTTCCTTGGCGTCTTCGTTCGAAACGGACGGCAGAATGATGACATCCTCGCCCTTCTTCCAGTTCACGGGCGTCGCCACAAAATGCTTCGCGGTGAGCTGCATCGAGTCGACCACACGCAGAATCTCATCGAAGTTGCGCCCCGTGGACATCGGATACGTCATCATCATCTTGATGCGCTTGTCCGTGCCGATTACGTAAACGGTGCGCACCGTCTGATTCGTGACAGGGGTCCGCCCTTCGTACGTGCCCACTTCTTCATTCGGCAGCATGTTGTAGAGCTTCGCGATGCTCAGGTCCGTGTCCGCGATCATCGGGTAGTTCACGGCCGTGCCCTGCGTTTCTTCGATGTCCTTTGCCCAGTCGGCGTGACTTTCGACCGGATCGATGCTGAGACCGATCACCTTGCAGTTGCGCTTGTCGAATTCGGGCTTCAGCTTGGCCATATAACCGAGTTCGGTGGTGCAGACGGGCGTGAAGTCCTTGGGATGCGAGAACAGAATCGCCCACCCGTCCCCCATCCATTCGTGGAAATGAAGCGGTCCTTGTGTGGTCTGCGCCTTGAAATCGGGCGCGGGATCATTGATTCGAAGAGACATGCCATTCTCCTTGTGGGGTTCTATGCCATTGCACGGGGCTGTACGGTACAATCATACTGGAATATGATCCGGGGTCCAATCCCCCGCGCGCGCCAGCCCGTGCTCTGGACGCGATTCTTTTCCTGACTTCAAGCAGGACTCACATTTTCCGTTAAAAATTGAAATGAGAAACAGTCCGGGATGGCGATAGATTGAACAGACTGGAAACAAATCACTGGCTGGACCTCGCGATTGCCGGCGCCATGCCGCTCTTTCGCGAGCCTCTTCACGTGGGGCTTCCGAATCTTCCGGACGCGACGGGTTCTATTCACGGGTCATCGATCCGGCGCGCCTCGTTGTGCTGTACGACGCGGCGCACGCATTTTCGTGCTCCTCGCGCGGAACGATGATCGGCAACTTCGGCGCGATCGGGTCGCGGGGTGAGCACACGGTACGGAAAAGACGTCTCGTTTTTCGACCGTCAACAGTCATGGTACTCTTTCTGACGACGGGTCGCTTGACGAATACGCACGGCGGGGGTTCGGCATGATTCCGATCGACAGTCTGATTCCGTTTTTCGTGGCGTCGCTTCTGATCTGCCTCGCGCCGGGCCCCGACAACATCTTCGTACTCACGCAGGCGGCGATCGGGGGACGGCGCGCAGGGTACAGCGTGATGCTCGGGCTCTGCACGGGACTTCTGATACACACTCTGGCCGTCGCGGTCGGCGTGGCGGCTCTCTTCGCCGCGTCGCCCCTCGCGTTCACGGCGCTCAAGCTGATCGGGGGCGCGTACCTTCTCTACCTCGCGTGGGGGGCGTGGCGAGCGTCGGCTTCGAAGATTCCGTTCGGGCAGAGAGAGCGCATTCCGCTTCGCAGGCTCTACGGGCGCGGCATCATCATGAACATCACGAACCCGAAAGTACTGTTCTTCTTTCTCGCGTTTCTTCCGCAGTTCGCGGTTCCGGAACGGGGACCGCTGCCGGTTCAGGTCGTCGCGCTCGGCGGCGTGTTTATCGTCGCCGTTCTGCTCGTCTTCGGAACGATCGCCACGCTTGCCGGGTCTCTCGGCGAATGGCGGGCGCGCTCCGACGGCGCACAGCGCGTGCTGAACCGGATCGCGGCCGTGATCTTCGTCGCGCTTGCGCTCATGCTCTTATTCCAGACGAACCTGGAAAAGGCATAATAGCGGGAACGAACCTTCAGGAGAGAACGTGGATCGGAAGCGCTACCAGAAGATACGCGAGATCGTACTGCGGGCCAGCGAAGTGCGCGAGAAAGACCGGGACGATTTCCTGCTCAGAGAGTGTGCATCGGACGCGGGCCTGCTCCAGGATGTGCGCGAGTATCTCGCCCGGCAATCCGTGAGCACGGCCGCTTTCGGCGCGCCCCCGGTCCCCGGGGAATTTTCACTCGGCAACGATTCCCCGTATCGCATTCTCGAGCGGATCGGCGAAGGCGGCTTCGGCGAAGTGTATATCGCCGATCAGCTGCGCCCGGTGCGGCGGCGCGTTGCGATCAAAGTGCTGAAGAGAGGGATGGATTCGAAGGGAGTTCTGGCGCGCTTCAACGCCGAGCGCCAGACGCTCGCGATCATGGATCATCCCGCGATCGCGAAAATCCACGACGCCGGCGTCTCCTCCGACGGGCGTTCGTACTTCGTGATGGAATACGTGCCGGGAGAGTCCATCGTCGACTTCTGCGATCGGCTGAAACTCTCCACGCACGAGCGCCTTTCGCTGTTCATCACCGTCTGCCGCGGTGTGCAGCATGCCCACCAGCGCGGCATCATCCATCGCGATTTGAAGCCCGCCAATATTCTCGTTTCCGCCGTGGATCAGGAATATCACCTCAAGATCATCGATTTCGGCATCGCAAAGGCCACGCAGGGCGTACTGACGGAAGGCACGCTTTACACGATGAAGGGGCAGCTGATCGGGACCCCCGAGTACATGAGCCCGGAACAGGCGCGCGGCGACGCGCTCGACATCGACACTCGCTCCGACATCTATTCCCTGGGTACGCTTCTTTACGTGCTGCTGACGGGGCGGCTTCCGATCCGCTCCGACGAACTGCGCGGCGCCGGCCTCGCGGAGGTGCCGCGTATTCTGAGCGAAGTGGAGCCGCCGCGACCGAGCGTGCTGTTCCGCCGATCCGACGAGGACGTGACGGCGATCGCGCGAAACCGGAAGACCACGCCGGGCCAGCTCGCCAGACTGCTCCGCGGCGATCTCGAATGGATCACGCTGAAGGCCCTCGAGAAGGACCGGCAGAGAAGGTATGGCACGGCGAACGAATTTGCGGCCGACATACAGCGGTATCTCGACAACGAACCGGTAAGCGCAGGGCCACCCGGCGCTTCCTATCGCGTCGGGAAGTTCGTACGGCGCAACCGTGCCGGAGTCGTTGCCGGAACTCTCGTGGCGGCCGCACTCGTCGTCGCCGTCGCGGGCCTTGCCGTCGGGTTCCTCCGCGCTCAGCGCGCGGAACAGGCCGCGCGCCGTGACCAGCAGACAACGGAAGAAGCTCTCTCTTTCATCACCGGGCTGTTCGAACTTTCCGATCCGAGCGAATCACGCGGGAACACGGTGACGGCGCGTGAAATCCTCGACCGCGGCGCGAAGGAAGTGGAACAGGAGCTAGCCGGAGAACCGGCCGTGCAGGCGAGGCTCATGCACTTCATGGGGGACGTGTATCGAAAGCTCGGCCTCTACGACGAAGCGGCGCCCCTGCTCGAGAAGACCCTCGCGCTTCGCAAGGAAACGTTGTCGCCCGAAGATTCGGAACTCGCGTTTACGCATATGACACTCGCGATCAACCTGGCGCAAAGCGACCGCTTTTCCGAAGCGTCCACGCATATCACCGAAGCCATCCGGATCTATCGCGCGGAGGATCCCGCCTCGCTCGCGTACGCACGCTGCCTGAACAACCATGCGCTCATCGTAAGCGATGCGGGAAACTTCACACGTTCGGACACGCTCTTCCGACAGGCGACCGCACTCTACGCGACGCATCTTCCCGAAACGGATCCCGAATTCGCGCAGCTTCGCTTCAATCACGCCGAATGCCTGCGAAGACTCGGGAGGCTCGAGGCGGCACGCGACATGCTTCTGGACGTCATCGAGGTCTACGAGAGCGCGCGTGACGCGACGCATCCGAGTCTGATGGGTCCGCTTTCGAGCCTTGGTTTCGTATACCGCGACCTCGGCGAACGGGCGAAGGCACGCGCGTATTACGAACGCGCTCACGCCGTGGCCCTCGAAGCCTTCGGCGAGGGCCATCTGAACACCGCGAGCACGCTGACGAATCTGGGCACACTCGCGCTCGACGGCGGTGATCATTCACGCGCCGACTCCCTGTTCGAGCGGGCTGCGGGGATCTATGAACGCGCGATCGGGCCGATGTCCAATCACCTGCTGATTCCGCTGAACCAGATGGCGAACATTCGCGTCTCGATGGGTCGCTACGAAGAGGCGCTCGCGTACTACGATCGAACGCTCGCGATCTCGGAACGTGTGTACGGTTCCGAAGCGCCGCCGTTTGCGAGCGCACTGAACGGAGTAGCGGAAGTGTATCGTCTGCGAGGCGACTACGCATCCGCCACCCCTCTCTACGAGCGGGCTACGAGAATCTGGAGCGACGCGCTCGGCCCGGAACATCCCAATACGACCATCGGGATTCACAATCTTGCGTGTGTGAAGCGGGATTCAGGAGAGTGGGAGACAGCCGACAGCCTGTTTCAGGTCAGTCAACGCAACTTCGACGCGGCGCTCGGCGAGGCGCACCCGTTCGTGAAGGCGAATCTCGAGGAACATGCGGCGCTTTATGAAAAGATGGGCCGGAGCGACCGGGCGGCCGCACTGCGCGAACGCGCACGACGGATCGGGGAGGCGCTGCAGGCGCAATAAGCTTTGGCGACTACTCCTTCATCTGCTCCGCGAGCCACGCTTTCGCCATCTTCCAGTCGAGTTCTACCGTGCGAAGCGAAACGCCGAGCGCATCGGCCACTTCCTGATTCTTGAGCCCCCCGAAAAAGCGAAGCTCCGCGATCTCTGACTGACGGGCGTCGAGCTCCTGCAGCCGGTCGAGCGCCTGATGCAGAGCAATCACGTCGAGAACCTGGTGTGCGGCGGGATCGGCGACAATGCTCAGCGTAACGCGCTCTCCCTTATCGGCACCGCCCCGTTTCTCCGCGTTTTTCGCACGACTGTGACTGACCAGTATGTGCCGCATGGCGCGCGAAGCAACCCGCATGAAGTGCAGACGGCTCTCCCACTTCGGCGGCTGATTCGCCCCGACCATTTTGATATACGCTTCATGAACGAGCGCGGTCGGCTGCAGCGTGTGCTGCGCGGGCTGGCTCCGGAAAATGAAACCTGCCATCCTGTGCAGTTCGCCGTAGAGAAGATCGAAGACCCGCGCGGACGCGTCCGGTCGACCCGCCGTGGCCAGATCGAGAAGCGCGGTAATCTCGTCAGGTAGCTGACTCATGTCTCCACCATAGCATGGGCCCGCGCGGCTACACGATCCCGGGAATCGGTTCGCCGTCGACGTCGGGGAGCGCTCCGCCCAGCAGCGCCGCGATCGTCGGGCCGATGTCCTGAATCGACGCCTCGGTCGCGCGATGCGAAGTATCTTCCCCGCACCCGAAGCTCACGAAAAATCCGTTCTCGATATGATTGCCGGGCCGGTACTCGGGTGTATTCACACGCACTTCACCGATCTTCGAAGACGCGAGCCCCGTGATCGGCCGGTCGCGGCGCCATACGGCGAAGAGATCGGGAAGATGGTCACGGCGCTCACCCGGAAAAGCGTCGTCGGTAACCACGACGCGATCCACCGCGCGCTCGCCGGAATCGGGATCGACCAGCTCCATGAGATCGGCTGCCAGTTCTTTGCAGAGCGCGTCCCGTTCCGCGCCGGGCAGAACGCGCCCCGAAGGTTCCCGTCCTGCCAGGTTGATACGGATTGCGCCGCTGATTTCGTTGTGGTCGACCTGGTACGCGCGCCGCATGCCACGCAGGAACGACCGTTCGCTTTGCGGCAGCAGGCGGGACCGCATCTTCTCTTCGATCCGCACTCCGTCGCGGTACAGGCCGCGCAGCATCGCGGGAAAGTCGGGCTCCATACGCAGCAGCGCTTCGTCGAGAAGATGATCGGCCGTGTAGTTCGCCGTCATGCCGAGATCGCTGAACACGATTCCCTTCGTATCGGGGCCGCTCTGTTCGATCAGCGCGCCGATCGCGCGATCGAGCTCATGGAAGACGCGCAGGATCGGATTCCCGAGGCGTTCGATCAGGTGCGGGTCGTGCGCCGGATGAGATTCGTCGAGCAGGTGCCAGAAGTGGTGCTGCACGCAGTGGCTCTCTTTGAAGACGACGAGAAAGAGATCCCACCCGCCGCGGGCCAGAAGTTCCGACGCCGCTTCCCGCTTCTGCTGCAGCCCCGCGAGAAGGCGCTTCATGAATACGCGTTGCGTTTCGTGCGAAAGCGAGGGCAGGCCGCAGATGTATTCGCTGCTCCCGGGGCGGTCGGTGTCGTCGTCACCGAATCGATGCAGAATGTCGGCCGCGAGCGGTTCCGGGACGCTGCGCGTTTCGCCGTCGCGCCCGTGCACGAGCCAGTCGGCGATCTGAAATCCATGGCGGATTCTGCCGAGCGGGCATTTCGGGACGTCCAGTACGCCCACGCGGTGTCCGGCGTCGCTGAGCGTCTGCCAGAACGGGGCGTGCGCGAAGTGATGATCGCGAAACCAGGGCGTGCGATACGATCCCGGCTCCAGATGTTTGTGGTAGTAGCGGCCGTGCCTTCCCGGCGAGAGTGAGGTCGCGAACGAGGCCCAGGCGGCATCGTCGCCGAGCGCCGGCGGACTCTTCAGGAGCCCCACGCCCGACCGCTCGATCAGCGACGCGATCACGGGCAGCCGGCCCTCCCCCGCCCACTGCGCGAGCAGGGCCCGGTCTGCAGAGTCCATGCCGATCACGAGTACGCGGGATTGTGCCTGCACGGGAACGCGTTCCTCCCTTTCCCAACCGGCGCCGCCTTATCGGATCAGCGTGATTTTTCCATGCGCGCCCGGCTCTTCACCTGCCTGCACCCGATAGAAATAGACGCCGGGACCGGCAGTCCTGCGATCGTCCGTGCGGCCGTCCCAGTGGATCGAACCGGGCGGCGAAGTCGCTGTGAGCGTACGCACCAGGCGCCCGCGCACATCGAAGATGTCCATCGTAACAGCCGGGGCCCGCGCCGTGCGAAAGTGAATCGTCGTACCGGCAGACGCCCTCGCCGGATTCGGCACGGCCCGGGTTCGCTGCGTGAGCGATGCCTGCGCATCGTGCACTCCGGTCGCGGTCGTCGCCACGATCCGGTAGATCCCGCGCGGGAAGAACGTGTTGAACATGCTCGCGTAATAAATCGCCCCGTCGTCCCCCATCTGCATGTCGACGACGAAACCGAGCCCGGTCGCCCAGTTCAGCGCATCCGGCTGTCCGGGAACGGAATCGGCCGCGACCCACCCGTTCCCGTCGAACTCGAGCCGCCGCATCCCGCCCGTCGCCAGCTCGCCGAACGCCTCCATGAAGAAGTAGTCGCCTTCATAATGAGAAGGAAACGTGACGGCGGTCGATGCGCCGCGATAACGCGGCCCGCCCATCACGGAATACGACGACGTCATATTGTGCATGTACTGATGCGCCGGCGGCGTGAGCGGCCCCACGCCGCACTGAAGCCACGGTTCCGTGAGTGAATCGGTCCCCTCGTACTGCGGCCATCCGAAATTGCTCCCCGCGTAGCCGGCGCTTTCGATGACGTTGATCTCCTCCCACGTCATCGCACCCACGTCGCCGATAAAGAGATCGCCCGTCGGCGCGTCGATCGTGAACTTCCACGGATTGCGAAGGCCCCACGCGTACACGAGCCTCTCGTTCTCGTTCGGCCCGGGGTACGGATTGTCCGAGGGCGTGATGAGAGCCTTCGGCGGCGGTCCCGTCCCCGTGTCGGGCAGAGCGGCGACATCGAGTCGCAGAATTTTGCCGTTCAGTGAAGTGAGATCCTGCGCGAGACAGGGGTCGCTGTCTTCGCCGATCGACGCGTAAAGCATGCCGTCGGGGCCGAAGCGCAGTGTGCCGCCGTTATGAATGTCGTTGTCGTCGCGAATATCGTCGACAATGATGAAGCGATTGCTGAGCGTGATGTTCGTGCTGCCCGGATCGCTCAAATCGCCGGAGGCCGTATACATCGCGATGTGCATGATGGTATCGACATGCGTGTAGAGAAAATACAGATAGGGCCGCGCGGGCCAGTCCGGATCGACGGCCATGCCGAGCAGTCCACGATGGACTTCGGCGTTCGTAATGTCGGGCACCGTGAAAATCTTGAGACTCCCGACGGTGTAAGGGAACGCGACGAACACGTCTCCGTCGCGGTCGATCACGATCAGTCGTCCGTCGGGAAGGAACTCGAAACCGATCGGTTCGTTCGCGAAGGTGGTCGCACGTACCGTTTCGAGCGCGAATCCGTCGGGCAGATTCTGCGCGCCCGCGCGAGGGACGAGGAGAAGCAGGATCAACAGGAGGCCGGGCGGAAGGAGAAGCGACAGCCGTGAGGCCGGGGTGCGTGTGCTCGTGTGCCTGATGGCCATGATCACTCCTTTTGCTGCAGCCGGAACGCGCGTCGGACGGCGGGGGGCGAAACACTGCGATTCCGGTTTCTCGACTGTAGTATCAGCGTAGCAGACCGGGAGAGCATTTGTCATCCGGGGCCGCGCGGGCGTGGCGGTCGCGGGGCTTTCCGGTTACCATGGCATGCCATGCGAAACGATACGACACCATGAACTACCGGGAACTGATTGCCGGGAACCGGAAGCTGCTGAGCTTCGGGTTTGCGCTCGCGTTCTTTTCCAGCTTCGGCCAGACCTTCTTCATCGCTCTCTTCAGCAAGGAGATCCGGGCCGAGTTCGGATTGACGCACGGCTCGTTCGGCGCGCTCTATTCGCTCTCCACACTCGCCAGCGGTTTCTGCATGATCTGGCTCGGAAGCGCCATCGATCGCATTCGACTTCGTTACTACACACGTGCGGTGGTGGTGGGGCTCGTGCTTGCCGCCGCGCTCTTCGGCGCCGTGCGCGGGATCGTCATGCTCGGCATCGCGATCTTCGCGCTGCGCCTGTTCGGGCAGGGGCTGATGGGACACACGTCGATGACGACGATGGCCCGCTACTTTCACACGACGCGCGGCAAAGCAATGAGCATCGCGGCGCTCGGCTTTCCGCTCGGCGAAGCGATCTTCCCGCGCGTGTTCCTGTCCGTGAAGAACGCCGTGGGGTGGCGCACCACATGGGCGATCGCGGCCGTCATGCTCGCGATCGTGCTGATCCCGTTCGTCGAATGGCTGCTTCGCACGACGCGCACCCCCGCCGCGCAGGGTGACGGGGACACGAAGGGGGATACGGCCGTTGTCGCAGCGGTGAACCCCGCAGGCGCACAGGTTGCCGGCCCGGCGGTAACGCCGGAAGGGAGCGATCGACGCGACCGCCGTGAGTGGACGCGCGCCGAAGTACTGCGCGATCGGCGATTCCTGCTCGTGCTTCCCTCGGTGCTCGCGCCGCCGTTCATCGGCACGGGGATCTTCTTCCATCAGATCTTCATGGTGGAGTCGAAGGGATGGACGATGGGGATGTTCGCTTCGACGTTCGCGATCTACGCGGCCTCGCAGCTCGTTTCGTCACTCGCCGCGGGGCCGTTCGTCGACCGGCTGCGCGCTTCCTCGCTTCTGCCGTACTATCTCATGCCGCTGGCCGCCGCGCTCGCCCTGCTCGCCCTCGGAAGCCACCCTGCCATCGCGTTCGGCTACATGCTGGCCGCGGGCCTCTCGGGGGGCGCCATGACGACGATCACGGGCGCTTACTGGGCCGAAGCGTACGGCGTGCGGCACCTCGGGGCGATCCGGTCGATGGTCATGGCGTGCATGGTCTTTTCGACAGCAGCAGCCCCCGTCATGCTGGGACGGCTGATCGACAGCGGCTCGACGATCGAGTTCATCGCGCTTCTCTGTCTCGGCTACGTGGTCGTGGCCAGTGTGCTGGCCTCGATCGGAAGACGCCGCACCTGACCCGCACCCTTCGCGATCAGCGGATGATCCAGACCCCGTTCACATGATGATGCCCGCATCGGGGCCCGTGCACGTGGCCTTTCTTCGCCATGTACCAGGTATTGCCGTGCCGGAAATGGCCGCAGCGGGCGCCGTGTACATGGTTTTTCTGAATAATGACTGCGTTGCCGTACGTCGGGTGAACGACAACGGCGCGATGCCTTCTTCCGCAGCCGAACACGGTTGCCACGATCAGCAGAAACAGAACGGCCATCATCATTTTGCGTTGCAAGGTCAACCTCCTGGTTCGGGAACGAGCACAACGAGATCCTAGCCAGAGCCGGGGCAGGCTTCAAGGATTCGTCACCGGACTCATGGAGATTGTTACGGACAGGAATTCGTCGTGCGACGGATCATCGTGCTCAGCCACGAAATCCGCGATCTCTTCGAGGCGGCGGTTCAGCTCGCCGAGCTGCCGGGGCCGCAGGCGGCCCTGCACCTGAATGAGGCAGAGATTGCGGCGGGAACCGCGCCTGACGGACGTGCCTGACCTCAGCGCGCGCTCGTAGATGCGAGTTGCCGTGTTCATGAGCGATCGCTGGAGGCCGGCCAGTGCTTCGAGAAAGCGGGGGCTGCGTGCCTCCGAATCGAGCACGAGCTCACTGCCGGGAAGCGCGTACACGGCCTCGGGCCGGCGGCTCGTCGGACGGCGGTCGGTCTGCACGAGAAGACCCGCGTCCTTCAGCCTGCGCAGGTGATAATAGAGCGATTCGGGCGCAAGCCCGATATGACCGGCGAGCTCTTTCGCCGTCGACGGCCCCACGCGCTCGAGCGTGGCCACCATCTGGTGCTGCACCGGGCCGGACAGCGCGCGGATCTGCTTTTCCGTCGTTACTTTGAACCGGGGTCGTTTTCTGGCGGTCATCGGGAACCTCGTTGACAATAACTGTGTTATTTACATATATTACAGTTATTGCCTGTCGTCAAGAAGGAGAACGCCATGACGATTCCGTCTTCATCCACCGCCCGATACGGGGTTCTGCTCACGCTCCTCCTGGCCGGCACGATATCCGCTCGCGACGCGGGCGCCATCGTGACGCGGCACGACCGTGACGACGAGTCGTATCGCGCGCTCGCCGCCCGTTTTCCCGCCGCGGTTACCGTTCTCCCCGACGGCGCCGGCACCCTGATCGCGCCGCGCTTCGTCGTGACGGCGGCCCACGTCGCAGGCGGCACGCTCTCCCGGAATCCGCGCGTCGTAATCGGCGGCCGCGAGTACGCGGTCGAACGCGTCTTTCTTCATCCGGAATGGACGGGGCACGGCGCGCACGATATCGCCCTCTTCCGCCTGCGTGAGCCGGCCCTTGACGCGGCGCCCGCGTCGCTCCAACGCGCGAAGGACGAGGCGGGCCGCATCGTGACGTTCGTCGGAAGCGGAGATACGGGCACGGGCGTGACGGGCCCGCAGGAGATGGACGGCATCATGCGCGCCGCGACGAACCGCGTGGATGAAGTGGACGATGACTGGATCTACTTCACGTTCGAAGACGGCGAGAACGCCACCGACCTCGAAGGCGTAAGCGGCCCGGGTGACAGCGGCGGGCCCGCGTTCTTCGAAGCGGACGGCACGCCCATCCTGGCGGGGGTCAGCTCGCACAGCTTCAACGGGAAACCGGGGCGATACGGCACGCGCGAAGCGTATACGCGCGTGGCCACGCACGCGGACTGGATCGACGCGGTCGTGTCCGGCAGCGCCGATGATCCCGGCCTCGTTCCCGGCGACAATGTCGTGGGATCTGCCGGCGGGCCCGGCGGCGGAGAGAAACGCGCCGTGACGCGACGCGGCGGCCCTGCCCGGTCACTGGCGGATATCGGCGCGGGCGTATTGATCGAAGAGTACCTCGCCACCTACAACAGTGAAGAGGACGCGGCCATGGCTCGCTTCATCGACGAGCATTTTTCTGCAGCGTACCGCGCCCGCAAGTCGAAGGACGAGCTGCTCGGCTACTACCATCGCCTTCTGAACGATCACGTGGGCCGGGTCACGGCGCGCAGTGTGGTCGACGCATCGGACGAGAGAATCGTACTTCGTGTGGCGGGCGCGCTGGGAGGCGAGGCCGAGTTTCACTTCACGCTCGACGCACACGGTCACATCGACGACATGATGGTGGCCATCATCGACGGGGCGCCGCGCCGATAGCGAGAACGTCTTCCCGGAGCTCGTCATAAAGCACCGCGGCCACCGCTTCATGCCCGGCGACGTTCAAGTGAAGATCTTCTTCCCAGTAGAGTTCTGCTCCCGAAGGCATGCCGGGAGAAAGATCGATCACGCGAAGCCCGTTTCTCATGAGCCGGGTCCGGAACTCGTCCGTCATGAGCCGGGTCGAGTTTATGTCGTCCTTCGTAAGACCGAGTGTTCTGGCGGCCGGAGTCTCTTCGGGGGGAACCGGCGCGTTCGCGAAATCGTAGTACCGTGGCAGGATCGCGACAGCAAACGCGATCCCGTTCGAATCGCAGACCGCTTTCGCGCCCAGCAGTTGTTCCACCGCAATGGATACCACGCTCTCTTTCCATTCGGGATAGCGGGCGAAGAAATAGTCCTGATTGAAAGCCTGCCACACGGATCCGGAATGCTGGCGATTCGCCTCTTTGATCCTGCTGTAGTAACCACGCGGCCTTCTCGGAATGCGAATGGTACGCCGCAGGGAACTCGTTCGCAGTCCATCCAGAAAATCGTTTCCGGAATAGACAACGACAAGAAAAAGATCGGGCTTCAGAAAAAGATACTTCGAAAGCATGCCGCGGTAGTTGTATGGCCCGTACATTCCGGCGCCGCCATTGATCACTTCGAAAGTCGCGGACTCTCCTGCGGCATGCAGTCGACTCTCGAGCAGAGTGCAGAATGTAGCGCGATTCTCGACGAGCCCGTCCGTGTGCGAGTCTCCCGTCACGAGAATTCGCACGCTTCCGTGACTCTTCTCCGTCCGTGTATCTCTGTCGCTGCGAAATCCGAGATTGTTGGTCGCCATGCGGACGACACCTGCCTCATGTTCCTGCCACTCCCATTCGCGCACAATGCCGGGGCGATGCACATGCCCGGCAACTTCGTCCGCGATGAAATACTCGTCGTTGTGAAAGGGCCGGAAGTTCCGCGGCTGAAGAGAGCGGTAAACGAAGAAGCCGACCGCGAGCAGAAGCAGAAGTGCCAGATGTTTCTTCACAGTTACTCCGTGTCCTCTCCGCGATGTGTGCCGCCCGCGACCCCTCTCAGAATACTACGAAGGCGAAGACCGGAGTCGCTCGAAAGCACGCTGGACGGCCCGCCCCGGCGGTGGCAGAATGAATGCGGTAATCTTCATCGATCCCCTGACCACAGGAGTGCCGCATGAGCAGCACCAAGGTGAGTACGCAGGAGCGTAACCTCGCCGTCTTTCTCGACTTCGAAAACCTGGCGCTCGGATTCACGGGGCGCAAGGGAAGTTCCTTCGAAATCGTGCCCGTACTCGACCGTCTTCTCGAAAAAGGCAAAGTGCTCGTGAAAACGGCCTATGCCGACTGGGGCAGTTTTCGTGAATATACGAGGCAGCTTCACGAAGCCGGCATCGAACTCATCGAAATTCCGAAGCGCGCGATGACGGGCAAGAATTCCGCCGACATCCGACTTTGCGTCGACGCGATGGACTTAAGCTACAGCAAAGAGCACATCAACACGTTCGTCATCGTTTCGGGCGACAGCGATTTCTCGCCGCTCGTCTCGAAGCTGAAGGAGAACGGCAAGCATGTGATCGGGCTCGGCATGAAGGGATCGACATCGAAGCTGCTCGCCGACAACTGCGACGAGTTCATCTATTACGAAGATCTGACCGCGGGGCGCGAGCCGGAAACCGTCGTCAAGGGCGGCAAGAAGATCCCGGCCGACAAGCGCGAGGTGTACTTCCTGCTCTTCGACACGATTCGCGCTCTGCAGCGCGAAAATTACGACGTGATCTACAGTTCGCTCGTGAAGGATACGATGAAGCGGAAGCGACCGTCGTTCACCGAGTCGGGCTACGGGTACCGCAGCTTCAGCGAACTGCTCGAAGAGGCACAGGAAGCCGGTCACATCGATCTGAAAACGGATGAACGAAGCGGAACGTACGTCGTGACGAAGCTCAAATACGGCGGGGGCAGACGTCGCCGCAAGTAACGGGAATCGAATCGTGCCAGAGGGCCCGGCCGCGCATGCGGATCCGGGCGAAGGAAGATGGTTACCTGATCAGCACGAGCTTCTTCGTAGCCGTTCCGCCGCGCGAGTCGACACGCACGAAGTAGATTCCCGATGCCGCATCCTGCGCCCTGTAGTCGATCGCGAAACGATCCTGGGGATGGTACTCCCCGTCGATCAGTGTGCTGACGAGCCGTCCCCTGACATCATAGACTCGCAGATCGACCGGCCCCGCTACGGGGACATCGTAGAAGATTCTCGTCACCGGGTTGAACGGATTCGGGCTCACGCTGAGCGCCACGGCCTGCGGCGCGGGCACCGATTCTTCCGGCTTGTCGACGTCGGTCGGAATCTGCGCGTTCAGCGTCATGCAGCGCACGTTCGAAAGCCGCGCCTTGTAGTAGCGGCCCTCCGGCCAGAACTCACCCTTCGCCTCCCACTGTCTGTGCGGAAACGGGTTGAAGAGCGTCGGCCCCACCTTGTACACGATCCCGTTCTTGATCAGATAGCCCGCGGTGGTGTTCCCCACGATTTCGACGGCGGCCGTGATTTTCGTCGTGGCCTCGTCGCCGAAAAGCGGTCGCCCGGTGTAGTAGTTCGCCGGCTGATTTTCGTCGGGACGGTCGCGCAGATAATAGCTGAGCCCGCCCGCGTTCACGCGATACCCGAGCCTGACGGTCGTATTCACGTCGGTGGCGCACCCTTCCGGAACACCGCATCCGACCGAGTTGCAGAAATGGCACGCGAGACCGTACGTATCACTGAATGTCGTCAGTCCGGAATCGGAAAGCCCCTCGAGAAACTCGAAGTCGACCTCGTACCGCATGCTCACGCCATCGAGTGAATCGCCGAACGCGTAAACAATGCCTGTCTGATGATCGATCCCGACCGGAGTGGTTCCCACGCTGGTCGTTCCCTCGATCACGAAGCCGTCGATCGTATACGTTCCCGAAAGCTCGCCTATAAACGTCGAGGCCCCCACGGGCTGACTCGTCAGCGGATGCGTGAACACGGTGTCGATCACGGGCGTCAGGCTGAGCGATACGACAACCTGACCGCTGAGTGCGACTGTGCCTGGGATGTTCACGCGGTTGATATCGGTGATCGTCGCCGATCGAAAAAAGATGTCCGTCGCGCCGTCGCCTACGGCTCGGAACGTCATGATGGCCAGCTCACCGGGTGGCAGGATGTAGCTGTCGAACGGAAAGATGACCTGGAAGACTTCCCATGTACCGAGCGATTCTTCCTCGGCATTGAAGAAGTCCTGCCAGCCGACGGATGTGTAGAGGCTTCCTGCCTCGGCGTCTACGAACTCGAGCACGTTCGGATCGAATGCGAAAACGACATCGAAGTTCGACATCGTGTCGACGAAGGCGTCTACCATCAGAGACACGTCGAAGGTGTCCCCTACGCTCACGAACGAAGTATCGGGCAGGAAGGAGAGCATCGGCTGCGCGTCGGCGTCCGAAGCAAATCCCGCGAATGCGCCAAGTACCAGAATCAGCAGCGCGATTCCGGAGTACCGCCGAAGAACGGCAACGTGCATCGAAGTCCACCTTTATGGGAAGCGAAGTCGGCCGGGGGGATTCGTCCCCCCGGCCTCGAGATGAATGATGCTATCGGAGCAGGGTGAGCTTCGACGTCGACTTGAAGTTGTCGGCCGACATGTTCACGAAGTACGTTCCGCTAGCCACGGTTTCATTGTCGTCGTTCTTGCCGTTCCAGACGAGCTGATGCTCGCCGGCTTCGCGCGACTCGTTCAGGAGCGAGCGAACGCGGCGGCCGCGGACGTCGAAGATCTCGACGCGCACGTTGCCGGCTGCTGCCAGCGAGAAACGAATCGACGTGGTCGGGTTGAACGGGTTCGGCACGGCGCCCTTCAGGCTCGTGACCGTGGGGACGAGATCCGCGGATCCGCTCATGGCAAGATCGCTCGTGCCCGTCGTGATCTGCGTGTTGTCTCCGTCACGAATGTCCGTCGAGAGGAACGTCAGGTCGATGCCGTCGCCTTCCTTCAAACGGAAGTTCAGCGTCACGAGATCGCCCGATCCTTCGAAGACCGTGTTCGCGCCGAGTGCCGCGAGGTCGACGTACAGTTTGCCCGGTTCGAGCACGCCGCTGTGAACGAAGACGAGGCCGCTGCCGGCCACGGCGTCCGAGCTGCGCGTGCTGACCCACTCGACCTTGCTTGCGTCATAGGCGAGCACGACGCTTCCGGCTTTCACATCACGGTCGTTGCCGCTCAGCGCGAGCGTGACCTGCATGTTTTCGCCGTCGAGCACGGGCTCTTCCTGCGCGATCAGTTCGAGCGTCGGCTTGTCGGCCTTGCTCGCGCGATCGTTCCCGGCCAGGCGTACGACCTGCTGCTCTTTCGGCGACACTTCGCCGAAGTTCAGCGCGAAGATCACGAGGTCGGGGAAGTCGATATTGTCATCGGGAATCGGAATGCCGAAGCGACTGCCGTCATCCGTGGGTGCGATATCGAGTTCATCGAACGGCGGGACCGGCGGGCTGCCCGGGCTGTAAGCGCGGTACCCGGCGGAAAGCGCGTTCAGGTCGAAGAAGTCGACGTTGCCGTCGTAGCCTCCGCCGCCGTTCTGCGTGACGTCGCCGAGCCAGTAGTTCGTGGAACGGTCGCCCGAATCGAACGGACCCGGGATCGCGCCACCCGTAACGGCGCCGCCGGTTACGTTGCTCGCGCAATCGATCGTGAACGTGCGGTAGAAGTAAACGCCGCGCGGGGCGAGCGTGTCGACGAACGACTCGGCCGTACCACTGTAGACGAGTACGCCGTCGAGCGTGTCGGTCGGATAGCCGTCGGCCGGCTGCGGGAACTCGGGATACGAACCCGCGCTCCACTCTTTCCGCATCACGCGTACGTGATCGAGATCGGATACCGGATTCGTCCAGCTCAGATTCACGCGCCCGTTATCCGGATCGGAGAACGCAGCCGTGGCCGCAGGCGGATCGATCGTATCTTTGATGAAGTTGTATGTCTGGATCGCGCTCGGGTTACCGAAGTCGTCCTTCGTGTAAAACTCGATCGTATGCGCGCCTTCGGCGATCGGGTTGAAGAGCGGGAAGCTCCACGCCGCGTTCGTCCAGTTCGTTCCGACGTAATCGGCAAACAAGTTCACGTCGGTGAGCCATGCGCCGCCGTCGACGCGGTACCACGCCGTGTCCAGATCGCTGCACGCGTCGAGCGCGGAGAGATCGAGGATCGGCGTTTCGTAGAGGCAAAGGCCGTCCGGGAACGGACCGTTGATCGTGAACACGGGAACCGCGAGATCGGAGAACACCGTGGCATCGCCGTCATCGAAACCCGTGAGCGGAGCGTTCGCGCTGTCGACCGCGCTCATGACCGTGATGTCGACGAGGCTCGTATCGCACGAAACGCCGTCGAATTCCACCGTGAACATGTTGGCCGGGCCGCCGGCGCCCGACTGCGCGCCGAGAAGCACGGCGTCGATCGTGATTTCATCCGTACCCGTTACGGTAGCGGTGAAGAACGTCGATCCGACGTCGGAGAGCAGGTTGCCTTCGCTGATCTGCACGGGAGTCGTCGACATGACGGCGCCATCCCACGCGATCTTGATCGAGTAACCGTAGATCTTGCCGCTTGCGCCGCCCGCGTAGTCGATCGCGAGCGTATTCGAGGGCGCCACGCCCGAGAGTTCCATCGTGGCCGGCTGGCCGAGCACGTTGCCCGTGTCGGCCGTCGGCGGATCGAACACGGCCGTGCCGGTGCCGCCCGCGCCGAACTGGAGCGTCATGTTCGACGTCGTAAGATCGAACGAGCTCACGGTCTGGATGCCGCCGCCCGTGAAGTTCGTCCAGTCGCCGCTGTCCAGTCGGAAGTGCGGCGTGATGTCCCACGTGTCATCCACGTTCTGCACCATCACGAGACGCATGTCGAACGGGAGCGTTCCTTCGCCGGCACCGAGCTGGTGCGTGCTGAACGGTCCCGTGAAACCGACATCGTACAGTTCCAGTTTATGAGCTCCGGCGCCGCCGAAGTCCTTGTCGATCCGAAACGCGATCTGTTCGAACCCGTTCGGACGGTCGCCCGCTTTCAATTCGAAAATACCGGTATAGGCGCTGAGGTCGAGGTTGTGAAACGAGAGCACCCAGACGCTTCCATCGGAGAGGTTGAGTTCTCCCTGGGAGCCGTTGTCGAAGTAACGCACGAAGCCACTGTTCAGGCTGTCGGCATCGGCAACAGGAGCAAGGGTGAACGAGAGAGCGAGCACGGTGAGAACCGCGACGCCCAGGCGGGTAGCTAGAAACATGAGAGCCCTCCATCGAGATGCGTGAGTACCTCCGCGCCCGGGGACGCGGATCCGAGAATCCATTCGATGCGCAGATACCGGTCTGTTGACCGTGCTTCCGGCATTTTTCCGTACACTAGTTCTTGTACTCTATTTTTTATGCGTTCGGCTAATTCGGGCACTGCCCCGGAGGGCTTGGGAACCTTCATGAGTATAGCCTGACAAACCTGCAGAAATCAAGGTGAATCCTTGCTATCCAGTACCCAAAAAGCCCGTAAATCAGGCCTTTTCTGGACACTCTGCGCCTGGAGCCGAGGGTGAGAATGCGGGATCACGCGGCCACGATTTCAGCCGGGTGTCAGCGAAGAAGCGTGACGCGGCGTGTCTCGGTTTGCCCGTTGCTTTCGAATCGGAGGAAGTAAACACCAGCCGGGAGAACATTCCCGTTGTCGTCGCGGCCGTTCGAAATACCCGTTCGTCGCATAGTCGGGGTGAAACGCCAGCCCGTAGAAGCCCTCGGAGTTGAAGATTCCCGTGAAATGAACAAGCGAATCGATATCGAGGAACGGGTCGGCGCGCAGCGTGTCGTTCTCTATTATATGAATCGTGCCGCGCTGTCCCGCGAGAAAGAGCCGCGTGTCGCCGGGCGGCGCCGTGGCGTAAATCGGAAGCGTGAGATTATCGAGGACGAGTTCCTTCGTGATGCCGGCGTGGACGGACGCTCCCGCAAAGAGCAGGATGGCGGCGATCGCCATATTGACCGCGATGGGGACTCGGGCATTCATGCAATCACTTCGATCAAGATCGCAGCGCGGCGGCCGCGCGCGCCAGCCGTTCGATCTCGTCCCAGCGTTTCGCGCGAACGAGCTTCGTCGGCGCCATCCACGATCCCCCGACGCAAACCACGTTCGGGAGCGCGAGATAGTCCGGCGCGTTGGACTCACTGACTCCGCCCGTGGGACAGAATCGCAGATCGGGAAGCGGCCCGCCGATCGAGCGCAGCATCGAAACGCCCCCTGCCGGTTCGGCCGGGAAGAACTTCATGTGCGTGATCCCGCGCTCGAGCAGAGTCATCGCCTCGCTCGGAGTGGCGATACCCGGGAGAAACGGCGTCCCGCACGCAACGAAGGCATCGAGCAGCTTCGGTCCCGCGCCCGGGCTCACGAGAAACGCTGACCCCGCACTTGTCGCCGCGTCGATTCCGCGCTGATCGAGAATCGTGCCGGCTCCGACAACGGCTTCCGGCACGGCCTCGCGCATGGCGACGATCGCCTCCTGCGCGGCAGGCGTGCGAAACGTGACTTCCAGAACGCGCAGTCCCCCCGCACAGAGCGCCTTTGCGAGCGGCACCGCGTCATCGAGATCGTCGATCACGAGCACCGGAATCGCGGGGGCGAGTGCGAGAATCGCCTGGATATCGGACCCTGCTGCCGGGCTCATGTCGTCTCCATGGTCATCTGCTCCGCGATCGTAAAGCGGTGCACGAACGTCACGGCGCCCTCTTCGGCACTCGTCGCGTTCGTACGAAAGCCGCCGAACAGCTCCCGGCCCATGCCGATTTCATTCTCGTGAAGATCGGGCGTGTGCGGCGCGCGGCGCTCCCATTCGTCTTCGGGCACCAGCGCCTGCAGCGTCCCCGCCGCGGCGTCGAGCGCAATCATGTCGCCGTTTCGTACTTTCGCCAGCGCCCCCCCGTTCACGCACTCGGGCGAAACGTGAATCGCGGCCGGCACTTTCCCCGACGCGCCCGACATGCGACCGTCGGTAACGAGCGCGACTTTGCGGCCCGCGTCCTGAAAGATGCCGAGCAGCGGCGTCAGCTTGTGCAGCTCCGGCATGCCGTTCGCGCGCGGCCCCTGAAAGCGGAGCACGGCAATGAAGTCGTCGGGCAGTTCGCCCGCGTGATACTTCGCCGCCAGTTCGTCCTGATGGTCGAGCACGACCGCGGGCGCGGTCACCGTACACAGCTCCGGTTTTACGGCCGACGTCTTGATGACGGCGCGTCCCAGATTCCCCTTCAAAAGTTTGAGACCGCCGTCTTTCGCAAACGGTGCGTCGATCGAAGCGAGAACGGTCGTGTCGTGCGACTGTTCCGGAGCGTCGCGCCATGTGAGGTTTCCGCTCCCGTCGAGCACCGGCTCGCTGCAGTATTCGCTCAGTCCCGCGTTCCCGCCGGTAACGGTCTCCACGTCTTCATGCAGGAAGCCGCCCTGCAGGAGGGAGCGGATCAACACGCCCGTTCCCCCGGCTGCGTGAAAATGGTTCACGTCCGCGCTGCCGTTCGGATAGATGCGCGTCATGAGCGGCACCACATCAGACAGCGCCGAGAAGTCGTCCCAGTCGATGCGGATTCCGGCGGCGCGCGCAATCGCGACGAGGTGAATCGTGTGATTCGTGGACCCGCCCGTCGCAAGCAGCCCGACGATGCCGTTCACGATCGTCTTTTCGCTCATGAGTCGCCCGATCGGCCGATAGTCATCGCCCAGGGCCGTGAGCTTCAGCACCTTCTGCGAAGCCGCCCGCGTAAGCGCATGACGCAGATCCGTTCCCGGGTTCACAAACGAGGCGCCCGGAAGATGCAGGCCCATGATCTCCATCAGCATCTGGTTGCTGTTGGCCGTGCCGTAAAACGTGCAGGTTCCCGGACTGTGGTACGCCTTCGATTCCGAAGCGAGCAGTTCGTCGCGTCCGATCTTGCCTGCCGCGAACTGCTGGCGCACTTTTGCTTTCTTGTCGTTCGTAATGCCCGACTTCATGGGTCCTGATGGAACGAAGATAAACGGGAGATGGCCGAACGAGAGCGCGCCGATCAGAAGTCCCGGCACGATCTTGTCGCAGATGCCGAGACAGAGGCCGCCGTCGAACATGTTGTGCGAGAGCGCGATTGCCGTCGACATCGCGATCACGTCGCGGCTGAAAAGCGAAAGCTCCATGCCGGGCTGTCCCTGCGTGACGCCGTCGCACATGGCGGGCACCCCGCCGGCGAACTGCGCGACGCCGCCCGCTTCGAGAACGGCACTCTTGATGAGCTCCGGCGTGTCGCGATACGGCTGATGGGCGGAGAGCATATCGTTGTAGGCGGAGATGATCGCGATGTTCGACTTGACGTCGGCTGCGAGATCCTTCTTCTCCACCGGTGCGCACGCGGCGAACCCGTGCGCGAGGTTGCCGCAGGAAAGGCTCGAGCGCGACGGACCGGCTCCCTTCGCGCGTTCGATATGGGCCAGGTACGCCTCGCGCGAGGCACGGCTCTTTCGGACAATCCGTTCCGTAACGGCTGAGACTTGCTTGTTCATGACTCCCCGTGCTGGTTATATCCCTTGCTCTATGAGATTCCGATCATAACGGATTTTCATAGTAAGGGTGCAACAACCGGCCAGTTGGTCTATTCCCGCTCCGTCCCCCTTCCAAAGAACGTGATGGCCGCGCCTCCCCCCAGCTCTCCCTCGGCACCCATGATATAGCGGTAGTCGAGGAGTGTCCCTTTCTCCACACTGCCGCCGAATTCGACGAGAACGTTCGGGACTCCGGCTACGTTTCCGCGTGCGGTCCCGAAGAACTCGCAGCCGTTCGGCAGGATTGTCCCGGAGACGTTCACGAACGGCGGCATGCCCACCGCCGTGAAACCGTTTTCGCCTTTGGCCGTGATCGTAATCGGGTTCTCGAACGGTTCGCCCACGAACTGCCTGTGCCCGGCCGGATCGAATACGCTCCCCACCGTGCAGTCCCAGGTCGTGATGAGTTCCGGGCAGAGGAGGTTCGGCGCTTCATAGACCGTCGCGCTTCCATCGAACGTGATCGCCTCGTCGCCGCCGAGCTCGCCGCGTAACCCCATGACGTACGTGAAATCGACACTGCCGTTCTCGTACCATCCGCGCATCTCGACGAGCACGTCCCCGGCGCCGGCGGCCTCGCCGAATCCGGACGCGGCGAAGTTGCAGTCCTCGTCGATGGCGCCCGTCACGTCGACGAACGGCGGCATTCCCGTAACCGTGAACGTCTCCCCGGACGAGATTGTGATCGTACCTTCGAACGGATCGCCCACGGACGCGGCATGTCCGCCCGGGTCCGTTACCGTACCGACCGAGGCGACGTACGTCTCCGCGATCGCGGCGCACGCCTGCTGCGTCGCGACGGGGCCGTCGAGCACGCACCAGGATCCTCCGTCGGGGCAGTGAAACGACATCGGGTTCAAACTGCCGCCCTGCGACTTCATCTCTTCAAACCGGTCGCGCACGTCGCCCTTCACGCCGTCACCGTCATGGTCCACGGTCGCGCCGTCCATGAAATCCTCCGTGCCGCTGTCATGCGCGAGATCGGGCACCCAGGCCTCGTGGACGGAATCCACGGACGCCATGATCGTAAGCGCGCAGAGACTCTTGCAGAGCGTCGCGATCTTCGGCCGATGCTCCGTAATCACTTTGCCCGCGTAGCAGTTGTCGACGTGGATCGTGACCTTTACAAAGTCGGGAAAACTTTCGAACGCATCCAGGAACGTGGAGAGGCTGAGAACGTCAAAGTTTCCGTTGCCCGAGGGGGGATGGATTTCGAAAGCACCCTTCCCGTCCTTGTATCCATGCGCCGTCATATAGAAGTAGAAGTTGTCGCAGCCGCCGTCCGGTTTCCCCTGGAGTTTGTAGTACTCGGCGTACTTTTTGATCAGCTCGACGAGATCCGACGCCGACTTCAGGTACGGCTTGTCGTTCCCCCAGTACTGACTGACACGCATGACGACGAACTTCCGCGACTTGAGCCACGCGGCAACGGGATCCGCGCTCTTCTCGGAAAGGTTCTTCGCCTCCGAGATGAATTTGTTGTCGAGCGTGCGCGGTCCCCCTTGCAGAATGCCCTTGCGCGCCCCGCCGTCGAACACGATCCCGAGGCTGATCGGCGCGCGCGCGATGTCGCGCGACTGCACGAAGACGCCCGCGTCGTCCGTCAAGGGATCTTCCGCAATTGCTTTATGGGAGAAGCTCTGCAGATCGGGCCCTCCCTCTCCGTCGACGGCATAGTATTCGACGCCTCCCACTTCATCCAGTTGCAGCGCCTGAAACGGCGCGGGACTTACTCCCGGGCGCAGTACCGTGATCCAGTAGTCCCCCGTCGTCGAGCCGGAGTCGCCGCGCGCGACCTCCATCCAGCCGTAGCGAACCGCGTGCTGAAACAGTCGCCCCGGCTGGTAGTCGATCAGGATCGCGTAGTACTCGCCCGCGGAATCGGGCACCGCGAGTTCGGCGCGCCCGCTGTCTTCGTGCACGTTCTCGGCAAGAATCGTCCCGGGCTCGACCGGCCCCGTAAAGAGAACGATCGCGGTATCGGGTGGCGCGAACTTCGCGTGGATCGCCTCGGCGATCGCGGTGACGGCCCGGTCGTTGTTCTCAGCCTCGTCAGGCGTGGTCGGACTGTCTGAGTGGAAACAGGAAAGCGCAAACAGGAGCGAGAGAAATACGAACAGAATTGCGTGAGAGGTAAGTGGTCGTTTCATGAATAACCTGCCTTTCATTCGCCCGCAATCATAGCATACGAAAATGGGGCTTTCGTCCGTGGATGCCCGGGCGGGAACAGGCTGATCTCGTCACACGAAGAGCGCCCTCCCGGCCATCGAATCGGGAACGGCACGCCCGAGAATCGAAAGAAGTGTGGGGGCGATGTCCTCGAGCGCGGCCTCGGAATCCGTGGCGCGATAGCGGTCGTCGAGCACCACGATAAAACCGGCGGCCGCCTGCGTACCGGGATGCAGCACGTGGTTGCCGCGATGCTTCGGACTGCTGAGGCGCCCCCGCTGCTTCGGGTCCAGGATCCCGAGCATGAGATTCCCGAGCGCGTTGTGAAAATCGTTCGGAAAGAACACATACCCCGGATCGGTAAAGCAGAACAGATCGCCGTACTGATTGCCCTGCAGTTCGACTCCCCACTGCCGCAGTTCGGCCGCCTCATGCAGAGCCGTGTGGTCGAGCGCTGCAAGAGCTGCCGTAATCTCGCGACGTGCACGCTCGCTGTGAAACCAGTAGCGGATCGAAGTGATTTCGATGAACTCCGTGTATTCATCGCGGGGAAGGCGAAGAGTGTCGACCGCGCGCGCCGCGTTCACCGAACCCTCCGTAGCGTCGTACCCGTGATCGCTCAAGATCACGAGGGTCACGCCCGTTGCGAGACACTTCTCATGCAGCCGGCGCAGAAATTCGTCTACCCGCCTCGAGTACTTTTCGATCATGCGCGTGTTCTCGTAGTTCCATCGATACACGAGATCCATGGCGTAGATCTGCAGAAATTCGAGTTCGCAATCGCCGTTACCCACGTCTTTCAAGTGACTTCGTGTCGGATCCGACGCGGTGCTGTAGATATAGCGGCTGTGCTCCTCTCCCACGACGCCCAGGCACGTCGGCCGGCCGCCCAGTTCGAGAAGTACGGAAAGACCCCGCTTGCTGCGAGGCACCTTGCTGCGGTGCATGTGGAACTGCCGACGCCGGCGCGGCGGAACGGCCGGCAGATCGAACTCCCCCGCGATTCCGAAGAGTGCGCACTGAATCGAGGTCGTGAGCCAGTCGGGCGCAAGATCGACAGCGCGGTCGAGGTGAGACCGGGGCCAGGGCGTCCTGAGCCTGACCCCGTACATACCGTGCTGGTCGGGGCGGGTGCCGGTCAGAATCGTCGGCAGGAGATCGACGCTGGCGGGTGCGATTGTTTTGGTCCATGGCATGCGGGTGAATACTTCGTGCATGAACGGCGCGCGGGTTTCGTCGAGATACCGCCGGTCCCAGCCATCGACGTAAACGACAAGCAGTTTATCGGCAGGCACGCGATCAGCTCCAGTCAGGATATGCCATCTTTTCGAGAACGGCCTGGATGCGCGGGTGATCTTCTCTACCCGACCGCCGCGCCGAAAAGATAGCCGATGGCGGCCGTGAGCCCCATGGCAATCACGCCGCCCAGCAGGACGCGGAGCACCGCGCGCCCGACAGGGGCACCGCCGAGCCGCGCACTCCACGCGCCGAGAACGGTCAGCGTCAGCAGAGTGGCGGCAGCCGTGATCCCCATGCGGGTGGAGACCGAAGAGAGCGCGATTGCGAGAAGGGGCAGCGCGGCGCCGAGCGCAAATGCCAGCGCCGAAACGACGGCCGCCTGCATCGGGCGGGCCAGTTCGCCGGGCCGAATCCCGAGTTCTTCGAGTGCATGCGCTCCCAGTGCGTCGTGTTCCGTCATTTCGTGCGCGGCCGCGCGTGCCGTCTCCATGCTCATGCCCTTCGTCGTCAGGAGCCATGTGAGTTCGTGCAGCTCGTGCTCGGGCTGATCGCGAAGCTCGGCGCGTTCCTGCTCGAGATCCGCCTCTTCGACATCGCGCTGAGAACTGACGGACACGTATTCGCCGACTGCCATCGAAAGCGCGCCGCCCACGAGACCGGCAAGGCCGGCGGTGATGATCGCCGGCGTCGAGGCGTCCGCCGCGGCAACGCCGATCACGAGGCTGGCGGTCGACACCACGCCGTCGTTCGCGCCGAGAACCGCCGCGCGAAGCCATCCGCCGATCCCGACCCGATGGCCTTCCGAATGTCGCGTCAGTCTCATACCTAGATCAACGCCACGTCGCACAGCACTTCGAGCAGCACAGGTCCGCCATGATCGCGCGCCTTCTTCATCGCCGGTTCGAGATCCTCGCGCTTCTCGACGCGAATGCCGAGCGCGCCGCAGTTCGTGGCGTACTCCGCGAAATTCGGATTGTGCAGTTTCGTCTGCCAGACATCGAGCTCGGCCGCGCGCTGTTCTTTCGAGATCTTGCCGAGCTCGGAATTGTTGAGGAGAACGTGTTTGATCGCCATGTCGTACTTTACGGTCGTGGTGACTTCGGCAAGGTACTGCCCGAAACCGCCGTCGCCCGACACCGACCAGACCGGGCGCTTGTCACCGCATGCCGCCCACGCTCCCATCGCCGCGGGATACGAAAACCCGATCGAGCCGAGATACCCGGACATCAGGATCGACTGGTGTTTGCATTCGAAGTAACGCCCGAACGAGTACGTGTTGTTCCCCACGTCGACCGCGATCACGGCGTTGTCGGGCACGACACGGTTCATGGCGTCGAAGACGGCAATGGAGCTGATGCCGGCGCCGCGATCGTCGCGCAGCCTGCTCGCTTTTTCCTCGCGCCAGAGCCGCCAGCGCTCCGCGATTTCAGGGCGCGTGTCGATAGCGGGCAGGTTGTCTCCCATTCCTGCGAGCATCAAATCGACCGTAACGGAGATCTCGCCCCAGACCGGCACCTGCACGGGATGGAATTTACCGAGCGCGTTCGGGTCGAAGTCGACCTGGATGATCGGTTTCTTCGGCGTAATCCCGGTGTGGTTCGAGAACGACGCGCCGAACACGACCAGAAGATCGGACTCGTTCATGAAGTAGGAGGCGATGGGCGTTCCCGACCGGCCGAGCACACCGCAGCCGTTCGGATGGTCGTCGGCAATGAGCCCCTTCGCCTTGAACGTCGTGATCACAGGCGCGTGGAGTTTCTCCGCCATCGCCGTGATCCGGTCCATCGCGAAGCGCGCGCCGTAGCCGACAATGATAACGGGCCGTTTCGCCGCGCGGATCAAGCGCACCCCTTCGGTCAGCGATTCGACCGGCGGTGCGATCGTGTGCGGCGCCATGCGTCCTTCGGGCGTCTGCGCCTTCTCCCCTTTCGCCTTCGGGGTTACCTGTACTTCGTCGGGAAACGTGATATGCGAAACGTCGCGGTTCAGGAGCGCGTGCTTGATTGCGAGCGACATGAGTTCGGCGTGTTTGCTCTTCGCCTGCACCGAGTGATTGAAGTCGGCCACGGTCTGGAACGCGCGCACGAGATCGACTTCCTGAAACGCGCCTGTGCCGAGCACCTGCGTGTCGACCTGGCCCGTCAGCGCGAGCAGCGGGGCGCGATCGACCTTCGCGTCCCAGAGCCCCGTGAACATGTTCGTGGAGCCCGGGCCCGCAATCGCAAAACACGCGGCCGGCCGCCCCGTGAGCTTGCCGTAGGCGGACGCGGCGAACGAAGCCGCCCCTTCGTGGCGAATGCCGTAGTAGCGCAGTTTTCCCTGCTTCTCCATGCGCCGCATCGCGTCGGCGACACCGAGATTGCTGTGCCCGACCATGCCGAACACGGTGTCCACGCCCCAGTTCGTCATCGTCTGGATCATGACGTCGGCGACCGTTTCCGTATGCGCGGCCTCTTCTCGAATACCCACGAAAACAGCGCCGTTCTCCTCCTTCACGGGAAACGTCGCGACGCCGTCATCATAGCCGCCGGGCGGCAGTCCCGTGCACGGATGAAAGTCCCAGCCGTGCCACGGGCAGCGCAGCATGCCGTTCTCGATCGACCCCTCGCCGAGTGGTCCCCCCTGATGCGGGCAGCGATTGTCGAGGGCCGCAAATTTCCCTTCGAAATGCGTGAGACAGATCCCGAGGTGACCCGCCGTTACCGTAGTCACGCGCCCTTCGGGAAGTTCGGATTTGTCCTCGAGTACTTTGTGCCAGACGGTCTTGCTCATGAATTTCGATCCTGAAGGAGGGAATGAAAAGTACGAATGAATGCAGAGGCGATCGCGACAGACATGGCCGCATTCTAGCACAGGCGGCAGGAGAACGCGTTTCGTGAGGCCGCTCCCGGAGGACGTTTCGTGAGGCACCCCGAAGGTCAGTCGCGGAGTCAGCTCGCGTGCGTACGGGATACGCCGGTCGGGGGTCCGTCCACGTCGATCACGCGCGGGCGTTCACGGCGCCGTGCGCGAGAATGACGACCGCGAGCGAACCGCGCGTGCTGTTGTAAAGCCAGGTAAAGATGACGGCGATCCCGATGACGGCGATCGAGAATATGGTGAAGCGCGCTGCGAGTTCCGGTTCGGGATCCACCAGCGGGGCCGACTGAGATCAGTCGCGCGCGAAAAAGATAAGAGCGACATGACGCATAGGGTTCTGCTTACGCATGCCTCTCAGGAGTTGTTTCTAGCGAAGCAGAATGATCTTCTGCGTCTCCTGTTCCCCGTTCGCGCGATAGCGTGCGAAGTACGTGCCCGACGGCACGCTCGATCCTTTCGCATCGCGACCGTTCCAGACGGCGCTCCCCTCGCCCGCGCCCTCTTCGCGGTCGACAAGCGTCCGCACGAGCGCGCCACGCGCGTCGAACATGTCGATCGTGAGATGACCCGGCTCGGCCAGAACGTACGTGATCGTCGTCGTCGGGTTGAACGGATTCGGATGCGCGCGCAGGAGGCCGGTGCGCGGGACCGTTTCGCCGGCCGCAACCGAAGTCGGGTTTCCTACGACGAAAGCGTGTTCGTACGTACCGCCCTCATACACGGCTTCGAACTTCCACCAACCCTCCTGCGGAGTAGCGGGCAGACTCCAGAACCAGTACCAGTAGGAAGACGAGTAGTGGGTAGCCCCGCTGGCATGGTTCCACGTCTGCCAGACGGAATTGTCGGGCCGATAGACCGTGTAGACCGTATTCTGCGCCGCGAGCTGATCGCGATAGTAGGCGGCGAAGTAAACCTGCTCTCCGCCGACGAAGAAATTCTCTTCGTTCGTAACGTGCTGATTCGGGCACGCCTGCCAGGCAGGCGGTGCGGAATGCGTCATGAGAGCGTTAATCGCGGAGTCGTAGTACGGGCGCTGCGAAGCCCACCAGGTGCCCGCGGTTGTCCCGTTGCACGGCCCCGCGTACGGGTCGATCAGCGTGCCGTTCCCGCGCTTCATTTCGAGATGAAGATGCGGCCCCGTCGAGATCCCCGAGCTCGCAACGACGCCGAGAAACTCGCCGATCTCCACCGTGTCCCCCACGCTCTTGGCGGTCAGCGACCCGTTTTTCATATGGCCGTACCACGCAACGGAATTATCCGCGTGCTGCACGTAAACCGCGTTCCAGTTCGGGTTCGTGACCCAGTCGCAGCTCGTGTCCGGATACCCGTCGTCCTTCAGAGTGATCACGCCGCGCATTCCCGCGACGACGTGGATGGCGTCCTGCGCGACGAGGTTCCAGTCGAACGGCCACAGGTAGTAATCGGTCCCCAAGTGGCCGTCATAAGTAATCGCGCCACAGTTCCAGTCGAGTGTTCCGGGCGCCAGTTCCTCGTCGACGAAACCCGACACGGCGTGGAAGCCGTAGTGCGTGTACGATGGGGCCGCGGCGAGGGGCCACTCCATAAATACTTTCTTCGACGACTCTTCGAGGAGCCGGCCTTCCGCGCGCAGAATCGCGACATTCGCGTCGATCCTCGCCTGGATGTCGGCGCGCGCTTCGGGCGTCAGACAGTTCGTATATCGCTCGAAAACATACTCACCGCCGCCTCCGGGCGCCAGATCAGCGAGAACGGGCGGGGCGGCAGTTAACAGAAGGAGAAGTGCGGAGAATCGAAAGACTTGCTTCATTTTTGAATCATCCTTTCGTCAGGCAAGGACCGGAACTCGGGGCAGAAGAAGGTCAGGATAGTTTGTGATTATACCATATTGGCCTGCGCGCAATAAGTCTGTCCGCCTTTTCCTTGATTGACTGAACCTTTCGGGAGAACGGGACGACCTTTCTCCGGAGAGCAGAATGAACCTACGCAGAATCGAAGAGGAACTCCTCGTGATCCGGTGTCAGGAGGGGGACGAAGCGGCGATCGCCGAACTCGTCGCGCGCTGGCATCCCCGCCTCGTGCGCTACGCATGGCGGCTGACCGGAAACGAGTCGACCGCGCGTGACGTAGTGCAGGAGAGCTGGATCGCTGTCGTGCGCGGGATCGCGCGCCTCGACGACCCGGCCTGCTTCCCCGCGTGGATCTACCGCGTGCTGCACAGGCGCGCCACCGACTGGATCCGGGGCGAACAGCGCAGGCGAAAGCTGCACGGCGAACTCGAGAACGCCGAGCTCATCCGCGCCGACGAAGCGAGGAACGCGCCGGCGAGCGGTTCATCGGCCGGCCGTGACCTGCGGGGGGCGATCGATCGACTCCCCGCCGACGACAAAGCCGTTCTGACGCTCAAATATCTCGAAGAATTCTCGATCGCCGAAATTGCCGACGCTCTCGGACTGCCCGAAGGCACGGTGAAATCGAGACTGCACTACGCCCGCGAAAAACTCGCGAAGGCATGGAAAGGAAAACGAAAATGAATGAACTCGACGACAAAATCCGTGACTCCCTTCGCGCCGGTGCGATCGGCGGGAGCGACGAAGAGGGCGTGCGCGACATGGTGCTCGCCACGTTTCGCGGGAAAGCCCGCTGGATCAACTTCGCGGGAATCGCGAAGATCATCGTCTTTGCATGCATCGCCGTGATCGGAGCGATGCGCTTCATGGACGCCGAGACGACGCGCGACCAGATCATGTACTCGTCGATCTTTCTCGCCGGTACGGTCTGTGTCATGGGGCTTTCGGTGACGCTCTGGAACACCGTGCGCCACAACGCCGTGCTGCGCGAGATCAAGCGTCTGGAGATTCAGGTCGCGCAACTGGCGAGCCGCGTGCATGGCGAAAAGTGACAGGGGCGTCCCTCGACCTGTGTGGGCGAGTGACTGGCTGTACAGCGAGGCCTCTGCTCAGACGCCCGTACTCGTCGAAACGCCCCGCTTGCAGGTGAACCAGACCCACGCCATTCTGCCCATGACGAGAACGACGCCCGGGATCAGCACGAACTTCGTGAACGTCTCCGCCTGTTCGACCGGCAGAAGCAGCGCCGCGCCCGCGTAAACGAAGCCCATGATCACGAAGATCCATCCCGAAAAGCGCTGCAGAGACTGCACGCGCGAAGGCCGGCAGGCGACCCCGTGCTTCTTCTCGATCGTCTTCGGCATGTAGTTCCCGATGATGATAAAGTAGAGGCCGATCATGACGTTGACTCCCCGCTCGACGATGTCGGGTGCGATGGCGCCCGCGCGTCTTGCGGCGACGAGCGCGATCGTGACGAGCAGGAACAGGCCCGCCCCGATCATGTGATTACGTAGTGACATCCGACGATCCTTCATGAGGATGATCCTTCCTTGTTGTTTGAGTCGATCTTCAGGCCGAACACGCCCGCGAAGCTCAGCAGCGCGTCTTCCAGCACCGACATCTTGAGCCGGTAGGTGATCGATCGGCCGCTTTTCACCGCGTCGACCAGATCGGCTTCACGAAGCACCGCGAAATGCGCCGACATCGTGGGCTTCGAGACCTCGAAGTGATCGGAGAGCTCTCCGGCCGTCATCGGTCCCGTTCGCAACAGCTCGAGCACATGACGCCGGGTCGGATCCGACAGCGCTTTGAATACCTTGTTCATGAGTTTATATTTAGCTAATTATCTAAATATATCAAGCGGATATTGAGGACGAGGCGAAATTTCGTGGCCCGGAGGGCGCGGACAGGCGATCAGGCGCGCTCAAAGACTCGCCAGGGCGCGCCCATATAATAGTGATAGGACAGCGACTCGATGTCTTTCTGGAGCTGCGTGACCTGCTCGTAGAGCACCGTTGCCGTTTCGACGGCCGCCTGCGTCTGCTCGATCACGCTTCGCGTAACCAATGACATCGCGTACGCGCTCGAAAAAGCAGGCCGCGACGAGGAGGCCGCACCGTGGCGAAGAAGAACGGTGGCCGCATGGGAAGCGACCGAGGGACCTGACAGCGAGCCGGTTGCGAACTCACTGATGAACCTCGGCCGGAACCACGTCCGGCGCGGATACCCGGACCAGGCGATCGAACCGTTTCGCCGCGCGCTCGCCATTCGCGTCAAGCTCTTCGGCGAAGATGCCGAGCAGACGGAAGAAGCACGGCACGAACTGGCGCAGCTCGAGGCGGAGAAACGTTAATCGCTCCAGTGCAGTGAGAACACGCTTCTTCCCGTGATCGTGTGAGACACTCCCGCCTCCCGAACGAACACGACTCTCCGAGTATCCGCGCCCCTTGAACGAGGACGACTCTCCGAGTATCCAGCGTTACCGGACGAGCACGACTTTCTGCTTCGCTTCGAACGCGCCGGACTTCATACGGACGAAGTAAACGCCCGATACCGCCGGGCGTCCCGCGTTGTCGCGGCCGTTCCAGACAGCTTCGAACGCGCCGGCTTTCTGCGCGCGGGCGTCGAAGAGCGTGCGCACACGGCGGCCGGAAACGTCGTAGATTTCGAGCCGCACATCCGCGGCTGCGGGAAGGTCGAACCGGATCCGCGTGGTGGGATTGAACGGATTCGGCGCGGCCGGATGAAGCGCGAGGGTGCGGGGCAGTGCGTCGGCGCCGTCCCCTTCGTCGACTTCCGTGATCACGGGTTCGTACACACCAAGGTCGACAAAGGCGCCGTCGATGCGCGGCGCCCCGTCAAGGTCGAACGCGGCGAGGTTCGGCGCGGTGTTGTCGCCCGCATTGAACACGGGCGAAGAAGGCGGGCTCTGGTGCAGGTCGCCGTTCGCTTCGTCTACGAACAGCGGATCGGCCCCGAAGTTTCCGACGCCGCCGAGGCCCCCGGTCCACCCGCCGATGTCCGTGTAGTTCACGGTCGCGGTGCCGCCGGTCGTGACGAAGATGTTCTGACGCTGCGTGTTGCCGATCGGCGCGAGGTTCCCCCAGAGGATCGAGTTCACGATGTCGACGCTCGCGGTGGGGTCGAGAAAGATGCCGCCCGCGCGGTCGCCGAGGCCGAAGCTCAACAGTTCGTTCCGGACGATCGTGCAGTTCGTGAGGTCGGCGCTCGCGTCAAAGAGCGCGATGGCGCCGCCGCCGAACGGCGAACCGCCGCCTGATGCGCCCGGGTCTCCCTCGGCCACGTTCTCGAAGAAGCGGCTGTTCACGAACGACATGTCGCTGCCGACGACGACGTTGCACGCCCCCCCGTCGCCGAACGCGCGGTTCGCTTCGAAGTCGCAGTCGAGCGCCGTGAGCACGCTGACCGAGTCGGCCGTTACGCACCCGCCGAAGCTCGCGGTGTTCGAGTCGAACTGGCATCGTTCGAAGTCGACTTCCGACCCCCAGGAGTGAACCACGCCGCCGGACAGGGCGTTGTTTTTCTCGAATACGCAGTCGCGGAAGAGCAGCCGCGAATCAATAATTTGCGAGTTGCGCACGATCGCCACGGCGCCTCCGTTCCCGTTCGGAGCGGCGTTGCCGGTGAAAGTGCAGGAATCGAGGGTCGGATAGCCAGTCACAGAGAAGGTCGGTTTTGCGACGTAGACAGCGCCCCCTTCTGCGCCCGCGAAGTTGTCTTCGAAGCGTGTGCCCACGACGTCGATCAAATCGATATCGGTGTAGAGCGCCCCTCCGAAAAGCGCGGTGTTGTTCACGAGATGGCAGTGCGCCATCGTCGTCGCCACGCCACCGAACACGCTCGCGCCCTCCGCAATGACACCACCACCGACATTCTGAGAGTAGAGAAGGCCGGCGCCACCGGCTGCTCCGGGGAATATGTCGGATCCGGTTCCGTCGGCGACGCCGTCCCGGACAGTAAACCCGTCGAGGCGGGAGCTGAGTGCCAGGAAGACGACATGGTAACTGTTGTCGAGACTGTCACCGGGTACGCCGATGTCTCCGCTCAGGATGGTCGGGTTCGCCACCGGGTCGCGGTCCTCGCGCGTCAACTCGGTGCCGTCGAAACCGCCGTAAAGTCTGGCGCCGTCGAAGTCCGTGCCCGCTATGGGGAACGGCTGCGTGCGATCCAGGCAGGACGGCAGGTAGACGCCGGCAGCGACCCACACTTCGGCCTGCGTAGCGCCCGCCGCAGCCACGAGTGCGGAGCGAAGGTCGGAATGGGCGTCGGCCCAGGAACTGCCGTCGTTCAGGCCCATGGCCGTCTGGCTTACGTAAAGCGTGTCGAAATCGCCGACAGACGATTCGTACGGTGCGTAGAACGTGAGTACTTGATCGGCGGTGACGTTCACGGCCCGCGAGAGGCGTTCGCCCGGCCAGTGGACGAGCACGGAGTCGACGGTCGTGTTCGCGCCGAGGCCGAACGCCGCGATCGGCGCGTCCTGCGACAGGTAGCCGGAGCCGCCCGAGATCTCGCGGATCTGGCTCGTGCCGCCGGCTACGATGCGAACGCGGGCGCCGATCGTGCCCTGGTTCGTGGCGCTTCCCTCGAGATTCACATGGAGCCAGTGGTTCCCGTTCGCGTGATCGTTCCGGAACATGCGGTTCCCCTGGCCGTCTCTTGTCAGATAGAGATCGAGGTCGCCGTCCCCGTCGATATCGCCGAACGTGGCCCCACGGCCCTGTCCGCCATCGGCGATCGTCCCGCCGATCAGACTGACCCACGTGACGCCGTCGCCTTCGTTCCGAAAGAAGCGATCCGCCCCTCCCGCTTTCACCAGATGGAGATCGAGGTCACCGTCGTTGTCGACGTCCGCAAACGCCACATTGCGCGCGGTGCCGGGGTCGTCCAGAGGGGATGTCGTGACCTCCACCAGCGTACCGGGACCGTCGTTACGGAAGAGCTTGTTGGCGCTGCCGTCGTTCGAAAGATAGAGATCGAGGTCGCCGTCGTTGTCGATATCGCCGAACACCGCACCTTGCCCCGCGCCGCCGCCATTAGCCAGAGCCCCTGACGCGATGTCCACCCATACCGTGCCCTCCCCTTCGTTCCGGAACATGCGGTTGTCCGCGCCGTCGTTCACGACATAGAGGTCGAGGTCACAGTCGTTGTCGATGTCGGCGAACGCGACGCCGCGCCCGCTGCTGTTGGTGTTGGTGAGCAGTCCGGTGTCGGTAAACGTGCCGTCGCCGTTGTTCAGGTAGAGCTTGTTCTGATCGTTGCCGTTTACCGTATAGAGGTCGAGATACCCGTCGCCGTTGATGTCGCCCCAGGCGCTTCCCCAGCCGTTTTCCGAACTGTTGACGCCGGCCGCGGCCGCGACGTTCGTCCAACCGGCGCCCGTGCCGTCGTTTTCGTAAAGCCTGTTGTTTCCCGAGGCGGCCAGTGAATGATAGATATCGAGGTCGCCGTCGTTGTCGAAGTCGCCGAACACGACACCCGTGCCCGCATTCGCATCACCGATGAGACCGGTTGCAATCCACGTTCCCGCGTCGTTTCGAAAGAGCACGTTCGCCTGGCCCGAGTTAACGAGGTAGAGGTCGAGGTCGCCGTCACCGTCGATGTCCGCGAACGCGGCGCCCCGGCCGTCGTCGCCGTTGTTGAGCGGCGCGGTGGCGATGTTCACCCAGTCGGCGTGGGCAGGATCGGGCAGTAGAATGAAGATCGTGAAAAGAATAGCGAGAACGTGTGAATGATGCGGGTAGGCAACGGCACGTCTCTGCATGGCGCAATCCTCCGGAGATGGATGTGTTGATCTCCGGCGGATGGGCGCACCCAGCGGGAGCGCGGAGATCGGCCTGTGATGTTCGGAGGATTATATCACAGGGTTAAAGCAGTCGAAGGGGCGTGGTTCAATATTCCACCCCCGCACCGGTTCCGTCACGGCGCCGCGCGCCCGCATCGTACGCTTAATCTTCCCATGTCCGAGGGCCCGCCGTTCCGACTACGCCTTCTTTCCGCCCCGCACTTCCGGCTTGCCCGTCATGCGCAGCATCATGTCCATCGGGCAGAAGCTCGTGAACGCCGACTGCAGCATGTTGGCGCCGATGAAGGTCGTAAACAGCAGCCACCACGGGCTCACGAAGTAGGTCAGCGCCACGCTGGCCAGGATCATCGTTCCTACGATCGCGCGGAACATTTCTTTCTGTGACATATCGTTCTCCTCTTATATGTGCGGTGCGTCTTCTGTGACTCTGTACCGGCGAAGCCGGAACGCCGTGCGATCAGAAGCTGTAGCGCACGCGCGTGAATACGTTGTCGTCGTCGTCGAGCATGCCGAACGTCGTGGCGCGAGTGCTCCCCGTGAATACGTTCGCGCCGACCGAGATCTTCACTTCGTCGCTCACGTCATAGCTTACGAGCGCGCGGCCGTGACCGTCTTCGTCTGTCGGCGACCAGAATCCGAACAGCGAAAGCCGCACGGTCTGATAGTGCACGAGCTTCTCGAGACGGAGCGTAACAAGCTGGCGATACTCGTCGGCGGTCGGCGCGCCATCGGGAAGCGCGTCTTCGTACGCGCTGAAATCCTGCATCCATTCGCCGTAGTGCTGCACGCTCGCGGTCAGATCTTCGGCGACCTGTCGCTCGAAACCGGCGATATGACGGAGCGACGAGTTCGGCACGAGCGGATCGTCGCCGCCGCGATCTTCGCGCGAATCGTAGTAGCCCGCCTCCAGTGAGTATACACCCGATAGCGCCGCGCCCCGCGCGCTCGCGCCGTAGACGGAGAGTTCGGGATGGTAGAAGCCGGTCGCGGACGTCTTCGCGAATCCGTCGCGCGCGCCCTGGGGCGTCGGGAAGAAGCCGTAGTAGCCATAGAGTGCGACGGATGCGCCGCCGACGTAGCGGCTCAGGCGAAGGGCTACTTCGCCGTCTTCGATCGATCCTGACGGCGTTTCGATGCCGGGGATCGCTGCGGCGCCCGCGCCGGGCACGGAGAGACGCTCGCCGGTCGGCGTGCGATCGGGCGTGAACGCGGGCATCAGCACGAGATCGACCGTTACGGGCAGATTGAAGATGCCGAGACGGAGCGCGTCGACCGGCGCTTTCAGATATTGATCGTCGCGTCCGGCGAAGAACGACACCCAGTCTTTCGGAAAGAGATCGTTCACGAACAGAAGGTCGCCGGTCCCCCACGTGAGCGGCTGGCGTCCGACCTTTGCTTCTACATTGTCGCCGAACAGTGTGAAGCGCAGATACCCTTCGCGCAGTTCGATCTCAGTTTCGTCGCTGCCCACACGGTCGTGCAGCACGTCGAGTCGCAGAAACGCGTCGCCGCGCTCGCCGTACGAGCTGAGCCGCACCTGGCCGCGCGTTTCGCTCAGCATGATGTCGCCCTGCGGCCGCCCTTCGACGGTGGCCACGCCGTAGTCGGCCTCGACGAAGCCGTCGATCGCAACGTCCGCGACCGCCGGGGCCGCGAGCGCGAGAGCGAAAACGAACGCCGGCACCGCCATGACTGTTTCACGAACGCGCATCACGAACCTTCACCCTCGAGCAGCGCCTTCGGCGGCGACTTCAGATAACGCTCGGTGAAGATCTCGTCCTTGATGCCTACGTTGTAGGTGACTTCGCTGAACTCGACGACCGTGGTGTGCTTCTTCTTCTCGTTCGTCATCGTACGTTTCGTGACAGTCAGAATACCGTCTATATCAACAAACCCCGCGGCGGTGAATACGCGCTCGAGTTCGTCCTTGTCGTCGTAGTATTCCTCGCGAAGGACGAGCTTCCTGTCCTTGCCGACCCACGAAATCTTTTTCGCGAACGAGTCCTTCTCTTTCGGCGTGCTTTCGATGACCCATGCCATTTCGCCGTCGCGTTCTTCTTCGCGCAGCAGCTTGTGGTCGTCATCGCTCCAGTGGCGCCCGGAAACGTCTTCGTACGAAAAGTCGCTTCCGACGAACGAAGACGCCTTGTCGTTGGCCGAGATCCGCTTCACGAGATCGAGCGCGGGGATGTAGATCCAGCGCGAGTCGTCCTTCATCGGATCCTTCCACACCATGAAGCTCGTGCGCTTCACGTCGCTCGGACCCGTGAACCACGTGTAGTACTTCTGTTCGCCGCCGTCTTCGACGTCGAGGCGCAGCATGATGAAGTCGCGCGTTCGCGTTTTGCCGCGCTTGTCGGTGAGATCCATGTGCACGACCGCGCGCCCGTTGTCGGCCGGGTAGAAAAGGTTCATGTGCGCCTGCTTCATGATCCCTTCGGCAGTCGGAGCGGCCGTCGCCGGAGCTTCGGTCACAACGCGGGCCGTCGTGCCGGGCGCTTCGCCCCCCGTCGTCTGGGCGTTTGCCACGCCGGTCAATGTCATAGCCGCCGCAAACAAAGCGGTCGCAATAGCAATGCGAATCGAGTTCATCGTATATCCCTCCGTTATGCGCGTCATGAATGCGACGCTGCCTGCCCCTTGCCCTGCGCCGCGCCCGCACTCCCCCCCGCGCCGAGAAACGCCGGGTTCACGAGTGACAGGATCGCGGGAAAGACGAGAAGCGTTGTAAATCCACTGATCAGCATGATCGCGAAGAAGAACGCGCCGACTGTGATGTACGGCACGAGGCTCGCGAAGAACATCGGCACGAAGCCGAGTGAAACCACCATGATGTTGCGCACGATGGCCTGCGCGGGCGCGTGAAACATGACTTCCATCGCGGTCTCGAAGCTGCCGCTTTCGCGGTAGAGTTCGCGCGTTCGCTGCAGAAAGTGAATCGCGAAGTCGACCGAAAGGCCGAGCGCGAGTGCCGAGAGCACGGCCACCGGCATGTCGTACGCCTTCCCCGAGAACCCGATCATGGCGTAAACGAGCGTGATGGTCGCGGTGAGCGGCACCATCGAAAGCAGCCCGAGCTTGAACGACCGGAAGAGCGCCATCATCATGATGAGCACCACCACGAAGCTGCCCGCGAGCGCTTTGCCCATTCCCGAGACCATGCGCTGCTGCCAGACGACATTGATATACGGAAGCCCGGCCCATTCGATTGCGAGTCCCGGTGGCGGGTTCGCACGCATGTACTCGTCCGCCAGCGCGACCACGCTGCTCACTTCTCTGTTCTCGCCCTGGAGCATCTGCACCCAGATCACGGCACGATCCGCTTCGGGCGTAATGAGTTTGAAGAGGTCGTCAGGGTCGCCCCCCGACATCTCGTAGAGAAACAGGTTCTGCCCGATTTCGTTCCGGCTGGCGGGGAGCACCGCTTCGTTCGGGTCGCCGAGAAGTTCGCCGCGCACTTTCTTCACGACGTCCACGATCGAAGTGGCGGCCCCTACGTTCGGATGCTTCGCGAGCGCGTCCGCGAGCCCTTCGACGTATTTCATCACGGCCGGATCTTTCATCCCGTCGGGCGCGCCCGCATCGATCGCGAGGAACGCCATATACGTTCCCGCGAGATGCTCGTTCATGACTTCGTCCGCCACGCGAATGGGATGGCTCTTCTTGAACCAGCGCACGGGGTTATCGTTCACGACGATCTTCGTCAGTCCGTAGGCCGACACGGCGAAGAGGAGCGCGCCGACGATCACGATCGGTCTGGCGCGACGAAGCGCGAACCGGCGCATGTGCTGCAGCATCCGCGGCATGAAACCCTGCGAATGATCGCCCTCGAAGGAAACCGCGCCGAATTTCGCCATCGCCTTTTCCGGAACGAGCATCGCGTAGGCCGGAATCACGGTGATCGACAGGAACCACGCCGCGCCGACGCCGAATGCCACGAACAGGCCGAAAACCTGCACCGGCGGAATCGGCGTCAGATAGAGCGACGAAAAGCCGATCGCGGTCGTCACGGACGTAAAGAGCATCGGCTGGAACAGTTCGTCCATCGTCGCGCGAATCGTTTCGCGCATGCTCCCGGGACCGCGATAGTAGTGATGGAACTCGCTCAGGATATGAATCGCGTCGAGCACGGCGATCGGGATCAGAAAGATCGGAATCATAGAACTCATGATATGAACGGTGTGTCCGGTGCCGATCAGAAGGCCCATCGCCCAGGTAACACTCATCATCGCGACCATCATCGGCGCGGCGACCATCACCCCGCTCCGGAAGAAGTAGAGCATCAGCAGGAAGATCAGCAGAAACGCGATCGGGGCGTAGACGGCCATCTGCACGAACATCTGCGCGCCGAAGCGCGATTCGGCAATCGGGATGCCGGCAATGTGGTACTCCTCGTCGCCGCCTTCCTCTTCGACGATGCGTTCCATCTCGAGCGCGACGGCGTGGGCGAGGTGCTTGTCTTCAAGCGGAACAAAAATCGCGAGCGCCTGCCCGTCATCCGAAGCCAGCTTGCCGCGAAGAATCGGATTCTTCGTGATCTGCGTGAGAACCCGCTCCGCTGCGGCGCGATCCTTCGGAACTTCGCCCATGAGCGTTTCGACGCGAAGCGTACCGTCGCCGGTCGTGAAGATGTCGTCGACTTCCGTCGGCGCGTAGATGTCGTATTCGATCACGCCGTCGATCGCCGCGATCTTCTCCGTAATGCGCGCCACGCGGCCGAGCGTCTCGGGAGTGAACGCGCCGCTCTCGACGACGACCCCGAGCACGATCATGTCGTGCAGGTTGAAAGTCTCCTTCACGTCATGATGAAAGAGACGCACGGGCTCGTCGGCCCGGAGCATGTTTTCGGGGTCCGTATCGATATGGATCTTCGGGAGCTGGGATGCGAAAAGCAGCGAGATCACGAGCGCCCCCGCAATCACGAGCTTCGGATGATTCGTGGACAGGTTGACCAGAAACCGCTTCAATCTCGAAACCTCCCCGCGGGATTGGCCCGCGTCCTGGCGCGCCCCGGGGAGCGCAGCGAAACGAATGATAATGCTGTGATGCCCCTAGTCATTGCAGCAACAATGCCAGATTCGTATTTACATGTTAATCGATTGCAATGAAACATGTTATAAGTAGTTACCAAACTTTCAGTGCAACACTGCGTTGCGCCTCAGGTGTTTCGAGTGCATCATATGTGTTGCAACTACAACACCAGTGCAACAGAAAGGCCCATCGTCATGCAACGCCCTCTCGGCAATCTCGAAGTCTGCCTCGCGCAGAAGGCGAACATGGAGGCGATCTTTCACAGCGTGGCCGACGGCATTATCACGGTAGACCCGGATCTCGCCGTGACCAACATGAATATTGCCGTGCAGAAGATGCTCCGCATGGAAGAGCGCGACGGCATCGCTCGTCCGGTCGGCGACCTGCTCTCGGGAAGACTGTGGCCGGTGGAAGATCTGCTGCGAGGCGCGATCGAAACCGGGGAGCCGGCCCGCGACCGTGAAAACGTGATCTTCGACAGTCAGGGGAACGAACTGCGCGTGCTGCTGAGCGCGAGTCATCTTCTCGACCGTGACGACGCGCCGGCGGGCGGTGTCGTGATCGTGCGCGACATCACGCATGTGCGCGAACTCGAGACCCGGCTCGAGGATCGCAGCTCACTGCACGGCATGGTGGGGCGCGCGCACGCGATGCAGCAGATCTATGAACTGATCGACCAGGTCGGCCCGACCGACTCCACCGTGCTGATTCAGGGCGAGAGCGGGACCGGCAAGGAACTCGTCGCGGACGCCATTCACAGATCCAGCCGGCGCCAGTCGGGACCGTTCATCAAGATCAACTGCTCGGCGCTTTCAGAATCCCTTCTCGAAAGCGAGCTGTTCGGCCACGTGCGCGGCGCGTTCACCGGAGCGCTGCACGACAAGAAGGGACGCTTCGAACTCGCCGACGGCGGTACGATCTTTCTCGATGAAGTCGGCGACCTCTCCCCGCTCATTCAGGTGAAACTGCTGCGCGTGCTGCAGGAGCGCGAGATCGAACGCGTCGGCGACGCGCGCACGATTCCGATCGACGTGCGCATTCTCGCCGCGACGAACCGTCCGCTTCGCGGGCTCGTCGACAACGGTTCGTTTCGTGCAGATCTGTTCTTTCGCCTGAACGTGATCCCGATCGAGCTGCCGCCGCTTCGCGAACGGCGCACGGACATCCCCGCTCTCGCCGCTCTTTTCCTGCGAAGCTTTGCCGAACGCATGCGTAAGCCGGTCGAAGCGCTGTCACCGGACGCGATGCGAGCCCTCATGAACCACGCGTGGCCCGGGAACGTGCGCGAACTGCAGAACGCGATCGAACATGGCGCCGTCAAGAGTACGGGGAAGCTGCTGCTGCTCGAGGACCTGCCGCCCGAAATCGTGGAAGCGTCGGCGCATGTGCGCTCGCTTGCGGGCGGGCCGGGCAATGCAGGCAGTGCGGCCGGCGCAGGCGACACGGGTCGCGGGGAGGCGAACGGGCGCGAAGCGGGGCGATCGGAAGCCGGGCGCATTCAGGAAGCGCTGCGATCCGTCGGCGGGAACCGTACCAGGGCGGCCGCGCTGCTCGGCATCGATCGCAGCACGCTCTGGCGCAGGATGAAGAAGCACGGGATTTAGGCGCGGTCAACTGATGGAACGCGCCACGCCCGCGTCTTACTGCGGTCGGTGCGTGTCCCACCACTGCTTCGCGCGCGCGGGCGTCCACGATCCGCCCGTCCCGCAATCCCCGAGCAGCTTCTCGAGTTCGTCTGCCGTTGCCGGCCTGCGATCGGGATCCTTTTCGAGACAGCGCATGATGAGGTCACTCAGTTCCCCCGGCACGTCGATTTCCGTGCGCTCCGCGGGCGAGATCGGGCTGGACTGCGCATGCAGCGACATCGTCTCCATCGCCGTCGTGCCTTCGAATACGAGACACCCCGTGAGAAGCCAGTACGCCACGCAGCCTGCCGCGTAAATGTCGGTGCGCGGATCGATGGGGCGATTACCGAGAACCTGCTCGGGTGAAGTATACGCCGGCGTCCCTTCGAAGAAGTTCGCGGCGGTCAGCTTCGGGTCGGCCGGCTGCATGCGGCGCGACTTGACCAGCCCGAAGTCGAGCACCTTGACGAAATCGACCTCACGCCCGTAGCGCGACACGTAAATGTTCGCGGGCTTGATGTCGCGATGGATGAGCCCCGCTTCGTGCGCCTCCCCGAGCGAATGACACACTTGACGCATGATGTGAACGACGCGCTCGGCGGGGAGCGGTCCGAACCGCTTCACGAGAGATTCCGTATCGAAGCCGTCCAGGTATTCCATCACGTAGTAGAACGCGCGGTCGCTCGCGATTCCGAAATCGTACACTTCGATCGTATGCGGCGAACGCATCAGCGACGTGGCCTGCGCTTCGCGCTCGAAACGTTTGAGCAGCGTCTCCATGCCCGCCGGACCGCGCTCGCCGAGAACTTCGGGGCGGATCAGTTTAATCGCGGCCGGACGCGCGAGCATCTTGTGGTTCGCCTTCCACACTTCACCCATCCCCCCCTTGCCCAGCAGTTCGATCAGACGGTAGCTGCCGATTTCGCGCGCCTTCGTCAGTTCGGTTCCGAGCTTGTAGACGGAGCGCGCACCCAGATATGCGAGCACGGCGACGAGAAGATAAATCAGGCTCCCATGGATCACGATCTGCGGAAGGGACACTCCATACGAAGCGCCCCCGAAGACCGAGGACAGCACGAAAACGACCGGAATCGTGGCGCCGGAAGCGAGCGCCGTAAAGAGCGCGCTCCGGGGTCTCGAGGGAATCACGACAGCGAAGAAGATCATGCAGACCGCAACCCAGGAAAGGCCGACGTAATCCAGCTGCCCCGGAGTAATCGTCCGTCCCCAGTACTCCGCCATGGCAACGCCGAAACAGAAGAGGACCTGATAGACGAGACCGAGTGCAAGAACGGTCTGCGGGGTCAGGCGGCTGCTTCGCGTCACCCCGTACATGGCGAACGAGATCGTGATCGAGATGGTGGCCGGGCCCCAGTTGCTGAAGCTGTCGAAGAACACGAACTGTCCGCCCATGAGCCAGCCGATGCCTTGAAACACGAAGTTGGCGACAAAGAACGCGAAGGCGAATACGAGGCTGAGGATTCCGAGGCGGCGCACCGCTTCGAGAAGAAGATCGTCCGGGAGCCGGCTCGACGGCCGGGACGTACGGGCCATCGTGGGGGCGTGCGGCTCATCGACCTTTGTCAGCAGGATTTCTCTGTTCATCCTCAGACCAGGCGGATTGGGGGGTGAAACTCTCCGGCGCGTTGGTCGGCGCGCTGGTCGGCGCCGGAACGCACGTAGCATAGAGCAGCGCGAAGGGATCGGCAAGAGCCGGCTCGCCCGTGCTATGATTCCCGCCTGATGGCGCGCCCCCTTTCACTCGTGCTTCTCTTCCTGCTGCTCGCCGTAGCTACATTCCTGCGTCTTCATGAAATCGACCGTCACGGACTCTGGATCGACGAGGCGAATTCCGTACTGATCGCCGAGCGCGATCTGGCCGGCGTGATCGAAGGCCTTCGCAATGACGCGAACCCGCCTGTTTACTATCTGGTTCTCCACTACTGGGTCGAGGTTTTCGGCGACAGCGAACGGGCGGTCCGCGGGCTCTCGGTAGTCTGCGGCGTCATTCTCGTTGGCCTGCTCTACTTGGCCGGTGCCGCGTGGCGCGGTCCGCCGGCGGGCCTCTTCGCCGCGGCGGTGTATGCGCTCCATCCGCTCCAGATCTACAACGCGCAGACGGCGCGCATGTACACGCTGCTTCCGCTCATTGCGCTGCTCTCTCTCTGGATGCTGAGCCGCGCCGCTGCGCGGGGCGGGCGTATGCGCTGGGCGGGTTATGCGCTCGTAACGGCGCTCGCGCCGCTCACTCATAACTGGGGGCTGTTTCTGTTTCCCGCAGGATGGGTGCTGCTGCTGGTCCGGGGGCGCAACACGCAACTGCCGGCCCGCGCGCGTTTCACGCAGCTGCCGGCGTTCGTCGCCGCGCAGGTCGCGGCCGCGCTCCCGTATCTTCTCTGGCTCCCGGTGATACTGAAGCAGGCCGAGTTTGCCCGCACGAACTGGATCGCGCGCGTCATGGCCGGCGTGCCGCCGATCCTGAAGGTGCCGATGTCGATCGATTCGTTCGTGATCGGCGGCGGCATTCCCGACTACTTCGCGTACTTCGGAATCGGCACGAACGCGTCCCAGGTCTGGATCGCGCGCGCGCTTTTTGCGGTGTTGCTGTTCCCGGCGATTCGCGCCGCCGTTCACGCGCTCGCGGGCCGGGGGACGGACGCGGGCGAAGAAGGGGGCGAGAAGCCGGCGCGGGAACCCGTACTCAGCGACGCGATTTCACTCTCCTATTTAATGGTTCCCCTGCTCGCGGCATGGGGCGCTTCCTTGTTCATCCCCCTCTATATCGCGGGGCGCTACGACGTGATCGCGTTCCCGGCATTCGCGCTTCTCGCCGGATCCGGTTTCGCGCTGCTTCGCCCCCGCCCTGCGCAGGGAGTCGCCGTTGCGCTCCTGATCGGACTCGCCCTCTCCGCGGGTCGTCCCTACTACCTGGCGGAACCGCGACGTGACGACGTTCGGACCGCGCACTACCTCGCCGAGAACGCGCGCGAGCAGGATCTCGTCGTGTTCGCGGGTCCGCGTCGCAGCACTGTCGAATATTCGCTGCGCCGCCTCGGCACGGCGTTTTCTCTCGAATCGTTTCCGCGCGAACTTGCGGATCACATGGGTCTGTTCGAACCGGCGGCGCTTCTCGAGAATCCCGCGCAGCTCGACCGGGACGCGCGCGCGATCGCCGACAGGGCGCGGCAACCGGGGCCTGAACAGCCGACGCTCTGGGTCGTCGACTACCCCGCCGGCCCGCTCAACGTTCATCTCTACAGACAGCTTGGTGATTTTGCGCCCGATCGTACGAGGACGCGCGAGGATCTGCGCGTGTTCTGCTTCCGCCCGCCCCTGAACGAATGAGCGAGGAGCGGTCGGAATGGAGCGAGGCGGAGCGGCGCTACTTGACGGCGTCTACGAACAGCGAAAGGTAGTTGCCGTGGTTGTCCTTCGTGGCGCGGTAATCCATGCGGAGCTCTTCGAACTCGCTGGCATTGCAGTCGCTCTCGACGACTTTCGAATAGCCCGCTTTCTCGAAAAGGAGTGACATCGTTTCGAAGTCGTACCCGTATTTGTGATGCCCGTCCTGCTGCAGCGCATACATCAGGTGTTCCAGCTTCGTTTTGCACCACGCCGGGTGGAGAGTCGACTGAATCTCGAAGAAGGCCGCGTCGTCCCGCACATAAGCTTCGATAATCTTCTGAATGCCGGGCACGATTACGCGCACCACGCCGCCGGGCACCAGAATCCTATGGCACTCTTCGGCAAACATCGTCGCCTCGCCGGGGTAGCCGATATGCTCGACGACGTGCGAAGCGTAGATGAACTTCGTGGAGTTACTCGGAAAACGTTGCAGCCCATGGGGCAGTACCGAAGTGAGTACGTCGCCGTCCACATAGAGGTCGACGTTGATCCAGCCGGGCAGAATCTGCGGGCCGCACCCGAGATGAATTTTGAGATCGCCGCGCGCCGCCCCCGCCTGAATCGCGCTTTTGTGCCGCGAGAACGAGTAGTTCTCGTACAACCTGAGCAGCGTATCGTTCTCACGGATCGCGTCTTTCAGTGCCTTCCTGAGACCGCCCAAACTCGTCCTCCGTCCATTTCATCGTGCGTTCGGGGCGATTCTAACGCGACGAACCGATGGCGTCGACGCGAAAGCACGCGCGCACGCATCGACCGCTCGCCCTAGCTCCGGCGCATGCCGATCGAGAGCGCGTGACGACCCGGGCCCGTCATGAGCAGGCCCAGATAGATGCTGCCCAGCTCCAGCGCGTGCGAGGCGCCGCTCCACCCCGCGGACGGATTGTCGTCGGGCAGGTTCAGGTGGCGCATTACGGCGACGAACATCGTGAACGCCAGTAACCCCGCCGCCGGCCGGAAGAACAGGCCCAGGACCAGCAGGATCGAGCACGCCGACTCGCTGAACGCGGCCATGAATCCCCAGAATGTCGGCAGGAACGTAATGCCGAACGTGGCCATGCTGCCGCCGATGCTTTCCCACCGTTCGGGCCCGCCCGCGATCTTCCCATAACCGTGAAACAGGAACATGCTGAGACCGATCCCCAGACGTATGACGAGGAGACCGAGGTCCCGATTGATCTGGTCACTGGAAACGAATTTCTTCAAAAACGACATGAAGCTGAACCTCCTGATTGCGATCGATACGCCGACGTGAAAGAATATAGCAGTATCAGGATTTTCGGGAGGTTGGAATGCTTCGAACTGTTCTTTATCGGGCGGGCGCCGCTCTGCTGATCGTTTTTGTCGGAATTCAGCTGATACCACGCGGGCGCGACCATACAAATCCACCGATCACGGGGTCGCCGGACTGGGACTCGCCCCGCACGGAAGAACTGGCCCGACGCGCGTGCTTCGACTGCCACAGTCATGAAACGAAATGGCCGTGGTACGCCTCGATCGCCCCGCTCTCCTGGAAGATCCAGGAGCACGTGGAGGAAGGCCGCTCCGAGCTCAACTTCTCGACGTTCGACAAGCCGCAGCGTCATGCGCACGAAGCGGCCGAAATGGTGGAAGAAGGAGAGATGCCGCTCAAGGAATACCGGTATCTGCATCCAGAGAGCCGTCTGAGCGCAGACGACAAAGAGGCCCTGATCCAGGGCCTCCTTGTTACGTTCGGCGGGGATCATGACTGATACGGGCGGCTAGTTCCTCCAGCGTTCCTTGAATGCTCCCCAGGTGGTCTCTTCCGTTGCCGTGGGATCGTCGGGCGGCGGACAGATTTCAACGCCGAGATCCATCGGCACTCCCCCGGTCAGTCCGAACTCATCGATCCCGGTCGGCAGAGCCCCGCCGCAGTCGCCCGTGATTTCCACTTTGTCTTCGTCGTTAATGAAAGCGGTGTATCCCGCGAGAAGCAGCGCCGCCACGACTTTCGCGCGCACTTCCGCGGCTGTTTCCGTGCCGTCGAGAGCGACCGCGATCAGCGGGCACCCTTCCACCATGATGTTCAGGTCGATCGGCACCGGGGGCGGTCCCGAATCGATGCAGAGTTTCGTCGGCCGCCCGCCGCCACCGCCATCGCCATTCTTCGCGCACGGCGGATTGATTCGAAGTGACATCGTGCCGCACGGAACATCGACCGATCCGCCGACAATACAGCATCCGGCGGCGAGGAAACCCGGCGCGAGCGGGTACTCGAAACGCGCCTGGCCCGGAACGGGCGATGCCACGGGAACGGGGGCGCCGAAGATCGGAGCGCCGTCCCACAGCATGCCCCCGATCGCGGCGTTCATCGCCGCCATCACCGCTGCGGCCGAAGAGCAGTCGACCGGCGGCGTGCTTGCGGTAACAAGCGTGGGAACGAGATCCCCTTCACAGCAGACGAGAAACGAGACCGAATAGATGTGGAAACCGCCGGCCCCCTGGCAGAAGCCGATCGCGATCTGCGCGTCGGCGGGAACGGCAGCGAGGGAAACGGCAAGCAGAAGCAGTGCGATGCAGGAGAGGGTACGAAAACAGGAACGTGTGATTTGATAGCGAGGAATCATGGGTTGCTCCTCCTTGAGGTAGTAAGGACAGGTGTGCCTGTTATTTTACCACTCAAACGAACCATGATAACAAGAATAGAAGCAAAAATTTGAGGTTCAATATTCCACGGAGATTGCTGCGCCTCAGCCCCGCAGGCCCCAGCGTGCAAGCACTCTCCTGGTACGGGGATCGATGAGAAGGGGCGTGTGTACCTGCCAGACCCACATGCCCGGGGTCGTGTTTGCTTCGAGGATACTGTAGCCGTCATCCGTCAGAACGACGTCCCAGCCGATCAGGGGGCAGAACGGAAAGCGACCGGCGGCGGTGCGCAACCCGTCGAGGCACTTCGTGAGCCCGGGAATGGCCACGCCTTCGATGGGTCGGCCGGTTTCCGGATGGGAAGAATGCCACGCCAGCTTGCGGTCCTTTGTGAGCGTGACACCTTTTCCCAGCAGGCCGGTCGTCGCATCGACCGCGGCGCAGATACCTCCGCGTCCCTGATGCCAGTTGTCGAGCGGCGCCGAGCGGGACGAGCCGAAACGATGAGACACGGCGGCAATGAACGGTTCTCCGGCTTCGGAGTCCCACAGGGTAAGAACCCGAAGTGTATTGGTTGAACCGGAAAATATTCTTCTCGAATAGGTGGCCTGGTCTGCGAAAGCCGTTGCCATGTAGTGATCCAGCCCGGAGAGAAGCGCCGACACTTCTTCGATCGTCACCGGGACACCGTTCAGCGCAAGCACCCCGTCCTCGTGCTTCAGGAAGAACACGCCCCTCCCCATGCCCGACCACGTCGGCCGGAAAACCTGGCGCGGGCAGCGCTTCAGCGTGCGGGCAAGAGTGCGCGCCCTGTCCGTGCCGGACGGAACGCCATCATCTGTCAGGCAGCCCCCCTGAATCGTCGACACGACCTCGGGATGAGGCAGGCCGTGAACGGCAAGGAGGCGGGAGAGTACGAGCTTGTTGCCCAGGATCGGATTGTAGTGGCCGTTGATTCTGTAGAGATGGCGCCGCGAGTAGCGATTGCTCAGATAGTGTGCGGGGTTGTTCTCCGCGAGATTGTAGATCACCCAGGACATGGAACTGAAACCGTGGCGCCATGCCTTCCATCGCTCCCCGAGCGGCAGCCGATACTTTGTCATCAGTTCGCTTCGATGCGAGCGAATCACATAGTAGAGACCGCGCAACCGGAATTCGAGATCGCTCCCGCGCGTTACATTGGCCAGGATGCCGAAGCGCGCGAACTCATTCTTCACGGTCATGCTTCTCCAGCAGTCCGATCGCGGGGGCCGTTCGTGAGCTTCCGACTACTTCTCGTCGGAGGCCTTCTCGTCGTCTTTCGCTTCTTCCTTGTCGTCGGAAGCCTTTTCGTCGTCCTTCGCTTCTTCCTTGTCGTCAGAGGCTTTCTCGTCTTTGTCCGTCGTTTCCTGATCTTCCGCTTTCTCGTCGTTGCCCTCTTCGGTGGTCTCCGTCTCTTCCTCGGACCCCTCCGGCAGCTTGCCGTGCTTCCGCGCGAGCTTCTCCTCACGCTTCTTCTTCTTCTTCAATTCCTTCTGCCGCTTCTCCGCTCCGAATTTTCCTCGTCTGGCCATCGCTAGCACCCCGTTCTATTGAAAAAAGTCGTTGTTGTATTCCGTTTCGAGATAATACCACTTCTCCGCCTGAGCAATCCAAGCCCTGTGGTAATCTTCGCGCGGGCCTTCAGACACCGCAAACAGCCTGCTGAAGTCCTGCAGCTCCCCGCGGGTAGAAGTGTGCTCTGGAAAGGCGCGAAAATGAAAGTCCTGAATCTCGATATCGACGCCTTCGTGACCCCGATCGCCCTCTACCGCGGGCCCGACGACGGCCGGCTCTCGGAAGTAGACTACTCCTGCCGGACGCCGGACGAGTTCAGACGATACCTCGAGCAGCAGTGCGGTCTCAGTCGTAAGAAGAAGCCGAGAGGCTGCATCATCACGCAGCATGACGAGCTGTTCCCCGTGTGGCGATCGCTGATCGCCTCGGGAGACATGGACGCGTCCGTTCACCTCTATCATCTGGACGCGCACGACGATCTGGGCGGCGGCCTCGGCGACGACAGCCACGAGGAAGTGCAGGGGCGGGTTCTGCTGAAACCGGTGGAATCGAGGCCCCACGTTCCGTGGAGCGCGATGAACTCAGGAAACTATCTGCTCTACGCTCTTGCCTGCCGGTGGATCTCCGCGCTCACGCTGATACGCCATCCGGAAGACTTTCAGGCCGTGCCGAAGAATCTGCTGAACGACGAAGGAACGCGCATTCAGCTGCGTCCGTGGTCGCAGGGTGTGCCGGTTACGGGCGCTTCGCGCGAACCATCGATTCCGCTCGACGTGATCCCGATCGACGATTTCACGACGCGGGATGAATTCTCGTGGGTATTCGTCGCCACTTCCCCCGTTTTCACGCCGCCCGCATCCGACGCCCTGGTCGACGTCGTGCGCGAATATCTCGACCTCGCCGTCTAGCGGGGGTGCACGCACCGGGTCATATCTTCCGGCCGCGGATTAAGCGGCACGACCGGAGTCGTTGTCTGATAGAACGGAAGCACCCCGAAGTGATTCCTCCCCGCCGTGGCTTCCTGCCGACGCACTGCCTCCGGATCGATGATGGCCTGCGCCCGCGCCGGCGCGTATACGAGTGACCGGAACTTCCGAATCAGCAGCGCGCAGTCTCGAAGCTCCCTCTGGTTGCTCATGACATCGCGACCGCCCGCGGCGGCCACGGCCCGGGCGCGCTGACGGATCCGCTCGCGCTCGAGCCGGAACCATTCGTCCACGCGAGGCTGCAAAGTGCGCCGCCGCACCGCCGGCGGCTGCCCTTCCACCGACTTCAGCAGACGCTGAAACTCGCGATCGTGAATCTCGAAGAGCGCCGCCCCTTTCCAGTCGTCCCGGAACGTGCGCCGCCCCGAAGCATCGACATCGACCGCGATCCGCGTGCCCTCCGGATCGATGTAGGCAAGCGGGCTGTTGAAGAAGGCCTGGTAGAAGTTCACCGTGCGCGGCTCGAGAACAAAGAGCGGGTCGCGCGAAAGAAATCGCCTGCTCCCGGCGTCATACACACGCGCGCGCATGTGATACAGATCACCTTCGCTCAAAACCCCGTAGGTTCCGTGAAACGTGAACGGGTTGTCGGTCGCCCCGGTCTGCGCGATGAGCTTGCCGAACGGCGTGTAGAGATACGAGTCCGTCACGAGGCCGGCGTCGTCCGTCAGAAAGATCGTGCTGCCGACTTCATCGGCGTGATAAAAGTGCCGCGCGTTGCCCGCAGCTTCCACGCTGTGCAGAACAGTGCCGCCCGGCGTCAACACGTAGTAGCGAAGGTCCGCCGCGCTCTCACGCACGATCGAAATCGCCGGCAGGATCAGCGTGTGATTCCAGACGTAGTCGCGCGTCGTTCCACTTTGCGTACGGGATACGACGTTGCCCTCGACGTCATGCGTGAACGTAACGGGCCCGCCGCCGTCATTGTACGAAACGAGGCGCGAGGCGAGATCCCACGTGTACGTCCGCACGCCGTCATTCGTCACGCGGCCCATGGCATCGTATGTGTAAGTCGAGATCTGATCCGCGAGATCGAACGTGAACGCCTGGCCGGCAAGCGCCGGCGTTCCCTGAAGCGGCGTGTTTCGGGCCGCCTGCGTAATGCGCGCCGCCGCATCGCGCGTCAACGCGATCGACGAAAGCCCCGTTTCGGTAATCGCAATAAACCGGTCCTCGTCATCGTACGTGTACGTCGTCGTGATGCCGTTCGGACGCGTGATCGAAGTAAGCCGCGAAGCGTCATCGTGCACGAACGTGGTCACGCCCCCCACCCAGTCCGCGACCGTCGCCAGATTGTCGCGCGAGTCATACGTGTACGTGACCACTTTCCCCGGCGCGTAGGTCACCGTCGAGAGCCGCGCCGCCGCGTCGTACGTCATCGTGATGCCGTTGCAGTCCGTCACTCGATCCGCGTCGTCCCATACGAACGAAACGCCTTCGGCCGAGGTGAGGCGCGCGTCGTTGTCGTACACGAACATCTGGTCCGTACCGTCGGTGTACTGGCGCCGCGTGAGGAGATTGCGGCCGTCATACGTGAACGTGACCGAGCCGAGCCCGCCGGGGAATCCCAGCGTCGAAACGAGATTGCGATTCGTGTACGTGAACGTCTGCACATTGCCGACCGGATCCTGCTCGGCCGTCATCCGCCCGTGATTGTCGATCGTGCGCTGCCAGACGCCGCCGCGCGGGCCGGTGACTGACGTCAGAACGCCGAGTCCGTCCCGGACGAAGCTCGCGGAAACGCCGCTCCGCTGCAGGCCGGCGAACGTGACAAGGCCGCGATCGTCGCGTGTCAGGCTCGCCGTTTCCCCGTGCGGGTCGATCACGGACGTTACGCGCCCGAGCGCGTCGTGCCCGACAACGACCGAGTGCGCGAGCGGTGTCGTAATCGTCGTGTACATGCCCAGAATGTCCGGGCTCAGCGTCGTCGTTTTCGAAAGCGGGTTCGTCAGCGACGTCGTGAACCCCTCGGAGTTCACGACCTGCGACCATACCTTCGAGCCGGGATCCGTGATCGACGTCAGGTTTCCCATCGCGTCGTACCCCAGCATATCCGTGTTCGTGTTCGCGTCGGTGCGTGTCACGAGGCGGTCGTAGCCGTCATAGACATATGTGGTGGCCTGCGTAAACGGGTTCGTGAGCGATGTCACGCGATCGACGTTGTCATAGCCGAACTGCCAGACGTACCCGAGCGGCGTCGTGCGTGAAGTCGTGTTCCCGTTCCCGTCGTAACCGAATCCCCAGTTCTTCGATTCCTCGTCGGTTATGTTCGTGATGCGGTCGAGCGCGTCATACACAGCCGTGAGACTGGTCGCGTCGGCGAACGTGATCTGGTCGAGCCTGCGCAGCCCGTCATACCCGTACGTCGTCGTGTTCGTCGACGGATCCGTTTCCGTGTCGGTCGTGCCGTCGACATTGTATGTATAGGTGGTCACGCCGCCCTTCGGGTTCGTCGCCGTCAGAACCTGGCCCAATCCGTTATGCGTGTACGTCCACGTGTTGCTTTCCGGATCCGTATGCGACGTGAGATTGCCGAACCCGTCGTACGTATAGCTCTCGGTCGCGCCGTCAGCCCAGTCGATCTGCGTGATGTCGTAGAACGTGAGCCCGTTCCCGGCACTGCGGGCCGTGTACGTGAACGTGGCGTTCCCCGCATCGGCGTCGTCGAACGAGTTGATATAACCGCTTGCCGGATCGTACGTCCACGATGTCTGATCGCTCACCTGATCCGTGATCCCTGTGCGACGGCCGTCGGCGTCGTAGCTCATGGTCATGATTCCGTTCGCCTGATCCTTCAGCTCGACGAGACGGCTGAGCGTATCGTACAGATGCTCGAACGTATTAAAATCGGGGTCGGTAATCGTGGTACGGCCGGTCGTGTCGTTGTACGAAAGCATGAAGGTCTTGCCGAGCGCATCTGTCTGCGTGAGCGCACGTCCGTTCGCGTCGAACGTATGCATGTACGGCGTGTTGCCGCGCGGCAACGTCCACGACGCAAGAAGCGCAGCACCCGGGTCGCCGGCGTCATACGTATAGGTGGTCGTTCCCGAAAGGGCATCCGTGAGTGTCTGCAGGCGACCGAAACCGTCGTACGCCAGCCCGACGTTGCGCGTCCCGTCAGAGACGTTCATGAGGCGGTTCGCGCCATCATATGTGTAAGTAAGCACGCGACCGAGGCCGTCCGCAACCTGCGACAGGTAGTTGAATCCCGTATAGGAGCACGTGAGCAAGTTCCCCGGCCCGTCTTCGATCGACAGCAGCCTCCCTGCGGGGCCGAACGTATACATCAACCCGTTCTGCGGATTCCCGAGGATGTAGTTCGAGCCGCTTTCCACGAGCTGGAACGGAATGTCACTGGCTCCGCCGAGCGTCCATGTCGTATCGAAGAAGCCCTTCTCGAATCGAATCACGCGTCCCTTCGGGGTCACGACTTCCAGCTGATTTCCGGGGAACGTGAGCGCCCAGTCGTAATTGTGAGTCCAGTTCGGGCCCATGTCCGCCGCCACGTCTCCCTCGGCCGCAAGGCGCGACGCGTAGTACGTCGCGAATCGGGGATTCATCGGCCCGCCGAGCGCGAGATGAGTCTGCTCGGGAATGATCAGTTCGCCGCTTGCCGTGTTGATCGGGTCTCGAACGAGTTCGGCGCCGGCTCGATGCGCGTGGGTCTGCGGAAAGTCCGAGACGATGATCGGGATCGACACACCGCCAGGACAGTTGTTCTCGACGCAGGCGCCCGGCCCGGGAAAATCATCGCCCGTCCAGCAGACTGTGACGCTTGTCGAGGAGCTGAGCACCATCGCCCGGGAAGCTTCGATGAGAAAAACCTGGTCGATCCGACTGGGAACCGTGACGGTCTTACCCGCGCCAGGCACCTTCTGGCCCGTCACCATGCTCACTTCGTAGATCTTCGCGACACCCGTGTCCGCGACTGTCGCGGTGATCGTCGCCTGACATGTAAAGAGATCGGCTACGTAGATGTAATCCGTATCCCCGATTCTGATGGCAGTCGCGTTCGGCGTCACGAGGTGAGCCGATGCACTCGATGCCGCGAGAAGCAGAAGAAGCGCGGCAACGATCCACCTCGCCCGCCTCATCGGAGCACCGTCAGCTTGCGCGTGGCCGTAAAATCACCGGCTTTCAATCGATAGAGATACGTACCGCTCGCGACCGGCCTCCCGTCGGCATCGTGGCCGTCCCAGACGGCCGTGTGAAATCCCGCGGGACGCTGTTTGTCGACGAGCGTGCGCACGCGTCGCCCCGAGATTTCGAATACTTCGAGAAGTACATCGGTCGACCGCGGCATGTCGTAGCTGATCAGACTGGACCCGCGCTGCGGGTTCGGGCGGCTCTTTCGAAGCGCGAAAACGCGCGGCAGGCCGTCCGTTCCCCCTTCCTCGTCAACACTGACGACGATGGGCCCCACGACGATCGACACGATATTGCCGCTGTCGTCGTAGTCATAGGTGATGGAGAGAGTGTCGTCGTAGATGGCGCGCGTAAGCCGGCCGATTTCGTCGTACTCGTACGCAATGGTCTGCTGGGCGAAAGCAGCGTGCGGCACGAAGACGGCGGCAAGGGCTGCGAGAAGCAGGAAAACGCGCAGGTTCATGAGATGTTTCTCCTTGCTGGCATGATATCGATGCGAACAGGCGGGACGAACCGGCGTCGCTTCCGCCATCGGTCGTATCAGAAAGGATAGCACAACGAGAAGAGAGTCCTGTCGCCACGAACCATCGACAGTTCAATATTCCAGGAGAATAAGAGCGGGACAGACCGTTTTTCAATCCGCCGGGATATCGAAATCGCCGACGATGATCCGCGTTCCGCTGATCTGTCCCGAAAGCGTCGCGCTGAACGAGAACGATCCGGCGAACCGGCTGCCATCCGCCACGTCGACCGTAAGCGTGCCTTCCCCCTTGCTCGCCCTCCCCATGTCTTCTCCCACGGTCTCGCGGTACGTGAGGTTCACGGCGACATCCGAAAACTCGCCGAACACGATCCCGAACGTACCCGGGATCACGCCTCCGCTCGGCGTCTGGAAGCTGAGATTGTAGTCCTTGTCGTCGAGCTTCACGCCTGCGGTTGCGAACCACGTTCCGATCAGTTCCAGTACATTCGCCTCGTCCTCGCTCGCCTTGAACTCGACGATCTTGTCCGCTCCGTCACCGCTGACCGTCATGCGGATCCCGTCGACGTCACCGCCGCCGGTATCGGTCGTGATCGAGCCGCCGACGCTGATCGTGATCTCGTCCTGCACCGTCCCGTCCAGGGTCGCCGCCCCGATGCGCACAGAGGTTTCGAACGACTCTTCCGTATTGCACAGGAACTTCATGTCGATCTCGACGCTTGCCCCCGGCGCCAGGGTGCCCGCGGCAGGTTCGGGAGCAATGCGTTCGTTGTCGCCGGTATCTTCGGCAGACCATTCCACGGTTCGATTCGAAGTGTTTGTGAGCGTCACGGCGCCGGTCGATACGGGGCAGTTGCCCTCGCCGACAATGTGCTGAAACGCCAGTGACCGCGAATCGACGTCGATCAGGCTGGTCGGTGGCGCCGTCGTGCGTCCGCCTTCGAGACAGCAGAGCAGGGGATGCTGCGTGTTGAAGACTGCCGTCGTGAGTTCACGCAGTTCCGGGATCAGTTCCCCTTCCTCGTCCTTCAGCCCGGCCACATCGCCGTCCTCGATCCGGAAGTGCGGCAGAAGTGCGCGGGTGTATGTACCGCCGGGCGTGATCGCTCCGAGATAAACGAACCGCTGCCAGTAGGGGCGGCCGTTCGCGGTTTCGTCTTCTTCACTGGCCGCATAGACTTTCAGATCGGGACGGTTCTCGAACGGGATGTTCCCGAAGTGTTTCTTCAGTTCCTTCGCTTGAATCTCGGCGTAACATGTTTCCAGAATCACGCGCACGCGTGTCGCCACGGTATTCTGCAGAGAGAAGAACCAGATCTCTCGCGCCACGTTCCGACCCGTCGCGAGATCGACAAGCAGATTCCCCGTCGGCACATCATCGATCACTCCCGAGTGCCCGGAAAGATAAAACACGAGCGTCGGGTCGCCCCCCTCGTCGATTCGTTCCTGCATCGCCTCGTTCAGTCCGTTGGTGACCGCCGCGACCGCCGGCCCAAGCTCGCCCGGCATCAGATCGGGTGTGTACAGATCGAAACGGTTGAGCGACGGAATCCCCTGCGCCTCGAACGCGTTCTCCATGCGGTTCCCGTTGATGACGTTCGACGTCTCCGCACTGAGCGTGAGGTTGAACGTAAACACGTCCTCGGGATCCCCCGCCCGTTTCGCGCGCGGCGATTCTCTGAACGGGGCGCCCTTCTCCTGCGCCTCCGGCGGAAGCTGCACGACTTCCGCGCCCGCAGCCGCCGACGCGAGCGGTTGCTCAGTAACGCCCACGGCATCCCAGTCGACATTCCTGTAGGCGATATACTCGCGATCGCTCCCCCAGAGCAGGCGGCCGTTCACATGCGGCCTCGCATTCGCGGTCTGCGTCACGACGGCCCCCGTTGCGGCGTCTACGTAGACGAAGTCCGCGCGATGATCGAACGCGGCAAGCGGGTTGAGATCGACGAAGAAGAACCACTCATCCGTGCTCAGCGTGCGCAGCGTTTCAACGACGTCAGAATCGCGCAGCGCTTCGACAACCGTGCCGGCGGGCAGCGGTTGCAGTGTGCCGAGAATGAGCGCGTCCTCGGAAACGCCCGCGCCCGCCGCAGCGACCGCGGCCGCGCGATCGATCGTGAACGTACGCCCCACGACGATCCGCGCCCCCGCAACCGCCGTAACTTCCAGCGATGTGTCAGGCGAAGCGCTACCTGGGAGCGTCACTTCGAGCCGCACGTAGCCCGCGGGCAGGTCCTCGATCGCGAAGAATCCGTCGGCCCCCGTTGCGTCGCTTCCGACTTCCGTGTTGTCGATATTCACCGCACGCACGCCGGCGGCATTTACGGGCGAAGAACCTGCGGGCGCATTGGCCGGGGCATCGATGACGTGCACCGGATTCGTCTGATAGACGTAGCCGCTGAGCGAAGCTTCCGTGGGGGTCGATCCTCCGTCGCCGTTCCCGTCGCCATTGCCCGGGTCAGCCGGATTGTCGCTTCCTCCCCCACAGGCAAACTGAGCAAAGAACAGAAAGAGAAGCACTTGCGGGATCACACGGCGGATCCGCGCGAGGATCGATCGGGGAGACATACGACCTCCAGGGAGGAAGGAATCAGCGCGGGGCGAACGGAGGCACACTCGCAAGCAAGGGAGTGTCCTTCTTTTCAATATAGCAGAATGTTTGAAGGGTGGACGAGATACCAGTCAACCAATTCATTTTCATGATTAAGCCAGAAGGGATCGAGCGCGAAATTCAACCCTGGCTGTGCTAGTCTTTGCGCAGCCAGCCTTCGTCGTTCTTTCGCCACCATGGAGGGTCTCCCATGCTGTCCGCACGTGTTCCGGTTTCGATTTGCGCGCTCATTCTCGCATTTGTTGCTTTCGTTCCGTTCGCCGACACCGACACGACTCCCTCGGACTATTTCGATCTAGGCGACTTCAACCGTGTAGTCACGGCGGCCTCACCCGATGCTGCCCGCTGGTTCGTGCGTGGATTCGTGCAGTGCTACGGCTTCAATCACGAAGAGGCGGTGCGCTGTTTCGAGAAGGCGCTCGCGATCGATCCTGAGATGGCGATGGCGCACTGGGGAATCGCATACGCACTCGGGCCGAACTACAACAATCCGATGATGGAACCCGAAGCGTCGAAGCGCGCGTTCGAGGCAGCAGCCGAGGCGGCCGCGCGGCTCGAGAACGCGACCCCCGTCGAAAAGGCCTTGATCACGGCGCTCCGCACGCGATACGCGTGGCCGGCGCCGGACGATCGCAAACCTCTCGAACTGGCATACGCCGGTGCGATGCGGAGAGTGTACGAAGAGTATCCGGACGATCCCGACGTCGCCGCGCTGTTTGCCGAGTCGCTCATGATGCTGCGCCCCTGGATGCTCTGGGCCCCCGACGGCAAACCGGCGCCGGAGACGCCCGAGATCCGCTCGGTACTCGAACCCGCACTCGCGCGCTGGCCTGCGCACGTCGCGCTCTGCCATCTCTACATTCACACGATGGAGCCTTCCCCCGATCCGTCGCTCGCGCGCGCGGCGGCCGACAGTCTGCGGAACCGGATCCCCGACGCGGGCCATCTCGTTCACATGCCGTCGCATATCGATGTTCTGCTCGGCGACTACGACAAAGTAATCGAAGCGAACCAGAAGGCGATCGAGGCCGACTACAGGTTCGTGGAACGGGAAGGGCGCCTGAATTTCTTTACGCTCTACCGGCTGCACGACCTGCATTTTCTCGTGTACGGGGCCATGTTCGACGGGCAGCGCTCGCTCGCGATGAAGGCCGCCGACGAGCTGGCCAGGGAAGTGCCCCCCGAACTACTTGCGGACATCCCTGACTTTGTCGAAGCATTCGTCCCGACCCGTTTTCATGTGCTCGTCCGCTATGGCGACTGGAAGCAGATTCTGCAGGAGCCCGCACCTCCGGTCGAGCAACCGTACTCGCGCGCGATCTATCACTACGCGCGGACGCTCGCCCTCGCTTCTCTGATCCGCGTACCGGAAGCCGAAGCAGAGCTCGCAGCTTTGATCGAGGCAAAAGAGCTGGTTCCCGCCTCACGCCTGCTCTTCAATAACTCGTGCGGGGATATTCTCGAAATCGCACTCGCGATGGCGACGGGCGAAGTCGAGTATCGCAAAGGAAACTACGACCTCGCGTGGGAGAATCTGCGTGATGCGGTGCTGCTCGATGATGCGCTCAACTACGACGAACCGTGGGGATGGATGCAGCCGGCGCGACATGCGCTCGGAGCACTGCTTCTCGAGCAGGGGAAAGTGCGGGAAGCCGAGCAGGTTTATCGGGAGGACTTGAGACGCCATCCGCGAAACGGCTGGTCGCTGGCGGGGCTTGCCGAATCGCTCGAGCGCCAGGGACAGGCGAAGCAGGCGGCCGCGTGTGAAGCGCAGCTTGCCGCGGCCTGGACGCGCGCGGACATTTCCACAGACGTTTCCTGTTTCTGTCGAACGGGGGAAGTGGCGACAGCGAAGTAGGCTCTATCGTACGAGGGTCATCTTCTGCACGGCAACGAGGTTGCCTGCCCGCATGCGATAGAAGTACGTGCCGCTTGCCAGGTCATGCGCCTCGAACGAAAGGTCGTGCGCGCCGGCGCCCCGGTTCTCGTCGAGCAGCGTGGCCACGTACCGGCCCTGCGGATTGAACAGATCGATGCGCACCGGACCGGCTGCTGGCAGAACGAAGCGGATTTGCGTTGTCGGGTTGAACGGGTTCGGGGCATTCATGAGCATCGCGTTCGCGGCAGGAACCGGCACTGAGCCGGGTGTTCCCGTCGGCGTTGCCGACAGCATATGCGTCAGGCCCGAAACGCTGGCAAAGCCGGTGGGCCCGATTACGGTTCCCGCGCCGGTCGTACGATTAATCGAAAGCAGTTCGTTGATCGACTGGCCGCCGCCGTTTGTCGCGAACAGATCACCCGCGCTGTCGAAGAACAGGTCGGTCATGCGAATGTGACCGATGGACCCGATCTGCATCGTAGTCGCGTCGGTCGTGTCGATGGTGTAGAGCATCCCCGGATTGATACTGCAGCCGAAAAGAGCGCCTGTGATCGGGTCGAATGCCAGGCCGGACAGGCCGAGCACGGCAATCGTATCGATCAACTGACCGGATCCGTTCGAAACGTCCACGCGATACAGATGATTCAGTACGTCCACGCCGAACAGGTTGTCGTTTTCGTCGAACGCGAGACCCCGGAATTCGATGCCCGGCGTTCCGATGTGCTCCGCGCCGCCTCCGTCCGCGCTCACGCGATAGAAGTTGCTCGAGAAGCCTTCACTTCCGAACAGCGCCCCGTCCGACCGGATCGCCACGGCCGACATCAGATCGACGCCGGGCAGCATTCCGATCAGCGTGGCGGCGCCGCTTTGTGTATCGAGGCGCAGCAGACGGCCGCCGTCATTCAGACCGGTCGTCGCGTACGCGATCCCGCCCTGCCCCGGGGCGATTTCCGCAAAGTACGAGAGTCCTGTCAGTGCGATCGATCCGGTCGCTCCGATTACGGTGGCCGCGCCCGTTCCCTTGTCCACGCTCACGAAATCGTTCGCACTGCTGCCGCCGACCGTGCCGAACAGGTTCCCCGCGCCATCGAAATGAATATCCCCGATTTCGGATCCGAGACCGAACGACCCGACTACGCTCGCGACTCCTGTACCGAAACTGATCTGATAAAGCGTATCGTCAAAACTGCTCCACGATCCGACGCCGTAAAGCGTTCCGTCACTCGGGTCGAAAGCCATGCCGTCGATCGCAGCCCCGGTCACCGGAATGATCGGCGCCACGAAGGCAGTCAACGTGTCTATGAGAAAGAGAGTGTCGGCCCCGAGTCCGCCGATCGCGTAAAGCCCGTCGAAGTCGCTGAAGGCCATCGCACGGAGAGATTGAAACCCCATGCTGCCGATCGGCGTAGCCTGCCCTGTTGCCCGGTCGATGTGGAAAAGAGTGTCGGCGCCCGCGGTCGCGCCGCCCCCGCCGTAAATGCTTCCCGTCGAGTTGATCGCGAGGCCCGGCATGTCGTTCACGAGATGGCTGCCGACTGCGGTGGCGACCCCTGTCGCCGGGTTGACGGACACGAGTTCGCGGCCGGCCGGTCCTGCTGCGATTCCGCGCGTGGCAAGGCACTCGCCTCGATTCGCCGGGGCGGCGTCCGCAGTCACTGCATGGAATGAGATCAGGAGTAGCGCGAGGACGAGACCCCGCAGAGCATGCGAACGAGACATGATTCTTTCCTCCGCCCCCAGGCGGTGTCACTGTTGTCGTTTCCGGTTGCGGGGCTCGAGGGTAGCTCTGGGCCTCAGACCTCATTATAACATATGCGCTGTGACAAAGTGGAAAGCCCTTCCGGGGGGCCGAACCGGGACTCCAGGCCCTTCCTTTCCCCTTTCCTGCCCGGAAGACGGTGTACGATGCTGATTGAGCATTCCCATTCCGAATCAGTCGCGCGACGCGGGGAGATTCTGATGAAACCTCTATACAAACGATACTCGAAACCTGGTTCGTCTCCGGGATTGTCCCCCCCGGAGGGCGGCGGTCCGAGCCCTTCCTCAAAGCTGACCGTCATCACGTACGGACCCGGCAGGCTGGAGGAGCAGGAACTGACGAACAGCGACGTGATTCCGGGGCCGCCGGGTACGGGGAACATATGGATCGACGTCAAGGGTTCCGACGACACCGCCATGCTCCATCAGCTGGGCGAGCGGTTCGGGCTCCATCCCCTTGCGCTCGAGGATGTCATCAATCACGGGCAGCGACCGAAGCTGAACCTCGACGAGGGGTACGTCTTCGTGGTGCTTCGCCACGTGAGTATTCAGGAGACGGTCGGGGCCGGTCAGGTCAGTCTTTTCTTCGGACGCAACTTCGTGATTTCGATTCATGACGGCCCCTCCGATCTCTTCGAAGGCGTCCAGCGAAGGCTTCGCGAAAGCAGCCTCAAAATTCGTTCACAGACGGCCGACTATCTCGCGTACGCACTCATCGACACGGTCGTCGATCAGTTCTTTCCCGTGCTGGAAGAGTACGGCGAGCGGATCGAAACACTCGAAGACGAACTCGTGGAGAATCCCGACCGCGACACGCTTCATCAGATTCATGCGATCAAGCGTGACTTCCTGCTTCTGCGAAGGGCGGCATGGCCTCACCGCGAAGTGTTGAGCCAGCTCGAACGAATCGAAACGCCCCTGATCCACAAGAACACCAGAATTTACCTGCACGACTGCTATGAACATGCGGTGCAGATCATGGACACGATCGAAAACTATCGTGATCTCGTGACCAGCATGCTGGACGTCTATCTGTCGAGCGTGAGCAATCGAACGAACGAGGTGATGAAGGTCCTGACTGTCCTCGCTTCGATTTTCGTCCCCGTCACTTTTCTCGCCGGGGTATACGGCATGAACTTCGACCGTACGGCCGGGCCGTGGAGTATGCCGGAACTGGGATGGAGCTGGGGGTATCCCGCTTTCTGGGGAGCGGTCGGCCTCCTTTCGATCCTCATGCTGCTCTATTTCCGTCGCAAGGGCTGGATCTGACGTCGCCCCCGGGAGCTGCGACACGTCTGCGCACTCTCTCCGCTGGCCCCCGCAGCGAGCCGGGTGTACCGTGCAAGGGTACATCATGCAAGGAGTTGACGATGAGCGGACAAGCGGAACCGAAGACACGGCGACAGGTACGCGGCCTCGCACTGCTGCACGACCCGCGCCGCAACAAGGGCACGGCATTCACCGAACGCGAACGGGATGTTCTCGGACTTCACGGACTGCTTCCCGGCGCCGTGGAAACGATCGAGCAGCAGCTTGCGCGCGCGCTCGGACACTACAACGCAAAGCAGGACGACCTCGAGCGCTACATCTACATGACCGCGCTTTCGGGCACGAACGAGACCCTGTTCTTCCGGCTTCTGCGAGACCATATCGAACGGCTGATGCCGATCGTCTACACGCCGACCGTCGGTCTCGCCTGCCAGCAGTTCGGACACATCTTCCGCAGGACCCGCGGAATGTACATTTCCATTCACGACAAGGGCCGCGTCCGCGAACTGCTCGACAACTGGTCGGAAAGTGACGTGCGCGTTGTCGTCGTGACGGACGGCGAGCGCATACTCGGCCTCGGCGATCTCGGCACGAACGGCATGGGGATCCCCGTCGGCAAGCTATGTCTTTACACGGCGTGTGCTGGGATCGCCCCGAAGCACACTCTTCCTGTCACTCTCGATACCGGAACGAACAACGAAGCGCTGCTTGCCGACCCGCTCTATCTCGGCATGCGCCAGCCGCGGATGCGGGGCGCCGAGTACGACGCACTCGTCGAGGAGTTCGTCGCCGCGGCCAACGACAAATGGCCGGGGATCCTGATTCAGTTCGAAGATTTCGCAAAGCAGAACTCGTTCCGACTGCTTGATGTCTTTCGCGATCGGATCTGTACGTTCAATGACGACATTCAGGGCACGGCCGCCGTCACTCTGGCGGGGATCTTCTCCGCGCTCCGCATTACCGGCGGGCGGATCGAAGACCAGCGCATTCTGTTTCTCGGAGCCGGCGGGGCCGCCATCGGCATTGCGGATCTCGTCGTAACGGAAGTCATCGAGACCGGCGTTTCGATCGAAAACGCGCGGAAGAACTGCTGGTTCGTCGACTCCCGGGGGCTTGTCGCCAAGAATCGCGAGGGACTCGACGTGCACAAGCTGCCCTATGCGCACGACGTGGCGCCGGCGTCGGACCTCATGACGGCAATCCGCGCCATGAAACCCACGATTCTGATCGGCGTTTCCGGTCAGGGCGGCAGCTTCCATCAGGAGATGATTGCCGAAATGGCGCGCATCAACGAACGTCCGATCGTGCTGGCGCTCTCGAATCCGACCTCGTCCGCGGAATGCACAGCCGAAGAAGCGTACCGCTGGTCCGACGGGCGCGCCGTTTATGCGAGCGGCAGTCCGTTCGATCCGGTCGAAGTGAAAGGGAAAACGCTCGTACCCGGCCAGGGGAACAACGTGTACATCTTCCCCGGACTCGGCCTCGGCGTGATCGCGAGCCGGGCGCGCCATGTGACGAACAGCATGTTTACAGCCGCGGCGCGCACTCTCGCCGACATCGTTTCCGAGGCGGATCTCGCGAAGGGGCGCATCTTCCCGTCCCTCACCGACATCAACGATATCTCACTCGCCATCGCCGTGGCCGTAGCGGAGGTCGCCTATGAAAACGGACTGGCGACCGTTCCGAGACCGGACGATCTCAAGGCGTTCATCGCGAACGAAATGTACGTGCCGGAGTATCGAATCCAGGCTGATTAATAAGGGGACAGGAGCGCTTCCACGTCGGCCTCGATGTCCTGATCGGTCAGAACCGCGCGCACGTGTTCGCCGTCAGGCAGCGGATCCCAGATATTGTCGGCGATGGTGCCGCCGGGTTCCCGCAGAACGACGCACGTCGGCCGCCGGATGTCCTTCGGATTCGGCTCCCTGCTGAGAAGAAGGTACCCGCTCTCGGTTTCGAGGATCGTGCCGGGAGGATAGAGCCCGACCGTCTGGACAAGCGCCCAGAGCACGGCGGGATCGAACCGCGACGCCTCCGCCCCGATCATTTGATGCAACGCTTCGTAGCCTGTGAGCGGCTTCTCACGATACGCGCGATGCCCGGTCATCGCGTCGAAGCAGTCTGCGACGGATATGATCCGTGCAATCGTCGGCTGACGCAACGGGTGCGGCGCCTCCGGATAGCCCGCGCCGTCGTACGTACGATGATGCAGCAGTGCCGCCCGAATCGATTCGAGCGACCCGTGCGTCAGTCCTGTTTGCCGGCTCAGCAGCCGCGCCCCTTCCAGGGGGTGGCGCTGAATCTCTTTCCATTCGTCCGGCGTGAGCCGGCCGCTCTTCTGTAGAACTTCGCGTCGCACGGACAGTTTTCCGATGTCATGAAGCAGCGCAGCCATTCCGAGGCCGGCGATTCCCTTGCGCGAAATACCGAGGCGATTTCCGATCCCGATCGAAAGAATCGCAACGTTCACGCAGTGCGCGTAGGTGTATTCGTCGTGTTCTTTCAGAGCGCCCATTCTGTAGATCGACTGTTCGCTCCCCATGATCGTTTCCACGAGCGGCTGTACGATGCGGCGTGCCTGGCGAAGAAGGCGGGTTCCCCCCTGTGCCGTACTCTCGAAGAGAGTCTGTGCCCCCGCAACGGCGTGCGTGAATACATCGCAGGCGTGCGCTCCCGTGCGGCTCACGCTTCCGTCTCCGGAGTCCGCGGAGTCCGCGCCGTTCGCGTTTCCATCATGCCGGGAACTTCCTGCGTCCGTATCGAACGCAATTGCGGCCCCGACGTCCTGTGCGGAAATCGGAACGATTCGTTCGACCCCTGCGGTACGCAGCATATGCGCAAACGAAACGGCTTCCGCCTCGCTCGCTTCCGCGTCATCGGCTTCCACCGGCTGCACGAACTGTACGAACTGTACGAGGAACGTTTCCCATTCTTCCGCCGGGGCTTCGGACATGATCCGAAGTCCACCGAGTTCACGGGACGCAAGCTCTGAAGAGAGTTTGCGCAGATGCGGCATGTGTTTTCGTTCCAGCTTGATGCGGTCGCCGTTCAGATACATGTTCTCGCCGAGAACGAGTATCGTCACCTCGTCACCATCAACGTGCGCGAGCGTCTCGACCAGTGTCCTGAGGTTCGTCTGCACGACGCGGTTCGCGACATCATAGAGACGGGCCGCACGAAAGAGCCCGTTCAAATGCAGGATCAGTTCGGGGCCGATGGATGCCACGGCGCGAGGGGAGCCGTGACCGCCCTGTTCGTTACTCATGATGAGGTCCTCTCGCGATGGCGTGTCTGCAGACGAACCGAATACCGGGACGCCATGTGCGCGCGCCCGCCCGCAGGATCTCGAGAGCGGGTTCCGTACCGATACCGGCGAGGCAGTCCGCGATCGCCTTCCGACGGGCGTTCGGGCGCCACGCATCCCACCCGCCCTTCATGAGATCGTTGCGCAGGAGCGGGAGAATGCCCTTGCTGCCGGTCTGCGCGAGCGCCGAGAACAGCTCTTCGCGTTCTTCCCGCGGCCGCTCCGCGAAGCTCGGCGCCGTCACTTTGCGGAGCAGGATGCGCGAAACGGCAGGATCGCGATTCGGCAGCAGCTGATGAAGCACCGCTCCGAGCATGTGGCCTTCTTCGCGACTCAGCATACGAAGGAGCAGGGGCCGGGCCGCGCCCGGGTCGAGATGGCCGAGTGCGGCGATAACCTCCTGGCGTACACGGGGCTCCGGGTGTTCCATGGCGAGTTGAAGCAATTCAGTCACGTCTTCGGCGCCGATCCATCCGCAGATATGGATCACGTTTCGAACGACGAACCACTCCGGATTCACGAGCCATTGCCTGAGCAGGCCGGGATTCGAACGGCAGATATCCGCGATCACACGCGTGAGCGGACGGCGCACTTCCTTCTTCTCGCTCTGCGCGAGAATTCGCATGAGCCATTCCACCGCTCCCTCTCCGACCTCATGTGCGAACGCGAAGAACTTCTCCACGTGCGCGGCCGGCTGGGCGTCAAGCAGTTCCACACATTGCGTCGTCACGTATCCGCGATCCGCGGAGAGTTCCACGAGAAGAGAGTGCTCCGCGGTGCGGTCGGGGTCCAGCGTGCGAAGGAACCGCAGGCATTCGCCTGCACACGTCCAGTCCGCGCAGCGTACGCTTTCGATCAGGACCCGTGGAACGAACTGCGCGAAGCCGTCCGCTCCCTTTCCGGTGTCCCCCGCGATTTCCACGCAGAGAGCCGCCGTTTCGAGTGCGGAACGCGCGAGCGACTGTTTCTGCTCTTCGTCACGATCATCGAGGAATCGTGCTCGTTCTCGTTCCGCAATCGCTTCGAGCCTTCCGAGTTCTACTTCCACGTCACTCGCTCCCTCGAGGGACAACCAGTCGTCGGAGCGTCCGCCGGCCACCTCGATCGCGGGAGCGCCTGCTTCGGGAGCGCGCGCTGCAGATGCTCCTGCCACGGCGGCGTCCAGCGAGCCGAAGCTCGGATCACCGCCCCCTGTCGCCTCACCGCTCGCGTACGCCCCACCGTTCGCGTCCCGGCGCGGCCAGAACGTGAGCGGCTCCGGAAGACCCGGCCCGCCTCCGCGCGCGTTCAGTTCGTCGATACCGCCTTCGGTGGCAACCGGCACACATTCGACTCTGATATGCGGCAGGTCATGATCCCAGATCAGTATGGCAAGGTCCGCACTTCCGCCCCTCTCCGCCGCAATCAATATCTGATCGAACAGGATGTCGATTTCATGCGCGGTCACGCCGGAAAGAAATTTGATCAACCGCACGCCGTCACGAAAGAAGGCGAGAATCGGATTCTCCTCGCCGTCCGCGATTTCGTAGACACTCGTTCGTTTGTGGAAGATCGATTCGGAGCGAAACGTGAGGATGAGCTCTCCCCCGCAGTGCGGAAGAAGTTCGAGCAGCGATTCCGAGACGTGTTCGCGTGCGTGGATGACAGCCGGGTTCTCACTGTCGTACAGACGGCACGTTTTTAGCCCACGAACGAAGCGGCGCACCCAGTCCGCAATGCGGTCATCGAGCTCTGACCGCCCCGCGACACGCTTCGTGCCGGTCATTGTTGTCGCGCCTGTCGACTGCAAACTTCCGCTCCTTGAGTAATACTGACTTTATGTATCGATTATCGACGGATTCAACGCGGACCCTGAGCGTTTCCACCGGGCGGAATACGGTTCCGGGGGGATCTTATGGTCTTATGAGCGACGGGATGGGACAGGAAGGAGGAAATGGATCAATTGTTCCATTCCGTGAAGCGGAGCGCGAGCAGGTCGTCGCGCTCGATGCGATTCGCGTCTCTGAGCAGCGCATCGAAATCGTCTCTTACATGAAAGTAGCGACCGGTGAGGGCATCCGCTTCGCCCGACGCCAGGCGCACGACGAGATTCGCCGCCAGCTCGGGCGGAAACGCGTCGCGGTCAGGCACCCCTTTATGATTCGGATCGAGCCTCTTCGCCTCCTCGACCGCGCGCCGCGTCATCGACGTCCAGACAAACCCGGGACTGATCGCGAACACCGGAATGCCGTAGTCCCGCAGCGATGCCGCCAGGCTGTCGCTCATGCGAAGGAGCCCCGCCTTGGAGCACGAATAGGCCGTAGCCAGCGGCACGGGATTCATCGCGAGATGCGTAGCGACGTTGACGATTCGCCCCGATTTACGATCGATCATACGCGGAACGAGGGAACGGCAGAAGTTGTACGGGCCGCGGAGATTAACTTCGACTCCACGCCACCATTCCCCGGGATCCGTTTCCCAGAGCCGCCCGCTTCCCAGGCCCGTCCCTGCGTTGTTCACGAGCAGCGATACCGGACCGAGCTTCTCTTCGATCGCCGTGATCGTGGATTCGACGTTCGTCGCATTCGTTACATCGACAGTCCATGCGGCAGCGCGCCCGCCTTCGCTCTCGATCAGCGCGACCGTCTCGTCAACCTCGGGGCGTGTTCGCGCGAGAACCGCAACCGCGGAGCCGGATTGCGCGAGAGCGGTCGCCATCGCGCGCCCGATACCACGACCGCTTCCCGTAACGACCGATACGGTATTGCTCAAAGGCATCTGTTTTCGTTCCATCGTCAGCCCGCCCCCACACGCTTCAAGAGCGCCTGCAGCCGCGGATGATCGCGGATCTCGTCGTACAGAGGATGCAGCTTGATGTGGCCCGGGCTCATCGCCTGCCACGGCGGAACTCCGACGATCGCTTCCATTACATCGATCGCCCGATCGTGGTCGCCCAGAATCACATAGATTCTCGCGAGGTCCGCGACGCGGTTCGGCGCGATAATGGCATCGATGCTGCGCGGATAGAGTTCCACGCCACGCTTTCCTGCGCGCACCGCGTCGTCTGCCTGGCCGAGCCACGCGTAGACAATGCCGAGCCGGCTGTGCGTGCGCGCGTCGTCGGGCATCTCCTGCGCACGCTCTTCCAGAGCCCGGCGCGCGGTCTCGAAACGCGCACGCGCTTGATCGTGTTCGCCGCGAAAAGCGTGAATCGCTCCGAGCATGTCGGAACGCGTAAACAGATGAACCTGCGAATCGATCAATTCCGTTTCCATGCGGGAAGCCGCCGCAAAGGCCGCATCATATTCACGTAGCGTAGTCTGTATGAAGTAGTCGGACTCGAAGTCCTTTTCTCTCTGCGCCGGAGTCGGGCACGACTCGTAAAGGCGACGTGCGGCTTCACGGTCCCCCATGTTGATGTAGTTATAGCTCCCGAACGTGTAGGCCTGGCGAAGGTCGGGCGCCATGGAGATTATGTCGTTGTAGTAATTGACGCCGCCCGCGAAATCTCCCAGGACCTGCGTCAGGGTTTCGGTGTAGAAGAGAAGCTTCCAAATCTCGTGTGGTGCGGCCTCCATGGCCCTGCGGTAGTATTCGAGAGCATCCTCGAACTTCCCCTGACGGCGACGCACGTTGCCGAGTGCTTCGAGTATCTCGGCGTCCTCGCCGAGTCCCTGCTGCGCCCTGGCGAATGCCTGCCACGCCTCTTCGTACTGCTTGCATCCGTGATAATAGTAATATCCGAGCGCGAACTGCGACCACGGGGAGTCGGGCTCGAGCGCGAACGCGCGATCCACGGCCGCCTTCGAGAGCGCGCGTCGCTCGTCCGACGTGTCCCACTGCCAGTGATTGAACGCCGCATGAGCGCGGGCGAGCTCCATCCAGGCGCGATGAAATGCCGGGTCGAGAGTGACGGCTTGCTGAAACATGTCGACAGCGAGCTCCCAGCTTGCGAGATTGTCGTAGTCCGATTCCAGGATCGCGAGACCGCGCCGGTACGCGTGCCACGCTTCGATGTTGTCGGTGAGCTGTTCTTCAATCGCGGCCCGGTCGGTCGATCGAAGCGTAACGTCGAGCTTGCCGACGACCTCTTCCGCAATCTCGGACTGCACGCGGAAGATTTCGTCCATCGAGCGATCGTAGCTGTTCGACCATACATGCGTGTCATCGGACGTCTTGATGAGCTGCGGCGTAACGCGCACGCGACTCGTCGCATCCGTACGCTTCTCCCATCGAACGGTTCCTTCGAGCACATACTCGACATCGAGTTCCTCGCCGATCCGGCTCATCGTCTTGCCTGTGCGGTCGTATTGCACGGCGGTCGTACGCGATATCACGGAGAGGTCGCCGACGCGCGCCAGGCGGCTCGTGATCTCCTCGGTGATACCGGCCGCGAAATACGCATCGTCGGCCGAGCCCAGGTTCTCGAACGGGAGCACGACGATGCGCCTGCGGTCTTCGTGCGAGAGCGACGTCGCTGCGTCGCCCCCTCCCTGTGTGGCAGGCGTCTTCGGAGGATCGAGCGTGGCCGTGATCCGTGGCTCACTTTCGCTTTCACCGCGCAGCATGAAAAACGCGATCACCGCCGCCGCGATGACGCCGAGCACGAGCGCCGCGACACGGCCGGGAATGTGAAAGCCGGCCACAATTGTCGGAGACGAATCGGAGTCGGAATCGGATCCCGCGAGATCGGACGCGATCGCCGCGAGCGTGGAAGGCGAGATCCGGCCGGCCAGGTCGGACTCCGCGTCGGACTTCGAACTCCACGACAGGAATTCCGGATTGTCCGGACCCGCGCCCGCCCCCACCGTTCCGCCGGCCCCCGCCGCAGCGGCGCCGGCGACTGCCGGTCCCCCCGTCTGTGAATGCATGCCCGATCGCGACTGCATTTCGGAGTCGGATACGAGCTCTTCTTTCAGACCCTCGAGTTCGTTTCGTACATCGATCGCGGTCTGGTAGCGGCGACCGGGGTCTTTCGCGAGGCACCGCGCGATGATGCGCCCGAGATGACGCGGCGCGACCGGTCGCATTTCCGTAACGGGCACGGGTTCGTCTTTCAGGATCGCCGAGATCGTGGAGATGTTCGTCTTGCCCTGGAACGGGCGCGCGCCGGTGACCATTTCATAGAGCACGACGCCGAGCGAGAAGACGTCAGACCGGGCGTCGATCTCGCGCCCTTCCGCCTGTTCGGGCGACATGTACGCGACCGTGCCGACGATGCGCCCCTCTCCCGTTACGCCATCGGGGCCCGCAACCAGCGTCTCTTCACCCTCACCGCCCGTATCGAGGAGCTTCGCGAGCCCGAAGTCGAGGATCTTAACGCGCCCGGCCGCGTCAAACATGATGTTCGCCGGCTTCAGATCACGATGCGCGATTCCCTTCGCATGCGCGGAGGAGAGCGCGTCGGCGAGCGGAATCGCAACACGGAAAAATTCCGGCAGCTCCATCCCGCCCGGGGTGATCGATGAGGACAGTGTCTGCCCTTCAACATGCTCCATGGTCAGGAAATGAACGCCTTCGGCTTCTTCGATCGAATAGAGCGTGACGATGTTCGGGTGGTTGAGCGCGGCGACGGCCCGCGCTTCGCGTTCGAATCGCCGGCGGCGTTCCGCATTACGCGCGACATCGGGCGGCAGTACTTTGAGCGCAACGTCGCGCCCGAGCTTCTGATCGCGGGCACGGTACACTTCGCCCATGCCGCCTTCGCCGAGTTTCTCGAGGATTTCGTAGTGTGCCAGTGTGCGGTTCAGCATCGGACGGCGAGTTTAGCACGTCGCACGTCAGTGCAGAATCACGAACCTCTTCGCGTGAGTGCTCTCTCCCGCAATGCGCGCAAAGTATACGCCGGGGCCGGCGCGATCGCCGCTGTCGGCCCGGCCGTCCCACGCGCCCCGGAGCACGCCGTTGCCATCAGCAAGAAGCGGCAGTCTGGCAACGCGACGGCCGCTGAGCGCGAAGATCTCGAGCACTCCGGCTTTCCCGGTCTCGGCGACGTTCGCCGTTCCGCGCGAAACGGACGCACCGTCCACGTAAAAATGGACCGACGAAGCGGACGGATTCGGTGCGGTCACGATACGGAAAGTATCGCGCGGGTCCTGCCCGGCCGGAAGAACGCCTGTCGGAGCCCCTGCTTCTTCGATGGCGTGCACCTGACCCGCAGCCGCGCCGAGGACGTTCTGGGTGATCTGCGTACCGCCGGAGCCCGGCCATACGATCCGAACGTCGACCGAAGATTCCCCCGGAATGCCGAAGTGAAGCGTGCCGTCGTTCTGCGACGAGAATCCGCCGTGTGCGTCCTTCTCGCGAAAGCCGAGCAGGTGCGCCGGGTCACCGAGAAAGCCGCTCTCGAAAACGGAGACGCGCGCGCCGATGCCGTCGCGATTCGAATACCCGACACCGGTATCGTGGAAGTGGCCCGTCAGTTTCACCGCGATCCAGTCGCCCGCCGCCTGATCGTTGCGATACAGGTAGTTCTGCGTCGGTGTGTGTTCGTTGATGGAGGCCAGATCGAGATCGCCGTCACCGTCATAGTCGGCCCATGCGACGCCGTCTGTCGAGCCCGTGCCGAATGCCGCGATCTCGGCGAATGCGCCCGCGCCATCATTGCGATAGAGGTAGTTCTGTTCCGCGCTCGTGAAGTCGCCGTTGCCGACGGCGAGATCGAGGTCGCCGTCGAGATCCGCGTCGCCCCACGCGCACGTGTTCGGGTCGCGCGCACCGAACATCGCGATTTCGGCGAAGACGAGGCCGCCGTCGTTTCTATATAAATAGTTCTGCTGCGCGTCCCAGTTCATCACGGCCATATCGAGGTCGCCGTCGTTGTCCGCATCGCCCCACGACAGACATGCCGTATCGGTGGACTGCGAAAACTGCACCGTACCCGTAAACGTGCCGTCGCCGTTGTTCACGAAAAGCCGGTTGTTTTGATTGAAACCGTAGCCGCCGTTCCCGACGGCCATGTCGGGATGACCATCGCCGTTTGCGTCACCCCAGACCATCGAGGCGCTCTGACGCGCGCCGAACATCGCGAGCTCCGCGAACACGAGGCCACCGTCGTTTCTGTATAAATAGTTCTGCTGGTTCGCGCCCTGCAGGCCGTTCCCGACCGCCAGGTCGAGGTCACCGTCCCGATCGTAGTCGGCCCACGCCACCGCGTTCGTGATCGACATTCCGAAGCGCGCCAGTTCCGCGAACGATCCGGCGCCGTCATTCCGGTACAGGTAGTTCTGCCCGCCCTGACCGTTCCCGACAGCGAGATCGAGATCGCCGTCGTTGTCCGCGTCCGCCCACGAAACGGCGAACGTGGCACCCGTGCCGAACGCCGCGGTTTCAGTAAACGTTCCGTCACCGTTGTTCACATAGAGCCGGTTCGGCTGGTTCAGGTTCCCTACGGCCAGATCCGGATCGCCGTCTCCGTCATAATCCCCCCACGCGCAGGGAATCGAAAGTCCGGCTCCGATTTCCGTGAGCTCCACAAATGTGGCATGTACGTACGAAGTGAGAACCGCGAGCGATGCGCAGACAAACAGAAGGGATTTCATGGTGTTCCTTCGGGGGATGTGGCCCTGATCTTCATTCTGTCGGGTGCATGAACCTTATACTATACCATACGCGATTTCCCGGAGAGTGTGCGGTCGTGCCCCGGCGCGCCTAGCGAACGAGCAGCAGTTTGCGTGTTGCGGACAGCGGGCCGGCGGACAGGCGGGCGAAGTAGATGCCGGAATTCACGAGGCGGCCGGACTCGTCGCGCCCGTCCCAGAAGCGGGACATCGCCTGCGGTTCTGCGTACTCGTCGACGAGCGTAACGATCCTTCGACCGGAAATGTCGTGCACGGTCAGAAGAACATGAGCGGCAGACGACAGTGTGAAATGGATCGTCGTGCCGGGATTGAACGGATTCGGTTCGTTCCCCTGCAGATGGAAGCCGCCACGCGGCAGGGGGTCCGACGAGCGAACGTCCGTAGCGATCCCGCATCCGTCTTCCGCCCCCATCAGACCGCAGCCCGCCGCATCGAGGCACGGGGAATTCAGCGCCAGTCGATAGTCGTTCTGCGCCGGATAGCAGAACAGGGGGTCCTGCGTCAGATTGCCGTTCGAGTCCTGCTGCGCGGTGATACAGCCGCCCCAGTCGCTGCCGGTATTGCCGAAAATATCCGAACACGCAACGGTCACCGATCCGCTGTCGCACGAAACCGCTTCTGTATCCTGATTGAACGCCACGATCGAATGATCGATCTGAGCGGAGGCGCCGGCCCGCACATGAATCGCTCCGCCCAGACTGTCGGCCGCGTTCCGGGCGATCGTGGATGCCCCGATCAGCGCGCCTGCCGTACCGGTGACGCAGATTCCGCCGCCGCTTCTCATTGATGTGTTCGCGGACACGACTCCGTTCTCGAAGGAGACCGTGCCGGTAGCGGCCAGACAGATTCCGCCGCCATCGAGCCCCGCGGTGTTGCCGACTACGCGCAGTCCCGTGAATGCGGGCGAGCTGTGCTTCGCGTAGATTCCGCCGCCGCCTCTTTCGGCAATGTTGCTGTCGACCCGGCAATCCACGAACACAGCGTCGTGTTCGATCACGAAGATCCCACCGCCGCTGCGGTCTGCATGACCTTGTGTCATTACGACGTCTTCGAAATATGCGGAAACCTGGAGGGATTCGCCCACCGCAGAAACACCCTCGACCCTGACCGCCCCGCCGTCCTCTCGTGCCGTGCAGCCCGTCAGCACACAATTCGTAATCACCGGTTCCGAGAACCAGACGCTCAGGCCACCGCCGAACTTTGCCCTGTTGCCCGTGAACTGGCAGTCCGTGACGGTGCCTGCCGATTCTCCTTCCAGAAGAAGTCCCCCCGCATGGTCGTCTGCCGCGCAGTTCGTAAACGAGCACTGTGAAATCGTTGCAGAGGACCCCGCGCACCGGATTCCGCCGCCGTCGTTCTCGGCGGAATCGCCGTCGAAACTGCAGTTCAGGACGATGCCATCGGAAAGCAGCATGCTGATGCCGCCCCCGTGCCTCGCCCGGTTGTCGGAAAACTCACAGTCTTCGATTGTCGCCGCCGACCCGCTGTCGAGATGAACGCCACCGCCGAGATCGTTCGCCGTGCACTCCGTGAATCGACAGCCGACGATCGTGGGCGAAGAGGCGAAACAGAGAATGCCGCCACCGTCGCTGGTATGGGAACTGCCGCCGCTTCCTTCTCGAATCGTGAATCCTTCCAGCCGGGAGTCGGCGCCTTCGCCGGATGTGAACAGAAATCCGCGCCCCAGACGCTCGGCATCCACGGTCGTGGAATCCCGGCCGGCCGGCGCGCGTACTGTAATCGCTTTGCCAAGAAAGGTGATGTTGCGGTTGCTTTCACCCGTGTAGATGCCGGGGAGCACGAGCACCGTATCGCCCGTGGCCGCAGAATCGATGCCGGCCTGAATCGAGGGAGCGTCGCCGTTACTGTCAGACTGCACGACCCAGGTGCGCGCAGGAGACAGTGCCGGAAGTGACAGGAGAATCGCAACGCAGACAAGACAGCGGAAGGCCGGCAACATGAGGTTCCCCGATTCACTTTTTGCCATGGCGGGTGAATCAATCAGATCTCAATCTATGATAGCACACAGCCGATCGGCACGCCGCGCGGTGGAAAATGCGGCGATGCGGGAACGAATCACGTAAGATCCCTTGAATCGGGGGAGATCCGGACGCGCATGCAGTCGTACAATCGCAACATCACCACGCCCGCGGCGAAACGATCGCGCCGAATCGCAGCGGCGCTCTGCGCCTGCCTGCTGACGTTCGCGTTCGGTTGCGGCGGTCCGCCCGGACCGGAAGAGTGCTGGAAGCAATCCTTCCACGCCGGCACCAGAGCCTCTGAGCGGGGCGAGTTCGACCGGGCCGAAGCCGAATTTCTTCAGGCCAGGATGTGCGCCGAAGAGCTCGGCGCTCCCGATCTTCGCCTGAGCATGGCACTTTCCGAACTCGGCACGCTCTACGCGGAAAGCGGGCGCGACGAAGAAGCCGAGAACAGCCTGCGCCAGGCGGCGGCCGTGCAGGAACAGGTTCTCGGACACGACCACGCGCAAGTAGCCGCGACACTGGAGCGTCTCGCGGCGCTGTTTCGCATGACCGGTCGCTACGAAGAGTCGATCACGGCGCTGGAACGAGCGCTCGCCATTCGTGACGCCCAGGAGTCGGTCATGGCGCCCGCCCTCGCGACGACGCTCGAGGATCTTGCCGGCAGCCACGCTCTGATGGGGCGCTACAAACAGGCCGTCCCGCTTCTGGAACGCGCGCTGGTCATTCGGCAGACTTCTCTCGGCCCGCACCATCCCAGTGTCGTCCGCACACTCGGCCAGCTCGCCGAGGCGCATCATCAGCTCGGCTCGAACGACGACGTCTTCCTCTCCCTTTCCCGTTCCCTGCGCATTCTCGGAACACGGATCGCGCCCGCCGACTCACTCGCCGCCGTCACGATTCTCCGTTCCGGGGAACTGCTGGAGGAGATGCGGCTTCAATCTCTCGCGCGCCGGGCGCCGCGAAAGAGCGCGCCGGCTACAGGAGCCCGGGACGTGGGAAAGAGCCGAAAGGTCTCGCCTGAGTTACAGGACGAAGCCGTCGCCGCCCTCGAGAGAGGGATGGCAAAGCTCGAACGTGGTTTTTTCGCAGAGGCGGCGCTCGACTTCGAAGCGGCTCACTCTTCCCTTCCGAACGATGCCGAACTCCGCAGCCGGATCGTGAAGGGCTATATCGTCATCGGCATGGAGTACTACAGTGACGGGCGGCTGGAAGAGGCGATTCACATCTGGGAGCGCGCGCTCGCAATCGACCCGAAGAACGAGCAGGCGCATTCGTTCCTCGACCGCATCCGAAAGGCGATGAAGAAAGCGAAAGAGTTTACCGACGACTAGCGATCCTCTCGATCGAAGCCGCCTTCCGATACGGCACAATCTCCGGGATCACGGGCCGGTTATACTGCCACGCCGAGTGCATCCTGAATATGAGTCAGCAGCACGGCCGCGTCGTAGGGTTTCTCCAGAAACGCCACGGGCGCATGCGTCATCGCCGATTCACGCAAAGCAGGATCCTTCGATGCCGTAAGGAAGATGATCGGCGTTGTCGACGTCTTGGGGAGCGCACGCACTCGTTCCGCGACGCGCAGCCCCCCGCCGGCCGGCATCGTAAGATCGAGCAGCACGAGATCGGGCGTTTCCCGCTGGGCCAGGCTCACGCCCCCGATCGCGTCGAACGCGTTGATCACCGTGTAGCCTGCTGCCTTCAGCCTGGTGCTGAGCGTCATCGCGATGGCCTTCTCGTCTTCTACTATCAGTATCTTCTTCATCAAACGGCTCCTTTCGAAAACTCATTCATTTCAGTTGTGGGCTTTACGGATTGCGCAACGGGAAGAACGAAACGGAATGTGGAACCTTCCCCTTCGACACTCTCGACGGTAATCTCTCCCCCGTGCATTCGTACGATCTCGCGCGATACATGAAGCCCGAGCCCGAGCCCTCCCATGGAAGAGCAGTCGTCATCTTCGCACTGGTAGAGCCGGTCGAAGACACGTTCGCATTCGCTCTCCGGAATTCCGCGCCCCGTATCGCTGACCGAGAACTCGACAAGCTCCCGGTCGCCCGATGCGCGACACGCGCCCACGGTTATCGTTCCGCCTTCGGGAGTGAACTTGATCGCGTTTCGAATCAGGTTGTGCATCACCTGCACGATGCGATCCTTGTCGGCGGAAAGCGCGGGGAGATTCTCTTCTGCGTTCGTTACGAAGTGCAGCCCCGCGCGTTTTACAATTGTGTTGAGCCCCGCCACGCCGGACTCGTGAACCTCGTTCGCGGAAACAGAGCGTGTCACCAGCTTGAACTTGCACGACTCGATACGCGCGAGATCAAGAAGGTCGTTGACGCTGCGCGTCAGGCGGTCGCAGTTCTCCACACCTGTCTTAAAAAGTTCACGCTGCTCGGCATTTATCATTCCCAGTATCCCGTCGAAAGCAAGGGACATGCACTCGCGAACTACCGTAAGTGGCGTTTTCAGTTCATGCGACAGCGTCTGATAGAAGCGGCGAATTTCGTCGTTTCGCTTCTCGAGGATTTTGTTTGCGACAGCAAGGTTCTGCGAAACGGCCTGGAGGTCGAGGCACGTTTTCCGAAGCTCCAACTGCCGGACCGCGGCCCGTGCCAGGCTCTTCAGCGTTTCGAGAGACTCGTCGTCGATCGTGCGCGGTTCATTTCCGATCACGCAAAGCGTGCCGAGCGGCATGCCGTCCGGCATCACGAGCGGCGCGCCGGCATAAAAAATCACGTTCGGATCGCCTGTTACGAGCGGGTTGTCATGAAAGCGGGGATCGAGTTTCGCGTCTTCGACAACCAGCGGCTTGCCCGGCTGCAGAATCGCGTGCGAACAGAACGCGTACTTGCGTGGTGTCTCCGACACTGCGAGGCCAACTCTCGATTTGAACCACTGACGATCCGCATCGATCAGGCTTACAAGCGCGATCGGCGTTCCGCACACTTGCGCCGCGACTTTCGTCAAATCGTCGAACGCCTCTTCCGGGGGCGTATCCAGAATCTCGTACGACCGCAACGCGGCCAGGCGCGCGGCTTCGTTGCCCGGTGGTGGTGCTTCGTTCATCGTTGTCTTCTCCATAGTGGAATCAGTACGGGGAAAAGCCCCGGAATGTGCTGTCTCTACTATGGTTATCGACTCGCGCGGGGCAGTTCTGCAGATCAGGGAAAACGCGGAGAAGGAAGGGGCATGCGCTTCCCCTGCAGGGCCACGGAGGGGCGAGCAGGGACAGGGAGATGCCCGTGGAGGGCAATCCATTGGAGCCCCGTCAGACAGCAATGAATAGAAGACTGGCGATGCAACCGTCCGCCATGTATTGCGAATGGGGCCACCGTCAGCGCAGGACGGTCACCTTTCTTGTCAGGTTGGCGCGCGAGGCATTGTCACCCCGCTGCTCCAGGTGAAGCCAGTAGACTCCCGGCGGCACAGACTCGCCACGGACGTCACGCCCGTTCCAGCGCGCTGTGAGCCGGCCGGCACTGCGGGTGCCGAGGTCCTCGCGATACACTTCGCGTCCCGTGATGTTCATCACGCGAAGGACGAGGGACGCCGGCTGCCGCAGATCGGCTTCGATCGCGAGAGAGTAGCGGAACGGATTCGGCGACACGCTCATGCGGCCGACGCGGATCGATTCGGTGCCGGAACCGGCGGCGACGGAGGTCGCGTTGCTTCCCTCGACAACCGTCAGAACCTGATCGGCCGCCACGTTCTGCAGAACGTCGACGATGCCGGACGGCCACCGGATTTCCACCAGATCGACCGTCGTCGCCGAGCCCAGCCCGAAACACGCGCGCATGTCTTCCTGCGACAGATAGCTCGAACCCGCACGAATTTCGCGGAACTGGGTATCGCCGCTGATTTCGATCTCGACGCGCGCACCGATTCCGTCCCGGTTCGAAACCGTGCCTTCGGTTTTCACTTTCAGCCAGTGCACGCCGGGCATCGTTTCGTTCCGGTAAATTTCACACTCATAAAAGATGTTCGACACGTAGATATCGAGATCGCCATCCTCGTCGAAATCCGCCGCCGTGCAGCCGAGACTGAGCGCGGTGCCTGCTACGCCTGCCGATGACGTGATGTTCGGCCACGGGGCGCCGCCGTCGTTTCGGAAAAGCCGGTTCGGCGCTTCGTTCACCTGAAACAGGTCTTCGTCGCCGTCGAGATCGCAGTCAAAAAACACGGCCCCCCACCCGATTTCGCCCACTGTCATACCGAGCGTGTCCGCCATCTCGAGAAACGTCGCGTCCGGCTGGCTCACAAGGCAGCGATGCCCGTACGGCGTGTTCGTAATATAGATGTCCGGGCGTCCGTCGTCGTTCACGTCGCCGACCGAAATCCCCATGCCGTCCATCAGCAGGCCGCTGTTCGTTTCTGCAGACACGTCCGTGAACGAAACGCCTCCCTCATTGCGATAGAGGCGGTTGCCCTGAAACTTGTCGCTCGAGATATAGAGATCGGGGTCGCCGTCGAGATCGTAGTCGGTAAAAATGGGCTGAAACGTCATCGTGTGACACTCCACGCCCATCGCAACGGCAACTTCCGTAAACGTACCGTCGCCATCGTTCCGGTAGAGCAGGTTCGGTTCGCCCGCGGTTGTTATGCCGCGGTTCGTCACGTAGAGATCGAGCAGGCCATCGTTGTCGAAATCCGTCCATGCCGCGCCGGTCGAGAACAGCGTGTCGCCCATGACATTTGCAAAGGGCGCCACGTCGACGAAGGCACCACCATCGTTTCGGTACAAACGATTGGGCTCGCCGTAGTGTGTCACATAAAGATCGGGGTCGCCGTCATTGTCGTAATCAGCAGCCACAGCCGCTTTTGCGTGCCCCGAATCCGAAGCGCCGAGAGCGCCCGCGGCTTCGGTAAACACGAAACCGCCGTCGTTGATGAAGAGTTGACTGGGCGAACCCACGCCGTTCGTCACGTAGAGGTCGAGGTCCCCGTCGCCTTCGAGATCGAAAGCGCAGACTCCATGACCGAATTCGGACAACTCCCCGGTCACCGAGATTCCTGCCTCCGGGCCATACGGCGTAAACGTGATCGCACCGGCGGGTCCTGTCAGGCAGAGAACGACGAGAACAGCGGGAACGAGGGAAAGGGCGATTCGAACCGGCGAAGATGCAAGGGGGAAGCTCTTCATGGGTCATCCTTTGCTGCTTAGGTGGCCGCCCGATGAACCATCGAGCCCGATCAGCATATCACAAAGGGAGAACGCGCCTTGCGGGATCGCGGAAACCGGCTTCAAGCGTCCGCTGTTCCCGCCCTTTTCGAAAAAGCGGCCGCCGCAATCTCCATCGGTTTCGTCCCGCCGGCAATCACGAACTCTCCCGGGATTTCGTATCGCGTGCCACGCCTGTACGGCTCGATCGAACGCACGTAATCCGCGTGAGCGCCCGCGCGCGTTTCTTCATCGAATCGTGAATAGGCGAGCGCGACCGGACCGCCGACGAACGCGGCGCCGATCGCGTCTTCTACGGAATCGTATCGAAGCGTCGTTTCGATTCTCTCGACTCGCACATTTTCGAAGCCGGCTTCCATGAATTGCCGTTCAAGCAGGTCGGCCTGCCCCAGCTGGAAGAACATCGGGCACACTTCGGAGTCGACCCGCTCCTCGACGATCGGAAAGATCCCGGCCCAGCCACAGCGACTGCGCCGTCCCCATACGGCGGCCGCAAAACGACCGCCGGGACGAAGCACACGAAACGCCTCCCGAAGAGACTGAAGCGGGTCGGGAAAGTACATGAGCCCGAGGCCGCAGAGCGCCGTGTCGAACATGCTCTCTTCGAAGCGCAGGTCTTCCGCGTCCATTCTGTCGAAGCTGACATGACGAAGCCCGCGCGCTTCCGCTTCGCCCGCGCCCTTTTCGATCATGCTCCCCGCAATGTCGGTCCCTGCAACGGCGCCTTCCGCGCCCACGGCAGCAGCCGCCGGGAATGTGACGAGTCCGGTTCCGCACGCAATGTCGAGCACGCGCTGCCCGGGGATGAGCGCGGCCATCGCAAGAAGTCCCGCCTGCGCAGGCTCGAGCTGCCTCATCCAGTATTGTTCATAGCTGGCTGCCGCTCTATCCCATCCGTAGCGCTGCACGCGCCGCTGCAGTCTCGGGTCCATTACCGTACCTCCGTCGAAACGAGTTTGATCGTGCGTTCGAGTTTCTGCGGATCGCGAAAGACTTCCAGGTAGGAACTGTACCGGTCCGCTTCTTCGATCATGCGCTCCACGTCCTCTTCAGGCGCAGCGCTCTCTACCGTAACCGTGTAACGAACGGCGCCGTACCCGCACGGAACATCCGCGAGGCCGTAGTGACCGCGCGCATCGTAGTCCGCCTGCACTTCCACCGTGATTCCGTCGACAGGCACTCCGCGCTCCGCCGCCCAGAGCACGTACCCGATCGCAAGGCAGCTACCGAGGGCCGATCGTCCGAATACGCCCGGGTCGGGACCGCGGCCACGTCCCCCCTGTTTCTCCGAGTAGTCGGCCGTCAGCTTCCACGGCCCGTCTTCGATCTCGCACGTCATGCCTTCGCGCACACTGACCCGCGTTACCGCCGTCCCCTGCCCTACGGCCGGCCGGAGCGAAACCGCCTTCCTGTTTCGCTGGAATGCCGTGCGGATTCTCGATTCGTCGTTCATGGTTCCCTTCCCGTTTGCACGCCGGCCGTGCAGGCTGGATACCGGGTTCGCGGGCTGTCCGCGCCCTTCACCCGGTACTACGCAGACCGGGATCGAATCCCGCCATATCTTCTCGATTTTTCTACACGCGGTGATCAAGGCAGCTTCGATTCCGTAGCTGAAGAGGTTTGCAGCCGGGCAGTATGGGATACGAGCGAAAGAAAAACGGACCGCATCGGGGGATCCTTTCCGTCTGAAGCGGTCCCGGGGGAGCGTCAGCCCGTGCTCCACTCCGTTCTGCTGACCGGCCGCAGCGGCAGTTCCACACGAAATGCCGGAAGTCCCTCTGCCTCCAGACGATACCGCCCCCCGAGACTCGGGCCCTCTCCCTGCCCGCCCAGGAATCGGACCGATTCGGCGGCGACCGTGCCCGACCCGGTGCGGTCCCCGATGATCGTCCAGCGGCCCGCGCGAAGCTCGGGGGCCGGATCGTATGCGACGGTGATCTCGATTCTCAGCACGTCGCCGTCCGTCAGCGTCATCGTGGCGACGGCGCTCGTGCTCGCGCCGTCACGCGAGCCTGTGATCTCGTACGCGGCCACCGGAGCCGGGCGGTACGTTCCCTCGATCCACTCTTCGCATGAGGGCTCTTTTTCGACGCCGCATCCGGAGACGAGGAGGCACGGCAGCAGCAGACACGGAAACAGCAGGCACGGCATTGGCAATCGGGAATTCAAAAAGGGCACCGGTTCACTCCTGCGTTCGGCAATGAATGTTCCCGCGACTCTAGCAGAAGATCGAACCGAGCCATTGTTTTGCGTGCCGGTCTGTTAGACTGGCAACCGATTCTGAAGGCAATGCATGCGCGAGGGCCCATGAGAGACCGTACCGAAGGCGACAAAAAGAAGGTCGTGAGCAGAGCGAGCCTGAAAAGCGCGTTCGTTTCGATCATATGGCCGCGCCGCAAAACGGTAGGGATCGGCCTTCTGCTCATCTTCGTAAGCCGGGCATGCGGGCTCGTCCTGCCGTACTCGATCAAGATTCTCGTGGACGACATTATCGCGAGCGGCGCGATGCAGAAACTGCTGCCCCTCGTCAGCATCGTGGGGCTCGCCGTTCTGATTCAGGCGACCACATCGTTCGTACTCGTCCGATTGCTCAGCGTCGAGGCGCAGTTCCTGATCTCGGAACTCCGCGCGCGCGTGCAGAAACACATCCTGCATCTGCCGCTCTCCTACTTCGACAACAACAAGAGCGGCGGCCTTGTTTCGCGCATCATGACCGACGCCGAAGGCGTGCGCAATCTGATCGGCACCGGACTCGTTCAACTGATCGGCGGCATTCTGACAGCGATCGCGTCGGGCGTCATCCTGCTCAACATGCAGCCCCTGCTCACGGGCGTCGCGCTTGTTCCCGCGCTGCTCTTCGGTTTCATCTCGACGCGCGCATTCGGCATCATTCGCCCCGTGTTCCGTGAGCGAAGCAAGATCAACGCGGCCGTAACCGGGCGTTTGACCGAATCGCTTGCGGGCATCCGTGTGATCAAGGGTTTCAACGCGGAGCGGCGCGAAGAATCCGTCTTCGAAGACGGCGTCAAGCAACTCTTCGAGAATGTGAAACGATCGCTTACGGCCACGAGTTTCGTAACGAGCCTCGCCACGGGACTCATGGGCATCTCAACGGTAATGATGATGTGGCTCGGGGCGCGCCTCATCACGGCCGGCGAAATGACGACCGGCGATTTCTTTTCGTTCATGTTCTTCCTGGCGCTGCTCGTAGCGCCGATCATGCAGCTCGCGAGCGTCGGATCGCAGATCACCGAAGCGTTCGCGGGACTCGACCGTATGAACGAAATCCTGACGCTTCCGATGGAAGACGAAGACCCGGCGCGCACGGTCGAACTCGATGCCGTGCGGGGACTGGTCCGTTTCGAAAACGTGTCGTTCGAGTACGACCCGGGCAAGCCGGTACTGTACGGAATCGACTTCGAAGTGAGCCCCGGAACGGTCGTGGCGCTCGTGGGGAGTTCGGGTTCGGGGAAGAGCACGATTGCGGGCCTCGCCGCTTCGTTCATGAAACCCAAGAGCGGAAGAGTCCTCGTTGACGACACGGATCTTTCCACCGTGCGGCTCAGCAGTTATCGAAGCAAGCTCGGCCTCGTACTGCAGGACGAGTTCCTGTTCGAGGGCACGATTCGCGAAAACATTCTGTTCGCGCGGCCGGACGCGACCGAACCGGAACTGCTGGATGCCGTCGCTTCGGCCTACGTCAAGGAATTCACGGATCGCTTCGAACAAGGCCTCGAAACCGTGATCGGCGAGCGCGGTGTGAAGCTGTCGGGCGGACAGAGGCAGCGGGTCTCGATCGCGCGCGCCCTCCTGGCCAACCCGCGCGTGCTGATACTCGACGAGGCGACTTCGAACCTCGACACAGAAAGCGAAACGATGATTCAGGCGAGCCTCGCGACCCTGCTGAAGGGACGGACGACGTTCGTGATCGCGCATCGATTGAGCACGATTCGGGCCGCGGACCAGATCCTCGTGATCGAAGACGGCAGGATCGTCGAGCGCGGCACGCATGACGAGCTGCTGGCGGCGGAAGGTCGCTATCATCGTCTCTACACGTATCAGGCGAGAATCTAACCGTCGTGATTGTGAAACGACCGCGCGGTCTTTTTTCGGATTCCGCGCCCGTTTTCGTTTCTGGCCGAACCTTCCCGCAGCCCGCGCCGATTGCACTCTGAGTCGCGCGCAGATCCGGTATACTGAACCGGTGAACCCACTCATTATGATTTTGCGCCCCGGCCTTTTGGCATGGCTTCTCCTTCTCGCTTACTCTGCGGGATCGGCCCGCGCGGATGAACCGAGTTCGGTACCCGGCCCCCTTCCCGCACCGCACGCATCCGTTCACGAAACGCAATTGCTCTACTACAACGCGAATCCACCCGAAGAGTGGCCCGAGAACAAGGCCAGACACGCGCGATCGAGCAACGCGACGCTCACACACGAAGTGCACGGGTGGCATCCGTGGTGGATGGGCACGTCTTTCGCGGCGTACGACTGGTCGCTGATCTCGACTGTGGCATTCTTTTCGCTCGAACTGAACGGCGCGGGCGCGGTCGTCGAAGATCACAGCTGGCCATGGAGCGCGCTGGTGTCGGAAGCGCATGCGGGAGGCGCGCGCGCAATCGTTACCGCCACGCTCTTTTCCGCGGGTGAACTCACCACGCTCCTCGCGAGCAGCACGAATCGGGCGACTGCCGTCGCGAATCTTGCGGGCGCCGTGCAGGCGGGCGGGGCGGACGGCGTGAACATCGACTTCGAAGGGGTGCCCGGCACGCAGAAACAGAACCTCGTGCTGTTCATGAGCGAGCTCCGCACCGCGCTCGACGCGGCAATTCCGAACGCCTACATCACGATCGCCACGCCCGCGGTCGACTGGGCGAACGCGTTCGACTATGACGCTCTCGCGCTGCACGCCGATCATCTCGTGATCATGGGTTACGACTATCACTGGTCGGGAAGCGCGAACACGGGACCGGTTGCGCCGCTTCAGGAGTGGGGGCCGTACAATCTCGCATGGACCGTGAACGACTATCTGACATGGGGGGCGCTGCCGGAACAGCTGATCCTGGGGCTGCCGTGGTACGGCTGGGAGTGGGGCGCGACGACAGGCGACCCGGGAGCGACCACGACGAGCACAGCAACGGCAAAGACGTATGTAAACGCGATGAACGAAGTGGCCGCGCACGGTCTGCAGCGGAACGGCAGCGACGCGATTCCCTGGTACGCGCACGAGGATCCGAACTGGAAGCAGGGATGGTTCGACGACTCCCTGAGCCTCTCGATGAAGTACGACCACATAATTAATGAAGGGTTGGCGGGCACCGGGATCTGGGCGCTCGGTTACGACGGGGGGCGTGCGGAGGTCTGGGGCGCGATCAAAGCGAAATTCGGGGCGGTTTCGACAGGCATGATGGGTCCGCCGCCTGATGCTGCGGCGCGGAATCTCGGGGTGGCGCCGAACCCGTTCAATCCGGTCACGTGGCTTACGATGACTCTCGCAGAAGCCGGGCCCGTTCACATCGCCGCGTACGACGTGCGTGGCCGCGAAGTCGCTCTCGTCTTTTCAGGGACTCTGGGGGCGGGCGCACACCGCATCCCGTGGCGAGCCGACCTCGCTTCCGGCGCGTACTGGATTCGCGCCTCGCATCCGGGGGGCGGCGCTTCGGCTCGCGTCGATCTCGTTCGATAGCGCCATGAGATTCAGCCGATCTTGCGGATGACCGACATCGCCGTGTCGTGCAGCATCTTCGAGACGTTGCTGATCGTCTGCAGCGTCTGCTGCTGCTTCTGCAGCGTGTTCTGCAGATCGACATTCGCGAGCTGCGCGTCTTCGCCGACCGAATTCAACTTGTCCTCCCATTCCTTGATCTGATTCCCCAGATCCACGTTGCCGGTGATCGCGCCCCCCATCGACTTCCGGGCGGCTGCTATCTGGTCACGCACATCCCCTTTCACATCATTGAAGTGCTTCACTTTCTCGGCATAGAACTGCAGATCCCTGGTCTGCTCCATGTACGACTCGCGCAGCACGGACTGAATGATCTGATTCACGTCGAGCGCGGGCGAGGACTTCACGGCATCAGCCGCCGTATCCGCGGCCTTGTCGAAGGCACCGCCCCGCACGTGCTGCGCGGCATCCGCGACCTTCTCCTGAACCTCCTTCGGTAGATCCGCGGCCTTCCCGAAAATCGCGCCGGCGACATTCGTCCAGGCCTGCGCGGTGCGTGCCACGGCCTCGCCGGCCGCACCGGCCGCATCCTTTGACGCCGCCGGGGCGGCACCGGTCGCGGCCTGCGTCAGAATCTTCATGCCCACCGTCGCGAACTCTTTCGCGGAACCGCCTGCCTTCATGAGATTCGCGGCCGCGTTGCTGCCGGCCCGCCCCAGCTTCTCTGCGGCCTCACCGTGCTTCGGAGAAGCGGGGGAGCGTTTCTTTCCGGCCGCTTCGCCAGCCCCGCCTGACTTGCCACTATCCGGCGGAAGCGACGGCGGCCCCGGGTTCTTCGGAATCTTCATAGCCTGCCTCCGTTTGAGGGATCAACTGTCTTCAATCTAACTGATTCGAACACTCTTGTCCTCCCGGACACACCCCCCTGTCGTATCAGCCGTCAATCCGCGCTTTCTCCCGACACGTCTGTGAGTTTCGCCGCGACCTCGGAATTGTGCTCCGCCTGTTCCGCGATGATGGCGAGCGCTTGCTTGAACAGTTCCCGGTTCTCTTCGAGACCGGCTTTCAGCTTGTCGAGTTCGCCGCCGAGAAGCGCATCGCCAGCCGCTTCCATCGTAGCGCTGGAATTCCTGAGCATGTCGAACACCTCTGAAAACTCCTTTCGATGCGGATAAATCGTCTGCGCGGTTTCCCGCATGCGATTCGACAGGCTGCTGTATGCGTCCCGACGCCCCTGCAAATCATCAGTTGTGGACTTGTTCCCATCCAGGCTGAGCGAGAGAAACTCCGCCCCCAGGCCTGCAATCCCGCTGGCAAGCGCGGGATGTTGCGACGCAAGCCGAGTCATCTGCTCGGGGAGACCGCCCTTCTTCGTACCGGCGTCGATCTTCTGTGAAAGCTGGTCGATCAACGTTTTTGCGACGCCCCGGGAACCCGGTGAGCCGGACTTCCCTTTCTTCGCAGGCGCCGCAGAATGACTCGCTGCCTGGGGTGTCGGGATATTGATCTTCGTGCCCGGGATCTTCATGAGATGCTCCTTCTCGGGGGTTTGCGTTCGTTATTCCCCCCGTTTGTCGCGTGTGCCGTATCTCCCGTGGCCATCCTGCGCGACCCTTCTTGACCGGATACCACGTGTATCCTAGTCTCGACTCTCACCCCATTTCAGGAGTCCCATTGATAGGAAAAACTCTCGCGCACTACGAAGTCATCGGGCTGCTCGGCAAAGGCGGCATGGGCGAAGTGTATCGCGCCCGTGACACGAAACTCGGCCGTGAAGTCGCGATCAAGGTCCTGCCGAAGGAGCTCTCCGGTGATCCCGAACGCGCCGCGCGCTTCGAACGCGAGGCGCGCACGCTCGCAAGTCTGCAGCATCCGAACGTGGCTTCGATCTACGGCTTCGAAGAAGTCGACGGCCAGCGGTTTCTCGTCATGGAACTTGTAGACGGTCATGATCTCAGTTCGCGCATGCGCGAGGGCCCGCTTTCGATCGAGAGCACGCTGCGCATCGCGCGCCAGATCGCGACCGGCCTCGAAGCCGCACACGAACGCGGCATCGTGCACCGCGACCTGAAGCCCGCGAACATCATGCTGAACGACGCGGGCGAAGCGAAGATTCTCGACTTCGGCCTCGCGCGCGCGTGGTTCGGCGATCCCAACGCCGACCACGGCATGGAGAGTTCGCCGACGATCACCGCAGCCATGACGCAGGCCGGCACGATCCTCGGTACGGCGGCCTACATGAGCCCGGAGCAGGCGCGCGGCAGGAACGTCGACCGCCGCGCCGACATCTGGGCGTTCGGCGCCATCCTCTGGGAGATGGTGACGGGGAAGCGGCTCTTCGAAGGCGAAACGATCAGCGATACGCTCGCTGCGGTCCTGCGCGCCGAGCCGGAATGGGAACTGCTCCCCGTGGCTGAAGCGCCGCACCTCTGCCGGCTTATCGAACGCTGCCTCGTGCGCGATCCGCAGCTTCGCCTGCGCGACATCGGCGAAGCGCGCATTCTGCTGCAGGACGGTGGCGCCGAGGCTTCACATCTCTCGATCCCGGCAACGAGCGGAACGACGCCCGCCCCCTATCACGCGCCCGCCCCGTCCGGCACGCGCGCGCCCGTGGTCGCCGCGATCGCGCTTCTCATGCTCGCGCTCGGCGCGCTCGCCGGCTGGAAGCTGCTGAGCACGACACCGGAACCCCTGTTGCTGCATACGATGATCCCGGCGCCTCCCGGGGCGGAGTTCGATATGGGTGGCTCATCCCCGGGACCGGCCAGGCTCTCCCCGAACGGAAAGATGGTAGCGTTCACGGCAAGCGGCGACGACAACGTGACCTACTTGTATCTGCGGCATCTCGATCGCGGGGAGTCGGTTCGTCTCTCGGGTACCAACGGGGCCGCCTATCCGTTCTGGTCCCCGGAAAGCGATTTCATCGCCTTCTTCACGCTGGACGTAGAACAGAAGCTGCGCAAGATCGCGGTCGCCGGCGGGCCTCCCGTCACGCTCTGCAACGCGCCGAACGGGAAGGGAGGAAGCTGGAACCGGGATGGAGTCATTATCTATGCGCCTTCCCACAACGCCGGCATTCATCGTGTGCCGAGCATCGGCGGGGAGCCGGAGGCGATCACGGAAGTCGGTTCCGGCGAAGACTCCCATCGGCATCCGCGCTTTCTTCCGAACGGGCGTGACTTCATCTACACCGTCAGAAAACAGGGGAACGCTTTCATGATTCGCCTGGGGTCTCTCGACGGTCGTGAACCGGTCGACATCACGCCGAGCGAATGTCAGGCGGAGTACGCGTCGGGGCATCTCTTCACGGTTCGTGAACGCGTTCTCTTTGCGACCCCATTCGATGCCGCTACGGGGAAACTGACCGGCGGAGGCACGCCCCTCGTGGAGCAACTGCTGCTGGCCAGCGGGGACGGGGGGGCCGGTTCCGGCTCCTATTCGGTATTGCCGTCCGGAATGATGATATTCCAGACGGGCACGGCCGGAACCGAAGATCGATTGTTGACCTGGGTCGAACTGGATTTGGAGCGCGACACACCGATCGGTTCTCCCGGCCAGATGTATCACCCGCGCGTGTCGCCGGACGGAACACGCTGCGCCGTCGAAGTCCGGGGCGAATCGCAGGAGGGCACCGATCTCTGGCTCGTGGATCTCGAGACGGGACTTCGCACGCGATTCACGTTCGAAGAAGGAGATGAAGTCGGCGCGTGCTGGACCCCCGACGGAGAAACGATCGTCTATTCGGCACGCATCGACAGCACGTGGCGCGTCATGATGCAACCGGTCGAAGGAACAGGCGGCGCCGCGATTCTATACGAAGACAGTAAACCGGTCTTCACGACATCCGTGCACCCGGACGGCAGCGGGGTGCTGATAAACCACGAAACCGGGGATTCCAGTGATACGAACATCGAGTTCCTTGCGTTGGAAGGTGACGGCACGCCGACGGTCATTCTCCCCCGGGAAGGATACGGAGGACGGTACTCACCGGACGGCCGCTGGATTGCCTACGGCTGGGTCTCCCAGGCCGCCTGGGACGTGTTCGTGATGCCCGCAACCGGCGGAACCCGCAAGTGGCAGGTCACGTCCACGGGAGCGATCTGGCCTCAATGGCAGTCCGACGGGAGCCGGCTGTTCGTCCACGATTTCAACAACAACGTCGTCGCTTATGACGTGAATGCAACGGATCAGTCCTTCCGCTTCGGCAGCGCTCAGGAGCTCCGAACGATCACTGGCGAACTGAGTCCCACCGGCACGCCCTTCTCGATTCACCCGGACGGCAAACGTATCGTTCATGCCGGGCCCGACCCCAGGCAGGTACAGAACGACCTCTCGCCCATTCATTTTGTGACAGACTGGCAGCGCGCGCTCGTACAGTAGAAACGCAGAAACGCCCGGATACCGAAGTACCCGGGCGTTTTCTACTGACTATCGATCAAGCCGTGAGGCGAGTCGAACTACCAGCGATCGCGGCGTCCGCCGCCACCACCACCGGTTTCGCGCTTCTTGGCTTCGTTGACCGTGAGATCGCGGCCGCCCATCGGCGTACCATTGAGAGCGCCCATGGCGGCCTCGGCGCCTTCGCTCATTTCGACGAACCCGAATCCGCGCGGACGTCCGGTTTCCCGATCCGTGATCAGGCTGACCGTGTCAACGCTTCCGTGAGCTTCGAACATTTCGCGAACTTCAGCTTCCGTGGCCGTGAACGGCAGGTTTCCTACGTACAGTTTCAAGATCTGACTCCAATATTTCGCCCTTTTGTCCAAACAATGAACCCCGGCAACATGCCGGCGGCTCTCCAGATCCGGGCAAATCCGCACTTTTTGTGCGATTCTGTAAATCCCGGAATAGCTTCGAATCTGAAATCCAGTACCACGTGTCGAGCCAGCAGGGCGAATTGCGGCGAGTCGAGTCGGCAGGAAAAGATCTAAGGCTATGCTTCAATTATCGTCAGAAACGAGCCGCAGTCAAGCAACTATTTGAGATAAGAATCTCTCCGGAGCTTTGGCCTTTCGGCGGGGTGCCCGGGGAGTCGGGATCGGCAGTTCGCCCCCCGGGGGCGTCCGATCGCGTTTGACCGCCGCGTGGGAGTCCCCTAAGCTCATCCTTCATCGTAACTTAAGGAGTTCGGAGTGATCGGCAGGACCCGGCTTTTCATAGACGAACGCGCGCTCCTCGCTCTGATCTGGCTACTCGCGACAGCCTGCAATCTGGGCAAGGCGTATCATATCGACGATACGGCTCACCTCGAGATCGCGGCCTGGATCGAAGCCCACCCGGCCGCCCCGATGAGCGGTCTCGTGAACTGGGGTGACAGCGCGGAGCCGATCCACGAACTGAACCAGCCCTCGCTTTACTTCTATATGCTTGCGGGCTGGGGCCGGATCTTCGGCTACGGCGAAGTAGCGATGCACACGCTGCAGTCCCTGTTTACGCTCGCCGCCACGTTCTTTTTCTTCGGCATCGCGCGCGTGCTCGTTCCCGCCCATGCCCTGATCCTGACAGCCCTGTTGATTCTGGGACCGGCGTTCGTCGTCGGCCAGAACCTGATGGTGGACGTTCCCATTCTTGCGCTCTCGCTGGCTTTCTTCTACGTGCTGTTCAAACCGCGCATGCAATCCGAGCACGTCCGTTACGCGCTTGCCGGAGGGATCGCGTCGGCGGCCATGCTCATGAAGTATTCGTGCCTGCCTCTCCTGCCGATTCTCGTGATTCATCTCGTGGCGCGGAAACAGTTTCGTGTTCTCTATGCCGCCCTGATTCCCGTTGCCGTTCTCGCGGCGTGGTCGCTCTTCAACTACTTCGAGTATGGAAGCGTGCATTTGTTCGACCGTCCCGCAGAGGCGCGCACGATCGAGAAAACGATTTCGATGGCGGGGCGCTGGATCATCGCGCTCGGATCCATCGCGCCGTTTTCCGTGCTCATTCTGGCCGACGCTTTTTCGCGAGTGATGAAGGGGAAAGCTTCCCGTCGCGTGATCGCGATCGCGGGTGTGCTGCTCTTCGTCGCCGCCGCCCTTTTCTACTTCAGAAGCCACGCGCACTGGCCGCACGCTTTCCTGGCGGCGCTGTTTCTCGCGAACGGAACGTTTCTGCTCGTGATGACCGGACTCGCATTGCGGGCGCAGTGCAGGGGGCCGGCGCAGAGTACGGGGCCGGCGCTGCTTCTCTATCTGTGGTTCGCGGCCACGGCCGCGTTCATGGTTCTCCTCGCGCCGTTTCTCGCAACGCGTCATGTGCTCCTTTCCATTGCGCCGCTGCTCCTGATCCTCGGGATGCAACTCCCCGCCGTGCCGCGCCCCCGAACGGCATTCGTCGCGCTTCTTGCGACCGTGTTCCTCACCGCCGGTCTCGTGACCGCCGATCGCCGGTTCGCCGACTACTACCGAAAGAACGCGCCCGCCATTCGCTCGTCGCTTCCGGCAGACAGCACGATCTGGTTTACGGGGCACTGGGGATGGCAATGGTACGCAAAGCAGAGCGGGATGCGGCAGATCGACCTGAGCCGGTCGAAACCCGGGCCGGGAGATTATGTCGTAAACCCCCTCGCCGTGAATCGGCAGGACATCCCTTCGGAGTGGAAGCTGGAGCTGGTTGACGTGGTAGAAGAACCGCCCGTGCCGCGGCCGCGGTTCAACACCGCAAACGGGGGCGCAAGCTTCTATGCGGCGAGCCACCTGCCCTGGTCGATCAGCCGTGAGCCGTTCGGTCCGATCGAGATCTATCGCGTGCCGGAATGAAACCTGAGGGGCGGGCGAAACAGACACGTGAAGGGCGGTCGCAAAACGAGGGGGCGTCACCGCGCAGGCAACGCCCCCTCCGGTCTTAGATTCGAAAGTCCCAGCGAAACCCGAACTCGTGGGCAAGACCGGCGCCACGGAATGTCACGGGAGCCGAGCCGGGCAGGTCGATCGTGGCGGTTTCGTAATCGATCACGGCCGCGCGATACGCGAAACCGAGCGTCCAGCGATCGCTCAGCAGCACGTCCACTCCCCCGCCCGCGGCGAACGCCGCCCCCTCGAGTGTGACGTCGTCCCCCTCGTTCGGGCTCAGCACGAGTCCGCCGCCGCCGAGACCGCCGCTCAGAAACGGCTGCACGCGCTCGCCGGGGCGAAGATGCGCGAGCACTTCCAGCATCGCAAGGCCGAGTCCCGCCTCAAGATCGGCACGTCCCGTGTCATGCGTGCTCGTCGCGATACGCAGGTTCAGCGAGAGCCGCGGACCGAATCGATAACCGCCCAGCAGTTCCATGCCGAGACCTTCGCGCGCGAGATCGACGCCGGCCTTGTAAAGCGCGTCGTACGCGTCGTCCTGCAGGTCGAGCCGATGCCCGATGAAACCGGCGGCGAAGTGTACGCCCTTGCCCGTAAGCATCGGCTCCACAGTGGCGGCTTCAAGTGCGCCGCCCTGTTCGTAAGCGGGGCCGTTCCCAAACGGAGTTTCGTCGGCGCGCGCGATTCCGTTCGCGAGAAGCACGAGCACAACGGCCGCGGCGAGGTTCCAGGTCGTATTCATGGTTTTCATATCAATCACTCCTTCGGTGGTTGGTGTTCTGTGATTGATAGAAAGCAAATCGGATGCCAGAAGTTCGAAAGATTCAATCAGCCGTGGGAAGGTCGTTTCAGGGTCAATGAGCCGTTCTGGAGTTGCCGGGGTCGCGGTCAGAACTGTCGCGATTCTTCACGCCTGTGGCGGGGAACATACGAATATTGGAAAGCTCGTTTCGTACACTTCCCGACACGCTTTCCCTGTGTCTCCGGTCGTAACCCGGCCGGCGGAATTTGTCGTCCTCCGACCCGATTATCATCAAGGCTCCTGATCGGGTATACTCGGCCGTATCGAAGACAAGACCCCGCCGGGGTTCCATCCAGGAAAGGAAATACGAATGGTAGTCTACGAATGTGCGAAATGCGGAATGAGCGTCGGAAGCATCACCTGCGGGAAGTGCAACAAGGAACTCGTGCACGAAACGCTGCAGCTCGACGGCGGCAAGACGGTCACGGTATCGAAGTGCCCCGAAGGCCACGGCAAGATCAAGTCGCCGATGTGCTGCGGCGCCGACATGACCTGCCAGGTCTAGCAACCGCTTTTTGCGGCCGCGTGCGTTCCTGATGTCGGAGCGTGCGCGGCCGCGTTTCTCTACGGCGACTCGGAAATCGCGCGTACCTCGTCTCCCGTGATCGCGAGAACGCACACTTCCCCGCCATAGTGCGCCGCCATGCCTGTGTCGATACACCAGACTCGCTCGCCGCAGTACGGCGTAATATTTTCCATCTGAGGCGTGTGCCCGACGATCATCCGCTTCGCTCCGAGCGCCTGCAGCACCGCGGCCAGCTCCGCGCAATCATCTTCACCCACCTCATCCGAAAACTGGCGCGCCCACACCGGGCTGTCCTTTTTCTCGAACCACGGCGGGATCGGCGCTTCGCCCCGCAGCCACTTGCGCGTCTCGCGATTGATCCGCTCGATCCCGTACTCGACATGCTCGCGCAGCACGCCACCGTGTACGAACACGTTGTCGCCGATCACGACGATCGTATTGCGCATCGCGAGCATCTTCGCGTAACGACCGCCCGGGCGGAACGCCACGATGCGGGCGCGCTGACTCTCCTCGTAACCCGCGAGCGTCGAATCGTTCCCGGGGACTTCGACCGCGTCCTCGAAATCCGCATAGCCGCCATCCGTAACGTACCGAAGATCCAGCTTCGCATTCATGAGCTCGTGATTGCCGTTCAGCACATGAAACGCGCCGCCCGCGGCTTCGGCCTCGACAACGAGCCGCGCGAAAAGATCGAGAATCGCCTGTTCCTCGTCGCCGCGATCGAGCTGATCTCCTGTCTGCACGACTACGAGTTCACCGCCGATCCACTCGTCCTTCTCGTTCGTCGCGCCAGCAAGCTGGAGCGCGCGGCGCGCGGCGCCCAGATCCCCGTGCACGTCGCCGATCGCCATGATGCGCGGCGCCGCTTCGAAGCGCGTCGGGATCTCGTCGCCACCCGCAACAGGGGGCACCGTAAGCGCGGCGAACAGAGTGATCATGGCGAAGCGGAATGTCTGTCTCACGAAGGCACGCTCCTCTCCGAAAAGGTCCGGCGGCAACCGATGACCGTTCACGATGACTGCTGCTATAGTACCTCATGCGACCTCCGCACGGATAGAAGCCGGGGACTCGCAACGCATCCGTTCCGTTCGCACCGGCGGCGGGACATTGCCGACCCTTCATCGCCGTAACGGAGACCGGGTATTCATGCTGATCGTTCTTTCCCCTGCCAAGTCCCTGGATTTCGAGTCGCGTGCCAGGACGAGGAAGTTCACCGAACCGGCTTTCCTCGAGGACTCCGCTCGGCTCGTGCAAGCCGCAAGAAGATTGAAACCGCGCGACCTGTCGAAGCTCATGAGTATCAGCGACGCGCTGGCCGAACTGAATCACGAACGCTTTGCCACATGGAAAACGCCGTTCACGCTCGAGAATGCGAAGCAGGCGATCTTCGCGTTTCAGGGTGACGTGTACCAGGGCATGAACGCGGGTGCATTCACGGCGGCGGACCTGAACTTCGCCCAGAAACATCTGCGTATCCTGTCGGGCCTCTACGGCATTCTGCGCCCGCTCGATCTCATGCAGCCCTATCGCCTGGAGATGGGGCGCAAGTTCGCGACGAAGGGGAAAAAAGACCTGTACGAATTCTGGGGATCGCGGCTGACCGGGAGTTTGAACGAAGCGTTCGCGGCGCAGAGAGCGAAACGGAAGACGCTCGTGAACCTGGCCTCGAACGAGTACTGGAAGGCCGTGCGCCCGAAGGAACTGAGCGCGGAAGTCGTAACGCCGGTGTTCAAGGATTTCACAAACGGGCAATACCGCGTGGTGAGCTTCTTCGCGAAGAAGGCACGCGGAGAGATGGCCGCCTACATCATAAAGAACCGCGTCAAGTCACCGGCCGGACTGCACGACTTTCGCGCGAACGGATACAAGTACAGCGCGAAGGAATCTACGGAGGCCGGTCCCGTGTTTCTGCGCAAGCGCAGCAGGTAGGGGATTGCTCCGCCTGTCGCCCGATCGATGATCGGGCTGACAGACGAGCGTTTCGCGTGGTCCCGTGCTTCTGTTGCCGGCTACGCCTTCGGCGCTATGTTCTGATTGAGACGGAAGAAGTTGTTCGGGTCGTATTCAGTCTTTACCTTTACGAGCCTGTCGTAATTGGCCCCGTATGCGCCCGCCACGCGATCCTCGCCTTCGCTGATGAAGTTCACGTACACGCCGCCGGTCGCAAAAGGCTCGGTGGCTTCATAGAATTTGCGCGCCCATGCCACGCACTCCTTGTCCTGGCCCGGCGCCTCCCAGCGCGTGTGCACGTTCATCACGAATTCGATGTCGCGATGAGGATACGCGGTGGCATCGGAAGCGATGCGATTGGTGGCGCCCCCCATCTGAGCGACAAAGATTTCGGAGTGCGGGCTCGGAAGAGTCGCCGCGTATTCGACAAGCTTGTCGAGCAGGCCTTCGCTCAGGCTCGTGAAGTTATGCGACTTCCAGTAGTTCCGGAATCCCGGCGTGAGCAGCGGATCGAAGGCCTGCTGGAAACCGGCGAACGGGTGAGGGCCGAACGCGTCGGCGATCGGATCGCCCAGCTTGCGAAGAGGCGCCATGGCTTTCTCGCCCTCCTCCATCGGCCCGTTGTACAGCGCCGCCAGAATCAGAACATCCTTGCCGTGAACTTCCGGCGCCAGAAACGGAAGCGGGGGCGCACCGCGCAGAACCGCCCAGGTCGTCAGCTTCTCGGGACTCTTCTTGCAGAAATCCCGGTACCCGGCCAGGACGTCGCGCGCGCCTTTCGCCGGAAATACGATCGGTCCCGACATGACTTCCGGGCCGACTTTGTGCAGTTTGAATTCGTAGGATGTCACGACGCCGAAGTTTCCTCCGCCGCCCCGCGTCGCCCAGAACAGATCGGCGTGCTCGCTTGCGCTGCACCGCACGTTCTTTCCGTCAGCGGTTACTACCTCGGCGGCAATGAGACTGTCGATCGTGAGACCGAGCGAACGGCTGAGCCAGCCGAACCCGCCACCGAGAGTCAGGCCGCCGATTCCCGTCGTGGAATTGATGCCCGTAGGAACGGCCAGGCCATGAGCCTGCGTGGCCGCGTCGACGTCACCCAGGGTCGCGCCGGGGCCGACCACGGCCGTCCGGGCGCCCGCGTCGACCTCGACCGATCGCATCTGGCTCAGATCGATCAGCAGGGCGCCATCCTGCACGGACTTGCCGGCAATGTTATGCCCCGCGCCGCGCACCGAAACAAGCAGTCCCTGCTCCCTGGCGTAGCGTACGGCATGAGTTACGTCCTCGGCGGCGGCACAGCGCACGATAAAAGCGGGCTTGCTGTCGATCATCGCGTTCCAGATTTGACGCGCCTCGTCGTAGGCCGCATCTTCAGGAACGATGACCTGGCCCTTCAAACGGGAACGAAAGTCCGACAGGGTGTCGTCGCCCAGGGTCTTCGCGCCGCCGGCCAGCGTCTTTACAGTGATCTGAGACATGGGCAGTTTTCTCCGATGAATTCGTGTATCGAAAGGATTGTGAGTCGTGGCGCGATGAGTGTCGCGGGAATCACAGGTGAGAACATCTTCACCATAGCACGCTTCGGTACGCTTCGGTACGCTTCGGCGGATTCCCCCCGGAACACAGAAAACCCGCCCATGTGTATGGGCGGGCTTCTCGAGACAGATCTCGCACGATCCGGCTACATTCGGACGCGCAGCCCGCCATGGATCATTCTCGGCATGCCGATTTCCGTCAGCCCGCGTGAATTCGGACGAACGTCGAACTCTTCGTCCAGCAGGTTCTCGACCGAGACAAAGCCCTCGGCCCACGGCGAGAGCTTCCGCGAAACCTGAAGATCGAGGATGAACATTTCCTCGATCGGCAGATCATTGACATCGTTTTCGAAGCGATCGCCGACGTAGCGCCCCTGTACGTGCGCCGCGAAAAGGGAAGGCTTGTCGAACGAGACGCCCAGGACGACGTGATGACGGGGGACGTGCCGGATGCGGGTGCCCACGATATCCGGATCGGGCGACTCGATCATCGAGGCGTCGTCATAGATGTACGATCCGTTGAAATCCCAGAACGGATGAGGCCGAACGACGAACTCGAATTCGACGCCGCGCGTGCGGAGCGTACCGACGTTGTTCTGCTGGCGACAGGTGCCGTCTTCGGGAATCAGCCCGCACGGGTCGATGACCATCGCGGAATCTTCGGCCACACCGATCGTCTTGAGCGTGATGGTCCCGTCCACTTCGCTCCAGAACGCGGTCACTTTCGTGGAGACGATGGAGTGCGGCGTGAAGTTGAAACCGACTTCGCCGCCGACCAGCTCTTCGGGACCCAGGTCGGCATTGCCGGCGTTCACGGTGCTGCTGCCCGTCGTTCGGTAGAGCTCGCTGACGGTAGGCGCTCGAAACGCCTTGTACGCACTCCCGCGAAGGGAAACACTTTCCGATGCGTGAAAGACGACACCGAGACTCGGGCTGAAAGCCGTCTTCGTTCCGTCGGGGGAAACGGTTTCGCTGATCAACTCGCCGGTCGTCTGGTCGGTACTCGTAATCCGGCCGTCGTGGCTCTTGATCTGATCCCATCGGCCGCCGAGAACGACATTCCACCGGAGCGTCGGAGTCCAGATCTCCTGCGCGAAAACGCCACCCATCGTCTGCTTGCCATTGATGGAACCGTCAAGCGTGTAGGCACCCGCATCGCTGTCCCAGCCACTGAGCGTGAAACGCCGCGAATCAGTGTGAAGCAGATCCCCTCCCACGGAAACTCTGTGCTTTTTCGTGATCTGCTTTGCCCACTGGACGTTGGCGCCATACGCGACCGATCCCTGATTGTAATCGTGACTGCGCAGGGTCTCCGTTTCGCGCGATCTTGAAACGGCCGTGCTGATATTGTTGCCCGTCCGCGCCGTCGAAAAGAGATTGAGGTTCCATTCGCTTCCGTCGGAAGCCTGCAGCGATCCGCCGACCCCGTAGTAACGATTGATTTCCCCCGAACGCGAAAGGGGCGTTCCCTTCTCCTTGTCTTCCGCCGAGTAGCTGGCCCGCGCGTATACGTTTCTGCCGGGGGACACCGCGAAGTCCACGCTGCCGTTGAATGTTTCGTTCCGCGCGTTTGCGTGCTCGTCGACCGGCCCGAGCTGATCATCGCTGTAGATGTAGTATCCGTCGGTGTCGTAAAGGTTCGCGCCGAACGAGTAGGAGAGCCGGCCGTTTCTGTCGGCCGCAAAGAGATCGAGATTGGAAGTCCCCCTCGTTCCGCCCTCGGCAATGAAACGAAGCGTGCGCTCTTTCGGGCGCTCCGTAATGATCTGGATCACGCCACCGAGAGCGAGATTACCCCAGACACCCGACCCGCCGCCGCGGACGACTTCTATCCTTTCGATCGATTCGAAGGGGATCCGGCTCCAGATGATGAAGTTGCCGAACGGGTCGTTGAGCGGCACTCCGTCCAGCAGAACGAGGGTCCGGGAAGTGGCCGACTGGCCGACGCCCCGCAGGGAGACTCCCTGGATGGACTCGCCGGACACGATACTGCTCTGCTGTCTCAAGAGCGAGAAGCCGGGGATCTTGCGGAGCAGGTGGTCCACCCTGACCGCCGGCGAGTTTTCGATCGTCTCACGATCGATGATCGTGACGTTCGCCGCGATATCCGCCGCGTCCATGCCGGAGCGTGTCGCCGTGACGACGATCGGCTTCGCGGTTCGCACGCTGTCACCCGATGCGTTCGTTTCCCCGGCATGGCCGATTGTGAACATCAGACAGGATGCGCCTACGATCAGTGCGCTCGACTTCCAACTCATGTATGCCTCCGGTTCAGGTGCGCGCCTTCGTTGCCCAGGGCACGCATCGGTTCAACAACAACTGTACGAATATCCGAATGCTGATCCCGACCAGTGCGGCCGTGACGATCGTGGCGTAAAGCTCTTCAATGCGCATGGTCTGCCAGGCCATCCAGATCAGTGTCCCGATCCCCTTGTCTGCCAGAAGCAGTTCGACGGCCAGGCTGATCGAGAGAGAGACGTTCAGGCCGAGTCTCACACCGGCAAGAATGAACGGAGTGGAGCCGGGAAGCACGACGTGGCGAAGCACCTGCAGACGACTGGCGCCGCAGTTCCGCGCGACATCGAAGTAAATGGGGTGAATCTGCCGGACACCGGCCATCGTATTGATCAGCATCGGGAAAAACGATGCCACCGCGACCACGATCGTTCGCGAAACGAAGCCGATCCCGAAAATGATCATGATGATCGGAAGCGACGAAATCTTGGGGACCGGATGCAGGGCCGCGACAAAAGGATCCAGGATTCTGCGAATGGCGGTCGACCACCCCATCATCATGCCGAGAATCATGCCCGGAATTCCTCCCAGCAGAAAGCCGGTAAGCAGACGGATCACGGTGGCACTGAGATGATCCAGAAGGGCTCCCTCGGTGGTCATATTGTAAAGGGTCGCCATCACCGCGGTCGGAGGCGGAAAGAACAGCGAGGGAAGGATCTCCATGCGCGTGATCGTCTCGAGGAACGAAAGCGTCGCGATCAGGATGATCGGCGGTATGAAGGGGATCATTTTCTCCGCGATTTTACGACGGCTCATGCTGCCCCCGAAGACCGGCCCGTACTTCCTCTTCGAGGATCCCCCAGACGTGCTCCTTGATTTTGACGATCTCGGATTTGTCGCGATCGCGAAGATCACGCGGCCGGGCCAGCGGGATCTCGATTTCCTCACGTATGCGACCGGGCCGCCCCGTCATGACCAGCACGCGATCCCCCAGCATGATCGCCTCCTCGATATCGTGAGTCACATAGAGAACCTGCTTTCTCTGCCGGCTCCAGATCCCCATGAGTTCTTCGGTCATCACCAGTTTTGTCATCGCATCGAGCGAGCCGAACGGCTCGTCCATGAGCAGGATTTCCGGATCGTTGACGAATGCGCGGGCGATGCTCACACGCTGGCGCATCCCTACAGAGAGTTCGTGCGGGTGGCTGTCGATGAAGTGTGAAAGTCCGACGCGGTCGATAAACCGGGAAGCGATCGCGTTTCGCTCGGCTTTGGGAACGCCGCGGATTGCCAGCCCGAATGCGACGTTATCGAGCACGTTCATCCAGGGGAAAACGCCGTGTTCCTGGAAGACCATCGCGTTGCGCGGTCGATCGCCCGCCGGCTTCGAGTCGAACTCGATCGTCCCGGTCGTGGGATCGAGGAGGCCCGCGACGAGTTTCAGAATCGTGGACTTGCCGCAGCCGCTCGGGCCGACCAGGCACACGAACTCGTGGTCGCTTACGGAAAACGAGACATCTTCCAGCGCTTCGAGCTCGCCGTTCTGCGTCTTGTACGTGACGCCGAGATTTTTGCAGCGGAAACCCATGTCGCCTCAGTTCTCTTCCGTCAGAAAGCGATTGGCGTACTCGACGAATGCGGGATCCCAGAATCCCTCCACGGGAACGAGGCCGTCGATGAGCCCCTCTTCGAGCGCCCATGCCTGGTACGTAAGAAGACTTTCCGTATCATAGTAGCCGGTTTCTCGAACCGGCGGCCAGCACGCGTCTCTGACAAGAGCTTCGTCCAGACCGGTCTCCGCCGCGATCACCCGCACGTTCTCGTCCGTCTTCCCTTCATTATATAGGCGCACGCCGCGCAGATAGCCGACCATGAACTTCATCCCCGCCTCGCGATCCTTCTCGAGCAGGCTGGGCCCGAACATCAGGAAGCTGTGCTGAAAGCCCGGAACGACCTCGCGCGCGGGAAGCCAGATGACGCCCGCCCCCGACTGCACGATGCGCGTAATCCAAGGCTCCGACGCGTTCACGATATCGACCGTCCCGGCTTCGAGCGCCCCCTGCTTCGCCGGCGTCGGCAGGTCGAGCCATACGATATCGTCCGCGGTCAGATTGCCTTTTCGCAGAAGACTGCTGAGCGCGTAATAACTGGTCGATGTTCTCTCACCCGCAATGCGAAGCCCGCGAAGGTTCTCGAAGTTGTCCAGCCTGCCGGATTCAACAAGCTCCTTCTTCGCGAGAAACGCGCGATACGGACACCCCTCCGATTCCGTGTGGCCCTTGTCCGCGACAATACGAATGTTGGCGCCCCTGTGCATGAGATTGACGTAGCCGGGGGTAATGAAGCCGGGGACCACGTCGAGCCTTCCCTGCGCGAGTGCGGGAAGTCCCTCGCGAATCCCTCTCATCACGACGAACTCGACGTCGAGTCCGAGATCATCGAAACAGCCGTTCGCCTTCGCAAGGTGGATCACGGCCCACGACATGTAGGGCGAGTTCATGACCCGCAGCTTCTTTCGCTCCGGCGCGTCCCCTGCCGCGGCCGGACTCCCCATGAGCGCGATCGAGACGATCATGAGAACGGCGAGGATCCGGGGATGAAAGCTCATGACGGTTCCTTTTTCGAGGGCGCCGCGTCGTCGCCCGTTTTCTGCGCACCCAGTTTGACGAGATGCAGGGGCATCAGCTTCCCTCGCGTTGTCCAGACCGGGTCACTTCTCTTGACCTGCAAAGTTTTTGCCTGCTTCCACATGGCGCGCGCTCCGTCTGCGATGCTGCTTTCCCTGCCGAGCCCCATCAAAACCGTTTCGACGACCGCGTCTTCACTTTCGATCTGAATCTTCGGACTTACGTGGATGGAAAGTCTCGTGAACCCCAGCTCGTCTTCTTCTTCCACAAGCTGATAATCGAGCGCGGACCCGCCGAAGCGTTCCGGCAGTGTCTTGAAGAGAATCGTCTCCATCTCGCTCCCGATCAGGCTCATCCCCTCGCCTGTGAGTTTTCGGAAGCTGCGTATTTCCCGGATGTGTTCCGTGAAACCGTACTCTTCGAGCAGACATCCGCACGATCTCTCCTCCACAATGCCGTAATCATCGATCTCCACGTTGAGCAGGATCTTCTTCGCGGTTGTAAGAAGCGTGGTGAAGTTGAACGCCTGAACTTCGATGTCGGTCCCGGGGACCTGTCTCGGAAACTGAAGCAGCGCCAGATGATCTCTCATGAAGTGCTGGTCGTTGCAATCGATCGGATTCGCGCAGGCCCGTCCCACCGCACCGACTTCGGAAAAGCTGTAACCGGACCTTTGCCTCGCGCCCGACTTCTTGATCGTGTTCACTTTCGTTTCCGTCGGCGGCTCGCCCCCGCCGGCCAGTATGGCTCCGGTCAGATCGATATCGTTTTCGATCGCGGCTATGGCGATCCGAAGGCTCATGCTTGCGAATGCGCTCATGTGACAGGACCCGCGTTCCTTGACCGTCTGCGCGACCCAGCGCGCGATCACAACCGCCTCGTCGAGACGAACCGGTTCGGGAAACGGGAACGGCTCCCCGTAGAATCTTCCGAGCCTGACGATCCACTCGTTCGCAAGACTGTATTTGAGTGAGGGACGGCGATCCTCTTTCATGAGCGGCGTGAACCAGCGAAGCGGCACGTTTCCTGTTTTGGCGCCGCTGAGCAGACCACCGACGCCGAGCATGTTCGGCAGGATCCCCCGCCACATGCCCTTGGGCATCCCGAGAGTGCCGTGCACTTCCCCCGTGATCAGGTTCTGCGAAGCCTGCGCCGTCATCGCGTCCAGGTCGAATGCAACGCGCGCCGCCTTCCCGGTACTGCCGCCGGTCGTTCCATAGTAGGACGCCTTCAGAAACGGATTGTCGAACTCGCGCGAACTCAGAAAGTAGCTCTTCCCTTCGCACTCGATCGGCTCGCGCCCCTTGAACTGCTCGAAGTTGAAGCCGACGCCTGCCTCACGCAACTCTCGCAGGGCGTATTCGAGACCCCGGCGCCGGACAGTGTCGCGCAGATCGACGAACTCACACCCCGCCCGCTTCAGGAGCGGCAGATAAGGGCTCTTCGGATACCCGAAGATTCCTTTCTCCGCAATGCGGAGAAAATTCGCCTCCCTCTCCTGCAGACGCCGCTTGATGTCCTCGCGCGCCTGCTCGAGAGTGACCTTCTCCCGCAGAAACTTCCTGAGGCCGATCGAGAAGCGGGCGTATTTCATAGCGTCGTTAATTCGCTGCATCCGTCTCTCCGGGCTCCATCGAAGTTCGGGGAACGATACTGTTCAGGTAATCGGCCGGTCCATGGCGCAGGAACACCGTTTCTCGCCGATTTTCTCTGCATCTTCGACGTTTTATCTCTAGCATATCCATTCACAATGTGCCCGAACATACGCGGTAGCACGCGCCGCGCCGCTTCTCATGACCGCGATCCGCCTCTCATGGCCACGCCCCTCATGGCCGCGCCCGGCGGAGATCCCGCAGAAGTCGTACGACGCTGGCTACCGCTCCCCGCCCTCCCGGAAGCATGAGAAGCGCAGCCGGATAGATAGCGAAGAAAAGCGCGCCGTCGAGCGCGAGGCGGAAAATGTTCGTGTTCGGAAACGGAACGGTGGCGTGCGCGCCGTACAATGCCGCCACTCCGATGGAGGAGGCTGCCATGGGCAGCAGGAAGGCGCTCGTCAGATCTCGCATCCGGAGCATCGTTCCGCGAAAGCAGTACCAGGCGCCGGGAAGCAGAACAAAAACGCTCGCGATCGAGTAGCCCAGAGCGGCGCCTTCGACTCCCCATCGCACGCCGATACAGATACCGGTAATCGTGATTGCCGTGGAAATGATCTCCCAGCGGAGCTGGCGGCCGGCGTTTCCGAGCGAAAGGAAGGCCCAGTGCAGTCCCATCTGCGCGAGTGCGGCCAGCGCGGCCGGAGCGAGACGACGAAAAATCGGAACCGTGGGAAACCACTGATCACCGAGGATCAGGAGCACGATCGGATTGCCGTCGTAGGATATGAACGCAATCGCGGGAACGCCGATCATCGCAATGATGAGCAAGCCCTGTCGGAAGTACGTGCGAAAGCGATCCGGCTGATCGACCAGACGACTCAGCGTGGAAATGGCAACTCCGGCAATCGGCATCATAAAGCGGTTGATCGGTCCCGGGAGCCAGCCGCTTGCCTTGATGTAGTAACCGAGCACGCCCGCGTCCCAGATGCGCCCGATCAGGAACCGGTCGAAATTGCGCGAAGCGTACCGGACGAGTCGTGTCGAGACGAGGAATCCGCCGAATGCGACCATCGGGCGAACGGATGCAAATCGAAACACGAACGAGGGGCGCCAGGGACAGATCACCCAGATCAGGATCGCTCGGATAACGGACGTCGTGATGCGAAGAATGACGAGCGACCAATAACCCGCACCGAGCTTTGCCGCGACAATACCGGCTACGATTCCCACCGCTTCCGCCGCGAGCTGTGCATACGCAATGGCCTTGAATCGCATCTGCCGTCTGAGCAGCGCGCGGTGCTGGACCACGAAACCTTCGATCGCCGTCATCCCGCCAAGAGCTATCGCGACGGCCGTGAGCCGTTCATCCTGGAAAAACCACGCGACGATCGGGGCCGTGCCGACCGCTGCTGCTGCCAGAACAATGCCGAACAGCGAGTTGATCCAGAAGAGCGAGCTCACGATCTCCTGCGTGAGATCTTCCCTCTGCACGGTGGCCGTCGCGAGCCCCAGATCGCGCAGCACGATCAGCAGCGCCAGCATCGTAACGGCCATGGCAAAGAGGCCGAAGTCGTCGGGCCGCAGGAGTCGCGCGAGGACCATCGTAGAGATCGCGCTGAGCGCGAATCGGCCGCCCTGGGAGAACAACGTGACAGCGGCCGCGCGTACGGATCGCCTGCGCATGCCGGCTTTCAGATGGGAGGTCTCGAAATGATCGTGGGGAGGGCGGCGATTCATAGACTCTCACGGGATGAGACGAGCGTTGAAGATGTTCGTGTGGTGTTTCCGAAGATTCGCAATGTCCTGTAAACTATACAGCATTCGTCAATCTCACATTTCAGGAAAGGCGGACGGCATGCATTCCCGAATCGAAAAGAGCTTTCTGACACTTGCCGCCCTCATCGTGACTGCGGGGCTCGTCACACCGGGCATGGCGCAGAATCAGGACCGCGAAGAGTGGAAGGGGAAGAACCTTCAGTACTTCCCCGAAGACATCGAACGTGAGGAGCTGATCGCGCACATGCGTCAGTTCTCTTTCGCGCTCGGGGTTGCCTGCACACATTGTCACGGAACCGCCGAACAGACGGGGTTCAACCTGAAGGACGTCGACTTCTCCCTCGACAGCAAGCCGACGAAGTCCAAAGCACGCGAGATGCTGCGCATGACCGAGCAGATCAACACGAAGCTGCTCGCCCCGATCGCAAAGAGCCCGCTCGATCTTCCGGTGTCGTGCTTCACCTGCCATTCGGGGCTGCCCCTTCCCGAAGCGATCGAGTCGCGTGTTCTTCGCATGATCGAATCAGACGGTGTCGAAGCGGCGGTTGCGGACTACCGGAGTGTGCGCGAGGACTATCATGGAAGCGCGGCCTACAATTTCAGAGAGCAGCCGTTGGTCGAGGTAGCGGCATCGCTCCACAACCAGGGCAGGTTCGAAGCCGCGCTCGCGATCTGTCTTCTCAATCTGGAGTTCCATCACGAGTCCGGGCAGACGAAGTACCAGCTTGCCGAAACGTACTTCGCCCTCCGCGATACGAAGAACGCGCGCCCGATTTACGAGAAGATGCTCGAAGCCAGGCCGGGGAACCGGCGGGCGAAAACACGGCTCGAAGAGATCGAGCGCATCGAAGCGGGCGCCGAAAATGACAACTCGGGTGACGCGATCGAGTGAGCGGCCCGTGCGCCTCTTCCCGTCAGCCGGGGTGCCCACCACCCCGTGCGGGATCGTAGTAAGCCGAAGAAGCGCGCAGGGGGGTTGTCTCGATGCGCTCATGCGATTGACTCCAGCAGAATCAAACACGTTTCGCGAACGCAAGAACCGTCAAGTCCACGCCGGATCGTCATGGTAGCCTGGAGATCATGATTGATCGCCAGTGGATTCCGGAACAGATCGTGCAGCTTACGGATCGTGTGGAAGCGAAGCTCACGGAGACGTGGTCTCTCGATCGCATGGCGCAGGAGGCCGGCTACTCACCGTTTCATTTTCACCGCACGTTTCGCGCGGCGATGGGAGAAACCCCGACCGATTTCATCGAAAGGCTGCGCCTCGAAACGGCCGCCCTGCTCCTGCTTGCGAGCGAAGAACCGATCACGCATCTCGCCATGGACATCGGATACGGGCGACCCGAAACATTCGCGCGCCGCTTTCGCGCCCGCTTCGGCGTGTCGGCCCGCGACTACCGCAGCCATCAGATCCGGCTCTGGTCCGAACTCGGGCTCGACGCGGGAAAGGACCCGCTCGGAGAACCGGGCGAGATCGTCGTAACCCGCCTTCCGGAATCGAAGATTGAAGTGCGAAGGAGTCGGGGCGAGGACGAAGGGTTCACGTTCGACCCCGAAGACCCGCCCTGGTGCGAGTGGGACGTGCCCGACGTGCTCTTCGGCGTGACGCTGGACTGGCCCGGGATCACGCCGCCCGGGTTCGTGCGCCAGGACTGGGGCCGCCCCCTTCGCGCCCGCGTCGCGTCCGACGGATGGGTGGCGCGCGCGATCGGCGGCGGCACCTACGCGTCACTGCGCGTTCCCGGAACAGGCCCCGTCCCCCCCACGATTTACCAGCGGCTTTATGTGTGGTCGATGGCGGGACGTTACCGATTGCGTCCGGGCCCCGTTCTCGAGTTCTATCATGATCAGGAGATCGTGGTTCACCAGCCGGTGCGCGACACAGAGAAGGAGTAACCGGGATGAAAGTTCATACGATTGAAATCGAAAAGCCGCTCAAAGAAGTGTACCGCGCGTTCAACGATCCTTCGAACCTCCCGCGCTGGATTCAAGGTCTTCAGCGCACGGAGCCGATCAGCGGAACGCCGGGAGAGGTCGGGTCGGTCTCGAAGCAGATTTATCTGGAACGCGGCCGCACTATCGAGATGATCGAAACGATCACGGACCGCGAACCGGGCAGATCCTTCGCCGGCACGCTCGAGACTCCCGGCATGAACGCGACGATGCGCGTGGAGTTTCAGGACAGAGGGGCGAAAACGATTCTGCGCTTCAGCGGCGACTTCGAGCCATGTTCCCTCATGATGCGCGTCATGCTGCCCTTCATGAAGGGCGCGATCAGCAAACGCCAGGTCGGCGACCTGAACAAGTTCAAGCAGCTCGTCGAAGCGGGGGAACTGTAGGCGGCCGGGGGCGGGGAGCGCAGGAACCACGCAAAGTATCCATTCGATGCTGGTATAATCATGCCTCGAACTCACATCCTCGCGCAGGACACTCATAGTACGGAACCGTACGCTTCAGGAGGCGGACATCTCTTTTCTCAGCCGGCTGCTTGCCCCGCCGCGCGGGTCGTCCGTGTTTTTCCGGACGCTGTCTCCGCTCATCGCACTCGACCTCGCGTTTATCGCGATCTACATCATCACTCTCGTGCTTACCCGCGCCGGCGTCATTGCCGAACCCCCGCTTATTCTGGACGTGACCGAAGAGTGGAACATCGCCGGCATGATCCTGTATCTGAAGCTTCTCGCGATCTCCGTTCTTCTGTTCATGAGCATGCTGCGTTCACGTGAGCGGATGTTCGGGGCGTTCGCGATCGTCTTCGCCATCCTGCTGCTCGATGACACAATGCAGTTTCACGAAATCGGCGGCGAAGCGCTGATCGAAGTGATGCGACTGCATGATGCGTGGAGTTTGACGGCGCAGGATCTCGGAGAACTGGTCGTCTGGTGCGTGACGGGAGCCGTTTGTGTGGCGCTTCTTACGGCCGGAATCTACATGGGCTCGCAGCGTGCGCGCCTGCTGGCGCGGTACTACCTGGGCGCGATCGTGGCTCTGGGCGTCGCGGGAATCGTCTTCGACATGTTCCACTCCGCGCTCGAAACCATAGTCGGCGGCGATACCGTTCTCGCTTTCGCGATGGGCCTTGCCGAAGACGGCGGGGAGATGCTCGTGCTCTCGGTGCTTCTCGCCTATGCCGCCTCGACGTATTCCGAAGCGGATTACTACTCTACGAACCGGTAGTCGAGAAGGATGAACTCAGCGGGAGAACAGCCGCTTCCGGCGCCTAGTGCCCCATGACTTCGTAAACCCGCGTGCAGTCGACGAACGGGCACTCACCCGCGATCTTCGCGGCATCATCGAGGCTTTCGGCCTGAATCATCGTGTAACCGGTAATCGAATCGCGTCCGAACGGAAGGTCCTTCGTTCCCGCCTGCGAGAATTCACGCCCGCCCGGCAGATGCCCCTTCTCGACCTGCCTATCCGCGATCGACTCGAACCACTGGTTCCACTTGCCCATATCTTCAGGCGTCGGCTTTTCAAATCCGTAGTGCAGAATCAGAAACTTCTTCATCACTGAACCTTCCTGTTATTCACCGGGTATTGCCCTGCTCCGGCATTCTCGTTTCGCCGGTCCTTTGCCGGCCGAGTGTATCACAAGGCAAGGTGAGGAGCCGCGGGCGACGCTCTCCGCTACTGCTTACGCGACAGGATCACCATGCTGGGAATGCGTTTCTGCAGGATCTTCAGCACGACTGTCCGCCCCGCGCTGACAATTCCGCGACTGGGTGGATAGACCAGCATCTCGTCTTCTTCCCGCTCATGTAGGATTTCGCAGCCCAGCCGTTTCACGAATCGACGGATGTTCTTATCATTGAACAGCACGTAGCGAAAATCCGCGAATGTAAGTTTGGTATAGGCACGCAGTCCGATGATCGGCTTGAGGAGCCGGGCGAGTCGGAAATAGCTGTCCGTGATGTTCGGCGTTCGAATGAGAAGCGTGCCGCCCGCCGCAAGGTTTTCCTGCACGAGACGGTTTGCGACCTGTTCCACATCCGGAATGTGGCTCAAGCTGTCCATCAGGCAAATGGTGCCGAACTTCGTGTCGGGAAAGCTCTCTCTCTGCAGGGGAATCGTCGTAACTCGATTGCCGAGCTTCTGCTTTACGACCGCGAGGGCGTCCACGCTTACGTCTGCGCCACAGCTGTCTTCGAACCCGGCTTCCGTGAGCACCTCGAGAAGAACGCCGCTCCCACAGCCGTAGTCCAGCACGGGTCCGCGCGCCCCGTACTCCTGCAGCAGTGTCACGTAATTACGAAACTGATGCAGCTGAAGCTCACGGCGCGGCGTGTAGTTGCGGAAATAGTAGCCGATGTTATAGAGCGCGTCGGTCGACCGGGCGGGCACGTTGAACCGCCCGCCGCAGTCTCTGCAATGGAGGGACTTGCTCGCGCCGTCAAGAACGATCTGGAGACGGGAACCGGAACAGTGCGGACACGGGACGTTCATTCCTTCCAGACACCTCGGATTGCAGAGACGCGACCGGGGCAATGCCGTCGCATGAAGCGCTGTCGTATCGCTGCGATCCCCCACTGCATGCGCGGAACGTTGCCAGATCAATTATAGCACAGGTCAAGTAGCTGCGGACCGCACGTACGATGAGAGCAGGATGGGGGGCGCGCACCGGCTCGGCCTGTTAATTTGTGCTACGCTTCATGCATCACTAACCGAGGAGGATCCATGTTCGAATTTCCGCCCCCCGGAGACCCGGGCCACCCGCCGGTCGATCTCGGCCTCCTTCGCACCATCATCAGCGGAATCGAAGTCTCGCAGTCCATACAGTACTACGCATCGAGCGCGCATCTGACGGACACAGGCGATCAGAAGCCGGACAACTCCGTCACGCTCGTCGCAGGGAAGGCCGCATGGGTTCGCGTTTACCTTCACGGGACGTCTCCGCTCTCGCTCATCGTCACAGGGGAACTCGAAGTGCGCAGAAGGCTCCTCGGTTTTCACTACGTTCCGATCACGACTTTGCAGCCGGAGCCGCCAGGCACGGCACCGCTCAACTACCAGGTGCCGTACGAACAGCAGCGAGCCAATATCGGACGCACTCTCAACTTCGTACTTCCCGCCGATCTCATGTGCGGCAACCTGCAGCTCATCGCCCGCTTCAAGAACGGTACGAACACGGTCGAACGTGACGTGTTCGTGAACGTTACGCTGGAACAGACTCTCAAGGTCGCGATGGTCATGGTGGGATTTCAGGGCCCGATCAGCGCACACGACGTGGAGCCCCCTGCGATTCCGGTTGTCCCCACGGACAAGTACAACCCGCCGCAGTTCCCCGAAATGCTGCAGACGGCCGGGTTCGCAGTCAAACTGTTCCCGGTGCAGAGCCAGGTCGAGTATGACTTCTCCGGGGTCCTGGAATGGTCGCTCCCTCTCGACGATGCCGAGCCCGGTCCGGGCGGATGCAGTATGAACTGGACCAAACTTCTCGCCGCCGTCTTTGCCCTTCGCATGGCCGACGGAAATCCGGAGGGGTGGATTCACTACGGTCTCGTTGCGAAAGAAATGCTCCTCATGTTCGGACTCGGCTGCGCGTCCGACGGCGTCGGCACGAGTGTTGCCGGGCGTCGCGGCGACATGGCACACGAACTGGGACATGCATGCGGGCTCGACCACGCTCCCGCCGGTATTCCGAGCGGGTCTGCTGATTCGATCGACCCGGACTTCCCCGTTTACGAACCGTATCCGCATGGATCCATCGGGGAGTATGGAATCAACAATGACACCGGCAATATCGTATCTCCGAAGGTCGCGCGAGACTTCATGGGGTACAGCAATAAGAAGTGGATCTCTCCGTATCATCACGAAGCGCTCGTCGAAAACCCGTGGCTCACACCGCGGCGCATCTGCCTCGACGATCCATGGTGGAGGAACGAGCCGGAGATCGTGATTCCCTGGAAGCCCGTCGCCGACCCCTTCCCGGTTCCGTTCAAAGCTCCGTTTTATGCGTATGACGTGTCCGGAAGAGTGCGCAGCGAGCCGGTTGCGATGCTGTCGATCGTCGGCTTGCTCGACGGCCCTGCACTCGAAGTCCTTCATGTCCGGCGTGTCAGGACGCGGCCCGGCGATCGCGCGCGCGCGACTGACCTCCACGCGTTCCTTCTCGATGAAAAGGGGAGAACGATCGGCCAGGCCCCGGTTGTCGCACTCCCGTCGAAGTCAGGCTGCGGATGCGGCGACGCAGGAAGGGGCCTGTGCCGCAGGATCGCGCACGCCCTGATTCCGGGAAACAGACCGGGAAAAAGCATCGAGATACGAAGAGGTGAGGAAGTCGTGTGGTCGCGTACGGCCCCGGAGAAACCGGCTCGTGTGAGCAATTTTCAGATCGCCGTGAAGAAAAACAAACTGACCGCGCAGTGGGAAAGCCGATCCCCGTCGGATGCTCCGCTTGCATGCATGCTCGAGTGGTCGCGTACCGGAAAGCGATGGCGCCCTCTGGCCGCCGGCCTCTCGAAGAATCGCGTTGTCCTCGACACGCGCGGACTTCCGTGCGGCAGACTCAAGGTTCGCCTGGCGGTCGACGACGGCTTTCATCGCGTTCGCACGAAAGCCGAAGGCGTCGATCTTCCGCTGCGCGCCCCCGATATTGCCGTGCTGCACCCCGAGAACGGCAACGTATTTCCCGAAGGCAGCACTATTCGCCTGTACGCGAGCGTTCTCGACCCCGGCGGCGGGCCGATCGACCCGAACGATTACGTGTGGATGATCGGAAAGAAGGAAGTCGGACGCGGCCTCGAGTGCTTCGTCCACACGCCGAAAGCGGGGAAGCACACGCTTGCGTTTACAGGCAAAGGAACGGCCGGGGCGAAGAGTGCCGTTCGACCGGCGCACGCCGAGGTCGTCTTTCGAACCGTCAAGGCCCCGTCCGTTGCCTGACCAGCGCGCGCACGGGCGATTGCCTTATTCCACCACGACTCGTTCCGGTTTTCCCTGCTCGTGAACGCGGAAGACAAGAATCGTAGCACCCTCGTCCTTCGTCATGGCTGTGTGAACCTGCTTCAATGGAATCCCCAGCGCGTCGCCGGGCTTGCAGTCAATGTCTTCCTTGCCATCCTGCCACAGAACGACCGTACCCTCGAGAACGTAGGCGAACTCCTCGCCCGGGTGCCAGTGCTTCGGGAGTGTCGTGTGCGGCGGCATCGTGACGCGGCTTACGATAACCTCGGTACCTTTCACCCCTTCGAGTGTGCTCCTCAAGAGGGTCTCGAGCTTCAGTTCTGCTTTGCTTTCTGCAGCCGCGCCTGCGGGGCTCGGCGCTTTCTCTTCGTGCGAGAGAGCCGGCTGACTGCTGAACGCAATGAGTGCCGCGATGCCGGAGAGTGCCAGGCCAATTGATTTCCGTGTCATGAGTACTCCTTTTACCGTACGGGAACAGTCTTCCGTACTTTGAGATGGATCATGAGCGAAGACCTCTATTGATGGTCATGGTGTTGATGCTTCGAATATCCATGTAGTTTATCCGTCGCGATCCTGTACCGGAAGTCCAAAATTCAGGACCGGGTATCGATCAGGCCGCTCTCGTGCCTCCGGTTGCAGACCGCCGGCTTTCCGGCGTAATATTGTCTCGCTTCGATCATGGCCGTCCCGTCCGTGGAACGGCGCCCGAAGACATCCCTTAAAAGGAGCCCTTGTATGCAGGTCCACTATCTCGAAATCGTGACGGCCGAAGTCGACTCCGTTTGCGCGGCGTGTGCAAAAGTGCATGGGGTTTCCTTCGGCAAGCCCGAGCCGGGTCTCGGAAATGCACGGACCGCGAAATTCGCCAACGGCGGGATGATCGGTGTGCGCGCGCCCATGGCCGAAACAGAAACGCCCGTGGTGCGTCCGTATCTGCTCGTCGATGACATCGAGGCGGCTGCCGCCGCGGCTGTCGAAGCGGGCGGCGAAATCGCCTACCCCCCATTCGAGATTCCCGGCCACGGCATGTTTTCGATCTATATTCTTGGCGGGATCCAGCACGGGCTCTGGCAGGTCTGAGTTCGCGGGATTCCGGTTTTCTCATTTCCCCTTCGGTCCTTGACAATACATAGCACTGCAATGTATATTGGATCCAGGTAACGAAGGGGTGTGCATCGCCATGAATCTCGGCAAAGACCTCGTCGCTTCGGCGATTCCGCTCGCGCTGGCCCTCCTCAGCGGGAGTGAGAGCGATAGCTTCGCCGGGAATGCTCTCCTCACCATCGCTTCCCGGGTCGCCGGGCCGATCCCTTCGCTGAGCCTCGGATTGTGGGAGCTGGCAAGACTGCTGAACCCTTGACAATACATCGCGCTACAATGTATATTAGATCTAGGTAAGGGGGTGCATCGCCATGGACATCGGAAAAGACCTCGTCGCCGCTTCGGCGACACCGATCGTGCTGGCCATCCTGAGCGAGGGTGAGAGCTACGGCTACGCCATCATCAAGAGGGTCGGGGAACTCTCGCGCGGTGAACTGCAATGGACGGACGGCATGCTCTATCCCCTGCTCCACCGCCTCGAGCGCCGGAGCTACGTGGAGGCGGTCTGGGGGAAATCGGAGACGGGCAGGCGGCGCAAATACTATCGCCTGACCACTGCGGGCATCGAACAGCTTGCGAGTCAACGCCGTCAATGGCAGATCGTCGACTCCGCGATGCGGGGGATCTGGTTCACCGCCGGCGACGCAGCTCCGCAGCCGGGCTAAAGGAGACAGGAAAGTTCATGAACGAAGGGTCGCTGGAAGAACGCATCGGGGAATGGCGGAATTTCCTCCGCAGGCGCCAGGCCGTGCATGGCGTCGATGTCGATGAGCTCGAGGACCACCTCCGGGGGCAGGTTGCGGACCTGAGCGAGGCCGGTCTTGACGATGACGAAGCGTTTCTGGTCGCCGTCAAGCGCCTGGGCGACCTGGATTCGCTGTCGGGCGAGTTCGCGCACGAATATTCCGAGCGCCTCTGGAAGCAGCTCGTGCTTTCGCCGAACGGGGCGGACGACGCGGCATCGTCTGCGTCCCGTGACGGCATCGTGGCGATTCTCCTGGCCGTCGCCGCAGGCGCCGCGATCAAGATTCCCGAGCTCTTCGGCCAGCATCTCGGCGGCGCGGAGCCGGCGACATCATTCTATGTGCGCAACGTATTTCTGTTCGTGCTGCCGTTTCTGGCGGGCTTCTTCGCCTGGAAGCGAAATCTCCCACCATCGAACCTGCTCTGGCTCGGCGCGCCGTTTCTGACCGCCGCCCTCGTCATGAACGGCCTGCCGTTTCAAGCGAACAGCCACACCGAACTTTTGTCCGCCCTTCACCTGCCCATCGCTCTCTGGCTGACCGTCGGCTTCGCCTACGTCGGCGGGCGGTGGCTGCAACACGAAGCGCGCATGAACTTCGTGCGCTTCTCCGGCGAGTGGTTCATCTATTACGTGCTCATCGCACTCGGCGGCGGTGTGCTGATCGGCTTCACCGTATTCCTCTTCCAGGCGATCGGCGTCGACCCCGAAGTATGGGTCGGCGAGTGGATGGTTCCCTGCGGCACGGCGGGCGCGGTTCTCGTCGGCGCGTGGCTCGTCGAGTCGAAGCAGAGCGTGATCGAAAACATGGCGCCCGTTCTTACGATCGTATTCACGCCGCTCTTCGCGATCCTTCTACTTTTCTTCGTCGGTACGATGATCTGGACCGGCAACGCGATCGACATCGAGCGCGAAGTGCTGATCGGATTCGATCTGCTTCTCGTTGTCGTTCTCGGGCTGCTGCTCTATTCGATTTCGGCTCGCGACCCCGTGACACCGCCCGGCTTCTTCGACCGTCTCCGCCTCGCGCTCGTCGTATGCGCGCTCCTGGTCGACGTGCTTGCCCTCTGGGCAATCTCCGCGCGGATCATGGAGTTCGGCATCAGCCCCAACAAAGTCGCCGCGCTTGGCGAGAATATGATTCTACTCGTGAATCTGGGCTGGTCGGCCGTGCTTTACACGCGGTTTCTCGCGGGGCGGGGATCGTTTCACGCACTCGAACGCTGGCAGACCGGGTACGTTCCCGTCTACTTCGTCTGGGCGTGGATCGTCGTGGCGGTGTTCCCGATACTGTTCGGATTTCGGTAGGAGGCCGCGGCCGCAAGGGCGCAATCTTCTGCGCCCGCTATTTGACCAGTACCATCCGCCGCGTTTCGGAGTAAATCGTGGTGATCGGATTGAACGGGTTGGGTGTGTTCGGATAAAGCGTATAGAGAGCCTGCACCGAACCTTGCGGAACGGAAGTCGGCACCGTGGAAATTGAGCTGTAGAGAACGAGCGGTGCGTGGTCGCGCGGAGTCCAGGAGCTCCCCTTCCCGATCATCCAGACACCGGTGCACGCGAACCAGGCGAGGCCGCCCATGGCAGCCAGGTCGATAAGCGGCACGGCGCGGCCGTCGTTCAGCACCGAAACGACAAACACGCAAATCGGCGTGACCCGATACCGCGTCGACGTCCAGGAACAGATACGTTTCGATCCCGTTTGTTATGAGAGTGCTCGCGAGCATCATCGTAGCTCCGAGCAGGCCCAGAACTCCCCACCCGATCGGTTTTCTCGGTTTCGTCAGACACGTCCTGCTGAAAGCTCCCGCCGCAAAGAGCGCAATGCAGAAGAAGGCGATGTACCGGACGCCATGAACGAGTGCTCACGTACCGGCTTCCGCGGCGAGATAGGCCTGAAGCTCGGCCAGGGAAGAATCTTCCGGCGGCATCACCTTGAGAAAACCGTTCACCCACATGTGAATCCCGCCCGAGGCCGAGCAGAATCGCGACACCACCCATACGTATGAGCCCGGTGTGCCCGTCGGCAGTTTCAGATTGCAACGGACCGTTCATCTGCTCTTCCCCCACAAAGTTCGTTTGACAATAGACTGATCGATCGATTCGAGTGGGCCGGCGGATCCGGCGTCATGCTTCTACTGGAACAGCCGCCAGGCGATGGGAATCACCGCCAGGAAAAGTGCCGGGCTGGCTCTTACGAACCACCCGCCTCATTCTTGTCGGTCAGCGCCTTCGCCCGCGTTTCGAGTTCCTGCGCCTCGTCATCTTCACCCATCATGCGAAGGAGCGCGGCCCACTGCTCGAGATTCTCGATGATGTACGGATGATCCATGCCGAGGTCCTTCTCCCACAGGGGCTGCACGCGCGCAAAGAGTTTGCGCGCCTTACCGAACTCGCCCGTGTCGCGATAGACGCAGGCGAGGTTGTGGAGTTCCGCGCCGAGCGTCGGGTGCTCCGGGCCGTAAGCCTTCTCTTGAATCGCCACAGCGCGTTCGAGCAGGGGCTTCGCGCCCGCGAGATCTCCCATTTCCTTGAGCAGACCGCCGAGGCCGCCTACAATATCCCCCAGAATGGGATGTTCGGGGCCGAAGGCCTTTTCACCGACGAGGATGGCGCGCTCGAAATATTCCCGTGACCGGTCGGGCTCGTTTCTTATCTGATGCAGCATCGCCAGATTCATCAGGTCCTGGGCCACGAGTTGATGCTCGGCGCCGACCGACTTCTCGTGAATCGCCAGCGCCTTCTCGTAGAGCGGGGCCGCGGCGTCATACTCCCCCTTGTACCAGTGCACGACCGCGAGATTCTGCAGACTCCCCCCCACTTTCATGTGGTCGGGGCCGTAGGTCCTCTCCCAGATCGCGAGAGCCCTCTCGTTCATTGCCAGTGCACTGTCGAGTTCCCCCGTTTCCGTCATGACCGCGGCCAGATTCGTCAACCCGAGAGCCACGTCAGTATGATCGGGTCCGCTTACCTGGTGCCAGACCGCAACCGCTTTCTCGTACATCTCCCGGGCGCCTTCGTTGTCTCCGAGATCCCGGCGGACACTTCCGAGGTTCAGTGCGGCAGCCCCCACTTCCCAGTTCACGGGATCTTTCGCTTTCTCCCCGATCGCGAGCGCACGTTCGAGAAACGGAAGCGCGCCTTGGGAGTCTCCCGTCACCCGGAGCATGAGTCCCATCTTGTTCAAGCTCTGCCCCACGTCTCTGTGATTCGGGCCCAGCTCCCTCTCGCGGATCGCGAGCGCCTCGACCAGAAACGGCCTGGCGGAATCATTGTGCCCGAGCCCGCTGTACACGTTTCCCATCGTCCCCATGAGCCGCGCTTTCACGAGCGGCTGATTGTCGAACTCCTCGCCAATCGTCTTCGCTCCCTCGTCGAGCACTTCACGAACTGTAACGTCGCGCCCCTTCTCGCCCGGGTCGACCGCCGCAAGCATCTCGGAGAGAAAGTCGGTGACGGCTTCGGACTCCTGGCGCGCGATCTCCGCGCGTGCGAAGAGTACGCTCATCCAGATGCCGAAGCCGATCAGCAGCGCGACGAGCGTGGAGGCGAATGCGAACGGCAGCTTGTTGCGCGCGACCAGTTTCTTCAGCTGGTAGATCGTGCTCGGCGGGCGCGCGAGAATCGGCTGGTTCGTGAGATGGCGCTCGATGTCGTCGGCGAGCGCGCCTGCGGACTGGTAACGCTCGTCCGGGTTTTTCTCGAGCGCCTTGCGTGTGATCGTTTCGAGTTCGCCGCCGGCGAGCTTCGCGGCGGTCGAACCGAACGGCGCCGGCGACGCTTCCGCGATCACGCGAACCGCTTCCAGTATCCCGCTCTTCTCCGTGTCGTACGGCCGCGCGCCGGTCAGCAGTTCGTACAGAATCACGCCGAGCGAATAGACGTCCGTCCGCAGATCGATCTCAGCCGGGTTGCCGCGCGCCTGCTCCGGGCTCATGTACGGAAGCGTTCCCTTGATGGCGCCCACTTCGCTCACCATGCTCGCGGCGTTCGTGTCCGCGTCGGTGATGCGCGCGAGGCCGAAATCGAGAATCTTCGGCGCGCCGTCTTCGTCGATCAGGATGTTCGAGGGCTTCAGGTCGCGGTGAATCACGCCGCGCTGATGCGCGTAGTTGACCGCCTCGCAGATCTTCTGGAACAGGGCGAGTCGACCGGAAACGGATGGATCGTTCTCAATTATATAGGTGCCGAGAGTGGCCCCCCGCACGAGTTCCATCGCAAAGAAGTGCTGGCCCTCGTCCGTGCGGCCCGACTCGTAGATCGCGCCGATCCCCGGATGCTTCAGGCGTCCGAGCGTTTCCGCTTCCCGCTGGAACATCTTGACGGAAACTTCGTCTACGAACTGGCCGCCCCGCACGACTTTGAGAGCGACCTTACGGTGCGGGTTCTTCTGCTCGGCTTCGTAGACGACACCCATGCCGCCTTCGCCGAGTTTACCGAGAATCGTGTAGTTGCCGATGGAGGCGGGAGTGGTCGGAGAGCGACCGGAGGCCGACGCGGACTTGTCCCCCCCGGAAGGGACCGTGTTCGGATCCGACGGGATCGTGTGACCATCGTCCGAAGGAAGCGTACGGTCCTGGTCCGACGGGAGCGTGCGATCGCTGTCAGGCGGTAGAGTGCGATCCGCATCGTCGGATGATCGATCCCGTGAGTTCATGGCTAAAGCATAGCATTCTTGCCATCAAGAAGTTAGCTGGATACCGCGGAGCCCTGCGGAGAGACGGTGAGGATCGGTTCCCGGACGCCGTGCCTTTTTGCATAGCCCTGGATGCGTGCAAGAACGCCCCCTGTGATCAGCTGGCCGCGCGCGATCAGGAGCAGTCCGCCGGAGGCAAGCAGATCCTCGTGCAGCATCAAGCCGACTTCCAGCTTGTCGAGCGTCGTCGACTCTATCTCTGACTTGCGCCCTTCGACAACGGTCGAGAGCGCTTCGACATGCTCGCGCGCGTGCCGCTTCGACTCGCGGATTCCGTTCAGGGCGGCGATCGGGTCACGCCGCTGCGTCTCGAACACGTCGAAGTCCCAGGCCAGTTTCAGAACGCGTGCGCCGAGCGTTATATCGTCCTTTGCCGAAGAGGCTTGCCGCGTGCCGGCTTCGAACAGGCCGGCGCATTCTTTCAGAATCTGTCGCACGGGTTCCAGTCTTGGAATGTTGGCAAGCAGTCCGTCCGTCGTTGCCGACAGGCGTGCGACCTGCTTCTCTTCATCGTCCGTCATGGCCTCCGCGTAATACAGTTTCTTCGTGATTTCCGGCGGCAACGAAACGCATCCGATCTGCGAAAGCGAAGCGGCGATCTCTTCGGCCCACGTACTCTCTTCGCCCAGTTCATGCAGAACGGCACGCACGTGCCCCTGCAGTCGATTCGAGCGACCGAACAGCTCCGGCTGCGCGAGAGCCATCACGTCCGAAAGAACTTTGATGCTCCCCTGCAGTGTCAGTTCCAGCAGTTCGCGTTCGGCGTTTCGCAGTCGATAATGCTCGAACGCGTCTTCCAGCGCCCCGTGCAGCGTTTCCTGCGGACACGGCTTCAGCAGAAAGCGAAACACGCGCCCCTCGTTCACGACCGAGATCGCGGCGTCGAGATCGGCGTGCCCGGTGAGCATGATCTTGATTGTCTCCGGCGCCACTTCGAGAACGCGCTCGAAAAGAGCCGCACCGTTCATGCCCGGCATGCGCATATCGGAAACGATGACGGGAAACGGCCCGTCCGTCTCCAGAATCTTCAGCGCCTCTTCGCCACTCTCGGCGGTTGTTACGTTGTAGTGCATGCTGAGGTGCCGGCGCAATCCCTGCAGAACGTTCGGCTCGTCGTCCACACAGAGGATTCTTCTGACGCGCTCTTCAGACATTCTGCCCACTCGTTTCCATCAGTTCGTCCCTGATTGTCATCCAGCCTTCGAGACGATCCCGCACGCCCAGTTCCTCGAGTTTCTCGAGTGCAATTTCCGCCATACCGTCGCCCGGCATCCCCCTGGCTAGTGCGTCCGCGATCCACACCGCATGCGCGAGTCCGAAATCGGTCGCGAGACCCTGCGAGGGATCTTCGTGATAGGCGACAGCCTCCACGATCACGTACGGCAGATTCCAGAGTCCGAGAAGGTAAGCGCCCACCTGCGCATGGGTCGCGCCGAACAAGAGCTGTTCCCGCTCTCCGCGATCGGTTCCATTCGCCGCAAGACCGGCGCTGACCTCCCCGTACTTCGCGGGGTACTTGGTCGCGAGTATGAGCCGGCCGACATCGTGGAGCAGTCCCGCAAGGTAGGCGTCGTCCTTCGAAACCGAGTCGGGCGCAATCTCCTTCGCCAGCTTCGCCACGATGAAGTTGTGTGCCTGTTCGCGGTCGATGCAGTAGCCGGACTCTTCCGCTCCCTTGAATGACCGGAAGAGTTCGATCGACAAGGTCAGATTGTTGATGGTCTCGACGCCGATGTAGCCGATGGCTTCTCTCACGGACGCGATGCGGCGCGGCATGCCGAAGTACGCGGAGTTCACCATGTGCAGGATCTGGGCCACCATGCCGATGTCCTGCTCCACGATTCCGCTGATGCTGTCCACCGAGTAGTTCGGGCGGGCCAGTTCCTTCGTGAGTTCGTTGTAGACGCGCGGCATGCTCGGCAGACTGCTGATCTCTCCGACGGTGGCGACAAGAGCTTCGTTTTCCATCAGCGTCTGGAGCGCGCACGTCCGACGGATCGTTTCGAGCAGATGCTCGGGCGGGCACGGCTTCGTCAGGAACTGATGTGACACGGAAACGGATCGCATCGTGGCCTCGAGCTCCGTGTGTGCGGAGAGCACGAGGCGGACAACGCGGGGATGTCGCTCCTGGGCGATCTTGAGGAGTGTGGCGCCGTCCATGCCCGGCATCTGCATGTCGCTGACGATCGCGTCGAAGCACTCCCGGTCGAGAGTCTCGAGCGCTTCGGCACCGGTCGTAACGAACTGGCAGATGATCTCGTTGCGATGCGGTTCGAGCATGCGGCGCAGCCCGCTCAGTACTCGTTCTTCATCATCGACGAAGAGCACGCGAAAGGCCGTCATGACGCCCCTTCCGTTTCCCGCTTCGCTTTTGCCAGCGGGAGCTTCATCGTGAACGTCGTGCCCGCGCCCGGCTTCGACTCGAAGGACATCTCGCCATCGAGCTTGTCCACGATGCAGGATCGCGCGATCGCCAGTCCCTGCCCGGTACCCTTGCCGACTTCTTTCGTCGTGAAGAACGGGTCGAAAATGCGTTCCGCGATCTCGTTCGGAATGCCCGCTCCCGAATCTTCGATCTCGATCGCAACCCAGGTCTCGTCATGGGAAGTCCGAATGCGAATCGCGCCGAGTTCATGGATTGCGGTTGCCTTTCTGACCTCGTCGATCGCATGGGCGGCGTTTACGATCAGATTCAGGATCGTCTGGTTGAACTCACCGGGGAGACACGGGATCTGCGGAAGGTCTTCGGCGAGATCGAGCGTCATCTCGGCGATATACTTCCATTCGTTTCGCGCGACCGTTGCCGTGCTCCGAATGCACTGGTTGATGTTCGTAGGCTGGCGCTCTTTCGAAGGCGGATGCGAAAACTCCTTCATCGCGAGCACGATTTCGGAAATGCGCCCCACGCCTTCGATCGCCTGGCCGGCCGCTTCCGGAACTTCACCCACGAGATAATTCAGGTTGGCGTCTTTCATATGTACGGCGACTTCATCGAGCTCCGCCCGGGACACTGTCTCTCGTTTCGTGTCCTCGATCCACCCGCACAAAGTGGAAACGAATCCGTTCAGACGTTCGAAACTCGTCTGCATGAACATCAGGTTGTCGCCGACGTACTGCGTGGGCGTGTTGATCTCGTGGGCGATTCCCGCCGCGAGACGCCCGATCGCCTCGAGCTTCTGCGCCTGCAGCAACTGCGACTGGAGATCGCTGGCGTCCGTGATGTCCGAGCCGGAGAGAATCAGGTTGGTCGCATCGGCGCCGGCATCGCAAAGGCGCGTTGCGCGCCACGCAATCAGGCGCTCCCCGCCCGCAGCGGTCTTCACGCGGCACTCGAAGTGGAACTGAGCCGTATCGCCCGACTGACTGACCTGCGTGAGCGAGTTTCGCGTCTCTGCCTGATCGCCGGGAGAAACGATCGTATCGACCCACTCCTTCATCAGGAGATCCTGCCGGTCGACGCCGAGCACTTCGAGCCCGTAGCTGTTGATGCTGACAACGCGCCAGTCGAGATCGAGTACGAGAACGATGCTTCCGAGCGCATCCAGATAGGAATGGATCCGGTTCCGCTCGGCCTTGAGCTCCTCGACGAGCCGGTTGCGTTCCAGCGCGTACCCCACGGAGCGAAGCAGTGCAGCCGGATCGGGTTTTGTCTTGATCAGGTAGTCCTGGGCGCCGCGCCGAAGTGCCTCTCTCGCCACGTTCTCGTCATCGAGTCCGGTCATGAGCACGATCGGCGTCTGCCCGTCGATGGCGCGCACCTCATCCAGCGTATCGAGCCCCTTGGAATCCCCGAGGTGCAGATCGAGCAGAATCAGGTCATGGTGCGATTCGGACTGCAGAAGTGCACGGGCTTCCTCGAGCGATCGGGCCCAGTCGACCTCGTATCCACCCCCCCGCGACTCGAGAACCTTGCGGGAAATCAGGGCATCCGTCTTGCTGTCTTCTACGAGAAGAACCCGAAGCGTGTCCGGGGAAGGCGTGGTTGCGAGCTGTTGGTGATCTAAGCGGACCATACGTACTTCCCTTCGATATCCCGATGTCTTGAATACATTCAGATCGTCGACAGATAGGGATATTCCATTAGTTTTCGGCCGGTGCCCTGGCCCGCGTGGGCCATTTGACGGCCAATCTGGTTGGGGTTTCTACTTATGTAAGCGCTGCGGAACCCACCCCGGCGGCGTTCTGGTTTCAGACATGGGAGGCCCATTCATGCGCCACTCGGGCCATTTCAACGATATTTGCGCTCCAATCGCTGCCGGGGTGTATTATTCAGCCTGTCGAAACGGCCAGGCCCGATCGAACGCTCTCTGCCCATCACACCAACCGACGAGGCATTGCCATGAAGATAGGGATATTGTCCTGCAGCCCCAACTGCTACAGCACGCGCCGGTTGCGGGAAGCGGCCGAGAAGCGCGATCACCAGGTCAAGGTGCTGAACACCCTGCATTTCTCGATCGATCTGCAGGAGGAACTCCCCGACCTGTACTACCGCACGAAGATTCTGTCTCATTACGATGCGGTGCTTCCGCGAATCGGCGCGTCGATCACCTACTTCGGCACCGCGGTCGTCCGGCAGTTCGAGCAGATGGATGTGCATTGCGCCAATTCGTCGATCGGCATTGCCAACTCGCGCGACAAACTGCGCAGCCTGCAGATTCTCAGCAAGCATGCGATCGGCATTCCGCGTACGACGTTCGTGCGTGACCGTCGCGACGTACTGCCTGCCATCGAACGCGTGGGCGGCGCCCCTGTCATCATCAAGCTTCTCGAAGGCACGCAGGGTGTCGGCGTCATTCTGGCCGACTCGAACAAGATCGCCGAAGCGATCATCGAAACCCTGCACAGCACGAAGCAGAACGTACTGATCCAGAAGTTCATCGCCGAGAGCAAGGGGCGCGACGTGCGCGCGTTTGTCGTCGGCGATCGCGTGATTGCGGCGATGCGTCGCGTGGCGCAGGGTCAGGAGTTCCGGAGCAACGTGCATCGCGGCGGTCTGACCGAAGTGGTGGAACTCGACGAGGAATACGAAAAGGTCGCCGTGCAGTCGGCCCAGATCATGGGACTGCGCGTTGCCGGCGTCGACATGCTCGAGGGTAAGGACGGTCCGCAGGTGATGGAGGTCAACTCGTCGCCGGGTCTCGAAGGGATCGAAGGGGCCACGGGCCTCGACGTAGCCGGCGCCATCATCGACTATATCTCCGCGCAGGTGGACTTCCCGGAAGTCGACATTCGCCAGCGACTCACGGTGAGCCGCGGGTACGGCGTCGCGGAGATCCACGTGCCGAAGGGTTCCGAGTATGTGGGTAAAACCGTGGCCGAATCGGGCCTGCGTGAAAAAGATGTGAACGCACTGACCTTGCGACGTGTCGGCACCATCATTCCGAACCCGCGCGCGGATCGTGTACTCGAAGCCGGAGACCGGCTGCTCTGCTTCGGAAAGCTGGAATCGATGCGCGTTCTCGTGCCCAAGAAGACGCGACGCAACCGCCGTCCCGATGTTCAGAAACTCGTTACGACCAAGTGACGAACGGGACGAGCGCGGATCGGGCGCGAAAAGAGAAACGTGAGTTTCAGGTCGAGTGCGTGCAGTGGACGCAGATTCGGGCGTTGCCCGGCGACTGGCCTCCGGCACGCCTGATGTCCTTGCTCGACAGTCTCGAAGTCGAAGGCGTTGCGGAGAGCGATGCGCTCGAGATGACGCTCATGGCGCTGCAGGATCGCGACCTCGACGAGGCCGCCGACGCCGTTCTGCAAGCCGTGTTCGGCGAAACGATGCGCCGCGGCGTCCGGGACAATCTGTCGCACGAGATCGCGGATGATCGTCCCTGGGAAGACTTCGCCGACCTGTCGCAGCAGGCGGGTATCTTCAGCGCCGTCGTTTTACTGCAGCAGGCCTTCCCGCAGCGGATTGCCAGGCCGGATGCCGTTTCGATCACAGCCCGCGTGCAAACGGCGAGCGGAACCGGCATGGCGTGGCTGGACACAGACACGGTCGATCCCGCTCTGATGCTCCGCATTCTCGCCGCCGGGATGGACGAACGCGCCATGCTGCGGCGCGTTTTCGATGAATCCCTCGCCGGTTCCGATTTTCCCGAGGCCGCCGGAATTCTGTGGCAGGTGTCTCGCGGCCCGAACCAGGCCGCGGCCCGTGAGTTCACAATGATCTCCAGCCACCCCTGGTTCGGCCCGCTCGAGGACGCGGAGAACTGGACGGCGCAAGCGTGGCCCGATGCGCCGCCGCCTGCCGAATAGCGCCTGCCGTAACTCGCCCTCGCTTTCCCCCCGTTTCCCTTCCAGACTCATTGCGCACTTCCCGACAGGGAATGCACTCCCGATTGCCGCACCACGAATCGATACTGAGAAATAGGGATTTCCCCGTCGAAAAAGAGAGAGACTGCTCATGATGACCGCTCAAGACATTGCGCGACGAACCGGGGATCTCCCGCCCATGCCGCAGGTGGCAGCCGAAGTGATGCGCATGGTCGGCGACGAAAAAACGAACGCCCGCGATCTCGAACGCGTGATCTCGCGCGACCAGGCTCTCGCGGCGCGAGTATTAAAGATCGCGAACTCGGCAGCATACGGCGCCATCACCAGAATAGAAACGATTCGGCAGGCTGTCACGACTCTCGGCATGAAGACGCTGAACGCCCTGACGATCGCGAGCGCAACCGGCCCGATGATGACCGCCAGCAAATCCTCGTTCAAAGACAAGATCCTCTGGGAACACTCTCTTGCGGTCGGGCTTGTCGCCAAGATCGTGTCGAGCAAGACACGCAAGGGCGATCCGGACGTCGCGTTTATTGCCGGGCTCCTTCACGACATCGGCAAGATCGCCCTGGACAAGTCTCTTCCCGAGCAGTACGAGCCGATCGTGATGCGGGTCTTCAACGAAAACGTCACGTTCATGGAGGCCGAACGGGAAGCGCTCGGATTCGACCACTGCGAAGTCGGCTCCCTCGTGGCCGGAAAATGGAATCTGCCGGATGCCGTTCGCGACGTAATCCGGTTTCACCACGATCCCGCCTCGGCGATCGTGGACCGGAACCTGACCGCCGTCATCGGATTTGCCAACGCCGTTTGCGTGCAGGCATGCATCGGACCCGAGCGCAATCCCGCACTCGATGTCGCAGGACACGCATCCACCCGATTCCTCGAACTGGATGATGCCCGCGTCGAAGAGTTCACACTCTTTGCCCACGAAGAACTCGGGAACGAGATCGGCGCCTTCAGTTCGAGCTGACGCGAGCGAGCATGGCCGCGCCTGCTGCTCAAGTCCCCGCACGAATCCCATCGCAAAGAAGTGCTGCTCTTGTCTCTGCAGCCGACTCGCAGACCACGCATGCAGCTGCCCGGATCACAAGTACTTGCCCTCCATAGACCGAAGCTGCGATCATTCGGAAACCGAATCAACACTGTCAGCCACAAGCGGGAAAAGGCTTAGGATAATGAAGGCAATCGGACACAGGAAAACCGGGCCGATTACGGCGCCGGACGCACTTGTCGCGTTCGAGGCGGAGAAACCGGAACTGCGCCCTCGCGACTTGCTCGTCGAAGTGCGGGGCATTTCGATGAACCCTGTCGACGTGAAAGTGCGCGCCAACAGGGCGCCCGAAAAAGGCGCGCGAATTCTCGGGTACGATGCCGCCGGCGTTGTGCGGGAAGTCGGCGGCGAAGTCAGCCGGTTCCGCGTCGGCGACGAGGTTTTTTACGCCGGCGACATTACGCGCCCGGGCACGAACGCGGAGTTCCAGGCCGTCGACGAGCGAATCGTCGGAAGGAAACCGCAGTCACTCGGCTTCGCTGAATCCGCCGGCTTTCCGCTGACATCGATCACCGCATGGGAAATGCTGTTCGATTCCTTCGCCCTTCGGGAAGGTGACGGCAATGGTGAGAGCATTTTGATCATCGGCGGCGCGGGCGGTGTCGGGTCGATCCTCATTCAACTCGCCAGGAAACTCACGAAGCTAACCGTGATCGCAACCGCGTCGCGGCCGGAAACCGTCGAGTGGGTTCAGAGAATGGGCGCCGACCATGTGATCAATCACCGCAAGTCGCTCGTCGACCAGGTGAAGGCGCTGAAACTCGTGCCCCGCTACGTCGCTTCGCTCACGGGGACCGACGGGCATTTTCCCGCGATCCTCGACCTCATCAAACCGCGCGGCCACGTTGCGCTGATCGACGATCCAAAAACGCTCGACATCCTGCCTGCCAAAATGAAAGCGCTCAGCTTCAGCTGGGAGTTCATGTTTGCGCGCCCGATGTTTCAAATGGACGATATCGAAAAGCAGCACGAACTGCTGAATCGTGTATCCGCACTCATCGATGACGGCACGCTGATCTCAACCGTAACGAACAACCTCGGTCGCATGAGTGTCGAAACGCTGGTAGACGCGCACACAAAGCAGGAGAGCGGCAGCGCAATCGGTAAGAACGTGCTGGACGGCTTTTACTCTTAAGGCCGCACGCCGCGCAGCGAGTCCAGCTCCGCGGCGATCGTCCGCGCGCTCTCGGAGTCCGGGCCGGCGGTGGAGTCGAGCAGAGTGTGGGCGGCAACGAGAAGCTTCTCGGCTTCGTCGTACCGGTCGAGATCGAAAAGACAGCGGGCAAGCTCGCGGTCGGTGCGCAGTACGATCGGGTGATCCGGACTCAGCGTAGCCCGGGCCATGCGCGCGGCATCGCGCACGAGCGGCTCGGCCTCTGCCAGACGGTCCCGCTCGCGAAGCACGTTTGCAAGCAGTACCGTGGAGGCCGCAACGTGCGGGTGATCACCATCGAACAGATTGCGGAACAGCCCGAGGCTCTTGCGACCGGAGCGTTCGGCTTCTTCGAGCCGGCCTGATTCGCGAAGAGCGCGCGTCACGTTGTGCTGCGCGATCGCGACGTAGTGATGCTCGGCCCCGAACGTCTCCACGTAAATCGCGAGCGCTTCTTCGAGCCGCGGCAGCGCCCTCTCCGGCTCGTCCTGGTCCAGAAGCGCAATTGCCATGTTGTTGATGACGCTGGCCACGCGCGTATGCCGCTCGCCGTACGCCACCCGAAGCACCGCGAGGGCGAGCTCCGCCTGCTCCTCCGACTCGTCGAACTCTCCGATTGCCGCAAGTGAAGTGGCGAGAATCTGCCTGCTCGTTGCAGTCTCCGGGTGATCCAGGCCAAGCAGCTCCTTCTGAATCGCAAGCGACCGGCGTGCGCACTCCACGGCTTCTTCCGGGCGCCCGGCGGCCAGTAGACAATAGGCAAGGTTCGTCCAGTACTTCCCGAGTAAAGTATGCCGGTCGCCGTGAATCGCCGTGACGCGGGCGATCGCGTCGCGAAAGAGCCGTTCCGCCTCATCGTACTCTCCCATGCTTTCGAGCACGTTGGCGAAGTCGCTGGCGGTTGTAGTCCGCCGCATCTCGACTTCGGTGCCGCTTCCCAGAAGTCCGCGGTCGACGTCTGCGAGCAATTCTCGAAAGAGTCCCGCCGCCTCCTCGTACTCGCCGCGGGCGGCCTGCACACGGGCGAAGGTCTTGCGCGCTTCGAACGCGACTTCGAGAAAACGACCTTCACGACCGTCCGACCGCTCTACCGCCTCTCGCAAAACCTCGACCGCTTCGTCGTGCTGCGCCCGGGCTTCGAGTGTCTGCCCGAGCCACGTCAGCGCGAATGCGCCGTCGGGCGTTTCCATTCCACCCGTCTCCCGGTGCCCCTCGACCGCCGTGCGCTGCAGTTCCTCGGCGCGGTCGAGAACGCCGAGGTCGAAGTAGCGCCGGCCGATCTCACCCTGAATCGCCGCCGCGATCTCCGGCCGGTCGCCGAGATCCGTCTCGACACGCACGGCGCCGGCGTCGAGGATGTCGCGGGCCGTAATCTCGTCGGGCGACTGACGCTTCTCGGGGCTGGCGGATTGAAAAGTGTTCGCGAGGAAGCGATTGACCTCTTCGAGCCGGTCGCGCTGCATCTCCGCCTCGACCCGCATGCGGTCGGCCTGAAGATACGCGCGCACGCTGAAGATCGTGGCGCTCGCAAGCGTCAGGACGAATGCCGCTGCGATCGAAACGCCGAGAGCGTGACGACGCAGGAACTTGCCCGCGCGATACGACCACGTGGCCGGGCGCGCGGAAACCGGGAGCCCCTCCAGATAGCGTCCGAGGTCCGCACGCAGTTCGGCTGCGGACGGGTAGCGTCGCCCGGGCTCCTTCGCGAGAGCCTTCAGTACGATGTTGTCGAGGTCGCCGTCGATGCGGCGATCGAGCGCGCGCGGCGGCCGCACCGGGGACGTTCCGCCTGCGTTATTTTCCCCGGCCGCGCTCGTGCTGCGGCCTTCGCCCGTCGCGGCCACGCTCGGAGGAGCGGGGTCCGTGTCGAGAACGGCGGCTTCGAGCTGACGGGCCGAGAGCCCTCCCCATGCGAACGGGTGCCGCCCGGACAGCAGTTCGTAAAGCAGGATGCCGAGCCCGTGCACGTCGGTGGCGGTCGTTACCGGCTCCCCCCGGATCTGTTCGGGGCTCGCGTAATCGGGAGTCATGAGTCGAAATCCGGTACCCGTGAGCGCCGGCGTCGCACCCTCTTCGAGCAGCTTCGCAATGCCGAAATCGAGCAGCTTCGGAACGCCGTCGTTGGTCACGAGTACGTTCGCGGGTTTGATGTCACGGTGCACGATGAGCTGGCGATGCGCCTGGTCGACCGCGCTGCAGATGGCGAGAAAGAGTTTGACGCGTTCCCGTATCTTGAGGCCCGATTCCTCGCAGTAGTGAACGATGGATCGTCCCGCCACATATTCCATGACGAGGTACGGAAGCCCGTCTTCCGTCGAGCCGCCGTCCAGAACGCGCGCGATGTTCGGATGCTCGAGCGCCGCGAGGATCCGGCGCTCCTCCTGAAATCGTTCGAGTGCGCGCGCGCTGTCGAGCCCGCCCCTCACCACTTTGATGGCCACCCGCATCTGGAACGCGTCGTCTGACCGCTCCGCGAGATAGACGGACCCCATGCCCCCTTCGCCTATCAGTTCGACGATACGATACGGCCCGAGATTCGTTCCCACCCGGAGCGGGGCCGTCGCGCGCTTCGCCGCATCGCTGACGGCGCGACCGACGAGCGGATCGTCCTTCACGTGGGAAGCGAGCAGCGACTCGACTTCCCTGCGAAGCGAGTCGTCTTCGCCACACTTCTCGTCGAGGAACGCGGCGCGCCTGTCAGGCTCGCACGCCAGCGCTTCTTCGAAGATCTCGCGCACGAGCTTCCATCGATCGGGTGGGAGCGGTTTCAGTTTCCTGCCCCCTCGTTCGGACCGTCGCCGCGGTTTTTCTGTGAAGTCATACTATAATAATACCAGATCGACTCCTGCGGATGGGGGAGAGCAGGGGAACTCTCACGACGGGATGCGGCATTGTAATCTGGCCCGGGTTCTCCGACAATATTCCACATGAAACGTATTGCCGTCGTCGGTCGTGGAATCATTGGACTCACAAGCGCCCTTGCACTCCTTCGGACCACACGCTATCACGTCCATGTGTTCTCCCGAGACCCGGTCGAGCGCACGGCGTCCGGTGCCGCCGGCGCCTACTGGTGGCCCCATCAGATCTACCCCGAACAACGTGTGCAGGCATGGGCTCGAGAGACGTATTTCGCCTACCGATCCGAAGCCGCGCTCGCAGCGTCCGGTGTGCGTTTTCATGAGCACTTTCGATTCTGCATGCGTTCGGAGGAGACGAGTTACGCGCGTGCGCTCGTAGATGAATGGGAGGAGATCGACGGCCGGAAGCACGGAATCGCCGCGATCGAGTCGCACCGCCTCGTCGTGCCGATGATCGACGTTCCGATCTATCTGGAATATCTCGAAGCCGCGCTCGCCGACGCGGAGGGAACCACATCGGTCGCGCACGTCGACTCTCCCGACTCTCTCTTCCCCGACTTCGATCTCGTCGTGAACTGTACGGGCCTCGGCGCGCGGGAGTTCGTCAACGACGCTTCCGTAGTTCCGATTCGCGGCCAGTCCGTTCGCATCGCACTCCCGAAGGGAGGCCTTTCCGCCTCGACGCGGATCGTGAACCGGCGGGACACTTTGACGCTCGTTCTCCCGCGCTCGCGTGACTGCATTCTCGGAGGTACGGCCGGCTACGGCGACGCGTCACTCGAGCCGCGCCCGTCCGAGACCGAGGAGATCCGCGGCCGCTGCGAACGGGCAGTTCCCGCCATTGCCGGGTGTCGAGTTCTCGGTGTTACGGTCGGATTACGCCCCGGGCGCCCCGCAGTGCGACTCGAACTGGAATCCGCGCAGACCCCGCATCCCGTCATACACAATTACGGCCATGGAGGCGGGGGCTACACAGTCGCATGGGGATGTGCGAAAGACGTGGTCGCGATCGCGGACCGCTGCTTTTCCTGACGCGAACGAACGGGAACGGCACCTCTCAATGCGCTCCTACATTCGGGAACGAGACGTTGAGCGCGCTGATGCATTCGCGCGTTTTCTCCTCCGACGACCCCGTCATGCCCACACAAGAATATTATTGCCGTAAGCTTCGTGAATCTCGCGCAGCCGGGGAATTCGCGCTCCTTGTAGTACGCGGGAGAAGACGGCCTGATACAGAATTATCCCCTCGCTAAAACGGATTCGTCGCGAACACCGAGAACTCGGGGATGAACCCGCGGTCGTCGATTTCCAGAACGCCCGTGATGGCGTCGGCGATCTCGCTCGGGCGCAGCTTCTTCTCCGAGCGGACCTGTTCGTGCCCCAGCTTCGAGAAGAACGGCGTCTGCACCTCGCTCGGATTGACGAGCGTGACGCGCACATTGTGAGGCCGCAGTTCGGCGCGCCAGCACTCGGTCATTCCGCGCAGGGCGAACTTCGAACCGCTGTACGCCGTGCTGTTCTTCCCTCCGCCAAGACCGCTGGTCGATGAGATGTTCATCAGATGCCCGCTTTTCTGCGCGATGAAATGCGGTGCCACTTCCCGTGCCATGAACATGGCGCCCATGACGTTAGTCGCAAACAGCTTTTCGAATTCCGCCGTGTCCAGTTCCGTTAAAGGCGCAAAGTAACCATACCCCGCGTTGTTGACGAGGATGTCGATCCCGCCGAAGGCCTCGATGCACGAAGCTACGACCCGCTTCACATCGGCTTCCTGACTGACATCGCCCTGCAGCGCCAGAACGCCGAGTTCTTTGGCTGCCTTGTCGAGCTTCTTTTCGTTACGCCCCATGATCGCCACCTTCGCCCCTTTGGCTTGCATCGCCATGGCGATGCCCAGGCCGATTCCTTCGCTGCCGCCGGTGATCAGAGCGCGTGCATTCTGCAGATTCATATTGTCCCTTTCCGAGTGAAAACTGATTCCGGCGGGCCGGGAACCATGCCCCGCTCTCCCGCCAGACTCGATCCGTTGTCTCGATCATAACAGGCCGGCGGCTATCGATCATCGCAAGGAGTCCGCAGAGTACGGCGACGCGGAGAGGCACTTCAATAGCCTGCGCCAACGGTCACTCCTCCCCAGACCGTACCGGACCGGAGCCCGCTCTGCTCGACGGCGTCGCGAAAGTCCCCCGCAAGCAGCCTCGAACCATGAACGGAAACGCCGAGCACCTTGTTATTCCAATGCAGGTAGTCGAATGAGGCGTAAACTCCGAGGTCCGCAAATCCCGAGGAACGGACTCCGTAGTAGACTTCCGCCTGAGACCGGTCGGCGTAGCCGAGAGAGGCGCCCACACTCGCCGCCATCCTGCTCCCGATCTCCTGGGTTCGTTGCAGTGCCCCGTTGACATACACACCGTCGACGAGATCGAAATCGTAAGCGACGGTCACACTCGGATTCATGCCGTACACCTCACCACCAGCCGTCAAAAACAGTTCCGACGTCGAGGAGCCACCGTTCGGAAAGTTGTAACTCGTAATCCCGGCACTCACTTCCCCCCCGCCGATATCTCTCGTAATCGAACCGATGAAATCCACTTCACTCAGGTGCCCGCCATTACCGTCCGCAAGAACTCCTCTCCCCGTGTCGTTCGTCATGTCGATATTCCCCCAGACTGCGAAGTCGACACTCTTCCTGCCTGCGAAGGGGATCGAAAGATCGACCTGCGGCTGAATGACTCCGCGATCGTTCTGCGTAACTCCGCGGAAGTTGTACTGCGACGATACGAGTATCGTCCCATTCACACGTTCACCGCGAACAGGCACATCGGCCAGTAATACCATGGCGACTATCGCCAGCAATCCTATCTCCATTCGTCCGCACGGCCCGATCGCTTTCGCGAAACTCTTTTCACGCTTTCTCATATTTCACTCTCCGCATCGGAAACTGGTGGATCCCGCGGCAACCGAAAACGATCGCGGCGACGTTGCAGTAAAACTTCGTCGCCGCGATCGAGATTGCCATTTCGCGCTCCGGTGAAAACGCTCACGGGAGCGCTTCTCTTACATGTCGAAACCGGCCAGACCGAGGAAGTTATAGGCGCCCGGACCGCTTTTGGTCGCGGCGCGAACCTTGAACTCGTCGTCGAACTCGAGCGTCCCGTCGTCGTTGACGTTGAACTTCGCGACACCGAACGTCTGGTAGGCCCCGAGGTTGTACAGGTAGCGGGAGTCCGCGGTGATATACATGTCCTTCGTGTCACCGGGAGGCGTTCCTTCGCGCCGGGCCTCGTAAACGGTCTCGTTCATCGATCCGATCGTGCTGACCGTGCCGTTCTTGTTCACGGCAAACGTGCTGATGAAGTTTCCGCCGAAGCTCGAGACATAGAGGCGGCCTCGCTTCGGATCCACGAGCGTCCAGCATGCTTCATCGATGTCCGCTCCCGCGCCCGTTCCGAAATTGCCGACCTTGCGAATGCGGGAACCGTCGTCGCGCAGAACAGTCAGACTGTGATCCCGTTTGTCAGCGGTCAGATTGAAGTTCGAGACGAAGAGCGTCGGCGTGTTCGAATCCCAGCTGAAGCCGATGCTGCCGGCGACGCCCTCTTCTTCGAAGTAGCGGGCATTGCTTGTCGTGCCGGTGCGGCGATCGAAGTCATACACGTAGACACGACTCGGCTTCTGATGAGTCGGCGTCGCCGTACCGAAATGCGCGATTCCCCAGGTCGAAACTCCGAGTCTCGTTCCGTCGGAGTTGAACGCTACGGTTGCGGGACCGCCGTTCGTTCCGACGTAGGAGTCGAGCGATCGCTCGGCGCGGAGCTTTCCTGTTTTCGTGCTGAAGGAGAAGAGGTAGATATTGCGATCTGCGAACTTCTTCTCATGCCCGCCGCCGCGAGCGTGAAACGCCGCGTCGGGATACATTTCGATCGGTCCCTCGTTCGCACCACCCTTCTGCACGTTCGGGTTGTTCCACTGATTGCCGACGACGACCCAGTACTCGTCCCGGGATCCGGCCTTCTCCACATAAGCGATGCTCACCGGGCGGGTTCCCCTCGAGTCGACGTTTTCTTTCCGGCTGAGCGCGCCGTTGTTCTTGTCGAGGTCGAACACCGACACCGTGTTGCCGCCGGCATTCACGACCAGCAGATAGTCGCCGATGATCTGAATCGCGCCCTGGGAGTCGAAATCTCCCGCAGCATCGCCCCCGGCCGCCCGGTTCGCGCCGCCCAGCGAGTTCGTCGAATACGCACGCTGCTCGCCGAGGCTGCCGTCTTCATGGCGCTCGATACAGACCACGTGATTCGTGTCTTCGCCGTTCAGGCTCGTATACAGGTAGCCGGCCGTTTCCGCCTGAACACCAGGCGCCGCCGTCAGCGTGATCATGCCGGCGATCAGGAACGAGAGAGCGGAATGACTGGAAAAGCGTTTCATGATGATCTCCTGTTCGAAGCGATTGCTTCGTGTTTCGTGTCGATTGCGAGTTACGAGTCAAGCGTGACGATCCCCTGCGGGCGTGCGCTCGGATGAACACCGTCCTGCTTCAGATGCCGCGACATCACGACGGACAATTTGCCACCCTGCTCGATCTTCAGAACGTGCAGAATGTTTCCCGCGTCGCTGCTGTTCATGCCCGACTGATCGATCCGCTGCGCGAGGACGCACAGATACTTTCCGGACGGTTCGATGTCGAGCTGGAACGCGGTGCTGTTCGGCTGCGGCGCGTTCCGATTATTGACGAACACGCCGAGCGGCATGGGCAGCGCGACCCGGTCGATCTCGACAGGGCTCTCCGCATTCTTTCCGCTGATGTTGAAGACAGTGACCGTGCTTGCTTCATCCTGACGATCTTCCCGGGGAAGATTGTTCACGGCATAAAGGCGGGTCCCTTCGTGATTGACCCGAAGCCAGCAGATGTCCTGGCCACTGTTCGGAACAGCCGTTGCGAAAGTGAGCTGACCCTTGCTGTCGTAGCGGTAGACACCCAGTTCGTTCCTGGTGACAAACCCGACGTAGAGCAGATTTTTCTCGGGATGATCCCAGATGCCGAGCGGGATCGAAGGGACCTCGGGCACCGGGTTTGCGGTTTCGGGCAGCACGGCCGTATCGATACTGGACAGGCGTCCGCGTGAATCGAGCCGCATCGCATGAAGGCGACCCTTTACCGCGGGCTCGCTCCCGAACTGGCGTGACACATTGCCTTCACCGTCGAAGTCGACGTCGACCAGAAACTCATTGCCGAAGAGCAGGCGTTCGTCCCGCTGGGAAACGAGAATCTGCGTCGGCTTGTGCCCCTCGGTGAGGCTCAGGGTCGAGATGTGCATGAGCGAACCATCGTTCTGAATGCGAAACGAGGCATAGTTCGCCGTGGCACCCCCGCGCAGTGCGGCCAGCTGATGCGGATCCTCATTGCGATTGGCTACGAGCAGAATGTCATCCGTGATCGCGAGGCTGACAGGGCCCACACCGCGCGAGGCGAATGGCGAGCCGGCAACGTGCCGCAGGGATCCGTCGCCCAGAATGTCGAAGGCGGCAATCGTATTGGTGTGGCCGTTCACGGCGAACAGACGTTTTCCGTCACCGCTCAGGACGATCGGACTGTCATTGTCGTTCGGCCCCAGCTTGCCGTTCGTATTGTTGTCGATGCCGGTTCCGCGTGTGAGAAAGGGACTTCCCGCCAGCGTTTCGAGGCCGCCCCCCTCGGTGCGTTCATAGGCGACGATCGAGTTCTTGCCCGATGCCGTATTGGCGCTCTGAAGATAGAGGTACTTCCCCTTCGCTTCGGCCGTACCGGCGGCAACCGACAACAGCGCCGCTCCGATCAGTGTGGCCGCGAGTGCGCGAATGGCTCGCCCGCTCTTACTGTGCTTCTGCGTTTTCAATTTCTTCCTCCTGCATGTTTTGGGTTTCCTGCGCGATTCGAATGACCGCCCCTGCGATCTATTCACGACACTCGCCTCCGATGAACGCGAGAATGAACGGCTGGGCCCCGACGACCGTGGCACCGTTCCGACAGAGATCACGAAGCGCCGCTGCTCCGACTGCGTCTACGAAAGTCACTTCCAGAAGATCCAGTTCGACTGTCTTGCCGTCGCTGAGCAACGCGTCGCATTCGGCTTTCAGCTCGTCAGCACTTTCCTGGACGATCCAGCCGTTGACCTCGACAGTCACGCGGCACTCCTCTCTCACTGTCGTTTTGAACTGCATGTTCTCCGTACTCCTTCGATCGTTGATCGCGCCTGCACAGTCACCAGTGCAACTCGCGTGCCCCGAAAACGAGCAGGCGGAACACATCTCGTAACTGATCCGCTGCTAACAACTTGAAATGGGGGAGCGCCGAGTCGAAGAGAGAAAATGACGAAGGGGCGCGACGAGTCGCTCCCAGTATGCTGGGACGTCTCCCAGGATATTGGGACTGCTTCGCGAAAGCGCTCGTGGCTCAAAGCAGTGGATGCTATCCTTGATGTACGCAGTTCATGGGGCACCGGGAGGGAATATGGCCGCACCCCGTCAGTTTTCTGAAGCCAGTGCACTGAGAGCAATCGTGGAAGGCGTCGAAGCGGAAACCGGTGAGCGGTTTTTTCCTTTGCTCGTGCAGCACCTGGCAACGGCGCTCGGCGCAAACTACGCATTCATAACCGCTTTCGCCGACGGGGATGCGACATTCCGGTCGCGCGCTGTCTGGGCGCGGGATCGAATGGCACCGAATTTCGAGAGCCCCCTCGCAGGCACGCCCTGCGAAGCCGTTCTGAACGGCCAGCTTGCCCATCATCCCGAGAACCTGCGCGCGCTTTTCCCCGAAGACGAGCTGCTCGTCGACTGGAAGGCCGAGAGCTACTGCGGCCTCCCCCTCCTCGACGCTGCGGGTTCGGTAATCGGTCACCTGGCCATCGTGGATGACCGCCCCATGCCCGGCGGGCCCGACCGTCTGTCGATCATGCGGATCTTTGCGGCCCGCGCGGTTGCCGAGATCGATCGAGTGCACGCGGAGAAGGCGCTTGCCGCGAGCGAAGAGCGCCTGCGTGACTTGTTTGAAGAGGCGCCGATCGCGTATGTGCATGAGAGGCTGGATTCCCGGTTCATTCGCGCGAACCGTACGGCCATGCGAACTCTCGGCATCACGCCCGACGAGGTCGCGGAGACGTACGGCAAGTCCCTGATCGCGGACACTCCCGAGGCCCAGCAGCGCGCAAAGGAAGCGCTTGAATCCATCGGCCGCGGGACCGATACGAGCGGGGTCGTGCTCGAGCTGCGCCGCAGGGACAACGGCAAGCCGCTCTGGATTCAGTGGTGGTCCAAACCCGATCCGGGTGGCGAGTACACACGAACCATGTTCCTCGATATCACCGAGCGCGTGCAGATGGAGCAGGAGAAAGCCCGTCTCAGCGCGCACAACGACTATCTGCTGGAAGAAATAAAAACCACGCACAACTTCGAAGAAATCGTCGGCGAGTCACCTGCGATCACCGCGGTATTCCACTCGATCGCCCAGGTCGCCCCCACCGATGCCACCGTATTGATCTCGGGTGAAACGGGCACCGGCAAAGAGCTGATCGCCCGGGCGATTCACAGCATGAGCGACCGTCGCGACCGTGTGCTGGTCAAGGTGAACTGCGCCGCCATCCCGGCCGGACTGATCGAGAGCGAGATGTTCGGCCACGAGAAAGGCGCTTTCACCGGAGCCCTCTCGCGCAAAATCGGCCGGTTCGAACTTGCGGACCGGGGCACGATATTTCTGGACGAGGTCGGCGAGATTCCGCTGGAGCTGCAGTCGAAGCTGCTCCGTGTTCTTCAGGAGGGCGAGTTCGAGCGATTGGGGAGCACGGTAACAAATGCCGTGGATGTTCGCATCATCGCGGCCACCAATCGCGATCTGGCCGAAGCCGTCGAGAAGCGTGAGTTTCGTGCGGACCTCTTCTATCGCCTCAATGTGTTTCCGATCCTGCTTCCTGCCTTGCGCGATCGCGGGGAGGACATTCCGCTGCTCGTGAAGCACTTCGTATCAAAGTACGGCACAAAAATGGGGAAGCAGATCGAGTCTGTTTCGCAGGCCGCGATCGAACATTTCAAGACGTATGCCTGGCCGGGTAACATTCGTGAACTCGAAAACGTCATCGAACGCGCGATGATACTGAGCCAGGGGACGGCGCTCGAGCTCGGAGATTCGCTGCCGCGATCGAATCCGTCTCGCAACGGATCCGGAACTCCGACGCTGCGAGAGCTGGAGCGGAGCCACATCCTCACCGTGCTCGACCTGACGAACTGGCGTGTGAGCGGCGATGCCGGGGCGGCCGAGATCCTCGGCCTCAAGCCGACCACACTGGAAGCGCGGATGAAGAAGCTCGATATCACGCGCTAGTGCAGACGGCGAGCAACCAGCACCCCACGCATGTCCATGCTAGAATCCTTATCATGATCGCCACGCCTCTCATTCGTTGTCGCTTCGTTGATGGTCAACACACTCACGGCCGCTGCATTAGGAGTGGATGTGTCGCAATCTTGAAACCGTTCCGCAGACGTCAGCGCACGACCTTGACTGCCCGATGAAACCGGACGCCACGCGCAAGCTGTTTATTATTTTCGCGGCGCTCTATTTCGTACAGGGTGCCGGCGAGCTTTCCGCGGGTCTTCTGTCTCAGCCTCTTCGATCCATGCTCAGGAACTGGGGGCGCGACAGCGCCGAGATCGCCACCTTCATGTTTCTTCTCGGGATTCCCTGGTACATCAAGCCGCTCTTCGGGATGTTGACCGATTTCGTCCCGATCAGGGGGCTTCGCAGGAAGAGCTACCTGATCCTGTCGAGCCTGCTGATGATCGGAGGATTCATCGCCGCCACGATGATGCCCCTCGCGCCCGCTGCCGGCACGGCGATTCTTCTCCTGCTGCTTCTGCCGAGTTTCGGTATCGCGTTCAAAGACGTAACGACCGACGCCACGATGATTGAAACCGGGCAACCGCTCGGCATTACCGGCAGGCTGCAATCGGCACAGTGGGGCGCGATGTATGGCGCCGGGCTTTTGAGCGGCGTTGCCGGCGGCTGGATCAGTCAACATGGACTGCAGCGACTGGGGTTTCTGGTGTGCGCCCTGCTGGGCTGTGTGTCTCTCTACATCGCCATTTTCCATATCAGGGAAACGCCGCGGCCCGAGTTACAGCACGGACAACTGAAACGAGCCATCAAGGTTCTTGGCGAAGCGGCGCGCACGCGCATGATCCTTCTCATCGCGGTCTTCTACTTTCTCCTGAACTTCAACCCGTTCTCCGCGGATGTCCTGTACGTCCACATGAGCGACAAGCTCGGGTTTTCGGAGCAGTTCATCGGCTACACTTACACGATCACCAGCTTCGCATCCATTCTGGCCTGCATCGTCTACGGCCTCTTCGCGAAACACGTTCCGCTGCGCCGCCTGCTTCACGCTTCCGTGCTCTTCATGATTCTTTCGAGTCTGGTCTACGTCGGGCTCGGTTCCCCCGCGTCCGCCGTTGTCATAAGCCTCGCCTACGGTTTCATCTACATGATCACGAGTCTGACGCAGCTTGAACTCGCCAGTCGATACTGCCCACCGGCGGCCGCCGGTACCGTGTTCGCGCTGCTCATGTCACTCAGCAACCTCAGTGTCTCCCTGTCGAGTATTCTGGGCGGTCGTTTCTACGAAGCCTGGAAACTTTCGTTCGGGGCACAGAAGGCGTTCTCCATGCTGGTCATGGTCGGCGCGGGGTTCACCGCTCTCTGCTGGTTCCTCGTGCTCTTCTTCCCGAGAACACGGGAAGCGTGACGTGACGTGCAGACGGTGCGCGTGTTGCTTACGGCAGTCGCTCGAACTTGAACGCAATGCCTTTTCCCGCTTCGGCAATCCTGGAAATCTCGACAACGAGAGCGTTCCCGGCAGTTTGCGTGTATGTGATCTGCTGGGGAAAGTCGTGGGCCGGATTCTGAAACACGAAGCGCCCGTTATCGTGTTCGACAAGACGAAACGCTGTCGGATAATCGTTCTCGCGCGGCTTCGCAACATAGAACACGTCTTCGCCCATCCATTCGAGACGCAGAGACTCAGTCACGCCTGACACATCGCCCTGCGTCAGCGTCACGATCCCTTCCATCGTGGCGCTGCTGACGCGCGTCCACGTTTCCACGCTCACGCCACGCTTCGTGTTTCGCGTCCAGCTCCCCTCGAGCCAGCTCAGCGCGTCGAGCGGGTCGCGCGCGCTCAACGCATCAAACGAGGCGGGCGCGTCGTTGCTTCTGGAGGCACAGGCGGGGAAAAAGGCGAGGGCTGCCGCCGCGACGAAGAAGACAAGCCAGCGCTTACTGCTCACAGTGATCCCTCCCGATTCAGGTGCTTCGATCTGTATCAGGATCCTATCAGTGAGCGGAATCTTCCGGCTTGTACAAATCGGACGCGTGATCGAGAAAGTTCTGTGTGAGTGGCAAAGAGTCGTGAAGGAACTGTGTGGGGGTCATTCCCGCGAACGATTGAAATTCACGCGTAAAGTGAGGGTGGTCGTAGTACCCGCAGGCGTGGGCCACATCCGTAATCGTGCCGGCACGTTGCAGCCGGGTCAGTGAACGCTGAAAGCGAACGACGCGCGCGTACTGTTTGGGTGAAACTCCCACACGGCCCAGAAACTGGCGGTGCAGCTGGCGCGTGCTGAGGGAAGTGTGCCGTGCGAGGGCGTTTATTGATATCGTTCCGCCCCGGGCGCGAATCAGTGCGACGGCAGCTTCGACCGAACGACATCGCCGGTCACGCGTCGCGGCGCGGTCGATGAGGAACCGCTCCAGCAACCGAATGCGCGCGCCATCCCCGGCTGCGTGGCCAACGGCATCCATCAGCTCATCACCGCTTATGCCTGCGGCCGATCGCAGTTCGACAACACGTCCGGTGAATTCGCTGGCGGGAACGTTCGAAACGAGCGCGATCCCGGCGGGACGAAGCCGTGCCGCGACAACGCCCACCGTGCTCCCGTGGAGCAGCTGCATCGCGCTTTCCGTCTGGCCTGCGAGTGCCGCGCGGGGCTGCTCGGAATGCACGCCGTTCACGACTTCGGAGAAGCGGTCTCCGTAGTGAAGCAGCAGCTCCGGATGACCGTCCGGAAAGACCGGCTGGGCCGCCTCTTCGCGCTCGCCGCGCGCGGCGCCATCACCACGCCCTTCGAGAATCCAGTAGCAGACGACGAACGGGCGCAGCTCCGGAGAAGGTTCGAATTCCCGATAACGCATCGTCATTGCTCGCGTCCCCTCCGGAGGATCGTATCTCCGCCTGTGCCCCTCAAGCGCCGGCAAGTAGTCCGAAGAGCTCCAGGTAGTCGACGAACCGGCCGAGAGGACTGGTTGTTGTATCGATGATTGCCAGGTTCTCATTCTACCAAAGAAGAGGGACGTCCGGACCGTCTGGATCTCCGTCCGGGAAAATCGTTCCCGAAAATGAAAAGTGCCCGGATACCAATGGTACCCGGGCACTTTCTTACACTATCGATCAAGCCGTGAGGCGAGTCGAACTACCAGCGATCGCGACCGCCGCCACCACCACCGGTGTTTTCACGCTTCTTGGCTTCGTTTACCGTGAGGTTACGTCCGCCCAGGGGCGTTTCGTTCAGCGCGCTCATCGCGGCTTCCGCACCGTCAGCCATTTCGACAAAGCCGAATCCGCGCGGGCGTCCTGTTTCACGATCCGTGATCAGGCTGACCGTTTCCACGGTTCCGTGCGCTGCGAACATTTCGCGTACTTCGGTTTCCGTCGAGGTGAACGGCAGGTTTCCTACATACAGTTTCAAAATCTAACTCCAATATTTCGCCCGTTTGTCTGAACAATGAAGCACCGGCAACATGCCGACGGCTTCGAGATCCGGGTAGATCGCATTGCGGCGCAATACCGGCGATACCCCGGAATAGCTTCGTATCCAAGCTCCATAACCAATTGTCGAGTCAGCAGGGCGAATGCGGTGAGTCGAGTCGGCAGGAAAGAACTAAGGCTATGCTCTAAGTATCGTCACAAACCGCTCAGAGTCAAGGAACTACTTGAGAAAAGAATGGCGCGCGTGCACCGACTCCCTCATTCACGGGCTTTGATTGCCCTCTCTGCGCTGAATGGGCGATCCGGCGTGTGACCTGATGATGGGCCGTTTCGGGTCCCGCGGCGCTGTCACCGCAACACGCAAACGAAAATGGCCCGCCGTTTCCGGCGGGCCCTGGTCGATCTCTGCGAATCCCGAACGGCTTATCGAACGTTCGGAAGGTCGAAGCGGTCGAGATGCATGACCTTGTTCCACGCAGCGACGAAGTCGTTCACGAACTTGTCTTTCGCGTCGTCACAGGCGTAGACCTCGGCGATCGCCCGAAGCTCCGAGTTCGAACCGAAGACGAGATCGACGCGCGACGCGGTCCATTTGACCTCGCCCGTCGCCCGGTCGCGTCCTTCATAGACGCCGTCCGAACCGTTCGCCGGCTGCCACTTGGTGTTCATGTCGATCAGGTTCGTGAAGAAGTCGTTCGTGAGCTTCCCGGGGCGCTTCGTGAAGACGCCCTCCTTCGAGCCTCCGACGTTGGCCGCGAGAGCGCGCATGCCGCCGACGAGCACCGTCATCTCGGGCGCCGTCAGCGAAAGCAGATGCGCCCGGTCGAGGAGCTGCTCTTCCGCGGGCGTTCCGTTCGTCTTCTGAAGGTAGTTCCGGAAGCCGTCCGCCTTCGGTTCGAGGACGAGAAACGCAGGCGCGTCGGTCTGTTCCTGCGTCGCGTCCGTTCGGCCGGGCGCAAACGGAACTTCGACGTCGTGGCCGGCGTCCTTCGCCGCCTTTTCGACCGCGGCGCACCCGCCGAGAATAATAAGGTCCGCGAGCGAGACTTTTTTGCCGCCCGACTGCGAACCGTTGAACTCACGCTGCACCCCTTCGAGCTTCTGCAGCACGGTCCCGACGTTCACGCGCACGTTCACGTCCCAGTCCTTCGCGGGCGCGAGTCGAATGCGCGCCCCGTTCGCACCGCCGCGCTTGTCGCTGTCACGATACGTGCATGCCGAAGCCCACGCGGTCGAAACGAGCTGCGAAACGGAAAGTCCTGTCTCCAGAATCTTCGCCTTGAGCGCCGCAACGTCGCGCGCGTCGATCAGCTCATGCTCGACTGCGGGCACGGGATCCTGCCAGAGCTGCGGCTCCGCGGGGACTTCGGGTCCAAGGTAGCGCGAGATCGGGCCCATGTCGCGGTGCGTCAGCTTGTACCAGGCTTTGGCGAACGCGTCGGCGAACTCGTCCGGGTTCTCGTGGAAATGTCGCGAAATCGGTTCGTAGATCGGGTCGAACCGGAGCGCGAGATCGGCCGTGGTCATCATGGGCGCGTGCTTTTTCGACGGATCGTGCGCGTCGGGCACGGTTCCTTCGCCGCCCTTCGCCGTCCACTGATGCGCGCCGGCGGGGCTTTTCGTGAGCTCCCACTCGTATCCGAACAGGTTCTCGAAGTAGTTGTTATCCCACTTCGTCGGCTCGGTCGTCCAGGCGCCCTCGATTCCGCTCGTGATCGTCGCCCCGGCGTTGCCGCTTGCGTAGGTGTTCTTCCAGCCGAGCGCCTGTTCTTCGAGCGCGGCGCCTTCGGGCTCCCGCCCGACATGCTGATCTACGTCAGCCGCACCGTGGCACTTGCCGAACGTGTGTCCGCCCGCTACGAGCGCGACGGTCTCGTAGTCGTTCATCGCCATGCGCGCAAACGTCTCGCGGATGTCCCGCCCCGAAGCGACGGGATCGGGGTTGCCGTTCGGGCCCTCGGGGTTCACGTAGATGAGGCCCATCTGCACCGCGCCGAGCGGGTTCTGCAGTTCGCGGTCGCCGCTGTAGCGCTCGTCACCGAGCCACTCGGTCTCGGGTCCCCAGTAAACGTCGCCTTCCGGTTCCCAGACGTCTTCGCGGCCGCCCGCGAAACCGAACGTCTTGAAACCCATCGATTCGAGCGCGCAGTTTCCCGTGAGGACCATGAGGTCCGCCCAGGAGATCTTGCGCCCGTACTTCTGTTTGACGGGCCAGAGCAGCCGGCGCGCCTTGTCGAGGTTCGCGTTGTCGGGCCAGCTGTTGAGCGGCGCGAAACGAAGCGTACCCGACGACGCGCCCCCGCGGCCGTCCGCGACGCGATACGTGCCGGCGCTGTGCCACGCCATCCGGATGAAGAGGCCGCCGTAGTGTCCGTAATCGGCCGGCCACCACTCCTGCGACTTCGTCATGAGCTCGAACAGATCCTTTTTCACGGCGTTCAGGTCGAGCTTCCGGAACTCCTCGGCGTAGTCGAAGTCTTCTCCCATCGGGTCCGACTTCGCGGTGTGCTGACGGAGAATCCGGAGATTCAGCTGGTTCGGCCACCAGTCGTCGTTCGCCGGAGCCGCCGCGGCCGTATGGCGATGCATGACGGGACACTTGCCGGCGACGGGAGTCGCGATGCCGTCGCTGCGCTTCTTTTCATTGCTCATGATTTCGTCTCCTGTATTAAAAGTCATTCCCTATGAATATCACGTTTTACGATTACGATACTAGACGGTGAGACGGGGTTCGGGTCAATCAGGGATATCCGAACCGGGATACTCTTTGAGGATAGGAGGGATTATGCGGGCGTATGAGTTCGCCCGGCAGCCTGAGCAGGCATGGCTGCTCCCCGGCTATCCTGGAATCAGGGACTTGCCGCTCCGGGTCGTCATGACCCTGGCAACGAAGGGCGAGGTCATGGCGTGGACCAGCGCGCCGTAACCGAGCTGAAACGTGATTTCGGTCCCGACGGGCAGAAGGTCGCGGCCGGAGTCCGCGATGAGGTGGTCGCTGCTGGCCCCCATGATTTCGATTCCGTGCGGCGGCATCAGCCCGTCCGGATCGATGTCCTGGCGTCCGACGGCAAAGATCGCCTGCGAGATTGGGCCTCTGTCTTCTACGGGCGGCTTCTTCCCGAACGCGGTTTGCGCGATTTCGCCCCACGGCTTCGATCGGGCGGCGATGGAGTGGGTCGCAGCCGAGCAGCAGGGCTTCGCCCAGGCGGAGATCATTGATCCGCCCTGTGTCTTCGGTGCCGAGCGCCCACGGGATATTGCCGGAGTTGCCGCCGGAGACGATGCCGAGGGTGAGGCCGAAGGTTCGTTCGATCGAATCGGCGAGCGCGGAAAGCTCGGCCATGTTCCTGTTCCGTTCACGTTTAATTCACGAGCACCGCGCGATGCGTCGCCACCCCGCCGTTCGACGCGACCCGAATGAAATACACGCCGCTCCCGACGAACGCTCCATTGTCGGCGCGGCCGTCCCACGGCAATAACTGTACGCCCGCGCGGAGCCACGTCGCTTCGGCGAGCGTTCGTGTTCTTCGTCCGACGAGATCGTAGACCGTAACGGAGACCGGACCGTCGACCGGCAGAGTGAATGTGATCGTGGTCAGGGGATTGAAAGGGTTCGGATACGCGCGCAGATTCATGTTGCTCGCGACCGCCACCGGCACGCTGGTCGGGTCGCACTCCGGTGCGGGGCCGAAGTAGAGAAACTCGTCTTCCCCGTCGGTCTGCACCACCCACACGATCGTGTCGTCACGAAGTCCGGCATCGATCCCCGGCACGGTGCTCAGCAGAAGGTCGCGATCATCGGACGAGGGAGTTTCGACAACCAGAATCTGCTTCTGCCACGCGTCCGCGGAATCGACGTTGGCGCTGCTCGCGATGACGTCGCTCAGCTTGTCCTCCAGCAGCGATTGCGCCTGCGCCGGCGAAAGTGGCGTGCCGGGCGGAAACACGATCGCGCGTGTCACGCTGATACCGATCTTGACGCTGTCGATCAGCACGAGCATGTCAGTTTTCTTGCCGTTCGGATTCGTGTAGAGGATCTCGGTTTCCGTCTTCAGCAGAACCGCCTGCTCGCACTGCAGCGCAATCTCGTGCGCGAGGATCTCGGAATAGATCGAACTTCCGCCAGCCGTGCCCTCGAGAAGGAGCTCGAGCCCGCCCGGCGAGAGCCCCGCCGTATCGAAGTCGCATTCCGAAACGCCGACGTCCGTCACGATCAGGTGCGCCAGCGTATCGAGAAGTTCGGTGTCGAGCACGTCACACGCGCCGGTTACCGGGTCGAGGTGGGCATGAGCCGGCTGCGTCAGAGCGGCCAGCAGAACAATGGCAAGGCACGTAGCGATCATGAGGTGTCGGATCATGAGAGTGGCACCAGTGGAATGGAGTCGCTTGTTTCCAGTGAATCTAATTGTCGCATAAACAGGGGCGGTTTTGTGGAGAGTTCACCGATATGGTCCTCAGCTCGCTTCGGGACGCGACCTGTCGCCGTGGGAGTGCCGCTGGTAACATCGAAGACTTCTCAAGCCATTGGCTCGATCAGCACTTCGTCGTTCACCGCGACGCTGCCCGGCTCCACGGTGGTTCCGTACACACCGAGGCAACCCTGACGTTCGTCCGCCACGGCCCGCAGGATCGCGGGGCTGCGCTCCCCCGTCGCGGGATCGATCGTGATCACGACGCAACGGCCGTCGCGCTTGTCGACACGCATGCGCATGCCGCCGAAGCGCAGGACACGCCCCACCCAGGCGTCTTCCTGGAACGGTGCGTCGTCTGCTGCTTCCACCAGAATGTTCGGGCGAAACCTCATGACATCGAGCTGGTCGCCGACGCTGGCACCGAGCCGCGTAATCGTCTGCGTCGTAATGAGCGAGAGCGGAAACGTGTCGAAGATGCCGCGGCTCTGCCTGATAACGCGCGCGCCTCCGGGGCAGAGCTCTGCGGCGAGTGCCGGATCGGTTACGTCGAGCCTGACGCCCGATGGAGTTCGCACGACAGTGTGTGACGTCTCCGGCTTGCCCGGGTCGGTGAACGACGGGGAATAACGGCTCATGTCTGCGCGCTCGCGAAGCGTGAACCACGGGAAGCCGCTCCGCTCCACACCCTCGCGCACGAACGCCCAGCGGCGATCGCCCGCCACCCCGAACCAGGCAATATCGGCCTCACTCAATACTTCAGGTCCCATGGATTTTACAGGGTAGCGCCAGAGGCCGACCACGCGACCAACAGAATTTCCCTTGCCACCGGCGATCATGCTCTACTCAACATAGCCGAGCGCCTCGAGAGCTTCACGATCCTCTTTACTGATGGCGGGCGCATCGGACAACTCGGCGGAATTGGAAGAGCGCCACTCAAGAAGTCTCTCGTGAAGCTGCGTCGAGATGGTCGGGTTCTCTGCGAACACGTTCTGCAATTCACCAGGGTCGCCTCTCAGGTTGAACAGTTCCTTCCGTTTCTCATCCGGACCGTAGAAATACTTCCAGTCGCCCTCGCGCACGGCGTAGGCAATCCCGCGCACTCGTGCCTGGTCTTCGGCTTCATAGTGACGGCGGAACAGAAACACCGGTCGGTCCGGCGCTTCGTATGAAACTTCGCCTCGCAGCGCCGGGGCCAGATTGCGTCCCTTCAGGTCTGCCTCTTCGTGGTCGATCCCGACGAGTTCATAGAGAGTGGGGGCGATATCAAGCAGCTCTGTCGGCGAGGCGAAGCGCGTGCCGGCACGAATCTGATTCGGCCACTTCAGCAGAAGCGGAACACGCACGAGTTCCTCGTGGACACTTTGTCCATGGCGCATTTCCCCGTGCTGCCCGAGACCTTCGCCGTGGTCGCCCACGATGACGACGATCGTGTTGCTTTGAAGCTGCTCCTGCTCGAGCCAGTCCAGCAACAGGCCGATCTGGGCATCGATAAACGCGATCCCGCCGTCATACCTTCCTATCTCGTGTTCCCGGCTGCTCGCTGATGAGTCATCGGGGATAAAGCGAGTGGAGAAGGGCGCCGGCGGCCGATACGGCGCGTGCGCATCAAAGTAGTGCAGGAACAGAAAGAAGCCACGACTGTCATCCCGATTACTGGCGAGCCACGCAAGGCCCCGGCGCGTAACCTCGTCGCCGGGCCGATCGAAGCCATGCTCCACATCCTGCCCTTCCCACGACCTCACCGGCGTCTTCGAGGACTCCCGGTCCAGGTCGTCGTCGTAGAATTCGAAACCCTGGCCGTATCCGAACTTTTGATCGAGAACGTAGGAGCTGACAACAGCCGCCGTCTTGTATCCGTTGTCCTGGAGCCGCTCTGCGAGTGTCGTGAAGTGATCATCGAGAATGAGTCCGTTCTTGATGACGCCGTGTCGCATGGGGTACTGAGAAGTGAAAAGGCTCGCGTGTGTCGGGCCCGTTGTACTCGTAGGAGAATACGCCAGGTCAAAGCATGCGCCGTCCTCGGAAACTCTCTGAAGCCGGGGAGTCGTATCCGCGTGATAGCCGTAGACGGAGCAATGGTCGCTGCGCACGGTGTCCATGGAGATGAGAAGAATATTGGGGGGCGGCGTGTTGTCGGGCGCGCATGACAGCAGCCCACAGAGCAGGCAGCTCAGCGTGATCGTGCGCGAGACAAGCCGCATTGATTCTGAAACCACAGGGCGACCACCATGAGAGTACTTGCTTGCTGCGAATCATATCACACGCGGAGATGCCCGGACAGGAATCGAACCTGTTTGACAAGGCGATTCGTTCCGCGTCCCGCGATCTTCACCTCGCGCCCGGACCGATCGGGGAGCGGCGTCCCTGGAGTCCGGTTCGAATGTGGAATCGAGGTTTCACCGGCCAAACCGCGGTTTGTACTAATATGTAGGCTGTGCTCGAACTTGCCGCCGAACGGGAGGCCTCTTGATACGGATCCGCGAAATCAAACTTCCTCTAAGCCCACAGGGGGTCGATGACGGCGCTGCTCTGCGCGAGGCGGTGCTGCAAAAGCTTTCCATCGCAGAGAGCGAACTGATCGATCTGAACGTGCATAAGCGTAGTTACGATGCCCGCAAGCGGAAACAGATCTTTGTTGTCTATGTCGTGGACGTAACCACAGCGGATGATGAGTCGTTACTGCAACGACTCTCCGAAGACATTCATGTGTCGGTCACGCCCGACCTTGAGTATCGCTTTGTGGCGCAGGCACGCGAAGGCGCGCACAAGGGCACCGGGCGGCGGCCGATTGTCATCGGCACAGGTCCCTGCGGCTATTTCGCGGGCCTGGTTCTGGCGCAAATGGGTTTTCGTCCCATCATTCTGGAGCGAGGCAAGGCGGTAAGAGAGCGCACGGTTGACACATTCAATTTCTGGCGCAAACGGGTTCTGCATACGGAGTCCAATGTGCAGTTCGGCGAGGGCGGGGCGGGCACGTTCTCGGACGGCAAGCTCTACAGTCAGATTCGTGATCCCGGACAGATCGGGCGCAAAGTGATGGAGGAGTTTGTGAAAGCGGGGGCGCCGGAAGAAATTCTGTATGAAAGCAAGCCGCATATCGGCACGTTGCGCCTGGTCAAGATCGTGGAGAACATGCGGAACAGTATCACAGAGCTCGGCGGCGAAGTGCACTTCGAGCACAGGGTGGAAGAGATCAACATCGAGAACGGTCAGGTGACCGGCGTCACTATGGCCGGCGGCGAAACGATTGAAGCCGATCACGTGGTGCTGGCCGTCGGCCACAGCGCGCGCGACACGTTCAAAATGCTTCATGAAAAAGGTGTGCACATCGAGCCGAAGCCGATTTCCGTCGGCTTTCGGATCGAACACCCTCAGTCGCAGATTGATGCCTGCCGTTTCGGCGACAACGCGGGCAACCCGCTCCTGGGCTCTGCCGATTACAGGCTCGTGCATCACTGCAGAAACGGGCGCTCCGTCTACTCCTTCTGCATGTGTCCCGGTGGCACCGTAGTGGCGTCGACCTCCGAGGCGGGCGGTGTCGTGACGAACGGCATGAGTCAATATTCGCGGCGCGAGCGCAACGCAAACAGCGGTATCGTGGTCGGGCTGACCCTGGACGACTATGCGAGCGAGCATCCCCTGGCGGGCATTGACCTGCAGCGGGATCTGGAGCAGAAGGCGTACGTGCTCGGTGGCGAAACCTATGATGCGCCGGGGCAGTTGATCGGCGATTTCCTGGCGGGCCGCCCCTCGACCAAATTCGGCGAGGTCCAGCCGTCCTACACGCCGGGCGTCCATTTAACCGACCTGAGCAACCTGCTGCCAGAATATGCAACGGACGCGATCCGCGAGGCGATCCCGGCATTCGAGCGAAACATCAAGGGTTTTGCGCGCGCCGACGGTCTGCTGACAGCGGTGGAAACCCGCACGTCATCACCGATTCGGATCATGCGGGACGAAACGACTTTGCAAAGCTTGAACACCAAAGGACTTTATCCTGCGGGAGAAGGTGCGGGATATGCCGGCGGTATCTTCTCGGCCGGCGTGGACGGCATTCGCGTAGCAGAAGCGGTGGCGCTCAGCATGCTCCACGAGAAGTAAACAGGGGATCTGCGTTCCGCGAAGACAAGAGAATCCGCATTGCATTGAAAGGTCCGCCCCTCAAAGTCCGCCTCTCAAGGCCCGCTTCCACTCCCGCCGGCCTACCGCGAACCTGTCGAGTCGAGTAGTTTCTGCTGCGTCTCAAACATCGCCTGCATCATTCGAATGACCTGGCCCGTCGACTTCTCTTTCGAGTCCAGGATCGTGTCGACGAGACCTGACGTCTCGGCAAGCCCGGACACGTAGGCATCGAGATATCCCTCGTATCTCCCCATGTAGTTTTCGAGGCCGGCCTTGCGGGACGCCACTCCTCCGGCTTCGGGTCGTGCCGCCATGTTCAGCGCTTCCCCCGCGTGATCCGCGAGCTTGCGCGCGGTCTGCGCGGACGCATTCACCAGCGCGGTCGTTCCCCCGGCGGCCGCGGAAACGCCGGCCACGACATTCCCCAGTGCTCCGAACGTCACGATCGAGACCACGGCGGTAGCGACGGCGAGCACCACGTCTACGACCATCTGCTCACTCGCTTTGCTCCGCAAGTCCTGCATGGTTTCCATCAACGCCTGCGATGTCGATTGCATTTGTTGCATAGGACCCGTGTCCCCCTTGTCGCCTCTGGCGCCCATCCAATCGTTCATGGCAAGAAGTGAGGAACTCGAGTTCTGGAGGGCGGCGTTCGCCAGATCATTGATCCTGGTGGGTTCCATACCCGAGGCGAGTCCCCCGGAAAGCGCATGGATGCTCGAAGAGAGGGCCGCAAGAGGAGTGTGCAGCTCCGTGGGGAGCGGCGGAAACGGCAATGAAGCTCCCGCCTTTCCGTTCAACAGCTTGCTGACCGCCGAGTTCTTAGCTTTCAAAAGACCGGCCGCAGCGTCGGCCGCGCTCCCTGCTGCTGACGAAACGCCTTCCTGAACGCTTTTGGCGGCCTCGGCAGCGATATCCATCGGACCGGGAACGATGCGGGACATGTCAGGTTTCGGGATCTGCATGATTTTTCCTCCGTTACGGAACTTCGTTCGGGCTATGAAGATCCTGTTTGGAGGATGTGGGCAATCTCCCTCGGCAAATGACCCGCGCCGGCATATCCCTTGTGGCGCCGGACGCTACTCCGCGAGGCGATGGTCGAGCAGGATATACTCGTAGCCAGTACTCGGAAACGATCCCTGGCGTCCGCCGAACAGCGTTACTCCCTCTCCCCTGTTCAGCCATTGCCCGTATGGTTGCGGCCTTCTTACCGCCTCGATACGCGGCTGGCGGACCCCCGGATAGTAGCGCCGTGTCAGGACCGAATTGCTGGCAAACGGGAGGAAATTGCCCGTGATCTCATTGTCTCGATAGCGGATTGTGGAGGTCATAACCGAACTGACGGTGTCGGCCACGATCTCGCTTTTCCGGATCGAGAACACCGTGTCGCCCTCCTCTACATGACGCGCCATGATTTCGTACTCGAACTGCCAGATATTTTCGCCGCCCTGGGGGTTGTGAGCCGTACCGGTCCAGAATTCCCTGTACTTGTAGTGGTACCAGTTGCCCACCGCGAGCGGGAAGTAGTCCACGAGTTCCGGCTCGAGTGGCTTGATGATCTCTACAGGCGGGCCGACTTGAACCGTGGAATCGAACGAACTGTAGCCGTCGCGCGCGATAAAGAAACGATACTCGCCCTCGGGCACCTCGAAATGAAAGAAGCCGTTATCGTCGGTGAACACATTGTGCTCGCCGACCAGAACCGACGCTCCCTGAATGGGAGCCGTGCTCTTCCCGAAGTCGCCCGCGTTCGCGTCGTACGCGTCGATGATCTCGACAACGTAGCCATAGACGTTTCTATCGGGCACTTCGATAGAGACAACGACCGTGCTCGTGTCACAGCATGTGGCAACGTGGAGATCTACTTCATACAGGCCAGGCTCGAGCCGTGAGTGATCGACCTCTATCTCGATCGTCCTCGTTCCCACGGACACGTTGCCCCGGTCGGGAACAGCAGTGATCCAATCTACATCCGATTCGATTCTGAAAACCGAGTTTTCCGGTCGATTCACATGAGTTGCGTCGAGCGCAATGGTATTCGTTTCGCCCAGCATGAAGTCCAGCGTGTCCGGCCTCACTACAACCGCCTGCAGAGCTTGCACGTGCACCTCTTTCGAGGTCTCGGACCAGTTGTACGATTCGTCACGTGCCCTCAATGCAAAGTAGTAGTGCTCACCCTCTTCAAGCGCAGAGACTTCGTAATATTCATATTCCCAGGCCTCTCCGGAAGCGCTGACAAAGTGCGAAACGATCGCCGCATCCCAGTCCGATTGAAACGAGAACGAGGCATGGCGTATTTCGTAAAACGCCGCACGGCCCTCTACGCCGTCATCGCCCGGTGCCCTCCATCGGAGAATGACGTCGTGAGGACGGACTCTATAGACTTCCAGGGTGAGTACTCGCGCCGGGGGAATCGTGTCCAGATCCGTTGTCGTCGTGTCCTGCGTGTCGCTCGTAGTAAAGGAAGCGCGATTCGACGAACTCGACCAGTTTCCTGACTTGTCGCCCGTCCGAACCCAGGCATCATGCGTTGATCCTGGAGTCAATTTGTCGATACGAACGTAATCGCGCGTTCCCGGTTCGCCCGGCTCCGGACTCTCGTCCAGAGTTTGCGCCTGATCGATCCCCTGCGGGCTGATCGCATAGAGAACTTCGTACCGGTTTGCCCGCCCGCTCAGACTGTCGTCTCCCGGCGCCGTCCATGCCAGTGTCGCCGAAATGCTGTCGCGACTGCTGACGAACAGGTCGGAAATCCTCGCCGGGGGAATCGTGTCCTCAACTCCCGCAGTGTGAGCGCTGACCACGTTGGACAAATCAGAGCGCCGGTTCGCGGCGTCCAACGAGACGATGCCGAAACAGTAATCGCTGTTCGGCACAAGGGATTCTACATAGAGACTCTCGCGCTCACCCTCGGCTTTCGGAGCGATGTCATTGGCAACGGCAGTGGTTAGCGAATCCCACCACACGGCCGACTCATTGGTCACCTGGGATAAGCGGATGTCGTAGTGTGCCGCGCGGTTCTTCTCATTTGCGTTGCCCGGTGCGGTCCATGTCAGAGTAAGGGAATGCGAACTGACATCGATTGCGGAAAGATCGGAGATCGCCTCGAGGCTGTCCTGCCCGGACACGGGCATGAGCGGCTCGCCGGAATCGCCGCAGCCTGAATGAAAGACGATCAGTGGACCACAGAGAAGTGCAACGGCGAGCAGAACATTCCGAATGGCTTGTCGCTTTCGCATCGCGTGCCTCGATTTCCCGCCAGGCAGGGAGTGACGACGGCACGGAAGGGCCGCGGGCGGGCTTCTCCCAATCTGACGCCCCTTCACTATACTGATGCATTTGTGAGATTGGCAAGTCTCCGGCTCTTCTTCTTCCACAGGAGCGGACGGGCCGGGGCGCGCTCGCAGTGTTCGTTTCGAAGCGGCCGCGAAGCCCGGAGATGAAATCGTGAGCTCATTCGGTCGCGGCCTGGCGTTCGACAACTTCTATACTTCATCCCTGCCCACTTCGGTCGCAGGACCGCAGGCAACAAAGACACTCAGTTGGGGTGAGATGAAGTCCATGTTCCGCGACGGAGCTGAATAGCGCGCCTACACACTCCCGGCATCAGGGAGAGATCGTATGGCACCTCCCTTGGGGCAGGTTCTCGCAGGTTTGCCAGCCGGTTAATTAACCAAATAATGGAGTTAACCAGAAGGTGAATTAACCAAATGGGCAATTAACTAAAAGGTGAACTCCGGAAAAAACGCGGATCGCGACCATGCCACCACTCGAAGGGGGGACAGTGCACCGATTGGCGAAGATGCCCGGGGCGCTAAGACCGCACTGCCTTCTTTTGAACCAGCTCACGAGCGGCCTGAACAATATCCACTTCTGACGGAAGAACCTCGAGCGCAGCCGGCCCGATCGGGATATAGGTGTCGTGACCGACCACGCGACTCATGGGCGGGACCGGATCGCACTGCTCGACAAGAGTCGTGAAGAGCTGCTCACTGATGCCGCCGCTTCGCCGCCCTTCGTCAACAACGAGCACACGGCCGCACTCTTTCGCGTGACGAGCAACCGCCTGTTCGTTCAGCGGCTGCAGCCATCGAAGATCGACCACGCGCGCCTTGACGTTGTGCTTTTCCTCGAGAACGCGGGCGGCGCGGAGCGAGAGATGAACGCCGTTCCCGAACGTAATCACGGCGATGTCATTGTTCTCTTCATGATAAACACGCTCGGTTCCGAACGTGACGGCCTCTCCGGGGGGCGGAAACGGAAACAGCCACTTTCCATCCTTCGGCTCGTAGAGATCCTTCGTCATGTAGAGCGCGATCGGCTCGAGGAAGAGCACCACCCTCCCGTCGACGTCGGCGAGCGCCGTGCACGTTCTCAGCATGCCGACCGCATCGTCGCCGCGGGACGGACACGCGACGACCAGACCGGGGATGTCGCGAAGCGCGGTAATACTGTTGTCGTTGTGAAAGTGCCCCCCGAATCCCTTTTGGTAGGCAAAGGACGCCACGCGGACGACCATGGGGTTTCGGAAGATTCCGTTCGAGAAGAACTGCAGGGAACACGCCTCTCCGCGAATTTGATCGCAGGCGTTGTGAAAATAGGCGAGGTACTGGATCTCCGGTATCGGGAGCAGGCCCATGTAGGCGCAGCCTTGCGCGTGACCGAGGATCGACTCTTCGTCGAGGAGCGAGTTGAAGACGCGACCCGGCCGGAACGTCTTTTCGAGGCCGACCGTCACATGGTAAACGCCGCCCTTCTTCGCGACATCTTCGCCGAAGACGACCGCCTGCGGATACTTGATGAGCAGATCGTGCAGGGCAAGGTTGATGAGTGCCGCCATATGTTTCGGCGGCGCGCTCTCAGGGAGTTCCTTTTTCGAGCCGAATTTTTCGAGTCTGCGATCCCGATAGTCATCGCGCTCCGCTTCGGCTTTGACCGCGCCCGGCGTAAAGGGGGCGAGCGCCGCCAGTATCTGCTTCGGCGTCGTCAGCCGCTCGATATCACCGAGCACATCCTCGGCGACTTCCGCCACGCGGCTTCGCGTTTTCTCATAGCGATCGAGAATCTCCGGCGCGCCCAGCAGCCCCGACTCCAGCACGATCCGAGCCGTCTTCAGCAGCGGGTCGCGCGATTCGCTCGCCACGAGTTCCCCGAGAGAACGATAGTCGAGCTCGAAATCCGTGCCCGCATGCCCGAGCATCCGAACCATTTTGAGATGGAGGAAAACAGGCCGGCGCATGCGGCGGCAATAGTCGACAGCGGCCGAAGCGGTTTCGTACGCCCTCACCACGTCCGTTCCGTCGGCGCGAAAGTACTCGATCCCCGGCCAGGTCTCGAATCCCTGCTCGATATATCCGGGGGGTGACTTGACGGAAATCCCGAGACCGTTGTCTTCACACACGAAGAGAATCGGTACCGGCAGGTTCTGGTAGCTCATCCACGCCGCGGTATTGAACGCGGTCAGTGCGCTCTTGTGATTCGTGCTGGCGTCTCCGAACGAGCAGACGATGATGCTGTCGGGCGGAACCGGCGGTTCAACGCCGATCTTACGGGTGCGCGCAAGCGCCATCGCCGCGCCTACCGCTTTCGGCAGGTGGCTCGCGATCGTGCTCGTCTGCGGAAGGACCCAGAGCGGCCCGCTCCCCCAGACCTTGTGACGACCGCCCATGGGATCGTCGACGCTGGCCGTCTGCGACAGGATCGCGTCACGAATGGCGTCGATCTCGGGAAGCTGACGCGACCGTTCGACCATGAACGCCGCGCTTCTGTAATGTAGGAACGCAGGATCCGTGTGCCGGGCAAGCCGTCCCAGTACCACATTTCCCTCGTGCCCCGCACTCCCGATCGTGTAATAACCGACGTCGCGTGCACGCAGCTCGCGGGCGATGAGATCGAGGTGGCGGGCAGTGATCTGCGACTCGAAAAGCTCGAGCAGCTCGCCGCCACTCAAGTGGGTCCCGTCGACAACCGGTTCATCGGGAGCAGCGCGACGGGCCGGCTCGGAGCTCCACCCGCGAAGGAATGCGACAAAGTTCTTGTCGACGATTTCGGCACGATTGAACATAGCGAAATCTTATCTGAGTCTACCGGAAATTGATATCGCCGATTCGAGCGGAGTGCTCCGCCGGATGCTCGGTGGACGCTCTGCTATCGCAGCAACGTCATCCGCCTGGAGTCGGGATGATCCCCCGACGGAAGCATGCTATTGTCTGTGATTCATCCCCCTGGCAGGAACCGAAAGGGTATCTCCATGCAACGCTGTCTGTTCGTCATCATCGCCTCCGCGATGTTTTTCCTCGGAACCGCGACACCTGTTCATTCCCATGACAGCGACGGGCCGGCGTATGACGCGCGGCTTTCGTCCTACGACTATCCGTACGAGGTCCGTACGTTCGCTTTCGAGTCGCAGGGGCAGCCGCTCGAGATGGCTTACATGGATGTTGCGCCGACAGGCGAGCCGAACGGCCGCACGGTATTATTGCTGCACGGCAAGAACTTCTCCGGCGCGTACTGGGCAGACACGATCGACGAACTGGCCGCTTCGGGCTATCGCGTCATCGCGCCCGACCAGATCGGTTTCGGCAGGTCGAGCAAGCCGGAGCAATATCAGTTCACGTTCCAGGCACTGGCGACGAACACGAAGGCGCTGCTCGAAGAACGCGGCGTCGAGCAGGTCGATGTCGTCGGTCACTCGATGGGCGGAATGCTGGCGACGCGGTTCGCGCTGATGTTTTCGCAGGCGACCGAACACCTCGTGCTCGTCAACCCGATCGGACTTTACGACTGGAAACTGCAGGTGCCGTATCAGACGGTGGACGACTGGTATCGGAGCGAACTGAAGAAAACAGCGGACGGCGTAAAGAAGTACATGACGCAGAGCTACTTCGACGGCGAGTGGAAGAGTGCATACGAGCCGCTCGTCGAGATTCAGCAGGGGTGGATCCGCGGCGACGACTACGCGCGCATCGCGTGGAACTCGGCGCTGACCTACGACATGATCTTCACGCAGCCCGTGCTCTACGAGTTCGACCGGCTGCAGACGCCGACACTGCTGATCATCGGCCAGCGCGACAAGACCGCGCTCGGCAAGCCGCTCGTCAGTGACGAGGTGGCGGCGATGATGGGTGACTACGCGACGCTGGACGAGGCTGCCGCAGCGGCGATTCCGGGCGCGGAGCTCGTCGAGCTCGAAGGCGTCGGCCACATCCCGCAGTTCGAGGCCCGGGACGACTACATCGACGCGCTGACGAAGTTTCTGGGCGGTTCCTGAAAGCCCGGCCTCCGGCAGAATCGTTCGCGAGATGCACTGCGATTCCCACTCGGCACGGCGTTTTGCCTGTGCAGGAATCAAACACTCCCCCTCGTTCGCCCTCCCCCGCTCTCCATGCACCCTCACGCACGGTTCCCCGGAATCCCATCCGGTACCAGGCATTCCCATGTGCCTGTACTTTCTCTGGACAAAGTGTGAATCGAGCGCTGTCCGGTATCAGCATTGCTTCACATTATGAGACGGATTATTCCGCCCAGGCGGCGGCGATGGGCATGGAAAGCCCTCGAGGGGAACATCATGGAAATTCCGGGCATCAGTTCCTTCGTCCACTACACGGGCGTGAACCATGCGAATTCGAAAGGCAGTGCGTCGAGTACGGAGAGAGTGGGCGCGGAGCCCAGCCGTTACGAGCTCGCGCGCACGTTCCGTGAGCTGACGCGCCTTCGACAGGCTCTCGCCGGCCTGAATCGCAGAGAGATTCGCGGCGGAATCCGCCGGACGACCGGACCGCAGAGTGCAACGGCAGCCAGTTCCGCGAGCTTCACGGGGCTCGGCAGCGGCACGGCTTCCACGCTGTTTTCCGCCGAAGAGATCAACGCCCAGGCGACTTCCTTTTCGACGTTCGCGCCGGAGTGGATCGACTCGACCGCCACTGCCACAATCGGCGGCTTCTACGACGGTTCGAACGGCACAGACACGCTTACGTTCCTGGTGGAAGACGGCGGAATTCACGGATTCGACGACCTGAAGATCGAAGTGCAGGACGGAGAAGGCGACAAGATAGAAACGATCGACGTAGACAGTAAGGATGCGATCGATCAGGTCTATACGCTTGAAAACGGACTTACGGTGCAGTTTGCCGCGGGTACCATGCGTGCAGGTGACACTTTCACGCTCGGCGTCGATTCCTCCGACAACTCCTATTCGACGACGTCCCCGGAGTGGGCCGGATCGACGGCGGCGCTTCTGCTCGACGGCGCTTACAACGGCGACCAGGGAACGCAGTCGCTTCGGTTCGAAGTCCTTCGCGGCGGGATCAAGGGAGTCGACGATCTCAAGATCCGGGTGTATGACGCCCTGGAAGACGACATCGATACGATCAACATCAAATCCTCGTTCGATCCTGACCACGTGTTCACGCTTTCGAACGGGATCAATCTGAAGCTCGGCGCCGGCGCGCTTCTCGAGGGCAGCGACTTTCATCTCGACGTCTTCGACTCGATCGGCGGCGTAGCCGACATACTGAAACCGATGAACGGCGAGGGGCTGAACAACCCCGCCCTGCAGTTCGGCCTCGACGTGAGCGACGGGAGCTTTCAATTGAACGGTACTACGATCGACGTTCTCGGCTCACAATCGATCCTGGACATATTGAACACGATCAACAGCGCCGACGCGGGCGTCTCGGCGTCTTACGATGAAGAGAGCGAGCGGATCCGATTCCAGCAGCACTCGCTCGGGTCGACCGGCAAGATCACGTTCGCGGACGACACCTCGGGATTCGTGGCGGCGATGAAGCTGGATACGGCCGAGATCGATCCCGGTCTCGACCCGGACCGGCAGCGGATTCTCGCCGACGTTCCGACTTTCGACTCCGTGGTATCGGGGAGCCTTCGCATCAACGGCATCGCGATTGCGGTCGAGATCCATACAGATTCGCTGGACGACGTGATTGCACGCATCAACGAGTCCGAAGCGGGCGTAACGGCTTCGCTCGACGGCAACGGAAAACGGTTCGTGGTACGGTCGGATGACCGGTCGCAGTCGGTCACGCTCGAAGATAGCGGCACCGGACTGCTGGCCGCACTCGCGGTCAACGACGGTACGTACGAACCTTCGGCAGCGCGAAGAAGTCGGGCGTGGCCTGTCTTCGAATCGCGCCGGACGGATTGCCGGTCAGATCGAGAAAATTGCGAAGAGCTTCAATGAACTCCTGGGAGGCGTTTCCTCAGATTCACGCACGAGCAAGATCCGCACGGAGACGCGCCAGAGTCTGCAGGACGCCGTCGGGAAGGCGTTCAGGAACGAAGGCGCGAAACACACGACCAGATTCGGTCTCAACTTCGACTTCGAAAACGGCGACAAGGGAGTCTTCTCGTTCACGGCGTCCGACCGGCTCTCGTTCACGCGTTCTCTGCGAAGCAACGTCACCGACATCGACAAGCTGCTGTTCGGAGAATCGTCGAAGCCGGGCCTGCTGAACGCGCTCGACAAGGCACTGCTGGAGAAGCAGCGCGAACTGCAAAAGACCCTGGACGGAAAAGGCCTTTACCTCGACATCAGTGTCTAATCGGAAACGTTGCAGAGTGATCCCCGTGTCATGCTCAAAAATGCTGTGCCACAAGTGCCACGATACTGTGCTAAAATAATGTTTCAACTGTTGGTGTTTCATGCATTGCCCGGAGGCCGCCTGCATGAGATCAAGACGCTTTCTGCCCTGCTATAAGAGCTTGCTCCGGCTCGCCACGCCTGCTTTCTGGCTGGTCGCCGTAACGACGTCTGCCCAAAGTTATACTCTCACTGTGACGAACGGATTCGAGAGCGGTGACTTCTCCGTGGGAGACACTGTCCCCGTCTGGTCGCAGGCCGCGCCCGACAGCTTCGTCTTCGTAGAGTGGACGGGTACGGCGACTCCCTGGCTGGAACGAACGAACGAATGGCGCTCGAACCTGATCGTAGATGTCGATCCGATGCTGGATACGCTGACGCTGCAGGCGAACTTCGCCACGCTCCCGTTCTCACCCGTTCTCGATTCCGCGGATTACTGGCTCCGCAAAAAAGACACCACCGCAATCGATCCTGCGTTGAAAGATGTGTTCTACGTCATGCCACCCGACCCGAAGGGGCTAGTCTTCTTCTTTCATGGAACCGGAGCGACAGGCAGGGGACTCTCTTCGATCTACGAGGGATTGTCCATCATGAAAGACCTCGCGTACGCGGGCTACGGTGTCGTCACTCTGGACGCCAACGAAGTTACGGCGGGCGATCAGCCGATCGGAGAAAATCCGCCCGACGGCAAGATCCGGTGGCTCGTGGCGGGGGCGGAGTCCGCGACCGCTACGAACAACATCGACATAAGCAATGTAAAGGCGCTGAAGGAATCACTGGTCGTGGGCTTCAACCTTTCGACCGCGATTCCCTGTTTCTCCATAGGCCAGTCGAACGGGGCGTGGTTCAGCGATCTTTGCGCTTCGGTGCTCGGGTTCTGCGCTTCCGCTCACATAACGGCCGAAGGCGCTTCGGGCACGTATACGAGACCCGATCTCGTTCCCGTCGTATGGATTCTCGCGCGAAACGATCAAACCACCGACAGCACGGCCGCGATTGCGAACTACACGACCATGCTCGCCAGCGGGACAGCGACGGCACTCTGCTGGCTGGAACCGTCGCCGATCATTCCTGAACGATTCGGCCGCAGTCTGAGCGGAGTGACGTCGTCACAGGGGGACAGTATCTTTACGCAGCTGTCATCCGAGGGTGTGATCGACGCGAACGGCATGTTGACGAGCTTCGTGAACGACATCGATGACACTCTTCTCTACCCGCCCCTTCTGAATCAGGAACAGGAGACCGACGTTCGCCAGCAGCTTCTTTGCGCGAACGCCGAACACGTCGTGCTTTCGGACTTCAACAAGACCATCATTCAGTTCTTCAAGGACGCTCTGGCGGTCACCTCCGTGACGTCTCCCGAAATCGAGGTCCCCGTCTTTCGCGCCGTCGCGGGAAGCCCGAATCCCTTCAAGCATTCCACGACGATTCACTACGATCTGGAGCGCGACGGTCCTGTCACTATCGCCATCTACGAGGCCGGCGGGCGAAGAGTGAAACTTCTGTCCCGGGGATTCGAACGGCGGGGCCGCGGCCATGTCGTCTGGGACGGCCGGAACGCATCCGGCGCACACGTCGCGAGCGGAACGTACTTCGCCCGCGTTCGAACGGAACGCACAATCCAATCCGGTAAGATCGTACTGCACCGATAAAGACCATTGTCGGGCAGGTGCCCGATTTTTTTCGCATTTCGCATATGGTATTATTCATAATATCTGCCCCCCTCGGGGGGTCTTCTCACCACTCTGCTTAGAAGGAGATGTTCGAATGCCGGGTCGTCGCAAACGTTCGTTTCGTCCGCTCTCCAGGTCGCTGTTCACGGCTCATTGCCAGGCCGGCATTCTTCTTCTTTCCGCGGCAGGCTATGCTGGCGCTCAGACGTTTACGATCGACAGCACGTCAACCTACGCGACGGGCAACAACCCATCCGCGATCATCGCCACAGGGAGCGGGAACGATCTGAACGGCGACGGGTACGCCGATCTGATCACGGCGGAATTCGACGACAATACGATCTCGGTTCATCTGGGTAACAGCATGGGCGGGTTCAGCGCTCCGGTTTCCTATGCGGTAGGAACGGGACCTGTTGCGATGGACTACTGGAGGCTGAACGCAGGCAGCACCTACGACCTCGCGGTCGCCAACAAGACGTCGAGCACGGTATCCGTTCTGTTTTCGAACGGCGACGGGACCTTCACGGCGGCCACGCACTATCCGACGGGCCTTAATCCGGTCAACATCGACGCTTCATCCCAGGCGATCCGTACGACAAACGAAGGCGACAATACGATCTCGATCCTGCCCGGGAACGGCGCGGGGAGCTACGGCGCGAAGGTCGACGTTCCTGCCGGCAACAACCCGTACGAGATTCAGTATATCGACGGCGGCACCATCTATAACGCCTACGTCGCCTTTGCGACGGTCAGCGAAGGGGACAACGCGCTCACGATCCTGCGCGAATTGACCGAATGCGTTCCGAGCTACAAGCGAACGGACTATCCCACGGGGGCCGGCCCGCGCGCGCTGGCGAAAGCCGATCTTGACGGGGACGCCGGCTTCGATCTCGTGACGGCGAACGCGGGCGACAATACGATTTCGGTGTTCCTGAACGACAGGCTCGGGAGCTTTCGTCCGCGCACGGATTACCCCGCCGCGGCCAGTCCCGTCGATATCGCGGTCGAGGATGTGAACCTGGACGGGCATCCCGACATCGTAACGGCGAACGACGCATCGAATTCCGTCTCCATATATATGGGTGACGGGACGGGGAGCTTCGCGCCCCGGGTCGATATCCCGACCGGTACTTCGCCGCAGTCCGTGGCCGTGCGGTCGATCGATCGCGACGGCGTCATCGACATCGTGACGGCGAACGCAGGCAGTGACGACATTACACTGCTGCGCGGGAATATCGGCGGCACCTTCCTCGTCGGTGATACGGCGGCACCGTTTTCCGCGCTCGACCAGCACGGGGATCTCGTGAGCCTCGCCGATTCCGACGGCAAGTGGCGCGTCATCGATCTCGGCGCGGCGTGGTGCGCTCCCTGTCAGGTGATGGGGGTCGAAGTCCAGCAGGTGTACGATTCCTGGGTCGGACATCCGACGGTCGCCATGGAGTACATGTCGGTTCTCTACGACAACGGGAGCAGTCAATCGAGCAGGCAGATCGACGCCCAGGCATGGGCGACCGACTACGACATTTCCCGTTCGATCCTGCACCCGAGCGGCAACCCCTTTAATAACCACCTCGAGAACTGGTGGATCTCGCTGGTCGAAGCGAACGGCGCCAACTACTCGATCCCCTCGGTCGTCTTCGTCGATCCTGCCGGCGTGATCCGCCGGATCGTGTTCAATTCGATGACCGGCCAGGCGATCAACGACACGATTGCGGCGCTCGCGGGTATCGGCGCGGCTCCCACGCTGGGGCCGCCCCCCTCTGCCATTCCTCCGTTCCCGCCGCTGCCGTCCATGCCGCTTCATCAGCAGGCGATCGCGACCGCCGACATCGAAGTCAGCTACGGAGCGCAGACATGGAACGGATCGATGACCCCCAGCTTCACCGGCACCGACAAGCAGATCATGACCGTGTTCGCCCCCGTGCCCTGGATGGGCGTGTCGCTGGTCGTGCAGGCGGTCTCCATCGTGGACACTGTTTCCCTCGAGGAGGGGGTTACATTTACGCTGAGTGCGGAGGATTACAGCACGGTCCCGACGGCGCTTCCCTGGGAGGTCGCGCTGCAGAACATCACGTGGCCCGACGGTTTCGATCGTGAAATGTCGACGGCAATGATCGCCGGCACGACCACGCTGCACTGGGACGGCGGTATCTGTTACGACTACTTCGACGCGCAGCTCACGCCGGCCGCAACATTCGTATCGGGCGACCTTGCGATCGATCCGATCGAACTCGATTCCGTTCCCGTGCCGGTGGACCCGCTTATCCTTTATCTGGAAGATGTCCGTCTGAAGCATTCCTCTACCATCGTTTCCGTACCCGAAGCGGCCGAAGGCTCTACGCTTCGCCTGCTCGGTGCGAGCGCCAATCCGGCACGTGAGAACTCGCAGTGGCAGCTCGTACTCCCCGCAGACGCGGAGGTCACTCTCGACGTCTTCGACATCGCGGGCCGGCGTGTGCGGTCGCTCTGGAACGGCAAAATGCGGGCCGGGCGTCACCTGTACACGTGGGACGGGCGCGACGACGGCAACAATCCGGTCGCGAGCGGGGTTTATCTCGTCCGCTTCGCGGGCGGAGATCTGGGCACGGAGACAAAGCGCGTGGTCTGGCTGCGGTAGGCCCGCGCGCGCGAGTGCATTGCTCGGGGCAGGGGGCGACACCTGTCCCTTTTGCGCGTTCTGCTGGAGTTCACCAAAAGGTGAAATGGGGCTCGAGCGTTTCCGGGCGGCGTTCGATCTGATTCGAGAGCGATTCACTGCGTTCGATCGTCGGGTGTCGTTTCTTCCATCAGGCGCACAATCGTATCGTGGAAGTTCGATTCGTTTACGTTCATGACGTCGTCCAGGTTCGCGAAGAAATCCTCCCCGTCCGATCCGGAGTAGACGAGTTTCATGGCTTGTTCGAATCCATGTTCCTCGATCACTTCACGACAGAAAAGCGCGGACATGAAGAAATAGGAGAAATGCGGGCGAACGCTCGATTTTCGCCCCTTCCTGAATTCTTCGAGGAAGTCGATACCCGGCCTCGGCAGCATCTCCTCGCGGAAACGCTGCGTCATCTCCGGAAGCCGGACGCCTCCCCAGGTTCCCCCGTAGTAGATCGCCATCCCCTCTCGGAACGGCCGGTACATTCTGTCGGCGTTGTCCATCCGGTCGAAGAAGTGTCCGTGGATGAAGTCGCGGATGTAACATTCGTTGTTCATCCCGGTGACGAACGTCTGACCCTCGTTGTACGTGATCCCGAGATCGTTGCAGAGAAAGTTGCATTTGGCGGCGTCGAAGAGAATGCCGTGCGCTTCGAGCAGAGACTGAAGGCTGCGAAACTTGTAGTACTGCATGGGCGCGGGCTCGGAACGCGTAAGTTTCGTGAACTGCGTCTTGAACTCGACGAACTCGCGTGCTTTCTCGAGGTCCAGAGCACCCTCATGATAGAACGTCACGTCCCCGATCGTCTCCATCTCCAGTCCCGCGGTTCGCTCGTCGAACAGGCAATAGAACCGGAAGTGATCCGAGACGGGAACGGCTTTGAGTTCGACCAGCTGGAAGAGAGAGGGAACACCGTCCCGCGTACCGGAGAAGTTCAATGTCACGTAGTAGTCCCTCTCGTTCGGCGAGTACGACCTCACGATCGCGGGCTCGTTGAACGATGTCGTTGCGCGCCGGCTCACGCCGGTGGGCAGATTTTCGAAGAAGAACTCGTTCTGCCTGTAATGCGCGGGGTCCACATACCTGTCCGAGTATTCGCGAGCATAGGTTTCGGCGAGGAATCCGTTGAGAGACGTCTCCAGCGCCACGGCTGTTGTGCTGTCCTCGGAAATTTCGAGCCCGAGATTCCGGACGACTCGGGGTTCCGCGAAAGCGGGCGGGGAGAAACCGACGCCGAGCAGGTGAGCCAGCATGACGCCGAGGAAAACTGTTCGGCTTGTTATCCGGCGACGCGATGGAAGGGAACGTGACATCGATCTGATTCTCCTGTCGGGATTGTCCGGGATTCTGCGAGTGTAGCCGACAGACCAACCCGGTTGTGTAACCGACAGGTAAAAAGACCGCAGTCGCCGACCGCCGCCCGCGGTGTGGCCGACGGTGGCCGACGGTGGGGGCCGGTGGGGACCGACGATGTGGTCCGATCGTACGCGGGGTTCGCTATTCGTAGCGCAGCGCCGTGATGGGATCGAGGCCCGCCGCTTTACGCGCGGGCCAGAAACCGAAGAAGATTCCGACGGCTGCGGAAAAGCCCAGAGCAATCCCTACGGCGACTGCATCGATTGCCGTCGGCCACCCCGTAAGATAAGCGACCAGCCATGAGCCGCCATAGCCCACGCCCACGCCGATCACGCCGCCGAGTATGGACAGCACGACACTCTCGACGAGAAACTGCACGAGAACGTCACCGGGCCGCGCGCCCACGGCCATGCGAATGCCGATCTCCCGCGTGCGCTCCGTTACCGAGACGAGCATGATGTTCATGATGCCGATGCCGCCGACAAGCAGAGAAATGCCCGCGATCGCCGCCAGTAGAACGGTCATCACTTCAGTTGTTCCTGTCGCGGCGTCGGCGAGGTCCGACTGGTTGCGGACGGTGAAGTCGTTCTCTTCCCAGTCTGCGAGTCCATGGCTTTCCCGCATGATCGCGGCGGCCTCTTCCATGGCCGCGGTCACATCATCGGAACTCCAGGCCGAGCCCAGAATCTGGGCGATGAACTGCCGGCCCGCGAGTCGTTTCTGCACGGTAGTGTACGGCGCGATCACGCAGTCGTCCTGGTCCTCGCCGCCGGCAGTCTGCCCTTTCGTTTCGAGAACGCCGATGACGTCGAACGGAACATCCCGCACGATGATCTGCTGACCGACCGGGTCCTGGTCGGGGAACAGCTCGTTGGCAACGGTACTTCCGAGCAAGCAGACTTTGCGCGCGGAGCGAACATCGGCCTGACCGAACCACTGGCCGTCGGCAACGGGCCAGTCGCGGATCTCCTCGTACGCAACATCGACACCATAGAACGGAGCCCGCCAGTTACCGCCGCCGGCACGAATGCGACCGCCGGTCATGACCACAGGCGAGATCGCGCTGAGCAGCATGCTCTCGTCAGCCAGCTTTTCGGCATCGTCAACCTGCAGGCGGTTCAGACTGCCCGCCCCGCGACTTACGCCACCCGAGCTGCTGGTGCCGGGTGTGATCACCACCATGTTCACGCCGAGGTCAAGGATGCTCTGCTCGATGCGCGACCGGGCGCCCTGTCCAATCGCAACCATACAGATCACCGCCCCCACTCCGATGATGATGCCGAGCATGGTGAGCATGCTGCGCATCTTCGTACGGGCGATGCTGCGTATCGCGACTCGAAGAAGCTTCGCGGGTTTCATATTGACTCCTCAGGCCGCCCCGGTTAACGCCAGGTCGCGGCTCGCGATGCGCCGGTTCAGAACGGGCTCGTCGCGGACGATCAAACCGTCGCGCAGTTCGATGATCCGGCGTGCGCAGGCGGCGATGTCGTTTTCGTGCGTGACCATGGCGACTGTCAGACCCCGGTCGTTCAGTTCTTCGAACAACGCCATCACTTCCATGCTCGTCTTCGTGTCCAGATTGCCCGTAGGCTCGTCCGCCAGCAGCAACGACGGCGTCGTCACAAGCGCCCGCGCGATCGCCACGCGTTGCTGCTGCCCGCCTGAAAGTTCATTGGTCAAGTGATCGCGGCGGTCGCCCAGTCCGACACGCTCCAGCGCTTCCCGCGCCGCGGCAGCCGGATCCGCCTTGCTGTTCCGACGGTCGTACAGCAATGGCAGCTCGACGTTCTCCTGCGCACTCGTTCGAGCGAGCAGATTGAAGCCCTGAAACACGAAACCGATGTGACGATTTCGAATGTCGGCCAGCTGGTTACGGTCGAGACCGTCAACGCGCTGGCCATCCAGCTCGTATGTTCCGGAGGTCGGGCGATCGAGACACCCGATGATGTTCATGAGCGTCGACTTTCCCGAACCGGAGGCACCCATGATCGCGACCATCTCTCCGGCCGTGATCGTCAGGTCGATGCCTCGAAGCGCGTGAACCTCGTTGCGCCCCATTGTGTACGTCTTTTGCAGATCGTGCAGCCTGATCACCGTGTTCTTCCGTGACATGGCTAGAATCCCCCGGGGCTCGGCGGACCGGGCCGGTCGCCCGTGCTCTGTTGCTGTTGAAATGGCGTACTCGAGCTGTTCGTGGTTGCGCTGCGAGATACGCCGGCGATCACGAGCTGCCCCGCCTCGAGTTCGCGTCCCGTGACGGCGGTGTTCGAACCGTCGCTGATGCCGGTACGGACCGGAATCAGTACGAGCTCGCCGCTTTCGTCGACTGTCCACAGCATGCCGCGATTCTTCTCACGATCGCCGGTGCCAGGCCCGGTGCCTCGCCCGGTGCCCGATGGCGACTCAGACGAACTCGTATCGGAACGCGCTTCACGCTCCAGCCGCATGCGCGCGAATGCCGCTTCCATCAATTCAGCGTCCGGTTTGTAGCGAAGCGATGCGTTGGATACGTAGAGTGCGTTGGACGCCGTCTCGACGACGAAGTCCACGGTTGCGGTCATGCCGGGAAGGAGGCGGCCGTCGGGATTGCTCACGTTGACCACCGCGGTGTAACTGACCACATTCTCTTCGGTCACGGCCTGCAGTCGCACCTGACGAACCGTCCCCTCGAATACATCATCGGCGTACGCCTGAACCGTGAAGTGCACGGTCTGCCCCTCGGAAATCTGGCCGATGTCGCTCTCGTCCACGGTTGCGAGAATCTGCATGCGTGTCAGGTCGCCGGCGATCAGGAACAGTTCGGGCGCCGAGAAACTCGCCTGCACGGTCTGGCCGACTTCCATGGAGCGGGAAATCACGGTCCCGTCGATCGGGGAAGTAATGGTGGCGTATTCGAGGTTCTGATTCGCACGGGCCAGATCGACCTCCGCCGACTTCACCGAGGCGCGCGCGACGTCGAGGTCATACCGCATGGCGTTATACTCACTGTCGGAGACGAGTTCCCTCGAATGCAGTTCGTCGTAGCGCTCGTATTCGGCAAGCGCCCGCCGCAGCTCGGCCTGGCCCCGAGCGAGCTGTGCTTCGGCGGCGGCCACGGCGTTCGCCAGAAGGGTCGCGTCGATTCTGGCGATGACCTGCCCCGCCTTGACCTGATCGTTGTAGTCGGCATAAATCTCGTCGATGATTCCCGAAACCTGCGTGCCGACCTGCACGGTCGTGACCGCGTCGAGAGTGCCCGTTGACGAGACCACGGCCGCGAGGTCGCCCTGCTCGACGGTGACCATGCGGTAATTGACCGTCTCCTGGCTACGGCGCCCCCGCACGGCGCCGAAGGCGACGCCGGCGATACACACGACGAGTATGATGACGAGTATCTTCTTCATCTTACCGGCGCCCCGGTCCTCTTTGACCGCGCCGCGGCGCCCGTTCTTCCATCAGCTCTTCATACCTGGTCTTCTGTTCGTCGGTCAGCACCGCGGCGACCCGTTCGTGAAGGTCCTCACGCAAAGCTTCCATCGCCTCGCGGTGGGCTTCCCGGTCGCCTTCGTGCTGTTCGCGCAGAGCTTCTGCGTCCGCAAAATGCTCGAAGTGGAGCACCGTCAGGAGCGTCTCCTGTTCGGCGGTCAGCGAGAGCTCCGAAGCCAGTTCGCTCACCATCTCCACGATGCCGGCGGAATCGAGGATTGCGGGCGGACCTCCTTCGCGGCCCTGCCGCTGACCACCGCCCGGGGGCTGTGCCGATGCCGTGGCGGCGAACAGCAGTCCCGTGACAAGAGCGCCGAAGAGCGCGTTTCGTGTATTGCTCCGTGTATTGCGATGCTTTCTCATTGCCTTCTCCTTCTCATGGCCGGACTCGCGGAATGCAAGTGGCCGGTGTCAACCAGCTGAACGAAAAAGGGGCCGGTCTCCTGCGGAATTAGTTTGCGGACACCCCGAGCTCCAGCTCGAAACACATCTCCTGGTCTTCCGGTCCGCTACCGCAACATCATGAGCACGGCCGCGAACAGCGCCGCGAAAATCCAGACCCGACCTTCCATCCCCGCCGGCCCCGTGGTGTATTGCATGACTCGCAATCCTTTCTCTGGTGAGGGGTAGCGCGGAAGCACCGATCCGGCGACCGCTTACTCAACCGAACAATCGCTGGACTCGAATCCTGCGCAGGCGATGCACTTTTTATGCCAGAATGTCGTCAGACGGCCGCGACGGCGCCGGACGGCACGGAGCGGAACATGAACCCGTTCGCGCGCAGGAACTCGATTCGCCAGGCGTTCAGCAGGGGGAGACAAGGCGTGACCGACGATGAACTGCTGATTCGCGGGGCTGCCGGCGACGACAACGCCTTCAGAACCCTTGTCGAGCGCTGGCAGGGGCGCGTTTTCGGATTTCTCGTCCGTATGCTCGGATCCGAGGCCGAAGCGGAGGACATGGCACAGGAAACGTTTATCAGGATGTGCAAGTCCGCCGGCACGTATCGGGATGAGGGCCGGTTTGCAAGCTGGCTGTTCCGGATCGCGGGGAATCTGGCGAGAAGCCGGGCCCGCCGGCGCAAAATCGTGCAGTTCATCTCGTTCGACCCGTCCGAACACGACGTTCCGGTCGCGCCCGAAGCGGATCGGGATGTGCAACTTCGGGAGCTTCGCGAAGCTTTGCGACGCGCCCTCGAAAAACTGCCGAAGCGACAGCGGGAAGCGTTCGTCCTTCGCTATGACGCGCAGAGGAGCCACGCCGAGATCGCACGCGAACTCGACACAACGGTTTCCGCAGTGGAGACGCTACTGCACCGTGCAAAAGCGGCACTGCGGGAACCACTGGGAGAATGGATATGACTGAACACGTCCGGCAACGGCTGGATGCCTATCACGAAGGGATGCTCGACCCGGTGGAATCGGAGTCGATCCGCGCGCACCTCGAGTCCTGTGGGCACTGCCGTTCGGAATACGAGAGCCACGTACGACTCGAGGCGGTCCTGGCTGAGGCTACCGAGGCTCCGAAACTCACTCGTTCCCTCTGGCCCGGAGTCGCCCAGGGCCTGCGTAAGCCGGCGCCGTTCCGATTCACGCTCCGATTCGCTGCGGGAACCGCAATGGCGGCGGCAACGGGCATTCTCATTTCCCTGGCGATTCCGGAACCCGCTGCCCGGAGCGTGAACGAGGAAAGCATTTATGAGACGCTCGAGTACGGGCTTGCCTATGGCGGCCCGATCACTTTGGACGCTTTCTACTCCCGGAGCCCCGAATGAGAAAGATCCTCACAATCGTGCTCGCGATTTCGATCGGTCTGAACGCGGGGCTTCTCGTGCGCGCGCTGCGCACTCCGTCCGGGCCGTCCGAGGACGGGCCGCGCCAGCAGGAGCAGCTCGACGAGATACTCACCCGGCACTTCGAGCGGATGACCGCGGACCTCGACCTGAGCGCCGCGCAGCAGGCCGAAATCCGAAAGGCGCACGACGCGTCGCTTCCATCCATCCGCAAGGCTCAGGCGAGGCTCGAGTCCGCCCGCAGCGCGGTGCGAAATTCTATTCTCACCGCCGTGGACGCCCCCGACGAGTTTCGTGGGAACGTGCTTGAGCTCCAGCAGTCACGCGCAAGGCTCGACTCCCTGCTCACCGAAATGTTCATCGTCGAAATGACCGCCCTGGACCCGGTCCAGCGCGAACGATACGTGGAGGTCAGCCCGTGGAACCGGCCTTTCGTTCGTAGTCCGCCGCAGGATGACGGGAATGAGCGAACCCGGTCCGGCTCGAAAGGGAATGAAGACAGATGAGAAACGGAATGACAGGTTTCGCGATGATCCTCGCGATCGCGCTTACCTCCTGCAGGGAGGAATCCGGCAGGGCAGACGCCGGTCGGGAGAACACGGAGACGGCAATGAAGACAGGAGAAGCGACGCACGGAAAAGTCGTCGTCGATGTCGATCCGGCGCTCTTCGTCGCCGAGGCGCTCGTCGCCGACGTGACCACCGAGGAGATGACGCTTTCGGACGGCTCGAACGCTCTCTGCTACGTCATCACGACGAAGCCGATGGCGCCCGACCACCCGATGGGGCCGTGGTGCCCGCGCCATGTGACGGACGACGCGAGCAAGGGCGGGATCTGGGTCGAGGACGGCGACGTATACGACGTGGACGGCGCGTTCATCGCAAACATGGCCGAGTTCTACTCGGACGACGCCTGGCTCATGCACGACGAGGGCGGCAACATCCACGTAACGAAGACCGAGGAAGAATGCGCCGCCGCCGCCCGCCCGGATGTTGACGAAGCGTTCACGAATCACTGCGTCGAGTGCCTCCCGTCGTACATCGAGGAGTTGACGACGATCGTACGGCTCCCCGTGACGCCGGTCGCGCTCGCCGAGCCGGAACTGTTCGGCCGCGGGCCTGCGTCGTCCCGCGGTATCGCGCTGAACGGAATCGTGTTCGACGCGCCGGCACCGACCGACGCGATCCTCGGCGCGCACACGCTTGCGCCATTCGACGATGCGGGCGGTCACGTCAATCTACACGTCGGATACCATTACCATGCCGCCACAGGCGTATCGACCTCGATCGAACAGGGCGACGGCCACGCGCCCATGATCGGGTACGCGATGGACGGCTACGGGATCTTCGCTCGTCTCGATGATGATGGTAACGAGCCGTCCGATCTCGACGAGTGCGGCGGTCACTACGACGGCGTCCGCGGCTACCACTATCACGCGGCCGATCCGGGAACGAACAGCTTCATCAACTGCTTCCGCGGGGCGCGGGTCCCGATGGGTCCTCCGGGCGGCAGACCGAACGGCCCGCCCGGTCATCCGCGACACGAACAGGGTTGATGATCATTTTTTTCGCAGGGATGAGCCCCTTCCGGCGTTTTGCCAGACAACACCAGAATCCGGGAGGCCATCAATGAAAAGAACGCTCGCTACACTCTCTGTCCTGCTGCTCGCTGTCTCGTGCGGAAGCGACAGCGAAAGCACGACCGACCCCGGCGATACTTCGGATGTCGTTGTCGATGTAGATCCGGATCTCTTTCTGGAGGGAACAACGGTCACGACCGTGTCGCTCACGCTGTCCGACGGAACCGTGGCCGACTGCTACAAGGTCGTCGCCGGCTCGCCCACGGACCACGAAATGGGGCCGTGGTGTCCTCGAAACATCTCCGACGGAGAGGAAGCCGGCGGCATCTGGCTCGAGAACGGAGAAGTCTACGACGTAGACGGCGCCTTCGTCGCGAATATGGCCACCTTCTACGGTGACGACACCTGGCACATGTACGATGCCGACGGAGACATCTACGTCACGGAGACGGAACAGGACTGCATCAACGCGGCCAATCCGAATGTCGGTGATGCTTACAGGAACTTCTGCGTCGAATGCATTCCCGACTATGTCTCGGATCTCGAGCAGACCTGGTACATTCCCGTAACACCGGTAAGGCAGTCATCGCCGGCCGACTTTGCGGCCATGGGGCCGGGAGGTTCCGGACCTGCGATCAGGGGTATCGCCTTCAATGGCGTCGAATTCTCGGCTTCCGCGCCGGTCGACAACATTCTGGGGGCGCATACGCTCGCGCCGTTCGATGATGCCGGCGGCCACATCAACGTTCATCAGGGGTATCACTACCACGCCGCTACCGGACTGTCGACGGCGGTGACGCAAAGCGACGGCCATGCTGCGATGATCGGGTATGCGGCGGACGGGTACGGCATCTACGAACAGCGGAACGAAGACGGCAGCGAGCCGGATGATCTGGATGCGTGTCGCGGACACTATGATGATGCAAGAGGGTATCACTATCACGTGGACGCTCCCGGTTCGAACAATTTCATCAACTGCCTTTACGGCGCGTACGCCAACTAATGGATGCCATGGAACGCGCATTGAAGTCGATTTTGCTTGGCACTGTCTTCTGGCTGTCGGCCGTACCGGTAAGCGCCCATCAACCGGACATTTCGTCGCTCACGCTGATCGAACAGCAGCCCGGGCACTGGATGCTGCGTTTGAGCGCTTCCGTGTCGGCATTCCAGTATGAAGTGAAGAATGCTTACGGCGACGATTCCTACGCCTCCTCTGAAGAGTTCAATCAGCTGCTCCTGCAACACCTTCGCGCGCAGGTCGCGCTTCGTATCAACGACCACGGCGTGACGCTCGGCAACGGTTTCGTGAGGCTCGGCCACGCGACGACGGTCGTGTTCGAGCTGTCCGAAGTTCCCGGGGCGGTCGAGGAGGTGTGGATCAGAAATGACGGCTTCAAGAACATCCGCAACAGCCGGAGTTTTTTCAGCGTGTTCCGAGATGGGCTGGAAAGAGAGCCGTTCGTCCTGAGTGAAGAGAACGGCTTTCAAACGAAAGTATCACTTTCGAAGCGTTCGAACCGGACATCACGATCGGAGCCCGCGCCTTCGACTTCGGGCAGCACTTTGATCGAGACGCCGCGGCCCGGTCAAGAATCCCTTGCGCGGTAGACCTCTCCCATCCTCCCTTGCCGAGCAACGCGATCACTTCGCATGGGCCGATTCGGGTTCCGAATGAGAGTGCAATGGAATTGATTCTAGTCGACCCCCTTCGTCGCGTTCTATTATGCTTCGAAGAAGCCCGCCCTGTTGTCCGGCGGAAAATATCTGACGGTGGTTGCACTTTTTCAAGCTCGGGGAAATACCAGGGTGTCCGGTGGTCCATGAAAAAACGATAACCCGGGAGGCCATCGCCCGATTGCCGATCAGGAGATACGGGGGGACGATTCGTGTCATCACGACGGCGGAGGACCTGGAGCAGGCGATTCCCGTGATCCGCGACGAACAGGTGGTGGGGCTCGACTCGGAAACGAAGCCCATGTTCAAGAAAGGACAGGATCACCTGCCCTGCCTGGTACAGATTGCCACCGCATCCGTGGTGTACCTCTTTCCGTTGAATCGAATGGAATTTTCAGGGGCGCTCGTCGAAGTGCTGGAAAATCCGGCAGTCATAAAAACAGGAGTCGGGCTGGCTCACGATTTCACGAGTCTCACGCGGGTCTTTCCGTTTGAACCTCAGAACATCGTTGACCTGAGTCCCGTGGCGAAGCGGCAGGGTTTCAAACAATCCGGCGTCCGCAATCTGGCGGCCCAGCTGCTCGGGTTTCGCGTTCCGAAAGGCGCCTCCACTTCCAACTGGGCGAACCCGCGGCTGACGCAGAAGCAGATCGTCTACGCCGCCACCGACGCGTGGGTTTGCCGGGAACTCTTCCTGCGTTTTCAGCAGCTCGGGTTCCTCGACCAGAATGGCCGCCCGCTTCCGCGGGAGAAAGCGTAGGGCGCCCGATCGCGAGGTTGATGGCGTCTGCGATGGTAGAACCCGGGTGCCTGCTCAGGGAAACAACGCTTGCGTGTCTCCATGCGGAACCTGCTAACGATGGGCGACCGAATCATGAGTCAACAAACAATCCTCATTGTCGACGACGAAGAAGATATTCTCGAGCTTCTTGAATACAATCTTGCCAGGGAAGGCTTTCGCGTTATCCGGGCTGCCAGCGCCGAGGAAGCCCTGGGATCCGTTCGCCACCAGACTCCGGATCTGATCGTGCTCGACCTCATGTTGCCTGGAGTTGGTGGTCTCGACGTCTGCAAGAACCTGAAACGCGACGACAGGACAATGGGCATACCAATCGTAATGCTGACGGCAAGAGGTGAAGAGGCGGATATAGTGCTCGGGTTGGAACTTGGCGCAGACGACTACGTCACAAAGCCGTTCAGTACGCGCGTGCTCGTGGCAAGGATTCGCAATGTGTTGCGACGAAAAATTGACACCGTCAACAACGAGGACACGGTGCTGAAAGTACACGAGATCGAGATTGACCCCGGGCGTCATGAAGTTGTTGTCGCCGGCGAATTCGTAGAGCTGACGTTCAGCGAATTTCGCATCCTGCACTTTCTCGCCAGACGGCCGGGGTGGGTGTTTACCCGGTGTCAGATTGTCGAGGCGATCCGCGGAGAAAACTACACCGTTACCGACCGTGCGGTGGATGTGCAGATCGTGGGGATACGAAAGAAGCTGGGCAAGGTCGGCAGCTATATAGAAACCGTCCGAGGCATCGGTTACCGCTTCAGGGAGTAGCATGGGACGCACGCGATTGCTGTGGCAGCTCTATCCCTCGTATCTGCTGGTTACGATCTTCTCCCTGATCGCTGTTACCTGGTACGCATCGAGATCCGTTCGCCAATCCTACCTCTCCGAGAGAGAATCTGACCTGAAAGCCCGGGCCACTCTGGTAACCAGCCACCTCGACCTGCCGTTGTCGCCTTCGATGTATGACAGCGTAGATCAGCTCTGCAAGTCACTCGGCCTTGCGTCCGATACTCGTATCACCATCGTTCTGGCCGATGGTGTCATTGTCGGAGACACCAGTGAAGATCCACACAACATGGAAAACCATAGTGATCGCCCCGAGTTTCGCGGGGCGTTAAGCAACGGTTCAGGCAGTTCGATCAGATTCAGCACGACTCTCGGAACCAACATGATGTACGTCGCCCTCCCCGTTGTTGAAAACGGCCGGTCAGTCGCTGTAGTACGAACGGCGATCCCGGTGAGTTCGATTGACGATGCGCTCGGGCAGATCTACAGCAAGATCGCAATCGGAGGACTGATCATCGCGCTTCTGGCCGCGGTTCTGGGACTCATCATCTCCCGACGGATCACCCGCCCGCTTGAATCTCTCCGGCGCGCTGCCCAGAGGTTCGAAAAAGGCGAGTTGAGTCATACGGCGGACGTTTCCGGGTCCGAGGAAATAGCTGCCCTGGCTGATGCGATGAACGCCATGGCCTCCAATCTGGACGAGCGCATCCGGACAATGGAGCGACAGAAACACCAGGAAGCGGCAGTGCTGAGGAGCATGGTGGAGAGTGTTCTCGCCATAGACGTAGAGGAACGGATTATTCGTGTTAATCGTGCGGCGTCCGCACTGCTCGACATCGACAGCTCGCGGGCTGTCGGCAGAACGCTCCAGGAAACGGTCCGCAACCCTGAGCTGATTGCGTTGGTTCGAGAAACCATGCAGAGCCCAGATCCTGTGGAGGGAGACATTACCCTGCACAGCCCGGAGGAGCGTTTTCTTCAGGTTCATGGCAGCGTGCTGGCCGATACCAACGGCAAGAAGATGGGTGCATTGCTCGTTCTCAACGACATAACCCAGCTCCGTCGATTGGAACGTGTGCGGCAAGAGTTCGTAGCGAACGTATCCCATGAATTGAAAACACCCATTACCGCGATCGCCGGATTCGTCGAAACGCTGCGAAGTGGTGCGCTCGATGATCGCGCCGATGCCGAGCGCTTCCTCGGAATCATTGCCAGGCACGCCAGGCGGCTGGACGCGATCATAGAAGACCTGCTGGCGCTGTCGCGGCTCGAGCGCGACAAAGAAGTGCTCGCGTTCACCATAACCCCCCTGAGAGAAGTCGTGGAAAGCGCCGTCGAGATTTGCACTAGCGAGGTGACGGCCAGGCACGGCACGGTCGTCGTTCACGATCCGGACAACGTTGCCGTGACGGTCAACGCGCCGCTGATCGAGCAGGCCGTGGTCAACCTGATAGACAACGCGATCAAATACAGCGACAAAGACGCCCCGGTGCGGGTTGAACTGGAAGCCACTCGGACTGGATGTACGATTCGCGTAATTGACAAGGGTTGCGGCATCAGCAAGGAGCACTTCCCCCGCATCTTTGAACGATTTTACCGGACTGACCAGGCGAGGAGTCGGGCCCGGGGGGGCACCGGGCTCGGCCTGGCGATTGTCAAACATGTGGCCATCGCCCACGGTGGGAGTGTTGCCGTCGAAAGCACCCTCGGCCAGGGCAGCGTGTTCTCCCTCTTTCTACCCACGGAACCAGTGCCCGGCGAGCGCGGAGCCGTCCGGGCTCATGACGACCGTTGATAAAGAACACATGGCCTACAACTTCAAGGACTCCGTCAAAGAGTCGAAGCGAACCAGGGTGCAGATCGACCTTATCCACAAGTTCTAGTTGGGAAACCCGCAGAAAAAAACTGCCCGACGCTAACGCAATCCTAACAATACTCGGGTACCTTCTCGACAGTACCTGAGTACAGAACCTGAAAGCAGGAGGAAGAATACAATGAAGGCACTCAAAGCGATGACAATTGCCGCCGTCGCGGTGGCTGCAATCGGAACTCCCGTATTGGCGGAGACCGAGACCTACAAGATCACCGGCGCCGGCGCCACCTTTCCGTACCCCGTATATTCGCAATGGGCTTACGCGTACAAGAATCTGACGGGCACGCAGATCAACTACCAGTCGATCGGATCGGGCGGCGGAATCGCGCAGATCAAGGCGAGGACCGTCCACTTTGGCGCCTCGGATGCCCCTTTGAAGGCCGAGGAGCTCGACGAACTGGGGCTCATCCAGTTTCCGATGGTGATGGGCGGCGTAGTTCCGGTCTTCAACATCGATGGAATCAAGCCTGGGGAACTGAAACTCACAGCGGCACTTCTCGCGGATATCTTTCTAGGAAAGATTTCCAACTGGAACGACGAGGCCATCGCCAGGGCGAACCCGGAGCTCAACCTCCCCGACAAGGCAATCACCGTCGTGCACCGCGCCGACGGCTCCGGTACCACGTGGATCTTCACCAACTACCTGACGAAGATCTCGTCGGAGTGGAAGGAAAAAGTCGGATCCGGCAAGGCCGTAATGTGGCCGGCGGGAATCGGCGGCAAGGGCAACGAGGGCGTGGCCGCTTATGTAAAGCGTGTCAGCGGTTCGATCGGATACGTGGAGTTCGCCTACGCGCTGCAGAACAAGATGAGCTGCAGCCTCCTGCAGAATCAGGCGGGTCGTTTCGTTGCCCCGACCATCGAGAGTTTTCAGGCGGGCGCGGCCAACGCGGACTGGCAGAACGCGAAGGGATACTATCTCGTCCTGACTGATCAGCCGGGAGAAATGAGCTGGCCGATCACGGGTGCGACGTTCATCCTCGTCTACAAAGAGCAGACCGACGCCAGGCTGGCGAGAGCGATGCTGGAGTATTTCGCCTGGTGCTACGAGCACGGGAACGAAACCGCCGAGAAGCTGCACTACGTGCCCATGCCGGAAAACGTTGTCGAGATGGTTGAGAAGTCCTGGCACGATCAAATTCGCCGGGAAGGCGAGTCGCTCTGGTCTCTCGCCAAGACGAACTCGCAATAGTGTTCGAGACCTCCTCGATACCCAGCGGGACCCTGAAAAAGTCGGGGGCCCGCTCAATCTCGGGCGATATGGTGTTCCGCCTGCTCACCCGAATCGCTTCGGCGATACTGGTTCTGATCGTCGCCGGTATTCTTGTCGAGTTACTTCGTGCTTCGTGGATGTCGCTTGAGAAGTTCGGACCGGGATTCCTTGTCTCACGAGACTGGAACCCGGTCACACAGGAATTCGGTGCCCTGAGCAGCATCTACGGTACCGTGATTTCCACGTTGATCGCGATGATTCTCGCCGTGCCCGTCAGTCTGATGCTCGCGCTCTTCCTGGTGGAACTCGCCCACCCGGTTGTGAGCAAAATTGTCGGGGGCGCGATCGAACTTCTTGCCGCCATACCGAGCATCATCTACGGAATGTGGGGCCTGTTTGTCTTTGCGCCTTACATGGCCGATCATCTGCAGCCGGCGCTTCAGGGTGCGGCCGGCGGGCTTCCATTGTTTCAAGGGCCGCCCATGGGCATCGGCATCCTGACAGCGGGCATCATACTCGCTCTTATGGTGCTGCCGTTCATCACGGCGGTTATGAGGGACGTCTTTCAGATGGCCCCGGCGGTTTCTAAAGAAGCCGCCTTCGGTCTGGGATCCACAACGGTAGAGGTCGCCCGTTCGGTGACCGTGCCGTACGGCATGCAGGGTTTGATCGGGGCCTGCTTCCTCGGCCTGGGACGGGCGATCGGGGAAACTATGGCGGTGACTTTTGTCATTGGCAACAATCGCTCCCTCTCCTGGTCTCTTTTCGACGCAGGCAACAGCATAGCCTCCACACTGGCCAACGAATTCTCCGAAGCCTCGGAACCGATGTATCTGTCCGCTCTGATGGAACTGGGCCTCGTCCTGTTCGGCATTACGATGGTGATACAGATCATCGCGCAGTTCTGGCTCAAGCGGATGGCCAGGCAGACGGGGAGGCGATAGTGCGTACCAGATCGATCTCGGGTCGCCGGTGGTTCAACAGGATGGTCACGGCGCTTGCTGCCGTGTCGGCCGCCATTGGCATCTTCTTCTTCGGCTGGATACTCTACGTGGTTTTACAGAAAGGTGCTCGTGCGTTGACGCCCGCCTTTTTCCTCGAGCTGCCCGCGCCCCCGGGTGTTCCCGGCGGTGGGGTCGCAAACGCGATCGTCGGCACCCTGGTCATTACTCTCGGTGCATCCATACTGGGCGTGCCCATTGGAATGCTCGTCGGCGTTTTTCTGGCTGAATTCGGAAGACACTCACGCCTGGCAGGCGTGATCCGCTTCTCATCCAATGTGCTCATGGGTACTCCATCCATCATTGTGGGCATGTTCGTCTACGCCACCGTCGTGGTTAGAACGGGTCATTTTTCCGGCTACGCCGGAGCGATTGCCCTGGCGGTAATCATGCTGCCGATTATTGCCCGCACGACCGAAGACATGCTCCACCTCGTGCCGCACACGCTCCGAGAATCCGCGTTGGCATTGGGCGCACCGTACTGGAAGATGACGTTGGGTGTGGTCTTTCGGGCGGCCAGGGCGGGACTGGTTACGGGGGTCATACTGGCCGTCGCCCGCGTGAGCGGAGAAACGGCGCCGTTGCTTTTCACCGCGCTGAACAGCCCCAACTGGGGGTTCCCCAACGAGCCGATGGCAAATCTGACCGTAACAGTTTTTAACTTCGCAATGTCTCCTTATGAAGATTGGCAACAAATGGCCTGGGGCGCATCATTTATGATTACCGTTGGCGTTTTGATCGTGACGATCATTTCGAGGTTCGCGATGCGTCAGAAAGCACACCGACGATGAGTCAAGACAATCTAAGAATAAAAACGTTTGTGGACCATGGTCCGGAGCATGGCGACGAGCCGAGCCACAAGACCGAGGGCACGGTGAAAATGTCGACGCGCAATTTGAGCTTCTACTACGGCAAGAACCAGGTTCTCTTCGATAATAATCTCGATGTCGCGGCCAATCGAGTAACGGCCATCATCGGTCCGTCAGGGTGCGGCAAGTCGACGCACATAAGGGTTTACAATCGCATCTTCGAACTCTACCGCGAACAGAAGGTGACGGGAGAGGTGCTCCTCGACGGCGAAAACGTTCTGGGCGACGACGTTGACGTTCTGAGACTGCGCAAGAGAATCGGGATGATCTTTCAAAAGCCCAGCCCGTTTCCGATGTCCATCTTCGACAACGTCGCCTACGGCGTGCGGCTCCAGTACCGTCTTTCCGGCAGCGAGATGACAGAGCGCGTCATGAGGGCTCTGAAACGCGCGGCGCTGTGGGACGAAGTCAAAGACAAACTGAAGAGTCCGGGAACGGCTCTCTCCGGAGGACAGCAGCAGAGGCTCTGCATCGCCCGATCGATCGCCCTCGAACCGGAAGTGTTGCTGATGGATGAGCCGTGCTCTGCGATCGATCCGGTTGGCACGGCAAAAATCGAAGAGCTGATCGAAAGCCTTAAGAAACGGTTTACCATAGTGCTGGTGACGCACAACATGCAGCAGGCGGCCCGCGTGTCCGACTACACGGCGTTTTTCTATCAGGGCCACATTGTTGAGTTTGGTCGCACCAATCAGATTTTCACCAATCCCGCGAAGAAACAGACCGAGGATTACATCACCGGTCGATTCGGCTAGTGGAGCCTGAAAGGCAGGACATAGATGCGGCTCACGAAAGAAGTCGACAGGCTTAGAAAAGGCGTGCTGGACATAGCCGCCTTAGTCGAGGGGACCGTGCGCAAGGCAGTTGTCGCTCTGGAACAGAATGACGCACAAATGGCACAGGAAGTAATCGATGGCGACCGCGCCGTCGATCAGGCAGAAGTCGATCTGGAAGAAGAGTGTCTGAAGGTGCTGGCATTGCATCAGCCCGTCGCGATCGACTTGCGCTACATAATCGCGATCCTCAAAATCAACAACGATCTGGAGCGCGTGGGTGACATGTCTGCCAATATCGCGCAGAGAGTGAAGTCTCTGGCAAAGCACAACCACGCAGCGGTGCCGGAAGACTTGTCCCCGATGGCGCAGAAAGTTCGCGCCATGCTGCGTTGCAGTCTGGACGCCCTCGTCGAGTTCGACGCCGACCTTGCCAGGCAGGTCTTGACGATGGACGATGAAGTTGATGCGATTCACAGGAAGACCTTCGAGAGCTTGAAGACGATCCTGGAAACGGATCCCGCTTCTGTGCCCGACTACATGCAGTTTGTGACCATCTCCAGAAACCTTGAACGCATCGCCGACCTGGCGACCAACATCGCAGAGGACGTCATCTACCTGGTCAGCGGTGAGATCGTCCGCCATCAACACGTCGAGTAAGTCCGCACGGCTGCCCGGGCAGGACGTGGTCCACGTTTGGGGAACTTGCCCCCAACGAATCTTCAGGCGCCCAGCGTCCGTCCTCACGCCTACTGTTTACACCACCTTACTCCGTCACCTCTTCCATCTCCCGAATCGCATTCGCACGCGCATCCAGTTCCTCCGCTTCCCGCTCTTCCCCTGGTTCGCGAAGAACCCTCGCCAGCTTCTCGTAATCAGCCGCCATATACGACCCTGGTCGTCAATGGGGGGTCTGGGTGAGTCATGTGTAAAGCATAGCAGAACTTGATCGTGAGCCGTGTTTCGCATTGCGCGTGGTTCAATCAGCCTTACCGAATCTTCAAAACTCGAACCGCCTGGCTGGTGGCCCCGGTTTCTGCATGAATGAAACAGACGCCTGAGCGAACTTGCACGCCTTGCTGGTTCGTACCATCCCGGAGAACGGATCGATCCGATACTGAACCGGCCAGCTACGAAGTCACGAACCGTCTTCTCCGACGATCTCTTTGGCACGTGCCTTGAGCTCTGCGGCTTCTTCATGCTGCCCGGTCTTTTCGAGTGCAGATGCGAGCGCCTCCATGTCTTCTGCAACGTAAGCATGCTCGGAACCGAGGGCCTTCTCGTCCAGTGCAAGAACCCGACGAAGGACAGGAATGGAACCGGCATGGTCTTCCAGAGCCTGCAGGATGGAGGCGACATTAAAGAGCGCGCTGGATAGATTGATGTGGGTCGATTCCGGCCCGTAGGCTTTTTCGCGAATCGACAGACACTTCTCGAAGAGTTCTCGCGCCTCTTCCAGGCGGTTCATGCGCTGGTAGTGCAAGGCTACCTGGCCCTGACTCATGGCGAGGTCGAGATGGTCGGGATCCAGGAATTCCTGGCGAATCGCCAAAGCGCGCTCGGCAAACGAGAAGGCCTTGTCCGGTTCATCGGTCTTTTCATAGTAGGAAGCCATGTTGTAGTAGCTTTGGGCAACATAGAGATTTTCAGGCCCGAATTCTTTCCCGAGAATTGCCAGAGCCCCCTCGAGACAGAGACGAGAGGAATCCAAGTCCCCCTTCTCCATAAGAATCAAACCGAGTTGATCCATGCTCCATGCCTGTTCCGGTGTCTCCTGGCGACCAGCCCGCTCCCGTATGGCAATGGCCTCTTTCAATCCCGAGATCGCGAGATCGAGATTCCCTAACATGCGATGACTGGATGCAATGTTGTGAAGAACAAGGACGGAACTCTCTTCTTCCTCGTCAAAATACTTTTGATAGAAACGATGCGCCTCCTGGTAGTTGGAAAGCGCATCTTTGTAGTTTCCCCTCACGTATTCCAGGTTTGCGAGTCCATTGAAAACGCGCCCTTTCAGAGAGTCGAGATCACCGCCTTGCGCGTCACAGATTTTCAGTGCTCGCTCAAAGGCCGCTTCGGAATTTTCATAGTCTCCGGACTGGTGCAGCATATTGGCATGCGCCAGAAGGTAATCAACAAGACTCGGGTGGTCCCGGCCCATCAGTTCTTCACTGATGGAAAGCGCTTCCCGGGAAAGAGGCTCGCCTTTCGAGAGATAGCCCAGTGCGCGATAGGTGCTCCCCATGGTTCGCATCAACCGGGCGCGCACAAGAGGTTGTTCGACAAACCGGTCTTCGATTGTCAAAGCGCCCTCGTCAAGAACTTCCCGCACTGTTACGCCCCGGCCCTGCTTGTGGGGACTCACTGCAGATAACATTCCGGAAAGAAAGTCGACAACCGCGTCAGACTCTTTGCGGGCAACGTCAGCTTCCCTGAACAGGATGCTCATCCAGACTCCGAATGCGATCAGTACCAGAAGAAGCGCGGTCGCCAGTACAAACGGGATTCTGTTTCGGCTGATGAGCTTTCCCATTTCATAGAGTGTGCTCGGAGGTCGTGCGAGAATGGGACGGTTCGCCATGTAGCGCTCGAGGTCGTCAGAAAATGCGTCGGCGCTCTGATATCTGCGACCCGGTTCCTTTTCGAGAGCCTTTCGCACAATTGTCTCGAGGTCCGACCCGGTAATCCTGGCCAGATCCTCGTTCTGCAACTTCTGAAACGGGACAGGGGATGCTTCCAGAATTTCATGAAGTGCGTCGATGACAGAGTCCTGCCGCGTATTGTAAGGAAGCGTACCGGCGAGCATTTCATAGAGAATGACCCCGAGAGCATAGACGTCGCTCCGAAGATCAATGGCGTCGGGGTGACCGGAAGCCTGTTCCGGACTCATGTAGGGAAGCGTTCCCTTGATCTGTCCGGTCACACTCGCGAGGCTCACGGCTGCATTGTCACCATCAGCAATGCGAGCGAGGCCAAAATCGAGAACGTGCGGCTCTCCCGCTTCATCGACGATGATGTTGCCCGGTTTGAGATCACGATGAATGACTCCCCGCTGATGCGCGTATGCAACAGCGGCACAGACCTGACGGAAAAGCTTGAGGCGAAACTCCCGTTCGCTCTTCTTCGAAACGGGGGGACGGCCCTGCAGAAAATCGTCGAGCGTTTTCCCCTGAACCAGCTGCATGGCGAAATAGTGATGGCCGTCCGGCGTCCGGCCTGACTCGTAGATCGAAGCGATTCCCGGGTGCTGCAGGCGGCCGAGCGTTTCCGCTTCGCGCTGGAAAAGCCTGATGGAAAGCGAGTCGACGAAGAGCCCGCCACGAATCAGCTTGAGGGCCACTTTGCGCTTCGGGTTTTCCTGCTCCGCTTCGTAAACAATCCCCATCCCCCCCTCACCCAGTTTGCTCAAAATGCGATAGTGGGCGACCGATTCAGGAAGGGCGGTGCCTGCTTCAACAAACTGCTCAGCGCCCGCGGCTGTCCGAAACAGAGGATCTTCCGAAGATTCGTACCAGAGCAGAGATTTTACTTCGCGAAGCAGGTCCGCATCGTTCCCGCACTCTTCAGCCAGCCTGGCTTCACGCGCTTCACCCGTCAGCTCTGCCGCGGCGAGTACAATCTCCCGGACCCGCTCGAAACGGTGCGAGCGGAACTGGTCGATCGTTGCGTCGTCATCGGGAGCATGACCGGACATCGTTCGCGGATCGTTTTTGGGCTTCTCAGGATCGGGAGACATGGCTCAATTCTACCAGACTGCGCAGCTGTGCCAATCGTACAAGTCAAGGTCCCCGTTCGGGACGAGGTTCCGGCAGGTGCAGGGGCATAGATTCGGAGAGTGTGATTTCGCGTTGCGTGACGAGACCGCAGGTCACGAGGGGTATCGTCGACAACCGCGGGCTTTCTTGTGTCGGTTTCGGACGGCTTTTTGCGGTTGGTTTAGTAGACGTGAAAGACACGGATCTGATACCGCACACAGGCTCCCCCGCGCGAGGGGTCGAGTCAGGAGGACGCACCATGCGACGCCAACTTCACCTATTGATTCCCGTTTCCCTCTTCGCCTGCCTGCCGCTGTTCCTGCTGTCGTGCAGCGAAACGGTGGCCCCCGAAACGAGCAGCGTTTCCGCCGGCGAGCTCGAGAAGAGACACTTCGGGGCCCGCGGGGCGGAGAGGGTCCGCCCCGCCACCAGCTCTCAGGCCACCATCATGAACATCACGGTGCCGAACGGCGGCACCAGTGCTTGCCTGCCGGTACCGTGGGCAGTACCCGGGGAGGGTGGCGCCATTACAACCATCAATGTCACGACTCTGCCCGGCCACGGCACCATGAACACACTGCAACTGGGCGGTAGTATGGCACTGAACTGTGAGCCCGGCTTCATGTACACCAACGATTCCGCGGACAACAGCACGTCTGACACGTTCACGATCACGGCCAACTGCATCAGCGGTCCCTGCGAAGGACCGATCACGTTCAACGTGACAATCACGCCCCCTCCCGCCGAAGAGATGATCGAGAATCTGAAAGAGGTCGTTGAAAACCTGCCGATCGAACCGGCGGTGAAGATTTCGCTCTGCGCGAAACTGCAGCGGGCCGCAGCTGCATTAGACAACGGCAGCATCGGTGCTGCCTGTTGGGAACTCACCTCCTTCATCAACTGTGTAGAAGTCCATCGCGGAAAGAAGCTCAACGAGGATCAGGCCGATGAACTGATCGCGGCGGCTCAGGCGATCATGGACGCGATCGGCTGCCCTTGAGTCCAGCTCGAACTCGCCTTGGAACGACAAAGCCCCGCGCATCTGTGCACGGGGCTTTGTCATCTGGCTCCCCGGGTAGGACTCGAACCTACGACCCAGCGGGGGAGCTTATTAAATTGAAACCTGAACCTGTTTTACCGCCGCTGACAGCCAGCAATCTTCTAGTCTTCGGAATCCCGTTGCCCAACTCCATAACCGCTTCGTAACGAAAGAGCTCAATAGCGTTCTTTCCCAGTGTGAATGAACGAACCGGATCGAGCGCGAGCGAAATCTCTCCGATCGTAGCCGACCCGGACTGCCGGAACGAAATCATCTCCGCGAATCGGGAGCCTTGGCACAGAAGCAGCACTCCGCGCGGATAATCCGACAAGCGTGCCACGAGAGCATTCCTTCGCAGTTTCTGATTCTTCGCTCCGGGCGCCCTGAAGATGCCATCCGGGTGGCGACGCGTCAGAAGAGCGACGTAGAAAGAGTGGTAGTAGCCGTAGAAGTCGCTGATAAAGCCGTCCTCTTCGGACACGAACATGTCAGTGACGATCGCGGCCAGATCTTTTGTCTTTTCCGGATCGGACAGGCGCGGGATTGCGTCGATGTCAGGCAGGCGATGGTATTCACGGAAAGGAATCCAACGGGCCGCGCTGAGACGCGACGGATACGAAGGACGCTCTTCTACCCGTTCGCGGCCGTATCTCGCCGGCCCATGAAGAAAGGGAGCCTCGCGTCACCGCAAGACTCCCCCATCCGGCTCCCCGAGATGGTTGGGCTCACTTTCCACAGGGGTGTTACCGACGGGACGTTGGCCATCGGGAGAGCGCGCGAAACCGCGCGTGGGCATTTGATTCCATACTTTTACTACTTCGACCCGCGAGAACTCCTCTCCCTGCCTCGTATAGGGGTAGACGGCACGGCAATTCCGCCAAGCCGACGAAGCGAAGGAGTTCCATCATGACTAGATCCGCATGGAAAATCGCCGCCACGACCGCATTATTTCTCCCGGTGTTCTTCCTCTCCTCGTGTGGGGACGACGTCGCGGGGCCGACGGAATGGGGGCGGGAAGGAAGCGACGAATCCGACTGGATGGCCCTCGCGCTCTCCGGCCAGATCGACGCTCCCGAAGCGATGTCCGCGAGAATCGCGAACGACCTCGACGAGATCCGGAGTTCGCTGCAGAGCATGATCCCGGGCGTCAAAGAAGTTCGCTACGCGCCGCCATGGCAGCCGAACCGCGTGCGACTCGAAGTCACGGAAGCACTGTTCGACGCCATCACGCAGGGTGACACGTCCGCCTTCGCCGAAATCAACGTTGAGTGGAACGCGTCGGTCTACCACACCTCCCACTTGTGGCAATTCGACGGACGGAGACCGTACGTGGTCATACTGGACTTCGCGGGCAACTACCATCCCGCACGCATCGCAGAACGGTATTCCGAAATCGACAGCGTTCTGGACGCAGAGGCGCTGCCGAACGTCATGAGGTCGGCGCCCGTCCTTCGGAACGTCTATGCAAACTCGTCGGAGGACTCGTTCGAGTACCTGGTGCGAGAGTCCACCCGCCACGAGACCGCTTACACGTACTCCCGCATCAGCCGCTTCGAAGATCGTTTTGACTACGTGCGGTGTGGCGACGGAGGATGCGAGTACGTTGGGAGTTACACACCCGGCGCGACGGACGAACCGAACTGGTGGGAGAAGGCACGACAGAGCCTGGAAACCGGGAGCGATTGGTCGTCTCTGGTTCTCAACCGGGACGCAAACTGACCGTCGTCCGGCTACGAACCGATCGATTGGAGAACGCGAGGAGGAACACCTCCTCGCGTTTCTCGTTTGACTCCGACATGGATTGGGGGAAACCTGAAGCAAGCATGGCAGAACGTGATCCTGGGGCCTCTTCCTCGGTGAGGCAAGACTGAACCGCACCGGTTATTCCGGAGCCTCTGTTACGTGACTCCTGCCAACTCGAGCTCTTCGAGCTGGTCCGCCCGTGCTCTCCCCGCGAGAAACTGAGACAACGAGCATGAGAGGCTCACACTCGCCATTTCCACAGGGACGGAGCCGGGGGCTGTGGGGTCTTTGCGGGCGAGACATTGAGACGTGGGGGCTGAGAGCCGTGCGACCTGCCCTTTCCACAGGGCGGAGCGGGCAGGCTGTGGGCCTCTGCGGGCGAGACATTGAGACATGGGGACGAGTAGCCGCTCAAACCTGCATTCCACAGGGGAGGAGTGAGCTACGCGCGAGTCCCCGCTCCCCCTGTGCCGCCCCATTCCACCCCCCTCACGCCCCTAAACAAAGAAAGGGACTTTGCATGTCTGCAAAGCCCCTTCCCACCTGGCTCCCCGGGTAGGACTCGAACGGAAGGACTGCTACTACGCCGGCGTGCTTCTCTCGTGGAGTCGAATTGCCTGAGCACACTCGCTGTTCGGGCACTCCACAACAGGGCCACGCGGTCTCTGCCTCGTGTGAGCTTTGAACCGGCGACCGCACCTGGGACAATTCGTCCAGCCTGTTGCATCCACGACGCTGTCTTGCGGCTGAAGTCGCTCCCTTTCGTTTTCCTGGTATTCGGCCATTGCTATATCACGGTCCGTCTCCTCCCAGATTCTCTGCGCGTCTCGTATCACCCGCTCGAGGAAACCATGCCCGTGGATCTCCTCCAGAATCTTCTTTGCTTCCTGATCATGCCCGTACGCACGGGCGCTTATCTCGTGAACCTGGTCGCGGAGCCCCCACGGCAAGGCCGTTACTCCGTAGTCGTCTTTCATGATCCTGCGGAAGGTGAGAAACCCTTCGATTCGTTCCGGACAACTAATCGTGAGAGTATCGCCCCGCTTCGCCTCCGCTCGGGCGTCTTCTCTACCCTGTCTGACCGCTTCCGGAAAATGCCGCTCGAAATGATTCATCAGATCATCCCCGCATCGTTTCAAATGCCAACTTGTAGTTGAAGATCAATTGTTTCCGGGACAAGGAAAGCTGGCTCCTGGTCACCTGCGTCAACGCCTCGTTGTGAACCGCTGGCGGCACACCGGCCTCCCCGATGACTTCCTGTGCTGTGGCGATCACGTCCTGTAGCGATACCGTGTGACTGAACTCCTCGAACTCCGCTTCGTGGTTCGCAATTCCGTCACGTCGAGCACGTCCCGCGAGCCCGGAATAGTGTATGACCTGCGTGAAAGGCCTCTCGAAACCCTGCCGCTTGAGGTGCCGAGAAACGTCTTTACCAACCGCAACGATACCTGCGTCAGGCTTGGCGACAAGATCGATCTCATCCCTCAACAAGCCGTACCATCTTTCATAGCGTTCTGCTCTCGCCTGCCCGGCGCGCTCCACAAGCATGGCACCCTTGGAAAAATCAGTGATATGATAGCGATCCGTGGGCTTGCAGAGATACCGTCGGATGGAGAAGTGAAGAATCATGGTGTCGACATGGGCGAGAAAGTTCCTGAATCCGGACTCTACCTTCTGCCTCGCATCGTCCAACGAACTCGCCCATCGCCCCAGAGACGGTTCCATACAGACGAACACGTAATCGACAGGTGAGTCCGGTTCGGGATTGGGTACATACACGTCCCCGTCGGCTTCGGCGAGCGCTTTCATCTGTTCTTCAAGGTCGCGATATGCTTTCTGGAATCTCGAGTTGACTTCATTCATTGCGCTACCTCTATACAGAAAGAGCCTGCTGGCCAATAGCCCCACCACCATCTAGTCATCGATCGCATGTATCTCCTTCCCACAGTGCGGACAGCACCCCGCGCTCTCCTTCCGCGACACCGACTCCACGAATCCCGCACCGAGTATCCCAGCGGGGAGCGCGAACAATCCGATTCCGAGCAGAGCTATGAATGACGCCAGTACCTTACCGAATGGAGTGACAGGAAACATGTCGCCGTAGCCCACGGTCGTGAGAGTGCACACCCCCCACCACATCGATGCAGGGATGCTGGAAAAGGCTTCGGGCTGCTGTTCGTTCTCAGCAAAGTAGACAAGAGTCGATGACAAGAGCAGCAGCAGGACGCAGGCTGTGACGACTATCATGAGTTCTTCCCGCTTATCGCGAAGAACAATCCCAATCGCTCGCAGCGCATTGGAATACCGCGCGAGTTTTGCCACACGAAACACGCGAAGAAGTCGGACAATTCGCACGATACGGAGATCGACACCGAGCAACGGAAGATAGAACGGTAGAATGGCGAGGAGATCAATGACTGCAAACGGGGTGCGTGCCCACCGGAGCCGGCCCGTGATCGCTCGTTTGAATTCCGGACGCTCGACCGCCGACCAGAGCCTGAGCAGGTACTCGACCGTGAAGATGCCCACCGATGCGACCTCGATATAGTGAAACCAGGTCGCATACGATTGGCGTATTGAGGTGACCGATTCGAGAATCAGGGCGACGACATTCAGCGTGATCAGCGACAGAATAAAGACATCGAAGGCCCGGCTGAGTCCGTCGCCCTCCTGAGGGGCGCGAAGAATCGCAGACACGCGAGCGCGAGTTCTCATGCACTCTCATTCTCAGCCCGAGGGGCGCAACCGGGCGATCCAACCGAAGCCTCGTCCTCGTCGGGCAGGATTTCCCTGGCGGGCTCTTTGAGCTTCGGCGGTTTCGGCGCCCACGGCTTCAATTGCTGACCTGTAACGCGGTAGTAATCCTTAAGTGCGACTTCCGCTTCCTCTACAAACTTCGTTCCACCGCGAAACTTTCCGGCAAGGTCGATGATTCGAGCTACCTCGAGTTTGTTGGGCAGGTCGGACACGTTCTCCGGAATCAAATCCTGCGGGGCGTTCAACGCCCTGGACAGCGACGCGGTCGTGGTCGGAATCCGTCGTGGCCAGTCGGCTCGGACCAGGAGATTGGATTCTTCGAAATCCTTCAGCTGACGTGTCAGCCAGTTGACCGCGGCCACGGGACGCTTCTTGTCACGCGGCGGGTCGAGCCGCATGGCGAAATTCAGTGTGCGCCGCCGAAAATCGACAAGAAACTGGAGCTTTGCCGCAGCGTCCGGAACTTCAAACTCCGTTGTAAGGCACTGTGACTTGACGAGGTACTCGCAGTCCTGAGTGAAGTTCGCAGCCGGGTCCAGCTTTCTGGCCCTGCTCATCGCAATCGTGACCGGTTTGCCGACGGCCACGCTGAGTTGAATTGCGAGGTATCGCTTGAGTTGGTGCCAGCTCGAAACCGTTTCCTTGACGTGCTCGGCGTTCGGCCGAAGCGTCATTCCCCTCTGAACCTCCTCGCAGGTCTTTCGCCAGCCCGGCCCCATACTCTTGAGCGTCGCCACGCCCGAGCCGGGATGCTGGAGATAGCGGACGAGCTCACTCAGGATGTAGGCTTGCTCAGGATCCTCAACGCCTTTGCTGTCGGCGAGCATGATTGCTTCGGACGCGATAGAGAGCCACGAGAAATGGTAGAGGTTGACCGTGCGTGTCTTTGACTTTGGCAGCATCAGAGGATGATGAGTCGGCAACGGGGCGAACTGATTCGAAAGAGTGATCACAGCATCCAGCTTCAACTCTCGGGCGCGGTCGAGATAGTCCTCGATCTGATCCTGCCGAAGCTGACTGTTCCCGACCTTCGCCTCAACGAGGGCGGTCCACGTTTTCCCCCGGCTCGTCACCTGAATCAAACCGTCCGGGCGAGCGCTCTTCTGGTCTTTAGTCGCAAGCACGACCTCGGTATAGCACTCGACAGAAGCACGTTTGGAAATCGGCGCACCAACCGAACGCAGCACGCGCTCCGCGAAACCTCCTACGACCGTGAAGGTTGCCAGCAGCGAAGATGTGGCCCGCTCTTCCTTCTTCGAGTCCGAAATGCTCGGAATAAGGCGGGCCCGCTGGCCCGACTTCAAGATGGGGAGATCCGGCTTTGGCATGCGTTATGACCTCCAAGGCTAGATGAGTCATGAACTGTTTAGTTTGATTTTAGATTTGACGGTGCAAGTTGTCTAGGCGTTTGATGGGAGCTACAAGATTATCTGGAAAGTTAAAAGTCCTGTAACATGACCCATAGAACCGGTCTTTCTATTAACGTTGGGACATTTCGGTGTCAACAGGTGATACACTTACGGGGGAATCGAACAGAGAACAAAGCAATTAGGGGAGCAGTTTCGTGAAAGCGCCTTTGCTGAGTCTTGGCATCCTGAGTTTCGGCATTGGAATCGGATTGTTTATCAGCAACTTCCCACAATCTTCACACGGAACGAATGGAATCTCCGACGAGGAATTGCAGCGGAAACTTCAGGGTGTGAACGACGCCTTCATGGCCGACGTTGAGCATACCCTTGGAAGGGCACGGAAGAGGGCAGCGTCCTGGGATCCATTGCATCTCCTGATTGAAAGAGAGCCCGATAATGAAACGACGTATCGGAGGGCCGTTGAATTCGGCAAGAGCACATTCTGGACAAAGAATTATCCATCCCTGTCCTACGAATCGAGTCTATCGCTTGCACGCGCGCGGCTTCAGATGTCAATCGCACTGTGCATTTCTAACGGTGATGAAGGCCCATGCCTGAAGGAGGCAGAGGACGAAGCACTCGACTCCTTCTTGGAAAGCATCCTTCGATTGTCGCGTTTGCAACAATCTGCAGAGCGGGTAAAACGTAAGTATCCTAAGGACTGGGAACGGAGACTGGTGGAGGCCGCTGAAGACCTCCAATAGTGCTTCGACACGGTCCTGCGCAACCTTACCCCTCAAGATTCCTGGGCTCAGCAACTGTCCCCTCGTGTCATTCGGACAGAATAGGAAGATTTTTCCCACTCCGCGTCGAAAGCACCCGAAATGAGCAGCCTGAAGCACAAGACCCACCTAGTAGTCGCGTTGGGCTACAACGATGTTTACGGTAAGAAGCCCACTTGGAACGACTTTTCCGAATGCATTCGCGCCTACTCCCTTGAGAAGATCGTCGAATTGGCATCCCGTGTGATATTGGAGCTAGCTGGAAGCCGCCATCCTGGAGACCAACGCTCACTTGTCAGGATTGCCAATGGTCTGTTTGGAGCCGAAGCCAAACGATTCAACACAGCTATCGCTAATCTGACCAGTGGTTCTCTCGCAGTACCATTTCATGAGCGTCAGGTTCTTAACCTAACCAAGGCGGCAATGCTCATTCAGGATCCTAAACGGACAACCAGAGCCGACTCCCCCCTGAACTTTGGCAAAGCATTACTGATGATTACGGATCTCACCGAGGCAAACGCCTGTGGCTTGGAGCGGGTCCCAGAGGATGCTCCGGAGTTCTCACGAAAGTGGATGGCTTACCTCCTCGCTAACGAGCTGACGACCTACCATCGCCTGAACATGAGCTTTGCCAGATACTATCACCTATACCTGAGCGAGCACCCAGACCTTAGAGAGTGCGGGTCGTATGTCAACCTTCCCCAAAGATTCAGGGATCTCTATGAGTTGGACACCGAAGAGTATTGGTCCACCACCTTTGCTTTACTCAGCTACTGGGGGACTCGGATTGATCCTGAGGGTGGATTTTCAGCCCCTCTCGCTGTCAACTCAGATCACTACTTCAGGAAGAATCTGAATCTCCCTGCGGAGCGTTCTGACCGATACATTGCACTTCAATCTCAGAGTGCCGACCAGCTATGCAAAGCGGTCCGCAAAAGATACTCACTTGAGGAGATCAGGCCCTTTGACTTCCTGCCCTTCGCGAGACGTCCATTAGTTAGCTTCGGTTCTCGGCTCTACGTCAGTTCAATGCGTCTCTTGAGCAACAAGCTAACCACGGGGTTGCATCATCTGCTTCTAGACCAGAGAATTCCTAGAGATGAGCGCCAACTTTTCCTGACATTCATGGGAGAAGTGTTTCAGCAATACTGTGATCTCGTACTCAAGCGTATTTTTCCCCACGGTGCCTTGCTAAGACGCTACGTTTCTCTTGACGACTTTCGCCAGGAGCTTGGGAAGGGAAAATACTGCGACGGCATCGTTGCGTACAACAGATCCATCGTCTTACTCGAGTTCAAAGCGAAGCTGCTTCCGTTTCCGGCACGATCGGGTGAAGACCCTGACGCAACGAGCGCCAAGGTCGTGGACATCTACCAAGGTGCCGGAGACCAGATCCTTCGAACTCTTAAGCGAGTGGACGCTGGCTTCCAAGCGAACGGGGTGATACCAGAATGCATTGACCAAGTTTTTCCCGTAATCCTGACGCTGGATGATATACCGATGAATCCCCCTCTCTATGCTGAGATAGACCGACTGATGCCTGCAGAGTTCCACTCCGATCGCAGGATCATGCCCGTGCAATCTATCTCCATCTCAGAACTGGAGCGCTTGGAACCCATTATCGCATCAGGACACTCACTCCTAAGTGTCTTGCAGGGGAAGACCTCGGATGAGGCGATGCGGGCAAGCTCGTTTGGAAACTTCATGTATAACAACAAGGATCTCTATGAAGAGCCCGCTAATGAGGCTTTGCGGGACTTGGCGGAAGATGTGATGACTGGAGCCCGAGAATTTTTTGAGAAGTACTGGAAGGACTGAAGCGCGTCCGTCCTGGCTTAGGCGCGGCACGACGTGACATCCCTACCTGTCGACCCGATTCCCCGGCCCGCCTCGCCCTTTTGCCTTACCGGCGGAGTGAGTGCGAGACCCCGCTCCCCCTCCCCCCTGTGGAGGAGCGTGGGTGGAGCAGGTCTGGCTGGCGAATGGCTTACGCAACCCGCGAAGGTGATCAGGAGTAGCTCCAGTTGGATCGTGGAAGACGCATGTCTTGTTCTTGGAGCGTTTGCTCACCCTGAAGTCTCTTCGAATATTTCTTTACGTCCAATGACCGACAAACAGCGGGAGCGAGGCTCAGAGGAGCCCGACAACTCATCAGATTGAGGGCGTTCGAGGCTTCCGCCGTTAGGGGAATGCAATCAGATTGATGTGACACTCCAATCAACGTCACTGAGACTCGTCATATCAACCACAAGAGGTCTCCTGTCAATAGGTCGGACCAACTGCTTAAGCCTTTGCAAAACACTTGCCCTTCGCGAGTTCCGAGACACTAGGCTCCGATGATACGTCGGCTGCTCCAAGTGTAGCACTACTCGATGGCTATTGGACCTTACGGCTCTGTTAGCAATTGTAGTCTCTCTTGGTTCGTTCCCGTTAATGCTACAAGCAACTAGACAAGATAGTGTGTCGCGGACTTTCAAGGCGACTTCGTCGGCCAGGAAGGTGAAGTCAGATGCTCGCGTGGCTCTATAATCCTTAACTTCAATATGCCAACAATTCGTCGTCGTATCAATCGCCAGAAAGTCGACTCCTTTGGTACCAGCAACCCGACGATTTCCGCAGGTACATTCCATGGGTACTTCACAACGTGAACAATGTATGTGTGCTTGTCCCAGCTTCTGAAACTGATTACGATAAAAGGCCCATTCATCGAATTTGGTTTCCCGCCAGCCACTGGGAAACTCAAACTCCAGACTTCCTTCGGTGAGGGTCGCCACGGTTATTCGCCTTCTTGTGCCAGATATCGATCAGATTGCGCGAGCTCTTCTTGAAGAGAAGTAATGTCCCCGATCTCATCGACAGTGTTGCCCTGAGTCAGAACAGCGCCATCTTCGACCGAATGTAGTCCAAAGAACCGGCTTGGCGTTCCCTTGAACTCCTCGGTTCTTAGAAGGATGTCGAACTCTCTGATCAAGAACAAACTGTGGGTCGCGACCGTAACCTGGATACCACTCTGGCAAAGATGCACTATCGTCCTTGCGACAAGCTTTGTCATATTTGGGTTTAGATTTGCTTCGGGCTCATCCCAATAGAGATAGCCTTTCTTTTGCAGCACGCCTGTTGCGATCAATCGGGCGATCATTGCCAGTTTTCGGTGCCCTTCGGCTACGAGATTCACTTCCATCTTTGATTTCGAAAGTTTCAGGTAGAAGCCCTTCGAGTCTTCCAAAACTAGTTTTCCCCCCATAGCGCTTTCGATTGGTTCTAGGAGTGCCTTGATCTGTTTCAGGCGTGGTCCTCGGGCCAGAGGTGCCCCTAGTAGGATGCACGTGTCGCGCCACGTTTGTTCGAATGACGTTTGGGTCGTCTCATAAAGCGACACGAAGCCTGGGAATATGGTGAGAAGCTCTCGCGTTGGGAAATAGACGGGGATATCGGGAATCCATGCTGAAGGTGTCTTGTCGACCGTGACCTCCGACCTGCTAGACGTGTTGAAGGAGAACCGTAAGCTGTACTTTGGTGGGGCAAACGCACATGAAACCTCACACCTTGCCCTTCCGGGTGCCCTCCTTCGGGCAAGCCGACCAAGCGAGTCAGGCTTGAACACTGCGTTTAGGTGTTTAGCAAGGGCAGTTTGAACGTGTGCTTTCGTTGGATTGGCAGATCCAGAATCCCTCTTGCCCTTTGAGCTCATGTAGACTGTGGAGTACGCTGCCTTCAGAACGTGTGTCTTGCCAAGTCCATTCTCGCCGACAATGACGTTTAGGCCCCGTGAGAATTTGAACTCCGCGTGGGGAAAGGCTGTAAAGTTCGCTAGCGTTAGCCGGTCAAGCATCGTATTCTGCCTCGTTTGAATCGCAATCAGGCATGGCTCCACCTCTCCCTGAAGTTGCGATCCTCAAGTAATGAGGGCCTACGGGAGACTTGCCGCCTGCGGTAGATCGATGTTCTTGGACATTGAGGTCCGAACTACTTACGACGTGGAACTTTTTGACTTAGCTTATCCGCCTTGTGTGGATGTATGTAGAGAGTTTCCACGATGCCTTCCACAATGTCCATACAAGTCTCCAAATCGTCTTTAGATGGCGAGTACGATCTGTGTATGACCGCATGTCCAACCTCAAGTGCCGCCTTGAGAATCCCTTCTTGGTCTTTCGAAATATGACCCGCAGCCATAAACGCATTGATATTCTCAGCAAACGATCCTTGATCGTCAATCTTCTCAATCATGATTGATTCGATCAAGGCTCGAATGCCCATCGTTGCAAGACTCGCAATGTTGTTTTGGAGGCCAACATAGATCTCTTGAAGAAGATCCCCCATCAAAGAAGTCGCCTCGCTGGTTACAAGGTCGTGAACCCAACGTGGCATTGGTCGAGAAATTGAGGGTGGGTAGTATAAAACGGTGCTATATGGAGCCCCCAATTCGTCGATGTCCTCCGAGCACCACGCGATATGTCGTACCGCAATCGACTCACATCCGCGACACCGAAGAAGGTCATACTCGTCAGATCCGCATATTCCACCATCGTTAGAATTCCACTTCTCCGAGTGCGAATGCAGGACATCATGCTGCCGAGAATCTAGACATTGATTGCAGTGTGCTTTTGTAGTTTTCACAACCTTCCCAAGGGCTCGTGTTGGTAAGTGCAGGTGACTCTCCCTGTCCCAGTTGATAGTCAGTCTAGAGCTACCTTGCTGATACATGCAACAGTGCTATGCGTCCTGGTAATCGTCCGTGACGAAACTCCGCATGGTGCCTTAGACCCCTCTTTGCTGCAGAGATGCCCAATGCCCTACTGAGGTAATGCTTACATGTGTTCTCTCCCCCCGAGACATCGAGACGTGTGGGGCCTGTCGCGGGGTCGGCATTTCCACAGGTGGCGAGCGGGCGAGACGCACTTCGCCGTGTGGCCTGTGAAGCCCCAATTCTCGTTCGATCCGCGAAAGGATAATAGAGGAGACCCCGCATGACTTGCGAGGTCTCCCACCTGGCTCTCCGGGGGTGCGATCTCACTTTCCACAGGGGTGGACCAAGGTGCCGTGGGGTCTCTCCCCGAGAGACATTGAGACATGTTGCCCCAGCACCTCTCACTCCCCCTTTCCACAAGGGCCGCGGGGCCGGTCGCGCGAGTCCACGATGCAGCCTGTCCGCCCCGAACTCGCCCCCGCCAGCGGGCGGAGCACGAAAAGAGGGAGCCCGGCGTCAATGCAGCCACTTCGCTAAACTGAGTCATATCTTTGTCGCTTCCAATGCTGAAAGAAATCAATCCACCGGTTAAGACGATACTGTTCGTTGTCAAGTAGAGACTTTGATACTGCCTATAGGATTCGCATCTCTGCTTCCACTCTTCTAGCAAGATGCTCTCGCTCTGTCGCTTTGCTGAATCCAGAGGTTGTTCCCTTGTCACGGCTTCCTCCTACTCGAGTTCTCGATGCTCAACCCTAATTCTCACAACTCGATCTCGTGCGAGCGCAGCATCTGAAATCTCCGGTCCAGTATTGGATGCCCCCCCTTGAACAGCCAATACTGCATCGGGATTAACGCCAGGAATGCTATCCAAGAGAATTTGTTGTCGAATCCAATTCGCACGAGCACTACTAAGAGAAACCCTCTCTCCACTTCCAAGCCGAGAAGTCAGCTCTTCCTCGTCGACTGATCCAACGAGCAGGACAAACACGTCCGATCCTCTCCCCGCATTGACGAGGTGCCGTTCCAGTCCTTGCCAACTGCTTTGGTCCCTTAAGCTCTCTAGCGTTGGCATCCCCTTAGGAAACGGACCAATCGTGAAGACATTCGACTTGTGTATGGCGGATCGCTTTGGCGTTTCATGCGCAGCGATTTGATTCGTTAGATCATTCATCAATTCAAAAAATGGAATTCCGACCCAGCAACCTGCACTGCCCACTGCAATGAAGTATGCAACTACCATTCGAATCGCAGCAATTGTAGTGAACCTATAGTGGCTGCGCGCGGAGCTTTCCTTCTTTCTCCAGATTTCTCCTGCCCAGAGGATGGCCATACATCCAGCCAGTACACCACCTAACAGGAAAATACTCTCAATCGTATGGCCTAGGAGAAAGCGAAGGTTCGCCAGCTGCGCCTGCAAGTTCTCCACCGACAGATCCGTCGGGCCCTGAGCAGCCAAGGGGGGTGATGATCTTGCGAAGCAAACAAGCGCTAGCGTTCCCGCAATGATAGATAACCAGGAGAAATCAATAATTCCAAGGTTCAGGGGGTTTAGTCTTGCGCCCGGATCCCGAGCCGTGTCAATCGGGACACGCCGGCCTACCAGTATTGCGGAAACTGCAGTTGCCAAGAAAATTCCGCCTTGCACTAGCCCTAGGACAATTGGGGTTTGGATCCCAAGGAACATCCACCCAACTACTAGGCCGATAGAAATAGCCAAAACCTCGGAGATGACAAATCTCCAACTCCACCTTTCAATCAAACTGTACAAGAGCCGAGCGGCACCAAACCAAAGTAGAACCGTAAACGTCATTCTACACTTCCGTCATGTTCTGGTGCGCGCTGAGCTCGGATTGCGATATTGAACAAGAAAAAAAGAGATCGGTAGGCGAAGTCGAAGAAACATTGGCCACGTACACAAAATCCTCCTTGATGGAGAGGCTGCTTGTTGAAATGAGAGGAGGGTGTTTGACTAGGCGGTTCGCTGTAGGTACCCGCTGCAATCAGCACAGTGTCCCCGTCCACCGCCAATGCAATCCCCGCCTGAATCGTCGGCACCTCCCCTGTGCCGTCAGGTTCGATGAGCCAGGTGCGGGCGCTTGCCGTTTGGCTGGCAAAGAGGGTCGAGATAAGAATGACAACAAGTAACTGACTGCCCACTTGACCACCTCAGTTTGAGTATTCTCGGTGTCTCACGAAATCTCTCCATTGAACGGAAGATCGTTCAGTTTCTTGAGGAGCCGAATCACAGTGGCTCCGGCGCTGAATAGTAGCCACGTCACGAATCCATTGAATAGGGACGCAAAAGCAATCGTGTGCCATATGCCTGACATCCACTCCGGCTCCGACAGGCTGTTCCAAACTCCAAAAGCACTCCCCAGAAATCCAAGCATCAGAAATGCCATGCCCATCTGATCCATTCGAGACTCTACGCTCCCGGTTTTTGATTCTTGAGCAGGACTCCTAGTAGCACTGCTATCTGGCAAAAACTCTCCGGCAGGACCATCCACCGACTGCTGACCTGATTTTGGATGGTAATCTGGTGGAGGGTTGAACTCATCGCAGCCTCGCGGAACCGGAGTCGTGCTCCCGCAGAATGTGCACTTTGCCTGATCGCCCACGTTAAGAAACTGAGTCACGATCTCGCCATTGCACTGCTGGCAAAGGAAACGCAGGGCCATGATACAACTCCTTCTCTCAGGGATTATGGCTTAAGAACTCGCACAACAGCTTGAGCCCCTCTCCTTGGTTTACCGAAACACATCCTTCACCTCGCCCAGGTAGTGACCGCACCTGTTCGCAGCCTATCCGCCTCCCAACAAGGCGTTTCCGTAATCGCGAAGACATGAGGAACACATACCTCTGCCAGAAGGTGCAGGCGAGCCGCAGAAATGACAGGTGGTCATGGTTCTAGAGTCTAGTTGCCTCTGAATCGAACGAGCGTCCTCCACAATGCTCGTGTAGCAGGAGCCGCAAACCCTCTCCCCTCCTACGCGCACAGGATCACTTGTAGTACCGCCACAGCTAGCACATAGGTAACCACTTGCCCTTGTCGTTCGCGCTTCGTTGACCAGCTGGGGGGGTGAATCCGTAGGCTGCTTTTGCAGGTTGTTCTCTCCCTGACCACCATGGTCGGCTGGGGAGCCCAGCGCCTCGACTGATTCGAAAGCCGGTCCCGGCACGAAAGCATCAGCGCCCACTGTTGAGTTCATGGATCCGTTAGTCATGAAGGAATCATAGGTGCCGAGTGAAAACGCAAAGAAGCCAAAGCCCATGAGCACAATGACAGATCCTATCCTACGACTCTCTCCAACGAGGATCGCCCAGCCAACTAACACAAAGAGCATACCGATGAGTAGTAGAACAGCTGTAAGAAGAAACTGCATACGTCGTTCTCCTCTAAAGGGATCTCACAGACTTCGGATTCACGACGACGATCCTCCCTGGTCGTCGACACACCGCCTAGGCGTCCATCGAAGCGGGCAACTTCAGAAGAACCATCACCTCTACCACGTCTCGGTGGGCATTTTTGAGGGTGCGCTCGCTGAATATGCGCTTGCCAACTTGCGCAATGATCTTGTCTCTCGTGACGCTACCGAAACATCTCCTTCACCTCGCCCCAAGAGGCTTCTTCGGTTGCAGTCGTTACGCTACAATCGATGGGCAAAGGGACCATGAACGGTGGATATTCATACTGGCAGTCAACAAACACGGTCCCAAGACCCTCGTACCCCGGATCAATGCCCCAACTGATACAACCGTTTGCTAGTGCAGTGAACTTGAGCGTACCTATTAGCGTCAGGTCAACCGTATCGCACTCCACCGGAACGATTTCCCACGCAGACACTCGCCACGCTTTCCCCGCAGAGGATCTGTATTCGATAAATTGAGGGGTTAACCAGCTACCTGCGCTGTCGGGCACGACGTACAGCCCGAGCATCCAGTCGGGCATCGCGCCTACATTAAAACTGAACTCCACACCTGAGACTTTGCTCGTGTCGGGAGTGGCGACCATGACATAGGTGCCTATGATTGCGTCCGGTAGATCCTCGACGGAGTCGAGCACTACATCCATCGAGTACTCTTGCCCAGCGACCGCATTCTGAATTCCCTGTTCGTGCGGCTCTAGAACTCCATCACCGTTTTGATCGAAACCAACCGACAAGCCCGCATCAACGAAAACTGCGGGAACGAACAGCAAGATTCCCATCGATGCGCAGAAGAAGCGTTTCATGTAGTACCCTTCCGTAACTGAATACGGTTGCAAGTGTCCAAGATGCCCTTCCGAATGCATCCCGATTTGTCTAGTACCGCAGCTTCTCAAGGCGCGCATCGGCTAGATCTGTGTAGAAGGTCACCTTCCCCCCGTCCCCGCCTTGAATCTTGGCCAACCAAAGTTCGGCACTATTCCAGTCTCTCTTGTTCCAATATGCCTGAGCAATCTGAAACCGAAAAGCATCGAGGTAGTTGCTCTCTGGGAACGCAGACTCATACTCGGCGAAGGTCTCAAGGAGTGGCTCCAAGTACTTCTGACTAGCCTCTAGCCCGTAGCTGGAAGCATAGGAACCCAAGGCCTTCCACCCCAGGATTGCAAACATCTTCTGCCGATACGCAGTCTCAGCAGCGATCGTCCCCGGAAATTCCTCCACGATCCGGTCGTACCAATGGGTCGCCATTTCAACCTTGGGTAACCAAGACGAGTCGATCGTGAATCGACCGCTCGACCCATTCCAAAAATCACCGTTTTGAAGGTAGGACCGAGCAATCACCGAGTTAAGTTCGCTTTGAGGTGAACGCGCCACCAGGTCCTCGATTCGCTCAATGTCTTCAAGAAGTTGGGAGGCTCTTGGACTTGAGTCATACTTCTCGGTCAGAGTCTGCCAGTCTTCAAGAGCCGTCGCGTAGTTGCCTTCGTCAAATGCGGACCTTCCCAACCAATAGAGCGCTTCCGCTCGAATGGAGTCAGTTGCTGCACCGGACAAGTACGTTTGGACGAAGATCTGCTTGCTTGCGCTACCGAGGCCATGTTCATACATCAGAATAGCTGAATTGATCTGTTCCTTCGGGTCAGTATCGTTTCTCGTTGCATCATCCGGTAGACATCCAATCAGTGCGAAGAGAGCAAACAAGATTGCGCCCTGCTTCTGATACATGAGCATGACTCCTTTCCTGGGTGTGCCACCACGCTGAGAGGCCTTAGGAGAGCGACTCAGGAATTCGTATTGCGGTCTGAGTCTTTCTACCTCGGTTTATCGAAACCACTCCTTCACTTCGGTCCAGCTCGTCTCCTCCGTGGCTGTGGTACCGGTGTCGATCAAGTCAAGTCCATTCAGTGTTACAGAGAAGGTCTGTGGGATGAATCGTACTGTCACGTCCTCTGTACCGCTAACAACAACGGAAAATGTGACAGTAGAAATTGATGTTGGAGACCAGCCAGTGCTCGCCGGGAAGTTTGAGGCTACCGTTGTCTCTCCACTGCCGACATCGACACTTACGCTTTCAATTACGTTCGCCCACTGTGCATCGTGGTGATATGTGGTCATGGAGTAGGAGCTCTGTGGTAACCCGGAGATCGTTAGGACCAGGCCCCCTGTTGAGGTGTTAGCAGCTACATGGTCTTCGAGCAAATCACCCTGAGCGTGAGTGACATCACCCGGTCTGTCGCGCCAGGCCGTGCCCTCTCCCGCTAAGGAATTGAGTGTGAAGGAAACACCATTCACGACTTGAGTAGTTGCCTCGACGGTCCCAGCCTTATCACCCAGGTTGTTGACCGACTCCTCCAATAGGGAGTAGTCAGAATACCCGGGGAACACTTCATTGAGGTTGCTGGAGATAGGAGGGTTCGCGTCGGCAACTCCAAAGTCAATGTAGAAATCCTGAGCCGGTGCATCGCCGACCGCCAGATCAGACAGACAGACTGCCAAGACAAACGCATAAATCGAAACGGCTCGAGGAACTGGCATTAAGGTCCCAAATCGTGAGGTATTCATTGCCGACTCCTTCTGGCCTTGATGGGCACCTACCTGAAGATCTCTTTCAGGTAACTCCACGAACTTTCCCCAACGGCCGTCAAACCAAGAGGCGTGAACTGAACGTTGTCGTACTCGCAGACAGCACCATGTTTATGTGCACGCACTCCAACCGCCCCGGAAACGAGAGTCGTGTCATGAAGGTCAATCTTTAGTGTATCGTCCACCCAGACCTGAATGTGCGATCCCACCACCTGCACTCGTATCGTGTACCAGCTACCAACGGTGTTGGAAATTCCGGTGATGTGAGCAAGATCCCCGATAGGGCTGTGGAGGAACAGATCATTGAAGGGGTTTGCTCTAAGATTCAGTTCGTATCTGGGACCCGCCGGGTCAGCGCGGAAGATCACTTTCTTGTCGTATGAGTTGGATTTGAAGTCCGCCTGAAACACGAAGTCGCAAGCACCATGGGAGGCGTCCAGGATACTCCACACGCGAGCATTGACGTCAACTTGCTGAAGTTTGTACGTGCCCCCTGATACTTCAAACAGACAGTCGACGCCAGACCCGTTCTCACAAATCCGAGTCCATCCAGCGTCATTGCCATCTTCAAAGTCATCACTGACGAGAGTACAAGCGTATAGATTGGCCGGCGCCGTACTAAGCAGGATAAATGCAGCGATTCGGAACCAAGAATTGCGCATCACTATTACATCCTTTCGTCCCCAGGATGGCGCCATAAGCGGCTGGAATAGCCTCCAGGATCATCAGCACTCTCCTTTGTATTATCGGTGTTGAGTCGGCAATGTTAGGGATGATATCATTCGTACCTCAATTGATGCAAGGAGGCGATTCGGGGAGGGAACTGCTGTCCAATTGGCCCGAATATGCGAACCTTTTCCTAGCCAGCGCAAATTTTATTCAGGAGGTATCGATTCCTTGACCCATCTTCTCAAGGCTTGCCTTGTTCTCCTTTTCTTGGGAACGCCCGAAACGGCTCATTCGGTCTCTCGGTCCGATAACCTGGACTCCCTGAGAGGAGTGGAGGCGTCACTGCAGAAGAATCTGAGCGCTGTGCAGGCAAGAATCTCTGAACTTGAGGTCCAACTCAGGATTCAGGAAGTTCGCTCTCTGGGGGGTGGCCCCATCAAGACCACAGCCAGTCTCGGGGGAAGCCTCAGAGCGGAGCCATCGATCTTCGGAGAGGCCATTGGATCAGTCGGAAAGGGCGCTACACTCGTCGTTCTCGGCTATCAGTCGGGCTATTTTCGAGTTTCGGATGGGACTTCGGAAGGCTACTACACGAAGTCGAAGCTCGAGATGAACGAGTCTATGACCGAAATGGAGCGGCTCTTTGACGAACTAGGACTCGGCGAGGAGATAGAGGCCGGTAAGCTGGCGTCGCAGATTGCCCTTAGCGACTCATTGGAACGGTACTGGTCTGGATGCAAACAAGACCCGGCATGGGTCTCAAGCGATCGAGCGCGAGTTCGAAAGGCTGCAAGCACCGAATCCGGCTCCCTCGGTTTACTGAGCAAGGGTCATCCATTGCTTGTCTCAGAATCTAGCCCTTCTTGGTCCAAGGTGCACTTTCTTCCAGGCTACTATCGTTCCCTTGACACCCTGGCGGCCAAGACGCTCACGGACTCCTGCCTTACTGGCTGGATTCACAACTCGCTTATCTCTAACTCGCCTGTGGTGCGCCTTGGCCGAAGGGACCTCTTCCTTCTCGAGAACCCAGATACGCCGCTTAAGTTTAGATCACTCATCCGAGATGGCAAGATCACCTTCGGAATGACGAGGGAAATGGTTATCGCGAGCTGGGGTCAGCCAGATGATGTGAACAGAACTGTCACTCAGCTCAGAACTCATGAGCAATGGGTATATAATGACGAGTACGTGTACTTCGACGACGGAGTTGTGACGTCGTGGCAGGACTAGGAATCTGTGACACCTCTCGGAAGAGTAAAGGGGGGGAGGATGCTTAGCTGGTTTCCAGGAGTCGTCTTCTTGGCGTGTGGTGTCGGTTTGTTCGCGAGCTACCCACTTGCAGCCCTTTGCTTTGGTGGGATTTCAGCGCTATTCCTACCACCCGTTCGTCAGCTCACGTTCACAAGAACAGGCATGCGGTTGCATCCTCTAGCCAGGGCCATCGGCGTTCTATTCCTGCTAGTGTGCGGGGCAGGATTTGCAGCTAGCAAAGACTCCAAGGAGGCCGCAGCCTTACTAGAGATCGAGACTCGTGAACGCGTACAGAAGGAGCAGCACCTTAGGGACTTCTTTAATACGCATCGGGACTCGATCCTTACTGAGATAACTACAGCTATAGCCGGGGCCAAGTATGAAGCGGCCTTGACGATAACAACTGAATACCGAGCGACGAATGATACTGAACTGAGCGAACTTGAAGTCCAAATCCAGGAAGGGATTAAGAAGAAAGAAGCGGATGGAATCCTCGCGCAACTCAAGACCATTCCATCAAGAGAGTACGAGGAGAACTTGGTACTCTACCGACGACTTGTTTCACTCTTTCCCGATAGCGATGTCTTCAGTCAAAAGGCAAATCACTACGCAGCCAAAGTCGAGGAAGAAGAACAGCGAGTAATAGAGAGGCAACGTGCAGAGTGGAAGAAAGCGCTCCTTGAAAAGAACAGAGTGGGCGATGCTGTTGAGCCAAGCCATAGGTTGCAGGGTGAAATTAGAGTGTCCAGGTCCGTCGATGAGATGTACGGGTCGCCGAATCAGGCACGTGAACTCCTATCGTTAGCCGAGGCTCATCCGACAAAGAAGATCGTGGCGATCTCATGGACGCACCATGGGATTGCTCGAGTTATTGCCTGGAATCGCAAATCCCAAACCGTTGTCCGTGGAGATGAAATGGGCACGGAAACCTTTCTGCGCGCGACAAAGCGAAACCTCGAGAGAGTTGCCCGCGATGAATGCTCGTTCCACTTTCGCTAGGGCGGCACGCGAGCGTGTTTCCCATTGGATTCTGGAATGGCTATAAGTTTAACATAATAGGATCTGGAAGCATCATGGGGGCAGTGACTTGGCTCGGGGCTCTTCTGGTAGCGAAACAGGGGACCGTTGGCATGGACGACGTCTCACTTGCATCGCCTACTCACCAGCGCTGCGCTTTCGCGCCCTCAATGCTTGATGCAAGATGCGAAGGGGGGCGACCCGTGAGACTCTGAGACAGTAGTGGCATGGGCTAGCATTTCGGCATTTTCACAGGGAGAGGGCTAGACCACAACATCACCCTTCCCCTGTGGAGCCCCGTTTCGCCGCGCATTCTCCAAAACAGAAAAAGAGGGCCTTGTGTTACCACAAGACCCTCTCCACTCTGGCTCCCTGGGTAGGACTCGAACGGGCGGGCTCCAGGCAACCAGGACAGTGCCATTCTCTGTCTTGAACGCCAGGGCTTGTGGTGGCGTTTCTTCTAATTAACTATCAACCACTTCGAGCCAGCTACAAGAACTTCTCCTTGCTCTCTGGGAAGCGCGCGCACAGCTTCGGGGGCTTCATCCATTCCTTCCTCGATGATAGCGCGGACCTCATCATTGTCCAGAACCGCAAACCTGCCCTGCTCTATCTTGGTCCCAGCTCGTCCCAAGAGCGCCCAGCCATACTCTCCCGGCGCAAGTCGTGATTCGTGGATGTAAGGCGCGACTGGTTCCTCAATCAATTTTTCAAATCCATGACTGCCAAACAGCACGAGGTAGTCGGGAGTTTCATCGGAGAGCCAGTTGAATCTGACAGGAACAGAGTCAGCATAGGCTTGTCCATCCGGAAACAACCATCCGCCCTTTACGGCACCGGGCACTTGAATCGGGGGGTCGGGTCTCACAACGTCCATGACGAACGATCCTAACCGTCCGAACAGACCACTGCGCTTTTCTGTCGGAACTTTCGGGATGGCATGAGAAACCGGACTCTGCAATCGCACTACTTCTTGAGTCCTCATGTCCACGTATACCAGAGTGCCGCCGCCGAGAAACAGACTGTCGCCGCTACTCAACCTGCTGTATTGGACTGCCGCCACTCGGTCAAATTTCGTGGTACCTGCCAATTGAACCATGGCGATGCCATCTACTGCAGTCACGATCGCATCCTCAGCCCGAACCTTTTCAGAAAGTGACATCCAGATTGCCACAACAAGCAGCAACGCGAATTCACTACGGATACAGAACCGCATCAACATAAGGATTCTTCTTCCTAACAACGACCTCCTGCAGGCCATTCGTCTCCTCCTTTACGTGCAGTCCAATGTAATCGGCAAGCTCCGATACCGTAATCCGTCGGTCTCCGTTTTGATCAGCAAGATACTCACGGCATCCCTTCTCGAGAAAGTAGGTGAAGGCGCCACTCCCGAACTTGTCGAGTTCCTGTGCTGAACTTCGTCCAGCAGCAAGCACACTGATTCCTGACTCCGGCAGCAGATCCACGAATAGGTCCTCGGCCAGTACCACAGGGTCCCAGCTCCGCAGCGGCGGTCGAGAACCATCTCCCTTGCTTCCTGTATACCCTTCATCCGCAATCGCCATAGCGATCTGTCCACCTTCTCGAGCGCCAGACTCACAGGAGTCCAGCAGCAAGACTTTCTTTCTCGCCGGCACCAGTCTCATCAGTGAATCAAGTTCTGTGTAAGAGATTCCGGTCGACTCAATGTTCTTGCGGTCGATTCCCGATGCACCCATGACATATTGCCCGGACTGATCACGGAAACCGTGACCGGAATAGAAGACAACGACAAGGTCTTCGCGCTTTGATTGTGCCAGTTCATTCAAGCAGGCGACTATGGCCTCCTTGTTCGCTCGAGCGTTTCGGATCGTCTTGGCGATTCCGATATCGCGTTGAGTACTCATGAGCAGTCTTGCGATTCGCTCCGCATCACTACCCGGATATTTCAGGTCGGATGCTTCCGGTTCGTATTGCGCTACCCCGATCGTGAGAATGTGAGTCTTGCCGGGCGTGGCTGAAAGGCAGTCAATCAAAACGTCGTCCTGCGCAATCTCTGTCGCATCTGCAGTTTCAAGGCTCAGGTCAATACGATTGAGTCCTTCTGTAAGCGCGACTTCAACAAATGAGGTTGATCCTCCGATGATCGTTGAATTCGATCCCGCGGCGTCATCGACAACGCCGTTTACACGCACAATGACTCGTGCTTCATAGCCGGCGGGAACGGAAGCGGTGAAGGGGAGGCGGATCTGAATCAATTCGGATTGCGGCTCGAGGTTTGTGCGATCGATCTTAATCGTCGATCCTTCCATAAGCTTCAGAGCATTTCCGACCCATGTCTGCCTCAACTGAGCAGCCTTCCGGTGGTTCTGGACCCGGAACGAGGATGCAAACCCCAGTTGCTCGAGAATATACTCGGGACGATTTCGCTCCAGATCGAGTAGCGGGAGTGGGACCGGTTGATCGTCAATACTGAAGCTAAACGCGCGAAGACCCTGGCGTGACCCTTTGTAGTACCGGTCCTCCATCGTGATAAGAAAGTCTTCGCGATCGTATTGATAGAACGAAGCAAGCGGAATGTCTCGACCGCTTTCCCAGAGACAAACTCGACCATCGGCGTACCAGGCAAGAGTCTTCTCTCCGTTCTCTGAGACACGCAGGCCCGAAACCGCACCCCAGGCCCCTTCTAACTCTTCCAAGAGAGAACCCTCCTGACTCCAGCGCCGGATGTTCCCATCGTCCGAACCAATCATCAGATCTCCCGATACCGGCGCAAACTCCATCCCGCGTATGTTCCCCCAGGAATTCTCGTACACGCGGCGGCGAATCTCCTCGTCCTCGACAATACGCTTGGCCTCTGCATCACCGCGACGAGCGCTTAGCTCCATGAAAGCAAAGACCGCAGGGGAGAATGGAACATCAGCCCGCGCTTCCCACAAGGGCTGCTGTGTCTTCGTCGAGTAAACGATGACTCTCTCGTTCGCCCCATCACCGATAGCAATGAGGTCTCCATCGGGGCTGATCTCAAGCACATCCGGTTCCGTCGACACAGAAATCACAGCAAAAGGCTTCTCCTTATGAAGACGATAAACTTGCACTACCGACGCCAGCGACCTCGAATCGTCTCCTGTAGGCTGTGTGTTCGAAAAGGCGTAGATCGAACCGGTCGAATTCATTGCCGCAATAAAGTTTAACTGCTCGGGTTCGTGCCGGGTCAAGAGGACGCCGTCTGGAAGCGAGTAGATTTCGAGAGCCTCAGGACGCCCTCGTCGAACCGCCAGCTTGGAACCATCCCCTGAAAGCCACGCATCCAGAGACTTGTCGGGTTGAGATTCGGTCAGTTTTGCCATCACATCCGTGAGTCCAAAGCTTTCCCACAAAGCGTCGCTGCTGCGCTTCGCTTCGCTGGAATAGGTCGCGCTTTTCTTCGGCGAGGAATCAAAGTCAATCTTGACAGGCGAAAGCTGTTTTTCGAGGTCAAAGAGACTGATTCCGGCAGGTGAATCCTGAATGATCGAGTAGGATCGGCCCAGCGTCGATCCATGGGTCAAGACACCCGTTGAGACATCATCTGCTCGACGACGGCCGTTGCGGAGATCCCAGACGCTGAAGCGGCCGGACTCATCCTGAGTAGCAAATCGACTGAAGTCGGCATTGGGAACAACTCGTACTACACGCGAAGATCGCTCCCCCAGATCCCTGATCTTTTGCTTTCTCGCCACGGACCACAATTCGATTCTGCGAGGGTCTCCACACACCGCCGCTACGTATTGTCCATCGGCCGTGACCGCCGCAGATCGGACACTCGGTATGTCAAGCTTTACAGCCCGCTCAAGCTCTCCACGAAGATCCATCCAGTTTCCGTTTGTGTTCCAGACTATTACCTGTTCCTTTTGTGTGAGCTCATAGGAATTGTCTGGGAATGTCGTCTCAATATAAGAAACGGTAATCGCTACATATTCACTGTTTGGTGTGCGGGCGAATTCATCACTCGAGATAAATAGTTGTACGAATTCCTCGCCTGAACGATGCCGAGCATATTCTCTTAGCAGTGAACCCGACTCGGTATCCCACACACGCGCTGAATAGAGCGGAGCATGCCGTACATCCAACAGCCAGGGCTGAGATGGGTGGAAGAGCAACTCTTGCCGGCCCACGCCACCGAGAACACCCAACGGCCCACGCGTCGCTTGGTCAAAGACACGAGCATCCTCCGCTTTGGAAAGGCTGACGGGGCTCCTCGACTCTCGACACACGATGACTTCCTGCGACGCATCATATGTTCCCGCGATCGCGACCGCTGAGCCATTGTGATTCACGGCACTAACCGCGAGAGGACTCCACGAGTCCATCTGCAGCTTTCGTTGTGCTGCAGTACTTGACAGCATATCGAACCGATCAACGCGTCCCTCGTGCATCCTGACCCAAGTCTTCCCGTCACCAGAGAATAAATAGTGCCCGCCACCATCTACCTTCACGGTCTTGGTCTCGCGAAAATCATCTGCGTCAAAATAGACGAATCCGCGATCATTGTCTCTGTAGACAAGGACGTGGCTATCAGGGAGGAACTTCACGAACGCCGCGAACGGCAAGTCCAGCACCCCCACTTCTCGATTGGCAAGCAGATCCCATATTCTCACTCGGTGCAGAGGCGCTTGAAGATTCACTTCTTCCTGGATCGCAAGAAAGGTCCCGTCCGTGCTCATTTCGACGCTGCGAATATCGCCTACAGGTCCGGATCGCACATGAACTTCAAACGGCTCTACCGATTCGGAGGCAAATGCCGCCAGACTCCAAGGCCAACTTGACAGCACCAGGGCAAGAACGAATTTACTTGTTTGTTTCATGAATGGTTCCCCCTCAAATCGGAGATTAAGTCCTCTACCCACTGCTCGGCGAGAATCGCGAAAGGCATCCAGATGAATCCCGCCGCGATGAAACCGAGGTGAAAGAGAATCAACGCACTGGAGAGTCCTCCCGAAATGCCGGCCACGGCACCACCTACCTGTCCCCAAGCGAACGACTTTCCGAAACGCATCACTATGAACATCGTCCAGCCAGTCACGCAACCGATCAGGAAGTCGAGAAGAGAGTTGAGCCAAAACCCCAGATTCCGGAGTGTGCGATTCGATAGAACGGCCGCAATCGCTTCAGCGTGGATCTGCACTCCGGCCATTCTCCCCAGCGGGGTTTCATGGTAGTCCCTGCCCTGAGGGTAGAGTCCCCCTATGAGTACGGTTGATCGATCCGTAAACTTCCCAAGCTGGCCGGATCCGTGCCACGCTCGAAGAATCTCTCCCGAAGAGATCGTGTTCTTGTAGTTTGGGAAACACTGATCCCCGTACTTCCTCGAAAATCGAAAGTACAGCTCCCTCTCCAACGACTGCCTTCCGATCACGTCTTCGAACGCGGCCAACATCGTCCGTGATTTGCCATGAGTGCTTTCTATGGCTCTTGGTAACGCAAACACTCGGCCCAGAACAGTCGTAAATTCCGCGAACCCGAATCGCACTCGACCCTCAACTGGAGATTGAAACAGCAGAGAGTCCCAAAGCGTGTCTGCCACTGTCCTCTCATAGCCGTTGAGACCGATCGGCTCCGGAGCACACTCCGAGGAGTCGAGCGCGAGAATGATCGTTGTTTCTTGCAGCTCGCGATTCACTTTGAGCAGGAATCTATACAGATCAGCCTGTTCTTCCGCAAGCTCCGCATCGAACCGACTTGGCGGGCCAAGGAGGAGATCTGCGTACATCACAGATGGCCCGTCGCTGAGGATTGCTTCAAACAGATTTTTGACGAGCACCGGACGAAGCGGGACGCATCCTCCAAACAGCGCAGGATCTTCCCAGTCTTCCGGTAGAATCGCTGCGATCCCAATCGAATCGTCACGATCTTCCTTCCTGTCCGTGAAGTTTTTCAGGAGGTAGAAGGTGACTCGGTCCTCGACGCCACGATAGGGAGGTCGAGTAGCGAGAAAGTTAATCAGAATAGCGGCAAGCAATAGAATGAGGAGGCGCTGACCAGTAAAATACTTTTCCGGGGTTTCCTGACTCGAAGGGGAAGCCATACTATCTCCGGCGAAGAACTCTCGTTGGATCCAGTGGGTTGACAGCTATTGTACCGATCTCAACCATATGTTCCAGACAAAATGGGATATTGCGGGGTGACCGAAGCGGTCGACTCGCCCCCTAGATCTCCTTCCCGCAATGAGGACACCGACTCCCGCCGCCCTTCTCTGACAACGACTCCACAAACCCCGCCCCGAGAATTCCCGCCGGCAGGGCGAAGAGTCCGATGCCGAGCAGCGCAATGAATGACGCGATCACCTTGCCGAATGGTGTGACCGGGGTGACGTCGCCATAGCCCACGGTCGTCAGCGTACATACACCCCACCACATGGCCGCCGGGATGCTCGAGAAGTCTTCGGGCTGCTGCTCGTTCTCGGCGAAGTAGATCAGCGTCGAGGAGAGAAGGAGGAGCAGGACGCAGACGGACACGACGATCAGCAGTTCTTCCCGCTTTTCTTTCATTACACGGCCGATCGCCTGCAGCGCGGAAGAGTAGCGCGCCAGCTTGGCAACGCGGAACACGCGCATCAGCCTCACGATACGGACGATGCGAAGATCGACGCCTAGCAGTGGCAGGTAGAACGGCAGGATGGCCAGCAGGTCGATTACCGCGAATGGTGTTCTTGCCCAGCGCGCCCGGCCAGCGATGGGTCGCTGAAACTCGGGTCGCTCGACCGCTGACCACAGCCTCAGCAGATACTCGACGGTGAAGATGGCGACCGAGAAGGCTTCGAAGTAGTAGAAGTAGGGCGCGTAGGCGTCGTGCAGCGGGCGAACCGATTCGAGCAGAAGCGCGATTACATTCAGTGTGATGAGAGTCAGGATAAACGTGTCGAATACGCGGCTAAGTCTGACACCCGTGCCGGTGCTTCGAATAATGTCAGAGACTCGTCTTCGAAGCGTCATGATTTGTCACCTGCGCGCCTATCAAAGAGCGGCCCAAAAAGCTGTAGTGTGAACGACGACTTTGTCACGGCAAGCCTTTTCCATATGTCCTTGTGCGCATTGGGGAAGACGAAAAGGCTTCCCAAGCTCTCGTAGTGTGAGATTACGAAGTCCGACTCGTCAACGCCTCTAGCAAGGCCCCAACTACTAAGGCTTTGGGAGTGGTTACGTAAGTCGGAGTCTGCACACCCTCCTTCTGAATGCACAACAACTTTCGATCATAATCGAGTTCAAAGTCTGAGATGACATCCAGGCGGACATTGCTCGTTCCACTATTAAGTAGAACGAGCCGTTTGCTTGTCACCAGAAGAGTTCCTTCCTTCTTCAGGACAAGCTGGCGAATCTTGTACTGTTGTCCTTCTCTCCTAAATGTCTCGATCTGTTTTGACTTCAGGATGCGACCAACGCCCTCAAAGTAGCAAACCTCACCCCTCTGCAGCTTTTGCTCCGTTTGAGTCTCGGTGAGATTGCCGCTCTGGATGCCACGAATCGACTTCAATTCTTCTATGAAAGCCAGTTCGCCTTGAATCTCTGAATCGGGAATCTGCAGCTTGCTTCGCAACATCTCCAGATCCTCTTCCTCTTCATGAGAAAGTTCGTGGTCACAAATGGCCTCAAAATAGATTTGGTCAAATAGATCGCGATCCGCTTGTAGCCGAAACGTATCGTCCACACTCAGAATGTCTGCGAAGCGATGCAATAGCGCGATGCTCGACGCGCTGGGTCGTGTTCTGGCGGCTAGCGCCTCGATCGCTTTCAAGTAGGCAGCCTTCGTGAAAGCGTCTTTCTTGTCCTTCTTCAAGCTGCATTCGCCGAGCGCCTCTACAAGCTTGCCTGCTTCGAGTTCTCCGACACTGATCCCTTCTGCACTTTCGAACATGAGAGACCTCAAGCTCAATTCCGCACGAAGTCTCTTACTGTCTCTTGCATACAGGAAAATCGAGCCGCCCAGGATACCTGCGCCAAGTAGCAGGGTTGGAATACTTGCCAGACCCTGAGAAGCAAGCATGGCCAGGCCGATCAGTAACGTCAGGATCCCTACCAGCCCCAGGACAACACCAACTACCCCGGCTAACCCCAGCCCTCGTTTCACGCCGGCAAGTTGAGTGCCTGAATTCGTGGCAGGAGTCTGCTCTCGTCCTTGACCGTACGTGTATTCCGACTCTTGTTCGTAGATGATCGGTTCACCGACCCGTCCAATGCTTCGTTTCTGAGTACCCCCACTGTTTGTGAAGTACTCTCGCACATAGAGTCCACCACGCCCTGCATGTCCATATGCTCGTCCTTGGCTTGTGATTCCCAGCCTTGCTCCGCGCACGCCAGCGGATACACCAAGCCCGCTCTTAGAAAGGTTCAAACGTACCGGGCCCAAACGGAACGCCTTACGTATGTAGAAGCCCATTTACATCTCCAGGAATTGAGGTCGAACACGAACCGGAAGGGATGCTGAGTTGCTCCGATGTCCCACTAGGGCATAGAGGTATCTTTTCGATCAACTCATTGGATTCTATCATTCGTCCCTAAAGCGATACAATGCTGATCGGAGCGTCCCCAAGCCTTGCGATCCTCAGCGATAGCTGCGCCATGCTTATCTGTTGACCAGGCAAGCTATCTGCGCATCACCGAGAATGAAATGAGACCACTCGTAGTCGGAGGAGACGGCGTCATGCTAGCGAAACAGCTCCTTCACATCAGTCCAGGAAGCGTTGCCCGTGGCAGTAGTCTGAATGGCACCAAGAACAATGTTGTCAAAGAAAGCATCCCCGGGCACGCCGGGAGGACAGCTCGAACACCCTGACCCATTCCAATCCTCCAACATGATTCGAATGGTTTCGTTCGTAACTGTCACGCCGTCTTCTGGTATGAATTCGATCTCGTACGAGTGCCACTCGCCGTCATCGATCAGGTCCACGACAACATTGATGGTTCCTGCGAGCCATCTGCCGTTCCACCCACCACCGGTCTCACCATCAAAGTACCCGATATACCCTCCGTAGTTTCCGTCGGGACTCCCCGCTAACGGTAACCCCAGATAGTCGAATTGAAGCAGGTATGTAGACGACGGATTGACTGCGATCTCAGTGCTGAAAATGTCTCCGCTATCCATCAACCCCGAGAAGGTCAGTACGTGGTTGCTTGAATCATGCGGGTCCGGGACTATGACGCCTCTATGCGAACCATTCGACTTGCCAACCCAGGCACCCAGGCCGGACTCGAACCCTTCCTGAAAGAGTTGAGCCTGGACACTGCTGCTCATGAGAGCCAGCAATATTGCTACCGTAACGTTCTTCATTGGATAGTCCTTTCTTGCACCTGCTGCTGTTCCACTGGCTACCGAAACATCTCCTTCACCTCGCCCCAGCTCACTTCCTCCGTCGCCGTGGAGCCACCGCAAGCCACAGGAAGGGCACCGACGAGTCCGCAGCTCGCCCCGTCCGGATGATTGCCAGGGGCGCAGGGTGAGTTTGCGTTAAGTGCAAAGTCGCCGACAGCGGCATTACAAAATAGCGGGTCTGACGAGAAGTTGTCGTTCGTGCCTTCTTGTCCTGCCAGGCAATCAACCCAGTCACCATCGCCGTTTCCGAAGAGGTTGGAGCATTGAAGAGTCGCCTGACCACTTGCATAGCAATAGACGCCGAGCCCCGTATTGTCTGCAATGATGGAGGAAGTGATGCTGACATCGGCCGAGTTCACAGTGGTAAGACCATGACCAATATTCTCAACAACAGTGCATTGATTGAATGTCGGGGAGCTCAGGTTGCAGACAACGCCACCACCTTCAGGACCGGTGTTCCCTGCAATGACCACACGACTGACAGCAGGTGTAGCCTGAGATCCGCTATACAAGCCACCGGCATTTGCACCGGTATTCCCCTGGATCAGGCAGTCCTCGATTGTGGGGCTCGAGAAGTGATTGATGGTGATTCCGCCGACACCTTCTACCGAGGAGTTGTTCTGAATAGTGACGTCATGGATATAGGGGCTGGACGCCCACCCGACCGTCAGTCCACCGGAAACGAATGTAGAATGGTTCGACTCGATCAAACAGTTTCTGATCTCGAGATTCGCATCCGCTCGACAGAACAAGCCGGCTCCCTGCCCATATGGCCAGCCCACTGTGGTGAGGCCGCCCGTGAGCGTAAAACCGGAAATGACGGTCGTCGCATCGAGGCTCTCGGCGTAGACAACTCTTCCCGCACTCTGTGCATCTATCGTCACGCAGGCAGGATCGTCCGATTCTGAGATCAAAACGACACCAGACTTCAGAATGACGCAGTTGAGTTCACCTTCGGGCGTGGAATGAACGCAATTCGAATAGGTACCGCACGCCACTTCGACAGTGTCGCCGGCGGCCGAGGAATCAATACCGGCCTGAATCGTCAACGCATCTCCGGTACCTCCGGCATTCACGTACCATGTCTTGGCCGAGACAGAGCCGACAGGCACGGTCGCGATAGTAAGTGACATCACAGTAATTAGCATGCTTCTCATGAACCCCTCCTAGATTAGAGAATTGGGCCGTCGCGCTACGGACAGTCGTCGCTCACAACGGGTGAGTTGTCTATCTGAACATGGACTTGAGACCACTCCACGAGCTCTTTTCTGTCGCGGTCGCCTCTCCCAACAGGTAAATCGTGTCGGTAACATCGTCACATACCCAGAGCCCATCCCCGTCCCATGCCAGTCCCTGAGGCGATGGCCCGGGGCTGGGGATCGATTGAAGAACCACTGCCGCCGTTGAGACTTGATGGATCTGACTACCTGCCAAGTCAGAGATCCAGAGGTTCGAGCCATCCCATGCGATCGCCATCGGCGAGAACGGAAGCGCGAACGTCGCCACCGTCGACTGGGTGCCCACATCGATCTTACGAAGCAGGCTCTCTCCAGCGGCTGGAAACGTCATCCAGAGGTATTGACCATCCCAGGCCACGCGTCGTGGACTGTGATTCCAACCTGACAACTCAGTGTTGTCTATGTACTCCAGATTCTGATCATATCGCTGGTAGCCATGAACGTGGATGAGTGTGGAATAGAAGAACGAGCCCTGATGCGTCAGGCACCATGAATTAGCTTCTACGTCCGTTAAGACATTTCCATCCTTGTCCAGCTTCGAGAGTCTTCGGAGCGAACCTGGAGGGTCATCGACAATGTCGGCAACATAGAGGAACGTTCCATCCGATGTGAGCCCACGGCAATCGTCTAGAGGTGAAGCGAATGAATCGATCACTTCGAGATCGCCAGCCTGAGCCAAAAGCGGGTGGAGAAAGAAAAGCAGAACTAACCATCCGATCATGATTGCCAGAAATAGCCTCATCTTGATCCCTCCTCCGGTTGGGTGGTGGGCACCGCGCCCCTACACCGTTGAGGAATAACATCCGAGACCAGATTGCAAGCGATTTGGCGTTGCTCCCGAAGGGGTGGCTGCCACTCAAATCGAGGCGTTTGTCGACGAGCAAGTCTGGAAGCGCGAGGGAACCAGTCGCAAACCAACCCGCGTAGTCCTCCGACTCGACTATGACGGGGACCGATTGCAGATTCACTGGAAAGATGAAATAGTCATGAACGACTCTCGCTAAAAGGCAGCGAGTGCCAACCGCCATGCTATCATTCGTCCAGATTTTTCACTCGGGGAGCTTCGATGGAATACGCGATCTTCATCTGGATCGTCTTCGCGATCATCACGGCAATCGTAGCAACCAACAAGGGCCGGAACGGCTGTGGTTACTCGATTCTCGGCTTCTTGCTTGGCCCTCTCGGTCTCATAATGGCTCTAGTTATTCCCGCGAACGAAAAGGGGGTGGAAGAGGCGAAGTTGAGTGGAGGTGAATTCAAGAAATGCCCCTTCTGCGCGGAGCTGGTAAAGCGAGAAGCAATCAAGTGTCGCTACTGTGGCGAGATGCTTCCGGAGACTGCGGAAGAGGCTGAACCCGAAGTCAAAGAGACCGCACTCCCTGCTTACCTTAAGGAGTGTCCAGCTTGCCATCAAACAGTTCATGTGGATGATCGGCAATGTCCGAACTGCAAACGCAAACTGTGAAGAAGCTGCCAGGTCAGGGCGAGAGCGTCACCGCGCACATGGTATCATTTGGACGTAAAGATCCCCGCTCCCCCTCCCCCCTGTGGAGGAGCGTGGGCGAGGGGTTAGGGAGCGCGGCGGTCCGGACGTTTGATGTCGATCGAGTTTGCGGACACTACGAGCTTGGGTGCTCAAATCGAAAGACTCGCCCCTGGCTCACGCTCGCTGACGGCCTACACCGAGAGGACTTACGGCCTAAACGCTGATAGCAGTCTCAGGCCAAGCAGGATCAACCTTCTTAGCGAACCACGAAGAATCTCGCCGGTAACGCTTTCATGTTTCCAGAGACACGCGCAAAATAGGCTCCCGGGGAGACCTCTCGCCCTGAATCATCCTTAAGATCCCAAACAAGGGTCTGGTTCTCACGCCTGCCAGATCCTGATATAAGGATACGAAGCAGCCTGCCTCGAACATCATAGATTCCAATCTCGGCGTAGGAGGGTGTATTTGGCACTTCAAACCACACTCGGCTCTGCGCGACTGAGGGGTAGACAACGATGCGTAGATAATCGTCTATGTTTCGCTCCCCCATAGGGGCATCCGTGAGTGACTGCGAGGGAACAAGGCACCAAGTCCCACCTTCTGACATCTCTTGTGCACGCTTGCCCTGCACTACAAGCTCAACGTTTGTCCCATCAATGTCTGCTCGATAGAGTCCATCCGAACCATACCAATATAGCTTCTTCCCGAACGGATCGAGATGGAGCTCGCTTCCAGCAACACCGCCCGGTATGAGTGCGACCGGTTCTGGTTGCGACTCGGTAGGGTTGAAGCGATACAAGGTGTCCGACTGAAAGGAGAGCCAATACAAGTATCCCGTGGATTCATCAACTACAAAGCCCAGGTGGTTCAATCCAGGTAAACTCTGTTGCCCAGTTCCATCGTAGTCCACTACCTGACCTTGCCAGGGTGGGCCATCTTCAACGCTCCAGTAGACCTTTTGTCTCGCAGGATCCACGGCTATGTAGCTTGCATTTGCGCTGGTCCCAAGGGGCGATCCCAGGACGCTGTAAACTCCGCCGAACTCTCCCCAGAAGAGAATGTCCCTTCTGACATCAACCGCGAGTCCAATAGGATAGTCTAGAGCATTCTGGATTGCTCCGTAGTACGTGCCATCTAAACCAACGCTGCGAATCTCTCCCCAAGAACTTTGAACCCAAACAGTGAAGTGAATCTGGTGACGGATGGGATTGTAGACGATTCGAGGCTGTGCGGTTACGGTGTCTTCTTCTGGTAAGAGATCAAAAATACCACTAATTAAAGTATCGGGATTTGATCCATCCAGATCCGTCACTATGATTTCGGATCCACCGTATGCGATTCGTGGCTCGATTGAAGGGCGCGCTTCCGCATAAAGGCACGCGCCACGCCCAAAGGAATCGTAGACCAGCAAACATGTCGACATAAGAGCGCCCAATTTGAGATATCTCTTCATGGCTACCAAGACTCGTAGCAATCTCATGGCAAGCACCCCCAACAAGTTGCGTCTTCTGGTATCTCTGATCAGTTTAGCATAGAACTCCTAGCCCCCTTTCCACAGGGGCAGACAAATCGGACCGCGGCGTCGCTTTCCCTCTGCGTATCGCCATTTCCACAGGCTGCGAGCCGCCATCCCCCCCTCCCCCCCCTGTGGAGGAGCGTGGGCTAGGTCCTAGAGGTGTGCAGGCTTGCAGTGTGTGGTCGATCAAGCTTTCGAATACTAAGGCCAAAACCAAGGCAGCGAAAGTGCCTCCACGGCATCGGCGCAACATAGCCCACTTATGGTATCATTTTCACATCGAATATATACACACCGACAGATAGGAGAGAGTGCCCATGACTATTTCTACGCTTCGAGCGGGTGTATTGATTTCCACTGTATCTACTCTAGTCGCCTGCGCGACAATTGTAAGCGGCACGAGCCAGACGGTTACTTTCTATTCATCTCCTGAGGGGGCAACCGTTTTGGTAGGCGGCAAGATTCTTGGAAAGACTCCCCTCTCAATGAATCTGAAGAAGGAGTCGGGCCAGTCTCTAGTTTTCGAGAAAGAAGGATACAAGCCGTTCAGCGCACGCCTTGAAACCTCGACGAACTCCTGGTTTTGGGGAAACATAGTTATTGGGGGCTTCTTCGGCAGTTCGACTGATGCCATTTCGGGGGCAATCTATGAGTACTCTCCTCAGCAGTATATGGTAACGCTAGAACAGGCTCGTGTTGGACCTCTTGATGGCCAGGCAACCAAGCCCGCAGCGCAAAAGGCCAAAGAGTTCATCGTGATAGGCTACAACAATATTCTGAGCGACATTTCTGCTGGCGAAGGACCTTATCTGGAGTCGCTCATGAGTCTCCTTTCCGTTCCTGAGGATCAGCACTCCTCCGCTCAGGAGAAGATCCGCGCCCTTTCCGAAGTCTACACCGAGATCCCCGAGTTTGCGGATCGCGTCGTGGGTCTCTACTTGAAAGAAGATAACTAATAACGCCCAAAGCTAATTCTGAGAGTAGTCGTTGTTCTGAAGCGAAAAGATACAAAAGGAAGGGGAAAGACATGTTCTCAATGAAACGATCCTTGGCTCTGCTCGCAATCCTTGCACTGGCTATTCCTTGTATGGCGGCAGCAGCCCCCAGCTATACTTGGACCTACTCGCCATTGACTGGCAACTACTACGCTCCGACACCCGTCAACGTCACATGGACCGAAGCGAGAGCCCTTGCGATAGATGCTGGGGGGTATCTTGCCTGTATCGGCAGCGCTGAGGAGAACGATTGGGTTTTTGAGACGTACCGTGGCATGTCAATTCATTGGTGGATCGGATTCTCGTTGAATCATAACAGTCAGGCGTACGAGTGGGAAAGCGGCGAGCCGGTCGTGTATACAAACTGGCAGCCAGGAGAGCCGAACAACCTTGGCGGATCCCAATTCTACGCAGTGATGGACTATCGAAGGGGTGACTGGGACGACGAAGGAAACGATCAGTACCCAGAGAGAATGGGAATCATCGAACGCATCGGAGCAACCACATCAACCGAAAAAAGTAGCTGGGGAAGTGTTAAGACGCTGTTTCGGTAGTCGACCAGTGGCGCCTGAGGTCGAGTGTCGGATCTCTGCTAGCGAGACCCTGAGACAGTGGGCTGTATCGCTCAACATTCGCCACTTCCACAGGGGGGCGGTGCGGGGGCGCGCTTCACCACTTCGCCGGTGGAGCCCGAGATCGCCAGCCCTTCGCAGAAGGACAAAAAAAGGAGGCCCGTCATCACTGACGAACCTCCCACTCTGGCTCCCCGGGTAGGACTCGAACCTACGACCCAGCGGGGAGAGTTAGATGATCTTTGCTTTCAAGTCTATAGCTCCCCCTTTTTCTTCAGAATCGCAATACCAATAACAAGTATTGCACAGCTAAAGGGAAGCCAGACTAGTTGAATCCCGAAACTCGTTGAGCGAAGTGCAAGAATTGAGTTGCCGAGAACAAACACCACGCCAACTGCAATCACAATTCGGTTGAAGGCACTGCCGAGAATTGTGGCCGAGACGCTATTGCCAAGAAACAGAATTGAGCATTTCACTACGAGTACTACAGCGGCAAATCTAGTTTGGATCCAGAGGTTCTGCCACTCGGTTCCGAACTTTGAGTAGACTTCCTGGTTGACCCAGATTCGATATGAGGCGATCGCAACAAAGAATCCAAGGGATACTATGTAGATTATCAGTGTCAGGCCCAATGATCTTCCTAGGAGTCCGATCATCCTATTCACTTGTGACCTGCCCCCTTCATCCGAGACAGGCCCACCCACAAAAAAAGGAGGCCCTGCGTTACGAGTAATGGAGACCCTACTTCTCCCTCGCTTCCGCCTTCTCCCGAATCCCCTTCGCGCGTGACTCCAACTCTTCCGCCTCGTCATGTTCTCCCAGCTTGCGAAGAACTGCGGCGAGCGCCTCACAATCTTCGGCCACATACGAATGCTCCGGCCCGAGTCTGGCCTCGTCGATCGCGAGAGCTCTCTCGAGCAGGGGTCGAGCCCCCCGATTGTCGTCCATGGACGCAAGGAGATCACCCAGGTTGTACAAGCTCGGAGCCAGTTCCGGATGGTCGGGCCCGAGCGCCTTTTCCCGGATGGCGAGACCGCGCTCGTGCAGCTCGCGTGCCGCGGCCTCGTCACCCTCCAACCGTCGGACCGTCGCAAGATTGTCCAGGATCGCGCCGAGCTCCGAATAGTCGGAGCCGAACTCCTTCTCCATGATCTCGAACGCGCGCTCATAGGCGCGGCGCGCCCCAGCGTAGTCTCCCGCGTTCTTGAGCAGTATCCCCAGCCCATTGATGCTGCGCGCCAGTCTCGGATGATCGGGTCCCAGCGACTTCTCCTGAATTGCGATCGCTCGCTCGAAAGCCGAACGCGCCGCGTCGAGATCGCCGGTTTCTTGAAACAGGTTACCGAGGTTATGCAGCGTCGAACCCACGCTGCGATGATCGGGCCCGAGCGATCCCTCCCGGATTTCGAGCGCCCGCTCGTACAACTCGCGCGCCTCGGAGTACTTCCCCATGTCTTCCAACACCTGCCCGAGATTGTGCAGGTCCATGGCGACGTTCGGGTGATCCGGCCCGAACGCCTTTTCCGAGATCGCGAGACTGCGCTCGTGAAGCGCTCGTGACTGGGCGAGATCCCCGGTTCTCTGAAACAGGTTCGCGAGGGCGCCCAGTTGTCGCGTTACCAGGGGGTGATCCGACCCTCGTGCCGTCTCCTGAATCGCCAGCGAACGCTCCAGGATCTTCTTCCCTTCCTCGTGGTCTCCTGTTCTCCACAGGAGGGTACCGAAGTCGCATAATATCTCTGCGAGCTCCGGGTGATCCGGCCCGAGCACCACCTGCTGAATCGCGAGCGAGCGCTCGTAGAGCGGCCTCGCTTCTCCGTACTCCCCGGCCTCGGCAAAAAGATAGCCCAGCAACGCCAGTGTCTTGGCCACCTCGAAGTGGTCCGGCCCCAAATGCTCTTCCTGGATCGTAAGAGTGCGCTCGAATAGTCGCCGCGCCTCGTGGAGATCCCCCTGCACCAAACGCAGGAGCCCGAGAGCATTCCGACTCTTCGAGACGTCGGGATGATCGAGGCTCAGTGCCTCTTCCCGAATCGAGAGCGCGCGACCGAGTAACGGGTCTCCCTCATCGTAGTGACCAAGCACCCGGTAGACATCCCCCATCGTTCCCATCAGCCGTGCCTTGACCAGCGGTTGTTCCGTGAACTGCTCGGCGATCGTCTTCGCGCCCTCGTCGAGCACTTCGCGAACGGTGACGTCGCGCCCTTGCTCGCCGGGGTCGACGGCTGCCAACATGTTCGAGAGGAAGTCGGTGACGGCTTCCGATTCCTGGCGGGCGGTTTCAGCGCGGGTGAAGAGCACGCTCATCCAGATGCCGAAGCCGATCAGGAGCGCGACGAGCGTCGAGGCGAACGCGAACGGCAGCTTGTTGCGCACGACGAGTTTCTTGAGCTGGTAGATGGTTGACGGCGGGCGGGCGAGAATCGGCTGGTTCGTGAGGTGGCGCTCGATGTCGTCGGAAAACGCGGTGGCGGACTGGAAACGCCGGTCCGGATCCTTCTCGAGGGCCTTGCGTGTGATGGTTTCGAGTTCGCCGTTTGTGATGCGGCGGGTGTGTTCGAAGGTCGCAAACGGCGCGGGCGACTCTTCCGCGATGACGCGAATCGCCTCCATAATCGAGCTCTTGTCCGTGTCGTAGGGTCGCGCGCCCGTGAGCAATTCGTAGAGGATCACACCGAGCGAGTAGACGTCCGTACGAAGATCAATCTCATCGGGATTGCCGCGCGCCTGTTCGGGACTCATGTAGGGGAGTGTGCCCTTGATCGCGCCGACTTCCGTCGCCATGCTCGCGGCGTTCGTGTCCGTGTCCGTGATGCGCGCGAGGCCGAAGTCGAGGATCCTGGGCGCGCCGTCCTCGTCGATCAGGATATTTGAGGGTTTGAGGTCGCGATGGATCACGCCGCGCTGATGCGCGTAGTTGACCGCTCCGCAGATCTGGCGGAAGACGGCGAGTCGGTCGGTGACAGACGGATCCTTCTCTATTCTATAGGCGTCGAGCGTCGCCCCCCGCACGAGCTCCATCGCGAAGAAGTGCTGTCCTTCGTCCGTGCGGCCCGACTCGTAGATCGCGCCGATCCCCGGATGTTTGAGACGACCGAGCGTCTCCGCTTCCCGCTGGAACATCCTGATCGAGACTTCATCGACGAAGTGCCCGCCCCGCACGACCTTGAGCGCGACTTTGCGATGCGGGTTCCGCTGCTCCGCCTCGTAAACGACACCCATTCCCCCTTCGCCGAGTTTCCCGAGGATGGTGTAGTTGCCGATGGAGGCGGGAGTGGCGGTGGCCGGCGTGTGACCGGGCGCGCCGTCTGCGGACGGCGTCGTCTGCGGGTCGGACGGGACCGTCCGGTCGCTGTCCGGAGGAAGTGTGCGTTCCCCGTCCGGCGGCAGCGTCCGGTCCTGGTCGTCGCTGGGGCGATCGGGAGTCATGAATCAAAGCATAGCAGAACCGGATCATGGTGAGGCGGAGTCTCGGCGAGGCGAGACGCTGATACAGCGACCACAGAGAGCGACTGTCCCCCTGCATGAGCTCCACAGGAGTACAGGCGGATCACCGCCGTCCATGCCCCTCATGGGCGATCGCCAGGGAGATAACCTGAGGGGGCATCTGAATGCAGCACCTTTTTTAGATTGTGCTTCAACAATCGCTCTCCATTCAATAAGCTGGACAGCGCACTCCTCTCCAGAAAGGCACCGCATGTCTTCAAGATCGAAATGGACACGCAATCTCATCATGACAATTTCCCTCGTGTTTTGTGGTGCATGCGCGAAGGCAACCTACATATCCACCGGCAACACATATCCCGCCCGCGCCGAAGACTGCCCTATTGAAATTTATACGACTAAACTTCCCACACGGGCTTACGATGAAATCGGGATTGTCGAAGGGGCAGGCAGCTGGCCCATGGAGTCTCTCGAGAGCATTCTCCCCAAGCTGAAACAGCAAGCGTGTGCGGCGGGTGGTGATGCACTCATCATGACGGCGAACCAGCGCGGACAGAACTCGGAGCACAGTGTCACGGCAACTGTAGTTCGATGGATCGACGAAGACTGACAGGCCGTTCAAGGTGCAGATGAACGTTTGCCGAGGAGGCCTTGCATGAAAAGCGCAGGGGTGTTGCTATCATCCTGCCTCGCTCTTGTTCTCGTACTCGCCGGATGTTCCGCGTATTCCAAGTTCGTCGAAATCGGAACTTCGGCAAAGTATGTCTCCTTTGGCAACACGTATCCCCCCAAGCCCGAAGAGTGTCCGATCGAAATATTCGCAGCGAAACTGCCCGATCGACCCTATGAGGAGCTCGGAGTGGTCGAGGGAAAAGAAACCGTCATGCTTCTGGGTAGCGGAGATGTGTTACCGGAGATGATACAGGAGGCCTGCCAGGCTGGAGGCGACGCGCTGATCATGATCGGAGACGAAGAGATCACGACAAAGACGGAGAATGGCTCTACAACGACCCGCTATGTGTCGGCGACCCTGATCCGGTGGTCCGGAGAAGTCGAGTGACTCGCGCACCCTTACGGTCCGATCGAAAGCGCCGGGCGGCATGGGCATGTTTGATTACGAGCGTCTGCGTCTGCCTGCAACTGTTCGGGTGTGGTTATGTCGCAAGCATGGATTATTTCACGCCGGCCGAAAACCAGGGAAACCCCGAGCGTAACCCGACTGTCAGCGCGCATTGGAAGTGGATGGATACCGGACCGCCGGAAGCCCTCGTCGTTGACAATGACTCTCTGCATATCCGGATTTCGTGCAGAGACTCCGACTTTCTGATTCTCGTGGGCCCTGTGCTGCCAGTAGTCCCGGTGTTTCCAGTCGAATGGATCGCAGCGCTGTTTGACAACTCCGAGCCTTCCGTGACATTCGACATTCTTGTGAATCCTGAAACGGAAGAGCACACCATTGACCCGGCTCGCGTGTACCTGAAGTTTTCCGATCGGGATCTCGTCCTGCGCCCGAGCAGTCTCGAGATAAAGAGCATCGTTCGAAGACGAAAAATTTCCGGTGTGGTCAAAGGACTTCCGGGGCAGGTTTCCGAGACTCTGCAAGGCACGACACCAAGCGACACGATCTCAACGCACAAGTTCGTGAGCGTCGGCACTGATTCGATTCAACTGAATCCGGCAGACTACGTCCACGACGACGGCTATCGCCTCATTGTCCGCTTCTCGAGCGCCAGCCTGAAAGACAGAGCCGAATTCTCCTTCATCATCGAGGGGCTCGCCCCCGGGAAGTGGGCGAGAGACTTCCCGGCCGTTCAGTACCGCAAGGCAGGCAGCTTTGAGATGGGCCTTGTGAACATCAATGGATAAAGAGGGCCGAGGGCCGCTCCGCATCGCTCCCGCTCTATTGTCATGGGGATCCCCGCCGCACTATGATCGATTTGCTTCATGGATCCGCGCGGGCTCCAGGCCCGAATCGAGCACAATAATGTCCCCTGTTTTCCCGTGTCGGGTCCGGGCGGCCTTTTGCGGTTGGTTTAGTAGACGTGAAAGACACGGACCCGATACCGCACACAGGCTCCCCCGCGCGAGGGGTCGAGTCAGGAGGACGCACCATGCGACGCCAACTTCAGCTATTGATTCCCGTTACGCTTTTCGCCGGCCTGCCGCTGTTCCTGCAGTCGTGCAGCGAAACGACGGCCCCGATCACGAGCAGCGTCTCCGCCGACAAGCTCGAAACGAGACCCGCCGGTGGCCGGGGGGCGGAGAGGTTCCGCCCCGCCACCAGTTCCCAGGCCACCATCATGAACATCACAGTGCCGAACGGCGGCACCAGTGCGTGTCTGCCGGTTCCGTGGGCGGTACCCGGTGAGGGCGGCGCCATTACGACCATCAATGTCACGACGCTGCCCAGCCACGGCACCATGAACACACTGCAACTGGGCGGCAGCATGGCGCTGAACTGCGAGCCAGGCTTCATGTACACCAACGATGCCGCGGACAACAGTACGACGGACACGTTTACGATCACCGCCAACTGCATCAGCGGCCCCTGCGAACCCCCGATCACATTTCATGTGACGATCGAACTTCCTCCCGCCGAAGAGATGATCGATAATCTGAAGGAGGAAATTCTAAACCTGCCGATCGATCCGCCGGTGAAGACCACGCTCTGCGCCAAACTGGAGCGGGCCGCGGACGCACTGGACAACAACGACATCGATACTGCCTGTCGTGAGCTCCGCGCCTTCATCACCTGTGTGGAAGTCTTTCGCGGAAACCAGCTCACCGAGGATCAGGCCGATGCGCTGATCGCGGCCGCTCAGGCGATCATGGACGCGATTCCCTGCCCGTGAGCCCTGCCCGAACTTGCCTTGGAACGACAAAGCCCCGCGCATCTGTGCGCGGGGCTTTGTCATCTGGCTGCCCGGGTAGGACTCGAACCTACGACCCAGCGGGGGGCTACTTGAGAATCACGAACTTCGAGACTTCACGATCGGCGCCCTTCTGCACCACAGCGAAGTAGATTCCGGATGACACAGTTCGCCCATCGTGACCGCTACCATTCCACGTCGTTTCATGAGAACCGGCGTCCAATACGCCATCGAGTAAGCGTTTGATTTCCCTACCACGAATGTCGTAGATAGAAAGCGAAACCCGTTCTTTGCGCTCCATTGTGAATCGCAACTGTATCGAAGGATTTGCAGGGTTCGGCCTGATTTGCAAACGTTTGGCAGTGGCCCAGGGCACCGAGCCGCCCGCTTCGTCGTCAGGGCCGCTGACCGTCGTCGCGATCGCACACAGTGCATTCAGCTCTAGAATCCAAACCGCGCCGGAATTGGTAGCCGTCGAGTCATCATCTCTCGATGCGCCCACAGCAAGATCGACAATGCCGTCGCCATTAAGATCGCCGACAGAGGCAACCGAAGCCCCAAACCAGTCTTGCGTCTCCAGGGAGTCCTCAGGAAATCCGTTCAGGCCATCACCTATCTTGGACACTCCATTCACGGTTCCATCTGTATTCATTAGAAGTATCCAAACCGCTCCACGATCGGCGTTGGGATTCGTGGGTTCTCCAAGATCATCGAGCGGAGCGCCCACGATCATGTCCGGGACACCATCATCGTTCAGGTCGTCGATTGCGCTGATCGAACTGCCGAAATGATCGGCCGGCTCAAGAATGCCCGCGGGAAGGCCACCTTGCGTGGCACTGATCTTCTGTGACGACTGCGCCGATCCCGTCGAGTCTATTGAGAGAATCCAGACCGCACCCGAATTCGTAGGCAAGTCATCGTCATCTGGAGCGCCGACAGCCAACTCCCATGTTCCGTCGCCATCAAGATCTCCGAGGGACGCGAGATTCGAACCGAACACATCCCCAACGTCCAGGGAGACTCCTCCCATTCCGTTTCCAATCTCTGTTGCTGATCCTACCGTCCCCGAATCGGTGGGGAATACGATCCATATTGATCCGCGTGATGCGTCCGAATTCTGGGCCCCTACTGCAATCTCGGCAATCCCATTCCCATCAAGATCACCGAGAGCCGCAATCGAACTGCCAAACTCGTCCGTCGGGTCCAATGAATCGGGGAACCCTCCGAGATTGCCGCCATACATCTTGCTCGAGTCTGCGGCGCCCGTGCCGTTCAGGTAGAGTACGAACATTCTTCCCTGGCCACCGTCCATGACAGGTGCACCGACACCGAGCTCAGGGAAACCATCTCCATTCCAGTCTCCAAGGTTTGCAACCGACTTCCCAAGAGAGGCGTTATCTTCAAGTATTCCGGAACTGAAACCTCCCTCGCCATCAGTGATTGGCGTCACGCTCGTGACGGCACCCAGGGAGTCTCGGAATACGATCCACACTGCTCCCCAGCTAAGAGCAGGTTCGATGCTGAATCCAGGCAAACCGATCGCCAGGTCAGTGACTCCGTTGCCGTCGAGATCCCCCACTGATGTCACTGCGCTGCCAAACGCATCCGTGTCCGAGATCTGCTCGGGCAGCGATTGCAGTGCACGATTATCGATCTTTGTGAACGACTCAACTGGAGAGGGTAGATCACAGGGATCTGGCGGCTGAATCAAACATGAATCCGCGAGTCCGAGTATCCAGACCCCACCATAGTTTTCCGAGGGCGAGCCGGAGGTTCCGTCATCGCCCGATGCCCCGACAGCGATGTCGACAACACCATTGGAGTCGAGGTCGCCAAGTAGAGCGATCGAACGGCCGAAGCGATCTTTGTCGTCCAGAGCTCCATCGAAGCCGCCATGTGTGTCGCTGATCTTGCGAAAGTCAACGGCTATACCCGTTGTATCGATAGAGAAGACATAGACCGCGCCGTGTTGATTGCCGCCATCACAGTCTCGAATCGCGCCGACAGCTACGTCGTGAAGCCCGTCGCCGTCGAAATCGCCCAGTGACGCGAGTGAGTAACCGAAGCCGTCAAGATCGTTGAGGTCGAGTTCAGATTGTCCCTCGGAGTCGCTGACTTTCTGATATGCGACTACAGTTGCAGTTGAGTCGAGAGTGAGAAGCCAAACCGCTCCGCGTTCGAAACCACTGTTACTGAATGCACCGTCGTCGTCGTTCACGGCGGAGACTGCGAGGGTTGCCTGTCCCAGCGGTGCGTGTCCGGCAACATGAGTCACCGCCCAACCGAACTCGTCGTTGGCGTCCAGTTCACCTGCCGGGATTCCGGCATTCGCCCCGATTCGCTTCGTGCTGATCGTGTCCTCCATGCCGTTCAGCGTCAGGATGTATACCGCTCCAGATGGTGAACCGGCCATGGTTTCGCTGTCGGCACCCACAGCAAGCGTCAACGCACCCGGCCCTGCTTCGTCGAGATCCCCGAGTGAACAAACGGATCGTCCAAAGGCGGAGTTCGGCGTACCCGGCCCCGTCAGCTTCTTCAGGCTGTCCGCTGAGCCCAGGCTGTCAAGGTACACAACCCAGATCGCCCCCTCGTTGTTGTGGTGCGGCGATCCGACAGCGATATCGATGACCCCGTTCGAATCGAGGTCGCCGAGGGCGGCTACGGATGTGCCGAATCGGTCGCCGTCGTCAAGGAGCAGGCCCGACGTACCATTGGAGATCCGGCGAGCAGATTCAACACCGCCCAGCGAGTCCGAGAACAGAATCCAGATAGCGCCCTGCTTTGTTCCCGTGCCGTCAAAATCCTTTGCACCCACTGCGAGTTCGGGGTAGAGGTCGCCATTCAGGTCACCGAGTGAAGCGACGCTTGTTCCAAAGACATCTTCCGTTTGGAGGGAGCCGGCGAGAGCCGGCGTTGCGTTGTTGATCAGGAACTCAGACGTGGCCATGCACGGGTAGCTCCCGAGTAGCGGCGTACACGGAAATGTCGAGTTGTTGCATGTCCCCGGCCACAGCCTTGCATCGCTCTCCAGGTCACCGTGATTTCCTTGCACGGAAAGATCCATGACATCGTCGGTCCCGTCTCCACCAATTCCGAGGTCAGCGGAGCAGTCAAATCGCCAATAGCCGACAAGGCCACTGTCTGTTGTGGCGAAATACGCGGAGTCCAGTGCCACTCCGAGGTTCTGTTGAATCGATGCTGCCGGAAGCTCTCTATTCCAGATACGAACCTCGTCGATCTCAGCGTCCGCCTCTCGCGTGGCACCGGTGTGATCGACGGCGCCGATCAGAACTTTGGAATCGGAATCGAAAACCGATCCTTCTGTAACGCTTCCACTCGACCCGACCAACTGACCATCGAGATAGACCCACAGGGATTCGAGCGAGGAGGAATAGACTCCGGCGATGTGATGGCATTCATCGAGAATCATGGCCTGTGAGGATGTGACCGTCGTTCCATTGTTGCCATCGCCGCTCACGGTGAAGAAGGGGCGCCCATCGGGGGTCGCACCAAGCATCCAACTTCCTTCACCACTGAGTTCCGACTTCCACTTGGTAGCGACGTCGACGGTATCGCCGAAAGAGCGGATACTCGCTTCGGCCTCGACAGTTAAATCGGCCATGCCATCGAGGGAGGCGGAGTCGGGGATAAGAACATGAGCATCGGTGCCGTCGAGGTCGAGGACGAGGTCGAGGTCGCATGTTTGCGTGGATGGTATCTGGCTATAGAGTACCGAAGGAGGCAGGATGGCTTCAGCCCCAGCCGGTCCGCCCGACAGGGCCCCACCTGGAATGCTTGAGCTCCATTCCAGCCCGCCTCCGAAAGTGTTGTTGTAGTAAATAATATCGACAGGGTAGAGTCCGGCAGACTCAAAGCTTGCGAAACCGACTTGCGATCCGAAGGGGTGTTCACCGCCATTGTCCACGACAGTGTTCCCTGCAACTAAGAGCCGGCTGCCATCGTCTGACCCGAGAGCAAAGAGTATGTCGATCGCAGGAGATGCCGTGTCCGTGTCCATTTCGGATGTCACCTCAATGTATCCATTGAATGTGAACACAAAGCCTGGCATCGGATCTGAGTCATGAGGTGCGCCAAAAGCATCTGTCCCAAGAAATTGACCAATCGTGTCCCCCGAAAAAAGAACATCAGGCCCTCCGTTCGGATAATCGATACTACTTGCAAGAAAACTCGCATCGGGGTTGTTGGATGCGACAATCGTCTCAGCTTGCCCTGTCGAGGTGGCGGGGACGTCGTAGTACTCTCCTGTGAGGCCATTCCCAGAGTATCCTGGGGGCGGTCCTACCGAACTTTCCATCGGTATGACACCTGGATCTCCGGGGACATTGATAACTAGGTTGTCAATCGTGAAGTTACTGAAACTGGCGGCAAACAAACGAAACCCTGTGATTCCATGACAAGTTGTGCTGAAGACAAGCGTCGACCCGACATGAGCCGTGCTGCCCTGTTGAAGACATCCGTCACCGTCAAACTGAAAGTGTGATCCGGCGCCATCAATTACGTCGACACTTACTAAGTCGAATGGGGCACCCGTGTAGGCTACGTTCACAGGCGCCTGAGAGCCACCCATGAAGAAACCGCCAAGATTCGGAGTCAGTGGGCCAGTGAATGTAAACCCGCTCTCGGTATACGGAGATGATGAAGTCATTCCATCGAATGTAATTGTAACTTCGACTGCAATAGCAGAACCCACAGGGAGAGAGCATAGGAGCACCACAAAGAGCGCGAGCCAGGTATTCTTCGCATGAATACGCGAGAGGAATCCTCCTGGTCCTGGTTTTGCCTGGCCATCCATTTGCTTTCGTTTCAAAGAACAGTTCATCGTTCGCCCTTTGGGTTGGAGTAATCGCCGCACCGTCCGGCCGTCCCAGTGCATCTGCAGCTCGGTCGATACGTCGCGAATCTCGTGTTCTTACTTGATCAGCGTCACCTTCTGTGTCTCGGAGGAACCATCGATCACGAGCCGCATGAAATACGTACCTGATGCGGCTCGCGTCCCGCGGTTCGTCGACCCATCCCAAGCGACGGCCCGTTGCTCGGAAGTCTGATTGCCTGAGATGAGAGTCTTCACGAGCCTTCCTCGCAGGTCATAAACATCGAGCTCGACCCTTGCTCTCGCGGGCGCGTCAAAACTGATGAGAGTGGTCGGGTTGAAAGGATTCGGGGCGATGCGAAGTCGTCCTGTCGCCGGCACTGATTCGTTCGCGACCGCAACATCCGTCGGAATGGGTGGCGGGTTGCCGAGGAACAGCACATGGACCGCGCCGCGGTTCTCGCCACCATCATCATCGCCGATTGCTCCGACGGCGAGGTCGCCGATCCCGTCCCCGTTCAGGTCACCAAGAGCGGCCGTTCCGTGGCCGAACTGATCGCCATCTTCGAGCAGACCGCCGAAACAGCCGGCCGTATCGCTGATCGTCCAGGCGCGGACAACTTCGCCCGCACTGTCGAGAGAAAGAACATGAACAGCCCCACGATTGGCGGTAAGCGGCGCGCCTCCGTCATCGTCCCCGTTCGCCCCGACGGCGAGATCGATGAAGCCGTCTGAATCATAGTCGCCGAGGTACGAGATCGAAGCACCCCACGTGTCGTCCTCGCTCAGCACACCGCTGAAGGCCGGAACATTCGAAGTGACACGATGGTCGGCAATCACCTGCCCCGTCGAATCGAGGAAGCAGATCCAGATTGCTCCACCATTGGGAGCCGCCGTGTTGTCGAACGTGGCGCCGATGACGAGATCCGGGACCCCGTCCCCGTTCAGATCGTCCAGCGGAGACACGCTGTCTCCGAAGAAATCACCCGGCGTGAGCGGACCGACGAACCCTCCCGCACCGGTCGCGATCTTGTTGTGCGACTTGACCGTGCCGTTCGCATTCATGAGCAGAACGTAGGCCGAACCCGTGTTGCCGTCTCGAATGGCGCCTACTGCAAGATCTGGAATCGAGTCGCCGTCGACATCGCCGAGACACGCGACGGAGTAGCCGAATTCATCGCCATCCTGCAAGGCCCCCGTGAATCCGCCGTCGCCATCCGTGATCTTCATCGTACTCTTGACCGTGCCGTCTGTATTGAGAAGGAGTACATACACCGCCCCTTTTCCGGTGGCGGCGGGCGGATCCGTACCAGGAGCGCCGACGGCAATGTCTTCCACGCCGTCGCCGTCGAGATCGCCAAGCGCCGCAATGTCGGACCCGAAGTGCTCCCCCTGGACCAACGAAACGCCGAGGCTTCCTGCGACAGCGCTGATCTTCTGCTCGTCGATGACGGCACCCGTATTGTCGAGGAATAGAACGTACACGGCCCCTGCGTCGACTTGTCCATCACCGTCGCTCGCGGCACCTACGGCGAGATCGATGACACCGTCATCGTTGAGGTCACCGATCGCGGTCATCTCGACGCCGAACGCGTCCGAGTTGTCGAGCGGGCCGGTGAATCCTCCCTGAGTAGAGCTGATTTTCTCTTCCTGATTGACGACGCACAGACCTGCCTGAGGAGTATGGGCTGCGATATAGTTGTCTATTCCAACGCCGTCTCCATCCGTAGGTGACTCGTTCATAAAAAGACGCGCAATCGGCACCTCTGACAGGAAGCCGACAAAGAAATTTGCGTCCTGTCCTGAAGAAAAAGCGCCCAAAGCTGGAAGAGGAACTGAAGCAAGAAGAGAATCGTGTGTGTCAAAGACGCTGATGTCTTCGACGCCCTCTTCTATCTCCGAGTCGATCACCCATACCGCCACGGCGAGCCTTGGCGGATCAAGTTGGAAACAAACATTGGAGTTTGGCGATGTAGCATCGGAATAGAGAGCGTTCGGATTTGACCGGGGAACTCCGTTTCCCCAGTTCTCTCGCAACCTCAATCCCGTGCCGCCTGGATTTGAAAGAGTAACTCCCAGGCTGGACCACTCCGAACCGGTGATCGTCCCCGAAGGCAAGTCATCGAAACGAAGAACATACAATGTATCAACCGCGGCAAGAAAGGCTTGTTCTTGTACCAGCTGGAATGATTCCCCAGGAGTTGGGTCTACAAATGTCTGAGTACCTAGCGCAGTCTCTCTATCTGCACCCAACAAGATCAAGACGAAAAGGAACAGTCCTCGCATGTCGTTCACCCCTCCTGATTCATCTCGCGGTCTAGTGACTCCGGCACACTTATCGAACCAGAACAACTTTGCGCGTCTCCGTAAAACCATCCCCCTCCAGGCGGAAGAAGTAGACGCCCGATGCGACGGCGCTGCCGGCGTCGTTCCGTCCCCGCCAGACCGCTTCGTGAGACCCCGCCGGCATGTTCGGGAACTGCAGAAGCTCCCGTACGAGCCTGCCGCGGACATCGTGCACGTTGAGACGCACGAGCCCGGCGTCTTCGGGTACGCTGAAACGGACCCGGGTCGTGGGGTTGAACGGGTTCGGTGAAGCGGGGCCCAGGTAACGGAGCGCCCTTCGATCGATGCCGGCACCGGCAACCGATGTCGGGACCGCGGGCGGGCTTGTCAGAAGCATGATGTACGCCGCGCCGCGGTTCAGACCGCCGTCGTCGTCATGGGGCGCGCCTACAAGGAGATCTCCGGTGCCGTTCCCGTCAATGTCGCCGATTGCGGCGCAGCCGCTCCCGAACTGGTCTCCGTCATCGAGCGTCGCGGGCAGGCAGCCGACCGTGTCGCTGATCTTCATCGTTCGCAATACGGTCCCGTCGGGATCGATCGACAAAATGTAGATCGCACCGTGCTGCGGACCGCCGTCAGTGTCTTCTCCCGATCCAACGGCGATCTCGACGATGCCGTCCTGGTCCATGTCTCCCATGTAGCAGACAGTGGATCCCCAGCGGTCATTCGGATCGAGATAGCCGCTAAAGTATGTTTCGTCGGAGGCAACACGCTTTTCATCGATCACCAGTCCCGTCGAATCGAGATAGCAGATCCAGACCGCTCCCGCGTCGTGCGCGGCCGTGTTGTCGAAGGGGGAACCTACTAGCAGGTCGACCGTTCCGTTGCCGTCGAGATCACCGAGCCGCGAAACGCTGGCGCCGAAGAAGTCCCCCGACGTGAGGGGGCCGACGAAGCCGTTCGTACCTGTTGTAATGCGCCGATGCTCACGGACCGTTCCGTCCGTGTTCAGGAAGAGCAGGTACACGGATCCGGCATTGCCGTCGCGAATCGCGCCGACCGCAAGATCCGGAATCGAATCCCCGTCGATGTCGCCCAGACAGGCGACGCCGTTGCCGAACTCATCGCCTTCCTGCAGCGATCCCGTGAAACCGCCTTCGCCGTCCGTAATCTTCGTCGTGGCCTTCACGGTGCCGTCCGAGTGCAGGAAGCAGATGTACACGGAACCCTTGCCGGCAAGGATCGGAGGATCATTGCCCGGGGCGCCGACGGCGATGTCTTCGACACCGTCCCCGTCGAGGTCGCCGAGTGCGGCGATCTCGTTCCCGAAATGTTCGGCGAAGATCAGGTTCACGCCCAGGCTTCCCGCAGTCGCACTGATCTTCTGTTCGCCGATGACGGCAGCCGTGCTGTCGAGGAACAGAACGTAGACCGCACCGCCCGAAACTTCGCCGTCGCTGTCGCCCGTAGCGCCGACGGCGAGATCAACTACACCGTCGTCGTTCAAATCGCCGATTGCGACCATCGAATTCCCGAAACGATCGGAGTCGGAAAGCGGGCCGGTCAGGTTTCCCGTGGTCGAGCTGATCTTGTGCATGCTGGCGAGGGGGCTGCAGTTTGGAGCCTTACTCACGGTCAACTCGGCAAAGTCCGTGGCGGTTTCATCACCGATGTTGATATCGATAAAGCCGTGCTGGTTGATCTCGGGAATCAAGTTTACGGTGCCTCCCCCGTTCAAGGGAAAGGCTGACAGGTCGTAGGTGATCGTAGCGGTATCTTTGCTCGCCCAGGACCCGATGGCGTCTGCGAAGAACTCTGATATGTACCGTGGAGGAAGGATCGTATCCGACGGTTCAACGAATAACACGCTGACGTTGTCCGTCTCGAGACCCGAGCTCCATTCACTGGCCTTGAGGTGTACTCGCAGGGTGGCGGCGACAATCGGGATCGGGATCCCACTGAAAGTATGTAGTGTTGAAGTGTTTTGTGCCCCACCATTGATATGATAGGACTGGTCAAAATCCTGCAGCGGCCATGTTACCAGGCTCTCCGCCTGAGCGCTCGGGAAGGACGGATCCGCGCCGCCCTGAAAGTCATCAGGAACGCCGCCGAGCAGCACCGTATCCAGCGGGCCGGCATGAATGAACTGAAACGGCACCAATGCTGCGATCAGGATCCATAGCGCTCGGTTTCGCATGTACTTCTCCCCAGACTTCAGATATCTGAAGCTTGTTTCGCTATTATGTATTTGATACGGCAATGTTATGATATCAGCAGCGCCGGTCGCCCGCAAACGCGGGCCGGGCTCGATTCAGGTAACATCGCCGTACCTCCCTTCTGATATGAGGTGCGCGGGAATGAGTCGCGAGGCGCAAAAGTTTTTTCGAACTGTAAAATTGAAAGAAGGCTGCAACGCACCGACGAAGCGAACCAGGTTGCCGCCTGCAGCGAGCGCAACCGGAGTTCCAGTCTCAGACCAGCAGAAAGCGGGGCCTATGCCGGGCACGACCCTCGACCTGCTCGAGCGATTCCAGAAGGGCGACTCCGCCGCTTCACAGGAATTGCTGAACCGATTCTATGAGCACCTGAAAGAGCGCGCGGGGCATCTCATGCGCGGGGAGAGAGACGGCCACACGCTGCAGCCGACGGCTCTCGTCAACGAAGCGTACATCCGGCTCGTGGGCGATTCGAACGTGCGATGGGAAGGCCGCTCGCACTTCTTCGCGCTCGCGCACAATTCGATGCGCCGGATCCTGATCGATCATGCGCGCAAGCGCAATGCGGCGAAGCGGGGCGGCGGCGCGGTCAAGACGACGCTGCACGACAGCTCCGGCGTCGTGCTGATCGACGAAACGGATCACCTCTCTCTCTACATGGCGCTGGAACGACTGCGCGCGAAGTACGAGAGGCAGGCGGACGTGGTCACGCTTCGCTACTTCTGCGGCCTCACGGTCGACGAAGTCGCGCAGGAACTCGAAGTCTCTCCGCGCACGATCGAGTACGACACGCGTTTCGGCATCGCGTGGCTTCGCAAGAGGCTGAGCGAATGACATCAGACAAAGGCAAAGACACGTACGAACTCTTCTGCAGCCTCGCCGCGATGTCGAAGGCCGACCGCAAGAAGGCGATCGACGCGCTCGCCGAACCGCTCCGCACCGAAGTACTCGACCTCCTCGACAACGATCCCGGCACCGACTGGGAATCCACGGTGGGCTCGGGCGGCAGCCTCATGACCGACCGCATCGGACCGTATCAACTGCGCCGCCTGCTCGGAACAGGCGGCATGGGCGAAGTCTACCTCGCCGATCAGGATCACCCCGTGCACAGGCGCGTCGCCATCAAGCTCATCAAACTCGGCATGGATACGCGCAGGATCGTCGCCCGGTTCGAGGCCGAAGAGCAGGCCATGGCGCTCATGAACCACCCCTCGATCGCCAGAGTCTACGACGCCGGCATCACGCCCGAAGGCCGCCCGTATTTCGTGATGGAATACGTGAAGGGAATCGCGATCACCGATTTCTGCGACCAGAACCGGCTGCCGGTCCGCGATCGACTCGGGCTGTTCGTCGATGTCTGCAAGGGGATTCATCACGCACACCAGCGCGGCATCATCCACCGTGACGTGAAGCCCGCGAACGTGCTCGTGACGTATTCCGACCGCAAGCCCGTGCCGAAGGTCATCGATTTCGGCGTGGCGAAGGCGATCGGCGGCACCCATCCCGGACGCACCATGCATACCGAGGCGGGCCAGATCATCGGCACGCCCGAGTACATGAGCCCGGAGCAGGCCGGCATCACACCGCTCGAAGTCGACACAACAACCGACGTCTACTCCCTCGGCGTGCTTCTCTACGAACTGCTCACGGGGTCGCTTCCGTTCGACTCGAAGAGCTTGCGCGCCGGCGGCTGGGAGATGATTCAGAGTACGATTCGCGAGAAGGAGCCCCTCCGGCCGAGCGCACGGCTCGCGGCCCTCGGCGCCGGGGCGACCGAGATAGCCGACCGACGACAGACGCAGGTGTCCACCCTGCGACGGGAGCTTCACGGCGAACTCGACTGGATCATCATGCGCGCGATGGAGAAAGATCGAGCCCGGCGCTATGCGTCGGCCTCCGAACTTGCCGCCGACGTCACGCGCTTCCTGCACGACGAGCCCATCGCGGCCCGCCCTCCAAGCGGCTCCTATGTATTGCGCAAGATTGCCGCCAGGCATCGCGGTGCGGTCGCTTTCGCCGGCACGGTGCTCGCGCTCATCACCGGTTTCGGGATCTGGATGAGCGTTCTTTATCAGAGGGCGGATGCGAGTCTCGACCGTGCCGTCGAAGCCGAGCAAAACGCGATCGAGCGCGCCGACTCGTATCAGAAGCTGCAGGGATTCCTCGTGAACCTGTTCGAAGTCTCCACCCCCGAACAGTCGCGCGGGCGGGCGATCACGGTAGACGACGTCATCGAGTCCGGCACCGCGCGCGCAAAGGCCGAACTGCAGGGGCAGCCACTGGAGAAAGCTCGGATTCTTATCACTCTGGGTGATGTCAACATGAAGCGCGGGGAGCTCGACCAGGCCGAACCGCTCTTTCGGGAAGCGCTCGAAATCCGGCGGAACGAGGGCGCTCCCGCCGATGACCTGATTGAAAGCATCAATGGTCTCGGGACGCTGTTGCATCTCCAGGGCCAACTCGATGACGCTCTCGCGCTTCACGAAGAGGCGCTGGCGCTGTCGAAGAAACACCTGGGGATGAAGCACGCGCATACCGCCACGACCTTCGACGTCCTCGGCGTTCTGCAAACGGATCGCGGTGACTACGAACAGGCGCGGGAGCTACTCGAGCAGGCGCTCACGATTCGAGAGGAGATCTTCGGACCGGATGATATCAACGTCGCATCAAGCCAGGGGAACCTCGGCAATCTGCACTATCTCACGGGCGATTACGCGGGCGCGAGGCTCTGTCAGGAACGTGCACTCGCCATTCGCGAGAAAGCACTTCCCGAAGACCACCCGCTCATCGCGAAGAGTCTGTTCAATGCCGCGAACGCGATCTTCGCCGCCGGTGACACCGCCGGAGTGCGCTCCCTGCTCGAACGCGCGATTCGCATTCAGGAAAAAGTGCTCGGGGAAGACCACATCGACCTCGCCGGCGGTCTCAGCAACGTGGGGTACTTCTTTCACCAGACTGAAAACTTCGACGAAGCCGTTCCCTACTACGAAAGAGCCCTCGCGATTTACGAAGAGCAGCTCGGCCCCGAGCACCTCGATGTCGGCCGAATCCTGAACAATATTGGTTCCGTCCTTCAGGACTCCGGCGATCCCGAACGCGCTATTCCGTACTTCGAGAAAGCACTCGCCGCCTGGTCCCAGTCCCTCGGCCCCGACCACACTTACTGCGGGCTCGTGATTCACAACCTCGCCAACGCCACGCGTGATGTCGGTTCCCTTGCACGCGCCGAAGGTCACTACAAGCGCGCCAACGAGATCTGGCTCGAGTCACTCGGTGACGAACACCCGTATCTCGATGCGAACGCTCAGCAGTATGCGGTTCTGTTGCGCGAGCTGGGGCGGGATGCGGAGGCGGCGGCGCTGGTGGGCGGGGAGTAGCGAGGGGGGACGAACGCGTGGCAGGCCTCAACCTGGAACTGCGCTTCGCCGAACGGCGACCCGGCGCTACTTGAGAATCACGAACTTCGAGACTTCCCGGTCGGCGCCCTTCTGAACAACTGCAGAGACGCTATCGTGTTTCCAGCTTGCAGGAATTCTATTGCCGACTAACTTAGAGCCCCCCGATAACCGCCCAGGCCTGCCCAAGTGCCATACGTATCACGTGGTCTCTTTGCTCTTTGGGGTCGAGTCCCCGCAACATCACTATACCCAGAATCGCGCGAGTTGGGGCGCCGGCCCAGTCAGAGCGGTTCACAGCTTCGCCCCACAAAAAAAGGAGGCCTTGTATCTCTACAAGACCTCCCACCTGGCTCCCGGGGTTCGGCTCGAGAAGAGATTCGGAAGTTACCGGAAAAGCTCCTTCACGTTTCCCCAGCTGCCGGACTCTGTCGCAGTCGAAGGACCACAACTGGCAGTCACGAGATAAAGATTCACAAGGTTGGTTCCTTCGATCAGCAGCGTACGCGTACCACAATCGACGACGACCTCGGAAACACCGCACGCGACGTCGCTCTGTTCGTCCAGGAGTTCTCCATCTACGAAAACGCGGATCGTACTGCCGGGAACAACACTACTGGCTTCGAAAGCGGTCACGATCGTGCAAGCACCCGAGCCGCCTCCGCATTCAAACTGCTGGCTAATGCTCCCCGTCCCCGGGAAACCCAGAATCAACCCTGGGCCTGAGGGATGAGTGGACGGCGGGCATCCGCCGAAGCCACTCGTGAGAACGACGCCGCCAACGGTCCAACCCGTCACGCCATCCTCGAAGTCACCGTTGACCAGCTGCGCCTCGGCGCGGGAAGCAACAAGCCCAACAAGGATGACTCCGAGAAGTGTCGATAGCAAAAACTTCATGAACAGTTCCTCCTTTCGAAATCGCGGTCATTGCTCATCTGATTGCTGACGCTCGCAGTCGGATGACATGCGCGCGCTTTTGGCAGCTACAGGTGAAGATTTGAGGCATAGACTAACAAGGTTCGCACATTTCGGTCAAGTGAGCCGCCCCGGTTATTCCGGAGCCTCTTCTCGCGAGAATCTACGACAGTGGGCGGAGCCGGGGTGCCGGGCGGTCTCTGGGGAGAGACAATGAGGCAACGAGCGGAACGGTCCTCATTCCTCCATTTCCACAGGGGCGGGCACGGCGGGCTACATGTCCCACTTCCCCTGTACCGCCCTCATCCACCCCCCGCCCGTCCCCCAAAAAAGGAGGCCTTGTATATCACTGCGAGGTCTATCCACTCTGGCTCCCCGGGCAGGACTCGAACGGGCTAGAACGACGGGATACCGGATGGCCGTAAAAAAAGATGCACGACCCCACGAGAAGTGATGGCCCTTGTCTGTACCGGGCTAGAAGGCGATCAATAGGGATCACCTCAAACCCAAGAGAGGTAAATCATGGGTAAGCAACTGTTTCTTTTCGTCATCGCGGTCGCCGTCATCGTGACCGCCCAGCCAACCTTCGCGTGTCACCTGGAGACTGACTCGGGAGACGAGGCGATGAACGTTCTCAGCAACTCCTTCTGTCCGATCTGCCGCTCGGATTTCTCATGTCCGAGCCACAACGCTCCGCCGCGGGGGCCCAAGGGACCGCAGGAGCCGCGGGGACCGCGGGGACCGCGAAGCTGATCCGAAAAGAGACCGTCGGGGTTCTTCGAGCCCCGGCGGTCTACTGCGAGTCCGGATTAAGTCCGTCCCTTCTACCACAACAAGGCATGTGCCGGTGTCGGAGTTCACAGTGGGCGAGGCGAGACCGCAACACCATCATCCGCCCCACACAAAGAAAGAGACCCCGCATCACTGCGAGGTCTCTCCACTCTGGCTCCCGGGTAAGACTCGAACGGGGACTACCTGAACATCTCCTTGAATTCCGACCAACTGCTCTGTTCCACGGAAGTAACGCCGCAGTTCACTACTTCCTCCGACCCCATGATCCCGCACTGAGAAGTAGCGGCAGGGGAGATGGTCGAGATCGTGTAGTCATTCACATCTTTGGAGCAAAATAGAGGGTCTTCCGATATGTTGCCGTCGACGCCAAGTTGACCTGATAAGCAACCTACGTAGTCACCCGCAACATTGCCATAGATGTCGCTACACTGGAGACTCACGGAACCACCTGACTCGCAGAATGCACCCTCCCCGCTCGAGGAAAAGGCAACGATACTGCTTTCGAGAGTGATCGTGGAATTTCTGCTGTGGATTCCACCACCCTCCGCTGCGGCGTTGCACACTATCGTGACATTTCGAAGCGCGGGCGTCGAGCCGCCCCAACACGATACACCTCCACCCAGCCCCGAGGAATTCTCGTAGATCAATGAGTTCGCGATGAGCGGACTCGCCCCGTCGTCAATAAGAACGCCGCCCCCGCAAAGATCCGCGCTGTTCCCGGCGATCACCGTATTCGTAACGTTGATGTTTACGCCTTGGAGTCCGATGCCGCCAGCATGATTTCCTGCCCAGTTGTTCCTGACGATGCAGTTCCTGATTTCAGCACCGGAACCGTAAGAAAGCCAGATCCCCCCACCCTTCGTTCTCGTCGAACAGCCCTCGACCGTGACACCGTCCAGAACCGGTGATGAGTTTTCGGCGTTGATCCCTCCGCCTCGCAAAGAGAAAATCGGGTTGTTGTTCACTCCGGCCGTGCAGTCGGAGATCACCGTGTTCGTAATCGTCGGGGAAGAGTCCTGCATCCAGATCCCTCCTCCTCGCCTGTGCGCCTTGTTCCCCACGATCAATGAATTCGAAAGTGTGCCCGATGCTCCTTCCTTGTAGGCCACGCCCCCAGCCACATGGGTTCCCACACAGTTCCGGATGGTCACGTTGTCGATCGAAGGAGCGGACGCATGGACGTGGATGGCGGCGCCGATGGTGGCGGCAGTATCAGAGTCAAACGTGCAGTTTGATATGGAGGGGTTAGACTGAGCCCACATGGAGATACCGCCCCCCCGACCCGTGGCATGGTTGGCGATGAAATCGGAGTCTCGGACCTCACCTCCCGCTCCGTCGTCGAAGAGCAAACCGCCACCGTTATCGCCGTGATTCCGCTCGAAAGTGCATCCACTGATGGTGACGTGTGATTCGTGAACCTCTACACCCGCTCCATCTTCGTCCGCCGTATTCCCGCGGATTATACATCCCTCGATCGCAGGGTTGGAATCCGCGCGAATGGAGACGCCGCCTCCGCGCCGGTTCGTATGAGAGTTTTCAATGATGCAGGCCCGTATCGTGGGTGCGGAACCATTGATACAACAAATTGCCCCGCCAAACTCGTCGTGAAATCCGTTGGTCAGGGTGAGGCCCTCGATCACAAGCTGCGGGCCTTCACCTCCCTGAATCGTAAACAGGCGGTGAGTGGCCTGGCCGTCCAGAGTCGTACTCGACGCACCGTTCTGCGAACGAACGACAATTCCCTTGCCGAGGAAGTCGATCTCACGATTACCCGGACCGCTAAACGTGCCATCCGTAAGCAAAAGCGTATCGCCTGGCGATGCCGAGTCTACGCCAGCCTGGACGGTTGGTGCATCTCCCGAGCTGTCAGGCGCAATGATCCACGTGTCGGCATGGAGCGGAGGAGCGCACAAGGTAAGTACGAAGAGAACAAGGTAGGATACAGAAATACGCATAGGCAGTTGCTCTTGGCTCAGAGAGTGAAGCGAAAGTCTAAAGTTCAAGTATAGCATATCGGTGCGCCCCTACATTTGGGAACTGCGGAGGATGCAGACCAGCAACGAACTCGAAGGGAGAGGGCGTAGTGTCCGAAAACTCAAACGAACCGTTCATGCGGCCTCCCGGTGACTTCGCCTTAGCTAGAATGTTGTCTACGAGAAGATCTACAGGATAGTGAACCGCCCCGGTTATTCCGGAGGCCCTTCTCGCGAGAATCTGCAACAGTGTGCGGATATGCCGTCCATCTTCCTTTTTTATGAGCATGAAAGAACCACCCAACTCGGGCGTGCGCCGCCAGAGACTCGCGCTCCCAGCCAGAGAGCTCCCTCCTGAATTCTCAGACTAGGTGGTGCAATGAACGGAGCTTCGACATTCCGTGCCCACTTTCACTCCTGGAAGCCCAGCGTAGCGTCAGCCAACCCGAACAAAAATCCGCGACTTTCGCAAACGATTTGCCCGCTCTAGATCTCTGCGAGCATCCAGAATCCTCGCTCCGCAAGAATGGCACTGCGTGTGGGTTAGCAGCACCTCGCTGTGACAGCGCGGACAAACCAGGTCTACCGTTGAATCACCATCTGAGAATTTATCAATCGACTCACGCCCGCAATACCTGCAGACACGCGCCTCTCGCTTGATCGCCTCCGCACAATGCGGGCATTGCCGAAAGCTCGGATCCCTCAAAATCGCATTTTGCGTCGGCTTCAATACGATTGCATGAATCATCGCGAAGAGAAAGAGTCCCGCCCCGTATAACCACCACAAGACGAAGCTCCGGCCCTTGCTTGAGGCGATTGCGGCTGGGAGCAAGCCAATGATCGCAGCAATCAGCAGAATTTCCATCAGACAGCTCCAAGGTTTTTAGCAAGCAGCGAGGACTCGGCTCCCCCGGAGAGTGCTCTCTCGATCGCCTCTTCCAGTTCCACTACCGTGTCCTTATGATTTGGGCCGCGTTTCAGACTCGCCAGCCTCACCCGCCTTCGCCTGTGGAAAGTGGGCGCTCAACAAAGCTACGGCGACGGAATATCACTTACCTGCATGCCACCGTCCAAAAAGTGAAGGCGAATTGTGACATCACCGACCGTTCCCGTTCCGCCTGTGACTCGCTGCTCTAGGGAGATTTCGTAGGACGATTCGTCCATGAGACCGGTATGCAGCACTTTCCGATTATTTGTGTTGTCAAAATTTCCAAGGTAACAGTATTTGCGAAATGTCACGTCTGAAGTGCTCTGTGTTGAAAAGTAGCTATTGGTTTCGTTACCAAACTCGTTTGTTGTCCAAATGATCTCACTATCATTCCCAATGATTCTTATTCTTGCGTTGCTATAATACAAACCGTCAGAGGATCGATTTTCGACCGATATGTCAACCGCCAGGAGAAGATTGATGGCCGACCCGGGCGTAAATGTCCACGTGTGGGTCGGTTCCCAAGTCGGTACTGTGGTCGTACTCGTCTCCACCGTTTTCTTCGCATCGGCCACAAAGTAGACTCCACCGGATCCGCCGGAAGATGAAATGGTTATCGTATTCGCTCCGTCGTCAGGAACGATCGTTATGTTTGACCCCTCCACCAGGTCGATATCTCCTCCATCGTTGCTCACCCCATCGAGACTCGAAATGGCACTGACGCTGGATGACGCTATCGAATAGGCTGCCGACAGTATTGGTTTCCGCGGGCTCAGAGGAGCGCCCTGGACCCATATCTCCAGCCACATGCGCGCCCCCGTGAAGCAGGTGTCCGGGATCGGCGTGCTGTCACCGAGTACTACTTCGAAGAGCCCTTGCGCTATGGGCACATCAAAGTGATTCTCCGGCCCCCAGCAGGCGACTCCCCCGACCGCATCGGGATAGATGTAGAAGGCGAGATTCAGGCTGTCGTTTACAAACTGGCCCGAGTCGTTTCTCAGCAGGCCCTGGTAGTTCATTTGAGCTGGGGCCGCGCTCGATGCTGTGTGTGAAGCGAGCCAGATCAGGGTCGCCAGTGTGATGCAAATCGCAGATCTCATCGTAACCCCCACCTGTTAACTATCGGATCAATACCAAACGCTGAGTTGACCTTACGTTTCCGGCATTCAGAATTGCGAAGTACAAACCGGAGCCGAGCGGTTTCGCAGAATTGTTTGTCCCGTTCCAGTCGTAATGGAAGTGTCCCGCCGCCTTCTTTCCAAGCTCGATGCTCCGTACAAGCTGGCCTGCAACTGAATAGATGTGGAGGCTGACATGGGCAGGTTCAGACAAAGAATACTGGAGCCGCGTTCTCGGATTGAAGGGATTCGGGCTTGGCGGGAATAGCTCCGTCACCGCAGGGGGTGTGGGTGTTTGCTGATCCTCAACTCCCGTATAGGCAGGATGAGTCGCTGGTGAAAACCCCGACCAAACTGAATACTGACTGTTCTTTGCTATGCCCACGGTGACCGGTTCGGCAAGACTCGAGGCTACTAGAGAGTAGGTAGCCGAATACGCGGCCCCTCCAGCTGCCGCCATAGCATCCTGCACCAAGGTGTAGTCCGGTGCTTTCTCTACGGGTGTTATCGCAACGCTGGTGCTTAATATCCATAGGAGGAGAAAAAAGGGGTGATGCCTGGGCAACATCTTACGCGTCTCCAAAGGTGGTCAATCCAGGATGTTTACGACTCATATAAGCATAGCACATTGGCGAAAGCCCAACGGGCGGCTTAGAGCAGCGATCGTGTCACGCTACCGAAACATCTCCTTCACCTCGCCCCAGGTGGCGTCTTTGGTCTTAGTGGTTTGGTTGAAGATGTTTCCTTTAAGCTGATATGAGTTCACAGTCGAGCCGCCGACCGCATAGTACAGATCGCCTTCGTCCGTTAGTGTATATATGTAGGTAGTTCCGCTCCGCGTCTCTGATGTCATTGTGGCAACGGTCCCCATTCCCGATGCTTTCACGCTCTGCGTTCCTAATTGGAAGCTCGCTGCCAGCGCCAGAATCCCCATAGATGCGTAGAAGAAGCGTTTCATGTGTGCCTCCTGGTTGAGTTGAATAGGTCTCAACCAATGATAGCACTCCTAGCGAAACATCTCCTTCACCTCACCCCACGAGGCGTCTTCGGTATTGGTGGTTGTGCAGCCCGGGAACTGTGGAACCTCATGCCAGCCTGCCTCGTCGCGTGCCCAAACCACGTCTGAGGTAGTTACGACCTTGGCCTGGCTGTAGAACTTGATCTCACTTACTGGGACTGGCGGGTTCAAATCATTGTCTTCATTCCAGACGAAGCTCCCGCCACCGTATGACTGAAGTCGGTAGCCCTGGCCAGCCGCAGAAACGAATATGGTGCTTTCGTCGGCAGCGACAATGCAGCCGATGTTTTCGAAGTCTGCACTTGCCTCCCTCGCTCCGAGGTTGTACGTGACCATCATGCACAGCATGCCGAGGGAGAAGTAGAAGAAGTTTTTGGCCATAGGGGTACCTCCTTGTGCGCGGATGAGGTAGTTCGCTCTACCAGACCCACTGTTATCTTGTCAAAATCGCTTGTTGTACTGACTTCCTTTCAAGACCATTCAGGCGAATAAAGTACTTGCCCGAGGGGGCGTCCTTCCCCGAACCGTCTCTTCCGTCCCATTCCACACTAGACATGCTTGAACTAAGCTCGATACTTCGAACGAGTCGCCCTCGAATATCAAACACTTCTAGTCTCGCCCCTGGAGCATGCGATTCGATCCCACTCATTCGGAGTACTCCGTTGAATGGATTCGGATAGATGCTAAAAGATGCGAGGCTAGGAAAACCCTCGTTGACACCAATGACACCACTACACCCTTGCGGGTATGCACCCATAAGCCCACAGGCGAAGCCAGGGTTAAGGCATGGCGAGGCTGCGTCCAATGTAAAGTCCCCAGCAACAGGATCGCAGAATAGGGGGTCTGCTGATATGTTGCCTCGAATTCCTGTAAGCACTGGCGCTGTGCCTCCATAGTTGCCAGTGGCGTTGCCAAAGACATCGCAGCATGTGATCGGGGGTACTGCGGATCCCAAGGTCTTGATCCCGTACCCGATTGTGCTATTGGCTAGGATGCAGTTATGTATTGAAGGGGAGCCGCCACTGACAAGGATTGCGTCTCCGACATTCGCGTTGAAGGTACATTGCGAAACCTCCAAACTACTCGCAGATTGACAGTACAGACCAGCGCCATCCGCCCCAGAGTTTCCAGCGAAGGTACAACCGACAATAGTGGAAGGAGATCCACTACTAAAGTACAAACCTCCACCCTGAGTATTCGCCGAATTTCCCAGAAAGATGCACTCGGTCAAAGTCAGGGTCACAGAAGCGTACACACCTCCACCCCGAGTATTGGCCGCGTTTTCGTTGAAGATGCACTCGGCAAGCACCGCGCCTGCGTTCTGAGTATAGACACCTCCCCCTACATCAGCGAAATTCGAGTCCACGAGACAATCCGTCATGGTAATGAAACCTCTTGAGAAAACTCCGCCTCCATTGTCCTGCGCAGAATTGTTCACTAATGTACAGCTGTCGAGATAGATGGAATCGTTGTTGTCTTCGCTGTATAGTCCCCCGCCAGACCTATCTGCCGTGTTGTCTCGAATCAAGCAGCGAACAAAGCGTGGCTTCGCTCCGTCTCGAACAAGCACACCACCACCGTCACTGCTTGACTGATTATTCTTAACTTCGCAGTCAAAGAAATCAGGAGAGGCGCTGCTGCTATCTATGTATATGCCCCCACCGAAGCAGTCGAGGACCTTACAATCTCGAATTGTAGGCGAGGAAGCCATTACCGAGATGCCCGATCCATTGCCTCCGCGAATCGTTATCCCCTCAAGAACGCTCTGTGCGGTTTCTTTTCCATTGAACACAATTCCACTTGATACATCACGGCAATCGATCTCAGTAAGTTCTGGACCCATCGCAGATCTCACCGTGATTGCCTTGCCACGAAAGTAGACGCCAGTGTTACCCGCCCAAAGATATGTACCCGAGTTCAGGAGCACCGTGTCACCCGGCACAGCCGAGTCTATTGCGGCTTGGATTGTCTCGGCATCTCCAGATCCGTCTGGGAAGAGCTGCCAGGTAGATGCTTGGATCGAATTGACCGTGGCGATTGCAAGGAGAGTCAGGAAGAGAATGCTCGTGATACTGAACCGCCGAGTAGCCGTGGCCATAGTATTCCCCCTGTGCTGATGTGGTTTTCTGACTATTCCCATGCTACCGCACCTAGCCCTGGGGGGGAATAGGTAGGCGTACTTAGTGGGGGGATGGTTGAGGGGTGGAGTAGTGGCAAGCAAGAGAAAAGGACCTCAACCGCTGTGGCGAGGTCCCAGACCAAAACGAAGTTTAGATTTGGGTCACCGAAGCAGAGCCATCTTCTTGCTCAGTACCTGATCTGCCGCCTCAAGCCGATAGAAGTAGGTGCCTGAGGTTACAGGTGCCCCGCTCTCGTTCAGCCCGTCCCAAGAGACTCGATGCTCTCCATCGCTGAACTCTCGGTCTGCAAGAACTCGTACGAGTCGTCCAGCAATGTCGTAGACCATAATCGAGGCAGGGCCAGACTTGGAGAGCGAGAAGCGAATCGAAGTAATGGGATTGAATGGGTTGGGAGCATTTTTTCCAAGCGTCGTCTCAATACGCAGGTCAACTCCCTCGACCACCGAAGTGGCGGTTTCAAAAACGCCGACCAGCTGAAAGTCATCGACGAGCCCCTCAATCCAGCTGGTTCGTTGTGGATCCGAGGCTGTGAATCGAAACTGGATCTGGTCTGTCCATCCAAACAGGCTGTCCAAATCTACCTCGCGGAACTCCCAACCAGCAGAACTGCTATCGGTATCCTCCAAGACAGTCCACGAAGAGCCAGAGTCGTTGGTCACTTCCACACGCCAGAACGGCTCGTTCCCTGGGTAAGCTGTGAACCTCTCCTCCGCATGCAAATAGAACCAATAGCTGGCGACAACGTCCGTCGCTCCGGCCAAATCGAAACACGGTGAATACAGAACGGCTGCCCCACCATCGACATCGTAGGCTGGCTCGGACGTACCGCCAGCCAAGGCGCCCGTTACCCAGCAGTGCGTACCAGTTGCACTGTGATCATCTTCCGGCTGAATTGCGGAACCGACCGGGTCAGCCCACTCCCAACCCGGCCCGCCATTCCCTTCATCTGTGCTCGCTACATACCAGCCGGAGGGGGTTTCCATATCGTCCACGAAAGCGCTGTCCAAGCGATACGTGTGGAAGGATGCAGGTGCATCTTTCGGATGCAACTGCACCTGGCCTTCCGTGTTCTCGGCGCGAATATAGTAGTCGACGGTCGTGCCCAGAGCCTGTGCCGGGATCGTTCCCCGGAACTCATCCGGAGAACCTGTGCCCGAACAGGTGACTGATGTGAAGGAGCCACCATTCGTTCGATAGTAGACTTCGGTGTCTTGTGCCTGAACCGTTCCTCCCCCGTAGGATTCAGCCGTGAAAACGACATCCTGGGGAAGTGGCAGAATCAAGCTCTTGGTTCCAGTGTGTCCCACTACTACTTCGTCCAGGATCTGTGAGAGAGCGAGCCAGGCGTTAGCAATACCCGAACCGACGTTCTTCGTAGGTACGTATGGGGTTGTGTTATTGACGATCAAATCCCAAAGTTGTTGCTTGGTCAGGCTGGGATCGTAGGACTTTAGGAGGGCTGCGATTCCGACGACGAGTGGTGCTGCGTAAGATGTACCGAAGCCAAAATTGAAGCGAGTGATCGACTGAGCGCCAATACTGAAAATGGCTTCACCCGGCGCAGCGACATTTACCCAGGATCCATAGTTCGTGAACGTAGTTGGTGTCGCGGTGGTATCGGTAGCGCCGACAGCCAATACATCTGATCTCTCTGCCGGCCACCAGTTGTCATCTTCGTTCTCGTTCATTGCACTGGCCACGACAAGCACGTCCTGCGAAAGCAAGTAGCTCAGCGCTGCCCCACCATAAAAATCAGCAAGGCCGGGCGGGCCAAAGAAACCAAAGGAACAATTCACCGCCACGAGATTTGTTCCGTCGGCTCTTAGATCGCCCAAGTACACGAAGGCCTCTGATACCTTTGATAAGGCTACGACCGCGTCTACGCCACCGAAGTCCACGCCACAAGGGATCACTTTCGTACCGGGTACGCGTTTGAACAACGAAGACCCGTCGCCTCCCCCTCCCGCGAGACCGGACATACCATAGGAGTTATTCGAAAGGCCGGCGATTTCTCCGGCGATAAAGGTTCCGTGGCTGTTACTCGTATCGATTGGATCATTATCTCCATCTTCAAAGTCCCAGCCGATGACGTCATCCACGTACCCGTTCGAGTCGTCATCGATCGCGTTTCCGGGGATCTCCCCTGGATTTACCCAGATGTTGCCGACCGTTTGGTTGTCATTGGGCCCCGGCGGGTCTAGTAGGCTGAGTTCTACATGGTCGTAACGAATCCCTGTATCGACGATGCCAATCACCACGCTAGAATCGCCTTTTACGAAATCCCATGCCTTGGGGGCATCAATCCCTGGCGCATCAAGCAAATACCATTGATAAGGGTAGTTGGACGCCGGCGGGTTAAAATGCGGCTCAACATCAAGACCGGGATCGTTCGGCATGAACCCCAGGTGACCCAGAAAATCAGCAGAGGATGCTTCCACGTCCGGGAGTTTGCGAAACTGTTGCGCGCCGAACTCGGAATCCGAGCCATCGAACTCGACAACAAAGTACCGATTGAGTGTTTCCCATTCTGGCCCTCGGTCTCGGTATGCGAACATGGGTCGAATGAGTGTCACGTTCGAGCTTGAGATCGCTTCAGGGAAGCCCTGCAAGTGAGCCAAAGCGATGCCGTCACGCTTCTTGTCCGCTTCACGGATATCAGATCCTTCTCTTAGCAAGAGAACTGCTCGCGAAGGATGAAACTGGGACTGTTCTTTGTCGGCGATTGCATGAAAAGGCAACTCTCCACCAGTCTCGGCCATGGGGAGACCTTGTGCGCTTGCCGGAGCAGGCCACCATGGAGAGGCCAGCACCGTGCAGAGCGAAATCCAGAAGACCCAGTTGCCAGAGGATTGCAGTCTCAATTCAAACTCCTCAAAAGATGCCCGCCAGTGAACTACGATAGATTATAGCAGATTCCAAAACGCCTTGAATGTAGCTGGAGAACCGCCCCGACTTTTCCGGAGGTTGGCGGGCTGATTCTGTCTCTGCTCGCGAGACTCTGAGACAGTGGGCCACTTTACGCTACAAGCTGCCAGTTCCACAGGGCGGCAAGCGGACCGCGCTTCACTACTCCCCCTGTGTCGCCCGAATCCCACTGCCATTCGCTGAATGACAAAAAAAGGAGGGCCGCCATCACTGACGCCCCTCCCACCTGGCTCCCCGGGTAGGCTCGAACGGGCACTCGCTAGCGAAACATCTCTTTCACCTCGGTCCAACTTGCTGACTCGGTTGCTGTGGTACCTCCGCAAGCCACTGGAAAAGCACCGATCAGCCCGCAGTTGGCCCCATCCGGGTGGTTGCCTGGAGCGCAGGGAGAGCTGTCCTGTAGCGTGAAGTCATCACCCATTTCATCGCAGAAACCTGGATCGAGTGAAAAGTTGTCGCTTGTGCTGTCCATTCCAGCAATACACCCGACCCAATCACCATCAGCATTCCCGTAGATATTACTGCACGAAATCATGGGTAAAGTGACACCACATGTGGCAGCCTCGCCATTCGTCGAGAAGGCGATAATGGTCCTGAACACGTCTGCAGTGGCACCATCGAGTGCAATGCCCGCGCCTTCAAGTGCATTGTTCCGAATGATCGTACAGCCTCTAACATCAACATGTATGGAGCCCACCGAAAACGGAAGTTGTTGAGCCAGAATTGCTCCGCCGGGGCCCCCGCTACTATTGTCGATGAACAGGGAGTTTCGCAGAAGTCCGGAAGTGTTGTTTCGGAATCGAATTGCTCCCCCTCCATCACCAGACGAGTTTCCAATGAACGCGCAGTCCTCTACCGTCAGATTGCTCATGACATCGATTGGCTCTCTTGCGCATAAGATCGCCCCACCGGATTGCCCGGCCGAATTGTCGATGAATTGGCAGTTACTGATAGTCAAGATTCGAGCGAGGCAGTAGATCGCAGCTCCACCGTCGCCGGCAAGATTTTCACGAAAATCGCAATCACGTATGGATACAGTGCCGTAGCTGATCCCCAACGCGGCACCGTTGTGATCGTCATGGTTTCTCACAAATACACAGTTCTCTACAAGAGTGTTACCGTACGTGATCAGGGCTCCTCCATCTGCTTCTGTAATAGTTACCCCGCGAAGCTCACCTGGCGCGCTGATCGACTTGAACCAGAGTCCGCGCTCACCGCTTGGCCGTATCACACATAGAGTAGGATCGTCACTCTCTGATCGAATATACAAAGATGTGTTGATTTCCACGCGTGTGTTTCCAACACCAGAGTACTCTCCATTCGCCAGCAGAAGTGTATCTCCATAAGCAGCACTGTCCACAGCTGCCTGAATGGTCGGGGCATCTCCTGTTCCGTCTGGTTTGATGAGCCATGTAGCGGCATGGGCGGGTTCAAGTGTGAGAGAGATGGTAGCAACGAGCGAGAGTGTTAGAAAACGAAGCACGGAGACACCTCGTTCAATGGTAATTGTGACACAGTATCTTAACAGCTATATGAAGTGTATCACGGCTGAGGTGCGGAATGGGCACACCTCCCTCTCCCCTGAGACATCGAGACAATCGGTCCTTGAGACTCTCATTCGCCATTTCCACAGGGCCAGAGCGCGCCAGCCTCATTCCCCCCCTCTGTGGTGCCCGAATCCGCTGACCATTTCAGTCTTCGGCTATCAGGTATGCGGAGTGTTATAAATGGCCGCAATGGCGAAGCCCACGGCAGCATAGATCAGGATAAGAACTGTGAGGAACTTCCGACCTGCTCCCATCGGCTCTTCTACCTCGAGCCGGTCAATCTCGTCCCACGCAATAGCATGTTCGTCTTGCCCCGTTCGCAGGATCACTTTCTCGCTGTCGTACGCTGCCAGGCGGCCATGCGTTCGATTGTCGTCGTGATCCCAAACAGAGACCCTTCGATCGATATCCTCGCGGGTAAGCGTCTCACCTGCAAGATCTCTCGGCTTACTGACAGCACAGCCTCCTGAGAATACCACGAGAAAGGCGAGTCCGACGCGGGATGCAATCGTCAGAAGGCTGGTCTTGGAGCGGGAAGGAGTTTGGGAGCGAAGGAACCGCATGACTCGATTATACAGAAGTCGACCTTGTCGGAGGTGGAATCTGCGCGTGAGACATCGAGACGGTTGGCCCGAGCACTGGCAACTGCCCTTTCCACAGGGGCAGAGCAGCCAGACCAAGCCCTCCCATCCCCCCGCCTGTGGAGTGGCCAGCGGGGCGTCGGGTTCTGTTCGCGAGACACGGTACACCCGACCCTGCCTCACGGTCGCTGAGCGCCTACACCAATTCCGCGCGGAACCCCCTAACATTATCATTTACCGAAAGAGGTTCTTTACTCCGCTCCAGGAAGTATTCTCGAATCGTCCTGAGGGGACGCTGGTAGCAGTGCAGCCCACATCAAAAGCGCCGACCAGGCCGCAGTTTGAGTTCGAAGGAGCGCAGGGCGATTCCTGTGCAATCGTGAAGTCGTCCTGTTCGAAGCCGCAGTAGAGAGGATCAGCCGAGAAGTTCCCGTTACCAGCGGGCGGGCTACATCCTTCATGAAGATCGTATACGGCGTTACCCCAAATGTTGTTGCAATGCAGCACACATCCGGTCGCGATTCCGAATTCGTTGTGAGTCACAAGACAATTCCAAAAAGCGGATGCGCCCACAGCGTGAAAGCCCCGGTTCCGCACGGCGGTGCAGTTGTAGCCATGAAAATCGCCCCCGTAAAAGCACCATGCCTCGACATTGTCGACAAACGTGCAGTCCGTGACGAGGAACGGTTCGGTTGTATTTGCGTGGAGGACCTGTGGGCCGCTGTTTCCCAAGAAGATGCACTCGTGCATCTCCAGATCCCCCTCGGAGTTGCTCCACAGGGCTGATCCCTCGTACGTGGTTGTGTTCTGTTCGAATGTACATTTTCGAATGCGTGTTCCCGCGCAATCCCCGAACAGCGAAATGGCGCCGCCCCTTTGATTCCGGTTATCGTAAAATCGGCATCGCTCCAGCCGCACTCGTGAGGCGTTCACGAGTACTCCGCCCCCAAAGCTGCCTCCGATCACATTCGGTTTCCCTTTCTGAATTGTGAAACCCTCGATGAGAATGTCGTCAGAGGATGCGATCGTGATCACTTGCTCTGCAGGAAAACCGCTTCCGTCCAGGATGGTCGCTAGAGAGCCAGCTTCGCTCACGAGCACGAGGTCGGTCAGGCCGACGATCTGCAGGTTCACGTAGTAATTGCCAGGTGCCACTAGAATCGAATCTCCGTTCGAGGCGGAATCGATCGCCGCCTGAATCGTCGGCGCGTCACCGGTGCCCTCCGGATGAACGACCCACGTCGTGGCAATCGCTTGTGTAGAAACCATGAGTGAGAAAAGAACTGCAATTAGGTGGTGTAGATTTGGCATTGGTGCCTCTATTCAGGGCTACTGCTGAAACTGTAAAGACCAAAGTAATTGTACCACTGGGACTGTGGGTGAGCAAGTGGCTCTCATTCTGCGCGTCGCCCGTGGCCCATCGCCGTGGGTCTCTGCGGGCGAGACATCGAGACATGTTGCCCGCGCGCCTCTCACCTCGCCTTTCCACAGGACCGGGCGAGCCAGCCTCACCTTCCCACTCCCCCTGTACCGCCCCATTCCACCCCCCTCCCGCCCGAAACAAAGAAAAGGGCCTTGCACGTCTGCAAAGCCCCTTCCCACCTGGCTCCCCGGCTAGGACTCGAACCTACGACCCAGCGGTTAACAGCGGCACCACTCCGGCTCTTCCCCTGCTCGTCTATATAATATGGAAGAGATGCGACTGCCGGAGTCTGGCTACACCCTCTGCCTGAATCCAAAAGGGCTGGTTCTGGCTTCCCCGGGGGGGCTGGAAGGGGTGAGTCAGCGGGGAGAGACTGTCACTGGACCGATCGAGTTACAAAGGACATTTCGTACTCATCACCCCATCGGGTGACCAGTTATCGCAGACAACTCCGTTGGAAGTCCCCCGATCCCGCATCACCCCCCATCCCCGCCGTTTCCGCCATTTCCGCCGTCAGTCGTCCCATTTGTTGCGGGGGGTTCATCTCCGTGGACAACGAGGCGCTCGTACACAAACCCTTCCGTTGGCAGAGTCACGTCAAACTCGTCAACCATCGGATATACACCCTCTGAACTCTGGGGGTTGTTAGGAGCCCCAGTTGTGGAGTCTACGCGGATCCAATCGGGTCCATCACCGGATCCAAGCGTATCCTCCGATTGACGGAACGTTTGGATTTCTTGCAGGATATCTGCTACGGGACCATTGTTCGCATCATAGCCAATATCTCCTTCTACGTGCTTTGCGAGCCAGGCGAGGGCTTCCCGTTCCAGGCCAGGCCGAATGGGCAGGCAAGCGCGTGCCCAAGGGCTATTGAGGAAGGCATTGCGGTGACGATCCCCGTCGAGTTGCATGCGCCAACCAAGACTGCTCCCCATAGGGGCAGGATTAGATTCCGCCGTGATCTCATAGGGAGGAATATGAGTGCGCGGCACCCACCACGAGGGATGGACGTACGTGAACATGCCATCCACGTCGAAGTACCGATTGAAGAGTTCCATCTCCAGTGGAGCGGACCGCGAAGCAACATCGAACCCCTTCAGTATATCTCCAACAATCCGAGACAAGACTGAATACCGTTCTTCTTGCCGTAAATCGTTGGCAGGACGGACTCCGAGTGCGCGTTTCTCCGCAACAAGTTCCTTTTCGCGTTCGAACTGCTCTGTGTAGAAAGACTGTCGATTTTCCTCTGTTTGCGCAGCCTGGGCGGCTTCCCAGTCAGTGATCGCCTTTTGCGTTGGCCTAAAACGCCACGTGTATGAAACGTTGGCGTGACTCGTGTACCCATCGTGATAGCCTACCCGCACGTAGAACGTGTAGGTATCCCCATTCTCTGACACCTCTGGAGCAAAGGAATCTGCGTATACGGCCAGAGGATGATACTTTCCCGCCTTTGCGGGCTGCAAGTCATTCACTAACAATGATATCGGCTCGCGGTCCGGTCCTGGGGTAACGGGGATCTTTATCCACCACGTCCCAACATCCTGGCCAAAAAGCTCAGTCTCGGACTGAAACGCAGCGGTTGTGATGGTGGCTTCTACCGAACCAGATTTGGGACGTTCTGTACCACCCGTCGCAATGAACTCCTCGGGGCGATAGTGGAGAAAGTTTGGGACAGCCAATCTGCGACCTGGGTCCATGACATAAACCTGCCAAACCAGACGCGGACCAAGCGATTGTACTTTCACTTGCACGCGGCGATACACACGACGCAATCCGTAACTAACCGGATATGCTAGATCATTGCGAATGATTCGACGGGTTTCATTGGTTGTCGTAACATCCGTTACTTGACGCGTTCGAACGGAGGAACTGTTCGTAATCCGTTCAGCTGCTTTCTTGTTGAACCCACGTACCGTTGCACTAGCACGTGAGTCATTGCGCTGACGACTGTTCGCGTAGGAAGCGCTTGCCTTAAGATTGCTCTTGAACACGATCGCGTTGTACGACCCTCCTGCAGAGAAGGATGCGCTGATGTCGCGTTTCATCATCGAGGAGGTCTTGTCGGAGACTTCTCGTGTGAGAGAACGTTCCTCGCTCGATTCCGTCGTGTGTTCGCTTCCGGTTTCGATCTCTTCTTCGAACGTTTGGCGCTGTGTCGTTTCATAAACGACTTCAAGAGACTCAAGCGGGGCAACTGTCATGGCTTGTTCGATCGGCCCAACTCCTTCTTCGAGATTAAAGTAGAGTTGGCGGTAGTAGTGAGCAATTCCTATGGGGGAAAGTGATTCCTCAACCGTGTCGGTGCCGAGGAATTGTGGGAGACGTGGGTGTGCGATCGCGATACCCGCCATCAATGAGTCCGCGAGGGAGGCGTTGATGTTGGGGCGTGCCCAGTCCTTTGCTTTCGTGAGTAGTTGCTCCAAGAGAACATTGGTGTCATGCGTTCGATCTTGAAGGACATCGTCGATTTCTAGTCCGTACTCTGTAAGGAGCGGAATCTGCTTTCCGCCTTCAGCCGGGTTACCCAGAGAAGGGTTGCGCTCTTCTTGCCCGCTGATTTTGGTGGTTACGCCGAAGCGGTGGATTTCTCCGCCGATCGCCACTGCGTTCTTATAGCCTTTGGCATTTCGAAGTGCTTCGATGTTTCGTGTGTGTTGTTCAAGCAAGGGCTGGCCCGCCGCATTGAGAAGCCGCGCGGGTGGAAGGGAATCGCCCTTCTCAATTCTGGGAAGGCGTTCGGTGTTGCGATGTGAAAGGAGATGAGTGGTCGAGACAACATCTTGTGGGGGAGTACGTCGGGCGATCGCGTGGCGTGGGGCGAGGAACCCTGCTGTGAGGTTGAGCCCTTGAAAGGATACCCACCGGAGCACAACTGGCTCGTATTGGGCAACGACCATAGATGCGTAAGCGTCTTGGAAGCGGCGCAGTGATGTTGTCATGGTTTCCCTTTCTGTTAGACTATTATATACTCGTGTGCGTTAGGCCCGATTCGTAGATGATTCGAAGGCTTTCGAAGGCGTGTGAGCGCCGGAGCGGAGCTTCATCGCGCCAGTCCTTGTTTGGTGTGGGGATTGCCTTCATACCGCGGAGTTGTTCCATGGGGGTGAGCTCGAGGAACAAGCATAGGAGTGGAATGAGATGTTTAGCTTGAAGAAGGTCAACTGTATTGCGTGCGTACTCCGCAGTAGTCAGGAGCGTATTTCGGTGGTTTTCCCCTTCTTGCGGAGTCCATCGTGGGGGTTGCCGGGGGCAGAGGTCCCAATCTCTTTGATCGGCGCTTAGATATATGCGTCCTGTGCTGCGAGCTTTCCACGATGTGGCCCTCCAAAACGCAACAAATTCATCAGCTGTCGCAAAGGCCCTTCCAAGCCAAGCCATATGGTCCTGCGTTTGGAGCATGTCAATGAGTCCGATGCTTCCCCAGTAGGTCTTGCCCCGGTGATTGGGGTTCCGGGCGTCCTTTGGCGGACAGCTTGAGTGGACACTTGTGCGCCAATGATCGAGCGCTTGTTTGAGAGTTGCTACTTCTTCTTGCGTGAGTGTGGGACTGGGTGTTGCGTCAAGTGCGTTTCTTACTTCTTGTCGTGCTTTCGCAGGGACAGATGTGCTTTGTCCCTTGGACTTCCAATATTTGAGGAGTTTGGGCCAGGCTTGTACGAGCGTGCGCAGGAGAATTCCCATGAAAATTTCGTCGCCTGCGTTGAATCGGAGGTAAGTCATGAAAGGGGTGAGCGGAGTGACGTTTGTGTATGCTGGCCGATCAGTGTGACTAAGGATAGTGTGGAGGCTTCGGCGTGAACTGAACCACTCACTTTGCAGGGCGAGAGTTTCGCGAGCTGCATGCGCTCGGTCATCTCCCAAAAGATAAATGGGGCCAGAGCGTACGGGCAACGGCACAGGGGTTGCTTCGTGCCAATTCAGTAGACGCGCGGCACGGTTAACGATCCTCTCAAGATGGTAGGAGAGACTCCGGGGTGATTCCATTTGGTCGATGTCGTGTATGAGCAGGTTGGGCAGGAATTGGAGAATGAACCACCGCATCTGGTTCTGACTTGGTGCCTCGGGGCCGACTGTTGTGATGCTTGGGAATAGGGGTTGAAGTGCTGTCGTGAGTTGTTCGCGAAGATCGCCGTAGTAGAAAGCGGAAATGATACAACGAACGCTTTCATCGAAAAAATGACTGTCGAGGTGGTTGTTTGCAATTCGGTCAAGTCCGGCCTGGGTAACGAGGTTTGCTCGTAGGAGGTGTGCGCTGAGGTCGAACGATGTACGGCCAATAGTATCGAAGTCATCTACGGGAACACGCAACATGAACCCCTCACGGGAAATCGTCATATCGCCTGCAGTGGTCTCGGGGGTTCGACATGTTCCTTTCTTCGTGATGACAAACGGGGCATGGCGCATGCTGTTCATCGAGGGCGGCAACGTGAATGCTCCCTCCCAACGGTGTAGCGCGAGACATTCGGCAACACTTGTCTCGTTGTTGCTGTTGAGTTGGGCAAAGCGAATGCGTCTCAATAGGTCTAGTAGCTCTCGAGTTCCGCGTATTGCTTGAGCCATGCGGAAGATCTCATCTTCCGTGAGGTTCTGCAGGGCAGAAGGCGGCTTTTCGGCTAGGGCGAGAAATTGTTCCACAGAAGTCAGCAATTCCGTGGAAGAGGGCGCACCAACATGCTCCGCAAGTTCCACTAGAGACAGGAGGCAATCCGACTGCTTTAGGGTTTCATCAAAACCGTGTCGGTTCTGTCCAAACACGTACAATCGCCACGAAGTCCGCGGATGCTCCCAGAGCCGCCGGTACCGAGTAAGATACTCTGAAAGGCTCTGTATCCCGTTTGCCGGGGTCTGAAGGGGAGGGAAGAGAAAAGACGGCAGAGTTGTCCCGTGCACCGCACTATCCTGCTCGAACTGATTAACCCAATAACGCGCAGCAGCAAAGAGACGCACTGGATCACGCGCCAACGTCACAGCAAAATCAGAGCGAAAGGCAGACAACCGTCAACAGCCTCCAGATCCAACACTCTTTCTGATCAAAAGCGGTACTGCAATCGCTGTCCCTCATCAAAGAAGATGAGACTCTCCACGCACTCAGCTAAAAGACACTTTCCCTCAGTTCAGCGGGCCCATGATTGCGCTTCGCGCCGCCCAGCCTCCCCTGACTATAGCACTTTTCGTTCCCTCAATGTTTGACGTTTGATGCGATGCGATCCCTTGCCCTGCTTATGACATGGTGCGAATTTCCTGACCGCATTTCACCCCCGAAGCATCCGAAAACTCAAACCACTCGTTCACGCGGCCTCCTGGTGGTAGTAGCTCAGCACTCCGCCCAATCGCTGCCGCCCCTGAACGCTGCCCATGCATTGTGGCCCCGCCCCGCTGATGAGCCGGTTCCCGATACCCTGGTGGCTGCGCTCGTCATGATAGTGCTCCACGAACTCCTTGATGGCTCGATCGAGAGAGCGTTGGCCAACAAAGATCATCTGTCCGAGACACTCCGACTTGATCGACCGGATGAACCTCTCGGCGTACGCGTTCATGTTCGGAGCCTGGTAGGATGTGAGCAGGGCCTTCACGCCCGCGCTGGCAAGGATTGATCGGAATGCCGACGAGAAGACCGTGTCCCGATCGTGGATTAGGAACCGCTTCCCGAGGAGGAATCCGTCTTCGCAATCAGTCAGGTTTCGGGCGATCTGCTGCATGAACTCCGACACGGGATTCGGCGTCGTGCCAGCGAGATACACCCGGCGTGTCGCGATATCGATCACGACGAGGGTGTAGTGAGTCACCAGCCCCCGAGCCGTCCACACCTCTGTCGTAAAGAAGTCGACCGCCGCGATCAAGTGGGCGTGGGAGCGCACGAACGTCGACCAGCTCATGGGGCGGTCCGGTGCGGGTTTCATCCCGTTCTCTTTGAGCGTCTTGGCGATCGTGCTGCGGGCAACGCGATGATTCAGATGCTTCAGGGCACCCTGGATGCGAGCATACCCCAACTCGGATTGCTCTCCGCCATCTCGACAATCAGGCGTCGAATCTCCTTCATCACGCCAGGACGACCGAGACGCTTCTGCGGATAGGTCCACCTAGCGGCAATGAGCCGCCGGTGCCACGCCAGAATCGTATCGGGCGTAACGATCGGGGCGATCTGCTGCAATACCTTTCGGCCTAGAAGCTTCCCCTTGGCGGCCAGCCGACGACGCTGGCCATCGGTCAGGCGCATTCGCTTACCGCTGGACTCGATCTGTTCCTTGAGGACGCGGTTTTCTTCGACCAGATATTGGATCACCTCTGTCTGTTGTCGGCCAATCCAGCCGGCGAAGGTGATCAGGAGTAGCTGTAGTTGGATCGTGGCGCTCATCGGACGAGCTTAGCAGAGGGTTGTAAGTCGTGCGGTTTGAGGTCGTTTGACTTTTCGGACACTACGGGGTTACGTGATTGCAGCTTACCCATCAACAAAGTTCCTGGGTATTTATTCAGGCAGGTTGGGAGAGAACTCAGAACTTGGGTTGGTTTGGAAGCCACTGGTGATCAATCAACTCCTTCAACAGGTTTCGTCCGCCTGAACTTTCAGACCAATCTCCCACTGTAAAATGGGGAGTATCCCCTTGGTGATCTCCGAACCATCGAACGAATCCAACGGCGATGAGCGGCTCACGATAACAGGACTCGACAATATCGCCCGCGTGGTATCATTCGGACGTAAAGATCTACGCCCCCCCGCCCCTGTGGAAGAGGTGCCGAGGATTGCGAGGTTGATGGCGTTGGCTATCTACTTCGAGGGGGTATTGCGGTCGGGCCACACCACACACGTGGAGATCGCGCGCCGGTACGGGCTGAGTCGCGCGCGTGTGACCCAAATCGTGAACCTGACAAATCTGGCCCCCGCGATCCAAGAAAGGATTCTTCTTGGAGATTCCTTGCATACTGAGCGTGACCTCCGCTGGCTTGCGACTCAGGATTCTTGGGCTCAGCAACTAGCCCATGGTATCATTCGGACGTAAATCTCCCCGCTCCCCCGCCACCCCTGTGGAAAAGGTGCCGAGGATCGCGAGGTTGATGGCACTGGCCATTCACCTTGAGCGGATGCTACGGGCGGGTGAGACGACGCATGCTGAGATTGCTCGCAGGTATGGACTCAGTCGTACGCGTGTCACGCAGATTGAGAATCTGGCAAATCTGGCCCCGGAGATTCAGGAGGGTGTTCTACGTCAGAACCTAAGTAACAGCGAACGGTGCCGGGCGCACGCTGGCGACTCAGCATTCCTGGACGCGCCAGCGATTCTTCCTTAGCATTGCTTGGAGATGAAGTCTTCTTTCACTTACGTAGCAAGACATGTGATCATTTCGAGTCACAAGAGACACTGTCTCGACTTCCGACGCGCACAACGAAGTGGATATGGTGATTGCATGGAATCGCAGAGTCCAAACTTGAGCCTGCGAAACGAGTTGACTGTTGAGCCCTATCCGAGGGAGACAGAGCGCGATACTGGGGAATTGTCAAAATGGGGCTAGGTCGCGTTGTAAAGCGATTGCTCGGATTGCTATTGCCCCGGCGCAAGAGAGACCTGGCGACGGCTGGCCCAGAGAATCTCTCCCTTGAGTCTCTGGTTGGGCTGCCTTTATCTGTACGAACATACAGTGTGTTTATCTCATCGGGCGACGATGCCGTTGCATTGCGAAATCGAGTAGAGCGCGTTCTCGTGCAAGTATTTAACCCTCAACTCCGCGACGCGCAGATTCCAGTCCGTTTTGAAGCACGCAGATGGGAAAGAGCTGCCGCACAAAAGGCAAGTACCGGGGCCAAGACCAACGACATTTTTGTTGAACAGGCCAGACAATCAAACTGGGTGATCGCCATCCTCCATGACAAGATTGGTAAGGGTACAGAGGAAGAGATTCTTGCTGTGCTCCCATCAAAACCTCCTGAGTTGATTGTCCTTTGGGCGCCCACCCAGAAGAACTCGGAGGTGGCGGACTTCCTTCGAACACGCCAAAACGATCTATTGTTCGCTCATTTGCAAGACCCAGACTCTGAAGATGGGTGGCTGCTGCTTTTGCAGAATCTTGTATCAATACTACTAGGCGCAACATCAGCCCCTCAAAGTGGGAGCTTTCATGAGCTCCGCTAGGGATACTCAGCGCATTGTTAAGGCCGCCCTTTTCTGGGATGTACCCTCCTTAAGATCTGATAACTCTCCCAGTGCTCAACAGTTCCTTCGGGCATTCAGTTATTACCCGATTGATCTAAGTAAACTCGGTGATGAGCCTGACACGCTTGGCTTGGCTGCCATTGGTGTATACGAGGAGTTGAACGGGAATGCTGACCAAGCCAATCGACACTGGGCAGAAATCTCAAATCAGGACGATGATTGGTCGCAGTTGCTTGCACTGTGTTTGCAGTCTTGGGCCCCATCTACTCTGGAACCAACCCATTTGGTAAAAGCTACCCAAGCCTTGGTTAGACTGCAAGACACCGATGCGTGTCTGCGGATTATTGCGAAGCTCATCTTCAATGCACTCGACCATCGCTGGGACGAGCACGTTGAGACATTGCTTGGGGAAGCTGTCAAGATCGGCTTGGGGGACTCTTACATCGGAAATCTCATTGCAATTGAAGCCATGAATCTACTTCCCCCAGAGTCGATACGTGAGCACGCAATTGGATCGGACCTTTCCCAGTCATTAACTCCAGACTCTTTGTCTCGCTATCCTTGGATTCAACATCTCGCCAATGAGGGGTCAGCCAATCTGCTCTCTTCGATGTTGACAGCACGCGCGCGCTCCCCTTGGACGGTGCACTGGAGCATGGGCACAGCTGCGGATAGCCTTCAAATCGCGGATACCCAGAGCACATGGGCCGGAGCCCTCGGGCTTAGGCGGACTTTGCGAAAGCAGCTAGCGGCAAAACTGCTGCTTCAGGCCAGGCCCACTCCTACGGAGTCATCCAATGGAGTTGCGATGTGGACGCTAAGTGGAGGTTCCCAGCTATCTACGGTCTTGGATTACGCGGAACGATCGTTTGACGATATGTCGGGGGACTACCTTGCACGAATACTGATTCGGAAGGGAGCTCTCGGAAGAAGATTGGCTCCGGCATCTTTCGAGATCCTTCGCGAGTGCTGGGATCTGCTCTCTATAGATAGAGCCGCAAAGCTGCTGGATGATTTTTACCCCGTTTATAGCGACCACCCTGTTGCCCAAACCCAAGCAAGTCTCTGGGCACTGCTGAGTGTTCGTCTAAAGAGTATCTGGGATGACAAGCTAGATCGCCTAACTGAATCGCAGGCACAGGGGGTTCTACAAGGTGTGACCCCATTCATTTCGGCCAGGCTATCTCGACGGTCATCTGATAGGATTTTTGAATCTGGCCTCCGACTATTGTCGCATGAAGGACCTTTGCCATCGCTAGTTATCACATGTTCATTGCTTGCAGGTGACGACTCCCAGAGAGAAAGAGTATTTGAGCATGTTGTTAACAGCACTCCAACGACAATTGCAAACGTATCGGACCTTGCTCCTCATGTTGTCGACGAGAAGACGCTTTCACGAATAGTTCCTCTCTTGGTTGGCGAGCTAAGAGCCTATGTACATGAGGCAAAGATGGGCCGACAACGGATCGGTCAATCTCCCGTTTCGCCACTGGTTCGTGCTATTCGCTCTCTTAGAGATCCGGAGTCAGCCTCGGTTCTCAGAGAAATCGCTGGCGATCACCAGGTTCCAAGCAACATTCGACTTCAGGCAATTGAAGCGCTAGGCGCCCTCGCCCGCAAGAGCTTGTTCTCGGCCTCGGCACAAGAGATCATGGAAGAGTTTCCTATAGCTGGGGCGTCTATGTCTTTTCTGAGAACCGAACCGGAGTTGATCCAAGCAGCGAAGATTAGCTTAGCACTTGATTTGCAAGCGCATGCAGTCAATCAGGCCCATCTTCAAAAATTGGCAAGGTCTCCAGACCAGAGAGTCCGAGAGTTAATCCTCCGAGCCAGCTTGGGCGCTTCTACAGATAGCGCGCAGTTATCTTACGAATCGATATTGGCTGCTGGCCTCTTCGATCCTGAGGAGAACGTTGTTCAGGGCGTGCTTGACGCCTTCGACTGGACCAAGGCCCCAAGCCTAACAGGTTATGACACCATTATTGATCGCCTCAGTACCTTGCTTAGCGAAGGTCGTCGTCTCACCAGAATCGCTGTGGTAGCCACGGGACTTCGTGGCGAGGAGAGCAAAGGCCAGGGTGGCCTTCGAGACAGAGGACTCTCAGATCGTTCCTGGCTGGTGCGAGATTGTGCAAGACGGACTTTCGAACAAGTAGACGATTCACTTATCGATTAGGCGCGGTTGGCGCAAACGCTCCGATCGCTTCCTAGCCCTGGTACTTCGCAGTTGAATGTGAGTTCTCAGAAGCGAGGGAATACCTCTCTAACAAGCGTATTCTCATCAAGTTGCCTCTCAGTAGCTCCAACGGGTTCTCCCCAGTACGTACCGAGCAACCGATCGCCGTTCCCGCCAATCAGAACTGAAAGTGGAACACCGGTCATGTTGCAAAACATATGGTGCAACTGTACGTCGTCAGGCAAAATGGGACACTTCGTGCCTCCAGCTATAGGCCACTATCCCTCAAATCTGCGGGCCGCACGATTCCGTTTTGCCACACCGATCTTGCCTTTACTATACCGCATGCTCACTCAGACTGTTTGTTGCGTGATGCGAAATGGGGATCTCACCGCCCTTTCCACAGCCCGCGAGCCGCCAGACCCATCCCCCCTCCCCCCTGTGGAGGCGCGGGGCGGGGTGGTGGCTAGTTGGCCCCGCGATTGTAACCCGGAGTAGTTGGAGTTGGATTGTGGAGCTCATTGGATGAGCTTAGCGCAGGCACCATAAGTCGCCAGGTTTGAGGTCGGTCGAGTTTTCGAACACTAACGGGTCAGAGGACTCTAAATGACGCCCTGATCTAGCATAGCGTCAGCCACACGTACGAAAGCTGCAATATTCGCACCTGCTAGCAGATTGTTGGGACTTCCGTATCGCTCTGCGGTGAAGTAACACGTCTCATGTATTGATTTCATGACAGCCTGTAGCTGCGCATCAATATCGCTTCGAGCCCAGCTAAGCCCTAGTCGGTTCTGAGCCATCTCCAGCCCGGACGTTGCAACGCCTCCGGCGTTTGCAGCCTTTGCTGGCCCATATAGAACGCTCGCCTCAATAATAATTCGAACTGCATCTGGCGTCGTTGGCATATTTGACCCCTCGCATACTAAGACAATGCCGTTCTCAATCAGTTGCGTCGCATCCTCCGCGGCTATCTCATTCTGAGTCGCGCAAGGGAATGCGCAATCTGCACGAATACTCCAAAGTGGATTGTAAGGGAGCCTTGGGTCCGCAGCAACGTACTCTGCTTTCGGGAACTTCTCAACATACTGCGATATTCTTGCTCGTCGATTGTTCTTTAGCTCCATGATCCATTCGATCTTCTCCTGATCAATTCCATCCGCATCGTAGATGAAACCCTGTGAATCCGAGACTGTTACGGGTTTTGCCCCTAAGTGCACTAGCTTTTCTAAGGTGTACTGCGCGACATTTCCACTTCCCGAAACCAGGCACGTCTTTCCATCAAGTTGATCACTGTGTGCGGCGAGCATTTCCCTCGCAAAGTAGACACATCCGTATCCTGTGGCCTCGGGGCGCAAGAGAGACCCTCCCCAGTTCAACGCCTTGCCTGTCAAGACCCCATTGAATTGATTGCGTATCCTTCGATACTGGCCAAATAGGTATCCAATCTCTCGCCCCCCAACACCAATATCGCCTCCAGGGATGTCGGTATTTGGACCTATGTGCCGCGCCAACTCGGTCATGAAGCTTTGGCAAAACCTCATGACCTCGCCATCGGTCTTTCCCTTTGGGTCAAAATCCGCTCCACCCTTTCCACCGCCCATCTGCAATGTGGTCAATGCATTCTTGAAGACTTGCTCAAATGCCAGGAACTTTAAGATCCCAATTGAAACGGATGGGTGGAATCTCAACCCACCCTTGTACGGTCCGACCGCGCTATTCATTTCGATACGATAGCCGCGATTGACTTGAACGTGTCCAGCATCATCTACCCACGGGACGCGAAACATGAGTACACGCTCAGGTTCCACTAGCCGCTCTAGAATTCCTGATGACACGTACTCAGAGTGAACCTCCAAGACCGGCAAGATCGAGCTGAAAACTTCCGCTATTGATTGATGGAATTCAGCTTCTTGGGGATCTCTCGCCTTTACCTTCATGAGCAGATCGCCTAAGAAGGCACTTGATTGTATTTTGGTCATACAAGAATCTCCGGTCGAATGTGCGATCAATAGAATTGAGCAAGAAACGGCCAACGGCAGCTTTGCTTTGAGGGACCTGTTCCTGGGACACTCAGGCTATTCTCCCACAAAGAACCGTTCATCATCTTCGAACCCGACCGGTTTTGGTTTAAGGTTCTCACGTATTTCATTTCTCAATGCTAGCGCTTTGAACCTGCTCATGTCTTCCATTGCAACACCCATCATGTGTGCGAGCGAGGGTCTTCGAAAGAAGATTGTTTCACTCACCTTTCCAGTTCGGATCAGGACACCCTGCATAACAAAGGCTTTCAGAGATTGCTCGACGGCGCCCAAAGTAACATCCGGTGTGCTGGCCCTTACCCTGTTTATGATCTCCGGAACAGAGTGTGATAGCGATGTGCCTTGTTCACAAAGCGTACGGAGAACGTTCTCTGCAACTCTTGAAGAAATGACATACTGGATTATGTTGCCGTATTCTCCCGCAAGTTCTCGCCACTGTTTCTCTATCATCACATTTGTTGCCTTGAGAATGTCTGCCGGTTCGACAACCTTGCGCCCAAACATTGCCCTTGCGATTTCGTAACCCAAACGATTAAGACGCTTCAGTAGCCCGTTCGCCGCCCTCCAAATATGCATCTCGCAGGTTGCTCTGTCTTCCGGTTGGTTCGCTTCGTGTTGTAGTGGATGGCGCAGTCCTAATTCGTTTAGCCCCGAGGCAATGAGGCTGACCGAGTCTTCAGGTGTTCGAAATCCTCCCAACGAAAATCGAACGAGGCGATCCTCAAGAGCCGGATGATCTTGAGCAACCGTGCGATAGATATCTCCCGAACCAATGAGCAGTACCCTCGCCCTGGGATGGGAATTTGTTCCAGTCAACACCTTGCAAAGGTCGGCTACTCTCTTCAGCAATACACGTGTTGCGCGTTCTGCGTCATCCAAAACGAGAACAGATTTTGACCGGACTAGGTGTTTGGCCATGTCATGTTCAGTTGCTGTCGAGATGCGTTCGTTTCGCAATTTTTCACTGTCGAGAGCTTTCCTGCGATCTCCAGCCCCCAACTTGAACATGAACTCAGGAATAATGCCGCGAGCACCAAAAGCTATCTCGGCATCTATTGAGGACTCCTCGCTATGGTGTGGATCGAGAATCTGGCGACAGAGATCAGCCCAGCTCATCGATGCGGTCACCTCAACGACGGAATGACGAACCTTGGCCAAACGCAGGCAGGTCAATGCAAGTGACGTCTTCCCAGATCCTGTCGGACCGTCCAGGCAAACATGAGTATACGGTTGAGCTATGAGGTCGGAGAAGTCCTGCAGATAATCTTGCCGCTCAACCCAAAACGTTCCCTTGGAGGATGGGCCAATGCGAGGAGTTGGGCTGAACATCGTCCCAACACGCTCAGACCATTGTTCTTGCTTCATGTAACTGGTTGCCGACGCATATCGAGGCATCCTCTTTTAGTACCCATCGACGCTAAATCCACGTCCAAGACTCTATCACAATTGAACTGCCCCGGTTATCCCGGAGCCTCGGTTACGTGGCTGCGGCCAACTCAAGTTCTTCGAGGTGTCCTGCGAGCTCTCCCCCGAGACAATGAGACATTAAGCGGGAAAGGCGCTCACCTCTCCTTTCCACAAGGGGGCTGGCCGAGGGGCTGTGGGGTCTCTGCTCAAGAGACATCGAGACAGGTGGCCTGAGAGCGGAGCGACCTGCCCTTTCCACAGGGCCGAGGGATGGGAGCGCGATTCCCCACTTCGCCTGTGGAGCGGGACGTAGGCCAACACAGAGCATCCCACAAAAAAAGGAGACCCCGCAACCCTGCGAGGTCTCCAACTCTGGCTCCCCGGGTAGGACTCGAACCTACGACCCAGCGGTTAACAGCCGCTTGCTCTACCAGCTGAGCTACCGAGGAATAAACTGGTTGCTATCATTATATAGGGCCGGCGAGGTGGTGTGAATCGGGATTCGACACGTTTGCACCGGGATGGGAAAGCATAGGGAAACAGGGTCGTTCCTGTCAAGATCTTGGAGCGCTCATTCGGGATGTACGGAGCGGCCGTGAGGGGGCGGTTTCGGGGGGTTACACGGTGCCCCGCGGACGAGCGTCCCTCACTCTACTGGCTGTTGTTCGCGGACGCGCCCTCGGCCACCTGTTCGAGTACGAGATCGAACCGAAACTGGATGTTGTCGGCTACGGCGTGCTCGCCGGCGTCGGGGAAGAATGTGGCGCTTCCGAAGGTGACGCCGAAGTCGGTGCGGTCGATTGTCGTTTCGCCGCGGGCGATCATGCGGGCGGGCACGCCTTCGTCGTCCTGGATGAAGAGCTCGGTGAATGTGACCTCTACGGGCTTCAACACGCCCTTCAGCCGGAGTTGGCCGCGCGCGACGCCGCCGCTTTTGCTGAGCGCAACGGGCTCGGTGAGATTGAAGACGGCGTAGGGGAACGTCTTGACTTCGAAGAAGTCGGCGTTCATGAGATGCGCGACGACGCCGTCGACGCCGGACGCCATGCTCGCCATGTCGAAGATGATTTCACCGCGAAGTACGCTCGTGCCTTTGGCGATGACGCTTCCGGACATGACGGCGAGCGTGCCGTCGATCGTGAAGTCATTGAATTCGGCGCTGCCGGTCCAGCCGGCGCTGCTCGAGGCCGCGTTTACGGTCCACTTCTGCTCGCGGTAGTAAATGTGCCCGGTGGTTTCGATCGGACCGGCGCCGTAAACGCGCTCGCCGCTTGCCGTGACGCCGATGGCGTAGTAGCACGCCCACCCGCCGTACAGCCGTTCGTCGGTGCGCCAGTTGTCGTTCCAGGTGTAAGGCTGCCCGGCTTTCATGAGCGCGTTCGGGCATGCGAAGCGCGCGGCGAATTCCTCGGGCGTGAACGTGACGCGCAGGTTCCACTGATCGTTGTAATAGATGTAGGAGCCGGCTTCTTCGAGCGTTACGTCTTCGGATTCGCTCATGAGCGCGGTGTTGTGCTTCCAGAAGTGAAGACCCGGCTGGTCGGGATCGGTCGACGCGCTCACGGGATTCGGGAAGTGATCGAAGACGAGCGCGCGGCGCATGCCGGCGAACTTGGCGGCGGGCAGAGGCACGTCGCCGGGGGTGGAGTAGACGACGGGCGCAGGTTTCGTGGAAGACTTCGCAGCGGACTTGCCGGCGCGCGTTACACCGGGCTGTTCGACGGATATTCCAGTCGGCATTGCAGAGGCAGGCGCGGCGGCACCCGTGTCACTTGCGCCGCCGACCTCGGGTGTGTCACTCGCATCGGCGGCGTCGGGTATGTCGGTGCTGCTCGAATCTATCGCCGACGGTTCGGTCTGGCTGGTGTCGGCGGCATCTGCCTCGGCGACGACACTGTCAGCGACGGCATTGTCAGCGACGACACTGTCAGCACCGACTACGTAAGGCACGCTCTCTACCGTATCGTTCGCGGCCACTCCGCCGCCGGCGTCCTGGGCGAGTGCCGGCACGGCCACTCCGCATAGAACCACCATCACCCCGGCAACCGAAGCCGCAACCCTCGACAGAAACCCGTTCATCTTTTCGTTTTCCTCCAGGAATTCGTATAAATGCACAGAAAATGCACAAACTGTCTCACGCGTTAAGTGACCATATTACTATTCTTTGCGCCGCCGTGCGCAGAAGAACTACATGCCGGCCCTCTCCCGTTATGATAATCTTATTGTGGACGCCAAACGAATCATCTGGAGGTCTTCATGCGGTCACTCTCGTTCCGATCGTTCCCGCTCCTTGCGATACTTTCCTTCGCCTTGCTCGTCTCCTTCGTCATCCCGAACAACGCTGCGGCACAGTGCCCGACACTGGGACCGTTCCAGAGTCATCAGGGCGGCGGCTCGGTGGTCTGCCCGTGCTTCGTGCCGGGCGAGCGTGCGGGGGCAACATTTGTCACGATTCCCGACTCGCTCTTTCCGATCGAAATCCTGAAAGTGGGCATCGGCTGGGGGTCGCAGTTCGGGGGCACACCACAATCCCAGGAACAGGCGATCAAGATCTACCAGGGCGGACTGCCGAACCCGGGCGCCGCGATCTTCACGCTGCCGGGGCCGATCATGACGGACGGCTTCATCAACACGTTCGATGTCGAACCGCTGCCGGGTCAGATCATCGTAACCGACACGTTCACGGTGGTGCTCGAGTTTCTGAATAACAACTCGGGTCAGATCTTCTCACCCTCGATGGTGCATGACGGCAACGGATGCATCCCCGGGCGCAACGTGATCTTCGCGATCCCGGGCGGCTGGATCGACGCGTGCGCCGCGGGTGTTTCGGGCGACTGGGTCGTCGAGGTCACGTATCGCCAGGTGAACTGCGTGTCGACGGATGTCGAAGAGTTCGTCGTGACGAACGTGCCGGTAGCGGTTGCGCGCCCCGAGCCGAACCCGTTTTCGCAGTCGACGAACATTCGTTTCAATCTCGCGCAGTCCGGGCAGGTCGACCTCTCCGTGTATGATGTGCGCGGTCGACTCGTCGACAATCTCGCGAACCGCGTGTTCTCGGCGGGGCAGCACACGGTGACGTGGAACGGAAAAAGTAATCAGCGCGGAAGTCTTCCGTCTGGTGTATACTTCGTGAAAGTTGAAGCAGGAAATTTCCGGTCGACGCAGAAGGTCATCCTGAATAAATAGAGGACTCCAGGAGAAACCTAGACGCACGAAAAGGGCACGACTCACGTCGCGCCCTTTTTGTATGGAGTTCATTGCTGTCTTCTAAAAGCAAACTTACCGGAACAGCCCCTTCACATCCGACCAGCTGCTCTCTTCGACCGCGCCGCCTTTCAGCTGGCCCTGCTCGAAGCCGCGACGCTTGACCTGGCCGAACGTGATGTCGTCGATGCCGACCGGGAATCCGTTCGTTTCCGGCGTGTAGAAGCCGACACGGATCGTGAATTCGCGGCTCAGGATCGGGTAGGAGCCGCCCAGCCAGGACGCCGTGTTGCTGACCTGAATGTCTTCACCGCCGATGACGACGTCCCATGTATTCGCGACGGCGATTTCCGAGGTCGCGAACACGCCGCTGTTGGTCACGGCATTCAAGCCGTAGAACGCAACATAGTAGCCCGGGTCGGCGCGCAGAATGATCTGGTAGCCTTCCGTGTTCGTGTCCGTCGAGGTCATGCGGAGCGCGTTATCGAGATTGCCGTACCCGCCTTCGATCGAAAGCGAACTGTTCGCGTCGGTCACGTACTCGATCGTGACGTTCGGCGTCCATCCGACATAGTCATCGTAATTGTAATCACCCTCTGTGTAGTCCGAAACGCGGTCCCCGTAGTCCGGGCCGAATCCATTCGCCGTGTCGAAGGTGAGCACCGTGGCTTCCGCCGCCGGTGCGGCCATCAGCGCTGCCGCCAGCATCATCATGAGTCCCTTTTTCATTTCTGTACCTCTCTCTGGTGGTGTGTGTCGCCCGGGTCTTCGACTCGGACTGGGTTTGTTGTCCTGAAGTCCCTCTACCTGGTAATGCGCAGACCGGGGGTGCCCACCCTCACGAAAAGTGGCTGAAAAAAAGGCCGAGCCCCCGATAAGGGCCCGGCGTGCCGGATTCAGACCCGCACGTGGCGGTTTCAGGCAATTTCACCTTTTGGTTAAATTGGAATTCACGGGCGAAAGCACCTGTGGGGCGCACCGATCAGCGCACGAGCGAGAGTCGGCGCGTCTCGGTCCGATCGCCGGAGTCGAGGCGCACGAAGTAGACGCCGCTCGGCACCCTGCGGCCGCCCGCGTCGCGCCCGTCCCAGTGCGCAGTGCCATGCGCCGTGCCCCCTGCAGCCAGCGGCGATCCGGACGCGAGTTCGCGCACCAGGCGGCCGCTCATGTCATAAACCGCGATCGACGCCACGCCGCCCGCACTGCCTGCACTGCCCGTGCCCAGCGCCCAGGCGATCCCGGTCGCGCCGCGCGTCGGGTTCGGGCCGACGGCGAGATGGAGCCCCGAAGAGCCCGAGCGCGCATCGGCCCCGCCCGCGTCGTCGGCTCCCCCCGCAACCCCCACGTACTCGTCTTCGGCAATCGTAGCGAGAATATTGTCGATGCCGACAACGCCGGTCGAGTCGGGATCGTTGAGAAGCGTGATGGCGACTTCGGCCGTCATCGGGGTCGTATCGTTGAACGGCGCTCCCGTGACCCACGGCACGGCGTCGATATAGACGTCACAGAAATCAAAGTCGTGGAAGAAATCGAAACGAAACGAGTAGACCTGCTGCTCCACATAGGGAGCGGCGTAGTGGACGGGCCCGCCGTTTCCCGTAATCTCCATCGAGTCCGAGTCCGCGTCGAACCGCAGCAGAATCGGAGAGCCGCCCTGCCCCGGGATCTGGTTGGAGAAAGTCATGAACAAATCCTGATTCCCCACAGCGAGATCGAACGAGATCGACAGTGTTCCCGTGTCGACCTTCGCTTCATTCAGAAAGCCGAATCGTATCGTTTCGTTCAACGTGCTTCGATCGCGAAGCTGGAGGTACTTGCTCCCGAACGGGACCCCGTTCTTGATTATCGCGTCCATGTTGGTGATTGCAATCGGTTCGCCGACTGTCGGGCCGCCGGTGCCGATCGGATCATCCACGGTGTGGGCCTGGAAGTCGGCGTCGAGGAGTGTGGTTGTGGCGATCGCGCTCCCGGCCGAGATGGCGAGAATGACCGTGATCAGGGAAACGGATCGAATCAGTCGATGCATGGTGGACCACTCCGCTATCTCGTGTTTGAGATGATGTAGGGATTTCAATATGACTGAATTCGGGCAGTGTTTCCCAATTATAGCAGGACTGGAACCGCCTGTGGGGCTCCGGAGCCCGAAAAGTCCGTGATTCCGGTTCAGGCGTCCCCGTTTTCGCCGGCCCGAACGCCCCGGCCGCCCGCCCCACCAACCGCCCCGCCCCTGCCGGCGCCCGCCCCACACGGCCCCCCTGTTCCCCGCGCCGCCTCTACTTGACAGAATCGGAACCGGAATGGGACACTTACCGTTCTGTGTCCAGTCTCTGTCGAGACACACCCATTAATAGTAGAAGGAACGCGAAATCCATGGCCGAGAAACCAGTCCGGTCCGTCCTCGCAACTGACTGCGGGAGCACGACCACCAAGGCAATCCTGATCGAAAAGAGGGGCGACGAGTACCGCCTCGTTACGCGCGGCGAAGCGCCGACCACGGTCGAAGCGCCCTTCGAAGACGTGACGCGCGGCGTGCTGAACGCCATCATGGAAATTGAAGAGCTGCGCGGACGGAAACTTCTCGACGGCGAGAAAATCATCACGCCGCAGACGGGCGAAGGCGACAGCGCCGAGGGCGTTGACGTCTATCTGTCGACATCAAGCGCGGGCGGCGGGCTCCAGATGATGGTGTCCGGGGTCGTGCGCCAGATGACGGGCGAAAGTGCGGAACGCGCGGCGCTCGGAGCGGGCGCGATCGTGATGGACGTGATCGCGTCGAACGACGGACGCGCCCCGCACGAAAAGATCGCGCGCATCCGTGAGCTTCGCCCCGACATGATTCTGCTTTCGGGCGGCATCGACGGCGGCTCGAAGACGCACGTGGCCGAGCTCGCCGAAATCATCGCCGCGGCCGAACCGCGCCCGCGCCTCGGGTCCGAGTACAACCTGCCCATCATCTACGCCGGCAACAACAAAGCGCAGGACATCGTGGCCGAGCGCCTGGGCTCGAAAAGCGCACTCGAGATCACCGAAAACATCCGCCCGACGCTCGAAGTCGAAAACCTGATGCCGGCGCGCCACATGATCCACGACCTGTTCATGGAACACGTGATGGCGCAGGCGCCGGGCTACTCGAAGCTCATGGGCTGGACGTCGCTCCCGATCATGCCCACGCCGGCCGCGGTCGGTTACATTATCGAGCGCGTGGCTGAACAGCGCGGCATCGAAGTGGTGGGCGTCGACATCGGCGGCGCCACAACGGACGTGTTCTCGGTCTTTCAGAAAGTCTTCAATCGCACGGTGTCCGCGAACCTCGGCATGAGTTATTCGATTTCGAACGTGCTCGCCGAGACGGGGCTTCCGAACGTGATGCGCTGGGTTCCGTTCGACATGGACGAAGCGGACCTGCGCGACCGCATCAAGAACAAGATGATTCGCCCGACCACGATTCCGAGTTCGCTGAACGAGCTCAAAGTGGAGCAGGCGATTGCGCGGGAAGCGCTGCGCCTCGCGTTCGTGCAGCACAAAGCGCTCGCGGTCGGCCTCAAGGGTGTGCAGCAGGAGCGCACGATTTCGGATGCGTTCGACCAGAGTTCGTCGGGACGCACGATCATCAACATGCAGACGCTCGACCTGCTCGTCGGTTCGGGCGGCGTGCTCTCGCATGCGCCGCGCCGCGCCCAGTCGGCCGCGATGCTGATCGACGCGTTCATGCCCGAATACGTCACGAAGCTCGCCGTCGACTCCATCTTCATGATGCCGCAGCTCGGCGTGCTCGCGTCGGAGTACCCGACGCCGGCGACGGACGTATTCGAAAAGGACTGCCTCATTCATCTCGGCGAGTGCATCGCGCCCGTCGGGAACGGGAAGAAGCAGGGCGACCCGTGCGTCAACGTCAAGTACACGCGAAACGGCGAAACGATCGACCGCGACGTGGCCTACGGCGACATGGCGCTCATTCCGATGGAATTCGGCGAAGAGATCACGGCCACGATCACGCCCGCGAAGCACTTCGACATGGGCGACGGCAACGGCAAACAGGTAACGGGCAAACTGAGCGGCGGCGTTGTCGGCCTCATCATCGATGCCCGCGGCCGCCCGTTCACGATGACGGAAGAGAAGACCGAGCGCGTACGTTGTCTCAAGAAATGGGAGGCCGAACTCGGCCTCTATCCCGCATAGGAGTTTTGCAGAATGGCTCACGCATATACACCCGGCCTTCGCGTCACCGAGAAGACCCTGATCGAGCGCGAACGGCGCCTTCCGCTCACCGGTGAAGTGCTTGTCGAAATCGGCGCTGAAGTGAAAGCCGAAGACATCGTCGCGCGGACGAACCTGCCCGGGAACGTGCAGATCGTCAAAGCCGCGTCCATTCTCGGCATCACGCCCGAAGATCTCGGCGAGGCGATGCTCGTCAAGAAGGGCGACCACGTCAAGAAGGGCGATGAGATCGCGATGGTCAGTTCGTTCTTCGGCGTCTTCAAGAATAAGGTCATGGCGCCCGCCGACGGCACGATCGAAGAGATCTCGGCTGTCACGGGCCAGGTCATCATGCGCGGCGCGTCGATTCCGGTCGAAGTCGCGGCGTATATCGACGGCTGGGTCAGCAAGGTACTGCCGAATGAAGGCGTCGTGATCGAAACCGCAGGCGGCTTCGTGCAGGGCATCTTCGGAATCGGCGGCGAAGTATCGGGCGAGCTCAAGATGGTCGCCGACAAAGCCTCAGATGAACTGACGGCGGACAAGATCACGCCCGACCTGCGCGACAAAATCGTAGTGGCCGGTGCGTACGTCACGTACGACGTCATCAAGAAGGCGATCGACGCGGGCGTCCGCGGCATCATCGTCGGCGGCTTCAAAGACTCGGACCTCCGGCGCATTCTCGGCTACGACCTCGGCGTCGCGATTACGGGCGGCGAGAAAATCGGCCTCACGCTGATTCAGACCGAAGGATTCGGCGACATGAAGATGGCAGGCAAGACCTTCGCCATGCTCAAGAGCTTCGAAGGAAAGAAAGTCTGCATCAACGGCGCGACCCAGATCCGCGCCGGCGTCATGCGCCCCGAGATCATCATTCCGCTCGGCCAGAAGATGAGCAAGGAAGACGCCGAGAGCATTCATCACGCAAGCGGCGGCCTCATGGTCGGATCCGTCATCCGCGTCATTCGCGAACCGCGCTTCGGCCAGCTCGCGACCGTGACCGAACTGCCCGCGGAACTCACGAAGGTCGACTCCGAAACCATGGTGCGCGTCCTGAAGGCGAAGTTCGAAGACGGCGAAGAAGCGCTGATGCCGCGCGCCAACGTTGAGATGATCGAGGGATAGGAAGAAGAATAAGAGTGGGTGGTAGTCCCCTCTCACGATGGAAGAGAAAGAGGCCGGATCCCCTCCGCCCCTCGCCCTGGCTGACGGCCAATGGGGCTCGGGGCTTCGGGGACCGGCCTTTTTCACTTTCATGTGAGAGGGGAATCAGGGATAGAGAAGAGGGGAAGAGGCGGAAGGAAGAAGAGAAGAGAAGACGGATTGGATACCACGAAGAAGGCCGAGTTGTCTCGGCCCGCTCGCCCTGGCCAAACTGGCCAACTACGGAGGTCGAGCGGGCTACGAGGACCGGCCTTTCTTCGTGGGCTCACGATCGACTTCACTTCGCTGGGGGGGGTGGTGGGGAGGCACCTCGATCACTCCCCGCACGCACGGAGTACAGCCCGCTTCCCGCCTGCCTGGAGGGCATGAGCGGCGGGAAGCGGCGGGCTGCTACCGGAACAGATCTTTGATCGCGCTCCAGCTGGTCGCTTCGGTGCGAGCGTGTGCGACTCCGGTCGCGACCTCGCAGACACCCGGCGCACAGGTCGACAGAGGGACAACGCTGAAGAACCATTTGTCGACCAGGGCCGATCCGCGAATGACGCCTTCCCCGTCGATCGAGCCGGGATCGATTCCGAACGCGATACAGCCGTTCTTCTCGGCCGTGAACGTCAGCGTTCCGAGCACGGAAATCGCGGTGCCCTGGAACGTATAGTCGGCACCGTACAGGACCCATGCCTTTCCGCCGGGTGTTTTGTACGTCAGGAATCCGGAACTCAACTCGTCATCTTCCGGGACTCGAATGTCCTCGGTCTGCCAGGTGGGATAGGGGACATACTCGAACGAAACGTTCGAAATCGCACTGGAATCGAGCGTGCCCAAAACGAAAGCGAGGGCCACAATCAAGTCATAGTCGACAACAAAGTCGATGCTGTACTCCTGACCCTGAACCGCGTTCGTGATCCCCATCTCACCGCTCTCGCAGATCAGGTTCCCGTTCCGGTCCATGCCGAGCACCTGCCCGAAGGATGGTGCGGCGAACAGCGCTGTCCATATGATCGTGGAAAACAACCGTTTCATTCTGAATTCTCTCCTGCGTTCTCGAAGCGTCATTATCATGATCTCAACTTGCTACCGGAACAGATCCTTCACGTTGCCCCAGCTTGAAGTCTCGGTTGCGGTCGGCGTCATCTTGCAGAGCCGAAGCGTGACGCCACCATGGTTGTCGATGACCTTGTTGTCCTGCACGTTAAAACGCAGGTCCTGATCCACCGGCACCTCGATGATGATCGTCTTCGCAGTTGTCTGAATGAACGCTTCGTCGGCCGAATCGGCCTCGGTTGCCTCGCCGCCGGTGTAGACGGTTCCGTCCTGACGCCGGCACTCGTAGGTCGTTCGCCAGGTTCCCGGATTTCCGAACGCGAAGCTCCACGCCTTCGCGGACGGCTGCCCATCCATGCTGTCAACGATCGTGCACTCGTAGGTCCCGGCCGTCACCGGAACAAGCAGGGGCGGAAAGTCGAAGCTGGGGCTTCCATGCTCTGTTGCGTCGAGGACCACGGTGATTTCGTTCGCGAAAGCCATTGGTGACACCATGACCGCAAGCGTCATCCCAATGGCCAGCACCAGCTTGCTGTTCCGCGTTCCCTGCATTCTGTATCGTGCGCTCATTTCATCCCTCATTTCTCTTGATGTGTTCGATCTGCGTGTTCCAGTTCTCGTTTTTCCTGGCATCAGCCTGATTGTCACTCACTTCCCGATCACGGCATCGCCGATCCAGGAAATCAGTCGCACCTGTTTGTCCTCGGTTGTGATCGTCTCGGGGGAGGAGTTCCGGACGCGGACCGTTCCTCCGAAGTGGATGTCATCGATCGCCTCCGTGATGCTCGTGAACGGGTCTGTTTCTGTGCCGAACTCGAAGCCGACATGATTGAAGTCCACCCAGATTTCGAGCGGCCACATGGGTGTATAGTTCGAGATTGTCGGGGCCGTGTTCGCAAACACGCTATGATTGTCCGCTTCGCCCGGCTGCCCGACAATGACTCCCGTAAACTGCCCGTCAAAGATCTTGGTCGGATTTGAAAAGTACTGGATGCGCGTGCTGTTCACGCTATTGGTCACCATGATCGTTCGCCAGACGGAACCGGAGTTACCCGTGAACTTGTGACCGCGCGCGTAGTTCGTGATGCCGCCACCGTCGCCGACCTCGTGACCGGAACCCATGTTGTGACCGAGTTCGTGCGCGAATGACCAGCTGTTCACCGCCGCCGCGCAGTTCCAGTGCACGACGTTGAACGCGTAGTTCTCGTCCCATGCCCCGTTAATGTAGGCAATCCCGCACGCGCCGGTGTCGTGCACGAAGAGCGACACGATATCGGCGCCGCTGTCGTTCCGGACCTGTGGCATCTCGTTGACTGCGCCGTCGAACGGATTCTGAAGCCCCTCCAGATGTGTCTGGTACGAATTGCCTCCCTCCTCGTAATCCGTGTACGCGAATCCCGCGAGCAGCAGGTCGTAGCTTATGCTGCTGATATGGTTCGCATCGCGCGCCTCGATAAACGCGAGTCTGATGATGGCCTTGATCGCGTTTCTGCCCCCGGCCGAGTCCTGCGCCGCCCGCGTCCAGAACACGAAGACGTCGATGGGCTCGCCTGACTTTGCTTTGTCATTGCCCGAATCGATCCGGGGCGGTGCACTTTCGTAGGCCTCTTCGATCATGGCCTCCGTGACGGCGCAGCCGTGCGGGTGGTGTGACGTGACCTGGCGGACGATCGGTTCACCACCCGGAGTGAGGCGCAGCTCGTAACCTTCGTGCGGGTCCTTCTGAATGTTTCCGATCACCACATCGTTATGAACGACGAGCCGGAAATGACTCATCGGATAGCCCGGGATGCTTCCGCCGATCGAAGTGCGTCGCCCGCCTTCTTCCTCGACTGTTTCGATCACGCCTTCCAGTTCCGCGTCGGGAAAGAGCCGGAACGTGATGCGATCGCCGGCGCGCACAGGTTCTTCCAGCAGCGCGTTCAAGGCTACTTCCGTAAGCCGCTGGCGTTCGACGCCCTCACCCGGTGAAGGCGCGAACTTGTTCGAAGCCGCAGCCACGTCGGGGAGCAGATCGATGGTCCGCGCAACGGCGCGCCCGGTCGAAGCGCCGAGCAGAAGAAGTCCCACAAGCCCGAGAACTAATCTGGTGTTCGTCATGCGTTTCATTGTTCTCTCCTACTGCAGGCTCACGAGAACCAGGACCATGCCCCGGCCGCTCGCGAGTCCCGTCATCGCCTTGCCCAGAATGGCGCCGGTCGCTTTTTCGTGATCTTCGACTTTCATCGCGTGTCCGGGAACGTCCGATGTCGTCAGGAGATCGCCCGGTTCGATCGGGCCGTGCGTGGCGTCGACGAAGCAGTAAACACGGCCCGTGAGAGCGACCGGATGCTCGCCGTCTGCTTCCGTGCCGTCGTGTCCCATAATCAAGCCGGTTCGCACGCCACCCGCCCCGGCGATGATGCCGGCGACGCGACGATCGTATGCGTTGTCACAGATGCGGAGGTCGCCCGGCGAGTTCGGGTCGATACTGACGACCGTCCCGGGCTCGATCTCGCGATCCGTATCCGTCACGTCGAAGCGTTCGGAGAGATCCGCACCGTTCAATTCGAGCACGTCGACTTCGATCCGGCTCGAGCCGTTCCGGTCCGCGTCGATCCAGAGCGTCGCCGATCCCGACGAATCGTAGAGCACGATCTCGCCGCTCTGCGGCGAACCGCTCGAACGAATACTGACCGTGCGCGTTCCCAATGTGTTGTAGTACGAGGAAGTCGCGCCGTTCGCGGCAATGCCACCCTCGTGCGCCTCGTGTTCGAGCACGGTCGTTTGATCGTTCCTGAGGAACCGAATGACGGACGCGAAGCCGGGCCCTTCCTCTGATTTCAGCTCGAAGGTTTTGTTGCCCACTTCGTTCCGAAGCGAGAAATATCCGCCACCGGCACCGTCTTCCTCTGCGTCCAGGCGAACGGTTTCGTAGTTGTTTTCATCAAACAGTCGAAGACTCGCACCACTTCCCGTCCCTCCATCCCTCGATTCGAGCTGAACGCGCAGTTCCTCCCCCGGGCCTCGCAGGAGCAGGCCGGAGGCGGACGACCCGTAGTTCCCGTCAAGGAAAACGGTTTCGTCGCCCGCCAGATTCTTCATCGAAAGATGGGGACCGAGGCCGGGGCCCGGATCTTCTCCCACAAGCTGCAACATCACGGTGCCCGCGCCGTCTTCGAGTTCGAGATAGTCCGCCATGATGGAGTCGGCCGCGTGGATCGAACCGCCGACATCGAACGTCGTGATCGGACCGCCGACACCGCCGACGCTGACGCGGCCGTTCCGTTTCAGCACGAGCTGGTTCTGCGTGAAGCCGCCGACATTGTCGTTCGCGGACTCGAAGATGAAGTCGGCGCCATCCGAGGCGTTAGACCCGTACGAGCGGGTGTAGATACGACCGACCGGAGCTGCTGCGGTCTCGCCCCGATGCGCCCACTCGAGAAACGTGCGATTCCCCGCCGCGCCCCCCGTGTCGTATAAACGGAGCGCCACGTTGTCGAAGACGCTGCCGCCTCCTTTAATGAGCGCCCACGGACCGGCGCTTGCGGAGCCGCCGTTCACGTGCAGCTTCGCCTCGGGCACGGAATCGCCGATCGCAACGCCGCCCGGGACGTTCGAGGCGATGTCGTTGCCGTTTACGTACCAGCCGCCACCCGCCGCGGCCGGCGCATGGACCGTGATCGTGTTCCCCAATGTCGAAAGGGTGACGCCAATGCCGGGGAGCAGCGTGACGTCGTCAGTCTTCCCGTTCAGGCTTGTCACCGCGCCGCCGGGTGAAAGCGCCCGCGCGTACGGGCTTGCGGTGAGTTCGGTACGCGGTGTCATCTCAGGATTCGCGCCGACCATGAGGCCGATCCAGTACGTGTCGTCGAACGCGAGGTTCAGCGGGTTGATCTTGCCGAGAATCACGTTCGCGAGACCGACTTCGATCGGCACATTCGGAATCGTTTCGGTCCAGAGCGCAATCCCCGCGTCGGACGTGTCGTAGACGGCAAACGTGAGGTCGAGCGTGTCCGAGACAGGCCCGCCGCCGTCGGTGATCATCGCCTGGAAGCTGAGTGTCGTCGGAGGGTCGGCGAACGCCGCGCCGGCGAACACGAGCATCGTAAAAAGCAGCGCGAAAAGGGGATTGCGGTCCATGTGATTTCTCCGGGTTTGATGTGATATCGAGTGTAATATCGAGTGTTTCGTATTGCGTGTGTTCACCTGGGACTTCTCCTATTTCACGAGTGTCATGCGACGCGACATCGTTTTGCCGTCAGTCGTCGTAAGGCGATAAAAGTAAATCCCGCTCGCCAGCTCGTTCGAGTTCAGCACGAGCGAGTGATGCCCGGCCGGCATCTCGCGATCGAGCAGCGTCACGACTTCGCGTCCCGACAGGTCGTAGATCTTCATCGTTGCGTGCGTAGCTTGCGGCAGCGCGAACGGAATCTTCGTCGTCGGATTGAACGGGTTCGGGCTGTTGGGGAAGAGCTCGAGCCGCGCGGGAGGCGCCGCCGGCACTGCGGGGTCCTCACCCGGCACGCCGGTGTAGGTGTCGAAGTAAAGTACGTTCCAGAACCCGACACCGGCCGCGTACGTGCCGTCGGTCTGATCCGGCGCAGCCGCAATGCCCAGCGTTCCCCTGGCGTGGTAAGTGCCGTCCGTCTGATCGACCGCGGCGGCCCCCAGGATCGCGCGCTCGAGCTCGTAAGCGCCGGCGATTCCGGCAGACAACAGTAGAAGGGTCGACAAGAGCGTGGCTGTCTTGACGACGCCCGTCGAACGGGGTCTCGTTCCCATGGGCTTTCTCCCGATTGGAGGGTGTGATTCGGCTTTCGTCGTTCTACGCGACGAAACCGGGAGAAAGCGGACAGTTTATTCGTGGAATTTCACGAGAGTGGGGGCGCCGATTGCCGGCGCAGGCAGAGACGTGGACGTGAACGCTGGGTCGAGCGCGTGAACTAGAGCTTGCTACGCTCTTCGCGCCACTTGGCGGCATCGGCGTCGTAGCCGCGTCCGGGCTCGGCCCTGTGCCGGGCTTCGTACAGTTCGACGAAACCGTCGGTGATTTCCTTCGCGTTACGCCCCGTATACGCATCGATCTCTTCGTAAATCGTGCGCGCCTCCACGAGATCGTTCTGCGCCTCTTCGAAGCGTCCGACTGCCGCGCGGCAGCGCCCGAGATGCGTGAGGAAGCGTGCGAGGGACGATGGGCTCGCACTTTCGCTCAATTTCCGGCGCGTTTCTTCGGCCGGCTCGAGAAGTGCGAGCGCTTCTTCGGGGCGACCCGAGTGGAACGTGACGCGAGCGAGATTGGAAAGAGCGTTCTGTGTGTGGACGTGCTCGTTTCCGAGCGTGCGCCTGAGTCCTGAAAGGGCACGTTCATAAAGCGGAACGGCTTCTTCCGATCGCCCGGACGCGTCGAGTACGAAGCCCAGATTATTCAGTGCGCCCAGTGTCTCGTGGTGATCCTCACCATGAGTCTTCATTCTCCCGTCGACGACTTTCCGAAACACGATCTCCGCGTCATCGAACCGCCCCATGTTCGCGTAAAGTACGCCGATGCCGTTTGCGTACGTGAGAGTATGGCTGTGGTTGTCTCCCAGCGCGACGCGCGACCCTTCGTACGCTTTCCTCGCGTATTGCTCAGCCTCTTCAAGCTCGCCGATGTCGATCAGAAGCTGCGCGAGATTGTTCATCGCGAAATTCGTAACACCATGCCCCTCCCCGTATATACGGACGTACGCATCGGTCGAGCGTTCGTACCATTCACGAGCTTCTTCTGTCTTGCCCTGCCAGAAAAGAGCGATCCCGAGACGGTCCATCGCGCTGAGAGTGCGGAGGTCCTCCTCGCCATAGTCCCGGAGCCATATTTCCATGGCCCTGCGAAGAATCGATTCCGCCTCTTCGTAACGACCTTGCTCAGTGTAGGCAGACGCCAGGTTACCCGCCGCCTCCACAGCGTCGGGATGTTCTTCCCCGAGCGCCTGGTTGAGCCCCGCCCGCGCACGAAGCAACGTCTCCTCGGCGAGATCGAGATCCCCGGAAAAATACGCGACGACGCCGCGCACGGTCATCGCGCGCAACGTCTGCGGGTCGTCCGGGCCGTAGAGCTTCACCCGCGTCGCAATCGACGAATCGAGGAGCGCCGCCGCACGGTCGTTGAGACCCAGTTCGTGCACGAGGGCCCCGAGCGACAACCGAAGGGCGGCCCGGACGGACGGCTGATCCGCGAACTCCGTCGCGATTGCCTTCTCTGCCCGGTCGAAAATTTCGGTCTCGACGAGTTCGAGCGCAGTGTCGGTGGCGTTCACCCTGAGCCAGATTCGGTCGAGATCCTGAACCGCCACGTCGATCGCGCCCGGCGCCATCCCCTCGGCCTGAAGCGCCGTCCTAAGTCTCTGACTCATATCGGCTCGCAGGGAAAGCCCGAGCCGTTCGGGATCGAGGTCCTCGAGCATCGATGTCTGGAAGCGCGTAACCTGCTCGAGATCGGTTGCGCGTTGCTGCGCCTCGAGGCGTGCTTCGTCGGCATCCGCCCGCAGGGATTCCGCGCGCGCATAGAGAACGCTCATCCAGGCGCCGAAGGCGATGAGAAGAAGCGCGAGCGCACCCGCAAACCCGAACGGCAGCTTGTTGCGCGCGACGAGTTTGCGGAACTGGTAGCCGGCGCTCGGCGGACGGGCGGTAATCGGCTGGTTCGTACGATAGCGCTGCAGATCGTCGGCGAATCCCGCGGCGCTCCCATATCGTCGGTCCGGTTCCTTCGCGAGCGCCTTGAGTACGATCGTTTCGAGGTCGCCGCGAATCGCGTGCGCAATCGTACTCGGCCGCTTCGGCGGTTCCTCGCATATGACGCGCACGGCCTCGTGCAGCATTGCACGGTGGACGTCGTACGGGAGCGAATCGGTCAGCATTTCGTAAAGAATCACACCGAGCGAATAGACGTCGCTCCGCACGTCGACGGCGTCCGCCTCCCCGCGCGCCTGTTCGGGGCTCATGTACGGAAGCGTTCCCTGTACGCGGCCCGGCTCGGTCACCACGCTTGTCAGCGTAACGTCCGCATCGGTAATCTTCGCAAGCCCGAAGTCGAGGATTTTGGGGCGACCGCCTGTGTCGACGAGGATGTTTCCCGGCTTCAGATCACGGTGCATTACACCGCGCTGATGCGCGTACTGAATCGCGCCGCAGATCTCGCTGAAGAGATCGAGTTTCGCCTGAAGGGACATTGATTGCGCGCGAACGTGATCGGTCAGGGCACGACCGCGCACGAGCTCCATCGCGAAGAAGTGCTCGCCTTCCTCGGTCCGCCCCGCTTCGTAAATCGCGGCGATGGCCGGATGCTTGAGGCGCGCGAGCGCTCTCGCTTCCCGCTGAAAGAGCTTCACGGACAGCTCGTCCAGATACGCCCCTCCGCGCATTACCTTGAGTGCAACGGCACGGCGAGGGTCCTTCTGTTCCGCCTCGTAAACCACGCCGAAGCCGCCATGGCCGATCAGGCGAACAAGTGTGTACGGGCCGATCGTTCGCCCCTTGACGGAATCACCGGACTCGCCGGTCGCGGTCGTGGGGCCTCCCTGGGTCGCGGGTACACGAAACGCCTGCCGCCCCTTTTCATGCGCGGCGAGCAATGACTCGACCTCCGCGCGCACGCCTTTCGACTTACAAACAGCGTCGAGAAACGCCGCGCGCGAATCGGGAGAGCGCTCGAGGCATTCGTAGAAGATCTCTTCAGGAGTTCGGGGAGACTGATCAGGCATGATTTGAGTATACCGAAAGTGTTATCCTTGCAGTATGAGCAATTCGCCGGACAGAAATACGGACGTCACGACGATTCTGAAGCGGGCGACGGCGGGTGCGCCCGGAGCGGTCGAACGCCTGTTTCCGATGGTCTACGACGAACTCCGCGGGCTCGCGCGCGCGAAACTCGCGATGGAGCGGGGCGATCACACACTGCAGGCGACGGCACTGGTTCACGAAGTGTACCTCAAGCTGATCGATCAGGCCTCGGTTGACTGGCACGATCGCGGACACTTCTTTGCCGTTGCCGGACAGGCCATGAGGCGCATCCTGGTCGATCACGCGCGCGGCAAAAAACGAAAGAAACGCGGGGGCAGCGCCGAGCACGTATCGCTCGAATTCGTCGAACCGATCACGCTCGACCGCGATCACGACCGCGTACTCGCGCTCGATCGCGCGCTTTCAAAACTTGCCGAAGAACATCCCGACAAGGCCCGCGTTGTCGAGTTGCGCTACTTCGCCGGCCTGTCGAGCGAGGAAACCGCAAAGCATCTCGACGTTTCGACACGCACGGTGCGTCGTTACTGGAGCTATACGCAGGCGTGGCTCTATCGTGAGATCGCGGGGGAAAGTCCCGCCTAGTCGCCCGCCTCCGCAGGCAGCCCGGCTTCGATCGCCGCCGCTTTCTCTCCTTCACCCATACGCCGGTAAAGTTCCGCAAACTCTCTCTTGTAACCGACGAGGTTCGGATGGTCCGGCGGAAGCGCGCCCTCTAAGATCGGAATCGCCTCTTGGAACAAGCGCTCAGACATCGCGTAGTCTCCCGTGTCACGGTGCAGAACAGCCAGGTTCGCAAGCCCGAACCCATGAAACGGGTGCCCGGGCGGGAGTGCGTTCGTGAAGATGGTGCGTGCACGCTCGGCGTAAGTGAACGCTTCGTCGTAATCACCTGTGCTCGCGATGTACTCCGAATGGTTGAGCGACATCGCGCCGAGAGCCGGATGATTCGGCCCGAGCGTTTTCTCCTGAATCGCAAGCGCACGTTTCGACGTACGAACCGCCTCTTCATACTCTTCGAGCTTGCCCAGAGTCAGCGCGAGGTTACTGAGACTCAGCGCGACATCCGGATGATCGGGCGAAAGCGCCTGCTCCAATATCGAAATCGCCGACTCGTGCAGTTCACGCGCCCGCTGGTACTCGCCGTCGTCAGAGTACGCAATCGCGAGATTCTCCTTCGCGTTCGCGAGATCGGGATGGCCGGGGTCGAACTCCCGCTCCTGAATCACGAGCGCCCGTTCGATCAGCTCGCGCCGTCTTTTGGTTTCGCCGAGGTTCCCGAGAACTGTCGAGAGGTTGATCGCCGCTTCCGCAACTTCGAGATGGTCCGGGCCGAAGCGCGCCTCCTGGAGTTCCAGCACCTGCTCGAAAAGATCCATCGATCGCGGAAAGTCACCTGCAAGACGCTTCAGTACCGCCAGGTCCTGCAGACTCGAAACCAGATCCGGGTGATCCGGCGGGAGAGCGGACTGCTGAATCGCAATCGCCCGCTCGAATTCCGCGGCGCCATTTTCGTAATCGCCCGTTTTCGTCAGGAATTTTCCGAAGTTCGCGATGCGTGCCGCCGTGGTGGGATGATCACTGCCGAGGTGCTCCTCAGTGATCCGAAGCGCCTCCTCGTGAAGCGGGCGGGCCTCATCATATCCGCCGAGCTCCGTGTAGACGCCGCCGATCGTGGCCAGGACGCGCGAGCGGACGATCGGCGCGTTCTCGAATTCACCCTGTACGGACTCGGCCGCCTCGTCGAGCACCGCGCGGACCGTGACGTCTTTGTCCCCCTTGCGCGGATTCACAGCAGAGAGCATGTCCGTCAGAAACATCGTCACGGACTCGGCTTCGTCCCGCGCGACTACGGCATCCTGGCGCGCGGCTTCGGCACGCGTATAGAGCACGCTGACCCACGCTCCGAACCCCACGATGAGAATCACGATCGCACCGGCAACGGTGAAGCCGGCGCGATAGCGTGAGGCCAGCTTTCGCAGCGTGTACCAGGCGCTCGGCGGGCGGGCGGTCACCGGCTCGCGGCGCAGGTAGCGCTGCACATCCTCGGCGAATTCCGAAGCCGATGCGTAGCGACGGCGACGATCCTTCTCCATCGCTTTCAAAATGACCCAGTCGAGTTCACCGCGAAGTTCGCGCAGCAGGGAACCGAGATCGGTCTTGCGATTCGCGGCGAGGGTCTTCGCATCGTTCCCGACACCGCTGATCCGCGTGCTCGGGCGGGGCGGTTCACTTTCACGGATCACGCGCTGGATCTCGAGCCACCCCTGCTCGCGCAGCCATTTGGAATCGAACGGCAGGAGTCCCGTCAACAGTTCGTACAGCATGACGCCGAGCGAATAGACATCGGTCGTCGTATCGATGTCATCGACTCCCGTATCCGCCTGCTCGGGGCTCATATATTCCGGCGTCCCGACAAGCTGCCCTTTCTCCGTGAAAAAGGTCCGCTCCTGCGACTTCGGGTCTGTCGCTTTCGCGATGCCGAAATCGATCACCTTGACGACCCGTTCCCCGCCGATTTCGGCCACGAGCACGTTCGAAGGCTTGATGTCGCGATGGATGATGCCGCGCTGGTGTGCGTGCTGGATTGCACGACAGGTCGTCGCAAACAGCTCCAGCCGGGACGCGGTCGGGAGCTTTTCGCGATCGCAATAGCGCGTGATCGGAATGCCGTCCACGTACTCCATGACGAAGTACGGCCGGCCGCGCTCGGTCGCGCCCGCATCGAAAACGCGTGCGATATTCGGATGCTCCATGATCGCGAGCGCCTGCCTTTCGGCCTCGAAGCGCGCGATTACATCCTCGGTGTCCATACCGAGCCGAATGACCTTGAGCGCGACGCGGCGCCGGATCGGCTGCTCCTGCTCGGCCAGATAAACAACCCCCATTCCCCCCTCGCCGATGCGATCGATGATCCGATACGGGCCGATCATGGACCCGCCTTCGTGAGGGAGAGCCGCCGCTGCCCCCCCGCCCTCCATGCTCAGGAAAGCGCCGATACCGACACTCTTCAAGATGCCGGGATCCTCTGCCAGACGCCCGAGCTTTCGGCGTGCTTCGGCAAGAAGATCAGAGTCGTCTCCGCACGTGTTCTCCAGAAAGGCGTTCCTCTCCCCGCTCGGTCGCTCCAGCGCCTCGAGGAGCATTTCCTTCAGTCGTTCAAACCGCTCGGAGTCCATTGTGGGAGCTTCGTGCGTCGGAACGGTCGGATCGTCGAATACCAGCTTGCCCTTCTCGTGTGCCTTGAGGAGCGACTCGACTTCCGCTCGAAGCGCGGCATCGTCTCCGCACTTCTCGCCTAAGTACGCGGCGCGTTCGCTTTCCGCGATATCCAGGCACTCGTAAAACAGCTGTTCGGCGGATGGTGGATGGGGAGTCGTCATCTCTTTCTGTCCTGTTCGAGTTTTGATTCGAGTGTCGCGTTCGTTAATCTACGCTTTGCCCGTAACGCGACATGCACGGGAAAAGCGGACAACAAATCGACCTCACCTCACCGTTTCAGCACGAAATCCGCGATGATCGGGCGATGGTCCGATGCCTGGCGAGCGCCGATCGTGTGTCCGACGAACGCCGACTCGACGGCCAGCGGCCCGCGATAATAGATGCGGTCAAGTGGCTGCATCGGCATGGCGGCGGGGAATGTGGGGAGAGGTCCTGTCGTGGCGGTAAAACCGGCGGGCTCGATGATGAGTTTCTGGAGGCGGCCGAAGACGTCGTTGAAGTCGCCGCCGAGAATGAGGGGCGTGGTCGATCGAATGCGCGTAATCGTGGAACTTCTGAGCAGCTTCCGCATCTGCATGCGGCGTTCGAAAGCCGCGAGTCCCAGATGCACGTTTGCGATCACGAGTGAATGGCGGCGCGCCCCGTCCATCATCGTGAGTTTGACGAGCTGTGCGCGGCGACGTTTCTTGAGCGGAATCGTGAGGTCGATACTGCGGGGCGCTTTGATCGGATGGCGGCTCAGAATCGCGTTGCCGTACTTCCCGAGGCGCAGAAGCACATTTCCCTGAAACGTGCGGTAGCGGAACCCGAGGCCGTCGGCAATCGTGTTGACCTGGCGGTGATTGCGCGCGCCGGGCTTCCCGTCGTCGACTTCCTGGAGCAGCACGAGATCGGGGTCGTAATGCGCGATCGTGTCCACGATCCGCTCGGCGCTGTACCGGCGATCGACCCCGCCAATGCACTTGTGAATGTTGTAAGATACAACACGGAACCGCATGCGACGATTGTACACCGAATGCGCGGCCGCGGCCTCATGCAGTCTGACCTGCAGCCGGGAGATGATCCATGACCTGGGCCCTGTTTCTGGTATTCGCGGAATGGCTCCTGAAGATCGGCGTCTCCGTGCGCGTCATCTCGAAGCGGTCCAACGTCAGCGAATCCCTCGCCTGGATGGGCCTCATCCTCCTTTTCCCGTTCGCGGGCACATTCCTCTATCTCTGGTTCGGTGAAGCACTTACGGGAAGGCGGCGCTCGCAATGGATGAAGCGCGTACGGCCCGTATTCGAGCGCTGGCTGCTCGATGTCGCCCCCCGAACCATCAGCGAATGGCCGGAAGGGCAGGAAGAGGAGCGCGCGCTCAGCACGATGGTCCTGAATACGGTCGGGGTGCCTGCGCTCCCCGGGAACCGCGTCACACTGATCGAAAGCGCAAGCGACTTCGTCGACGCGCTCGTGGTCGATATTGCGGCCGCAAAGCGGGCGTGCTACCTCGAATTTTACATCTGGCAGGAAGGCGGCGTCGTGGATCGCGTGGTCGACGCGCTCCTCGAGGCGGCCGACCGCGGCATCGACTGCCGCGTGCTCGTCGACGACGTCGGCAGCCGCGGCTTCAAGCGCACCCGGTCGGGCCGCAGACTGCGCGAAGGGGGCGTGCAGGTTCACTCGGGACTGCCGGTCGGCCTTCTGCAGGCGCGTTTTCGACGATGGGATCTGCGACTCCATCGCAAGATCGTGGTCATCGACGAAGGGGTCGGCTACACGGGCAGCCAGAACATGGCCGATCCGAGTACTTTCAAGACGGAGAAGGGCGTCGGCCAATGGGTCGACGCGATGGTGCGGGTCGAAGGGGAGGCGGCCGAAGCGTTGCTCGTGACGTTCCTGAGCGACTGGCAGCTCGAAACGGGGTCCGGCATCGAGCAGCTCGAGCGCGCGATTCAGGCGACCCCCACGATATCGAAGAAGGCGGCCATCGTGCAGGTGATCCCGACCGGCCCCACACTCGCCCGCGACGTCGCGAAGCAGATCATCATCAACGCGATTTACGGCGCGTCCGGTCGGCTCGTCCTGACCACGCCCTATTATGTGCCCGACGAAAACCTGCAACTCGCCATGCTTGCCGCCGCGCGGCGCGGCGTGGAGGTGACGCTCATCGTTCCCGAGAAGGTCGACTCACGTCTCGTGCAACTGGCCAGCGCTCCGTACCTGAATGATCTGCTCGAAGCGGGTGTCAGCGTGCTGCTCTACCAGAAGGGACTGCTGCACACGAAATCGATTACGGTCGACGAGCGCTACTCCCTTTTCGGATCGCTGAACCTCGACGCGCGCAGCCTTCATCTCAATTTCGAAATCACCGTGGCCGTTTACGATCGCGCCTTCACACGCGATCTTCGCAAACTGCAGCTCGACTACATCGCCGACTCGAAGCCGATGATCGCGCCGGCGCGTCCGCCGTTCGCGCGGCGCCTGCTCGAGAACGCCGTTCGACTGCTGGCTCCGCTTCTGTAGGCGGGAACCCGGCCGGGGTCGGGTGGTGCGAGACGGCGAGACCTGGCGGGACGTCTTAATGTGTGAGGTGGTGGGTGGCGGTGTACGGGACTTCTGTTGCGGTTAGTGGAATGGGATGTCGGTGCGCCGAAGCCTGTCCTGCTCAATGGGTCTCGCGCGCCTCGCGCCACCCGATCCCCGCCCGGGCGCACGCCCACGTATTCCAGGAAGAGCGCGCTGCAAGGCGGGGGAGGTTCCCATGATCAATGGATCGCAATGGATTTACGCGAAACGGCCGAAGGGCGATCTGACGCCGGACTGCTACGAACACCATGACGTATCGATCGCCGAAGAAGTGGCCGACGACGAAGTTCTCGTCGAAGGCGAGTTCTGGTCCGTCGATCCGTACATGCGCATTCAGCAGAGCGCCAAACACACATGGGAAGCGCCGCATCCATTGAACGCAGTGCAGGGGAGCGCCGTCGTCGGACGCGTGCTGCGCGCCGGCGCTCATGCCGAGGGCCTCGCAGACGGCGACTGGGTCGAGACCTACATGGGCTGGCAGACGCATGGCGTGCGCAAGGCCGATGCCTGTCGCAGGCTCGACCCGGCCATCGCCCCTCCGTCGACCGCGCTCCACATACTCGGCATGCCCGGGCGCACCGCGTTTTTCGGGCTGCGCGAGGCCGGGCGCCCGGTCGCCGGCGAAACTCTGCTCGTAAGCGGCGCGGCCGGCGCCGTCGGGTCCATCGTGGGCCAGCTCGGGCGGCTCGCGGGCCTGCATGTCGTGGGCGTCGTCGGTTCGCAGGCCAAGGCCGACTGGATCACGGGCGAACTCGGCTTTCATTCCGCCATCAATTATAAGGAGAACGATTCGCTCGAACCCATGAGCCGGGCGCTTGCACAGCAGTGCCCGCAGGGTATCGACGTCTACTTCGACAACACCGGCGGCTACATCACCGACGCGATGATCCTGAACATGAACCTGCGCGCGCGCATCGTCGTATGCGGTCAGATCAGTCAGTACCAGGGCGGCCTCGACGACCCCGCGAGCGGCCCGCGCCTTCTGCACCACTTTCTATACAAGCGCGCCTTTCTGCAGGGAATTCTCGCGCGCGACTATACGAATCGCATGGACGAAATGCTGACCGCAATGCAGCCGCTCCTGCGCGACGGCAAGATCAAGTACCGCGAAACCAAGATCAAGGGATTCGACCAGCTGCCGAATGCGCTCTGCGGGTTGTTCGTCGGGGAGAACACTGGGAAGATGATGGTAGAGAAGTAAAGAGAGAGGGGATGGGGGAGCGGAACGAAGACTGTGGGCCGGCCGGGGTCGGGTGGTGCGAGACGGCGAGACCTGGCGGGACGTCTTGACGAGTGAGATGGTGGGTGGCGGTGTACGGGACTTCTGTTGCGAGTATTGGAACGGGATGCCGGTGCGCCGAAGCCTGTCCCGCTCAATGGGTCTCGCGCGCCTCGCGCCACCCGATCCCCGGCCGGACACACGCCCACGTTACACGTTGGAGGGGGCGGAAGGGAAAGCGAGGAGGAAGGAGAAGAGGGGAAGAAAGAAGGACAGGACAGAGAAGGGATGAGTCGGAGCGGGCCGCAAACCAGTGGGCGCGGGCGGTCAGTGCAGGCGGTGGCGGGGTTCTTCGTCGCGGACGCTTCCGACGATCGCGATGGCCGCAAAGATCAGAATGAGGTCTTTGATCAGGTACTGCCCTTCCGGCGTCGGCACGAACGGAATATGACGGAAGCAGATGTCGGGAAGCAGAATGAACGCGAGCAGCGTGCCGGGCAGACGCACGAGAAGTAGAAGCAGAGAAACGCGCAGCAGCGGTCGAACGAGCATCGTAATTCCGATCGCCACCTCCCACCAGCCGAGAACCGGCACGACACTTTCCGGATTCCCCCAGTACACCGTGTGGGCGAGAAGCGATGTCGTCGTCTTGTGCCCGAACGGTTTCAGCAGGCCGAACCAGATGAAAATCGTGCCGAGTGAAATCCGATGCAGGCGATGGCCGTAACGCGAAAAGAGCGCGATCACGCGGTCGTCGAACCTTCGCACTTTGTCGCGTCCGAAACGCATCGACCCACACTCCCGCTCGAGACACTTGCCCCGGCCTGGCTCTTTGCTCCTTCTCTCCCCCTTCCGGCTTCTTATTCCCCTCCCCTCTTCTCTTCCTCTTTCTCCTGTCTCCTCTTCTCTCTCTTTTCTTTCGCCTTTTCCTCTCTTCTTGCTCTTGTTCCTACTCTTATCCTTCCATTCGCGACAAGAGCCGTTTGAGTAAGGGCTGCGATGTGCTTCCCGGAAGCCCGCTCGGCCTCCGTACCTGGCCATTTGGCCAGGACGAGCGGGCTGCGGGAAGTACAAGCAGCCCGTACCTCAACACGACTCCTACTTAACCAATATCATCTTTCTTGTTTCCTCAAAAGTACCTGCTCGCAACCGATAGAAGTACACGCTCGATGCAACCGCACGCCCGCGACTGTCGCGCCCGAGCCATTCGGCTTCGTGCGCGCCGGCCGGCAGATGCCCGCTCACGACACGCTCAACGAGCCGACCTGCGGGATCGATGATCTCGAGCACCACGTCGCCCGCGCGCTCCACGCGAAACGGAATCACCGTGCGAGGGTTGAACGGATTCGGCCGATTGTCTCCGAGCAGCGCGAGCCCGGGCACTGCGCCCGCATCGCCTGGCCTGTCGTTCTCAGCAATACTCGTCGAAACGGAAATGAACGGGTTGTAGCACATGAACCCCATGTAGGCCGTGATCCAGGCGTGGTCCATCGTGTCGGCGTCGGCGGGCTGACCGTAGATGCCGCCGTCCTGGTCGGTGTCGTCGAAGGCGTCGAGGTAGCTCGTCATGTTCGCGTGCATGGTTCCCCACGCCGGGTCGCCGGTCGAAATTTCGAGCGCGTTCATGCCGAGGGCGTACCACGCCTGGTGGGCGTTCTCCCAGGTGTCGGGCTCGGCGAACGTGTCCATCTGCGCGGCGTAGGTCGCGACCCAGAGCGACTCCTCGGCCGGGAACTCGTCGAAGTACGAGCCCAGCAGTCCCCAGACGGTCATGCCGGGTGAGACGGCCCACTCTTCGCGATCCATCACGAGGATGTCGTCTTCGACCCATCCCTTGACGCGCTCGCCGCGCTTCCATGCACGGAACTGCCAGAGCGAATCGCCGTAGGTGTTACCGTAGTCACGCAGATTGCGCGCGGCCCAGGCGAGAACGGGCGGGTTCACTTCGTTGAAGAGACCCGTCGGCCCGGTCAGTCGCAGGTTGTGGGTCGCGATGTAGTTTGCGCACGAGTCGACATACGTATCGTATTGTGTGTCGCCGAAGACTTCGACGTACTTGAGGGCTGCGCGGAGCGCCCACCCGCAGTTGTACATGCGATAGTAGCCGCCGAAAACGTCGCTCCCCCCTTCCTCATTATAGGCGGGGCGGTTGTTCACATAGATCCACGATCGGTCGAGATACGGCAGGATCGAGGCGTCGCCCGTCAGTTCGTAGTAGCGCGAGAACATCCAGATCGATTCGGACGTGTTATCGGTTTGAATGATGCTCAGCAGATGCTCGGCTTCGCGAATTCCGCCGTACGCAACGAGCGTGGAGTCCGTGACCTGCTTGCCCGCGATGAACCAGACGGCGTCGTGAAATTCCTGAAAGTAATCCTGCGCGGTTTTGCCCGCGGTGCCGGTGGCGCCGCCAGCCGTGCCTGCGCCCGCCGCGCTTTGGTCCGCGCCGGGAAACGCCCGCGGTGCATCGAACTCCCCCGCAGCGATCGCAGCAGCGCGCGCGGCTCGTGCGCGTTCGGCGGCCTGCCAGTCTTCCGGTGTCCAGTAAACGGTGGCGAACGCGGGTGTGACGAGCGAGAAAGTGAGTGCGGCGGCGAGTGCCGCAAGGATCGCGACGCGCATGGGGTGACCTCCTGCAGTTCGTGTTGGGTAGACCGTCTGATTGTAGCATGAGGTGTGTCGGGGTCCGGGACGCCCGCCTAGAGAAGCGCTCCGATCCAGTCACCGCGCGTTTCCGTGAGCGTTTCGTCCCCCAGCCCGTGGCGTGCGGAGAACGCGTCCCATTCTTCCAGCAGGATCCCCGACAGAATGAGCTGCCCGCCCGGAGCAACTGCGGCGTGCAGGTGGGGTAGAAAGCGGTCAAGGCGCGAGGAGATCATGTTGCAGATTACGATGTCGTGTGTGCCGGGAATGGCGTCGGCCGAACGCGTTTCGAATGCGATGTCGTCGAGGCCGTTTCGCGCGGCGTTGTCGATCGACGTTTCGGTGGCGGTCGGGTCGTTGTCGAGGCCGCCCACGCGCGGGACGCCGAGCTTGCGCGCCGCGATCGCCAGGATGCCCGATCCGCAGCCTACGTCGTAGAGCGAGTCCGGTATCGCACGCGAGCCAGGCGCCTCGCCGCCGCTCCCTTCCGGCGCATCACCCAGCGCACGCACCAGAAGCGAAAGCGCGATCTGCGTCGTCTCCTGCGCGCCCGTCCCGAACGCGAGCGTCGTGTCGATCGCAATGCGAATGAGCCCGGGCGGTGTCTGCGCGTCAAGCCAGTGCGGCGCCACGAACAGCCGGTCCGCAATCGTAACCGGCTTCCAGTGCCGCTTCCACGCCGTCGCCCAGTCGTCGTCTTCGAGCGGCGCCGTTTCCACCGTCGCCCGCGCGCTCTGCAGCCGCGCCCGAATCGTCTGGGTCTCTTCCGGCGACGCCGTGTACACGGTAATCACGTCCTCTTCCGGCTCCATCAAAAGCGCGCCGCTCCCTTCGACGAAGTTCTCGACTCCCGCCGCGATAAGCCTCGCGATCACGTCGTCTTTTTCCCCCGGTTCGAAGCGTACGATCAGAACCCATGCCTCCGCCATCGCTCTCCCTTTTCCTAAAACAGCCCACGCGTTACTCTTCAGTATACGCGCTCGCGCAGGAAGGCAATACGATGAAGGCAGTCTCATGGGCTCCGGCCCGGCATTCGGATGGTCGCATATGAAAACCGTCGTCTGGTTCCGGCGCGATCTGCGCGTCCGTGACAACAGTGCGCTTTACGAAGCGACGAGCGAGAAGGGGCGCGCGGTCGTGGCGCTCTACATTATTACGCCCGAACAGTGGCAGGAGCACGACGACGCGCCTGCCAAAGTGCATTTCTGGCTCGAGAACGTGCGCGAACTGAAAACCGAGCTCGAAGCGCTGCACATTCCGCTTCTCGTGCGCGAGACGAAGCGCTACGACCAGATCCCGCGACTCATAACGAAGCTCATGGCCGAAGTAGAAGCCGACGCGCTCTATGTAAATGCCGAGTATGAAGTGAACGAACGAGGGCGTGACGAAGCCGTGCGCGCAGCGCTCAAGAAGAAGGGCGGGAAGTTCCTCGCGTTTACCGACCGCGTGATCCTCGCGCCCGACGCGATCGAGACCGGCGGCGGCACGCCGTACACCGTGTTCACGCCGTATCGCAAGAAGTGGACCGAGCACGCTTCCGAGTCCGCACCCTCCGTGCTGCCGCGCGCGCGTAAGCAGGAGAAGATGCGCGGCATTTCCTCCGATGATGTGCCAGAGAAAGTGCGCGGTTTCGATTTCACGAGCGCGCGCCCCGATCTCTGGCCCGCCGGCGAATCCGCCGCGAAGAAGAAGCTCTCGCGCTTCGTGAAGGAAAAAATCGAAGGGTATGATGACCGGCGCGACTTCCCCGCCGTCGCCGGTACTTCAACACTATCGCCCTGTCTTGCTGCCGGCGTTCTCTCTCCGCGCCAGTGCTTCGAAGCCGCGCGCGACGCCAACAACGGAAGCATTGCGGGCGGACGCAAGGGGATCGCGACCTGGATCTCCGAGATCATCTGGCGCGAGTTCTATACGCACATTCTCTACAGCTATCCGCGCGTCTCGATGCACCGGCCGTTCCGCCTCGACACCGAACGCCTGATCTGGAACGAAAGCGATGAACTTTACGACGCCTGGCGCGAAGGGCGCACCGGCTACCCGATCGTCGACGCCGCCCAGCGCCAGCTCGTACAGACCGGCTGGATGCACAACCGCCTGCGCATGGTGACCGCCATGTTTTTCTCGAAGGATCTCTTTCTCGACTGGCGCCTCGGTGAGCGACACTTCATGCAGAACCTCGTCGACGGCGACCTCGCCGCGAACAACGGCGGCTGGCAGTGGTCCGCCAGCACCGGCACCGACGCCGCCCCCTACTTTCGTATCTTCAACCCCGACTCCCAGAGTGCGCGCTTCGATCCCGACGCAAAGTTCATCAAGAAGTTCTGCCCCGAACTCGCCGACGTCGATCCGAAGAAGCTGCACAATGTCGCGAAGTTCACGCCACTTGAACGCGCCGCGTGCGATTACCCGGAGCCGATCGTCGACCATAAACGCGCCCGGGAGCGTGCGATCGATGCTTTCAAGAATCTGAAGTAGGAAAGAGAAGAGAAGAGAAGAGACGGAAAAGAGACGGAAAAGAGACGGAGAAGAGACGGAGAAGAAGGGAGAAAGCGGCCGGGCGGGTCCTGTCACGACGGACCCTTCCCCGGTCTCGGCAGGCTCGACCGGGGGCCCCGTCCGTCGCACCACCCGCCCCGGGTTTCATCTCCTTACCCTCCTTCTCGGTTTCGCTTTTCTCGGTTTCGCTTTTCTCGGTCTCGCTTCTCGGTCTCGCTTTTCGATCTCGTTCCGCCTGCAGATTGTGACCGCCTCGGTCGCCGCTCGACACGGAGTAAAAGAGGGGGAAAGAGGAGGAAAGGGGGGCAGAATAAGGGGGAAACTATGGCGGCGCGGTTTTCGTCATGAGTTATATGAACTTACTACCACATTACTGTGCCCGCGCTCGATCCGCGGCCGGACGCGTCGATCGCGCGCAATGTCTGCCATGTTGAGCTTTCTGGACTCGTCCTACGATCCCGGCCGTCATATGCCGTCGCACGAGGATCGGGTCTCGCGGGTGAGCATCGTGGTCCGGGGTACGATCTGGGAATCGGTGGGCCGGAGCGAGGAGATCGGATCGGCCACGAGCGTGGTCGTAAAACCCGCAGGCGTGGCGCACGAGACGAGGTTCGGTCCCGAGGGGGCCAGGGTCATTTCGATCGTGACGGACGAGCCGGGGCTGTTCGATCGCTGGCGCTGGATTCACCGGGGGCCCGCGATCATGGCAGCGGCGCGGTTTATCGCGGCGAAAGCGAACCGCCGTAGCGCGCCGGGAACGGAACTCGAAGAGCATGCCTGGCGTCTGCTGGAGGCGCTCGAAAATCACGCGGCGCGGGCCGACTCGACGCGCCCTCCCCACTGGCTCCGACGCATTCACGAACTGCTGCACGACGACCCCGAGAGAACCGACTCCGTGGCCGCACTCGCATTGCAGGCCGGCGTTCATCCTGTTCATCTGACACGCGCGTTCCGGCGCCACTATCACGCGTCGATCACGGGGTATCGAAGCCAGGTCCGGGTGCGCGCGGCCGCACATCAACTCGCCTCATCCAACGATCCGATGGCCGCCGTGGCGCCTTCGTGCGGCTTCTCCGATCAAAGCCATCTGTGCCGCGTTTTCAAGAAATCGACCGGGGTCACGCCGGGACGCTTTCGAGCCGCCGCACGTAATCTGTGACCCGGCACATGATGTTTGATCCGTTCAATACGAGCAAGAGAGCTTGTGGGATGGTAAGAGAAACACAGTCACCATCCGCAGGGAGAACCGCATGAAAACCTGGCTGACTCTACTGATTCTAATGACCCTGGCCGCGGGGCCTGGCGGCGCGATACCTGGCGGCGTGATACCTGGCGGTGTGACGCTCGCCACCGCCGACGATGGCGTATTCACCCGCGATCTCGACGCCTTCATCGAAGACGCAATGAAACGCGTTCCCGCACTCCCCGGCCTCGCGATCGGCATCGTGCGCGACGGCAAAGTCATCTATCGAAAAGGTTTCGGGTATCGCAACGTTGAAGAAAAGCTTCCCGCCACGCCGAACACCGCGTTCTACCTTGCTTCGGGTACGAAGGGGCTGACCGGCATGACCGCGGCCGTTCTCGCAACCCGCGGCGAACTCGACCTGGGCGCGCCCGTCAGTCAGTTTCTGCCTGAAATGAAACTGCCCGCGCCGTTCGATCCCGGCGCGATCACGCTGAAGAATCTTCTGACGCACACGAGCGGCATCGGGAACCGCGACGCGATGTTTTACCTCGCCTATAAGGGAGAGCTTCCGCGCGAGCAGTTCATGCAAGTGCTCGCCAGCGACAAGACGCAGGCGATCCCGACCAGCTTCATCTATACGAACCTCGGGTACAACATTTTCGGTTATGTGCTCGAAGCGAAATACGACGAGTCATGGAGGACGATCGTGAAGCGAACCGTTCTCGACCCTGCGGGCATGACGCGCACCACCGCTTCGATGAGTGAAGCCGAAGCCGACGAGATCGCCTACGGGTATCGCATGGACGGCGATGCATACACGCGCCTCGACCTCAAGACCGACGGCATGATGCACGCCGCCGGCGGACACGTGAGCACGGTCGACGACATGTGCCGCTGGCTCACCGCGAACATGAACGGCGGTGTCTTAGACGGCAGGCAGGTACTGCCCGCCGCCGCAGTCGCGCTCGCCCACGAACGGCTCGCCGATACCGATCGCGATTTCTATCTCTTTCATCGCGAAGCGTACGGACTCGGGATCTATCATGCGACGATGGGCGAAGAGCGCATGATGCATCACTTCGGCGGTTACGAAGGATTCCATGCGCACACGTCGTTCCTGCCCGAGCACGGCATCGGCATCGCCGCATTTGCCAACACGAATGACTACAGCGCCGGCACCGTGACACATGTAGTCGCCGCCTACGCATACTCCCTGCTCCTCGGCGACGCCGAAGCCGCCGAAGGCTACAAAGGCGAGCTCGACAAACTCGTCCTGCGCGTTGACGGACAGAAGCACTACGACGACGGTCTGCGCGCCGTCACGGCCGCGATCGATGCCGGGACCGAGGAAAATGCCGTACGCCTGATCCAGGACGTGCTCGCCGATCTGGATAAAGCGGGATTTGCGGACGAAAGCGCTGTCAACAGACTCGGCTACGGCTACCTCGGCGACGAGCACTTCGATCTCGCCATTGCCGTCCTGGAATTCGCGGCGAAGAAGTACGACGAGAATCCGAACTCATTCGACAGTCTCGGCGAAGCATGCGAACTGGCCGGCCGCGTCGATGACGCCCGAGCAAACTACGCGAAGGCCGTCGCCCTCGGTAAGGAAAGCGGCGACGACAACCTCGAGCTCTACCAGAAGAACCTCGCCCGCGTTTCCGCGCAGGCGAACTAGCTGCATGGGCGGGGCGGGGACTCTCCCGCCTCGCACGCGTTTCGCAAGACCGATCTGAACACTGCATCAGTCCCCAGCGAAGCCACACATCAGCGAATGGTAATGAGCTTTTGTGTTTCTGTAACGGCACCCGCCGACAGGTGTACGAAGTAGATTCCCGAGCTGACACTGACCCCGGAATCGTTCCGTCCATCCCAATGACGTGTGTGTTGTCCAGCGCGTAGCCGCGAGCTTTCGAGCGTGCGCACTCGCCGGCCGGCGATGTCATAAATGCGAAGTTCAACTGGGGCATCACCACGCAGAGAAAATAGAACCGACGAGGCTCCGAGCACGGCCGGGTTCGGGTCAATGCTCCGGATACCGGTTGGAAGCGAATGCGCCTGGTTGTCGACAGCGGTCACGACCCCGTCTACGACGATGGTCAGGATCTGGTCTGCCCAGGGCTGATAGAAGCCGTCGCGGTTGCCGTCGATGAGAATGTCGAACGTGTCTTCGACGGCTGCGGTGAAGAACATCGCGGAGAGAGAACCATCAGGCAAAATCGTTCCCGAGCCCTGTTCGATTGCAAGCGGAGTTGTCTCCTGCCAGAGAGGGCGGGCGGAATCGGCGGGAAGGAGTTGAAAGTCGAACGTGCGGCCAGGCGTTGCGCCACTGAACGAAAGCCAGACATCTTCGCCAGCCAGAAACGTCGTGACCGGCGTGGCGTCGGAGCGGATCGTGACTGCTGTGCCAGTGTGATTGACGGCGCAGGGAGGCGCCACTTCCGTGTTGCCGGAGCAGGCGCCGCCCGGCTGGTCAATTTCTACGGCCTGAAGGGCTTTGGTGAGTTCGTCGCAGACGGCAGACGAGTATCCGGCCGATGTGCAGGCGGCAAGAGAATGTATGTATGCTTGGTTGAAACTCTCGGTGTTGTGGAAGTAGTTTGAGAGCGCCTCGAAGTAGATTAGGTTGGCGACCTCAATGCCCTGTGCCTGAATCTCACAGCCGTTGTGCTCGCCGCCCTCGGAGAATAAGTAGAAGGCGTGACTGACCACGGTGCTATTTTTGTGGGCTCCAAATTGATCGCCGCTGCCACATTCGAAAGTCGCGTCGAAATATCTGTCCGGGTATGGGACCCCCGATGGTCCCGACGCTGTGTGAGGGTCTGCTAGATTTCGATATCTAGGGCTAGTCGATGTGTCGAACAGAATCCAGTTATTGGTTCCCGAGATATCGTTCTCTGCGTACTCGCCAAAAACGTCGCCGTAGGATTCCTCCAAAGACCCCGTTTCTCCTTGGTAGATGAACGTCAAGGGGCCTTGGTGTTCGACCAGTGCGTGGCCGTACTCGTGACCAACAATGTCCGGTACGACCGTACCGAAACAGAACCCAAATGTACCATTCGCGTACATTATGGCACTGGGCCCCGCGCAACCACCTGGATCGAACCCATCCAAGTGCACACTCGAAGAGGTGACAAACTCAAGGCCACTGTCCGCGTGGGTTCCGCCTTGCCCGTTGGCACCGTCTAGGCCGAAGGAACTGAATACGAGGTCATGAATCTGTGCGAAATAGTCAAAATTGTCATCAACCTCACCACTCCCAAAATACACCGTTTGGGCGTCCGGGTGAGGTCCTCGGGCGGGCTGGTCAAAGCTGCGACCATGGTAGTAGGTCACCGGCGGGTTACCATAGTCAATGGGATAGTCGCGCGCGCAGTCAAATGGTGGCTGGTCGACCGAACAGTCGTTTATGTACTGCTGAATGGCGTGCCGGTTGTTTGGCTGGCGAAGCAAGACCGCACCGGAGTTGGCGTCAATATAGATGTCCTCGCTGTGTCTCTTGCCCTCCAACTCTTCGTCGACAACGCGAACTCTCCAGGCAAGCCGGCTGTCTGGCGCACTAGTCCGCTCAATAAGGTCAAGGGGCACAATCAAGAGCTCAGGTTTCGAAGCCATCATCGCAGAGGGCTTCGGTTCAGCCGCTTCCTCGAGTGCCGCCTCCTCCGCAAGTCGCATGACGTCGGTCTCATCGATGACTGGAGTAACACTTGCGGGCAATTCTCTTGCGAGACTCACGCTCAGTAGCTGGAGCTTGCCCGTGGCGTCGAAGTGGACAATCGCTTCACCCATCACGGATACGCCCATGTGTACCTGGCGATACCGAACATGGTGAAACCCAGCCTTACTGACCTTCTCCGAAACAAAAGTCAATTCTGTGGCTGGGTCGGTCAAAGCGAGGAGTTCTTTGTGGGTCGTCAGCAGTTCCATTGCGCTGATCTTCGCACCAAGAAGGCCTTGAACAGTAGGAGCCGGATCGGCAGGGGAAGTCACGGGGCGGAGTCCTGTGACGCGTCCGGTAACACCGTCAGTCAGTACTTCATATTCATCGGCAAACACAGGGACCGCTGCGCCGGTAACGAGGACGATGGAGAGAATTCCAGGGACAAGATATCGGATCAGAGCTTTCAAAACGGGAACCCTTGGTGATGCTTTGTGTCGATGGTTATTAATATTCTATCATACCTACACGAACCACTGGCTGCAGCGTGGGCCGCCCCAGACGAACTGCCCCGCCGAAATCCTCCGCACGCATGTCACACAGCCTGCGCTTTTTCCGTCGCACCCCTGTCGGTTTCTGGCAGCCCTTCGCGGCTGAACCAATAGCAGGAGAAGCGGACGATGAATCATGAACGGAGGTTATTGTGAAGATTACAAGGAATCCGAATCCCCAGCCATTGAGCCCCGAAGGGGGTCGGACAGGACAGGCAGGACGGGCGGGCGGTGCATCTGAAGGCAAAGTGTCGGGCGCAGCTGCGCGGGCGAAACCGAACCCCGTAACGCCCGATCACGCCAGGACGGCCGATAACCTCGCGCGCATCCGGAAGAACGACGTCTCGAAACTGATGCGCACGAACACTCCCCCGCTTCCGCCGCCGCGTGATCAGGAGATACGGAATCTGGTGGCGGACTCGATCGCCGAACCGGCGAAACAGCTTCCTGCCGTACTCGACGCAAAGATTACGCAGCTGGCCCGGCAGGTTCGCTCCGGTGACTATGATGGCGCCGCCGACGTGATCGTGCGGGAGTCCCGCAATCTGCCATCCGCGCAGGCCGACGCTCTTCTTCGCGGCACTTTGCGTGAGATCTGCGGTCCGCGCGCGCAGGCCGAGCACGTGCTTTCCGACTACGACGACCTGGAATCCCAGGAACAGCTCGGCAACATGGAGATTCAGGATCTCATGTCGCGCTACAATCAGGCCGAGCAGCTTGCGGGAAGTACATTCAAGAAGAAGGACGACGCCGACAACGCCATCATTAACAAGATCTGAAACGGTCTTGCTTTTCGACAGACGAAAAACGCAAGGGTAGGGGTTCTCGGATTCCGTTCAGCCTAAGAGAACCCCTTCCCTCTGCGTACCTCTTCTCGTCGCGCTCGAAAGTAGACACAGAAACGGCCGGGAGCTTTCACCCCGGCCGATACAAACGAATCACCTACGCAGACTTTCCGTTCCCTTGCTTCCCAATACGTAAGCAAAAGCGAGGAGATCGTTTCTCGGATTCTGTTCGGCCTCCACTTGGCCATTTGGCCAGGCCGAACAGATCGAGAGAAATGATCTCCTCGCGTATTACTTACGCATCCGAACCTGCGAGAGAACTGATCCCTCTGCGTAAATGCTTCTTTTCTCTTCAGCCGGTGTGTAAAGCCCCGACCGATCGCAGTGCTACTTTTCGTCTTTCGCGGTTTGTGCCTGCTGCGCCGCCATCTGCTGCTGCATCGCGGTCTCTTTGCTCTCGCGCTTCTGACGTTTCGTCTCCAGCTTCTCTTCCAGCTCCTCGATCTTCGGCTCGAGGCCGACGAGTTCGACGAGGGAGAGGGCGGCGTTGTCGCCGGGCCGGCGGCGCGACTTGATGATGCGCGTGTAGCCGCCGTTGCGTTCGGCCATTGCGGGCGCGATCGTCTCGAACAGCTCATGCACGACCTTCTGGTCGGGGATGGAGCGGAGGACTTGTCTGCGCGCGTGAAGATCGCCACGCTTCGCGAATGTGATCAGCTTCTCGGCAACGGCCCGCAGTTCCTTCGCTTTCGCGTCGGTCGTCTCGATCCGTCTGTGCTGAAAGAGCGAGCTCACCATGTTCCGGAACATCGCCTTGCGATGCGCCGTCTTCATGTTCAGCCTGCGTCCATGCTTTCTGTGTCTCATGTCTTCCTGACCCTTATCGACTGATTAAGTCGTGACTTCTTCTTCCATCTGCGAGCTCATGATCTCTTCGAGGTTCATGCCGAACCCGAGGTTCATGTTCTTCAGAATATCCGAGATTTCCTTCAGCGACTTGCGTCCGAAGTTCCGGTACTTGAGCATTTCGCTCTCGGTCTTCGTCACGAGTTCGCCGATCGTACGAATCTGTGCCGCCTGGAGGCAGTTGCTCGACCGCACGGAAAGCTCGAGTTCGTCGACGCTGCGATTCATGAGTTCGCGAATCTTTTCGGATTCCTCATCAACCACGACTTCGATTTCTTCTTTGGGCTCGACGTCAAAGTTCATGAACAGCAGCAGGTGATCCTTGAGGATCTTGCCGGCGTGCGAAACGGCGTCTTCCGGTGAAATCGTGCCGTTCGTCCAGACTTCGAGAACGAGCTTGTCGTAATCCGTTTTCTGGGCAACGCGCGTGTCTTCGACCCGGTACGTCACGCGGCGAACCGGTGAGTAGAACGAGTCGATGTTCACGACGCCGATGCCGGCTTCGGCGTTATCCTGATGCTCACCCGCTGTAAACCCGCGTCCTTCGCCGATCCCGACTTCCATTTTCAGGTTGGCGTTGGCGTCGAGCGTCGCGATGTGCAGGCTCTTGTTGATGATCTCGAGACCAGCCGGCACTTCGAACAGGTCGGCCGTCACTTCGCCCGGACCTTCAACGTCCAGCGAGATCGGTTTCGGCTCATCGCCGTCGAGGCGAACAACCAGGTTCTTCAGGTTCAGGACGATATCGGTCACGTCTTCATAAACGCCAGGCAGCGTCGAGAATTCGTGTTTGGCGCCCTGAATCTTCGCATAGCGTACGGCCGCGCCCTGAAGCGACGAAAGCAGCACACGCCGAAGGGCGTTCCCGATGGTGATGCCGAACCCGCGTTCGAGCGGCTCGGCAATAAACATCCCATACGTGTCGGTATAGGTCTCCTCCTGCCGTTCGATCTTGATCGGCATCTGGAGACTTTTCCATTTCATTATTAGCGACCCCCTTCCATCCTCGCGATGGTGTCACAAATACAAACGAGCAGCGACGGCGAACTAGACGCGGCGTCTCTTCGGGGGACGGCATCCGTTGTGCGGAATGGGTGTTACGTCACGGATTGCCGTAATATCGAGCCCCGCTGCCTGCAGCGAACGGATGGCGGCCTCACGACCGGAACCCGGTCCCTTGACCTTCACCTCGACCTTTTTCATTCCCATGGTCACGGCCGTCTTAGCCGAATCTTCGGCAGCAAGCTGCGCGGCAAAGGGAGTGCTCTTCTTCGAGCCCTTGAAGCCCATCTTACCGGCGCTTGCCCACGAAACCACGTTCCCCGCCCCGTCCGTGATCGTCACGATCGTGTTGTTGAACGTAGAGGAAATGTGGGCGACGCCGTAAGCTTCGACCTTCCTGTCCTTCTTCTTCTTACCTTTACGCGGTGGCGCCAAAAGGTACCTCCTTCATTGCAAGCGATACGAGATTCTCGTGTTGCCTTGCGTTACTTCTTCTTCTTTGCGATCTGACCCTTTTTCGGGCCTTTGCGCGTGCGTGCATTCGTGCTCGTGCGCTGTCCGCGCACCGGGAGCGACCGGCGGTGCCGCAGTCCGCGGTACGTGCCGATGTCCATGATGCGTTTGATGTTCATCGAGACTTCGTTGCGCAGAGCCCCTTCGACTTTGTAGTCGTTTTCGATGAGGTTACGGAGCTTCGCCGTCTCTTCTTCGGACAGATTCTTCGCGCGCGTATCGAGATTCACACCGGCGTCGGCGCAAATCTTCTTGGAAAGGGTCGGGCCGATTCCAAAAATGTACGTCAACGCGACTTCCATTCGTTTTTCGTTAGGGAGGTCAACTCCCGCAATTCGGGCCAAGAGGTCCCTCCTTCTCTAGCCTTGTCGCTGCTTATGACGTGGATTCTTCTTGCAGATGACGCGAATCACGCCGCGGCGCTTCACGACCTTGCAATGCTCACAAATCTTCTTTACCGATGCCCGGACTTTCATTTCCTGCCTCCGAGAGGTTCCGCGATCCTATTTGTACCGATACGTAATGCGACCGCGTGATAAATCATACGGAGAGAGTTCCACGGTCACTTTGTCGCCAGGCAGAATCCGAATGAAATGCATGCGGATCTTGCCCGAAATGTGGGCCAGAATTTTATGCCCGTTCTCGAGCTCTACCCGAAACATCGCGTTCGGAAGCGGCTCGACGACCGTACCCTCTACAGTAACTGGCTGCTCTTTCGCCATTCAGTCTCCTAATTGCAGCGTCAAAATGTCAGGACCGTCCGACCGGATCGCCACGGTGTGCTCGAAGTGAGCGCTCAGCGATCCGTCTTTCGTGACGACCGTCCATTCGTCATCCAGCACGCGGACATCGATCGTGCCGACATTCACCATCGGTTCGATCGCGAGGACCATGCCTTCCTGCAGCATGACGCCTCGTCCCGGTTTCCCGTAGTTCGGTACCTGCGGGTCCTCGTGCATTTTTCTTCCGATCCCGTGGCCGACCAGCTGGCGCACCACGGCGAGGCCGTTCGCTTCCACTTCCTGCTGCACCGCGTGCGAGATGTCCTGCAGAAAGTTGCCGGGTCTCGCCTGTTCGATCCCTTTCACAAGGGCTCGCTGCGTCACGTTGAGCAGTAAGTCGGCCTCATCGGAGACATTGCCCACGCGGAGCGTGTAAGCGCAGTCTCCGTAATATCCCTCGAGCACGGATCCGATATCCACGCCGAGGATGTCGCCTTCCACCAGCACGCGGTCACCCGGAATTCCATGAACGACTTCTTCGTTCACCGAGGCGCAGATGCTGGCCGGAAAGCCGTTGTATCCCAGAAAGGCGGCTTTCGCTCCCTGCGAAGCGATGTATTCCGCCGCGATCTGATCGAGTTCGATGGTCGTGATACCGGGCTTCACGGCCTCGGCAACCGCCTTGTGGGCGCCGGCGACCACTGCGCCGGCCCGTCGCATCTTTTCGATCTCGTCAGGGCTCTTGAGGACGATCATTTAACCGCGTCGACCTCGCATACGCCCTTTTTTCATGAACCCGTCGTAGTGCCGCATCAGCAGATGCGATTCGATCTGCTGCAGCGTATCGAGCGCCACACCGACGACAATCAGCAGTCCTGTACCTCCGAAGAAGAACGGGACATTAAACTGCGCAATCAGGAACATCGGGAGAATGGCGATGGCGGCCAGGAACACGGCGCCCGGAAGGGTCACCCGCGTCAGGATGCGATCGATGTACTCCGATGTCCTTTTCCCGGGACGGATCCCGGGAATGAACCCGCCGTACTTCCGCATGTTGTCTGCGAGGTCGGCCGGGTTGAAAATGATCGCCGTATAAAAGTAGGCGAAAAAGATGATGATGGCCGCGTAGAGCACGTTATAGAACACGCCCGTCGGCGAGAAAATCGCGTTCACCGCGTCGAAAAACGCGCCCTGGCCGCCGAACATCGTAGCCACCGTCGACGGCAGCATGAGCAGCGACTGCGCGAAGATGATCGGGATCACGCCCGACGTGTTCACACGGAGCGGAATGTGCGTGCTCTGCCCGCCGTAAACCTTGCGGCCGACGATCCGTTTCGCGTACTGCACGGGAATCCGCCGCTGCCCCTGTGTTATCAGGATGACACCCGCGATCACGCCTATCATCAGCACGAGTACGAACGCCAGCAGGAACGGCGAAAGCGTCCCGGCCCGCACGACCTGAATCGTCTTCAGGAAGTCGCTCGGATACTGCGCCACGATTCCGATGAAGATGATCAGCGAAATTCCGTTCCCGATGCCCCGTTCCGTGATCTGCTCACCGAGCCACATCACGAAAATGGTGCCGGCCACGAGCGTCAGGACCGTCAGCAACCGGAAGCCGAGGCCGGAATTGGTCGCGAGACCACCGATCTCCGCCGCCGCCTGCGCCTGAATGCTTTCGAGGAAGATCGCAATCCCGAACGCCTGCACGGAAGCGAGAACGACCGTCGCGTACCGCGTGTACTGCGTGATCTTCTTCCGGCCCTCTTCGCCTTCCTTCTGCAGCTTTTCGAAAAACGGCACGACCGACGTCAGCAGCTGGAAAATAATCGAGGCGCTGATGTAGGGCATGATGCCGAGCGCGAAAATCGTCGCCTTGGACAGATTTCCACCCGCGAACATGTCGTAAAGCCCGAAGAGCGTGCCCGCGTTCTGCTGGAAGAAAAACTCCAGCGCGGCGGAATTCACGCCCGGACTCGGAATGTGACTGCCGAGCCGGTAGATCACCAGAATCGAAAGCGTGAAAAGCACACGCCGCCGGAGCTCCGGGATCTTGAATATATTTTGAAGCTTATCGATCATCGATTCGTTATCTCCGGTCGACCGTTATTTCTTCTTTTTGAACTTTTCGAGCTTTTTCGACTTCATCGGAATGATCGTGACCGACCCTCCCGCTGCTTCGATTTTCTCGACGGCGCTCTTGCTGGCTTTGTTGACGGTGATCTTGTAAGACCCCTTCACTTCGCCATCGCCGAGCAGTTTCACGAGCTTCGTCGCGTTTCGGATCAGACCGTTCTTCGCGAGGACGTCCGCATCGATCTCGGCCGCGCCCTGCAGGCGGTTGATATCGGACACGTTCACGAGCTGCCATTCCGTCTTGAAGATGTTCGTGAAGCCGCGCTTCGGAATGCGGCGCTGAAGCGGCATCTGGCCGCCTTCGAACCACGGCGCCACCTTCCCGGAGCCACGCGAATTCTGGCCGCCGTGCCCTTTGCCGCACGTCTTGCCGTTGCCGCTGCCCGGGCCACGCCCGACACGGTTCCGCTTTTTGACGCCGCCGGGATTGGCCGCGAGATTATTGAGTTTCAACTCTTCCATGCGATCAAACCTCCTCAACCTTAACCAGGTGAGAGACTCTGTTGATCATGCCCCGGATCTGGGGCGTATCCTTGTGCTCCACCGAATGGTTCAGCTTTCTGATACCGAGCGTCCGGAGCGTGATCTTCTGCACTTTCAGACGGCCGATCGCCGAGCGGAACTGCGTGATCCTAAGCGTCTTCGCCATGACTGGGCTCCTCCATCCCGAAGAGCTGGCGCAGGGACATGCCGCGGCTGGCCGCGACGTCGCGCGCCCGGCGGAGCGAACTCAGTCCGTTCATCGTCGCTTTCGTGACGTTATGCGGATTGTTCGTGCCGATGCACTTCGTCAGTACGTTCTTGACGCCCGCCACTTCGAGAATGGCGCGCACCGGACCACCGGCGATCACACCGGTACCTTCCGATGCCGGCTTCATCCAGATCCGGCCCGCGTTGAAGCGGCCGATGATCTCGTGCGGGAGCGTGCCGTTGATGAGCGGGATCGTTTTCAGCGTCTTGCGCGCGTTTTCGTTCCCCTTGCGAATCGCTTCCGCGACTTCGCGTGCCTTGCCGAGCCCGGTGCCGACCTTGCCCTTGCCGTCGCCGACCGCAACCAGGGCGGTGAAGCTGAAGCGACGCCCCCCCTTCACGACCTTGGCTACACGGTTGATGAAGATCACGCGTTCCTGGAACCCGTCCTCCGGCTCGCGGCGACGATTGCCGCCCATTCCTCTGCCTCTATACATCTTCATTAGAAATCCAGTCCTCCCTCGCGCGCGCCTTCCGCAAAGGCGCGGACGCGGCCGTGATAAGCAAAACCGCCGCGGTCGAACTGGACCTTGGAAAGCCCCGCCTCTTTCGCCTTTTCGGCGATGAGTTTACCGAGCAGGGTCGAGCGCTCCATCTTGTTCGCCTTCTTCGCCTGCTTCAGGAATTCCTTGGAAGACGTGGTGACTCCCAGGAGCGTTTTCCCCTCGGTATCGTTAATGATCTGCGCCGTCATATGCTGCGTGCTTCGGAACACGGCGAGTCGCGGACGCTCGCTCGTTCCGAACGATTTGCGGCGCACGCGCGCGTGCCGGCGGATTCTACCTGTGCGATTTTCTTTCGCTCGATCGTGCATGACTTCCTCGCCTTACGCCGTGGCCTTACCGGCCTTGCGGACAATGACTTCTTCCAGATATTTGACGCCTTTGCCGTTGTACGGCTCGGGCTTGCGGAACGATCGAATCTTCGCGGCCACTTCGCCGACGGTCTTCTTGTTCGTTCCCTCTACTTTGACCTGATTGTTTTCGACGCTGATCTGAATGCCTTTGGGATACACGTAGTCGATGGGGGATGCGTATCCGAGATTCAGGACGAGCTTCGGACCCTCGACATTGGCACGATAGCCGACGCCGTTGATCTCGAGCTGTCGCACGTAACCGCTGGTCACTCCCTCTACGAGGTTCGCGATCAGCGTACGTGTCAATCCGTGAAGCGCGCGATGAATGCGCTCTTCACCGGGACGCGTGACATGGACTTCGCCGTCCTTCAGCTCCACGTTGATCTGTTCATGGTGGCGGAAGGTCTCGGTGCCTTTCGGCCCCTTCGCTTCGACCAGCCGGTCTTTGATCGTCAGCGTGACGCCGGACGGAATCGGGACCGGAATTTTACCAATGCGGGACATGTTCTTCCTCCGATTCCGCTACCAGATGTAGCAAAGAATCTCGCCGCCGATATGCTGCGTGCGAGCTTCCTTGTCCGTAAGGACACCACGACTCGTGGAGAGTATCGCAGTGCCGATACCACCGTAAACGCGGGGAATTTCCCCCGTACCGACATACTTACGAAGCCCGGGCTTACTGATTCGCTTGACGCCAGAGATGATGGCGACGCCGTCGTTTCCGTACTTCAAGTAGACGCGAATCGTGCCCTGAAGGTCGCTGTCGATCACCTTGTAGCGCGACACGAATTTTTCACGTGCGAGCGCCTTGGCGATCTCCAGTTTGACCTTTGACTTTGGTATGTCCACGCGATTGTGCTTCGCTCGACTCGCGTTGCGAATCCGAGTGAGCATATCCGCGATGGGATCAGTCATGGACATCGTGCAGTTCTCCTTGCTCTATTCGTCTCAATCAATATGAGAAGGCGGTGTAATGGTTACCAGCTCGACTTCACCATGCCTGGGATCAGGCCACGGTGCGCGAGTTCGCGAACACAGATTCGACAGAGGCCGAACTTGCGGAGAAATCCCCGCGGTCGGCCGCAGCGGCGGCATCGATGATAGCCGCGCACAGCGAACTTGGGTTTGCGGTTTGCCTTCTCGATCAGCGCTTTCTTCGCCAACCAACTACTCCTTTCCCACTGCTACTTGCGACGGAACGGCATGCCGAGGCCTGCCAGAAGCGCGAACGCTTCCTCGTCGGTTTTCGCGGTGGTCACGATGGTAATATCCATCCCCTGAACCTTGGCTACTTTGTCGTAGTCGATTTCGGGGAACACAATCTGTTCTGTAATGCCGAGCGAATAATAGCCACGGCCGTCAAACGACTTCGTCGGTACGCCGCGAAAGTCTCTGATTCGCGGAATCGCGGTCCCGACCAGGCGGCTGAAAAAGTCCCACATGCGCTGTCCGCGCAGGGTTACCGCGCAACCGACCGGCATGTTCTCGCGAATCTTGAAATTCGCGATGGCCTTGCGCGACCGCCGAACGCTCGGGCGCTGACCGCTGATCATCGAAAGATCCCGCATCAGCGACTCGAGCAGCTTCGCGTCGTTCGGCGCTTCTTTCACGCCCATGTTTATTACGATCTTCTCCAGCTTCGGAACCTGCATCGGGTTCCCGTAGCCGAACTGTTTCGTCAGTTCCGGCGTCACGCTGGATTTATAATGCTCAATCATCTTGGCGCTCATTGCTTGTCTCCTGGCTCCCGGCTCACTATGCGATCGTGTCGCCGGTCCGTCTTGCGACGCGAACCTTCTTGCCGTCGGCTAAAGTCTGATAGCCGATTTTCGTCGGCTCGTCGTTATAGAGCAGCTGCACGTTCGAGATATGAAGCGACGCTTCCTTTTCGAGGATGCCGCCCTGTTCGCCCTGGCCTCTCGCCTTCGTGTGCCGCTTGACGAAGTTTATGCCTTCCACGATCACTCTGGTGCGCTCGGGAATGACCTGGAGAACCTTGCCGGTCTTCCCTTTGTCCGCCCCGGAGATGACGATCACCATGTCGTTTTTCTTGATCTTCATGTCCCGCTCCTAAATGACTTCCGGCGCCAGAGACACGATGCGCATGAACGCCCGGTCGCGGAGTTCCCGCGCCACCGGACCGAAGATGCGGGTCCCTTTCGGTTCTTTCTGATCGTTGATGATCACAGCCGCGTTCTGATCGAAGCGGATGTAAGAACCGTCTCGACGACGAATCTCTTTCTTCGTACGAACAATGACCGCTTTCACGACATCGCCCTTTTTCACTCCCGCATTCGGGAGGGCGTCCTTCACAGCGCAGACGACGATGTCGCCGACGCTGGCGTACCGGCGGCGTGAACCGCCGAGTACTTTGAAGCACATCATACTTTTGGCGCCGGAATTATCGGCACAGTTCAGCATGGTTTGCGCTTGCACCATGGCCCAATCCTCCCTGGACTACGCTTGCTCGAAGCGTTTTACGATTTCGATCAGGCGCCAGCGTTTGGTTTTCGAAAGCGGACGGGTTTCCATCACTTTGACAGTGTCATTGATGTTCGCCTCGTTCTTTTCGTCGTGCACGCTGATCTTCTTCGTCGTCTTGATGATCTTGTGATAGACCGGATGCGGTACGCGGCGTTCAATCGCAACGATTACCGTCTTGTCGGGCTTGTTGCTGACGACCCTTCCGGTCCGAATCTTTCTCGATCCTCGCTCGGTACTCATTGTTATTCCTTCCCGCCTTCCGCGCCGAGGCCGCGAATGCCGGTCTCGTCTTCAAGAAGCACGGTGTTGATTCTGGCGATCTCGCGCCTGACCGAGCGCTTGCGAAGCGGATTGTCCAGCGCGCGCGTCGACGAAGCGAAGCGCAGGTTGAACATTTCCTCGGTCAAATCTCTTTTGCGAATCACCAGTTCATCGCGTGTCATTTCACGAAGCTTAAACGGTTTCATGATTATTCCGACCAATCCTCTCGAACCAGGAATTGCGTCTTCACCGGGAGCTTCGCCGCCGCAAGCCGCATGGCTTCCTGCGCGAGTTCACGGGTGACACCTTGAATCTCAAACATCACGCGACCCGGCTTTACCGGGGCGACCCAATGTTCCGGATTCCCTTTACCCTTACCCATGCGCGTTTCAGCCGGCTTCTGGGTAAGCGGCTTGTCCGGGAAAATGCGAATCCAGATCTTCCCGCCACGCTTGATGTGACGAGTCATCGCAACACGAGCGGCTTCGATCTGCCGGTTCGTGATCCAGGCCGGTTCCATCGTCTGCAGACCGAAATCGCCGAAGCTGATTTCGCTGCCGCGCTGGGCGAGCCCGCGCATCCGGCCGCGCTGTGTCTTTCTTCGCTTTACTCTTTTTGGCATCAACATGGCGATCGTCCTCCCTTGTTACCCGCGTCCGCCGGTTCGTGTGCGGCCGCCGGTGGGTTTGGACGAGCGCTCGGCCGCTGCGACCATCGCCTCCTGGCGTTCGGCGCGCGTCTTCCCGAGAATCTCGCCTTTGAACACCCACACTTTCACGCCGATGCATCCGTACGTGGTGTGGGCCGTCGTTGCCGCGTAGTCGATGTCGGCGCGCAGCGTGTGAAGCGGAATCCGGCCGTCTTTATAGCTTTCCACCCGCGACATTTCCGCGCCGCCGAGCCGTCCGCCACACGTGACCTTGATTCCCTTCGCGCCCATGCGCATCGCCGAAGAGACCGCCTTCTTCATCACGCGGCGGAAGGCCATACGGCCGACAAGCTGCTGCGAGATGTGGTCGGCGATCAGCTGCGCGGACGTTTCCGCGCGATCGACTTCCTTGATATTGATGTAAATCTCTTTGCCCGTGACCTGCTGCAGCTCGTCACGGAGCTGGTCGACTTCCTGACCCTTGCGTCCGATTACGATCCCCGGCCGCGCCGTATGAATCATGATCGTGACCTTCTTCGGGGCGCGATCGATCTCGATCTTCGAGACGCCGGCTTTCTGAAGACGTTTCCTCAGATAGCGACGGATCTTGAGATCCTCCTCGAGGAGGTCCGCGTAATTACGCGTCGAGAACCAGCGCGAGTCCCAGGTCTTGACGATGCCAAGCCGCAGGCCGTTGGGGTGGATCTTTTGACCCATCTTAAGCCTCCTCTGCTTTCGACTCGTCCATACCGAGGACGATCGTCAAATGGCTGGTTCGTTTCAAAATGCGAGTGGCGCGGCCCATGGCGCGCGGGCGGAACCGTTTCGTAACGGGGCCACCGTCGACCCATGCGTTCTGAACGAACAGATGGTCCGGTTCCACTTTCATGCTCTCGCCCTTGTCGACTGCGTTTGCAATCGCCGCGTGCAGCACCTTGAGCACGATCTTCGCGCCTTTGGTATGAGCCTGCGACATGATGTCGAGCGACTCGTTCACGCGAAGGCCGCGAATCATTTCGAGGGCAATGCGGAGCTTACGCGGTTGAATCCGCTGATAGCGCGCCGATGCCTTTGATGCTTCCATGCCTTTCACCCTCACTCGTTACCTATTTCTTCTTGCCGCCCGTATGGCCACGGTAAGTACGCGTTGGCGCGAACTCGCCGACTTTATGGCCCACCATGTTTTCCGTGACGAACACCGGAATGAATTTGTTGCCGTTGTGCACGGCCAGTGTGTGTCCGACAAAGTCGGGAGAGATCGTCGAACGTCGTGACCAGGTCTTGATCACCTGACGGTCTCCCGATTTGTTCATGCGCTCGACTTTCTTATTCAGAGAGTCTTGGATGTAAGGACCTTTTTTCAGCGAACGAGGCATACGTTCCTCCGCTTAAGCGGTTATCTCTTCTTCTTGCGTCGGCGTACGATCATCGAGTCCGACTGCTTCTTTTTCTTCCGTGTCTTGTAACCCTTCGTGGCCTGACCCCACGGCGAAACCGGATGACGGCCCCCCGAGGTCTTGCCTTCGCCACCGCCATGCGGATGGTCGATCGGGTTCATCGCGACGCCGCGCACTTTCGGGCGTTTTCCGAGCCAGCGCGAACGGCCTGCTTTGCCGCTTACCTGATTCTCGTGCGTGAGGTTGCCGACCTGGCCGATCGTGGCGCTGCATTCGAGGTGAATCTTGCGCACTTCACCCGACGGCAGCCGGAGCGACGCGTAGTCACCTTCCTTGGCGACGAGCTGCGCGTACGAACCCGCGCTCCGCGCCATCTGCGCACCCTTGCCCGGGCGCATCTCGATATTGTGGATTTCGGTACCGAGCGGGATCCGGCGGAGCGGCATGGCGTTCCCCTCTTTGATCTCGCTCTTCGGCCCGTCCTCGATCATGTCGCCCACGTTCATGTTCTTCGACGCGATGATGTAACGGCGTTCGCCGTCCGCGTAAAGAATCAGCGCGAGGCGCGCGGAGCGGTTCGGATCGTATTCGATCGCCTCCACTTTCCCGGGCACGCCACCCTTGTTCCGCTTGAAGTCGACGATGCGATAGCGGCGCTTGTGACCACCTCCGCGACGCCGGCTCGTAATGCGGCCGTGGTTATTGCGACCACCGCTTTTCGTAAGCGGCTCGAGAAGCGATTTCTCCGGCGACTTCTTCGTGATTTCCTTGAAATCGGAAATCGCCTTGTACCGGAGAGACGGCGTTCTCGGTTTGAATTTGCGAATACCCATTGCTTTCGTCCCTTAAATAAATGGAAAGCTAAACCTGTTCGAAAACCTCGATTTTATCGCCGTCCTTGAGCTGTACGGCAGCGCGTTTGCGATCCGGCGTCTTCCCGGTGAACATGCCGCGGCGGCGATTCTTGCCGCGCACGTGCCACGTGTGCACGTTCACGACTTTCACTTTGAAGATCTCTTCGACCGCAGTGCGAATCGTGTACTTGTTAGCCTCTTCCGATACTTCGAAGACGTACTTGTTTTCCAGCTCACGAGCGTTCGACGTCTTTTCCGTAACGATCGGGCGAACGATGATCTTTCTGGCTTCCATCGCTCTACTCTCTTTCCTCGAGTGCTTTGAGCGCGTCGTTCGTGAGAACGATGCGATCGACGTTCAGGGCGTCATACGTATTCAGTCCGCGCACCGTCGTCACCCAGAGCCGCGGCAGGTTCCGCACCGACAGGTACAGATTCGCGTCGTACCTGTCGAGGACGAGCAGGCACTTTTCGCCGCCCGGCGCGAGGGCGTTGTACAGATCCGACATCACCTTCGTCTTCGGCGCGTCCATCTTCGGCGTGCCGTCGATGACGTCGATCTTGTCGTGCGCCGCCTTGTCCGAAAGGACCGAGCGGAGCGCGAGGCGCTTCGTCTTTTTCGGCACCGTCACGCTGTGATCACGCGGCGAAGGACCGTGGATGCGACCACCACCGACCCAGAGAGGCGACTTGTTCGAACCCGCGCGCGCGCGTCCGGTCCCCTTCTGGCGGAACGGCTTTGCAGTCGTACCGCTCACCGTGTGCCGGGTCTTCACCGAGGAAGTGCCCTGGCGCTGGTTCGCAAGGATGCCTTTTACGGCTTCGTAAACGGCCTGGCGATTCGGTTCGATCCCGAACGCGCCCTCCGGCAGATTCACTTTGCCGCCGGAGCTACCGTCTAATTTCTTCAGATTGGCTTCAGCCATCGTTCTTTACTCCCGATCCCTTAGACCTTGATTTCGATGTCCACGCCGGCCGGAAGATCGAGGCGCCCGAGGGCGTCGATCGTCTGCGGCGTCGAGTCGAGAATCTCGATCAGCCTTTTGTGGGTCCGAATCTCGAACTGCTCGCGCGACTTCTTGTCGATGTGAGGCCCGCGGAGCACCGTGTAAATGGTCTTGCGGGTCGGCAATGGCACCGGGCCCGCAATACGCGCGCCGGTCCGTTTGGCCGTCTGCACGATTTCTCCCGCCGATTTGTCCAACATCGCGTGATCATAGGCGCGGAGTCGGATGCGAATTTTCTGACCAGTCATAACTCAGGAGCCTCCGCGGCGCTCGCCGGTCACCCGTGTGACCGTTCCGGCGCCGACTGTACGTCCGATTTCCTTTATTCCAAACCTGAGCCGCCTCTCGACGGCAACCGGGACTGCAAGCTCCACTTCGATCCGAACCGGAGCTCCCGGCTTTATCATTTCCGTTGCAACGGCGCCTTCGCGAAGCCGCACCCGCGACTTCATCTCGACGCCCCAGAGAGCGATTTCCGGCTCCCACGTTCCGCTGACCGTGCCGTCGATGCCGCCATCGCTCGTCGCCCGCAGATACGCGAGCGCTTCGAACCGGGTGCCTGCGGCGATCGTGTTCGGTGCCGCCAGAACCGTCCCCCGGTCGAAACCGCCGATCGCCCCGCCTTCGAAGACGAGATCAACGGTGTCGCCCGCGCGGGCCCGCTTCTGTCGATGCCGGCCGCTTTCGACCCGACCGACTACGAACGCCTGCGGCGCTTCGCGGGAAAAGCCGATCGCTTCGACCGCCTGCCCCGCACCGACTGCTCCCCGAAGGACGAAGCCCGTGGCAACGAGCCCTCTCTCGGAGTCGGCCATGACCGAATCGACACGGAAGAGGAATGGCCCTTCTTCCGGCGGCGGATCCGGGATCCGCTCGTCCAGTGCTCCGACCAGTGTCGAAACGGACGACTCGCTCATCGCCGAGCCACGCACGATCGGTACTGACCCGAGGGCCCCCCGTTCACCGTCGTGACCGCAATCACGAAGAAGGTCGCGTACTTCCTTCTCCACCCGATCGACGACCGACACGGACGAAGTCGCGTCGATCTTGCTCAGGAACACGGCCGCGAGCTCGATGCCCGCCTCCCCCGCAAGGAGGAGTTGTTCCCGTGTCTGAGCGAGTGGACCGTCGACCGCGCTTACTATAAGAAGCGCCGTGTCCGGCCGCGACGCGCCCGTCGCGATCGCTTTGACTGCGTCCTGATGTCCCGGGCAATCGATCACCCGGTACTCGCGGCGCGCGGTCTGCACGATCCGTTCGACCCTTCGGTGCACGAGCCCCCAGCCGAGTGGAATCTCCGTCTCGGCCAGATCGCGCGGGTCGGGCCCGATGCTCCCGCTTTCGCGGGGCAGTCCGAGCATCGTGCGAAGTAAAGTGCTCTTCCCGTGGTCCACGTGGCCCAGGAGAAGAAGAGTGACCGGACGCGAGCCCGGTTGGATCACAAGTATCCTCGCATGCGGGCTACCATTTCTTCGGCGATCCGCTTCGGCACTTCTTCGTATTTCAGAAACTGCATCGAGTGGCTCGCCCGGCCCTGTGTCAGCGACCGAATCGCCGTGGCGTAACCGAACATCTCGACGAGTGGCACATGGGCCGTGATCACTTTCGCGTCCGCCCGCTGTTCCGTGCCGTTTATCTGTCCGCGCCGGCCGTTCAGGTCGCCGATTACGGCGCCTACGAAATCTTCCGGCACGACGACTTCCACTTCCATCGTCGGCTCGAGCAATACCGGGTGCGCCTTTGCCGTGGCGTCATGAAAAGCCATGGCCGCCGCGGTCTCGAACGCGAGGTCGGAGGAATCGATTTCGTGGAACGAACCACCGACGAGACTCACGCGAATCCCCATCAGTTCGTAACCCGCGATCACTCCGCTTCCCATCGAGTTCTTCGCCCCCTTCTCGATGAAGGGGATGAACTGCGCCGGGATCGTTTCCGGTAACACCCGGTTCTCGAACTCGAAGCCCGCGCCGTTTTCGCTCGGTTCGACCTCGAGGATCACGTGTCCGAAGTGGCCCCGGCCACCCGTTTCCCGCTCGAACTTGTTCTCGCCGCGTGCCTTCGTGCGAATCGTTTCCCGATACGCGACCTGCGGCTTCCCGACATTCGCGTCGACCTTGAACTCGCGCTTCATCCGGCTCGTGATGACTTCGAGATGAAGCTCACCCATCCCCGAGATGATTGTCTGGCCCGTTTCGTCATCGACGAAGTGTCGAAACGTCGGGTCCTCTTCCGCGAGCCGTTCGAGCGCGGCGAGCAGTTTCGCCTCGTCGCCCCCGGTCTTCGCTTCGATCGCGACGCTGATGACCGGATTCGGAAAGGTCATCGACTCGAGCACGATCGGCCGTTTCGGGTCGGCGAGTGTGTCGCCCGTCGCCACGGCCTTGAGGCCGACGGCGGCTGCGATCTCCCCGGAAAAAATCTCCGGAATCTCTTCGCGCTTGTTGGCGTGCATCAGAAGGATGCGCCCGACCCGCTCTTTCTTTCCGGTGCGCGCGTTGACGACCTGATCGCCGACTTTGAGCGTCCCGGAGTAAACCCGGAAGTAGTTCAGCTTGCCGACATACGCGTCGGCCGCCACCTTGAAACTCAGAGCCGCGAACGGTTCCTTGTCGCTTGGCTTCCGGCTTTCTTCTTTATTCGTGTTCGGATTCAGACCTTGTACTGGTGGTACATCGAGAGGCGAAGGCAGGTACGCGACGATAGCGTCGAGAAGCTTTTGGATACCCACGTTTTTCAGAGCAGTGCCGAGCAGGACCGGGAAGAAACCCCCGGACAGAGTTCCCGCGCGAATGGCGCGATGGAAATCCTCTTCTGTCAGCTCACGACCTTCGAGATATTTCTCGGTAAACCGGTCGTCGTACTCCGAAACGGCATCAATCAGCTCGTTCCGTGCCTCCTCCGCGCTCGATCGGTGTTCTCCGGGAATTTCTTCTTCCTGGAACTGCACGCCGAGCGACTCAATGTCCCATACAAGGAACTTCATCCGCACGAGGTCGATCAGACCCCGAAATTCCTCGCCCTCTCCAACCGGAAGCTGTAACGGCACCGCGTGGGCGCCCAGCTTTTCCCGCAACATTTGCAGGACGTGGGAGAAGTCGGCCCCTGTCCGGTCCATCTTATTGACGAACGCGATCCGGGGAACTTCGTATTTGTCGGCCTGCCGCCAGACCGTTTCGGACTGCGGCTCTACGCCGCCGACCGAACAGAAGACGGCAACCGCGCCGTCCAACACCCGGAGTGATCGTTCCACCTCGACCGTAAAGTCGACGTGACCGGGCGTGTCGATAATATTGATTCTGCAGTCGTGCCAGTGACTGGTCGTTGCTGCGGAAGTAATCGTGATTCCACGTTCACGTTCCAGGTCCATCCAGTCCATCGTGGCGGTTCCGTCGTGAACCTCGCCCATGCGATGAAGCCGACCTGTATAGAAAAGGATCCGCTCAGTCGTTGTCGTCTTTCCGGCATCGATGTGCGCCATGATGCCGATATTCCGCACTCTGTTCAGCGGATAGTCCCGACTCATGAATCCTTCTCACTCTCGCCTCGACTGGAACGGACGTCGAACGCCTCGTGGTCGATTGCAAGGAACGCGCGAAACAAAAACGTAAGAGACGCCTACCAGCGGTAGTGGGCGAAGGCTTTGTTCGCCTCGGCCATACGGTGCGTGTCTTCCCGTTTCTTGATCGTGTTCCCTTCCCGTTTTGATGCTGCGATCAGCTCGGCGGCCAGCCTCTCGGTCATGGACTTCTCCGACCGGGCTTTCGCGAACGTGATCAGCCAGCGCATTGCGAGCGACGTACGGCGCTCAGGCCGCACTTCGACCGGGACCTGATACGTGGCACCCCCGACGCGCCGTGACTTCACTTCCACCACGGGCTTCGCGTTCGTAAGGGCCTGCTTGAAGATCGCGAGGCCGGTCTGGCCCGTGCGCTCTTCGATAATCTGGAACGAACCGTAAACGATTCCCTCGGCCGTGCTCTTCTTCCCGCCGTACATCATGCTGTTGATGAACTTGGCGACGGTCAGGTTGCCGCACATCGGATCCGGCTTCAGTTCGAACTTCTTTTTATACTTTTTTCTGGGCATCCTACGATTTCGGCTTTCTCGTCCCGTACTTGGAACGTGACTGCGTCCGTCCGTCGACACCCGACGCATCCAGGGTTCCCCGGACGATGTGGTATCGAACGCCCGGTAAATCCTTTACACGGCCGCCGCGGACGAGCACGAGTGAGTGCTCCTGCAGGTTGTGTCCTTCGCCCGGAATGTACGAGGTAACCTCGATCCCGTTCGTGAGACGAACACGAGCCACTTTCCGCAGGGCCGAGTTCGGCTTCTTGGGAGAAGACGTGTACACGCGCGTACAGACCCCACGCTTCTGGGGGCACGCTTGCAGCGCGGGTGCTTTCGTCTTCTTTTTCACCACCTTACGCCCTTTTCGGACGAGTTGGTTGATGGTCGGCAAAGATCTATCCTCCTAAAACCTCAGGCGCTCAAATACATAGGACGCAGACTATCTAGACTAATTTTTGCCCTATTTGCTGTCAAGCACTTTTTCTTCTGTCCCACCGAGATCTTCGCCTTCGACTATCTCGGCCACTTCTTCTTTTTTCGGCACTTCCGGTTCGATGATCCGAATCCGGCGGCAGTGGCTCACGCCCGTCCCGGCCGGGATCAGGTTCCCCATGATCACGTTCTCCTTGAGGCCCCGGAGATGGTCCGTCGCCCCGCGGATGGCCGCTTCGGTGAGCACCTTGGTCGTTTCCTGGAACGAGGCGGCCGAGACGAAGCTCTCAGTCGAGAGCGAGGCCTTGGTGATCCCGAGCAGGAGGGGCTGGAACGTGGCCGGCTTCCCACCCTCGGCGATCAGCCGTTCGTTCTCTTCCTTTACGATGCCCTTCGAGATCTGGTCGCCTTCCAGGAAGCTCGTATCGCCCGGATCCTCGATCCGGACCTTCTGGAGCATCTGGCGCACGATCGTTTCGATGTGCTTGTCGTTGATACGGACCCCCTGGAGGCGGTAAACCTCCTGGATCTCGTTCACGAGGTACTCCTGCACCGCATTGTTCCCCTTGATCCGGAGAATATCGTGCGGGTTGATGGGGCCTTCGGAAAGCGGTTCCCCGGCCTGGATGAAGTCGCCCTCTTTGACCATGAGGTGCTTCCCGTGCTGGACCAGGTATTCCTTCTCGGCGCCCGACTCGTTGGTAACAACGAGCTTACGGAGTCCGCGGACCGTACCGGCGAACTTCACGGTGCCGTCGATTTCGGCGACGACCGCGGCGTCCTTCGGCTTCCGGGCCTCGAACAGCTCCGCCACGCGGGGGAGACCCCCGGTAATATCGCGCGTCTTCGAGAATTCCCGCGGGATCTTCGAGAGCGTCTGCCCGCCGCCGACCTTGTCGCCGTCGTGGCACAGAATGCGTGCCCCGGTCGGGATCAGGTATTCGGCGATCTTGCGCCCCCCGGTGCCCACGATCCGGATCGTCGGGTGAAGGTTCTTTTCGCGAACGTCGATGATGACCCGCTGGCGAAGACCCGTTTTGTCATCGAGTTCTTCGCGAACCGTGACTTCGTCGATGATGTCGACGAACTTCACTGTTCCCTTCTTTTCCGTCAGAATCGGGCTCGAGTACGGATCCCATTCGAACATCGGCTCGCCGATATCCACCTTCTGGTCGGCCTCGACCTTCAGGATCGCGCCGTACGGAATCCGGTGTTTCGCCCGCGTGTTGCCTTCCGCGTCGATGATCGAGACTTCGCCGTGACGCGACAGAACCACGCGCTCGCCATCATCCTTCTTCAGGATGCGGACGCGGTCGTTGAACTGAATCGTACCGGCGACTTTCGCGGCGAGATCCGTATCTTCCGCGATGCGCGCCGCCGTACCACCGATATGGAACGTACGGAGCGTAAGCTGGGTACCCGGTTCGCCGATCGACTGCGCGGCGATCACGCCCGCAGCTTCCCCGATATTGACGATCTTGCCGGTTGCAAGGTTACGGCCGTAGCACTTGATACACACACCGCGCTTCGACTCGCACGTAAGCACCGAACGAATCTTGACCATCGTGATGCCGACTTCTTCGATCTGATTCGCTTCTTCCTCGCGAATCTCGTCGCCGGCCTTGACGACAATGTCGCCGCTGATCGGATCGATCACGTCCTCGACCCCCACGCGACCCAGAATGCGGTCGGCGAGCGGTTCGATGACTTTTTCGCCCTCTTTCAGCGCGGTCGTGTCGATTCCGAGAATCGTGCCGCAGTCGGGCTCGTTGATGATGACGTCCTGCGCCACATCGACGAGACGACGCGTGAGGTAACCGGCATCGGCGGTCTTGAGCGCCGTATCGGCCAGCCCCTTACGGGCACCGTGAGTCGAAATAAAGTATTCGAGCACCGTCAGACCTTCGCGGAAGTTCGATTTGATCGGCGATTCGATCACTTCCTGTCCGGTCAGCTTCTTCTGCGGCTTCGCCATGAGACCACGCATCCCTGCGAGCTGCCGGATCTGCTCTTTCGAGCCTCGCGATCCGGAGTGCGCCATCATGTACACCGAGTTGAAACCGTTTTCGGCTTCGCCGAGGCGCTGCATCATGATGTCGGAAACGTCGTTCGTGACGTGCGTCCAGGTATCGATCACTTTATTATAGCGTTCGCTGTTCGTGATCTTCCCTGACTTGTAGTGCTCGTAAATCTGATTCACTTCTTTTTCGGCGCGCTTCAACAGGCCCACTTTTTCGTCCGGAATCATGATGTCATCGATTCCGATCGTAACGCCGCCGATCGTGGCGTAGTGAAAACCGAGCTTCTTGAGATCGTCCAGGAACTTCGCGCATACCGCGTTTCCGAGATCCGAATGACAATCCCCGACGAGCTTCTCGAGCGCGCCCTTCGTCATCTGCTTGTTGATGAACTGGAGTTCCTTCGGCACGATTCGATTGAAGATGACACGGCCCACGGTCGTATCGTACGTCTTCGCGTCGTAGCGAACCTTGATTCGCGTGTTCAGCTCGACTACGCCGAGCGCGTACGCGGCGTCCACTTCATCGAAGCCGCCGAACTGTTTCCCTTCGCCCTTCGCGCCATCGCGCGCGCTGGTCAGGTAGTAGCATCCGAGAACGATGTCCTGCGACGGCGAAGCCACCGGGCGGCCGCTCGCCGGCGCCAGAATGTTGTGATTCGCGAGCATCAGCACCCGCGCCTCGATCTGCGCTTCGAACGAAAGCGGCACGTGCACGGCCATCTGATCGCCGTCGAAGTCGGCGTTGAACGCCGAGCAGACGAGCGGATGAACGCGGATCGCCTTCCCCTCGACGAGAACCGGCTGGAAGGCCTGGATCCCGAGACGGTGAAGGGTGGGGGCGCGGTTCAGCAGCACCGGATGGTCCTGGATGATCTCTTCGAGAATGTCCCAGACCTCGGGCTTCTCGCGCTCCACGAGTTTCTTCGCGCTCTTGACGGTCTGTACGTAACCCTTGTCTTCGAGCTTCTTTATAATGAAGGGTTTGAACAGCTCGAGCGCCATGTTCTTCGGCAGCCCGCACTGATGCAGCAGCAGCTCCGGACCGACGACGATCACGGAACGGCCGGAGTAATCGACGCGCTTTCCGAGAAGGTTCTGACGGAAGCGGCCCTGCTTGCCTTTCAGCATGTCCGAGAGCGACTTGAGCGGGCGGTTCCCCGGTCCGCGGACGGCGCGCGTTCTGCGACCGTTGTCGAACAGGGCGTCGACCGCTTCCTGCAGCATCCGCTTTTCGTTGCGCAGGATGACTTCAGGGGCGCGAATATCGATCAGCTTCTTGAGCCGGTTATTGCGATTGATGACCCGGCGATAGAGATCGTTCAGGTCGGACGTCGCGAACCGTCCCCCTTCGAGCGGCACGAGCGGACGAAGGTCCGGCGGCAGCACGGGGACGATGTCGAGAATCATCCACTCGGGCAGGTTGCCCGAATTGCGGAACGCTTCGACGACCTTGAGGCGCTTCAGCGTCTCTTTCTTGCGTTGAACCGAAGTCTCCATCTTGACCTGCACGCGCAGCTTCGGCGAAAGCTCTTCGATGTTGACGTTGCGGAGCAGCGTCTTGATCGCCTCGGCGCCCATGTCCGCGTCGAACGCGTCGTTCCCGAGCTCTTTCTGAAGCTCGAAGAAACGCTCTTCGGCCAGGAGCTCCTTCTCTTCGAGCGGCGTCTCCTTCGGATCGGTGACGACATACGACTCGTAATAGAGAATGCGCTCCAGATCGCGCACGGTCATGTTGAGCAGGTGGCCGATACGCGACGGAATCCCCTTGAAGTACCAGATGTGGGAGACCGGAACGGCGAGCTTGATATGCCCGAGCCGTTCGCGACGCACTTTCGCCTGCGTGACTTCGACGCCGCACCGGTCGCAGACGACCCCGCGGTATCGAATTCGTTTGTATTTGCCGCAGTTGCATTCCCAGTCCTTCACAGGACCGAAAATGCGCTCACAGAACAGACCGTCCTTCTCCGGTTTGAACGATCGATAGTTGATCGTTTCCGGTTTCGTCACTTCGCCGTGCGACCAGCTTAGGATCGTGTCGGGCGAAGCGAGCTGAATCCGAATGGATTCAAAGGACGCCGGCTTCCTGTCTTGTCTTTCCCTTGCGGTGAACATATTGAGCATTGCCCCCAACGAGTTGAAACGCGCTCTACGCTAGCTGCGCGACTCCTCTTCCTGCTGAAGATGGATGTCGAGACCGAGCGATTGAAGCTCCTTTACGAGGACGTTGAACGACTCCGGAATACCCGGGCGGGGCGGATTATCGCCCTTCACAATCGCCTCATATACCTTGGAACGGCCGACTACGTCGTCCGATTTCACCGTGAGGAGCTCCTGCAGGGTGTAGGCGGCTCCGTATGCTTCGAGAGCCCAGACTTCCATCTCCCCGAAACGCTGACCACCGAACTGGGCTTTCCCGCCGAGAGGCTGCTGCGTAACAAGAGAGTACGGCCCGATCGATCGTGCGTGAATCTTGTCGTCCACGAGGTGCGACAGTTTCAGCATGTAGATCTGGCCGACGGTCACTTTCTGCTTGAAGAGTTCGCCGGAACGCCCGTCATAGAGATCGGTCTTGCCGGACTCGGACAGACCCGCTTCCGAAAGCTTCTCTTTGATCTCAGCAATCGTGGCGCCGTCGAACACGGGAGTGGCCGCGTGAATGCCTAGCTTCTGGCACGCAAGTCCGAGATGCGTCTCCAGAATCTGTCCCAGGTTCATACGGGACGGCACACCGAGCGGGTTCAGTACGATTTCGACCGGCGTTCCGTCTTCGAGGTACGGCAGATCTTCCACAGGCAGGATCTTGGCAACGACCCCTTTGTTCCCGTGGCGGCCGGCCATTTTATCCCCGACCGAAATCTTGCGCTTCTTCGAAACGTAGACCTTCACGAGCTTTACGACACCCGGCGCCAGTTCGTCGCCACGGCTCAGCCGTTCGAGTTCGCGCGCGAGCTCCCGCTCTTTCAGATCGATCGCATCCATGGCGGCCGTCAGGATCTGACGCACGCGATTGTTCGTGCGCGTGTCGTCCGTGAACTGCTCGCCCGGATTGACCTTCTCGAAATCGATTTCAGTGAACAGACGCTCGTTCCATTTCCGGCCGGCGCGTACGTAATCGTCCGTGGCGGCGTTATAGAAGCGAGCCGTCGTCTTATCATCGAGGGCCTCATGAACCCGCTGGTCGCGAAGTTCCTGCATGCCCGTGATCTCTTTCTTGAGGCGGCGTTTGAGTTCGTCCGCCTTCTTCTTCTCGTCCTTCTTCGCGCGCTCGTCACGCTCTTTGCGCGAGAAGACTTTCACGTCGATGACGATCCCGTCCATCCCGGGCGAGGCCTTGAGCGACGCATCTTTCACGTCGCCGGCCTTCTCACCGAAGATCGCTCGCAGAAGGCGCTCTTCCGGCGACAGCTCCGTTTCGCCCTTCGGCGTCACCTTGCCGACGAGGATGTCCCCGGCCCGCACGTGCGCGCCGATCCTCACGATGCCGTCGGCGTCGAGATGCTTGACGGCGTCTTCGCTGACGTTCGGAATTTCACGCGTGATTTCTTCGACGCCGCGCTTCGTGTCACGAACCTGCAGTTCGAACTCTTCGATATGAATCGAAGTGAAGCGATCTTCCTTCACGAGGTTCTCGCTCAGCAGAATGGCATCTTCGTAGTTGTAGCCGTTCCACGGCATGAACGCGACGAGCACGTTCTGCCCGAGAGCGAGTTCGCCCCCTTCGGTGCCGGGGCCGTCCGCCAGAATGTCGCCCACCTTCACCTTGTCGCCCGCTTTCACGAGCGGCGTCTGGTTGATGCACGTGTCCTGGTTCGAGCGCCTGAACTTCGTGAGCTTGTGAATCTCGAGGCCCTCGAAACCCGTAAAGTCGAGTTCCTTGCCCTTCGAGTAGTTCACGACGATCTGATCGGCGCTCACGCTTTCGATAAAGCCGTCATGTCTCGCCACGACCGTGACGCCCGAGTCGCGCGCCACTTTTCTCTCGAGCCCGGTTCCGACATAGGGAACCTGCGCGCGGAGAAGCGGCACCGACTGGCGCATCATGTTCGATCCCATGAGCGCGCGGTTGGCATCGTCGTGTTCGAGGAACGGAATCAGCGCGGTGGCCGCCGAAACGAGCTGCATGGGCGCCACGTCCATATAGTTGACGCGCTCGCGGTCGACCACCGGATAATCGCTCCGGAATCGGCCCACAATGCGTTCGTCCACGATCCGGTCGTTCTTGTCGAGCGGGACGTTGGCAGGGGCGAGAATGTTCTCGTCTTCCTGATCCGCGGTCAGGTACTCGATTTTCATGGAGACCACGCCGTTCTTGACGACCCGGTACGGCGTTTCGAGGAATCCGAACTCGTTCACCCGCGCGTACGTCGAAAGCGAACTGATAAGACCGATGTTCGGCCCTTCCGGCGTTTCGATCGGGCACATCCGGCCGTAGTGCGTGTAATGCACGTCTCGCACTTCGAAGCCGGCGCGCTCACGCGTAAGACCACCCGGCCCGAGGGCCGAGAGGCGCCGCTTGTGCGTCAGTTCGGCGAGCGGGTTCGTCTGGTCCATGAACTGCGAGAGCTGCGAGCTCCCGAAGAACGTCTTGATCACGGCCGAGATCGTGCGCGCGTTGATGAGGTCGTACGGCGCGATGTTGTCCGTGTCGCCGAGGCTCATGCGCTCTTTAATGATACGCGCCATGCGCGAAAGGCCGATCGAGAACTGAATCGCGAGCAGCTCGCCGACCGAGCGAAGGCGGCGGTTTCCGAGATGATCGATGTCATCCGTGAACCCGTTCCCGGCTTTCAGGCGGAGCACATAGTCCATGATCGCGACGAAGTCGTCCTTCGTCAGCGTCGTCGTATCCTCGTCGATGCTGAGTCCGAGGCGACGATTCAGTTTGTATCGCCCGACGCGCGCGAGATCGTACCGCTTCGGATTGAAGAACAGTCGATCGAGCAGCGCCTTTGCCGTGTCGAGTGACGGCGGGTCGCCGGGGCGAAGCAGATTGTAGATCTTCTTGAGCGCGTCTTCTTCGCCGGTCGTCGGATCCTTGATGATCGTGTTCCGGATCACGTTCAGATCGCGCTCGTCGTCGTTCACGAGCAGGTGAATCGGACCCACCTTCAGCTCGCGGAACTTTTCGATCAACTGCGGCGTCATCTCGGCGTTGGCCTCGGCGATCACATCGCCCGTGGTCTTGTCGATGACGTCTTTCGCAAGCGCACGGCCCGGAAGCTCGTCCTTCTTGCGATACGTGTTGAAGTTGATCTTCTCGGTTTCGTAGAAGAGGTCGAGGATCTGCTCGTTCGTCGAAAACCCGAGGGCGCGCAGCAGCACCGTAACCGGCAGCTTTCGCTTCCGGTCGATGTGCACGTACTGCATGTCGTTGATGTCCGTGGTGAATTCCACCCACGAACCGCGATACGGAATGATCCGCGCCGCGAACAGCTTCTTGCCGTTCGGGTGAATTTCTTCATCGAAGAAAACGCCCGGCGAACGGTGCAGCTGCGAAACGATCACGCGCTCCGCGCCGTTGATAATGAACGTCCCTTTGTCGGTGATGATCGGAAGTTCGCCCAGGTACACTTCCTGTTCGATGACTTCCTTCACCTTCTTCTCGCCGTCGACCGTCTCTTTTACGAGCAGGCGAAGCGTGGCCTTGAGCGGCGCGGCATACGTCACGTCGCGCTCGGCGCATTCATCCACATCGTATTTCGGGTCGCCGAGTCCGTACGAAACGAACTCGAGGCTGAAATTCCCTCGCGCGTCTGGAATCGGGAAAACTTCGTTAAAGACAGACTGAAGGCCCTGGTTCTTTCGTTGATCCGGGGAAACCTTCAGCTGCAAAAAGTTCTCGAACGACTGCAGCTGCACATCGAGGAGATTGGGGATTTCCATCACGGGAGGATTCTTCGAAAAAGTAATCCTCTCCTTTAGGCTTCTTGCCAAGTTCCCTCTCCTTTTACAAAGCCGTTACGCCACACGCAGGAAAATCCGAAGAACTCCGATCAGTGGAGTCTTCGGATCCCTGCGTACGGTAAATCGAACCTGTGAATCGCGGCGCTACTTGAGCTCACACGACCCGCCGGCTTCTTCAATCTGCTTCTTGATTTCTTCCGCTTCCGTCTTGTTGGCGCCTTCTTTGACTGCCTTCGGCGGATTGTCGACGAGATCCTTGGCTTCTTTCAGACCGAGGCCCGTGATCGAGCGAACGACCTTGATCACCTGGATCTTCTTGTCGCCGGGACCCGTGAGAATGACATCGAACTCGTCCTTCTCTTCGACAACGGCAGCTTCGCCACCGCCGCCGCCCATCGGCATCGCCATCGCCTGCGGAGCGGCCGAAACGCCGAAACGATCTTCGATCGCTTTGACGAGTTCAGACGCTTCGAGAACCGTCAGTTTTTCGATCGACTCGAGAACACCGGCGATCTTCGGGGAAACTTCCAACGTACCTGCTTCAGACATTTCATTCCTCCGGGAACGAGGGCTCATGGCCATCGGGCTCGTTCCAATCTAATAGAACCGCTTTCGATTCATGATCCTTGACTGTGATGTAGCCCGGCTATTCCGCCGCACCCTCTGCGGGCGCTGCGGGAGCCTCGGCTTCTTTCGTTTCCTCAGGCGCGGCTGCATCTTCCGCTTTTGAGGATGCGCCGGCATCGCCCGCGCTATCATTAGAGGAGGAAGTGGTCCCTCCCCCGGCTTCTTTCTGCTTCCGTACTTCATCCAGACCGACGGCGAGGCCCTGCATCACGGCGTTCAAGCCCGCGGCAATGCCCGTAACCGGCGCGTTGATGAGTCCGGCAATCTGTGCGATGAGCACCGGCTTGGGCGGCAGGTCGGCAATCGCACCGACACCCGCGGCGTCCAGGACACTCCCATCGATATATCCCGCTTTGATCCTGGGAAGCTTGTTCGCCTTCGCAAAATCGCTGAGGACCTTGGCCGGCGCCACGGCATCCACTTCCGTGATGGCCCATCCCGTCGGTCCCTCGAGATACTGATCAAGGCCCGTGATCCCCGCCTCTTTCAAGGCAAGTTTCGCGAGCGTGTTCTTCACTACGTAGAACTTCGACTCACCCTTGAGACAGGCTCGCCTGAGCTCGGTGATCTTCTCGACCGTGAGGCCGGTGAAGTCAGCGAGCACCACGCCCTGGGCGCCCTTGAACCGTTCCGCGAGATCGGCGACGAGTTCTACTTTTGTTGCTGTAGCCATTCTTCAACCTCTCTCTATTACGAAACTTTGAGAATCTCTTCAGCGACGACGACGCGGACACCGGGGCCCATGGTCGAAGTAACCGTGAGACTTCTCCAGAATGTGCCCTTGGCCGCTGCCGGTTTTGCGCGATGAAGTTCACTGACGACGGTACGGATGTTGTCGGCCAGCTGCTCGGCGGAGAACGAGGCGCGTCCGACCGGAACATGAATGTTGCCGCTCTTGTCGGTGCGATACTCGATCCGTCCCGCCTTGACTTCCTTGACCGCGCGCGCGACATCGAACGTCACGGACCCGGACTTCGGATTCGGCATGAGGCCGCGCGGTCCGAGAACACGCCCGAGTTTCCCCACGTCCTTCATCATATCCGGCGTCGAGATGATGGCATCGAACTCCATCCAGCCGTCCGACACCTTCTGCACGAGTTCTTCGGCACCGACGAAATCGGCGCCGGCTTCTTCAGCTTCCGTGACCTTCTCACCCCTCGCGAACACAAGAACCTTCACCTCTTTACCGGTCCCGTGCGGAAGGGAGATCGTGCCGCGCATCTGCTGATCGGAATGACGCGGGTCGACACCCAGGCGGGCGGCGACCTCGACCGTCTCGTCGAATTTTGCCTTGGCGTTCTCTTTTACGAGAGCGACCGCTTCTTCCAGTGCGTACGGCTTGAGATGCTCGATCTTTTCAGCCGCGGCGCCAAATCGCTTACCACGTCCCATGATCAAAGCTCTCCTTCGACTGTAATGCCCATGCTGCGGGCGGTGCCGGCAATCATGCGCGCGGCGTGATTCACATCATTCGCGTTCAGATCTTCCTTCTTCATCTCCGCGATCTCTTTCAGCTGATCCACGGTAACCGAAGCCACTTTCGTACGGTTCGGTTCGCCCGAACCCTTCGCGAGCTTGGCCGCCTTCTTCAGAAGGACGGCCGCCGGCGGCGACTTCGTAATGAACGTGAAAGAACGATCCGCGTAGACCGTAATCACTACAGGAATGATCAGGCCGGAATCCTGCTGCGTCTTCGCGTTGAACGACTTGCAGAAATCCATGATATTCACGCCATGCTGTCCGAGAGCTGGCCCCACCGGCGGGGCGGGTGTTGCAGCGCCTGCGGCGATCTGCAATTTGATCAGCCCAATGACTTTCTTAGCCATGACTTTTACCTATCTGCGGAGACCGTGCTCCGCGGCTATATACTCTTGACCTGCAAGAAGTCGAGTTCCACCGGTGTCGCGCGACCGAAGATGGATACCATCACCTTCAGCTTGCCGCGTTCCGGATTCACTTCGTCCACCACACCGGTGAACTCCGTGAAGGGACCATCGATCACGCTGACGTGTTCGCCGACGCGGTACGGAACCGTCGGTGTCGGCTTTTCCTTCGTCTCGGCGATGCGGCCGACGATCCGCCCGATTTCGTCATGCGAAATCGGCTGCGGCTTCGACCCGGTGCCGACGAAGCGTGTCACGCCCGGTGTGTTCGAGACCACCCGCCACGCGTCGTCAGACATCATCATCTGAACGAGCACATAGCTGGGGAAGAACTTCTTCTCGAGGGTCGTCTTCTTGCCGTTCTTCATCTCCGCCACTTTTTCCATGGGGATCAGAACGCGCGGGACGAGATGCTGGAGTTTCTCCTGTTCGACGGCACGCAGAATGTTGCGCCGCACCTTTCCTTCATGTCCGGAATAGGTGTGGACGACGTACCAACCGTATCGTTCGTCCAGTTCGTCAGGGAGTTCGCCCTCCTGGGGCGCTTCAGCCTCGCCTTCTTCAGCCTTCGCGTCCGCGGTCACTTCCGCTTTCGCCTCTTTCGCTTCAGGGGCTTTCGCCTCTTCCGCGTCGTCAGCCGAAGATTCGGTCAAGGTCGCTGTTTCATCGACGGAAGGATTTTCTTCCATTTCAGCTTTCTCCTCAGCCGAGGCAGTTTCCTCGAGAGAGTCCTGGTTCTGTTTGATGTCTTCCGACATAAGGTCCCGATCGTTGAATCAGTTACTGTTTAAAAGACCAGACGCACGAGCCGCGAAAGGCCCCAATCAATGATCCCGATGAAAATCGCACAGAGAAACACAGCAACGAGCACAACGATCGTTGACTGCCGGATCTCGGGGACTGTCGGCCAGGACACTTTCTGTAGCTCGATCCAGACTTCCCGCAGGAAGCGGCTGGACTTCTGAACGACTGACTCACTCATGACTTCTCTCTAAAGGTAAGGGAACGCAGGCCCGGCAGGAATCGAACCTGCAACCCCCGGTTTTGGAGACCGGTGCTCTACCTAATTGAGCTACAGGCCTTCGTTCACAAACGTTGTAACGGGCGCGCCCCGAAGGACGCGCCCTATTTATCTTACGAGGTCCTTAGTCGAGGATCTCAGCGATCACGCCTGCACCGACGGTGCGACCACCTTCACGAATCGCGAACCGGAGCGACTGCTCCATGGCGATCGGAGTGTGGAGTTCCACAGACATTTCAACGTTGTCGCCGGGCATCACCATTTCGCGACCTTCCGGAAGCGTCAGGGTGCCCGTCACGTCGGTCGTGCGGAAGAAGAACTGCGGACGGTATCCCGTGAAGAACGGCGTATGACGACCCCCTTCTTCTTTCGTAAGGATATAAACCTCTCCGCGGAACTTCGTATGCGGATTCACTGAGCCCGGCTTGATCAGCACCATGCCGCGTTCGATATCGTCTTTGCCGACGCCGCGAAGCAGGAGTCCGATGTTGTCACCGGCCTGTGCCTCGCCCATCTCCTTGCGGAACATTTCGACGCCCGTAACGACCGTCTCCATGGGCTCGCGAATACCGACTCGCTGGACTTTGTCGCCGACTTTGACTTTGCCGCGCTCCACACGACCCGTGGCAACCGTGCCACGACCGGTGATCGAGAAGACGTCTTCCACCGCGAGGAGGAAGGGCTTGTCCACTTCGCGCTCCGGCTCTTCAATCGCCGTGTCGATCGCTTCCATCAGTTCCTGAATGCACTTGGTGGCTTCAGGATCCGTCGGATTGTTCATGGCGCCAAGGGCCGAACCACGAATCACCGGCGCGTCATCGCCCGGGAAGTCGTAGGCGCTGAGGAGCTCGCGAACTTCGAGTTCGACGAGATCGAGCAGCTCGGGGTCGTCGACGGTGTCGACTTTATTGAGGAAGACCACGATGTAAGGCACGTTCACCTGGCGAGCCAGGAGCACATGCTCACGGGTCTGAGGCATCGGACCGTCTGCAGCGGACACCACGAGAATCGCGCCGTCCATCTGAGCCGCTCCGGTAACCATGTTCTTCACGTAATCCGCATGTCCCGGGCAGTCCACGTGGGCGTAATGGCGGTTGTCACTTTCATACTCGACGTGCGACGTGGCGATCGTCATGATCTTCGTCGCATCGCGGCGACCCTGGCTTTCGGACGCCTTGGCCACTTCGTCGTATGAAATTACGGTTGCCAAACCCTTCGCTCCCTGCACGGCAGTGATAGCGGACGTGAGCGTAGTCTTTCCATGGTCAACGTGACCAATCGTTCCTACGTTGACGTGAGGTTTTGTTCGTACGAACTTCTCCTTTGCCATTTCTCTCTCGTTCCTCCTGCCTTTAAGGCAACTGGCAATCAATCGGACGGATACCCTGGAATGGAGCCCACGATCAGATTTGAACTGATGACCTTTTGCTTACCATGCAAATGCTCTACCAGCTGAGCTACGTGGGCATCTCTTGCGGATCCGTCGAAACGCCTATGAATGATATCCCTCGATGAAACTATGGAGCGGGAAACGGGACTCGAACCCGCGACCCTCAGCTTGGAAGGCTGATGCTCTAGCCAACTGAGCTATTCCCGCTTATTAAATGCAGCCGATCGAGGGCTCGACTGACAAAATGCTATCTATATATAGTTGACCTTCCCACAGGGAAGGGGCGACTCATCGAAACGGTATGGGGAGGGAAGGATTCGAACCTTCGAAGGCTTCGCCAACAGATTTACAGTCTGCCCCCTTTGGCCACTCGGGAACCTCCCCGCTAACGGAGTCGAGGACGGCTCCACGCCGGCTCCACGAATGGAGCTGGCGAGAGGACTTGAACCCCCAACCACCTCATTACAAGTGAGGCGCTCTACCAATTGAGCTACGCCAGCACTTCCTTCGCATACTGGTGCACAGATGCGAAGGCAGAACATATAGGGTACCGAGGGGGATAGGGGAGGTCAACCGAAAAGGATCTATTTTTTTGCGATTGGCCTATGCACGGTTCAGGGCGAGGCCGCTTGTACTCTCCGGTAGCCCACCCGTCCTGGCCGAATGGCCAAGTGGAGGCCGGGTGGGCTACGGAGAGCACATCGCGGCCTCGAACCGGAACGGCCATAGGCCCTTCTAGGGGGCGTACCCGGTGGAGCGGCGCGGGAAGAAGCAGAGAAGAGCCGGAATTCGGACCGGAGTGGGGCCGGAGTCGGACCCGGAAGCGGCCGGTGGGGCGGCTTCGATCACTCTTGCTTCTCTACCCGAGCGATTGATACGATACGGATCCTTGCCTCCCGCGTCAAATACGTTCGTCCCGGAGAGCCCGTTGTACCATCGATTCGAGGCCCGGATTCCCTATGTCGCCTGATCGTAACTCCTTACTTGGCTCGCGCGGCGGAGTATCGTGGCGTCTCCTGGCGCTCCTGTTCGTCATCGCACTGATCCCACGGGTCTGGTTCCTGCTCGAAGCAAAGGAACTGCCGCTCTTCGACCAGTTTTACCTCGATACACAGTCCTACGACCGCTGGGCGACGGAGATTGCCGGGGGTAAGCTGCTGGGAGAGCGTGCGTTCCATATGGCGCCGGTCTATCCGTACTTCCTCGGCGGGCTGTATGCGGTGACGGGGCGGGATCTCGTGATCGTGCGGGCGGTGCAGCACGGGCTCGGGGCGGTCAGCGCCGTACTGGTGTTCCTGATCGCCCATCGGCTCTTCGGACGTCGGATCGCCTGGATCGCGTTCGCTCTGGGGCTCGGATACGCGCCGTTTCTCTACTTCGAAGGGCAGCTGCTCGCCTCGTTTCTCGGTATCTTCCTCGGTCTCATAGGCTTCTACGCGTTCATCGCGGCGCTGCAGAGGGGGCGGGTGCTCTGGATCGCGGGGCTGCTGCTCGGTTTCGCTTCGGTGGCGCGCCCGAACCTGCTCTTCTTCCTGCCGTTCGCGGCGCTCTGGCTCATGATTGCGGAGCGGGCGGGCATTCGGAAGCTCGCGATTTTCTGCGTGGCGGCGGCGATCGGGCTCTCGCCCGCTGCTGTCTATAATAGAGTGGTCGCGAACGACTGGGTCCTGATCTCGACGCATGGCGGGATCAGCTTCTATCTGGGAAACAACGACTTCACCCAGGGCACGTACGTTCCGCCGCCCGAAATCGGCGGCAATCCCGAGGCGATCGACATCTACGACTCGAGGCGTGTCGCCGAGCGCGAACTCGGCCGCTCGGGACTCAAGGCGAGTGAAATCTCGCAATACTGGTTCGGGAAGAGCGTCGAATACATGAAGGCGGATCCCGGCGGATACGCGCGGCTCATGCTGCGCAAAGTGGCGCTCTACTTCAACGCGTACGAAATCCCGCTCGACGTCAATTATGAAGCCGACCGCGAGCTCTATCGCTCGCTTCGCGTTCTGCCTTTCGGGCTGGCGTGGCTTTTTCCGCTCGGCGTGATCGGAGCGTTTCTTGTCGCGCGCCGGACCGCGTCCGTGTCTGATCGCGGCTCAACGGCCGAAGCGCCCGCGCCGGAACCGAACCGCGCGTGGCTTCTCGTTTTCTTCGTACTCGCGAATGCGATATCGGTAATCGCGTTTTTCATTACGGCTCGCTATCGACAGACGGGCGTTCCGGCGCTTGCCATTCTGGGCGCGGTTCCGATCTCCCTGGCGTGGGACTGTTTCCGTGCGAAGCGATGGGGAAGGGGCGCCATGCTCGCGGGTTCGTTCGCGATGCTCTTCGCGCTCTTTCAATGGCCGCTCTACCCGGGCAAAGACACGAGCCTCGCACGCGCGTACGGAATCGCGGGCAAGGCGTTCGCGCGGGCGGGCGACCTCGAGCGGGCGGACGAACTCTACGGCAAGGCGCTGGCGGTCGTGCCCGAGCACCTCGATACGCACATGAACCGGGGCCTGCTCTACTTCGAAGCCGGGCGTTACGACGAGGCGGAACTTTCGTTCGGGCGCGTGACGCAGATTCAGCCGAGCCACTACGGCGCGTGGCACAACCTCGGCAACGTGATGATGAGCGCGGGGCAGCCGGAACGCGCGCTGATCGCGTTCGAGCAGGCACGGCGGATCGACCCGAACTACGCAGGAGCATACGACAATATCGGGCGCGCGCACTTTGCCGCGCGGCGACTCCCGGAAGCCGAGGCGAGCTTCGACGAGGCGATCCGGCGCGACCCGGCGTTCCTGAGCGCGTGGTCGAACAAAGCCGACGTGCGTCTGGCGCAGGGCGACTTCGAGGGAGCGCGCGCGGCGCTTGCGGCCGGGGCTGCGCGCAACGGAGGCAATCCGGCGCTACTCGAGAAACGACGCGCGCTGCTCGACGCCGAGCGGATCTACGGAGAGATGCGAAGCCTTGCCGCGTCGAACGGGACGGACCGTGGCGTTCTTCTTTCGATGCGGGACAGTCTCGTGCGCGCGGGCGGCGAGGTCATGCTGATAACGCTTGCGCGCGATTCTGCGCTGGCGACTCCTGGCGAACCGGGGGAAGGGTTGTCCCCGTGACCGTAACGACGTCATCCACTATCAGCGTCATCATTCCCGTGCGCGACGCCGAGCACACGATCGAACGGTGCCTTCGCGCGATCGGCGCATCGACTGTGTCGCCGCGCGAAGTGCTGCTGATCGACGACGGCTGCGCGGACGGCACGCCGGCCATCGCGGAGCGTGTCGCGCGGGAAGCCGGGCTCGCGGTCACGATCGTACCGAACCGGAAGCCGGGCGGCGTTGCACAGGCACGCAACTACGGCGCCTCGCTCGCCACGGGCGGCATCGTCCTCTTTGTCGACGCGGATGTGATCCTCGAGCCGGGCGCGATTGAAGCGGGGGAGCGCGCGATTCAGAGCGAAGGGCTCGACGTCGCGGTCGGACTGCAATCCGCAGAGTCCGCATTCCCGAACGCGACGAGCATCTACAAGAACCTCTGGCTCCGGCACACGTACTGGGTTCGGTCGGGCCGCTTCTCGGTCATCTATTCGAGCGCGGTCGCGATTCGAAAAGAGGCGTTCGAAGCCGTGGGGGGATTCGACGCGAACTACCGCAAGCCGAACATCGAAGACAGCGAGCTCGGGAAGCGCATGAGCGAAGCGGGCTATCGCGTGGGACTCGTCGAGAAGCTGCACTTTCTGCATATCAAGCGCTACAACCTCTCGTCGATGCTGCGGACCGATTTCGATCGCACGGTCGGCATGACGAAGGTGCAGCTCCGCGACCGCTTCAAACGGATCCGGCGCGAAAATTACACCTCGATCCCCACCGGCTTCCTCGTATCCTGCTTCGCCCCCTGGCTCGTGCTCTCGATTCTGCTGCTCGGCACGATTCCCGGAATCGTCGCCTGGAAGATGCTGCTCCTGATCCCGCCGCTCATCGTGATCCTGCTGAATTTCCCGTGGATCGGGTATCTCGCCCGGCGCGAGGGACCGCTGTTTGCGCTGAAAGGGGTCGTTCTGCTGCATCTGGACGTGCTCGCCGTGAATGCCGGCCTGTTCTGGGGCATCTGGGAGTACGCGCTCGGGCGCAAGTACTAGGCCTGCGTGACCCGGGATGACCCCGGCAGCACCTTCCCTGATCCCGCGTGCGTCCGGCGAACCCTGCCGTGTACGGGAATGCCCTCGAAAGGTCGGGTTTGCCCTACATTTGCCCTGCGTGAGAATCTGAAACCACGGGGAACCCCTATGTGGCCAGTAAGACCCTGGATGGGACAAACCTGAGTGATTTCTCGCTTTTGCTTGCTGTATTTTGTTGCTTCGTGTTTCCTATCGTATTAGCTTGCAAGGAATTAGACGAAAAGAGACGGACAGTCCTATTCTTTCAGGAAAAAACCAAGGAGAACCCCTAATGGATTCATAGGTACTGCCGAACACTAGTATGTCTGAGGGAGTTAAAAGGAGGCCCAAATGGAACGCGAGATTCTCACCGCTGAACAGGTTGCTGATTATCTGAGACTGAGCCGGAAGTCGGTTTACCGTCTGGCTCGCGCCGGGGTACTTCCCGCGAAAAAGATCATGAATCAATGGCGATTCGAACGGACCCAGTTAAACGAATGGATCCGTGAGAAAGAAGAAGAGCCGATCAGCGTCTAGTACGCTTCTCTTCTGTCCGACATTCCAGGTTCCAGGTCAGGGGTCGCTCTCAAGGCGACCCTTCGGCCTGTCTGAGAAAGAGTGCGGCCTGCGTGTCGTCCGGATTGCCCGCGACATACGCGCGCAAGTCCCGGATCCCTTCGGGCGAGCGCCCGGCTCGGACGAGCAGGATTCCGCGCGACCGGAGCGCCGGGGGATACGCGCCGCCCGCGAGGGCGCGATCATACGACTGGAGCGCGGCCGCAGGATCGCCGGTCCGCTCCTCGAGCCGGCCCAGCATGTGAAACGCCGCGGGCCGCGGTTCGACCGACGCGGAAATCGCCATCGCCTCTTTCGCGTCTTCATATCGCCCGGCCGCTTCATACGCACGCGACAGATTGATCAGCAGATCCGCATGCGCGGGGTCGACCGCGCGCCCCCTTTCGAGCGTCGCGATCGCTTCATTCGTCCGTCCCATCTGTAATAGAAGCGCGCCGTGATTGTTCCGGAAGTCGGGATTGCGCGGCTCGAGTGCGAGCGCGCGGCCCAGTTCGCGGAGCGTCCCCTCGATGTCGCCGCGCCGCATGTGCATGCCGGCGAGGTTCGCGAGCGCCTTGGCATGCGTCGGCCCGGCGGCCGCCGCGCGCCGGTACCACTGCTCCGCTTCGTCCGCATTCCCCATGGCCTCCCGAAGGAGGCCGAAATTGTTCAGCAGATCGGGGTCCTCGCCGTACTTCGCAAGCGCCTCCTTATAGTAGAGCTCCGAGGACGCATACCGCTTCGCATCGTAATATTTCTTCCCTAAATGAAGTTCGACGCGCACGAGATCGCGCTGCGGAGCCGTCGCGGGAAGGTTCAAAACGACAAGAGAAACGAGCACAACGCCCATGCGCACGAGGCCGTCGGGCTTGCGCCACCGTTTCCCGATGCCGTACAGTTCCGCGGCGGCGAAGAGCGCCATGATCGGCACCATCGGCATGCGATAGCGTGACGCGAACGGAAACAGCAGCGCCGAGAACGTGTACGCGAGCAGAACGACGCCGGCAAACGTGAGCGGACGATGGCGACCGAAACCGTAGCGCAGCCAGCCGATCAGCCCGATCGCCGTGATCCAGCCGACGGGGAGAAAGAGCAGGCGCAACGTTTCGCTGTTGTTGCGAAAGTACGGAAAGCTCTGGCTCGTGTCGACTTCGGCGCCGCTCCAGAAATAGAGCACGCGTTTCAGCGCGCGCGCAATCGCTTCTCCCGGATGCGCGGCGATTTCGCTCCAGGCGCGCGCGTAGTAGAAACGATCCCGGTCGGCCGCGCGGATCATGCCCGCTTCGTTCCCGATGCGCTCGAGGTCGTTCCATTGCACACCCGGGCGAACCGAAGCCAGGCCGTCGGCGCCCGCGCGATTCCCGAGATAGAAGTTCATCCCGCCGTTCCCCTGCACGAGCACAGGGTCACCGATCGCGATATTGCGAAGCGTAACAGGCCCGATCACGAGCGCGGCGCCGAGCACGAACCAGGCGGCCACCGCGAGCGCCTGCCTGCGGTCGAAGCGCCACAGGAAGAAACCGAGCACGAACGGCACCGCGATCAGAATCGTGGGGCGCGTAATCGCAGAGAGGCCGAGAGCGATCCCCGTGAGCGCCCAGACCCGCGCGCGCCGCTTTTGATCCCCGAACGAGAACACGACGCCGAGCAGCACGAAGGCGAGCGTAAGAAAAGTAGCGAGAGTCGTCGCGAAAACAAGCCCTTCGAAGAAAAGCTCGCGCGCGTAGAAGACGAGCATCCCCGCCGCGAAGATGCCGGGAACACGACCTTCGCTCCGCTTCCCCAGATAAAACACCAGCAGGATTACCAGAATCCCCAGCGCGAACTGCAATGGATAAATCCAGTCCGGCGAACCACCCATCTTGAAAAGGACGGCGAGCAGGTGCGGATAGAGAGGACCGTGGATATGAACGCGCGTCCACGGGAAATCGCCGTGCGCGATCGCCGTCCCCCAGCCGAGGTACTCGGCCGCGTCGATGATGGGGTAGCCGTAGAAGGGGTTGGTCTTGAGCTCGCCGAGGTAGTTGCCGCGCGCGAACAGAGCAAGCAGAATCAGAAGACCGAGCAGAATGCGTGCCCGGTTCACACGGAGCCATTGAGTCCTGGAAGCCATGCACGCAGAGTAAACGAACGGGCGGAGCGGCGCACGGAAGATTGGGGGCGCATCCCCGCCGGGGCTGCCTTCCACAACGGCAAAAACGGGGTAGCCGTCAAGCGACTACCCCGTTCCAGAATGCGGCGGGCCTCACGGCTACCGGTGTTTTGCACCCCAACCCTTATTCAAGCTGTCCCGCGCCCTAGCTCCCCTTTTCGACCACGACACGGAAGTGACTCTCGCCACAATCGCCGAAACGATCGCCTGAATAAAGTACACCCGGTCTCCATAACGAGACCCGCACATCGATCGGCCCGCGGGTTCAACCCACCAGGAATCAAAACCCTCGGGCCACCACCTACGAATTGAGGAGGGCAGGAGGTGGCTGAGGCCGATTGAACCGTCCGGCCCCTAATTTCCGAACGATTCACCCCTGTACATATCAAGGGACGTGCCATCTTATCGAAATGTGCAAAAAGATTGGAAAGGTCTTGGTTTACAGCGAGTTACGGTGTTCGGGCATGAAGCGGGCGGGGTCAGGACGAGGAAACGAGCGGGATTCCACCGGGAACCAGGTACTCGAAATCCGGCAGAATTCAGCGCAAAGGCATTTTAATCATGAGGTTATGCGAGGAGGAACTTCGTGCACGATTACGCAGGGTGTGCAGCAGGTGCCGGGGCTAACCCAGCTCGTAACGCTGGATCTTGTTGCGTAATCCCCGAATCGACAGACCGAGCAGACGCGCGGCGGCGCTTCGGTTGCCGTTCGTTTCGAGGAGCGCTTCGGCGACACGACGGCGTTCGAGTTCTTCGACTTCGTCCTTCAGCGGTTGCGCGTTCCCGTTCCGCCCCGACGAGGTCCCGGCCGACGCTGCGTCCGCGGCGCCGGCACGCACTTCGGCGGGCAGGGATTCGACCGTAATGATCGGCGTCGGAGTCAGAAGCGTCGCGCGCTGCACGGCTTTCTCGAGCTCACGCACGTTGCCGGGCCAGTCGTACGCCTCGAGCGCCGCGTACACGGCCGCGTCGAAACGCATCTCTTCGCGCCCGATCTTCTGGCGGAACGCTTCGAGAAACGTGTCGGCGAGAAGCGGAATGTCCGACGCGCGCTCACGGAGCGGCGGCAGGCTGAGACAGATATCGTTCACACGATAGTAGAGATCCTTCAGGAAGAGGCCGTCCTCGATGTCCTTCAGAAGCTGCGTGTTCGACGTGGCGCAGATCACGCGCACATCGACTTCGCGATGCGTATTCGAACCGACCGGGCGAATGATTCCCTGGTCGAGCACGTGCAGCAGCGCGCGCTGGACATGGCCGCCCGCCTTTCCGATTTCGTCGAGGAAGATCGTGCCGCCGTTCGCCTCTTCGAAAAGACCCTTACGATCTTCCAGAGCGCCCGTGAAAGCGCCCTTCACATAGCCGAACAGTTCCGACTCCAGAATCTGCTCGGGAAGCGAAGCGCAGTTGAGCGTAACGAACGGCTCTTTCGCGCGGTCGCTCGAATCGTGAATGGCGCGCGCGAGCAGCTGTTTGCCCGTACCGGTTTCGCCGTCCAGCATCGCCGTGATCGGATAGTCGGCGATGCGCGACGCGATCGAAAGCGTCTCGATCATCTTCGGATGTTCGGTCACGATATTGGCAAACGGATAGCGATTCTCGAGCTTCTCTTTCAGGTAGAAGTTTTCGCGAAGCAATTCACTCTTCTGATGCTCCGCGATCCGTTTCGCGATCGCGTGCGTCGCCGACGACAGAATCTGCAGGTCGCGGAACCGGTAGCTCTCGCATCCGCTCCGGGACGGGCGGTCGACGTAAAGAAGTCCGCGCGCGCCGTCGTGAATCGCAAACGGGAGAGCGACGACGCTGCGATCGCGTGCCAGTTGATTGCGCGCGTCGAGGCCGCTCAGGAAGAGCGGGCGGTCGCTGTCCAGAAACGTCGGGTCGTCCGCGAGCAGTTGCGCGATGGCCGCTTCGGCTTCGTCGCCGGGCAGTCCCTGATGCGCGAGTACGTTCAGATCGGCCAGGTTCGTTCCCGACGCAATCCAGCCGCGTGCCGAGCGGGAGCGCCGCAGCGCGTCGCCGAGCAGATACGCGAGTCCCTCGGAGAGGTCGCCGCGCGTGGCGTTGCGTGACGCAAACGCCGGGTCGGGCGCCTCCGACATCGAGTCCGCGAAGCGGCTTTCCACGTGACGCAGCAGTTCCGTGCATGTGAAGAGCCCCGCGTCGTCCTGCGCGCGCGCAAACAGGGCGTGCGCTTTCTGGACGTACGACAGGGCTTCGTCGAGGTCCTCTTTCCCGAGCCAGAAGCGCGCGATTTCGAGCGATACGCCCGCCGCGTTACGGTGCGAGGCCAGGTCGTCCCAGATTCGCTTCGCGCGCAGATAGTGCGAAAGGACCCGCTCGGTGTCGTCACCGAGTGAATCGGATGCGGCCACGCGCCCGGAGACGGTCAGCGCCTCGGCGAGTTCCTGGCGGTATCCGATGCGTTCGAAACAGGTGATGGCGCGCTGCGCGTAGTCGCTCGCTTCTTCGTACCGTTCTTCGTGGCGCGACGCTTCGGCGTGCAGACGATGCATCCAGCCTTCCTGCGCCGGGTCGCCGACTTCATGCTGCGCGTCGGCGATCGAGTCGAGAAGGGCGCGGCAGCTGGCTGCGTCGCGGCTGCGGAGGCACAGCCCCGCAAGATGGAGTGTGGCGCGCACGGCAAGGTCGCCGTTCGGCGAGATCGCGCGCGCAAGTTGCAGCCCCTCCTGCAGGTGAATCTTCGCTGCTCCTTCGTCGCCGACATGAAGGGCCGCTTCGCCCTTCAGCACTTCCCAGAACGCGAGCTCGCGCTTGAATCCGCCGTCGCGGCAGATCGCTTCGCCTTCGTTCACGCAGCGATCGAAACTGGCGCGATCGTCGCGGTCCAGATGCACACGCGCTTCCGCGAGAAGGGCGCGCGCCTCTCCGAGCCGGTATCCGATTTCATGGAAGACGCGTTTCGCTTCGCGGGTCGCGTCGAACGCCTGCGGAAGTTCACCCAGGCGATAGCGAAGGTTGCCCAGATTAAGCGAGGCCGATCCGAATAAATAGTAGAAGCCTTCTTCGTCGGCGCGCGCGCGGGCCCGCTGCAGATAGCGGAGCGCTTCGTCCCACCGGCATTCCGATTTCGCGAGCGTGCCGAGATGAATGAATGAGCGCGCTTCCCCGTCGGGGTCGCCCGCAATGCGGTACGAAAGGAGTGCTTCTTCAAAATGTCCGCGCGCGGCTTCGGTCTGCCCGCTTCGGTGAGCGATCACGCCGAGCAGTGAATGCGTCTGACCGAGCCATTCCTCGTCCCCCAGTTCCCGGGAGAGGGCGAGTGATCTTTCGGCTTTTTTGCGGCTCAGCTGCGACTCGCCACGTTCGAGGTCGATCCGGGCCAGCAGCAGCAGAAGCCCGGGCCGGCTTTCGACCGAGGCATCCAGCGCACGCATCGTCGCTTCCGCTTGATCGAAATGACCCGTGTAGTAATGACACCAGGCGAGTTTCTCGCGAATCGCAGCCTGCGCGGCCGTCGCAGTCGTCGCGGTTTCGTTCTGCAGCACTGCTTCGAATTCACGGATCGCATCGAGGTAATGGTCCGTCCCGAGATAGAGCGAACCGAGATCGCCGACAGAAGTCGCCGTCCGGTCGGGGACACCCAGAACCTCGCTGATTTCCTTTAGTTTACGACCCAACCTTGGTTGGTTTCGGTAGGTCATTCTCTCTCCCTGGATCGACTGCTTCCCTTAACTACCGGTCATCGCCCGTCAGATGGACAGAAAGCGCGACAGATAGATCGTCAGCCTCAGCAGTTTCAAACTGTTGCTGATCGGAGGAGCGGTGACTTCTTCCCGGACGCTGGTCTGATTGTTCAAGATGATGGGAAAGTCATCAGGATCCGTATCGCCTCCGCCCGGCGCGCCGGAGTTTTCCATACCGGGGTCAGGTCCTGGAGGGACCTCTTCCCAGGCAAAAGCCGCCGGTGTGACGAGCAGAAATGCAAGCATGAGGGCCACGATCCCGAGTTTCGTGCGCCAACGCAACATACTGATTCTCCTTTCGAGCGGGGAGTCCTGGCTGCGCGGCGGCCTGGTGGGTGGGACGCCGTGCTTCGTTCAGCCGGAACCCGAGGGGACGGGTTCTATTACTCAATAGTATACGCGCATTTAGCGGTGGTCGTCAAATCGGGAGTCGAACAGTCAATATGGCGCAGGGGGCTGTCAAACCGACGGGGCGGGGTTGTTCGGCCGTCTCAGGCCGTCTCAGGGGGTCTCAATCGGGCTCGAGGGCGCGGTGGATAAGTGTCCATGGTCGATGTGGACAGTTTTTCAACGGCCATAAGTTGTTAGAGCGGGTAAGATTAGGTGATCGGGCGCCAGGAGGCGACGCTTGACTCGTAGACCGTGCGCAGAAACGCCGTCCGAACGTCGGCCTCGAACTCCTTCAGAACCGACTCGTCGCGGGCATAGAGGAGTTTTCCCTGCGTGACGACCCCGTGTGCGAGATTCGACGAAGTGCCATTCAATATGAAGAGCCCCACATCCATTTTTCCCGTTACCACCGCGACCCGCTCGGCCAGACGGCGGCGCCACTCTTCGTACTCGGCCTCTTCCAGCTCACTCCCGAGGTAAAGCGCCATGTCGTAGGCGGTTCCGGTTCTCCTGTGCGCGCCTGGGAAGCGGTACGCCAGTTCCACCGGCGTGCCGTCCGCAAAAATCGTGGCCCATCGAATTCGTTCCATACGCTGAATATCGGCCTTTCGCCCGCATGTGTCTACTGGGAATCTCGGGCGGAATCGATTATCGTATGCATTCACCGTAACTTGCAGAGGCTGAAGAGGAACGAAATGAACCTGGACCAGAACAACCTGCGCGCGGCTCTCCGCGAGCTGCGCTACCCCGGCACCGATCTCACTCTCGAGGCCGGGGAAATCATCGACGATCTGCGCGTCAAGAATGACGACGTATTGATCCGCTTTCAATGGCCGACACCGTTTCCGGCGAGCCATCAGTCGGTCAAGGAGGCCGTAGAGCGGAAGTTAAGAGAAATCGGGGTAAACAGAACTCATTTTCAGGAACAGGTCGAGATTCCGGCGCATCCTCGCCAGAGTGAGAAATCGCTCCTGCCCGGCGTCAAGAACATCATTGCGGTCGCCTCTGGCAAAGGGGGCGTCGGCAAATCGACCATCTCCGCCAACCTCGCGCTTTCCCTGGCCAGGGCCGGCGCTTCTGTCGGCCTCATGGACGCCGACGTATACGGCCCGAGCATGGGCCTCATGCTCGGCGCGTCCGGACGTCCCACGATGGCCGACGAAAAGACGCTGATCCCGATCGACGCGCAAGGCATCCGGCTCATGTCGATGGCGTTTCTCGCCGGCGACGATACCCCCGTCATCTGGCGCGGCCCGATGGTGCACGGCCTGATTCAGCAGTTTCTCGCGAACGTGGCGTGGGGCGACCTCGACTACCTCGTGATCGATCTTCCGCCAGGGACCGGTGACGCCCAGCTCACGCTGACGCAGCTCGCCCCGCTTTCCGGATCCGTGATCGTGACAACGCCGCAGGAAGTGAGTCTGATCGACGCGCGCAAGGGGCTGCGCATGTTCCAGCAGGTGAAGGTGCCCGTACTCGGCGTCGTCGAGAACATGAGCTACTTTATCGACCCCGGTTCGGGGAACCGAACGGAAATCTTCGGGCACGGCGGAGGAAGACGGACGGCCGATGAGCTTTCGATCCCGTTTCTCGGCGAAGTGCCCATCGATCCCGAAGTCGCGCGCGGAGGAGACGACGGGATGCCGATCGTGCGGCGGAATCCGGAATCGCCCGCCGCCCGGGCAATCGCCACGATCGCGGAAAAAGTCTCGGCCCAGCTCGCCGAACTCGCGATTCAGAGCCGCGGAGCCGCCGCACTCCATCTCGACTGGGACGACAATTGACCGCCGACGCGAAACACACGATCCGCAAGCTCGAAAAGGCCGGCGAATACGACCTGCGCGTCGAATGGGATGACGGCGTCGTGATGCATTACAACACCGCCTCACTCCGTCGCGCCTGCCCGTGCGCTTCGTGCATTCACGAATGGACCGGCGAGCAGATTCTCGACCCGCTCTCCGTTCTCGAGACCGTGAAACCCGTCCGCATCGAACCGGTCGGCCGCTACGCGCTTCGCTTCCACTGGAGCGATCGCCACGACACCGGACTCTACACGTTCGATCTCCTTCGCTCGCTCGGCGAGCCCGAAAGTTCTCCTCAGAAAAACGACTGAACCGTGCTTGCACACGCCGGGTGCCCTCCCTATACTCTCGCGTTGTCCTGCTGGAACGCCTCAATCCGCGAGAAGGAGAGATCACTCGTGACCCTGCTCGGCGAACAAGCCATCCGACAGAAACTCGAAAGCCTTCCCGACTGGAAAAGCGCCGGTCACTCCATCAAACGCACCATCGCCTTCGACACGTTTCGACAGGGGATCGACTTCGTCTGCATCTTCGCCGACCTCATCGAAAGATGGGACCATCATCCCGATCTCGAGATCCGCGATAACGAAGTGACCGTCTACTGCGCATCCCGCACCGAAAAGGGGATCACGCAGAACGATTTCGCGACCGCGCGAAAGATCGACGACGTAATCGCGAGCACGCTTCTCTTCGAAGATTCAGAGTAGGAACAGGAATAAGAGTCGGAATCGGAATCCGGATCTCGGACCGCGAGTCCGTATGATTCCCGGAGGCCCGCTCGTCCTGGCCAAATGGCCAAGTACGGAGGCCGAGCGGGCTCCCGGGAACATACTCCTCGCGGCTCGGGCTCGGAATCCGCCGTGTGGGGGTCGTGGGAGGAGGGAACGGCGGACGGAGAAGAGGGAAAGGGGAGATCAGGATTCTGTGTGGTCTGTTTGCGCGCGATCGCGGAAGATCAGGTTCGGCGGCAGCCAGGCGTGGAGCGAATACCCCACCTTCATCATGTATTGAGTGACCGTCATTGCGATCAGGCTTTCGTCCGCAGTTACCTCGCTTTCGATCATCACCAGCTCGGGTCGATACTTCGTCCAGTCGTTCGAACTGATCACGTCCATGTCATGCCCTTCGACATCGACCGACAGAAAGTCGATGTGCTGCCCTTCGGGCAGGTGCGTCGCAAGAAGTTCTTCGAGAGTGACGGCCGGAACCCGCGTGATCTGCGGCGCACGCCCGAGCTTCCGCGTCCAGACGCGGGCGTGTTCTTCGGACGCCGTATTCACGTTCCCCGGAATCGCCCACCAGTAGAAGTCGATAGAACCTCTGGTGCCGGATACGGCGCTTTCCACATTCACGTCACGCGGTCTTACTTTCTCGAACGCCCGGATCGAACCCGGCGTCGCGTCCACACAGATTCCGCGCCATCCACGTTTGTAGACAGGTACGAGTTGGAGAAGTGTTTGGGAGAGTACGCGCCGATGTCCACATAGTAGCCGGTGGGGATGCTGGGTCGACCGAGCGGGGAGGATCGCGCTCCCGCCGCAAATGCTTTCTTCTCGAAGTATCCCAGGAGGAAGGCGTCTTCCCCGAACTGAGCGAACGATGTGATTTTCCCCGTGTCGAGAAACAGCTCGCACTGCCTGCGAATACGCGCTTTCCACATGGGTCCGATGCGAGGCCCGATACGCCGATAGGCCTTTTCAAATATTCCCACTGCGCCTTGCCACTCCTTTCCCGCAGCAGCGTACGGACCATCATGGCAACAGAATAGCGAACTGTCTACTCCGCGAACTGGGCCCGGTACGCTTCGACGACTTCCACGGCGGGGCCTTCGTTGCGCACACGTCCGTCTTCGAGATGGATCACGTGGGAGCAGTACCGTTTTACGGCTTCGAGGTCGTGGGACACGATCAGGATCGTCGTCCCGCTCGCGCGGAAGCGTTCGATCTCATGCGCGCATTTGCGGGCGAACTGTTCGTCGCCGACTGACAGGATCTCGTCGAGCAGCAGCACGTCCGGTTCGACGTTTACCGCGATCGCGAATGCGAGTCGCATGTACATCCCGGTCGAGTACGTGCGCACGGGTTCGTCGATGAACTCCTCGATTTCCGCGTAGGCGATGATCGTATCCATCCTTGCCAGAATTTCGCGCTTCGTCATACCGAGAACCATGCCGTTGATCAATGCGTTTTCGCGCCCGGTGAAATCGGGATGAAAACCGGCACCGAGTTCGATGAGGCTCGCAAGCCTTCCTTCGTAACGGATCGTCCCTTCGTCGGGTCGATAGATCCCGGTGATCAGTTTCAGAAGCGTCGTCTTGCCCGAACCGTTCCGCCCGATCACACCGCCCACTTCCCCCTTCGGCACGACGAGCGAAACATCCGTGAGCGCCTGGTGCCACGACTGTGCCGGCGCGCTCTGCTTGCGCCCCTTGCCGAGAAAGAGCGACTTGAGCGTGGAGTACCCGCTCCCCTGACGGTGCGAACGGAAGCGCTTCGACACATGCGAAACTTCGAGTGCGGGCGGCGACGACGCAGGGTGCACGCGCGCACCGACGTCCCCGCTCGCTCGGCGCCTGCTCCTCATTACAGATACTCCGCGAACGTGTCGCGATAGTGACGGAACACCGCGTCGCCGAGAATGAGCAGCAGGATCGAACCGAAGAGCATCGCGAAGAGCGCCGCGATCCCGGGCCCCTGCTGATGCACGAAGATGTTCTGGTACGACGTGATCAGTGTTCCCATGCCGTTGCCGAGCGCGACGGGTTTCAGTGCGTCGGGAACGCGCTCGAGCGGGTAGAGAATCGGGCAGAGGAAGAACCAGAACGTCAGCGCATTCGTCAGCAGATGCTGCACGTCACGGAACGGCACGTTGAGCGCCGCGAACAGGAACGTCAGCGCGAGCGTGAAGATGCACTGGATCGCGACGATCACAGGAAGCCAGGCGAGTTGCCAGCCGAACGGAATTCCCGAGATCAGAAAGACGACCAGAAGAACCGGGATCGTGAACACGAAGTTCATGAGGTTCGCGATGACCGCCACGACCGGCAGAATCTCGGGCGGAAACATCGCGCGCGTGATCAGGTTGCCGTTCGCGATCAGCGAGTTCGCCCCCTCGCTCATCGAGGTCGTGAACCAGATCCACGGGAGGAGCCCCGCGAATACGAAAGCCGGGTAGTGGTCCATGTCAAAACGCATGTAGACTCGAAAAACGAGCGCGTAGATCAGCATCAGAAAAATCGGGTTGAGGAATGTCCAAAAAAAGCCCAGGATCGAGCCACGGTAGCGGGCGTTCAGCTGGCGTGTCACGAGGGCCCCGATCAGGGCGCGGTGCCGCCAGCAGGTTTTCATTGTCGTCAGGATACCCATGCGACCATGTAACGAGATAGTCGGGCGGGCGTCAAGCCTATGCACGCGGGGTGTGGAAACTACCCGGGGTGCGCCATGAGGATCGGGCTCGACGCGAGACCGTTGCAGGACGGGTACAAAACGCACGCGCATCGCGGAATCGGCGCGTTCACGCGTTCGCTTTACGAGGCGATCGCGCGCGGGGCCGGCAAGGGGGACACGCTGTCCCTGATCGTCGACCCCTCGTACAGCGCGATCGATCCCGCGTTTTCGTCGACGGGCGCAGATCACGGGGCGGCCGCATTCGAAACGATCGAGCTCCCTCCGTCCGGCGGCGTTTCTCCCCTGTCCGAACGCGTGCCCTGGGAACACGGGCGCCGGTTCCGGGCGCTCCCGTGCGACGCCATTTACTTCCCGCATTTCGAAGATGCCCCGCGACAGGCCGGCGGACCGCAGCGGTTCGTTACCGTTCACGACTGCATTCCGTTTCACGACGACGGTCCCTACAAGCGCGCCGCGATCCTTCGCTCCGTGCGCGCACTCATGGCGCGCCGCATTCTGCGTGGCGCGCAGGTGGCCGCGATCTCACGCACCACGCGAAACGACCTCGCCCGTCTCTTCGACATCGAACCCGATGAAGTCGCCCTGCTGATGCCGGCGCCGCATCCGCAGTTTGCGGCAGGAGGGAGCGACCCGCCCGAGCACGACGCGCTTCTTGAACTCGGCCTGCCTGCTCGGTATGTGCTCGCGACCGGGGGCGCCGATCCCCGCAAACGAAATCGAGCGCTCGTTCGGATGTGGCCCCGCGTGCTGGGGGACGAAGGAACCTTGCCCGAAAGCGCCGCGGGGAAGTCGGCGGGCGGGACGACGCGCCAGGTGACGGGCGTGACGGGCGACACCACGCGCGAACTCGACGCGCCCGACGGGCCGCTGCACCTCGTGATTGCGGGGAGCCCGACCAGGGCCGAGTGGGAAACCGAACTTCGTGGCGAGATCGAACGGAGCGCCGCACGCGTGTTCATCCATCGCCTGCCGCAGCTTCCATTCGCCGCGCTTCCGGCGCTTTATCAGCGCGCCCAGGCCCTGGCTTTCCTGAGCACGCACGAAGGATTCGGCCTGCCGCCTCTCGAGGCGATGGCGTGCGGAACGCCGGTACTTGCCGCCCGGGAACCGGCGGTGACAGAGGCCGTGGGAGATGCGGTGCGCTGGGTAGAGAGTGTCGAGGAGCAGGAACTGGCCGATGCCGTGCGAGAAGTTACGCGCGATGCGGGGCTTCGCGCCGACCTGCGCGCGCGCGGCCGGGAGAGAGCCGCCCTTTTTTCATGGGACGAAACGGCGCGCACGCTTCTCACATGGATTCACGCGAAGGCGAACTACACGAGCCCTTCGTAGAGAACCGCCAGGCGCTTCGCATAATTTTCGGCCGAAAACTTCTTCGCCTGTTCCCGCCCGCGGGCACTGAGATCCGCGCACAACCTGTCGTCTTCCAGAAGCCGCTCGAGGGCGCCCTTGATTTCCTTCTGCGAGAGCGGGTCCACATACAATGCCGCGTCGCCGCACACTTCGGGAAGGGACGAGGTCGAAGAAGTGATGACCGGACACCCGTGCGTCATGGCCTCGAGCGGCGGCAGCCCGAACCCTTCATAGAGCGAAGGGAACACGAACAGACGCGCATTGCGATAGAGGATGTCGAGTTCTTGACGCGTCACGTAATCGAGCATGCGAAGCTGTGTCTTTTCGCGCCAGCCGAGTTGCCTGAGGCCGGGACCGAGTTCGTCATCGGAAAGCCACGCCTTGCGGCCCACAACGACGAGCGGCAGTTCCGTATCCAGTGCGGCGTATGCTTTCAGAACGCGCCCCACGTTCTTCTTCGGCTCGATGTTTCCCACGAAGAGCAGGAACGAATTCGTATCGAGTCCATGCAGTTTCAGGAAGCGTTCCTCCGACACGAGGTCCGAACTTTCCGGCGTTTCCGGATACGTCTGATGAGTAACGACGATGCGATCCGGATCGACGTCGAAAAATGAAAGAATGTCTCTTTTCGTGCATTCGGATACCGCGGCGATTCTCCTGCTGTCGCGGAGCGCTCGCTTCACGACCCGGTAGAAGTAGCGCTTGTCGTCGAGTGTCGTGTACGGGAGCTTCAGCGGAATCACGTCGTGAATGGTCGTGATCGTCGGGACCCCCTGAATGCGGACGGGGAGTGGATACGTCGCGTGCCATACTGCGGGCTTCCGCGGCGCACGAAAGCGCGAAACCAATCCCGTCTTGCGAAACAGGGCGATGCTCGTCTGAAATCCGTGGGGGCGATTGTAAACTTCTGTAAACGGGAGTTTCGGGGGACGAATGACGCGATCGCTGAACTCGATGCGCTGCAGGCGGTCCATGCCGGCTGCTCCGCGCGCCGCAGACAGGAGGAGCTTGCGACGCGAAAGTTCCCCCTCCTCCGCGCGATCCCAGAACGAGACTTCGTCCAGTCCTGACTGTTTGTAGACCGAGGGGCGATCGTACAGTACCGCGGTGCTGTGCCCCATTCCGGCAAGCGTTCGCAGCAGCGTCATGCCGTATGTCTGGATTCCGGTGCCATGGCGGAGCGCCAGATTGAATCCGTCGACCAGTACTTTACTCATCCGGCAACCAGAGTTTCTCGTGTGTCGGGAATACGACGGCTCCGATCGAACGGGACGGTATCGGTATATATAATGATAGCGAACGTGGAATGATGCCGCGCGGGCGAATCATCGGGACTCAGGTTACCGGGACGCGCGTCGCGCGGAGCGCTTGCGGTTCGACTTCGAAGTGGATTTCTTTGCCGTCTGTCTGCGCGTGGTCTTCTTTTTGCCGGTCGTTTTCCTGCTGCCGGCTTTCTTGTTCGAGGCCGCCTTCTTCTTCGCGGTTGCTGTCTTCTTGCCGCGCGCCGGCGCCTTCTTCTTCGGAGCCGTTTTCCCGGTCGAGGCTTTCCGAACGACCTTTTTGCCGGTCGCCTTTTTCCGGGTCGGCGCTTTTTTCTTGAGCGGCTTCTTCGCCGTAACTTTCTTCCTGCCGGCCGCCGTTTTTTTCTTGAGCGGCTTCTTCGCAGCGACCTTCTTCTTGCCGGCCATCACTTTCTTCTTGAGCGGCTTCTTCGCAGCGACCTTCTTCTTGCCGGCCGTCACTTTCTTCTTGAGCGGCTTCTTCGCAGCGACCTTCTTCTTGCCGGCCGCCACTTTCTTCTTGAGCAGCTTCTTCGCAGCGACCTTCTTCTTGCCGGTCGCCACTTTCTTCTTGAGCGGCTTCTTCGCAGCGACCTTCTTCTCGCCGGCCGCCACTTTCTTCTTGAGCGGCTTCTTCGCAGCGACCTTCTTCTCGCTGTCCGACTTCTTGCCGGCTGCGACTTTCTTCTTCGGTTTTGCCCTGGGTTTCGGTGCCGGAGGAGCAGGAGGGTCGACTTTTTTGGGTTTCGGACCAGGGTAGAGGATTCGACCGCATGACTCGCACAGAACAACGGATTCTTTCATGTCACGCATCACGAAGTGGGTATCGGGATAGTGCATACCGCACCCCTGGCAGACTCCGCCGATGACGGACGCCGTCGCCGTCCCGCTTCGCTCGACGCGAAGTCGGTAATAATGGCGGAGATTCCGATCCAGCTTCGCCTCGAGAACGGCGATCTGCTCGTCTTTCTTCTTTTTTGCAAGTCGCTGCTTCCGGAGCTTGTCGATCTCCAGAAGGACTTTCACCTGTCGATTCATGACTCCGCTTTCGTTTGGCCCGAGTCAGATTCGCCAGTCGCAAATCATGGTGCATCCTCTGCGCGAATCGATTGCCGTGACCCTACGATGGATCGAGCATCGAGGGAAGAAAATTCGTAATTTGCGACTGTAACTTGTTTCTAGACAGCGAGTTCGCCTCGCTCGCCCTGTTCTGCGCTCTCCGTACCGCTCATGATTTCGTCGTAAATGCGCTCGAAATCCTCGGCGGAATAGAACTCGATTTCGATCGCCCCCCCCTTGGCGGCGGGCTTGATCTCGACCCTGGTGCCGAGACGTAAACGAAGCTTCTCTTCGAAATGGCTGATCTGCGGGTCCTTCTTCGGCCGTGCCTTCGGCTTCGGCGCGGCGGTCGGGCCGCTTCGATCCCCGCGAGCCAGGGATTCGAGTTTGCGAACGGAAAGTCCCTCGCGAAGGCACCGGTGAAAGAGCCTGTCGCGCACGGGTCCCGCGGGCGCCTGCAGAAGAGCGCGCCCGTGGCCGGCCGTAATTCTCGACTCGGAGAGCGCGCGAAGAATCGGCTCGGAAAGCTTCAAGAGGCGAATCGAGTTCGTGATGGATGAGCGGTCGCGTCCGACGAGCGCGGACAGGTCGTCGTGCGTAAGTCCTTTATCCTCAATAAGATGCCGAAATGCTTCCGCTTCTTCTACCGCATCCAGATCGTCCCGCTGGATGTTTTCGATGAGCGCCCACTCAAGCAGCTCCGTATCCGAAACCGCGCGCACGACAACCGGCACCCGTGTCAGACCCGCCTGCTGCGCCGCGAGAAAACGGCGCTCGCCGGCGATGATCTGAAAGCGCTCGCCATGGGGACGCACTATGATGGGCTGGATAATGCCCTTCGCCTCGATCGAGTGAGCGAGGTCGGCAATTTTGTCCGGATCGAATCGCTTGCGCGGCTGCTCGTCGTTCGGGATGATCTGCCCGACCGAGACTTCCTGCACCCCCGCTACCGGCTCGTTCGACTTTGCTTCGGCCTCATTGTCCGACAGCAGTGCTTCGAGTCCCCGCCCCAACACTCTCTTGGTCATGCTCGATCACCTCTCTCGCAAGCTGAAGATAACACTTTGAACCCAAACAAGTTACGTCGTACAACAGTATCGGTTTTCCGAAGCTGGGTGCCTCACTGAGACGCACGTTCCGCGGGATCACGGTCTTGTATACCTTATCAGGAAAATGGGCACGAGCTTCATCCGCAACCTGACGGCACAGGTTGAGACGTTGATCGTACATCGTGAGGAGCACGCCCTCGAGGCGAAGCGCCTGGTTCAGATTTTTTTGAATCAGGCGAATCGTGTTCAGAAGCTGAGTCAGGCCCTCGAGTGCGTAGTACTCGCACTGAATCGGAATGAGCACCGTGTCTGCGGCCGCCAGCGCATTCAACGTCAGGAGGCCGAGCGACGGAGGACAGTCGATCAGGATGTAATCGTACTTGTCCTTCACTTCGTCGAGCGCGGTCTTGAGCCTGTACTCACGGGCCATTTCGTTTACGAGCTCGACTTCGGCACCCACCAGATTCCGCCCCGAAGGAACGAGATCCAGGAACTTGATGTCGGTTTCCCGGGAAATCTGGGAAATGCTGGAGTGGTTCAGAAGAACCTGATACACGGTTTCCTTCTGTGCGTCCGGCCTGAAACCGAGCCCGCTGCCCGCGTTGGCCTGTGGATCCATGTCCACGAGCAGAACGCGCTTTTCCGCAACTGCGAGACTCGCCGAAAGATTCACGGCTGTCGTCGTCTTGCCGACGCCTCCCTTTTGGTTGGCGACGGCGATTACCCTACCCATAGGAATCTTCTCCGTACTGTTTCACGTGAAACAAACACCCTGCCGGCAGCCGGATGTTACGGCATGCCCGTGGAATCTGCAAGAAAATCGCGCTCCAGCCATGAAAATGCCGTGTCGACCTGGCCAGCACAGCCATAACACTAAATTTCACAGACACTTAAAAGATGGTGGCCTGCCGGGCCGCACTGGCTGCCTGGCCGCAGTGGCCTGCACCGGCCGCACCGGCCGCACCGGCCGCACCGACAGAGCCTGGCCGCAGTGGCTGCACCGGCCGCACCGACAGAGCCGACCGCAGTGGTCGCACTGGTCGCACGATCCTTCACGATCAGTCGTGCATCGCGCCTCCTTCCTGTCTCACTCTATCCTTCCTGGGGCATCGGGGCAGGCTCCGCAGGGGATGAGCTCGTGCCGCGCTCGTGCCGCGCCCGAACTCGAGCCGCGCTCACGCCATAGCACTGCTTTTTTGACAGCACACCATCGGACTCGCTATGATGCGGAGCGATTTGACGTCTCGTACGTTTCACGTGAAACAATAGGAGCTTGCATGGCCATCAATATCTATTCCTGGGGCGCGGCAGAGGAAGTCACCGGTTCCAAGCATTTTCTGGAGACCCCGCGCGCGCTGGTGCAGATCGACTGCGGAATGTTCCAGGGCCGACGCGAAGAGTCGTACGAAAAGAACAGGAAGCTGCCGTTTGATCCGCGGAATGTCAACGCGGTTGTTCTGACCCACGGGCACTTCGACCATTGCGGAAATCTTCCCTCTCTATATAAGGGCGGATATGACGGCCCTGTTTACGCCACTCCGGCAACGCGCGATATCAGCCAGCTGGTGCTTGCCGATTCCGCCCACATACAGGCAAGCGACGCCGCCTGGGCCGAACGGCGCAATGCGAAGAAAGGGCGGCGGGGTTTCGTTCCAAAACCGCTTTACGACCACGAGGATACGGAGCACACGATGACGCGCTTCGCGAATCTGAAGTACCGGGAGCGCAAGGAGATCGCGCCGGGCGTCTTCCTGACCTTCTTCGACGCCGGGCATATCCTCGGATCCGCGATGGCGTTTCTGGAAGTCGAAGAAGGGGGCAAGACGCGCAAGATCCTGTTCGGGGGCGATCTGGGCAGGAACGGACTGCCGATCCTGCGCGATCCCCAGCATCCGCCGCAGCCCGAGGTTTACGTTTCCGAGAGCACCTACGGGAACCGGCTTCATGACGAAGTCTCGGAGGTCGACGGCCAGATGGCGGAAGTCGTCAACTGGACGATCAAGAAGGGGGGCAAGGTGATCATTCCGGCATTTGCCATCGGGCGAACGCAGGAGATCGTTTACTGCCTCCATCTGCTGCAGAGGGAAGGACGCATCCCGAAGATCCCGATCTATATCGACAGTCCGATGGCGATCAAGGCAACGACCATCTTCACCCGGCACCCCGAATGCTACGACCAGGAAACGCGCGATGCTTTCGGCAAAGATGCGAATCCATTCGGTTTCGAGAACCTGCGCGTAACCCGCTCGGCCGAAGAATCGAAGAGGCTGAATGACCTCGACAAGCCCGCGATCATCATCTCGGCGTCGGGCATGGCGGAAGCCGGACGGATCCTGCACCACCTGCGCAATAACATCGAGGATCCGAAAAACACGATTCTGGTCGTGGGCTTCATGGCGGAGCACACACTGGGCAGACGGATCGTCGAACGCCAGGAGAAAGTGCGTATCTTCGGGGAAGAGTTTTCGCTTCGGGCACGCGTGAAAGTACTGAACGCATTCTCGGCCCACGCGGACTACAATGAGCTGCTCGGCTATCTCGATCATTATTCGAAAGACGAGCTTCGCAAGATCCTGCTGGTCCACGGCGAAAAGCCGGCACAGGCCAGCCTCCAGGAAAAAATGACAGAGCGTGGCTATCGGGATGTCGAGGCGATCAAGTACGGCAAAAAGTATCAGGTCTGATCACGGCACAGCCGTCTTTCCGCCTTTTTCGTATAGTGGCCCGGTGGGACCAGGAGTTCGCAGTTGAAGGCGTTTCGAGGCAGGATCCGGCGAATAGCTGCGATTCCGGCGGTGGGAATCATCGCGGGCCTGCTGGCATGCGGCGATCACGGTGCGGAGCCTCCCGGCCCGTTACCCCCTTCGTGCGAACCCTCTGCCGCCACTGAGCTTAACGAGATTGCAGGCGATCTGGTCAACGCACTGTACGACGTGGACGTCGGGTTTTCGCTCCTCATGAAAGGGGCCACGGACGGCTTTCGCCAGACCATCGCCGGCCACGATGCGTTCTACGAGCGCGGAGAAATCTACGACGCCAGCTCGGGGATCCTGCGCATGTTCGAGCGGGCCGGGCGGATCCGGTCCATGCTCGCGCGCATGAAAACGATCGCATCCGGTGATTCGTCGACGGTACGGCTCACCCCCGCCATCGACGCCTGGTCGCAGTCGATCGACGATCAACTCGCCCTTTCCGACTCGCTCTTCGCACTCTGCATCGAACGGGGCCAGCAGATCTTCCGCACCATCGACAGTGACCTTCCGAACGAGAAAGAGGCGATGGGATGTCGCCTCCGCACCATCGGTCCGGGATATCCATCGATCGAAGAATTCATCGAAGAGGGAAGCGAATCCGACTGGGCCGCATTGATACCCACGGTCTTCGGCTGCATCCGTCCCCTCTGGTCGAACGAGTGGTACGCGTTCAGCCAGCATCTCTTCGAAGCGTTCACGGGCTGGCACCGTCCGGCATGGGGCGTGGTCTCCTACAATCTGCTTCCTGAAATCACGGAGGCCGGTGTCCCGGGCGACGCCATCACGAAGTGGCGGCTTCAGGACACCGCTCACTTTCTGCGCCCCGTAGCCGAGGCAGACACTGCGCGGGTTTCTGAAGCCCGGGCCACGAAGACGCCGGAGGAGAATTCGACTCGACTCGAGGGGGAGGCGGTAGGTATTCTGCTCCCGCACGATGGATCCGGCAGCTTCTTCCAGTCCTTCTTCCTGAGCCGTGGACTCAACCTAACCGGCCTTTCTCCCGGGACTTACGACGCTCTTGTATTCGCCAGCTTCGGCGAGCCGGCGCTGATCGAGTCCATTACGATCGCCGCGACCCCCGACACCACTTACTTTACCTATAAATCATTGGTCGATCCAGGATGCCCGGCGCCCGCGGGCCGCGTCGACAGCTGGGTCTACCTGCCCGCGCCCGGCCCCCACTTGACGAACTTCTGCAACTGTTCGTGCAATACGGAAATCTACGAAGGGACCACGTACTTCCAGTGGCCGATCTTCGACCCGGGAGAGGCCGAGCCGAACGTTCATCTGATGGTCGCGGAAGGCACGTTCCGGATCATCATCGATTGCGACAGCCCCTCGATCCACGGCACGGGATCGGGCGGCTTCCGGCTGCAGCGCCGCAGCGGCAGCGGTTGCACCTACGAAACTCCGGCGCCCGCCGCTGTATCCTTCACGATCGAAGGAACGCGATTTGAAAACTCGATGGAGCTGAACCTTACGCTGCCCGACTCCACCCTGTTTGCGAATCTCTTCTGCGACGGGGACGCGCCGGTCACGGTCGACTTCAGCCACTTCCTGAAGCTGTACGAACGGCGCCAGGAGCTCCCCATCGACGGCATCGAAACGGAAGTTCTGTTTCCCGCGAACGCGGATCCTGAGTTAGACTTGCTGTTCGCGCGAACCGCTTTCCGAAGGGTGTTCTGAGCATGAAACAGACGATCGAAGTGTCCACTTCGCAGCGAATCCAGACCCTCGACATTACGGCGGATGTGCAGGCCGCGCTCGGTGCGCTCGGCGACGGGATCTGCGTCGTCTACTCGCCCCACACGACCACGGGCGTCACGATCAACGAAGGCGCGGACCCGGACGTGGCGCGCGACGTCGAGCGAACGCTCGCGAAACTCTTCCCGAAAGACGGCGACTACCGCCATTACGAAGGCAACTCGGACTCTCATCTCAAGTCGATTCTGACCGGCGCTTCCGCCACGATTCTCGTCGAAGACGGCAATCTCGTTCTCGGGCGCTGGCAATCCGTTTACTTCTGCGAATTCGACGGGCCGCGCACGCGCCGCGTGTTCGTGAAAACCATCGCCGGATAAATCGCATGTCACCCGCCGGTATCGAACTCCAGATCGAAGACGAACGAAGCGGCATCGCGCGCGTTCTCCGTTTCGAACCCGACACGGGGCCGATCGTGATCGGGCGCGACGAAGAGAGTCACGTGCATCTGGCCGCGCAGTCGATTTCGCGCAGGCATGCCGTGATCGAAAAAGCGCCCGACGGGTTCGTGGTGACGGACGAAAGCAGCCTCGGCACGCAGCGAAATGGCGAACCGCTCCCGAAAAAAACGCCAACCCTTCTTGCGGACGGCGACGTGCTCACGATGCCCGGCTTTCAGATCACGCTCCACATTCACGGCGCAGGCATGAACGTGGAAGACACCGGAGGCTTTCACGATCTGCTCGCGATGGCGAAGGATCTGGGCGCGGAGGGCGAGGGCGAAACGGAGTCCGGAAGCGGCGGACCGGCTACCGGCACTCTTCATGTCGTGATCGACGGCAAGGAGACCGCCCGGCAGACGATCGGCGGGGAAGGGTCGACGCTGTTGATCGGGCGGAGCGCCGAATGTCACGTTCGCCTCGACGATCCCTATCGCATCATTTCGGGTTTGCACGCGAAGATCGAACGAAGCTGGGCCGGCACGTTTCTCTACGACCTGAGCCGGAACGGCGTTTACGTGAACGGGGAACCGATCGACGACGTGCGCGACCTGAAAGACGGCGACAGAATTACGCTCGCGATCGCCGAAGTGAAAGCGGCCGCGCCGACACTCGTGTATCGCGAAGCGGTAACGGCCGCCGGCGCGAAAGCCGGAGGCGCCGATGCTGGAAGCGCGGGCGCGGGCGGACCGCTCGGTTCATTCGGCGCGGGCGATTTCGATCCGGGCGAGCGCGCCGCATCCGAAGAGCATCCGTGGGCCGAGGACGCGGAGGGGCTGCCCGACGAGAGTGCCGCGGACGAAAACGAACATCCGCGGGTCGACGACGCGAAAGATCCTCCCGACGATGACGCGGGCGCGGAAGAACAGAACGACTTCGGCGAAGAGCATTCCGGCGAGCCAGGCGGGCCAGGTGACTCGCACGCGCCGGACGATGGGACTGAGAATTCACCCAGAGAACGCGACCTCTTCACGCTGATCGTGATCGGCGTGGCCGTGATCGTAATCATTCTATTCGCCGTCATCGGCTTCATGATGTTCAAGGGATAAAGAAAAAAAGCGTTTGTTGCGGAGTTGCCGTGATCACGGCCAATGGCCTGCCCTTACCCTGTCGCCTCTTCGGGCTCGGGTTCGTCGGGCATGCCGTACATGCCGCCGCCACCCAGCGAGATCATGCCCATCGGCTGCGGGATCAGTTCCGCGGCGAGTTCGCGCGTCGAGATCACGGCGGCGTCGGGGAATTCCACTTCGACAAGGCGCCGGAAGTACGGGCGCACTTCGGCTTCGACAAGCACGGTGGCGGGGCCGGCCGTGAACGGGCGCTGGCCGAGTTCGTCGCGGATCGCGTTCAGAATGTCACCCTGGATGTCGGGCGACAGTCCGAGATACGTGCCGGTGGGCGTATGGCGGATCGAGTCGGTAATGGTCTGCTGAATCTCGGGCTCCACGGTGTAAACGATCAGCTTCCCGTCGCTGCGCGCGTTCTTGAAACAGATCTGGCGCGCGAGGCTCGAGCGTACGAGTTCGGTCAGCTGCAGCGGATCGCTTTCGACGCGGCCCCATTCGCTGAGCGACTCGAGAATGCCTTTCAGATCGCGAATCGAAACGCTTTCGCGCACGAGCCGCTGAATGACTTCGGTGAACTGGAACAGATTCACGACCTTCGGCACGACTTCTTCGACGAGATTCGGGTGCGATTGCGCGAGCTGATCGAGCATCGTCCGCGACTCCTGAAGCCCCACGAACTCATGCGCGTAGCGCTTCAGGAAACCGGCGATGTGCAGCACGAGCACTTCGGGGTGCGAAACAACCGCGATGCCGGCCTGCGTGGCCAGTTCGGCGGACTCTTCGGGGATCCACGACGCGGGCGAGCCGTTCGCGGGATTCTCGGTCGGCTCGGCGTCGATCTGGAAGACGGCCAGGTTCTCGGCGCTTTCGTTCACGAACACGCGGTCGGCCGGGATCGTTCCCTGATGAATGGGCACTTCTTTCAATAGTATGGCGAAGACGTTCTCGCCGATCGGCTGGTTCCCCTGGATCTGGATCGGCGGAAACTGGACGCCCACTTCGTAGTAGAGCGATTCGCGCAGCTCGGGGATCAGGGCGGCGAGCTTCTGGCCGCCTTCGCCGTCGCGGTCGATGGCCGCGGTCAGCGTTTCGCTCACCTGCACGAGAACCGGCACGGCGAGGCTGAATCCGGGCTCGCCCGTCGGCTCGTCCTCTTCCTCCTGCTGCTGCTGCCGCTGGGCCGGGGTCGGGCCGGCCAGGGCGATCTTGCGCGTGTGAAAGATGCCGTACGCCGACGCGCCCACAATCACCGACAGCAACAGGAACGGCACGGTCGGGAGCCCCGGCACGATGGCGAGCAGGAGCAGAAGCACCGACGCGATCGCGATCGCTTTCGGCTCCGCCATGATCTGCATGCCGATATCTTTGCCGAGATGGCTGTCTTTATCCTCGCTCGCGACGCGTGTTACGACGATCCCGGCGCAAACGGAGATCAGCAGCGCCGGAATCTGGCTCACGAGGCCGTCACCAATGGTCAGAATCGAGTACGTCTGGAGCGCCGCGCCGGCTTCCATGCCGCGCTGCAGAATCCCGATCGCGAGGCCCCCTACGATGTTGATCAGCGTGATGATGATCCCGGCGATCGCGTCGCCCTTCACGAACTTCATCGCGCCGTCCATCGCGCCGTAAAGCTGCGATTCGCGCTGCAGATGCTCGCGCTTGAGACGCGCCTCGTTGACGTCCATGAGGCCCGCGCGCATATCCGCGTCGATCGACATCTGCTTACCGGGCAGCGCATCCAGCGTAAAGCGCGCGGACACTTCCGCCACGCGCTCCGCACCCTTCGTGATCACGAGGAACTGGATCAGCGTCAAAATCAGGAAGATGACCATCCCGACGACCAGATTCCCGCCTGCCACGAACGCGCCGAACGCTTTGACCACTTCCCCGGCGTCGGCCTGGAGCAGGATCAGGCGCGTGGTCGAGACGTTCAGGCCGAGCCGGAACAGCGTCGTGACCAGCAGAATCGTCGGGAACGCCGAAATCTTCGTGGCGTCGCCTATATATATGGAGACGAGAAGCAGCGTGACCGCCGCCGTGATGTTGACCGTGAGCAGGATATCGAGCAGAGCCGTCGGGAGCGGGATCAGCATCATCCCGACGATCGACATGATGAAACCCGCCAGCATGATGTCGCTGTACTGGGTTACGACCTTCTCGACGTTGCCGGACTTGATGTCGGCTAGAAGTGTCTGGAACGGGTTCGCCATGGTTTCCTATATTAGTGTGCGAGACGGGGGTGCGTACAGTCGAAATGTTGGGGGAACGCGCAAGATCTCCCGAAGTTGACGGATTTCGCAAGAGGGGGAATAGTGGAGCGAACCCACGTAAACGACAGGCGCCGCTATCATGAGATCCCGATTCTATCTTGTCTGCACGTTTCTGTTCGCACTGCACGGCTGCCACGGCAACTCTGTCGATCCCGTCGTTTCCGAGAATCACAATCGGGCCCTCGGCCCGGACGGCGAAGTCCTCAGCCTCCTCGCCTGGAGAGACCTCCTTGTGGTGGGAGGTTCGTTTCAGACGACCGGCACCGATACAACCGGTTCCATCGTAGGCTGGAACGGATCTTTCTGGGTTCCGATCGGAGACGATCCGATCAACGGCAGTGTATGGGCCATGATCGAATACGAGGGCGACCTCATCGTGGGGGGGTCCTTCGAGAGTGCCGGTGGCCAGCCGGTTCGCCACATTGCACGTTGGGATGGCAGGGCGTGGCACTCCATGGGATCGCCGCAGAACTGGGATGTCGTCCGTCGTTTTGTCGTCGTGGGAGACGATTTGTACGCTGAGGGCCGATCGTACAGTGGCGGCAGCGTGTCGGGCACCAGGATCCGTGTCTGGAATGGTTCCGCATGGAGCGAACTGGAGGCCCCCGGTCATCCTTCGCGCCGGGTCAATGACATGATCGAGTGGCGGGGACAACTCGTCGTCTCCGGCTACTTTCCTGAAATCGTTTTGTCGACAAGAACAGTCGTCGTTCTGGAAAACGGGGAGTGGAAAGAGCTGGCCCCCAGAATCTGGGATGGCCCTGATGGTCAGATATCCAGTGGACCGGGGGGAGCGGGACCGGAGCATCTCGCGATCGATGAGGATTTGATCGCGTCATTCACCTCGTCTGGAATCAACGGATCCATTGCGGCTGTGGCACTGGTCGGTCTTGAAGACGATCAGTGGTCGTTACTCGAACCAATCAGTATCCTTGATGATCTCAACGATCTTCAATTCCATAATGGTTTCTTCTGGGCCGCGAGCTTCGCCGGAGTCGGTCGCCGCGACTACGGGACAGAGTGGGAAACCTGGCGCACCAGCAGATGCCGTTCCATTGCGAAATGGAACAGCGAACTCTACGTAGGCGGAATCTTCTCCGAGATCGAAGGAACCAGCCTGCAGAACATTGCCCGGTTTGACGGCATGGAATGGAAACCGCCCGGGAGTGAATGATCGGAGACCCCGGGCTGCCAGAATGCGAAACGTGGTGATGAAGGCCGCGGGGACCACGCACTTAACGTCTTGACGTTACAACGTCATGACGCTACGCTCGTGTCATGGATACGGAGAACAAGCGAGCCACGATCTACTTCGACGCCGAGCTTCATCGCGCTCTTCGCCTCAAAGCAGCGGAGACTGCTCGCTCGGTCTCCGCACTCGTCAATGAGGCGGTCCGGCTTTCGCTGGCAGAAGATGCGGAAGACCTGGGCGCATTCGCGGATCGGGTCCGGGAGCGCGAAACGCCTTTCGAAGACGTCGTCACGGATCTGAAGCGCCGTGGCAAGCTATAAGATCCTGATCAAGACGTCGGCCGCAAAAGAGATCGAACGGATCGCGAGTCGAGTGGACCGGCGCCGCGTGGTTCGCCGGATCCAGGACCTCGCCGGTAATCCCAGGCCGCCCGGCTGCGAGAAGCTCTCGAGCCAGGATCGCTACCGCGTGCGCCAGGGTGATTACAGAATCGTCTACTCGATCGAAGACGACCGCCTGGTCGTGCATGTTGTAAAAGTGGGCCATCGCCGCGACGTCTATCGCGGGTAGAGCGAACGGATGCAGCAGTTGAGAGCCGATACCCCGCTCTAGCGAAAGAGACCCTTCACGTCCGACCACGAGGTTTCTTCGACCGCGGTCGTGCAGCCGCAGACACGCAGAACCGGTCCTTAGGCAACCCGGCTCGGAATCGTCCTCGCTGTTCAGCGCCCGATCAGGTTCTGCTAGGATTGGGAGGGCCTTTCCAGGCCGTAATTGCGACTTTCATAATCGTCGAAACGGAGGTCAATACTTGATGCTCGATCTGATCCCAGTCGGTTTGAGGCACTGTGTTCCAACCCTCCTGCTTCTGCTTCTCCCTGTTACGCTCCAGGCTCAGCCGTACGATCTGGTGATCGCGGGCGGCCGTGTGCTCGACCCGGCCACGAATCTTGATGCCATTCGCCACGTCGGTATCAATGGCGGTACGATCACGGCCATCAGCGAAACTCCGCTCGCGGGTCGTGACACGATCGACGCCGCCGGATACGCGGTCGCGCCGGGCTTCATCGACATGAACACGTACCAGCACGGGGATCCGCTCTTTCGTCTGCGGGCGGCCGACGGAGTCACGTCGGTACTGCACCTCGAAGACGGCGCCGTCGATGTGGCCGCGTACTATGCCGCGCTCGAAGGGCGCGCCCTCATCCACCACGGCGTTGCGGCCGGGCATGGTTCGCTGCGCGCGATCGCGCAGGGGGATTCCACGCTCGTGATCGTAGACGGCATGGTCGAGTCGGGCGACGAAGACTCGCTCATCTACCACGCCCTGTCACCGGATGAACTCGACACACTTGCTGCGCTGGTGGAACGCGAACTACGGGCAGGCGCGGTCGCGGTCGGTTACGGCATCGCGTACAGCCCGGGCACGACGCATTCGGAAGTCCTGCGCCTCGCGCGCGTTGCCAAGGACTACAACGCCTCCTCGCACTACCATGTCCGCGATTTTCATAGAACGCGCCAATGGGGCGAGATGTTCGAGATGTTCGGTGCAGCGCTCCATGCGGGCGGTGACATCCATATCAATCATATGAACAGCATTTACGGTTCCTACTCGCCGAATGCACTCGCGTTCCTGGACAGCGCGCGCGCTCACGGCCTAAACATCACAACGGAAGCCTATCCATACACGGCGGCCCTGACGTTCATCGAGTCCGCCCTCTTTGACGACTGGGAGGAGTGGTCCGACGAAAGGTTCGCGCGCTACGAATGGCCGCCGACCGGCGAGCGCCTGACGCGCGAAGCCTTCGGGAAGTATCGCGAGGAGGGAGGCGTCATGATCATCCATCCACGCAACCCGGAGTCGATAGAAGAAGGCGTGCGCGCGTGCCTCGCGCATCCGCTGCCGATGATCGCGAGTGACGGCGCGTGGGACGACGGCATGACACATCCGCGCTCGGCCGGGACCAACAGCCGAGTCCTCGGGCGCTACGTTCGCGAGTATGGAACGCTCACACTCATGGACGCGGTGCGCAAGATGTCGCTCGCACCCGCGGAACATCTTGCGAAGCGCGTCCCCGGCATGGCGAACAAAGGACGCGTCCAGGTCGGCGCCGACGCGGACCTCGTCGTCTTCGACCCCGACACTGTGATCGACAACGCAACATACAAAGAGTGTCTCCTTCGGCCGACCGGGATCGATTTCGTGCTCGTCATGGGAGTGCCGGTCGTGCGTGATGGTGTGATTCAGGACGATGTGTTTCCGGGACGGGCCATTCGCGGTCCGGTCATGGAGTAAAGTCGATTTCGAACGGAGGGCAGCCCCGTGCACGACGAGTACAGACGCTACGTGATCACGCTGACGCGCGACTCTGCCGTGGCGGGAAATGAAGCGCTGATCAGGAAGCACGTGGCGTACCTGCAGGAACTCGACCGCAAGGGCCAGCTCGAGCTCGCCGGACCGTTCGAAGACGGAGGAGGAGGCATGCTGATCGTGCGCGCGCCGTCCCTGGCGGCGGCGAAAGCGATCGCGTCGGCGGACCCGTTCGTCACAAGCGGCTATGACACGCCCGGCGTGCGCGCCTGGCTGATTTCGTGCGAGGAAAACAACCACCTGGGGATGGCGTGAAGAAGCCAGACGACAATCCGATCGACCTTCGCCCGCGGGAAACCGTCATCCTAGCGGCCGACTTCGCCTCGCTCGTTGCCTGGTACAGGGACGTGCTCGGCTTCGCGGTTACGAGCCTGATCGAAGACAGTTTCCACTACGCGAATCTCGCAACGCCGTCGGGCATTGGAATCGGCATCGCGAGCGCGGAAGAGATGGGCGTCGTGCCGGGTGACCGCGCGAACAACACGGTGGTCCTGCAGTTTGAAGTGGACGACGTGAAAGCGCTGTTCGGGCATATCGAGCGGGCCGGCGGGAAGATCACGGGCGAGCCGACCTTCAACAAGCAGGACAACTTCTGGTTCGGCAGCTTTGCGGACCCGGAAGGCAATCCGTGCTGGGTGGTCGACAAGAACTGTCCGTGAGCCCGGGCCGATTGCCCATGCCCGATGACGGCAATCCAGACAGCGAACATGAGCACGGGAGACTTTTACCCCATGACCGCAAACGACAAACACGAAGTTCTGCACCATTATCTCGCCGCGCTCGCGTATAGGACGCAGAAAGCGCTTCGCGGTGCGCCGCCTGACTTCGCGACATTCGAAGCGGGTCACGGCCTCCGCACTCCGCACCTGCTCGTGAAGCACATGAGCGACGTCATGAATCATGCCTGCCGCTGCTTCGGTGACGAGCGCGCGATGCTCGAGCCGCTCCCGACGTTCGAAGAGGAGATCGCACGCTTTCATGCGATTCTGGAAACGCTCGGCGCGCACTGCGCGGCCGGCACGGCACCGATAGAAGACACCCCGCCGGCGGGGGCAACGCTCGAACGTCTTCTCCAGGGCCCGTTCTCGGACGCGATGACGCACGCGGGACAGCTCGCGATGCTGCGACGCATGGCCGGCTCGCCGATTCCGCCGGAGAGTTTCATGGCGGCTGCGATTACGCCCGGTAATCTGAGCGCGCGGCAGCCCGAGCCGGTCGAGCCGTTCGAAAAGTGGCCGGAGGGGCCGGGTTCGAAGAAGACGTCGTAAGATCAAATCGATCCTTAATGCTTATATCGTTCGATCTGTCGGCACTTTCGCCGGCGAAATGTATAAGGAGATCGGAATGTCAAACGCAAAGCTCGCAGCCGTCCATCCCGTTCTGCCGTCGCAGGATGTCGCGGCGGCGATCGAGTACTACACGAAGCGCCTCGGTTTCACGCTGCGAGGCCAGGACTCGCCGGAAACTCCGCGCTATGCGGTGATCGAACGCGACTCGGTCCAGCTTCATCTTCAGTGGCACGACCCGGCGGAATGGAGCGCGGTCGAGCGCCCCTCTCTTCGCATCGTTGCGGCAGGACTCGACGACCTGTTCGCTGAGTACGAAACGCGCAAGGTCTTACAGAAGAACACCTCGATCCGCGAAACGCCGTGGGGAACACGCGAGTTCGCGTTCTTCGACGGCGACAGGAACGGCCTCACGTTTTACGCGGATCTCGGCGCCAAGGACCATGCATGAGTTTTCGCGCTCTCGATCACGTGGCGATCACGAGCTCCGACTCGCGGGTATCACGGGAATGGTATGAGCGCGTACTCGGCATGGAGTGGGTTCACCAGGGGCGATGGAACAACAACCCTGTCTTTCTGGAGAAGGGCTCCGCGCGCATCGCGATCTTTCAGGAGAGTGCGGACAAGCCGGAGCGGGCGACGACCGGCGATGCTGGTCAAGACGCGAACCCCGCGAAGGAACAACGGCCCGGCGTGCGGATCGACCACTTCGCTTTTCTCGCGGAGACGATGGCGGATTTCGAGAGCGTAAAGACATCGCTCACCGGGCTCGGCGTTCCGTTCAGTGAACGGAATTTTGACATCGCCCTTTCGATCTACGTCTACGACCCGGACAATCACAAGGTCGAGATCACGACGTACGACATCTGACTGGCTGTCGGCCTCGGCGATCTCCCCTTCATTCAAGACGGGATGTTCCATGGTCACGCTCCTTTGTCGCACGATCGGCGCGATTCTGATCCTTCTCGCGGCTGTCCTTGCGTATCAATGGTTTACGCTGCCTGACATCGCCGCGCTGTCCGAAGCGAATCCGCCGTCTACCGCTTTCATCGACCGGTATCGGGAGGCGAACGCCGCGGCAGACCTTGAATGGCAATGGACGCCTTACGACAGTATCTCCCTCGAACTGAAGCGCGCCGTGGTCATCGCCGAAGACAAGTTCTTCTTCGATCATCACGGTTTTTCGCTGCTGGACATCAGAAAGTCCGTAGCAGAGGCGATTCTCGAACGGAAAGCGCTGCGCGGGGGCTCGACGATCAGCCAGCAGGTGGCAAAGAACCTGTGGTTGACTACGGAGCGCACACCGCTGCGCAAGTTGCGCGAAGCAGCCCTGACCGTAAAACTGGAGCGCTCGCTGACGAAGCACAGGATCCTCGAGATCTACCTGAATGTGGCGGAGTGGGCGCCCGGCGTTTACGGAATCGAGGCGGCGGCAAAGAATCGTTACGGCTGCGCGGCGTCGAACCTGACCGCGGTGCAGGCCGCCGCGCTTGCGGCGTGTCTGCCGAACCCCGCGAACTCCGTTCCGCCGCATGAAGACGAGGCCTGGCGCGAACGGTTCGAGAAGATACAGTATCGCGCCGCCAGGGCAGGCTGGCTCGACAATGAACTTTGACCGACAAATGACGGGGGAGCTCCCATGAAACGGATCTGTGTGTACTGCGGGTCGAGCCCGGGCAAGGATCCGGCGTACGTGGCCATGGCGCGCCGGCTTGGAACGTCGCTGGCGGAACGCGGGCTCGGGCTCGTTTACGGCGGCGCGAGCGTCGGCCTGATGGGCGCGGTAGCGGACGCGGCGCTCGCGGGCGGGAGCACCGCGGTCGGCATCATCCCCGAGGCGTTCGCGAATCGTGTGGCACACCCCGGCCTCACGGAAAAACACGTTGTAGGATCGATGGCCGAGCGGAAGAAGCTCATGTTCGACCTCTCCGACGGCTACATCGCGCTGCCCGGCGGGTTCGGCACTCTCGACGAACTCTCGGAGCTGCTGACCTGGTCGCAGCTCGGCTTTCATACGAAACCGTGCGGCCTCATCAATCAGAACGGGTATTACGACTCGCTGCTCACGTTCTTCGATCACGCGGCCGCCGGCGGATTCATGCACGCGAATCATCTCGACCTGCTGCTCGTTTCGACCGAACCCGACGATCTGCTCGACAGGATGGGGGCTTACGAGCCGCCGAAAATCGACAAGTGGGCGAAGGGGGCCGGATAGCGAGTGGCGTGTCGAGCGTCGAGGAGTGTCGTCGTACGTCCAGGAGCGACGAAGTACGACCGTACTTGAGCAGCACGACGTGCCCCGTCGAAGTGCGACCTTACTTCAGCAGAACCACACGCCCCGTCGCGTTCGCCCCGGTCGCGTCCGTCACGATCACGAAGTAGACGCCGCTCACGGCGCGTTCACCCGAAACTCCGGTTCCATCCCACACGTATTCGTTCAACCCCGCCTCCCGCGGCCCGAGCTCGAACGCCTGCACTTCGCGTCCGACCGCGTCGACGATGCGCAGATCCGCCGCGCCCGCGTGTGCCAGTTCGAAGCGAAGCGTTGTCGTGGGGTTGAACGGGTTCGGGATGTTCGCGAGCATGCGCGTGCTGAGCGCAGTCGGCGGCGGCCCGGAGCCCGGGGGATCGCCCGGCAGCGCAGGCGAACCGGCTTCGAGCCACGCCGAATACCAGACGCGCGCCAGGTTCACGCTCGCGTCGCGGATCCACACCGTCGTCTCGGGGCCCACTTCGCGCCAGAGCGCGTCGAAGTACGTCTGGCTCGATGTCGAACCGCGCGCTTCATCGCGCGCATTCGTGTCGGCGTCCAGAATCATCCGCACGCCGGGATAGAGATCGTCGATCCAGTCGAACACGGCTTCGCGCGGGTTCGCGATCCGCGTCACGCTTTGCGGAGACGGGTCGGGAACGAGCTCGCCCAAATGCTGGCCCGTCATCTGACTCTCGTGGCGCGAATGAATGCCGTTCTGCCCGGTGAGCTGTCCGTTGAAATTGAGCGTGAGATGCATCGGGTTGTGGGTGTCGGCCACGTAGTGCCCGATGTCCGCCGCAGTCGCGACGGCGCCCGACCAGTCGTTGGCCGCAAACTGCGCCACAAGCGCCTCGTAGTTGTCCTCGATCGCCCACGGCACCGTGCCGTTGCCGTCCACGCGCGCGCGCCCGTACTTCGCCACCATCCCGTCGAACGTGTGCGGCAGCGTGCCGGCGAAGAACTCGGGGTAGTCGTCGATATCGATGTAGTGCTTGATGCGCTCGCCCTGGACCGATCCTTTGCGCTCGTCAGCGGCCGTCGAGAGCCGCTCCAGATCGTCGACCCACTGCGCGAAGCCCGCAAAGCGCGCGGGAAGGTGCGTCGTAGCCGCCCGATTGACGAGTCGGTGCACCTGGAACCCGTAGGCGTCCGCCGGCGCGGGCGCCAGGAGTATCGCAAGAGGCCCAAGGAGCGTGAAAACCACCGCCGCAAGTGACGCCGCCAGTGACCACACAAGTGACGACCCCGGCGCCGACACCCGAGACGCGCCTCTCCGTTCGCCATTCCCCCGATTATGCTGATTCCAGTCCATTTACAAAGTCCTCGTCAGTCCGCCCCCGACTTCACTCCAGTATAGGACATGACTCCTGGCACATGGAACCGGATCCTCAAGGGACAATACCCGCGTCGTCCCTGTACGTAGTTTCTCTGATATCCGTGCGCAGCCGCCCGATGTATAGATGGAAGGAGGCGAAGGCGTCACGCGGCCGGTTCGTGACGCCAGGCGCGATCGCCGCGCACACCACGGTGCATCTACGGAGGACCCCATGAAAGACTTCGATCCGATCGAATCACTCGCGAACATGCGCCACGAATTCGGCGAACACGGCGGCGTGAACATGAGCATCGAGACGAGCACCACGTTTACCGTGCTGGATGCCGAAACGATGCCCGCGATCTTTCAGGGAAACCGGGGGCCGGAAGAAGGCGGGTGTTATCTCTACGGCCGTCATTTCAACCCCACAGTCTACGTACTCGGCAAGCAGGTCGCCTCGCTCGAAGGAGCGGAAACCGGCTACTGCACGGCAAGCGGCATGAGCGCGATCGCCGCCACCGTTCTTCAGCTCTGTGCCGGCGGTGACCACGTCGTTTCCAGCGACACGGTTTACGGCGGCACGTTCGCGCTGTTCAAAGAGTACCTGCCCGCAAAAGCCGGTCTGCACGTTTCGTTCGTCGACATGACGAACATCGAAGAAGTCGAAGCCGCGTTCACGAACAAGACGCGCCTGCTCTACGTCGAAACGATGTCGAACCCGACACTGCGCGTCGCCGACATTCCGAGGCTCGCCAAAATCGCGCACGCTCGGGGCGCAAAGCTCGTCGTCGACAACACGTTCTGCCCCGTCATCGTATCGCCGATCCGGCACGGCGCCGACGTCGTCGTTCACAGTCTCACGAAGTTCATCAACGGCGCCTCGGACGTCGTGGCCGGCGCCGTCTGCGGCAGCACCGAGTTCGTAACAAGCCTCATGGACCTGCACATGGGTTCGCTCATGCTGCTCGGCCCCACCATGGACCCGCGCATCGCCTTCAGCATCAGCTCGCGCCTGCCGCATCTCGGTCTTCGCATGGTCGAGCACAGCCGCCGCGCGATGATCTTCGCAGAACGCGTGCAGAAGCTCGGCGTCCCCGTCATCTACCCCGGCCTCACCGACCACCCCGACCACACTCTCCTGACACGCCTCGCCAACAACGGCTACGGTCTCGGAGGCATCTTCTGCGTCGACCTCGGCAGCACGAAACGCGCGCAACAGTTCATGGAATGCCTGCAGAACCGCGGCAAGTTCGGTTTCATGGCCGTCAGCCTCGGCTACTTCGACACCCTCATGTCCTCACCCGCAAGCTCCACATCCAGCGAACTCACAGGCGACGAACAGCGACAGGCCGGCATTCTCCCCGGACTCGTACGCGTCTCGATCGGCTACACCGGCGCCCTCGAACAGCGCTGGGAACAGTTCGAACACGCACTGCGCGAAGTCGGCGCAGTGGGAAAGAGCGCCTAGACTTCTTCACGCTTGAACATTGCACACAGGGCGAGCTTCTGAAACTGAGAGCGGGTGGCGCGCCGGACGGGGACCCCGGCCGAGCCCCGTCGAGGACGGGGTATCCGGGCGCGACAGGACCCGCTCCTCTCCTCAGAGAAGCGGGCCCTGTTTCGTAATCAATAAAAGGCGAGACCTCAGACGGGAATCAGCCGGGTTGGTACTCACTCTCCTTTTTATGTGGAGAGTGAGGTCGAGGCCTCGCCTAGTTCGAGCGTTCCAGGTGGCTCGAGTGACTCGAGCGAATCTTGATACCAGTACAATCCATCGGCATAGTGAACATCGTTGCCGCGCGCGCGATGCAGTTCGATCGAAGCACGGTTCTCGATCGAAAAGCTGCCTTCGAACGACGTGAGGCCGCACTCCGCGGCTCGCACACGCAGCTGGTCGTACAAATAGTTCGCCATGCCCCGGCGCCTGAATTTTTCGTGCACCACAAACGCGGGCTCGGCGACCTTCGTCGTTTCGTCGCCTTCATAGCGCCCGATCGCAACCAGTTCGATGCTCTTGCCCGCGTCGCGAAACACACCGAGCGCGAATCGATACTTGTAGTCCATCGTGCAGAGCCGCACCGCTTCTTCCCGGGGCATCGACTGTTTGGGAAAGCGATAACGGCCGTACACGGTTTCGGGATCGTGCGAATAGAAAAAGCGCATGAGACGATCGGCGTCATCGGACCGAATCGGCCGCACGAAAAACTGCTGGTCGCCGAACTGCTTCTGCTTTTCGAGCCCGTCGGGATAGCGGTCGAGCTCGGAAGGAACCTGCCAGTGCGACGGAATCAGCTTGCGGTTGACCGCGTGCGCGCGAAGCTCGGGGCGAAAATCGGGGTGCGCAATTTCGACGAGAGCCATCGCGCGCTCACGAACGCTTTTTCCGTGCAGATACGCGACACCATATTCGGTGACCACGTAGTGCACGTCGCCCCGGCTCGTGACAACGCCGGCACCCGGCGTCAGTTCGGTCACGATACGGGATCGAGTGCCGCCCGCTGCGGTCGAAGGAAGCGCCAGCACAGGGCGGCCACCGTCGGACATAGCCGCTCCACGAATAAAGTCCACCTGGCCGCCGATACCGGAATAGAACCGGTGTCCCATCGAGTCGGAAACCACCTGACCGGTGAGGTCGACTTCGACGGCTGAGTTGACGCTTACCATCTTCGGATGCTGCGCAATAATGCGCGGGTCGTTCACATATTCAGTCGGATGAAATTCGAACGCCGGATTGTCTCTCAGATATTCGTACAGCTCGAACGTCCCCATTGCGAAACTCGAGACGACCTTGCCGGCGTGAATGGGCTTCCTCGCGTTCGTGATGACGCCGCGTTCCATCAGATCGATCACGCCGTTCCCGATCATTTCGGAATGAATGCCGAGATCTTTGTGATTGATGAGCAGCGGCAGGATTGCATCGGGGATCTTGCCGATACCGAGCTGGAGCGTGGCGCCGTCAGGGACGAGAGAAGCGATATGTCGCCCGATCGCCGACGAGATCGGCCCGGGCGCTTCGGAAACGAATTCCACGAGTTCATGCGTGTTCTCGATGAACACGTCGATGTCGCGAACGTGCACGAACGTATCTCCGTGCACGCGCGGCATCGCACGATTCACCTCGGCGATGACGGTCTTCGCCGTATTCACGGCGGTCATGCCGAGATCCGGGTGGATCCCCAGACTGCAATAACCGTTCTTGTCGGGGGGAGAAACCATGACGAGCGCGCAATCGAGCGGCATCTGGCCCGACCGGAACAGCGCGGGGATCTCGCTCAGGAAGACGGGCGTGTAATCGGCCCTGCCCTCATTGACCGCATCGCGGACATTTCCCCCGATGAAGAACGCGTTATGATGGAAGCTCTTGGCGTGCTGGCGCTTACTGTAAGGCGCCATGCCGAAGGTGAGAAGATGGACGATTTCGACATCGTGCAGCTCTTCCGCCCGCTCGACCAGAGCGCGCGTGAGTTCCTGCGGAACGGCGCACCCGGAGCCCAGATAGACCCGGTCGCCCGAACGGACGCGCTGAACGGCCTCGACCGCAGACGTCTTCTTCGAATCGTATTCCTTCTTCCAATTCATACCCGGCAAACCGCCTTTCCTATTACAATGTAGGGAACCGGCCCGGACGCTGCGATCCGCGACAGGCGCAGTCCCGTTTCGGTTTCCCCGTATGGGGGGAAGCATGCAGCGACCGTACTCTAATAGAGATAGATTCAGGATAGACCGAGAGATAGACCGCACTTTTTGACCATCAGGGAGCAGAGCTCATGAGCATACGCGTTGGTATCAACGGATTTGGCCGCATCGGCCGCACAGTCTTCAATTTGATCGAGCGGGAGCCCGACATGGAGGTCGTGGCATTCAACGACCTCGCGGATCTCGGCGACCTCGCCTATCTGCTGAAATACGATTCCGTGCACGGGTGGAACCCGCGCAAGATCGACCACGGCGGCGGCAAGCTGTTCGTCGACGGGCGCTCACTCGACTTCTACTCGAGCCCCGAACCGCGCGAAATCCCGTGGGGCGACTCCGGCGCCGATATCGTCATCGAAGCCACCGGCGCGCACCGCTCCCGCGAACGCGCATCCGGCCACATGGTGTCCGGCGCCAGACGCGTGATCATCGCCGCGCCCTCCGACGACGCCGACGGCATGTTCGTTCTCGGCGTGAACGACGATCTCTACGACGCGAAAAAGCACACCGTCGTTTCCATGGCGTCCTGCACCACGAACTGCATCGCCCCCGTAGCCCGCGTGCTGATCGACGAGTTCGGCGTCAAAGACATCGTGTTCACGACCATCCATGCCTACACCGCCAGCCAGTCGCTGATGGACCGGCCGATCCGCAAGCGCCGCCGGGGACGCGCCGCCGCGCTCTCCGTAGTGCCGACGACGACCGGCGCCGCCGGCGCCACCGAACGGGTCATCCCCGAACTCGCCGGCAAAGTGCTCGGCATGGCCATGCGTGTCCCGATTCCCGACGGCTCGATCACCGACGCCGTGGTTCGCCTCGAAATGGACGCGTCGGTCGATGACGTGAACAAGGCGCTCACGCGCGCCTCGCTCGAAGGCCCCCTCACGGGAATCCTTCGCGTCACCGACGAAGCCCTCGTTTCCCGCGACATTCTTGGCGACACGCACTCTTCGATCGTCGACAGCGAATGCACGATGATGCTCGGCGACCGCACCGTGAAGATCCTTGCCTGGTACGACAACGAAGTCGGCTACTCCGCGCGGCTTGTCGACTTCGCGCGCAAAATCCACGCGGCAGGGGTGTAGCGGGGGGCTGCTGATTGTCGGTGGTGCGGGGAAGAAGAAGAAGAACCGGAATGCTTGTTTCGGTGGGAGGCTGAGCGGGTCCTGTCGCGCCGCGACACCCCTGCCTCGGCAGGCTCGGCAGGGGTCCCCGTCCGGCGCGCCACCCGCTCAGGCTGTCATGAAAGAGAGCAGCTCCGGGTCTGCTTCGTCACCCCCGCACGTACGACAGCAGCGCCCCACGCTAGACCCTGAAGTTTTTCGCGCGAACGGCGGAATCCGGAGGGGGAGAAGAGGGGGAAGTGCTGTCCCCTTCCTGTCAAGTAAGAGTTTCCTCGTGAAACGGCTCCATACTGTTTGAGGATCGAAACAGTTCGCTCTTCCGCGCATCTTTTCACATCAACTCATGTAAGCTATAGGAAAGCGCGGAACTCCTGAACGCTCGCCAAGGGCGTTTGATGAGGTGATAAAGAATTGGGCAGGCTGTTGACCATGTTCGGACTTGTTCTCCTATCAACCTTTTCGGCAAACGCTCAATACACTCTTGTGGTTGATGCCGATGGAGTCGTGGAAAACGGGCCGGACACACTTCTCGTGCTGGAGAGTGATACTGTCGACGCACAGCTCTGGGTGCTTGGCTCGGGGCAGTGTGATGTTCTGGGGGTGGGTTTCACTGTATGTCGGCCAGGCGGCATCCTGCTCGAACAGTATTCTGATTCAATCGGCGGTGCCTGGACGATTTCTCCTCCCGCGATTCAGGACGACACATGTGATGTGTTTTCGGCATTCGACTTCACATTCGCAGATCTTCGGAGTGTTCCCATCCATGTCGGTACCGTTTCATACATTGTCCCGGAGGGCTTCACGGGAGGAGTTCTGACAGGTTACGCCCCGCTCTCGGGAATCTTTGATACGGCAATGGAACCTTCGATCGTTGCATCCGTGCCACTGGTTCTAAGCGTCGCAGAGAACATCTCCTGGACAGAATTGAAGAGCCTGTGGAGATGAGTGCTCACTAGAAAGAAGCTCGATTCCTCTCGCTTCTCCCGGTCCGACTGGGCGGGCCCTGCCGCGCCCGGACACCCCGTCCTCGACGAGGCTCGGTCGGGGTCCCCGTCCGGCGCGCCACCCGCCCAGGCCACTTTGCGAAGTGAGGAATCCGGATCGGAAAGAAAATGATCGTCCGGTTTCTTCTTCCTCTCACTTATCTTCTCTTCCCGCCTTTCCCTCACTCCCTCACCAAAGAAGACGTAAGAAAAGCACGAGCGAGGGGCTCCCCGGATCCGCGAGGCCTCCACTTGGCCAGTTGGCCAGGACTCGCGGTCGAGGGGAGCCCCTTGCTCGTGCCCACTCTTTCCTTCTTCTCTTCTCTCTTCTCTTCCCGCTTCTCCCCCTCCACCCCTCACCAAAGAAGATGAAAGAAAAGCACGAGTGAGGGGCTCCCCGGATCCGCGAGGCCTCCACTTGGCCAGTTGGCCAGGACTCGCGGCCGAGGGGAGCCCCTCGCTCGTGCTTACTCTTACGTTCTTCTCTTATCCTATCCCTTCCCCTGTTTCCCCCTTGGCCCACTCGGCGCATCCCGCATGACAAACCGATGATTCTCCACGAGCCGCAGCAGGTCGTACGAACTGATCATGCCCACCACGCGTTTCTCGTTCGTCACGACGACGTGATGAATGTGCTGGTTTCGCATCAGGCGCGCCACGTTGCGGGCGTCGTCGTACTCGGAGATCGTGAAAACACGGGTCGACATGATCGTGCGCACGGGGGAGTTCTCGCTTCCGCCCGGTCGCACGAGGTCGCTGGAGCTCACCATGCCGACCACGATGTCGTCGCTGTCGACAACGGGAAGGGCGCTCAGCTGGTGTGTGTCCATCAGCTTGCGCGCCCTCTCGACGGAATGATGGGGCTGAATGGTAAGAACGTTGGCGGTCATGAGGTCACGGACCTTCACGTACATGCGAAACCTCTTTCGTGCTGTGAGTTACGGAAGGACCAGAACCGGGTGATGCGTGTCGTGCATCATGCGTTCCGTGACTCCACCGATAAGATGCGGCGTGTCGCCCACGCCCCTTCGACCCATGATGACGAGATCGGCCTTGAACTCGTCGGCAAAGCGCGCGATCTCGCGTGAGGCGTGCCCTTCGAGCACGTGGTGTTCGGTCTCGATCTCGGGCCTCACACAATCGCTCAGGAGTTTGTCGACGCGAACCTCGAGGCGCTTCCGCATGTCGCGATCGAGATCGAACAGCGATTCGATGCCCACGAGTTGATACATGGGCGGAATCAGCGTATCGACGACATGCAGGGCCGCGATTTTGCTGACGTGCGGCCGTGCGAGGTCATCGGCCATGCGGAGCAGCGTTTCGGAGTACTCCGACAGATCCATCGGCACGACGAGCCGGCGAAGGGATACGTTGCCATTCTCGTCGAGCAGCCCTTCCTCGCCGGGCTTGACGCAAAGAACCGGGCATTTCGCGTGCTGCGTGACCGAGCGCGCCACGCTGCCGAACAGGAACTGACGCCAGACTCCGTGGCCGCGCGTCCCCATGACGATGAGATCGACATCATGCTCGTTCGCGAAATCGAGGATACCCTCGACGGGTGTCGAAGAAATCGTGACGAAAGGACGCATCTGAATGCCGCCTTCGGCCTCGGCCTCGGTTGCGGCGAGCTCCTTCAGGCTCTTCAGGACGTCGTCGCGCAGACCATCGAGGTAATCGGGGGCGGCGGAAAGCGGCACCATCGGCCCGACGGCCATCTCGTAGGAGTAAACGATGGAGAGCAGATCCACGTCGGCGTCGTACGCTTTCGCAAACGCCCTCGCGTAGGGAAAGGCGGCACGCGCGTTCTCGCTGAAATCCGTCGTCACCAGAATTCGCCGGGGTTTCCAGGCTCCGTTGCCCTGCTTCGTGCCATTCATTGCGGACCTCCTTTCGGACCTTGTCCTCCTGTCCATAATATACGGCGGGCAGGGCATGGCGCGGCATCGTGATCTTCTGAGAGGGGGGTTCGGAAGGTACGTACGGCATCAGGCACGAAAATTGGTACACTGCCAATATGAATCCTCCGGAGAAGAACAACCAGGGCTCGGCTTCGTTCCACGCCATTCTGCAGGCGGCCGTCGAAGCGATCGTGGTCAGCGACAAGAAAGGGCACATCCGCGTGTTCAGCCCGGGCGCGGAGCGGCTCTTCGGATATACGGAAGAAGAAGTGATGGGGCGGAACGTGCACTTCCTGATGCCGGAACCGCACCACTCCGCCCACGACGGATACCTCCGGAACTACCTCGAGACGGGCGAGAAGAAGATCATCGGCATCGGGCGTGAGGTCATCGCGCGCAAGAAGGACGGTTCCCTCTTCCCGATCGAACTGTCGATCGGCGAAATCGAAAACAGCCCCGACGAGAATCGGTTCCTGGCGATCATCAAGGACATCACGAATCGCCGGCACCTCGAAGACGTCGTGCACCAGCAGAGCGAAGAGCTTCGCATGACGTTCGAGGGAACGCCGCTCGGGATCGCCACGCTCGACATGAGCGGTCGACTGCTTTCCCCGAACCGCGCCTTCTGCCGCATCCTTCATATGAAGGAGAAGGATCTGACGGGCCAGGCCATCCTCGACCTCGTGCACGAAGACGATACCCCCGGATGCGAAAGTCACCTCGCCACGCTGCAGGACAGTCACGGGTCAGACTCGTTCTCGGCCCCGATCCGCATCAGGAACAGCCGCGGGGAAGACGTCCGCGTGATCCTGCACTGCGGTGTGGTGCGCGACTCGTCGGGTCTTCCACTGCAGATCGTGATCCAGCTCGAAGATCGCACGGAAGTCGAGTCGGCGGAGAACGAGGCGCGCGACATGCGCGAACGTCTCGCCCATGTGGGGCGCATGAACCTGATGTCGGAGATGGCGTCGGGCATCGCGCATGAGATCAATCAACCGCTCGCATCGATCGCTACGTACGCCTCTGCCTGTCTCCGCTTTCTCGAGCGGGACGATGTCGACCGTGATCTGCTGAAGAACACGCTGACCGACGTGGAGAAGGAGGCGCGGCGCGCGGGCGGCATCGTGCACAGGCTGCGCGACCTCGTGCGGAAACGACCGAGCCGCCTCGAAACGATTCCGGTGGATCAGCTCGTGCAGGAAACCATCGTGCTCTGCCGGTCGGACGCGAACGAAGTGGACGTGGCGATCGTGAGTGAGGTCGAACCCGGCATCCCGGACCTCACGGCAGACACGATCCAGATTCAGCAGGTGCTTCTGAACCTGATACGGAACGCGATCGACGCGACAAAAGCGACCACCGACAGCAAAAAAGATCGCACGATCCGCGTGTCGGTGACCCGGACGGGAGAGAACGCGGTTCTGTTTGCCGTGGCCGATCGCGGCGCCGGCATCACGGAGGATGAAGAGAGCCGCCTTTTCGAACTTTTCTTCACCACAAAGAGCAAGGGAATGGGCATGGGCCTTTCGATCAGTCGCACCATCGTCGAGTCGCATGGTGGTATCATGTCGTATGAACGAAACGAAAACGGGGGCGCGACGTTTCGGTTTACGCTCCCGATCGGAGGGCGCACATGAGCCATGAAATCGTGTTCATCGTGGACGACGACGAGGGCGTGAGGAAATCCGTCTCGCTCCTCATGCAGTCGATCAATCTCGAAGCGCGTGCGTTCGACACGGCCGACGCGTTTCTTGCCGCATACGAAGAACCGGAGAACGCGTGCCTTCTTCTCGATGTGCGCATGCCGGGCATGAGCGGGCTCGATCTGCAGAACGTGCTGGCCGAACGCAGCATCGAAATCCCGATCATCTTCATTACGGCGCACGGCGACATCCCGATGGCCGTGCACGCAATTCAAAAGGGCGCGCTCGATTTTCTGCAGAAGCCGTTTCGCGACCAGGATCTGATCGATCTCGTACAGAAAGCGCTGGCAACGGATCTTGCGCGGCGGGCACGCGGAGCCGACCGCGAGGAGCTCCAGCGCCGCATCGAAACTCTTACACCGCGCGAAACGCAGGTCATGGAGAGCGTGGTCGCCGGCGACCCCAACAAGAAGATCGCATACGACCTGGAACTCAGCGAACGTACCGTGGAAATTCACCGTGCGCGCGTCATGAAGAAGATGAAAGCATACTCGCTTGCCGAACTCGTGCAGCTGATCATGCGCGCGCGGGGATAGACGAACCACAAACTGTTCGACTCAGCGACCGGGCAAAGATTCGATGACATTGCCCCGCCGAATGAACGTTCATTCATTTCGATTTTCACTACTGACCCTGCTGCTTCCGTTGCTGCTGAATCCGTTCAAGCGCCAGTAGACACCGGGTGCCGTCACGCGTCCCTTCGCGCTTCTATACATGCCATCGGAACCGTGAGCCGAAGCTCTCCGTTCGTGACGGCGGCTGCGTTCAGATTGCGCTCCAGCGCGTCGAACACAGGCTGCGGCACCTCCTCTCCGACGACCGCAACCCAGCTCTGCAGAAATCCCATGCGAATGAAGTGGTGCCGGAGAAACGACGACCCGTCGGCATACCGCATGACGAACGAACTCGTTTCCACGTTCGACACGGTAAACTGCGCGCGGCGAAGCATTTCACTGACAGAGTCCACGGTGCCGCGATGCGCGATATGCTCTTCGAGCGGAATCAGCCGATCGCGCATGTCGCGTTCGATCAGCGTTTCCCGAAACACGGCGAAGAATTCGTCCATGTGTCCGGAAAGATTCGTCGTCAGAATGAGGCGCGCGTCGGGCTTCGCCGTCCGATGCAGTACTTTCAGAACCGCAACGGGGTCTTCGAAGTTGTTGACGCCCAGGTTCGAGACGATGACGTCGACGCATTCGTCCGGAAGCGCGAGTGAAAGTGCGTCCTGTTCGTGGAGCGCGACGTTCTCGATCTGCATGTACGCGAGCTTGCGCCGCAGACGATCCATCGCGGTGCTCCACGGATCGACGGCGATCACTTTCGACTGCGCGCCGGCTCGCTGCGCCAGCTCTACGGTCAGAAAGCCGGTGCCGCACCCGACATCGAGATACGTGAGTCCGTTCGTGAGCGGCACGCGTTCCAGAAGCCGTTGCCCGAACAGTGCCGACCAGAGCGGAAGCTCGTCATACAGGTCGCCCCCGTCGGGGGTCGTATAGTCGATCGGTTCGAGATAACTCATGAGCACCCCTTCGCTGAAAACTGAGTGGAGATTAGCACAGGAACGCACACGAAAAAGGCCCGAGCGTTTCCGCCCGGGCCCTTGCTTGTTGCGATATCTCTGTCAGCTCATCGCGATCGATTAAGCCTTCAGATTGCGAACCGCCGCCATCGACGAGTCGTGCAGCGACTTCATGATGTTCTGCATCGTCTGGAACATCTGCTGACGCTTCTGCATCAGGCTCTGCAGTTCCGTCTGCAGCTTCTGCACGTTCGGCTTGCTGCCGCCC